>NZ_CP144921.1:0-4278682 GCF_036700015.1 Shouchella rhizosphaerae | reverse complement strand
TTTTGCCATTCTTGCTTGGAGCGGAGGATTCATTGACACGGCTTTATTTTCGACGGCCATTACTGGAGCACTTCTAGGGTTTCTTGTCTTTAATGCCCATCCAGCAAAAGTTTTTATGGGGGATACAGGCTCCCTTGCTCTTGGCGGAGCGATTGCTGCGATCGCGATTCTAACAAAAATGGAATTGATGCTCATTATTGTGGGTGGCGTGTTTGTCATTGAAACGCTCTCGGTCATCATTCAAGTAGCATCGTTTAAATTAACAGGGAAACGCGTGTTCCGAATGAGCCCATTGCATCACCATTATGAGCTTGTCGGTTGGTCCGAATGGCGAGTAGTCGTGACATTTTGGCTTGTCGGGATGATCTTTGCCATTATGGGCGTTTACATTGGAGTGTGGCTGACATGAAGCAAGTAAAGGAATTGATCGGAAAGCGTGTTCTCGTTCTAGGAATGGCGAAAAGCGGCGTTGCTTCGGCATTGCTGCTTGCCCGTTTAGGAGCAGAGGTTGTCATTAACGACAGTAAAAGCCGTGCTGAACAACCACAGGCAGGCGAATTAGAGGCTGCGGGTATTCAAGTGGTGTGCGGTGGGCATCCACTCACCGTGCTTGATGGCTGCAGCTTGCTCGTGAAAAACCCTGGCATTCCTTATACAAATATAGTGGTGAAGGAAGCGGAAGCCCGTGGCATTCCGATTTGGACCGAAATCGAGCTCGCCTATTTGATTTCAGAAGCAGAAATGGTCGCCATTACTGGCTCAAATGGCAAAACAACGACGACGACATTGGTAAAAGAAATGCTTGAGCATAGTGGGCGCAAACCGCTTATTGCCGGGAATATTGGCACAGTAGCCTCGGAGGTAGCTCAAAAGGCAAAAGCTGAACATGTGATCGTGCTGGAAGTTTCTAGTTTTCAATTAATGGGCACAAACGCATTTCAGCCAAAGGTAGCTGTTTGGCTGAATATCTTTGACGCCCATTTAGACTACCACGGCACCCGTGAAGACTACATAGCGGCCAAGGCGAGAATTGCTGCCAACATGGGCCCTGCTGATTATCTTGTGTACAATGCGGATGATCCAACAGTCGTTCAGGCCATTGCTCGTATAGGCGCTACCCTTGTCCCGTTTTCGCGCATCAATGTCGTGGAAGACGGCGCTTATGTGAAAGACGGCACGATCTTTTTTAAAGATGAACCGATCCTTGCATTGGCTGATGCCGTCCTACCAGGGGCCCATAACGTCGAAAACATGTTAGCCGCTACTGCGGCGGCTCGCTTAGCAGGAGCGACAGTAGAACAAATCAGGCATGTGCTCAGTCATTTCCCTGGAGTGAAACATCGGCTTCAATATGTGGGGAGTTGGGAAGGCCGGCAGTTTTACAATGATTCAAAGGCAACAAATATATTAGCTACAAAAGCAGCGCTATCGGGATTTGCAAAGCCGGTTGTTCTCATTGCCGGCGGGCTTGACCGCGGCAACGATTTTGACGAGCTGTTGGCGAGTCTAAAATACGTCAAGGCTGTCGTTGCATACGGTGAAACAAAAAGCAAACTGTTGGCATTGGCAGCTAAAGCAAATGTCCAAGCGGTTACGGCTGAACGGGTCCAAGACGCCACGGAGAAAGCAGTGGCGCTGTCACAACCTGGTGACGTTGTCCTTTTGTCGCCAGCTTGTGCTAGCTGGGACCAATACCGCTCTTTTGAAGAGCGAGGCGATGAATTTCTTGATTACGTAAATACGATCATCAAACCATCGTAAAGGCGGCGAATAGCCTGGAAAAAGCACCGAACGCAAATGTATGCGCATCTGCATGAAATCGCTCCGTCTGAAGTCTGCTGGAAACAGCAGGCTTTTCTTTTACAATGCGAATGGACATGTTTGCCGCTTCGGCTTCATATAGTAGTGTTAGAAGTCGCATGAAGCCGAGGTGTGTGATGGGAAAACAGAAATCAGCCCCCGATTTAACTCTACTTGCTGTAACGATTGCGCTTTTAGTCATTGGCTTAATCATGGTTTATAGTGCCAGTGCGGCTTGGGCCTCTTACCGTTTCAGCGATTCTTTTTTCTTTGCAAAACGACAATTGTTTTTTGGCGGAACAGGTGTTTTGCTCATGTTTGTGATGATGCGGTTAGACTATTGGGTATGGCGCACTTACAGCAAAATCCTTTTGATTGTCTGTTTTGCTTTGCTCGTCATTGTGCTTATCCCTGGGGTCGGCCTTGTCCGCGGTGGTGCCCAAAGCTGGCTTGGCGTTGGCGCCTTTTCAATCCAACCATCAGAGTTTATGAAAATGGCGATGATTATTTTCCTAGCAAAGTTTCTAGCCGATCATCAAAAATGGATTGTGACGATAAAGAAAGGGTTGGTTCCTTCCCTTGGCCTTGTTTTGTTGGCCTTTGCCCTTATTATGATGCAACCTGACCTTGGCACAGGTGCCGTCATGGTTGGAACTTGTACAGTAATGGTTTTCACTGCGGGTGCGCGGATCAAGCATTTTGTCGCCCTTGGCTTAATCGGTGTGTTCGGATTTGTGGCGCTCATTGCCAGCGCTCCTTACCGAATCCAGCGCATCACGTCTTTTATGGACCCGTGGAGTGACCCACTCGGCAGTGGCTTTCAAATTATCCAATCGTTGCTGGCTATCGGTCCTGGAGGCTTGCTCGGCATGGGCCTTGGTGAAAGCAGGCAAAAGTATTTTTACTTGCCAGAGCCACAAACAGACTTTATCTTTGCGATATTGGCCGAAGAAATGGGGTTTTTAGGCGGAGTGACAGTGCTGTTGTTATTTGCGATCCTTTATTGGCGTGGCATCCGCATTGCGCTAGGGGCCCCAGACTTGTTCGGTAGCTTTTTAGCGATCGGCATCATTACGATGATTGCCATTCAAGTAATGATTAATATTGGTGTGGTGACAGGGCTCATGCCAGTCACTGGCATCACCCTTCCGCTTTTAAGCTATGGAGGGTCTTCGTTAACGCTTATGCTAGTTTCCATCGGTGTGTTGTTAAACATTAGCCGGCATGCTAGATAATGATCAGACAGAGAGCGAAAAATGATCGCTCTCTGTTTGTTGTTTTGTAGTGGCAAACAGGAAAACATGCTAAAATGGAGAAATAAGCAATGAAAACATCGTTTCATCTACGTTCATGAGAATATGGAAACGAGCCGTGGAAAATGATGCCTGTGACTTGTTCGCATTTCGAGCAGTTTGGAGGAGCATAAGTGAGTCAAGATAAAAAAGTGGTATCGGTCAATGAGCGGATTCCAACATTGCAGGAAAAACGGAAGCAAAAAGCAAATCGGCGGATTCTCGCATTTGTTTTGTTGTTCTTTCTATTGATTGTCGTTTTGGTTTATTTCCAAAGCCCCCTTAGCGGTGTGAAAACCATACATATAGACGGCAACCAACTCGTTGCTGAGGAGACGATCTTAAAAGCAAGCGGCCTAGAAGAGGGCATGAATATTTGGCATTTGTCAGAAGGGGAGCGTGAAAAAGCGATAACGTCATTGAAAGAAATCGAAAGTGCCAAAATTGAACGGGAGCTTCCTGTGTCCGTGCGCATTACTGTAAGCGAGTATCCACGCGTTGGTTATGTTGCTGACGGGGATACGTATTTGCCTCTATTGCAAAACGGAGAAACACTTGACCCTATACCGAATGGACAGCTTGTCGGCGATGCGCCAGTTTTAGTCGGCTTCAACGATGATGATGACGTTTTAGCACAGCTTGGGGAAGAGCTTGTTCAAACGGCACCTGAAATTGTCGGTCGGATTTCTGAGATTTTGTTTACGCCAACAAGCACACAGCCTTCTGAATTAACGCTGTATATGACGGATGGCAATGAAGTCAAAACAAATGTCGAGTCCTTTGCTCAATCGATGCAGCCTTACCCGCAAGTAGCCGCTCAACTTGACCCTGAAAAACAAGGCGTTCTTTATATGAAAATGAGCCCATATTTCAAAGAAACAGAACATGACAGCCAATAGGCATTTTGATTCAAT
Source organism: Shouchella rhizosphaerae (assembly GCF_036700015.1). Classification (NCBI taxonomy): domain Bacteria; kingdom Bacillati; phylum Bacillota; class Bacilli; order Caryophanales; family Bacillaceae; genus Shouchella; species Shouchella rhizosphaerae. Next base: position 4,274,676 of record NZ_CP144921.1, on the reverse strand, counting down.
TTTTGACATCAACATGTAACGCAAGCGCAATGCGATGGCGGTTCAAAGCCGTCATGAACTGGTTTGCAAAGGGATGGTTTGGATAAAAAGTAGGACCTAGGAGCCAAGGTGGAGAAGGTTTTGGCTTTTCACCTTCTCCATCTTGGTGTAGACTAAATAGAAAGAGTCTTGCCAGGCTTACTTTTATACATAAGAAACTGCGAGATTTAAAGGATTCCATAAATGCATGTTGAATACTTTACGTACTGGAAAAAAGAACCGAATTTAAAGAGGAGACACCATGACTTTGCAGATGGGGAGGTGCCGTGGTGAGCAGTGACACTTATGTTAGTTTAGATATTGGAACATCCTCTGTACGGGTCATTGTGGCCGAAGTTGCCAATGGCTCAATCAATATTTTAGGGGTTGGTAATGTTCCATCCGAAGGAATTAAGAAAGGCACGATTGTTGATATAGATGAAACGGTGAAATCAATTGAACGTGCTGTAGACCAAGCTGAACGCATGGTCGGCATTACGATTAAGCACGTTGTCGTCGGCGTTAACGGCAGCCATGTAGAGCTATTGCCGTGCCACGGGGTTGTTGCTGTTTCTTCAAGCGATCGGGAAATTGGCGTGGAGGATGTCCGCCGAGTCATGGATGCGGCACAAGTAGTATCCATCCCGCCAGAACGGGAAATTATCGATGTGATCCCAAAACAATTTATCGTTGATGGCCTTGATGAAATTACAGATCCAAAAGGAATGATTGGCGTCCGTTTGGAAATGGAAGGGATGATGATTACAGGTGCCAAAACCGTTCTCCATAATTTGTTGCGTTGCGTGGAACGGGCAGGCTTGGAAGTGGCTGAAATTTGCTTGAATGGGCTGGCAACAGGTACTGTTGCGGTTTCAAAAGATGAAAAAAGCCTCGGCGTTTGTGTCATCGACATTGGCGGCGGCTCCACAACGATTTCTGTCTTTGAGCAAGGCACGCTGGCGGCTACTTCTGTTTTGCCTATTGGCGGTGACCATATTACAAACGATTTGGCTGTCGGTTTGCGCTTGACGACAGAGGAAGCAGAGCGCATTAAATGCAAATACGGCCATGCGTTTATCGAGGAAGCATCCTCCGATGAGCAATTTGCGATCCAAACGGTAGGTTCTAATGAAAAAGAAATGCTTACACAGCTTGATCTTGCTCATATTATCGAGCCACGGGTCGAGGAAATTTTAGAACTGTCGGCAAAAGAGCTCGTCCGCTTAGGGTTTAGGCATTTTCCGAGCGGTTTCGTACTGACTGGCGGGACAGTGATGCTCCCTGGCGTGCTTGAGCTGACAAAGGACATGCTCCAAGGCAATGTCCGTGTGGCCATCCCGAACTACATCGGCGTTCGGGAACCGAAATATACGGTCAGCATCGGTTTAATTCAGTTTGCCCATAAAAATGGACGCGTTCAAGGGAAGGAAGTTGCTGCGGCATTCTCGCAGGCATCAGAGGCTGAAACAGCAGACTCTAGTGAAAACCACCAACCACTTCGGACGACTGAGCGTGAACCGAAACGCCAGGAAGCAAAAAGAGAATCAAAAATGAAAAGTTGGTTTAAAACATTCTTTGAATAAGAAAAAGCTGTCAGCCAGTCTGGTTAGGGGGAAATAACATGTTTGATTTTGAAATGGATATGGAACAATTAGCGCAAATAAAAGTGATTGGCGTTGGTGGCGGCGGTTCAAACGCAGTCAATCGCATGATTGAAAATGGCCTGCAAGGTGTCGATTTTATTGCAGTCAATACAGATGCACAAGCACTCCATTTATCAAAAGCGGAAAAGAAGTTGCAACTTGGCGGCAAACTTACTCGCGGCCTTGGCGCTGGCGCCAACCCGGAAATAGGCAAGAAAGCGGCAGAGGAAAGCAGAGAACAGCTGGAAGAAGTGCTTTCAGGTTCTGATATGGTCTTTATTACTGCTGGAATGGGAGGAGGAACAGGCACCGGAGCAGCTCCTGTTATTGCTGAAGTGGCAAAAGAGCTTGGGGCATTGACAGTCGGTGTTGTGACACGTCCATTCTCTTTTGAAGGCCGTAAGCGGCAAAACCAAGCGATCTCTGGCATTGCAGCGTTAAAAGAAAAAGTGGACACATTGATCGTGATTCCAAATGACCGTTTATTGGAAATGGTTGATAAAAATACGCCGATGCTTGAAGCGTTCCGCGAGGCGGATAACGTGTTGCGCCAAGGAGTTCAAGGCATTTCCGATTTAATTGCCACACCTGGGTTGATCAACCTTGACTTCGCAGACGTCAAAACAGTCATGAGTGAAAAGGGTTCCGCTTTGATGGGCATTGGCGTCGCTACAGGTGAAAACCGTGCGGCCGAGGCAGCCAAAAAAGCGATCTCCAGCCCGCTGTTGGAAACGTCTGTCGATGGGGCACAAGGAGTGCTCATGAATATTACAGGCGGCACGAATTTAAGTTTATATGAAGTCCATGAAGCGGCTGAAATCGTTTCTGAGGCTTGTGACGCAGAAGTGAATATGATATTTGGGTCGATCATCAATGAAAATTTGAAAGATGAAATTGTTGTTACCGTCATTGCAACAGGGTTTGAAGAAACGGCAGAAGCAAAACAACCACAAAGCCGTACGATGCAACAACAACATGCGAGGCCGCAACCGAAAGAAGAGCCAAAACGTACGGAAAGCCGCCAGCAGGCGAGGCAAAAAGAAGAACAGCCAGATACACTCGATATTCCTACATTTTTGCGCAATCGCCGCAACCGCTAATCGCGAAGAAGCGGTTGCTCGTCAAACCAAATCGTCTATTTGCTCCTAGTGTCTTTGACACTGAGACTGATAGATAACTGTAAGAAAACCGCTGCTTTCGCAGCGGTTTTTTTTGCGGTTATTTCCGAGCGACCGAGAATGGGACAGCGTTTGCCAAAACTTATCAAAATAACATCCTTGCTTGCGCCATAAAGTGACAGACTTTCTTATGAAGATCTACTATACTAAATTCTATCACTGTGAGGGAGCAAGCCAATGACCGTTTACCTCGATTTGATCTGGTTGTTAAATGCAGGGATTGACTACTTGCTGCTTGCGGCTACTGCCCTTTTGTTAAAAAGGCGTTTTAGACAATGGCGCCTTGTCTTGGCGGCTTTGTTTGCATCGTTGATTGTCTTTTTAATGTTCACCCCTGCTGCGCCATTGTTTTTGAATCCTGTTATTAAACTTATTTATTCGGGGCTAATCGTATTCATTGCATTTGGCTACAAACGTTTTTCTTTCTTTCTGCAAAATCTGGCAAGTTTTTATTTTGTCACCTTTGTGACCGGAGGCGGCTTGTTTGCTATGCATTATTTCTTCGAAACCAATGTCGACGTGCTGGCGTTTTTGCCAGGTCATGGAGTAGGCGGAAGCATGGTCAGTTGGGCATTTGTGCTTATTGGTTTTCCACTCGCACTCTATTTTTGCAAACAACAATTTGGGGCAGTGAAAAGCAAACAGTTTCATGCGAGCCAGCTGGCAGAAGTGGAGTTTTGGATTGAAGGGATATCCTTTTCCGCCCCAGGATTAATTGATACGGGCAACCGTTTAAGAGATCCGTTAACGAAAATGCCCGTCATGGTTGCTGAGGCGGCACTGCTTTACAGTGCTTTTGGCAAACAGCAAGTCGACGCACTTCTTGAGTTGGAAGCTGAAAATGAACCGTCACCGCTCATGAAACGGGTGCGGCTGATTCCTTACCGTGCCGTTGGGCAAGGAAGTTCTTATATGGCCGCTTTAAAACCTGATCGTGTGAAAATCCGTTACCAAAATGAGGCGTATGAAACGAATCATGTCTTGATTGGATTATCCCGTGAGACGCTATCTCCAGAACAGCATTATCGTTGTATTGTTCACCCCCAAATCATGCACGAATATGCAAGCTAAATAGCAAAAGGAGGAACGTTTAATGATTAAGTTGAAACTGCAGTTGTTTTGGTACCGGCTTCTAAACAAGTTAGGGTTAAAAGCGGATGAAATTTATTACATAGGCGGAAGCGAGGCATTGCCGCCGCCGTTGTCGAAAGAAGAAGAGGCTGAACTATTGGGCAAGCTCCCAAGTGGAGACAAAGCGGTCCGTTCTGTGCTCATTGAACGGAATTTACGCTTAGTTGTCTACATTGCCCGCAAGTTTGAGAACACAGGCATCAATATTGAGGATTTGATTAGCATCGGCACAATTGGCTTAATCAAAGCGGTCAACACCTTTAATCCTGAAAAGAAAATTAAGCTCGCTACGTATGCCTCCCGCTGCATCGAGAATGAAATTTTAATGTACTTGCGGCGAAACAACAAAACACGTTCTGAAGTATCGTTTGATGAACCGCTCAATATTGATTGGGATGGCAATGAGCTGCTCTTGTCCGATGTGCTTGGTACAGAAGAAGACATTATTACGAGAGGGATTGAAGAACGCGTCGACCGCCGCTTGCTTGTCAAGGCGCTCCATACGTTATCGGAGCGGGAGAAACAAATTATGGAACTGCGTTTTGGCTTAGCTGGAGAAGAAGAAAAAACCCAAAAAGATGTCGCCGATATGCTGGGGATCTCCCAATCGTACATTTCCCGTTTAGAAAAGCGCATCATTAAACGGCTGCAAAAAGAATTTAGCAAAATGGTGTAAGACAGAGGACTCCCAAAATGGGGTTCCTCCTTTTTTATTTCACAAAAAATTTTTTCCAAGCTTCAACAGCGTCGTGTCAAAGGCCCATTCTTTCTAACTCATGTGAGCGGGTTTTTTGTAGTGCATATTTTTTTTGCCCAGGGAGATACTTTTTTTGACATCATCTTCCGTTTAGGGGGTAAGGAATGTGACTCGAAATAAAGTGGAAATCTGCGGCGTTGACACGTCGACGTTGCCAGTTTTAAAGAACGCTGAAATGCGGGAGTTGTTTACGAAGTTGCAAGCTGGCTATGAGCCAGCGAGAGAAACGCTCGTAAACGGGAATTTGCGCTTAGTGTTAAGTGTCATTCAGCGATTTAATAACCGTGGCGAGAACGTAGATGATTTGTTTCAAGTCGGCTGCATAGGATTAATGAAATCAATCGACAACTTCGATTTAAGCCAAAACGTCAAGTTTTCAACGTATGCGGTCCCTATGATTATTGGGGAAATTAGACGGTATTTACGGGACAATAATCCAATTCGGGTTTCACGCTCTCTTCGGGATATTGCCTATAAAGCGCTGCAAGTGCGTGACCAAATGATGGCGGAAAAAAAACGGGAGAAAGAACCGACCGTCCAAGAAATTGCTGCAGTACTAGAGGTGCCAAAAGAAGATGTTGTCTTTGCTCTAGATGCGATTCAAGATCCTGTCTCCTTGTTTGAGCCGATTTATAATGATGGCGGCGATCCAATCTTTGTGATGGACCAAATTAGTGATGAACGAAATAAAGATATAAACTGGGTAGAAGAAATTGCTTTAAAAGAGGCGATGGTCCGCTTAAATGACCGCGAAAAAACGATTTTGAACATGCGTTTCTTTCAAGGAAAAACGCAAATGGAAGTAGCCGAGGAGATCGGCATCTCACAAGCGCAAGTGTCTAGGCTAGAAAAAGGCGCGATCCAACAAATGAATAAACATATCGAATCATGAAGGCTAAAATCGATTTTGATTTTAGCCTTTTTTGTTTGGAGTTGCTGCTAGACTCTACTTTTTTTCATGCCAGGCTGTAAGCGCGCATACGTTTTATAAATGGATAACAGGAGGGAAAAGGAGCATGCAAAAAATTTCGGAGCTATCGCAAAAAGATATTGTCAATATGGAAAATGGCAAACGCCTAGGCCATTTAAATGATTTGGACATCAACTTGGAATCAGGGAAAATTGAAGCGATTGTCATTGCTGGCACTGGGAAAGTCATGCAGCTACTAGGGCAACGGGATGCAGCAGAATTGGTGATTCCGTGGAAAAACATTGTTAAAATTGGTTCTGACGTGATTTTAGTTGAAGTGCCTGAACGTTATCAGCCAAAAAGGGTCGCTAGCCCGATGGAGGAGGCAAGGAAGAAAGGATAAGTTTTGTTTCTTGTATGGCATGCCTTGTGATAAACTAAGACCATAAAGGAATTGCAACTAGTCGGGGGGATTCCATTTAATGGTTGAAGAGAAATGGGAAAAGCGGAGTGAGCGCGTGCTGGCGGCAACCGTTTTTTCAAACGTTATGCCGGGCATGTTTGCTGGATTTACAACACGGCACGGAGGCGTAAGCAAACGTCCTTATGCCACGTTGAATATGGGCTTTCATGTGGGCGACGACCAAAACGATGTACAAAGAAACCGCAGTCTTGTGGCAGCCGATATAGGGTTTCCCCTAACAAAATGGATTGGTTCAGAGCAAGTCCACCAAGCAGAGATAGCGGAAGTGACGGCGGCAGATGCTGGCAGGGGCGCTGATTGCCTAGAAACAGCGCTTCCTGGTTTAGATGGCATTTACACGCAAGAACAGGGGTTGTTGTTGACAAGCCTGTATGCGGACTGTGTCCCCCTATACTTTGCAGCAAAGTCGGCCGGTCTAATCGGTCTTTGCCATGCTGGCTGGAAAGGGAGCGTTGCCAAAATTGGCCCGAAACTGCTAGGCATCTGGAAAGAAAAGCATTGCGTTTCCGCAAGCGATGTCCATGTGTTAATAGGCCCCAGTATTTGTGCTTCCCGTTACGAGGTTGATGAAGTGGTTGCTTCCAAAGTAAAGGATGCCCTCGGCGGCGAAGCGGCTGGTGTGCTGACGCCAACCAAGCCTGGACATAGCCTGCTTGATTTGCCGATGTTGAATAAGCAGCTCCTAGTCGCTGCAGGTGTTAATCCATCTCATATACATACTTCAAACGTATGCACGTACGAAAGCGATGCGTTTTTCTCCCACCGCAAAGAAAAGGGGCGGACGGGCAGAATGATGAGCGCAATCGGGTTACAAAAAGGGTGAAAAATCAGTGAGTGTAAATGTTGCAGAAAACGTAGCAAACATAAAAATGCGAGTCAGGCAAGCATGCGAGCGGAGCGGGCGCGCTATTGAGGATGTGCGCATCATCGCTGTCACAAAATATGTCTCCGTTGCCACTGCCAAACAAGCGGTGGAAGCGGGAATTGCCGATATAGGTGAAAACCGGATTGAAGGTGCACTCGAAAAAGCAGCTGCCATTGGCCAAGCACGGCTCCATTTTGTCGGTTCGCTCCAATCGAGAAAGGTTAAAAACATTGTCAACGTTGTTTCATGCATCCATTCTTTGGACAGGTTGAGCTTGGCAAAAGAGATTGACAAGCGACTCGAGCCAGGAAAGACCATCGATTGTTTTGTACAAGTGAATGTTAGCGGCGAACAATCGAAAAATGGATTAGCGCCAGATGAAGTAAGGCCATTTATAAATGAACTGTCCGCTTATCCAGCCGTTCGGGTGATCGGTTTGATGACAATGGCCCCTTTTGAACAAGATGCAGAACGAACGAGGCCGATTTTTTCAAAGCTCAGAGAGCTTCGCGACCAAATAAAGGCGGACAAGCTTTCATATGCCCCGTGCACGGAGTTGTCAATGGGGATGTCTAACGATTTTGAAGTTGCAATCGAGGAAGGCGCAACGTTTATCCGTCTTGGAACGTCTCTTGTTGGCAAAGAGGAGTCGTAAAAAAGGAGAGGAAGGCCATGGGCTTTAAAACAAAGTTCAAGCGTTACTTTAACCTAGATGACCACGTTGAAGAAGTCGAGCGTTATGTAGAAGAACCTGAACAGCGTGACGAACGCCCTGCGCTTGAGAAGGGAAGGGCACCGAAAGAAAAGCAGACTGCAGGGATGGAACAAAATCAAAACATTGTAAGCTTGCAAAGTGTGCAAAAATCAGCGAAAATGATATTACTGGAACCGCGCTCTTATGATGAAGCTCAAGACATTGCCGACCATTTGAAACGACGCAAGGCGGTTGTCATCAATTTATTGCGGATTGAACAAGAGCAAGCGTTAAGAATAGTAGATTTTTTAAGTGGAACCGTTTATGCTATTGGAGGAGACATTCAAAAAATCGGACCAGGCATTTTTCTTTGTACGCCAGACAACGTGGAAATTACTGGCTCAATCAGTGATTGGGTCACAAGACAAACAGATAGCACGGTATGAGGAAAGTAGGTGACGGAATCACAAATGGAAACAATGGTCAACTTTATTTTTAACTTGCTTCAAAATGCCGCCTTTTTGTATTTAATAGCGATTTTCATTTACATTCTAATGTCATGGGTGGGCGGCCGCGATTCGGCTTTCGGGCAAGTGCTTGGGAAAGTGGTTGATCCCTATTTAGATATGTTTCGCAGCTTTATCCCGCCACTTGGCATGATTGATTTGTCGCCAGTTGTCGCCATTATCGTCCTCAACTTGGCAAGGCAAGGGCTTTACCCTTTGCAGCAAATGATTTTGTCGTGGCTGTAGGTGGGACTTAAAATGTATGAACACTTTCGCGAAGAAGAGCGCCCGTTTATTGACCATATCCAAACTCTTCGTGAACAGGCAACCCGCTATCATCAAGAAAAGTTAACTGGTTTTCTTGATCCGCGAATGCAAGAAGTTGCGAAGTCCGTTATTGGCCAAGACGGAGAGATCGATTTGCAGTTTTTTGGCGGAGCCGATGGATGCGAGCGCAAACGTGCGTCCATTCGCCCTGCTTACTTAAAAAATGAGCCAATCGATTGGGACATTTCCCTTTTTAAAGCCGCCTACGCGAATAAATTTGTGACGCTTACACATAGGGATGTGCTTGGCGCATTAATGAATACAGGCATGAAACGGGAAACGTTCGGCGATATTTCCGTTACGGACAATGCGTTTTATGTCGCCTGTACGAAAGAGGCAAGTGCTTATATCGCCATTGCGCTTAAGCAAGTTGGCAAGGCAACCGTTACTTTAGAAGAAACCGATACGCTTGATTTGCCTGACGAGAAGTGGGAAGAGAAGCCAGTGACTGTGTCCTCTCTGCGCTTAGATGCCCTCTTGAGCGCTTTGTATGGCCTATCAAGAGCGAAAGCGGCTGACTTGATCGGCAAGGGGCTCGTGAAAGTCAACTGGAAGGTAGTAGAACATCCTAGCTTCCGCGTGGCAATTGGCGATGATTTGTCTGTAAGAGGGGCTGGCCGGGCTAAAGTATTAAAGCAAGAAGGCGTGACAAAAAAGGACAAGTACCGGCTAGTGCTTGGCAAAAAAAGCTAGTTTTACATAGCGAGACGAGGCAAAATGGAGGATTTTCCGCGAAAAAGAAGGAATAAGCAAAGACGATGTCGAAAAAAATAAATGGATGATGAGTCTGTGATGGAGGTGGCTGCGTTGCCTTTAACGCCGTTGGATATTCATAATAAAGAATTTACCCGTGCTTTCCGCGGATATGACGAAGATGAAGTCAATGAGTTTTTGGACCAAGTCATTAAAGACTATGAAGCGGTGCTGCGTGAAAAGAAAGACTTGTTTGAGCAAGTGACTGCGCTTGATGAAAAGCTTTCCCATTTTACTAATATTGAAGAGACGCTAAATAAATCGATTCTCGTTGCACAAGAAGCGGCCGACGATTTGCGCAGCAATGCCCAAAAGGAAGCGCAGTTGATCGTGAAAGAAGCAGAGAAAAATGCGAATCGAATCGTGAACGAGGCGCTTTCAAAGTCACGGAAAGTCATGATGGAAATGGAAGAGCTTAAAAAGCAAGCATCTGTCTATAAAATGCGCTTCAAAATGTTGATTGAAGCACAAATGGAAATGCTGCAAACGGAAGACTGGGAACAGTTTGCTGGGAACGAAGATTTTGACGAAGAGGAACTGCTCAAAGAACAAGAAGAGCAGGAAAACGTATAACCAGTTGCATTTTCTGGGAACCGTCCTTATAATGAAACCATAAAATGAATGAACGTTAAAAACAAGGATAGGGACAGTGGGCAATCGCGTACATGCCAAAGCGAGCCGGGAGTGGTGGAAGCCCGGTGCATGGGCTTGCCCTGAATCGCCCTTGAGTTCTGCCTGCGAACCGCACATATGTTTATCCATTTGTGCTAGTAGTGGGGTGCGTGCTGCCTACGTTAACGGCGTGAAGTGGAAAAGGCGCCAGCGCTTTTTCTATGAGGGTGGTACCGCGGGAAAACCTTCTCGTCCCTTTTTGGGACGGGGAGGTTTTTGTTTTTAACAAATAAAGGAGCGAAAACGGTGGATTATAAACAAACATTACTAATGCCGAAAACGGCGTTTCCGATGCGTGGCAACTTGCCAAATAGCGAACCGAAACGCCAAGAACAATGGGAAGAGATGGACATTTATAAACAAGTGCAAGAACGCACAGAAGGCCGTCCTTACTTTGTTTTGCATGACGGCCCTCCATATGCAAACGGTGATATTCATATGGGGCACGCACTTAACAAAATCATTAAAGACTTTATCGTACGCTACAAATCCATGTCTGGCTTCCATGCCCCATATGTTCCTGGGTGGGATACCCATGGCTTGCCGATTGAAACGGCATTAACGAAAAACAAAAAAGTAGACCGAAAATCAATGAGCATTGCCGATTTTCGCAAGCTTTGCGAAGAGTATGCACTTGAGCAAATAAATAGCCAACGCCAGCAGTTCATGCGGCTCGGCGTCCGCGGCGACTGGTGGAAGCCCTATATTACGTTGGAAAAAGAATTTGAAGCGGAGCAAATCAAAGTTTTCGGGAAAATGGCTAAAAAAGGCTATATCTATAAAGGCAAAAAGCCTGTTTACTGGTCGCCATCTTCGGAGTCTGCCTTAGCGGAAGCAGAGATCGAATACTACGACAAACGTTCCGCTTCCATTTATGTCGCCTTTCAAGTTGCAGATGGAAAAGGGGTATTGCCTGAGGATGCTGCTTTAGTTATCTGGACGACGACACCATGGACCATTCCTGCAAACTTAGGCATCACCGTCCATCCTCAATTGGAATACAGCGTCGTGCGCACGGGCGGCCGTTCATTTGTTGTAGCAAGCGGTTTGCTTGAACATGTCCAAACGGAATTAAGTTGGGAAGATGTGGTTGTTGAAAAGACAGTCACAGGAAAAGAATTGGACTATATTGTTTGCCGCCATCCGTTTTATGATCGTGACTCCATTGTCATGAATGGTGAGCATGTGACGTTGGATGCTGGTACTGGCTGTGTCCATACGGCCCCTGGGCACGGCGTTGATGACTTTGTTGTCGGCCAAAAATACGGGCTAGATGTGTTATGCCCTATTGATGACAAAGGGATAATGACGAGTGAAGCGCCAGGTTTTGAAGGTGAATTTTATGACAACATTAACAAAATGGTGACTGAGAAACTAGAAGCAGTAGGCGCTCTGTTAAAGCTCGGGTTTATTACTCACTCGTACCCTCATGATTGGCGTACGAAAAAGCCTGTCATTTTCCGGGCAACGTCGCAGTGGTTTGCCTCAATCGCCAATATTCGTAAGGAATTGCTACAAGCGGTCGCAAATACAGAATGGATTCCAGCGTGGGGGGAAACGCGGCTGCATAATATGGTCCGTGACCGTGGCGACTGGTGTATTTCGCGGCAACGTGCGTGGGGCGTGCCAATTCCGGTTTTTTATGGCGAGGATGGCACTGAAATTGTTAGCGAGGAAACGATTGAACATGTCTCGAACTTGTTCCGTGAGCATGGCTCAAATGTCTGGTTTGAACGTGAGGCGAAAGACTTGCTGCCGCCAGGATTCACTTCTCCGCACAGCCCGAATGGCCATTTTACAAAAGAAACCGATATAATGGACGTTTGGTTTGATTCTGGATCGTCGCACCAAGGCGTTTTACGGGAACGAAATGACCTTGTGTTCCCGGCGGACCTTTATTTTGAAGGCAGCGACCAATACCGTGGTTGGTTTAACTCTTCGCTATCTACTTCGGTTGCAATTAATGGCGTTGCTCCGTATAAAGGGGTGCTGAGCCATGGCTTTGTGATGGACGGCGAAGGCAAAAAAATGAGCAAGTCCCTTGGCAACATTGTTGTGCCAAATACCGTTATGAAACAGCTTGGCGCGGACATTCTACGGCTTTGGGTGGCATCTGTCGATTATCAAGCCGACAGCCGCGTGTCTGATTCGATTTTAAAACAAGTTGCCGAAACATACCGGAAGATCCGCAATACATTCCGCTTTCTTCTTGGCAATTTGCATGATTTTGACCCGAAAATCAACGCTGTCCCACGGGATCAACTAACAGGCGTGCATGCGTTTTTGCTTGTACGTTTAAATGAGCTAACGAAACGCATGCATGAAGGCTACAATGAGTATCAGTTCTTAAATGTCTATAATCACTTCCGCAATTTTTGCACGGTGGAATTGAGTTCCTTTTATATGGACATTTCAAAGGATACGCTTTATATCGAACACGCTGACCATCCTGAACGCCGCGCTTTCCAGACGGTAATGTATGAGGTAGTGACGGCACTGACTAAACTGATTGCCCCGATTTTGCCTCACACGGCAGATGAAGTATGGGAAAACATTCCTGGCGTCAGCGAACAAAGCGTACAACTCACGGATATGCCAACTGCCGAAGAATTAAGCGGTACAGATGAGTTAAAAGCACACTGGCAAGCCTTTATGGATATCCGAGCGGATGTGCTTAAAGCATTAGAAGTAGCCCGAAATGAGAAAGTAATTGGTAAGTCGCTGCAAGCATCGTTGACGCTTTATCCAAATAAGCAAGCACGTGCTCTGCTTGAAGCGACCGAAGGCTTGAAAAAACTATTCATTGTCTCCAATGTACAAATCGCTAATGACGGCGACGAAGTGCCAGCAGCTGCACAACAATTTGCGGATGTTGCTGTGCTTGTGGAAAAAGCGGAAGGCGAAACGTGCGAGCGTTGTTGGCAAGTCTCCAATACAGTTGGAGCAGATGAAAAGCATCCTACTTTGTGCTTGTCATGTGCCCAAACCGTTACGAACCACTACAATGACGTCGTTTAAGGCAACGATCAGCTTGTGTCCACATCCCATTGAACGAGGAGTCTTGAGCTAGTCGAGTGTACACTCGACTAGCTTTTTTCGTGTTCTTTTGTATTTCCGATCTGGTTAGATTTGCTTGGGCAAAAACGGCTGTTTTTGGTGATGCTAATTTCAAGAAGGGGGATGTTAGCATGGATCAAAAGTGGTTAAAACTAAAACAAGCATTACAACAACAAAAGCACGAGTTAGAACAAACACTTGCCAATCAAATCAATGACCATGATACAGGGGAACTATCACAGTATGACAACCATCCTGCTGATACAGCGACGGACTTATTCGAACGGGAAAAGGACCAAGCTGTTCACAATCATATAAAAGATGAACTTCATGAAGTTGAACATGCACTGGAAAAATTTAACGATGGTTCGTACGGCATTTGCGAGAAGACAGGGAAAGCGATTCCTTATGAGCGCTTGGAAGCTTATCCAGCAGCGAGAACGGTAGTGGAAGAAAGCAGGCCGTTTGAGGAGTACCGCCCTGTTGAGGAAGATGTCTTAAAAGGGTTTGAAGCTTATAACAATGATGATAAGGACGCTACCTTTTTTGACGGCGAAGACGCATACCAATCTGTTGCCCGTTTCCATGATACATCGCCGGAATATGACGAGGAAACAGGGGATACGGACGAGTATGGCGCAAACGGAGTAGAGGCATATGAAGGCTTCTTATCAACGGGGATAGACGGTTATCATGGCCCTGACAGTGTCCAAATTGAACGCAACGACCATTACAAACGATATCGCCGCGACTAAGATTGCTCACCGCTAGCGGGCGCTTACAAACAAGTAAACGCTCGCAAACTTCATATAAGCAAGAATTGACTTAGGGGTTGGGCAGTGTCGAAAGGTCGCTCGTTTTTGGCACGACGCGCGCGTTTGCTTTAATCTGAAGCGGACATTTTCATGGATTTATGCTACACTTACCCTATGTATATGAAGTGGGGGAAAAGCAATGGCATACATAGTGGCACTGATCATTATCGCACTAGACCAGTTAACGAAGTGGCTAGTCGTAACTTCTATGGAGTTGGGCGAACGAATCCCGATTATTGATCAAGTCCTTTACCTATATTCTCATCGCAATACAGGAGCCGCTTTCGGCATTTTGCAAGGCCAAATGTGGTTCTTTTACGTCGTTACCACCATCATTGTTGGTGTGATCATTTATCTCATCCAAACAGAAGCAAAAGGCAACCGCTTGTTAAAAATCGCTCTCGGACTTGTGCTAGGAGGGGCGATTGGCAATTTCATTGACCGCCTTTTACGGCAAGAAGTCGTCGATTTTATCGATACATTTGGCGATTTCCCGATTTTTAATATCGCTGATTCAGCCTTGACCATTGGCGTCGGCCTTTTTTTACTAAACATATTGATTCAAGGGCGCAATGAAAAAAGGAGCACACGATAAATGGAGCAATGGATCATTACAAAAGAACACCACGAACAGCGTATTGATAAAGTGGTCGTTGATTTGCACGGACAAGCATCGCGGACAGCGGTTCAACGCTGGATAAATGAAGGAGCTGTGCTTGTCAATGAGAAAGAAGTCAAAACAAATTCAAAAGTTCAGCAAGGCGACAAAGTCACGCTGACAGAACCAGCAGCCCAGGAAGTGGAACTTTTAGGGGAAGATATCCCGTTAGACGTTGTTTATGAAGATAGCGATGTGATCGTCGTCAACAAGCCCCGGGGCTTGGTTGTCCATCCTGCTCCTGGACATGAGAGTGGCACGCTCGTCAATGCTCTGTTGTTTCATTGCAAAGACCTCTCAGGCATTAATGGGGAAATTCGTCCAGGGATTGTCCACCGTATTGACAAAGATACATCGGGTCTCATTATGGCTGCAAAACATGACGCTGCCCACGAGCATTTGGCGGCCCAGTTAAAAGCAAAGACGACTGAAAGACGTTACAAAGCAATCGTTCATGGCGTGATCCCACATGCAAAAGGGACGATTGACGCACCGATCGGTCGAGACCCAAAAGACCGCCAGAAGATGGCTGTCACCCATGTCAACAGCCGGCCGGCTGTGACCCATTTTTCACTGGAGGAAACGTTCAAACAATATAGTTATATATCTTGTGAACTGGAAACGGGACGAACACACCAAATCCGCGTCCATTTCAACTATATCGGCCATCCATTAGCAGGCGATCCGAAATATGGTCCGAAAAAAACGCTCCCGATCAATGGCCAAGCTTTGCACGCGGAAACACTTGGCTTTACCCATCCACGAACAGGGGAACGACTCCGTTTTTCTGCACCTCTCCCAGCAGAGATGGAAAAATTGCTCGTTGATTTGCGAAATGTCCATTGACAACCATTGACGAGTTTGCAATAATGAGTGAGATAGAAAACGTCCTTTAAACGAGTCCTGTGAGGCTGGCAAGGAGACGGAATGGCATAGGTGAAGTATGCCAAAAATCCCTGCTGCCTTTAGGACAGCAGGGATTTTTTGTACAGAGGAGGGGATCGCAATTTCGAGAATCATTTTAGATGGCGATGCGATTCGCCGCGCGATTACACGAATGTCCCATGAAGTGATTGAACGCAACAAAGGCGTTGATAACTGTGTGATTGTCGGCATTAAAACACGTGGTATTTATCTGGCCAAACGGCTAGCTGAACGGATTGAGGAAATTGAAGGGCAGGCTGTTCCTGTCGGCGAAGTCGACATTACCCTTTACCGGGATGACTTGACGCCGTCGACATCAAACAATGAGCCACTTTTGCGCGGCACCAATATTCCCGTTGATGTTACCGGCCGTACCATTATTCTTGTCGATGATGTCCTTTATACTGGGCGGACTGTGCGAGCTGCTCTGGATGCACTGGTCGATCTTGGCCGTCCAGCATCGATCCAACTTGCTGTTCTTATTGACCGGGGGCACCGGGAACTGCCGATCCGTCCTGATTATGTTGGCAAGAACGTGCCGACCTCTAAAAAAGAACGAATCTCGGCGCAACTACGGGAAGTAGACGCCCAAGACACTGTGACAATTATATAAACCCTCTTTAAACGCAGTCCAGTGAGGCTGGCAAGAGGACCGAAACGCACGCTGTTTTTTGCCTGCGCTTCTTTCTTGCCGCCTCCTGTGCTTGCACAGGAGGTTTTTTATTAGCTTAGGAAGCGAAGGAGATTAATTATGAAGCAAACGAACATGAGATTAGGCATCAAAGAAATTCCACGCCCTGGAGAGTGGCTGCTGTTTAGCTTACAGCATTTATGCGCCATGTTTGGGGCAACTGTACTTGTTCCCTTTCTTGTTGGCATGAGCCCGGCTACAGCTCTTTTTTCAAGCGGTCTCGGAACACTTGCATTTATTCTTGTCACAAAAGGGCAAGTTCCTGCATACCTCGGCTCCAGCTTTGCTTTTATCGTGCCACTGACAACCTCGCAGGCACTTGGCGGGATAGAGGGAGCGATGGTCGGCAGTTTCTTTGCCGGTTTGGTATATGGGATTGTCGCCCTGTTTATTAAATTCGCTGGTACAGGCTGGATTACAAAAGTATTGCCGCCAATTGTTGTCGGCCCAGTGATTATGGTAATTGGGTTAAGCCTAGCCACAACCGCTGTTGGAAATGCCATGTATTTGCCTAATTCAGAAGAATATAGCCTCGTTCATATCGCTACGGCAGGCGTCACTTTATTCGTAGCTGTTGTCGCAACGATGTATTTCAAAGGATTTCTAAACTTAATCCCGATTTTGTTAGGCTTAATTGCTGGCTACTTGTTCGCCCTTTGGCAAGGGTTGATTGATTTAGAACCGATCCGCACAGCCAGCTGGTTCTCTGTCCCTGAATTAATCGTTCCATTTGTGACGTATTCGCCAACAGTTAACTGGGCCATTGTTGCAATCATGGCGCCAGTGGCTCTCGTAACGCTCGCAGAACACACGGGCCAATTGATGGTATTAAGCAAAGTAGCTGGCAAAAACTTTCTTAAGCAACCAGGAATGCACAGAACGGTGATGGGGGATGGGTTGGCGACTATGATTGCAGCCGCAGTTGGCGGTCCGCCAAATACCACTTACGGCGAAAACGTCGGTGTTGTCGCCATCACGAGAGTGTTCAGCGTATTTGTTGTCGGCGGCGCCGCCGTGTTGGCTATCGCATTCGCCTTTGTCGGCAAAGTAGCGGCATTGATTAGTTCGATTCCTCCAGCAGTAATGGGCGGTGTTTCGATCCTCCTATTTGGCATTATTGCCTCGGCTGGCATTCGAATGCTTGTCGATAATCGAGTTGACATGGGTGAAAAACGAAATATGGTGATTGCTTCCATTATCCTGGTGATTGGCATTGGCGGTGCTGCGGTCCGCTTTACTGATTCGTTTGAAATTGCCGGCATGTCCCTTGCGACGGTCATCGGCCTTATTCTTCACGGGTTGTTGCCGAACCGCAGTGTTAGTTACGGACAAAAAGACATGTTTGAATCAGACGCCAATTAAAAGCGCTGATTCGCGCCTAATTGTTGCCATAGACGTTTGCTTAAAAAAAGGAGGCCGACTACATGTTAAGCGCACAAATCGAGAAAGCCACACAAAAAGGCTTGTGCACGATGAATGAGATGGGTGTAAGCGAGGTGTTAGACCTCCTAAAAACGGCTGAATCATTTGCGGCTGGAGCTGTTTGGAAACCAAGGATGCAACTGTTTGTGGCGAACTTGTTTTTTGAACCGAGCACGAGAACCCGCTTTAGCTTTGAAGTCGCTGAGCGGCGCCTCGGCTTAGAAGTGCTGCAATTCGATGGGCAGCACGCGAGCACGCAAAAAGGAGAGAGCCTGTATGATACAGCACGTACACTGGAATCAATTGGAGCAAGCGCGCTTGTCATTCGCCACCGCCAAGACGCTTACTTTCATGAGTTAAAGGGACTGTCAGTGCCAATCATTAACGCAGGCGATGGCTGTGGCAACCATCCAACTCAATCGCTGCTTGACTTATTAACAATCAAACAAGAATTCAGCTCGTTTTCAGGCTTACATGTTGTCATTGCTGGTGACTTGGCTCATAGCCGTGTAGCTCGCTCCAATGCAGACATTTTGACAAGGCTCGGCGCTCGTGTATCCGTTGCTGGGCCAATTGAGTGGATGGGTGAGTTTACAGATACGTACACGCACGTCTCAATGGACGAAGCTGCCAGACAAGCAGATGTCCTGATGATGCTTCGCGTCCAACATGAACGTCATGATGACAACGCGCTATTTTCTAAAGAGGCGTACCATCAAGCATATGGTTTAACCGAACAACGTGAAGCACTAATGGCAAAACAAAGTATCATCATGCACCCCGCACCTGTTAACCGAGACGTTGAAATCGCGAGCGTGCTCGTTGAGTGCAAACGGTCACGGATTTACAAACAGAGCGCCAATGGCGTTGCCGTACGCATGGCTGTGTTAAAGCGGGCACTTGCATAACAGCGATTAGACTACAAAAAAGGGGATGAGCGACAATGGCAATGAAAGTGACTGGTGGGTTTATTCTTGACGAAAATGGCGAACAAGTAGCTAAAGATGTGTATATAAAAGACGGAAAAATTGTTGAGCATGTTGCTGATGGGGACATTCGTGAACAATTTGATGCAACAGGTTTGTTGATCAGCCCAGGTTTTGTTGACGTACATGTTCATTTGCGTGAACCAGGTGGCGAGAAGAAAGAAACAATTGAAACAGGAACTAAAGCCGCGGCACGGGGTGGCTTTACGACAGTGGCAGCTATGCCCAATACGCGCCCTGTCCCTGACAATGCTGAACAATTGGACCTGTTGCAAGCGCGTATTTCGGAAACGGCAGTGGTGCGCGTGCTTCCGTATGCTTCGATTACAACAAGGCAACTTGGCCAAGAGTTAACAGACTTTAAGGCATTAAAAGAAGCGGGGGCATTCGCTTTTACAGACGATGGCGTCGGCATTCAAGAAGCAGGGATGATGCTTTCGGCAATGAAAGAAGCAGCAGCATTAAATATGGCCGTTGTCGCCCATTGCGAAGACAATTCACTTATAAATGGCGGCGCTGTTCACGAAGGCCACTATGCAAAAGCACACGGCTTGAATGGCATTCCCTCTGTTTGTGAAGCCGTCCATATCGCCCGCGATGTGTTGCTGGCCGAAGCGGCTGGTGCTCACTATCACGTCTGCCATGTTTCCACAAAAGAATCGGTGCGTACGATCCGTGATGCGAAAAAAGCAGGCATACGCGTAACCGCAGAAGTGACACCACATCACTTGCTTTTATGCGAAGACGATATCATTGGCAAAGATCCGAATTTTAAAATGAATCCGCCTCTTCGCGCAAAAGAAGACCGTGACGCATTAGTAGCCGGTTTGCTCGATGGCACGATTGATTTCATAGCAACTGACCATGCGCCGCATACAGCAGAAGAAAAGAGTGCTTCACTCGAACGGGCGCCATTTGGCATCGTCGGATTGGAAACCGCCTTTCCGCTTTTATATACACATTTTGTCAAGCCAGGAACATTTACGCTAAAACAGCTTATCGATTGGTTGACAGTCAAGCCGGCGCAAACATTTAATCTTCCATATGGGACACTCCAAGTTGGGGCAGCAGCCGATCTAACGCTGATTGACTTAAAGGCAAATGAAACCATTGACCCGAGTATGTTTTTGTCGAAAGGCAAAAATACCCCTTTTGCTGGCTGGGACTGTGCAGGCATCCCACAAGCGACGATGGTGGCAGGAAAAACTGTGTATAAAAAGGAGCGTATCACCAATGAATAAACTGCTTGTTCTTGAAGACGGTACAGTTTTAAGAGGAGAAGGATTTGGCGCTGATGTCGAAATGAGCGGGGAAGTCGTCTTCAATACGGGCATGACTGGCTACCAAGAAATTATGTCTGATCCCTCTTATTGCGGGCAAATCGTCATGCTGACCTATCCGCTAATTGGCAATTATGGCATTAACCGCGACGATTTTGAATCACTGCAACCAGCGATTGCCGGATTGATTGTGCGTGAAATCGAGCACGAACCAAGCCATTGGCGCAAACAAGAATCGCTGCACGACCTACTTGCCGCCAAAGGCATTCCTGGGATTGCTGGCATTGATACACGCATGTTAACAAGAAAAATTCGCGCACATGGCACACGCCGTGGCCGCATTTGCGATCTTGATGTAGACGTCGAACAAGTGGCAAGGGGTTTGCGGGAAAGCAAGCCGCTTACTGACCAAGTTGCCCGTGTATCAACGAATACTGCTTACCATGTACCAGGGAAAGGCATGCGGGTTGCTTTAATCGATTGCGGCATGAAACATGGTATTCTGCAATCACTCATCGACCGCCATTGTGATGTCGTCGTTGTCCCTTACAATACAGGTGCAGATGAGATTAAGCGCCTTGGCGTCGATGGTGTGCTTGTTTCAAATGGACCAGGCGACCCAGAAAATGTCCCTGAGACAGTGGAAACAGTCAAGCAACTGCTTGGCGATATCCCTCTTTTCGGCATTTGCTTAGGCCACCAATTGCTGGCGCTTGCTTGTGGAGCGACGACGAGCAAGATGACATTTGGCCACCGTGGTTCCAACCACCCCGTACGGGAGCTCGCTACTGGACGAATTGACATTACCGCCCAAAACCACGGCTATACAGTCGATGCTGCGTCATTGGAAGGGACTGCGCTCAAGCTCACACATGTGGCTGTCAATGATGGCTCCGTTGAAGGCCTTCGCCATAAAGAAGGGCATGCATTTAGCGTGCAGTATCATCCAGAAGCATCGCCTGGCCCTCATGACGCCAGCCATTTATTTGATACGTTTATCCACATGATGACCGAAAAAAAAGGAAAAGTTTACGCATAACAGCTAGGAGCGTGTGAATATGCCAAAACGGACAGACTTAACAAAAATACTTGTTATCGGCTCAGGGCCCATTGTAATTGGACAGGCAGCAGAGTTTGATTATGCCGGAACGCAGGCATGCCAAGCGCTGAAAGAAGAAGGGTATGAAGTCATTTTAATTAATTCGAACCCAGCGACAATCATGACAGATACAGCAATGGCGGATAGGGTTTATATTGAACCGCTCACGCTTGAATTTGTTACCCGGATTATCCGCAAAGAACGCCCCGACGGCCTTTTGCCGACATTAGGCGGACAAACGGGCTTAAACATGGCGCTTGAATTAAAAAATGCTGGGATTCTTGAGCAGTATCAAATCGAGCTGCTCGGCACGAAACTAGATGCGATTGAGCAAGCAGAAGACAGAGAACAATTTCGGGCGTTAATGAACGTGCTTGGCGAACCAGTTCCAGAAAGTGAAATCGTCCATACGCTTGACGAAGCGTTCGCCTTTGTCGAAACGATTGGCTACCCTGTCATTATTCGTCCTGCTTATACGCTTGGCGGCACTGGCGGGGGGATTGCTTATAATGATGAAGATTTAGCAGAAATCGTTGCGAGCGGATTAAAATACAGCCCTGTTACACAATGTTTAGTCGAAAAGAGCATTGCTGGCTTTAAAGAAGTAGAATACGAAGTGATGCGTGACAGCAAAGATGAAGCCATCGTCGTCTGCAACATGGAAAACTTTGATCCTGTTGGCGTCCATACTGGCGATTCCATCGTATTTGCACCTAGCCAAACGCTTTCTGATAACGACTACCAAATGTTGAGAAATTCAGCCCTTTCGATTATCCGCGCTCTTGGCATAGAAGGTGGCTGCAATGTCCAGTTTGCCCTTGATGCACACAGCGACCAGTATTACATCATTGAAGTCAACCCGCGGGTGAGCCGCTCTTCGGCGCTGGCCTCGAAAGCGACAGGCTACCCGATTGCGAAAATCGCAGCCAAAATTGCAGTCGGCTACCATTTGGATGAACTGAAAAATCCAGTAACAGAAACGACGTATGCCAGCTTTGAACCGAGCCTTGACTATGTCGTCGCGAAAATACCGCGCTGGCCGTTTGATAAATTCGAATCAGCCAACCGCAAACTTGGTACGCAAATGAAAGCGACAGGAGAAGTGATGGCAATCGGCCGCTCCTTGGAAGAATCGCTTTTAAAAGCAATTCGCTCTCTAGAAGCTGGCTATGATCATTTGTTCGATGAACAGTTAGAAAAGAAGCCGGAAGACGAGCTATTAGAAAAAATAGCAAAAGCAGACGATGAACGGCTGTTTGCGATTGGCGCTTTGCTGCGAAAAGGCATTTCAGTAGAGACCATTTATGAAACGACAAGCATCGACCGCTTTTTCTTGCAAAAGCTTGCGCGTATTGTTGCTCTAGAAGAGACGATAAACGAGGCCCGTAGCAATGAGGCGATGTTATTGCGCCTGAAACGTGCTGGCTTTTCAGATTCCTACATTGGCCGCAAGTGGGGCAGTGAAGAGAAAGATGTTTTTGCAGTAAGGCAACAGGCAGGAATTGTGCCCGTATATAAAATGGTTGACACCTGTGCAGCAGAATTTGCTTCACCAACGCCTTACTTTTACAGCACCTACGAACAAGAGAATGAATCACAGCGGACAGAAAAAGAGAGCATTCTTGTTTTAGGCTCAGGCCCTATCCGCATTGGACAAGGAATTGAGTTCGACTATGCGACCGTCCATACAGTATGGGCCATTAAGGAAGCCGGTTATGAAGCCATTATTATGAACAACAATCCAGAAACGGTGTCGACAGACTTTTCTACTTCAGACAAACTCTACTTCGAGCCATTGACAGTTGAAGATGTGATGCACGTCGTCGGTTTAGAGAAACCAAAAGGCGTGATTGTCCAATTTGGTGGGCAAACAGCTATTAATCTAGCAGCCGCTTTAGCAGAGCGGGGCGTTTCCATTATTGGCACAACGCTTGAAGATATGGACAGGGCAGAAGACCGGGACAAGTTTGAACAAACACTTGTAGAACTAGGGATTCCGCAGCCGCTTGGCAAAACAGCTACATCCGTTGACGGAGCTGTCGCTATTGCCCGTAAAATCGGCTATCCTGTTTTAGTGCGCCCTTCGTATGTCCTTGGCGGCCGGGCAATGGAAATTGTCTACCATGAGGAAGAGTTGCTGCGCTATATGCAGACGGCAGTTAAAGTGAATCCGAAGCACCCTGTGCTTGTCGACCGCTATTTGACAGGAAAAGAACTAGAAGTCGATGCGATTAGTGACGGCAACGACGTTTACATTCCTGGGATTATGGAACATATTGAACGGGCAGGCGTCCATTCTGGCGATTCGATTGCTGTTTATCCGCCGCAAACCGTGCCAGACCATTTGAAGCAACGCTTAATTGAGCGGACAACGAGCATAGCTAAAGGGTTAAACATTGTCGGTCTTTTGAACATCCAATTTGTTTGGCATAAAGATGACGTCTATGTCCTTGAGGTAAACCCGCGCTCAAGCCGGACCGTGCCATTTTTAAGCAAAATTACGGGCGTGCCAATGGCTAAAGTTGCCACGCATGTCATGCTCGGCAAAACACTGCGCCAGCTCGGCTACCAATCAGGCTACCACCCAGAGACGGAGGAAGTGTCTGTAAAAGTGCCAGTGTTCTCCTTTGCCAAATTACGCCGCGTCGATATTTCCCTCGGCCCGGAAATGAAATCAACAGGTGAAGTAATGGGGCGGGATCAAACGTTGGAAAAAGCGCTCTACAAGGGCCTTGTTGCTTCAGGCATGAACATCCCTGCCCACGGTGCGGTATTGTTTACAATCGCTGATAAAGATAAAAATGAATCAGTCAGCATTGCCAAACGGTTCCATGAAATTGGCTATAGCCTTGTGGCCACATCCGGGACGGCAAATGTACTGGCAGAAGCGGGCATCCCAGTCAAAGTCGTTAACAAAATTAATGAAGGGGAACCTCATTTGCTTGATCTAATCCGCCAAGGCGAAGTCCAGTTTGTCATTAATACATTGACCAGAGGCAAACAACCAGCGCGTGATGGTTTTCGGATTCGCCGTGAGTCCGTAGAAAATGGCGTTGTCTGCTTAACGTCCATTGATACAGCACAAGCGCTGCTCAGCGTGCTTGAGTCGATTACATTTGCAACTTGGAGCATGCCGCAACACGGGTAATTTTTTCTGAGCCACTTGCCTAAAGCTTGTGGCTCTGTATGTATGACTAGCGTTGGGAGGCAGCAGGATGAGAAAAAAACAAGGGCGATTAACGATCGTCAAACAAACTGAGGTTGCTCGAGACAGCTATGAGCTTGTGCTGGAAGGCGAATTGGTTAAGCATATGAGTCAACCTGGCCAGTTTTTGCATGTACGTGTGGATGAATCAGAAGACTTGCTCTTACGCCGGCCGATTAGCATTGCCAATATCGATCCTGAAAAAGAGCAAGTGACGATGATTTACCGCGCTGGTGGGGCAGGCACAAAACGCCTTGCTGCCCAAAGAGTAGGGACCGAAGTCGACGTGCTTGGGCCACTTGGGCAGGGCTTCCCACTTGAGGAAGCAAAACGGGGAGAAGAAGTGTTGTTAGTTGGGGGCGGCATCGGCGTTCCACCTCTCTATTATTTAGGAAGACGTCTAGTAGAAAATGGCGCCCGTGTTACTTCTGTGCTCGGATTCGCCTCGCAAGCGGATGTTTTTTACGAGCAACCGTTTAAGCAGTTGGGCAATGTCCATATCGCAACAGCAGATGGCAGTTACGGCGCTCCTGGCTTTGTCACTGACGTCATTAGCCAACAAAGCCTCGATTTTGATGTTCTCTATTCATGCGGGCCAACGCCGATGTTAAAGGCGTTAACAGCCCGTTACCGGGAACGGCGTGCGTTTATTTCCCTTGAAGAGCGGATGGGCTGCGGCGTGGGCGCTTGCTTTGCTTGCGTTTGCCACGTAGAAAATGGCCAGGCTCATGAGTACCGCAAAATTTGCACAGACGGGCCCGTCTTTCCAGTAGGGGAGGTTGTGCTGTAATGGAACGTTTGCAAATAAGCTTGCCAGGCTTAGAGATGAAAAATCCGGTTATGCCGGCATCAGGCTGTTTTGGTTTCGGAAAAGAATACGGCCAATTTTTTGATTTAAATCAGTTAGGGGCTATTGCGATAAAAGCAACGACAAAAGAGGCACGCTTTGGCAACGAAACGCCGCGAGTGGCAGAAACAAAAGCGGGAATGCTCAATGCCATCGGCCTGCAAAATCCAGGGCTTCAAGGGGTAATCGAGCAAGAATTGCCACGGTTTGACGATTACGATGTGCCGATACTCGCCAATATTGCCGGCTCAACGATGGACGATTACATCGAAGTGGCTGCAGAGCTGTCACAACAACGGAACGTTTCAGCAATTGAGTTGAATATCTCTTGCCCAAACGTGAAACAGGGTGGAATTGCGTTTGGAACAGTGCCCGAGATAGCGGCAGAGCTGACAAAGGAAGTCAAGGCTGTGTCAGCCGTGCCTGTCTATGTCAAACTTTCTCCCAATGTAGCGGATATTGTCGCCATCGCCAAAGCGATTGAAAAAGCGGGAGCTGATGGGCTGGCGATGATTAACACGTTGCTCGGTATGCGAATTGATGCCAAAACGCGTCGGCCTGTGCTGGCGAACCAATATGGCGGATTGTCGGGAGCCGCCATTAAACCAGTCGCACTTCGGATGATCCACCAAGTTAGCCAACAAGTCGACATTCCTATTATTGGAATGGGAGGCATTCAGACAGCGGAAGATGTGATTGAATTTTTACTTGCTGGAGCAAGCTGCATCGCTGTCGGCACGGCTAATTTTACGGATCCATACACATGTCCAAACATCATTCGTGACCTGCCGCATTGGCTTGACAGATTGGAAGTGCAATCAATCACTGACTTGATTGGAGGGAGCTGGAACGAATGAATAGGCCATTTTTTATCGCTTTGGATTTTGATGAGCACGCCAAACGCCAGCGCTTCTTGGAGTCGTTTGCTGCCGAAACGCTTGATGTAAAAATCGGTATGGAACTGTTTTACCGGGAAGGGTTGTCTGTAGTCCATGAATTAAAGGAAGCCGGTTATCGGTTGTTTCTTGATTTAAAACTTCATGATATTCCCAATACCGTTGGAAGGACGATGCGTGCTTTAGCCGAATTGGACGTCGATGTCGTCAATGTCCATGCTGCAGGGGGAAAAGCAATGATGGAAGCGGCTTTAGAAGGGCTCGATGCAGGGACAAGAGCAGGAAAACAGCGGCCGAAACTCATCGCTGTTACGCAGCTGACGAGCACGGACAGCCGTATGCTCGCTGAAGAGTTGCTGATCGATAAGGCGATGGATGAAGTCGTGGTACGGTATGCGCAGCTTGCCCAGGAAAGTGGATTAGACGGTGTTGTTTGCTCAGCCCATGAAGTCCCCCTTATTCGGGCAGCATGCAGCGATCGGTTTTTGACGGTTACGCCTGGCATTCGCAGGCAAGTCGACCAAGTTGGCGACCAAGTGCGTGTCGTCACACCAGGGGAAGCAAAAGCGCTCGGTAGTTGGGCGATTGTCGTCGGGCGAAGCATTACAGCAGCAGCAGATCCACTAGCTGTTTACAGAGAAATGAACCAAGATTGGAAAGGGGCGACCGAACATTGACTAGCAGAACCATTGCGAACCATTTACTTAATATAAAAGCGGTGACACTTTCACCTGCAAAACCGTATACGTGGAGCTCGGGATTAAAGTCTCCGATTTATTGCGATAACCGTTTAACATTATCTTATCCACATATACGTAACGAAATTGCTGAGGGGCTAGTTGCTATGATTAGAGAGGCTGCCCCTGACGCTGACATCATTGCCGGGACGGCAACAGCTGGCATCCCACACGCTGCTTTTGTGGCTGAAAAACTTCAATTGCCAATGATTTACGTTCGTTCGAGCGCTAAAGGCCATGGAAAACAAAATGCGATTGAAGGACATTTGCCGTCTGGCAGCAAAGTAGTTGTAATCGAAGACTTAATCTCGACTGGTGGCAGTTCCATTGCAGCAGCGGAGGCATTGCGCGCGGCTGGGGCAGAGGTACTGCTCGTTGCCGCGATCTTTTCGTATCAACTCTCGCAAAGCGATGAGAACTTTAATGGCGCTAAGCTTCCTGTCCGTGTGCTAACGACTTATGCTACGCTTGTCGAAGAAGCGCAGAAACGGGGCGCCATTACGAGCGAAGAACAAGCCAAATTGGAAGCTTGGCGGAAAAACCCTAAAGATGAAGCGTGGATGAATCTGTAAACTTTTCGTGAAGGGGCTGTGTTGATGAGACGAATGGAAGGCGCTGAATTCGATCAACTTGTTGATTTTTTTGATCAAATGGCAACGACGAATTGGCTTTCGCAGCTTCACAGTCACTTAAAGCAACAGTCAGGGAGTTGGCAAGGAAAAGCCGTTGCCGACATTGGCTGCGGGACAGGGAGGTTGCTGCTCCGAGGCTCAACGGAAGCGTCTGAATTAACAGGCGTCGATTTATCAGCAGGCATGGTGACACGTGCCAATGCCCTTTTTCAGGAGAAAGGGATCGCCCATAAAGCAAAGGCTGTGCAAGGGGATGCCGCATCGTTGCCTCTCGCAAGCGGTGCCTTTGACATCGCCTTTTCGACATGTGTGTTGTTTTTGCTGCCAGATTTGCACCAAGGTGTAAAAGAAATGGCCCGGATTTTAAAACCAGGTGGCATCGCAATCTTGTTAAACCCTGCTCCTGCAATGGCGGTGGAGACGGCGAGAGCCTATGCACAAAAACAGCAATTTCCGAAAGAGGAAACGGACTATTTGCTTAAATGGGCGACTGTCTCTGAACGCCGCCACCGAAAAAGTACAGCGGAGTTAAGCGACATTCTAAAAAACTGGGGTTTTGCCGACGTAAGCCACGAGCTTGTGCTTGAAGGCCTGGCCTTAATCAGCAAAGCGGAAAAACAACCGGCTTCTCCTTAACAACAAAGACATCTTTCCAGAAGCACAATGATTTTGTATGCTTAATGGGAATACAAGGAAAGAGGTGGCTTGTGTGGAAGAAGCGAACGAGAAAAAGGCAGAGCTTGAAGCGCGACTAGCCAGTTGTGAAAAAACAATTGCTCATTTAGTCGATGAAAATGCAAAAGCCAATGCCAAAATCGATGCGTTATTTGGTGTCATCCGGAGCATTAGTTCAATGACCGACCGCCATTTTGTCGAAGATGCAACCGCGATATTAGAGGCAAACGGCGATTTGTATAGAGCCGATGCGTATGGGCTAAGTTTAGAAGAATATAAAAAACAATTCGGCAAGTAGTGAGCAACTTTTACTTAGCAGCTGTTTTTCGCTGTCGTTGCCTTAACGGTTTGGGGGATCAACGGAAAGGGAAATTCGATACCCGCACTCAGACCATTCTGAGTCAGCTTTTCTATTAAAGAAAGGCTGGCTTTTTTGTGTTTGCAAGCAACACGGATACGAATGGCAGGTTTGGCGAAGGGCATGCTAAACATACATTATGACGCAATGGGAATAAGTTGGGGTTAACATGAGTAAGAAACAATTGCTGTTAGTAGGAGGAGCAAGCATCGTCGTTGCTGTGCTCGCCCACGCTCTGTTTTTTTATGAAACAGCAGCTGGCCGATTTATGGTAGGGCTAAATGACGGACTTGGGCAAATCCTGCCTTTTAAGCATTTTTTATACCAACAGTTAAAAAATGGTCATTGGAGTTATTCGATCCAGTTTGGTTTAGGCGCAGGCACGTTTTCACAACTCGCCTATTATTTTTCAACAAGTATGGTTTATTCCTTCTCTTGCCTGCTTGTTTATGTCGGGGAAATGAGCGGGCTGATTGCCAACGTTGACCTGTTGTTCTGGGGAAAGGCAGCTGTGTATATCAATGCAGCTAGGTTGGCGCTGATTCTCTTTCTGGCGACGAGTGTATTCCACTACATGAACATGTCTCTTCCGTACGCCTTTTTAGGAGCCGTTTTTTATGGGGTGAGTGTCATGTATTTCACTCACGGGATTTACTGGGAATTTTTTGCTGATGCCTTTTTGTGGTTGCCTTTGCTTGTCCTAGGCGTCGAAAAGCTGATCAGGGAAGAAAACCCGTTTTGGCTGATTGCTGCCATGAGCCTGTCACTTATCAATAACTTTTATTTTTCGTATGTACATTTTATCTTTTTAAGTGTATACGCTTTGCTACGCTGGCTGATTCGCTTTCCCGAAGACCGCCTGACTATAAACGTTCAACTGCGTTATTATGTGGCGATTGCAGTGCTCAGTTTTTTCATAAGCGCGGTGGCGTTTATTCCAGCGGTTAGCGGTTTTTTAAGCAACTATCGCCCGCCGTTTACAGACAAAGTCCCACTGTTTTCTGTCCATGATAATCTTTTATACGGAAGCAAATTTTGGCTGTTGCCTCCTTTATTTGTCTTGTTTGCTTGTATAAAGCAGCTTTATGTCGACAAAACGGCACGCTTGTTTATCGTCATTGCCCTATTGTTTTGCTTGTTCCATTACAGCCCGTTTGTGGCGAGCGTCTTTAATGGGTTTTCGGCGCCACAATTTCGCTTTGAGTATATAGGGACATTTGCGGTAGGGGGCGTGATTGCCCGTGGCATGATGCACTTGCAGGCGCTAACAAAGCCTGATCTTGCCCGTGGTGTCGTTGCCATGGTAATGATTTATATGCTCGCTTTTCTTCTTGACGATACGTTGTCATTGCCTTTTTTCTCTAGCCAGTATGCAGTCGGCATCGCCATTTTGGCTGTCGTAAGTGGGTTAGCCGTTTTGTGCTTGCGCCAGTCCCGCCAGAGGGTGGCTTTGCTTTGCGTCTTGTTCATCGTTTGCCAATTGCTGTTCATTAACGTCGGAGCGAGCACGTTTTTTTCGACTACAAGTACAAAACAAGCATCTGAACGCTTTATGAGCAGCGAGTCATACGATTCGCCTCAACAAGGGGAACTGATCGAACAAGCGTTAAAAAGGAAAAAGCACCCATTGGCCCGAATCGAATGGATGGTCGATTTCCGCAACAACACTCCGCTCATACAAGGTTTTTATGGCAATAGCGCCTATTCAAGTGTGCTGAACGGAAACATTCTCCAGTTTTACTACGATCATTTGCAAATTGACATGGGAAGAGAAAGTGTCAGCCGGTATTACGGTTTTGGTGATCGCGCCAATCTCCATAGCCTTATGAACGTGCAATTTAAGTTAGTTGACAAAAAGGAAGAGACTGCTATTCCTTACGGCTTCACTCTTTTCTCTGAAAATGATCGTTATGCGTTATATGAAAATCAATGGCTGCTCCCATTTGCCAGGGCAACGTCAAACGTCTTCCTTGAGGAAGACTTAGAAAAGTACAGTCCGCTTGTTCGCGAACATGCGATGTTAGAAGGGATTGTGCTCGCATCTGGAAAAGCAACCGCCAAAGCGGTTCCAGAGACAGATGTATTGGAAAGGGCGCGAATCAACGCAGTAGGAGGCACATACAAGAACGGCACACTCACTGTTACGGATAAGGTCGGCGGCATTGATATTGTATTTGTGAACCGGGCTGCCGAGGAAATCGATGATTATGTTTCGTTTTATTTGCAAAACCAATCGAAAACGGCACCCCGTTTTACATTGCAAGTCAACGATTACAAAGCGTGGCGCAAATCACGGAGTTCGATTTACAAAACAGATGCCAATGATTTGACCATTCGCGTTCCTTCTCGTGAAATCGTGTCGTTACGAGTGCCAAAAGGCATATACACACTTAAGGACTTATCGCTTCAAAGTGAGACGTATCAACGGCTCCAATATGTGTATGCCCGTGAGGCAAACAAACCCATTCACGTTTCCTTTGAGGGGCGAACACTGCGTCTTTCCTACGACAATAAAAAAGGCGACACTCATTTAACTGTCCCAATCCCTTATGAGAAAGGGTGGGAAGTGAGCGTCAATGGGAAGAAGCAGCAAGTCGAAAAGGCCAATTATGCTTTCCTCGGCACGGCGATTGCAGAAGGGAAAAATGAGATTGTCTTTTCTTATTTGCCGCCTTATTTTCGCACATCGCTTCTTCTAAGTGGATGTGGATTGTTGGCGACAGCGACGTGGATATATGTGCGCTGGCGAAGTACCTCATAAAATCGGCTAACTACACTCCTGTTTGCCGCTCTCGCCTGCGACCGTACAGGAGTGTGTTGTGCGATCATCGTACGTTTTCTAATCGATACGAAGCGAGCGGACAATGTCTTCTTTTGGCGTTACGAAAAGCGTCGTCTGCTTGTCGTATGTGACATAGCCAGGCTTGGCGCCGCTTGGTTTTTTCACATAGCGTATTTTTGTATAATCGACCGGAACGGAAGCAGAGTCGCGCGCTTTCGAGAAAAAGGCGGCGACAAGCGCTGCTTCTGTTAACGTTTCTTCATCTGGCGAGGCTGAGCGGATGACGACGTGTGAACCTGGGATGTCTTTCGTGTGGAGCCAAATGTCATCTTGCCGTGCGAGACGGTTTGTCAAATAGTCGTTTTGGCGGTTGTTTTTCCCTACTAAAAACTCAATGCCAGTAGAAGAACGGTATGTTTCTAACTGTGGTTTATCCAGTTGTTTTTTCTTCTTTTTGCCTTGTTGCCGCTTTTTAATGTAGCCACCTTCAATCAGCTCTTCGCGAATTTCCTCGATGTCGCGTGGAGAGGCAGAAGCCATTTGCGCGAGCAGCGAATCAAGATAGGCCAGTTCTTGTTCTGTTTTCTCTTGTTGATTCATGACTTCAATACGCGCCGTCTTCGCTTTCTGGTAGCGTTTAAAATAGGACTGCGCATTTTCTGCTGGGCTTTTCTGCGGGTCGAGGGCAATGGTGATGGTTTGGCCATTTTCGTCATAATAGTCAATGACGTCTACGGATGAAGCGCCGCGGTCAACGGCATGAATGTTGGCAGTTAGCAACTCTCCTTGTTTTTGGTAGCTGTCTGCTTCATCTGCTTGTTGAAGCGTCTGCTCTAACTTTTTTAACTTCCGTTTGTTTTTTTGGTATTCGTTTTTGAGCAAGCGCTCCAGATCGAACGCTTGTTGTTTGACCCGGTCCCGTTCTGCTTTGCCATAGTAATAGCGATCTAAAAGAGCACTTGGTGAGGAAAACACGTGGCGTTCCCCGTTTTTATGACTAAGATGAATGACTGAAAAATAGTCTTTTTCACCTTGCACGAGTTCTAGCGTATACTCGTGGTTTTTCAACGGTGCCAACGTGCTAACAAATGCAGGGGGCAACGTTTGCCGGTTAGCCAATTTGGCCCGGGCGACAATTTCAGCTGCGATCAAGGGAGAAAGACCCGCAAATGATTGGACAAGTTGTTTGTCCAATTTCCCTCCATGAAAATCAAGCGCGAAAAGAACATCTTTTTCTGTCGCCGTAAGAGGATCGAGTTTATTTTGCTCTGGTGGCCATTTATATGGCTGTCCAGGGCCAACGAGACGGTAACTGCTTTGGTCAAAGCGGACGTGCTTAATGCTGTCGATAATCGTGTTTGTTTTTTCGTCAACTAAAATAATGTTGCTATGTCGCCCCATGATTTCCACAATCAACGTTTTTTCTGTTGTATCGCCAAGCTCATCTTTATTGGCGACTTTTAAGACAATTATCCGGTCATAGCCATGTTGGGTAATCGACGTAATGATGCCGCCTTCCAGGTGTTTCCGCAACAGCATACAAAACATTGGCGGCTCGGCGGGGTTGTCGTATTTTTCCGTTGTTAAGTGCAGGCGTGCAAACACAGCGTTGGCAGAGGCGAGAAGGGCACGGGTCTTCCCTTTTGCTCGAACAGTAAATACAAGTTCTGTTTTAAATGGCTGGTGGATTTTATTAATCCGGCCGCCGACTAATTGCTGCAATTCATGTGTGATTGCTCTTGTCATCATGCCGTCAAAAGACATGTATCTCACCTCTTCATTCCTCATCTTCCGTTGCGACGATGTTTCACAATGAGTATAGCATTTTTTTGCCTGACACTGAATAAGATGGCTTGTATACCGAAGCATGTACAAGTTAGGGGGGCATCTTGTGAGTACAAGTGAATGTGGGGTGAGGCAATGAAATGGTATAGCATGAAGCCAGAGGAAGTCGAGTACAAAACAAATACAGATATAGCGAAAGGATTGACAGATAAAAATGTCAAAAAGCGCCTCAGCACATATGGCCCGAACAAACTAAAAGAAGCGCCACGGCCATCAGCGTTGGCCACGTTTTTGGCGCAATTTAAAGACTTTATGGTGCTTGTTTTGTTGGCTGCGACGCTCGTATCTGGTTTGATTGGCGAAGTGCTCGATGCGATTACAATTATGTGCATTGTGTTGCTAAATGGGATTCTCGGTTTTGTCCAAGAGCGCAAAGCCGAAAAATCACTTGATGCCTTAAAGGAGCTGTCAGCACCTAAGGTGGATGTCCTGCGCAATGGCGAATGGGGGCACGTTCCTTCAGCTGAAGTCGTCCCTGGTGATGTGATCAAAATAGGGCCTGGCGACCGAGTTGGCGCTGATATACGCTTGATCCACGTAGCCGGCTTGCGCATTGATGAAGCCTCGCTCACTGGCGAGTCCGTCCCTGTCCACAAACATGGACAGGAAATCGCCAAGCTGGATGTGCCAATCGGCGATCAGGAAAACATGGCATTTATGGGAACGATGGTGACGCAAGGAAGCGGAGTTGGCATTGTTGTCGGTACAGGAATGAAAACGGAAATGGGCAAAATCGCCCATTTATTGCAAGAAGCGCAACCTGTCATGACCCCTTTGCAACGGCGGTTGGAGCAGCTTGGCAAAACGTTGATTGCTGTCGCCCTATTCTTAACGGCGCTTATTGTCTTGATTGGCTTGCTTCAAGGTCATGATTTGCATACGATGTTTATTTCCGGTGTTTCTCTTGCCGTTGCAGCTATCCCAGAAGGTTTGCCAGCGATTGTCACTGTTGCACTCGCTCTAGGTGTGCAGCGAATGATTAAGCGCAAAGGAATTGTCCGCAAACTCCCAGCAGTCGAGACGCTCGGTTGTGCAACCGTCATTTGCTCTGATAAAACCGGCACCCTTACACAAAACAAAATGACGGTCAAGCAGCTATGGGCGAACAATGAATGGCTTCATGTGAGTGGCACAGGTTATGAAGCAGAGGGCGAATTTACGAAAAACGCAGAAGTAGTGGCGATTGCAAAACGTCCGACTTTTTGCCGATTGCTTAGTTATGGCGTCTTGTGTAGCAACGCTCAATTTGTTGAAAAACAAGAGGGAAAGAAAAAAAGCAAAACCGGCCTTTCTCTTGATGGCGACCCGACGGAAGGGGCTATTATCATTGCTGCTTTAAAAGCGGGCTTTACGAAAGGAGGGCTAGCAGCAACCTACAAGCGAGTCGAAGAATTTCCATTCGATTCAACGAGGAAAATGATGAGTGTGATCGTTAAAGACGAAAGCGGCAAAGCCTATGTCGTCACAAAAGGAGCACCTGATGTCGTTCTTGCCCGCTGCAACGCAGTTGCCACGGATGGGCGCACAGAGACGTTGACAGCAACCAAACAGACTGAAATTGAGGGCGTTGTCGAGCAAATGGCATCAAAAGCGCTAAGGACATTGGCGATTGCTTACCGTCCTTTGATGGGAAAGGAGAATGTCAAAGATGGCGATGATGCCGAAAGGAATTTAATATTAGTCGGCATCCAAGGCATGATTGATCCTCCTCGGGCAGAAGCAAAAGATGCGATCCAAGAGTGCCGAGAAGCGGGAATTAAAACGGTTATGATTACAGGCGACCATCAAGTGACGGCTGCCGCGATTGCGAAAGAGTTGCAGATTTTGCCAAAGGGCGGAAAAGTCATGGACGGAAAAACACTTTCCCGTTTATCGGTTGAAGAACTGGAAGAAGTCGTTGACGATGTGTATGTCTATGCCCGCGTTTCCCCTGAGCATAAATTAAAAATTGTCAAAGCACTGCAAAAGAATGGCGATATTGTCGCCATGACTGGGGATGGTGTTAACGATGCGCCAGCAATTAAGCAGGCGGACATCGGCATCGCTATGGGAGTGACAGGCACAGACGTTGCTAAAGAAGCTTCGTCACTTGTCCTTGCTGATGACAACTTCCTTACGATAAAGGAAGCAATAAAAGAAGGGCGCAACATTTACGAAAACATTCGCAAGTTTATCCGCTATATGCTGGCTTCGAACGTTGGCGAAATTTTGGTGATGTTATTTGCCATTCTGCTCGGCATGCCTCTGCCGCTTGTCGCCATTCAAATTTTATGGATCAACCTAGTGACAGACGGGCTTCCTGCTGTTGCT
Source organism: Shouchella rhizosphaerae (assembly GCF_036700015.1). NCBI lineage: Bacteria > Bacillati > Bacillota > Bacilli > Caryophanales > Bacillaceae > Shouchella > Shouchella rhizosphaerae. Next base: position 4,239,519 of record NZ_CP144921.1, on the reverse strand, counting down.
CTTGGAATGGACCAAGCGGAAGGGGATGTAATGAAGCGGAAGCCGCGCAAACAAGACGAAGGTGTCTTTGCCCGGGGACTTGGCTGGAAGATCATTAGCCGTGGTTTTATGATCGGCGCGGTAACGATTGCTGCCTTCTCACTCACCTATGAAAATGATCCGGCACAGCTTACGCTTGCGCAAACCGTTGCCTTTTTGACGCTTGTCATGGCCCAGTTAATCCATGTGTTTGACTGCAGAAGCGAATATTCGATTTACCACCGTCATTTGTTTGAAAACAAATACTTAGTTGGCGCTGTTTTCATTTCGATCTTGTTAATGGTAGCCGTTATTTATGTGCCTCAGTTGCAGCCTGTCTTCCATACAGTTGCGTTAGGGTTTAGAGAATGGCTGCTTGTTATTGGCATGGCGGCAATTCCAACGGTCGTCCTTGGCGGTTTCCAGCTATTTAAAAAGGAACCAAAGAACAACGCGAGAGAAAATACCCCCCTTGCCCCTTAAGCAAGGGGGCATTTTGTTGATGTCTTGTAAAAAATGAGGTAAAATACAAGATTGAATACGTATCTACTTGGGACTTCATAATCATTCGTATAACTCCTAGAAGATTTGGTATAATGGATGATAGAATGCATGGCTGACCGAAAACGGGGGATTATTTCATGACGATAAAGCTTATTAACATCGGGTTCGGCAATATTGTTTCCGCAAACCGGATCATTTCAATTGTCAGCCCGGAATCCGCGCCAATCAAACGAATTATGCAAGAGGCGCGTGACCGCAATATGTTGATTGATGCAACCTACGGTCGGCGAACGAGAGCTGTTATTGTTACAGACAGCGACCATGTCATCTTGAGCGCCGTTCAACCAGAAACGGTCGCCCAACGGCTACATACGAAAGAGGATGGAGTGGAAGACGCCTAAGCGAAAATGGAGGTAGAGTCAGTTTGATGAAAAGAGAAAAAGGGCTGCTTATCGTATTATCAGGGCCAGCAGGCGTCGGCAAAGGCACGGTTTGCGGGGCATTGCGGAACCAGAATACAGCGATTGAGTATTCTGTTTCGGCGACGACGCGGAAACCACGCGAAGGCGAAAAGCATGGTGTCAACTATTTTTTTAAAACGCGAGAACAATTTGAGCAAATGATCGAGGATGGAAAATTACTAGAATGGGCCGAGTATGTCGGCAATTATTATGGCACGCCCATTGACTATGTCCAGGAGACGATCAATGCTGGGAAAGACATTATTTTAGAAATTGAAGTGCAAGGAGCGCAAAAAGTCCGAACCGTATTTCCAGAAGGGGTATTTATTTTTTTAGCGCCTCCAAGCTTAAAAGAATTGCGTGACCGGATTGTCGGACGTGGCACGGAAACAGAAGACATTATTAATGAACGGATGACCGTAGCAAAAGAAGAAATTGATTTAATGACCATGTATGATTACGTCGTCGAAAACGATAAAGTCGAATGGGCCGTTGAGCGGATTAAAGCGATTGTAACAGCTGAACATTGCAAACGGGAACGCCTAATAAAAAAATACAAAGAACTTGTGGAGGTCGAAAAATAATGCTGTACCCTTCAATTGACAATTTGCTAGAAAAATTGGATTCAAAATACTCGCTTGTTACAGTCTCTGCACGCCGTGCTCGTGAAATGAAAGAAGACTCTGCCCGGGTGCCACTTGTGGAAAAGCCGAAGTCATATAAGTTTGTCGGCATTGCCCTTGAGGAAATTGTGAACGACCAGCTGACAAAGCGTGTGCCAAAAGAGGAGCAGTGAAAAAAGCGAATAAAAACGAAAGCTGTCTTCGTACACATTTGGTTTGCCATAACGGCACCTTTGCCCAAAGAAGACAGCTTTTTTGCATCTTTGCCTAAATGGAGGAAAGCACGATGTTAAAAAACAAGACGATTGTAGTAGGTGTGAGCGGAGGCATCGCCGCTTTCAAGACAGCAGCGCTTGTCAGCAAGTTAACACAGGCGGGAGCGAACATTTATGTGGTCATGACAGAAGCAGCCACGAAGTTTGTAACGCCTTTGACGTTTCAAGCACTATCTCGCAATCCTGTTTATACAGATACATTTACAGAACCAGACGCAACAAAAATTGCCCATATTGACATTGCTGACCAGGCAGATCTTGTTTTGATTGCTCCTGCAAGCGCCAATACAATTGCGAAATTAGCGGCAGGCATTGCTGACAACATGCTGACAACGCTTGTGTTGGCAACGAAAGCGCCAGTAGCATTAGCGCCAGCAATGAACGTCAACATGTACGAACACCCGTCTGTACAGGAAAACATGGAAAAACTGCGGTCTTATCATTATCAATTAATTGAGCCTGGTGCTGGTTATCTTGCGTGCGGGTGGGTCGGCAAAGGCCGTATGGCCGAGCCAGAGCAACTGCTCGAACTGGTCGATACGCTTTTGGAAGAGGCGACAGATTTGCGTGGCAAACAGGTAATCGTAACGGCAGGACCAACAAGGGAACCTCTTGACCCAGTTCGTTTTTTCAGCAATTACTCTTCTGGAAAAATGGGGTATGCGCTCGCACAAGAAGCGCGGCGACGCGGCGCTCATGTCACGTTAATAACAGGTCCGACGGCGCTTGAAGCCCCTGTTGGCGTTAAAACGGTCGCCGTACAAACTGCTGAGGAGATGTACAATGCGGTAAATAAGCGCTATCAACAAGCGGACATCGTCATAAAAGCAGCAGCAGTTGCCGATTACCAACCTGTTGACGTTTTTGCCCATAAACAGAAAAAGAACGCAGACGAATGGTCGGTTGCACTAGAGCGGACAAAAGACATCTTGCGTTTTCTTGGCGAACATAAAAAGGAACAAATTCTTGTCGGCTTTGCGGCCGAGTCTGAGCAACTGCACACATACGCCAAAAGCAAGCTTGAGAGAAAAAACCTTGACTTAATCGTCGCGAACAACATTACTACTGAAGGCGCTGGCTTTGATGTTGATACAAATGTGGTCACTGTATTTACTAGAGATGGACAGGAAACGGCTTATCCGCAAGCCTCAAAAAAAGAGGTAGCCAAGCAAATCCTCAATGAACTAGAAGCTTATATGAAAAGGCGTGAAGCGTAAAGTGATTGCCCGTGTCATTGTTGATGTGCCGACAGCACAGACGGACAGGCTATTTGATTACGAAGTGCCGCACGAATGGCGAGCGTTTGCGCGTCCAGGTGCCCGTGTGATCGTCCCTTTTGGGCCTAGGCGCATACAAGGCTTTGTCGTCGCTCTTGAACAAACGAGCGAAGCAACGAAACTAAAGCCAATCAGTGAAGTGCTTGATCCATTGCCAGTGCTTAGCGAAGAATTGTTAGAACTTGGGGACTGGTTGGCAAAAACAACTGTTTGTTACAAAGTCAAAGCGTTTTTTGCGATGCTGCCAGCCGCTTTAAAAACAAAAGTCAGCAAACAAGTTGAGCGTAAAGCGGCACTGGATTTGTTGCCATTGCCGCTGCAAACGTTGTTCGCGGACCACGATGTCGTACCATGGGAAGAAGCACGTAGTCTTATGAAACAAGATTTGTCGCTTCTCAAAACAGCGCTTGACGAAGGGGCCGTCTCGCTCGTTTATAAAGTGACTGAAAAAGGCGCCAAAAAGACAGCGAAACTGGTACAAGCTTTGCCGAAACAAGTAGAGGACATTCCCGAACGTGCCAAAAAGCAGCGGGAACTTTTTTGCTATTTGCAGGAAAATGGCCCACTCCTAACCAAGGACGCACTACAACAGAGCAAAACGACTAGAGCAACATTAAAAGCGTTAATTGAAAAAGGGTTTGCGGAAGAGACGGACGTAGAAGTTTACCGTGATCCGTTGCAACATGAGCAAATCCCTCCTAGCTCCCCTCTGGAATTAACACCAGCGCAGGCAGCGGTGATTGCCCCCATTGAAGCAGCGATTGAAAACGGCCACCATGAAGCGATGCTCCTTCATGGCGTAACAGGGAGTGGGAAAACGGAAATTTACTTGCAAGCCATCGCAAAAGTGTTGGAAAAAGGCAAAGAAGCCATGATGCTTGTGCCGGAAATTTCATTAACACCGCAAATGGTCACACGTTTTAAGGCAAGGTTCGGTGACTTGGTGGCGATTATGCATTCTGGTTTATCGAATGGCGAAAAATATGATGAATGGCGGAAAATCCACCGCAAAGAAGTCAAAGTTGTTGTTGGAGCGCGCTCGGCTGTGTTTGCTCCGTTTACAAACATTGGTCTCATCATCATTGACGAAGAACACGAAACAAGCTACAAACAAGAAGAAACGCCGCGCTACCATGCGAAGGATGTGGCCCTTTACCGGGGACGGAAGCACGAGGCTCCCGTTCTTTTAGGCAGCGCCACGCCTTCAGTTGAATCGTTTGCGCGTGCAAAAAAGGGCGTCTACCGCCTTTTGTCTTTGAGGGAACGCATTAAAGGCCGCCCCCTCCCAGAGGTCGACGTTGTCGATATGCGTGAAGAACTGCGACGTGGCAACCGTTCGATGTTTTCCGGGCAATTGCTGCAAGCATTGCAAGCACGCCTTGAACGCAACGAACAAAGTGTGCTGTTTTTAAACAGGCGCGGCTACTCGACGTTTGTTATGTGTCGGGATTGTGGTTATGTGGCCAGCTGTAGCCATTGTGACATTTCCTATACATACCACCGGGCTGGCAATTCGCTCAAATGCCATTACTGCGGCGATGAACAGCCAATGCCAAAGACGTGCGCAGAATGCGGAAGCGATCATATTCGTTTTTTTGGCTCTGGTACGCAAAAAGTCGAAGAAGAGTTAGCGCGCCTTTTGCCTGAAGCAAAAGTAATCCGCATGGACGTCGATACAACGAGAAAAAAAGGGGCGCATAAACAACTTTTGGAAGCATTCGGGAAAGGCGATGCTGACATCTTATTAGGAACACAAATGATTGCCAAAGGGCTCGACTTTCCGCGGATTACCCTTGTTGGCGTATTAACAGCGGACACGATGCTGCATATTCCTGATTTCCGCAGTGCTGAGCGGACATTCCAACTGTTGGAACAAGTGGCAGGGAGGGCAGGGCGTGACCAGCTTAAAGGCGAGGTCATTATCCAGTCGTATACACCTGATCACTATAGCATCCAGCTCGTAAAAAGCCATGACTATGAACAGTTTTTCGCTAAGGAAATGCAACTGCGCAAACAGGGCAGTTATCCGCCTTATTACTATATGGCACTCTTAACCATTTCCGATACAGAGCTAGCGAGCACGATATCAGCGGCACAAAAAGTTGCCCGTTACTTAAAAGAAAGCTTAAACGAAGAAACCGTTGTCCTCGGACCAGTTGTCTCGCCAATTGCCAGGATCAAAGATAGATATCGCTACCAATGCGTGATAAAATACAGGCATGAACCAAAGCTTCAAGAAATACTTGATACCGTCATGCGCCATTATTTGCGCGATGCAACGAACAAAAAACTGCAAATTAGCATAGATGTAAATCCGCATTTCTTTATGTAAGTAAGGAGTGGAAGTGTTGAAAATTGTGTTTATGGGAACGCCGGCATTTTCAGTGCCGATTTTAAAACGGCTGATCGATACTCATACGGTATTGGCAGTCGTCACACAGCCTGACCGCCCCGTTGGGCGCAAACGCCTGCTAACGCCAAGCCCAGTAAAAGAAGAAGCGCAAAAACATGGAATTCCCGTATTGCAACCGGAAAAAATTCGTAAGCAGTATGAAGACATTCTTGCGTTTGCGCCGGAGTTAATCGTAACCGCTGCTTACGGGCAGATTGTCCCAAAAGCTGTCCTTGATGCTCCTCCATACGGGTGCATCAATGTCCATGCCTCACTGTTGCCAAAATACCGCGGAGGGGCCCCGATTCATCAAGCGATTATCGACGGCGAGAAACAAACAGGCATTTCGATTATGTATATGACAGAAAAGCTTGATGCTGGAGCTGTTCTTTCCCAGCAGGCGGTAGCGATAACAGATGAAGACGACGTGCAGACGATGCATGACAAGCTAAGCGCGATTGGCGCTGACTTGCTTGAAAAAACGATTGTTGCTTTAGAACAGGGTACAATTGAGGCAGTTGCGCAAGATGAGGACAAGGCAACGTTTGCTCCTAATATCAAACGGGAGCAAGAAGTACTCGATTGGCATAAGCCGGCAAGGGCGCTATTCAACCAAGTGCGCGGCATGCGCCCGTGGCCAGTTGCCTACACGCTTATAAATGGCAACCGTTTGAAAGTGTGGGAGGCAAACGAAATAGCAGGGGAGCATGACCGTGAGCCTGGTGAAATCCTAGCCGCGACAAAACAAGGAATTGACGTTGCTTGTGGGAATGGGACGATTTTGCGATTGACAGTTGTCCAGCCAGCAGGAAAAAAAGCGGTGCTAGCAAACCAACTGCTGCAAGGAGCCCATCCGTTCCAAGTAGGAAAGCGTCTCGGTGAAGGGCATGAATAGGCCGAGCGTTCGCGAAGTGGCGCTTGATGCGCTGCTCAAGGTCGAGAAAAACCAAGCGTATAGCCATCTGTTGCTTCATTCGACTTTAACAAACGCCGGATTGGACAAGCGCGACAGCGGACTGCTAACGGAACTCGTTTACGGTACGATTGCCAGGAAGCGAACGCTTGATTACTATTTGGCGCCTTTTATAAAATCGGGTAAAAAACGTGCTTTATGGGTAGATGTACTCTTGCGCCTTTCTGTCTATCAAATGGTATATTTGGACCGCATTCCTGACCGAGCAGTTGTCCATGAGGCGGTTACGATTGCCAACAAACGAGGCCATAAAGGCATTAGCGGCCTTGTCAATGGTGTCCTCCGCTCCATCCAACGGCAAGGATTGCCGGACGTGGGTGCGATTGCTGATCCAATCGAGCGAGCCGCCGTGCAAACGAGCCATCCGCAATGGCTAATGGCTCGCTGGATGAACCAATACGGCGAAAACGATGCGATTGCAATGGCAAATGCCAATAACATTCCCCCTGAAGTGTGTTTGCGCGTCAATAGGATGAAGACAACAGCAGCAGAACTAGTGGCGCATTTAGGGCATGAAGGGGTTGAGGCAGAAACGAGCAAGCTGCTACCTGATTTGGCTGTCATAATAAAAAAAGGCAATCCATTTGTAGGGAAAGCCTACAAAGAAGGACTTTTCACCGCTCAAGACGAAGCGTCTATGCTTGTAGCTAAGCTTCTTGGTCCAGAAGAAGGAATGGATGTCCTTGATGCTTGTGCGGCGCCTGGAGGGAAAACCACCCATATTGCCGAACAAATGAGCGGGACGGGTCATATTTTAGCTCTAGACCTCCACCCTCATAAAGTGAAGCTCATTGCCGAGCAAGCAGCGAGGCTCGGTCTTGAGAACATTGAAACACGTGCAGAAGATGCGAGGACGCTTCAAACAAAAAAACACTATGACCGCGTCCTTGTCGATGCGCCTTGTACGGGATTTGGCGTTATTCGACGCAAGCCTGACATTCGTTGGTCGAAGACAGAAAAGGACGTTAAACACATTGCCAATGTCCAAGCAGCGATTCTCGCCCATGCAAGCCAGTTTGTCAAACAGGGCGGCACGCTTGTCTATAGCACGTGTACCATTGAAAAGGAAGAGAACGAACATGCGATAGAACGCTTTTTAGACACTCATCCACAGTTCGAAACGAATGAACGATTTTATAGAAGGCTGCCTGATCACATTCAAGCAAACGGGCGTTTTAGTCCGCTTGGCTTAACGATTTTGCCCCATGATTTTGGCACAGACGGGTTCTTTATGGTTGCTTTAACACGGAAGTCTTAATGAGCCTGGGCGCAAAGAAGAGACTGCTAAATGAGGTGACGTTTTTGATTGAAAGCACAGCATTTTTAACAGATGTAGGCAAAGTGCGGTCCCATAATGAAGACAATGGCGGCATTTTTGTATCGGCAGCAGGTACGCTTGCAATCGTCGCTGACGGCATGGGCGGCCATTCTGCCGGCGATGTTGCTAGCCGCCTGGCGACAGAAGTAATGGAGGCCGAGTGGCGCAAGGTAAAAGAGCCTCTGTCAGCGTCATCTGCAGAACAATTTTTAAAGGAGGCGTTTGAACACGCCAATGCCTCGATTTTGGCCCATGCCAAAGAGAATCCTGATTGCGAAGGGATGGGCACAACTGCTATTGCTGCTGTCTGTACAGAAGAATACACGACGATTGCCCATGTCGGTGATAGTCGCGCCTATATTTATAATGGAAAGCAGTTGGTCCAGCAAACCGATGACCATTCTCTTGTTGCAGAGTTGGTCCGCAGTGGCCAAATTTCTGCAGAAGAAGCTGACCACCATCCCCGGAAAAACATCGTGCTACGGGCACTCGGTACAGAAGCGCAAGTGAAAGTCGATTCTTTTACGATTCCTTCTGAGTTTATCGATACGCTAATGATCTGTTCGGATGGTCTGTCCAACAAGCTTGCCATTAAAGAGTTGCAAGTCGAGGTCGAGCGCAAAGAGGAGCTGTCTGTCATCGCCAAGTCTCTGATTGCTCGAGCAAATGAACGTGGCGGAGAGGATAATATATCGATCGCTCTTGTCCGTTTTAGCAAGGAGATAGGTGAATAATATGATAGGCGAACGAATTGGCGGGCGTTACGTCGTTTTGGACAGCATTGGCGGCGGCGGAATGGCCAATGTTTATTTAGCGCTGGATGTGATTCTTGATCGGCACGTGGCAGTAAAAGTGCTCCAGCCACAATTCTCGGAAGACGAACAATTTATTAACCGTTTTAGACGTGAAGCCCAGGCAGCGACAAGTCTAGCCAACCCGAATATCGTAAACATTTACGATGTTGGCGAGGAAGACAACGTCTACTACATTGTGATGGAATATGTGCGAGGACGCACACTAAAGCAAGTGATTCAAGAAGAAGGGCCTTTAGACATTGCTGTTGCCCTTGATTACTTTAAGCAAATTTTATACGGTGTCGGCCATGCCCACGCCATGCAAATCGTCCATCGGGACATTAAGCCGCAAAACATCTTAATTAGCGAAAATGGCGAAGCGAAGGTAACCGATTTCGGAATTGCGAGGGCGATGACGTCGGCAACGATTACCCATACCAATTCTGTTATGGGCTCTGTCCATTACTTATCGCCGGAGCAAGCACGTGGCGGCCATGTCACTTATCGATCTGACATATATTCACTGGGCATTGTCTTATATGAAATGGTGACCGGGCAGATTCCGTTTTCTGGCGATACGGCTGTTTCGATCGCAATCAAGCATTTACAAAACGACATACCCTCTGTACGTGAATTGGTGCCAAGCGTCCCTATAAGTGTTGAAAATGTTATTAGGAAAGCGACTCAAAAAGACCCGCTGCAACGCTATGAATCTGCAGAGGAAATGGTCTGGGCTTGCGATGCTGCACTATCAGCGGATGCTGAGGAAGATGTCGCTTTTGTCGAAGACACGGTTAGTGACGAAACGACAAAGGAATTGCCGATTATTGGCGTTTATGCCGATAAACAATTAGAAGATACCATTGCCGTGCCAAGCAAACCTAGTAATCATCAAGAAGAGGCAGAGGGTGACAACGTGCCTGAACCGGAAGCGAACACCACTTCTGATGATGGCAACGGAGTGAAAAAGAAAAAGCGGAAAAAATGGCTATGGTTGAGCGCAGTTGCACTAGCAGTGCTCATCGGGGCGACGGTCCTCGCTTTTACGTTTTGGAACGCGCTTTTCTTCGTTCCTGAGCAAGAAGTGCCTGACGTTGTCAATATGACCGAAGCAGAAGCGGTTGAGGAAATTGAAGCCCGTAATCTACGGGTAGAAACGGAAGAAATCGCCGATGAAAACTACGATGAAGGGCGCGTCGCCAGACAAAATCCACAAGCGGGCCGCGTCATTAAAGAAGGCCAGCCAGTTAAACTGTTTATAAGCGCCTCGAAAGATGAAGTCAAAATTGATGATTACCAAGGGCTAACCCTTTCGTCGGCAACGAGGCTTCTTGAGCAGAAAGGATTTTCTGTAGAGACACAGCCACGGGAAGACAACAGCGAGCCGGAAAACACAGTATTGTCCCAAAGCCCGTCGCCGGACACAATGGCCGTTCCTGCCGAGACGACGGTCGTGCTCACATACAGCGTGCCTGAATCGATTCAGTTGGATGACTTGACGAACCAAACAGAAGATGATGTACGCGCTTATTTTAATAGCGAAGGGTTGCGCGGCTCTTTTTCGAGGGAATACGACGACGAAATCGCGGAAGGGCGGGTTATTAGCCAGTCTCCAGAACCATTGTCAACGCTAGAGAGAGGGGACAATGTGAGCGTGGTGCTATCAAGAGGGCCAGAGCCGCTTCAAGAACAGCCTGGCTCACCTCCAGCGGAAGTTCCCGAGCAGCCTACAGATGAAGCCGAAGACCCTGTAGAAGAAACGCCAACTCAAGGCGAAGACAATGAGGGAGACCCGACGATGGTTTATCGCGTCACGCAAACGATTGTCGTATCAGAAGAACAGCAAGCAGATGGGCAAAGTTTTGACATTCGCATCGTTGGCAAAGATGCCGATTCACAAGGTGATGAACGAGTGCTTGTGGAAGAGACGATTACCGAGACGACTGATTTTGAAATCGATTTGCGTGTAAGTCCTAGCTATACAGGCTCTTACGATGTATATATAAATGATGAATTTAACCGGCAGTCGCAAATCTATACGTACACCGAGGAAGAGGAATAGGCGCAACGGCGACGTATGTGAGCGTTTATTTACAGTCGGAGGGCGTGGAAACGCGCCCTTCTTTCAATAAACGAGCAGTCAGACTTTAAAGAGAACGAGTGGTCGTGAAAATCAAGCAGAAAAGAGAGGGATGGTATGCCAGAAGGACTGATTGTCAAAGCGCTCTCTGGCTTTTACTATGTACAAAGCGAAGGGGCGCTTATCCAATGCCGAGGCAGAGGTGTTTTTCGGAAGCGCAAGCAGACGCCGCTTGTTGGCGACTATGTCGAATTTGAGGCGGAGAATGAAACGGACGGTTATGTGATGGCGATTAAAGAACGGAAAAATCAGCTAAACCGGCCACCTATCGCCAATGTTGACCAAGCGATTCTTGTCTTTTCGGCAAAGGAGCCTGATTTTCATACGCTCTTGTTGGATCGCTTTTTGGTACATATCGAACAACATGACATCAAGCCTGTATTAATCATTAGCAAAACCGATTTGCTTGAGGCGAGTGAACGGGATGCCCTAACCCGGCAAGTGGCGATGTATGAGCAAATCGGTTATCCCGTCCTATATACATCAACGAAACAGGCCGATGATCCTAGCGAATTGCTCCCGTTGTTGGCGAATCAAGTGTCGGTGATTGCTGGCCAGTCTGGAGTCGGGAAGTCTTCGCTATTGAATGCGCTTGCCCCAGAGGCGAAAATTGAAACGAATGAAATATCAAGGCACCTTGGACGGGGACGTCATACAACAAGGCATACTGAACTTTTGCCAATAGGTGAAGGCCTTGTCGCTGATACGCCTGGGTTTAGCTCGCTGGAGTTTACAGACATGGAGGCGGAAGACCTCCGCTTTTGTTTTCCAGAGTTTTTAAGTTTAATGGATGACTGTAAATTTAGAGGCTGCCTTCATGACAAGGAGCCTAAATGTGCCATTAAGGATGCAGTAGAAACGGGGGAGGTTGATTCTTTCCGCTATAAACACTATTTGCAGTTTTTACATGAAATTCAAGATCAAAAAAGGAGATATTAACATGATCAGAGTAGCGCCTTCGATTTTAGCGGGTGATTTTTCAAGAATGGGAGAGACGGTCCAAGCTTGTGACAATGCAGGCGCCGACTGGATTCATGTCGATGTGATGGACGGGCAATTTGTGCCGCCAATCACATTTGGACACCAAATGGTGGAAGCGATCCGCCCTTATACCGATCTTCCATTAGACGTCCATTTAATGGTCGAGCAGCCTGAAAAACAAATTGCGTTTTTTCAGCAAGCCGGCGCCGATTGCCTCAGTGTTCATGTTGAAGCTAGCGCTCATTTGCACCGGACGGTTGCCGCTATAAAAGAAGCAGGCATGAAAGCCGGGATTGTTCTTAATCCTGGCACCCCCGCTTATGCTGCTGAGCCTGTGCTTGCAGACGTCGATTATGTGCTGCAAATGACGGTCAATCCCGGTTTTGGCGGACAATCGTTTATCCCAGGGGCACTTGCTAATATTAAAAAGCTCCGCGCTATGATTGATGAACGCCAGCTGCCAGTGGACATTCAAGTAGACGGCGGCATCAACCCGACGACAGCACAACAATGTGTCCAAGCAGGGGCGACGATTCTTGTTGCTGGGTCGGCAGTGTTTAAAGAAGCCGATTTAGCAAAAGCGATTGCGCAAATCCGTGGGCAGTGAATGGAGCGAATTACCCCCTTATGTTAAAAGCCTTGAGAGGACTAGGAAAACAGGTCTGATTTTTCCTCTTGCTGCATAGTCTAATAATAGCTACGGGTGGACACGTCAAGAAGGCGTTTGACCTCATGAAAGGAGAGCGGCAAATCGGGCTGCTGACTCATTCAAATGACGGGCAAATCTCGGTTTGGCGTGTGCTCGCAAAATTTATTGTTCAGGCGTGCCTGATTGCCAGTGCTTGAGGAGGAGGAGCAATGAAATTTTATACGATCAAGCTGCCGAAGTTTTTAGGGGGATTTGTTCGAGCAATGCTTGGCTCATTTAAAAAAGAATAAGATAAAAAAACACCGCGGCAATTGCGGTGTTTTTTTTGCGTATTTAGACGCGTTCTACTTTTCCTGATTTAAGGGCGCGCGCCGAAACATATACACGCTTCGGCTTTCCGTCTACCAAGATACGAACTTTCTGTACGTTTGCACCAAAGCGACGCTTTGATTTATTCATTGCATGAGAGCGCTTATTCCCAGAACGCGCTTTACGACCAGTTATATAGCATTCACGAGCCATGTAGTGCCACCTCCTTAACATTCTCAACAAAAACACGTAGTCAACGTTACTCAAACATCTTAGCATAGGCCTTTCCATAACGCAATAAAAAAAGACAAGTAAAAAGGCTTGACGCAAATCAAAAGCTTTTAAAATAGAAGGCGATATAGTAAAATGGCGATACGTATGGTTACTATTTGAAGGAGGCAGAGCAATGACAATTGAAATGAAAACGGAGCTTGGTACAGTCGATGTGTCACAAGATGTGGTTGCAACGATTGCCGGAGGCGCAGCGATTGATTGCTACGGCATTGTCGGCATGGCCTCACAAAAACACTTTAAAGACGGGTTAGCGGAGCTGTTAGGAAAAGAAAACTTCCGTCGAGGTGTGATTACCCGTGAAGAAGGGGAAGAACTTCACATTGATATGTACATTATCGTAAGTTATGGCACAAAAATTTCGGAAGTCGCCCATATGGTCCAAACAAAAGTGAAATACGATTTAGAGAAAATGCTTGGGCTTGAAGTGGAATCGGTGAACATTTTTGTGCAAGGGGTTCGCGTCGCGAATCCTTAGGATCGAGAAGGGGGAAGACAAAGTGAGCAAGAAATTGAATGGCGAGACGCTTGCCCATATGTTTATAGAGGGGGCAAGCGAGCTAGCGAATAAAGCGGATGTGGTTGATTCGCTTAATGTGTTCCCGGTTCCAGACGGGGATACGGGAACAAACATGAATTTGACGATCACTTCTGGCGTCAAAGAAATCCAGAAGTCGCAGCAAGAGGACGTGGCTAAAGTTGCTAGCGCTTTTGCAAAAGGGCTTTTAATGGGCGCACGAGGGAACTCAGGCGTCATTTTATCGCAATTGTTCAGAGGTTTTTCCAAAGCGGTGGAACGACATAGCGAATTGACGACTGAACAATTTGCAAAAGCATTGCAAGCGGGTGTTGCCACTGCTTACAAAGCAGTAATGAAGCCAGTCGAAGGGACGATTTTGACTGTAGCAAAAGACACTGCCAAAGCAGCAGAGCAGGCTGCGAAAAAAGAAACAGACTTTACGCCATTTTTAACGACAATCATCAAAGCCGCGGAGCGCTCTCTTGCAAGCACGCCGGACTTGCTTCCTGTCTTAAAAGAAGTCGGTGTTGTTGATTCAGGCGGGCAAGGGCTTGTCTATATTTATGCTGGCTTTCTACAAGCGCTTACAGGTGAGCGGAGACCGAGCTTGTTGGCAGAGCCAAATATAGGCGATTTGATTAATGCAGAGCACTTCCATGCGCAAAATGCCCAGTCTCATATGGAAACGGGCGATATTGAATTCGGCTATTGCACGGAGTTGATGGTGCGTTTTGACCGTGAAAAACTGGAAAAGCAGCCATTTCATGAAGAAGCTTTTCGGGAAAAATTAAGCGAGTACGGCGATTCCCTTCTTGTTGTATCAGATGACGATTTATTAAAAGTGCACATCCATGCGGAATATCCAGGCGAAGTGTTGACAGAGGCGCAAGCGTATGGGCCGCTCATGCAAGTGAAAATTGAAAATATGCGCGAGCAGCACGCACGCCTTACAAATGATAGCCACGGTGGGCATGCCCCAGCATCGGCACGGCCGAAAGCAGAGTTTGCGATTGTGACGGTCGCGATGGGTTCAGGAATCGAGAAATTGTTTAAGGGCCTTGGCGCTGACCAAGTCATTGCTGGCGGGCAGACAATGAACCCAAGCACAGAAGATATTGTCCAAGCTATTCAAAAAGCCAATGCCAAACAAGTGATTATCTTGCCAAACAACGGCAATATTGTCATGGCTGCCAAACAGGCTGCAGAGGTAAGCGAAGCGGACGTTGAAGTTGTGGCGACGAAGACGGTTCCCCAAGGTTTAGCAGCGTTGCTCGCATTTAATCCATCAAACAGTTTGCAAAAGAACGCCGCCGCAATGGCCGAAGCGATGAAGGAAGTAAAAACAGGTGAGCTAACGTATGCAGTCAGGGATACGCAAATGGATAATCAGACGATAAACAAGGGCGATTTTATGGGGATAGCCGACAAAAAAATCATTGCTTGTGGCCCTCGTAAACAAGACGTGGCGAAAAAGCTCCTTGATGAAATGATTGATGAGGAAGCAGAAGTGTTGACCATTATAACGGGCGAAGACGCTACCGCAGACGATACAAGTCAAATTGAAGCTTACGTCAATGAGCGCCATGCCGACATGGAAGTCGATATTGTTGAGGGCGGACAGCCGTTGTACTCGTACATTTTTTCAGTCGAATGATCCATCTGCATACAGGACGAGACCACGGATGGAAGCGCATAAAGAGCATAGACGATAACGGGGAGGGGATCGTTTGGAAAAGGTGAAAATTGTCACAGACAGCACGGCAGACATTCCTAAGGAAGTAGCAGAAGCACATGGAATTACCGTTATTCCGCTCAACGTTCATTTTGGCAATGAGCAATTCGAGGATGGGGTCACGTTGACACCGCCTGCATTCTATGAAAAATTGCAGCAAGCGAGTGAAATGCCGAAAACGTCGCAGCCATCGCCAAACCAATTTGAAGAATTATACCGTAGCCTGGCAAACGATGGCGCAAAGGAAATTATGTCGATTCATCTTTCTGCAAAAATGAGCGGTACTTTGCAAGCGGCTCTAATTGCGAAAGAGTCCCTCAAGGGAGAACTGGATGTTCATGTATATGATTCCAAGCGCGCTTCGTATGCGATCGGGATTATTGTCGTTGAAGTGGCAAAACTGGCGGCAAAAGGGGCTACACTGGCAGAATGCCAAAAGCGCTTTGAAGAGATGCTTGAGCTAACGACTGTCTATTTCTTGGTGGACACACTCGAATTCTTGGAAAAGAATGGCCGGATCGGCAAGGCGTCTGCTCTTATTGGCACGTTGTTAAAAATGAAACCACTTCTTTCCTTGTCAGAGGACGGCGAAGTGTATGCCAAAGAAAAAGTAAGAGGGCAGAAAAAAGCAATCGCCAAGATGCTTGCTTTACTAGAAGAAGCATATGGAAACAAGAACGTCCATGTCGGCATTTCCCATGCTGTCAATGAGACGCTTGCAAATGAGCTGGCCAATGAAGTGAAAGCTCGTTTTCAAGTACAGTCGCTGACAGTTACAGAAATTGGCGCAGTCATTGGCGCTCATGTTGGCCCTGGGACGGTTTCGCTGTCAATGACAGAAGCGGAGCAAAAGTAAAAATCGAAGGCTGCCCATTCCCCATAAGAAGATGGCAGTCTTCTTTTTCCTTAAAAATGGAGGGATGGTAATGAAATATCGGACTGTTTTTGATATTATCGGCCCTGTCATGATTGGCCCCTCGAGTTCTCACACAGCTGGAGCGGCACGGATTGGCAAAGTGGCGCGTGCCCTTTTTGCTGAAGTCCCTGAACGGGCAGATGTACATTTCTAC
The DNA here is from genome assembly GCF_036700015.1 of Shouchella rhizosphaerae. Lineage (NCBI taxonomy): Bacteria > Bacillati > Bacillota > Bacilli > Caryophanales > Bacillaceae > Shouchella > Shouchella rhizosphaerae. The sequence goes on along the minus strand of NZ_CP144921.1, from coordinate 4,223,192 downwards.
GGCTCTTTTGCGAAAACGTACCGTGGGCACGGAACGGATGTCGCTGTTGTAGGTGGATTGCTTGATTATGAAACGAACGACGAGCGCATCCGTGATGCTTTCCACCATGCAAAAGAAGCAGCAATGGACGTTCATCTCCATGAGGAAGAAGCCGTCGTCCACCACCCTAACACATGCCGGATCAAGCTGACAAAAGGCGATAAACGCTTAGATCTTGTCGGCGTTTCGATTGGCGGAGGCAAAATCGAAATAGTCGAGTTGAACGGTTTTGACCTCCGTTTATCGGGGAACCACCCGGCTATATTGGTTGCCCATCTTGACCGTTATGGCGTGATTGCCGCAGTAAGCAACCTCCTTGCAAAGCATCAATTGAATATCGGGCATATGGAAGTGTCGCGTAAAGAAAAAGGGGAAACCGCGTTAATGGTTATAGAAGTCGACCAAAATGTCGATAAAGCGCTGCTTTTGGAACTAGAGAGGCTCCCTCACATTACCCATGTCTCGAAAATCCACGATTAAAGGGAGGGGATCCGTTTGTTTAAAAATGTCGAAGAATTAGTTACGAAAGCGGAACAGGCCAATATGCCGATTTCAGAAGTGATGATCACCCAAGAAATCGAAGTGACCGGTAGAGAGCGGCGCCAAATTATTGAACAGATGCGCGGGCAATTGCTAGTCATGGAGCAAGCAGTAGAACGAGGGATCCATGAAGACGTCGTATCCGTTTCTGGGCTGACTGGCGGTGACGGCAAGAAGCTGGCTGCTTATGTGAAAAACGGGACAATGATTGGCGGGGAGACGACCCTTTTGGCTGTAGCGGGGGCGATGGCAACAAATGAAGTGAACGCAGCAATGGGGACAATTTGCGCGACGCCAACAGCAGGTTCTGCTGGCGTTGTTCCTGGTGTGCTGTTTGGTGTTGCTCACAAACTGAAGCCTACGGAAGAACAAAAACTCAACTTTTTATTTACGAGCGGCGCGTTTGGTTTTGTCGTCGCAAACAATGCTTCTATTTCCGGGGCTGCTGGCGGGTGCCAGGCCGAAGTAGGCTCAGCAACGGGCATGGCGGCGGCAGCGCTAGTCGAACTGGCAGGTGGGACCCCTCGGCAAAGCGCCCATGCAATGGCAATTGCTTTAAAAAATATGCTCGGCTTGGTGTGTGATCCAGTTGCCGGCTTAGTCGAGGTGCCCTGTGTGAAGCGGAATGCGGCAGGCGCATCCCTTGCAATCACGGCGGCGGATATGGCTTTAGCTGGTATCGAGAGCCGCATCCCTTGCGATGAAGTCATTGATGCGATGTATAAAATTGGTCAAACAATGCCAGAAGCACTGCGGGAGACAGGAGAAGGCGGACTTGCGGCAACGCCAACTGGCCGCAAGCTTGAAGCGGAGATTTTTGGTAGGAGAACGAAACAAACGAAATGAGCATTGGCACCCTTGATGTAACAGCCATAAAAGGCGTTGGCGAAGAAAGCGGAAAATTGCTCAATAAAATGGGCATTTTGACAGTTGGCGATTTGCTTGAGTATTTTCCGTTCCGTTACGAGGATTATGCGCTCAAACGGCCTACAGAAGCAGCCCATGATGAGCGTGTGACAATGGCGGGTAAAATCCAAAATGAAGCGAGCGTGCGCTACTACGGCAAAAATAAAAACAGGCTGACGTTTCGAATCGAAGTGGATGGTGTGTTGGTGACAGCCACTTTCTTTAACCGTGCGTTTTTAAAGAGCAAGCTTCAGCCTGGAATGGACGTGACTGTCACCGGAAAATGGGACGCCCATCGGCTGACCATTACAGGATCTGAATTAAAATTTGGCATCGTTGAACGAGAAGGCAACCTCGAACCCGTTTATCACAGTTCAGGCAAAGTAACAAGCAAGGCATTGCAAAAATGGATTGCTGCCGCCTTCTCTGCGTACGGTAGCCAAATTGAAGATCCGTTGCCTGAAAGCATTCGTAAACGCTATAAGTTGATGGGCAAAGGCGAAGCGCTGCGCCATCTTCACTATCCCTTCAATCGAGAAGCAACGAAGCAGGCAAGACGACGTTATGTGTATGAAGAGCTGCTATTGTTTCAATTGAAAATGCGCGCGTTTAAAGAAGCGATTCGCAACCAGCAAGGCGGGAGGCAGCTTGACGTAAAAGAGGATGATATTGCCGCATTTACTTCTTTATTGCCGTTCCCCCTTACAGGCGCTCAACAGCGCGCGATTGCTGATATTGTGTCAGACATCCGCTCTCCGTTAAGGATGAACCGTCTCTTGCAAGGAGATGTTGGCTCAGGAAAAACAGCTGTTGCGGCGGCGTGTATGGCCGGAGTTGTCGGAGCTGGCGGTCAATGTGCATTAATGGCGCCGACTGAAATTCTTGCTGAACAGCATGCCACAACGATTGAAGCGTGGTTTGAGCCACTCGGCCTGAAAACGGCGTTGCTCGTTGGCAGTGTCAAAGGCAAAAAACGCCGTGAACTGCTTGATCAAATCGCCAAAGGAGAAGTGGATATTGTCATCGGCACACATGCCCTCATTCAAGAAGATGTTGTCTTTTCTGCACTCTCCCTCGTTATTACCGATGAACAGCACCGTTTTGGCGTAGAACAGCGCCGCATCCTTCGCGATAAGGGCGAACATCCAGATGTATTGTTTATGACGGCCACGCCTATCCCGCGAACGCTGGCGATATCGGTTTTTGGCGATATGGATGTATCGGTGCTTGATGAAATGCCTGCTGGCAGAAAGCCAATTGAAACGTATTGGGTCCAGCACGAGATGTTGGAGCGTGTGCTTGAATTTGTGCGCAAAGAAGTCAAGAAAGGCCGCCAAGCATATGTGATTTGCCCTCTGATTGAAGAATCTGAAAAGCTGGATGTGCAAAACGCAATTGACTTTCATAGCATGCTAACTGCCCATTTCCAAGGAGACGCCCAAGTTGGATTAATGCACGGCCGTTTACAAGCAGCCGAAAAAGAGGCAGTTATGGCTGCTTTTGCTCGCAATGAATTGCATATTTTAGTTTCAACAACGGTCGTCGAAGTAGGCGTCAATGTGCCGAATGCAACCGTTATGGTCATTTACGATGCCGACCGATTTGGCCTTGCCCAACTCCATCAATTACGAGGCCGCGTAGGGCGAGGCGATGAAAAATCGTATTGTATTTTAGTTGCTCAACCGAAGACAGAAGTCGGCAAAGAACGAATGCGGATTATGACAGAGACAAGCGATGGTTTCGTTTTGTCAGAGCGAGACCTAGAATTGCGGGGTCCAGGTGATTTTTTTGGTTCGAAACAGAGCGGGCTTCCCGATTTTAAACTTGCTGATGTCGTCCACGATTACCGAACATTGGAAGCAGCACGCCAAGATGCTGACCGTATTTTTAAAGCGAATGTCCTGAAAACAGATCCAGAGTACAGGTTGCTCTATGATTACTTGAAAAAAACAGGCGCCTTCGAAGAAGTCAAGCTCGATTAAAAGGTTGAATCCTACGCTGAAGATCTATATACTAGTCTTAGTACCTAGTCTTAATTCTGAAATGGAAATGTGGAATACAGGCGGTGTGGAGATGAAGATAAAAAAGAAAGAACGGCAACGGCTGTTAATGGAGCTGCTTGAAGGGAACCCTTTTATGACCGACGAAGAGTTGTCGGCCCACTTTGGTGTCAGCATCCAAACAATTCGTCTTGACCGAATGGAACAAAACATTCCAGAACTACGGGAACGCATTAAAGACGTTGCCTACAAACAACGAGACTCGGTTATTGCTTTAGCGCCTGAAGAAGTCTTTGGCGAAATTGTCGATCTTGTTCTTGAAGAGCGTGCCATTTCCATCTTTGATGTTGGGCCGGAGCACGTGTTTGAAAGAAGCGGCATCGCCAGAGGCCACCATTTGTTTGCACAGGCAAATTCCTTGGCTGTAGCACTCGTGAACAATGAATTCGTCCTTACCGCCAAAGCGTCTATTCAGTTTACTAGACCCGTCCGTGCAGGCGAACGTGTCGTTGCGAAAGCAGAAATGGCTGGAAAAGGGAGCGGGCGTACACGGATTCTAGTGACAAGCCATGTAAACCAGGAAGTCGTGTTTACTGGTGAATTCGCGATGTATCAGCAAAACGAAACGGAAGAGAGGCCACAGCAATGAGAATAGCTTTGGATGCCATGGGGGGAGACAATGCGCCTAAAGCACACGTCGAAGCGGCGATTCGGGCGGTTCAGACATTTCCAGAGCTTGAGGTCACCCTTATCGGCAATGAAGAACAAATCAGACCACATCTTACCAACACGACACGCCTAACTGTCATACATACGACTGAAAAAATCGAGGACACGGACAAACCGACAACAGCTGTCCGCCGAAAAAAAGAGGCATCAATGGTGCTTTGTGTAAAAGAAGTAAAAGAAGGCAACGCTGATGCATGTATTTCTTCTGGAAACACAGGTGCGCTCATGACAGCCGGTCTCCTTTATGTCGGGCGCATTAAAGGCGTCGAGCGCCCAGGGTTGGCGCCAACGCTGCCAACGATAGACGGCAATGGCTTTTTGCTCCTCGATGCTGGTGCCAATATGGACGCCAGTCCTGAACACTTACTCCAATACGCAATCATCGGCGATGCGTATCGACGCAACGTCTATCAACAAAAAAATCCACGCATTGGCCTCCTGAACGTCGGCGCAGAGGCTGGAAAAGGCACGGAGCTGACGAAACAGGCGTATCAGCTTCTTGAAAACAGCTCCCTTCATTTTATCGGCAATGTCGAAGCAAGGGATTTGTTTGCAGGCGTCTGCGATATTGTCGTTTGCGACGGCTTTTCGGGAAATGTCGTGTTAAAAAGCGTGGAAGGGACAGCGAAAATGGTTTTCTCACTGCTCAAAGAGCAATTGACAAGCTCATTGCCCGCTAAGCTTGCAGCGGGTATGCTCAAGCCCCAATTCCGCAATCTCAAAGAGAAAATGGATTACTCGGAATACGGTGGTGCTGGGTTATTTGGCCTAAAAGCGCCTGTAATAAAAGCCCATGGCTCATCAGATGCGAATGCGGTTTTTCATGCGATACGCCAGGCGAAAGAAATGGTCGACAATGAGGTGACAAAGACGATCACACAAAAATTAGAAAATGGGGGAGAGTAAAGTGGGGAAAATTGCCTTTTTATTTCCTGGACAAGGCTCACAAAAAGTTGGCATGGGAGCAACGCTTTTTGCTGAAGATTCATTGGCAAAGGAAGTGCTTGAACGGGCTGACAAAGCGCTTGGTTTTCCTCTTTCAGAGATCATCGAGCATGGACCAGAAGAAAAGCTGAAACAAACGGCTTATGCCCAACCTGCTTTAGTCACGATCAGCACTGCAGTCCTCCAATTGTTCCGCGACGCTGGCATTCAAGCAGATTTTGTTGCAGGCCATAGCCTAGGGGAGTATTCTGCTTTAGTGGCATGTAAGTCCCTTACATTTGAAGATGCGGTCACACTTGTTCATCAACGGGGGACACTCATGGAGGAAGCTGTGCCACAAGGACAAGGGGCGATGGCAGCGGTACTCGGGTTAAATAAAGAGGAGCTTGAAGAAGTGGCTTCCGAAATTGCAGCGGACGGCGAAGTTGCCGAACTTGCCAATTTGAATTGCCCAGGGCAAATTGTCCTGTCAGGGACTGCGAAAGGGATTGAACAAGCAGCGGTGTTAGCAAAACAAAAAGGGGCCAAGCGTGTCTTGCCTCTTGCCGTCAGCGGGCCATTCCATTCGTCATTGATGAAGCCTGCGGCCGATCAATTTAAACAAGCATTAGAGCAAGCGCCATTTGCCAATCCGACTGTTCCACTGATCGCGAACGTGACCGCTGAAGTGACAGATGCCCCTGAAGTCATTCGCGAACAGCTTGCTGAACAAATTTATTCACCAGTACGTTTTGAAGAGAGCGTTCGCCGCATGATTGAACTCGGTGTCGACACATTTATTGAAATTGGCGCAGGCAATGTATTGTGCGGATTGGTTCGTAAAATTGACCGCAACTTGCGGACATTTGCCGTCAGCGACCGTGAGTCATTTGAAAAGATGGCGGCTGCGCTGAAAGGAGACAAGCATTCATGTTAACAGGACAAACGGCTGTTGTAACAGGCGCTTCACGTGGAATTGGCAAAGCGATCGCCCTTGAACTTGCTGCCAAAGGGGCGAATATCGTCGTCAATTATGCAGGAAATCGAGACCGTGCTGAAGAAGTAGTGGCCAACATTAAAGCGCTTGGCCAAGAGGCGTTTGCGTATCAGGCAGACGTTGCCTCCGAAGGGGAAGTGGCAGCGATGATGAAAGAAGCGATCGGCCGCTTTCAATCAATTGATATTTTAGTAAACAATGCAGGCATTACGCGCGATAACTTGCTAATGAGAATGAAAGAAGACGATTGGGATGCCGTCATCAATACGAACTTAAAAGGGGTGTTCCACTGCGCGAAAGCAGTCAGCCGGCAAATGATGAAACAACGTGCTGGCAGAATTATCAATGTTTCGTCTGTCGTTGGCGTAATGGGTAACGCTGGGCAAGCCAATTATGTTGCCGCCAAAGCAGGCGTCATTGGCTTGACTAAGTCTTTGGCGCGGGAATTGGCAGGGCGAGGCATTCTTGTCAATGCGGTGGCGCCAGGCTTTATTACGACAGATATGACAGATGAGCTAGCAAGCGAAACAAAGGAACAGCTGCTTCAACAAATCCCATTGGCGAAGCTTGGCGAACCAGAGGATATCGCCCGTGTTGTTCGGTTTTTGGCAAGCGATGACGCCGCTTACTTAACCGGTCAAACGATCCACGTTGACGGCGGCATGGTGATGCCTTAATAAGAGTCAGCTTGACAGGCTTACACTCTGTCGGTACAATTCTTGTGCTGATACTTTTGGGAGGAGGTGAACGTTTTGGCAGATGTTATGGAGCGTGTTACAAAAATCATCGTTGACCGTCTAGGTGTCGAAGAATCAGAAGTAAAACTAGAGTCTTCTTTTAAAGAAGATTTAAAAGCTGATTCTCTTGATGTCGTTGAGCTTGTTATGGAGCTTGAAGATGAGTTTGACATGGAGATTGCTGATGAAGACGCAGAAAAAATTGCAACGGTTAAAGATGTTGTCGATTACATAAATAACAACCAATAACCGCGAGAAAAGGGCCCCTTGCAAAAGGGGGCTCTTTTCACATCTTCACACAAAAGGAAGCTCCACAAGGCCGCGGGATTCTGTTACAATCAACAATGAGCACTATGAATACGTATGTTGCAAAATGAGTAGCTCCATTGTTTGGAGGGAATTATGGCACAATCATCGAAGTACCAACGCAAGCCTCGGTCAGGCGAGCGAAAACGGAGTCAGCGGCGGTTAGAGCTGACGGAAGAACAAAAAAAGCAGTTTGACGACCTCCTTGTCCGCACGGGTCTAACGTTTGAAAACCGCAAACTGTTGATTCAAGCATTTACCCATTCCTCGTATGTGAATGAACAACGAATTTTTTCATCATCGGATAATGAACGTTTGGAATTTCTTGGCGATGCTGTTTTAGAATTGGCGGTTTCCCAATATTTATTTAAAACGTACAAAAATATGAGCGAAGGCGATATGACGAAATTGCGTGCTTCGATCGTATGCGAACCATCCTTAGCCCGTTTTGCCGAAGAGTTGCAGTTCGGCAAACTTGTTCTTCTTGGCAAGGGGGAGGAAGTGACAGGGGGACGAACACGCCCTGCGCTCCTTGCAGATGTGTTTGAGGCGTTTATTGGTGCCCTTTATATGGATCAAGGGCTTGAGCCTGTGTTTATGTTTTTGGCGCGTTTTATGTATCCGAAAATCAAAGAAGGCGCATTCACATACAAGATGGATTTTAAAAGTCAACTGCAAGAATTTGTGCAACGGGATAACCGCGGCCAAATTCGCTATTTAATAGTCCAAGAAAGAGGGCCTGCCCACGATCGTGAATTTGTCTCAGATGTGCAGCTCAATGAAGAAACAATTGGCACAGGGACAGGGCGCTCCAAAAAAGAAGCTGAGCAGCTAGCTGCGAAACAAGCGCTGCTTGCGCTCAACCAAAAAGAAAGCTAGAAAAAAGGAAGCGGATCATGCCTCCTTTTTTCTAGCTTTTTCTACCTCGAAGCTGGCCAAGTTCCTGGACAATTTCGTCCATCTCGCTAATCGAGAAGGACGGGCTCCGCATCACATGGGCGTGCAACGCAATTAAGTCGTCATGTTTAGCGGGGCTAACACTGTCGCTTGTAATAACGCTGGCATTAACAACATTCAGTTTCTTTTTCATGTCATCAAGCATCGTTTCAATTTCTTCAAGTGTTAATGAAGCCAAGTGAATCCTCCTTTTGCAATGCTTACTGATCTCTACCTTACCAAATCAAAGGGGAAACAGGCAATTCATATTTCCAGCTGTTTTTTTGTGTGATAAACTAATAGAGTTATACAGTTTACCGGGTATCGTTGATGTGACCTAGGTAACGCAGCGATGGCAGTTCCAGAAAGTGGGGATGAAGATGTTCCTCAAGCGACTTGAAGTAAAAGGATTTAAGTCTTTTGCAGAACCGATACTAGTAGATTTTGTGCCAGGCGTCACAGCAGTTGTTGGGCCGAATGGCAGTGGGAAAAGCAATATTGCCGATGCGGTCCGTTGGGTGCTCGGCGAACAGAGCGCTCGATCGCTCCGAGGCGCAAAAATGGAAGACATTATTTTTGCAGGAAGTGATTCTCGTAAAGCTGTAAATATGGCCGAGGTTTCACTTATTCTCGATAACGAAGACGGCCATTTGGCGATTGACTACAGCGAAGTAAGCGTAACAAGACGTTTGTACCGCTCAGGGGAAAGCGAATACTTAATTAACCGCCACTCGTGCCGTTTAAAAGACATTGTCGATTTGTTCCTGGACTCTGGCCTTGGCCGGGAAGCGTACTCCATTATTGGTCAAGGAAAAATCGAGGAAATTCTAAGCAGCAAGGCTGAAGAGCGGCGAACCATCTTTGAAGAAGCAGCAGGCGTGCTTAAATATAAAACAAGGAAAAACAAAGCTGTGAAGCGGCTAGAGCAAACGGAAGAAAACTTAGTCCGTGTCGCCGACATTTTAAATGAATTAGAAGAACAAGTAGAGCCACTTCGCGAACAGGCATCCATTGCCGAAGAGTACAAATTGTTGGCCGAAGAACAACGGACATTAGATATACAAGTGATTGCACAGGAAATTACAGAGCTTTACGAAAACTGGACAGCGGAGTCTGACAAGCTAAAAACGTTAAAAGAGCAGCTGCAAGCGCGCAAAGACAGCTTAGAAAAGGCTGAAGAAAAGCTTGCGTCCTACCGTGAAGAGCATGCCGCTATCCGGCAAACGGCAGCAGACCTCCATAAAAAACGATTAGAAGTGAGCGAAGCGCTTGAAAAAAATGAAGGGCGCCGCGGTGTGCTGGAAGAACGAAAAAAGCATGCCCTCCACAATGAAGAACAGCTGATCGAGTCGATAAAAGAGCGTGAAGCCAATCAAAAAGCGGTGCAACAAAAACTGGACGAACTGTTCAAACAATATGAGACGGTTAAACAGAAAGACGACGAATTAAAGGCGGAATTTGATGAGGCGACACGCCATTTAACCCGTTCAAAAGAAGACGTAAGCAGCGAATTGGAAGATGCAAAAGGCGATTACATTGAATGGCTGAATGAACAGGCATCGCTTCGAAATGAACGGCGTTACTTGGAGGAGCAGTTGCAGCAAAAACAACGCAATGCACGTCGGGCAGAGTCGGCGGCTGCAGCTAGCAAAAAAGAAGCACAACAGCTAGAGCAAGAAGCAGCAGAACGGGCACAGGTGCTAAAAGCGGCAGAACAGTCTTTTGCTGAAGCAAAAATGACGCATCATCGTCACCTATCTGAAGAAGAAACCGTTAAAAACCGCTACTATAAACGAGAGGCAAAACTGTATGAAGCCTATGGGTTGTTGCAAAAAATCACTTCCCGGCGCGAAGTGCTCCAAGAAATGGAAGCTGAATATGCTGGTTTCTTCCAAGGCGTAAAAGAAATTTTAAAACAGCGGGGATCGTCCCTTTCAGGCATCGTTGGGGCAGCCGCCGAATTAATAAGTGTGCCTAAAAAGTTTGAAGCGGCTATAGAATTGGTGCTCGGCGCCCAAGCGCAACACGTGGTTGTCGACGACGAGGCTGCTGCGAGAGAAGCGATCTCATTTTTGAAACAACGGCGCCTAGGCCGGGCAACGTTTTTACCGCTAACTACGGTCAAAGCGCGTGTCGTTCCAGAAGCAGTCATATCAGCGATAGCGAATGAGCCAGGTTACTTAGGGATCGCTGCAGATGTGGTCGAAGCTAAGCCTGAACATAGGCAGGCTGTCGGCTTTTTGCTCGGTTCGACCATATTGGCGGAGACGCTTCCACAAGCAAACAAAATTGCGAAACGCAGTGGCCACCGTTACCGTGTTGTCACGCTAGAAGGAGATATTGTCAATCCAGGCGGGTCGATGACGGGAGGCAGCGCCAAGCAAAATCAGTCCTCCTTACTTGGGCGAAAGCGGGAAAAAGAGGAATTGGACGCCAAAAAGACCAAGTTAGAAGAAGCGATTCGCGATTTAGAAAAACAAGTAAAGCAGGACAAAGAACGGCGCCAAGAGCTGCAAGAAACGATTGCTAAAGTCGAAGCGCAAAAAGCGCAAGCGCAAGAAACGCTTGAAGAGGCTCAACGTGCTCACCAGGAAGCAAGCATTGCCTATGAACGTTCTAGGCAGGAAGTAGAGCGGATCGAACAGCAATCGAAAGAACAAGATGCGGAAGAAGCCAAAACGCAAGACCGCTTTCTGGAAATTGAAGAGGCCGAAAAAAAAGCGATTGCTGAGTCAATGCGCTTAGAAGAAAAAATAAAACGGTTGGAAGCGCGACTGGCGTCTGAGCAACAATCCAAAGAAGAATGGCAAGCGAAGTTAACGGAACTCCGAGTCGCACGTGCAGAAACGAAACAACAACTCCAATACGTGGACGCACAGCGCCAAGAACTCACAGCGGCTCTTGAAAAAGAACAACAAGAGTTATTGCAAGCAAAAGAGCATTTAGCCCTTGTAACAAGCAGTGCCGACGAACAAGCGCATACCTCCCAGTCACTTGCTGAACAAATTGCTGCTGGAAAGCAGGAAAAACAGGCTTTGGCAGCAAAGCTTGCAGAGCTGGAAGAAAAAGAAGCAGCATTAAATGACCGTTACAAACAACTTGAAGCAGAAACGAAGAGCGCCCAAGGCGAACATTCCTACTTACTAGAAGAAAGCCAGAAGCTAGAAGTGCGTGTCAATCGACTTGATGTCGACTTGGACTATCGCCTAAATCGCCTTCGTGAAGAGTATGAACTTTCCTATGAAGCAGCGGCAAGCCGCTACCCGCTTTCCCAGCCTTTGGAACAAGCGAAAATGCGGCTATCATTGGTGAAACGTTCAATCGATGAACTAGGAACAGTCAATTTAGGCGCGATTGAAGAATATGCCCGTGTCCGGGAGCGGTATGAGTTTTTGCGTGAACAAAAAAGCGATCTGCTCGAGGCAAGGGTTTCACTCGATCAGGCAATTGCAGAGATGGACGAAGAAATGTCCAAACGCTTTGGTGAGACGTTTGCGAACATCCGCGCCCACTTTCAAACCGTGTTTACGAAACTATTTGGCGGGGGCGATGCGGATCTCGTATTGACGAACAAAGACGATTTATTAACAACAGGAATTGAGATTATTGCTCGCCCTCCAGGAAAAAAGCGGCAGCAACTTGGACTGCTTTCTGGAGGAGAGAGGGCGCTGACAGCGATCGCGCTTCTATTTGCGATCTTGCAAGTTAGGCCTGTTCCTTTCTGCGTCCTCGATGAAGTCGAAGCAGCGCTTGATGAAGCGAATGTAAGCCGCTTTGCCCAGTACTTGCATGATTTCTCACAAAAAACGCAGTTTATTGTCATTACGCACCGTAAAGGAACAATGGAAGGGGCTGACGTCCTTTACGGGGTGACGATGGAAGAGTCAGGGGTTTCACGGCTCGTATCCGTTAAATTGGAAGAAACTCGGCAATTAATTGGAAGCTAGGAGGAAAATGCGTGAGCTTTTTTAAAAAATTGAGAGAAAAAATGGCGCAGCAAACGAATGAAGTAGCGGACAAATTTAAACATGGATTAGAAAAAACACGGACAAGCTTTTCGGGCAAAATCAACGAGCTTGTCGCCCGCTACCGTAAAATCGACGAAGATTTTTTTGAAGACTTGGAGGAAATCTTGATTGGCGCCGATGTCGGTGTTTCAACAGTAATGGAACTTGTTGACGAATTAAAGGAAGAAGTGCGTTTGCGCAACTTAAAGGACACCGAAGAGATACAGCCTGTCATTTCCGAAAAACTAGCTAGTCTCTTAGAAAAAGACGATAAAGACACAACGCTCCAATTGCAAGAAGGGTTGAGCGTCATTCTTGTTGTTGGCGTAAATGGTGTCGGCAAAACGACGTCCATTGGCAAGCTCGCCCATTATTTAAAAGGGCAAGGAAAATCTGTCGTGCTCGCCGCTGGCGATACATTCCGAGCGGGTGCGATTGACCAGCTTGACGTTTGGGGAGAACGTGTTGGCGTTCCAGTTATTAAACAGCAAGAAGGCTCTGACCCGGCGGCGGTCATGTATGATGCGATTGCTTGGGCACGCTCCCGCAAAGCCGATGTGCTTATTTGCGATACAGCGGGGCGCCTGCAAAACAAAGTCAATTTAATGAATGAGCTGGCAAAAGTAAAACGCGTCATTGAAAGGGAAGTGCCAGGAGCTCCCCACGAAGTACTGCTTGTCGTCGATGCGACAACAGGCCAAAATGCTTTGTCGCAAGCAAAAGCATTTGCAGCTTCAACGGACGTGAGCGGCCTTGTCCTCACGAAACTTGATGGCACGGCCAAAGGAGGCATTGTCATTGCCATTCGCCAAGAGCTTGATTTGCCAGTTAAGTTTATCGGGCTAGGTGAACAGAAAGACGATTTGCAGCCTTTTGACGCCGAGCAATTTGTATATGGGCTGTTTCAAGATGCGATCGATGCCGAAAAGGAATGACCAGTGCCTGTTTCGATGTTAAGATAAAAACTTGACAGGAGCAATGAGTTGCGGTAGTATCGGTAATTGTAAAGGGAAAAGACTTAACAAGGAGCGGTTTGCATGCTTGATAAGACGTTACGCATGAACTACTTGTTTGATTTTTATCATTCCTTGTTAACCGAAAAGCAGCGCAACTATATGTCCTATTATTATCTTGATGATTTATCGCTTGGAGAAATTGCAGACGAATATGACGTCAGCCGCCAAGCGGTTTATGACAATATTCGCCGGACAGAAGCCATGCTTGAAGAATACGAACAAAAGCTGAGGTTGCTTGAGAAGTTTGAAACGCGCCGTAGCTTGCTAGCAGAGCTGCGCAAAGCGATTGCTTCCGATCAAGCTGTCGAGGCGTGCAACTCCCTTATTGACCGTATAGAGAAACTTGATTAGCATTCCTTTCAAGGAGGCGATTGGATGGCATTTGAAGGACTTGCCGCGCGCCTGCAAGATACGTTGACAAAAATTCGCGGCAAAGGCAAAGTCAGCGAACAAGACATCAAAGAAATGATGCGAGAAGTCCGGTTGGCACTGCTTGAAGCGGACGTTAACTTTAAAGTCGTAAAGCAATTTATTGCGAATGTGAAAGAAAAGGCGCTTGGCCAAGAGGTTATGAAAAGCCTAACGCCTGGCCAGCAAGTGATCAAAGTCGTAAACGAAGAGTTGACCGCATTGATGGGAGCCGAGCAAAGCAAAATTGCTGTTGCTCAAAAACCGCCAACTGTGGTGATGATGGTAGGCTTGCAAGGGGCTGGGAAAACGACGACAACGGCAAAGCTCGCCAATCATTTGCGCAAGAAGCACAACCGCAAGCCACTGCTCGTTGCCTGTGACGTTTACCGTCCAGCGGCTATCCAACAGTTGGAGACGCTTGGCAAACAACTGAACATGCCTGTCTTTTCCAAAGGGACGGACGCCAATCCAGTTGACATAGCGAAAGAGGCAGTTGCGACTGCTAAAGCAGAACATCATGATTATGTGTTGATAGATACGGCTGGCCGCCTTCATGTAGATGAAACGTTAATGGCAGAACTGCAAGATATGAAAGCAGCTGTTACTCCTGATGAAATTTTGTTAGTCGTTGATTCGATGACAGGTCAAGATGCTGTCAATGTCGCAGAGAGCTTTAACAACCAGCTTGATGTCACAGGTGCTGTGTTGACGAAACTAGATGGCGATACGCGCGGAGGGGCTGCGATTTCCATTAAGGCGGTAACAAATACGCCGATTAAATTTGCCGGCATGGGTGAAAAAATTGACCAGCTAGAACCGTTTCATCCAGATAGGATGGCTTCTAGAATTCTCGGCATGGGCGATGTTCTGTCATTAATCGAAAAAGCGCAAGCGAATGTCGATGAAGAAAAAGCAAAAGAGCTTGAGAAAAAACTTCGCAACATGGACTTCACGTTCGATGATTTTCTAGAGCAGCTCGACCAAGTCAAAAGCATGGGGCCTCTTGAAGATTTGCTAGGGATGATGCCGGGGATGAATAAGGCAAAAGGCATGAAAAACCTAAAAGTCGATGAAAAGCAATTGACTCGAGTTGAAGCGATTGTAAAGTCAATGACGCCTCTTGAAAAACGAGATCCGAGCGTCATAAACGGCAGCCGCCGCAAACGTATTGCAAAGGGAAGCGGCACGACAATCCAAGATGTCAACCGCTTGTTAAAGCAGTTTGAAGACATGAAGAAAATGATGAAACAAATGACCGCCATGCAAGGCGGCAAAGGCAAAAAACGAGGCAAAGGCCTTGGCGGGCTTAAGCTCCCGTTCTGATTAAGGAATCCATTTTAACAGTTTGTCTTGCAGATTGTTAGAATTGATGATATGATAAAAAATTGTGTGCAATTATTTTTGGAGGTGTACAGCAAATGGCTGTTAAAATTCGTTTAAAACGCATGGGTTCAAAGAAAGCCCCATTTTATCGTGTAGTAGTTGCCGATTCTCGCTTTCCGCGTGATGGCCGCTTTATTGAAGAGATTGGTACGTACAACCCAATCGCGCAACCTGCTCAAGTAAACATTAAAGAAGACAAAGCGCTAGAATGGATGAAAAAAGGCGCGAAACCTTCTGATACTGTGCGCAGCTTGTTTTCGAACGCTGGCCTGATGGAAAAGCTACACAACGAAAAAAACGGTAAGTAATCACCCCTTAAGGAGGATGGGCTAGCATGAAAGCTTTAGTTGAACATATCGCCCGGTCGCTTGTCGATCATCCAGAGGCAGTTCAAGTTGAAGAAATTCATGAAGAAAAGGCACATGTGTTGCGCCTTTCGGTGCATCCTGACGATATTGGGAAAGTGATTGGCAAACAAGGAAGAACGGCAAAAGCGATCCGCTCTGTAGTGTATGCTGCTTGCGGCAAGCAAAACGGGCGGGTGCGCCTCGATATTGTCGACTAAAAGGGCGGGGGGAACCTCACCCTTTTTTTGTATGAAACAAAGAATGGAGGGCTTTACGTGAAATGCATCCGCACGGCCACCGTAAAGCATGTGTTAACGGAGTCGAAAAAAGCAGACTTGAAGAAATCATTTGAACGTGATTTAACACAAATCGAAACAGAGTTAAGCCAAATGGAATTTCAGCTTCAGCGGGCGCTGAAACCGATGAAACATACGACCGCCCATGGCGAACTCCAACAAAAATACAGGAAAGAAATAAAGCGGAGAGAAGAACGGATGGCTTCTCTGACGTTTCGGATTGAGCAGTTAATGAATTTGCCAATTGGGACTGAACTGGCGATGGGAACAACAGAAATTATTCTCGATGTTAAGGAAGGCGACAAGTGGATTGACGAAGAAACGGAGTTGACGATTGTCGTCAATGATGGGTATATTGCTGAAATTAGAGAGGGCGGGGCAAGTAATGACGAACTGGTATAATGTTGGCAGGCTAGTGAACACACACGGAGTCCGCGGAGAGGTGCGTGTCCTCTCAAATACCGATTTTCCAGAGGAACGCTATGCGAACGGTTCGGTTCTGAAGGTGGCGAAATCTCCTCAAGCAGAGGGGACACTTGTAACCGTTCGTAGCCATCGAACGCACAAAAACTTCGACTTGCTTACATTTGAAGGCTATAACTCCATCAATGAAGTCGAATGTTTTAAGGGAAGCTATTTATATGTATCAGAAGATCAGCTTAGCGAATTGGACGAGCATGAATATTACTACCATGAGATTATTGGCTGTACAGTCGTCGATGAAGAAGGCACCAAGCTAGGCAAAATTAAAGACATTATTGAAACAGGAGCAAACGACGTCTGGGTGGTCGACAGACAGCAGCGGAAGGATTTGCTGTTGCCGTACATTGAAGAAGTGGTCAAAGAAGTGGATGTGGAAAACAAACGCATCCGTGTCCATATCATGGAAGGCTTAGATGACGAATGAAAATAGATGTACTAACGTTGTTTCCGGACATGTTTACGGGCGTTTTCGGCTCGTCGATTTTGAAGCAAGCAAGCGACAAGGGGATTGTCTCCTTCCAGACGGTTGATTTTCGCGAATACGCAGCAAACAAACACCGTAAAGTCGATGATTACCCTTATGGCGGAGGGGCAGGGATGGTATTGAGCCCACAGCCAATTTTTGACGCCGTGTCTGCGTTAACGAAGAACGGAAAAAAGAAGCCGCGTATTATCATGCTTTGTCCACAAGGAGAGCAGCATAGCCAACAAAAAGCGGCAGAATTAGCAAAAGAGGAGCATTTGATCTTCCTATGCGGCCATTATGAAGGCTTTGACGAGCGCGTCCGTCATCTTGTGACCGATGAACTGTCGATTGGCGATTATGTGCTTACAGGTGGGGAACTCGCGGCAATGGTCATTGCCGACAGCGTTGTTCGCCTTTTGCCAGGCGTGCTTGGAAATGATGAATCTGCAGTTACAGACTCCTATTCAACGGGCTTGTTGGAACATCCCCATTATACACGGCCCGCCGATTTTCGCGGCATGAAAGTCCCCGATGTACTCCTTTCTGGCCATCATGCCAAAATTGAAGAGTGGCGGATGGAGCAATCGCTGCGCCGTACGTTAGAGCGGCGCCCAGACTTACTAAAAGGGTATGAACCTACTGCCAAAGAAGCAGACATCCTTAAGCGGCTAATGGACAAGCAAGAGTAAGGCGACCACTCCGGGAGATGTCGCCCGGTGAGGTTGTCGCCAAAAAACTTGCCGCACGGACCAAAAATTGCTTCCTTTTAAGTAATCCACGTTTTCCAAAAAAGCGATGTTCCTTTACCGAAGGATCATGTATACTAAATAGCATTATAGCAAAAGGTGGTCTCATACAATGCATGTAGAACAAACGCTGATTGAAGCGATTGCAGCCGCAGCCAGTGAGTTCCAAAATGACATCGACGTTGAACTCGAGCAGCCAGCTCAATTGATCCATGGCGACTATTCGACAAACGTGGCGATGAAGCTTGCACGCGTAGCGAGAAAAAACCCGCTAACGATTGCGGAAACGATAAAAGAAAAGCTAGAGCGTCAGCGTTTGCCAGTCACAGGAATAGAAGTAGTCAAACCAGGCTTTATTAACTTTTTTATTGAATGGGATGAAGCGTTGGCTGACGGCGATGAGCCACAGGCTCTTTCCAGTAGCGGCAAGACGGTGATCGAACATACGTCCATAAATCCAAATAAGTCGGCTCATATTGGTCATTTACGCAACGCTTGCATAGGCGATACGTTGGCACGGCTCCTGAAAACATGTGGCGAAAATGTGGAAGTACATAACTATGTTGATGATTTAGGGAACCAGCTTGCCGACACGCTGACTGCGTTGCTCCATACAAACTCAGACAGCGAAGCGACACGCTTTGGCGATTATTGTTGGAATGTTTATTCACGCTTAAATGAGGCATACGACAAAGGGACCATTTCGACAAGTATCCGTGACGAAGTGCTACATAAATTAGAAGAAGGCAACAACAGCACGGCATGGCTTGGCTATGTGGTCGCCGATAAAATTACTTCAGAACATATTGAGGAAATGGGCCAATTTGGGATTGACTATGATTTGCTCGTATGGGAAAGGGACATCGTTCAAAAAGGTTTCTGGCAGACTGCCTTTCAGAAGCTAAAGCAGAGTGATGTGTTTGTCAAACAGGACAGCGGTCCACAAGCAGGCTGTTGGGTGCTTCGGATGTCAGACAACGAAAGCGAGGAAGGCAGCGAGCATCAAAGCGATAAAGTTCTTGTCCGCTCAAATGGCGTGTTAACGTACACAGCAAAAGATATTGCTTATCATATGTGGAAGTTTGGCCTTCTCGACGATGATTTTGCCTATAAAGAAAAATGGCCTGGCCTATGGACAACCGCTAGCTCAGGCGTGCCAGCCGCTTTTGGGCGAGGCGATGCAGTTATTAATGTCATCGACTACCGCCAAGAATACCCGCAAAAGGTTGTCAAGCAGGCGCTTGCTGCTGTCGGCTATGAAAAGGAAGCAGAGCGGCTTTTCCATGTGCCTTATGGTGTCGTTTCACTAAGTAAACAAACGGCCAGCCAGCTTGGTCTTGAAACGGAAGATGGAAAATCGGTCTATGCAATGTCTGGGCGTAAAGGCATCGGCATCAAGATTAGCGAGCTGATTCAACATATGAAGGAAGCGGTCCGCGCGCAAAGCACGGATGCGAGCGAAGCGACCGTTGAAGCGCTCGCGTTTGCGGCGATCCGTTACAATATGCTTCGGTATAACACGACATCTGACATTGTGTTCGATTTAACAGAGGCAACGCAAGTGACAGGCAATACAGGCATCTATTTGATTTACACGTATGCCCGGGCAAACAGCATTATTACTAAAGCCAAACAGGCAGGCTTGTCTCCAGAAGGGGCAACCTTTAAAGGCGCTGAAGACGCGGAACGGGCGTTGCTCAAGCACTTGGCAGGCTGGGATACAGTCAAGCGCAAAGCAGCTGCATCGTTTGAACCAAATTTAATTTGTACTTTTGCTTTTGAGCTTGCAAGCCTCTATAACCGTTTTTATTCACAATGCCCTGTTTTAAAAGCTGATCCGTTAGAACAAGCGAAGCGTCTAGCGATCACAGAACGTGTTAGCCAGCAACTCGAACGCGTTTTCATGATACTCGGTTTGCCGAGCTTGAAAAAGATTTAATCTTTATTGTGCAAGCTTGTTTTCTATGCTATGATAATGGTTGTGGCTGATTGAACGTTCTTAGACGGACGGTTAGCAAGATTACGATATTCCGCTGCTGCAGTGTTGGCATGAATGTCTGTAGGGAAGGAGGGAACGATACGATGAGCAACCTCATTACAGAAATCACAAGTGAGCAATTGCGCACAGACCATCCTGATTTCCGTCCTGGCGATACGCTATCGATCCACGTAAAAGTTGTCGAGGGTACTCGCGAGCGGATTCAAGTGTTCGAAGGCGTTGTTATTAAACGCCGCGGCTCAGGGATTAGCGAAACGTTTACTGCGCGTAAAATCTCATACGGTGTAGGTGTTGAACGTACATTCCCATTACATTCACCAAAGATCGATAAGATCGAAGTGAAACGTTACGGTAAAGTACGCCGCGCGAAACTTTACTACTTGCGCAGCCTCCGTGGCAAAAAAGCACGTATTAAAGAAATTCGTCGTTAAACATGCGGCATTTGATGAAAAGAGAAGGAACGTTCCTCGTAAGGAGGAGCGTTCTTTTTTTGGGGCAAAATAGGGACATAAGAAAAAGGGCCTCTAAAAAAATCGACTACGGCAATTGTCCAGGCGTTATCAAGGCAACAGCACGCTCTAATTAAAGTGCGAAGCTGGATGGTCAGCGAGTCAGCGGAAAAGTGACGACAACATAGAAAGCAAATAGGATAATGCCAAAGCCGGAAAAGAACACAATTTTGGCAGGTTTAGGCCAATTTTTTAGCCACCCCCATCTCTTACTGTCTTGGTCAATCCACAAGAAATCGGCAATGACAAACACAAAAATAAGAACGAGTGCCAATGTCGGATTCATACTGACCACCCCTTTTTTATTGTTGTGTTCATCCTATCATATTTGGGAGTAAATGGGTTGTCATTTTGCTGCTTTTAGAAAGTTTAGTGGTTGTATGTGTTGTGCAGAATTTTGCAGAACCGCCAAGTGACTACGTGCTTCTTTTTATGGTAAACTAAAGAGAAAAAGAGGAGGCATCACAGGTGGCATTTCGCGGATTTCCAATTGAGTGGGCCAAAGCCATTTGCATCGCGTTATGCGCCACAATGCTCGTACGCCTTTTTTTGTACGCGCCCATTGTTGTAGACGGCCATTCGATGCAGCCAACGCTCGACTCTGGGGACAAAATGATCGTCAACCAAATTGGGTATGTTTTTATTGAGCCGAAACGGTTTGATATTGTTGTTTTCCACGCACCTGGCGGGAAAGATTATATCAAACGGATCATTGGCCTCCCTGGCGACCATTTGAAATATGAAAACGATACGCTTTATATTAACGGGAAAGAAACAGCGGAACCTTATTTAAACTCGCTGAAACAAACGCTTTACGGCGACCAATTGCTTACTGGCGACTTTACTCTGGAAGAGATGATCGGCGAAGAAGTAATCCCTGACGACTATTATTTTATGATGGGCGATAATCGCCGTTTAAGTAAAGACAGCCGTGATATTGGCCTCATTCCGAAATCAGAAATTATCGGCAAAGCCAACGTCATTTTTTATCCGTTTGAACATATAAGCATTGTCAATGATTAATGGGCTATTTTTGCCCACAAAGCAGGTGAAATGGTTGAAAACGATTCAATGGTACCCTGGCCATATGGCCAAGGCACGCCGAGAAATAAAAGAAAAATTAAAACTGATCGATGTTGTGATTGAACTTGTCGATGCTCGCCTTCCCCAGTCTTCCCGCAATCCACTCATTGATGAATTGGCGCAACAAAAGCCGAGGCTGATGCTGTTAAATAAGGCTGATTTAGCGGACCCAGCGGAAACGGAACGGTGGCGCGCTTTTTTTAAACGGACTGGAGCTGAAGTCCTGGCAATCAATGCGCAAACAGGAGCAGGCGTTAAAAACATTGCGCCTGCCTGCAAAACGCTAGCAAGCGCCCTCTATCAAAAATGGGAACAAAAAGGGATGAAACCGCGTCCGCTGCGAGCGATCATTCTCGGTATCCCCAATGTCGGCAAATCGACACTTATTAATCGCCTTGTTAATAAACGGCAGGCGAAAGTTGGCGATCGCCCTGGAGTGACCAAACAACAGCAATGGATCAAAGTCAAGCAGGAACTTGAACTTCTTGACACCCCAGGGATTTTATGGCCTAAATTTGATGATCAAGAAGTCGGTTTACGCCTTGCTGCAACAGGTGCCATTAAAGACGAATTGCTAGACTACGGCGACGTGGCTGCCTATGCGCTTCGCTACTTAGCAGCTGAATATCCAGATTTGCTCGAAGCACGCTATGGCATCGAACGAAACAGCGAAGAGGACGACATCGTCCCTTTGTTTGAAGCGATCGGAAAAAAAAGGGGTTGCATTGTTCGTGGAGGCCTTGTCGATTTTGATAAAACGGCTGAATTGATCTTGCGCGAGCTGCGTAGCGGCACAATCGGAAAAGTGACGTTGGAAAAAGCGGAACACGAAGCGCTGTAGGCATCACTCAAACTAATAGACGAGGAATGCAGGCGAGAGACGTTGCACAAATGGACGTATTTCATGGACAGTGTTTTTTTGGACATGGAACGAAAGCATAGTCTGCTGGAAACGACGACGCCTGTCGACTTCGCCTTGGAAAATAAGCGACGAAACTGTATGGATCATATCGGCAAAGAAGCTGATAAAAAGCAAGAGCCGCCATCCTTAAGAGCTTCTCCAATTCCTTGGCGTTATACATACTATTCTATTGCTAGTTTCATAGACAAGGAGGAAAGGCATTGGTGCCAATCGCGGCAATCCGCAGAAAGCTAATGGACGGGTCCATTAGCCACAATGAGTTAGACGAGTTAAAAAAAGATCAGCGCAAAGGAGTGCAAGAGCTGCTTAAGCGTTATCAAGCGCAGCAGGAAAAGCAGCAAACGCTTATACAAATGCATAAGCAAATGTGGCGTTACGAACAAGAACTAAAACAGCGCGGTTATGTAGCTGTTTGCGGCGTTGACGAAGTAGGGAGAGGCCCCCTTGCTGGCCCTGTAACAGCGTGCGCTTGCATATTGCCAGATGGCTTTCAATTATTAGGGCTGACGGATTCGAAAAAATTGTCAAAAGCCAAACGGGAAGAATATGCAAAAATGATTTCCGAACAAGCAGTCGCCTATTCGATTGCCAGCGTAAGTGCAGCGGAAATTGATGAAATCAACATTTTGCAAGCGACGAAAAAGGCGATGACGAAAGCAATCAACGGCCTCAGCCAGAAGGCTGACCATTTGCTGCTCGATGCCGTTCGTCTTGATGTGCCAATCGCTCAAACATCGCTTATAAAGGGAGACGCCAAAAGTTTATCGATTGCTGCCAGCTCAGTGCTCGCCAAAGTATGGCGTGACCGTTATATGGAGGAATTGGCCCAGACATATCCAGGATACGGTTTTGACACACATGCTGGATATGGCACAGCGTCACACTTACAAGCTTTGCGGACTTACGGAATGACACCGGAACACCGCAAGTCCTTCCGGCCGGTGCTGGAAGAAAGCCAAGGCTTGATTTACGGTACATAAAAAAGGAGAAACCAATGGAAATCGGAGGTTTGTTCGTTGATCGTGTAAATGGATCAGGCCAAACATTGGCCTTTCATGAAGGGCAAGTCTTGCGTGGCGTTGTGCTGAACCGTTTTGCCGATTCTGGGCTTGTGCAAATTCAATTGAAGGATACACGTGTGGTGGCCGAGCTAAAAGCCGATTTGACGGTGGGCAAGACCTATTGGTTTACGGTGCAAAAAGGACAACCTTTGCCGATCTTGCAAAAAGCGGCAGAAGGCCATTCATATGAACAGCTTCTCACATCGTGGGATAGAACGCCTTCACACCGCAATGTCCGTGTGCTTGCATTGCTGGATTCAACTGGATTGCCTTTGACAAAAAAGGGATTTGCAGGCGTGGCCCACGCGTATGCATCATTGAAGCTGTCTGAACAGCAGACAAAAGAAGCATTGCTTTACATCAAGCAGCAGAACGTAAGCGTGACAGCCGCCACGCTCCAAGCCGCCCATGTGGAAGTAAATGCATCTGAGTCACTAAGTGTCGCGCTACGGCAGTTTGCTGCAGCTTGGAAACATACAGTGCCTGCCCAACTCCTTTTACAATTGGAGGAGCTTGGGCGCCAGCTGGAAGCGGGCGAATTTCGACGAGGCGAGCTGTTAAAAGCGTATCTGAGCACGCTCGGACGGGTGACGGAGCTACTTGAGCCTATTCGGAATGGAGCAGGAGACAGAAAAGCAAAAAAAGCCGCTGAAGACCTGGCTTTGCGCTTTTCTCTTTACCAAGAAGGCACGCTTATCCCTTCGCTCAAACAACAATTTATTCCTTTGTTTGGCCATGATTGGTTGTTGCAGTGGGAAAGTGCTGCTGAGAACAGCGAGGAGAAAAAGCCGCTGCGTTTTTATATTAGCGCTGAGCTTGAACAGCTTGGTTATGTATTAGTAGATGGACGTCAGCATGAACAGCGGCTATTCGCGACGATTTACAGCGGGCAACCAGCACCGCCTGCTTTTGTTTCGTTAGTGGAACAACTCCGTGATCGATTGGCAGCGGCAGGTTATACACTTGAAACATGCCGTTGGCTGAAAAGCGAAGCCCATACAAACAAGACAATGCCCCGTTTGCCTGCTAAAGGAGTCGATATTCGCCTATGAAGCAAAAACGTATGAAGCGCGCCTACGCTCTTTCTTACAAAGATGGAGACGTGGCGCCGCGCCTTGTCGCCAAAGGAGCACGGAAACAAGCTGAAGCCATGGTCGCTGAAGCAAAAAAACAGGGCATCCCCGTTATCAAGCACCAGCAACTTTCAGAAGAGCTCGCTCATCTTCGTGAGATGCAATTCATCCCCGAGTCCCTCTATGAAGTAGCCGCCGAACTATTTGTTTTTCTCCATTCCCTCGATTCTGTTCATGATTTTTCTGGATCAGCCCATACTAAAACAGAGAAAGGGGGAAAAGAGATGGATGAAAAACGTAAAATCGGCGAAGAGGAATTTTCCGATGAATTTGGCCAACATCGCCCTGCGCTTGAAAAGGACATGATCGCAAAGGGGCTGAAGGCACTGTTTTCGAAAAAAAACAAACCGCGCCAAGAAAGCGCTGAGCCCACCGAGGAAAAACAGAAAGATAAAAAATGAAACAAATTGTCGGAATGATAACGGTTACCCCTCCCCAAGCGGCGAAAAAAGTGCTAAAATGGAAAAGAATTTCGTATTAACACGAAAATTCTCGTGCAAAGCAAAGCACGTGATTACAGGAGGCTGGAGAGAGAATGAATATCCATGAGTACCAGGGTAAAGAAATTCTTCGTTCGTACGGCGTAGCCGTTCCAAACGGAAAAGTAGCATTTTCTGTTGATGAAGCAGTAGAAGCCGCAAAAGAGCTTGGCTCATCTGTATCTGTTGTTAAAGCACAGATTCACGCAGGGGGGCGGGGAAAAGCTGGCGGCGTAAAAGTTGCAAAGAACCTCGATGAAGTTCGTACATATGCGGAAGAAATTCTTGGAAAAACGCTTGTCACGCATCAAACTGGACCGGCAGGGAAAGAAGTAAAGCGCTTACTCATTGAAGAAGGCTGTGACATTAAAAGCGAATACTATATAGGCCTTGTTGTCGACCGTGCGACTTCAAGCGTTGTCTTGATGGCTTCTGAAGAAGGCGGCACTGAAATCGAAGAAGTAGCCGAAAAAACACCAGAAAAGATCTTTAAAGAAGTGATTGACCCTGCTGTAGGCTTGCAAGGGTTCCAAGCGAGACGCATTGCTTTTAACATAAATATTCCAAAAGAACTTGTCGGCCAAGCCGTCAAATTTATGATGGGCTTGTACCAAGTGTTTGTGGATAAAGATGCATCGATTGCTGAAATCAACCCACTTGTAACGACTGGCGACGGCAAAGTCATGGCATTGGATGCCAAGTTCAACTTTGATTCAAATGCGCTTTACCGCCATAAAGACATTTTAGAATTACGCGATTTGGAAGAGGAAGATGTAAAAGAAATCGAAGCGTCTAAACATGACTTGAACTATATTGCCCTAGATGGAAACATTGGCTGCATGGTGAATGGAGCTGGCCTTGCTATGGCAACAATGGACATTATCAAACACTACAACGGCGATCCGGCTAACTTCCTTGATGTTGGGGGCGGCGCAACGGCAGAAAAAGTAACGGAAGCGTTTAAGCTGATTTTGTCAGACGAAAACGTAAAAGGCATTTTTGTCAACATCTTTGGTGGCATTATGAAATGTGACATCATCGCGGACGGCGTCATTGCAGCAACGAAAGAAGTTGGCCTAGAAATCCCGCTTGTTGTCCGCTTGGAAGGCACCAACGTGGAACTTGGCAAAAAAATGCTAAAAGAATCAGGCTTAAACATTACTGCAGCCGATTCAATGGCCGATGGCGCACAAAAAATCGTTTCATTAGTGAACTAGAAGGGTGGAGCTAAGCAAATGAGCATCTTAATCA
Source organism: Shouchella rhizosphaerae (assembly GCF_036700015.1). Lineage (NCBI taxonomy): Bacteria > Bacillati > Bacillota > Bacilli > Caryophanales > Bacillaceae > Shouchella > Shouchella rhizosphaerae. The sequence continues at coordinate 4,197,486 of NZ_CP144921.1, read as the reverse complement.
ATAAAGATACAAAAGTGATTGTTCAAGGGATTACAGGCGCTACTGGGCTGTTCCATACAAAGCAAGCGCTTGAATATGGGACAAACATCGTCGGTGGCGTAACGCCAGGAAAAGGCGGAACAGACATTGAAGGCGTACCTGTATTTAACACGGTTCAAGAAGCTGTAGAAGCAACAGGTGCCAATGCGAGCGTGATTTATGTACCGCCAGCCTTTGCCGCTGATGCGATAATGGAAGCAACCGATGCAGAACTTGAGCTTGTCATTTGCATTACTGAAGGCATTCCTGTTCTAGATATGGTAAAAGTGAAGCGTTATATGGCAGGCAAGCAAACACGCCTCGTCGGACCAAACTGCCCAGGTGTTATTACACCAGAAGAATGCAAAATTGGCATCATGCCTGGCTATATTCATAAAAAAGGCCATATTGGCGTTGTTTCCCGTTCAGGGACATTGACTTATGAGGCGGTTCATCAACTATCAACGGCTGGCATTGGGCAATCAACAGCTGTTGGCATTGGTGGCGACCCTGTAAATGGCACTGATTTTATTGACGTTCTATCTTTGTTTAATGAAGATCCAGACACGTATGCTGTAATTATGATTGGTGAAATTGGCGGCACTGCTGAAGAAGAAGCGGCAGAATGGGTCAAAGCAAATATGACAAAACCAGTCGTAGGCTTTATCGGCGGGCAAACAGCCCCTCCAGGAAAGCGAATGGGCCATGCAGGCGCGATCATCTCAGGCGGCAAAGGGACGGCAGCAGAGAAAATCAAAACGATGGAAGCGTGTGGCATTCGTGTAGCTGCTACCCCTTCTGATATGGGAGAAACACTTATTGAAGCATTGAAGGCGAACGGCTTGTATGAAAAAAGCCTCACCCACGAAACCGCAAAATAATGGTATGGCTTTTGGCCCCTTGCCTCGTTGTAAGGGGCTTTTCAAAGTGTGGCAGAGTTCTCCCCCGGAACGCTTAAACAACGTTATGCGGTCCATTCAAATACAGAAAGGAGTTGTCCCCTATTTCTTTTGTACGACGCTATGTACACGTGCATACGTGGCTGTACGGCCATTATCGTGCGTTTTCGAAATTGCTCTGCTGGGATCCGTCACTACAGGCGCCTTATCACGCTAGCCCCTTGGAAATTGCTGCTAAGCTCGGCATAAATGAAAATAGCGCCACTGCTTTTTGGCGCCATCTCCATAAGACAACTCCTGAAAACATGTACGCCAACCTTGTTGAGACAGGTATTCAAGTACTGCCGCTTTTTCATCCTCTCTACCCGCCTCTATTAAAAACGATTTACGATCCCCCTTATTTGTTATACGCAAAAGGAAACATCAAACGATTGCAAACGAAAAAAATTGCCATTTGCGGCACGCGCACGCCGACTGCTTACGGCCGGGCAGCGCTTGCGACGATTGCGAAACCAATTTCCGAACATTCTTTGACAATTGTTAGTGGAATGGCTCGTGGTATTGATGGGCTGGCCCATGAGCAGGCGATTCGAACAGGTGGCGCCACGATTGCCGTTCTTGGTTCCGGTTTTGACAACATTTATCCTCCTGAACATTCTACACTTTTCCATGCATTGGCAGAACACCAGTTGCTGTTAAGTGAGTATCCGCCGTTTGTAAAACCCCAGCGCTGGCACTTTCCTGTCCGAAATCGTATTATAAGCGGTTTGTCACAAGCAGTGATCATAATAGAAGCAAAGCGGAAAAGCGGATCGCTTATTACGGCCGACTTAGCGTTAGAGCAAGGGCGTGATGTCTTTGCTGTGCCAGGACCTGTCACTTCAGCACAGTCGGAAGGCACGAATTGGCTCATTAGCCAAGGCGCCGGCTGCCTATACGCGAGCGAAGCATTATTCGAAGCAATGCCGCAACTTTTGTCAAAAACAGGCGAATCCCAGTCTTTTTAAACCGGCTGCTTTCTACCGTTTGACAAATGGGGAATGTCTGTTTAATAATGAGGAAGATTTACATTATGAATAAGTTGAGAGGGAGCTGCTTTACATGTCCGATTATTTAGTAATCGTGGAATCTCCCGCTAAAGCCAAAACCATTGGCAAATATTTAGGTAAAAAATATGTGGTCAAAGCCTCGATGGGCCATGTGCGTGATTTGCCTAAAAGCCAAATGGGCGTTAGTGTTGAAGACAATTATGAGCCAAGGTATATTACAATCCGCGGGAAAGGCCCCGTGTTAAAAGAGTTAAAAACAGCTGCCAAAAAAGCCAAACGCGTTTATCTAGCTGCCGACCCTGATCGCGAAGGAGAAGCGATTGCTTGGCATTTGGCACACAGCTTGAATATTGACGAAAACTCCGATTGCCGTGTTGTTTTTAATGAAATAACAAAAACAGCGATTAAAGATGCCTTTAAACATCCACGTCCGATCAATATGGACTTGGTCGATGCCCAACAAGCAAGGCGTATTTTGGATCGCCTTGTTGGCTATAACATCTCGCCGCTTTTGTGGAAAAAAGTGAAAAAAGGCTTGAGTGCTGGGCGCGTCCAGTCTGTCGCAGTCAAACTGATTACAGATAGGGAGAAAGAAATTCAGCAATTTGTGCCTGAGGAGTATTGGAGCATAACGGGGACGTTTTTGCTTGGCGATGAGCCATTTGAAGCAAAGTTTTATGGCCGAAATGGCAAAAAAGAAAGCTTAACGAGTGAAGAGAACGTCAATGAAGTGTTAAAGCAAATAAAAGGAAAACAATTTGCTGTTGCTGATGTTGTCAAAAAAGAACGGCGCCGCAACCCTGTCTCGCCTTTTACGACGTCGTCGCTGCAGCAAGAAGCGGCAAGGAAGTTAAATTTCCGCGCTAAGAAAACGATGCTGATTGCCCAACAATTATATGAAGGCATCGATTTAGGGAAAGAAGGGACAGTCGGTTTAATTACGTACATGCGTACCGATTCAACCCGAATTTCTGATACTGCCAAACAAGAAACATACGAGTACATTCGCTCCACATACGGCGAAGAGTATGCCCGTAAAGGGGAAAGAAAACAAAAGCAGGACAAAAATGCCCAAGATGCCCATGAAGCGATTCGACCGACTTCGGTTAAGTATGAGCCAAAACAACTAAAAGAGTATTTGTCACGGGACCAACTCCGCTTGTATCGCCTCATTTGGGAGCGCCTTGTCGCAAGTGAAATGGCACCTGCGATCATGGATACGATGACGGTTGATTTGGAAAATAATGGTGTAAAGTTTCGGGCTAACGGCTCAAAAGTCAAATTTCCTGGTTTTATGAAAGTGTACATTGAAGGAAATGACGACAATAAAAAAGAAGAAGATCGGTTGTTGCCAGCGTTGGCAAAAGGGCAGCAAGTTGAAAAAACAGAAGTGACACCCAATCAGCATTTTACACAGCCGCCTCCACGCTATACGGAAGCAAGGCTTGTAAAAACACTTGAAGAACTTGGGATCGGGCGGCCGTCTACGTATGCGCCAACACTTGATACCATTCAGCGACGTGGATACGTCGCCCTAGATGAAAAGCGCTTCGTTCCGACAGAACTTGGTGAAATCGTGTTGGACTTGATTGTTGAATTTTTCCCTGAAATCCTCGATGTGGAATTTACGGCGAAAATGGAAGAAGACCTTGATAGCATCGAAGACGGGCGGGACAACTGGATTAGCATCATCGACCAGTTTTACCAAAGTTTTGAGAAACGCTTAAAAGTGGCTGAAGAAGAAATGGAAGAAGTCGAGATTAAAGACGAACCGGCTGGAGAAGACTGTGAAAAATGCGGCCATGAAATGGTCTATAAAATGGGGCGCTACGGGAAGTTTATGGCCTGCTCCAACTTCCCTGAATGCCGAAACACAAAAGCGATTGTCAAAGAAATTGGCGTCACTTGCCCTACGTGTAAACAAGGAAACATTGTTGAACGTAAAAGCAAAAAGCGCCGGATTTTCTATGGATGTGACCGTTACCCAGACTGTGAATTTGTGTCTTGGGATAAGCCGATTTCGCGCCCGTGCCCAAAATGTCAAGGGTTGTTAGTGGAGAAGAAATCGAAAAAAGGTGTGTTTGTTGCTTGCACTTCATGTGATTATGAGGAAGAAAAACAGTAATTTGTCGAAAAAAGGCTTTAGCGAATGCTATTAGTTGAAATCAAGCTAGAAAGATACTATGATAGGGGTACTTGATGATGAAAGCCTTCACTCTGCTAAGGAGTGGAGGCATTTGTGTGAAATGATTGTCGGGAAAAAGGAGCATTTGTTTAAATGACGCATAAACAGTCGATAAATGTAATAGGGGCTGGTCTCGCTGGTAGCGAAGCGGCTTGGCAAATAGCGAAACGAGGAGGCCATGTTCGGCTCTATGAAATGAGACCGGTGAAACAAACGCCTGCTCATCATACGGACAAGTTTGCCGAACTTGTATGCAGCAATTCGTTAAGGGGCAACTCACTTGCCAATGCTGTCGGCGTGCTGAAAGAGGAAATGCGCCATCTTGATTCAGTCATTATTAAAGCAGCTGATGAAGCAGCCGTTCCTGCTGGTGGCGCCCTTGCTGTAGACCGCCATGATTTTGCTGGCAAAGTCACCGAATATGTCAAAGGCCATCCAAACGTAACAGTCGTCCAGGAGGAAGTGACTGAAATACCTGAAGGCCCGACGATTATTGCTACCGGTCCACTCACTTCTGAAGCATTGGCGGAACAATTAAAGGCATTTAGCGGCGAAGAATATTTATATTTCTATGACGCTGCTGCCCCTATCATTGACGCCGAAACGATAGACCGCGACAAAGTCTACTTAAAAAGCCGTTATGACAAAGGGGAGGCTGCCTATCTCAACTGTCCAATGACAGAAGAAGAATTTGATCGATTCTACCAAGCATTGATTGAAGCGGAAACCGTTCCGCTGCGAGAATTTGAAAAAGACATTTTTTTCGAAGGCTGCATGCCAATTGAAGTGATGGCTTCCCGTGGCAAGAAAACGATGCTGTTTGGACCATTAAAGCCAGTTGGACTAGAAGATCCGAAAACAGGGAAGCGCCCTTTTGCTGTCGTGCAGTTACGGCAAGACAATTCTTCCGGAACATTGTACAATATGGTTGGTTTCCAAACGCATTTAAAATGGGGCCCGCAAAAAGAAGTGATCCGCATGATTCCTGGTTTGGAAAACGCTGATATTGTCCGCTATGGGGTTATGCATAGAAATACGTTTTTAAATTCCCCTAACTTGTTAAAGCCGACCTACCAATCGAAGAAACGCAGTGATTTGTTCTTTGCAGGACAGATGACAGGGGTTGAAGGGTATGTAGAGTCAGCGGCAGCAGGATTGGTTGCAGGCATTAACGCTTTTAAATGGACGCAAAGCCAGGAGCTTGCTGTTTTTCCTGAGGAAACGATGATCGGTAGTATGGCTGCCTATATTACAAATGCTAATGCGAAAACATTCCAGCCTATGAATGCGAACTTTGGTCTTGTTCCACCGCTTAATGTTCGTATAAAAGCGAAAAAAGAACGCTATGAGGCGCTAGCTAAGCGTGCGTTGGAGTCGATTCAGAATTTTATGAAAGAAGTGTGACATCAGTTGCTTCTCCCTCTTGTACTATGGTAAAATTTATTAGTTCTAAGAGGGAGGCATGAATGTGGAATTATCTGAACGGCTTTTGATTGACCAATTTGTCCGCTATGTCCAAGTCGAAAAGAACGGTTCAAAATGGACAATCGACCACTATCGAAAAGACGTACAGCAATTCGCCGCATTTATGTCGGCAGCGGGCATTGCCGAGATAAAAGACGTAAAGCACCAAGATGTCCGCCTTTTTATAAGCGAGCTTGTCGATAAGAAGTATGCGAGAAAATCGATCGCAAGAAAATTGTCGGCGCTTAGAAGCTTTGGGAAATTCTTAATGGAAGAAGGGCATATTAGCGAAAACCCTTTCTTGCACACGCATTTGCCTAAACAAAAAACACGTTTGCCTACTTTCCTCTATGAAGAAGAAATGGAGCATTGGCTTTTAGCGCTTCCAGCAAATAAGCCTCTCGAAAAGCGTGATAAGGCGATCATCGAGTTGCTGTATGCAACGGGAATGCGTGTTTCGGAATGCAGCATGTTGGCACTTGACCAGTGGGATCGAGTAAGCGAGACGGTACGTGTTTTTGGAAAAGGCCGCAAAGAGCGGTATGTTCCAGTAGGGAAAATGGCTGTTAGCGCTGTTGAATCGTACATACACGAGGCGCGTCCTAAGCTACTCCGTGCAAACGATCCGACTTCCCATTTGTTTTTGAACTATCGTGGAGGAGCGTTAAGTGATCGGAGCATTCGGAAGATTGTGGAAAAAAGGCTGGACGAAGCGGCTATGCAGAAAAAAATAAGCCCACATGCGATTCGCCATTCCTTTGCGACCCATTTGCTTAATGCTGGTGCTGACTTGCGCGCTGTCCAAGAGTTGCTAGGCCACCAATCGCTTAAGACGACACAAGTTTATACACATGTAAGCAAGGAGCGGCTCTATGCCGTTTATAAAGGCGCCCATCCGCGAGCCTAAGTTTATAAAAAGGAGCGTTTGACAATGGAGGGTTTCCACGCAACAACGATTTTTGCGATTGCCCATAATGGCGGGTTTGCTATGGCTGGCGACGGCCAAGTGACGTTTGGGAATGCTGTGGTGATGAAACATACCGCACGCAAAGTCCGCAGGCTATACCATAATAACGTTCTTGCAGGCTTTGCTGGTTCAGTTGCTGATGCTTTTACATTGTTCGAAAAGTTTGAAGCGAAACTGGAAGAATACAATGGCAATTTGCAGCGCGCTTCTGTCGAGCTAGCAAAGGAGTGGCGCAGCGACCGGGTGTTACGAAAACTTGAGGCGATGCTAATTGTGATGGATAAACAGGCTTTGCTTCTAATTTCGGGAACAGGAGAAGTGATCCAGCCTGACGACGGGATTCTCGCTATTGGCTCTGGAGGAAATTACGCACTGAGTGCAGGACGTGCGCTAAAGCGCCATGCCCCTGGGTTGAGCGCACGTGAAATCGCCGTAGCTGCCCTTGAAACGGCAGGAGAAATTTGTGTGTATACAAATGACCAAATTGTCGTAGAGGAACTGACAGAGTGATGATGAACGATTGGAGGGTAAAGCAATGACAAGCACATTGACGCCTCGGGAAATTGTCGAGCGGTTGAACCAATACATTGTCGGGCAAGACGGGGCAAAACGATCTGTTGCTGTTGCACTGCGTAATCGCTATCGTCGTACAAAGCTTGATCCTTCCATGAGGGAGGAAATTACTCCGAAAAACATTTTAATGATTGGTCCTACTGGCGTTGGTAAAACGGAAATTGCCAGAAGGCTTGCAAAACTTGTAGGCGCGCCGTTTATTAAGGTGGAGGCCACAAAGTTTACGGAAGTCGGCTATGTCGGCCGCGACGTGGAGTCCATGGTGCGCGATTTGGTCGAGTCAAGTGTCCGTCTTGTCAAAGAAGAGCGAGTCGCACTCGTAAAAGACGAAGCGAAACAGTTGGCTGACAAACGGCTTATCGAACTTCTTGTCCCTTCCATGAAAAAGGAAACCAATTATAAAAATCCGTTTGAAATGCTCTTTAGCCAGCCGGATAAAGAGGAGGAGGAAGACGGAGAAGAGGAACTGACCCGTGCCAATTTAAAAAGAAAAATGGCGGAAAAGCTAAAGCAAGGCGAGTTGGAAGAGCGCACCGTTACGGTTGAAGTGACAGAACAAAATCATGGTTTTATGGATTTGTTTCAAGGCGGGGCGGGTATGGAACAAATGGGCATGAATATGCAAGAGATGCTATCAAACATGATGCCGAAGAAAAAGAAAAAACGCCGCATGACAGTAGCCGAAGCCCGTGGTGTACTCGCTGAAGAAGAAGCACAAAAACTAATCGATATGGATGATGTCACACAGGAAGCGATTACACGAGCGGAACAGCTCGGGATCATCTTTATCGATGAAATTGATAAAGTGGCTGGAAAAAACGATCAAGGGGCCAATGTTTCTCGAGAAGGTGTCCAACGCGACATTTTGCCTATTGTAGAAGGTTCGACTGTCGTGACAAAATACGGTGCTGTGAAAACGGACCATATCCTTTTTATTGCAGCAGGCGCTTTTCATATGGCCAAACCTGCAGATTTAATTCCGGAATTGCAAGGGCGCTTTCCAATTAGGGTCGAACTGCAAAGTCTTTCTGTCGATGATTTTGTCCGCATTTTAGTAGAACCGGACAACGCATTGACAAAGCAATATGAAGCACTTTTGCAGACCGAAGGTATAGAAATGAAGTTTTCAGACGAAGCTGTTCGTAAGATTGCGACGATTGCGAGCGAAGTGAACCAAGAAACAGAAAACATCGGAGCGCGTCGTTTGCATACGTTGCTAGAAAAATTGCTTGAAGATTTGTCCTTTGAAGCAGCCGATATTCACTTGGAGACACTTGAAATCACTGAACAGTATGTCGAAGAAAAACTAGGTTCCATTGCAAAAAACCGCGATTTGAGCCAATTTATATTGTAATAGCAAACAAAGGAGAGATGTAGGAATGGATTTACTTACAAGAACAAGAAAGATTAATGAAATGCTGCAGAAAACAAGCGGACAACACGTCAATTTCCGCGAAATGGCGATGACGTTGCGTGAAGCGATTGGCTCTAACGTCTTTGTCGTTAGCCGCCGTGGTAAATTGCTCGGTTTCTCTATTGAAGAAGAGATTGAGAATGACCGCATGAAAAAAATGCTCGACGAACGCCAGTTCCCAGAAGAGTATACAGATGGCCTATTTAAAATTGAGGACACTTCTGCCAATATTGATGTAGACAGCGAGTATACGGCGTTTCCTGTTGAAAACCGTGACATCTTTAAAAATGGCTTGACGACAATTGTGCCAATTAAAGGTGGCGGTCAACGTCTTGGCACGTTGATTCTATCCCGTTTAAACCGCTCTTTTAGCGATGATGATTTGATCTTGGCTGAATATGGTGCAACGGTTGTCGGCATGGAAATTCTCCATGAAAAGACTCAAGAAATTGAAGAAGAAGCGCGCAGCAAAGCTGTTGTACAAATGGCGATCAGTTCACTGTCGTATAGTGAGCTGGAAGCAGTTGAACATATTTTTGAGGAGCTTGACGGCAGAGAAGGATTGCTTGTAGCAAGCAAAATCGCTGACCGTGTTGGCATTACCCGTTCTGTTATCGTTAATGCCTTGCGTAAACTTGAAAGTGCAGGTGTCATCGAGTCTCGTTCTTTAGGAATGAAAGGCACTTACATTAAAGTGCTTAATGACAAGTTTCTGTTAGAACTAGAGCGCATGAAAGAAGACTAAGCCCAATTTTATAAAGCAATCAGACTGCTCGATAGTCTGGGAACCACCCGTCCGATGGAGGACGGGTGGTTTTTTGTTTTGCTGATGTGCTCTTTTTCAACTAGAAAGAAGGACCTAGAGTAGGGTGTTGTTTCAAGTGTTCAGTCGATATGTAACGTCGATAAAGGGACCAAATTCCTAAAAAGTAACAAAGTTAGGTAGGGAAAAGAGGGAGATATGTTCGAAAAGGGCATTAATGCCCAGTTCCAGCTAAAAACTTTCTTTCCAATAAACTAGTAAAAATGACAATTGAACCAAGAGTCTAAAGTCCTAAAAACAGTGACATTATAACGTTTATCGGGACTAAAATCACTCCTAATAGTGGTACATTAGACTTAATTATATATAAATCTCAAATGAGCTTAGACAAACATCTCAAAAACTAGTAAAATTTTATCAGGGCTAAACATGGGAAATAGTGCTTAATCTTTCCTGTTTTTATGAGAAAAGACATGAGTAAAAGGAGGGAGACAGTTGTTCGTTACTAGTACAATTGCGGCGCTTGAAGAAGGCATACGCTACTCGTCGACGAAACAAAAAGCGATCTCAACAAATCTAGCAAATGTCGACACACCTAATTTTAAAGAGAAAACCGTGTCTTTTGACCAAGTTTTACAGGCTGTCGGGGAAAAAACGGGACACTTGCAAGCGAAGCGGACAGACGAGCGCCATTTGTCTTTTCCGCTTCCTGGGAATGGCGTTGTTTCATTACGGGAAAAGGGAGAGCTATACAACCACAATGGGAACAGCGTCGACGTTGATAAGCAAATGACCGAAATGGCGAAAAATCAACTTTATTACAATGCACTCGTTGACCGAATTAGTGGAAGCTTTCAATCGCTTGAAACAGCAATTAAAGGTGGCAAATAGGAGGAATGGCATATGACGATGTTTTCAAGCATGAACGTATCTGGATCAGGACTGACACTACAGCGATTGCGAATGGATGTAGCAGCAAGCAACATTGCTAATGCAGATACAACAAGGGCCGAGCGTGTAAATGGCGAATGGCAGCCTTACCAGCGGCGAATGGTTGTCCAAGGACCGACGTCAATGGGGCGCTTTTCGTCAGATCTGCAAAAAGCAACGGCCGAGCTTGATCAGGGAGTTGTAGCAAAACAAATTGTCCGCGATCCTACACCGGCCACTCTTGTTTATGACCCCGCCCATCCTGATGCAAATGAAGATGGGTATGTCTCGAAACCAAATGTTGAGATTGCAAGAGAAATGGTCGACATTACAAGTGCAACGAGGTCCTATGAAGCAAATGTCACAGCGCTTCAAGCTAGCAAAGGGATGGTCATGAAAGCACTGGAAATAGGTCGTTAAAGGAGGATGAGGAAAGATGACAATTGAAGCGATGCAGCCACTTCTTCAACCGCTCGCTACACAAGCTGGCAAAACGGAAGTAACCAGCAAAGGCGCCGATTTTAAGTCGGCTTTATTGAATGCTCTCCATTCAGTCAACCAAGATCAGCTTGCTTCAAGTGAAGCAACACAAGCACTTGTTAAACAAGAACCGATTGACGTGCATGATGTCATGATTGCGGCGAGCAAGGCATCGGTTTCAATGCAAGCCGCGCTAGAAGTACGGAATAAAGCAGTAGAAGCGTATCAGGAAATGATGAGAATGCAAATTTAAGCCGCCTGAAAGGCGAGATGCAAGCGGAGGCGCCATGAAGGAGAAAGCGAAGCAATTCAAGAACCAGGTGCAAACGTTTTGGACAGAGAGCAGTACGCTGCGAAAAAGTGCAGTTATTTCCGTTGTTTTACTACTTTTATTAGCGATTGCACTGGCTGCGGCTCTTTTATTCCGAACGAATTATGCGCCTTTATATAGCCAATTGACATTGGCCGAGGCTGGCCAAATACAAGAAGCGCTCGAACAACGAGGGGTGGCTGCCCGCGTTTCAAATGACGGCACCACCATACACGTGCCTGAGGCGGATGTAGATCGGTTGAAAGTTGACCTCGCCGCTGAGGGGCTGCCTAAAAGCGGCAGCATCGATTATGCGTTTTTTCAAAACCAAATGGGTTTTGGGATGACCGATAATGAGTTTACCGTTATCGAACGATCCCTTATGCAAACGGAGCTTGCCGAATTGATAAGGGGCGTCCAAGGCGTCGAGCAAGCGAATGTCATCATTACGCTCCCTGAAGAAAGCGTCTGGCTGAATTCAGGCCAAGAAAGTTCGACTGCTGCTGTAGTGTTGCAGTTAGAGCCGGGGTATACGCTCGATTCGTCGCAAGTGAAAGCCTTATATCATTTAATATCAAAAAGTGTACCTAATTTGCCTATTGAAAATATTGTATTATCCGATTCGCAGTTCAATAACTATACATACCAGGAAGAGGAAACAAGTCCTGCCGCCTCGTTCCAATCACAGCGTGAAATTAAACAAGAAATTGAGTCGGACTTAAAACAAACGATCAATCAACTTTTAAGTGCGGTGGTTGGGCCAGAAAATGCAATCGTATCTGTCACGGCAGATATCGATTTTACCCAAGAACAGCGAACCGAGGATTTAGTTGAGCCAGTTGACGAAGAAGAGGTTTCTGGACTGGCAATCAGTGTTGAACGGATTAACGAAATGTATGAAGGAACAACAGGCAATGAGGAAGGTGTCGCTGGTGTAGGCGATGAGATTCCCAATTATACCGGCGCAGCAGGCGGTGGCGATTCTGAATCAGAGCGGACGGAAGAGCGGATTAATTATGAAGTTAACCGGATCCACAAGGAAATCATCGAAAGCCCTTATGAAATCCGCGATTTAGGAATTCAAGTAATGGTCAACCCGCCAGAAGGGATGCAAGCATTGCCGCCTCAGCAAACGGCAGACATCACGGCTATGTTAGAAACGATTATTCGTACGACATTGCCAGATGACGGCGAGGAAGAAGGAGAGCAGGATGTTGGTGACCGTGTAGTGGTAACATCGATGCCATTCGCACAAACGGAAACGGGAGAGGCGGAACAGCCGTCGTCAGCAACGATACCGGTCTGGATTTACGCAGTAGCTGCTGGACTCGTCTTGCTAATTATCATACTAGCTGTCCTGTTATACCGGAAAAGAGAACCAGCTGACTTAGCAGAAGAGCAAGACGAGGCGGCAGAACCAGAGCCAGAGCAAGAGGATGAGCCACTTATGGAGACGGAAGAAACAGAAGAGAGCAAGCAGATGCGGCAATTAAACCGACTTGCAAAAGAACAACCAGAAGACTTTTCAAAGCTTTTGCGGACGTGGCTTTCAGATGAATAGCAGAAAGGAGATTGGACGAAATGCCGAAAGCAAAGCTGACGGGACGGCAAAAAGCAGCGATATTGCTGATTTCGCTCGGGCCCGATACGGCAGCGCAAGTGTATAAACACTTAACTGAGGATGAGATTGAACTGCTGTCGCTTGAAATATCCGCGATGCGAAAAGTCGATAAAGATGTTCAAAACAATGTCATGGGCGAATTTCATTCGATGGCGAAAGCACAGGAGTACATTGCCCAAGGCGGTATAGGCTTTGCGAAGACGATTTTAGAAAAAGCATTAGGAGAAGAAGCGGCCGCCTCGATGATCCAACGGCTGACGTCAACGATCCAAGTAAGGCCATTTGATTTTGCCCGCAAAACGGATGCAAGCCAAATATTAAATTTTATCCAGCATGAGCATCCGCAAACCATTGCCGTAATCCTATCGTACTTGTCAGCCAAGCAGGCAGGTCAAATCATTTCTGCTTTGCCGGAAACGATCCAGACCGATGTCGCAAGGCGAATGGCGCTAATGGACAGCTCCTCTCCAGAAGTGATCGCGCAAGTGGAAGCAGTTTTGGAAGAGAAGCTGTCGCAAACATTGTCACAAGACTTTACGGAAACAGGCGGAATTGAAGCGGTCGTAGAAGTGTTGAATGGCGTTGACCGTTCAACGGAACGGACGATTCTTGATGGGCTCTATATCCAAGATCCTGAGTTGGCGGAAGAAATCAAAAAACGGATGTTTGTGTTTGAAGATATTGTCACCCTTGAAAAACGGGCGATCCAAAGAGTCATCCGCGATGTAGACAACGATGATTTGAAGCTTGCCTTGAAAGTTGCAAGCGATGACGTGAAAGAAATGGTGTTTGACAATATGTCTCAACGGATGGCTGAAGCGTTTAAAGACGAAATGGATTACATGGGTCCTGTCCGCTTGCGTGATGTAGAAGAAGCACAATCGCGGATTGTCGCTACCATCAGGCAGCTCGAAGAAATGGGCGAAATTGTGATTGCCCGCACGAATGGAGATGACGTCCTTGTCTAATGTGATCCGTTCTACTAAGAATGTGAGCATTGCACGGGAAATTGGCATTAAACCTTTGTATCAACGGACAAGAGTACGCGAAACAAGACAAGAACTTGCCAAAGAAGAAGCCGAATTCGAACAGATACAAGAAAAAGCAGAAGCAAAGGCAGCCCAATTGATCGAGGAAGCACAAGCACAAGCGACGGCGATTGAAAAAAAGATGGAAAGCAAACAAGCGGAGCTAGAGCAACAATGGGAAAAAGCGCGCTTGAAAGCAGAACAAGAAGGATATGATGCTGGCTTTACAGCGGGTGAAAGCCAAGCAAAAGCGATTTACGAGTCAACGATCGCGGAAGCGAAGCAAGTGTTAGAAGAGGCGCAGGCGGCGGCAGCATTAAAAGTAGACAAAGAACAACCGCTTTTGATTGAGCTTGCCTGTGCCATTGCTGAAAAGGTGATTGGTGTTTCTATTGCAGAAGACCCCTACTTACAGAATCTCGTGCGAGCCGCTCTTGCTGAAGTGCGCGACCATGCATTTGTTAAATTGTATGTGCCGCCCCATTGGTATAAAAGGCTCGCCGCTTGTGTGGACGAGTTGCAAGGGGCCATCCCTGCCTGTGAAGATTTTCAGCTTATACCAGACGGGCAACTACAAGACGACCACTGTTTTATCGTCACCAATGCTGGAAGAATGGATGCTTCTCTTCCGACTCAGATCGAGCAGTTAAAAAAGCAGCTTCATGAGGCTGCGAGGTGTGGTTCATTTGCAAAAGCTCATTGATCATGTGCACACACTTTCTCCCTATAAGTGGTATGGACAAGTTCGCCATGCTGCGGGGTTGACGATTGAATCAGCCGGGCCAAGGGCATTTATCGGCGAACTGTGCTATATCTGGGCTAGCCCAGATCAAAAGGGGACTAAAGTCCGAGCTGAAGTCGTTGGCTTTAAGGATGACCGCATTTTGCTCATGCCGCTAGACGATACGCGGCGAATAGCCCCTGGGAGCTATGTAGAAGGAACAGGAAAACCGTTAAATGTAGCGTGTGGACCAAGTTTGATTGGCCAAATTGTCAATGGCGTCGGTGAACCATTTTTGCAAAGCACAGCATTGGGGGATACTGACGCCAACTATTCGACGGACAATTCACCTCCAAACCCGCTAGAAAGACCGCGCATTTCCGAAATTATGAGTGTTGGTGTCCGCGCAATTGACGGGCTGTTGACAATGGGAAAAGGGCAAAGAGTTGGCATTTTTGCTGGCAGCGGTGTAGGGAAGAGCACACTCATGTCGATGATTGCTAAACAATCAGATGCAGATGTGAATGTGATTGCTTTAATTGGTGAACGGGGCAGAGAAGTAAAAGAATTTGTTGAGCGCGACTTAGGAGAGGAAGGGCTTAAAAAGTCTGTTGTTGTCGTCGCAACATCAGACCAGCCAGCACTGTTACGAGTGAAAGGAGCGCAAACAGCTACTGCCATTGCTGAATACTTCCGCGACAAGGGTAAGAATGTCAATTTAATGATGGATTCGGTCACCCGGTTTGCGATGGCACAGCGCGAAATTGGCTTGGCAATTGGTGAACCACCGACGACAAAAGGCTACCCTCCTTCTGTTTTTGCGATGATGCCGAAGCTGCTTGAACGGTCAGGTACAAACCAGTCAGGCTCGATCACCGGTTTATACACCGTTCTTGTAGACGGCGACGACATGAATGAGCCTATTGCAGATGCCGTGCGAGGAATTCTTGACGGACACTTTGTATTGGACAGGCAACTCGCCAATCGTGGGCAGTATCCAGCCGTTAATGTGTTAAAAAGCGTTAGCAGGCTAATGAAAGACTTGGTCGAAAACGATCATCTTCATGCAGCAAAGCTTTTTAGGCAACGTTTAGCCGATTACGAGCAGTCAGAAGACTTAATTTCACTGGGTGCTTATAAACAGGGCAGTTCCAAAGACATTGACGCTGCAATTCATGACCATCCGGCTATGCTTGACTTTCTTAAACAAGAAGTCGAAGAAAGCGATTCGTTTGCAGAAACGAAAACAAAGCTTATACAACTTTTTAAACAGGAGTGACGCTTGCAAATGGCATTTCAATTTTCGTTACAAACAGCGATGGATGTATGCAAGCAGGAAAAAGAAGCCGCCCATAAGCAATACGAAGTGGCTGTTGACGCATTTGAATGTGAGGCAATGGCGCTGTTCCGTTTGCTAAAGCAAAAAGAAGATGTGCAAGCAGCGACCGAGAAGATGCTAGTTGAAAAAGCATCGGTTTCCGATTTGCTTATTAGCCAGGCGTGCTTGGACGGACTGGAGCAGCAAATTGGAAAACAACAGCTGCGAACCGACCAGGCTAGGGCTGATATGCTTCAAAAGAAAGCGACGTTCCAGCAACATGCCGTTTCGTATAAACAATATGAACGATTGAAAGAAAAGAAACGCCTTGAACAAAAACAAGCAGAAAACCGCCGGGAGCAACAACTGATGGATGAGTTGTGCGTGACCCGGTTCAAAAGGAAATTTGCCTAAATGAACGAGAAACCAACAAAAAAACGCTGGACTGTGATTTTTGCTTTTGCCGTTCCGTTTTTGGTCATCGTCCTTGCTGCTCTGTTTTTTATCGGCCCTTTGCTAGGGTTTTCGCCAATGGACAGCATTAAAAATACACTCGGGTTTAATACGAATAACCAGGCAGAAAATGAGTGGCAAAAAAAGTATGAGCAGTTGGAAGGCGAACTGCTTGATCTGCAAACGCAGTTGCAGGAGCTCTCCAATGAGCTTGAAGTGAAAAATGCTGAACTAGCAGAAGCGCAAGGACAGCTTGATGACATCAAGGAAAACGAGGATGAGGCAATCGTCAATGTGGAAACTGAAAACATGCTTGAAGAAGGCAACTTGACAGCTGTATTAAAGACTTATCAACAAATGACGCCAAAGCGTGCAGCTGCATTGCTCGATGAAATGAATGAAGAAGAAGCTTATCGCCATGTGGCTGCTATGAAAGATCAACTACGTGGCTCGATTCTCGCGAAAATGCCTGAAGAAAAGGCGGCCCGGTTTTTAGAAAGGCTTGCGCAAGAAGGGGGGTAAACGCAAACGTGCACATAACACAAATGGTCAATGAAATCGCAACATCCTCACGACCGTTAGGCCATGTGAAAGGACAAAGCCAATCGTTTTCTGATCTTCTAATAAATAAGGCTTCATCGTCTGCTGAGGGGCGAAACACTCTTTTTCTTCCTCTTGAAGAGGAGGTGGACAACGACGTTGAAACGTCGGTGCCAAACGATGAACAAGCAAATGACCCTGTTTTAAGTGGGGTCCCCGCTGAAAATCAGGCGAATCCAAATCAAATGCCAATAGGCGTTGTTGACTTTGGCCAGCCTAGTGTTGTGAATGAAGAGGGGAGTAGCAGCAGGCCTGGTCTAGTGGACTCGACGGGCTGGAATTTAGGTAAAACCACAGCAGGTGTTTCCGATGCAGCATTGACTGGGGCAACATCGAGTGAGGAAACGGGTGAGCCGTTAGAGAAACTGGCAAAGGAGCCGGAAGAAAAGGACAATGCTAGTGGTAAACCTACTTTAAGCCAAGAAGAACATAAAGACATAGCCGTGCGTGATCGTAAAGCTGGCGACAAGGAATCGTCACCCCGGCAAGTCGCTTCTCCTCCTTTACAAGACATAGGTACAGAACCGACCAAGGGAGACAACCGAGCATTTCGTGATAAAAATCAACAAATGTCTCCTAATCGTTCGGCGCCTTTGCCGCAAGGAGACGACAAAATAGAGTCCGAAAATAGGGCAGAGTCGCTGAGGCAGGAACAAAAAGTCACGCCTTTAACAAAAGAGCAGGCAACGCTAAGTGAGGCGATGAAAGCCGGCAAAAACGATGCAGCGGCGCAAGTCGTTTTACATTCAAGCGTGCAAGACGAGTCACCTGTTAGGACAGGAACAGAACGGGCTCCAGTTTTTAAAAATGAACCAAACAAGCTTGCTGACCATGAAGAAAACGGGGTACATACTGGGCGAAATGAGGCGACAACGTTACCCGATCCTTCGCCAGAAGAGAACTTTGTACAAACAGACTCTAACAAGCGAATCGTTCATGAAAAGGAGCCAAGCACTGCGCCGCGCATCATAGAAGGACCTAACAAACAAACGCCTAACGGCACAGGAATGGCTAGCGGTCAGATGGGAATCGAAGGAAGCGTTACTGTGGAAGCCACGAAACTGCCAAGTGGAAAAAGTGCGCTGCCTCCTATGCTGACTAAGCAGCTTGAACGAGTGCTAAAGGCGGCTGTGTTAAAGCAACATGGAGATGGGGCGTTGCAATTGACGGTTAAACTGCATCCGGAAACGCTAGGGCGTTTGCACGTACAACTGCTCCATTCAAGCCAAGGGCTCGTCGTCAAACTGCTTGCTGATAAAAAAGCAACTGCAGAAACGCTAGAGCGCGCTCTCCCTGGATTAAGGCAATTGTTTAACCAAGAAGCCACGTTTGAAATTGGGCCAATTGATGAAGAAGGGGACGAGCAAAGCAATGGTGATAGTGGACAGGAAGGCGGGCGGAAGCAACCGGAAGAAGAGGTTAGCGAACAACGGAAGCAGCATTCATTTTCAGATTGGATGAGTCAAGAACAAGGAGAAGGAGAGGGAGCGGATGACGCAAGTTGACCCATCGTTGTGGCTTTCCTCGTCACAAAACCAACAGCGGCAACCAAACAATGCACTTGGACAAGACGCGTTTTTAAAGCTATTGATTACACAATTGCAAAACCAAGACCCGAGCAACCCGATAGAAGATCGGGAGTTTATCGCCCAATTAGCAACTTTTTCCCAGTTGGAGCAGCTCACGAAACTGAATAGTACGATGGAATACATGTACTATGAGCAAAAAAGCCAGCAATTGATGGCGCTAAGCGAGTTAATCGGCAAGTCGGTTGAATGGCTTAATGAAAAAGAAAAAGTTGAGCAAGCAACAGTGACTGGAGTTAAATACAACGAGTCCGGCGATTTGCTCGTACAAATCGATGATGACAAGTGGATTGAGGCAAGCAAATTAATTTCAATAATTAAACCAACAACAAACGAGTAAAGGAGACGATCCGTTATGATTCGTTCCATGTATTCAGGTATCTCAGGTATGAAAGGTTTTCAAACAAAGCTAGATGTTGTCGGCAATAACATCGCTAACGTTAATACACATGGTTTCAAAAAAGGGCGCGTCATGTTTCAAGATATGGTTAGCCAGCAAGTACAAGGGCCAATGGCCGCCACTCCTAACCGTGGTGGCGTCAATAGTAAGCAAATCGGATCAGGTTCAATGGTTGGCGCAATTGACACGGTTCATACCGGAGGAGGCAACCAATATACGGGGCGTGAATTGGACTTAGCAATAAATGGCGATGGCTACTTTGCTGTTCAAATTGGAGACGATACATTTTATACGCGTGCTGGAAATATTTATTTCGACAATGAGGGCAATGTTGTCAACAGCTCAGGTGCCTATTTGTTAGGGCCAGACGGCAACAGGCTGCAAATCGATCCAGCCCTTCTAGATGACATGGAGAGCACTACCGTAAACAAACAAGGTGAAATCATCGTTTCGATTCAGGGCCAAGAAAACCCTGTAACGTTGCAACTTGGCATCGCTAATTTTGCCAATCCTGAAGGCCTTAATAGCGCTGGCGGATCCCTATTCACAGCAACTCCTGCTTCTGGCCCTGCCAACCTAGTCATTCCAGGAACACAAGGCACTGGCGACATTCAGTCTGGGTATTTAGAAATGTCGAATGTGGATCTCGCTGATGAATTTTCGGAAATGATCGTCGCCCAGCGTGGTTTTCAAGCTAACTCCCGGATCATTACGACTTCAGACGAAATTTTACAAGAGCTTGTCAACTTAAAACGATAGGTGACTGGCATGATTCCATTAACGCGCTTAAACGGGCAACGGTTGTTGTTAAATTTGTTGTTGATCGAAAAAGTAGAAGCGTTGCCTGATACAACGATCACGCTTGTAAGTGGAAAAAAGCTCGTCGTTGCCGATGACATGGAACAAGTCGGCCAAGCGATCAACAACCGCATGGCCGAAATCGGCCTTGTTGGAAGCTACAAAAGGGAGGATTTATCAGGTTGAAAAAAAACCGTGTAATTGGCGTAGCGTTCAGCCTCTTGCTCACCGGAGTCGTCATAGTTGCAGGGCTCTATATGCTTGGCATTGGCCCATTTGCCCAAAACAAGGCAAGCGGTGCGCCAACGATAGAGGACATTAGTGAGCGCTCATTTGATACAGAAGAAATTACGACCAATTTAAAGTCAGGGGAATTCATCCGCGCTCAATTTCGAATTGAACTCGATCACAAAGACACGCTTGCGGACATCGATAAAAGAGGGTTCCAAGTGAATAATGTCATTTTGCTGACACTTGCAGAAATGTCTGCGGAGGACTTGGTCGGTGAAGAGGGTCTAGCCGAGCTGCAGGAAACGATCCAGACAAAATTAAACGACCATTTAGAACAAGGCACTGTCAAAGCTGTTTATACGACAGTGAAAGTGGTCCAATAACAAAAATGAGGTGCTCTAATGGCTGATGTGCTGTCTCAAGGTGAGATTGATGCGCTCCTTTCTGCTTTGACGACTGGAGAAATGGATGCCGAAGAGTTATTAAAGCTAGAGTCAGAGAAGAAAGTTCGGGTTTATGATTTTAAACGAGCGCTACGCTTTTCAAAAGACCAAATTCGGAACTTATCCCGCATCCATGAAAATTACGCGCGGTTGTTGACAACCAATTTATCGGCCAAGCTCCGTTCGCTTGTGCAAATCCAAGTAGCCTCTGTCGAACAGGTTCCATACGAAGAGTATGTCCGCAGCATACCGACGATGACATTTTTAAATGTGATTGAACCTATACCATTAAATGGACGGGTATTAATTGAAATTAATCCTAATATCGCCTACGCCATGTTTGACCGTGTACTTGGCGGACATGGGATGAGCTTTAATAAAATTGATAATTTGACAGAAATTGAAACAAAAATTTTATCAGGGCTATTTGAATCGATGCTGGCAAGTTTCGCTGAAGCTTGGACGACTGTCATTGAAATGGAACCGATCACCGAAAACATTGAAGTGAATCCCCATTTTTTGCAGCTCGTGTCACCGAACGAAACGGTTGTCGTCATTTCGCTGTCAACAAGTATTGCCAATACGACAGGGCTCATGACGATCTGTTTGCCCCATGTCGTATTAGAAGAAATATTGCCGAAATTAACGAGCCACCATTGGTTTCAAGAACAGCGCGGTGCCCTTTCGACAGAAGATCAGGCACTGTTAAACAAACAAGTCCGGCAGACGACACTTGAAGTTGCCGCCGAACTTGGGCGTTCAACAATTACGATTGAAGAATTTCTTCGTCTCGGTAAAGGGGATGTCGTTGCCTTAAACCAGCTAATTGATGAACCACTTGATGTGCTCGTAGGCGGTGAAAAGAAATTTAGCGGCCAGCCAGGAGTAAAGAGAGACCGGATGGCTTTGCAAGTGACTGACGTATTAGGAGGAACGGATGATGAATGACAAGCCGCTTTCCCAGGAAGAAATAAACGAATTGTTAAAGGGGCTCCAGGACGGCGAAGCTTCTGACGAGGCTGGGCAACCAGAAGTCCGTGAAGGCGAATCCCAGCCAGAAGAATCACAAACGGAGCCCCCGGATATTAACGAGTTTTTAACTCATATGGAGCAAGATACGATCGGCGAAATCGGCAATATTTCCTTTGGTAGTTCGGCGACTGCGTTATCAGCACTGTTGAATCAAAAAGTCGAAATTACGACACCGGTTGTATCAGCAGTCAAATCAGACATGTTGCGCCAGCTTTTTCCACGGCCGAACGTCATTGTCCATGTTAAATACACAGAGGGATTCGAAGGCTCGAACTTATTTGTGATTACGACTGATGACGCAGCGATCATTGCAGATCTCATGCTTGGAGGGAATGGGGAAAACCCTGATCCAGAATTGTCGGAGATGCATTTAAGTGCAGTCCAAGAAGCGATGAACCAAATGATGGGTTCTGCCTCCACATCGATGTCGACATTATTCAATCGTCGTGTCGACATTTCGCCGCCAAAAGTGGAAGTTATTGAATTTGATGAGCAGTCGCGGACGGAGTATGTTTCCGATGGCGAAGATTTGATTGCGATTTCGTTTTCTCTTCGTGTCGGCGATCTAATTGATTCAAAGTTAATGCAACTTATTAGCGTTCCTTTCAGCAAAGATTACGCAAACGCCTTGCTTGGCGGGGGCGCCACCGCAGAACCGCCAGTGCAAGAGGCAGAACCATTGCCTGAACCTGCTCCGTCCATTGGCGGGCTTGGGGATGGCACAAGTGCTGAGCGAGTCAACCAGCATATTGGCCAAAGGGTAAAAGATGCTGAGCAAGTTGTAGAAAAAGCGGTGTTCTCTAATTTTGAGACAACAAAGCCAGACGAAGCAGAAATGCAAAACTTAGACATGCTCTTAGACATACCGCTGGAAGTTAAAGTGGAATTGGGGCGTACGAAAAAAACGATACGCGAAATCTTGTCGATTGCGCAAGGATCGATTATTGAACTGGATAAGTTGGCAGGGGAGCCGGTCGATGTGCTTATTAATGACAAGCTGATTGCCAAAGGGGAAGTAGTCGTGATTGATGAAAACTTTGGCGTACGGATTACAGACATAGTTAGCAAAAAAGACCGTCTTACCCACTTGCGTTAACTTTTATCTATCTTAAGAAATCAACATATAGAAAGAGGGCTTTTCATGTCAAAAAAAGTATTGGTTGTTGATGATGCGGCATTTATGCGCATGATGCTTAAAGATATTTTAACGAAGAACGGCTATAACGTAGTTGGAGAAGCCAATGATGGCAACCAAGCAGTTGAAAAATATAAGGAACTTTCCCCTGACTTAGTGACAATGGATATTACGATGCCGGAAAAAGACGGAATTTCGGCGTTAAAAGAGATTAAACAGTATGATCCGAGCGCCAAAGTGATTATGTGCTCAGCGATGGGCCAACAAGCGATGGTCATTGACGCAATCCAAGAAGGCGCAAAAGATTTTATCGTAAAACCATTTCAGGCGGATCGAGTGATCGATGCGATTTCTAAAGCACTTAGTTAACGTTTCGACTATCATCGCGCTGGCCCTGCTACTCGTTGGTTTAGCAGGGTTCAGTCCCGCTGAAGCCAAGGACTGTAGCGTCAATGACGTGCTCGAGAACGGCGAATGCGATGAAGAGTTGGCCAAGGAAGAAGGAAAAGATGCTGAAGCGGAAGCGGAAGTACTTATAGAACCGCCTTGGCTCAGCTTTGTCAAGATGATCGCGGCGCTTATTGTGGTCATTGCTCTGTTATATGGACTGTTGCGTTTTGTGAACAAACGGGCGAAAACATTTCAAGAAACAAAGGCGCTTCATCTCGTCTCTGGCGTTTCTCTTGGCCAAAACAAATCCGTTCAGTTGGTTAAAGTCGGGGAAACATTATTGGTTGTGGGCGTCGGTGATCAAGTGCAATTGTTAAAAGAAATCGCCGATCCAGACGAAATAACGGCTATTCTTGCCAAACAGCAAGCTGGGGATGAGGAGCCATTTCTCGGTCATGCTTTAGGAAGCATGAAAGCGGCGTTCTCGAAAAAGGCAGGCGCTGCGCCACCGACGTTCCAACACATTTTAAGGGACAAGCTTGCGGCTTCCAAGCAAGAACTGCAAGACACACGCCAGGCATTTATAGAAAAGAGGAAGGACCGATGATTTTACAACATGTAGTAGCTGCTTTTGCCTCGTTTGATTTTACGAATGGCGAGACAATGGCAACAACGGTCCAAATTGCCTTATTGCTAACGGTGCTGACGATTGCGCCAGGAATTTTGATTATGATGACATGCTTCACCCGCATCATCATTGTGCTAGCCTTTGTACGACAAGGGCTCGCAACTCAATCGACGCCACCAAACCAAGTGTTAATTGGGCTTGCGTTGTTTATCACCGCCTTTATTATGGCCCCTGTCATTCAAGAAGTGTATGAGACAGCATATGTACCCTTAGCGGATGGGGAGTATTCCAGCGAGGAAGCATTTGAGGCAGCCGTTGTACCAATTAAAGAATTTATGAGCGCCCATACAAGGGAAAAGGATTTGGCGTTGTTTATGGGGTATGGCGGATATGACAGGCCTGCTTCAATAGATGACGTGCCGTTGACGGCGCTTGTGCCTGCTTTTGCGATTAGCGAGTTAAAAACGGCCTTTCAAATCGGCTTTTTGATTTTTATCCCTTTTCTTGTGATCGATATGATTGTTGCTAGTGTATTAATGTCGATGGGGATGATGATGCTGCCTCCTGTCATGATCGCTCTGCCGTTTAAAGTGCTTTTGTTCGTGTTAGTAGATGGCTGGTATTTAGTCGTTCAAAGCTTGCTGATCAGCTATCAATAGCGCTGGGAACAATCGCAATAGGCTCTCGTATTCTAGTGGGGCTGGCAGTTGCAGGAATGAACCAATGAGATTACCGATTGAATAGGAGTGAGCCGCTATGAGTTTAGAAATGGTTACACACTTAGCCCAAAGCGGTGTATGGACCGTACTGATCGTTGCTGGTCCGCTTTTGGTTGTAGCGTTGGCGCTCGGTTTGATTGTGAGTATTTTCCAAGCGACGACGCAAATCCAGGAGCAAACATTAGCATTTATCCCTAAAATTGCTGGCGTGCTGCTTGCGCTCGTTTTCTTTGGCCCATGGATGTTGTCGCAACTGACTGAGATGGCGTACAGCATTTACAACAATTTGTATAGGTTTATTGGCTGATGGATGAATGGCTAACGCTTTATCCGGCTTTTTTACTTATATTTATTCGCGTCAGCTCTTTTTTCGTCGTGCTGCCGCTGTTCAACCACAGAACGGTGCCTGCTCCGCTCAAGCTCGGACTATCGGCGTTTTTGGCCGCTACTCTCGCAGTGTCTCTTGACGTGCCTGAGTTAGCGCTAGATTTGCCATTTTTGCTACTTGCCTTAAAGGAATTCGCGATTGGCATTGCTGCTGGACTGATGGCTTCGATGATCCTCTATGCTGTGCAAGTTGCGGGCGGTGTGATTGATTTTCATTTAGGGTTTATGCTTGCCAATGTCGTTGACCCGCAAACTGGGGCGCAAAGCCCGTTGACAGGAAGTTATTTATACCTTTTCGCGATGTTATATTTGCTAATTATAGACGGACACCATTTGCTTCTTGATGGCGTCATTTACAGTTATCAGTTTGTCCCTCTTGACCAACTGGTACTTCCGTTTGGCAGCGGGCATGTCATGGAGCATGTGACGCAAGTGATGGTGATGCTGTTTGCGATGGCGGTGTCGATGGCTATGCCTGTAGCCGGTGCGCTCTTTTTAGTGGATGTGGCCTTAGGCATTATCTCAAGAACCGTTCCGCAAATGAATGTGTTTGTCGTCGGGATTCCGATTAAGATGTTGGCAGGTTTTATCGTGTTTGCTATCTATATCGGCGTCTTTTTTATGAGCGTGAACGTTTTATTTGAAGAATTATTGCTTGCGATGAGGCGTCTGCTAGAAGGGCTAGGTGGTGGTCCGCAATGACAAGGCTACCTATGGATCTGCAATGGTTTGCAGAGGAGAAGACAGAAAAAGCGACGCCTAAGAAAAGGCAGGATACCCGTAAAAAAGGGCAAGTGCCAAAGAGTCAGGACGTCAATACCGCTTTTATGCTATTTGCCGCCTTTTTGCTTCTTTCCCTCTTTGCTGGGCCAAGGCTGTTTGCTGCTTTGAAGGAAATGATGGCTGATGTGTTTCAGCGCTTTCTATCATTACCGCTGACAGCTGAAAATATTGCGGCGTTGTTTAACGAATTGACAATTGAGATGGGAATGGCTGCTTTGCCGATTATGGCGCTGACCGTTCTTGCTGGCGCATTTGCTAGCTTCGTGCAAGTCGGTTCTTTATTTACGCCCGAGCCAATGAAACTGAAGCTGGAAAAATTAGATCCGATTAAAGGGGCGAAGCGAATATTTTCGACAAGGGCACTCGTCGAACTTGGCAAATCGATGTTAAAGATTGTCTTTATTGGCGCAGCCGTGGCCTTTGTGATTTATGCAAATATAGGCGATGTCTTGCTTTTATCACAAAAAAGTGTTGAGGTCGGCGCTGCTTCGATTGGCCATTTAACAGTGACAATGGGACTGTTTGCGGCGGTATTGTTAATGGTCCTCGCTATCCCAGATTACCTTTACCAGCGCTATGACCATGAAAAGCAAATCCGCATGTCAAAAAAAGATATTCGGGATGAACATAAAACGATGGAAGGTGACCCGAAAATTAGGGCGCGCCGGAAACAACGGCAATTGGAAATGTCGATGAACAGGATCATGCAAGAAGTGCCAAAAGCCGATGTTGTCATTACGAACCCGACCCATTACGCGGTAGCGCTTCGCTACGACCAAGAACAAGCAGATGCGCCAATTGTTGTTGCTAAAGGCGTTGATTATATGGCTGAACGGATTAAAACGGTCGCTAAAAAACACGATGTTCCACTTGTTGAAAACGTTGCGTTAGCAAGGGCGATGTATGCGTCTGTTGAACTGATGCAGCCAATCCACGAAGACATGTTCCAAGCTGTTGCCGAAGTACTTGCCTACGTGTACCGGTTAAAGAAAAACAAACATTAAACATGAAAAAGGAGGGAGATGCGATGAAAGCGAGGGATTTAACGGTTTTAGCAGGTGTGATTTTAATCATTGTCATGCTGATTATCCCACTTCCGCCTTTTTTGCTCGATGTCTTAATTATATTCAATATTTCACTGTCATTACTCATTTTGCTAGTAGCCATCAGCACAAAAGATGCCCTTGACTTTTCAATTTTTCCAACGATGCTGTTGCTCGTTACACTGTTTCGCTTAGGATTAAGCGTGTCGACGACACGTTCGATTCTCGGCAATGCGGAAGCAGGGAATGTGATTGATACGTTTGGGAGTTTTGTCATTGGCGGCAATGCTGTAGTTGGGTTTATCGTCTTTTTAATCCTCATCGTTATCCAGTTTATTGTCATTACAAAAGGGGCAGAGCGTGTTTCGGAAGTCGGTGCCCGCTTTACGCTTGATGCCATGCCAGGAAAACAAATGAGCATTGATGCGGATTTGAATGCTGGGCTCATTTCTGACCGTGAGGCGAAACAACGCCGGGAAAAAATTGAGCACGAGGCTGACTTTTATGGTTCGATGGACGGTGCCAGCAAGTTTGTAAAAGGCGATGCTATTGCTAGCATCATTATTGTCATCATTAATATGCTCGGCGGCCTCATGATCGGCATGATGCAAATGGGCATGGACATGAACACGGCGGCCAGTACATACACGCTTCTAACTGTCGGGGACGGCTTGGTTACGCAAATACCGGCATTGCTTATTTCTACAGCTACAGGCGTCATTGTTACAAAAGCCGCTTCAGAAGGAAACTTAAGCACCGATTTGTCGAGGCAAATTCTCGCTTACCCGAAGCTTCTTTATGTAACAGCGGCCACTATTTTACTGCTTGGTTTAGCAACGCCGATTACGAAAGTTGTCACGTTTTCGATCGCAGGGTTGCTCGCTTTTGCAGGCTACAGACTGTCAAAAGCAAGTTTGGCAAAAGCGAATTTCGAAGAAGCCCTTTTAGAAGAAGCACCACCTGAAGAGCCGTCTGGCCCTGAAAGCGTCGTCCAACTTTTGCAAATGGACCCAATTGAATTTGAGTTTGGCTACGGCTTGATTCCGTTAGCAGATGCCAATCAAGGGGGAGACTTGCTCGACCGCGTCGTGATGATTCGCAAGCAAATGGCCCTTGAACTTGGTTCTGTCATCCCGGTTATACGGATCCGCGATAACATTTCTCTTGAGCCAAACAGTTATACGATCAAAGTTAAAGGCGCTGTAGTTGCAAAAGGGGAAGTGCTGCTCGACCATTACATGGCTATGAGCACAGGGGAACAAGATGACTCGATTGTCGGCATTGAGACGATTGAACCTGCATTTGGGCTGCCTGCTTTATGGGTAGACGAAGACATGCGCGACCGCGCTGAAATGGCCGGTTATACAGTCGTCGATCCGCCAACAGTCATTTCGACACATTTAACGGAAGTGTTAAAAGCACATGCCTATGAGCTGCTTGGGCGCGAAGAAACGAAGCAGCTTATCGACCATCTGAAAGAATCCTATCCGACGCTCGTCGAAGAAGTAACGCCGAACCCGCTCACAACGGGCGATATTCAAAAAGTGCTCCGCAATTTGTTGCGCGAACAATTATCGATTCGGAATTTGCCTGTTATTTTTGAAGCGCTCGCTGATTATGGCCCGCTTACAAAAGACATGAATGTCGTCACGGAGTATGTGCGCCAAGCTTTATCACGGCAAATTACAACACAATTGACAAACGGCGGAAACGAATTATTCGTCATCACGTTAGCCGCTGCTGTTGAAAAGAAAATTGCCGATGCTATTGGCCAAAATGAGAATGGCAGCTTTTTGGCACTCGCGCCTGCTGATTCACAAGCCATTTTACAAAACACGGCCAAGGAAGTACAAAAAGTGGCTGAACTTGGCAGGCAGGCTGTGATTTTATGTTCGCCAGCTGTACGGATGCATATGCGCCAATTAATCGAGCGCCATTTGCCCTATGTTCCCGTCGTGTCTTATAACGAATTGGAACCGGATGTGGAAGTCCAAAGCGTAGGAGTGGTTAATGCCGAATGAACGTAAAACGATTTGTAGCCCCGACGCTAGAAGATGCGGCAAAAGACATCCGCAAGCAGTTGGGCAAGGATGCTGTCATATTGCATGTAAAAGAAGTGGTGACAGGAGGCCTATTTGGTTTTTTTGGCAAAAAGCAAGTCCAAGTGACCGCTGGCATTGATGGACCGAGTCATCGTAACAGTGTTAGCCGCGACGGTGATGATAAGCAATCACCGCTTTTAAAAGAAGCAAACCGCCATTTGCAACAGCTGGGCGTGTCAAACCGTGTTCTTAAAAATTTGCAGTTGACAGCGCAAATGGCAGACAAGCAAGGCAACGCCCGGACGAAAGAAGAGTTGCTTATGCATACGTTTCGCGCCAGTTTGCAGCTGCAACCATTCCTGCAAAAACGGCAACAAACACTCATTGTCGCTGGGCCAACTGGGGTAGGAAAAACAACAACCATCGCTAAGCTTGCTGCAAAAGCCATGTTTGAGGAAAACAAAACGGTTTCTTTTATCACGTTTGATACGTATCGGATTGCCGCAGTCGAACAGTTAAAAACATATGCTCATATTCTCGATTGCCCTATTTATACAGCATACAATGAATCAGAACTCATTGATTTGTGCGGCCGTCAAACGGCTGATCTTGTCTTAGTTGACACAGCTGGGCGCAATTATTTGCACGAGCAAATGCCTGTTGAGCTCGTTGAGTATATACGGCAGAGCGCGTCATGCGACTTAGTGGTTGCCCTTAGTTTGGCTGCTAAAGCAGAAGATGCCCGGCATATGCTTAGCCGTTTTCCAAAAGAGCTTGTCAATGGCCTGATCTTAACGAAGTTGGATGAAACAGCTTCACTTGGAACACTTTGTGAGCTTTTGTACAGCGAGGCGATTCCAGTTGCTTGTGTGACGACTGGACAAAATGTGCCAGAAGACATTTGCTGGCCTGATAAAGAACAATTGCTGAAGTGGCTTACCGGGGGTGTCTGATGGATCAAGCAGAAGGCTTGCGTATGCTTGCAAGCAGGAAAACAAAAGCATTTGAAATCCAGCTTTCAAATGCACAAGAAACAATGATGATAGAAGAAGTTTGTCAAGCGCTCGATCGCTACGGGTTCCAAGCGGCTATTATCGCAACCGACGCCGCAAAACAACTGTTTTCAGCCCAGAAACAAGACCATCTATTTACTCGAGAATCGAGTAAAACGCTGTCTGCTGCCAATGTTCAAGTGCTGTTTTACATCCGGACAGCGGGGGAGAAAAAACAATTGCGCCAAGACGTTCCTTTGTTGTTGTTTACAGTGGCCGATAAAGAGGCGCTTCTTGCCAACTATCAGTTTGTGAAACAAGAAATGCCTCGTTCGGTTTTGCTCCTTGGATTGTCACAAGGAGATTCAGAGAAAGCGAAGCGCGCTGCTTACAATATGGCGCATACGATTACGACATTTTTAGAAAAGCGGACAACAATCCTCGGTGTTATTGAAAACGGGTCTCGCGAAGCGTACGTTGATAGCATTTACGAGAGTGTAAGCGTGCTCGTAAAGGAATTTTTGTTGCAATGGTGACCGTAGCGATTGTGAGCCCTTCTTTGTTTAAGCAGCAATTTCTACAAACGGTGCTACGTCAAGTAGAGGGAATTGAGGCAAATGCTGCTTTTTCAAACTGGGAAGAGGCGATTGTGACGGTTGATGCATTTTTATATGCGCCTTGTGAGGAATGGGAGCATATGGACGTCGCCGGGGTGCCTCGCCATACAGTGTTTGTACTAGAACGGCATCAGCAAGTGGTTGACAGCGAACGAACCGTCTTCTGGCAAACAGCAAATGCCAAAGCGCTAACTAAAGACCTTGCCGCCAAACTGTTGCCATGTGGCAAACGGGACGAAGCACCATTGCAGCCGTTAGGGGAAGTAGTTGCCATTGGTGCATCATCAGGCGGCCCTCTTGCTCTCACCCATGTGCTGACAAAGCTGCCCTCTGACTTTTCAGCTCCAATCGTCATTGCCCAGCATATGCCAGCAGGTTTTACGAAATCGCTGGCCGCTCGGCTTGACCGCTTATGTCGGATTCAAGTCAAAGAAGCATCACATGGGGAAGCGCTACTTGCAGGTACTGCTTATATTGCCCCAGGAGGCGCCCAGTTGGAACTAAATAAACGTGGCGCTCGCCTGTACGCCCACATTTCACCTGCTGGCAAACATGATTTGTACCATCCTAGTGTGTCGCTGCTATTCCAGTCTACCATTGCGTGTACGACGAAAACGCTTGTTGTGTTAACGGGCATGGGAAATGATGGTTCGAAAGTATTGGAAATGGTTAAGCAAAGCGGCGGTTGTGAAATCTTAGCTGAATCGGAAAAATCGGCGGCGATTTTTGGAATGCCTAAGGCTGCGATTGCGAGCAATCAAGTCGACACTGTCATGGACAAGGATGAGATTGGGCGATACTTAGCTAAAAAAGATAAACGGGAAGGGGGATTTTATGCGTAATCGATTAGACGGAATGAAGGAAGTGGCCAATATCGGCACTGGCTACGCGGCGACAGCTCTGTCCAGCCTACTTGGTGCCAATGTCGTCATGGACGTTCCAGCTGCACGCTACCTATGCATGGCTGAACTGCCCCGCTTCCGTTTTGCGGAGGGTGAAGAAATTGCTGCTGTCTATGCCCCCCTTGGCGGCGAGCTTAGCGGCGGAATGTTCTTTATGGCGACCACAAAAGCAGCAGCTGCTTTTTCCGCTTATTTGCTTGAAGAGAAGCTCAAGCTAAAGCCACATGTATTTGCGGAAAGCGAGCTGGCCCAGTCAGCCTTTCAAGAAGTAGGCAACCTGTTGATCGGCGCTTACTTGACTGCTTTATCAAAACTGACAGACTTAAAATGTTACCCGCTTGTGACAGAGCTTTCCATTGACTTAGCAAGCGCTGTTCTCGCAGAAGGAGCGCTACATTTAATCGATGACGAAGAATGTATTGTGATGGAAACGGACATTTGCCTTCCGCATTCGACGCAGCCCCTTGATGGTTTATTGCTGTTCATACCCGATAAAAACGCGAGTGTCACCTTAACGCAGGCGTTGGAGGCTAGCTGCCATGACTAAGGGCGAAACCATCTCAATCGGAGAGTGGAAAATTGTCAAAGGCGAGGGTGTCTTACGGACGTGCGGACTAGGCTCTTGTATCGGCATTGTCCTGTATGATCAGGAGCGAGTCATTGCTGGCATGGTCCATGTGATGCTCCCTGATTCGACGAAGGCGCGAAAAGGGGCGAATCCATGGCGTTATGCGGATACGGCCATCGCCTCCTTGCAGGCGGAGTTAAAAAAGCAAGGCGCTAGAAAACTTTGCGCAAAAATGGCAGGAGGGGCACAAATGTTTAAGCACGCAGTGAAGCGTGAATTTATGCAAATCGGCGAGCGCAACGCGGCGGCTGCCAGAGAGACACTCGCGCGCTTAGGCATCACACTTGTTGCAGAAGACATAGGTGGAACGAAGGGACGGACGATTCAATACGACGTCAAAACAGGCGAATTGGCCGTCCGTACGGTCCATCACGGGCAAATGATACTTTGAAAGGGGAGTGCGGCTTTATGGCAAATGCTGCAGAGTTATGGAAACAATGGGATGACGAACATTCAGAAGTAGCTGCTGAAGCGTTGATCGAACACTATATGCCGCTAGTTGCTTACCACGTGCAACGGATTTCGAATGGCTTGCCGTCATCGATTTCAAAAGATGAACTGAAAAGCCACGCGTTAAGCGGCCTGCTAGATGCAATTGCCAAGTTTGATTCCAAGCGAGCGCTAAAATTTGATACATATGCATCGTTTCGAATCCGGGGAGCGATTATCGACGGGCTCCGCAAAGAAGACCGCCTGCCACGGACAATCCGTGATAAAGTAAAAAAGTTGGAACAAATCACGGAACAACTAGAACAGGAGAAAGGTCGGTCTGTTCTTCCTGGCGAAGTTGCCGCTGCAATGGGTTTGCCAGAAAAAGAGATCGAAGCATTAAAACGGGAACAATTTGCCAGCCATACGCTTTCCTTGGACGACGTCATGCATATGAACGACCACTTGGACCCTAGCGCTGTTGCTTACCAATTTGAAGATGAACAAGCGATTATGCCTGATGATAAATTAGTCGAAGAAGATACACGGAAAGAATTAGCAGAGATGATTAAAGAGCTAGGACGCAATGAACAGCTTGTCATCCAACTTAGCTATTACGAAGAGTTGTCATTGACGGAAATCGGGCGCATTTTAAATTTGTCGACTTCACGCATCTCGCAAATCCATGCCCGGGCAATTGCCAAACTGCGGAAAGGCTTGCAAAAGAAAGAATTTGTCCGTTAAAGGGGGAGAGCAATTGACGGAAATCTTAGTATTTGCCCTTTTGTTACTGTGCGGCTATTTGTTTATGAAACAGGTTGCTCTTGAAAGCAAAGTAAAAGCGCTTCAAGAGGGGCATGTAGATAAAAGCGAACTAGAAGAAGCGCTTGAACAATTTTTAGCTGAAGTAAAAGAAAGCAACGACCAGCTACTTGCAGTGTTAGCCGACAGCAGCTACGAACAAGACGTTGACACCTATCAAACGAAAGACAGGGAACAGCCAACATTTACTAATCAAGCGAAAGGCGACCCAGGTGTTAAGTCTGTTAATCAAGACAAGGACGTTAAATATCGAGAACGGACCAGTCAAGTCAAAGATGGGAAACTTGTGAATCAAGGCAAAGCCGATAACGATGAAGAACAGGCGAGCCGAGGCAAGCATGATCCAGATGTGAAGCTTGCTGATCAGGCTAAAGCCGATAAACAGGAGAACCTTGTTCATCAAGGCCAAAGCGGTCAATACGCGAGACTTGTTAATCAAGGGGATAGTGGCCGGTGGAATAAATACGCTGATCAGGCGCAAGACGATCAACGGGCGCACCTCGAAAATCAAGCGGATTACAATCAACGTCACAGCGATGATACTCCCGCTAATCGTAGTATCGTTGACCACGGTAAGGAAGAAAACGACAAATACAGCAAGCATAACGATCATAACGACAATAAATACGGCAACGGCCAAGACAGCGGGCTGAAGTCCGTTGAAGATAAAGAGGAATTTGCCCATTCAGCTACGTACAGCCAAGTATTTTCGCTAAAGAAGCAAGGGCTGGCTGTGGAAGAAATTGCCCGTGACTTGGGGATCGGTGTAACGGAAGTGAGCTTGCTGCTTCGCTTTCATGAAAAAAATGATGAAAATCCGCATGTATCCAGTTGCAGGGAACCGGACAATATGGTATAGTAATTGACGGTGTTAAATACACACGCCTTGGATTTTGGCGAAGGTGCTCAGGCAATGCGCTGAGTGTCGTCAAAAAATGAAGAGTGCGGAGGAAACCAAAACCAACCTAAGGAGGTGTTCGATGTGGCAGTAATCTCCATGAAGCAATTGCTTGAAGCAGGTGTCCACTTTGGCCATCAAACACGCCGCTGGAACCCTAAAATGGATCGCTACATCTTCACAGAAAGAAACGGAATTTACATTATTGACTTGCAAAAAACGGTCAAAAAAGTCGAAACAGCGTACAACTTTGTTCGCGATCTTGCGGCTGACGGAGGGAAAATCCTTTTTGTCGGCACGAAAAAACAAGCGCAAGATTCTGTTCGCGACGAAGCAATCCGCTGCGGCATGTACTACATTAACCAACGCTGGCTTGGCGGAACGCTTACAAACTTTGAGACGATTCAAAAGCGGATTACGCGCTTGAAAAACCTTGAAAAAATGCAAGAAGACGGCACTTTTGATGTGCTTCCAAAGAAAGAAGTCATCTTGCTGAAAAAAGAAATGGACCGTCTAGAAAAATTCTTAGGCGGAATTAAAGACATGAACGGCGTGCCGGATGCGCTGTTTGTTATCGATCCTCGTAAAGAGCGGATTGCAATTGCCGAAGCGCATAAATTAAACATTCCAATTGTAGCGATTGTCGATACAAACTGTGATCCTGACGAAATCGATTACGTTATCCCTGGTAACGATGATGCCATCCGCGCTGTGAAACTACTAACTGGAAAAATGGCTGACGCTGTGATTGAGGCGACAGCTGGTGAATCAGAAGAAGAAGTCGACGTTGAAGAAGAAACAACAACAGCGTAAATGACGGACTCCAAAAAGGGTGGTAAAGGGAGATGAACCCTTTACTTCCCTTTTTTTGTGGGAAAAGTGAAAACACGTACTGAAGGAGGCAATACTTAATGGCAGTAACAGCTAGTATGGTAAAAGAACTGCGCGAAAAAACTGGCGCAGGCATGATGGATTGTAAAAAAGCGCTTGTCGAAGTAGACGGAGACATGGAAAAAGCAATTGATTATCTTCGTGAAAAAGGCATTGCGAAAGCAGAGAAAAAAGCAGACCGTGTTGCTGCGGAAGGCCTTGCTTCTGTTGTGACAGAAGGAAACAAAGCCGTTATTCTTGAAGTCAACTCTGAAACGGATTTCGTTGCCAAAAATGAGAATTTCCAAGCGCTTGTAACAGAATTGGCTGAGCACATTTTGGCAGAAGAGCCTGCTGACGTAGAGGCAGCTCTTGCGCAACCATTCAAAGGCGGAAGCGAAACGGTGCAAGATCACATTAATACGGCAATTGCTAAAATCGGCGAGAAGCTTTCATTGCGCCGCTTTACGGTTGTGGAAAAAGAAGACGCTGACGTGTTTGGCTCTTACCTTCATATGGGTGGCCGCATTGGCGTTCTAACGGTCATTGGCAGCTCTTCCGACCAAGAGTTGGCGAAAGACATTGCTATGCACGTAGCAGCGATCAACCCGACTTACGTTTCACGCGATGAAGTGACAAAAGACGTTGTTGACCGTGAGCGGGACGTGTTAAAGCAACAAGCCCTTAACGAAGGCAAGCCTGAAAACATTGTTGAAAAAATGGTCGAAGGCCGCCTAAGCAAGTTCTTTGAACAAGTTTGCTTGCTAGACCAGCCGTTTGTTAAAGATGGCGACCAAAAAGTCGGCAAATATGTGAAGAGCAAACAAGCTTCTGTTAAATCGTTTGTCCGCTATGAAGTTGGCGAAGGCATTGAAAAACGCGAAGACAACTTTGCGGAAGAAGTTATGTCGCAAGTGAAAAAGTAAATCGATAGAGAACGTGGGAAGGGGACACTGCGAGAAGTTGTGTCCCTTTTTTCAAAGACTGTTTTTTGGAAGTCATGGATAATGGAGGTTAGATAAGCGTGTATAATCGTGTCGTTTTAAAATTAAGCGGAGAAGCGTTAGCAGGAGAACAAGGCTATGGCATTGATCCAACTGTCATCCAATCGATTGCTAAGCAAATTAAAGAGATTACTGAATTGAACATTGAAGTGGCCGTCGTCGTTGGTGCCGGTAACATTTGGCGCGGCATGGCTGGAAGCGCTCAAGGGATGGATCGGGCAACAGCTGACTATATGGGGATGCTTGCTACAGTTATGAATTCCCTTGCCTTGCAAGACAGCCTCGAAGCAATTGGCGTCGAATCACGTGTGCAAACGTCGATTGAAATGCGGCAAGTAGCAGAACCTTACATACGTCGCAAAGCGATTCGCCATTTACAAAAAAAACGTGTTGTGATTTTCGCAGCAGGAACAGGCAACCCGTATTTCTCAACAGACACTACCGCCGCTCTACGGGCAGCTGAAATTGAAGCAGAAGTGATTTTAATGGCGAAAAACAACGTCGATGGCGTCTACAACGCAGATCCGCGCTTGGACGACAAGGCGCAAAAATTTGACACGATTACGTACATGGATGTCCTTAAAGACGGATTGCAAGTCATGGATTCGACGGCGTCGTCTTTATGTATGGACAACGACATTCCGCTTATCGTATTCTCAATTATGGAAGAAGGAAACATTAAACGCGCCGTGTTAGGCGAAAAAATCGGAACGACTGTAAGGGGGAAATAACCAATGACAAAGGAAATCAAGGCAGATGCAAAAACACGGATGGACAAAGCCATTGACGTGCTGTCACGTGAATTAGCGAAATTGCGTGCAGGCCGTGCTAACCCAGCTTTGCTCGACCGCGTAACGGTAGAATATTATGGAGCGCAAACGCCGCTCAACCAGCTTGCTTCAGTCACAGTACCAGAAGCGCGGCTATTGCTTATTACTCCGTATGACAAGACGGCTGTTGCTTCAATTGAGAAGGCCATTTTGAAATCGGATTTAGGCCTTACGCCATCCAATGATGGTCAAGTCATTCGCATTGCGATTCCGCCACTTACGGAAGAACGCCGGAAAGACCTTGTGCGATTGGTTAGCAAAACCGCTGAAGAATCAAAAGTTGCTGTCCGCAACATTCGCCGTGATGCCAATGATGAATTGAAAAAGCTACAAAAAGATGGAGAAATGACGGAGGATGAACTTCGCAGCGCCACTGACGATATTCAAAAACTGACTGACACGTACGTTACAAAAATCGATGAAAAAGCAAAACAGAAAGAACAAGAAATCATGGAAGTGTAACACGTTTATGTGTATGATGAAGAGTAGTAGGAGACCCTCTTAAGCAAGGGGGTTTTTTACACTTTTCCAGCTGGATGCAGGCTGGCCTAGAGCGCCAGCGAGATGGAGGGCGTAAAATGCTTGAGAGATTTTCAAAATGGAGGCAAGCCTTTACGGATACAGAAGATGAGGAGCCTACATCAATAGATCCGCAAAATATACCGAGGCATGTCGCCATTATTATGGATGGAAATGGCCGTTGGGCCAAAGAGAAAGGGCTACCGCGTATTGCTGGGCATAGGGAAGGCATGAAGACGGTTAATAAGATTGTTCGTGCTGCCAATACCCTCAATATTGAAATATTGACGCTTTATGCTTTTTCAACAGAAAACTGGAAACGCCCGAAAGCGGAGGTCGAATTTCTGCTAAAATTGCCAGAACGCTATTTGAAAAGCGAATTGCCGACGCTAATAGAGGAAAATGTGCAAGTGCGTTTAATGGGTTCAAAGGACGGTTTGCCTTCGTATACACTCCATGCAGTGGATGAAGCAATTGAAAAGACAAAGCATAATACGGGACTGATTTTAAATTTTGCTTTAAACTATGGAAGCAGGTTCGAACTTACGAGTGCCATGCAACAAATTGCCAAAAAGGTACAGCAAGGCGAGTTGATGCCAGAGCACATTACAGAAGAAACGATTAGCGCCCACTTAATGAGCAACCATTTGCGTGATCCAGACTTGCTTATTCGCACGAGCGGGGAGTTGCGGCTAAGCAACTTTATGTTATGGCAGATCGCATACAGCGAATTTTTGTTTATGGATGTGTATTGGCCAAACTTTACTGAGCACCACTTCTATAAAGCGGTCTTAACGTATCAGAATAGGGGGCGGCGCTATGGCGGCGTGTAGGAAGGGGATGTGTAAGTGAAGACACGAGTAGTTACAGGCTTATTTATTGGCGCCGTCATCTTGGCGATGATCGCACTTGGCGGCTGGTGGTTTACGACTTTTGTTAGCTTGATGGCCACCATCGCTATGGTTGAGCTATTAAGAATGAAAAAAATTAGCGCTCTTTCTTTGCGTGGCATCGTCGGCCTCGTTTCAATGTGGTTGTTGCTCATTCCTGACACGCTTTTTCATAGCGCCATTCCCCTCAATGTGACAAAAGTAGAGCTGTTCCTATTTTTAATCTTAGGTTTATTATTGCTGACAGTATTGACAAAAAACAAATTTACATTTGATGAAGTTGGTTTTGTGATCGTATCAAGCGTCTATATTGGCTTTGGCTTCCATTACTTAATTTTAACGAGAGCGATTCCAGATGTAGGCGTATGGCTTGTCCTATTTGTCATTGTATTGATTTGGACAACCGATTCAGGGGCTTACTTTGTCGGAAAAGCGATCGGCAAGAACAAATTGTGGCCAGATATTAGCCCAAATAAAACGATTGAAGGTTCGGTCGGTGGGATTGTCCTTGCTGTTGTCGTCGGCACGATTTTTTATATGATCCATCCATTTTTTAGCTCATACATAATTGCGCTTTGCATCATGCTTGTTACGGCCGTGTTTGGCCAAATGGGCGATCTTGTTGAGTCAGCCTTAAAACGGCATTATGCTGTAAAAGATTCAGGCAATGTCCTGCCGGGGCATGGCGGCATCCTTGACCGGTTCGACAGCTTGATTTATGTTATGCCGATTCTCCATTTGCTTCAACTTTTGTAAGCCGAAAAACGAGCTATCGAACTAACTGTTTAGCAAACATGAATTTTTCATAAGGGAGGCGAGTATAGTGAAACAAATCAGTTTGCTTGGATCGACAGGGTCGATCGGCACACAGACACTTGACGTGATCCGTGATTATCCAGATCAATTTACGCTTTCGGCGCTCGCGTGCGGCACAAACTTAGAGTTATGCCGCAACCAAATAAAGGAGTTCCAACCAAAACTCGTCTCAGTACAACGCCCAGAAGACGCACAAACGCTAGCAGGGGAATTCGGTGATTCTATTGAATTCTTATATGGAGAAGAAGGCTTAAAAGAAGTGGCGCGTTATAGCGAATCTGACATCGTCGTAACAGCCATTACTGGTTCGATCGGGCTGTTGCCGACGCTCAGTGCGATCAAGGCGAAAAAAGCAGTCGCCATTGCCAATAAAGAAACACTTGTCAGTGCGGGCCACCTTGTTGTCAGTGCGGCAAAGGAAAACGATGTGCCGCTCATTCCTGTGGACAGCGAGCATTCTGCGATTTTCCAAGCGCTGAATGGCGAACCAAAGAAAGCGGTCGACCGTTTGATTCTGACTGCTTCTGGCGGCAGTTTTCGCGACAAGAGCCGGGCGGAGCTCGATGGCGTGACAGTCGAACAAGCATTGGCGCACCCGAATTGGTCCATGGGGGCGAAAGTGACGATCGATTCTGCTACAATGATGAATAAAGGCTTGGAAGTGATTGAGGCGAAATGGCTGTTTGGTTTGGATTATGACCAAATCGATGTGTTGATCCACAAAGAGAGCATCATCCACTCCATGGTTGAATATGTAGACCGCAGCGTCATTGCCCAGCTAGGCACTCCCGACATGCGCGTCCCAATCCAGTATGCCTTAACGTATCCAGAGCGCTTTGCCCGCCCGAAACATGAACGTTTAGATTTAGCGGAGCTTGGCAAACTCCACTTCGAAAAAATGGATATGGAGCGTTTCCGGTGCATGAAACTCGCCTACGAAGCAGGGCGCGCTGGTGGCACAATGACAACGGTGCTTAACGCAGCCAATGAAGTAGCTGTATTCCGCTTTTTGCAAGGCGAGATCACTTTCTTGGAAATCGAGCGCATCATTGAAGAGGCACTAAGTGCCCATTCGCCGATTGCGCATCCATCGCTCGAAGAGATCCAAGCTGTCGATGCTTCAATCCGCAAACAGCTCCAAGCATAACAAACCGAGAGGCGGTATCGTTTTTGAATACATTACTTGCTTTTATTGCGATATTTAGTGTGCTTGTCTTTGTCCACGAATGGGGCCATCTTTACTTTGCCAAAAAAGCGGGGATTCTTTGCTATGAATTTGCCATTGGCATGGGGCCAAAACTGTTTGCCTTTGAGCGAAATGACACGATTTATACCATTCGTTTATTGCCGATTGGCGGTTATGTTCGCATGGCAGGCGAAGAGCCTGAGCAGCCAACGATCCGGCCAGGCTATGAAATTGGACTGGTACTTGACGAGAAAGATACCGTTAAGGAACTAATCGTCAACAACAAGTCAAAACATCCAGAAGCACAAGTCGTGCAAGTGGAACGGATTGATTTGGTCCATGACTTGTTTGTGGAAACGATTGACGAAGACACTGGCGAACTTGTTCGTTATCCAATTGATGAAAAAGCGTTCATCGTTCAAGATGAAGTGGCGCAAATTATCGCTCCATGGAAACGCCAATTTGGCTCAAA
This sequence comes from Shouchella rhizosphaerae, assembly GCF_036700015.1. Lineage (NCBI taxonomy): Bacteria > Bacillati > Bacillota > Bacilli > Caryophanales > Bacillaceae > Shouchella > Shouchella rhizosphaerae. The sequence goes on along the minus strand of NZ_CP144921.1, from coordinate 4,157,201 downwards.
ACCACTGCCAAAAAGGGCGATGGCGATCTTTGCCGGGCCGTTGATGAATTTCATACTTGGCTTTGTGATTTTACTCGGCTTAAGTTTGTACCAAGGCGTGCCTCTTAGCTCAGAAATTGTAATAAATGTGAAAAACTCTCCCGCAGAAGCAGCTGGTCTCCAAGACGGCGACGTTATTACAGCGGTCAATGGTGTAGAAGTCGACTCTTGGAAAGAAATGACATCGGAAGTCAAAAAATATCCTGGTGAAGAAGTGAGCATTGATTATGAGCGCAATGGAGAAGCGCTGCAGACAAATGCTACTCTTAGCCAAGTCGAAGTGATGCCTGATGAGTACGAAGGCTTTTTAGGCGTGAGTGGTGTAACTGAATTTTCGTTTCTTGGTTCCTTTCAACAAGCTGGCAACCAATTTATAACGATGGCAACATCTATTTTTGATACGCTTGGTTTAATTTTTACCGGCCAGTTTTCCCTTGATTATATTTCAGGTCCTGTCGGCATTTATGATATTACAGACCAAGCTGTTTCCCTTGGCATGCTGACTGTTATTAACTTTGCTGCGCTGTTAAGCATTAATTTAGGCGTCATCAACTTAATGCCAATTCCTGCCCTTGACGGCGGACGGCTCATGTTTTTAGCGTATGAGGGGATCCGCGGCAAGCCTGTTTCGCCTGAAAAAGAAGGCGCGATTCAGTTTATCGGTTTCGCCCTCGTGATGTTGTTGATGATTGTAGTGACATGGAACGATATAAGTAAGCTGTTTTCATAATGAGACAATTGCATAAGAAAGGGACGTGTGTCACTTGAGACAATCTACTTACTTAGCCCCGACAATGCGGGATGTGCCTGCAGACGCAGAGGCGATTAGCCACCAGCTCATGCTGCGCGCAGGCATGATGCGGCAAATTGCCGCAGGCGTTTATGCGTACTTGCCGCTAGCAAAGCGGACAATCACGAAAATTGAAGCGATCATCCGCGAAGAATTAGATGCCATTGGCGCCCAAGAATTGACGTTGCCGAGTTTGCACCCTGCTGAACTTTGGCAAGCTTCTGGCCGTTGGGAGGCGATGGGTGATGAGTTAGTGCGCTTAAAGGATCGCCATAACCGCGATTTTGCCCTCGGCCCAACACATGAGGAAGTCATCACCTCTTTAATTAAAGATGGAATTGCTTCTTATAAAAAACTGCCTCTTTGCGTCTACCAAGTTCAAACAAAGTTTCGCGATGAGCGCCGGCCACGTTTCGGTTTGCTCCGTGGGCGTGAGTTTATCATGAAAGATGCCTATTCGTTCCACGACTCGCCGGAAAGCCTGGATGAAGCATACTGGCAAATGCATGGCGCCTATAGCCGCATTTTTACGCGAGTTGGCCTCGAGTTTCGGCCCGTGATTGCTGATTCTGGGGCGATGGGTGGCAAAGATACGCACGAATTTATGGCGCTTGCTAGTGTAGGGGAAGATACTGTCGTTTATTCCGATGGATCTGATTACGCAGCGAACTTGGAAATGGCAAAATCGGCGCTGCCAGAGGCGCCAAGTGTACAAGCACATGGCTTGCTTGAAAAGAGAGCAACGCCGGAAGCAAAAACGGTCGACGAAGCCGCTGAAGCACTAGGTTTTGATGCCGATGACATTTTTAAAGCGCTTGTTGTTGTTGTCGATGACGTGCTATCCCTTTTTATCTTGCGTGGCAACGATGAGCTTAATGAAGTCAAAGCTTTGCATGAACTTGGCGCAAAAACGTTGCGCATGGCGAGTGAAGAAGAAGTCGTTGCCGCTTTCGGCGCGACTCCTGGATCGATTGGTCCTGTAGGCGTAAAGGATGTGCCGATTTATGCCGACTATCGGATTCGCAGCATGGAGCGCATTGCGTGCGGAGCCAATGAAACAGGCTATCACTATGTAAATGTCGGCCCAGGCCGCGATTATGAAGTGACCGCTTATAAAGATTTTCGCACTGTGCGCGAAGGCGATCCGTCCCCAGACGGCAAAGGGACATTGCGCTTTGCTGAAGGAATTGAAATCGGGCAAATCTTTAAGCTCGGTACCCGTTACTCTGAATCCCTCGATGCGAAATATTTAGATGGCCAAGGAAAAGCACAGCCTTTTCTAATGGGCTGTTATGGTATCGGCGTATCGCGGACGCTTGCCGCCGTGATTGAACAGCATCATGACGAGGCTGGCATTGTTTGGCCGAAGGCAGTGGCGCCGTTCGACGTCCACTTATTAGCGTTAAATGTGAAAAATGAAGACCAGAAAACACTTGCTGAACAGCTGTACAGCGACATTCGCCAAGCTGGTATCGACGTATTGTATGATGATCGACCAGAACGGGCAGGCGTTAAATTTAAAGACGCTGACTTAATTGGCTTGCCAGTACGGGTAGCCGTTGGCAAACGGGCCGGAGAAGGCATCATCGAAGTGAAAGTCCGCAAAACGGGCGAACAGCTTGAGTTGACAGCTAGTGAGCTAGTTCGTTGGCTTAACGATTTTTTACGTGAATAATGCGGAATGCAGGCTGGCTAGTCGTCAGCCTGTTTACGCTTTAGCAAGGAGTGAAACAAATGAGCCAAGCGAAAGAGACGAGAAAAGAGCGCCTTCAACTATTGCTTGACCAGCTGCAAATTCCAGATGACGGCCGTCCTCATTTTCAAGACGGCTATATTGAAAAACTAGCAATCTCAAAAGAACAGAAAATCTGGCATTTTTTCATTCGATTAGAACGGTTGCTGCCAGCCGAATGGTGCGAACTGTTTAAAGGGCGTCTTGCCCAGACGTTTCGGGACATTGCCAATGCACGTTGCTCATTTGCATATGCCAACAGCGAGACGGATGAAACAGTATGGCGCAGCTATTGGCCTCTTATCGCCAACGAGTTGGCGCGTGTCTCTCCACCTCTTGCTGCTACGTTGCAAAAGCAAGCCCCGACAGTCAATGACAATAAGCTGTCTTTAATAGCGCAAAACGAAGCGGAAGCAGAAGCGATAAGGCGAAAGCTTGCCGACCCGTTTAAAGACATATGCGGCCAGTTTGGCTTACCTGTATTGCCCCTTGCAGTCGCCGTACAACAATCACAGGAAGCCTATGATGAGTTTGTCCGCAAACGTGCTGAAGAAGACCGGTCAAAAGTGGTCGAAGCGATGTTGGAAAAACAACGGGTTGAAGAGGAAATGGCGAAGCAAGTAAAGCAAGCGAACTTGTCTATGGGTTATCCCATTAAAGACGAGCCGACGCCGCTGGAAGCGATTGTCGATGAAGAACGGCGCATTACCATTCAAGGCTATGTGTTCGCAACAGATATTCGCGAGCTCCGCAGTGGGCGCACATTGCTAACCTTTAAAATGACAGATTACACCGATTCGATTTTAGTGAAAATGTTTTCCCGGGATAAAGAAGATGTGCCCGTCATGCAAGCGGTCAAAAAAGGCATGTGGTTAAAGGTGCGAGGCGGCATCCAGAACGATACATTTGTGCGCGACCTCGTTATGATTGCCAATGATTTTAACCAAGTAACGCCAATTGTCCGCGAAGATACTGCTGAACAAAAACGAGTTGAACTTCATACCCATTCGACAATGAGCCAAATGGATGGCGTCGTTTCTGTTGGCAGGTATATCGAGCAGGCTGCAAAATGGGGCCATCCAGCGATTGCCATTACAGATCACGGCGTTGTCCAAGCGTTTCCAGAAGCATATGGCGCTGCCAAAAAGCATGACATTAAAGTGATTTATGGCATGGAGGCAAATGTCGTTGATGACGGCGTACCAATTGCTTACAACTCAGACCACCGTCACTTGCTCGAAGAAGAGTATGTCGTCTTTGACGTGGAAACGACCGGTCTGTCGGCTGTCTACAATACGATCATTGAGCTTGCTGCCGTCAAAATCAAAAACGGCGAAATCATCGATACATATGAATCGTTTGCAGACCCAAAAGAGCCTCTGTCCGCAACGATCATCGAATTGACAGGGATTACCGATGACATGGTCCAAGGCGCTCCTGAACCTGCTGAGGTGCTGAAGCAATTTCGTGAATTTGCCGGCGATGCCACGTTGGTTGCCCATAATGCGAGCTTTGATATTGGCTTTTTGAATGTCGGTTATAAAAAACTAGGCTTTTCGGAAGTCACAAACCCAGTCATTGACACGTTGGAGCTTGGCCGTTTTCTGTACCCAGAATTAAAAAACCACCGTCTTAATACGTTATGTAAGAAATTTGACATTGAGCTCGTCAGCCATCACCGCGCGATTTATGATACACAGGCAACAGCATATTTGCTTTGGAAAATGGTCAAAGATGCGGCGGAGAAAGAAATTGTTTACCATGATGAATTAAATAACCATATGGGGCAAGGGAATTTCCACCGTCAACGGCCGTTCCACTGCACGCTGCTTGTCACATCGCAAACAGGGTTGAAAAATTTATACCAGCTCGTGTCCATGTCCCATGTTGATTACTATTTCCGGACGCCACGGATCCCTCGTTCCCAGTTAAATAAACATCGCGAAGGGTTGCTAATCGGTTCTGCTTGCGATAAAGGAGAAGTCTTTGAAGGCATGATGCAAAAATCTGCCGATGAGGTGGAGAAAATCGCTGGTTTCTACGACTTTTTAGAAATTCAACCACTCGGCAATTACGGACACTTGATTGAACGGGAACTCGTAAAAGATAAAACGGCATTGCAAGAAATTGTCGGCAATATTGTCGCTCTTGGCGAGCGGCTAGGGCTGCCGGTTGTGGCCACAGGGAATGTTCATTATTTAAACGAGGAAGATGCGATTTACCGCAAAATTTTAATTGCTTCCCAAGGGGGAGCCAATCCTCTTAATAAGCAGAAGTTGCCGGACGTCCATTTCCGGACAACAACGGAAATGCTTGAAGAATTTTCCTTTCTCGGGGCAGAACAGGCAGAGAAAGTGGTTGTCACTGCTTCTAATGACATTGCCGCACAAGTGGGTGATGTCCATCCGATTCCAGATGACTTATATGCCCCTAAAATTGAGGGCGCTGACGATGAAATCCGGAATATGAGCTATGAACGGGCCAAGATGATTTACGGCGATCCATTGCCGGAAATTGTAGAAGCCCGTTTGCAAAAAGAGTTAAAAAGCATTATTGGCCATGGTTTTGCTGTTATTTATTTAATTTCCCATAAACTAGTTAAAAAATCGCTTGATGATGGCTATCTCGTTGGCTCCCGGGGGTCCGTCGGTTCTTCGTTTGTGGCAACGATGACGGAAATTACCGAAGTGAATCCGCTGCCGCCTCATTATGTATGCCCGTCATGCAAGCATTCCCATTTCTTTGATGACGGTTCTGTTGCGTCTGGCTATGACTTGCCTGATGCTGAATGCCCGAAATGCGGCAGTATGTATATTAAAGATGGACAGGATATCCCGTTTGAAACGTTTCTTGGGTTTAAAGGCGACAAAGTGCCTGATATCGACTTGAACTTTTCAGGTGAATACCAGCCTCGTGCTCACGCTTATACAAAGGAATTGTTTGGCGAAGACTACGTGTACCGTGCCGGGACAATTGGCACAGTAGCGGATAAAACAGCATACGGCTATGTAAAAGGCTACCAAAGCGACCATGATTTGCTCATGCGTGGGGCAGAAATCGACCGCCTTGTCGCCGGCTGCACAGGCGTTAAACGGACAACGGGCCAGCATCCAGGAGGAATCATCGTTGTTCCAGACTATATGGACATTCATGATTTTTCGCCGATCCAATACCCGGCCGATGACAAAAATGCAGAGTGGAAAACGACGCATTTTGACTTCCATTCGATTCATGATAATTTGCTTAAGCTCGATATTCTTGGACACGATGATCCGACGGCGATTCGCATGCTTCAAGATTTAAGCGGAATCGATCCAAAAACGATCCCGACGGATGACCCTGACGTGATGAAAATCTTTGCTTCACCAGATGTCCTCGGTGTGACAGAAGAACAAATACTGTGCAAAACCGGTACGCTCGGCATTCCTGAGTTTGGCACCCGCTTTGTTAGGCAAATGCTTGAGGAAACGAAACCAAGCACCTTTTCTGAGCTGTTGCAAATTTCCGGGCTCTCCCACGGGACTGACGTTTGGCTTGGCAATGCCAATGAACTCATTTACAATGGCACGTGCGAATTGAAAGATGTCATTGGCTGCCGTGATGACATTATGGTTTACTTAATTTACAAAGGGCTCGAATCGTCACTCGCTTTTAAGATTATGGAGTTTGTCCGAAAAGGCAAAGGCTTGCAGCCTGAATGGGTCGAAGAAATGAAAAAGCATGATGTGCCGGATTGGTATATTGATTCATGCACAAAGATCAAATATATGTTCCCGAAAGCACATGCGGCTGCCTATGTGTTGATGGCTGTGCGGATAGCTTATTTTAAAGTCCATCATCCGATTTTGTATTATGCAACCTATTTTACTGTTCGTGCTGATGACTTTGAACTGGACATTATGATCAAAGGCGCAAGTTCGATTCGTGCCAAAATGGAAGAAATCAACGCGAAAGGGCTTGACGCGTCCCCGAAAGAGAAAGCTGTTTTGACGGTGCTCGAGCTCTCACTAGAAATGTGCGAACGTGGCTTCGGTTTTCATAAAGTTGATTTATATAAATCATCAGCAACAGAGTTTATAGTTGATGGCGATAAGCTGTTGCCACCTTTTAACGCACTAAACGGCGTCGGCACAAACGCGGCTCTAAACATCGTCAAGGCTCGGGAAAATGGCCACTTTTTGTCAAAGGAAGACTTGCAGCAGCGGGCCAGATTGACAAAAACGGTTGTCGAGAATTTGTCTGAACATGGCTGTTTAGAAGGCTTGCCTGAGTCGAACCAGCTATCGTTGTTTTAAAGACGGGCTTGCCTTGCAAGCGTAGTGCTTATGTGGTACAATCGTTTATGGTAATAGTTAGCATACGATGATGGAGAAAAGAGTGGGGGGCACCCACTCTTTTTGTTCGCATTGCGGGTTCGGCGTTTAAAAGCGTCTCCTGTTGTGTATGCCTGTTCTAGAAGCGGATACGTTTTTAATGATGTAAAGGAGGAATTGGCGATTGAGTAAAAATGTTTCTCGTACCGTAGAACAACTCGCAGAGCCGATTGTCCGCGAACTTCATTTGGAACTCGTGGAAGTAGAATATAAAAAAGAAGGGCCTAATTGGTATTTGCGTGTGTTTATTGACGCAGACAGAGGGGTCAACTTAGATGATTGCGAAGCTGTGAGTGAAAAGCTGAGCGAAGTCTTGGATGAGGTGGATCCGATTAAAGAGGCGTATTTTCTAGAAGTGTCATCCCCTGGGGCAGAGCGGCCGCTAAAAAAAGAAGCGGATGTAAAAAAAGCAGTCGGCAAAGGCGTGTACGTGACAACGTATGAACCAATTGACGGCCAAAAAGCGTTTGAAGGCGTCCTTGTATCATTTGAAGACGCCACGCTTGTTATTGAAGGAAAAAACAAAACAAGAACAGTGACCTACACCGTGCCATACGCGAAAGTGGCAAATGCGCGGCTGTCGATCCTGCTCTAGTTGCAAGCGAAATAAGGGAGGTTCCTTTCCATGAACAGCGAATTTATGGAAGCTTTGTCAACACTTGAAGCAGACAAAGGCATCAAAAAAGAAGTCATTATTGAAGCAATCGAAGCTGCGCTTATTTCTGGCTATAAGCGTAACTTCGGCCAAGCGCAAAACGTGCGCGTTGATGTGAATCGGGACAATGGCAGCATCCGCGTGTTTGCCCGCAAAGTCGTCGTGGAAGAAGTATTTGATAAACGCTTGGAAATTTCAGAAGCGGAAGCGCAGCGGATTAATCCGCATTATGAAGTCGACGATATTGTCGAAATTGAAGTCACACCAAAAGACTTTGGCCGAATTGCTGCACAAACGGCGAAGCAAGTCGTCACGCAACGTGTTCGGGAAGCAGAGCGGGGCATCATTTATTCTGATTTTATTGACCGTGAAGAAGATATTATGAACGGCATTGTCCAACGTCAAGACCATCGCTTTATTTACGTTGACTTAGGGAAAGTTGAGGCGCTTTTGCCGCTGTCTGAACAAATGCCGAATGAAACGTACAAACATAATGACCGCATCAAAGCATATATTACGAAAGTCGAAAAAACGACAAAAGGCCCGCAAATTTTAATTTCCCGCACCCATCCTGGGCTCTTAAAGCGTTTGTTTGAATTAGAAGTGCCGGAAATTTACGATGGCACCGTAGAAATTAAATCGGTTTCTCGCGAAGCGGGGGATCGCTCGAAAATCGCCGTCCACTCCGACAACCCCGAAGTCGATTCAGTCGGAGCTTGTGTAGGCCAACGGGGCCAACGGGTACAGACAATTGTCGATGAACTCAAAGGCGAAAAAATTGACATTGTTGAATGGTCAGAAGACCCAGTTGTCTATGTGGCCAATGCCCTTAGCCCAGCAAAAGTAATGAAAGTCAATGTGCTTGAAGGGGAAAAAATGACACAAGTCATCGTCCCTGACTACCAGCTGTCTTTAGCAATCGGCAAACGAGGCCAAAACGCCCGATTGGCCGCTAAGCTGACAGGTTGGAAAATTGATATAAAAAGCGAATCAGAAGCCCGTGAGCTTGGCCTTCTTGATGAGGAAAATGAAAATGATGAGTTAGAAGAATTCACAAATGAGGAAAATGAACGTTAGGAGCAGGAGGCGGAAAATCGCATGAAACAACGGAAAGTACCGCTGAGAAAATGCATTGTGACCAATGAAATGAAACCAAAGCAAGAACTTGTGCGGATCGTGCGCACACCTGAAGGCACAGTCGAATTGGACCCAACTGGCAAAAGGAATGGCCGGGGCGCTTATTTGACGAACAGTGAAGACGTGTTTAACAAGGCTAAAAAGCGCGATAGCCTAACGCGCCATTTGCAAGTGCAAGTGACCGCAGACGACTATGACCGCTTGATTGCAGAGCGGGTAAAGGTGAAAAAGCGGTGAGCAACGATAAAAAGCTGCTCTCGCTCCTTGGCTTATGCCAACGTGCCGGACAGCTTGTTACAGGGGAAGAATTGGTTCTTGCCGCGATTCGCAAACAGGAGCTGTCAATGGTGATCCTTGCTGGCGATGCTAGCAGCAATACCGAAAAGAAAATCAAGGACAAATGCGGCTATTATAAAATCCCAGTCTATCAAACGAGCGACCGTTTTGCGCTTGGGCAAGCGATCGGTAAAGAAACGCGCGTGGCAATAGGCATAAGGAGTGAAGGATTTGCGAAGAAAATCGCCGCATTACTGAGCCAATAATGGAGGTACGTATATGTCAAAAGTGCGAATCTATGAATACGCGAAGGCAAATAATGTTCAAAGCAAGCAACTAATCGAAAGTTTAAAATCAATGGGTGTGGAAGTGTCAAATCATATGTCAGCAATTGATGAAGAAACATTAAACAAAGCAAAGCAAGCAGGAAAGCCTGCCGCTGCAAAAGGGCAAGGGTCCACTAGTAACCAAAAGCAAAATAGCCAAAATCAACGGTCAAACCAAGGGCAAAAGCAACGCCCACAAAACAACCAGCAAAACCAAGGACAAAAGCAGCGCCCGCAAAACAATCAGCAAAGTCAATCTCAAGGGCAAACGAAACGCCCAAGCCAAGCGAGCAATAACCAAAGTGGCGCCGCAAAATCGCAAGCTGGGAAACCAAACCAAAACCGTGGCGGAAACCGTCCTGGTGGCCAAGGGCGTCCAGGCAGCAACAACCGCCGTCCAGGAAATAACCAAAATCGCCGCAACCATGGCAACCGTGGCGGAAAGCGTCGTCCGCAGTCAAAAGTCAATCATCAGCAAATGCCGCTGCCTGAAAAAATTACAATTTCAGGTTCCCATACGGTCAGTGAACTTGCCGCTAAGCTCCATCGTGAAGCCTCTGAATTGATTAAGAAATTAATCGGTCTTGGGGTTATGGCTACCATTAACCAGGAGCTTGACAAAGATACGATTGAATTGTTGGCCGCTGATTATGGGGTGGAAGTCGAAGAAGAAGTGATTGTGGATGAGCTCGATATTGAGTTGTATGATCGTGAAGATAAAGAGGAAGAATTAAAAGAGCGCCCGCCAGTTGTGACAATTATGGGCCATGTCGACCACGGAAAAACAACGCTGCTTGATTCAATCCGTAACACGAAAGTGACTGCGGGGGAAGCAGGAGGCATTACTCAGCATATTGGCGCTTACCAAATTGAACACTCAGGTAAAAAAATTACCTTTTTAGATACACCAGGTCACGCAGCCTTTACAACAATGCGGGCCCGGGGCGCGCAAGTGACGGACATTACGATTCTTGTTGTGGCTGCTGACGATGGCGTCATGCCGCAAACGAAAGAAGCGATCAGCCACGCGAAAGCGGCTGAAGTGCCGATTATTGTCGCTGTCAACAAAATTGACAAGGAAACAGCAAGTCCAGATCGAGTGATGCAAGAGTTAACGGAGTTTGAGCTTGTCCCTGAAGCTTGGGGAGGCGACACGATTTTTGTTAATGTTTCAGCACTGACGGGTGAAGGCATTGATGAGTTAATTGAAATGATTCTACTCGTTGCCGAAGTGGAAGAATTTAAAGCCAACCCAGACAAACTCGCGACAGGTACAGTTGTTGAAGCACAGCTTGATAAAGGGCGCGGCCCAGTTGCCACGCTTCTTGTTCAAAGCGGGACGTTGAATGTCGGGGACGCAGTCGTTGTCGGCAGCACATTTGGCCGCGTGCGTGCGCTTGTGAATGATGTCGGCCGCCGCGTCAAAACAGCAGGACCGTCTGCACCAGTGGAAATTACAGGCTTAAACGAAGTGCCGCAAGCGGGGGACCGTTTCCAAGCATTTGAAGACGAGAAAAAAGCCCGCCAATTAGGCGAAGGGCTAATGGCCCGTTATCGGGAGCAAAACTTAACAGCATCGTCAAAAGTAAGCTTGGATGACTTGTTTAACCAAATTCAGCAAGGGGATGTTAAAGACATTAATGTCATCATCAAAGCCGACGTCCAAGGCTCAGTTGAAGCGATGAAAGGATCGTTGGAGAAAATTGATGTGGCAGGCGTAAAAGTCAATATCATCCACACTGGCGCGGGTGCGATCACGGAATCAGACATTATTTTGGCGTCTGCTTCCAACGCGATTGTCATCGGGTTCAACGTTCGCCCTGATGTGAACGCCAAACGTGTGGCTGAAGCCGAAAACGTCGATATTCGTCTCCACCGTGTTATTTACAATGCGATTGACGAAATTGAACAGGCAATGAAAGGCGCCCTTGATCCTGAGTTTGAAGAAAAAGTCATCGGCCAAGTGGAAGTACGGACGACATTCAAAGTTTCGAAAGTCGGCACGATTGCCGGTTCTTATGTAACAGAAGGAAAAATCACCCGCAATTCTTCTGTCCGTTTGATTCGTGACGGCATTGTCATTTATGAAGGCGAACTGAACGCTCTTAAACGCTATAAAGACGATGCTAAAGAAGTGCAGGCTGGCTATGAATGCGGAATTACGCTTGATAAGTTCAATGACATTAAAGAAGGCGACATGATAGAAGCGTATGTCATGGAAGAAGTGAAACGTGCCTAATGATGGCCAGTGTCCGCTGCGAGCTGTTCATTTATGAGGCACAGTCATTGAAGGATAAACGATCCGTCTTGCAAAGCGTGCTTCGCAAAGTGAGGCAACGTTGCAATGTTTCAGCAGCAGAAACAGGTTACCAACAAACTTGGCAACGCGCAGAGCTGTCGCTTTGCGCAGTTGCTGCTAGTAAAAAAAGCGCTGAAGCTGAACTATTACGCGCATTGGCGATAATTGATCAGGCAGAAGCGGCTGAGCGCACATTGACCAACTGGGAGTGGGCGTGATTCCCATTAGTAGAGGTGATCGATTGTGGCGAATAACCGTGCTGTTCGCGTCGGCGAACAAATGAAAAAAGAATTGAGTGACATCCTTATTCGCGATATTAAAGACCCCCGTGTCCGTTTTGTCACGGTGACCGGGGTAGATGTCACAGGGGATTTACAACAAGCGACGGCTTTTATTACGGTGCTCGGTGATGAGGAAGAACGCAAAGCGACCCTTGCCGGCCTTGAAAAGGCAAAGGGGTTTATCCGTACGGAATTGGGCAAGCGCATTCGCCTTCGGAAAACACCTGAGCTCAGTTTTTCGTTCGATGAATCGATCCAATACGGCAACCGAATTGAAAGCTTATTGCGCGATTTGAATAAAAATGATTCGAACGAGTAGTTGCAAAGGAGAGCGCGCAGACGTTCTCCTGAGGGTAGCGCACTGACGCTATCCTTTCTTTTTTTAGTAAGACAGGGAGTGATGTTGATGGAGCCAACAGGGATTGTGGTGCTGGACAAACCGAAAGGATGGACATCCCACGATTGTGTCCACCAAATGCGGAAATGGTTTCAAACACGGAAAGTCGGCCATACAGGGACGCTCGATCCCGAAGTGGATGGCGTTTTGCCGATCTGCATCGGCAAAGCGACCAAAGTGGTCAAATACATGTCCGATTACGATAAAACGTATATAGGGGAAGTCACATTCGGCGTGGCGACGACAACGGAAGACGCACACGGTGAAGTCGTAGAAGAGAAACGCGTCAATAAACCGTTTACGCGTACGGAAATTGAAGCGTTGCTGCAAGCCTTTATCGGCAAAATTGAGCAGACACCCCCTTATTATTCGGCTGTAAAAGTAAACGGCAAACGCTTGTATGAATACGCTCGAGCTGGCATCGAAGTCGAGAGGCCAACGCGCACAGTGGAAATAAAAGCGTTGACATTGACGGAAATAACAACTGCGAAGCCAGGTTGTTTTTCGTTTGCCTTTTCTGTCACATGTACAAAAGGTACTTACATCCGTACGCTTGCCGTTGATATAGGCAAAAAAGCTGGCTACCCTGCCCATATGTCAAAGCTGACACGGACAGCATCTGGCCCGTTTACACAAGCAGATGCCATTCCTTTATCTGCATTTGCGGAAATGAGTTTGGATGAGCGCCTGAATAAGTTGCGCCCCCTTGATACGGCTCTACAGCATTTTCCACGGGTCACTGCCGATAAGGAACTGGAAAAACGAATACGCAATGGTGCTGTCCTGGAGAAAAGCGCTTCTTTTGGAGATGGGCGTTTTTTGTTTTATAATGAACAAGGAGATTGCTTGGCATTGTATCAAGCACATCCAACAAAGGCTGGACTTATTAAACCAGAAACGTTATTTTGTCATGTTTAACGGTAAAGGGGGAAAAGTGGTGGTAGTGGAGCTAGATCTAGATTCAATTAGCCACATAGAGGCCCCAGCGCCAACAGCTATGGCTCTTGGCTATTTTGACGGCGTTCACAAAGGGCACAAGGCGGTCATCGAAACCGCTAAAGCAGAAGCGGCTAAACGGGGCATTCAGTCTGCGGTGATGACGTTTTACCCCCATCCGAAAGAAGTGCTTGGTAAACCGGATCAGCCAATTGATTATTTGACGCCTCTGCAAGCAAAAGTGGCGCGCCTAAAGGCGTTAGGGGTCGACGTTGTCTACGTTGTCCATTTTACGAAGGCGTTTTCGAAACTGACGCCACAAGCTTTTATTGAGCGGTTCGTGATTGGTTTAAACGTCAAGCATGTGGTGGCAGGCTTTGACTTTACATACGGCGTTAAAGGGGAAGGCAAGATGGACGATATTGACCGTTATGCGAACGGGCGCTTTACGCATACAACGGTCGAACAAGTGAGCGATGAGCAAGAAAAGATTTCGTCAACGCGTATTCGTAAACAGCTGTCAGAAGGAAATGTCAGTGAAGCGGCCAGCCTCCTCGGCTACCCGTATGTTTTCTCTGGAACAGTTGTCCATGGAGACGCACGGGGACGGTTAATTGGCTATCCGACTGCAAACATTGTTGCAAAAGAGCGGTTCATCGTGCCGAAAACAGGCGTCTATGTTGTCACATTGACACATGCGGGCAACACATACGAAGGAATGGCGAACATCGGCTATAAACCAACATTTGTCGATGATTTAGCAAAGCCAATCGTGGAAGTGAACATTTTCGACTTCAATCAGGAGATATACGGGGAGACGGTGGAAGTCGCGTTTTACGAACGGATTCGTTCGGAACAAAAATTTAGCGGCATTGACGAAATCAAAGCACAGCTTGGCCGTGACCGTGCCACGGCGTTGCAGTTTTTCAAGCAACATACGGCCAATGGCTAAGTGCGGACACCTAAACGGTTAACGTCTTTAAGGGGAAGCCTACGTTTTTAGCGCGTCCAAGTGATTTTTGCGATGTGGTTACAGGCAAAGAAGATAAAATGAACGCTTGCATTTGCAGATCAATCAAGCTATCATAGAAAGTGTCTGCATCCCCATGCGGACACGATACCCGTTTCTTGGCAAAACGACTCACCACCGTTTGCTCGGAGATTGGGGTTTTAGGGAAAAGGAGGTGGCTCTGATGGCATTGACACAAGAGCGTAAAAATGAATTGATTGCAGAATTTAAAACGCATGAGACAGACACTGGTTCTCCAGAAGTCCAAGTCGCTATTCTTACGGAGCAAATTAACACTTTGAACGATCACTTGCGCACGCATAAAAAAGATCACCACTCTCGTCGTGGCCTTTTGAAAATGGTCGGTCAACGTCGTAACTTGCTAACTTATTTACGTAATAAAGACGTAACGCGTTACCGTAACCTTGTTGACAAGCTTGGCTTGCGTCGATAGTTTTGCAAAAAAGCGGGGGATGATCTCCCGCTTTTTTCTTCATGCCTTCCGTTAGCAGGCGACAAGCTTAGAAAAATGGAAAACGACCCTAATTTCACTCTTTTAAACTTGTTCTGATTCGGTCATAATAAGAAAGAAGAATTTTAGTTGTACGAGAGGAGTACACATTCATGGATCAAGAACGTCATGAGTTTTCAATTGACTGGGCTGGCCGGACATTAAGTGTCGAAGTCGGTCAATTAGCCAAACAAGCCAACGGAGCGGTTCTCGTCCGTTATGGCGATACTGCTGTTCTATCAACAGCGACTGCTTCAAAAGAACCGAAAGACCTTCCTTTCTTTCCGTTAACGGTCAATTATGAAGAACGTTTATATGCAGCGGGAAAAATTCCAGGTGGGTTTATTAAAAGGGAAGGGCGTCCAAGCGAACGGGCGATTTTAACAAGCCGTTTGATTGACCGTCCAATTCGACCGCTGTTTCCAGACGGGTTTCGTAACGATGTCCAAGTAATCAGCATTGTGATGAGCTCTGACCAAGACGCCTCTCCTGAAATGGCAGCAATGATCGGTTCATCACTGGCTCTGTGTGTGTCTGACATTCCGTTTGAAGGGCCGATTGCTGGTGTGACTGTTGGAAGAATTAATGGCGAATTCATTATGAACCCAACGCCAGCTCAACTTGCAGAGAGCGACATTGACCTAACTGTTGCTGGAACAAAAGAAGCGATCAACATGGTCGAAGCCGGTGCTAAAGAAGTCCCAGAAGACGTAATGTTAGAAGCCATTTTAGCCGGGCATGAGAACATTAAAAAAATGATTGCTTTCCAAGAAAAAGTGGTGGAAGTTTGCGGCAAAGAAAAACGTGAAGTGCAGCTGAAAACTTTTGACGCTGAATTGGAAGCACGCTTGCGTGAAAGCGCGGAAGCGAGCATCAAAGAAGCGGTTCGGATTGCGGAAAAACACGCGCGTCAAGATGCGATCGATGAGATCATTGCTGCACAAGTGGAACAACATTCAGACGATGACAGCATCAATGTGGATGAAGTAAAAGAGATTTTGCAAATGTTCGTGAAGGAAGAAGTCCGTCGCTTAATTACTGTCGAAAAAATCCGTCCTGATGGACGAGGCGTTGATGAAATCCGCCCGCTCTCGTCACAAATCAAGCTGTTGCCTCGTACACATGGCTCCGGTCTCTTTACAAGAGGACAAACACAAGCACTTAGTGTCTGTACGCTTGGTGCCCTTGGCGATGTACAAGTGCTAGATGGTTTGGGCATCGAAGAGACGAAGCGGTTTATGCACCACTACAATTTTCCGCAGTTTAGCGTTGGCGAAACCGGTCCGATTCGCGCGCCAGGACGCCGGGAAATCGGTCATGGGGCCCTTGGCGAACGTGCGCTTGAGCAAGTCATTCCAAGTGAGCAAGAGTTTCCTTATACGATCCGGCTCGTATCTGAAGTGTTGGAGTCGAACGGATCAACTTCACAAGCGAGCATTTGTGCAAGCACGTTAGCGATGATGGACGCAGGTGTGCCAATTAAAGCGCCAGTGGCAGGCATTGCGATGGGGCTTGTCAAACAAGGGGAACATATGACGGTGCTCACTGATATCCAAGGCATGGAAGACGCCCTTGGCGATATGGACTTTAAAGTCGCTGGCACAGCGAATGGCGTTACAGCTTTGCAAATGGATATAAAAATTTCCGGCATTAACCGGGAAGTGCTCGAACAAGCCCTTGAACAAGCAAAACAAGGCCGAATGAAAATTTTAAGCAACATGATGGAGGCCATTGACAAACCTCGTGCCGAGTTGTCGGAGTATGCGCCAAAAATTTTGACGCTAACGATCAATCCTGACAAAATTCGCGATGTCATTGGACCAAGTGGGAAAGTCATTAATAAAATTATTGAGGAAACAGGCGTGAAAATAGACATTGAGCAAGACGGCACTGTCTACATTTCTTCCCTAGATACCGCCATGAACCAAAAAGCGAAACAAATCATTGAAGATCTTGTTCGAGAAGTTCAAGTCGGCGAAACATACCATGGGAAAGTCAAACGCATTGAAAAGTTTGGTGCCTTTGTCGAACTGTTTAAAGGCAAGGATGGCTTGCTGCATATCTCACAAATTGCTGAAGAGCGGATCAACAAAGTCGAAGATGTCTTTAAGCTCGGTGATGAAGTAGATGTTCGCGTCACTGAAATTGACAATCAAGGACGAGTTAATTTGTCTCGCAAAGTCCTGTTAAAAGAACAACGGGAAAAGCTAGAAAAAGAAGAAGCAAAAGATACAGCGAACGAATAAGAAACAAAGACTGGGGAAAATTCCTAGTCTTTTTTTATGGTCAAACGTCTAGTCCTCTTCATTTGCTCATAGACATGCTAGTAAGTATCTAGCAGGAGGGGACACAATGAAACAAAAATGGCTTCACTTCTGTTTGTGTGGTGTCATGGTCGTGCTGGCAATAGGCGCGATTCAAAACCCATTTTCGCTTCAGTATATCGACACCTTGAAAACAAACGCAACGGAAGATGTAGATACAGAAGAGAATGAGTTGTTAAAACAAATTAAAGCGCATGCAGAAAAAGTGGCGATTCCAGCAACAAACGCACGCATTGACAAAGTCTGGAAAGCATTGCCAGGTTATAACGGGCTTGAGGTCGACATTGAACAATCTTATAATAAAATGAAGGAGTCTGGAAGTTTCAACCAGTCTAAACTCGTCTTTAAAGAAACAAAACCGGATGTCCATCTTGAGGATTTGCCACCAGCCCCGACGTATAAAGGTCACGAAGAAAAGCCGATGGTTAGCTTTTTAATCAATGTCGCCTGGGGAAATGAGTATTTGCCTGATATGTTAAAAGTGTTGCAGCAGTATGATGTCAAAGCGACGTTTTTTTTAGATGGATCATGGGTGAAAAAAAATCCACAACTTGCTGTAATGATTAAAGAAGAAGGCCATGAGATTGGCAGCCATGCTTATTCGCACCCTCACATGAATGCCCTCTCTAAGGCGGAAATAGACGAAGAGTTAACAAAAACGACGGAAGTAATTGAAGCAACACTGGATGTCACACCAAAATGGTTTGCTCCCCCAAGCGGCGAATTTAATCAACTGGTGGTTGAACGAGCCGCTGCCTATGATATGCGTACCATTTTATGGACAGTTGATACAATTGACTGGAAAAAGCCCGAACCATCTGTTATGGTTGAACGGGTTGTCAATCAAATGCAGGCAGGCTCGATGTTGTTGATGCATCCTACAGAGTCATCGTCAAAAGGACTTGAAGCGATTATACAAGGGATGCAAGAAAAACAGTTGCAGATCGGGACTGTTAGCGATTTAATGGATGAAACAAGAATTGCCGCAAAAATGACAGCTGAGAGCAATGGGGGTACAAAACGTGATTAAAAAAGAGACGCTGGACAACGGCGTGCGCATTATTGCGGAAGCCAACGAGGCCATTCGGTCTGTTGCGATTGGCATCTGGGTAAAAACAGGCTCCCGCAATGAATCAAATGAGGAAAATGGCATTTCCCATTTTATTGAACATATGTTGTTTAAAGGAACAAAAACGCGTTCAGCCAAACAAATCGCAGAAGCGTTTGACCGCATTGGCGGACAGGTCAATGCGTTTACGGCAAAAGAATACACATGCTACTATGCTAAAGTGCTAGATGAGCATGCTGCTTTGGCCCTTGATGTACTACAAGATATGTTTTTTGACTCTATTTTTGATAAAACAGAAATAGAGCGTGAGAAAAAAGTGGTGCTCGAAGAAATCAAAATGGTGGAGGACACGCCAGACGACCTCGTCCACGATTTGCTTAGTCAAGCTGTTTTTGGCCGTTCCTCGCTAGCGAACCCTATTCTTGGCACAGAAGACACGCTCCAAACATTTAGCCGTCAGCAAATCAGTGATTACATGAAGCGTTTCTACGCAGGTGAACGAGTAGTCGTGTCGGTTTGCGGCCATTTTGACGATGCGTTGCTTGAGCAAATCAGACAAACCTTTTCCCGTGTGAAACGAGCACCGGAACCGTTTGCTGTGCCAACAGCGACTTTCTCGCCGACAGTGAAATATCGCCAGAAAGATTCTGAGCAAGCACATCTATGTTTAGCCTACCCTGGCCTGGAAATTGGTTCAAACCGTTCATTTGGGCTGATTTTGCTAAACAATGCCCTTGGCGGCAGCATGTCGAGCCGTTTATTCCAAACGATTCGCGAAGAACAAGGCTTATGCTATTCTGTTTTCTCCTATCATTCTTCGTATGAACAAATTGGTACGCTTACCATTTATGCAGGTACGCAAATGGCACAGTTGCCAAAGTTAACGGAAGCTCTTGCAGAAGTAACGAAAGCGGTGCGTGCAGAAGGCCTTAGCAAAAAAGAGTTGGAAAATGGCAAAGAGCAGCTCAAAGGCAGCATTATGCTTGGGCTTGAAAGCACAAGCAGCCGCATGACACGAAATGGCAAAAATGAATTGCTTTTACAAGAACATAAAACATTAGACGAGTTGATCGCGGATATTAATGCTGTCAGTTTGGAGATGGTCAACGATCTAGCTAGCCAGCTCCTTCGGGATACGCCGGCTGTTTCACTTGTCGCCTCAAGCGAAACAATGCCGTCAACGATTTTCAGCAACTAGTCTACTTTCTTTCCGACGTACATACATTGGAATAAGAGGTGATGGGCTTGCGGCTAAGTGAAATTGCTAACAAAGAAATCATTGATTTTGAGAAAGGCGAACGTCTTGGTGTTTTGGGACAGACCGATGTGCTGTTTGACGAGCACACCGGGGAAATTCACGCCTTTGTTGTCCCGACGAGCCGCTGGTACCAATTAAACCGCAAAGACAAAGAAGTAACGGTTTATTGGCAGCAAATTAAAAAAATCGGCCAAGACATGATTATTATTGAAACATAAGGATGGTGGTTGCCTTTGGCGACCGCCTCAATAAGGCAGAGAGACGCTCGCATACGTCGTTGTTTGCCTACCGTTGAAAGCTTGCATTTGCAAGCTTTTTTTGTGTCTGCACCGATTGGTTCACTTAGTCATATGCTTTAAAAGAAGCAACGCATAAAAGGAGGATCAGCATGCTCACTGGAACCCATGTGGTCATGATTGGCGGCGATGCACGCCAGCTTGAGATCATTCGCAAATTATCGGCACTTGACGCAAAAATTTCCCTTGTTGGTTTTGAACAGTTAAATGATGGCTTCATTGGCGCAAGCAAGCAAGAGTTGCCTGATATCGAGTGGTCGACAGTGGATGCGATTTTGTTGCCGGTGGGCGGCATGTCCAATGATGGCCTCATTGCCAGCGTTTTCTCAAACCAGCAATTAAAGTTGAAAGCCGCTTACTTAAATGAAACGCCCGACCATTGCACGATTTATACAGGCATTTCAACAGACCGATTAGAAAAATTGGCTGCAAAAGCAAAGTGTAAAATTGTCCTATTAATGGATCGCGATGATGTGGCGATTTACAACTCGATTCCGACAGCTGAAGGCGCAGTCATGCTGGCGATCCAGCATACAGACCATACGATCCACCATGCGAAAGTGGCGGTGCTCGGCCTTGGCCGCATCGGCATGACCATTGCCCGCACATTCCATGCCCTTGGTGCGAGCGTTTTTGTCGGTGCAAAGGAAACGGCATTGCTCGCCCGTGCCTTCGAACTCGGAGTCGAGCCATTTCCCCTTACTGCACTAAAAGAAACGTTAAAAAACATCGATCTCGTTATCAATACCATTCCAGCTAAAATTGTCACATCTGACGTCCTCGCCGAATTACCACAACATGCTTTTGTCCTTGACTTGGCCTCAAAACCTGGTGGCGTCGATTTTGCGTACGCCAAAAAAAGAGGCTTGAAAGCCATGCTCGTTCCTGGTCTTCCAGGCATGGTCGCCCCGAAAACAGCAGGCAAGATTTTAGCAAATGTTTTAAGTGATTTGCTTCATGAACAAACACAATCATAACGAAGGAGCGTGCGCGATGCTTAAAGGCAAACATATAGGGTTTGGCCTGACTGGCTCACATTGCACATTTGACGCTGTTTATCCGCAAATCGAGAATTTGGTTGAGCTCGGCGCGAAAGTCACCCCTTTTTTAACCTATACAGTAGAGACGACAGACACCAAGTTCGGCGACAGTGGGGATTGGATGAAACGGCTGCAAACGATCACTTCTGAGCCATTTGTCAATTCGATGGTCAAAGCAGAGCCCTTTGGGCCGAAAACCCCTCTCGATTTAATGATTATTGCCCCGATGACAGGAAATTCGATTTCTAAATTTGCGAATGCGATGACAGATAACCCTGTACTTATGGGGGCTAAAGCGACATTGCGTAACGGCAAGCCTGTCTTGCTTGGAATTTCTACCAACGATGGCCTTGGATTGAACGGCGTTAACATTATGCGCTTAATGGCAACAAAAAATATTTACTTTATTCCATATGGCCAAGATGACCATGTGAAAAAGCCGAATTCCCTTGTAGCCCATATGGATCAACTCATTCCAGCAGCTGAAGCAGCCATGCACGGCAACCAACTTCAGCCTGTTCTTGTACAAAAATAGGCTTTGGACAGTTGCGTATCGTCGGGAAATCCCGTAAAGTTTAGTAGAGGATAAGAGATAGATAGCTGAACTTTGAGGGAGGATACGAAACCATGAACGAACAACAACATTTTGACGTCGCTGTCGTCGGGGCAACCGGCGCAGTCGGCCAGCAAATGCTGAAAACATTAGAACAACGTGATTTTCCAATTAAGAGCCTAAAGCTCCTTTCATCGAAACGTTCGGCTGGAAAACAAATAACGTTTAAAGGCCAATCTTATACAGTCGAAGAGGCGACGCCTGAGTCGTTTCAAGGTGTACAATTAGCCCTTTTCTCGGCAGGCGGTTCAGTTTCGAAAGCGCTTGTCCCTGAAGCGATTAAGCGCGGAGCTGTTTGCGTCGACAACACGAGTGCATTTCGGATGGATACTGACGTGCCCCTTGTCGTGCCTGAAGTCAATGAAAGCGATTTGCGCAATCACCAAGGTGTGATTGCCAATCCAAATTGTTCCACGATCCAAATGGTAGTCGCGTTGGAGCCGATCCGCAAAAAGCTTGGATTAAAGAAAGTGATCGTGTCCACATACCAAGCCGTTTCAGGGGCAGGGCTTGAAGCAGTCGAGGAAATGGAAAAGCAAACACGGGCTATTTTGGACGGGAAAGAAGCAACAGCAGAAGTGCTGCCGGTCGCGAAAGAGAAGCGCCATTACCAAATTGCCTTTAACGCGATTCCGCAAATTGACGTGTTCCAAGACAATGGCTATACGTTCGAGGAAATGAAAATGATCAATGAAACGAAGAAGATCATGCACATGCCTGAACTTGAAGTGGCTGCTACATGCGTGCGTTTGCCGATTGAAACGGGCCACTCAGAATCGATCTACTTCGAAACGGAGCAGTCTGGAGCAAGCGTAAAAGAAATCCAAGCTTTGCTAAGCGAAGCGCCAGGCATTACACTCCAAGACAACCCAGCAGAACAGCTTTACCCCCTCGTCACAAATGCGGTTGGCAAAAACGACGTATTTGTCGGCAGAGTGCGCCGCGACTTAGATCGTGACAATGGCTACCATGCTTGGGTTGTGTCTGACAATCTTTTAAAAGGGGCAGCTTGGAATTCTGTGCAAATCGCCGAAAGCCTCATCAAGCTGAACCTATTGAACAAGTGAGTGAATCAAACATGAAAATCATTATCCAGAAATTTGGCGGTACATCTGTAAAAACGGACGAATCGAGGCTGCAAGCAGTACGCCATGTTCAAAAAGCAGTCAATGATGGCTACAAAGTTGTCGTTGTTGTCTCAGCGATGGGCAGAAAAGGCGATCCTTATGCAACCGATACGCTGCTTAGCCTCGTTAGCAAATCCCGCATCACGAAGCGGGAACAAGACCTACTCGTTTCTTGTGGCGAGACGATTTCAGCGGTTGTGTTTTCAGACCTCCTCAATGCACATGGTGTCCAAGCGACAGCCATGAACGGGGCAAAAGCAGGATTCCGTACAAACGAGGAGTTCGGCAATGCGAAAATTAAAGAAATGAAATGCGAGCATTTGCTTAAAAAGCTAGAGACAGAAGATGTCGTCGTTGTTGCCGGTTTTCAAGGACAGTCGAAAAGCGGCGATGTCACGACGCTCGGCCGCGGTGCGAGCGATACATCGGCAACAGCTCTGGGAGCAGCTCTTCACGCAGAGTGGGTTGACATTTTTACCGATGTAGAAGGTGTTATGACGGCTGATCCTCGAATTGTCAGCGATGCGAGAGCATTGGAAGCCATGTCTTACAATGAAATTTGCAACATGGCGTACCAAGGCGCAAAAGTCATCCACCCTCGTGCGGTGGAAATTGCCATGCAAGCGAAAATTCCGATCCGGATTCGCTCCACTTACTCAGACAACGAAGGGACGCTCGTTACTGCCCTTGGCGCTTCCCATTCAATGGATGTCAACGAACGGATGATTACAGGGATTGCCCATGTGGCAAATGTGACGCAAATCAAAGTTGCTGCAAAAGAAGGCCAGCTTGACTTACAGGAAAATGTGTTTAAGTCGATGGCCCAAGCTAAGATTAGCGTAGACTTTATTAACATTAGCCCAAGTGGGGTGACCTATACTGTCAGTGATGAGGCGGCAGATAAAGCAAAACAAGTGCTTGAGCATCTTGGATACACGCCCGAGCTTCGGCGCGGGTGCGCGAAAGTGTCCGCTGTGGGAGCAGGAATGAGCGGTGTACCTGGCGTTGCTGCGAAAATTGTCAGCGCCTTAAGTGGCGAGAATGTACAAATTTTGCAATCGGCAGATTCCCATACAACGATTTGGGTGTTGGTCAAAAATGAAGATATGGAAAAGGCAGTGAATGCTCTGCACAAAATGTTTCAGCTCAGTGAAGCGACAACTGTGTAATTTCCCATAAACGGAGGGGGCGCATGTGAAACCAACAGGAAAATACGGCCCAGTGTGGACAGCTATGGTAACGCCGTTTCAATCAACGGGTGCAATTGATTATCAGCAGACAGAACAGCTTATCGAGCATTTGATTGAAAACGGAACCGATGTTCTCATTGTAGCCGGGACAACCGGAGAATCACCGCTGCTGTCCAAGGAAGAAAAATTAGAGCTGTTTGCTTTTTGTGTCAAACAGGCCAACGGGCGCGCAGCCGTCGTGGCTGGCACAGGTTCCAATGATACGCATGCTTCGGTTGAGCTAACAAAGGCGGCGGAAAAGACAGGCGTCGACGGTGTTATGCTTGTCACCCCGTATTACAATAAACCGTCGCAACAAGGGCTTTTTTGCCATTTTAGTGAAATTGCCAACGAGACAAACTTGCCAGTCATGCTGTACAACGTTCCAGGCAGGACGGGAGTCAACCTCGAGGCGGAAACAACGATTGCCCTCGCGAATGTCAACAATATCGTAGCGATTAAAGAAGCAAGTGGCAATTTAGAACAAATTGCGGCCATCATCGAGCATACGCCAGCCTCATTTGCTGTTTACAGTGGTGACGACAGCATGACACTCCCAATTTTAGCGATTGGCGGTGATGGGATCGTTTCTGTTGCCTCCCATCTGATTGGCAAGGAAATGCAAGCGATGATTGGTGCGTTTCAGGCAGGGGAAAATGGGAAAGCGGCAATGATGCACCGTAAGCTGTTGCCTGTCATGCAAGCTCTTTTCCTAGCTCCAAATCCAGCGTGTGTAAAGTATGCGCTTAACAAAAACGGCATTGACGTTGGCGAAGTAAAACCCCCTCTTGCCCCTGTGAACGATCAGGAAAAAGCGGTGGTTGACCAGGCGCTGGCGACAATCCAATCGCGATAAACGTCATTTGAACGCGATGACGCTTGATGCCGAGATGCGACCAAATGAAGGTGAAAATGGAGCGACTGTTCCTAAACATATAAGGTGAACAACGAAGAAAGCAAGCGTTTGTTAATCGTCTAAGCCCCTGTTGCAGCTGGCTGCAACAGGGGCTTTTAGCTGTGTGCGAACGTCGTCAATGAAATCCCCCTTGTTTTTATCTTGAAAATTAAGGTATACTAAGTTCCAAGTGATGCGTTCGGGTAAAGGTGGTCATGGAAGCCGCCATTGTTAAAAGAAAATCGGCATTGGAACGGAACGAAATCGGAAAATGATAGCTCGGTTCTCTAAATGTTCAATCAGTTAATGTGTGTTTCCAAGAAGCGCCACGGTCGCTTTAAACAGGGAATGATTGAATGTTTGAAACCGCGTGTTGTTTGTCGTGCGAGATTGGCGTCCATGAAGCCTGAAGTACGCACTAAACGGAATTTGAAACGATTACAAGAACAACCAGTTAAGTATGACTAGCGTTGTAACTAGGAGGAAAATCATTGTCTAAGCAAGAAACAGAAAAAGTGCGTGTGTTTGCCCTCGGCGGAGTCGGCGAAATCGGCAAAAATATGTACGGCATTGAAGTAGATGAGGATATCATTGTCATTGACGCGGGTTTAATGTTCCCTGATGACGATATGCTTGGAGTCGACATCGTTATTCCAGATGTGTCTTATTTAGTGGAAAACGAAGAACGTGTACGGGGAATTATTTTGACACATGGACACGAAGACCATATAGGCGGGTTGTCGTATGTGCTGAAGAAAATCAACGTGCCTGTGTATGCCACAAAGCTAACGTTAGGGCTCGTTGAAGAGAAATTGAAAGAAGCAGGCATTCATAGGCACGCAGAACTGCGCTTAATCGATTCCAACTCGCGCATTAAGTTAGGAAATACACCAGTATCTTTCTTTCGTGTTAGCCATAGCATTCCAGATTGTGTTGGTGTCTGCGTGGAAACGGCCCAAGGCGCCATTGTCCATACAGGTGATTTTAAGTTTGACCAAACACCGGTCGATGGAAAACATGCTGATATCGGAAAAATGGCAGCAATTGGCCAAAAAGGTGTGCTCTGCCTTATGTCTGATTCTACGAATGCAGAGCGGCCAGGGACAACAAAATCGGAAGCAGAGGCCGGCAAAGGCATAAAAGACGTGTTCGCTCGTACAAAAGGACGCCTTATTGTCACCTCGTTTGCTTCAAACGTCCATCGAATCCAGCAAGTGATCCAAGCGGCTTCCGCTACCAATCGAAAGCTTGCAGTTGTTGGCAAAAGCATGGTGCGCGTTATTTCCATCGCTGGAAAGCTTGGCTACTTGAAAATACCGAAAGATTTATTAATTGATATGGATGAAGTGAACAAGCATAAACCAGAAAAAGTGGCGATTTTGACAACAGGAAGCCAAGGGGAGCCGATGTCAGCGTTAACGCGGATGGCAAAAGGAGCACATCGCCATATTACGATTACGCCAAATGACACAGTGATTATCGCTGCTACAGCGATTCCTGGAAATGAGACAAGCGTATCCGCCGTCATCGACCAGCTTTACCGGATTGGGGCTGAGGTGATTTATGGCAGCCAGGCTGTCCATGCCTCTGGCCATGGTTCACAAGAAGAGCTAAAGTTGATGCTGAATTTGATGCGTCCAAAGTTTTTCTTGCCGATACACGGGGAAATCCGCATGCAGCATGCTCACCAGCAATTGGCTTTGCAAGTTGGCATAAAAAAAGAACGGATTTATATAGTCGAAAAAGGGGAAGTCATAGAATTCACAAAACAACAAGCACGGCGCGGGCCAAAAGTGCCATCAGGCCATGTGCTAATTGACGGACTTGGTGTCGGCGATGTCGGCAACATTGTCTTGCGCGATCGCCGCTTGCTTTCTAAAGATGGCATTCTAGTCGTGGTTGTCACATTGAACAAAAAGACAAACACAATTGTATCTGGACCGAATATTATTTCCCGCGGATTCGTCTATGTCCGTGAATCAGAAGAGCTTCTCGAAAAATCAAATGAGCTTGTGACCTCCATTTTGCAAAAATGCGTGACAGAAAATGTTAATGAATGGTCAAGCTTAAAAAGCAACATTCGTGAAGGCTTAAGCCGCTACTTATTTGAAAAAACAAAAAGGCGGCCAATGATCTTGCCGATCATTATGGAAGTGTAGCCGTAAGTTTGTTGAAAAAAGCGTTTAACTGCATGAACATGCTAAAAGCCTGAGTCCCTTCCTTGAATGGGGCTCAGGCTTTCTTATAGGGGCAACACATAATAATGAATGCTTCGCCCCATACTACGTTTATGTAAAGAGAAGGGGTGTGGACTAGATGGAAAATGAAGAGCAACCTGCTCCAGAAGAGCCGAAAGAGAAACAAGAAGAGAAAAGCACGCTTGTTGAAAAAATCCAGCAGCTCGGGCAATCGAATGTGCCGGATATGGGCGCTTCCAACATCCATTGCATGACGGTCGTTGGCCAAATTGAAGGGCATATGCAACTGCCCCCGCAAAACAAAACGACAAAATATGAGCATATGATTCCACAGTTAGTGGCCGTCGAACAAAATCCGAAAATTGAAGGATTGTTAATTATCTTAAACACAGTAGGCGGCGATGTCGAAGCAGGGTTGGCCCTTTCGGAAATGATCGCTTCGATCTCAAAACCCACCGTTACACTTGTGCTTGGCGGTGGGCATTCCATTGGCGTGCCGATTGCTACAGCGGCAAGCTATTCGTTTATTGCTGAAACAGCGACGATGACGATCCACCCTGTCCGTCTGACTGGCCTCGTTATTGGCGTACCGCAAACATTTGAGTATTTGGATAAAATGCAAGACCGCGTCATTCGCTTTGTCACCTCCCATTCGCAAATATCGGAAGAAAAATTTAAAGAATTAATGTTTTCGAAGGGCAATCTCACCCGGGACATTGGCACGAATGTCATTGGTACAGATGCGGTTGAATATGGACTTATTAATGAAGTGGGCGGCATCGGCCAAGCGATTAGAAAGCTGAATGAAATGATTGAGGAGCAGAAAGCAGACGGGGAGGTTATCCAATGATTTTGTACACGACGACTCCTTATGAACTTCTTTTTCCTGAAGAAGATACGGTTTACCAAAGTCAACAAGTGATTGACTGTGACGCAGGCCAGCTTGTCGTTGAGCGAATTGACGATGGCAGCTTTCGAGTTATCCGTCTCCTTTCGAGTGATCCAAATGCCTTTTTAAAGCCTGAATACGCTCCAGGCTCATTGCTTTCAGCGAGATGGGTTCCATAAAAAAACCGTTAAAAACGGAATCGCTGTAGTGGTGGGCGCCGAAAACATGGTATGATATAATAACAACAGTCGATTTTAAGCAGCCTCGCGTTTTAGGCTGCTTGTTCGAGTATGATTTTCTAGAGGGTGACTCCATGGCAAAACGCAAGAAACGAAAAAAAAACCAGTGGAAGTCCCAGTTGACTTTTGAACTTGTAGGATTAGGCCTACTTGTAGTGGCTCTTGTAACGCTGGCCCGATTAGGGAGCGTAGGGGAAGCATTTGTCCGTTTATTTCGTTTCTTCTTAGGAGAATGGTTTGTCGTTTTGGCGCTCGGTTTTTTTGTAAGCGCATTGTACATCATGATTAAACGGAAAAAACCGGCCTTGTGGGGAAGGCGTTTAGCTGGACTGTACACAATCGTGATTTCGATGGCGATTTTGGCTCACATCAGCTTATTCCGTGAACTTCAGCTAACTGGCAATGTTAACAATGAATCAGTTTTGCGGGGGACATGGAACCTTTATTGGGAAGAAATGACGTCTGGCCAGTCTGTCGATCTTGGCGGCGGTATGCTTGGGGCAGTTGGCTATGCAGTAAGCCACTTTTTGTTTGCCAACGCAGGTACATATTTGTTCTGTTTTATCCTCATTATGATTGGTGCCATTTTAATTTCCGGTCGTTCCTTTGGAGAAATGGTCGGAAAAGCGTACCGGCGCACGTATTTGTTTGTGACTGATTTTGTGAAAGCGGCATGGCAAGACTTTGCTTCTTGGCGGAAACAGGCAAAAGTGAAAATGAATGAAGAACGCCAACAAAAGAAAGTGCGCCAGAAGAAAAAACAGCAAGTAAACGAGGAAGTAGAAGAACAGGAGCTTGAACCATGGGATAAACAGACTGAGCCAGAAATCGTCGATTTTACGCAAAATGCACAGGCAAAGCCTGAAGAACAAACGGTCCATCCTGTTAAGCAAGGAAAAAAAGAAGGCGCTGTTGAAGTGGCGGAGGCTGGCGGAACAGAGGAGGATGGAGCCCTGGTGCAGGCTGACTTGGTGCAGATGGAACAAGCGAATGAATCCTATACATTGCCAAGTCTTGATTTGTTGCTGACTCCTGATAAGCCAGAACAAAAGCAGGAAAAGCAACAGTTGACATCCAATGCCCGCAAATTGGAAAAAACACTTGCCAGCTTCGGAGTCAACGTTCGTGTGTCCAAAGTTCATTTAGGTCCAGCCGTCACAAAGTATGAAGTCAATCCGAGCATTGGCGTAAAAGTAAGCAAAATCGTCAACTTGGCAGATGACCTTGCTCTGGCGCTTGCTGCAAAAGACATTCGCATTGAAGCACCAATCCCGGGCAAATCAGCGGTTGGCATTGAAGTGCCCAATCAGGAAATTGCGATTGTTTCTTTAAAGGAAGTGCTTGAAGGAGCTGCGTCACGACAACATGAAGTGCTTTCTGTTGGACTTGGCCGCGACATTTCAGGGGAACCTGTGCTGGCGCCGCTAAATAAAATGCCCCATTTGCTTGTGGCAGGGGCGACAGGCAGCGGCAAAAGTGTGTGCATCAACGGCATTATTACAAGTATTTTAATGAAAGCCAAACCCCATGAAGTAAAGCTGATGATGATTGATCCCAAAATGGTTGAGCTAAACGTGTACAACGGCATTCCTCATTTGTTGACACCTGTAGTTACAGAACCGAAAAAAGCGTCTCAAGCACTAAAAAAAGTGGTCGCTGAAATGGAACGACGCTATGACTTGTTTTCCCATACTGGCACACGCAATATCGAAGGCTATAATGACTATATTCGCCGCCACAATGAAACAGAAGAAGGCAAGCAGCCATTGTTGCCCTATATTGTCGTCATTGTGGACGAGCTCGCCGACTTAATGATGGTGGCGTCTGGCGATGTCGAAGATTCAATCGCTCGTCTTGCGCAAATGGCGCGAGCAGCAGGCATTCATATGATTATTGCTACGCAGCGGCCGTCTGTAGACGTGATTACTGGCGTCATTAAGGCCAACATCCCGTCACGGATTGCTTTCGGCGTTTCGTCGCAAACCGATTCGCGGACGATTTTGGATTCTGGTGGGGCTGAAAAGCTACTAGGCCGAGGGGATATGCTCTATTTGCCAATGGGCGCAACCAAGCCAACGCGTATACAAGGGGCATTTTTATCGGATCAAGAAGTTGAAAAAGTTGTTGAATATGTCATTTCCCAGCAAAAAGCCCAATATGTAGAAGAAATGACGCCTTCGGTTGATCAGGCAACAAACAGCGAGCCTGAAGATGAATTATACAACGACGCCGTTGACTTAGTCGTGGAAGTCGGTACTGCATCCGTGTCGATGATCCAGCGCCGCTTTCGCGTCGGCTATACACGGGCAGCCCGCATTATTGATGAAATGGAAGCAAGAGGCGTTGTCGGCCCATATGAGGGCAGTAAGCCTAGGGAAGTATTGATCAGCCGTAATGATGAAGAGGCAACTTCATAAATTAGAAAGAAAGGGTTGCGATAGAGAGGATGGAATCGGTGATGAAGGCGGATCATCGGCCGCTTTATATACAAGTGATCGATCAGTTAAAGGAAGAAATCAGCCACTACAGTGAGGGGAGTAAGCTCCCATCTGAATATGAGCTTGCCAAGCATTTAGGTGTAAGCAAAGAAACATTGCGGGAAGCGTTGCGCCTGCTAGAAGAAGACGGACTCGTTGTAAGGCGCTACGGCGTAGGCACATTTGTGCCTTCAAAGCCGCTGTTCTCAGCGGGAATCGAAGAGCTGCAAAGTGTAACCAACATGATTGCGTCTGCAAATATGACGCCAGGCACGATTTATTTGTCGTCAACGATTGAAGTTTCGGCAGAGGAAGACAGAGCGCGTTTTAATCGATCGGAATCGTTTGAAATGCTGCAACTTGAGCGTGTACGGACAGCAGACGGTATGCCTGTCGTTTACTGCCTTGACCAGCTTCCGGCAGATTTAGTCGGCAACCGCTCTATTCATGAAATGAAGTCGATCTTTCAGTTTTTAGAAGAGGCAGGCCGACCAATTGCTTATGCGCTTGCCTCGATTGA
The DNA here is from genome assembly GCF_036700015.1 of Shouchella rhizosphaerae. Lineage (NCBI taxonomy): Bacteria > Bacillati > Bacillota > Bacilli > Caryophanales > Bacillaceae > Shouchella > Shouchella rhizosphaerae. Next base: position 4,126,266 of record NZ_CP144921.1, on the reverse strand, counting down.
GCCGATCGGCTACCATGAGCATGTAACGGAAGTGCTGGAGTGCACTCCTGAAACGGCGCTTCTTCTTTTAAGACAAACCCATTATGATCATCATGATCAAGCGGTGCTCCACTCTGTCAATTATTTTCGGTCTGACAAATTTAAGTTTAATGTTGTAAGAAAAAGCAAATAAGCAAAAAAACCGCCACCTTCGGCGGTTTTTAGACGTTGCGGATGATTTGCCGCCTTTGTTGGCACACTAAAAGGGCCGCTGTTGCATCGTCTGCCTTGCTCGCAGCATGCGAGAAGGAGAGGAACGACAAATTTAAGTTTGTAAAGGAAGTGGGCAAATGGTTGATTTACAAGTACGCTCGTCGCAGCAAGCAGGAATGAATATCCATTATTGGAAAACGGACAAATTTAAAACCGTTACATTTTTATTAATGGCGAAAGCGCCATTGAATGATCGTACATTAACAGCAAGAGCACTCATCCCTTCTATTTTGCAAAGTGGCACCAAAAACTATAGCAATCGCAAACAGCTTAGGCGCAAACTTGATGATATGTATGGAGCGATTTTAACGGGCGACGTTCAAAAAAAAGGCGAGCAGCATGTACTAAGCTTTCGCATGGAAATAGCCAGTGAGCGGTTTTTGACAGGCCAACAACCATTATTAAAAGAAGCGCTGTCCCTTTTTAAAGAAGTTGTTTTTGAGCCGAGACTGGAAGGCGGGTCTTTCGCGAAAGCGATTGTTGAGCAAGAAAAACGGGCCTTGTCCCAGCGGATCGCCGCGATTTATGATGACAAAATGCGTTATGCCAACGTGCGGATCACAGAGGAAATGTTCAAAGGCGAAGCGTTTGCCCTTCCAGCTTATGGACGCGTTAGCGACCTTGATACACTCGATGAACAGGCGATTTACCAAGCGTATGAACGCATGGTCACCGAAGATCGTTTTGACCTGTATATCATTGGCGCCTATGATGAAAACGAGCTGACTGGCTATATCGAGGAGCTATTCACATATAAGCGCCATCCAAAAGCGGAAGGACAAGCAGCAGCCAAGAGCCCGGTTCAGATAACCGAAAACCTCGTGACTGAAAAGCAAAAAGTCAAACAAGGCAAATTGCATATTGGCTTTCGTACACATACAACGTTTGGCGATGAAGATTATGAGGCGATGCAAGTCGCCAATGGCATCTTTGGCGGATTCCCGTCCTCGAAGTTGTTTCGAAATGTCCGCGAAAAAGAGAGTCTTGCTTATTATGCCGCATCTCGTCTTGAAAGTCATAAAGGCGTGCTAATGGTAATGGCCGGGATTGAATTTAATAAATTTGAACGTGCGGTTGCTATTATTAAAGAACAAGCAGAGGCCATGAAAGCAGGAGAATTTGACGAGGAAACGATTGAACAGACAAAAGCGATGCTCATCAATCAAATGCTAGAAGCGATTGATACTCCAAGGGGATTTGTCGAATTGTCTTACCATGAAATGGTAGCAGGGACGACTTATCCAATTGGCGAACGGATTGAAGCGTTAAAGAAAGTCACGAAAATGGATATTGTCAATGCAGCGAAAAAATGGGAATTGGATACGATTTACTTTTTGAAAGGGGAGAGTGAGTAATGAAGCCGCTTGAATTTAAACAATTAGAAGAGACGCTTTATTATGAGCAACTTGATAATGGGCTTGATGTTTACATTCTTCCAAAAACAGGGTTCCATAAAACGTTTGCCACTTTTACAACCAAATACGGTTCGATTGATAATCATTTTGTTCCTCTTGGACAGACAGAGCCAGTAAAAGTCCCAGACGGCATTGCCCATTTTCTAGAGCACAAAATGTTTGAAAGCGAAGAAGGCGATGTTTTTCATACATTTGGCAAACAAGGGGCACAAGCGAACGCTTTTACAAGCTTTACCCGTACCGCTTATTTATTTTCAAGCACATCCAACGTCAACCAAAATGTTGAAACGCTGCTTGACTTTGTTCAGCACCCTTATTTTACCGATGAAACAGTGGAAAAAGAAAAAGGCATTATAGGGCAAGAAATTACGATGTATGATGATGACCCTGATTGGCGCGCTTACTTTGGGACAATTGAAAATATGTATTCAACCCATCCGGTCAAAATTGACATCGCTGGGACGATCCCGTCGATTAGCAAAATCACGAAAGAGGACTTATACACTTGCTATGAGACGTTCTACCACCCTAGCAACATGTTGCTGTTCATTGTCGGCTCGGTGGACGTAAATGAAATGATGGAGCTCGTCCGGGCGAACCAAAGCAAAAAGGAATTTGCTGAACCAAAACCGATTGAGCGCCATGTGAAGCCTGAAGGGACGCCGGTTGACAGAACCGAACATGTTGTCGCTATGCCCGTTCATACGCCGAAGGTATTTGTTGGCTTTAAAGAGTCAAACCCAACGCGCCAAGGGAAAGAACTGCTAAAATACGAACTGTCGTTAAATGTTTTGCTCGATCTTATGTTCGGCCCAAGTTCCGAGGCATACGAGGCTATGTATGAGGCCGGGACCATCAATGAGACGTTTGCATTTGACTATACTGCAGAATATGGGTTCGGTTTTTCAATTATCGGCGGAGACAGTACAAAGCCAGAGGAGCTAAAAGAGAAAGTTATCGAGACCATTGCGGCATTCAAGCAGCGTCCACTAGCGAAAGAAGAAGCGGATCGGGCCATTAAGAAAAAAATTGGCGCTTTTCTTCGTTCTTTGAACTCACCTGAAAACATTGCCAATGAATTTACACGCTATGCGTTTAATGGCATGAATTTATTTGATGTCGTGCCGATGCTTGAATCGTTAGAAGCATCAGATTTGGAAACAGTGCTCCATCACCATTTTAAAAGCGAGTACCGGACGGTAGCGACAGTCAAAGACAAAGACATGTCATGAAGCGCATTTTAATAACAGGGGCAACTGGAGGAATCGGGCAAGCAACGGCAGCAATCCTTGCACAAGAGGCGTCTGAGCTTTATATCCACTACTCGGAAAACATCGAGGCAGCCAACGCTCTAGCGGCAGCCGTTCCTTGTCCTTGTGTTGCCATTAAAGCCGATTTGTCTAGCGCAGAGGGCGCCGTCGCACTTGCAAAGCAACTACCTGCCGCGCCTGATGTGTTTGTCGATTGTGCTGGCAGCGCTGCATCTGCGCTCTTGCAAGACGTGGATGACGATCTCCTTGAAGCACAAATGCATGTGCACTTGCTTAGCCCGATCAAACTAGTACGATCTTTTTTGCCGGAAATGCTTAGAAAACGCGATGGCGTGATTGTGCTCACATCCTCCATTTGGGGGCTCACAGGAGCAAGCATGGAAAGCATCTATGCGGCAGCAAAGAGCGGTTTAAATGGGTTTGTTAAAAGCATGGCAAAAGAAACGGCCATGAGCGGCATACGCATTAATGCCGTTGCTCCGGGAGCGATCGATACAAACATGCTTAGAGGCTACAACGAGGCAGACCTTCGTCTGCTTGCTGAAGACATTCCGTACGGCAGGCTTGGGACAGCCGATGAAGTGGCAGAGGCGATTGCCTTTTTGGCCAGCGATAAGGCGTCGTACATACATGGTCAAATTCTTTCTGTCAATGGCGGTTGGTACTGTTAAGTCAGCGCATAAAGGCAAGTGAAACCGGCATACTAAGTGTGAATCTTTTTAAATTCTAAAGGAGGGATTCACATGTCAGTACTTGACAACTGGGAACAATGGAAAGATTTTTTAGGAGGGCGTCTTGACCAAGCAAAAAAAGAGGGCATGAATGAACATGTCGTCAGTGACCTTGCTTACCAAGTTGGCGAATATTTGGCAGGGCAAGTTGAGCCGAAAAATGAACAAGAGCGTGTTCTTTCAGACCTTTGGAAAGTCGCAGATGAGAAAGAACAGCATGCTATCGCTAATATGATGGTAAAATTGGTAGACCAACAGTAAGGCGCCCCTGCCTGTTCGCAATTTGTGAACAGGCAGTTTTTTTTACTAAAAACGGCGGTTTGTTTGGCGATTTGCGGAAATTTGCAATTTTACATAGGAAAATACTTTCCTTTTAGTAGTGTATCCTATATCATAGACCCAAGAAGAATAGCTGATTTTGTCCATTTTTCACACTCAAGAAAGGAAGTGCCGCGGTGAAAGAATGGTATTTTGAGTACCAGCTCCATGAAAACCGCCCGGGGATTCTCGGGGATATTTCTTCTCTTCTTGGCATGCTGTCCATTAATATTGTCACAATTAACGGCATTGACGACACGAGAAGAGGTATGCTTTTGCGCACTTCTGACGATGACAGCGTAAAAAGGTTTAAAGCCATCTTACATACAATTGGCAACGTAACCGTTACAAAATTCCGCGAGCCCCGGGTTAGAGACCGATTGGCGATTCGCCATGGTCGCTATATCGAGCGAAATGCCACGGAGAAAAAAACATTTAAGTTTATTCGTAGAGAGCTAGGGCTATTAGTTGATTTTATGGCTGAATTAATGAAAAAAGAAGGCCATTATTTAATCGGCATTCGCGGCATGCCGAGAGTCGGCAAAACCGAATCGGTAGTAGCAGCAAGCGTCTGTGCGAACAAGCGCTGGAGCTTTATCTCTTCGACGCTTCTTAGGCAGACTGTACGGAGCCAGTTGGCTGAAGATGAAATGGATGGGGACAACATTTTTATTATTGACGGCATTGTGTCAACGATGAGGGCCACTGAAAAACACCGCATGCTTGTTGACGACATCATGCGGCTCCCAGCAGTAAAAGTGGTTGAACACCCTGACATTTTTATCCGTGAGTCAGAGTACGAGCTTGAAGACTTTGACTGCATTATTGAATTGCGCAATGACGATAGTGAGCAAATTACGTATGACGTCGTCGAGCCAGGCTTTTCTTCATTTGACATAAGCTAAAGTTTGTAGGTAGGTGTGACCATGTCAGAACTAGGGAACTACTTAAAAGAGACGCGTGAGGAAAAACAGATCACGCTTGATGATCTGCAGCGTACGACCAAAATTCAAAAACGGTATTTGGCAGCGATCGAAGAAGGTAATTTTGATACGCTCCCGGGCATTTTTTATGCGCGGGCATTTGTCAAGACGTATGCGGAAGCGATTGGCCTTGATGCTGATGAAGTGCTGGAAACGTATAAAAACGAACTGCCCAATCCGCAAACGGAAGCAGTCGATTTGCCTTCACGCTCTGAACGGGTAAAAACAAGCGCGCGTACAGCGCCTTCAAGGCCAGGAAAAGGGCGTGGAAAATCGCTCGCTTCCATTTTAGTGCCAATCTTGCTCATTGCTGCTGTCGTGCTTGTCGTCGTTCTTATTTGGAATATTAGCGGCCGTGATAGCGGCGGCGAAGTTCAGAATGAGCAAGAAGCCGGCCAAACAGATACGTATGATCCGCCCGAGAATGCTGGCGATGAAGAAGGCGAAGGAGCAGCTGACGAAGACGAAGCAGCTGACGAGGAAAGCGGATCAGAAGACGAGCAAACGGACAAAGAGCCTCAACTTTCATTGGAAGAGACATCCGGCAACGTCTCCACTTATATCCTTACAAACGTGGAGGCAATCGAAACGTTGAAAATTGAAATGGGAGAAGGCTCTTATGTGCAAGTCCGTGACCGCGATGGACAGGCAATGGATGAAAACGGCGGAGACTACAAAGATGATTTTGAGCCAGACGTGAGCGGTCTTGACGCCCTTGAGCTTAATATTGGCAACGGTTATGGGGTTGAAAGGGTGGAAGTAAACGGCCTTGAAGTCGAACTCCTGGAAACCGATCACCAATATGTGACCATTACCGTTGAAGAACAAGAATAACGAATCGTTCCCGGCTTAGTACCGGGGACTTTTTCGTTGTTGTTGTTTTTGATTAAGCGCTGTTTTTTTCAGTACGGTGCCAACTATGGTACAATAAAAAAGTGAGTCCAGACTGGTTTCATGCAAACTGGCAAAAAGGAAGGGACGGGAAGCTTTTGAATTTAGCAAATAAAATCACCGTAGCGCGGATTTGTTTAATCCCGGCATTTATGCTGTTTTTGCTTGTCGATTGGCCGCTTGGCGAAACGGAGTGGTTTCAACAGCCAATTACATACAGCATGCTTGTGGCCACAGCGATTTTTGTCGTTGCCTCTGCCACAGATTGGCTCGACGGCTACTATGCACGGAAGCTTGATCTTGTCACTAGCTTCGGCAAATTTCTCGATCCTTTGGCCGATAAGCTCCTTGTGACTGCTGCCTTAATTGGGTTAGTGGAAGCACAGCTCGTGCCAGCTTGGATTGCCATTGTCATTATTAGTCGTGAGTTTGCGGTAACGGGTATTCGCTTAGTTGCTGCGGCAGAAGGCGATGTTATAGCGGCGAGCAAACTGGGCAAATGGAAAACGCTCACCCAGATTATCGCTATTATTGCTAGTCTTTTACATAATATCCCTTTTTCAGCTCTTTCATTTCCATTTGCTTCCATAATGCTATGGATCGCGGCTCTGTTAACGATCTGGTCTGGAATCGAATATTTTGTGAAAAACAAACACGTCATTCTAAAATCGATGTAAGGGAGAGGATGGATTGAATGCAGAAATAATGGCCGTTGGCTCAGAGCTGCTTCTTGGCCAGATCGCCAATACAAATGGCCAGTTCATCTCTAAACAGCTAGCAAGCATTGGTGTCGACGTGTACCGGCACACAGTTGTGGGAGATAACGAGGACAGGCTAAAAATAGCACTTCAAGAAGCATATGAGCGTGCCGATCTCGTCATTTTAACGGGCGGACTTGGCCCGACAAAAGATGATTTGACGAAAGAAACGGTCGCGGCGTTTTGTGGAAAAAGGCTTGTGTACGATGAAAACGCGCTTCATGAAATTGAAGATTATTTTAAACGCCATAACCGCGTCATGACGCCTAACAATAAAAAGCAAGCCTATGTGATTGAAGGCTGCACCGTGCTTGCAAACCGTCATGGCATGGCCCCGGGAATGCTATGCGAGCTGGAAGACGGGAAAAAATTGGCGCTTTTGCCTGGGCCACCAAGTGAAATGAAGCCAATGTTCGTCAACGAGCTTTTGCCTAAACTGTTAGGTGCCACTGAACAGACAGAAATCACTTCCCGTGTGCTTCATTTTTTTGGAATTGGGGAATCACAATTAGAAACAGACCTTTTGGACTTGATTGCGACGCAAACGAACCCGACAATCGCTCCATTGGCTGGTGATGGGGAAGTGAAACTGCGCTTGACTGTCAAGCATGCTGATAAAAATGAAGCTGCCCGTTTGCTTGATGAAACGGAAACATTGATTCGGAAACGGGTCGGTTCATATTTATATGGCTATAACGAAACGACACTGGTCAAGGAAACGTTTTTGCGTTTGCAGGCGAGCGGTCTGACAATTGCCAGCGCTGAAAGCTTGACTGCCGGGCTTTTCTCAAGCGAATTGGCTGCGTTCGCTGGCGCATCCCACGTGCTAAAAGGGAGCGTGACTGCCTACTCCAATGAACTGAAGCAGCAATTGCTTCAAGTTTCAAGCGCCACCCTTGCTAGCGATGGCGCCATTAGCGAAGCATGTGCATTGGAAATGGCACGTGGCGTCAAAACACTTTACGGTTCTGATATTGCCATCTCTTTTACAGGAGTGGCTGGCCCTGGGGTGCAAGAAGGCCACGAAGCGGGCACCGTTTTTCTGGCGCTTCTTTTGCCAGGAGGGAAAGAGCGCGTATACACGCTATCTTTATCCGGGGGACGCAATGCCGTACGAATGCGAGCGGTGAAATTTGGCTATTTTTATTTACTGGAAGAATTGAAAAGGAGCAATGGTAGTAAATGACCTATTTTACAGACTTTGATATTTCGGACCAAGTGAAACAAGCAATCCAGGATATGGGGTTTGAAGAACCATCCCCTATCCAAGAAAAAGCGATTCCTGCCATTTTGACAGGCGGCGATGTAATTGGCCAAGCGCAAACAGGGACTGGAAAAACAGCTGCTTTTGGGATACCGGTTGTCGATAAAGTGACTGAAGAGCGTTACATTCAAGCGTTAATTTTGACGCCAACAAGGGAACTGGCCATTCAAGTTTCTGGAGAACTGCAAAAGCTATCGGCTCATAAACGGATTCGGACGTTGCCGATTTACGGCGGGCAATCGATCGGCCACCAAATCAAAGCGTTGCGCCAAGGAGTGCAAGTAGTGATTGGTACCCCAGGGCGGATGCTTGACCATTTGCGCCGTGGAACGCTCAAACTTAATTCGGTCCATACCGTTGTCCTTGACGAAGCCGACGAAATGCTCGATATGGGCTTTGTCGATGACATCGAAGCGATTTTAAAGGAAGTCAATCAAGTGCGACAAACGTTGTTGTTTTCTGCTACAATGCCGCCTGCGATCCGCAAGCTGTCACGAAAATACATGAACGATCCGAAAACAGTGACGATTAATAAGGGCGAAGTGACGGCGCCTTCGATCAACCAAGTTTATTATAAAGTATTGGAGCGGAATAAAATTGACTCCCTTTGCCGCATCATTGATAGCGATGACGTGGAGCTCGGCATTTTGTTTTGCCGCACGAAAAAAGGTGTCGCTGAACTGACAGAAGCACTTCAAGCTCGGGGCTATCTCGTTGATGGTCTCCATGGAGACTTGACACAATCTCAGCGTGATGTTGTCATGAAAAAATTCCGCGACTCATCGATCGAGTTCCTCATTGCTACAGACGTAGCTGCTCGGGGCATCGATGTGGAAAATGTCACCCATGTCATCAACTACGATATTCCACAAGACCCTGAAAGCTATGTGCACCGGATTGGCCGTACAGGGCGAGCGGGCCGGACAGGCGCAGCGATTACGTTGGTTACGCCTCGGGAAATGAAGCATCTCCGCTCTATTGAAAAAGAAATCAAGATGCACATTCCGTCAGCGAGTGTACCGACGATTGAAGAAGTAGTTGAAAAACAGCAAAGTTCTTGGAAAAACTTAATTCAGGATACAATTGAGCAAGGCGGCAAAGAAATGGAGTTGTTCTTGCCCCTTGTCGATGAAATTCTTGCTGAGCAAGACCCTAAACAAGTGGTCGCGGCGCTATTGAAATTAAAGTTTTCTACAGAGACGGCAACCGAAGATGCTGGCTACAGCTTTGGGGACACAGGCGGTGCTAAAGGAATGGTCCGCTTCTTCATCAATGTTGGACGAAATGTCAATTTGACGCCGAAAATTTTAGGCGAAGAAATCGGCCGCCTTGTCGGCATTCCCGTCAAATCGATTGGCCGCATCGACATCTTTGAAAACTTCTCCTTTGTCGACGTACCAGAAGAGGCGGCGCCATTTGTGTATGAAGGCTTGCGCTATTCCCGTATTAATGGAGCACGCGTCAACCTTGAACCTGCTAAGCCTCGCCCGAAACGGGAGCGGCGCACGCCAGCAGGGTCGCGTCGTTCATAGACCTTTAGCCAAAGCGTGCTGCTTTGTCCACCACACGTAGTATTTACAGTCGGAAAGACCGGGTTCCGCCCGGTCTTTCCTATTTGTCGTAAAAAAAGACGAATAAATGTTCGTAAAAACTATTGGCAAACGAAGCAAAACACGTTATGATAGACTCATGCGAAGACTTACAACATTGTCCCTTACATGGATAACGATAGAAATGAGCGAATTGACAAGGAGAGATGAAAATGAGTGATAGAAAACAAGCGCTTGACATGGCTTTACGCCATATTGAAAAACAATTTGGCAAAGGCTCTATTATGAAGCTAGGTGAACAGGCTGAACAGCGCGTATCGACGGTATCAAGCGGCACCCTCGCCCTTGATATTGCTTTGGGCGTAGGTGGCTATCCAAAAGGAAGAGTCATTGAAGTATATGGACCAGAATCTTCCGGTAAAACAACCGTTGCTCTCCATGCAATTGCTGAAGTGCAGCGCAATGGTGGCCAAGCCGCTTTTATTGATGCTGAGCATGCCCTGGATCCTGTCTATGCGAGCAAACTAGGCGTTAATATCGATGAACTCTTGCTGTCCCAACCTGATACAGGCGAACAGGCACTTGAAATTGCGGAAGCACTTGTGCGCAGCGGTGCCCTTGATATCATTGTCATTGATAGTGTAGCTGCGCTTGTACCAAAAGCGGAAATTGAAGGGGAAATGGGCGACTCGCATGTCGGCTTGCAAGCACGTTTAATGTCACAAGCGCTACGGAAATTATCCGGAGCGATCAATAAGTCGAAAACGATTGCGATCTTCATCAACCAAATCCGTGAAAAAGTCGGCGTTATGTTCGGCAATCCAGAAACGACGCCAGGGGGACGCGCCCTTAAATTTTACTCGTCCGTCCGCTTGGAAGTGCGCCGTGCCGAGGCGTTAAAGCAAGGGAATGAGATTGTCGGCAACCGAACCAAAATCAAAGTCGTCAAAAACAAAGTCGCTCCGCCTTTCCGTTTAGCGGAAGTCGACATTATGTACGGAGAAGGTATTTCCAGGGAAGGTTCGATGCTTGACATTGCCTCGGAACTCGACATTGTCGAAAAAAGCGGTGCTTGGTATTCTTACAAAGGCGACCGCCTCGGGCAAGGCCGCGAGAATTCAAAACAATTTTTGAAAGAAAACCCGGAAATTACAGCCGAAATTGAGCGTTTGATTCGTGACCACCACGGGCTCGACGGGGAAGCGAAGCTGGAAGAGGCAGCTGAAGAACAAGCTTTTGAAGATGTGCCTTTAGATTTAAAATAAAGAGAACAACATTGAGGCTCCCGAACAGAGTCCGCTGATAGACGCCCATACAAGAGGAGGAAAGATCTGGCCTGTGCCATGTTCTTTCCTCTGTATTTGAAAAACACGGGATTTCAGCGGCTGCAACCGTTGAGGGGGCTTTTTTTATAGAAAAAAGAAGTTTCACTTGCAAAAGGAGCCGACGGGATAAAATGGTCACGTTTTTATATTTTACCGATACCCATATCCGGGGGACAGCGCCTAAAAACCGTTTAGATGCGTTTCCAGAAACAATGAAACAAAAGCTCACAGAAATAATGGCTATCGCCAACCGTGAACAAGTAGATGTGCTCCTCCACGGGGGTGATGTTTTTGACAGGCCTGACTTATCGCCAAGCACAGTTGGCCAATTCGCACAAATTTTCCGGGAAGCGCCGGCGCCCATATACACGATTGCCGGGAATCATGATACATTTGGTCATAACCCGGAGACAGTGTCACGGACGATGCTTGGTCTCCTTGATGCGTTTGGCATTATGAAGCTCGTCCATCCTGGCAAGCCGATTTTGATTGAAAAAGCTGGCGTCCGCGTGCAAGTGTCCGGCCAGCCATACCATTATGAACTCGACCAGCGTGACCCTAAGCTAGACTACTACCCAATTAATGAAACAGAAGCAGATACGATGATCCACCTCGTCCATAGCATGCTCGTCGAAAAAGCACTGCCTGAGGGCATTCCTCATACGCTAATTGACCACATTTGGGGGACGAGCGCCGACGTTATTTTGACAGGACATTACCATACTGGTTTTGGCATTAAGGAACAAAATGGCAAATTTATTTGCAATCCAGGGGCAATAGCGAGGATTAATAACCATTGGACAGAAGTAGAACGGCTGCCTAAAGTCATTATTGGTACTGTGACAAAAGAAGGCATAACGCTACGGGAAGAGACGCTGACTGTCGCCCAAAAAGGGAGCGACGTGTTGGACAGGGCTTATGTGGAAAAAGCAAGCCACCAGGAAGAAAAACTCCACGCCTTTGTCCAGCAAGTGAGAGAGCAGGCCGATTTCCAAACGCTGCAAATGAGTGAAATCATTCGCGAGCTCGCCTCTATGCAAGGTGTCGAAGACAAAGTAAAACAGGAAGCGCTAAGGCGGATGACGATCGTGGAAGAACGCTGGGAGCGTGATGAAACTGAATAATATTGTAAGTGTCAGGCTTGAAAATTTCCAATCCCATTTAGATAGCACGCTGCAATTTGACAAAGGCTTAAATGTGATCGTTGGGCAATCTGACAGCGGCAAGACCGCGATCTTGCGGGCAGTTCGTTGGGCATTGTTTAACCAGCCAAGGGGGACCGATTTTATCCGTGTCGGTGCCGATTTTGTCCGTGTGACCATCACAATGGACTCAGGGCGTCTTATCATACGCGAGCGGACAAGCTCAAAAAATCGCTACATCTTAAAAGAGCCAGGAGGAGAAGACTTGGTGCTTGAAGGGTTTGGCAGCCAAGTGCCAGAAGAGGTGCTCCAAGCCCATGGCATGAGGCCGTTCCGGATTGATGGCGATAATGAGTGGCATTTGCAAATTGCCCAGCAGTTAGACGGGCCCTTTTTGTTGGAAGCCCCAGGATCGCTGCGCGCGAAAACAATTGGCCGCATGAGCGGTGCCCACTATTTAGACATGGCGATCCGCGATGCCTCTAAAGATGTGTACGGACTCAGCCAACGAATTAAACAGAAACAAGCAGAAGTGGAGGAAGCCAAAACGGCGCTCGCCCCATTTGATGGGCTTGAGGCGGCGAAGACGAAACTGGACAAAGGCTTTGAAAAATTGCGGCTAGCCAAGGCTGCCCAAGATAGACTGGCGAAGCTAAAGCAATGGCATGCCCGTTACATAGAGCTGACAAGAGCAAAAGCAGAAGCCGACAAACAAAAAGACAGTGTAGCCCAGCTTGCTGATTGGGAAATCCGTTATGAACGGTTGTGTGCGCTAGCCGTTACAAACAAGCGTCTGAGCCAGTTGGCGGAACAATGGGCACGGCTCGAAAAAGACAGCAGCACCTGCTCTTTATGGCTTTCAAAAACAGCGCAAGTAGACAGTGCTTATAGCCTTCACCAGGAGATACGAAACGAGGCAACTCGATATGTGCGTCTGACCACTCTTAAGCGGCAAACCCAAGCAATAAAGGACAATGAGCAAACATTGACAAAGGCAATGGCGCAAACAGCTTTTGTGCAAAGCCTAGACAGGAAGCAACTTGTACGAATGGAAGAGGAGAAAGCCAAAAAAGATCGGCTCGAAAAACTCGCCCGCCAGTGGCAGCAAACGCAGCACGAATATACATCAGTCAAGGCTACCAGTGCAGAATTGAAAGGGACAGACCAAGCAGCCCGGCAGTTAAACGAGGCGATTGAAACGACGAAGCTTTTAATGAAGTTAAAGGATTATAAAAGGCAATTAGCAGAAGTGACAAAACGTGCTGCTGACGGACAAGCATTTGTGAAAGAAAAGCTAGCTGAAGAAAAGCAGTTGAGCGATCGTTATACGGAAACACTAAAAGCGCTTGGCATCTGCCCGACGTGTGGGCAAGCGATTAATCATGGAGGGGAGCATCACGGATGAATAGTGTAGAACAAGACTTGGAAAAAATGAAACAAGCAATTGAAAAGGCGAAAGACGTCCGTTACCGGGCTGAAGCAAAGCTTGAAGAGTTAGAGAATCAAAAGCAACGGCTGTTAGTTGAATTAGAGGAACTTGGCGTGAAACCAGAGGAGCTCGAACAAGAGATTCAACGTTTAGAAGATAGCATCGCACGTTCCATGGATGAAGCATGGTCCCTTATTCCGAAGGAGCTTGTTAGCCGTGAGCAGTGAACGGGAGCTGGAGCAGTTAGAAAATGCTTTCCAACAAGCGAGAGACCAATGGATGCGCCTTGATGAAAAGAAGCGGATGTTGCAAGAGCGACTTGAAGCGGCTGAAGCGGAACTTGTGCATATGGAAGACACGGTCGATACGTACGAAAAGGCGCGCGTTCTTTTGCAACAATCTGCAGAATATGCCAGGGAGCAGGCTAAGCAACAAATGGAGACGCTAGTGACAAATGCGCTCCAGTACGTATTTGGGCCGCTTGTCTCATTTGAAATCGAATTAGAAGAGCACGGCAACCGTGCAGTTGCGGACATGTACGTCATTTCTGATTACGAAGGCATTCGTGTGAAGACGAAGCCCCAAGACGCTAGAGGCGGCGGCGTTGTTGACATTGTGACGTTGGCGCTCCGCGTTGCTTTGATGGAAACGACACAGCCGCGCCAGGCAGGTCCGCTGTTGCTTGATGAGCCGGGCAAACATGTTTCAGGTGAGTATACGCATTACTTATACGAATTTTTAAAATCGCTGGCAACGATGTTTGGCCGGCAAATCATTATGATCACCCATAACCACCACTTAGCCGAATCAGGCGACAAAGCTTTTTCAGTGTCCATTCGCGATGGACTTAGCCAAATAGAAGACATTTCCAAACCTTGACATCGCCTGCGACTGAGCGTAGAATAAGAAATGATACAGTGTGTAAAAAAGGCTGTATTTTATGTAAGTTTGACCTGTAATTTAGCAAACGTGAATGCACCGTTAAAACCAACAATTGGATAGCAAGGGAGGTGAAACGATGCCAAGTTATACGTTGAGTCTCTTGGTTCTCTGCCTCATTGTACTTGCTTTCTCTGTAGTTTTTGCAGTTGTTGGATATCTTGTTCGAAAATCAGTCGCTGAAGCGAAAATATCAAGTGCGGAACACGCAGCAAAGCAAATGATTGATGACGCCAAGCGCGAAGCAGAAACGAATAAAAAAGAAGCGATTTTGGAAGTGAAAGACGAAGTCCATAAGCTTCGTAGTGAAGCCGAGCGTGAGGTTCGTGAGCGAAGAAATGAGATTCAGAAACAAGAGCATCGTTTGGTCCAAAAAGAAGAGATTCTCGACCGCAAAAGCGAAACTCTCGATAAAAAAGAAGAATCGTTAGAAAAACGGGAGGAATCTCTCGCCAAAAAACAACGACAAGTTGAAGAGATGGAAAGTAAAATGAGCCAGTTGCTTGTTGAGCAGAAACAGGAACTGGAACGAGTATCTGGATTGTCACGGGAAGAAGCCCGAATGATCATCCGACAAGAGGTTGAACAAGAAATTGCCCATGAAACAGCTCTTTTGATTAAAGAAAAGACAGCAGAGGCAAAAGAAACGGCAGATAAACGCTCGAAAGAAATTTTGTCTCTTGCCATTCAGCGTTGCTCCGCTGATCACGTGGCCGAGACGACGGTCTCTGTTGTCAATTTGCCTAATGATGAAATGAAAGGGCGCATTATCGGCCGTGAAGGGCGGAATATTCGCGCGTTAGAAACGTTGACGGGGATCGATTTAATTATTGACGATACGCCGGAAGCGGTCATTTTATCAGGGTTTGATCCTATTCGTCGCGAGATTGCCCGTTCTGCTCTGGAGAAACTTGTCCAAGACGGACGAATTCATCCCGCTCGGATTGAAGAAATGGTCGATAAATCGCGGCGCGAGGTCGATGAAACGATTCGCGAGTACGGCGAGCAGACGACATTTGAAGTCGGCGTGCACGGCCTCCACCCTGATCTCATCAAGATTTTGGGCAGGCTGCGCTTCCGTACAAGCTATGGCCAAAATGTCTTAAAGCATTCGATGGAAGTAGCCCACCTAGCAGGAATTATGGCAGCAGAGCTTGGTGAAGACGTGAAGCTAGCAAAACGAGCAGGCCTTTTGCACGATATCGGCAAGGCAATTGACCATGAAGTGGAAGGCAGCCACGTTGAAATTGGCGTCGAGCTTGCGACAAAATATAAGGAACATCCTGTTGTCATTAATGCAATTGCTTCGCATCATGGCGACACCGAATCCACGTCGATTATTTCGACGCTTGTCGCTGCTGCGGATGCATTATCAGCCGCTCGTCCCGGCGCAAGACGGGAAACACTTGAAACGTATATACGCCGCCTTGAAAAGCTCGAAGAAATTTCCGAGTCGTTTGATGGTGTTGAAAAAACATTTGCCATTCAAGCTGGGCGTGAAGTGCGGATCATGGTTCGGCCAGATGTCGTCGACGATGCTTTGGCCCATAAACTAGCGCGTGACATTACGAAAAAAATTGAGCAAGAGCTTGATTACCCAGGTCATATTCGAGTGACTGTCATTCGCGAAACACGTGCTGTGGAATACGCAAAATAAAGTGGCGAAAGCCACTTTATTTTTTTGAAATTTGTTTGGAAAAGAGGGATTCCCTTGAGGATTTTATTTATTGGCGACGTTGTGGGCTCTCCTGGCCGCGACATGGTAGAAACCCATTTGAAACGCTTGAAACAGCATTACAAGCCGACTGTCACGGTCATAAATGGCGAAAATGCGGCACATGGTAAAGGGATTACAGAAAAAATATATAAAGGCTTTCTTGATTTAGGCGCGCAAATGGTGACACTCGGTAACCATGCTTGGGATAAACGGGAAATTTTTGATTTCATTGAAGACGCGAAATGGCTTGTACGGCCAGCGAACTTGCCGCCGACCACGCCTGGTGTCGGCTTCCGGGTGATGAAAGTCAACCAATTGAATGTCGCCGTCATCAATTTGCTAGGACGGACGTTCATGAATCCCGCTGATTGCCCTTTCCGTACAGTCGATCGGATTTTAGAGGATATTGGCGCCGGAGCAGATTGCATATTTGTCGATTTTCATGCAGAAACGACAAGCGAAAAGCAAGCGATGGGCTGGCATTTAGATGGGCGCGTCAGTGCAGTGATCGGTACACATACACATGTGCAAACAGCAGATGAACGGATATTGCCAAAAGGGACCGCCTATTTGTCTGATGTTGGCATGACGGGCCCTTTAGACGGCATTCTTGGCATGGAAAAAGAAGCCGTGCTGTACCGGTTCCTGACGAATTTGCCTGCGCGTTTTGAAGTGGCTGAAGGGCGCAAACAATTAAACGGTGTTGTGATTGATATTGATGGCCGCACTGGAAAAGCAGAGAAAATTGAGCGCCTTTCCTTTTCCGATGAACGTCCGTTTATGGAAATATAGACAAATTTGTGTTTACGAGGCATATCCCTCCTATTTCTTTAATAGACATGTGATAAGGCGTTGGCCTGTTAATTGACAACTTGAGGAGACAACGATCGAACCAGCCCGCTTTATTTTATTTGAGGAGGGGTAGAAATGGAAGTCTTAAAGGTTTCAGCAAAATCTACACCAAATTCTGTTGCAGGCGCGCTCGCCGGTGTCATCCGGGAACGGGGAGCGGCAGAAATACAGGCGATTGGCGCAGGAGCATTAAACCAGTCCATCAAAGCGATTGCGATTGCCAGAGGTTTCGTTGCTCCCAGTGGAATCGACTTGGTCTGCATTCCCGCGTTTACAGACATCCATATTGACGGAGAAGAGCGAACGGCCATTAAGCTGATCATAGAACCTCGTAGCTAAAACAGGCTGCTGCATGAATACACGTGCAGCAGCCTGTTTTGCTTTTTAGTAAAAGTGGATACGCTCACCCATTTCCACGACGATTGCATCCAAAAGCCCAGTACGTGGCGTGTAGCCAGTAGCGGAGAATGTACGCACCAATTTAAAGTTAAGACGTGTTACTTGGTCGAGCAAGTAAGCGGACGTTTGCGAGCCTGGGATGCGTTGCTCATTTAAAATACGGATGATTTCGGCGCTCGGTTGAATCCCAATCCCATGGCCAAAGTACAAGTCACGATCAAGCTTAATCGCGTTTTCGCCGCGCCAGACGGAATTGTACGGGGCAAAATCGGGATTGTTAAAGTAAACACAGTCGCCAATACAATAATCGGTTCCTTTTCTTGTCACTAGCTGCAAGTCTTCGTCGTGTTCCCATGAATACAAATACAGCCCTTGGAACAACCGGTCAAACGAAGGACGGTCAATCGAATCGAGCACTGCCTTATAAAAAAGAATGATAATGGCAGTGGCGCATTCAAATCCGTAGGCTCTGCCATTTAAAAAGATATCGTTGATCGCATCAGACGGCCTCACAGAAGGTTTTAACTGGAAGGCGCCATTAGGCATACGCTGCCAAAAGCGGGGATTGCAATAGGACTGTTGAAAGGACTCGAATGAGGCGCCACTATGAAACATGGCGATTGATGCTTCGACTGTATGTAAGCGCAAAGCAACCTCAAAGCTGAGTTCATCAACGGATTGGTAGCGGTAAGTGGCGTTGCTTTCAAGCAAACTTGTTAGAATGGCGCGTTCCGCTTGGGATAGACCGTGGCTCGGTATTGTCTGCAACGGCTTTCCTGCAATTTCAATCATTGGACCAGCTCCCTTTATACGATTATTAAAACCTATGCGGCAAAAGGGACGTACAGCCCTCCTTTTTATAGCTAGGGCTAGCGTTAACATTGCTTTCAAATAAGATTGCCGCGAATCGGCTCTGTTCCATTGTTTTCTAAGGATGAGACACGTATAATATGGGAGGAACGTTTTGTTTGCATGGAAGGGGATTTTACAATGAGTGATCAAAACAAGACGAAAGATTACAGCAAGTATTTTGATTTTAGCGATGCACGCGTTGTTTCTGAAGACGACGAGAAAAAAATCATTAAAATAAAAGGCCGGGAAATTACCATATACGATCAGCCGAATTATCGGGCAGGGCGAAAGAGAAAACGCGAAGACGTGCAAGTGCTTCGTCCCGAAAATTTGATCCCCGAAGAGGTTGCCAACCTTGGCGCAGGGAAGAAATTTTTAATTCGAACATACGGCTGCCAAATGAATGTCCACGATTCTGAAAACATGTCAGGTCTTTTGCTCGGAATGGGTTTTGAGGAAACAACCGAAACAGAAGAGGCTGATATCATTCTATTAAACACATGCGCGATCCGTGAAAACGCGGAAAATAAAGTGTTTGGCGAAATCGGCAACTTGAAGCCGCTTAAATTGGAAAAGCCTGAACTGATTATTGGCGTATGCGGTTGTATGTCACAAGAAGAATCAGTAGTCGGCAAAATTATGGAAAAGCACCAGCATATTGATTTGATTTTCGGGACACACAACATCCATCGGTTGCCTCATTTATTACGGGATGCGATTTTCGGAAAAGAAATGGTCATCGAAGTGTGGTCCAAAGAAGGCGATATCGTTGAAAACATGCCACGCTCTCGCAAAAATAAAACACAAGCATGGGTAAACATTATGTATGGCTGTGATAAGTTTTGCACATACTGCATTGTCCCATATACGCGAGGCAAAGAGCGTAGTCGCTTGCCTGAAGACATTATAGCCGAAGTGCGTGATTTGGCGCGCCAAGGTTACAAAGAAATTACGTTGCTCGGCCAAAATGTGAACGCCTATGGCAAAGATTTGCCTGGCTCTTATCGACTTGGCGACTTGATGAACGAAATCCATAAAATTGATATTCCGCGCGTCCGGTTTACGACAAGCCACCCTCGTGATTTTGACGACCATTTAATTGAAGTGCTTGCCCAAGGCGGAAACCTTGTTGAACATATCCATTTACCAGTTCAGCACGGAAACTCTGATATTCTTAAACTGATGGGCCGCAAATATACGCGTGAGCAATACATTACGCTGGCAAATAAGATCAAACAAGCGATTCCGAATGCTTCCTTTACAACCGATTTAATTGTCGGCTTCCCGAATGAGACGGAAGAACAATTTCAGGACATGCTTTCTCTCGTGGAAGAAATCCAATTTGATGCAGCGTACACGTATATTTATTCGCCACGTGAAGGCACACCGGCAGCTCGAATGGAAGACAACGTCCCGATGTCTGTGAAAAAAGAGCGCTTGGCCCGCTTAAATGCCCTTGTTAACGACATTTCGAACAAGCGCAACTTGGATTATCAGGACAAAATTGTTGAAGTGCTCGTAGAAGGAGAAAGCAAGAAAAATGCAGATGTTCTTGCGGGACGCACTCGGACAAACCGGCTTGTTAATTTTGTCGGACCGAAATCAGCAATTGGCGAAATTGTCTATGTGAAAATAACAGAAGCGAAAACATGGTCATTAGATGGAGAAATCGTTTCGGCGCCTGAGGTGAAAGCACAATGACAAAGTTGTATACAAGACAGGAAATCAAAGACAAAGCAAAAGAACTGGCAAATATGCTCGCACGGACAGAGGAAGTTGATTTTTTCAAGCGCGCAGAAAAGAAAATCAATGAACATCTTCGCGTCCAGGAAATGATTGCCGACATTAAACGCTACCAAAAAGAAGCCGTTAATTTGAAGCATTACGGGAAGACGGAAGCGTTAAAAGAAGTGGAAGCGAAAATTGATAAATTGCATGATCAAATTGATGAGATTCCTCTCGTGCAAGAATTTAAACGGAGTCAAGTTGAAGTCAACGAATTGTTGCAATTAATCACGAACACCGTGTCTAAAACAGTTACAGATGAAATTATCCGTTCCATGGATGGCGATGTCATGCGAGGAACGACGACGAAAAACCCCTTTCATCACTGTTAACACGCTTGTTGTATTGCACTCAGACTGATCAAAAACGCTTGGAGTGCAGCCAAGTGAAGGTGCGAATAGAATGGGGTTCATAAGGATATGAGTGAGGCAAACGACGACATATGCGAGCGTTTGTCTATAGTCTGAACACGGCAGCAATGCCGTGTTTTTGTTTTATAGGTCTAAACAGGGTCAGTGATTCATAGCTTGGTATAGAGACGTCTAGGCGTAGGGGCGTTGCACAACACGATGAGCGGATGTGGGCAATGTGAAAAACAAGGCGAATGTCTCTTGCAATAGGCAAAATGAAAAATGGGAGGTACACGATGGCTGACTCAAAAAATGAAACGAGTTATCGCGAGATTATTACGAAAGCTGTCTGCGGCAAAGGGCGCAAATTTTCAGAAGCGACACATCATATCCGTCCACCAGAGCCACCGTCAAGCATACTCGGCTGCTGGATTATTAACCATACGTACAGTGCGAAAAAGCGTGGCGATACAGTCGAAGTTAATGGCAGCTATGACATTAATGTATGGTTTTCGTATACCAATAACACGAAAACGGACGTTGCAACACAAACGGTTTCTTATACCGACCTCGTGCCTTTAACAATGAAAGATGACAATGTGATTTCCGAAGAATTGGAAGTGTATGCGAAGTCTGTGCAACAGCCGAATACGCTGGAAGCAGTCATTTCTGAGGACGGCCGCAGCGTCGATGTCCAAGTCGAACGGGAATTTATTGTTGAATGCATTGGTGAAACGAAAGTGGCAGTAGCGGTCAATCCACAAGGGCTTATTGAAGAATACCCGATTGACTCACTTACTGGCGAAATCCGCGACGAAGAGTTTGAGCAAATTGATCCAAACTTTTTACAAGAAGAAATCGACCGATAGGAAAAGCCGGCTCGCTTTTTGGAGAGCCGGTTTTTTTCCGTTAAATTCAAGGAAATCAACTGTCTTCCTATGGTATAATAGCGATTAGATTTTCAACATATCGGAGGCAATTTATGGCACAAATGCATACCCCCATGATGAAACAGTACTTGCAAATTAAAGCAAAGTACCAGGACGCCTTTTTATTTTTCCGGTTAGGCGACTTTTATGAAATGTTCAATGAAGATGCCATTAAAGCTGCCCAAGAATTAGAAATTACGTTAACGGGCCGCGGCCAAGGCGAAGACCGAATTCCAATGTGCGGGGTTCCGTACCACTCGGCTGATTCGTATATAGCCCGCCTAATTGATAAAGGGTATAAAATTGCTATTTGTGAGCAAGTGGAAGACCCAAAAACAGCAAAAGGCGTTGTGAAGCGTGAAGTAACAAAAGTATTGACACCAGGTACGCTAATGAATAGCAAGTTGTTAGCAGAAAAAGAAAACAACTATTTGCTTGCCTTTGCCAGCGAAGGGGAGGACGGGTGGGGCATTGCCCGTTGCGACCTTTCTACAGGCGAAAGCGATGTAACATTGATCAGAGGAGGGAGCGCAGAGCTTCTCCAAGAAATTGCAGCAAGTGGCGTTAAAGAAGCGATTGCACCGGCAGGGCTCGAAGAAGAACTGAAAGCGAAGCTTGGCGAACAGCAAGGTTTTGTTGTGTCCTATGAGGAACAAGAGGACGTGCCTAAAGAATATGAACGGCTTATCAACCATATTCAACAGCCGTTGCTGAAACGAGCTTACGGACGCATGCTCCATTATTTACTAGCGACACAGAAGCAAAGCTTGCGCCATTTGCAACAAGTTGTTTTCCATCCGGCTGATTCCTACTTAAAAATGGATGTCCACGCAAAACGGAATTTGGAATTAGTGCAAACGTTGCGTGATAAAAAGAAAAGTGGCTCCCTCCTTGCTGTGATTGACCAAACAGTAACAGCAATGGGCGGGAGGCTATTACGCCAATGGATTGAACGGCCTTTAGTGGACAGGAAAGCGATTGCTGGCAGACAGGCAGTGGTAGAAGCGTTTCTGGAACATTTTTTTGAACGGGAGCAATTGCGCGATTGTCTCCGCCAGGTTTACGACATTGAGCGGTTAGCAGCCCGTATTGCTTACGGCAGCGTCAATGCACGGGAGCTTGTGCAATTAAAGCGCTCGCTGCAAAACATTCCGGAGATCGAGGCAACGCTGGAACAAGTCGGCCTTGGCGGACGTTGGTTAAATCAGTCTGAGCAGTTTGCTGATTTGGTGTCCTTGATGGAGCAAAGCCTTGTCGATGATCCGCCGCTCTCGTTAACGGAGGGTGGCCTTATTGTAGATGGTTATAACGAAGAACTGGATGCTTACCGGGATGCGAGCCGCAATGGCAAACAGTGGATTGCTGAACTTGAGCAGTCTGAACGCGAGGCAACAGGCATACGCTCCTTAAAAGTAGGCTACAACCGTGTATTTGGTTACTACATTGAGGTAACAAGGGCTAATGCTCATTTGCTGCCAGACGGCCGCTACGAACGCAAACAGACGCTTACCAATGCTGAACGTTACATAACGCCAGAACTAAAGGAAAAAGAAGCGCTCATATTGGAAGCCGATGAAAAGCTCGCTGATCTTGAATACCGTTTATTTGCTGACATCCGTAAACAAGTGGAAGCCTATGTCGCCAGCTTGCAAAAGCTTGCCGCCGACATTAGCGAAATGGATGTGCTCGCTGGTTTTGCCTCTGTTGCCGAACAAAACGGCTATACGAAGCCAACCATCACTGAAAGCCGCGATGTCGCCATCAAAGGCGGGCGCCATCCTGTCGTGGAAACGGTCATTAAACGAGGCAGTTATGTAGAAAATGACATTGATTTAACCGGCGACAGGGATATGCTGTTAATTACGGGGCCGAATATGGGCGGGAAAAGCACCTATATGCGCCAGCTTGCTTTAACTGTCGTCATGGCGCAAATCGGTAGCTATGTCCCTGCTGCGGAAGCAACGCTGCCTTTGTTCGACCAAATTTTCACCCGCATTGGTGCCGCTGACGACCTTGCAAGTGGCCAGAGCACATTTATGGTCGAAATGTTAGAGACAAAAGACGCGCTTGTGAAAGCAACACCACACAGCCTCATTTTGCTTGATGAAATTGGCCGTGGTACGTCGACGTATGACGGGATGGCGCTCGCACAGGCGATCATTGAATACATTTATGAAACCATTGGCGCTAAAACCCTTTTTTCGACCCATTACCATGAATTAACGCGGTTGGCCGATTCCCTGCATACGTTGCGCAATGTCCATGTATCGGCAGTAGAGGAAAATGGGACAGTCGTGTTTCTTCATCAAGTGATTGAAGGCGCTGCAGACCGCAGCTACGGCGTTTATGTCGCAGAACTGGCCGGTTTGCCAAAGCAGGTGACAACGAGGGCAGAGGCGCTTTTGACTGAGTTGGAGCATCTTCCACAAAGGCCGACAAGTGCTTCAGTAGAGCAACCAATCGATAGTGCAAAAACGGAAACAGCAGCAACGGCCGAAGAACCGCAGCAACTCTCGCTCTTTCCGACTGATGAAGAAACAAAGCCAAAGCAGCCAACAAAAAAAGAGCGTTCGGTACTGGCGAAAATGGCTGAAGTCGATGTGTTGCACTTGACACCGTTACAAGCACTTGAAAAAATCAATGAGTGGCAAAAGCAGCTAAACAAGTAATAAACGAAAAAAGGGGTGGAGACGATGGCCGTTATTCAACAGCTTGACGATGCGCTTTCTAATAAAATTGCTGCTGGCGAAGTCGTTGAACGTCCTGCTTCTATCGTCAAAGAACTTGTTGAAAATGCGATTGATGCAAACAGCAGCCAGATTCTAGTTGAAATTGAAGAAGGCGGCCTTTCGTCGATTCGCATTGTTGACAATGGGACAGGCATTGAGCCGAATGAATTAGAGTTGGCTTTTTCTCGTCACGCGACCTCTAAAATCAAAACGGACCGCGATTTGTTTACGATTCGCACGCTCGGTTTTCGCGGCGAAGCGCTGCCAAGCATCGCCTCTGTCTCCCGTGTAAACATGCAAACGAGCACAGGAAGTGCAGGCATGCAAGTCGAGCTTGAGGGGGGGAAGATCGTCCATAAGCAGCCCTCTGAAGCACGCAAAGGCACAACCATTGTCGTCACTGATTTGTTTTACAATACGCCTGCACGCCTAAAATATTTAAAAACGGTTTTAACAGAGGCGGGGCATGTGAGCGAAGTCATGAACCGCATGGCGTTAGCATACCCGCACATTCGTTTTCATTATGTTAGCGATGGCAAAACCGTGCTGAAAACAGCAGGGAACGGCGACTTGCGCCAAGTCATTGCCCAAGTGTATGGCCGCAAAACAGCAGAAAAAATGGTCCCCATTACGGGTTCATCGTTGGATTATGAGCTAAGCGGCTATATCGCTAAGCCTGAGTTGACACGAGCAAACAGGCAGTATATGTCGATTTTCATAAATGGGCGCTACATCCGCAACTTTAAGTTGGCAAAAGCGATCCAACAAGGCTTTCACACAAAACTGCCGATTGGCCGCTTTCCGATTGCTGTTCTCAAGTTGGAAATGGATCCGACGCTAATTGATGTCAATGTCCATCCGGCTAAGCTGGAAGTACGCTTAAGCAAGGAAGAAGCACTTAGCGAAATGATTGCCGAAAGCATTAAAAAGGCGTTAAGTGAAGAAACGCTCATACCTGAGCCGAAAAAAGAAAACACAGCTAAAACAAAAAGCGAACAGCTCTCTTTCTCCTTAGCGTACGAGTTGCAACCAGAAAAGGAGCATGTGCGCGAGACGATGCAACAGCCGCGCCAGCTAGCTGCCGACGACCAAGTTGATCGCAAAAAGGAAAGCACAAGCATAGGCAACAGTTGGTCGCCATCACATCAGCAAGAGGAGGAAGTCGAACAAGGAAGAGGCAGCAATGCCAGTATACCTCCTCGAAATGAACGGGTGGAAACCAACACAGAAGAAAAATATGAGCAGGCGGATAGAAGAACAGACGAGTCCCTTCCAATGGAAATGGAAGAGGAGGCGGCTGTAGTCGAGCCACAACTGCCTTTAGGCAACGATGCAGAGGCAAAGGGAGCGATGCCGCCTTTGTATCCAGTCGGCCAGATGCATGGAACGTACATTGTTGCCCAAAACGAACAAGGCATGTACTTAATTGACCAACATGCGGCACAAGAACGGATTAAATATGAGCATTTCCACCAAAAATTAGCTGAACCATTAGGACAGACACAAGAGTTGCTTGTGCCCATTACACTTGAGCTGACAACGAGGGAAACACTTGTTGTCACTGAATCGAAAGAAAAACTTGAAGCCGTCGGCGTATTTTTAGAAGAATTTGGGAAAAATACATTTGTTGTTCGTTCCCATCCGACTTGGTTTCCTCAAGGCGATGAAGAATCGACGATACGAGAAATGGTTGAGCAGCTTTTGGACAATAAGCGGATTAGCATTGGCGAATTACGCGAAGAAGCAGCGATTATGATGAGCTGCAAAGCGGCGATTAAAGCCAATCGCCATTTGCGCACGGATGAAATGTTTCAACTTCTGGAAACGCTGCGCCGTTGTCAAGAGCCGTATACATGTCCTCATGGCCGCCCGGTTGTGATCCACTTTTCAACGTATGAACTGGAGAAAATGTTTAAGCGCGTCATGTAGAGGAGAGACAAAAAAACGTGATCGTTACGACCGCAAGAAAACAGGCCAATGCCTTAAAAGAAAAAGCAGCTTTGTGTGCTGCTAAACTTGGTGCTCGTTTTGTCGAGCGTCAGGACCGGTCTCTTGAAGCACTCTTTGCCGCTTACGGCGAAGATGTATGCATTGTTGGAAAAGAACGGCAAACGCTTTACAAATATAAGGAGGCAGTCCCGTTTTTTTATCACCCAAATGCGTCGTTTATCCGTTACAAACAGTGGCAGAAAACAGGAACGGATCCTTTTATCGACGCTGCCGGCTTGAGCACGGGCGATGAAGTCCTTGATGCTACACTTGGCATGGGCGCAGATGCGGTAATGGCTGCTATTGCTGTCGGCAGAACAGGAACAGTAACGGGACTTGAAGCGAGCCAGCCAATTGCCCATATTGTGGCAACCGGCTTAAAAGAGTGGCAGGAAGGGGACGAAACGTTCTTGCAGGCATTACGGCGAGTAAACGTTGTGAACACAGGCAGCGCTGCCTATTTCCAGCATATGAAAGACAAATCCGTTGATGTTGTTTATTTTGACCCGATGTTTGAGACGAAAGTCGCTTCACCTGGACTCGAAGGGCTGAGACATTTTGCCTGTTCGGAGATGTTGACGAAATCTGTTCTCGACGACGCTAAACGGGTTGCAAGGCGTGCTGTCGTGTTAAAGGGCCACTGGCAAAGCGAGCAATTTGCCCGATTTGGTTTTACCGTCAACAGAAGGCAACATGCTACTTTCCAATACGGCGTCATGGAAGTCTAGCATGGATTTGGATGGAAAGGAGGATGCCTATGACGCAAGAACCGCTCATCGCGATTGTCGGCCCAACGGCCGTAGGAAAAACGGCCCTTGGCATTGAACTTGCGAAAACGTTTGGTGCTGAAATTATAAGCGGGGATTCAATGCAAGTGTACCGGACAATGGATATTGGCACGGCAAAAGCGACAGTCGAAGAAATGGCTGGCATTCCCCACCATTTAATTGACATCCTTGAGCCAGGAGACACATGGACGGTTTCCATGTTTCAGGAAAAAGCACTTTTGGCGATTGCTTCGATTCGCAGCCGTGGCAAATGGCCGCTATTAGTCGGTGGCACAGGTCTTTATGTCCAAGCGCTTACCCATGAATTGTCTTTTGGCGATGCGCCATCGGATTCCTCATTCAGGGAAGAAATGGAATTGTATGCCAGTCGTTTCGGCAACGCTGCACTCCACGGAAAGCTAGCAAAAGCAGACCCAAACGCAGCAGAAGCGATCCACGCCAATAATGTTCGCCGTGTTATTCGTGCTTTAGAGGTGATCCATCTTACGGGAAAACCATTTTCCGAACAAGAGAACGGCCTTGCGCGGCCTCGTTTTGACAATGTTCTCATTGGCTTAGAAATGGAAAGACAGGCGTTGTATGAGCGGATCAACCGCCGCGTTGATGCGATGATGGAGGCGGGCTTGTTGGAAGAAGTTCACCGCCTTTATCAACGGGGAATCCAAGGCCAGGCCATTCAGGCGATTGGCTACAAGGAACTATATGCTTATTTTGATGGGAAATGCACCTATGACGAAGCAATTGAAGCTCTGAAAACCAATTCACGCCGCTATGCGAAAAGGCAGCTGACTTGGTTTAAAAACCGGAGCGACGCTGTCTGGTTTCATTTGGAGGAGCCAGAGGCCAAGGCAAAAATTTTTGATTATGTCCACGCATTTTTAGCAGGAAAAGGGTTTGCTTAAGGCGAATCAGTAAAGGAACGATGTAGAGAGAGGAGTCAGCCAACATGAAAGCAACAGTAAATATCCAAGATCAGTTTTTAAACCAATTGCGCAAAGAATCCATTCCGGTAACGGTTTTTTTATTAAATGGATTTCAATTGCGTGGGCAAGTAAAGGGATTTGATAACTTTACAGTCATTGTCGAAACAGAAGGCCGCCAACAGCTTGTTTACAAGCACGCCATTTCCACATTTGCCCCGCAAAAAAATGTTCAATTGAAAAACGAAGCGGAAGTATAACCGCTTTTTGCATAGCAACCATAAAAACGGTTCTTTCCAAGGACGGGATGAAAACAACGATTTTCATCCCGTTTTTTAGTTGTCTAAAATGCTCTTTATAAAGCCAGCTTGCTATGAACTACTTAGATGGGAGTCTGCCTCAGTTTCTGCAGCTGTCGGAAGAAGCTCTTGTCTTCTAGCAACGTTCATTTTTTCGACCGTTAAAGCATAGCGCCGCAAGGAAAGCATGCTTTTTAGCCCTGCTTTTTGCTGAATCGTTGTCCACTGTTCCCCTGCGAGCATTAACTTGAGCAAAAAGGAATGACGAAAATGCTGAGCGGAGATGCCTTTGCGCAAGCCAGCCCGCGCCACTTCTGTGCGGATCATTTTCTGCAAGGCAATTTCCGTCAACGCTTTA
Source organism: Shouchella rhizosphaerae (assembly GCF_036700015.1). NCBI lineage: Bacteria > Bacillati > Bacillota > Bacilli > Caryophanales > Bacillaceae > Shouchella > Shouchella rhizosphaerae. Next base: position 4,098,031 of record NZ_CP144921.1, on the reverse strand, counting down.
GGCGCGTCGTTTTCATAGGACCAATGGTATGTGCGCCTTGTAAAATCAAAAGCGACAAACAATGGGTCATCCGTGTGTAAACGTGGCCGTACCGGTTCAGGGATAAGCGTCCAATAAGCATGCAACTGCTTGGCGTATTTGGGGCAAAGTACAAGCTGACGGTCGTGGCCGCTGTCTCTGCGAATGAGCAACGTCCCTTTTACAAAATTGACATCATTCATTTGCAGGTCACAAAGTTCTTGCAATGTGAGGCCATAATGGGCAAGAAGCAAAAACATCGCAAAGTTTCGTTTTGTCAGTTGCGGCCTTGCAAGCAGCTGATTGTCCGTCAACCCTTCTTCTGATTGACTTGAACGCAAGATCGCAGCGATCTCCTTCGCATTGACCCATTCGTGAGGTTGAAGCGGCTCAGCCTCTAAAGGCGGTGGGTCATAGGTGAGGAGTGGATGACTCGCCAGCTGTTTTTCTGCCATTAAAAAGGCGGTGAATTGCCTGAGTACGGAAGCGACGCGGCGGATGGTTCGTGTTTGATAGGAACGACTCTCTATCAATTCATAAAAGTAACGCTCTGCATCCGTTTGCTCCATAGAATGGAAGTCTTTATCGTCGAGCCACTTGAAAAAGTCAAGCAAATCATAGCGGTAACGCCTAACGGTTGACGGCCGCCGTCCCTTGTCAGCAAGAGCATATGTGAAGCGCTCTACCCATTGAAACCCATCCATACAAAGCCCCCCCTTTCAAGAAAATTGTACCAAATCCCTCCAGCTCCGTCACGAACAGATAATAAGTCATTTGCTTTGCAAAGCGAAGTACTTGCTCGAACAATTGCTCCATATAGTAAAAGGGGAACGTCTTTTCAGTGGATGGGCATTTGTCACGTTTTTTATCCTTTTTGCGTATAGTAGCAACAAAGCAAGAGCCGCCTGAGGCAGGCTGCTGAAGGGGGGAAGATGCGGTGAGCAATCCGCTTGAAACGAAAAACAGTGCTAGAATCAATGTGGTATTAAATAAAGTTCCTGTAAAACGAGCGAGCACAGACTGGTTTGTTTCTCCAGAAGAAAAAGAAAAGCATGAAGTGCTGACGAAGTTTGAACAGAAGCTGTCAGCTTATATCGGCTTGGATGAGATTAAAGCGTTAATCCAAGAGCTCTATGCATGGATTTATGTGAATGAACGCCGCAAAGAGCGCGGGCTTAAAGCGACAAAGCAAGTGCTTCACATGATTTTTAAAGGCAATCCTGGGACAGGGAAAACGACAGTTGCTCGCATCGTTGCTTCTTTTTTACACGAAATGAATGTGCTCTCAAAGGGCCACTTACTGGAAATGGAACGTGCTGATTTAGTTGGCGAATACATTGGCCATACGGCGCAAAAGACGCGGGAAGTGCTGAAGCAGGCAAGCGGGGGCGTGCTCTTTATTGATGAAGCTTATTCGTTGTCACGAGGTGGGGAAAAAGACTTCGGCAAGGAAGCAATTGATACGTTGGTAAAAGGAATGGAAAATAATTCCAATGACTTTGTGCTTATCATTGCCGGCTATTCAAAAGAAATGGATTATTTTCTATCATTAAACCCTGGCTTGCCTTCAAGGTTTCCGATTTCAATTACGTTTCCTAATTATAACGTTGACGAGTTGATGGAAATGTTAATCGGAATGGCAAAAGAACGAGATTACATGCTGTCGGAAGAGGCTTTGCAAGAATGCCGCGAACATATTCGCAAAGTTGCGTCTGAACAGGAAAGGACATTTAGCAATGGGCGCTACATCCGCAATATGGTCGAAGAGGCAATCCGCCAGCAAGCGGTACGGATTTTAAAACAAAACGATTATAGGAAAACAGCGATGGAGCTGCTGAAAAAAGAAGATTTCCAGTTTAAACATAAACGCTTTATGTAACACTACCCGTGCGTCTATTTTGCGGTGCTTCGTTTTCCGTTTCCTTTCTAGCTTATCACGTGGTAAGCTAGAAAGGAGACAGCAGAGTAGGAGAGAACAAATCGTGACAGAGTTTTTATTCAACGAAGAAATACAAGAAAAAATCACCCGAGCTGAAAAACGGATTGCGGCTCATCATCAAGAAATTGATCGGGTTGCTTTAATCAACCAAAAACGGGTAATGGATAGTTTTGCGCGCCATCAAGTTGCTGATTTTCACTTCAGCCCTTCCACCGGTTACGGTTACGATGATGTGGGCAGAGACACGCTAGAAGCCATTTATGCTGATGTCTTCGGGGGAGAAGCGGCTCTTGTCAGGCACCAAATCGTCTCAGGCACCCATGCAATTGCGATTGCTCTATTTGGCTTGTTGCGTCCAGGCGATGAACTGCTTTATATATCGGGGAAACCTTATGACACACTGGAAGAAATCGTCGGCATTCGCGGCCATGGCTCTGGCTCCCTTCGTGATTACGGCATTTCTTACAACATGGTGCCACTAAGAGAAGGGCGCATGGACAAGCAGGCGATCAAAGAGGCGATCTCTGAAAAAACAAAAGTAATTGGCATTCAACGGTCTAAAGGGTACGGCGATCGACCTTCGTTCCATATCGATGAACTTGCTGATGTGATCGCATTTGTCAAATCGATTAAACAAGAAGTGCTCGTATTTGTCGATAATTGCTATGGTGAGTTTGTGGAAACAAAAGAACCGTGCCACGTTGGTGCTGACATCATTGCCGGTTCGCTCATCAAGAATCCAGGTGGCGGGCTGGCAAAAACAGGTGGCTACTTGGTTGGTCAAACTCAAGCAATTGAGCTCGCTTCCTATCGCTTGGCGGCACCAGGGATAGGGGCGGAAGGGGGAGCGACGTTAGGGACACTTTTAGACATGTACCAAGGCTTTTTCCTTGCTCCCCATGTTGTCGCCCAAAGTGTAAAAGGCGCTGTTTTCACAGCTGCTTTGCTGGAAGAACTCGGTTTAGAAACGAGACCTAGCTCCCAAGAACGGCGCACTGATTTAATTCAAGCCGTCCATTTCAAAACGGGCGAACAAATGGTGGCATTTTGCCAAGCGATCCAACAAGCATCGCCAGTCAACGCTCATGTAAAGCCACAACCAAGCTATATGCCAGGCTACGCCGATGACGTCATTATGGCGGCTGGCACGTTTGTCCAAGGTGCAAGCATTGAGCTATCGGCCGATGGCCCACTGCGCCCCCCGTATGCCGCCTACATCCAAGGTGGGCTCACGTATGAACATGTGAAGCTGGCGGTCAGTGCTGCTTGTGAAAAAACGTTTATGACTGAAAAAGATCGGGAAAAAGACGAACAGAGCCCATCAGGTAATAAAGAGAGCAAATTCTGATGTAACTTCGCAAAATCGGGTAAAGGCGCCAGGCAATGCTTGACTTCAAAATAAGCCTTTAGTACGATACTAAAAAAGATAGACGCGAAAGAGGCAAGGAAACAACGAAGCAGACTCGCAATGGGCCTTACGTTGTTTGGCGAGCCTTTCACGAACGAGTGGATGAATGGCTTGGGAACAGGGGATATCCCCCTTTCTACATAGATGAAAAACGAGAGGAGAAAAACCACGCATGCCAAAGTTTACAAAAGAAGATATTGTCCGCCAAGCTCAAGATAACAATGTCCGCTTTATCCGCCTCCAGTTTACCGACCTGCTCGGAACGATCAAGAACGTTGAAATTCCAGTTGATCAGCTATCTAAAGCGCTTGACAACAAAATGATGTTTGATGGTTCATCAATTGAAGGGTTTGTCCGCATTGAAGAATCGGATATGTATTTGTACCCTGATTTAGATACATGGGTTGTTTTCCCATGGACGCCGGAAAAAGGGAAAGTCGCCCGTTTGATTTGCGACATTTACCAACCAGGAAAGCCAGGGGAGGAGCCAAAGCCGTTTGAAGGGGACCCACGGGGCATTTTAAAACGTGTCCTTAAGGAAGCACAGGAACTTGGCTTTACTGATTTCAACATTGGACCAGAGCCAGAGTTTTTCCTCTTTAAAAATGACGAGAAAGGCGAGCCGACACTTGAACTAAACGACCGCGGCGGCTATTTTGACTTAGCGCCGACAGACCTAGGTGAAAACTGTCGCCGCGATATCGTGCTGGAGTTGGAAGATATGGGCTTCGAAATTGAGGCATCCCACCACGAAGTCGCCCCTGGCCAACACGAAATCGATTTTAAATATGCGGACGCTGTCTCTACATGCGACAACATCCAAACGTTTAAGCTCGTTGTCAAAACCATTGCCCGTAAGCACGGTTTGCATGCGACATTCATGCCAAAGCCGCTGTTTGGCGTTAACGGGTCAGGCATGCATTTGAACATGTCGCTATTTACTCAAGAGGGCAACGCTTTTTACGACAAAAACACAGAAAGCCAGCTTAGCAAAACAGCGATGCAATTTTTAGGCGGCATCCTTAAGCATGCAGAAGGCTTTACTGCGATTACCAATCCAATTGTCAATTCTTATAAACGGTTGGTGCCAGGCTACGAAGCGCCCGTGTACATCGCGTGGTCGATGCGGAACCGCTCGCCTCTTGTCCGCATTCCATCGTCACGAGGGGTATCAACGCGGATTGAAGTAAGAAGCCCGGACCCATCGGCGAACCCATATTTAGCGATGGCAGTAATGCTCGCTTCAGGCCTTGACGGCATTAAAAAGAAAATCAACCCGCCTGAAGCAACGGACCGCAACATTTATATCATGAGCAAAGAAGAACGCCTGGATGAAGGCATCAAAGATTTGCCATCAACATTAAAAGAAGCGATTGACAGCCTCCTAAAAGATGAAGTGCTCGTCAAAGCACTCGGCGAACACGCGCTAGAACATTTTGTAGAAGCGAAAGAAATTGAATGGGATATGTTCCGCACGCAAGTCCACCCGTGGGAGCGGGAACAGTTCATGCAGAATTATTAAGGAGAGGAACCCTTGACACATCTTGTGTTGAGGGTTTTTTGTTTTGGGGACAAAATACACTTTGAGGTCTAGTTTTGAGTGCGTGTCCCCATTTAAAATATTATGAAATAAGTCTTAAGAATATTCCATTACCCAGTATCTACTTTCTAATTCACCTTCCTCAATGATTTTCTTCCAACCGTTATTCTCGTAAAAATTTAAGGCTTTATGATTTTTAGATACGCATTTTAACCTTAATGGCTTATCCATCTTTTTAATCGATGCGTTCATCAAGTGACCGCCTACTCCTTTACCGAAAGCAGCAGGGTGAACGAAAAGGTTGTGTATAAAATTATGAGATAAGTCTAATGATGCAAAACCAAGGATGCGATGTTGGTCCTCTGCTATGATGATGTGCTCCCCCACAGTGTCCTTATCAAAATCTTCTAAACTCATTTTATCTATATCGGCCCAATAAAAACTTTCACGTCGGGATTCCAAGTATATTTTTCTTAAAGTTGGAAAATCTAATTTATTTGCTGTTCGGATAATCAACTAATCACTTCCTTTGTGTTGAATAAGAGGCTACTGTATATGCTCAAAACCAGGATTGACCTTAATAGATATTGCAGAGGTGGGACATTTATATAGAGAGATCTACTCGCAGTATTATCTACTGAAGTATAACATATAATCTTTCCTATTTAATCTTTCAATATGTTGAGTGAAATCACTTGACTGTTCTCATATTGGGATTTAATCGAGAAGGGGCTTCGTTGGTAAAGGGTGAATTGACCCCAGGTAGAACCGTCCGCTGCATTCTATGGGAATATGCGTTCTTATCAACCGTAAAAAATGTAGCAGTAAGCCGTCTTCTCTTGCAGAAAACACGATAACGATTGGTTTGTCTCTATCGTCTTACTGGCGAACTTAATCGGCTTTTGCTTAATGATAGTGATTGAAAAAGGAGCCTAAAATAAGGCCCCTAAGAAATATGTGTGCCTTACCAAGGTAGCATACAGCCTGGATTGTGTGGAGGACATGTTGGTGGAGTAGTGTTGCTTGAAGCCGGTGCAGATAAAGAGAAACTTAAAAGTAATGCCAGTACACTTAAAGAAGCGATTCGTTTTTTCATCGATATTACCTCCTTTCCTTTTATTATGTCATATATTAGCATGAAAAGGATTTAAATGGAAGTGGTGAACTGAAGGCAATGTGCAGAAGTGTGCCATCATTTCTAGTTTTACTATTGATGGTAAAAACGCTGCTTGCAGTTTACAAAATCATAGATCAATCTTTCTCTAAATTGAGAGGAAAAAAGCTCACTCTCAGGCTATTAATAATTAGATAAGAACGAACATTTTACACTAATGGAATTCGCATATAACTTCACAATCTTGAGGCTGTTCTTGCGTATATAGATAAGATGCATGCAGGTCTACAACGGATATTCATTTGACAATTGACAGAAACAGCAGTCTATGTAATAGTATAAAGAAAGTTCGAATTGTTGAATCGTGTTCAATATAACGAACAATGAGGTTGGCAATCAGTAAAGTCCATCTTCATAAAATTGTCATTTGTTAAGTGAAAAATCATAACGACAACCACTCCAATGAGCGATCGATCGATGTTTCAATGAAACGTTCTTCCCTCTGCATGGAACAAGATGATCGAGGGAGGCTACTAAATGTCATTTAGCCGCGTTTTAAGAGAATGAGTAGCTGAGGAGTATACCTCAATTTGAGTTCATTAGGGAGGTGTTGCAGTAGTGTTGTCTGATTTGAAATCTGCTTTTCCTGAGCTAGCGATGGAACCAGGCTCTCCTGACAGTTGGTTAGGCAATGGTGGACATGTCCATGTATATCCAACATCAGAAAAGGAAGTTGTAGGCTTGCTCAAGTTTGCCTACGATCATGGCAAGTCAGTGTCCGTGCAAGGCAACGGATCGAAGCGAGGGTTCGGCGGCCTGAAGGAATCGTATGATGTGCTCTTGTCTTTGTCAAAATATACTGGTGTCATAGAGCACTCCCCAGGAGATATGGTCGTCACTGTAAAAGCGGGCACAGCTTTTCATGAACTTCAGGCCTATTTAGCAAAGCATCAGCAGCAAGTATCGCTTGATCCGGCGATGCCGCACTTATCTACGGTCGGTGGTGTAATCGCTTCCAACGACAGCGGGCCAAAACGCATGGGCTACGGTTCTGCAAGAGATATCGTGCTCGGGTTAAAAGTGGTTTATCCTGATGGAACCGTTATCCGTACTGGCGGGAAAGTCGTCAAAAATGTTGCCGGCTATGATATGAATAAGCTATTTATTGGGTCAATGGGCACAATTGGGGTGATTACGGAAATTACGTTAAAGCTGATGCCTTTGCCTAAATGTGAGAGCCTAGTTTTCATTCCATTTCAGGACAATCGGTTGGATGAGCTGCGCTCTTTTGTAGTCACGCAGTTTGATTCTACACTGGAGCCTACAGCTTTCGAATTCATTAGCCCTTCGTTAGCGGAGCAGCTAACTGGGCGCAAACAATGGGCGTTAGCAATCGGTTTGGAGGATGTAGAAAGCTCTGTCATCTACCAGGAGAATATCGTGAAACAGGCAGTACCTAAGGAAGCAGCAGACGTTCATATTTTTCGCTCTGAAGAGGCTAGAGCGTTTTGGAACGGGCTAATGAACATAAGCCCTAACGGAATGGGGGAGCCGTCTGAGCAAGCAGCAATCAAAGTTGGATTAAAAATCGGCGTGAAGAACATCGACGTGCTTCAAATGCTCGCCGAATGCGTAGCGTTACAGCAACGTCACAACCTCGTTGTTTATGGGCACGGCGGTTTTGGCCATGGCCTATGTCACGTCGTCTTACAAGGTACTAGCGAAGACGTGGAGGCTGCCATTCAAGCATTACGTGGTACTGCAAAGAAGCTTAATGGCTATGTGATTGTCAAGCATATTCCGTTTTTTCTGCGGCAAAGCATCAATGTGTGGGGAGACAAACCAGATTACTTTTTCCTATTCGAGGGCATCAAAGCCAGTATCGATCCTAGACGCGTGCTAAATGAGACAAGGTTTATTGGGGGGATATAATTATGAGTTTGAAAGAAAGTGAGTTGAACGTCGATCCGCCTTGTTCTCCTACCAGCAAGAGCAATTATTTATGGAACGATGCGCCAGATGAGAATAAATGGGCTGATTGCGTACACTGCGGGATGTGTCTAGAATCATGCCCTACCTATGAGATAACAGGTCAAGAACAACACTCGCCGCGCGGGCGTGTCCATCTAATCAAGTCCGTAGCCGAAGGCAAGCTTGAAGTGAATGAACCGTTTATCGATCCGGTCTACCAATGTTTAGATTGCCGGGCATGCACGACTGCTTGTCCAGCTGATGTGGATGTAGGCGGCTTGATTGAAGAAGCAAGAGGACAAATTCGCCAAGCGATGCCGTTAACAGGTATTAAGGGGCTAGTGAGCAAATTTTTCTTGGAAGGGTTGTTTCCTCATCCGAAGCGGATGCAATCTTTAGGCGGGTTGTTAAAAATATATCAGAAAAGTGGCGTGCAGAAGCTTGTTCGCACGACAAGATTGATTCGCATTATGCCAAAGCACCTTGTTGAATTGGAAGCGATTATGCCCGGCATGGGTGTTCCTGTCCGTAAGAAATACAAAAATGAAAACATCATTCTGGCTAAGGGCGAAGAAACACATACCGTCGCCTTCTTAACTGGCTGTATCATGGACGTCATGTTCAGTGATATTAACGAGTCTACGATTCAAGTACTGACGCGGAACGGAAATAATGTCACCATTCCGAAGCAGCAAACATGCTGCGGCGCCTTGCATGTGCATGCAGGCGATCGGGAGACTGGCAGAAGATTAGCCAAGCAAAACATCGAAGCGTTTGAAAACGCACAGACAGTCATCGTCAATGCTGCTGGCTGCGGCTGCATGCTGAAGGATTACCCAGAATTGTTCCGCGACGACCCCAAGTGGCACGAAAAAGCTAAAGCATTCTCTGCAAAAGTACAAGACATAACAAAGTATCTTTACGACACAGGCTATGAAAAGCCGAAGTCAGAAATGAAAATACGCTTGACTTACCATGATGCTTGCCACTTGGCGCATGGCCAAGGAATCCGGCAAGAGCCGCGCGAACTATTGCATGCTATTCCAGGGGTCGAGATCGTTCATATGCCAAACGCTGATCGTTGCTGTGGCAGCGCCGGAATCTACAACATTACCAATCCTGAGATGGCTGGCGCTGTTTTGGAAAGTAAAATGGAGAATGTGCCGGAAGACGTGGAGATGATCTCAATGGGCAACCCAGGTTGTATGCTGCAAATGGCAGTTGGCGTACAAAAGTATGGGCGAAGGCAAAAGATTGTGCATACGGTGCAGTTGTTGAATTGGGCGTACAAGCGAGACGATGAACAGTTGAATGAATAAAATCCCATTCAGGAGGTGAAGGCTGTGGCCCGTAAGATCAAAACAAACGATCCCGATATTCTCAATCTTGCGAAGCTTGTAGACGGCCCGAAGTCAATCCTTTATTTAAAGGAAGACTTGATCGCTTATGATTGTGATGGCTTTACAATTCATAAGCATTTGCCCAAGGCAGTCGTCTTCCCGAAAAATACCGAAGAGGTCGCAAAGATCGTCAACTATTGTGCATCACACGATCTCCCTTTCCTTGCCAGAGGTGCTGGCACTGGTCTCAGCGGCGGCGCGATCCCGATCAATGGGGAAGTCATTATTAGCATGGTTCGTATGAAGCGTTTAATCAGCGTGGATTTGGAAAATCGTCGTGCTGTTGTCGAGCCGGGCTATGTCAACTTGAAATTGACGAACATGATTGCTGATAAAGGCTATTACTATGCGCCCGATCCCTCTAGTCAGTCCTGTTGTACGATCGGCGGCAATGTAGCCGAGAACGCTGGCGGCGCCCATTGTCTGAAGTATGGCGTCACCACTAACCATATTCTCGGGCTTGAGGTTGTTCTTCCTAATGGCGACATAATCGATATCAACTGTGAAGGTATAGCAGACGTGCCCGGGTATGACTTGCTCGGCTTATTAACAGGCTCTGAAGGAACATTAGGAATCGTCACCAAAATCACGGTTCGTATTTTGAAAAATCCTGAAGCCAAGCAGACTGTACTTGCTTACTTCGACGAAGTGTCAGACGGCAGCTATGCCGTATCAGATATTGTATCGGCCGGAATTGTCCCCGCTGCGCTTGAAATGATGGATAAGACCGCAATTGAAGGGGTAGAAGCTGCTGCGTTTCCGGTTGGCCATCCCCGAGACATTGCTGCCCTTCTACTTATTGAAGTGGATGGCATTTCGGCAGGGATCGATGAACAAATTAATCAGATTCTCGACATTTGCAAGCGGCGACATGTCCGCGAGGTGAAAGTTGCCGAAAATGAGCAAGAACGGGCAAGATGGTGGGCGAATCGCAAGACTGGTTTCGGAGCGATGGGAGCCATTTCAGCGGATTATTTAGTTCAGGACGGTGTGATTCCGCGGAGCAAGTTACCTGAGGTTTTGGAGCGAATCAATCAAATTAGCGAGCAATTCGGACTTCGGATCGCCAACATTTTCCACGCTGGGGACGGCAATCTTCATCCCCTTGTGCTGTTTGATGCCAGAATTCCAGGCGAGACAGAAAAAGCGTTGGAAGCCGGCAGCGCTTGCTTGAAAGCTTGTGCCGATGTCGGAGGATCGATTACTGGGGAGCATGGCGTAGGAATCGAAAAAATGGAAGAAATGCGCTTTGTTTTCAACGAGGAGGAATTGGCTGCCCAGACACGAATCCGTGAAGTGTTCAACCCTGATAATCTGCTAAATGGCGGGAAGTTGTTCCCGAGCCCAGGGCGTTGTGTAGAGGTCAAAAAAAATATGAAGGAAGTTGCTTCGGCGAAGCAAGCCTAATAAAGGAGATGTTCGAATGACAAATTACGTAAAAGCTGGAGATTTGCAGGTTGCACAGGAACTTTATGAATTTATCAATACAAAGGTGATTCCAGACAGCGGCGTGACGAAGAACGATTTCTGGTCTGGCTTTGCCAATCTCGTCAAAGACCTTGTTCCGATTAACAAAGCTTTATTGGCGAAGCGCGACCGTATTCAAGACCAGATACATGCCTGGCATAGAGCGAATCAATCGTATCGCTTTCAAGATTACAAAGCATTTTTGGAAGAGATTGGCTACTTGGAGCCTATGGTGGATGATTTTCAAATCACAACTGAAGACGTCGATGACGAGATTGCCCTCCAAGCTGGACCGCAGCTTGTCGTTCCTGTAAACAACGCACGCTTTGCCATTAATGCGGCGAATGCCCGCTGGGGGAGTCTATATGATGCTTTGTATGGAACCGATGCGATTAGCGAAGAAGCTGGTGCCGATAAAGGAAATGCGTACAACCCAGCTAGAGGAGCAAAAGTCATTGCATATGCAAAGCAATTTCTAGACGATACTATTCCTTTAAAGCAAGGTTCCCATAAGGATGTCGTACACTATAGCATCGATGACGGTGCTTTAGCGGCAAAGCGAAAAGACGGAACAACAACAGGGTTGAAGGACGGTACACAGTTTACCGGGTATCAAGGCGAGACGGCAGCACCATCCGCTCTGTTGTTCGTACACCATGGCCTTCATTTAGAGATTCAGATTGATGCTACACATCCTATTGGGCAAACCGACCCAGCAAATGTAAAAGATATTGTGCTAGAATCGGCCATTACGACAATTATGGATTGCGAGGACTCGGTGACGGCAGTTGATGCCGAAGACAAGGTGCTTGTATATGCCAATTGGCTAGGCTTAATGAAAGGCGACTTAACGTCAACTTTCGTTAAAGGGGACCGGACGATCAAGCGAACATTGAATTCTGACCGAGCGTATATTTCCCCAGACGGCAGCTCCCTCACTTTATCAGGTCGTTCGTTACTGTTCGTCCGCAATGTCGGCCACTTGATGACCACGAATGCCGTCCTTGATAAAGACGGCCAAGAGGTGCCAGAAGGTTTCCTAGATTGTCTCGTTACGAGTTTAATCGGCAAGCACTCCCTATTGGGCAATGGAGCTTATCGAAACTCACAAAAGGGATCGATTTATATTGTGAAACCAAAAATGCACGGTTCAGAAGAAGTCGCATTAGCCAATGAACTGTTTAACCGTGTTGAAGATATCATTGGACTTACCCGCCATACCATTAAGATCGGTGTAATGGATGAAGAACGCCGCACGTCACTTAACTTAAAAAATTGCATCCATGCGGTAAAGGAACGAGTGGTCTTCATCAATACAGGCTTCCTTGACCGTACTGGCGACGAAATTCACACCTCTATGGAAGCTGGCCCAATGATTCGCAAGCAAGAGATGAAATCCTCCGCTTGGCTCAATGGCTACGAGCAAGCAAATGTAGCGGTTGGCCTCGCTGCCGGATTGAAGGGCAAAGCGCAAATTGGCAAGGGGATGTGGGCCATGCCTGATCAAATGGCAGATATGCTCAAACAAAAAGGTGCTCAGCTGCAGGCTGGTGGCAACACAGCCTGGGTGCCTTCACCTACCGCAGCGGTTTTACACGCCATCCATTATCACCAAATCAATGTGAACGCGGTTCAGCAGGAGATTGCATCTGAGCAAAGCGACTATCGAGATGAAATGTTGCAGATTCCAGTCGCTGAAGCGCCGAATTGGAGTCCACAAGAAATTCAGGAAGAGCTCGATAATAATGCGCAAGGCATTCTTGGATACGTCGTCCGTTGGGTAGAAATGGGGATCGGCTGCTCGAAGGTGCCTGATATCAACAACGTTGCGCTAATGGAGGACCGTGCGACACTGCGCATCTCTAGTCAGCATATGATGAATTGGCTTCATCACGGAATCTGCACGAAGGAGCAAGTGCTTGAAACGTTGAAACGCATGGCCAAAGTGGTGGATCAGCAAAACACAGGCGACCCCGAATACGTTCCTATGGCGCTTGATTATGAAAACTCTGTTGCTTTCCAAGCAGCATGCGACTTGGTGTTCGAAGGCTACCATCAACCAAGCGGTTATACAGAACCGATTCTTCATCGGCGCCGGAAAGAAGCGAAAGCGAAAGCCAGTGTAATGACGAGAAAATAAGCGATTCAAGAGGAGTTACGGTGATGAAATTTGTCCGATTTACTGTAAATGCAAAGACAAGCCAAGGCGTTCTTGAACACGAAACAATTAAAGCCATTCAAGGCGATTTGTTCGCTGAGTGGCGTTTTACAGGCGAAACGTATCCAGCACAAGATGTAAAATGGCTTGCTCCGCTTGTACCGAACCAAATAATTGGAATTGGTGCTAACTATGTCGCCAAAGTTGAAGAGCGGCCTGAGACGTTGCCCGATATTCCTGTATTTTTCTTTAAGCCAACTTCTTCTGTCGTTGGGCCTGATGATCCGATCGTGATCCCAGGCGCTAACGAACAGGTGAAGTTTGAATCTGAATTAGCCGTCATCATCGGGAAGGAAGCGAAAAATATCGACGAGTCCGACGTGTTGGACTACGTTTTTGGCTATACGATTGGCAATGACGTAACAGCACCGCAGTATTTTCACGAAGCTGGCCATTGGATGATCGGCAAATCATTCGATACATTTACACCATTGGGGCCGCTTATCGAAACGGAATTGAATCCCGATACCGTTCGAGTAGAAGCGCGCCTGAATGGGGAAGAGAAGCAAAACAGTGCTACGGAATTAATGATTGTGCCCGTTCGTGAAATGATTGCTTATTTGTCCCGCGTGATGACGTTGAAGCCTGGAGACGTCATTCTGACAGGCAGCCCACTAGGAGCAGAACTGGTTGGAGCAGGGAATGTGATAGAGTGTGAAATTCAAGGAATTGGAAAGTTAAAGAATAGATTCGTAGACCAGCTAATTTAAATACGCTGTCTATCACATGTGTGCTTTTTGGAAAAGACTTAAAATGAGACAAGGTAGGGGAGCTCTAAGTGGGAGTAATCGCAGGAGGACATGCTTGAAATTGAGAGGCGTCTTGGCGACAAACTGGATACCGCCGTGTTTCATCATGATTGCCTGACAGCTGCAGGTTGATGGATAAACCCATCAATACATGTAGGGTCTTGGTCATGTGTAGGCGCTGCTGGGATCGCTAACACCACATTGTTGCCCCGTTGATTTGAGCAGTTATTGAGGCCGATTTTTCGTTCGGAAAATCCCTTATGCAACAACTAGAAAACCATGTAGCCTTGCTCCGAAACTTGAACATGTCGGAACAAGGCTGTTTTTCATCTCTCAGGAGTGGAGGGGATGATGCGATGATTAAAGGTGAGAAAGGCGCTGGGCAAGTTGGACAATTTCTTCCAAGGCACGCTCTTTCTTCCCTTCCCAATGGTGAATCGGCATGGAACAACTGATCGCAGCGGCGATTTCTCCGTTTGCTTTACGAATCGGTGCGGCTGTACAGCAAAAGCCCATGACGCCTTCCTGAATATCCATTGCATATCCAGCTTTCCGTACATTCTTAAGCTCGTGGATCAAAGCTTCCCTGGAGCCGATCGTATGAACGGTAATTTTAGGAAGTGATTCTTCCGGATATAAGTTGCATATTTGTTGTTCATTCATGTCGGCCATCAAAGCTTTTCCTAGACCCGTTGCATGCGCAGGGAAGCGAACTCCTGGACCTGAAACCATCTGGACAGGACTGGGGGCTTCTACTTTAGCTAAATATTGGACGTCGCTGCCTTCAAGCACTGCTAGTTGGATCGATTCTTGAAGATTGCGCATCACTGGCTCGGCCAAGCGCCGAAAATCTTCACTCAGATCGAACTGCTGGAAAAAAGCGCTCCCAAAACGTCCTATAGCGCTCCCAATCGCATATGTTTCATTGCGATCACGGCTTACCCATTGCAAGCGCTCCATTGTTGCTAACAGCGAATGGAGCGTGCTTTTGCTAATCCCGATCATTTTCGACAAATCGGATAACTTCCATCTGTATGGTTCGTCTCTTAAAACCGTTAATACAGCGTTGGCTCGATCTAAGGCAGGCACATGATATTTTTGCTCCATCTATAAATTCACGCCCTAAAACAGTATATTGTTCGTTATTATGAACAGTTAAAATCGTACCATTTTCGATGATGGGCCGTCAAACGAATAGCAAGGCTTTATCATCAATCGCCGATCTTTGAAAGATGATTACTATAATGAACAAAAATAAGGGGAGGATGAGACATCGCTGGAATGTAGAGTTGTGTCATGATCGCACGGTCTACGTTAACGGTCAAACCATCGCCTCAACTCAGATCCCTTAGAATAATTGGCTTCCTGTTGGCTCCCCCCTTTGCTTAACAGAATGGGGGAGCATTTATTGTTTATAACAGATATAACTTATAGCGTTTCCGCCGCTTTTGCTACCTCGGTTTGTCAATTCGTTTCTATGAAACCATATGGAATCACTTAGTTTACATAATATTAATTACGTCAATTATAAAACCCATACGAATACGAAATTCAGCACACATTCATTAAAGAAACTCTTCCATGACGTCTTCGATGAATTCGGTCTCCTCCCGATAAATTTTTAGCATAAAATACATCAAACACGTTAAAGAAAAGAGCAGTGGATGGCGCGATGCTTCTGCGTCGATGAGAAGATCAGCCCCTAAAAACGATTTAGGTTTGATAAGGGCAACCTTTTTTCCGTCTACGCTCACTTCTATTTCTTGATCCCAATTTTCCTCTATCCGCCATATTTTTCCGTGAATGGTGCCACTGACACAAAAATACAGAACACTGTTAAGCTTGTTGTCTTTTAGCTGAAATTCTTCGCCGTTGAGTTGAAACCGGTAAGCTGCAAATAACAAACGGCCTTTTTTTATTCCTAGCGTCGCTCTTACGCCTTCTTGTTCAAAGACAAACGTAGTGCCTTTCTCATTGCCAGGAACAGTCGTTTTCTTTATTTCCCCTACTATACGGTCTTGTTCGTCTAGCACGGTGACGCTCTTTTTATCATGAAGGATAAGCACATCTTTTATTTTAAAGCTTAGCACGCTCGAACACTCTTTCTGTCTAGCTCTAGAAACGATCTTATAATCGAAATACGAGGACACGGAATAAAAGTTTCACATTCCGCTAGCTGACATGGGTGTGGTGAAAACGCCATTCCTGGCTTTTGAACATGTGGGGAAGACCGTTATTAGCAGCCAATTCCAAACGCCTTTTTTCCATATGCTAAAAGCCCTTCGTAAGGATCGCCGCTAATGCCAAGCAAAGAAGCAAACGCCGGCTCTGTTTTCACGCCTTGTTTTTTCATCTCTATCGCTTTTTCTTTCCATTCAGGATGGGCCATTAAAAGCATGTGTTCAATTTTCATATGCAAATAAGCATATTGACATTCCACACATTGCGGCTGGCCAAATAACTCGAACGCCTTTCCTTGATAGCGAAAGTTTGCCTTTACTGTCGGCACGCCGCGAATCGTTTTCCGTTTTAGCCGAAATTGGGGGAGTTCACCATACAGCGCCGTTACGGTTCGTTCAAATCGTTCAAATTGACGGACTTCACAAATTACGTCTAAGTCGGAAGAGGGAATGTCAATCCCTAACGGAATCGTACCGCATAATACCGGGGAATAATGTTTGAGTGCCGCCATTAAGTCGAGTTCTGTTAAAAGCCGATAGGCAAGTTGTTGAGAATACGTGCCAATTTGTAAGTCAGCGAACGTTTTCATAAGTAAGTGCGCTCCTTTATAATCCGCAAAAGAAGGTTCTATTTACAGGATAGCATAAACGAAAAAGAGGGTGGACTCGATTTAATCGCGTGCTGGATGGTTGTAGCAATCCAATAAATTAAAAATAGACAATGGAGCAACCAAAGAGACAAGTTAAAAGATGGTTGCTAAACAAAATTTCACGTACCATACTAAATCATGGCAATTGACAACCGATCAAACGTTCGCTAAAATGAAAATGGATACTAATTGGAAAGGGAAGAGGGAAGATGCCGTTTTCTGCAGGGATTGAATTGCCAGAACCTCATCGGGATACAACTAGGAAAATCATTCACATTGATATGGATGCTTTTTTTTCTTCTGTAGAGGAACGGGACTGCCCTTCTTTACGCGGGAAGCCGGTTATCATCGCAAAACATCCCCGGAAAACGGGTGGGAAGGGGATTGTTGCTACAGCAAATTATGTAGCGCGGCAATACGGCATCCACTCGGCAATGAGCGCATATGAAGCTTATAAACGTTGTCCTGAGGGGATCTTTATAGAAGGGAATTTTAGCGCTTATCGAGAGGCTTCACTTCAAATTAGGGACATTATGCATCGCTATACAGATTTAGTCGAGCCAATGTCCATTGATGAAGCTTACTTGGATGTCACAGAAAACAAATTAAACATAAAAAGCGCGACCCTTCTTGCTAAAAACATTCAGCAAGATATTTGGCGGGAAACAAGGCTGACAAGTTCAGCAGGCGTCTCCTACAATAAATTCATCGCGAAAATTGCCTCTGATTACCGGAAGCCAGCAGGCTTGACGGTCATCACGCCTGAACAAGCACTTGCCTTCATCCATCAATTGCCGATTGAAAAATTTCCTGGTATTGGCCCAAAAACAAGCAAAAAAATGCACGAGTTAAAAATCTACACAGGCGCAGACCTCTATCAAATGGAACAACTTGACTTGATCCATCATTTTGGCAAAGCAGGAATTTCCTATTATAGAAAAGCCCGTGGGATTGACAATAAGCCACTGAACTTACAGCGTGAACGGAAATCGGTCGGGAAAGAACATACGTATTTCCAGCCTTTGACGTCTGAAGCCGCTGTCTTGAAGGAATTGCGCCGTTTAGCAAAAGAAGTGGAGGCGGTTTTGGAACGACACGGCAAACAATGTAAAACCATCGTTGTTAAAATTAGGTACCGTTCCTTTGAGACGCTAACAAGGCAAACCAGTTTCACGGCACCGATCCGAGACAGCGCCGACATTTATAGCTACGCAGCAGAACTTTGGGACAAGTTCGGCCAGGTAGACCGAGAAATTCGCTTGCTCGGCGTAACCGCCACTAAACTGGAGCCTGTTGAACATCAACTGATTTCATTGTTTCCTTATCATTTATAGGCTCCTAGAGAAAAAACAAAATAATCCCCACTATAATCAACAAAATAAACAACACGAGGATGGTTACCAATAAAGCCCAGCCGTTGTCGTTATCCATATAAACCCTCCTTGCCTTCCTTTGTTAGCCTATTCAACTGCATGAAATATGGTGATAACGGAATAATAAGCGCCCTTTTTCCGTTGCCTGCGATTGTAGCGCCCTCAAATCGCGATTTTCACGGTTTGACGGTTCTTCTTTTCCGCTATATATTTAGATTGACGAAATAAAATCGATAGTAGTATGTAAACGAAGGTGATTGGAATACAACCTGAAAAACGAAATTTGCTCATCATGTGGTTTGCCAACTTTTTTGTTTCGGCAAGTATGACGATGGTCATTCCTTTTTTATCGCTATACATTGAATCTTTTGGTCACTACAACGTTGATGAAGTCCAGCGCTGGGCAGGATATGTGTTTGCTGTCTCTTTTTTTGTCGCCTTTCTTGTTGCCCCGCTTTGGGGTAAAATCGGCGACAGGTTTGGACGAAAAAAAGTGTTGCTCGGTACAGGATTAGGCATTGCCTTATCCGTCTTTTTTATGGGATACGTCCATTCAGCAGAACAGTTGTTTGTATTGCGTGCTTTTATGGGCCTTGCCACGGGGTTCATTCCTGCCTCAATGGCGTTGATAGCTGCCCAAAGCAGCAAAAAAACAGCAGGTGAAATGCTAGGAACATTGCAAACAGGGACAGTTTCCGGCGGTTTGCTTGGACCTCTTTTTGGAGGATTGATCGCTGATACAGTGGGAATGGAACTTACATTTTTGTTGACGTCATCGATTCTCCTAATCGCAACAGTCCTCGTTTTAATTGGCGTAAAGGAAGTTGTTTACGAAGAAAAAGGCGAGAGGAAAAGAAAGTATCGTTCAAAAGAAGTGCTTGGGCGTATCGTAAAAAGCCCGCTGCTCTTAATGGTGATGTTTGTTGCTTTAATTGTGCAAATGGCGCTGTTTAGTGTTCAACCATTGCTCGCCTTATACGTCAACCAGATTACCCATAATACTGAAAACATGGCTTTCTTAGCAGGTGCTGCTTTCTCGGTCACTGGGCTTGGCAATTTAATACTAACTCGTACTTGGGGGCAATTCGGTGATCGGATTGGCCATGAAAAAGTGATGATGATTTTGCTGCTATTATCAGGCCTGTTGTTTATCCCACAAGCATTTGTCGGCTCTCTTTGGCAACTGATTGTCTTACGTTTTCTGTTTGGCATGGCCGTAGGCGGCTTACTACCGTGCACAACCGCTTTTATCCGCCAGGCGTGCCCTGTTGCCATGCAAGGGGAAGTGCTTGGCTATAACCAAAGTTTTCGCTTTCTTGGAAATGTGTTAGGGCCTGTTCTCGGCGGAATGATAGCAAGTGGCTATGGCATCCCATATGTATTTATTTCGGCTGGTTTGCTGTTCCTGATGACAGCAGTCGTGCTTAAATGGACTCTTAGCCATCAGCAAAAGGAACATAGCAGCCAACCAGACTAAAAAAGCTTTCTGCGAGTGTTCTACTCGCAAGAAAGCAAATGGAATTAGGTTAATACGTTGGGCGAGAGGTGTTCTATAGCTAATTTAGTTGTTAAATTTTTGGCTCTACCAGTGCTTGATCGTTCTTGTCCTTTTCGGTGCATGAGAACAGCGATTGTTCGGTCATCAGAGCATAGCTATTATGCTAGTAGCATCGCTATCGTTATAGTAGTACTAAGCTTGTTTTCCTTTGGCATCCTAATGGCTTTTAAAAAAGATTGGTGAAGGAATAGGCAATTAAATACGGCATAAGTAGAACCACCTTCTTCTCATTTATTATATGTACGAGCGAAAAAACTGCTTGGTCATTTGCAAGATGGCAGCTACACAAAAAAGACTCTTTTATCCCCATTCGATGAAAGAGTCTTTAGTGTTTGTAGAAAATTAGCTTTGATCGATTGGACGAGTCGTGTCAAGCACGAACCTCTTTTGTTTTGCTTCCATCTGACAAGCGTATTTCAGATTTAAGGGGCTTGGTCAACAGCTTGAAAAAGCCTATTGGTCCGTTAGTGGATCGTGCGGAACACTCCGATGACTTTTCCGAGAATCGTGCAGTTTTCAAGGATAATTGGTTCCATTGAAGAATTCTCTGGTTGGAGACGAATGTAGTCCTTTTCCCGGAAAAACCGTTTTACTGTTGCTTCATTATCTTCTGTCATGGCTACAATAATATCGCCATTATCGGCTGTTTGCTGTTGCCGTACGATCACTTGGTCTCCATCGTAAATACCTGCTTCAATCATGCTTTCCCCTTGAATGACAAGCGCATACGTATTGTCGTAAGCGGCAAGGTGGTCGGGGAGTGGCAAGTAATCTTCGACGTTTTCAACAGCAGTAATTGGCACACCTGCGGTAACTTTTCCGATTACCGGAATAAAGCTTGCTGTCTCTTTTTTGACAAATGTATCATTATCAAATCCGAGAGAAAGGACTTCAATCGCCCGCGGTTTAGTAGGATCGCGGCGAATGTAGCCTTTTTTTTCTAATCTGGCCAAGTGGCCGTGTACGGTGGAACTTGAAGCAAGTCCAACTGCTTCACCAATTTCCCGGACGGACGGCGGGTACCCTTTTTTCTTTACTTCATCTTTTATGTACGCCAAAATTTCTTCCTGGCGCTTCGATAATTTCGACATTTTCCCACCTGCTTTCATATAACTGTTCTAAACAAACTTTACCATATCGAACGTATGAACGCAAACATAAGTTCTAAAAAAAGTAGTTGACACGAACAGTTGTTCCTTGTATTCTGATAACAGAACAAACATTCTCTAAGAACGGGTGATCGTATTGAGGAAACAAGATATGGGGCTAGTAGGCGGCGGCATTTTAACAGTATTGTTCATTTTCTCAAGTTTGGTATGGCCTGGCGAGCAGGAAAAAGACGATAACAAGAAACACGAACAGCAAATCGTGCAAGAGCAAATCGTTGAAACAACTTCGATTGATCGCGTTTTTTTAATTGACAATTAAGACTGCCAGCAATGTAAGTAAGCGAAGCAAAGGTGCCAGAAAGACATACTTCATCTTTTTTAGATCGGAAGCATCTTTGTTTATAAAATGAAGAGGTTGAGCACAGTAGCCATGCCACTAATGTTGACGACATCGATTTGGTTTTAGATTAGTGGATAGGGGCTAGCGGATTTTCACGGGAAGGAGGCCGCGGAGAATTGGCAGAAAAGGGACAAAAACAACAGGCGGCTATCTATTGCCGGGTGAGCACGACGAAAGAAAACCAAGCCAGTTCTTTAGAGAGGCAAGAAAAAGAACTGGTCGAATTGGCAAGGACAAATGGCATGGATGTACACACTGTTTTTAAAGAGCAGGCGAGCGGCTATAGCCTGGAACGGGATTGCCTCCTTGCTTTATTGGATTTATGCAAAGAAGGGATTGTCTCTTGTTTGCTTATTACGGATGATACTCGCCTAGGCAGAGGAAAAACGAAAATTGCGCTCTTGTACCAATTGAAAAAATATGGCGTTCCTATTTATACGGCCCATCATCAAGGGGAGCTTGTATTGTCTGAAGCGGATGAAATGGTGCTGGAAATTGTCGGTATAGTAGAAGAATACCAACGAAAACTACATAATTTAAAAATTAAACGGGGAATGAGGACAGCAGTAGCGAGTGGATACCGTCCAGAGCAGAACTTGTCTAAGAAACGAGGCGGTGGCCGCTACGAACTCGATTTACCAGTGGAAGAGATTGTCAGGCTCCGTGACCGGGGGCTGACTTTTTATGAAATTGCCTTAACTTTAAAAGGGATGGGCGTTGATTGTTCAAAAGCGACTGTTCATCGCCGTTATCAAAAATACATTAAAGAAAACGCATAAGCTGGTGGTTGACAGCAAAAAATGATACAAACCAATCGCTCAGCCGTACAGGCGAAGAAAGAAACGAGTCCATAAGGAATGCGTGAGCGACGGTTTCTTGGAACGACATTTCCAACGCCTAGGAGCAGGGCAGAGCGTATGCGATGTTTGTCTAGCCTCCCATAAGCGAATCGTTTGCCCTTGTGTTGCATGAGTGCTATGATGAGGGGCGAAACAAAAGGTAGGTGATGACGATGTTGTCAAAAGAAAAACTTGATCGCATCAATGAATTGTCAAAGCTAGCAAAAACAGTTGGTTTGACAAAAAAACAAGCAATGGAACAAAAAGCGCTTCGCAACGAATATTTGTCGGCTTTCCGCTCGTCGTTTACGGACCATCTCCATACTGTAAAAGTCGTCGACGCGAAAGGGAATGACGTAACTCCACAAAAATTAAAGGACAGCAAGGCGCAAAAACATAAACGATTGCATTAACTGTACAAGTCTACTCAGGCTTGTACATTTTTTTCAGAAAGTATATGATGAGAGGGAAAGAAGGCAGCAGAAAGGGTGTTATCCATTGACAAATAAAGTTGAAGAATTGGCTGTTAACACAATCCGTACGCTATCCATCGACAGCATTGAAAAAGCGAATTCCGGCCATCCAGGGATGCCGATGGGCGCAGCGCCAATGGCATTAAATCTGTGGACGAAGCATATGAACCATAACCCTGCGAACCCGAAGTGGTCAAACCGCGACCGTTTCGTGCTCTCTGCTGGCCATGGTTCCATGCTGCTATATAGTTTGCTCCATTTAAGTGGATACGACGTGACGCTTGACGACTTGAAGTCTTTCCGCCAGCTTGGCAGCCGTACGCCCGGCCATCCTGAATACGGCCATACAGACGGAGTCGAAGCAACGACAGGGCCGCTTGGGCAAGGGATTGCCATGGCAGTCGGCATGGCAATGGCAGAGCGCCATTTAGCCGCTACATACAATACTGATAAATACCCGATTGTTGACCATTTTACGTATGCAATTTGCGGCGATGGCGACCTAATGGAAGGCGTTTCCCAAGAAGCCGCTTCATTAGCTGGTCATTTGAAGCTTGAACGTTTAATTGTCCTTTATGATTCAAATGACATTTCACTTGATGGCGATTTGCATGAATCGTTCTCTGAGAGTGTCGAAGACCGTTTCAAAGCTTATGGCTGGCATGTTGTTCGTGTAGAAGATGGCACGGATATGGAGGAAATTCACCGCGCGATTGAAGAAGCAAAACGGGTAGACCGTCCGACGCTCATTGAAGTCAAAACAGTCATTGGCTATGGTTCACCAAACAAAGCGGCTTCATCTGCTTCACACGGATCTCCACTTGGCACTGAAGAAGTAAAGTTAACAAAAGAAGCATACAAGTGGACGTTTGAGGAAGACTTCTACATTCCAGAGGAAGTGAAGGCTTATTTTGCTGCAGTCAAAGAAGAAGGGGCAGCGAAAGAAGCAGAATGGAACGACTTGTTTGCGGCATACAAGGCAGAAAATCCTGAATTGGCTGCGCAGTACGAGCGCGCTTTCTCAGGGGAGTTGCCAGAAGGATTTGACCAAGCTTTGCCTGTTTATGAACACGGCACGAGCCTTGCGACGCGGGCTTCTTCAGGCGAGGCGCTCAATGCTCTTGCCGCCCATACGCCTGAATTGTTTGGCGGCTCTGCTGACCTTGCTGGCTCAAACAAAACAACGCTAAAAGGGGAAAGCAACTTTAGTCGTGATAACTATGCTGGCCGCAATATTTGGTTTGGTGTCCGCGAATTTGCAATGGGAGCGGCTTTAAACGGAATGGCGCTCCACGGCGGATTGAAAGTATTTGGGGGAACCTTTTTTGTCTTCTCCGATTACCTGCGTCCGGCTATTCGCTTATCTGCGCTTATGGGCGTGCCAGTCACGTATGTGCTCACTCATGATAGCGTTGCTGTTGGCGAAGACGGCCCAACGCACGAACCGGTAGAGCATCTTGCGGCATTGCGGGCAATGCCTGGCTTGTCCGTTGTCCGTCCAGGTGACGGAAACGAAACAGCTGCTGCTTGGAAAATCGCACTAGAGTCGTCAGACCGTCCAACCGTGCTCGTTCTTAGCCGTCAGAACGTCGATACGTTAAAAGGCACTGATAAAAAGGCTTATGAAGGGGTCAAAAAAGGGGCATACATTGTATCGGAGCCACAAGATAAACCAGAAGTTGTGCTGTTGGCAACTGGTTCAGAAGTGCCGTTAGCTGTAAAAGCACAAGCTGCACTTGCTGATGAGGGCATCGATGCTTCAGTAGTTAGCATGCCGTCTTGGGACCGTTTTGAGGAACAGCCACAGGAATACAAAGATGCAGTCATTCCGAGAGACGTAAAAGCGCGTTTGGCGATTGAAATGGGCTCTTCATTTGGATGGGCAAAATACGTAGGCGACGAAGGAGACGTGCTTGGCATTGACAAGTTCGGCGCTTCTGGAGCAGGTGAAGCGGTTATTGCTGAGTTCGGCTTTACGGTTGACAATGTCGTTTCACGGGCAAAAGCGTTATTAAAGAAATAAGGCATGCGTTTGTCCTAATTGAGAGTAACGAAAAAGGCTCTACTTGAGCCTTTTTCTTTTTCGACAAAACTAGCGATCAATTTCAGCGGGAAAAGACAGTTATTTCAGAACAAAAAGTGTATACTAGCAGTAGCTTATCCGGGAGGCGATAGACAATGAGGCACTATGAGCTTTATTTGCTTAGCGATGAAGTGGCCGCTTCCTTTTCAGGAAAAGAGGCCAAGCTGTTTCAATTGTTTACAGAACGGGCAAAGGCGAAGCAAAGCGAACGGCATATCTATGATCGGCAAGTGGATTACATTACGAAACCGCTTCCGAAAGCCAAACTCCACGAAGCGCTGCAGAAACGGTATGGGCTTAAAAAAGGAAATGGTTATGAGCTGCGTTCGGTATTTAATGAGCGAAACAGATGCCTCGTAGAGCTTGGCGATAAAAGTATCCAGTTGGAAGCACTTGGTGATTTAAGTGCAGAGACGACTGTATTTGATGTGTTGAAGGAAGTCGACAGTCACTTTTTTGCAGTGAATGTCGCAGATGGGCGGTTTGGCTGGCTCCAACCTTTTGAAAAACAACGCGTGCTTTAAGCGCGCTTTTTTCATGGAAACAAGGTTTGCAGCGTCCTGCTTTGCCGTGTGTCTTGAATAATAATGACTGAATCCATCGCAAGTCCTTTTAAATTAGAAAGGGCTCATGTATAATAGATTAGGTTGTATACGAGTTAACAAGAAAGGGTTAAGGAGGAAGAAGCAGGAATGGTTTGGCATATTATCGGCTATACAGTCGCTGTTCTTGCGGGATTAGCCATTGGCTTTTTCATTGCCCGCAAAACAATGATGTCCTATTTGAAAAAAAATCCGCCAATCAATGAACAGATGTTGCGTGTTATGATGCAGCAAATGGGTCAAAATCCATCGCAGAAAAAAATCACGCAAATGATGAAAGCGATGCAAAAGCAACAGTCTAAATAAGTGAACACCCTGTCTGAGCGGCAGGGTGTTCACTGTCATTTGGTTTTTAAATAATATGAATTTTTACTGAAACGATCGAAGTGGGAGGCAGGGGTATGCGTGTTTTTGTCGACTTAAACTGGTTTTTTAAAAAGCATTGGCGTGCTTATGCAAGCGGAATTGCAGTGCTTGCCGTCGTCTCTTTTTTATCGCTCATTCCCCCTCGTGTGATTGGGGAAGTTGTCGATGGGATTGCCGACGCTAGCTTAACACCGTCTGCATTGGTAAACGCTGTCGGCTTGATTTTAGGGATTGCTGTTGTTTTATACATATTGCGTTTTTTGTGGCGTTTACTCATTTTTGGGACGTCGTTAAAGTTAGCTCGGCAAATTCGTTTTGATTTGTATCGGCATTTTACGAACATGCCTGCTTCTTTTTACCATAAGCGGACAACGGGGGACTTGATGGCCGTCTCCACAAACGACGTGCGCGCGGTCCAAGCGACTGCTGGGGAAGGTGTGTTAACGATAGTAGACGCCTGCTTGCTTGGTGGGATGGTCGTTGTAACAATGGCTGTTTCGATCAGTTGGCAGTTAACGTTTATTACATTGTTGCCATTGCCGTTTATGGCGCTATTAACGAGCTATTATGGAAAACTGCTTCATCGTCGTTTTGCTGGGGCACAGGCTGCCTTTAGTGTTTTAAACAACACCGTCCAAGAAAGTATAGGCGGAATGAAAGTAACGAAAGCATTTGGCCGTGAACAAGAAGAGGTTTCCCGTTTTGCGAAAACATCAGCCCATGTGGTCGAAAAGAATATGGCTGTCGCGAGGGTCGATGCGTTGTTTGATCCAACAATTACGATTGTGATCGGCAGTTGTTATTTGCTAGCAGTCGCTGTTGGAAGTTTGTTTGTCGCTGATGGGGCGATGACGATTGGCCAGTTGACGTCTTTTTTCGTTTATTTAGGTCTTTTGATCTGGCCGATGTTGGCGATTGGCATGTTCTTCAATGTAGTGGAAAGGGGACATGCATCGTATGACCGCATCCGCGCTGTGTTGAATGAAAAGTCAGACATTATTGAAAGGGAGCAGGCACTTGATTTGGACATCCAAGGTGAGCTCGACGTCCGTATTGACGCTTTTCGCTATTCGCCAGACGGGGCAAATGTGCTTGAGAATGTCCATTTTCACTTGCCGAAAGGTGGGACACTGGGCATTGTCGGAAGGACAGGCAGCGGAAAAACAACATTGTTGTCACTGTTGCAGCGCACGATCGATGTTACGGAGGGGGATATCCTCCTTGATGGCCATTCGGTCCGGGCTTATCAACTTAGCTGCATTAAAGACGCATTTGGCCTTGTGCCCCAAGAACATTTTCTTTTCTCAGCGACCATTGCTGAAAACGTTGCCTTCGCGAAGCCAGAAGCGTCAATAGCAGAAATTGTCGCTGTGTGTAAGCTAGCGCAAGTGCATGAAGACATTCTCCGTTTCCCTGCTGGTTATGACACCATCGTTGGAGAGCGGGGCGTGACTCTTTCTGGTGGGCAAAAGCAGCGTATTTCCATTGCACGGACGTTGTTAAGCGACCCAACTTTGCTCGTACTTGACGACGCCTTGTCAGCGGTCGATGCGAAAACAGAGGAAGCGATTTTACAAGCACTTCAAACAGAAAAACGGGAACGGACCATTATCATGACGGCACACCGCTTAAGTGCGATTAGCCACGCCTCTCTTATTCTCGTGCTTGAAGACGGAAAGGTTAGCCAATCAGGCACTCATGCTGAACTAATGCAACAAGGTGGCTGGTATAAAGAAATGTATGAGCGCCAGCAGCTTGAATCGGCCGTGGAGCAGGGGGGAAATGAATGAAACATACAGATGGCGTTATGACAGGACGTGAGCAGCGAGCCGTTTTTTGGCGGCTTCTCCGTTACGCTGGCCCGCATAAGAAGCGGTTCATGTTGGCTCTTGCTATTATGATGGTCGCTGCCGGAGCGGAACTGCTGCAACCAATTTTGATTGCCCGCTTTATTGACGATTATTTAACGCCGCAATTATTTGAACTGAAACCACTGTTAACGCTTGCAGTCTTGTATGTAGGGCTATTAATCGCGGCTGTGATTGGCCAATATGTACAAAGCGTCCTTTTTTGGCGAATTGCGCTAAATATTGTCCAAGCATTACGGCTCGATGTCTTCGCCCATGTTCAAAAGCTAGGGCTGTCTTTTTTTGACCGCATGCCTGGTGGCGCTCTTATTTCACGGATTACAAACGACACCGAAGCCATCAAGGAACTATACGTTAGCGTGCTCGCGGTCTTTGTTCAAAACGGCGTATTTATGATCGGGACGTTTTTGGCGATGTTTTACTTAAATGCGACACTTGCCTTCTATTGTTTGGCTTTTCTGCCACTCCTTCTTGCTGTAGTTGGCTTGTACCGTAAAATCAGCTCTCGCTTCTATGAACAAGTGAGCGCCAAATTGAGTGAGATCAATGCGAAGTTGAGCGAGTCGATCCAAGGGATGGCCATTATTCAAGCGTTCCGGCAAGAGAAGCGTCTGCAAAAAGAATTTGCGGATACAAATGAAGCCCATTACCGCGCAGGGTTCCGGGCAATGAAAGCAGACGGATTGCTCCTTAGGCCGATCGTCGATGTGTTAAGCCACCTTGCCATTGCCATCATTCTTTTGTACTTTGGCTTCGGCTCCTTTGCTGGTCCAGTAGAAATTGGCGTGTTATATGCGTTTGTCAATTACCTAGACCGTTTTTTTGAGCCGGTCAACCAAATCATGCAGCGGTTATCTTTATTCCAACAAGCGATCGTTTCTGCCGGGCGGGTCTTCCGTTTAATGGACCAACAGGAGTTTGCCCCAGGTAAACAGGGGGACGATAAGCCGCAAATGGCAGACGGTGAAATTGAATTTGATAATGTGACTTTTTCTTATGACGGGAAAACCGACGTGCTAAAAAACATTTCATTCACCGTCAAAAAAGGCGAGACACTTGCCATTGTTGGCCACACTGGTAGCGGGAAAAGCTCTATCATTCATTTGTTGTTGCGTTTTTACCCGCTGAAGCAAGGCTCTATTCGTATAGACAGAAACGAGCTATCCGCCTATCCAGAGGAAGAGCTAAGGCAAAAAGTTGGGCTTGTGTTACAAGACCCGTTTATGTATAGCGGTACGATTGCCAGCAATATTACGCTCTTCCGTGATGGGTATACGCAAGCTGATGTAGAGGCTGCCGCCGCTTTTGTCGGCGCTGATGCATTCATTAATAAGTTGCCTGATGGCTATCAAACGGAAGTGACTGAAAGGGGAGGGACGTTTTCAAGTGGCGAACGGCAACTGCTTTCCTTTGCAAGAACGATGATAGCCGACCCGCCTATTTTAATCCTCGACGAAGCGACGGCTATGGTGGATACCGAGACAGAAGAAGCGATTCAAAAAGCACTTGTGGCAATGGAGCAAAACCGGACAACGATTGCCATTGCCCATCGCCTGTCGACGATTAAGCACGCTGACCAAATTTTGGTGCTCCACCAAGGAGAAATTGCGGAACAAGGTTCCCACGAGGAGTTGCTGAGTAAAAAAGGTCTTTATTATAAAATGTATTTGCTACAGGCAAGAGAAAAAACAGCCGCTATTTAAACCGATTAAAGCCTGTCCGGCCATTGGCCAACAGGCTTACTGTCATTGTGCGTTCATTTTACGGCTTTCTGCATTCCGGTCAAGCAAATGTTCGTACGGCGCCAAATCAATTTCTTTTTCGGTTAGTTTTTTAATCAAAAATTTATGGTCGCGTTTTGGTGTAGCGATAATGTAGCCACGGATCATAATGTCTAGCGTTAATGTAGTTGCTTTTTCTTTAATGGCAATCTCGCTAATTTTCCCTGCAATCTTTTCCTTTGCGACATCGCGGAACAGTTCAGGGACAGGCTCAACGAGTTCATTAAGCAACGTACGCTGGTCTTCTCCCCATAGGGGTAATGCTTGATTAATGTAATGTTCTTGCCAATCAAGAATCGATTTGCCGTCTGCTTTTGGCAAGCGCTTTAAAAATTTGCGGAACATAAAATAGCCACCGATGAGCATAAGTCCAAGCAAGATGAACGTCCATAGAATAATAAAACTCATAAACCAATCCCAACCTGACATGTTCATCCTCCCATTTTGCTTGTTCTTCGCATTCACTGTATCATAAAATGGGTATAGGCGCTAGCAACATGGCGTTTTTTTCAATGGAGGAAAAAGGGATGAATGCTGCGTTGATCAAGGGGGGCTGGATAGTGACAGAAGAAAAAGCAGCGCAATTGCTGCAAGCATTACGGACAAATGAAGTAACCGAAGTGACGGTGTCAAAAGAAGAGTTCCCAGTGTTTCGCAACGTATTGACGAAACAAGAGGATATGAAAAGTTTTCGAGGAGCAGCCAAACATTTTGGTGCGGTTGTTTATACGTACGAGCCTGGATGGACTGCGTAAAGAAAAATGCAATAAAAGGCTGCCATGGCAGCCTTTTACGAGCCTAGAACCAGCTTGCGCCGACAATTACTAGCAAGATAAACAAGACAACGATAAGTGCAAAGCCTCCACCATATCCGCTCATAGTTGAACCTCCTTTTAACAAGGTATGTTCTAGTCTATGCAAGCGAAAAAAAAGCGTATGGGCGGACTTTCATGCTCATTCGCCGTTTGTTTGATTGACTTGGTTGGCTTTTTTGGTTTTGTGCGAGCCACTCAATGGCTCCGGCTGGCCACTTCCTTGCTTGCCTTTTGGCTGGTTGCGGCGTTGGCTTTTAAATGTATGTCGTTCCGTCATGAAGCATTCCTCCTTGCTCCTTAGTATAAGGCGGCAACCATTTTTTCTATTCAAATTTAATATTTTTGTCGAAAAAAGATTTAAACTTGGCGCAACTTTTGCTATCCTAATGAAGGGAAATCTTCCTGAATGCCTGTTTGTAAAAGCGCTTACGGACGGGCAAATCTTTAGACAACGCTCTCATAATACGTTATGATAATGCTGATAAGGGGGTCTTTCGATGTCAAAAAAACAAGACGTGTTTAATGCTAAGTCTTCTTTTGACCTGAATGGGAAAACGTACCATTACTATGCGCTTGATGCGCTGGAAAAAGCCGGGATCGGAAAAGTCAGCAAGTTGCCTTATTCCGTTAAAGTCCTGCTTGAGTCCGTATTAAGGCAGTACGATGATTATGTCATTAAAAAAGAGCATGTTGAAAACCTAGCAAAGTGGGGCACAAAGGACGTAAAGGAGATCGACGTTCCATTTAAGCCTTCACGTGTTATTCTCCAAGATTTTACTGGCGTTCCGGCGGTCGTCGATTTAGCTGCGCTCCGTAAAGCAATGGCTGACCTCGGAGGAAATCCCGACCAAATCAATCCCGAAATTCCAGTCGACCTTGTCATTGACCACTCTGTCCAAGTCGACAAATTCGGAACAGACGATTCATTGCT
This sequence comes from Shouchella rhizosphaerae, assembly GCF_036700015.1. Lineage (NCBI taxonomy): Bacteria > Bacillati > Bacillota > Bacilli > Caryophanales > Bacillaceae > Shouchella > Shouchella rhizosphaerae. The sequence goes on along the minus strand of NZ_CP144921.1, from coordinate 4,067,179 downwards.
CTATAATATGAATTTGGAATTTGAACGCAATGCAGAGCGCTACCAATTTTTAAATTGGGCGAAAAAAGCATTCGACAATTACAATGCCGTGCCACCGGCAACAGGTATTGTCCACCAAGTGAATTTAGAGTACATTGCCAACGTCGTCCACGCTGTTGAACAAGACGGCGAAACCGTTGCGTTTCCAGATACGTTAGTGGGAACTGATTCCCATACGACCATGATTAACGGTTTAGGTGTTCTCGGTTGGGGTGTTGGCGGCATTGAAGCGGAAGCTGGGATGCTTGGACAGCCTTCTTACTTCCCGGTTCCTGAAGTGATTGGCTTGAAATTTACAGGCTCACTGCCAAGTGGGACAACAGCAACTGATGTCGCCTTAAAAGTGACGCAAGTATTGCGGAAAAAGAGTGTTGTCGGTAAATTTGTCGAATACTTTGGCCCTGGCCTTGCTGATATGCCTCTTGCTGATCGGGCGACGATTTCGAATATGGCCCCTGAGTACGGTGCGACTTGCGGCTTCTTCCCAATCGACGAAGAGGCGTTGAATTATTTGCGCCTGACAGGACGCTCTGAAGAGCAAATTGATTTGGTTCGCACGTACTGCAAAGCGAACGGCATGTTCTATGTCCCTGGTGAAACGCCTGATCCGGTTTACACAGATGTGGTGGAAGTGGATCTGTCTAAGATCCATGCCAACTTGTCTGGCCCTAAGCGTCCACAAGATTTGATCGAGCTACCAGACATGCAAAAGTCTTTCCAAGATGCTGTCGTTGCGCCAGCAGGAAACCAAGGACTCGGTCTTTCAAAAGATGAATTTAATAAAACCGTTGAAGTCAACTTTGCAGATGGCCGCAAAACGACAATGAAAACGGGTGCTGTAGCGATTGCTGCTATTACGAGCTGTACAAATACATCCAACCCATATGTGCTTGTAGCCGCAGGACTTGTTGCCAAAAAAGCGAGCGAGCTAGGTTTGAAAGTGCCTGAGTACGTAAAGACATCACTAGCGCCTGGTTCTAAAGTGGTAACAGGCTATTTGAATGATTCTGGCTTGATGCCTTATCTAGAAAACCTCGGCTTCCATTTAGTTGGATACGGCTGTACAACATGTATCGGTAACTCTGGCCCGCTTGAAGAGGAAGTGGAACAAGCGATTGCGGACAATGACTTGACCGTAACGTCTGTCCTGTCTGGAAACCGTAACTTTGAAGGGCGCATCCATCCGCTTGTAAAAGCGAACTATTTGGCGTCGCCGCCGCTTGTTGTTGCTTATGCATTGGCAGGCACAGTTGATGTTGACCTTTTAAATGACCCAATTGCCAAAGACAAAGACGGCAATGATGTCTATTTTAAAGATATTTGGCCAACGTCTGATGAAGTCCGGACAATTGTTGATAAAACTGTTACACCTGAGCTATTCCGTCGTGAATATGCAGATGTGTTCACGAGCAATGAACGTTGGAATCAAATCGACACGACGGACGACGCTCTTTACCAGTGGGATGACGATTCAACTTATATTGCCAATCCGCCATTCTTTGAAGGGCTTGCCAAAGATCCAGAAGAAGTGAAACCACTTGATGGCTTGCGTGTAATTGGTAAATTTGGTGACTCTGTCACAACGGACCACATTTCTCCAGCTGGAGCGATTGGCAAAAATACACCAGCAGGTCAGTATCTGATGGAAAAAGGCGTTAAACCAAAAGACTTTAACTCCTATGGCTCTCGCCGAGGCAATCATGAAGTCATGATGCGCGGCACGTTCGCCAATATCCGCATTCGTAACCAAATTGCTCCAGGCACAGAAGGCGGCTACACGACTTATTGGCCGACTGGAGAAGTGATGTCTATTTATGATGCCGCTATGAAATACAAGGAAGACAATACAGGCCTTGTAATTCTAGCTGGTCAAGATTACGGCATGGGTTCTTCTCGTGACTGGGCAGCCAAAGGTACGAACTTGCTCGGTATTAAAACGGTTATCGCCGAAAGCTATGAGCGTATTCACCGTTCCAACTTGGTGCTCATGGGCGTCTTGCCTCTTCAATTTAAAGCAGGCGAAAGTGCAGAATCCCTTGGCTTGACAGGAAAAGAAACCATTTCTGTCGCTATTACTAACGAAATAAAACCACGGGATTATGTGACGGTGACGGCTGTTAGCGAAGATGGCAAGAAAACAGAATTCGAGGCGCTTGTCCGTTTCGATAGCGATGTAGAAATCGATTACTATCGCCATGGTGGTATTTTGCAAATGGTGTTACGTGAAAAATTGGCTACCGTGTAATGAAATAAAAGAACTGCCTGATTTTCAGGCAGTTTTTTTATTAGCGCCGATTCATGCATTTTTTAGCAGCGGGACGAGAGCGGCGGTTGTGATGATTGCTTTTTTGGGCCATCCAAGAAAGAAAGTGCTGTTCTTTTTCGGACAATGGCCGTCGCAATTTTGTTTCAAAAAGTTGTTCAAGTTCCTTTTTTTCCATGCTATTCACCCTTTTTTGTTGTAATGGTTTACTTATATGACCAAGATGGTTGTCGTAGACGTCAATCGGAGCAGAAAGTGAAAAAATTGGCGAATGCCGGCTAATGGAAATGGTTTAAAAAGTAAGAATTCAGGCAATAGTAATAGAAAAAAAGAGGTGAACAAATATGAGGCGAGTAGGAAAAGTATCTTTTGCCGAATTGGTGCGGCAAAACCGTGAGCGTCTTACTCAAGATCGGGAAGCAATGGAGCGTTTGGAAGCACGGTTTGAACAAAAACACTCAATGCCAAAATAAGGAAGCCTCGGTGGGCGCTGCATTGGGCAAGCTAAACTCATGGAGGGGATCACATGGGAGACAACAATCGAAGATTTGCCCAATTTACGCCTGACCACTTAGGCGAACAATCACGCAAATCAGATCGGAACAACGGCAAAAAAATGGCCAACAAGTCCAATGAACAGCCGAACTATGTTCCTCCAAAAGGGTAGTTCCCTTAGGTACACTTTTGTTGACCACATCATAGAGATTGGTCTGTAGCCGCCAAAATTGGCGGCTTTTTTGACGTTTTTCGCTCAGTTTGAGCGCTTTGCTATTCACGGCAACAACAGGTTGCTATGATGGGGGTAGCGATTTTTAATGGAGGAGAGACATGATTGATGCAATCTTAAATATGCTGCTCTATACGCTTTTGGCGTTTACGACAGGGATTTTTACCGTCGCTCTTGCCCCTGGCGAACGGGGGCTCCGTGCTGAGCCAAAACAACAAACGGCTGCGCTGATGCTAGGCGGGATTGTTATTGTGTTATTTGGCTATGTAGCCAAATTGGCGGTTACTTATGCCGATTTTTTTGCTATTTCCTACCTTGATGCGCTTATGACCGTCATTGCTGATCATGCTGTTGGCGCTAGTTTTCTATATGGGAGCTTGATTGTCGTGCTCATGGCTGTTGTATGGCTAGCAATGGCAAAGAATACAGCACTGCGGCCTATTGCCGCAGGTATCAATCTTGTGTTCATTGTTTTGCTGGCATTTGCAATCAGCCTGTCAAGCCATAGTGCTTCTCTAAACGGTTTGCACGGGATGATTAGCAGTAGTCTCCATATGGTGGCGATGGCTTTTTGGATTGGGCCATTGCTCGTCATCGGTCTTTATGGAACGTCACTAATCAATGCGTTGAAGTTTCATCAATGGTTTTCGGTTGTGGCTGTTTTTAGTTTGCTATTGCTTGTAACAAGTGGTTTTATCATGATGGGGGAAATTGCACCAGAGTATGTGAATAGCTGGATGCTGTCGTATGGCCAATTGTTGCTCATCAAGCACATTCTTTTTATTCCGTTGCTTGTCTTTGGGTTTCGGCATTTGCTATCTTTAAGCGGAAAAGGAGCCAAGCTATCGCCCGCTGAACGACAAAAATCCTTTCGTGCAGAAGGGGTGATTGCGCTTCTTGTTTTCATAGTGACTTCTTGGCTAACCGAAACAGAGCCGCCTCATAATGTATTGCGAACGTTGCAGAACGAACCGATGAGCCCACTAATGGACTGGTTCTTGCAAGAACCTTTGTTAGAAAACCAGCTGATCTCGTTCTCTCCAGGAATTGGCGGCGTCTTGTTGCTCGTTGCCTCAGCAATCCTGCTTGTAGGCGCCTTAGTTTCAGCATGGTGGTTTAAAAAGACAGTGATCGTCGGAGTGCTGCTAGTCGGATGGACACTTGTCACTTACAGCGGGCTAATGATTAGCGCAGGCCCTGGCGACATTCCAGTGAACTTGACGGTACATGATACGATTGAAGAAGCAATTGCGGTCGGCCGAGATAACGAACAAGTAGAGCTACTGGCCGTCTTTGAAGAGGAGCAAGAAGAAGTTTTTGCTGTTTACCAAATCAATGAACGCCATTTAGCGGCGGAACGGTTGAAAGTGGAAGACGATGGCTATCGCAAGTATTTGGATGCTTCCGTAGAAATTGAAAACGGCTTTTTAACAGGCGGTGACCAATTTATGGACACATTTATGTTTACAACAAATGATTGGGTAGACAATGAACGGGCAAGTACGTATGTTTCTTTAGGGTATGCAGATAAAGACATTGAATCTGTAGAAATCGAGCTTAATGGCGAGTGGCGCGATGCGAACGTTAAAAACAATGTCTTTATTCATGTAGAATCGACCAATGAAACGTTTCCAGAGGCCCATCGTTACTTAATCAAACCGATTAATGGCAAGGATTTGGAAGTGGAAAAACGCCAATTTATCCACGAAGGGCATTCCCATTAATAGAAAGGAAGGAACCAGCGTGGCGCAAGACAGACAACAATCCATCCAGGCAGAAGCCGCGCTCTGGCGGAAACGTTTGACAAGAAACGACGCAACCGAGCCCATGTCTGCAAATGAACTCGTAGAGCTAGCTCGGTACCGGTTCGAGCGGCGCAAACATCTTGACTTGTTTGTGCACCAATGGTTAAAGGAAGCGGAGGAAATGGGCGCTTCTAAGCAAATTGTCCACCAGCTAAAGCAGCGTGGCCAAGCAACAGAGTGGGTAGAAGCTGAACTGATCCCGAAACAATGGCCACACCTCCGTGAAACCGACCAACTTCGCGGCAAACAACAAGCGATTGCTCGCGTTCAAGAACAAGCAAACCGGTTTCTAGCAAATTGGGAGCAGACGGAATTGGCTGGCAATGGGGAACTTGAGGCCATTGTCAGCGCATTTCGCGATCAAGCGCAAGCTCTTGCTGATACAGCTTCCCAACTGCTTGAAAGCTTTCAAGGTCAATACTATTCAAAGCCATTGTTTCAAACGCTAAAACAACTTGTGGCTGAGGCGACAACGCTTGGACAGCGATTTTATGAACAGGCTGCTCAATTGGCCAAGTCGCAAGAGCATCAGCCTGCTTTAGCAGAGCTCGATGAAATGGTCGGCCTTGCAGACGTAAAAGCGAGAATCCATAAGCTGTACTTGTTTCTAAAGTATCAACAGGAACGGAAAAAGCGTGGACTGCAAACAAAGCAGCTGCTCAATTTAAATATGATCATGACAGGAAACCCAGGAACAGGAAAAACGACTTTAGCGAGGCTGCTTGCTAAAATTTATTATGAGTTAGGCATTCTCTCTAAACCAGAAGTGTATGAAGTAGACCGGGCCCAACTGGTTGCTGGTTACGTCGGGCAAACAGAAGAGCAAACAATGGCAGCCATTGAGCGTGCTGCTGGCGGCGTCCTGTTTATTGACGAAGCGTACAGTTTAAAACGAGCTGGGCAAGGAGGCAATGATTACGGGCAAGCAGTTATTGACACGCTCGTATCGGCGATGACAAGCGGCAAGTATGCAGGCAACTTTGCTGTTATCCTTGCAGGCTATCCAAAAGAAATGGCTACGTTTATACGTTCCAACCCGGGGCTAAGGAGCCGTTTTCCAGAACAAAATCAACTTCATTTGCAAAATTACGCGGAAAGTGAATTGCTGGATATAGCCGAAACAATCGCGCTGGAAAACGACTTTGTTTTCACCGAACAAGCCTTAAAAAAAGTATTAGCGGAAATTGAACGAGCAAAAATCGACCAGTCGTTTGGCAATGCTCGTGTTGTCGAAAACATTGTCCGCGCCGCTATTTTTGAAAAAGGGGCTTCTGGCAGTGGTGAGTCAGAGGCAGATTTGGTATTGCTTAATGAAACGCATATTCAATCGACAACGCCTCAACGAGCCGAAGATGCTCTTTCACGCCTTGATGCACTTATCGGGCTCGAAGAAGTGAAGCGCGAAGTAAAAAAACTGACTGCGTACGCGAAAGTAAAAGAAGCACGGCGTGACATGGGCTTAGCCGTACCGCCGATGCCGCTCCATACAGTGTTTTCAGGGGCTCCTGGCACAGGGAAAACGACAGTAGCCAGGCTTTACGCGGAAGCGCTAAACCAAATTGGTTTGTTGAAAAAGGGCCATGTAGTCGAAGTTTCTCGTAGCGATCTCGTTAGCGGGTTTGTAGGGCAGACGGCATTGAAAACAGAGAGAGTGATTGAAGATGCCCTTGGCGGCGTTTTGTTTATTGATGAAGCGTATTCTCTGGCGCAAGGCGGCACGAATGACTATGGCAAGGAAGCGTTGACCGCATTAACGCAAGCAATGACGACCTATGAAGCCAACTTAGTTGTTGTCTTTGCTGGCTATGGCAAAGAAATGGCGCAGCTGTTAACAAGCAATCCAGGTCTCCAATCGCGCGTGCGCAAAACCATTCATTTTCCAGATTATACGCCCGACGAACGATACGAGATGCTACTTGCCAAAGCAAAGAGCTATCGGTATGAATGGTCGCAACCAGCACTTGATTTACTAAAAGGTCATTTTAAGTCTGCGAATAGGGGAGGCAATGGTCGCTACGTCATGAAAGTGTTTGAAGCTATCATCCAAGAGCAGGCTCTGCGTGTGGCAGATGCAGAGGTCGGCCGACCTGGATTTATGCAAATTGAGAAAGAAGATGTAGAGCGAGCATTGTTAAACAATGATCATGAACGTCTATAGCAATAGCCCCTCTAGCGAATCGCTTTTGGGGCTATTGCTTTACTGCGAAAACCAGTTATGTGTAAAAAAGGGGTTTAGTTGTTAGGCGAACGGTTATTTATAAAATAGTGGAGAGATTGAAGGATGATAGGACTATGACCTTTTACTTATAGTGGCGTTTATAAGGCAAAGTGAGGTGGAATTGTTTTTAGGAATAGAGTGACCTGTGTTATACTGATGGAAAACTCGAGTAAAGGGTTTGGTGGGAGAAAGGAGGGGAAGTAGTGGCCCATAAAGTGCAAACAAAAATTGTTCCTCAGTATGCTGATACCGATATGATGGGCGTCGTATACCATGCAAACTACTTGAAATATTTCGAACTTGGTCGTACCGCTTATATTGAAGATGCCGGTTACAGCTACGTAAAGATGGAGGAAGAAGGCTACTTTGCTCCTGTGTATGATGTGCAAGCAACTTACCGCAAAGCGCTTCGCTACGGAGATACAGCAATCGTGAAGACGCGTCTTTCCCTAAATGATGGCGTTAAAACCGTTTATGCCTACGATATTACGAACCAAAACGGGGAGTTATGTGTAACAGGGTCGACGACACATGTGATTGTGAAAAAAGACACGTTCAAGCCAGTTCCTTTTAAACGGGCGTTCCCTGAGTGGTACCAACGTTATGAAGAATTGAAGGAGCAATAAAATGGCGTTTGGCATTAACCGTACGGAACTAGAAGGCTGGAAAGCGAAAGCACGAGCAGGGGAAATTGCGTTTTTGACCCATTATTGGCATGACCCACGCTTTCCGCAGGCGACTACTGTTACGAAGGCCGCTTGCGTCGATGTCTCGAAGTTAATTGAATGGGGCAAAACGTACGGATTAAACCCTCAGTGGATCGACCACCGCAACGAGTTTCCCCATTTTGACTTGCTCGGGGAAAAGCAAGTCGCCATTTTAGCAGCCGAGGGAAAACTAGACGATTTGTTCCGTTTCCATAAGCGATTTTACAACATTGGAGGTCTTATGATGAAAGTAAACCAAGATTCCATTCGTCGTGACTTACATACGAAAGCAGACATTGATCCAAAAGAAGAAATTCGCACGCGCGTTGACTTTTTGAAAAACTACACTCGAAAAGCAGGGACAAAAGGATTTGTACTCGGCATCTCGGGAGGCCAGGATTCTACGTTGGCAGCAAAACTCGCGCAAATGGCAGTAGATGAGCTCAATCAAGAAGCTCCAGGCACATACCAATTTCATGCCGTTCGTTTGCCTTATGGCGTTCAACATGATGAGAAAGATGCCCAAGTGGCGCTGTCGTTTATTGGGCCCGATAAAATCCATACGGTGAACATTAAGCCAGCTGTTGATGCTGCCGTGGCCTCTTTTGCAGAAGCGACAGGAGAAGAGCTGTCTGGGTTTATAAAAGGCAATACAAAAGCGCGGGAACGGATGAAAGTCCAATTTGATTTGGCTGCCCACTACCAATGCCTAGTACTTGGGACTGACCATGCTGCCGAAGCGGTGACTGGGTTTTTCACGAAATTTGGCGATGGAGCTTGTGATGTTATTCCGTTATATGGGCTGACAAAGCGACAAGGCAAGGCGCTTCTTCAAGAGCTTGGTGCGCCGGAGGCACTGTACCAAAAAATCCCTACAGCCGATCTTGAAGACGACAAACCAGGGTTGCCTGACGAAGAAGCCCTTGGCATGACATATGAGCAAATTGATGATTATTTGGAAGGCAAGCCCATTGACAGCGCCATACAGGAAAAATTAGAGCAGCGTTATGCGGCAACAGCGCATAAACGCAAAGACCCGGTAAGTGTATATGATACATGGTGGAAAGGCTGATCGAACACGCTTGTCAAAGCGCGGCAATCGACAATGTATGCGAGCGTTTGGCTACAGTCTGGGGAAGGCTAAAGGTCTTTCTCCCGCTTCTTCTTGTTATGCTTTATGCTGTACAAATCAGACATGACGAGCGTACGAGGTTCATATAAATAGGGTTGTATGAGCATGTATGATAGGGAGAGAAGGAAAAAGATGAAAGAAAAAGTGCTAGTATTGCTAGGCTTGATTGTTTGTCTTTTGTTGATAGTCGGTTTTGCGACGAACGGCCTTTCAAAACCAGAAACGGTCCAAGGCAACGCATCCGATCAAGAAGAGAGCAAACATGAGTCGCAAGAGATCAGTGATATCGAGATTACGTTAAATGGTTATTCTGTAAAAGACGAGAATGAGGAAGAGCTGTTAGTCAAAGTCGATTTAACGATTGAAAACAAACGGGAGTCGACCGTTAATTTTTCGTTAATGAATTTGACATTAATGGACAGTGAACATTATGCGTACAGCCATGAATCAAATGTCGAAACAAAGGGCATTCTCGGTGGTCAAATTTCTCCAGGGCGGTCTGTAAGTGGCGAAGTGGCCTTTATTGTCCCGAGAGATACTTCTTATGAACTTGTTTATACAGATCATTTTCGGACGGGCCAATTGTTTTTTCCAATTGAAGTAACGGACTAAGGCTATGCGAATGCATAGCCTTAGTCCGTAGACAAACGTCCGCATACGTTGTCGCGTGGCGAGTGTTTTGTTTGCGTCTGAACGAGGTTAGCGACTCTGTCGACGCTATCACTATTCTTGAAACGCTGTCCTTATTGCGTTAAGATGGTTAAAAACAAAGATGCGGGAGCGAGTTGCCATGCCGATAAAAATTCCAGACCACTTACCTGCGAAGGAAATTCTGTTAAAAGAGAATATTTTTATAATGGATGAAAGTCGGGCGTACACACAAGATATCCGGCCATTGAAAATTTGCATTTTAAACTTAATGCCGACTAAACAAGAAACCGAAACGCAATTGCTGCGGCTGTTAGGAAACACGCCTTTGCAAGTTGATGTTTCTTTGTTGCATCCAAGCACCCATTCGCCGCGCAATACATCAAAAGAACATTTGAATCTTTTTTATAAAACCATTGATGAAGTGAAACAACAAAAATTTGACGGGATGATAATTACTGGCGCCCCAGTTGAGACGTTGCCTTTCCATGATGTGAATTACTGGAATGAAATGACGTCTATCCTTGATTGGACGACAACCAATGTCACGTCGACTTTACATATTTGTTGGGGGGCTCAAGCTGGTCTTTATCATCATTACGGTATTAAGAAAAAGCCGCTAACGACAAAGCTTTTTGGCGTCTATTCACATAAGCTAGAGGTGAAAAACGTCAATTTGCTACGAGGCTTTGACGATGTTTTTTACGCTCCCCATTCTCGCCACACCACGGTTAGCCGCGAAGACATTGAGCGTGTTGATGAGCTGATCGTTTTAAGCTCCTCGGAAGAGGCGGGTGTCTATATAGCCTCTTCTAAAGATGGAAAGCGTGTATTTGTCATGGGCCACTCTGAATATGATGCACATACGCTAAAACAAGAATACGAACGCGACGTAAAGCGTGGGATTGCCTGTGATCCGCCGTTTAATTATTTTCCAGAAGGCAATGTCGATGCGCTCCCACCTTTGCAATGGCGCGCCCATTCGAATTTATTGTTTTCTAATTGGCTTAATTACTACGTATATCAAGAAACCCCATACCATTTAGATGATTAAAAACCGAGCAATCGGTTTTTTTTCGTGTTCGTGCGAAACACTAATCAAAAAGGGGGGGCTGGTTGTGCAAAAGGTTCGGCCAGATCGTGCATCGTATCTATACATTCAGGGAGCAAGCGTTTATTTTGAATACTACCGTTGCCAAACGCAAGAAGCAAAAGGAACGTTGCTTTTGTTGCATGGTTTTTTAGCGTCCTCAGCCTGTTTTCATCAATTGGTTCCTTATTTACACAAGGATTATCACCTGATCAGTTGTGATTTGCCTGTGTTTGGCCGCTCAAGTAAGGCACCAGGAACGGCCTATTCTCTTTATGGTTATGCCCGTCTTGTCGTTGAATTGGCAGCTAGGCTCGGCCACGCACATGTGACAATTGTTGGCCATTCTATGGGCGGACAAGTGGCCTTGCATGCGGCCAAAGCATTCCCTGATCAAATTGACCGCCTTGTGCTGTTGGCAAGCTCTGGTTATTTAAACCGTGTTAAAAGAACATACCGCGCTATATCGCATTTGCCTTTTGCAGCCCCGGCCATTTACGCAGCCATTCGTCGCCAAGATGTGCGCGCCTTTTTGTGTGAAGCTGTTTACGATAAGCGGGTAGTTACAAAAGCAATGGTTAATGCATATACTTTGCCTCTTAGCGACGCCTCAATTGGCAAGGGATTGATCCTACTTGCACGGCAAAGGGAAGGTGATTTAACATCTGCAGCACTGCATACCATTGTCAAGCCTTGTTTAATCATCAACGGACGAGAAGACCCCGTTATTCCTGTACAAACAAGTGTACGTTTAGCAAAAGACTTAGCTAACAGCCAACTCATTTTGCTAAAGCGATGTGGCCATTTGTTGCCAGAAGAAAAGCCCAGCCTTATAGCAAAACATATGAAACGGTTTCTGAGAAAGACATAAGCGCGTATTTGAACGATAAGAGTATGGTACAATGGGTGGGAGAGGTGATTCCATTGGACCCGCTAGATATTATGATGAACAAGAACCGGGTTATCCCTTTTTTTCTTCCGATCGTAAGTGCAGACAAACAGCAAGTGGTTGGCTATGAAGTCCAACCTTATTGGATGGAGGCAAATGAACGGATCAAGTTGAACTGGTTTTTCGAAGATAGAAGCATTCCTAGCGAATACCGCCTCGAACTAGAAGACGATTTGCAGAAAAAAGCAATTGACTTGTACACAGCCGAAAACGGAAAAAAAATGCTTTATTTCAATTATGATGTCAGGCTATTAAAAAAACAAGCAGGTCAGATGCTGTTGGACCGGCTGGAAGCAATGCAGCAACTCGGCATCCCCTTAAAACGCATCATTGTTAACATTGTGTGTGAACAGAGCGTTGAAGAGTTGCTGGAAGTGAAACATACGATGGTCTATATGCAAAGTTTAGGCGTGCAGCTTGCAGTGAATGCCGATTATTCAGCAGCCAACCAACTGGAGTTGTTCACAAAACTAAAGCCGAATGTTATTTGCGTCAACTGCTCGTTTCTAGAAGAAAATTTGTTGCCAGGGATGTATCGAGATGTCCATCAGCCGTTGGCTCTTTTCGCCCGCAAAATTGGCGCAACCCTTTTGTTTCAAGGGGTTGAAACGTTTGCGCAGTTTAATTATGCGTGGCGCAGCGGTGGGCGCTACTATCAAGGTCCTTATTTCCAACAAGCAACCAAAGGGTTTGTCGACGAAAACAGCTTTAAAGACAAATTAAAAAAAGATATGCATCACTTTATCCACTATGAAAGAGAAAAAATGAAGGCGCAATTTACGCTGTCTAACCAATTGTCGCAAACATTAAAACAAGCAATGAAGGACTTGAAACAAGACCAAGGCTACGATGAAATTGTTTTAAACGTGGCAAAAGCGTTAAATGCTTATACATTCCGCGTCTACATTTGTGATGAAGACGGGATCCAACAATCAGCCAATGCTGAGAAAGATGCAGAAGGAAATTGGCTGCTGTTGAAAGAAAGCCGCGCTAAAAACTGGAGCTGGCGCCCTTATTTTCTTGAGAACATTGTGCGGATGAATGTAGAGAAAAAAGGGATTTTATCGGATTTATATACAGATATTGAACGAGATGAGCAAATCCGTACCTATTCTTATCCGCTTAACGACAAGCTTTATGTTTTTGTTGACATTCCTTATGCATTTTTGTTTGAACAAAATGGATTGTTGTAAAGCATCGAGCGGGTCAAGTTAGCCGCAGGAAGGAGAAGGAATGAACGTTTCGATAACAGCTGCAGCCCATACGTATTTAAGCGAACGAGGGCATGAAGTCGTCCGTATTGCCGCCAAGGATACGTATGAATGTAGCACAATGGTGGAGTACTTTATCCAAGAAGGAATTGTGGAAGCAGGTGACCAAACCGTTGACGTTGAAGGACTCACGGTGATTTATAACGAAAAAGCAGAAGCGGAAATTGGGAACGAAGTTAAAGTAGACTATGTACCATCACAGGGACTAAAGTTAGTGGCACCAACTGGGGTGCTAGCCTATGCCCAGCGAGTCCGTTCAAGCTCGATGCCAGCAGATGGTGGCGATAGCCGCTGTGGGCGGTAAGGCATTTGTGCCAGGCAGCACTTTAGCCTGGCACGTGCTATCTAGTGAAAAAACTGCTAATTCTTGATACATACGGCGACACTTGCTGGAATGTTTTTACAAATTTATCGACTGAAGTCGCTGTTCGGGAGAGGTCGAATTTTCCTTCATCGTCTGTAAACGGAGCTTTCCAGATCGACTTCTTTTTAGGCGCCGCCTGTTGCGGGAATCCGCTTTGCTGGAACGGTTGTGGCATTTGGTGATAAGGTCGGTGCTGATAAGGGGGATGTTGAAAACCAGGCTGTTGCCGTTGCATAAACGCCTGATTATGGCTCATCTGCTGATGATGGGGGCGTCGTGGCGCAGGAAACATGGCATAGCCTCCTTTCATTTAATCGAAATCGTTTTCCGCTTTCCTTTAATGACGATGCGCAGCAACCCATTTTCATAATGGGCTTGAATGTCCTCTTCGGTAAAAGGAAATGGGACAGGAATCGCGCGCTCACTCTTGGAAGAAGCATGTTGTTTGGTGATTAGTTTCGTCTCGTCATCAATGGTCGTGATTTCGCCCTTGTGTCGGACACGGATAATAAGTGCTTGCCGTAGCGATTCCAACTCAATTTGCTCTTTTTTAATTCCTGTAAGTTCGGCCTCTATCACAAAACGGTCTGGTTCTTCTTTAATACGTACCGGTATGGAGGAACCAAACAATTGTGTTGAAAAGTTCCGAAATGCCGACTGAAAAAACTGATCGATTGACGCCATAAAGTCATGGCCGCCCCCTGGTTTCCGTGGGAAATGTTCAGACATCATCAAACCTCCATCCCTTTTAACTGCTCTATAATATGAGAAAAGGGAAAGAAAGGTGATTTGACATGAAGATAATTGATACACACTGCGATGCTCTTTATAAACTGTGGCGTGATGAGGACAAAGCGTTTGCCGATGACGAAGACATCGCGACAAATGCAGCAAGGTTAAAACAAGGGAATGTGTTTGTTCAGTTTTTTGCCATTTGGGTGCCGTCAACTGTTCCGCAAGAATCAAAATTTCAAGTGGTGCAAAAGCAAATCAATGCATTTTATGAGCGTGTCCTTGCTGTGCCGAACATGAAGGCGATTCGCTCATTGGCTGAAATCTCTTCCTTGAAAGCAGGGGAAATTGGTGCTGTCCTTGCTTTAGAGGGGATGGATGCCTTAGGAGCAGATATGGGCAAATTGGAATGGTTGTATGAGAAAGGGGTTTCCTCCATTGGCTTAACATGGAACGACGCCAATTTATGCGCCGATGGCATTGGGGAAATGCGTGGCGCCGGGCTGACCGAATTTGGCAAAAAAGTGATCGCATTGAATAACAAACACCATGTGCTGAATGATGTTTCTCATTTAAGTATTGCTGCTTTTTGGGATGTCCTTGAATGCTCAAAAAAAACGATTGCCAGCCATTCAAATGCGTATGCTGTTTGCCGTCATCCCCGCAATTTGCACGATGACCAAATTGATGCACTGATTGCAAAGGACAGTTTCATCGGCGTCGTATTCTACCCTACTTTTATAAAAAGCGAGCTGGGCGCTTCTATTCACGATCTCATTTGTCATATTGACTACATAGCAAGCCGGGGCGGGGTCGACCATATCGGTTTTGGTTCAGACTTTGACGGTATTTCTATTCATGTTGACAAGTTAGAGCACGCAGGCATGTATGAACATTTAGTAAACGAACTATTAAAACATTATAAAGAATCGGAAGTTGAAGGGTTTTGCAACAAAAATTTCATTACAAAAGCAATAGGCAGATAAAGCGTCGGGATATCAACGGCGCTAGTACAAAATTCTCTATTTTTACTGGCCGAGGCTAAACCGCTAAGGTAGAAGCGCCGATATATTAGGATGAAGGCTTAGTTCGGAGGGAATCGTATGGCGCTTAACATATTTCAAACGGAAGAGCAACGTTATGACCAGGAGCTTGTTTTGTTTAAAGCAGGACAGTCTACCTATGCATTAAATGTATTAAAAGTAAAAGAAATTATTCGACCAGTTCCAGTAACGGAATCACCAAACCGACATAGCATCGTTGAGGGCGTCATTCAAGTGCGCGGCCAAGTAATTCCATTAATCAACTTGTACCGCCTCTTGGAAATAGACGAAAGTGAAACGGTCTATTTTCTCGTAATTGAGATGGGGGAACAATTATTTGCGTTAAAAACGGGACCTGTCTCCCATGTTCACCGTACTCACTCTAGCATAATCAAACAACCAGATGCTGTCACAAAAGGAAAAGAAGCGTTTGTGAGCGGGGTGATTCCGTTGCCAGACAATGGCGTTGCCTTCTCCCTTGATTTGGAGAAAGTGCTTCACTTTATCCAACCGTCTCATATGCAAGGGGCAATGGCAACGGACGAGCGCCGTCGCAACTACCCGCTTCTATTAGTAGAAGACTCCAAAACGTTGCGTTCACTTCTTGTTGATGCATTGAGAGAGGCTGGCTATGAAGACGTTACAACATTCGATAATGGAAGGGATGCGTCTCGTTATTTGACGGATGATGCATGCCCACTATATGAGGCGATCGTTACCGACATAGAAATGCCTTATATGAACGGCCACGAACTGACGAGGCATTTGCGCCAAGACAGTCGCTATCAAGAAACCCCCGTTATTGCGTTCTCTTCGCTAGACAAAGGACTGATGGAACGAAGAGGGGAAGAAGCCGGCGTAACCGAGCATGTGGCCAAGCCAGACATCCATCAACTCGTCGATGCCCTTGATCGGCAACTATTGGAAAAAAAGTGAGTCCATTTAACGGATTCGCTTTTTTGGTTTTAGTAACTCTAGCTGCTCAGTTGTAATAAGACCGGCTTTATGGAGGAGGCATGCATAAAGGTAATGATTTTTTTTAACGAACATGCTGTGTCACTCCTTTTCAAACAGTTTATTCTCTTATGCAAAAAAGTTTCTCTGATGCAAAAAAATAGGCTGCTAAAAGCCGGATTTTGGACGGTTATTAAAAATCTTGGTATGATAGAAAGACGAAGCAAGACTCTACAAGGAGGCAAACTAGATGGAAATTAAGGTTACGAAACCTGCGATAAATTGGTTTAAACAAGAGTTTTCGGAAGCAGAAGAACCTGTCCCGATTCGATTTTATGGCCGTTATGGTGGCTGCGGATCCTTGCAAAGCGGTTTTTCATTAGGGATGAGCCAAACGGAACCAACTGAACCGGCTGTTGTTTATGAAGAGGGCGGTTTTTTGTTTTTTATTGAAGAACAAGATAGCTGGTATTTTAAAGATCAGCTTGTCCGGGTGAAATATAGTCGTAAGAAGGACGAAATCGAATTTGAATATGAACAACAAGCCAACCGCGAACAATAGGCAGTACTAGCAACATTCTCATGTGAAAGAATAGAAGTGAAAAGGAAGAAATGGGGAATGAAAATTGGCAATCGAGAAAGCAATGTTTGCAGGCGGTTGTTTTTGGTGCATGGTCCAGCCGTTTGATCAGCTGCCAGGCATAAAAGCAATTGTATCAGGCTATTCAGGCGGTCATACGAAAAATCCGACTTATGAACAAGTAAAAACGGGCGAAACTGGACATTATGAAGTGGTAGAGATTACGTATGATTCAGAACAGTTCCCTTACAGCAAGTTGCTTGAGCTGTACTGGCCGCAAATTGACCCAACGGATGATGGCGGCCAATTCCAAGACCGTGGAAGTCAGTACCGCACGGCTATTTTTTATTATACAGAAGAACAAAAGCAGTTAGCAGAAGCGTCGAAAGCAGAATTAAACAATAGCAACCGCTTTAACAAGCTAATTGTCACTGCGATTCTTCCTGCATCCACGTTTTATCGGGCCGAGGAAGAGCATCAAGATTTTTATAAAAAGCAGCCAAAGGCTTATAAACAAGACCGGGCGCAAAGCGGAAGAGACGAATTTATCGCAATGAACTGGAAAGAAAACAAACCGAGATAGCCGGGAAGGAGGCACTCATGGAGATGTTTTCCAAATCTGTCAAAAAGGGAGTAGCGGTCTTTGCTTTGGCGGCCGTTACGATCAGCTTAATCTCGATTTTTTTTGTGCAAAGCTGGCGCTATACAGAAGCGGGAAAAGTGCCTCCAAAAACGGCTGTGTTGCTTCACGCCGTTAACAACCGGCTTTTGCCTGAAGGGAAACTGGAAGCGCCTGCTTTTTTAGCAGTCAAAGCGCCGCCAACGATTGAACGTCATCAAGTCACGGTTCCGACTAGGGATGGGGAAGACATTCCAGCGACTGTTTATCAGCCTATCGCTGCTGGGCCACACCCGATCATTGTTTACTATCATGGAGGCGCGTTTTTGGAAGGGTACGGCGACTTGGATACTCATGACAATATTATCCGTTCGCTCGCAGCCCGAACTGGTGCTATTGTAGTTGCCCCAGCTTATCGGCTTGCTCCGACTTATGCTTTTCCTACAGCGGTAAACGATAGTTATGATGCCCTTACCTGGGCTTATGAGCATGCAGACGTGCTAGATGGCGATAGAGATAGGCTTGCAGTGGCTGGCGATAGCGCTGGAGGAAACCTTGCTGCAGCTGTTGCTATCATGTCTGGAGAAGAAGGCGGTCCTGCCTTGTCAGGACAAGCGCTCCTTTACCCGTTGGCTACTTTTGAAGATACGAAATTCCCGTCACGTGACATGTATGCAAGTGGCTTTTATTTTTTATCCCGGGCCGTTATGGAAATGGCGCAACAATCGTATGCGCCCAATGAAGCGGATTGGACATCGCCTTACACATCGCCTCTTAATGCTGAAGACGTGTCGATGATGCCGAGCACGCTTGTTATAACGGGCGAGTTTGATCCGTTACGTGATGAAGGGGAAGCATTGGCAAAACGTTTGTATAATGAAGGGATCTATGTACAAGCACAGCGGTTTAATGGAGTGATGCACGGCTTTATCTCTTTCTATGAAGTGATGGAGCGAGGGGACAAAGGGCTGCAATCAGCGGCGGCTTTTTTGAAAGAGGCGCTAAACAAGGAATTGCCTGAGCCACAAAATAGCCAGCCATTTGCAGTTGAAGTGATCGACGGCCGTGATTCTTGGCGAGATGAGGCAGAAGCGTATGTGATTGGCGTGTATTTATTGTTTAAGCACATGATCCAAGTATTTGAATAAAAACCAGCCCGGCAATAGGGGCTGGTTTTTATTGGAACTGATTATTTCGTGCAAAAGCGACAAATGTGTCTTCAGCCTCGTTTAATCCACACGCCCCACATTGGATGCGAATCGATGGGCCTTTGTATGGCATATGGAAGGCATCAAGTGAATCTTCGCTGTACGTTTCAACAATTTCACCAGTTTGTGGACTTAATTTGACAGGTTCAACTTGTTGAACGATGCGGTGGAACCTTGTCCGGTTGGTTTTGCACTTTGGACATAAATATGGATCATTCATATTATCACTCCTTACGTTTAGTATGGACAAAAAAAGGGAAAGGCATGATTGGTTAACAAGAAAAGTTTGGGAAAGTTGTGTCTGCTTCTCAACTTTTTTTTGTCGAATTTATGATAATTGTTGGTAACCGCTTTAATAGCAGAGCTTTTTTTAAGCGAAAGTGGTAGGATGGAGTACAGCTATGTTGCTGGTTTCTGCTTCACAAAGTATACATGCAACAATTAGTTATTTTGCCAAAAGAAAGGTGATTTTATTGCGTACACCATCGAAAGTCTTTAAATGGTTTGCTCTAGCGATGGTCGGTCTCTTTCTGAGTGGTTGTGGGAATTTGACGGTCCTTGACCCACAAGGTCCTGTAGCGGAACAGCAAAGCGATTTGATCATGCTATCCATCTGGTTTATGATTTTCATTGTTTTAGTCGTGTTTGTTTTGCTTACAGTCATGATTGTCAAGTACCGTGACCGAGGAAACAATGACAATTACGATCCGTCGATTGAGGGCAGCCACAAGTTGGAATTCGTTTGGACGATTATTCCAATTATTATTGTCACCATTCTTTCTGTACCAACTGTCATAACCATTTATAATTTGGAAGAAGCTCCTGAAGTGGCTGAAGGCAGCGTCCAAGTTGATCCGCTTGTCATTCACGCAACAAGCGTAAACTGGAAATGGATCTTTAGCTATCCAGAGGAAAATATTGAAACGGTCAATTATGTCAATATCCCTGTTGATCGACCAGTCCAGTTCAAATTGACTTCAGCAGATTCAATGGCATCGTTTTGGGTACCGCAGCTTGGTGGACAAAAGTACAGCATGTCGGGCATGGAAACAGAATTGTTTTTAATGGCTAATGAACCAGGCACGTACAATGGCCGTAATGCAAACTTCACAGGCGAAGGGTTCACGGAGCAACGGTTCCTTGTTAATGCCGTAACAGATGAGAGCTATGATTCATGGGTGGAAGAAGTGCAAGCGGAAGCACCACCATTGTCAGAAGAAGAATACGCACATCTAATGGTTCCAGGTCACGCTGAAGAAATGACATTCTCTTCAACACATCTTGAGTTTGTCAACCATGCTTATGATCCGACATACGCGCTTGAGAAAAGTGCAGAACTTGGATATGAGCCACTAAATCCGCATTCGAGAGAAGGCAAAGCGTACGAAATGCCAAAACTGACGCAACCAATTGACACATCAAGAACATATAAAGTGGAATTGGATGATGAGTAATGGCGCAAACAACGGAAGAGAGGGGATTTACCGTTGAGATGGGATGAATTTATTGTAACGGGAGACCCGCTTATACTTGGTGCGCAAATTTCCATCGCTTTATCAAGTATAATTGCAATTGTCGCCCTTACTTATTTTAAAAAATGGAAAGTGCTCTGGACGGACTGGATCACATCCGTTGACCATAAAAAGATAGGGATTATGTACATTGCGTGTGCGTTGTTAATGCTTTTCCGCGGTGGCGTCGACGCAATGATGATGCGTTTGCAATTGACCGCCCCAGGCATGACATTTTTAAACAGCCAGCATTACAATGAAATTTTCACGACCCATGGCACAATCATGATCATTTTCATGGCGATGCCTTTCCTGATTGGTTTAATGAACGTTGTCGTGCCGCTACAAATCGGCGCGCGTGACGTTGCGTTTCCATTCTTGAACAATTTAAGTTTTTGGACATTCTTCTTTGGAATGGCACTTTTTAATATTTCTTTTATCATTGGCGGTTCGCCAGCGGCAGGATGGACATCGTATTTTCCACTTGCCTCGAATGACTTCAGTCCTGGCGTCGGTCAAAACTTTTATGCGCTCGGTCTTCAGCTTTCCGGTATCGGAACGCTAGCCACAGGGATCAACTTTATTGTCACGATCTTTAAAATGCGCACTAAAGGCATGACGCTAATGAAAATGCCGATGTTTACATGGACCGTTTTAATCACGTCAATGATTATTGTCCTTGCGTTTCCAGTGTTGACTGTAGCGCTAGCAATGATGACATTTGACCGGCTGTTCGGCACTGCGTTCTTTACCTTGCAAGGCCAAGGCCTTGATATGCTTTGGGCCAACCTATTCTGGATTTGGGGCCACCCTGAAGTGTATATCGTTATTCTCCCGGCATTTGGGATCTTTTCTGAAATTATTTCAACGTTTGCGCGCAAAAAGCTGTTTGGCTACAATGCGATGGTCGCTTCCGTTGTAATCATTTCGTTTTTAAGTTTCCTAGTATGGGTGCACCACTTCTTTACAATGGGGAATAGCGCGGCTGTTAACTCGTTTTTCTCGATTACAACAATGGCGATTTCAATTCCGACAGGTGTCAAAATCTTTAACTGGCTCTTTACGCTACACAAAGGAAAAATTAGAATCACGGTGCCGATGCTGTGGTCGCTTGGCTTTATCCCGAACTTTGTCATCGGCGGGGTCACAGGCGTAATGTTGGCTATGGCAGCAGCTGATTACCAGTACCATAACACGTATTTCCTCGTGTCCCATTTCCATTATGTCCTTATTGCGGGAACGGTGTTTGCCTGCTTTGCTGGTTTGGTTTACTGGTATCCGAAAATGTTTGGCCATCGTTTAAACGAAAAAATTGGCAAATGGGTCTTTTGGATTTTTATGATCGGTTTCAATATTTGCTTCTTCCCGCAGTATTTTCTCGGGCTTGACGGCATGCCGCGGCGGATTTACACATACTTGGAATCCGACAATTGGTTTTCGCTTAATGCGCTCTCCACAGTGGGTGCTTTCATGATGGCGATTGGATTTGCGTTGTTCGTCTATAATATTTACTACAGCTGGCGTTATGAAAAACGCGATACAACGGGCGATCCATGGGACGGCCGCACATTGGAGTGGGCGACGTCTTCAGCAATACCGCCATTTTACAACTTTGCCAAAGTCCCTGAAGTAGCGGAACGTGATGCTCTCTGGGATATGAAAGAAAAAGGCATTGATCCAAATGCCGATACGAATTACCAGAAAATCCATATGCCGAGCAATACATGGCTTGGACCAGTGATGAGTTTGATCATGTTCATTGCTTCCTTTGCCCTCGTATTTAGTTGGTTCCCGCTTGCGATTATAGGCGGTATTGGAATTTTCATTTGCATGATCATCCGCTCCTTTGATTACAACGACGGGTATTATGTAAGTGTAGAAGAAATTACAGAAATTGAAAATAAAGCGAGGGAGGCGTAAAACGTGGCAGCACATGAAACGATAAATCCAAACGAACCACTTGAATATCAATCAGCTGAAGGTCGCAACAATATCCTAGGTTTCTGGATTTTTCTTGGCGCTGAATTCGCTTTGTTTGCAACGCTGTTCGCCTCGTATTTTGTCCTCGTTGACAGAAATGCCGGGGCCGTGCCATCTGCGGAACTGTTTGATTTAAACCTTGTGTTAATCATGACGTTTCTGCTTTTGACAAGTTCGTTTACTTGTGGGATCGCGATCCATGAAATGCGTGCCGGTAGAATGAATCAAACACTTGTCTGGATTGGTTTGACGCTTTTACTAGGCCTTGGATTTGTTGGCTTTGAGATATATGAGTTTATTCATTATGTCCATGAAGGGGCGACCTTGTCGGCAAGCGCCCATTGGTCAACATTCTTTGTGCTGCTTGGCACACATGGCTTGCACGTCTCGATCGGCATCGGCTGGATTGTGTTGTTGGCGATTCAAATGCTAAAACGCGGGTTTACGCCGCGGACAACGTCTAAATTTTTCATTGCCAGCCTGTATTGGCACTTTTTAGATGTTGTATGGATTATGATCTTTACCGGCGTATATTTGCTAGGAATGGAGTGGGTGTAAATGGCACAGGAAAAAGAAACAGCAGCCAACCACCACGGTTTTCCTTGGAAACATGTGATTGGCTTTGTGCTCTCAATTGTCCTCACGCTACTAGCAGTATGGGTAATGTCGCAAACCAATTTGGCTTGGGATGTACGTATCATTATTGTCTTTGTGTTTGCCTTTATCCAGATGACAGTACAGCTTCATATGTTTATGCATATAGGTGAAGGCAAAGCAGGTTACGTGCAAGTCGGCCACACATGGTTTGCCATTATCATTGCGGTGATTATTGTAATCGGTTCTTATCTAGTATTGAGAACGGGCCACATTTAAAGAAAAAAGCGCATTCCCAGAGCTGGAATGCGCTTTTTTTATTCAGTCGACTGTGTAAAACGCCTTGATTTGCTGCGGAGGTGTGGGTAAACATAAAGAACAAGGGCAGCAAAATGGGCGATAAAGACGTTGATCAGAAACGCTGTGACAAATGCAGAGTGGTGAAGGTCGAACAAAAATCCATCAAAAATGTGGGCAAGGGCTAGCACCCACATGACAATGATAAACGGAATGCTGGCAAGGGCAATTTTTCGGTGTTCCAGCCACAAAAATAATGGCGTCGCGCTGGCGACAAACATATAGGCGAAAAACAAATCCATTTGAACCACTCCTTTCCCAAGTATTCCATCTTTGTGAACAATAGATGTCAATATTGTGTCTGTTTTGTGCACTTTTATACTATCACAAAATCGACACAATTGAAAGCGTTTGCTATTAATTTGGGCGACGTTTTTTGCTTTGGCAAATGGGTATGGTACAATCAAGCAAATCAGTTAAGGGGGAGCCTATGATGAAACGGTATGAAGTCGAAGTAACAGGAAGAGTGCAAGGGGTTGGTTTTCGCGCTTTTGTGGAACAGACAGCGAGCCAATATCCCGTAACGGGCACAGTTCAAAATCGCCCAGAAGGTTCCGTGGTCATCCAAGTCCAAGGCGAGGAGACTGAAATAGAACAGTTTTTAGCAAAAGTCGGGCAAGGTAACCATTTTGCAAAAGTTGAACATATGGAGAAGAAGGAAATTCCTAAAAAAGAAAAGGAGGGGCGTTTTTCGACCATCTACTGACTACTATCATTGTTGCCAATTTCGCTTTAATCAGCGAGATTGGTTTTTTTTGTAGACTTCTAGGCATAAATTCACTAAACTAAATTTATTCAATTTAAAAAGAAAAAAATCGACAAAAGGGGGCATGTTTGTGAGTTTCAGTAGCATAGTCGATGCAATTAATAATGTAGTATGGGGGCCGATCACATTGTTCCTCATTGTAGGAACAGGGATTTATTTGACGATTAGGCTTCGTTTTTTGCAAATTAGGGACTTGCCTTATGCATTAAGGTTGACGTTTGGCAGAAGCAAAAAGAAAGGAAAGAGTGGAGAAGGGGATATTTCCCATTTCCAATCATTAATGACGGCTATGGCGGCGACACTTGGCATTGGCAATATGACAGGTGTGGCTTCGGCGATTCTTTTAGGAGGCGTTGGCGCCCTTTTTTGGATGTGGGTCGCGGCTTTTTTTGGAATGGCAACCAAGTATGGGGAAGCGATTTTAGCTGTCAAATACCGTGTCGTTAACCATAAAGGTGAAATATCTGGCGGCCCGATGTATTATCTTGAAAAAGGGCTAGGTTGGAAATGGCTTGCTATTTTGTTTGCGCTGTTTGGTTGTTTGGCGTCTTTTGGCATTGGCAATATGACACAATCCAATACAGTCGCAAGTTCATTGGCAACCAACTTTGACGTCAATCCATGGGTAACGGGCTTTATTTTAATGGCATTGACAGGTTTGGTGTTACTTGGAGGAATTAAGGGCATTGGCCGTGTATCGGCTGTATTTGTCCCATTTATGGCGCTCTTTTATATGACTGGCGGCTTAATTATTATCGTAATGAATATTACACACGTACCTGAAGCATTTGCGACGATTTTCCGTGAAGCTTTTAATACCGATGCCGCTTTAGGAGGCACAATCGGTATGGCAATTCGTTACGGGATTGCCCGCGGCGTATTTTCGAACGAGGCAGGCCTCGGTTCAGCGCCAATTGCTGCTGCTGCCGCAAAAACAGACTATCCTGGCAGGCAAGCGCTCGTCTCTATGACGGGAACCTTTCTTGATACGATGATTGTTTGTACGATTACAGGGCTGACGATCGTCATGAGCGGCTTGTATATTGGCCGACCAAGTGACGACCAAGCGCTCATTACAGGAGAAGCGTTTGAGTTTTTCCTTCCTGGCGCCGGTAATTATATCGTTGTATTCGGCATTATCTTTTTTGCCTATTCGACGATTATTGGCTGGTCTTATTATGGTGAAAAATGTTTCGGCTATTTATTCGGTGATAAAAATACAATTATTTACAAAATTATTTTCGTGGTTGTCGTCATGATTGGCGCTGGTACAAGCGTGCAAATTGTCTGGGATATTGCTGATATCTTTAATGGGCTTATGGCGATTCCAAACTTAATTGGTCTGTTGCTACTTTCCAATGTCATTGTTAAAGAAACCGATAAATTTAAGCAAGTCCGTTTGCAAGAACGACAGCAGGCAAAACAAACGAGTAAGCAAATAGTCAGTTAGGACTCGTACGTTCATAAAACGAAAAGCGATGTGCAGCCAGCACATCGCTTTTTTTAACGGGTTAAATTGCCCAATCGCCGTTGCGGAACACAGGTACTCGGTTCCCGTCTTTATCCACCCCGTCGATATCCATATCGGCGGCGCCCATCATAAAATCAACATGGGTAATGCTTTGGTTTAAACCATTTTTTTCAAGTTCTTCAGGGCTCATCGTTTTGCCGCCTTCAATATTAAAAGCATAGGCGCTGCCAAGAGCCAAGTGATTCGACGCATTTTCATCAAAAAGGGTGTTGTAAAAAATAAGGTTTGTGTCTGAAATCGGCGAACGGTGTGGCACGAGTGCAACTTCACCAATGTAGCGTGCCCCTTCATCACTGTCAAGCAGGCGTTTCAGCGTTTCTTCCCCTCGTTCAGCCGAAAAATCGACGACTTTTCCGTTTTTAAAGGTCAACGTGAAATTAGTAATCAGCGTGCCGCCATAATTAAGTGGTTTTGTGCTTATGACAGTGCCGTTAACACCATCTTTTTTAGCAGCTGAGAATACTTCTTCTGTCGGCATATTCGCAACAAAGTCAATGCCTGCGTTGCTTGTGCTTCCTCCAGATGTCCAAATGTGGGTTTCAGGCAGTTCAATCGTTAAATCAGTCCCTTTTCCTTTGTAATGGAGGGCATGGAAATGATGCTCGTTTAATTTGTTTCTTTTTTCATCAAGTGTGGCGAGGTGTTGCTTCCAAGCAGCTACAGGGTCTGTTTCATTGATACGTGTTGCCGCAAATATCGCTTCCCATAACTTTGTCACTGCTTCTTCGCCTTTCGCGTCAGGGAATACTTTTTCTGCCCAACTGACTGTAGGAACAGCCACAATCGACCAGCTCACTTTATCAGACTGGATGTAGCGTCGGAATGTGTCTAATGCCATGCCAGCTGCTTTGTTGGCTCTGGCAACACGGTCAGGATCTGCGTCTTTTAATAAGTCTGGATTTCCGCCAGTTATACTTAAAAAGGCAGCATTGTTGTCTGCTTCTTCTTCAAGCGCTTTCGCTTGCCAATTTGGATATTCATCAAACGCTTCGTCTGGAGCGAGCTCAAATTTCATTTTAGTTAATTCCTCATCGCTCCACTCGACACGGACATGTTTGGCACCAGCTTCGTACGCTTTTTTGGCGACTAGACGGACGAAGTCTGCGGCAAAAAGCGGCGCACGCACAAACAATGTTTGCCCTTTTTGGATGTTGACGCCAACACGCACAGCCAAATTTGCGTAATTCTCGACTTTTTCTTGAAATGACATAACGAACGCCTTCTTTCTGCACGAATGATTTTCCTTCTATAGTAGTTTACCAATTTCATGGAGATATGCAAACAAATCCACACAAGAACATGGTAAAATGAAGGTTGCACGATAATTAGAAAGAAGAGGTTCGCGAACTCCCTCTATAAAAAACTAACCAATTGTTGGAGTATCCGAATGCTCGTTCTCAAAAGGAGAAATGTAGCATGTTAGAAGACAAAGCTGTCGTCGTCTTTAGCGGCGGCCAAGACAGCACGACTTGCCTATTCTGGGCAAAGGAGCGTTATCGTTCGCTCCACGCAGTCATTTTTGACTATGGTCAGCGCCACAAGGAAGAAATCCAGTGTGCTGTTGACATCGCCAATGAGCAAGGGGTTCCTTATAAAGTCTTTGATATGGGCTTGTTGAACCAGCTTACGGCAAACGCGCTAACGAGGGAAAATATTAGCGTCCAAGCCGGTGAAGCAGGGGAATCGCCTAGCACATTCGTCGCTGGGCGCAACCATTTGTTTTTATCGTTTGCCGCTGTATATGCACGGGAAATGGGGGCAAAGCACATTATCACTGGCGTTTGCGAAACAGATTTTAGTGGTTACCCAGATTGTCGCGACGTGTTCGTTAAGTCATTAAATGTGACGTTGAATTTAGCGATGGACGAACAATTTGTGATTCATACTCCGCTCATGTGGCTAAATAAAAAAGAAACATGGGCATTGGCTGATAAAATGGGGCAACTCGAATACATTCGAGCGAAGACGCTCACTTGTTATGAAGGGATTCGCGGAGACGGTTGTGGGACTTGCCCATCTTGCCAGCTCCGTCAAAATGGATTGGATCTCTATTTGCGCGAGAAGGCAGGTGCGGGCCAATGATCCAGCAAATTTATCCGGCGCCAATCCATTC
The DNA here is from genome assembly GCF_036700015.1 of Shouchella rhizosphaerae. Taxonomy (NCBI): domain Bacteria; kingdom Bacillati; phylum Bacillota; class Bacilli; order Caryophanales; family Bacillaceae; genus Shouchella; species Shouchella rhizosphaerae. Next base: position 4,039,978 of record NZ_CP144921.1, on the reverse strand, counting down.
ATATCGCTATGAACTGAACAAAGATATGCATGTGGCCGCTGCTCATTACATTGACGATGAACGGGCTGGCCGATGCCAACGTGTCCATGGGCACACGTATTTTATCAATTTGACGATTGTCGGGGATGCCCTTGACGAGACTGGATTCCTTGTTAATTTTAGCAAGTTAAAACAAGCGGTTCATGGCCGCTTTGACCATCGTCTTCTTAATGAAGACACGCTGTTTGAAACGGCCCCTCCTTCTACTGAAAAAATGGCGGAGACCATTTACAAAGTCGTCCAAGAGCAGCTTGATACTTGTCCAAATCGGCCACTGTGCATTCAAGTGTATGTAAGAGAGACGCCTACTAGTTATGTTGTCTACCGGCCGAAGGAGCATGCCCGTGGCTAAATTGATTCCCGTTGTTGAATTGTTTGGGCCGACCATTCAAGGAGAAGGAATGGTGATCGGGCAGAAGACGATGTTTGTGCGTACAGGCGGATGTGATTACCGTTGTCGCTGGTGTGATTCTGCTTTTACATGGGATGGCAGCGAAAAGAGTGAACCGTTGTCTGCAGAAGAAATTATAGAGCGCCTTGATTCACTTTGTGAAAATGGGTATAGCCATGTCACCATTTCCGGCGGAAATCCAGCGATTCATAAAGGCATAGGTGAACTGGTGGCATTGCTTAATGAAAAGGGCGTTGCCACAGCGATTGAAACACAAGGAAGCATCTTTCAATGTTGGATCAATCGCGTCGATGAAGTGACAGTTAGTCCGAAACCGCCAAGTTCAGGAATGGAGACAGATTGGACAAAGCTCGATTTGTTTTTGCAACAATTACAAGCACCGGCGGTAAGCTTAAAGGTTGTCGTGTTTGATGACGCAGACTACCAATACGCGAAGCATGTGCATAAGCGCTATCCAACAGTGCCTTTTTACTTGCAAACAGGGAATGAAGATTTTGCTGAAAAAGAGGATCCTCGCTTTCTGGAGAAACGAATGGGCGCTTACGAAGCTCTCGTCGAAAAGGCGCTAGCTGACAAGGAAATGAACAACGTCCGAGTTCTTCCACAGCTGCACACATGGCTATGGGGCAATAAGCGGGGCGTGTAGGAGGAGATACTATGGCAGGAAGACAAGAAAAAGAGCTTCAAAATGTGACATTGCTCGGCAGTGAGCAAACGGAATACAAATACAGTTATGACCCTCGTGTTCTTGAGACATTTGACAATCAGCACCCTTATCGGGATTACATGGTTAAATTCAATTGCCCAGAATTTACGACGTTATGTCCGAAAACAGGGCAACCTGATTTTGCAACCTTGTACATTAGCTATATCCCTGAGCAAAAAATGGTTGAGAGCAAGTCGCTGAAGTTGTACTTATTTAGTTTTCGCAACCACGGCGATTTCCATGAGGACAGTGTCAATACGATTATGAATGACTTAATTGAATTAATGGATCCACGCTATATTGAAGTGTGGGGAAAATTTACGCCACGTGGCGGCATTTCCATAGACCCTTACTGCAACTATGGCAAAAAAGGGACAAAATACGAGGAAATCGCGAACTACCGGTTAATGAACCATGACCTGTATCCTGAAACGATAACGAACCGCTAATAGACTTGCAAAGGGGACGCGGTGCTTTGACGTTGCCGCCAATGGCAACAACATCGTCCACGTTTGCCGAAAACGCTTTGTCATTCGTGTGGAGAGGCGAACAAGATGTATGTTCATGAGCAACGAAGGACAAGCGTTAACTACGGACTAAAAGTGCAGGGGACAACCCTGCGCTTTTTTTGTATGAAACACAACACAGAGTCTTCTATTGAAGTTGGCCCACGCCTATTATCTGTTTGTTTGATGTTTCCAATAGTAGATCGCCAGTTGGGTGCGATCCCGCAGTTCGAGCTTGTCAAGAATGACAGAGAGTGTATTCCGTACAGTACCGACACTTAAAAATAGATGGGCTGCAATTTCTTTGTTTGAAAGCCCTTGGGCAATGCATTCGGCAATCTCACTTTCCCGCTTTGTTAATCCGGCGAGGGCGTCGGCATGGGGTTTCACCAATTGCTTGAGCACATCGGCGTCCAGTACAGATGAACCGGCGCTTAAGGCACGGATTTGCTTGGCCATATTGGCTACCGCTGTCGATTTGAGCAAATACCCTTCTGCTCCAGCCTGCAAAGCGAGGCGAATGTTTTGTTCATCTTGGAACGTTGTTAGCATCATAATTAACATTTCTGGCCAGCGGCTTTTGATTTCTTTTGTACTTTCAATGCCATCCATTTCGGGCATGCGAATATCCATCAATACGAGGTCAGGCGCTTTTTTCTCTATTTGTACAAGTGCTTCACGGCCATTGTTGGCAGTGCCTACGACAGTAAAATCATCTTCGTTGCCAAGAAGCAGTTCGAGACTCTGGCAAACGAGCGCATCGTCATCAACAATAAGAATGTTCATCTCGCATCTTTCCTTTCTTGGATTGGCAGGACACAAACAATCGAATAGCCCGATGAGCGATTTACAGACAAGCTCCCGCCAGCGGCGCGTGCACGGATTTTTAAATTTCTCAAGCCACTGCCGTCTGTGGACTGAGCAGAACAAGTGCCGTTATCTTGGATGCTGAGGCGGACAATCGTCTCTGTGACATCTAGATGAACAGTGACTTTTGTCGCATCGCTATGCCTGGCGACATTTGTTAATGCTTCTTTTAAACAAGGGATGAGCAAACTCCAAAGATAGACAGGGACGCTGTCCATATTGCCTGACTTTTGGTAAGAAACAGGACAGTATGTAAAGTTTTCGGTAATCGATTCAATCGTTTGCTCGCCGATTAAGGCGACGGGAGTCATGTCATGGACGGTGTCCCGTAACCGTTTTGTGCTCCGTGTTAACCGTTTTTTTACTTGTGCAAACATTTTTTCTGCCTGTTCGCCATGTTGACACTGTTCATAGGCTTGGAGGGCGAGTAGCGCGCCAGTGAGATCGTGGCCGAGGTGGTCGTGGAGATCCCGGGCAATGCGATTTCTTTCTGTTAGTTCCGCCATTTGTGCCGTTTCGCTATTGGCCTGAAGCAAATCGATTTTTAACCGTTCCAGCTCATAACGTGCTTTTCGTTCTTGGTCGATTTCACGCCAAAAAGAAGTCCGTTGTTGTTGCCAATGGCGGAGTACAGTCCCAAACAAGGCAGCGCTTAAAAGAAAGACAACGAAATGAACAGTGGCAGCTCCACTGGCGAAAACGATAAAAGGGATAGGCACACAATAATAGGGCCTTCCTCGCCATAAACTCTCCACTAAAGGCAAGGCAAGACCATATAAGCTCCCTACCCAAAATGGTGAAAAGAGCAGGCAAAAACATAAATCAATGAGCACAGTCCAGCTGGGCAATCGTATTCGCCAACGGAGCGCTGCCATGATTGCCAGCAACATAACCAAGACAAACGGGACCTTCGTTCCGTTTTCGATAAACCACAAAACTGTAAGAAAAAACAAGCCGCCGATTCGCCATAATCCCATATAAAAGCTTGGTCTTGCCAGTTTTGCCATCGGCTAGCCCTCCTACCATTTTTCTAGCTTTAACTATAACGACATCTGACTCCTAGCTCAAGTGCCAGGAGTCGATAAAAAGCTCGGCAGAACGACCCTAAGCGATTTTACGGATACTGCCAATGATCAGAAAACAGACAGAATAGAGCAAGAGCATCCCATGAATGAGCCATATGTCTGCTGTCTGACCGCCGAGGGCGATCCACTTCATACCTGACGATAACCAATAAGTCGGAAAAATGACAGCGAGTCGTTCAAAGCCGGCCGGCATCATCTCGATGGGCATAATAAGTCCGCCAAGGAGGGCGATTAACACAACAATGGACATAAACACAAGAAAAGACGTCTCTTTGTTGCGAAACAGGGAAATCCAGGCAAGCGCAAAAGCAAGGGATGTCAAACTAAAAGTAACGAACAAACAGAACACCGCAAAGGGCGAGTATAACTCTTGGCCATACAAAACGCCTCCGCCAACTGCTAGCGCACATTGGAAAAGGAGAATTACCATGTAGGCAAGCAAGTTTTGCCAAAGATAGTGTAGATGGCTGATTGGTGCAACAGCTAAACGTTTGACAACGCCTTTGAGCCGGTCTTCCAACATCATGGAAGACAAACGAATGCTGACAAACAAGATGAGCACGCCAAAATAATGGTAGCCAAAAGGAAGAAAAGGCCATATTTCACTGGCAGGGAGAAAAATCGCTGCAACAGGAAAGAGAGTTAAAAATAGAAGGTTGGTCTTGTTGCGAAAACTTCGTTTAAGGGCAAATTGAAAAATTGTCATCCCATTCGCCTCCGCCCAAGCGCAAGCATGACAAAGAAGGCAACAATGATTGCTCCGAGTAAAATGCTTACATTAAGCCATACTTCTGCAACGTTTCCTGCTTGATATTCAAAAATCGCAGCGCTAGCGAGCGTCAATGGATTTCCATATGAACCCATAAACTCAAAAAAAGCATTTTCTGGCATGGGGAAAAATAAACCAGCAAGCACAATCGCACCGATGCCATACACTTCACTTAGTCGTTCTGCGACTTTAAACTGTTTGACGGCAAACGTGAACATGAGGCAGACGATGCTTGATAACAGGGCCATTAATGCGATCACAAACACGGCCCAGCCAATGTTCCCCCATTCAACATTGAAGACCCAAAAAGAATAAAACACCAAAATGCCCCCTAGAAAAATGGAAAATAGCGTCCCGAGGACACTGATCGAGAATGCATACAGCGTTTGGTTAAAAGGCAGTGACTGAATGCGAAAACGGCGCTCCGTGAAAAAGTCTTCATGTATATAGGACATGACGATTGAGCCTCCAAACAGTTGAAAGGCAAGAACCATAAAAGTGGTTGATTCTTGAATGTAAGGCATACCAGCTTCTGTTTTAGAATCACCTAAAATAAGCGCAAAAAATGTAATCAACACAATCGGAATTCCGAGCAGCAACAATAACACAATCCAATTGCGGATCAGCCGCAATACGGTAAACCGCAGCGTAGGAAGAACATTGGTCATTCTTTTGCCTCCCCATCACGCAGCTGCTTGCCAGTAAGGGTGAGAAAAACGTCTTCTAAATTTGGTTTTTCAGCATGGATGCCGAGCAAGCCGCCATGTTCCTTGATAATTGAAACGACGCGGTCAAGATTGCCTGCGCCGGCTTTTGAAATAACGGTTATGTTGCTGCCATCAACAACAACTTGTTTCACCCCATCCAATTGTTCCAAACGAGAAATAGGTACGAGCGCTGGCTCGGTCACATCGATTTTGATTTTTTCTTCATGTTGAATCGTTTTAATTAGCTCATCAACGGTGCCATCTGTGATGATTTGCCCTTGGTCGACAATTACGACACGAGAAGCAATCGCTTGCACTTCTTCCATATAATGAGTCGTGTACAAAATCGTCGTGCCGCGTTTTCGTAATTCTTGTACAGCTTCTAGAATGTGGTTGCGCGATTGAGGGTCGATACCGACTGTTGGTTCATCCATGATTAACAGCTTTGGCTGGTGGGTGAGTGCACAAGCAATATTTAAGCGGCGTTTCATCCCACCTGAAAATTTGTTTGGAGCGGAGCGTGCATTTGTGGAAAGGCCAACAAATTCGAGCGCCTCAGCAACGCGTTTTTTTCGCTCCTCTCCGCGCAGGCCATAAACGCCAGCAAAAAATTCTAAGTTTTCTTTTGCAGTCAATTCTTCAAAGACAGTTAATTCTTGAGTGACGAGCCCCATTTTCGATTTGTTTTTTTTCGTAAATGGGTTTTTCGTTGATCCGAATAACTCGATTGTTCCTCGATCAAAAGGAATCATGCCTGTTAGTGTATGAATGAGTGTCGTCTTCCCAGCCCCGTTAGGACCAAGCAACCCGACAATTTCACCTTCATGAATGTCCAAGTCGACATGATCTAAGGCAAGATGGGAGCCATATCGTTTGACCACTCCTTGCAAAGAGGCAATCACCATGTTCATCACCTTTTCGTGTGTAGGATACATGTAGTATCGCGTAAATCTGAACCGGCGAGTAGTTCCATTTGTCACTAAATGAAAAAACAAGGGCCAATGCTTTCGAGTTTTACTCATACCAGACAAACCAAGGATAAGGAAATCGGACACAAAATGACAAATGTAACTATGAGGCGGCGCCTAATTACACTCGTATAGACAGAGAGGCGGCAAATACATACTCGATGGTCATCGTTACAGCAGCTAAGTCCGCATGTGTTCATTTATGGATGATTGGTTTATGTCGTCGCCAAAACCGTTTAATGCCGCTGCAATTGATCGACATGTAGGTAATGGGGTGTTTGTTTCCCTAAGACGAGCACGATCTGTTAATTGGACGGAATGAAACCACGCTTTTCTATTTCCTGTTTTAAAATGGCAATAAACGTTGCATCGAGATTGTGTTCGACTGCTTTGTTCCATGCTTCGTAAAGGATATCGTCTTGTAAATCGCTTAACATGCATTCTCACTCCTAATTTAAAGGGAATAGATTCTTTTTCCCTATGATAAATCAGTCTAAACATACAATGGCTGACGATTCTATCGTAGACGCTAAGGTAAGCAATATATGTCTAACGGTTTGGGCAAGTATGGTATGATTGAGAGAGATTAAAAATCAAAAAAGTGGAGGAATCAAGGTGGATCTTATCCTCGCGGAAAAGCCATCAGTGGCCAAAAACATTGCTGATGCGTTAGAGATTAAAGCGAAAAAAGATGGGTACTATGAAGGGGATGCTTACCTAATTACGTGGGCGTTTGGCCATCTTTTAGAACTGTATGACGCGAAAGATTATGATCCCAAATTTGCCAGATGGCAGGAGAGTTACTTTCCGTTCATTCCAACTCAGTTTAAATATAAAGTGAAATCAACGTACAACAAACCAGATACAGGGGCGAAAAAACAACTTGCCATTATTTCCCGGCTTGCTCGACGCCATGACGTTCGTCGCATTATTTCAGCATGTGACTATGACCGGGAAGGCCAGTTGATTGGCGACAGCATCATTTCTAATCTTCGTGCCGATAAGCCTGTGTTCCGGATGCTCTTAAATGAATGGACGAAACAAGAAGTGCTCCGCGGCTTAAAACATGCGCGCCCTAATTCTGAGTTAATAACATTGCGTGATGCCGGGGTTAGCCGCCAATGGGCCGACTGGGCAATTGGGATCAATTTAACGTCTGTAGCGACACTGAAGTACCAACCTGGGCGGGGAAGCGTCTTAAATATCGGCCGTGTCTTGCTGCCGACGTTAAAGATTATTTATGACCGCGATAAGGAAATTGCAGCATTTACGCCTGAACGTTATTATAAGTTGGTTGCGTTGTTTCAAACGGCCGGCGGCGCTACCTATGAAGGCGTTTATACATGCAAGAAGCAGACTGCCTTTTCGGAAAAACAAGGGCTAGAGCAAGTGGCTTCGCTGCTGCCTGGAAAACTTGCACGCGCTGTGCATGTTGAGAGAAACGAGAAAAAAGAATACCCGCCCGTTTTGTTTAATTTGTCGCAGCTGCAAGGCCATATTACAAATAAATACAAGGGATGGACGGCAGACAAAGTTTTAAAAATCGCCCAGTCGTTATATGAGAAAAAGTTGATTACGTATCCACGTACGTCTAGCACGGCGCTGGAGGAGAGTTTAGTCAAGAAAACGGCGGCAGTCCTTAAGGCCATTAGCAAAGGCTTGCCGTATGAAAAGGACATTCGTTTTACAACGAGCAAACGGATTTTTAACAATGCCAAAGTGGAAAGTCACAGCGCAATCATCCCGACGTACATGTTGCCAAAACGCTTGAATACGGAGGAAGCAATTGTCTATAATGCGGTAAAAAACCGGTTTCTAATGCAATTTATGCCGCCAGCAGAATTTCTAGAAACGACCATTCATACAAAGCTAGAAGAAGGCGTAGCAGAAGGGTTTTTTGTTTCAAAGGGAAGGGAAAAGCGAGCTGATGGCTGGCACCAAGTAGAGCAAGTAAACGGGAAGGAAACGTTTTTGCCCAATGTGGAAGAAGGGGAACGTCTCAAAGCGCTTTCTGGAAAAACGAGCGACCATATGACGACACCGCCTAAACCACATACTGAAAAAACGTTGTTGCATATTATGGAAACATGTGGGCGGAAGCTCGACAAAGACGATGCCGAGCAGCTTATGAAAGGGTATGCGATTGGCACAGCTGCAACAAGAGCAGATACCATTAAAAAGCTAAAAGATATTGGGTATATTCATGCATCTGGAAAAGCGCTCCATTGTACGGAAACGGGCGCCAAACTAGTGGAACAATTTCCGGTTCAAAGATTGTTTGATTTAGCTTTTACTGGGAGATTGGAGAAGCAGTTATTCGATATTGAGAAAGGACGCTTGGACAAACAGTCATTTTTGCAAAGCATTTTTGCCTTTATTGAAACAGCTGTGCAAGAAATCAAAGCCGATGAGACAGGCAAGATCGAATCAATGGCGAAAACGAAAAAACGCCAAGTAACGGAAACGCTTGGCAAATGCCCACTATGCGAAAAGCCTGTGATTGAAACAAACAAAGCGTTTGGCTGCAGTGGCTGGAAAAGCGGCTGCCCCTTTGTCATTTGGAAAAATGATAAGTATTTGGCTCGCTTCAAAAAGAAGCCAACGAAAACGATGGTTAAATCATTGCTAAAACATGGCTTCGTCAACGTAAAAGGGCTAAAATCAAAAAACGGCAAAACGTTTTCCGCTACGTTGCGTTATCAGCAGCAAGGCAACTATTTTAGTTGGGTTCTTGAATTTCCTAAGCGAGGTGATGGACAATGATCCACCAATTTTTATTGGATGCCACCTGGAACGGCGGCCGTAATAGCACTGGTACTATCCAAACAGGCAACTTATCTCATTCCATATCGATTCCGAAAGAAATGGGCGGACCTGGGATTGGCACGAATCCAGACGAAATGCTGCTCGGTGCTGCCGCTACTTGTTTTTTGATCACGTATGCTGCCATGCTTGAGCGGGCTCAAATCGAGGTGGAGTCATTGACACTTCATGCAGAGGCCGATGTGGATGTGACGAATAACATCTTTGAATTCCGAGCAATCCGCCACTTTCCGACAGTGGTATTAAAAGAGCAAACCCAGCTGGAGAAGGCGGAACGCTTAGCGTTTAAAGCAGAATCTTCTTGCATGATTACAAAAGCAGTCGCAGGCAATGTCGCCGTGTCTGTTACACCGAATGTGAAAGCAGTGGATAGGGATGAATAAGCGTCTGGCGTCTGTCTTTTTTGTGATTGCCTTCCTTTCGCTCTCGCTGCTTGCTGGCTGTCAAGGGGAAGACGAACATTCTGAGACGAATGACAAGCCAGAAGGCTATGTGGAGCCTATTCCAGTAAAGCTCGTCGAAGAAGATCCGATTACAGCTTCATAAAAAACGCACACCTACAAATGGAGGTGTGCGTTTTACGTTCCTGCTGCTTTGTGCCTGTTTAGTGGAAGTTGTATAAGCTCGTACCCTTCCTCTGTATACGTGTGGTAGTACCCCATTACTTCTTCTACGTAATCTTCGCTTTTGTTATAAGAGAAAAGCGCCTCTTCATAATTGCCTTCACGTGCGCCGTGGTCAGCCAAATACCGAGCAGCTGAGTAGGCGGAGTCGGCTAGGTCAAAAGGATCGGCTTTGCCGCTACCTGACGCGTCAGTGCCATATCCGTTATGGGCTTCAATTAAATCGGTATCCGTAATGTCAACATCTTCAGCGACATTGCCGATGTCGTCAGTGCCTGGGTAAGACCAGCCGACCCATGTACGGGGCATAAATTGAAAATGCCCAAGGGCGCCAACAGGGCTTTCGAGCGGATCCATTGTTGAAAAGATCGTTTCAACGCGATGAACGGAAGCAAGCAGTTCCCAAGGCACGCCATACTCTTCGCCTGCCTCTTTGTATATAGGCACATAATCTTCAGGAATTTGGTTTTCGGCAATAATGGTTTTGTAAACATTTTGGCGAAAGCGGTCATTTTGTTCAAACAACAACACGATTGCGACCAAGCAAACAAGAAAAAACAACGAAATACCTAAAAACCATTTTCGCATGAATCGAGCCTCTTTCTGCACAAATTACCCTCTTATCGTAACATGACAATTGAAAAAAGAACATAGAAAGAATCGTTTCAATGTTGACGATTTTGGGAATGGCAAGGAGGGGCAACACCGGTTGCTGTAAGGCTAGAATTCTATTGGTGGAAAATAAATGGAGACAGACGTTAAGTTCGCTTTCGCCCCGCAAAAACGAATTCACCATATACTAAGCGAATTAGATGCGAAAAGGAAGCAAAGGGGTGGGCAAATGGCGGTAAATGAATATGTAAAAGTATGGAATGCTCGAAAGTGGCTGAAAGAGGCGGAACCGTTTTTAAAGGTGTGGCATGCCTATTTGGGCTATAGCTTAAATTTATTTTCTTATTTTAAGAGTGGCGCTACAGTCGTCGACGTAGCGGATAAACACGGCCTCAAACCCGAATTGTTGTCGCGCTGGGTCGAAGTGGGCGTTGCGGTCGGCCACTTGCGTGAAAGCAAAGGCGGCAAAATCAAAACCAAACCAAAGATGGGCAAATATTTAACAAAAGAAAGCAAGCATTCAGTCGGTATCTTGCTCGAGGAGCTGTTTGAATTGCATATGCCTACCCTTTTAAGCTACCGAGAACAACTTCCCAACAAAGAGCAAGATCCTCCTCCTGAGATGGCCGATATGGTGGCGGGCACCTCTAGTCTCCTTGAAGCATTGGCTGTGCCAAAAATTGCTGCCGTCATAAAAAAACGCAAAGCCGAATCTGTGCTCGATGTCGGCTGCGGCTACGGTGGCTATGTAAAACGGTTGGCGCACACATTTCCCGGTACACAATTTGACGGGATTGAAGTCGACCACGAAGTGTGCGTTTCCGCTAGAAAAAACAATGTAAACGAAAATGCTACCATTATCGAAGGTGATTTTTTTCACTTTCAAGGCAAGCGTCCTTATGACGTTTTAATGTTCAACAATATCCTCTATTACTTTTCGACTGAAACACGCGTTGAGATGTTTAAACGGGCAGCGGCGCAGCTAGCAACCGACGGAGTGCTCATTGTCATTAGCCCTATAACCGATGGGAAGCACGGCAAGCGATTCGCTAGTGCTTTTAACAGTTTCATGAGCGCCCATAAAAAAATGCACCCTCTTCCTTCAAAGAAAGAGTTGGTCAAAGCAAGCAAACAGGCTCATTTTCGTTTGCTGTCTGCTAAGACGATTGTCAAAGAAGGGGGCTGGCACTTTCTTTTATTTGAGCAACGCGGTAAGCACTAGAGGAATGCAGTTTAAGCGCTAGGAAAGACGATTGACAACTTGTTGGCTTTTAACCACACGCTGCCACTGGTATGATGAAGAGGGGGGAGGGAGCAATAGATGATTCGAATAGATACGTATACGCGCCATCAAGCCGCATTTACGAATGTCTCGCTATTTCATGTTGATGTATTGCCAGACTGGATCGTTGTTCAGCTTGCTTTTGAACTGGATCCGCCCCTTGCTGATATGGAGGCTCCAGGGGCACAGCTCATTATTGCAAAAGACGGCTCTTTAATAGAAGCAACATTTCAAGAAGAGCGCTGTGATGAACCGACCATTCAACTAGAAGAAGAGGAGGCGAAACAGCTACAATCAATCGCGGCAAAAAATTGGGAACTCATACCTAATCCGAAAGACGGAAACGCTTTTTGACGAAATAGGCAGAATGCTCGATAAAAACACTGGATTTTCGCGCGCAAACGCGCTAAAATCGAAGTGACCGCTTCCATTGTCGACGATCCAAAAAATGTGGCATAATTCGTCAATTATTATGCATTTTTTTTGAGATACAGGCTGGAAAATGGTAAAATAGGTTTGTAAGCGCTTGAAAAAGAATTCGCCTTTGGCGAATGAAACGTTTTAGGAGGTTTATATCACATGTCCAGCAAGGAACACAGCCCGGAAAAGCCTTGGCGAGGATTTTATGGTCCTAACCTTGGAGCCGTGATTGAGCTGTACGATCAATATGTGGAAGACCCGAACTCCGTAGATGAACAAACGCGTGCCCACTTTGAGAAATGGGGTCCGCCAGCTTTAGAAGAGAACGTCAGCTCGTCTAATGCAAAGGAAACAATCGGGGCGGACATGATAAGCGCAGTAGTAGGAGCGGTGAGGCTGGCTGATTATATCCGTGCCAAAGGTCATTTGGTGTCTGACATACAGCCGATTTGGAAAACCGACAAAAACAGCAATTTGCTAGACTATGACCGCTTTAACGTAACGGAAGAAGAATTGAAAAAAGTACCTGTCAAGCTGATTTGCAAGGATGCTCCGCCGCATTTAAAAAATGGGCTCGAAGCGATCGAACATTTGAAAAAAGTGTATACGCAGACGATGGCATTTGAATTTGGACACGTTCAAGATGAAGAGGAACGCAATTGGCTCCGCAAGCAAGTGGAGTCTGAAGCGTATGCCGATGAGTTGCCAAATAAGGAGAAAAAAGCGCTGCTTGAACGACTAACGTCTGTAGAAGGCTTTGAGAAGTTTATCCACCGCACCTTTGTTGGGCAAAAACGTTTTTCAATTGAAGGACTTGATACGCTTGTGCCGATGCTTGATAAAGCGATTAGGGAAGTCAGAAAAGAAAAGACTGACCACGTTATGATCGGCATGGCACATAGAGGACGTCTCAATGTTTTAGCCCATACACTTGGGAAACCATATAAAGCGATCTTTTCGGAATTCCTGCAAGCGCCTAACAAATTAAATGCCCCGTCAGAAGGCCTTGGAGAAACCTATACAGGCTGGACTGGCGATGTAAAATACCATTTAGGGGCCGACCGGCAAATTAGCGACGACAAAAGCGCGCAAACGATTGTGTCCCTTGCTAACAACCCAAGCCATTTGGAGTTTGTTTCGCCGATTGTTGAAGGATATGCAAGGGCTGCCCAAGAGGATCGCAGCAGCAAAGGCGCACCTAAACAAGACACGACAAGGGCTTATTCGATCCTTATCCACGGCGATGCCGCATTTCCAGGGCAAGGCGTCGTGACGGAAACACTTAACTTAAGCCGTTTGAACGGCTATCATGTCGGCGGTTCGCTCCATATTATCGCCAACAACAACATCGGTTATACGACTGAAATGCATGATTCGCGTTCAACTACATACGCAAGCGATCCGGCTAAAGGCTTTGAAATTCCAATTGTGCATGTGAATGCAGATGATGCGGAAGCCTGCGTGAGGGCGATTAAATTTGCAGTCGAGTACCGTCGTAAATTCCAAAAAGACTTTTTAATCGACTTAATTGGCTACCGCCGGTTTGGCCATAATGAAGGCGATGAGCCAGCGGTGACACAGCCTGATCTCTACGCGCAAATCCGCAAACATCCAACCGTGCGCGCCATTTACGCTAAACAGCTTGAAGCTGAACAAGTGATTACAGCTAAAGAAGCACAGAAGCTAGATACCGATATGTACAACTACTTGCTGGAAGAATACAACAAAGTCAACAGCGATAAATCAGAGAAAAAGTATGAGCTGAGCCCTCCTGACTTTATTGTGGACGGCTTGCCAAAAGTGAAAACCGCTGTCGAAAAAGAAAAGCTTGTTGCCATGAATGAGCAGTTGCTTGACTGGCCGAGCTCCTTTAAACCAAACCAAAAGCTTGAAAAAATCTTAAAGCGCCGTGCCAATGCATTTGACGGCGAAGGCAATGTCGATTGGGGATTGGCTGAAATCCTTGCGTTTGCTTCGATTCTCCATGATGGCACACCGGTCCGTTTGAGTGGCCAAGATAGTGAGCGTGGCACGTTTGCGCACCGTCACTTTGTCTTGCATGACCGGGAAACCAATGAAACGCATGTACCGCTGCAAACGATTAAAGATGCCAACGCATCCTTTGCCGTTTACAACAGCCCTCTTACGGAGCAGGCATGCGTGGGCTTTGAATACGGATACAATGTCTTTTCAAAAGAGACGCTTGTGTTATGGGAAGCTCAATTTGGCGACTTTGTCAACGGCGCCCAAGTAATGTTTGACCAGTGGGTGTCGGCTGGGCGAGCAAAATGGGGGCAAAAGTCAGGTCTTGTTGTCTTGTTGCCTCATGGCTATGAAGGGGCTGGCCCTGAGCATTCAAGTGGGCGTGTCGAGCGCTTCTTGAGCTCGGCAGCAGAGAATAACTGGACAGTTGCCAACTGCACATCAGCCGCACAATATTTCCATATTTTGCGGCGCCAGGCGAAGATTTTGCAAAAGAATACAGTGCGCCCACTTATTATCATGACGCCAAAAAGCTTGCTCCGTAACCAAGTGGTTGCTTCGCCAACGTCTGCTTTTACAGAAGGCGAGTTTCAGCCGATTTTGGAAGAGCCAACGCTTGGTCATGATCCGAATGCGGTTAAACGGATTATATTGTGCAGTGGAAAACTAGCAATTGAATTGCAAGATTATGTGAACAAAAACGATGAGGACTGGAGTTGGGTTCACATTATCCGGGTAGAAGAGCTGTACCCGTTTCCGCGCCGCGCGATTCGCGAACGATTAAAAGAGTTTCCTAACTTAGAAGAAGTCAAATGGGTACAAGAAGAGCCTAAAAACATGGGTGCTTGGACTTTTATGGAGCCGCGCATTCGCGAAATCTTGCCTTCAGGGGTTCCGTTGAGCTATATTGGCCGCACCTACCGGTCAAGCCCAGCTGAAGGCGTATCCAATGCCCATAAAGTAGAACAAAAACGCATCGTAACGGAGTCATTGACTCGCAAAAACTAAGGAGGCTTTTTGACGTGACTGAAATCAAAGTACCTGAGCTTGGAGAATCGATTACAGAGGGCACCATTTCCCAGTGGTTGAAAGAAGTAGGCGATTATGTCGAGCAAGGGGAGTTTATTGCTGAACTTGAAACAGACAAAGTCAATGCTGAAATTCCCGTGGACACGGCTGGCGTGATTAAAGAATTCAAACGGGAACCAGGCGATACCGTAGAAATTGGCGAAGTCATCGCGATTATCGATGAAAGCGGCTCTGCCGGCGGCTCCTCTGCAACAAGCGAAAGCACAAAGGAAGAAGCCACGGCAAAAGAGGAAGCACCGCAGGAAGAGAAGCAAGCTGAGCAAACGCAACAGCCAGAAAAAGAGGAAGCTGTCAGCAACAACCGCCCGCTTGCCTCGCCAGCAGCACGGAAATTGGCGCGTGAAAAAGGCATTTCCCTTGATGCGATTACGCCAACGGATCCAACAGGAAAAATTCGCCGCCAAGATATCGAAGCCCATCAAGCAAAACCAAAACAGACAGAAGCGCCGAAAGCACAGCCGTCTTCTGCACCAGTAAGCGAAGGGGAAGCAGGCAAACCTGTTGAACGGCAAAAAATGTCACGGCGCCGGCAAACGATTGCAAAGCGACTTGTTGATGTTCAACATGAAACAGCGATGTTGACGACTTTTAACGAAGTCGATATGAGCGCAGTTATGAATTTGCGTAGCCGCCGCAAAGATGCATTTTCTGAAAAACATGGTGTGAAGTTAGGATTTATGTCTTTCTTTACAAAAGCCGTTGTTGGCGCTTTAAAAGAGTTTCCGCTTCTAAATGCGGAAATTCAAGGCGATGAGCTTCTCATCAAGAAGTTTTATGACATTGGCATTGCTGTTTCGACAGATAGCGGTCTCGTTGTCCCTGTATTGCGGGATGCCGATCGCCTCAGCTTTGCTGGCATTGAGAAAGGCATTGGCGAACTTGGCAAAAAAGCACGGGACAATAAATTGCAACTGGCAGATATGCAAGGTGGTACATTTACGATTACGAACGGCGGGGTGTTTGGCTCCCTCTGGTCAACGCCAATTTTGAACGCGCCGCAAGTAGGCATTCTCGGTATGCATAAAATTCAAATGCGCCCAGTAGCGATTGACAACGAACGTTTCGAAAATCGGCCAATGATGTATTTGGCGCTCTCTTATGACCACCGCATTGTCGATGGCAAAGAAGCTGTTAGCTTCCTCGTGAAAATTAAACAGCTGATTGAAGATCCTGAACAATTGTTGCTGGAAGGCTAAGAAGATAAGACAGCACAGGGCTGGCGAACCAGCCCTGTTTGCTGTACAATAAAGGAACGCAGCACAAGGAGGGACGATCAGTAGTGATTCACCAAACGTGGACGAATGCACCGACGATACGCATGGTGAAATGTGTACATACCGATGCGAAAAAATATATTGTCAACCGTGCTTTGACAGCAGGGAAAGAATATCCGCTTAAAAATGAAACCGACGAGTTTTATTTTGTCATTGACAATACTGGAAAAGTGGGCGGCTATTATAAAGAGTATTTTCAAGGCTAGTAGGCGCTTATTGTCGCAATAGGAACCCCCCGTGCTAAGGCAACGGGGGGTTCGATGTTTATTTTACATGTTTTAAGTAATCTTCATACGAGTCTTCGTCTATGATGCCATCCGCTGTCAACTCAATGACGCGATTTGAAATCGTGCGAATGAATTGTTGGTCATGGGAACTGAACAAGAGCGACCCTTTAAAATTAATCAACCCGTTGTTGAGCGCTGTAATCGACTCTAAGTCCAGATGGTTTGTCGGTTCATCCAACAGCAGCACATTCGCGCCAGAGAGCATCATTTTTGACAGCATGCAACGGACTTTTTCGCCACCTGATAAAACGTTTGCTTGTTTAAGCACCTCTTCGCCAGAGAAGAGCATTCTGCCAAGAAAACCACGCAAGAACGTATCACTGTCATCTTCAGGAGAGTATTGACGCAACCAATCGACAAGATTTAGCTCGTTTCCTTCAAAAAAGGCAGAGTTGTCTTTCGGAAAATACGATTGGCTTGTCGTAATTCCCCATTTAAATGTGCCCTCGTCAGGCTCGATTTCACCCATTAAGATTTTAAATAGCGTCGTTTTGGCGACATCGTTTGAACCAACAAGAGCGATTTTATCGTCTTTGTTCATGCGGAACGACACATTGTTCAACACTTTTTCACCATCAACGGTTTTTGACAACCCTTCAACCAAAAGCAAATCATTTCCAATTTCACGTGCTGGCGAAAAGTGGATGTATGGGTATTTGCGCGAGGAAGGTTTAATGTCGTCAAGGGTGATTTTTTCTAATTGCTTTTTACGCGAAGTCGCCTGTTTGGATTTGGAGGCATTGGCGCTAAAGCGAGCGATAAAGTTCTCAAGCTCTTTGATTTTTTCTTCTTTCTTTTTGTTTTGGTCTTGTGCCATTTTTAAGGCCAATTGGCTCGATTCATACCAAAAATCATAGTTTCCAACGTACAGCTCAATTTTCCCATAGTCCAAATCGGCAATATGCGTGCAGACATTATTTAAGAAATGGCGGTCATGGGAAACGACAATGACCGTATTCTCAAAATTAATAAGAAAATCTTCCAACCATTGAATCGCTTTTAAATCGAGGCCGTTTGTCGGCTCGTCCAGTAAAAGCACATCCGGTTTGCCAAATAGCGCTTGTGCCAGAAGCACTTTGACTTTGTCTGATTCAGCAAGCTCAGACAACGTTTTATGATGTTGGTCTTCGCCAATGCCGAGCCCTTTTAATAGGACGGCTGCATCTGACTCAGCTTCCCAACCGTTTAATTCTGCAAATTCGCCTTCTAGCTCAGCTGCTTTCATGCCATCTTCATCTGAAAACTCAGCTTTCATATAAATGGCGTCTTTTTCTTTCATCACTTCATAGAGGCGTGCATGTCCCATAATGACGGTTTGCAACACTTCTTCATGTTCATATTCGAAATGGTTTTGCTTAAGAACAGCTAGGCGCGAACCTTCTTTCATCGAAACATGCCCTGTCTGAGATTCGATTTCCCCTGAAAGGATTTTCAAAAAGGTCGATTTGCCAGCTCCATTGGCGCCGATTAAACCATAACAGTTGCCTGGCGTAAATTTAATATTAACGTCTTCAAATAGTTTGCGTCCGCCATATTGCAAACCAACGTTCGCTACAGTAATCATAAAAAAAGCCTCCTACACATTGAGCATAAAAGGATGCCGCTGTCGGATCCCTATCTCTTTCATCTACTACTACTACGTAGTTTACCGTTTAAACCGTTGCATGTAAACGAAAAGCAGCGATTTTCACGAAAATCATAGAAATCCCTATTTTTTACGATCACTGGAAATGTCAAAAAGGAAACAACCAGCAAACCCGAAAGGGCTTGCTGGTTGGATTTTAACGCGTATTCATTTCGCTCGGTTTAGCGCCCCGGCGTTGGTTGCGGTCAAGGCGATTAATCGCATCCATTTCTTCATCGGACAGTTCAAAATCGAACACATCAAAGTTTTCTTCAATCCGCGATGGCGTGACTGATTTAGGAATCACAATTGTATTATTTTGCAAGTGCCAGCGGAGGACGACTTGTGCCGTAGTTTTGTTATGTGCTTTGGCAATTTTTTCAACGACTTCGTCGGTTAGTACCTCGCCGCCTTGGTCAAGGGGACTCCATGCTTCCACATAAATATTGTGTTTGGCACAAAAGTCTTTTAGTTCATTTTGGGCAAAGTATGGATGGCATTCCACTTGGTTTAATACAGGCGTTATATCGCACTCGTCAAGGAGTCGCTCCAAGTGGTCAATGTCGAAGTTACAAACGCCGATTGCCCGGACGCGGCCATCGTTGTACAATTTCTCAAGCGCTTTGTATGTCTCAATGTACTGGTCATAATGAGGCGTCGGCCAATGAATCAAATAGAGGTCGATGTAGTCAAGGCCAAGGCGCTCCAGGCTCGCATCAAACGCTTTCAGTGTTTGCTCGTACCCTTGGTCTGCATTCCACACTTTCGTTGTAATAAATAGCTTTTCTCGATCAATGCCCGATTCTTTAATGGCTTTCCCAACGCCGGCTTCGTTTTTGTAAATCATCGCTGTGTCAATCGACGTATATCCCACTTCGAGCGCTTTAGCAACAGCGGGCGTTGCTTCTTCATCTGGCACTTGCCAAACACCAAAACCAAGCTGCGGCATGTTTACACCGTTGTTTAATGTCACCATTTTCATGTTCAGACACTCCTTTATCGGAATTGGATCAACTCTATGATAGTATACGACATTTACCGATACTTGTCCTTTTTTGTGCTTGCTTGTGTTAAGACAACTGAATGTTGTTTTTATGTTAAAGGATTTCTCTTAAGAGGGAGTCGACTTTATTATTAGCCTCGTACTATACTAAATAGAACAGATCAGTCTATGTAAGGAAGTGTTCAAATGGGACAGGCGTTATTGGATCAAGCGGAGCACGTGTTGCGGTCATTGTATGGCTATACGGCTTTTCGGCCTGGCCAACAAAAAATTATTGAGTCAATTTTAAATAAGGAAGATGCTCTTGTCGTCATGCCAACTGGCGGCGGCAAGTCTCTATGCTATCAAATTCCGGCTGCCGTGCTTGAAGGCGTTACGCTCGTCATTTCTCCTTTAATTGCGTTAATGAAAGACCAAGTAGACGCTGTCAATGAAATCGGCATACCTGCTACTTACATTAATAGTTCATTGACGAAAGCAGAAGAACGAAAGCGTTTGAAAGATGTCGCTGACGGAAACATTTCGTTGTTGTATGTTGCACCTGAACGCCTTTATGAGCCATCGTTTCAAGCAGCGTTGGCAAAGCAACCCCTTGCCTTAATCGCCATTGATGAAGCCCATTGCATGTCACAGTGGGGGCATGACTTTCGGCCAAGCTATTTGACGATGGCCGACTGGATTGATTCACTACCAGAAAAAGTGCAAGTTGTAGCGCTTACGGCGACGGCGACACCGGATGTGGCGCGCGACATATGCAGGCGCCTTCACATTGATGAAAACAACCAACATCTTACTGGGTTTAAACGAACCAATTTGACATTGCGTGTGTTGAAAGGACAGAAAAAAACCGCCTTTTTACAGCAATACGTTGAAGCAAACCAAGGGGTTCCAGGTATTATTTATGCCTCAACGCGGAAAGAAGCAGAAGCGATTTACAGAGCCATCGATGGAAAAACAAACGCTGTTCTCTACCATGGCGGCCTTCCAGAGAAGGAACGGACCGAAAGCCAGGAAGCGTTTGTCTATGACCGGGCTGATGTCATGGTTGCCACAAATGCGTTTGGCATGGGCGTCAATAAAGCCAATGTTCGCTATGTGCTTCATGCCAATATGCCAGGGACGCTCGAAGCTTATTATCAAGAAGCCGGGCGTGCCGGTCGAGATGGCGAGCCAAGCGAGTGCATGTTGCTATACCAAGCACAAGACGTTCAAACGCAACGTTTTTTTATTGAACAGTCCGACGCCTCTGAAGAGAAACGGAAACATGACTTTGAAAAACTGCAATGGATGAGCCGTTATGCCCATACCAACCAATGTTTAGAGCAATTTATTTTAAGCTATTTTGGCGAGGATGCAGGTGAACCGTGTGGGAAATGCAGCAATTGCAAACGGGAAGGGGAACAGCAAGATGTCACACGCGATGCGCAAAAAGTGCTTTCTTGCGTTGTTCGTGTCAAAGAGCGATTTGGAAAAACAGTGATTGCCCAAGTGTTGACAGGCTCAAAAAACAAGAAAATTGAACAGCTCGGTTTAGATAAATTGTCGACATACGGGCTGATGAAAGACAGATCCGCAAAAGAAGTCCAAGCATTTATCGACTTTTTACTAGCAGAACAATACATTGGGTTAACGCCTGCTTCGTATCCGACCATTCAATTGCTGCCAAAAGGCGCGGCGGTTCTAAAAGGCGAAGGCCAAGTTTATCAGTACAAAGAAACGGTTGAACGAACAGTAAGTGACGAAGACCCCATCTTTGCCGCACTCCGTGCTGAGCGGAAAGCATTGGCTGATGAGCAAGGAATTCCTCCTTATTTGATCTTCTCCGATAAAACATTAAGAGAAATGGCCGCTGTCGCCCCTCAGTCATTGGAAACATTGGCTACGATTTCTGGCGTGGGCGAACACAAGCTCAGCAAATACGGAGAAGCTTTTTTAAAAACCCTTACCCAATTTGAGAAGCAAGAAAACGCGGGTTTGCCTTTGGATAAGGCACAGTCTACCGGGCACAAACGTGTAAGTCGTGAGGAAGTCATCAAGCACTTTGAAGCTGGACAAGCACCAGCTCAAATCGCGGCAACACTCGGTTTTAGCGAACAAACGATTGTGAAACATTTAATTGCTGCTGAGAAGAACAACGAGACGACAGGTGTCGCCAATCTCGTTGAGAAAGAGAAGGCGGCCTTGATCCGCCAAGCAATCAAAGAAGTCGGCTCTTCTTATTTAAAGCCAATTAAGGAACATGCCGGTGATGGGGTATCTTATACAGAGATACGTATTGTCATTGAATTAGGGTGACGGATTTAAGAATGAGCGGTTGCGGCTTACAGGTGTGGTATGGTACAACAAAATGAGAACGCTAAAGGGGATGATCGCATGATTGAAGAGCTAACAACAGAAGCAGAATGGCAAACATTTTTACAGGGAAGTGGGGACACCCTATCGCTGCTATTTAAACATAGTACGCAATGCCCTGTATCGGCAGAAGCATTTGAAGAGTACAAGCAATTTGCGAATGAAAACAATTCCTACCGGTACGGGTTCGTAAAAGTGATCGAATCCCGGCCGGTTTCAAACAAAATTGCCGAAGACTTAGATACCGTTCATAAATCTCCACAAGTGTTTGTTTTAAAAAACAAATCCGTGCGATGGACAGAATCGCACTGGAATATTAAAAAGCAAACAATTGCCGAACATGTCGAAAACGAGCGCTAGCGCTCGTTTCTGCTTTTTGCCGCCTTGTCTTGTTTAAGGATGCAACCATATGTGAATAAAACAAACCCAATCACGAGCAGTGAACAGATCCGCTGAATGACAGAAAACCAATCCATTTTTCCGCCTCCTTGCATGTAGGTTCCCGCTCACAGGCGAATTTATTCTGAAAGAAAAAACAACGGCACTCAAGTTGATAGAAAACACTTGGTTACAGTTTGAAGGACCGAGTCCTGTAGGGTTCGGTCCTTGCAGTTAACCATGCCAAATAACGTGGCCTGATTGTGTTTCTTTATTGACGGAGACATGGAAATGGTGTTTTTTGTAAAAATGGATGAGTCTATCCAAATGATCCCAATCACGCTTGGCAAGCTTGCCTTCAATCAAACAATTGTGTTGCCAGGCCGCATCTTTTAAGTATGCCATGCAAATGGAACCAAAACCACGGTTCGGGTCACCTTTGATATCGTCAATAAAGAGACGATGGGCGTTAACGTATTCTGCTTGGAGGGCAAAATCCCAATGGCCATCATAGGGCGAATGGCAATCGTTAACCATGAGCTGGAGCGTGCGCCCATGTTCTTTTTTGGACACAATCACCCATTCTTCGTTGGGCGTTTGTTCAACGCCAATCACTTCTTTCTGTTCTTCTTTCGCAATTTCTCGAACTTGTTGCTGCATACGGATGAGCTGAATGTCTGTCTGATCAGCACCCCGTATATCGATTGTTGTCACAGAATCACTCCTCTTGAATTTGACACCGTGTTCTAGTATAAAGGAAGAAGTGTATAGGTGCAAAAAAATGTGGCTAGGAGGGCGGGGGAATGAAAGAAATGGCGATCGCGCCAATAAGCATAAAGTATTCAAAACATTTATGGAAATGGGTCTTTTCTCAAGACGACCCAGAATGGAAACAATGGGATGCTCCTTATTTTGAGCATCATTCGCTCCCTTATGATGCGTTCCGTGAAAAAGCAGAAAACTGGGTCAATCGCCAAGACGTGCAAGGAATTTTTGTAGAAGACGAATTAATTGGGACGGTGTCGTATTATTGGGAATGCGAAAAAACCCGCTGGCTCGAGCTAGGCATTGTCATCTTTAATCCTGCATATTGGAATGGCGGTTATGGCACTGAGGCGCTGCGGCGGTGGTCAGCTATTGTGTTTCACATGCATCCGCAAATTGAACGTGTAGGTTTTACAACGTGGTCAGGCAATAAGCGAATGATCGCAGTTGGCGAAAAATTAGGTTTTAGCCGTGAAGCGCGTATTCGCAAAGTTCGCTATTACCAAGGAGTCTATTATGACTCAATTCGTTACGGGCTAACACGCGAAGAATGGAATACGCGCCAAAACCAACGGTAAAGGCGTCTGTTAAGAAATAAAAGCCAACTCGTCCGCCAATTTAACGCGAATAGCAAGACGTGAAAGTTCCTTGTCAACTTCGCCCCGATTCAAAGAAAGAACAGCGTCATTGATAGAATAGTGGCGGAGTTCGGGAATGTCGCAGATAATGGCAGAAAGCTTTTTTGAAAGCTGAGTAGACGCTTGTCCAGCTAGTAGTTTTTTCTGTGCCCGTTTTAATGGCGGCTGGATTGTGTCGATTTGTTGATATAGCGATTCAATCGACCCGTACGCAGCGATGAGAGGCAGGGCGGTTTTTTCGCCTATTCCGGGACAGCCTGGAATATTATCACTTGTATCGCCGACGAGCGCCTTTACATCCACCCACTGGGTAGGGGAGAGGCCGTAACTGGCTTTGAACGACGCTTCATCGAATAACACTTCTGTTTGCTTTTTAGCAACAATTTGAGTGGTGCGGGAACTCAGCAATTGAAACAAATCTTTATCGTTGCTGTAAATATAGCAAGGACCGCTCGTTTCAGCTTCCCATTTGGCCGAAATAGCACCGATAATGTCATCTGCCTCATATGGCGGCACTTTTAATTGCTCAACCCCGATGTAGGAAAGTGTTTTCACACATTGTTGATATTGTTGGATTAATGGTTCCGGAAGCTCATTTCGCGTCAATTTGTAGTCGGGAAACGTTTTTCTTCGCAAGGCTTCCTCCCGAGGCACATCCCAAGTGACGATGCAATGGGAAATCGAATAATCGGTAACTAGCTTAAATAGTTTTTGGATAAACACACGAAGGCCGTTCACATATAAGCCTTCGTCGTTTCGTTCTAACTTTTCAATCGGGCGGTTATAGCTCGTCGCAAAATACCCGCGGCTCAATAAGTTAAAGCCGTCGACTAATAGCAGAGCCTGTTCATTGGCCAAAACAGTTCCTCCTTTTTAATGGAAAAAGCCGCCTCCCTGAAATTGGGAGGCGATTCACGCGAACGGATACGTCCAGAAACGTTCGTTGCAAAGCCGTTCCTTCGCTTCTTCGACGCCGTCATAATAGGCTTTTTCTAAGCTTGGCAGCGTCCATGCTAACTGGGAAGCATGGGCGCGTAACGTATCAAGCTTGCGGATGGCGTACGCTGAAACATCATGGACGATATCCGCTGGGCCAATCTCTTTTTCGTGGTTGTTTGAGAACGCGACTGCGTAAAAAGTAGGGCGCTCGCTCTTTGGTAACTCTGCTAGTGCGGACGCGACGGCAAGGCCAGTAGCGTCATGGTCAGGGTGAACAGCATATCCTGGGTAAAACGAGATAACGAGGGAAGGCTTAAGTTCAGCAACTAGGTCAAGCACCATCTGTTTCAAGCGTCCTGGTTGTTCAAATTCAAGCGTTTTGTCGCGATAGCCCATCATCCGCAAATCGGTGATGCCCATCACGGCGGCAGCCTGCTGCAATTCTTTGCGGCGAATGTCTGCCAATGATTCCCGTGTCGCAAAGGGAGGGTTCCCTAAGTTGCGTCCCATTTGCCCAAGCGTCAGGCAGGCGTATGTCACGGGCGTTCCTGCATCAATATAAGCAGATATCGTTCCTGAAACACCGAATGCTTCATCATCTGGATGAGGAAAGATGACAAGGACATGGCTTTGTTTTTTCATGCTCGTTCAACTCCCAGCAATCAATTAATCGTCAAAAGGCGTGCGTGAAAGTTCAAAGGCGACGCCAAGTTTTCCGTCAGGGCCGTGGCCAGCCATTAGTAGCCGCCCCTTTTTGTCTAGCTCAAAATGGGTTAATCCTTCGCCATATACCCAGCCGATGTTCAATTTTAACCCAACCCTGTATGGTCCGTTGCCAGCGACAACGCCATGTTCGTACGAAATAAGGGCATTGCGGATGTAGGCGCTGGCTGAAAAAAACGATTCATCAAAATGGGAAGCGTAAGCCCCATTTGTCGTTTCTAAATGCAAGTAAACGTCTTCGTTCAGAAAAGAATCAAGCAACGATTGAAGGCGTTCTTTCTCAATCGGTTCCATAATAAACCTCCAGCAAGTAGCATCTATGTATCCACATTATAAGTGAACGATCCAAGGCTGGCAACGGCAACGACTTGACAGGCAGGGCAGTCATTTTTGTAGCAAAGGGACGAGCGATGGTATACTGAATGTAAGAGAAGACAACGTCGAGGTCATTTTTTGCGAAAGGGTGTGCGGCTATTGACCATAATTACATTGACTTTGCCTCGTATAACGAGGGAATGGGTTGAACCCAACCAAGCTGTTGCTATGTACAAAGAATGGGCAGCTACTAACAGCGAAAAAGGCACATTGGCCCAATGGTAAACAACCATCCGCCAGAAGAAGAACGATTTGAAGAAGAGCCGCCACTTGAGGCATTTATGGAAGAAGAGCCGCCCCCAAAAACGAGACCTCTACGAAAAGCGGTCGTTATCATTGTAGCAGCTGTTGTCGCGTTGGCTATGCTTGTGCAAGGAAGTGCCTTTTTGTTTCAGCACTTCAGTTTAGACGCACTCCGCTTTACGAGTGAAAGCCAACAATTGGAAAAAGAAGGCGATTTTGAACCATTTAAAGAAGCGGTCGTTGCTGTGCAAACAGACAGAGGCCACGGGACAGGCTTCATCATTTCAGAAAGCGGCGACGTGCTCACCAATGAACACGTGATTCGTGGAGCTTCGTCCATTTATGTCCATTTGCCAGATGGAGAGCGTTACGAGGCGACTGAGACGAAAACAGACGAAACGAATGACTTGGCCATGTTGGCGCTTGAAGGGCAGCCAGACAATTTACCGACATTAACGCTTGCCGATACGGCAGCGAAACCTGGAAACACGGTATACGTAATTGGCCATCCGATGACGCATTCCTACATCACAAACAAAGGGGAAGTAAAAGAAAGCCATGATGCTTACCAAGTTTTAGCAATTACCAATGCTGTCTTCCCTGGACATAGCGGTTCGCCGGTGTTGTCAGAAGAAGGAGAGGTCATAGGAGTGGTCTATGCCCGCAGTAGTGGGGAAAACGGAAATGGCGAAGGGCTTGCTGTGCCGCTCCGCCAAATCCATGCATTTGTCAAGGATGATTCAGGCATTTAATCGTCGACTTTAACGCCTGCTCCTTTGTTTTTTGCAATTTTGCGTGCTCTTTGCAACGCTTCTTCTTTTGTATTTGCCACATAGGAAGCGCGCTTTGCTCCTTCCGCATAAACAGCCCATCCATCTTCGCGCTTGACAACATGTTCAGGCTTGTCGGCTGTTTCTGGTGAAGACGAGGAAGAATCATGTTTAGACGGAGTTACTTTGCCATGTTTCAAAAAATGGGCGATTTCGTTATCGTCAGCGTTTTCTTTCCATTTTTTCGCCTGTTCAGTGGCAATTGGAATGGCGCGGCTTTCAGAGTAGCCGTCTTTAACCATCGAGTTGGCCATTTCAATCGCTTTTTTGCGGATGGCCTTATCGAAATTTTTTAAAGATGAGGGGTAGTCATCCATTGTCCATGGCATAGCCAACACCTCCTTTTCCCTTTGTATTTCCGTTTTGCTGACATTTAAACATGGTTTGTTTTCATGCACAAAGGGTATACAGGCAGCAACGAAGAGAAAGGAAGTGTAGACAAATGAATGATCAAAAACAAAGCAATAACCAAGAAGATAAAGGCGAGGACATTGTCAAACGCCAATTTAACGAGTCGTTGCACCAAGGAACATCCGAGGACGACAAACAAAAAAGAAAACAGCAAAAGAAAAAATAAGCATGTGGTAGATCCACATGCTTAAGGTTGTCGACAAAGTCGATAACTGTTCTCAGACTGATAGAAAACGTTTGTCAGACGAGGAGTGCAGCCGAGGGAAGATGCGAATAGAACGTGGGTTCATGAGCATATGAGTGAGGCAAACGACGACGTATGCGAGCGTTTTTCTACAGTCTGAAGCATGTGGTAGATCCACATGCTTTTTATATATGGTATACTTTATCGGAATACACAGAAAAGGATGAGGCAAAGTTGTCAATTTTGGATGAACAATCAGCAGTGGGCCGGGAACAAGCATTGCGCCACATTCTAACAGGTTTTTCTGAAATTGGCGCCATCCACGACCACCAACAAACGGTGCCAATTGAAAATATTGCCGCCCTCAAGAAATCTGGCTATACAGCGTTGCCTGTAGAAACGAAATATGGAGGGAGACAGATTTCCCTTAGCGAAATGCTATACCTTCAACAATTGATTGCCGAAGAGGACGGTCCAACCGCCTTGTGCATCGGCTGGCATATGGGGACGATGTACCAGTTGGTCGAGGAGAAAAATTGGCCTAAGCATTGGCACGAACAGATCAGTTGTGACGTTGTTGAAAAAGGGGTTCTCCTCAACACGGCTGCAACAGAAAAAGCGACAGGGAGCCCGACACGAGGAGGAGCTTTTCAAACGACAGCCAAATATGAACGAGGGGAGTGGGTCCTAAATGGTACAAAAACCTTTACGACGCTTGCCGAACACTTAGATTATTATTTAATTCTTGCTACTGTCGAACCGGAAAAACAGGTAGGCTTGTTTATCGTACCGCAAAACACGCCAGGAGTGACCGTCGAAAAAACATGGGACATGATGGCAATGGGTTCTACTGGAAGCGAAGATTTGCACTTGAAAAATGTCAAGCTGCCAAGTGACCATTTTATTAAAAAGCAAGAAAAGAATGGCCTGCCAACAGCATGGCTGCTCCACATTCCTGCCTGCTATTTGGGAATAGCCTGTGCTGCCATCCGAGAAGCAGCGAAGTTTGCCAATTCGTATTCCCCTAATAGCATTCAAGGAACGATTGCTCAATTGCCACACGTCAAACAAAAACTTGGTGAAGCCGTGATTCTATATGAACAAAGCCGCCACTTCCTGTACAGCGTGGCTAATAAATGGGACAATAGTGACAAAGAAACTCGTATGCAGTTAAACACAGAATTAAAAATGGTCAAATACGCAGTAGTCAACAACGCAAACAGAATCGTCGACACCGTGATGAGAGCTGTTGGCGCCCATAGCCTATCCAATCAGTCGCCATTGTCACGGTATTATAAAAATGTCCGTGCCGGTCTCCACAATCCGCCCATGGACGACATGGTTGTCCATGCCGCCGCGGAAAGCGTATTGCAGAGGGAATCGTAGCAGCTCGGATGGAATTGCATAGCGACACAAAGCCAGCCTAACGAGAAGGCTGGCTTTGTGGGGCCATTTTCCATTCACCTACCAAATCACAAGCGCGAGTATCGTTGAAACGAGCAAGCCGGCAATTACAGGGATAAAACAGATCCGCACTAAATCTTGAACATGAACGCGAGCAATTCCTGCCACAGCAACGAGAGAAGACCAAGCGATCAACGTACCGCCGCCAACCCAGACCGCCCCCATTTGCCCAATTGCCGCCAAAGTGGCTGGATCGATCCCTGAAACAGGCGCCAATGCACCAGCAAGAGCTCCAGTCAATGGCAAACCAGAAAATCCAGAGCCATCAAGACCTGTAATCATGCCAATCATTAACAATCCAAATGCAGTCCAACCTGGTTCGGTAGGAATATAGGATTCGCCTGCTTTAACTAATTCAAATAAAAACGCGGGCGCTTCCTCAATAGCAAGAATGGCCGGAGCGAAATCGCTGCTACCGAGAAAAAAGAACCCGGCAATAGGAATAACCGGCCCCATGGCTTTAAAAGCAAACAAAAAGCCATTGACTAAATGATTGCTAACATCTTCAAACAACTGTTTTGGCCGGTAAAACAAGCCTGCCACTAGCAAGAGCAAGAGCGCCGCTCCACCAACCAATGCGGCTCCACTGCTGCCTTCTAACTGCAAATTTGTAAAAAAAGACGTATAAAGCATATACAAAATCACTGCTAAAAAAGCCAATGGCACGAAAGCGGCAAATAGTTTAGCCTTCCACGAGACCACTGCTGTGTACCTTTGCTTATAAGGCTGCATCCATTCCTTAGGGAAAGACGCACGAAGCCGTTCTTTCCGTCTCCGTGCCAGTAAATACAGCACGATCATAGCCGTGCCCCCTGCAATCAAAGAAAGCACCAAAGCCCGGTCAGCAACATCAGATACGGGGACGCCTGCGGCCGTGGCGCTTAGCATAGGAGCAATTTGAATCATATAATCACTTGAAAGAGCCATACCTTGCCCAGCGATGGCAATTGCTGCCGCTCCCACTAGAGGAGGCAGGCCCGCGCGGATCGCCACTGGGAGCAACAACGTGCCTACAAGCGGCACAGCGGGGGTAGGCCAAAAGAAAAGCGATATCACATAAGTCATGACAATGAGAATGAGGTAAGAAAGAGTAGCATTTTTCATGACTTTCCCAAATGGCTTAATCATTTGTTCGTTTGCCCCTAGGGAGTCGAGGCTTTGCAACAATGCCGTCATAATAGCGATGATCAAAAAAATGCTAAATAATTCTCCAGCTGCGACAAGGCTCGCCGAGAAAATGGTTTGTAAGGCGGCTGCGATTGAACCGCTAAAGGCATAACCAACTAAAAACGTCATAAGGATTGCAGGGACAACGACATTTTTGCGCATCAGCATAGTACCAATGATTAGCAAAATCCCGACAAAATACAGCCAATGCGGTGCAGTTAAGTCCATTAGGCATCCTTCTTTCGTAGGTGGATGCAATAGTGTATGAGCTTACCTAACAATAGGTGAATAGCCTAAATCTAAAGAAAAGCTAACAGAAGTTAATATCTCTAAAATTAATTTTAGACTTTTAAAAATGGAGACCTTAATTTGTTATATCGTCAAAAGAGAAAAAAGGGAAAATAATATTAAGAATTTTTATAAAATAACGTCAATAGTTTTGTTTCTAAATCAAAAGAGACCCACTCAGCGTGTAGGATCTCTTTTTAGGTATAAAGTATAATCTATAAAGCTACAACCATGAGTGTGTCCAATTATGTCTTTTATATTTTTATATACTCTTTATATGAAGCTGGTTCTGAAGAGCAAGACGAAGAAATGATTAACCATATTGGAAAGTGTTGCACCAAGTTAAAGACAACAATTTAAATTAAATGTATGAGCCATAAGGCTGTATACGCTTTTTTCTATACAAAAGGGGATGAACCCCTAAAAGGCTCCGTAATTAGTTAATCCATATTCATCTGCTTCTACCATCGTATTAAACTCAAGCATATCACCAACGCCGTTTTCCGGGGTAACTTCTACGCCGAGAAAACCATCTTGAGCAATCCATACGTCGAAAGATACGGAATCGGATTCATTAAAGTAGCTTTCGGAAAGCATGAACTCAAACATAGTCTCTTCAATGTATGTATTATAATCCATCCCTGAGTAGATAATGTCTTTCATCTGCGACATACTATAGTTCGATTCGGACTTAGCTTCTTCGTAAGACTGAAAGAGATCGTCCGAATCGGATGAGTGCTCGTCCGACGTATCAGCATCATTGGCATCATCACCAGCAGACTTATTTGTATCAGTATCTTTTCTTGCTGTTTCGTTGGAGTCATTTTCAGCGGTCGTGCTGTTAGTCTCTTTCGACTTTTTCTCACTGTCTTCCGTATCGCTTTCATCACTAGTAGGATCTGTTTCTTTCTCTGTTGTTTCTGTTGTTTCTGTTGTTTTTTGTTCAGTGTTATTGTTGTTTTTTAATGCACTAGTATCGTTGCCGCTCCCGCAAGCCGCTAAAGTGAGGGCGCTTAGTAAACCGAGGGTAACGAGTAAGTAATTTTTCTTCATTTCTTTCTCCTTTACCTGTATGTAATTTTGTATAATTCTAGTATAACTGGAATGTGACATAGGGTGTACTCATTCGACAAAACAAGACAGCGTTAGGTGCTGCAAATTTCAAGGTCGGTAAAGTAGATGGTGACTTTGGTAAACTGACTGAGGATGCGGTCCGACGCTTTCAAAAGGTATATCTTCCTCGAGAAGTTGATGGAGTTGCAGGGCTGAACACTTATCGCGAATTGGATAAAGTGGTGAATTAATACAAAAAGTCCCCGCTGAAACAGAGGGGAGCTTACATAATCACTTTTCCGAATACTGGTTAATCCAATCCCTAATATCCTCATCATCATACATGTATTCTCCAGGGCTTTCTAGAGTATCTAGGCCTGAGACAACTGTTAAAAAATCGAAAACAACCAAATCAGTTACAAGGTGATCGTATGTCATCACATATTCTGCGGCCCAGTCAGCTACTTCCTCTTTAGTAAGTTTATTTTGAAGTACGAGCTCCAGTTTATCAATAATCTCCTTTAAAGTAGGTTCTCTCATTTACTTTACAACCTTCCTATGGAATTGTCATGTTTATCAAAAATATAATGGAATCTAGTAGCACCTGCTAGGTATCGTTCTCATTCTTCTAATTCTCGGCCTGTAATTAAATCTTTTCCTATTACAGCTTCCAGGCTTAATGTTGCCAACCACGGGAATGAAATCGAGAATGGTTGATTCTGTTTCCTTTCCTACCGCCGGTAGAGGCATCTTCAATGCCAGAAGCAAGCTCATCATTGTCTTGTAGTAGGGATGGGCTGGCACAGGCGTTAATATATCTTTCTTGCGGTATCTGCGATATATTTTGTATTTCGTTCCCATTCGCATCTAGCATTGTCCCGGCAATTTGGTGATCTGGCGAATAATGGTGGACAACATCAATATGTCCGCTAGCCAAGTAAAACCAATTAGCAATGTTTACGATGAACGGGTTACTAAAATAGATAAATCCAAACGGGTTTGGCAAAAACGAAAAGTTCTGCGTATGTACGGCATGGTCTTTAAAGTGATGATAGGGGTTAATACACTGTACGTGCCGTTTAGCATATCTCCATCCTTGAATGGATAATAAAAGACCTAAGAGCATATGTCCAATTAAGTGTATCCTATCCATTTACGCTCTCCTACTAGTATAAATACAAAAGTAAAGAATAAAAATTTAAGTTAAACCCTTGCAATACAAGATATGAATTTATATAATACGTATATAACTTGCATTGCAAAACATTTTTTTGGTAAATACCTTGTAATACATGGTATTGGGAAGGGGGTATAAATTGTCAAGTTCAACACAAATGTTAAAAGGAATTATTGATGGCTGCCTACTAGCAATTATTAAAAAAGAAGGTGAGATTTATGGATACGAGTTGGCAACTAAATTAGAAGAATATGGCTTTCATTCATTTAGTGAAGGGACAATATACCCATTATTAATAAGAATGCAAAAAGAAAGCTTGTTAAGTACAGCATTGAAAAAGTCTACAGCTGGACCAAAAAGAAAATACTATTCCATCACGGGAAAAGGAGAGCAAGAACTATTAGAGTTTACGAAGCGATGGGAAAAACTAAATCATTCAGTAAATAAAGTTCTCAAATAAAAAGGAGTGTTAAATTTGATTTCAAAAGAGGGTAAGCAATATATTGAAAGTATGCGAGGTTATCTAATTTCTCATGGAGTGAAGGAATCAGAAATGGAGGAATTTTTAGAGGAAGCAGAGGTACATTTAATAAAAGGTGAACGAAACGGAAAAACCATTGAAGATATTTTTGGGAAATCACCCAAAAAATATGCTAAAGAAATCGTGGCTGTATCGACAATTTCAATAAAGGAAAATATCAAGCATATTATTAACCTGATTATCGGAACTTTTGGATTCATTATAACAGCTATCCTTATTAATAGACCATTAGAATTATCTGTACTTGAATTGGTGGGGTACCCTGTCAGCTTTATACTTTGGATTGCTTTTGCAATTGCCACACTTCGTATGACAGCATTTAAGAGTAAAACAAATGAATTGTTACTAACGTTTTTATGTGCGTTAATACCGAGTGCCGTAACCGTTGCTGTCTTAATCTATAGTCAAAGCTATAATGAAACAATATTAACTATAGAAGGTATTCCAAGATATGTACTTGGGAGTATTTTAATAATAGTTATGATTATTAACTTCGCAGTTTTGTTTAATTTAAAATTTAGTTTTCTTTACGTGATTTTGGTCTTTGGCAGCTTATGGCTGTTTGAGTATTTCAAATTAGAGCAAGTGATGTATAGTGAGTTAAGGTTTGTACTCCCAGGTGTTCTTACTTATCTAATGTGGCGATTTTACGGAAGGAAAATATTACTTGATCAGCAATAAAATATGATTATTAGCTGTTAAAAATGGATTATTAAAAGGTATGGTAAACGTTATTTTGCATGGAAAAAGGGAGCTCTATTCTAGTAGAATTAAGTTACCATACCTGTATATGGATGCGATAGTGTATGAGCTTACCTAACAATAGACTTTACCTCTAAAAAGTTAACGACTTCTTGTGAAAAGGATTCATTTTTAATTGGAACAATGAAAAGCCCTTCCAATTTTGAAGGGCACTTGATTGTTCATATGAAGACGACAAAGAATATAACAACCCAGCTGATTAGATCGGTCCAAACATTGGACATGTTAATTACGCCGAAATTACTTAATCCCGTTTGAATCACAAACGTAACCAAGGCAGTGATAAACACAGATAAAAACCAGTTTGTTTTCTTCAAGAACGACACCTCCTTATAGCGATTTGCATATATATTTAGCCGTTTTGGTTTCAGCACATCCTTGACAATAGCAGGGTTGATCTCAAAAGCAAAAACAGGGTTATTAACTGTACGTTTTACATAAATAAATTTATAAATATGACTTACATATTTATATAATAACAAGAAAAAACGTTATTTTCCAGACGATATATTATATGAATCGTAGGCAAGAAGGCTGGGGCGGCAATAAGATATGGCCACGTTGTTATGAATAAACTAAGAGTCCCGCCTTAAAAGTAGGCGGGGCTCTATACTAAAAGTCAATTTGAACATCTATGTCATGGCCCAAGCTTTCAAAATTTGCATCGTGTGGTGCGTTGATTAGGACTCTCACCCACTCAATCTCATTAGGATCAGAGCTTTCGAGCATATAACGAACGCTGCCTGATTTATTAACAGCCCCAATAAACACTCCACCGATGTGATCACTAGTCAATAAATCTGGTTCTAGTTGTTCTCCTGTATTAGTAGTGATCGTGGCTTGGTCCATATAAAAGTTAATGGTGTCATCAGATGAATTCGATACTTCCATATCTATTTGGATAACTCCAGTTGGCTCGAAGTCGTAGGAATCAGCTAGTTCCTCTGGCCATTCCACAACCTCTGCTACTGTTACTTGTGGGAAATGGAGAGAAATTGATGCTGTTTCAATTGTCTCAGATGTATCATTACGCGCTAACAATTTAAAGTTGCCATCTTCATTCATATCTCCGACTTGGTATTCCCAATCTCCCTCATTAGCATCTTCCTCACTGTCTTCCGCTTCGCTGTCATCACGAGTAGAATCTGTTTCTTTTTCGGTTGTTTCTTGTTTCGTGTCGTTGTTTTTTTCTGATGCATTAGTAGCGTCGCTCCCACAAGCTGCTAAAGTAATGACACTTACTAAACCGAGGGTAGCAAGTAGGTTGTTTTTCTTCATTTCTTTCTCCTTTATTTGTATGTAAATTTGATGCAAATCTATTATAAAGGGAATGTGACATCAAGTACAATCATTCGACAAAAAGTGGTATTTAATTTACTTACGCTTCAAAGTTTCATGGAGGCTTTAGAGCTAAGAAAGGACAAGTAGCCAGGAAACAAGCAAGCCTTAGGGCCCTTAGGGCGGCGCTCTTCTCCTCTCATCAAGTGACAAAAAACAAAAACATTGTACTTTTTTTTGATAAATGCTGTTTTTGTTCTCTATTAAGAATGAAGCACAACTAATACTTAAGGGGATGAGAAACATGGAAGAATTAAAATGGGAAAAAGAGGTTACTTACATTCTAGAGTATGAAGGGGACGTGTATAAAGAACATCACTTTGTAAATGGTATTGACGGTAGTCGTTATAGGTCAATAAGTGAAAATGTTGATACGAACCCACCAACTTTAACAACTCATAAAAGTACCGGTGAAGAATTTAAAGAGATGAAAGCGGAGTTGGTTGCATCCCGTGTAATATCCCAAAATGAAAATTTTAAGTCAGCGGAATTATTATACCGTTTACCGGATACAGGTCGATTCTTGAGATTACTGTACAGAAAAGACCGTTATGCTGATTTTTATTTCTCTATGATGACATATTAACCTGAATATAGAGCGTGTATGAGCCATAAGGCCGTATGCGCTTTTATTATTAAAATATGCTAGAACGCACGAGGAAAGCAACTAACGGGGACAAGGGAATTAAGTAATAGACCTGACCAACTTACCATCTTAAAGTTGGTAAATCTATGACCTTACAAAACATGATTGAGGTTTATGGCGTTTGCACATAAAAAATGACTAGCCGTATTATAAACAGGACAGCAACCATTTATGTTTTTGCTGTCCTGTGCGTTTTATTTGAATGACCTGTCTACAGAATTGGGGAATGGATCCGTTGTCGGTTTCTTTATACTTGAATAGTAACATGACTTTTAAGGACATTCGTCCATTTGCTATATACGACGTCCCCTGTATATTTTTCAATCATGTTTTCTCTGCTTATTTTACTCATTTCCGCCACTACTCCAGGACTTTCTAATAGGTAAATAATCTTTTCGGCCATCTTTTGTTTGTCATTATCCTCAATAATGTATCCTGTTATGCCATTCTTGATAATATCGGAAGCGCCATAGTTAAAGTTGTAAGATACAATCGGCGTTCCGTTCATAAGAGATTCAATTCCTGCTAAAGGTAACCCTTCAAAATCGGATGTTAACATGCTAATACTTGCTTTTTGAAATTCCTTTGGGATATTACTCGAATATCCTTCTAAAAAGACGTTATTCTCTAGTTTTAACTGCTTAATAAGGTTCCGTAGGTTTTCTTCTTCAATGCCTTTTCCGAAAATGGATAAAGTAGCTTCTGGAAGTTGTTTAACAACGAGTGAGAAGACATGCAGTGCTTCATCTAATCGTTTTTCTTTCTCTAGTCGTGTAACCATAATCACCTTAAGGGGGTTTCTGGCTTCATTATAGAGCTCTGGTACTGAGAGAGGATTAGGAATGACATAAATATTATCCTCACCTGGAAAGTCTGCTAATATATCTCGTTTTTGTTTTTCGGTTAAAACCACTAGGCCGTCTAGCGATTGTCTGTTTTCAAAAACTGGTTGGTACTTAGACTGCACATGACTTCCTGATGTATAAGGAGCCTCAAGGTGGTTACTATGGACGGTGAAAAACCGCAAGGCATGGTCAGGGTTAATGGCTGCAACTTTTGTGCCGCAATTTTGCCCATGGGCGATGAAAATGGGTTTTGTTTGATTGGCGGCATTATTGGCAGCTAGTTCATTTAACCAATGTCGATCAAAGGCTTTGGCGCCTTTAAAAGCATAAACTTTTTCATCTTTCCGGTTAAACAAATAAAATTCCCCAGAAACGCCTTTCTTCTTAAAGTGCCTTGTAGAATAACAGAAATCGTCATTTGTATAGAAAGACTCTTGAATAGGGTGTCCGTCTTGGTTGAACCAGACTTTTCTATCGACAAATCCCTGTTTATTAAAGTTCACTTCTAAATAAGGCTGATTTCCAAATTCAAAATAACGGACGGCTGTTAGTCTAGCGTCACTATACGTTTTCACTTTTTTTAATGTCCCATCCACAAAGCAATAGCGGTTATTGTCGCTGTCATAAAAAAAGGCTACGTCTTCATTCGCTTCTTCTTCATATAAAGCAGCAGTTGGTTTTGAGTCAGGCAGTGTGTTCTGATTTCTATAGTACTCAAATTTGTTTAAATGCTCTAGGCTGGGATAAATTCTCCCCATATCCGTTAGCTCTTGAAAAATAGATTGATAATTAGGTTGATAATCGAATGTAGTGACGGTGACCTTATGCCCATTATCCAAAAACAACTTTGATTGGTTAAATGCGGCAATAGTTAAACCGCCAGAATCAGACAGGATATTGTGAGTAACTAAAAAAAAATGTAACTTGTCCATTTTAATCCTCCTCGAACCCAGCTTACCATACTTTTAGTCTATATTCAGTAATAACCCTTAGTGTGGCTGCTTACATAATCAATTGTTTGAAAACTTTTTGATCCAATCTCGAATGTCATCGTCATTATGTAGATATTCGCCTGGGCTGTCCTGAAGGTCCAACCCTGAGACAGTCATCAACATTTTCCATACTTCCATGTCAGATACATCGTATTTTTCTTGCATCGTATATTCACTTGCCCAATCAGCAACTTCCTCCCTGGTTAGCTGATTTTTAAGCACAAGCTCTAGCTTATTCATAATTTGCTTTTTAGTAGGCTCATTCATTTTTTTCACCGCCTTCCAAAAGTAACGTCGCCACTATCGAATGATATAGCGTTTATTGGACTATATAGGCTGTTAGTGACATTGTACACGTATAAAGTGAAGTTTGGGCAAGTGTCACAAAATTATCTAGCTGTGACCAACAAGTTGATATAAAAGGGGAAAGGTTTTTGGCACTTAGGATTCCATAAAAGTTAGGTGGATATGTAAGTGGTGACAATCGGATGACTTCTTCCGGACAGTCAAGGACTAGGTATTAATTCAACTGTAGGATATAATTCTAGTAAAGATATTATTGACGAGAAGTTTGCAGATCCAGATAAATTTTCCCGTACAAATACGAGTATTAATTCGAGTAGAGCATCTTGGAACCTCGAACATTCTATTGGTATTCCTTTTTTGTATGAGGCTCCACCAAATATTGATTATAATTATGCTGTAAACATTACTGCTAACGGATCTGGAAGGATATCTGGGATACATGATCTTGCACCTGCACATGAAATTGCGGTATATATACCAGAATCAAGTATGCATTTCATGATTTATACAAGAGATAACGAAGGATTTCACAACCTTTTTCCAACTCATGGAAATCAAAACTTTAATGCTTCTTTCTAAATAAGTAAGGAACTGATTATATTGAAAAAATTTTCAAAAAGTCTATTAAAAACGATTATATTGACAATTCTATTAAGTATTGTTCCTTTACTATTAATTGCTTTTGTTGTAGACACATACTTTTTGATTTTTGGTGATGCCAATGATTATATGGGTGTATTTTGGATAATCGTTTTTACTCCTTTTATACTAGCCGTGACACTACCTTTGGCAATAGTTACTCATGCACTTATTGTGTTTTTTGAACGAAAAGATAGTAAAGAAAAGAATAAGAGTAAGAAATGAAAAAATACCCAATAAGTTCTTAAATTAACAGCGTGTAGGAGCCATAAGATGCTATTTAAGACGATTCTATGGGCGACTGTAATTAGTGTAGGTTCCTTATTTTTAATATTCCTTGTAGAGGATCTCTATTATCAAATAGTGGAAAATAAGGTCGGCAACAACGCTTTATTTTGGACATTTAGCTTTTCTCCGTTTGTACTCGCTGTTACTTTACCGTTAGCTATAATTTCTTATCTTCTTATCGCTTTCTTTGAATGGAAAGACAAGGATAAAGAGGAGGACAAATAGTGGGGGGC
Source organism: Shouchella rhizosphaerae (assembly GCF_036700015.1). Classification (NCBI taxonomy): domain Bacteria; kingdom Bacillati; phylum Bacillota; class Bacilli; order Caryophanales; family Bacillaceae; genus Shouchella; species Shouchella rhizosphaerae. Next base: position 4,001,322 of record NZ_CP144921.1, on the reverse strand, counting down.
AAGTAGAAAAAAGCCCATGTCTTTTGTAGTTCTGTAGTCGAAACTCTAGTAATAAGTAAGTATGGAAGAGAATGCCCACCGTATTATATAAAGGGCGTGTATGAGCCATAAGGCAATATGCGCTCTTTTTACGGACAAATGATGCTGTCCAGCTTTGTGTTGACATTGACATTCTTATATACAGAGGCAAAGGCCTACGGGAGCTGTTCCACAATCTACCTGAAAGGTTAATGCTTAAAAGTCGTTAGTTTTTTGTTTAATCGCCCTGTCGCCTAAAAAGAAGGGAGATCTGTGTATTTTTTATGGGAATGGGAGGAACCACTCTTTTTTTGTCGTATATCGTATTGAATAAGGAGGAATCAATTGAAACGAACAAATAACGTGCTTAATGAAGGGAGAACGCTATTGAATCAATTAGTGAATGGCCATCTAGAAAAAACTAGAAAGAAACTTGTAAAAGAATTGGCGTCATTAAGTGATGCTCAATTTAATAGTAAGGCTGATGTAAATAAATGGAGTATAGCGCAAGTTTGCCATCACTTAGTTTTAGTGGAAAAGGCATCATTAAAGGCAATTACTTGGGGGTTGAAAGGATCGAATAGTAATGAAAATGAACGGAAGAATGTTCCTCTTGTATTATTAGATCGAACCAAAAAGATTATAGCTCCAAAAATCGTTGAACCAGATGAAGGACCTTTTGAAGTGGAGCAAGTAGTTAATTGGTTAAATGATTCAAGGGAAAAATTGATGAATTTTCTTAATACTATTGAAGATAAGTCCATATTAGCCGAAAAATCTATGAAACATCCTGCGCTTGGCGAATTGCCTCTTGATCAATGGATTGAACAGATATATTTGCATGAACAGCGACACATCGAACAAATAAAAGAGATAAAATTATTTTTAGATGCTAGGTAAAAGAAGATGAAATATTTATATAAAGACATCTTCTTTTTCCTTACATTTTGTTGTGAATAGTCCTACCGGATAGGGACAATTCCGGGAAGGTGGGAACGAATAGCTCTGCCTTGTGTTGCCCCAAACGGTTTAAAGGATATGCCCACTTGCAGAGCTATTTTAGCCGTTAATCTTCTAGTGTTAAATCGTTGTATAAGTCATGTAAGGATTCAGTTTCAATGTCATTTAGCAATTTTTCTTGATCTTTATTTTTATAAATAAGCTTCCATTCACTTCCGGGTTTTTCGTCAATGGCACTTACGCCATCTAAAACGGATAGGAGCCCAAAAAGTGCTTCGTCTATACTTTCGTGGATGATTTGGCTAACCATTTCTTTATCTTTTGAATCTAGGTTATTAAACCATTTAGATTGTGCTACAAGTTTGGCCCTTGGTTTTCTTCCAGGGGGTTTTTCCAACTTTTGAATGAGTCCTGCACTCGCTTCATCTCGAATATGCATTTTAATAAAGTGAACAAATTGTTCTTTATTCATGTTATGCAGACTCCCCATTTAATCGTCCTTACACGCATATTTTTCTCCTATACATAAGCGCCTCGATACACATGCCTGAACACCCCTCATTCTCATTCTCCACCAAAAATAAATTTCTCAATTGCTTTTCCAACTCCATCATTATTATTTGTATCAGTAATAGCATCGGCTACTTGCTGCACTGCTTTTTGGGCATTGCCCATCGCTATGCCGATACCGGCAGATTGAATCATTTTTATGTCATTGAGGCTGTCTCCTATTGCCATTACATGCTTCATCGTTATTCCTAACTTTTCACAAACCCATTCAAGTGCTGCAGCTTTATTCACGCCGGTAGGATTGACTTCAACCGTGAAGGCTGTCCGGTTGCTAACTTCTACGCCGTCTATCGATTGCACTTTCTCTGCCATCTTATTTAAAACTTCTTCATCCTTATGGGAGCAGCTGAATTTCAGCCACTGGTATGCGCTGCAGTTTTCCGGTAAATCGTTATAATACGCTTCCTTTGTGGAGATCGTCCATGTATTCATTCCGAGTCCTTGTGCAAAGTGATATAAATTAGCCAGCGTGGCTGTATCGAAAAGATGTTCTATCATAACAGAATGGTCGACTGCGTAAATTTGTCCGCCATTGCATGTGATCGAGTGGGAATGTAATTGCAAATCTTGAATGTAAGTGTGGCAGTGGGGAAAGGGGCGTCCCGTGCATAAGACGACAGTGATACCTGCATGCTGTGCCTTCCTGATTTGGTTTTTCGTCCAACTTGTAATCTCTTTGTTATCATTCAACAGCGTACCATCCATATCCAGCGCAATCATTTTTATATCTGTCATCCGTTCAACCTCCGTAGGTATGTTCTGTATTTTGGGTTTAGGAAAAGGAGAAGGGCTGCTCGGTTTCGTCTAGCAACACTCTCACCATATCACCTCGGTTCGAATAATTCATTACTCCGAAAATCATTTTTTGAATGACCTAGGTCATTTTCCATTACCTAAATAAGTTAATAGGAAACGGAAGCGCTTCAACTAATTTTTTATGCTGATAGAATAATAGCAGATAAAAAAATCCAAGTATGCATACACTCGTTCATTTGATTTTTTATCCAAAACGTAAATTAGATCATAGAGACAAGGGAGGTTTTGAGGGATGAATAAAAGAAAAATTGGTGACTCCATACAGCAATTCGGCAGAACGTTGCTTCTCCCGATTGGGGTATTGGCTCCGATCGGGATGCTTTTGGGGATCAGCGGAGCGCTTACGCAAGACTATATGGTAGAAAAAGTTCCTTTCCTCGGTAACGAGGCCGTCAATACTATCTTGGTAAGTATAAAAACAATCAGTAATGTTGTGTTCGATAATATCCCTTTATTGTTTGCGATGGGTGTCGCTTATGGAATGGGGAAAAAGGATAAAGGTATTTCGGTGTTTGCCTCTGTGGCAGGATATCTGACCTTAATTGTTGCAATGAATGTATGGCTGACCATCACAGGAACGATGGCCGATCCCGATGTGATGACGCAGCAGGGTCAGATCAATATACTTGGCATTCAAACGGTCAATATTAGTGCTGCCGGAGGGATTCTAACCGGTCTAATCGCGTCCTGGGCCACGGAACGGTTCTATAACCTAGAACTACCGGCTGCACTGGCGTTCTTTTCTGGGAAGAAATCAGTTCCAATCATCACGATCGGATTGATGGCTACCGTTGGGATGTTGCTTCCGTTTGTCTGGACCTATTTTGTAGGTTTATTGACGAACTTGTCTACCATCTTTTTAAGTGTGGTCGGTCCTTTCTTTACAGCGGCGGGCGAACGGCTATTCATTCCGTTTGGTCTTCATCATGTCTGGAATGCCTTGTTCCGATTTACGGAAGCAGGTGGGTCCTATGTCATTGATGGGAAAACGTATGTCGGTGTTGTCCCAGCGATTACGGAAATTTTGTTTAATCAGGGGCCAAACAGTGAGTATTGGTCCATGATGCCAAAGCTGTCCCGATTCATGGCTCAGCAGCAAATGCTTGTCGTCCTGTTTTTATTCCCTGCCATTGCCTTTGCTATGTACAAGGCTGCTTACAAGGAAAATAAAGTCTATGTGAAATCGATGTTGGTTACTATGGTGCTTACGGCTGTTCTAGGTAACGTAACGGAACCGCTGGAGTTCACTTTTGTTTTCCTTGCTCCGTTGTTATACATCGTCTACGCATGTATCGTTGGCATCGGTGCTGTATTGCTGTCGCTTGCAGATGTTTCCATTGGATATATCCGGGGGACCATTTTTGATTTTACGATCTTTGGACTCCTTTATGAAAACTCACGATGGCTCTTTTTGGTGTTAATTGGTCTAGGATTAGCTGTCGTCACTTATTTCATTTTTTATTGGGCGATTATCCGGTTTGATATTAAAACACCAGGCAGGGAAGAACTGCAAAACGTTGACAGTACCCTACTTAAAGAAAAGCGCTACGACGAGATTGCCAGTAAAGTAGTGGAAGCGTTGGGAGGAAAAGAAAACATTCTGAACGTGGATAACTGTATTACCAGGCTTCGGATTGATCTAAAAGAAGTTAGGGAGATTGACAAAGAGTTATTGAACAGCACTGGCTGCTCCGGCTTCTTTTTCCCAACAGCGAAGCATATTCATATCGTCTATGGGACGCAGGTAGAATTTATCAAAAATGCAGTCGATGAAAAAGTTTAGAGGCATAAAGGAGTGATAGTATGAAAGCGTTATATGATTCTAAAAGTAAAACAATTGACGATCGTGGTCTGAAAAACCTCTTTACAGAGAAGGAAAAATATAAAACTTGGCTCTTGTTTGAATCGGCATTGGCTGAGGCACAGGCTGAATATGGGCTTATTCCAAAAAAAGCTGCGCAGGAAATTAAAGAGGCCGCCAAACTTGAAAACCTTGATCTCGAAGAAATGGACCGTATTTACAAAGAAATTGGCCATGGCTTTGTCCCTTTCTTAAAAGTTCTCGTCAAAGCATGTCCACCAGATAGCGGAAAATATGTTCACTACGGAATCACAACACAAAATATACAGCAAAGTTCGCAGCTTTATATTTTGAAAAAAGCTCATATGATATTTATGCGCCTGATTGGTGAGATTTTAGAAAACTTAAGCATTCTGGCCTCGGATAACAAACATACGGTCATGCCCGGTAGAACGCATGGGAGACATGCGATTCCGATCACATACGGGTATAAAGTGTCCGCTTGGATAAGCGAATTGATCAGTTGTCATCAACGCATGGCTGAAGCGGAAAAAAGAGTTTTTCAAGTAATGATGGGTGGGGCAGTCGGCACGTTCAGTTCAATGCCGGAGATAGGAATAAACGTTCAAAACCGTGTGGCTGCCTTAGTTGGCATGTATCCAATGACTGTGCCATCTAGAAATATTAACACACATAAATTGGAATACATGTCGAATTTGGCCCTATTGGCAAATTGCTGCCATAAAATAGCTGAGGAAGTATACAGTACAACATTGGAAGAAATCGCTGAAGTATCCGAAGGGTTCAGTAAAGGGACTGTCGGCAGCAGTACCATGCCCCATAAAATCAACCCAAAACTTGCTAAGGGAATTATCGCAAATGCACAGAAACTCTATTCTCTTCCTAGTATAGGGATGTATTCAGCTGCACGTCCATATGAAGGGGACAGTAGTTCTTATATGCTATTTGAAGGATTGTTGGAAGAGTCGATGGAATTGATGACAGAAATTTTGATCCGCTGTGAAGAATTGACCCGTACACTGACCGTGCATAAAGAGAGAATGCTCCATAACGCCAAACGCAACAAAGGCCTTGATAATAGTGAATACGTCATGATGAAACTAGCAGAGAAATTAGGCAAGGATCAGGCCCATTCTCTTATGTATGAGATTGCTATGAAGACAGCTGCCGAAGGGCAGGAATTCTATGATAACTTAAGAGAAAACAAACAAGTCCGGGCAAACTTCACAGATAAAGAAATAAAGCATATGATTGAACCTGGGAACTATACCGGCTTAGCAGCTCATTTAGCGGAAAAAGAGGCGGAGCGGGCAAAAGAAACTGCAGAAAAAATCCGCGAAAACTACAGCCATTAATGAACGACAAATAGCGTTCTTCTTTTATGGAAGAGCGTTATTTTTGTCGTTTTTACTAGCACCACTGCCTACGCGATTTAAAGGTTGGCCAATTTATCAACCAACAAGTCAATCGTAAGAAAAAAACCAGTTCTTGAAATGGTGTCATTTTTGCTTGTGTTCGTTTTGTCGGTATAACAAAATAGGTTGTTCGTCGTATACCGGGTCAATTCATTTGTTTTGAATGAAGTGATACTAATGATTTCGGCTTTTTTTAAATGAATTTTTTTCGCAGTATTAATAATTTTTTTCGTGTCTCCCGATAAGGAAATAAAGATGACAATATCCTCTTCGGCCACAAAATCCGTAAACACTTCCGATAAATTGTAATCCTTTATAAAGATACATTGGATGCCAATTGTCAATAAGAGATGCTCCAAATAATAACCGACAGCTTTGCTTGTTCCTCTCGCCATAATAAATACATTTTTCGCAGCTTTAATTTTGGCAGCTGTTTTTTGCAGCTGCTCTTCCGTGACAAGGGAGAATGTCTTATCCATAGACTGTTTTAAAATCTCCCGATACAGGACCGTGCTTGTTTCCTGTGCAGACATTTTTTCAATGATTCTCTGGCTGATATAATATTTCATTTCTCGGAAACCGGAAAAATCTAATTTCTGCGCCAAATTGATAATGACCGTTTTTGAAACAAACGTTGCCTCTGCCAAATCATTAATTTTAATATGGGGAATTTGATCTTGATTTTCCATGATGTAGCTCAGGACTCTCTTTTCACTTACGGTCAGTTCTTCATAGTTCTTCAAAATATCAAACATATTCTCTCCATCCAATCAAAGTTCTAAAAGCAATACATATTGTAAATATAGTACACCGGATGGGACCATTTTAACAGAGCCCTTGTATTTGTATGTTTTTGGAGGAGAATGTTGCCGTGTATGGTTGTTCGGCTTATTTGCTAATGGTGGAGTATGTGAGATTAGGCTTTGTACCCAAAGAATGACGTTAATGACTTGGGCGAATCGGGATGGGTAGGCGGCAAGAGCCGCCTGTAAGTTATTCTCCGTTAAATGCATGTGTGATTTCGTCGATTTCTTGTTCGATCGCGCAAAAGATGGATTCAGTCATCGCTTCTACCTCTTCACGTCTAGGATCGTCTTCTTTCATCCGGCCGAAAACGAAAACATTTTTCATGATCACACCTCCTTATCCAAAGGATAGTGTGTGACGTAAGGGAACTGTCAACTGTCACTCCAACTTTTTGTAGCTTAGTATCCAAACGGAAAAAAGCAGTTATTTCTTTTCTAACTGTTCGATTCGCTGCTCTAAATCTTTGATTTTTCCATCTTGTGTTTTGGCATAAGTAAAGGCAATAGCCGATACAGCAAATGCACTAGTTTGTTTGCGTGGTTTTTATTCTAATTGATTTTCTTCTATTTGTATCGTAATATAAGATATAATCTGTTGGAACGATATAAATGAGGTGTTATGATGGACAAAGTAAGTATGCTCAATTCGAATTGGACAGATATTTATTATCATTTGAGACATGAGTATGAAGAAAAAATTACACACCAAAGTATTAGGATATTGCAGGTCATTGAGAAAGAACCAGAGGCAGGCATTAAGAAAATAGCTGAATGTATCCAGATTTCTCACAATACAGCCTCTGAACATGTAAAACGGTTAATGAAGAAAAAGTATGTTTATAAAACTCGGAGTTTAACAGATGAACGAAAAGTTGTATTAAAGCTCACACATTTAGGAGAAGATATCCTTCGTAAGCATACGAGTTTAGATGAAAATAAACTTAATGACATTTTTAATCGTTTAACCGATGAAGAAACAGAAATAATACTAACTGGATTTAAATTACTTAAACAGAAGGCTAGCGAAAGCAATGTTTACAGTCATTAAAATAGGGATATCAGCGATCATTATTGGGCTTATTACTGCTATAGCCAGTCGCTTTCCTACTTATGTGGGTATGGTGGCTGCTTTGCCATTAGTGAGTATTTTAAGTCTGGTATGGCTCTATGTAGAAGGCCAGCAAGTAAATTCACTTGCGAAGTTTGCTTTTGGAGTGTTAGAAGGATTACCGTTTGTCTTCTCTTACAAAATGTATGTGTAAAGTTTATTTTTTGACTATACCCAATTCGACATGAAAAGATTCAGTTTTAGTTAATGCCATGACAAACTTCGTACGACGTTTCTAAAAGGGACGGAAGCCTAGGCCGCTGTCTTTTTTATGTGTTATCATAAGGCATAAGAGGTGATTGGAATAGAATATAAAACAATATTGTTACCGGTGGCAAATAATAACAAAAATGCGGCACGGATCGGTGACACCCTAAATGAATTGGCCAAGGAAGGTTGGGAGCTAATCTCGCTGGTGGCCCAACAAAGTTATGGTGGAACTGACGGGAATCTAGCTGTATTTAAACGGAATCCATAAAGCAAGGTTTCTACTCCGTCTTTTCTCCGTGACAAGTTTCATGAAGATTTGAGGCTACCCGATCCAGATGCTAAGAACAAAGAGCGTGTATGATGATAAGTCATATGCGCTTTTTTAATTGAAAGGACTACAACTATGAGTAATAACTGTAAATGTTGGGTAAAGAATAAGGAATCTACTTAAAAGGAGACTGTTAAACATGCCGTATTTAATGAAAGTATACGTTGTTGGGAGAGACAAACCTGTTTATGAATCAGAGCGGCCGGATGATGATGTGAAAAAAGCAGTTAGGGCGATTGATGAATCTTTATCGAAAAACCAATTTGTGTCTTTCGGTATGATGGGGGAGGAAGAGGTTATTGTGGGCTCTCGCAATGTAACACATATTGAAATCACAGCCCTTCAAAAAGAGTGACACGAGGGTAGCCATGTGGCTGCTCTATTGGAAGCTTAACGTGGTATAGGGTAGGCAATGATCATCTTTTTCTTTGTAAGGGTTAGGTGTGAAAGTGGTGCTCTAGGTTGATTATTTGATTTTTTCATCTTCATCAGCAAGTGGATCCACCCAATCTTCTCTATCCCATTCACGCGGTTTTCCTACCTCACTTGGGAAAGATCTAAAAAAGGTTACTAGTAAAGCAACTGGTAGAGCTAAAATTGCTATAAGAGGTTCTATTTCAAAAGAATCTCTTTTTCCTTGCAAGTAAAGGATGTATTCCGAGCTGTGATAAGAGATAAAGAGGCCAATTGTCATTCCGACAATGTTTGTAATTTTTCGCATCAGTATCCTCCAAATTATGGATACTTTCATTGTAAATGTTCATCAATCGATTGTCTATAAGCTTGGTGAGGAGGGGAAGCAGCGCTCATAAAGAGCAAACGAAAATTACTTCTCAATATGCTGATACCGATATGATGGGCGTCGTATACCACGCAAACTACTTGAGTTTATTAGATGACCGGCAACAAAAACAAAGATCTTTCAAAAGTTAATTTCGATGTATTAAAAAAGAGTATTATTGAAGAAGCGAAGCTATTCATAGACTTTGTAAAAACGCTCCGCTTTAGAGAAAAATCAAATTATGAAATTTGCTAGAGCAATAAGTACTATTCGAATAAATATGAGTTCGAAACATTGAAAAAGCAAAGCCCGTCCCTTGTTTTTTTACAGGCGCGGGCTTTTTATTATACGAAAAGTTATTTAACTGGAGACATTACTCCAATAATTTGTCTAGTTCTTTTTTGACGATGGTGGCCTCGGAGCCTAGGACGATTTGTACGTTGTTTTTGTCGATTTTGATGACGCCGTGGGCACCTGTTTGCTTAATGCGATCGACGTCTACGACTTCTGTATCATGGAGTTCGAGACGAAGGCGCGTCATGCAGTTATCATTCGTGATAACGTTTTCTTTTCCGCCGATAAATTGCAATACTTTCTTGGCCATGTACTCGTGATTGGAATGGGACAACTTCAACTCTTTCTCGTCCTCTGAAGATTGTTCGCCAAAGTCCAGCTCTTTTTCTCGGCCAATAAGGGGGATGTCCTTTTTAACAATCATAAAATAAAACGTGAAATAGTACAGTGCAAAAAAGGCAAGGCCAACTGGAATGATGAGCAACCCTCGATCTGCGAGGTTCAAGTTTAAGACGAAGTCAATGACACCGGCTCCCCATGAAAATCCGTGCCTGATTTGCAACAGATAAAGCACAGCTCCTGCCAGCCCAGTGTATACCGCATGCATAAAGTACAACAGCGGAGATGTAAACAAGAATGTAAATTCCACTGGTTCTGTAATCCCTGTAATAAAAGAGGTTCCGGCACCTGAAGCCATTAAAGACTTCGTTTCTTCTTTCTTTTTCTTCGCAGCCCGGGTAATGGCGAGAGCGATGGCCGGTACACCGAACATCATCGTGATAAAAAATCCGCCGATAAAGTATCCGGCTGTAGGGTCGCCGCTTAAAAAGCGGGTGATTTCACCATTCACAATTTCTCCAGAAGGCGTCTCATATTCCCCCAAGCCAAAATAGACGTACGTATTTACAACATGGTGCAAACCAAATGGCAGTAAGAAGCGGTTTAAGAATCCAAATATGAACACGCCTAGCGCGCCAAGCCCCATCAACGTTTTACTGAACGTATCAATACCGGACTGTGCGTATGGCCAAATTAATGACATCAGTCCAGCTACTGGAATCATCGTAAAGATAATAACCGTAATAGGGAATTTTTCTCCGCTGAAAAAGGCCAGCATACTTGGTAGCTTTGTATCTTTAAACTTATTATAGATGAAGGCTGCGATTAAACCAGCCAATACGCCTCCGAATACGCTCATATTGAGCTCTGGGTCCATAATTGTTAATCCTTCTTTTAAGACAAGAATGGCCAGAAAACCTGTGAGTGCCGGTATTCCTTTATCCTTTGTTTTTGCAAGCCCCATCGCAATTCCGATCGCAATCAGCGCATCCATCTGAGCCAAAATGACACCGGATGCTTGGAATAGAGGGATGTCCAGCAAATCCTCGGCACTTAATCGAAGGAGCAGTCCGGCAATTGGCAAAGCAACAATTGGTATCAGCAGCGATTTTCCAAACTTCTGCAAAAAGCTTTTCATCATAGAAGCCTCCCTATCGTCCATAGTATTTAGATCGATTGATACGTGACCAGTTGAATATCTTTACGTGACCGAACACGTGTAACGATTTCCTCATCAGTTAAAAATTCCAGTTCGTCCACTCTTGGGAAGGTAAACGAAGAGCTAGCCAGAAGTTCCTTGTCTAAATAGGCCGGATGAGACATGACTTCAACCGAATCATGGTTTTTAAACAGATTGTCTAGCGCCTCATCATCTTTTAACGTCGTTTCAATCAAATAAGAGAAGGAATCCGTTGTTTTGATTCCTTTCCGCTTCAGTTCCGCTGCAGTTTTCTCCCCCATATTGTTTCGTACCGGTAGTCGATACTCTTTGGCAAGCGTCAAAAATACGTCGGGGATGCTGCCAAAGGAATTGACGTGATGGTGGCTGTCTAAGTGCGTCGGTTCCAGGCCGTAGGACAGAAACGCTTCGATCTGCGTTTTCCACTCAGCATAAACCTCGTCGTAATCAATCGTGAACGCTCCTTTATAGAAATCGAGTTTACGGAAGTTTCCTTGAACATCCACGATCGTTTTGTGGGTACGAAGGAGAGGCCTGCCGCAAGTCAGTACAAGATGAACGCCAATTCCCAAGTCAGGGAATTGGTCGGCCAGCTCGGCTGCGTGGTCCGCTCCTGGCATGTTTGTCATCAATGTCGTTGAAGTTAAAATACCTAAACGGTGCGCATCCACAATTCCGAAATTAACGCCTCTTGAATAGCCGAAATCATCCGCGTTAATAATTAATTTTTTCATAGCCGTTCATCCTTTTCTTCTCTTAAATTTAGTAAAGGTCTACGAACTTTATTTTAGGTCTGGCCAGTATTCTTTGTTGGCAGCAATGAGATCGTCTAATACTGCTTTGGCTGTAGATACATTAATAACAGTACGGTTTAAAGTAAGGGCTTGTAGCAGTTTCTGGTAGCTCTTCTCAAAGTATGCGTCCACTACCAATTTTTCATAAGCGAATTGGCTCTCTAGCAAACCTTTATAAAAAGTAGGAATAGCGCCTACTACGAATGGTTGGGCGCCGTTGCTCGTTAAAAGAGCTGGCACTTCGACCATGGCGTCTGCCGGTAAGTTGGAGATAATGCCGCGATTCTCTACCATCACAATGAATCGTTTGCTCAAGTTGTAAGCTAGCGATTCAGCGGCTTTAATCATAAACACGCCGTGGATATCGACATGGAGGTCCGCGCCAGCAGCTGTGCCATTTTGGATGATTTCGTCGCAAAGATCATGGATGCGTTTTTGGCGGCCTTCGATCACTTGTCTTGCCCTAGTGCGGTTCGGGTTTTCTTTCGCCGCCATTTTGTCAGGATACAAATAATATTGTAAGTACGTATTAGGGAGAAACTCTGGAAAATCAATGAGCATTTGCCGAGCCATCGCAAACGTCTCCTGCCATGATTTGTCATTGGCGATTTCTTTATCTTCTGGTTTGAAACCATTATGAATAATAAGTTGCTTTAATCGTTCCGTATGGTCGGTACCGCTTTTGTCGTATATTTTCGTAAACCAGCCAAAGTGATTAAGGCCAAAATATTCAGGGACGAGCTCCCATACGTCCAGACCAAGAATTTTCGCGTAGCTGATCATAATTGCAATTGGCATGTCGCAAATATTCAGCAAGCGTGTATCTGTCGGAAATTCCCGCTTTAATGCCTCAGCCACAATGGCGGCCGGGTTTGTATAGTTTAAAATCCAAGCATTCGGAGAATGGCGGCGGATGTCTTTTACGAGCTCAATCATATCCCTAATCGAACGCAGCCCGTAAGCCATTCCCCCGGGACCGCATGTTTCTTGACCGACAACGCCGTGCTTTAATGAAATTTGTTCATCCTGCTCTCTCATGGCTAAGCCGCCTGTACGAATTTGAACGAATACGAAGTCTGCATCCTTAAAAGCTTCTTTTTTGTCGGTTGTATAAGAGAATGACGTCAATTCAGGATAGCGTTCCTTGAAAAGAATCTCCGTTGCTTTGGCTGTACGTTCCTGACGTTTTGCATCAATGTCATAAAAAACCAATTCTTTTAGCGGAAAGCGTTCCTTCTCTTCAATTAAGCTCATCATCATTCCCATCGTGTAAGTGCTTCCACTTCCGGCAATAACCAATCGCTGTCTTTTCATGTTAGCTCCTCCTCGCGTGGTTGCTTGTCTTATAATTCTGTTATAGCACCATGGTGATACAAAATCAATACTAATCTTGTATTAAAGTTGTATTATTTATTTGGCGCAACCAATTTAAGCGTATAATTGACAAACAAATGAATGCTTCAGTTAGGAGACAATATTCCTGATTGAATAGGCGTTTTCAGGTATGCTGCGAGTGGAAAGATAGAAGTTTAAACGGAAAAGATGAAAACAAAATGATTTTTAGGTATAGTTGTATTTAAGACAATACAAATTAAAGATAGAAAAACGGAGGTATTTTTTTCTTGGCTATTCACTCTCCTCTATATAAACAAGTAGCGGAAAAAATTAAAAAGGATATTTTTGCATTAAAATTAAAAAAAGATGAAGCCATTCCTTCCGAGAATAAATTGGTAGAGAAGTATCAAGTCAGCAGAGTTACAATACGGCAGGCGATTAAACTTCTGGTCGAGGAGGGGATTTTATACAGCATCAGGGGTTCCGGCACATATGTAAAAACGGGGAAAATCGAGCAGGACATCTATCGCTTACAAGGCTTTACCGAAGAGATGATTTATTTAAACAAACAGCCTGCTAACGAAATTCTTGATTTTTCCATGCAAGAACCAACTGGGAAAGTGAGAGAAACATTACAACTGGAAGACGGAGAAAAGGTATTTTTTATTCGAAGATTGCGGCTAGCTGATGGCGAACCTCTCATTTTGGAGGAGACGTATATGCCAGTTTCGCTGTTTCCTGACCTATCCGTCGAAGTAATGACCCGTTCTAAATATGCCTACGTGGAAAAGAAAGGGTACCGTATTAAGGAAAGACAGGGGGAGATCTTCCCGTTGCTGCCGGATGAACAGCTTAAGCAAACGTTGAAGCTGGAAGAAGGAGAGCTCGTATTGTTCATGGATCTATGGGCTTATTTCGAAAACGATACGATTTTTGAATACACGAAATTATACTTTAGGAGTGAGAAATACACGTTTAAGTTCACTTCAAAACGAATCTGAATGTTATCCCTTCACACGCTTTGCGAAAGGGGATTTCTCTTTTCAAAAGGTGATTATGAAAGGGTGAATGGATGCTGCGTGGTGCGATTGTATTCTGATAACGTGGTACTGGAGCAAAACTAAATAGTATGTTGACAGGCCACGCAGCAAACCGAATGACTGTAATAAAAGAGAATAGTTCGTTTTTACGTATTTTTTTGTGTTTGCTTACTCATTGTCCACTTTCCTGAAATGGCTGATAACATAAGCCAAGGCTCAATAATTAAATTAATCAACATATGAGCAACGATTGGGGCAAACGTACTTCTTCCTGACATAATGTACAGTGTTGCCAAAAAACACCCTAAAATTGTAGTTGAAATAATGACAGGCAAGACTATTTTCATGTCACGTCTTAAAATTCCCCAAGCCCCATGGGCGAAGCCAAATGCCGCTCCTGAAAGTATGATTTGCAGAACATCAGAAACATGGAGAGACTGTAAGAAATCCATCAATAGATGTCTAAACAAGACTTCCTCGACTATACCTGTAGCCAATGCTGCCCACACTCCAATGATTTTAAGCCAGGACATGTGAAAAAGGTGTGCTCTAACAAAGGGTAAGGCAATGATTGTATAGACAACATAACCTAATACAATGATGAAGGTGAATAGCCATACGTAAAAGTCTGCAAATACACCTTCGTGAATCCCCATCCTTGTTTCGATAAAGCGCTTAGGGTTTCCTATAAACCAAAAAAGAATACTGGTGGTTAACAATAGAGAGGTACTAGCCAAAATCCAACCCGTTTTTACTCTATCATGATGTGTAGTTAAATTAGACAACCTATCATTCCTCACTTTCAGCTATTTTCTTCACTCATTATAGTTTTCCGGTATTACAAATACTATTGTCTGGAGTCATGAAGTCTCTGTTAAAAAATTGACTAAAGTCACTCGTTACTCAAACGGTCTTTTCCGACTATCATCATGTATGGCTGTAACGTCTTCAAAAACGCGACTTCTCCGTAAAATGCCGGCATGTTAAAAAAGGTGCAAGCCTTCATGGCTGCTGTGCACCTTTCATTGTTTATCTGTTTAAGCTATTGTGGCTTAAAACTCGAACTATTGCATGAACCGATTGGGCCACAGTATTTAATAGACTGAAAGAAAAAATAAAATAGCTATAGCTGAGGTTGTGTTAGGTCAGGTTTGCATAGATTGACTGTTTAAAGGGAATACGTCAACAGTGTATATAAAAAAGACTATTCTTTTTTTGTTTAATAAGAGCGCTCTTTTATAAATAGAACAATGGGCATGGGTCTATATAGATGTTTATTCGACAGGGTGATGCGTATTAGGGTCTAAAGTCTTGTGTCTATAGATTTAGATGATATCTTAAAAAAAGTAGTTAAGGATACACTTGTAAAAACCAAGCCTCTTGAGCGCTGATCCATGTGAAACCGGTTTAATCAGCTAGGGAAATGGACTCTCTTATTTTTCTGTCCTAATATGATAGAATTAAAAATCCATGAAAAGAGGTGAAGAGGTTGAAGGGAAAGTCGTTCATTGTTGTTGCACTCCTATTTAGCACATTTTTTATTTTCTTGGAATCATATGCTTCTGCTTATACTGTCCAAACAGGGACAGTGATCACAAATACGAGTTTAAATGTACGCGAGAACCCTAGCAATGATGCTCCTGTAATTGGCCAGTTGCAGTCAGGAGCCAAGATAGAGTACGTGGATGTTGGCTATGACTGGGTTCGAATTACATACAACGGAAAAGCCGGATATCTTAACAGCCTTTTTATTAAGGGAAACCGGCCAACCAGCCAAGCAACGGGTCATCAAGCAGAGAGCCATCAAACAACGAGCCATCAACCACCTGCTGTTTCTGGTGTGAACGTTGGTAAGGTAACAGCAAAAAACGGTCTGATCGTTCGTGCACAAGCAAGCACTAATTCCGCAATGCTTGGGAAAATTGATTATGGTTCAATGGTCGAGTATCGAATCTCAACGGATGGTTGGGGCCAAATTACGTATAATGGGCAACGGGCGTTTATTGATACCTCGTATTTATCTGGTTCTACTAGCAATGAAAGTATATCTGGATCGACCAGTAATGAAAGCAAAACTGTCGACCAGCAAGCAGCTGTAACAGGAACCATTTCCCGTGTTGTCATTGATCCTGGGCATGGCGGTAGAGACCCTGGCGCGAAAGGAAATGGGCTAATCGAAAAAAACATTACGCTCTTGTTCGCTAAACAAATAAAAAAATCTTTACAAGAGAATGGTATAGAGGTTTATTTAACAAGGTCTAGCGATGAGTATGTTTATTTACAAGAACGGGCTAATATCGCTGATTCGTTCCAAGCAGATCTTTTTCTGAGCATTCACGCAAATGCCCATGAAAATTCGCTTATAGGAGGCATGGAAATTCATTCGTTTGCGCCAAGCAACATAGCCGTAAAACTAGAAAATCAGTTCCGTGACTTGCCAAACGCTGTTTACCGAGGCCATTATGACTCGAATTTTTATGTACTTAGAAATACCTCAACTCCGTCACTCTTAATTGAATTAGGGTACGTGTCCAACCAAGCAGATGCTGCACTGTTGCAGTCACAACAATTTCAAATTCAAGTTGGCGAGGCAGTAAGGCGTGCATTGCAACATTAAATTGTTTCGCCACAAGCCTTTAGGAAGTTTGACGCATCTATAAATATAGATGCGTTTCTTTTTGCCTTTTTTCAGGAGTGACTGTAAACGTTCATGCAAACAAAACCGTGGAATGGGTGAAAGTTAGTTATTTAAATCACTAATTCCAGGGCTGTGTTCATTCGGCATTTCAGGAAATTGTGGAACAGGGAAACCTTCTGGAGGAGGAGTGACTGAAAATGCGCCTTCGTTTCTGCTCGGGGACTTCCCTTGAAGAATTTCTCCAATTCGGGTTTCGTCTAATCTGAAATTGAACTGGATGTTATGGTAGCCCATATCAACAAATTTTCGGCATTCTGGATATTTATTAATGTCGTAATTTGGGATAGGGAATAATTTGCCCCATTCTACGCCAAGTGTTTCAAGTGCTTTCGCAAATGCATTTTGATGGGCATTATCTCGAACAATTAGAAATCCAAGTGTTTCTCTAAAGGTTGCATTGGAACTCATTTCATAAATGCGAGTTTTTTGGAGCACGCCTGTGGATTCCAATACAACGTTATTGAGCATATCCGCTGCTAAGTTTCCATGGCTGTACACCCACGAGCCATTCCATGGGTTCCCGGATGCGTCAAAAGGAAGAGAAGCTTGGGCACCTATAATATAGTGGTGGGGATTGGCATCTTGTAAGGCCGTATCGAGAGGAGCATGATTGGGGGCTTGATTTCCTACTCCTGCTTCCCCTGATTCGTCAAGCAATGCATTAATGGTCGTTTGGACGAGCTCTACATGGGCAATTTCTTCTAGGAAAACGCCTCGCAACAAATCACGATATTGTTTATCCTTCCCTCTGAAATTGGACCCTTGGAAGAAATATTGCATCATCGTGCGCATTTCTCCATAATGCCCTCCGAGGATTTCTTGAAGGACTTTAGCTGCCGCTGGATCCGGTTTATCAGGCTTAATGATGTTAATTAATTCTTCTTTGTAATAATACAAAGGTATTCCTCCTTATCGGATCATCGTTAACTGCTTTTTTAGTTTGAACAAATGATTTCCAAATATACACTAAATCTACAACCGTTTTTTACGCTTAAATGCTGAAGTTGTCCAAAGCTAATAAAAGTTCAGGGGGGATATTGTCTTAGAGGAGGCAATTGTTCTTAAAAAACATGAGAGTGGAAATGAAAAAGGAACACGGACGTCTTAGGAGAGAGAAAAACGCCCGTCTGTTGTTGCTGATTTTGCGGAAAGTGAAGGTAGAGATGATACAACAACATCAAAACCATTTCCTATATGAGGAGAAATCATCCGTAAGAATAAGAAACATTAAGTCATTTGTGCTTCACGTTCGAAATGTGCAGCGAGCCATGTGCCTTCGCTCATAAACAGTTTAAGGACATGTTCACGGCTTGTTGGCGCCTCTTCGATCCATTTCTGCAGCATGCGGACGATAGGTTCTTTATCCTGATAATATTGAATAAAAACATCGGACTGTTCATCAAGTTTTGTCGTCCAAACTTGAGAGCGGGCCATCACCATTGAATAGTATGTGCGAATAAGCTTGCGGGCGAAATTTTTCGAAAGTTTTTCAAATTCTTCTGTGGGGGCTGACTGTAACCGGTCAATGGTTCGGTCGTAAACATCACCAATGTCACCATTAAAGCTTATGGCGATCTCTGCAGTAAGTTTGTAGGGGCCGAAGCAGTCTCGAAGATCGGTTCCGTAAATACAAACACAGAGTTCTTTTAGAAAAGCCTGTTCGTAATAATTGATTGGGTTCATCACGTGATCGAGATCTGCAACTGCTATACCAATATCGCGGATTAAATAGCGGTATGTTTCAGACAGTGTCGTTGAGAGTTTTTTTACTTTCATTTTCTCACTAGCATTTAGTCTACTATTGAACACAGCTAAAAGATCCAGGTCTGACTTAATCGCGATCGCATCTCCTCTTGCGACGCTGCCATAAACATAGACACTGTGTAATTGATTTGGAAATAAGCGAGATATTTGTTCTACAGAGTGTTGAATGCATGGCTCGTATACTTCGGGAATTTTATGTATGGAGACATCACTTGAAATATAGCCATTGTCGTCGAGTCCATACCCTGCTTGCAAATACGTCATTTTATGTCCTCCTTTTCCCTTTACTATACCAAAAACGATTACTGGTTGCTTTTATTTTTATCATAAAACGCTAACGGCCTTCTCCCAAAGGCTGCATCGCTCATACAGCCTGGGCGTATCAAAAAACGCAATCGAATGTGGAACAAGCCGCAGGAGGATCGGTTAGCTGAGAGGAAATAGTTGGTCAGTCCACTTGTGTGAAGGTCATATCCTATTAGAAAAGGAGCAGCTACAGCTGGGCGCAGGTTTACTAAAAAGATGAGAACTAGTATGGATGGTATTCGTCTGGACGGTTGTTGTCTTTTCGAAAGGCAAGCCAAGCCGTTTTGAAGGATGCGTATAATCCTACTGCCCCATTGCCGTATAGGAAACCCATAAATAGGCCCGCTGACAAGCTGTGGCGATGGCTGACAAATATGGAAAGTAATAAGCCGGCTATTGTGGCAAGCGTTGGCAAATAGCGGTGTTTGATTGGCGTCATAAACTTTATTATTTGGATAAATAGGACAATGCCTGGTATGGCAATGACTCCGTCCCATATGTTTGTATGGATAATTGGAAAGTCCAAAAGGATGCCGCCTTTCTTTTTTGCATGTGTAGACGATGAACGAATCATTTTAGTGTGCGGCAATTGTCTCATTTTATGCGATTCTTACTGGGCGAACATGCTTTAGAGCACTCTTTTTAGCAAATAAAGCAGCCATAAGTTCGTATGTAGGCAACGCGAAAAGCGCGCTGTTTTTTGTCTGTTTTGGTAATATGGTATAGTGTTAGCGAGATGGAAAGAAGGGATAAGGGAGAATGGCAGAAACGGTTGATATTTTAGCTTGCGGCGCCCACCCAGACGATATTGAAATCGGCATGGGGGGAACGGTTGCAACTTACATACAAAAAGGGTACAACGTCGCTTTTCTTACTTTAACGCTTGCTGAGTTGTCGTCGAATGGCGATATAGCGAGCCGGCAGCAGGAAGCAAAAGCAGCTGCAGAACAATTAGGAGTGCGCGCACGTTATCAATTGGAATTGCCTGATAGGGGACTAACGTACATAGGCGAGGAAAAACTGGAGGAAGTGGTTGACATTATCCGCTTGACAAGGCCAACGCTCGTCTTTATGCCGGCGGCTGACCGCCATCCCGATCACGGTCAGTGTGGGGCTCTAATCAAAGAAGCCATTTTTAATGCGGGCATTCGCCGTTACGGCAATGGTGAACCCCATAAAGTAAAAGCAGCGTACAGCTATTTTATTAATGGCTTTGCCAAGCCTGACTTTGTTGTTGATGTAACAGATAACCATTCAGCTAAAGTGGCGGCACTTCAAGCATACAAAAGCCAATTTGTTGCACAAGGCGGAGTGCAGACGCCATTAACTGATGGTTATATTGAAGCAGTGATTGCGAGAGATCGTTTGTTTGGCAAAGAAGTAGGGGTGGCATTAGCTGAAGGGTTTGTTGCCGAGAAGCCACTTGTGATGGCAAATTTATTAGAAGGGTGCGGGCGCTGACGTGGAAAAATTGCGAATTGGCATTAGCTGTTACCCAACAGTCGGAGGATCAGGCGTGGTGGCGACAGAACTAGGAAAACAACTGGCCTCTCGGGGGCATGAAGTCCATTTTATTACGACGGAAATCCCCTTCCGCCTTGATGATAAAGTTTACCCAAACATTTTTTTTCATCAAGTTGAAGTCAACCAATACGCTGTATTTAAACATCCGCCCCATGACTTGAGTGCGGCCAGCAAGATTGCTGAAGTGATCTTAACTCATGATCTTGATTTGCTCCATGTCCATTATGCTGTACCCCATGCGATTTGTGCGATTCTTGCACGGGAGATGAGTGGTAAAGACATAAAGATCATGACGACGCTCCACGGTACAGATATTACCGTACTTGGATTTGAGCCGTCTTTGCGACCGCTTATTCGCTATGGGATTGAACAGTCAGACATTGTCACAGCTGTGTCCTATGATCTGGCCCGGCAAACAAACGAGTTAGTACGTACTGATAAGCCGATTCAGACCGTTTATAACTTTATTGACGAACAAGTGTATTATCCAAAACAAGTGGAACAATTGCGGGCGTGTTACGGCCTTTCGGAAACGGATGATATCATCATCCATATTTCGAATTTCAGACCAGTGAAACGGATTATGGACGTGTTGAAAACATTTCAACTCATTGTTAAAAGCAGAGATGCGAAGTTGCTTTTAATCGGCAATGGGCCAGAATTGCCGATTGCAAGGCAGTTTGTGGAAGAAAACGACTTGACAAACGATGTCCTCATGCTAGGCAACCAAAAGCATGTGGCGGAATTGTTGTCTATGAGCGATTTAATGTTGTTGTTAAGCGAAAAAGAAAGTTTTGGTTTAGTGGCGCTTGAAGCGATGGCATGCGGTGTGCCAGTGATCGCAACAAACATTGGCGGCATCCCGGAAGTTGTTGAAGATGAAGAAACTGGTTATTTATGCTCCCTTGGGAACATTGAGGAGGCAGCTGCAAAAGCGATTTCCTTATTGGCAGATGATCAAAAGCGCCAAGCCTTTAAACGAGCGGCACTTAATCGAGTAAAGCAATCGTTTGATTCGCAGCACATCGTTAGTCAATATGAGCATTTATATGAAGCCATGCTTAAAGAGGAGCGGTTATGAGCATTTGGATGGAAGGATTTAAAGCCGTTCGCACGTTAAACGCCGCCGGTTTCGAAGCCTACATTGTCGGCGGAGCTGTTCGCGACTATTTGCTTGGCAAGGATGTCGACGACGTTGACATTGCGACGCAAGCATCCCCTCATCAAGTTGCCGACATCTTTACTAAAGGCGTGCACATTAACCAGGAACACAAGACGGTGCTTATTCCCGGAGAAAAAGGCCCAATCGAAATAACGACATATAAAGGCGAGACACTTGCCGAAGATTTGCAAAAACGCGATTTTACGATTAACGCACTAGCAATGACGGAAACGAGAGAGGTCATTGACCCTTATGGAGGCAGACAGGATTTACAAAAACGCCTATTACGTTCATATGATGCTCAAAAGCGTTTAAGCGAAGACCCTTTGCGAATGTTGCGGGCGGCGCGGTTTATTAGTTCATTAGGCTTTGAGGCTGATCGGCAATTGGTAAAGGAAACAACTGTACAAAAAGCAGCTTTGCAACGTTGCGCTCGTGAACGGGTCGTCGTTGAACTGGAAAAACTGTTAAAAGGAATGGAGAAAGAAGCGGCGTTTGCATTTTTACAGGAGACAGGCGCCATTCACCGCCTTCCAGGCATTCAAATTACTGACAGCCAATTAGCTGAACTGATGCGACTGCCAAAACAACAGTGGGACAGTGGCGACAGAGCTTGGCTTGAATTTGCGATTTGCACAGGCGGACCAAGCAGCATTGCGGCTTTGCCATTGCCGAAAAAGCGAAAACAGCTAGTGGCAGCCGGAATAAAGGCGTTTGAATATCGGCAAACACAACAGCGCTGGAGCGACTGGCAGCTGTACATTTCCGGTTTGGCGATCGCTATGCAAATCGAAGAGATTCGTGCTGGGCGCCAATTGCCGAGCATCCAGAAAGAAGAATTGGCTGAACAGTGGTCTGCCTTACCGATAAAAGCAAAAAGCGATTTGGCGATTACAGGCCGTGACTTGCTTCATGTAAAAGTTGCGCCAGGCCCGTGGATGAAGGAGGCGCTACAAGCAGCAGAAAAGGCCGTTGTGACAAAAAAGTGCCCAAATGAAAAGGCGGCGATTTTGGCATTTTTAACGATGAGGGAGGATGGAAAATGAAAGGACAGTTATTGGCGCTGCTTCAGTCAGGTGTTTACATTTCTGGCGAGGAAATGAGCCGTAAGCTCGGCGTTTCCCGTACAGCCGTGTGGAAGCAGCTGTCTGCGCTGCGAGAACAAGGCTACGAGCTTGAATCAGCACCGAAGAAGGGCTATCGATTGCTCTCTTCTCCAGACACTTTGCTTGCGCATGATATCGAAGCACATTTACAAACAAAAACGCTTGGGCGAAACATCCACAGTTATGATTCGGTCGCCTCTACTCAACCTCTTGCCCATGAAGAGGCAGCCCGCGAAGCCCGAGAAGGCACGCTTATTGTCGCCAATGAACAACAAGGGGCAAGGGGCAGGCTTGGACGCCAATGGCAATCTACGAAGGGGACAAGCCTGTCGATGAGCTTGCTTTTACGGCCAGACATTAGCGTTAGCCAAGCGCCGCAGTTAACGCTTTTGGCTGCGGTAGCCGTCACAAGGGCAATTGAGGCAGTAAGTGGGTTAGTTTGTGACATCAAGTGGCCAAATGATATTTTGTATGGCGGTAAAAAATTAGTAGGCATTTTGACGGAAATGGCTGCTGATCCTGACCGAGTGAACTATTGCATTGTCGGTATCGGCATCAATTGCAATCAGGAGAGCAATGATTTCGCAGAAACTTTAGCCGGAATCGCCACGTCGATTAAGCTGGAAACAGGCAATCCGGTTCAAAGGGCAAAGCTAGTAGCCGCTGTGATGAATGAATTTGAATGGCTGTACGATGAATATATAAAAAACGGATTTGCTGCGATTCGCCCGCTCTGGGAAGCGCGCTCAGTCAGCCTCCATACGAAACTGTCTGCTCGAACGCCTTCTCGGATTGTACAAGGCTATTCATTAGGCATTACCGATGACGGACGCTTGCGCATTCAAGACGAGGACGGGCAAGAACACTTGATTTATTCTGCAGACATTGAACTCGACAACTGATGGCAAACGTGTGCTATACTAGGTGCGCAAGGGCTGTATCTGCTAGAACGGCACCCAAAAGAGGTATGGGATTGTAACGTAACGAAAGCTTGCCTGGATCTTTCGGAGACCGGGACATAGCTTCACGTTGCCTTCGGCTCCTTGCACTAGGCGCAAGGAGTTTTGCCGTTTCATGCAGTTCAAAATTTGAACACATGAAACAGGAGGACCGATGTGAAAACAACAAAAACGTTTAAACAAATGAAGCGAGATGGTGAGCCGATTGCGATGCTTACGGCTTATGATGCTCCTTCTGCCCGCTTGGCAGAACGAGCTGGCGTAGACATGATCCTTGTCGGAGATTCCCTCGGAATGGTAGTGCTTGGTTACGACTCCACGGTTCCTGTAAGCGTTGATGATATGGTGTTGCATACGAAAGCAGTCAAACGTGGGGCGCCGAACACATTTGTTGTCACGGATATGCCGTTTTTAACGTACCATAGCTCCTTTTCTGAAACGGCTGGCCATGTGCGCAGGCTGTTGCAAGAGGCAGGAGCCGATGCGGTAAAGCTGGAAGGAGGCGCAGACATTGCCAGCACTGTGCAACGTCTAACGGCAGCGGGTGTGCCTGTCGTTGGCCATATCGGCTTGACGCCACAATCAGTCGGTGTTTTAGGCGGCTATCGCGTGCAAGGAAAGGCGCAAGAAGAAGGCGAACAATTGCTTGCTGACGCACAGGCATTGGAACAAGCAGGCGCGTTTGCCATTGTCGTTGAGTGTGTGCCAAAGCAGCTTGGTGCCCTGTTGGCTAAAGAAATCAACGTGCCGATTATTGGCATTGGCGCTGGAGCAGAGACAGATGGCCAAGTCCTTGTTTATCACGACGTGATTGGCTACGAGTCGGAACGAGTGGCGAAATTTGTCAAACAATATACGGCTGTATCGCCAATCATTGAGGAAGGGCTCGCTTCTTATGTCACCGATGTAAAACAACGGGCATTTCCTGAAGAAGCCCATACGTATACAACGAACGATACAGGCTGGTTGGCTGTGTATGGGGGCGACAAAAAATGATCGAAGTGCAAACAACAAGCCAGTTGCAAGAACAGTTGCAGGACGCACGTGAACAAGGGAAAACGATTGGCTTTGTGCCAACGATGGGTGCATTGCATGGCGGTCACCAGTCGTTGGTGCGTGCCTGTGCGCAAACATGCGACTTGGTCGTTGTCAGCATTTATGTGAACCCCCTGCAATTTGGCCCTCATGAGGACTATCATGAATACCCAAGACAATTGGAAAAAGACCGCGTGTTAGCAGAAGAGGCAGGGTGCGATGTGCTGTTTTGCCCAACGGATGAAGAAATATACCCCGATGGGTATACGCAAACGGTTCATGTGAAACAAGGTGCCAACGTGTTATGCGGCAAAAGCCGCCCTGGCCATTTTGATGGAGTAGCTACCGTTGTGTTGAAATTGTTTATGCTTGTTCAGCCTGATTTTGCCTTTTTTGGTGAAAAAGACGCGCAGCAAGTCGCCATTATTAAACAACTTGTTAAGGAGTTCTTCCTTCCTGTAACGATTGTGGCTTGTCCGACTGTTCGCGAAGACGACGGCTTGGCGAAGAGCTCCCGCAACGCCAATTTGACGCCAGCAGAACGCCAAGTCGCACCGAAGTTATATGCTGCCCTACGTGATGCAGCAAAGTCGCCGACAAGCCAACTAAGCGACCTTGTCCAACAAGTGCGGCAACATCTTGCTGCATTGCCTCTAGGCTGCATAGACTATGTCGAAGCGTATGAGTATCCATCCCTTAAAAAAGTTGAGCAAAGCGACGGCATTGTCATTTTGGCTCTCGCTTACCAATTTTCGAAAGCACGTTTAATTGACCACATCTTAATTGACATGAACAATCGCAACGGAGGGTTGAACGATGTATCGGACAATGATGAAAGCAAAATTGCATCGTGCACGGGTGACTGAATCAAATTTAAACTATGTGGGCAGCATCACCATAGATGAAGACCTCATGGATGCAGTTGATTTGCTTGAAAATGAAAAAGTACAAATTGTGAACAACAACAATGGTGAACGGTTTGAAACGTATGTCATTAAAGGGCCAAGAGGAGAAGGGGGCATCTGTTTAAATGGTGCCGCCGCGCGAAAAGTCCAACCTGGAGACGTCGTCATCATTTTGTCTTATGCGATGATGGAAAACGCAGAAGCCCTAGCCCATCAGCCGAAAGTGGCGATTTTGGATGAGAACAACCGAATTGTGGAAATGTTAGGCACAGAGCCAGCTTCTACCGTCCGTTAGCACGCATATTCCCTCCCCTGGTGATACACACTGAATGAAACAAGGCATTTTGCCAATAGGGGGAGGGATTTTTTTGCATTCATGGATTAACGAGTGGCAAGCACTTTACCAAA
Source organism: Shouchella rhizosphaerae (assembly GCF_036700015.1). Lineage (NCBI taxonomy): Bacteria > Bacillati > Bacillota > Bacilli > Caryophanales > Bacillaceae > Shouchella > Shouchella rhizosphaerae. Next base: position 3,975,639 of record NZ_CP144921.1, on the reverse strand, counting down.
ATATTTGGCAGTCGCCGACTAGCAAAAGCATGGATGATGTGATCGTGCTTGAACAGATGACGCAGCAAGTACTGGATGTTTGGGGAGCGATGGATGAGGCGTTGCACCAATTGCGGCAGCGGTTAAAAGAAGCGGCTCCAATGTTTGTGTACGAATCAAAAGGGACGATTCTGTTCGATGCCCATCAGTTTGAGGAAGCGCTTTGTTGTTTGAAAAACGAAGAGGCTGAAGGCGAAAGAGAAAATATTCGTCTGTTGTATATTGCCTATGCTTTCTTATACACGGAGAAATTTGAAGAAGCGAGAAGCGGCTTTTTATATGTATTGCAAGTATCTTTTGATCCGCTCGTCACCCACTTTGCTTACCTAGGCATTGGCATCATCGAAATGGTTGCCCGCCGAGCAGAAGAAGCGATATTGTTTTTAGAAAAAGCAAATTCATTAACAGACAACCCTGATGTCGTGTATAATTTAGGCATATGTTATTATTGGTTGGAAGCTTACGATAGTGCTGCAGCTTATTTTCACTCTTATACGCAAGTACGCGACGATGCCGATGCTTTGATGTTGCTTGGTCTTTCGCTTTATAAAGGTGGAATGGTTGAGGAAGCGCGTGGCGTATGGCTTGATTGCGCAGAGAACGTTGATTCGAGCGAAGCGCTTTTGGCGCTGGCAAAGCTAACTGAATGGTATGGCGAACATGAATTGGCATGCTACAGTTACGAACAGTTAATGTTTATTAACGGGAAAACGCCGGAGTTGCTTCATGGCTTTGCCTGGAACCAAGCATTGTCAGGAGATAGCCGTGCTGTTGATTTATTGTTCGAGCTTGGCAAGACAAGCCAGCAAGCGTATGAATCATGGTGCATGTTGCAGGCTGCCCAAGGAGGGTAAGGCTTCCGAATAGAGGTGTAAACGTGTCTCAATCGTTTGTTGTCATTGATTTGGAAACAACCGGAAACTCGCCAGATCAAGGCGCAAAAATGATACAAATTGGAGCTGTTAAGGTGGAAGGTTGCACGATTACGGATCGGTTCTCAACATTTGTGGATCCTGGTTGCAGCATTCCGCCTTTTATTACAGAATTAACAGGCATCACGGATAAAGATGTGGAGGGGGCGCCTGTTTTTCGAGAAATTGCAACCGATTTGCTTGCCTTTATGGAAGGCTCCAGTTTAGTTGCCCATAACGTGCCTTTTGATAAAGGCTTTTTAGAAGCGCAATTGGAAACAGAAGGATTAAGGCTTCCAAAATGTTGCCAATTTGATACCGTTGAACTTTCAAGGGTATTGTTGCCGACGCAGGAAAGCTACAAATTGTCAGAGCTATCAAGCAGCCTTGATATGGACCACGATCGACCCCATCGCGCTGATAGCGACGCAGAAATAACAGCAGAACTGTTTATTAAACTCTTACATAAACTAGAACGGCTGCCGCTTGTGACATTGCAATCATTAGAGCAAGTCGCAAAGGGATTGAAAAGCGACTGGGACGTATTAACGCGGCCGTTGATTCAAAAAAAATGGATGAAAGTAAACGAAGACGAAAGAGAATATGACTTGTTTCGGCAACTGGCGCTTAAGCGCGTGGCAGAGGAGAGCGAAAGCAGCGAGTCATCCGACCATAAACCGTTTGTTGAAGTAGAGGACGAGCTTTTTTCTAGTAGTGGCGCCATCGCCCGTGTCTTTGACTCATTTGAAGATCGTCCAGGGCAAAAGCAGATGATGAAAGAAGTTTACGCTGCGTTTGAAGAACACGCCCATGCGCTTATTGAAGCCGGTACCGGCACTGGGAAAACGTTGGCGTATTTAGTACCGAGCGCTTACTTTGCTTACTCCAAGAAAAAGCCAGTGGTGCTGTCGACCTATACGATTCCGTTGCAAGAGCAACTATTGCAACGAGATTTGCGCTTGCTTGCTTCCATTGTTCCTTTTCCACTACGTACGGCTGTCCTCAAAGGAAGGAGCCATTATCTCGATTTACGCAAATTTGAACAGGCGTTGCAACAGCTAGAAAACGACTCTTATGACGTTTGTTTAACGAAAGCCCAATTGCTTGTTTGGCTGCTTGAAACAGATTATGGCGATGTGGAAGAGTTAAATTTGACAACAGGAGGGCGCAGCTTTTGGCCAATGGTCCAAAGCGACCCCGAGTCTGATTTAGGCAAGTACAATCCGTGGTTTTCCCGGTGTTTTTACCATCGCTCTCGCCGGCAAGCGAAAAAAGCAGATTTAATTATTACGAACCATGCATTGCTGTTAACAGACGTTGTGCAAACTCATTCGGTTTTGCCCTCCTATAGCCACGCGGTCATTGATGAAGCCCATCATTTCCAAGAGGCGGCGAGCGCTTACTTTGGGCTAACGGCTAGTTTTTTATCGGTTAGTTTTGCCATTCAACGCATCGGTGATGACCATCACGAATACGGTGCCATCGCGCGTTTAGAAACGCTCGGGGAACAAATGAAGCAGCCGCTAGCGCTTGACGACGCAAAAGAAGGGCTTGTTCGCTTTCGAGAAGACACCGATGAACTGTTCCGAATGATCCACGTGTTTGCTTTAGACGCACAAGAAAGCAATGCGACAGATGTAGGGCGTATTAGTTATGTATATAAAAGCTTTTCAGAAGAAGGCATGCTTTGGCAAGCGATTCTTGAGTGCGCGATGCGCTTGCAGCTTCACGGCGAGCAAGTGCTGGCGGCTTTAAAGGCGGCTTATCAAGTAGTCGAGGAAAAAGTGGAAGCGGAATACGAAAGCCGTTCTCTTCTAGCTGATACACAAGGGGCAATTGCTGCTTTTGAGGAAACGGTACAATTGCTGTATGAGCTCCTCCTTGAATACGACGACAATTATGTTTACTGGATTGAAGTGGAGCCAAAAGGGGCAAAAAATGCTACTTATTTGTATGCAAAGCCGATTGAAGTCTCAGAAAGGCTGGCTGACCAATTTTTTGCCAAAAAGAAAAGCGTCGTTCTGACATCGGCGACTTTGACAGTCAACCAATCATTTGATTACCAAATTGACAGGCTAGGCTTAGTTGATTTTGGTGTGAAAACGAAACAAATTGAGTCTCCTTTTTCTTATGCGCAGCAAGCAAAATTGCTTATTCCTTATGATATTCCCGATGTCCGTGGCCCAGATGATGAGCTGTTTGCACAGGACATCGCCATTAAAATATGGCGAATTACGGAAGTGATGCAACGAAAAGCGCTTGTCCTCTTTACTTCTTATGATATGCTCAAAAAGGTATTTTATTATGTAAAGGACTTAAACGACGAAGGCAAATTGGCGTTAATTGGCCAAGGAGTGACCAGCGGTTCGCGGATGAGGCTGTTAAAGTTATTCAAACAAGCTGAGCAAAGGGCAGTGCTGTTTGGCACAAATAGCTTTTGGGAAGGAATCGACCTCCCAGGCAACGAGTTGGAGTGCCTCATTATTGTCAGGCTTCCATTTGCACCGCCGAATTTGCCATTAAACCGGGCACAAATGGAGCGAGCAAAAGCAGAGGGGAAAAACCCTTTTACTGATTTGGCTCTCCCTCAAGCAGTCATTCGTTTTAAACAAGGATTTGGGCGGTTAATTCGTACGAAAGGAGACAGAGGGCTCATCTTTGTTTTTGACCGGCGGATTGTAACAACCCGTTATGGTCGGACATTCATCGATTCGCTGCCGGATGTACCAGTATACGAAGGGAAGCTGGAAAGGTTGCTTGAAGATCACCTTGACTTTAGGGAGGAACAGTCGTGAAGACGATCATCAAAAATGCAAAAGTAATAACGATGAATGAAGCAAGGACGATACACGAGCATGGCTATGTCGTCATTGAAGACGGCGTATTTACGGCGATTGAGCACGGGGAGCCGGCAGAAGAGGCTGCAAAAGGAGCGAATGTAGTCAATGCTGATAAAAAATGGCTCATGCCAGGGCTAATCAACACGCACGGACATACAGGCATGTCTTTGTTCCGTGGCGTTAGCGATGACTTGCCTCTGTCTAAGTGGCTTGCAGAACACATTTGGCCACTGGAACAAAAACTTGACCAAAAAGCAGTAGAAGCAGCCCGCCTTTTAAGTATGGTGGAGATGATTGAATCTGGAACAACGACGTTTTTAGAAATGTACCATTTGCATCTGGACGATTTCGCTGCGGCGGTTGAAGAAGCAGGCATGCGGGCAACATTGATGCGGTCTGTGATCGGCCTCTGTTCAAAAGAAGAACAGGAAGAAAAATTAGCAGAATCTCTTGGGTTTGCAAGAAGATGGCATAAACAGGCAAATGGGCGGATTCAAACGATGCTCGCCCCTCACGCCCCGTATACATGCCCGCCTGATTACATCGAGCGCATTGTGGAAGCTGCTCGCCAAGAAGGTTTGCCTGTCCATATGCATCTTGCTGAAACAAGAAAAGAAATCCACGATTATATGGATGAATATGGAATGCATCCAGTTGAGCTTTTGCAAGAAAGAGATCTACTTAGCGGGACAGAATGGCTGTTTGCCCATGGCGTCCATATGCATGAGCAGCATTATGAACTGTTGGGCGCTCATCAAGCAGCTGTTTCCCACAATCCGAAAAGCAATTTGAAACTTGGCTCAGGCATTGCCCAAGTAGCAAGTATGCAAAAACATGGCATCGTTGTTTCCCTTGGCACGGATTCGGTTGCTTCCAATAACGCTCTCGACTTATTTGAAGAAATGCGCACAGCCGTGTTGCTGCAGCGGGGCATTAATGAACAAGCTGACATTGTCACGACATGGGAAGGATTGAATATGGCTACGTCCAACGGTGCGAAAGCATTGCGCTTTGCCAATCTAGGGACGATCGAAGTAGGTCAGCAAGCTGATTTTATTATGCTTAACCCTGAACAAGCCCACTTGCACCCAAGCAGCCAGGCTGTTTCCCATCTTGTCTTTGCCGCGAAAGGGTCTGATGTAACGGACGTGTATGTCCAAGGGGCGCCGTTAATGAAAGACAAGCAGTTGCTTACGCTAGACAAAGAGCGAATTTTAAAGGAAGCGAACGAACAGCTTCGCCGCTTGCAACAATGAACACGCGCAGTTAAAAAACGCTGCGGCGTCCGCAGCGTTTTGAGGTGTGGGTAGAAGGTTTTTAGTCAGTTTCAGCCTGCGTGTCTGCTCCTTGAGCAGAGGTTGCGACAAACATCGCCGGAAATGCGGTTTGTTTTAGTGTGAACGGCCAGACGTCTTCAATGGACTCATTGGCCCGACAAAGCAAAGCAGCTTTGTCTTTGTTCTGCTGAAACCACTCGGCTAAGCCATATTGATTCATTTAAAAACGCCCCCCTTCAACTGGCGTATCCTTAGTATGGCACGAAGGGTCGGGGCTATGTTTAGCAATGATTGTGGGTGAGTGTAGATATTGGCGTGTATAAACGAAGGAAGGGGCGTGTCGTTTTGGAGCGTTCAGATATGAAAATGAAAGTGTTGTCGACTGTGACAGTGGAGAAAACAGATGATTTTTATAAAGTAGTGGACCAACTAAATCGAACCTTAAAAGACAAGGGTTTGACATTTGGCTACGCGCTTGATGAAAAGGATCATTCAAAAATAACAATGACGATTTATGAAGTGTGAGTGGAAGCGAATGAAAAAAAAGCTAAGCATCATTTTTTCTGTTGTTTTACTTATTGTAATTGGGCTTGGGATTTACCTGTATACGGCGATTCGTAGTCCATTAACCGAGGGAGCAAAAGAAGCGACTGCTTTTGTGACGGAGCAACGGATGATGGCCGAAGTGGACGACGTGTCTTTTTACCATGGAGAAGAAAGCTATTGGATCGTATCTGGCACGAGCGATGAGGGAGAAGCCCTGTTTGCGTGGGTAAACGACGATCCCGAAAAACGGGAGTCAACGCTTGTGCTCCCTCAACATGCAGGTGTGCCTATAGAGGAAATGAAAGAAACCGTTGCCCAAGAATTAGGCGTTACCGCTTTTGATTCCGTGCGCCTTGGGTATGAAAACGGCCAAGCGGTTTATGAATTTACGTATACATCGGATACGCAAGGGAAATTATTTTATTACACCGCTTTTGAAACAGGCGAATATATGAAAAGCTTTAGTATTCGCACGAATTAATGCTAATTCATTCGCCAATTGACGGCGAAAAACAGATGAAGGTATAATAATGAAGTCTTTTTTAGAGAACGGAAAATGTCGTTTGGCAGGAGGAGTCACGAGTGAAAACAACAATCGCCCAAGTGGGACGTTATGTCAATGAACAAGTAACGATCGGCGCATGGATTGCTAACAAACGGTCAAGTGGAAAAATCGCATTTTTGCAACTGCGAGACGGGACAGGCTTCATTCAAGGAGTCGTCGTCAAAGCGGAAGTGCCTGAGGATGTATTTGCGTTAGCGAAATCGATCACGCAAGAAAGCTCTCTTTATGTTACAGGCACCGTTCGTGAAGATGAACGCTCGCCGTCAGGCTATGAGCTTTCGGTAGAACAGATCGAACTCATTCACCAAGCGACTGACTACCCGATCACACCAAAACAACATGGAACCGAGTTTTTAATGGATCACCGCCATTTATGGCTACGTTCAAAACGGCAACATGCAATTATGAAAATCCGCAGTCAAATCATTCGTTCGACGTATGACTTTTTCAGTGAGCGTGGCTTTACAAAGTTGGATTCGCCGATTTTAACAGGCAGCTCGCCTGAAGGGACGTCAGAGCTTTTCCATACAAAGTATTTTGATGAAGATGCGTACTTGTCCCAAAGCGGCCAACTTTACGCTGAAGCAGGAGCGATGGCGTTAGGGCGCGTTTTTACATTTGGCCCGACATTCCGCGCTGAAAAATCAAAAACACGACGCCATTTAATTGAGTTCTGGATGATTGAACCGGAAATGGCATTTGTGGAACACGAGGAAAGCTTAGAGATTCAAGAGCAGTATGTGGCCCACTTGGCCAAAGCTGTTCTTGACCATTGTCAACTGGAATTGAAGCAACTTGGCCGGGATGTAACGAAACTGGAAGCAATCAAAGCACCGTTTCCGCGGATCACCTATGATGAAGCGCTTGATTTGCTCAAAGAAAAAGGGTTTGATGACATTTCATGGGGCGATGATTTTGGCTCTCCGCATGAAACAGCGATTGCTGAGCATTTCGACAAACCGGTGTTTATTACACGTTACCCAAGGTCATTAAAGCCGTTTTACATGCAGCCTGCCCCTGATCGTGACGATGTTGTCCTTTGTGCAGACTTAATTGCTCCAGAAGGATATGGAGAAATCATTGGCGGGTCTGAACGGATTCATGATTACGATTTGCTTAAACAAGAACTGGAAAAGCACAATTTGCCGTTAGATGCGTATGGATGGTATTTGGATTTGCGTAAATACGGGTCTGTTCCCCATTCAGGCTTTGGCTTAGGGCTCGAACGTACGGTAGCGTGGCTGTCCGGTACGGAACATGTCAGGGAGACGATTCCGTTTCCACGGTTATTGAACCGCCTGTACCCATAAACAGAACGAGGCTGGCCTTGGAATTTTTCAAGCCGGCCTTTTGTTTTTTCCCAACCGTCCCTTAGCCCATGGTATACTATAGCTTCAAGAGGTGGTTTGAATGAATCAGCACGTATTTTTAAAATGGGCGCAGCAAAAGCATTTATCGATCCCTTCGCTGCTACTAGAACATTATACCGATCTACAACTAGACGAGTATGAATTCGTTGCTATTTTGCACATTCAGTCGTTTTTAGATGGAGGCGATGCGTTTCCAACTCCACAGTTATTAAGCGAACGCATGTCAATCAACCTCGATGATTGCGCCAAATTAATCGGTGCACTCGTGAAAAAAAAGCTGCTTGCCATTGAGAATCGCCTTGATGATACAGGGGTTTTTTATGAGAACTATACGCTTGAACCATTGTGGGCCGCGTTGATCCGTTTGCTCGAACAAAAAGGCAGAGACGTGCAGACAAAAACGCAAAAAAAGCAAGAAGGGGAGCTGTATCAACAGTTTGAACAGGAATTCGCCAGGCCGCTTTCCCCAATCGAGGCTGAAACATTGTCCATGTGGCTCGACGAAGACAAGCACTCGGCTGAATTAATTAGCGCCGCTTTGCGAGAAGCCGTTGTTTCTGGAAAGCTCAATTTCCGTTATATTGACCGAATTCTGTTTGAATGGAAGCGCAATAGCATTAAGACGGTAGAAGAGGCCAAAGCCCATAGTGAGCGGTTCCGTAAAAAAAGCACGTCTAAACCACGAAGAGAAACGGCCAATACGCAAGACATTCCTGGTTTTCATTGGCTCGAAAATTTATAAGGAGTTTCGCGATGTTGTCAAAAAAAGATACACAATATGCAATTGATCAAATGGGAGAGCTTTTTCCAGAAGCTGAATGCGAGCTAACCCATTCCAATCCGTTTGAGTTGTTAATTGCAGTTGTCCTTTCTGCTCAGTGTACTGATGCACTCGTCAACAAAGTAACACCGAAGTTGTTTGCCAAATATAAAACGCCAGAAGACTACGTGCAAGTCCCTTTAGAAGAACTACAAGAAGATATCCGTTCCATTGGCCTCTATCGAAACAAGGCAAAAAACATTAAAAAGTTGTCTCAGTCACTGCTTGAGCATTTTGATGGACAAGTGCCTAGAGAGAGGGAACAGCTTGAGTCCCTTGCTGGCGTCGGTAGAAAAACAGCAAATGTCGTGACAAGTGTCGCTTTTGGCGAGCCAGCCATTGCCGTTGACACCCATGTAGAGCGAGTCTCAAAACGCCTTGGCATTTGTCGTTGGAAAGACAATGTCCGCCAAGTTGAAGAGACGCTAATGAAAAAAATTAAAAAAGAAGATTGGTCCGATGCCCACCATCGACTGATTTTTTTTGGCCGTTACCATTGCAAAGCGCAAGCGCCGAAATGCCCGACATGTCCTCTGTTAGACATGTGTAGGGAAGGAAAAAAGCGCATGAAAAAAAGCATGGTTGAAGCATGAACAGACGGATGCGCTAAATTTGCAAATACGATAGAGAAAATAGAAAGGAAGACAGAAGTGAGCGGAATGACTGGAACGACGACTGTAGAGTGGACAGAAAAAGAAAAGCAAAATTGGCAGGCGATTGAGACAAAGCAATCGTTTCGCCTCGCTTTTAGCGGCCATTTTTCCGCCGGGAAATCGACGCTTCTGAATGAGCTTCTTGGTGCGCCTCTGTTGCCAACGAGCCCGATTCCGACAAGCGCAAACCAAGTAATCATTGGCCAAGGCGACATTCGTGTTGTATTAGAGAAAGCAAGTGGCGAAGAGGAAAACTGGCAAGGGGCAATTGATTGGGATGCTGTCAAACGTTCAGGCATGGACGGCACTAAAATCAAACGGCTGCGCATTTATGCCCCCATTCCTTTTTTAAAACATGGCAGCGAACTTATGGATACACCTGGCGTCGACTCGACGGATCCTACTCATCAACGTGTGACATTAGATGCCCTTTATACAACCGATGCAATTGTATTTGTTATGGATTATAACCATGTAAAAGCAGAAACGAACCTCTATTTTTTAAAACAACTTAGCACAGAAGGAAAGCCTCTGTTTTTAGTGATTAACCAAATTGATAAACATGAAGAAGGAGAACTTTCGTTTGCTGCATACAGGGAAAGTATTGAAAGCACGCTTAAAGAATGGGGCATCCGGTATGTAACGATTTATTATACGAGCATGAAAAAAACAGGTATCCCTGAAAACGAACTAGTCCGGTTTAAACAGGAAATGAAAGCATTGCTTTTAGCCGGCAACCGCTTAGCTGAAGCAAGCAAAAACCGGTTGAAACACAGTTTTTATAAATCTGTGCAGCGGCGTCTCCAGGAAGAAAAAGACGAAGCGGTTCATCTCCTTGATGAACAGGCAGCTGCCCAAGGTGCCTCTTTCGAAACGCTGCTTTCTTACCAAGAAGAGTACGAGCGCCTTGAGCGCTTAAAGGATGCGCATCAAAACAGGCAGAGTCAATTCCAGGGTGAGTGGCAATCGCTTTTCCGACAAGCGACATTGTTTAATGCTGCGCTTATGGAACAAACGCAACAATGGCTGGAAACCCTTCAGCCAAACTTCCGTGTCGGTTGGTTTTTTTCTAAAAAGAAAACCGAAGAAGAACGGATGCGGCTCCTTAAACAGTTAACACGAGCGTTAGACGATCAAATCCAGTCGCAGCTTGTTTTTCATGTCAAACGTTCTTTGCAAACGATTCCAGTAGACCGTTTAGCAAATAAAGAAGCATTTCTTGAAGCGGTTGAGCGCACCGCTTTCCACATTGATGAGTCGTTTGTAAGCAAGCACGCACCGACGGAAACCGTCGGGAGAGAGTACGCCTACCAATTTGCGAAAGAACGCACAGACGAGATTATCCGTGAGGTAAAAAAACGGGCTAATGCTGCTTTAGAAAAAGCACAAGCTGGCTTGCGAACAGCAGATCAAACGGCGTTGGAAAAAGGAAAGGCTGAACTTGAACAGCATCAACGCTTAAAACCACTTGTCGAAAAATGGGTACAACTCAACCAAGCCTATGCGAATCAAGTGGAAAGCCTTGAAAGTGCTGCGAAAAGAGTGAGCGACAACGGTGCATTTGAACAGGCGTTGCAGGAAGCGCGAAAACAGCAGCTGCCAGAAGACGAGCAGCAACAGACGAATTGGGTAAAAGACATCGTCTTTTCAGACGAGGCGCTTTTCGCTGCAGAGGAGCAAGAGAAGCCAACAGAGCGGCTGCGTTTTAGCCATGAACCAAACAAAAGCGCTTTGCGTACGCTGCTCCGTCAATACCAAGCGAACATATGGGGCAGCGAGTGGCGAGAGCGCCTTGAACGTCGCCTCAAGCAAATGGAAGAACAGCAGTTTACCATTTCTTTGTTTGGTGCTTTTAGCGCTGGCAAATCAAGTTTTGCCAACGCTCTGCTTGGCGCGGATGTCTTGCCAACATCCCCACATCCAACAACGGCGACGGTCACCCGTGTGCAGCAAGCAACCGATTCATTTAGCCATGGCACTGTCCAAATTCGGTATAAAGGCTATCAAGAGCTCGAACAAGAAATTGCCTCGATCGGCAAACTATTGTCGCTCACTCTTACACCAGAAACATTAACATCCTTTAAGCTGGCAGGTGTCAAAACTGAAACAGCTGCCAAAAAGCAAGCGCGTGCCTATTTACAGACGCTTGCCGCTAGCTTGAAGCAAAGAGAAATGTTGTTATCGACAACAACCACTGTTCCATTAACAGAACTTAGTGAACTTGTTGCCAACGAAGCCCATGCTTGTTTAATTGCCGATGTGTGCATTTACTACGATTGCCTGTTGACAACGCAAGGACTGACGCTCGTTGACACACCTGGCGTCAATTCCATTCATGGCCGTCATACAAATGTCGCTTACGAACAAGTAAGGCGTTCGGATGCAATTTTTTATGTAACGTACTACAACCATTCGTTTTCTAAAACCGATGCCCGCTTTATTGAACAACTTGGTAAAATTAATAAACAATTCACAAGCAACAAGCTTTACTTCGTTTTAAATGCGGTTGATTTAGCCGCTAATCAAAGCGAGCAAAAAGGGGTTGAGGCATATGTGTTACGTTCGTTGCAAAGCGCGGGGGTAGAAAACGCTGCTTTGTACCCAATATCGAGCAAAATTGCCTTGGCCGAAAAGCGAGCAGGCAAGCCTGTAACTGGATTGTTTGCTGCATTTGAAAATGAATTGTACGGACGAATGCTGCAAACGTTTAAACAGCTGAATGTGGACATTCTTTATGAAGAGGTCGCAGCATATAACCGCTACTTACAACAAATGGCTACTTATGCAAAAGCGGGGGCAGGGAGCCAAAAACAACATATAGACGAAATAAGCGAATCGCTTGCGCAAATGTACAATGCGTTTTGCCGGGAAGCAGGGGAACCACTTAAACAGCGGCTCCAGCAAGAAGCTAGCGAATTGTTTCTTTATTTGCGCGAACGGATGCAATACATGTTACGTGATGGGTTTGGCGAACATGTAAATGTCGCGACTGTACAGGGAACGACAAAAAAAGCACAGCGTGAATCACTAGCAAAAGCGTTGCGCGAGTGGGGAGAAGACAGCAGTTCATTTCTTGCCCAAGAAGCGAGGGCCACTGCCGTTCGTTTGACGCTATCATTTAAACGCCATTATAGGCGTTGGTTGAAAGAGTGGGAGCAAGCGATTCAGCAAGCTTATGAAGCATTTTATTTGGAAGAGCAAGAAACAATTCCGTTTGCTTTTCAAGTGGAACCTCCTGATATTCGATTTGATACTGAGCGATATGCAAAGAACTTTCAATCGCTTAAATCGCTGTTTGAAGGCGGAGAACTGGACCATGTAAAAGAACAAGCGGCAGCAGAACTAGCTGCTTCAGCTGTTGCTTATGTACGCGATGAGGAAGCGCGTTGCAAGGAAGCAGTCATCCAAGCGGTACAGACGGCCTTTATGGCAGAGAAAGATCGGATGGAAAGCGCCATTGCATTACAGTTGCAACGGCTTGAAACCGTTAGTAGCCGGGAGTTTGCCCAGCAAATGGAACAAGAAAACACCGCATTACAAAACTGGCTTGAACAAGAGACAGCAAACCAAAAGGCGCAGCTATAAGATAAGCTGCGCCTTTTGTTATTCCTCAGAACTGCTGTCGCTTTGAGTCGATGAACTTCCATCGGATGAATTGTCTGGCTCATTAGGCGGCGTTTCGTTTCCGTTATTATTGTTGCCGTTCCCGCCGCCATTCGTATTGTCATTGCCGTTCCCCCCGCTGTTCCCATTATCATTGTTTCCATTATCGGAACCAGGGTTAGAACCGTCATTACCGCCATTGTCTGTTCCGTCTCCGTTGCCATCATCGTTGTCATTGCCGCCATCCGCAGGGTCTGTATCTGAACCTGTGTCTGAATCAGAGTCTGAACCATCGTTCTCGCCATTGTTGTTTTCATCATCGTTGCCTTCATCTTCATCAGGCGGTGTTTCCTCGCCATCGTTTGGCTCTTCTTCCTCTTCTTCTGGCTCTTCCTCTTCTTCTGGTTCTTCTTCCTCTTCCTCTTCTTCGGTCCCACCTGGAATTGTTGCTGTTACTGAAACAGCCGCACTTCGTAGACCTGTTCCGTCCGTTGCCTGGGCTCGGACTGTAAAGGTATAAGATTCACCTGGTGTGACTCCCGTTAAGACAGCTTCCATGCTGCCTTCATCTACATTAAGGGAACCGCTGCTGACAGAAGTGGAGAACTTGACGTCATCAACTTCATCGGCAGGATAAGACCAAGAGAATGTCACACTGTTCGATTCTTCGTCATACGAGTAGCTGACGTTGGTTGGGTCAGAAATACTAGCAAATTCCTGCGATACTTCTGTAGGACCAGTGCCTTTGACAAATAGCTCTGTGACAATTTCACTGCTTGGCGTCCCTGCACTAGGCAGCTTGCCGGTGCTGCGTTCGACACGCATCTCTACAACCGAATCGGGCTTCACAAAATCAGGCGTATCGATGCCTTGATGGACTTCCGTCATAATGTGTTTAAACATTCTTTGCGCCGTTTTGCTATGGGCGCTCGTCAAGTAGTTGCCTTCTCCATTTTGCGAAAATCCAATCCACACAGAGGCAGTATAGTTGGTGCTATAGCCTGTAAAGGAAGAAGCCGGGAATCCCCCAGAAGGGATGTTGTACTTCTGCATCGTTTCAGGTACATAGTTCGTTGTTCCTGTTTTTCCGGCGATTGGCACGCCAGGAATTTGGGCTTCTTTGCCTGTTCCGGCAGTGACGACCGTTTTTAACATATCAGTAATCATGTAGCCAGTATAGTCTTCCATCACTTGCGTTGGTTCAGGCTCTGTATTGAGTTCCCGGCCGTCTGGAAACACGATTTTGCGAATTGTATATGGTTCATGGTATTCGCCGTTGTTTCCAAAAGCGGCATACGCGCCGGCCATTTCTTTTGTAGAAACTTCAGCACCACCGAGTGCCGCTGATTCATAACGGTCATTTTCATTTACGACAAACATTTTATCAAGGAAGGCAAAGGCATTGTCGACGCCTTCTTCATTGATGGCTTTTACAGCAGGGACATTTCGTGATTCTGCCAATGCTTGCCGCATCGTCATCGGCCCTTTATACGTCCGGTCATAGTTGCGAATCTCTTTGCTGGCATCAGATTGATAAGTGTACTCTTCATCAACAAAGATTTTAGCTGTTGACCATTGTTGATCGTTAATACCAGGTGCGTAAGAGAGCAGCGGTTTCATCGCCGACCCTTGCTGTCTACGGATAGTCGCATAGTTTTCGACACGGGGATCGTTTTCGTCAATGCCATTTCCCATTGCGCGAATCGCACCTGTTTGCGTTTCAAGCAGCGTGACGCCAGCACGGAAATCTTCGCTTTCTGGGAAGACGAGATCGGCATATTCTCCCGATTTCATGACATGGTCGACATGTTCTTGCGCATCCATATCAAGTGTTGTGTAGACTTTTAAGCCTGAATTGTAAATGTCATTTGTCGACAAGTCGCTCATTTCTTCCAGTTCGGTTAACACTTCATCGTAAAACGTTAAATAGTCGCTGTTTTCGCTTTCTACATAATCCAGTTGCTCTTCAATCGGTGTATTGCGTGCTTCTTCAGCTTCTTCAGCTGTGATAAAGCCTTCCCGTTCCATCCGATCAATGACGACATTGCGCCGCTTTTCATTGTTCTCCGGATTTCGGTGTGGATCAAAGTAGCTTGGCCGCTGTGGAATGGCTGCAAGCACGGCTGCATCGGCAACGGTCAAATCGTTTAAGTCTTCTTTGTTGAAATATTTTTCTGCTGCTAATTGTACGCCGTAACCAGCCGATGGCCCAAGGTTGATTTGGTTTAAGTACATTTCCAAGATTTCATCTTTCGTATAACGGCGCTCCAGCTGAATGGCCAAATACTGTTCTTGGATTTTTCTCGTTAATGCTTTTTCATTAGACAAAAATAAATTTTTAACTAGTTGCTGGGTAATCGTTGATGCGCCTTCAGCGCCAAACCCTTCGCGGAAATTGGCCACAACGGCCCCGCCGAGGCGCCTCAAATCGACTCCAAAATGGTCATAGAAGCGGTGGTCTTCTACAGCAATAAAGGCATTTTTTAAATGGTCAGGCATTTCGTCAATATTGGCATTTATCCGCTTTTCCCCAGAGGCTAGCGTATAAACTTGCTCATCATTCATATCAAAAATCTGCAATGATTGTGGCAGCGTCAAGCGCTCTTCGTCAATATCAGGTGCCCCAGCTACAATAGAGGCAACGGTAATCCCGCCGCCAATAATTGCTAAGCCAATTAAAATCGCCATCGTGGTAAAGATTTTTTTCCATACGCTTCGTTTCTTCCCACCATTTTTTGGCGTTGTGCCATTTTTGCTGCGATTTTGGGCTTTTTTGCGCTCCTGCCTTGATTTATACTCATCTGACATGTCTTACGTCCTCTCCTTTGCATCCCCATTAAAGTAAACGGCGTCAAGCGTCCGCAAATAATCAATGGGCGGATGCAGGCCCGTTTTTACTTGGTGTCCAAGTCGTTCAATCTCTGTTTTTTTAATCGACTTCCGTACGTCCTGATTGTCATAATAATCAATTAAATGTTTGGCATCAAGTAAAAAAACTTCTGCCGATTGAAAAAAGCGAATGAGCACAAAACAAATGCCGCCGTGTTTGCTGACTTCCCGCATGTGATCAACTTGGTGGGGATGAATGTTTTTCAGCGGGAACGACGTTTTGTTTTTTGTTTCTTTTGCTTCGAAATCGATATAGGCGCCTCGGTAAACGCCATTATAATCTGTCGTTGAAGCTTGCTTAAAATAAGCCTCACGGATGACAGCTGCACTTCGTTTTGGGTAATCAACTTTGACAATTTGTACCGGTGTCGGTTTTTTATGGACGACTGCCCGTTGTTGGCTCAAATAATATAAATTTGCCTCGTCAATGTCCTGCTCGAGTGTCATGCCGCGACCGCTATATGTATCGGCTGGTAGTGGCTTTTTTGCTTGCCCTTGTTTAGGGCTGCGTGAGTAGGGCTGTCCATTCGGGTAACGAATTGGCATTTGCCCACATCCTTTCCAAATGGCTTTTGTATGTTTTTTGTCTATATGCGGAAAGGTAACAAAGCATAGTCATTCTTTCATTTTAGCATATTTGTCGTCCGAGTAGCGGAACAGAACACGCGATCTGTTGAAAAATTAACGAAAAAATGAGGGAAAGCATGGGATGAAAGGGATCATTCGTTTTAACAATGTCGATAATATTGCCAGGACGAAAGCATACGAGGCATTCGGCAGGCGTCATCCTGAAATTCGCTGGGCACGGCTTGCTGGAATCGTGTCCCGGAATGCAGGCTGGAATATGACTGACCTTGCCGGTGGCCCACTTGCTGCGATCATGCCTAAAGAGACGAGGCAAGCGATTGTCTCTGTTTATGAGCGTGCCAACTGGCTGATTTTTGCAGATGCCTTTCCTCAATTGCAATTATATGCAAAATGGAAACGAACGAAGAACCCTCGTTTTCAAGAGTTGGAACAATTCTTTGTGTCTCGTTTTATGATCGCAGAATGGCGTCGTTTTTGGGAAGAACGTGATGAAATCAGGTTAATGACTGCCTTGATTATTAACGAACAGCTCATGTTGCAGAGGCGTTTTTTAGATGAGCCAGCATTGGAATCTTTTTTCCATTCTGTTTTTTATACGTTAAACGAGCTAGCTCATTTTAGCCATGTTATTTTGCCAACGCCAACGAGCTCAGGATATGCTGAGCGGGTGACGAATTTTGCCGATCCAACAGCGCGTATTGCCCTTGGCAAGCGAATTGCCGCTGTACTTTACGATGCAGAGACCGAGTCAACCATCTTCCAATTTACAAACAAACAAGAGCCAACCGGGTCGCGGAAAGAGTATGACCGATTAGAGAAAGCGTTGCCGCTACGGCTTGTTTATCCGCGTTTTCGTCACAAAGCAGCACCTCGCACCGAGTGGGCCGATAGCCACGACCTAGAGGAAGTGGAATCGTTCTTTAAACCAATTCGTGTTCAGCCTGTATTGGCAGAGAAACAGCGAAAATGGGCAAAATGGGAATTGGCATTGCTAGCCCAAGTTGCCCGCTGGCGAGCAAAATAAAAACTGCACCCTTTTCCGGTGCAGTTCATTTTTTTAGTCATCGACGTTTTTGATTGTGCTAGTCATTCAGCTGGCCGGTTTGGACCGCCTAATTTTTTATCGCCTGTATAGCGTGTTTTTTCACTGTTGGTTTGGGTCTTAGCGTTTGTTTTTCCTTGGCGATGATCTTTTTTCATTACGGAAAACCTCCTTTCTTTCAGTATGGATAAAAACCGATTCGTTTATGTGTTGTCGAAAAGGGGTGAATGACCGCTGCTAATCCTAGAAGAGAACGACTTTCTTTGTTGAATCCGTTCTAGTTTTGTCAACAGCGTAGGAGAAACAAAATGTTGGGCGAATCAGTTTTTAAACAAATGGAGTTAAAGGAGGTCATTGTATGAAAACGAAAGAAATGTCAGAGGCGATTGGCGTAAATCCGACCACGATTCAAAGATGGACCAAATATTTTAAAATTGATTGCGACGTAACGGAACAAGGGCACTTTCTTTATACCGAAAAACATCTGCAACTATTTAAAAAAATAAAGCGTGAGCTTGACGAAGGGAAGCGCATGAAGGACATCAACTTGAATGAACGCCAAGGCCAAGGGGAGCCAAGTGTTCCTACAAAGCAATATGAAGCAAAGCTTGAAAAGATGTTGGTGCAAGTGGACGCCCTCGAAGAAAAGCTAGCGACAAAAGCCGATGACGTGGTCAGTTACCAATTGCTCAAGCATCGAAGCGAGCTCGATGAAATGATGAAACTAGTCGGAACTCTTGAAGACAGACTGTTGTTCATTGAAAAGCGGATGATGAGCCATCATCACCAGGAAAAGCAAGTAGTCAATGAACATACGCCGAAGAAGATAAAGCGCGGACCGTGGAGATCGTTTATGAACTTGTTTGCCTTTTAAACGAAAAGATATGCTACACTTTTTGCTGTGGGAGGTGTAGCCAGTGGATACTTTAAAGTCATTAACAGAGGAGCTCCTTGCTTTAACAGAGGAAGCCGAACGATACTATATTGAAGTAGTGAAGCAGGATTCGACCTATGAAGTCGATTTTCATCATCAGGTCAAGCCGTTTGCCGATAAAGTTCAGCCCTTAGCAGCAGAATGGCTACCAATCGCCAAAGCATTCTTAGTGAAAACCAATCCTCGAGATTTGCATGTCAGTCAGCTTGAACAAACGGTTGAGAACTTAGATGTAGTGGCGATTAAGTCGTTTTATCCTTCATCTGGGATGAAGCGCCAACGTGAAACGTTTAAATCGGTTCGTTATGTGCTAAGCGGTTTGTTGGCTGAAATGGAACGAGTTGCGTCTGAACAATAAACGCGTTTGGTTCGAATGACCCCAGGCCCGACAAATGGAAGCAAGCCCACACATTTGTGTGAGCTTGCTTCTTTTCCCATTTAGCCTTTATCAGTGATAGTTAAAAAAGCGAGAAAGGCAAGTGTAGCGACAGACAAGATATTGAGGATAACGCGTAAAAAACCGTCATTCTCTTCAACTTGTTCAGTTGATTCCGCCGCAGCGGCAAGCACAGCAGGCTCATAAGCAAGCACAACAATGGCTACTATAAGAGCGGCAGCAAAGAGTCCTTTCTTTAACATCAGACCTCTCCTTTTCCAATAAAAACGGATATGTATCTCATCTGCAAACGTTCTCACTCCTATTATAAAAGATCGTTTGAGCTTGTGCAAGAACTCCTTAGCTAAGGGTTTCAGAATTGGTGGACGTATGTTAGAATAAATACCATTGTATCTATACACATACCCGAGGGAATGTGCACGACGAAAGGACGTTTGTAATGACCACGCATTTACAGGATATTATTCGAGCAAATCAACAAATTAAAGATGTCGTGACGCATACACCTTTGCAAAAAGACCAGGTTTTGTCTGAACGATATGATTGCACAGTTTATTTAAAACGAGAAGACATGCAAGTTGTCAGATCTTTTAAAATTCGCGGCGCCTATTACCAAATTTCTTCTCTTTCAAAAGAAGAACTTGCCGCTGGGGTTGTATGCGCAAGCGCTGGAAACCATGCACAAGGGGTTGCCTACTCATGCCGCGCTTTAAAAGTCAAAGGTGTTATTTTCATGCCGACTACCACGCCAAAGCAAAAAGTCGCACAAGTGAAATTTTTTGGCAGGGACTATGTGGACGTTAGATTAATTGGCGATACGTTTGATGATTCTTATGCGGACGCCATTCAATACTGCGAAGAACAGGAAATGACGTTCATCCACCCATTTAACCAAGACAAAGTGATTGCCGGGCAAGGAACAGTCGGGCTTGAAATTATGAATGACATTGAGGAAACGCCAGACTTTGTGTTTTCATCAATCGGCGGTGGTGGGCTTATTAGTGGGATGGCAACGTATATAAAAAGCGTTAGCCCGTCTACGAAAATGATTGGCTGTGAACCAGCCGGTGCTGCATCGATGACAGAATCAATTAAGCAAGGCAACGTTGTTGAGTTAGACGAAATCGATAAATTTGTCGATGGGGCAGCTGTGAAGAAAGTCGGCGACAAAACATTTGAAATTTGCAAAGAGCTGCTAGATGACATTATTGTTGTTCCAGAAGGAAAAATTTGCACAACGATTTTAAACCTTTACAATGAGAATGCGCTAGTCGCTGAACCGGCAGGGGCTATGCCTATTGCTGCTCTTGATTTGTACACGGAACAAATTAAGGGAAAAGTCGTTGTCTGTATTGTTAGTGGCGGCAACAACGACATCGGGCGCATGGAGGAAATCCGGGAACGTTCGCTCATTTATGAAGGATTGCAGCATTACTTTATCGTTGAATTTCCACAGCGAGCTGGGGCGCTACGTGAGTTTATTACCGATGTGCTCGGCCCGGAAGACGACATTACTCGCTTTGAATATACAAAGAAAAACAATAAATCGAACGGTCCAGTATTAATTGGGATTGAACTGAAATGCAGCAAAGATTATGATGGGTTAATTGAAAGAATGGAAAAGATTGGATTTGCCTATAATGAAGTCAACAAGGATGAAAATTTGTTTTCTTTGCTGATTTGAGTTCGCCGGTTACACTCAGGAGCACGAATTAGAAATGAATTCAGAGGAGGAATGGCCCGTGCGTTTAAAAGGAAAGCGCGTTTTAGCTGCAGTTGATGCAGAATTTGAGGATTTGGAACTTTGGTATCCGGTCATCCGGTTGCAAGAAGAAGGGGCGGATGTTGTTTTTGCAGGGGCTGAAGCGAACAAAACGTATATAGGCAAATACGGTGTACCAGCAACGAGTACAATTGCCTTTAACGAAGCATCAACGGACGAATTTGATGGTGTTTTAGTTCCTGGCGGATGGGCGCCAGACAAGCTCCGCCGTTATCCAGAGTTTCTTTCCTTCATTAAGGAAATGGACAAGCAGAAAAAGCCGATAGGGCAGATTTGCCACGCCGGTTGGGTGCTTATTTCAGCAGGTATTCTGAATGGCAAGCGAGTGACGAGCACGCCAGGCATTCGCGATGATATGGAAAACGCTGGCGCCATTTGGCATGATGAGCCAGTTGTTGTTGACGGGCATGTGATTTCAAGCCGCCGCCCTCCAGATCTGGCTCCATATGGCAAAGCATTTGCCGACGCACTTGCAGGCCGATAAAATGGAACTGCACTTTTTAGGAACAGGTGCCGGTGTGCCTGCAAAAAAACGCAATGTCAGTGCCTTGGCGATTCGGTTTTTAGAGCGCAACGGGACGGTGTGGTTGTTTGATTGTGGCGAAGCGACACAGCATCAGTTTCTCCATTCTCCGTTGTCTTTGGCGGCTGTTGAAGCGATCTTTATTACCCATTTGCATGGCGACCATATTTTAGGGTTGCCAGGATTGTTAAGTTCCCGCTCTTTTCAAGGGGCGGAAACACCGTTAGACATTTATGGGCCAAAAGGGCTAGAGGCCTTCGTTATACAAGCATTGGAAACGACCAAAACAAAATTGCGTTTCCCGATTCGCTTCCACGTGCTTGCAGAAGGCCGTATCCGTGACGAAGAAAAATTGAGCGTTGATGCATTGGCGCTTGATCATCCTGTGGAAAGTTACGCCTTTAGAATAAAAGAACAAGATAAGCCTGGAACACTCGATGCAGAAGCGTTAAAAGCAATGGGCGTTCCCCCTGGCCCCCTTTATGCGCAACTAAAAAAAGGGGAAACAGTCAAACTCGCTGACGGCCGCATCGTTAATGGAAGCGCGTTTTTAGATGAATCGATTCGTGGACGGACAGTCGTCATTGCTGGAGACACGGCGCCTGTAAAGGCGATGGAGGCGTTTGCCTCTGGTGCCGATGTTCTTGTCCATGAAGCGACATTTGCATCGAACAAAAAAGACGATGCCCATCTATATGGGCACTCGACAATTGCCGATGCATGTGCGTTGGCTAAGCGCGCAGCCGTTGGCCAGCTCATTTTAACCCATGTTTCCTCTAGGTATGTCCGAAATGAAAACGAATACCGCGACGAAGCGGCAGCGCTCCTTCCTAATGTCATTATTGCGGAAGATCTGTTCGTGTTTGAACTCGAAAAGGCAGGCCGGAAAAAACGTGATTAATATTTCTTATTCCGAGCTCCGCGCAGCCCTTGACGCAGGCAAAGAGGGATGGGTCTATGTCCATTCACCTTTTTGTGGTGCTTGTAAAAAGGCCGAGCAGATGCTGTCGATCATCGAGGAAAGCAAAGAAACGTTTTCGTTTTGGCAAGTCAACATCCAACTTGCGCCAGAGTGGGCGAGGAGCGCACAAATTGAAAGTGTGCCTGCGTTGCTTTATTATAAAAAGGGTCGCTTGCAAGCGAAAATGTACCGACTTTTCTCTGTCATGGAAATCCTATCGAACATGAAGGAGGTAGAAAACGATGTCAATGGCTTATGAAGAATATATGCGCCAAGTTGTTTTGCCGATGCGCCAAGAACTGACTGATGCAGGATTTAAGGAATTGACTACCGCCGAAGCAGTGGAAGACTATATCGCTGACGCTGAAGGAACGACGCTTGTTTTTATCAACTCCGTTTGCGGTTGCGCTGCTGGACTAGCACGACCTGCTGCGATTTACTCTTTGCAGCATGACCATACGCCTGACCATTTGGTAACAGTCTTTGCTGGCCAAGACAAAGAGGCAACAGCAGCTATGCGCAGTAAATTTCCTGACTATCCGCCATCTTCGCCATCAATGGCGTTATTAAAGGGAACAGAAGTTGTCCATTTTATTCCCCGTGAAGACATTGAAGGAGCAGAACCAGAGGCGATTGTCCGCAATTTAGCACTCGCATACAACGAACATTGCCAAAAATAATGTTGTCGACAAACGGTAAGAGCGTTTTCCTAAGGGGGGAAGGCGATGGATTTTTCATTGCCGCAACTTTCAACTAACCAAACATGGCAATTAAGCAAAGAAGCGGCAGGGCGTGCGGTGATGCTGACATTTTGGACGAGTTGGTGCCCCGATTCTGAACGGGATTTAGCGGCGAAAATGCCACTAGCTGCCCATGCCGATCAAAACAAGCTGCAATTTGTCACAGTCAATGTAACGGGCCGCGAAGGCAATGTCGATTTACAAGCTTACTTACAAAAAAGAGGATGGGACTTTTTAGTTTTGCAAGACCGCGGCACCGCTTTGTACGACCATTTCAACTGTAAAGGCGTGCCGACGACGGTCCTGCTCAACAATCGCCATGAACAAACAGCCCAGTTTGGAGAACAGGCGAAGTTACCTGACATTCTCGCAGAGCTAGCCCTGCTAATCGATTAGCTCCTATTAAAAAAAGCAAGCCGAAATGGCTTGCTTTTTTTAATTAGGCCGCACCGCGTAATAAATAACTGCGCTCATTGCTTCAATATTCGGATAGCCGCTTTGCTTGTAAATTTCAACCACATGTTCACGGTTATAAGGGACGCGATTTAATTGGACGGAGTGGCTGCCGTCCTCTATGTCCAAAATAATATAAGAAGCAAGAGGATGACCATCGAATGGCATGCCAACACTACCAGTGTTAATGACATTTTTGCCATGGAGCGAGCGGACATAAGGATGGTGGGTATGGCCGTAAATATAAATGTCTGCTTCATCGCGCACCATGAGCTCATTTTCGATTTTTTCTGTTTCATCCCCATCAATGGCTGTAAATAAGCCAGAGGGGCTTGCATGGAAAGCGTGGATGACCAAATCTTGCCCATCGTCAATGACAAGTTCTGTCGGAAGGTTTTTTAAATAGTCCAAGTCTTCTTGGCTTAGGCGACCCAGTGTCCAATCTCTTTCTTTGTTAAACATTTCAAGGCGCTCAACGGGCACTTCGCCATCTTTAAAGCCCCGCACGAGCCACTCATCTGCATTTCCTTTGATGACACGTGCGCCAGAAGCTTGTACAAGTTCCAGCACCCGTTTTGGTTCTGGGCCACGAAAGCAAAGGTCTCCTAATATGTACGTCTGATCAATTTGCTTCGTTTGCAAGTCATTCAAGACAGCTTCAAGCGCTGTAGCATTTCCATGAATATCCGATAAAAAAGCAAATCGCATAATTTTAAGCCTCCTTTTATCATATTGTAACAGATGTGGTGCAAAAATGTGTACTAGAACATTTCAAGCATAATCGTCGCGCTAGCAATCGCTTTTTAGGCTGTGGTAGTATGGAAAAAGAGGAAATGGTGATAAAGGAGGAAACATGGATGTATATTCGCTCAATTGAACCGACACCAAGCCCGAACACAATGAAAATCAACTTAAGTGAAGCAGCTGCCGGTACAAGCACCACGTACCAAGAAAAAAACAAAGCAGAGGCGCCAACGTTTATTCAACAGCTTTTTGACATAGAAGGGATCAAGCAAGTTTACCATGTTGGTGACTTTTTAGCAGTGGATCGCTATCCAAAAGCGGATTGGAAAGCGATTTTGCCGCAAATTCGTAAACAATTTGGCGAAGAACCAGACGAGCAAGCTAAAGGCAACACCCTACATGATGGCTATGGCGAAGTTCACGTGCAGATCCAAATGTTTAAAGGCATTCCCATGCAAGTAAAGGTATCAGATGGTGAAGAAGAAGTGCGAGAAGGGCTTCCTGACCGCTTTGCCCAAGCTGTAGCGCAAGCACAGCTACCAAACGACAATGTGGTGCTAGAGCGGAAATGGGAAGAACAAGCGCCTCGTTATGGCGAGCTAGCAACGATTGCAAAAGAAGTAGCAGCTGAAATAAGCGCTGCTTACCCAGAAGCAAGGCTCGACAGCTTAATCAAGCTTGCTAAAGGAGAAAAAGCGGCAGCCGAAAGCTTTGCCGCCCGCTTCAAAGAAGTAACATTGGAAATGCTGCAAGCAGAAGATTGGCGTGACCGTTACGCTGCGCTTGAACAAATGGATCCAAAAGAGAAAGACTTGCCGGTGTTGGAAAAAGCGCTCACTGATGAAAAAGCGTCGATTCGTCGTTTGGCTACGATGTATTTAGGGATGATCGAGACAGAATCGGTTTTGCCATTGCTTGAAAAAGCGTTGAAAGACCCTTCTGTCACTGTGCGCCGTACAGCCGGCGATTGCATGTCAGACATCGGCTCAGAAAAAGCGATTCCAGCCATGATCGAGTCTTTAAAAGATGAAAGCAAAATCGTCCGTTGGCGGGCAGCAATGTTTTTGTATGAAGTAGGCACGGAAGAAGCGATCCCTGCTTTGAAAGAAGCAGAAGACGACCCTGAATTTGAAGTGGCGCTGCAAGTGAAAATGGCGTTAGCGCGGATTCAAGGCGGCGAAGAAGCAAAAGGTTCTGTTTGGAAACAAATGACAGAGGCGCGTAAAGGGTAAGAAAGGAGGATGGAAGTGGGAACGGCCATTGATGATTTAGTGGAGAAACTTGAATCAGAAGGAAAAGAAGATATCCTTGAGCTCATTGAAGATGCAAAAAACGGCGAGCTTGAAGAAATCGAGTTGGTTGAATCGATCGGACTGCTTGTCGATTTAGAGGAGAACAAGCGGCTGTTAAACTGGTTTGAACAACAAGGTGTCAACCTCATTTATGTAACAGATGATGAAGAGTGACCAACTTGCCAGCCGGCCAGTTGGTCAAAAAGGAGGTATCACAAGCATGAGAGGGCAACCGCAATTGCGACTGCCGAGAAAGGCGATCAACGTATGGCGCCTGCAACATGCAATCGATACACTGCTGCTAGCTTTGGTTCCGATCGGCTACTATTTTGCACAAAGATACATATTTTTGTCCTTTTACGACTGGCTAACATGGTGGTTAGCAGGAGCTGTTGTAATCTATGGCATCGTGCGCATCGGAATTTGGCCGCTCGTGCAGTGGCGTCGTTTCCGCTACGAGATTTTTGACGATGAAATTGACATCCAACAAGGCGTATTAGTAGTGAGACGGACGCTCGTGCCAATGGTGCGTGTCCAACATGTCGACACGGAGCAAGGACCGATTCTCAGGCGTTACAAAATGGCTACAGTTTCGATAACGACTGCGGCGACCACACATCGGATTCCAACTTTATTTTTAATCGATGCGGACTCGTTGCGCGATCAAATTTCTAAACTGGCTGCGGTGCATGAAGATGAATGAGTTAAAGCGCCAACATATTGCTGCAATTTTGATCCAGTCCGCAAAAGGGGTTTGGCAAATCGCGGTTCCTTTTGCCATTGTTGCGTTGTTGCAGCAAATGCTGTTTTATTTTTTCATCGCCTTGTGTGCGCTTATCGTCATTTCTGCCGTTTTCAGTTGGCTAAGTTGGTTCAAATTCCGCTACCGCCTTGAAGCAGGAGAGCTATACGTTGAACGGGGCGTTTTCATCAAGAAAAAACGCTATATCCAAAAAAAACGCGTGCAAGCAATTCATATTTCCGCAGGTTTGTGGCAACGCGTATTTGGACTTGTGAAAGTAAGCATCGATACCGCCGGCGGAGGCATGGAGGCAGAAGCTGAGTTTGTGGCGGTAACGAGGGCAGAGGCAGTCCGCATTCGGGCTGAACTGTTAAAGGAAGTAAAAGAAGCCGATAGCAGTCAAAACGACGGAGAACTTAACGAAGCACAAAATGACATCGAAACGGAAGCCGAAACAGAAACCAAGCCGTTAGCAGTTTGGCATTTGGGCACAAGGCGGCTCATTTATGCGGCCTTAACGTCAAGTGGAATCGGCCTCGTCCTTTCTGCAGTGGCAGCGCTATTGTCGCAAGTTGGCCAGTTTCTATCATTTATCCCAGATGATATATACGAAAATACATTTGATTATATCTTTAGTTTAGGCCTTTTTCTGCTTCTCATTCTTGTTGTCGCTGTGCTGCTCCTATCATGGATCATTTCAAGCGTGCTAACGATTTTAACATATGGAAATTTCAAAGTGAGCACATATGAAAAGGAAATGGTGATTGAGCGAGGGCTCATTGAAAAGCGGCAACTTACGTTAGCTTACCGTCGTATTACGGCCGTTCGGATTATTAAAAGCATCATTCGCCAACCGTTTGGCTTTGTTTCTGTGTATGTCGAGTCAGCAGGCGGAGGCACGAACAAAGAGCAAGGCTCCACTATGCTTGTGCCGTTAATTCACGAACGTGACTTGCCTGCTTTTTTGGAGCAGACACTGCCTGAATATGTGTTTGAACGCCCAATCAAAACAGCTCCTAAAAGAGCAGCGATCCGCTTCTTTTTGCGAATGCTCATCGTTCCGGTTGTAGCCACTTGTGTAGCAAGTTATTTTTTCGGTGCGATTGGACTGATCGGAGGAACGGTAGTAGTAGCGATTGCGGCGTTGTTTGCTTGGCTCCAATACCGAGATGCTGGAGCGGGCAGCAATGACACGTTTATTTGGCTGCGCTCTCGGACAATTGGACAAACGCTCGTCATCTCGCCGAAACAAAAAGTCCAGTCAGTAACGAAACGAGTCTCCTTCTTGCAGAGGCGGAGCAAGCTGGCCCATTTTGAAATGTTTGTCCAGTCGAGTTTGGCTGGCAAGTCCTTTTACGTGCCGAACGTAAGCGATGAAAACGCTGATGCGTTGTTTCAGTGGTATTCTCATCAATCAGACTAATAGAGGTATACGTAAGAGGGGAACAACGTAACGAGCCACAGTTTAAAGCCAAGAACCTGACAAAGGTTCTTGGCTTTTTTAAAACCGAAATGCGTTTGTGTATAGGGAGATGGTTCGTTTGCCTTTATCGGTTGTGAACTCAAAGCGGTCGTACACAGGCTGTCCGCTTTCAAATGTCAAATTTCGTTTGAAATGATGCTGCACAAGGACAAAATGTTCATCTGTTTGGAATGTAAGGAAGTTGACCCCTTGGAATGAGGTTTCATTTTCTCGATTCAACAGTTGTTCCAATAAGGAATTATAGCAATGAATCAAATCGCGGTGTGAAACATCGTGAAGCTGTAAATTGTATTCGAACCCTTGCAAGGCGACAGGGTCAAGTTCCTTGCGCAAAATGTAATAAGGGTCAAATTGCTTTTGGTCAATTAACATAACGGAATTTTCTTCAGGGATATAGCGGACGCCATTGTCACGAACAAACACGCCATCGCCTTCATAGCGGCCTGAAACGAGTTTGCCTTGTTGGTGCCAGACATATTCAAAATGGGAAGGAGTCAAATAAAGGCTTTCCCCTTTGCTGTCAACAAGCACATAGTGGTTATCGCGAAAATGGAATGTGTATTCATTATAAAAGGGTGCTTCGTCATTTCCAGCGTTATGGCCTTTCGTCCGTTCTGTCCGCCGTTTCTGGCTGGTCAACGTTTTGATATATACTTCTAACGCCTCTAGTTCAGCTGAAGGGGCGGAAACATCATTTTTCAAGCGGATGTAGCGGCGCTTCAAATCAGTTAAAACGGAATCCAAGTAAGGCTCAATTTGAATTTGCTGTGGCCTTCTTTTAAGCTGTTGGCTTCTGAAAAGGTCAATATCGCCTTCGTCGTATGGAACTTCGTGCAAGGCAATCGTATCATTCCGAAAGATGGAATCAGGCAACGACAAAACAGAGAATATCCGGACTTCCCCACGCCAAGGCTTTTTCGGTTCTGTAACAACGTTGACGAGTTCGCCTAAATAAACGCCGTCGACCCCGAGATCGACGATAAGCAACTGGCCAACCAACTGTTGGGCTTCCTTCCGGTCCATACAATCCTCACCTTTTAGCTTGTTTTAAATACTGTGCTGGATTTCATTATAGCGAAAAAAACCACGCTTCTGCAAGCGCGGCCTTTATTCGCTTCGTTGGTCGCTTTGTCCTCCATAGCGGAGTTCCTGCAATCGCATCACATGTTCCATGCGCTCTATTTTTGTTCGCTCAAGTTCATCTTGCAAGTGGATTAAAGTAAGTTCCATTTGCGATAACGAAACAAACACATTATCACGCTGTTCAAGTTGGTTCTTTTTCGATAAAGCGAAATAAGCGCCCATTAAGTTAGGAAGGTCGTCACGGAGCAATCTCCTAACGGTGTGTTTTTGTTCAAAACCAAACAGTTGAAAGTCGTCTTCTAGTTTTTCGACATGGGCAAGGATTCGTTTTAAGCGGTTGTCGAGCAGTGGATCGATTGATAATGTGTCCATTGCCTGAACGTAACGTCTCGCTTCTTGGGCAAGCACTTTAATATCATTGGCTTGTTCCCGTTTCAACTGTTTTTCCTGGCCATTTAAGCGATCAAGCGAGACGTCATCTGTCAATTTCGTTCCTACGTACGCTAAATCAAGACGGTGAATGCCGTGGAAAATTCCTTGAAAAGCAGGGACATTGAGGAGAGAACGTACGTGCATGCGCCCGTCTTTCAAATAATGGATTGTTGCTTCTTTTATTTTCCCAACCCCATCAGAAGCCTTGACGTATTTACGGAAACAGACGATGCGGAGCCGTTTGTGGATAGGCGAACTCGATTGTTTTGTGTCTGCAATTACTAGCCGAATCTGATTATAGGTAATTTTAATGCGAATATCCCAATCTTTTTGCCGCCTGCGGACGTTTTTGCGTTCATTTTTACCTGTGGCATTGTCTGCCATGCGTTTTAGTAAGCGTTCCGTATCGTTGATGAAATTAATAGTTGTGTCATCTTGGATAATATGGTCATCAACAGGACGCTTATGCGCTGGCGTAAAAAACTCAACCAAGCGAGATGTTGAAAAAAACTTCAACGGAGTCAACCTCCTGCTGCTATCGATTTAACAATTTCGTTTGCATTTCGGAATTGAGCTGATCCATTTCTTTAATGAATTGTTTTCCGCTCGTGACAATCCGTTCATTGGATTGCTCCGTCAACTCAATTGCTTTAAATACATTATCGTATGCTTTGCGGAACGCATCAAGTGCAATTGCCGGTTCTTCAAGAGTTTTTAATGTTTCCTCTGTATTTTGTTTCAACAATTCTGCGTTCGAAAGAAGCATCGATTCAGTCGCTTGGTTTACGTTTTGCACCGCAGTAATCACTTTTTTCTGGTTGGTGAGCGCTAGCTGAATCGAAGCCGTTACCGTAATAATGTTTTTCGTCATCGTGATCGCGTTGAAAATCGCTTCTTCCAACTTCTCATTGTTTTCCATGATCAAGTCGACGGAGGCGAGGGATTGCTGAAGAACCATGACAGCTTGCTGCATATTTTTAATGCGCGTCGTCACTTTTAATTGTCCCTTTTTCAGCTCGTTCGCATTATCGGCCCAGCGTTCTGAAGTCATTTCTTGCTCCAACATCTCGTGGAGTTCTGTCCCAACCGCAATTTGATTGTTCAAATTTTCAATCCGCTCTTTAGCAACAACTTTTAACTCTTGAAGCATGACATTGTCTTCTTGCAGTTTATCTTTTCCGGTTAGAAGCCCCTCAATAATATGGTCAACTTGTGCTTCGACTGTTTGGTACTTTTTGGCGTATTGCTCGATTGGGTCTTTCTTTAAAAGTTTGTTTAAAAATTTTTTGAACGAAGAATCATGCAAGTAGTCCGGTTCAAGCTGGCCAACGACTTCACGCAATTCATGCAATTGCTTTGGAAGCGTATTGGCTTCGTCATTCATCATTTGTTTGACAGGGCGCTTAAGCGCCTCGAGTGATTCGCCTGCTTGTTTTTGCTCTGTTTCTCCTAATGAGTCTAGCTTTTGCAAAAGAGTGTGGATATCGGTTTCGTTTTTATACACGTCTATTTCATTGTCTTGTGCATTGTTCTGTTCGGTCATTCGCCTAACCTCCAACAAGTGATCGGATTTATCGGTTCTAGTTTATATACGTTGGATAAATGAAATATGTTTCAGTTTTCTCCTTTCTATTATGAACGAAATTTCCTTGAGTGGCAATTTATTTGCAGGCTAAACGACAAAATTATAAGCAAAAATGAGGTTCAATCTTGACGGATGCCAAAATTATCGCTAAACTTCTAACACGGAATATTTTTTTAGGCCGTATCGGAATGTTCGTCTATAAACGAATGTATGACGAGGCGGGCATTGGTTTTCGCACATATTGTTGGATTTTTATTCATAGTATTGTTTTTATATTCGTTTTTGCTTTTTGGAGATAGGAAGATTCGCTGTTGATATTGCTGTATTCCCTCGTTTTGTCAAAAAATGAACATAAAAACAAGACGTCAATGCCTGTGTAAAACAGGATGGTTGCATAACTATGAATTTAGAAGCAAAGCGATCGTTTCCGCCGAAAATGCAGTCCGGCCTTTAGAGAGAGAAGAACAATTGAAATGGAGGAAAGGGTGGTGTCTATGCGTAATGTAGGTTTTCCACAAAAGCAGGGGTTATACGATCCGGAGTTTGAGCATGATAACTGCGGAATAGGTTTTCTTGCGCAAATGAAAGGAAGGAAATCTCACAAACTTGTAGAGGACGCTTTGTTGATGCTTGAAAACCTTGAACATCGGGGCGGACAAGGAGATGAAATCAATACAGGCGATGGTGCTGGCATATTAGTCCAGCTGCCAGACCGCTTTTTTAGAAAAGTGCTCCCTTTTGAAATTCCGACAGCAGGAACATATGCAGTTGGGATGTTATTTCTGCCTCGAGCAGAGGCAGCACGAAAAGCGTGCAAACAAAAAGTGGAAGCTGTGTTTGCAAAAGAATCGTTAGTGCTTTTAGGCTGGCGGAATGTGCCAACAGATCCGTCTATGCTTGGAAAGGCAGCGCATGACTCCATGCCTGTCATTGAGCAAGTATTCGTAAAGAGCGCGAAGCCTCTTGATCAATTGGCGTTTGAGCGTAAGCTTTATGTAGCGCGGAAAGTGGCGGAACACGAAATTGAACCGACGATTTTGCCAGAAGAGTCATTTTATTTCGCCAGCTTCTCTAGCCGCACGATTGTGTATAAAGGAATGTTGACAACAGCCCAAGTAAGTATGTTTTATTTGGATTTGCTCGATGAAGCATTCGAGTCGGCGCTGGCGCTTGTCCATTCTCGTTTTAGTACGAACACATTTCCGAGCTGGGAACGTGCCCATCCAAATCGGTATATGATCCATAATGGCGAAATTAATACGATTAAAGGAAACGTCAATTGGATGCACGCAAGGGAAGCGAAATTTGCCGGTGCCGCATTTGGAAGCGACCTTGAAAAGATTCATCCCGTTATTGACAAAAATGGCAGTGATTCCTCTATGTTTGACAACACGTTGGAATTTTTGGCGCTATCTGGGCGTTCTCTCGCTCATTGCGCGATGATGATGGTCCCTGAACCTTGGCAAAATAATAAACAGATGGACGAAAAGAAACGGGCATTTTACGAATACCATAGCACGCTTATGGAACCATGGGACGGACCAACAGCGATCGTGTTTACGGACGGAGAAAAAATCGGTGCCACCCTTGACCGCAATGGCTTGCGCCCATCGCGCTATTATGTGACAAAAGATGATTATATTGTCATGAGCTCTGAAGTTGGTGTCCTTGATTTCCCGCCAGAATCGATTGTAAAAAAAGACCGGCTCCATCCTGGTCAGCTGTTGCTTGTTGATCTAAAAGAAGGGCGCATCATTCCTGATGTGGAAGCGAAACAAGCGATTGTCGAAGAAAAACCTTACGGAAAGTGGGTCAAAGACCATTTAATTCATCTTGATGACGTGCTGGAAACAGCGGATGTGTTTGATACGGAATTTGAGCGCATCCATGAACGCCAACTTGTCTATGGCTACACGTACGAAGAATTAACAAAAATGCTGATGCCGCTTATTAAAGATGAAAATGACCCAGTTGGTTCGATGGGCTATGATTCGCCACTTGCAGTCCTATCGAAAAAGCCGCAGCTTCTCTATAACTATTTTAAGCAGCAATTTGCCCAAGTCACAAATCCGCCTATTGATGCAATCCGTGAAAAAGCGGTAACGGCTGTCGGGACGACAATTGGCGCAGAGCGGAACCTCCTTGAGCCGGAGCCGCTAAGTTGTCGGCATATTTATTTGCCTTCGCCGATTCTTAATAATGAAGAATTAGCAAAACTCCGCTCAAACAAAATGGACGGCTTTAAAGCCGAAACGCTTGACATGGTTTTTGAAGCGCAAAAAGGCGGCCAAGGCCTTGAAGCGGCCCTTGACACATTGTTTGCCAACGCCGATCAAGCCATTTCAAATGGCGCGACATTGCTCATTTTAAGTGACCGTAATATTTCAGCAGAAAAAGCACCAATTCCAGCGCTTCTGGCTGTGTCCAGCTTGCATCATCATTTGATCCGCAGCGGCACCCGCACAGAAGTTAGCTTGCTAGTAGAGTCAGCGGAGCCACGTGAAGTCCACCATCATGCATTGTTGATCGGATACGGCGCGGAAGCAATCAACCCGTACTTCGTGTTCGACACAATTGACGACTGGATTCAAAAGCAGCTCTTAACAGACTTCCATTATGTGGAAGCTTGTAGGCGTTACGTGAATGGTACAACGAATGGAATCATGAAAGTTCTGTCTAAAATGGGGATTTCAACGATTCAAAGTTATAGAGGCGCACAAATTTTTGAAGCGATTGGCATTGATCCAGAGTTAATTGACCGCCACTTCACGTGGACAGCATCTCGGATAGGGGGCATCGGCTTCTCGACAATTGCGAACGAAGTTCTTGCCCGCCATGAACGTGCTTATTCACCTCGTGAAGGCGATGATGGTGAGCTTGAACCAGGAGATGATTTGCAATGGCGCCGTAATGGGGAAGAGCATCAATACAACCCCCATACGATTCATATGCTCCAGCATGCGTGCCGCACGAACAATTACGAGCTTTACAAACAATATACGCAGGCGATCAATGAGCAAACAGAAAAGCAGACAACGTTGCGTGGTCTCTTCCGGTTCAAAAAAGGCAACGCCATTCCGTTAGACGAAGTCGAACCAGCAGAATCAATTGTAAAGCGGTTCCGCACAGGTGCGATGTCATACGGCTCGATTTCGAAAGAAGCACACGAAACGCTTGCAATTGCTATGAACCGCTTAGGTGGAAAAAGCAATACGGGCGAAGGTGGGGAAGATCCACGCCGCTTTACGCCTGATGAAAATGGCGATTTGCGCCGCAGCGCTATTAAACAAGTAGCGTCCGGTCGATTTGGGGTCACGAGCCATTATCTTGTAAATGCAGATGAAATCCAAATTAAAGTCGCACAAGGAGCAAAACCTGGGGAAGGCGGGCAACTTCCAGGCGAAAAAGTCTATCCGTGGGTGGCAGAAGTGCGTGGCTCGACGGCAGGGGTTGGCTTGATTTCACCGCCACCTCATCATGACATTTATTCAATCGAAGATTTAGCTGAGCTTATCCACGATTTGAAAAACGCCAACCCGTCTGCGAAAGTGAGCGTTAAACTGGTAGCTGGAACAGGGGTCGGTACGATTGCGGCAGGGGTCGCCAAAGGAAGCGCTGATGGCATTATTATTAGCGGCTATGATGGTGGTACAGGAGCAGCGGCGCGGACAAGTATTAAACATACTGGTTTACCGTGGGAAATTGGGTTGGCGGAAACGCACCAGACACTGTTGCTGAACAATTTGCGTGACCGGGTGACGCTGGAAACAGACGGAAAGCTCATGACGGGCAAAGACGTAGTCGTTGCTGCGCTATTAGGTGCCGAAGAATATGCGTTTTCGACTGCTCCTTTAGTTGTGCTCGGTTGTGTGATAATGCGTGTATGCCATTTAGACACGTGCCCAGTCGGAATTGCGACTCAAAATCCAGAATTACGGCGAAAGTATACAGGAGAAGCAGACTATATCGTCCGCTTTATGACATTCATTGCCGAAGATATGCGTGAACTGATGGCAGAGCTAGGTGTCCGCACGGTAGATGAGTTGGTAGGCAGAACCGACTTGCTAGAAGTAAACGAACATATTAACAATGACAAGGCGAAACAACTTGATTTATCGAACCTTCTCTTCAAACCGGAATCAAGTGGAACAAAAGCTTGCATCAAAACAAAAGCGCAAGATCATAAATTGGAACAGTCACTCGATGCTAGGGAGTTGCTAGAAGCAGCTAAACCGGCACTTGACAATCGCACAAAAATAACGTACGCGACGACTATTCGTAACACGGATCGGGTAGTCGGCACGATTGTCGGTAGTGAAGTAAGCAAAAAATATGGCGCAACAGGCTTGCCGGAAAATACGATTTCTTTCTCCTTTAAAGGGTCGGCCGGACAAAGCTTTGGCGCATTTATTCCACAAGGCATTACCCTTCGGCTAGAAGGTGATGCAAATGACTATATTGGCAAAGGCTTATCAGGTGGAAAGATTGCCGTCTCTCCTGCCGAAAATGCGGCATTTGCTGCTAAAGACAACGTGATTGTCGGCAATACGTCTTTTTATGGCGCTACGTCTGGCAAGGCATTTATCGCCGGTCAAGCCGGCGAGCGGTTTTGCGTTCGTAATTCTGGAGCGCAAGTCGTTGTCGAAGGAATGGGTGACCACGGCCTTGAGTATATGACAGGCGGCATTGTTGTCACTCTTGGTGAAGTCGGCAAAAACTTTGCAGCTGGCATGTCTGGCGGTCTCGCGTTTGTCTATGATGCAAATGGGACGTTTACAGACAAATGCAACCAAGGAATGGTGTTGATCGAAAACGTGCTAGCTGAGGACGAGAGGCTATTGCACGCTCTTTTAACAGAGCACGTTGCCGAAACAAGAAGTGAACAAGCGCAAGAGATTTTGAATAACTGGGAGCAAGTCAAAACAAACTTCGTAAAAGTTATTCCAAAAGACTATAAAAACATGATAACCGCGATTGAGAGATTGAAACAGCAAGGCATGACTGAGGAAGAGGCTGCAATGGCTGCATTTGACGAATCAAAGCGAGATCGATCAAAAGTTTGACGGGGTGGGCAACCTAGCCCAGCCCGTCAGGTTTAACAGCAGGGAGTGAAGAACAGTGGGGAAGCCGACAGGTTTTTTAGAATATAAGCGGGAAGCACCACAAAAGAAGGATCCGTTTGAACGGACGAAAAATTGGCAGGAATTCCAGCTATTTATGCCAGAAGACAAACTGCGGCAACAAGGGGCACGATGTATGGATTGTGCAATTCCGTTTTGCCAAGCGGGAACGACGATGGCAGGTTCAGGAGAAATTGGATGTCCTGTTTACAATCTTATTCCAGAATGGAATGACCTCGTTTATCGGGGGAAATGGCGCGAAGCATTGGACCGGCTCCATAAAACGAACAATTTTCCCGAATTTACAGGGCGTGTTTGCCCAGCACCGTGCGAAGGTTCTTGCACGGTTGCCCTTAACGGAGATCCTGTAACGATTAAATCAATTGAATACCATATCGTTGAGCGTGGCTTTCAAGAAGGCTGGATTCAACCGGAGCCGCCAAAAACGCGGACTGGGAAACATGTGGCTGTTGTCGGTTCTGGCCCCGCAGGTTTAGCTGCAGCAGCCCAGCTTAACAAAGCTGGTCACACGGTAACGGTATTCGAGCGTGATGACCGCATTGGCGGCTTGCTGACTTATGGAATTCCGGATGTGAAGTTGGCGAATGAGGTGGTCGAGCGGCGTGTTCAGCTTCTTGAGGCAGAAGGCATTACCTTTAAAACGGAAGTTGAAATCGGTGTAGACATCACCGCTGAAGAACTTGAAACGTCATTCGATGCAGTGATTCTAGCGACAGGGGCCACAAAGCCACGAGAAGTCCAGGCGCCTGGTAAAGAGTTAAATGGCATTCATTACGCGATGGACTTTTTGACGGCTAACACAAAAAGCCTATTAAACTCGCAACTTGCGGACGGAGAGTTTATTTCTGCAAAAGGCAAACATGTCATTGTCATTGGTGGCGGTGACACTGGCGCAGACTGCATTACCACCTCTATTCGCCATGGGGCCGCCTCCGTTACCCAATTTGATATTAACAAGCAAAAAGGCGCCATGAGAAGTGGAGACAATGTATGGCCATTGTACCCGATCATCCATACAGTTGAAGATGCTCATAAAGAGGCGATGGCTGTTTACGGAAAAGACCCTCGTTCTTACATGTTGCAAACAAAAGCGTTTTTCGGAAATCAAGACGGCCAAGTGACTGGCTTACAGACAGTCGAAGTAACAACTGAACTAAAAAACGGTCAGAAAATCAGGACGGAAATTCCTGGAACCGAGCGTACGTGGAAAGCAGATCTCATTCTCCTTGCCATCGGCTTTACTGGCCCAGAACAAGAACTATTGCAACAGCTCGGTATTGAAACGACAAGCCGGACGACTGTAAAAGCGCCATACGGTAAATATACGACTTCGAAGCCTGGCATTTTTGCTGCAGGCGACAATCGCCGCGGCCAAAGTCTCGTCGTTTGGGCTATCCATGAAGGGCGTGAAGCAGCACGGGAATGTGATCGCTATTTAATGGGAAGCACACGGTTGCCGTAATTTTTTTAGCTTTTTTCCTATTTTCCTATAGGCAAAGCAGGTGGATGCGTGCGATAATGAGGAAAAAAGGGACATGTGAAAGGCTGGTGTAGGCATGATTCGTCGTCTAAAAAGCATGATGATGGTCATGCTAACCTTTCTATCTTTTCATCTACCAATATTTGATCCTTTGTTTGACCGTGAGACAAAACAGAGAGCTGATGCAAAAGCGCTAGTTCAGAAAGCTGACGCCAAAGAATATCATTTGCTTGATGTAGTAGTCGGCTATTCGGATCAATACGAAGACATTGAGCTAACTCATTATTGGCTTACGGAACGTTTTATTATGGACGAAGCGTACAAACAAGGCTTGCAAAAGTTTGGACAGGCAATTTCACCTAAAATTGAGCCTGCTTATAAGGAACTCATTATGCCTAGCTTGAAACAAGCAGTCTCACAATTGCTAAGCAGTGTACAAATCGATGATTTAGCTGAAATCACCGTTTCCCACGCACCAGCTCCAGGGCGCGGAGAGAAAATCATGCATGTTTACAATAAAAAAACAGGCGATGATTTGCTCCGTTTCCATGTGCGGCTGAACCGACCGCCCAAAAAAGGGCACGTGTTTCAATTTCATTATCATGTGCTACAGGACAATTTCCACGGCCACTATGAACTTGGAACCATTTATTGGGGAAAAAATGAGCCCCCGCTTTATTCAGCCTAAAGTTTAAAGGGAACCTCCGCTTCCAGTTAGCGTGAGGTTTTTTTGTTACTAGAATTGTCGCCAATTAGTAGATTTTCAATTCCCTTATCCGCTCATTCTTTGGTACAGTAGAGGAAGAGACTAGTGATGGAGGAATTGTTAGATGGAAGCTGATAAAAAATTCAGAAAGCCCCGTCCATTTTGGCTAAAATGGCTAGTCCGCCTTGTGTGCGCCTATATTGGGTTGCTCGTTGTCGTGCTAGCTGCCGCGATTTTGTCTATGAGTGGCACATTTTTGCTTGTTGTTCTAGAACTATTTGTTGAAAATGACCGCCTTCAGGAATTTAATTACCAATATTTTGTGCCTATGTCTGAGTTTCTTTGGAACTTATTCACGGCACTTGTGCCAGGCCTATAATGGGTGCGTCAGATCTGGCTTACATGGTTGCCTTGCTGGGCTGTTTTTTCGCGGCAGGCCTTTTTGGCGGACTAGCGCTCCTTGGAGTTATGCGAAATAAAAGGCTGTTGCTGTATTGGACTGCCCCTTGCGCCCTTTGTAGCGCCGTTGCTTTTTTAGTGCTGATTTTTCAACTCGTTTGATAGGAGGGAGATACAATGGAACTGTCACAGGCAAAGTATAAATCGGGTATTTATATCGGCAACGTGCTAGAGGTGAGGAAGGAAGAAAATAGGGCGCTGTTTCAAGTGCTTGCTGTCCTTACCCATCCGAACCAAGGGGATTTGCATCATCCTAAACAAATAGACGTTCCCTTTTTTCATGAGCGGAAAGCGCTTGCTTATTTGGAAAAGGCATGGGTGCCGTTTTCGACTGTGAAACCGTATGAAGGGGAGCTGCCAGACTATGGATCATCATTAAAAGCTGCCTGGGAAGCTGCTTGCGAACGTTTGCGGAGCGACGACAGTGACTGGGCTGTTAAAAGTTTGCAGCTGCTTCAAGAAGTTAGGAAGGAATACCGTTTTTAAAAAAGGTTAACGATATAAAAAAGTTCCCTCATACGTACATGAGGGAACTTTTTTCATGAAGAGGCAACCGAACGACTCGCTATTGGCAAAAACGGTTCAAGCACCGCTGCGAGCTCCATGTTTTCCGCTTCATTAAGGCCAATTAGCGGCAAACGCACCCCGCCGCCTGGTAACCGATAACGAGCAAGCGCTTCTTTGACAGGAGCAGGGCTCGGTGCCATAAACATCGCTTTCATGACAGGGAAAAGCTTATGGTGGATCGAGGCAGCAAGCTGCAGCTCGCCACTTGCAAAAGCATCGATCATTTGCTTCATTTCACGGCCAACAATATGGGAGGCAACGGAGACAACGCCTTTAGCGCCAACTGCCATCATTGGCAGCGTCAACGAATCATCGCCGCTGTATACCGAAAAGCCTTCCGGGGCGAGACGCAGAATCTCCGTGACTTTATCGATATTTCCGCTCGCTTCTTTAATCGCAAATACTTGGTCGATCTCAGCCAGCCTCAATGCTGTTTCCGCACTCATGTCAGCACCTGTACGGCCTGGTACGTTATAAAGCAGGACAGGTAAAGGAGTGGATTGAGCCACTTGGGCAATATGTTGGTAAATCCCTTCTTGGGATGGCTTGTTGTAATAAGGCACAACGACCATCAGCCCATCCGCTCCTGTTTGCTCAGCTAACTGTGCCATTTGTACCGCCTGTTGTGTACTGTTTGCGCCGATGCCGGCAATCACCTTTATGTTTGCATTGGCTGCTTCTTCCACCGCGACTGAAAGGAGCGTTTGTTTTTCTTCAAGTGTTAGTGTTGGGGCTTCGCCTGTAGTGCCATGGATAACGACCGTATCCGTCCCATTATTTGCTAAATGGTGTATGAGCGTACGTATGCCATTCACATCTAAAGCATTTTCGTTTGTAAAAGGTGTGACCATTGCCGTCATCAGGTAGCCAAAATCCATGGGAATCCTCCTAAATAGGTGGCGAGTAGAGGCACAAAAAAACAACAATGACAGAGGCTCATTGTTGCACTAGGCAAACGGGTCGTTTTCCAAGTTTGAGATAGCCCCCCATACGTTCGTATGACAGTGCTGCCCTTATTCAGAAACAGCCCCAATGGTACGGCCTTTGGGAAAAACCGCCCATTTCGGCATAAACCCCTTTCCGGCTGGTTCAAACAGATCCCAATTCCTCAGCAGCCGTACTGATCGTTTACGCGCCTCTACTCTCACATCTGTTCAATTTTATGGCTTAACCTTATCAGATTTTATTCCGGTTTGCAAACTATTTATCAGTCTTTCTATAACGGTGGGATTCCAAGCAATTTAAAAGAACATCTAGTTCCTGTGAACATTGAACGGTTTTTTTAGACGTCATGCCGTATTTGCCGGCCATTAAATGCATTTCGTTGCGTTTCACTTCAATATCAATATAAATCATTTTTGCCACTCCGCCTTTACATTTTCATCTTCCATTTCGTATTATAGCGAAAATCAAGCAAGAAGAAAAATGCATTAACAAAACTAGTCAAATAAAAGGAAAAAGAGTCAAGCTTCGACAAATTGCTACGAGGGGTTAGCCTTAATGCCATATTCCGTAATAATTGACTCAAATTCACGCCTCATTAATCGAAACGATAAAGAAGCATTGCTGTAATGTTGTTGCTCGGCCTCATAGGAATGGTTGTTTAGCGCCTGTTCAAGCTCGCCTAAGCTTACCGTATAGGAATGGTGGATATCCTCAAACCCTCCGGCAAATGGCGGCGGAAACGTGTTTGTTTGCTCGTGTGCTTTTGCTTTATCGGCGAGAAGTTCTGTAAGTGCGGCTGCTTCACTGTTATTTCCTGTCATGACCGCCTCTTGTAATTGTACCAAGACAGGGGCAGCTTCATCAACATACTGTTCAAAGGCACGGGCATAGTCTTCTGCTGCTTTTGACTGTTCTTTTTGCTCATGATTGACATCCAATTGGCTCGAGAGCCCTTTGATTTCATCAGATGCTTTGCTAGGAGAAGTGCCATCGACGCAAGCGGATAAAGCAAGTAATGCAAATAAGAGAGCGACAAACGGTTTCTTTCCCATTTCGTCCATCCTTTCTTTCATTCTGTGTTGCCTGTAGTATGTCGCGTAAACACAAAACTATTCCATTAAGCAAAAGCACGTATTTGCAAATAGCATTTGGTTTCCCTTAAAATAAATGGGAAAGGAGTGAGCGCGTGAAGTTAATTGTCACTGATATGGATGGGACGCTGCTTGATGAAAAACGCTCTGTATCAAAAGAGAACGAAGAAGCGATCAAGGCAGCACAAAAGCAAGGCGCGGTTGTCGCGATTGCAACAGGGAGAGATCTTTACGAGGCAACAGTCCCTTTGAAAAAAACAGGGTTATCATTGCCGATCATTAGTGCGAATGGCGCGCAAATCCATGATGAACACGGACGACTTCTCCATGAAGCCGTTCTCAGTCCAGACCAAGCCCGGCATGCGATGGCTGTCTTAAAAAATGAAAATGTGTATTTTGAAGTGTATACGAATGAAGGCGTGTATTCGGACGATTTTGAAGCAGGCCTTGCCGTAGTAGTCGATGTCTTAAAATCAACAGGCGCGAAATTGTCTGAACAAGAAATTATGACATTCGCCAAAGACCGTTTTGACAACGGCTCAATCAAATTGATCGATTGTTACGAAAAACTGCTTGAAGACGGAGCGGTTGTGCTTAAACTCCTTGCTTTTTCACTAGACGCTGAACGGCTCATGAGTGCGAGAGACAGGCTAGAGTTAGACAAAAACTTTGCCGTCAGCGCCTCTGCAGCAGACAATCTTGAAATTACCGATGTAAATGCCCAAAAAGGCATTGCGGTCGAACGATTAGCTCAATCACTAGGCATTTCTCCAAAAGATGTGATGGCCGTTGGCGATAATTTTAATGATGTGTCGATGTTTCAAAAAGCAGGCTTGGCCGTTGCAATGGGAAATGCGCCAGGGGAGATTCAAAAACAAGCTGATCTTGTTACGAAAACAAATGATGAGCATGGCGTTGCTTACGCCATTCGAAACTATGCGCTAAAAAAACAATCCCTTCTCTAAGGGGTTGTTTTTTTATTTTGTCATTTGTTATAAAACAAACAGAAAAATATATTGACTGTTATGATACAAGTACATATACTATTGTTATAGAGAGAAACAGCTTTAAAACCATTCAAGGAGTGTGAATCATGAGAGAGCAAACCAAACAAGTGGAACAAGAACGGGAAGAAGAGATGACCATTCTAGAAATGATTAACGATTACCATGCATAGGGCACACGCCCTGTTTTTTTTTGCTCTGGAATGTGTACCTGTTGTAATACAAGTGGGCGTTTTATTTTTTTTGCAACGGGAATGGGAGCGTAAGAAGGAGAATTGGTTGGGAGGGAATAGAATGGAGCAGCGCCATCCTTCGAAAGAAGAACTAAAGCATAAAATCGAGGAGATGAAGGCAGAAGAACGACAATACCGCCGCGAAGCGTTTATTGACATATATGAACAATATGTGGCGCTATTGGAAGACGAGATTGCTCATTTAAAATCAGCAAAGCGACCTTAGACAGTCAATCTTGTATGAGCCATGTTGTTCTATGAACAGCGTGGCTCGTTTTAGTTGCAACACGCCCGTATAATGGTAAACTGAAAAGGAGAAAAAGGGGAATAACAAGGTCAATGATTCGGGTAATTGAATGTGTTCATCTTTCTGTACCAAAAAATGTTAGGGCGAAAGCGCTGAAAAAGGAGACGAGCAATGGACATGCTCCCATTAATAGGTCATCATCATGTGTCAGCGATCACGGCTGATGCTAAAAATAATGTAGATTTTTACACAAACGTGCTAGGGATGCGGCTTGTGAAAAAAACGGTTAACCAAGACGATCCCTCAATGTACCATTTGTTTTACGCAGATGAAAGGGGCAATCCTGGCACGGAGTTGACGTTTTTTGAAATTCCGATGGCAGGCAGAACGTATCGTGGCACAAATAGTATCTCACGAACAGGGTTAAGGGTACCTTCCTATGAAGCGCTGTCCTATTGGAGTGAGCGGTTTAGTAGACTAGGTGTCACCCATGAAGGGATTCAAACGGAAGGGGAGAGAAGCAGCCTTTTGTTTGAAGACTTTGAAGGGCAGCGTTTGTTGCTTGTGGCCGACGAACGGACAGACAACGATGGAAAACCATGGCTGCACAGCCCTGTGCCGGAACAATATGGCATTTATGGACTGGGCCCTATGGAAATAACCGTTTCTGATCGAACCGTCACGGCGAACGTGCTTACGGATATCTTTGGCTTCCGACTAGAACGTGAAGTAAGCAAAAGCACTTCACTCTACGTGACAGGCCAAGGTGGAGCAGGGGCAGAAATCTATTTAAAAGAAGACACAGAATCACATAAAGAACGCCCTGGGCGGGGGAGTGTCCACCATGTAGCTTTCCGTGTACAATCAAAAGAGGAACTTGAAAAATGGCAAAACTGGCTTTCGGGGAACCGAGTAGCTCATTCAGGCATTGTCGAACGCTACTACTTCCAATCCATCTATACACGTGACCGGAATGGCATTTTGTTTGAGCTAGCGACAGACGGTCCAGGATTTGAAGCAGACGAACCATATGAGTCCCTTGGCCAACGCCTTGCACTTCCACCTTATTTAGAGGCGAAGCGTGGAGAAATAGAGGCGAATTTACGGCCGTTGTTTGTAAAACGAGAGGAGTAGGAGACAAATGGCTGAACACAAACATATTTTCCAACAAGCGAAAAATAGCGCTGCTCCCACACTGGTGTTGCTTCACGGCACGGGAGGGAACGAGCGTGACCTATTGCCAATTGCGGAGATGATTGACGGGCATGCCTCTGTTTTAGGCGTGCGCGGCAATGTGAGCGAAAATGGGATGCCTCGCTTTTTTAAGCGATTGGCTGAAGGCGTGTTCGACAAGGACGATTTACAAAAGCGGACGGGTGAATTGTACACCTTTCTTGA
This sequence comes from Shouchella rhizosphaerae, assembly GCF_036700015.1. Lineage (NCBI taxonomy): Bacteria > Bacillati > Bacillota > Bacilli > Caryophanales > Bacillaceae > Shouchella > Shouchella rhizosphaerae. The sequence goes on along the minus strand of NZ_CP144921.1, from coordinate 3,932,073 downwards.
TCAAGCAGCAGCCATGTATGGCTTTAACCGTAATGATGTCATTGTAATCGGCTATTCAAATGGCGCAAACATTGCCGCTAATTTAATGTATGAATACAGCAACCCATTTAAAGGGGCTATGTTGTTCCACGCGATGGTGCCTCAAGAAAAAGAGTCGTTGCCTTCCTTGGAGAAGACCGCTGTATTTCTAGGGGCAGGCAAGCGTGACCCACTCATACCTGCCCCTTTAACAGAACAATTGCGAGCGGATTTGCAAACAGCTGGCGCGGCCACTGATGTTTATTGGACAGAAGGAGGACACGAGCTGGCTATTGAAGAAATCCATGCAGCCAAAACATGGTACAATCGAATGTTTCCAGAATAAACGGCAGGTTACTCTGCCGCTTTTTTTGATAATCTTTTTCTAGACAAACAGGGGTGAACCCGCTAGAATGCAAAAAAGATGGGCGAGAAAAGTGAGGTCGATTGAAATTGACTACAAAAAATAAAGGAAAATATCCTACAAGCTCCTATATTTTTGCAGGGGTTGCTCTTGTAGCCATTATCGTTGTAGCCATCTGGAGCGATATTTGGTACAAAATTGTTGTGTTAGCAAGCTTAGTTGCCCTTATGTATGTGTTTATTGCAAAAACGAAAAAAATTGAGCGGGAACTGGAAGAAATGAAAAGAAAGCAAGCTTCATCAGCTGAGCTTGCCCGACAGGAACAAACGGAGCTTGAGAAAACAAAAGAACATGATTTAAAAGCATTGGAAGAAAAGGAATTCCAACTGCAAAAATTAGATCTTGACCGGACGCGGTTATTTGAAGAGCTATTGAATAAGGCCGAGCTCGAAGAAGCTGAGAAATCAACAATACGCGAACGTCTTCAGCAAGCCGATACGGAAACTTCACGAATCCGGCAAGAATGGCTGACTGCGTCGAGCCGGCTAATGACGTTGATGCGCGGCACGAAACGATTTTTTGTGCGTGAATCGCCGATGAAAGAAATCGCTGCTTCCATCGACCAGGACGTATTAGAAACAGGGTCGTTTACAGCATTGAACGAAGAAATTCAGCGCTTAATTCCGCGTCTTTCTAAAGAAAGTGCCGAAGCGTTAGCGAAATCAGACTTTATTGATGAAGACAACCAGTTAACGCGTTCCGGCTATAAAGCATTGTTGCAGGCGAGCGAAGACAAGCAAACGTAACGACGTTTGCTTGTCTTCACTTTATTTGCGGATTATTGCGACGGCTAGCTTTCGCCCCTAAGTCAATGACTTCAATTGTTAGCTCATAGTCAAAAGAAGCATTGGCAAAGTAAACATCATCCCAATCGTCGCGAATTTGTTGCCATAATTTTGGGTAAGCCAGTTGTGCTTCCAAATAGAGCCGCGCCGCATCCGCTTTGTACTCTTTTTGCAACCGCTCCATCATGTTCGATGCCCCGTCTTCGACCGTCTTCTTTACTGCGGCCATGCATGTTTGCAAGTAATCAGCGGAAAAACTTTCATCCCGTGTGTCCCAGTTTTCGGAAATTCTCCCTGAAAAATGTTGGTGAATGTGGAAGTGAAAGTGGCCGTTTTGATACGTTGGCTTGATCTCAGGAACTTTGACTTCAAGAATTTCAAAAGTAAGGGGATCGCCATTACATTCAGAAACGACGATGCCGCCTTCGAGTTCCCCAGAAAGCCAGTTAAGATGGACATTGTCTTGCTCGTTCAACAACGGTTTTAATAGATGGCCCTTCTTAAAGATGCCAGAGCCGCTTAATGAAGCACTGCCGTTATCATTGACGACCATTTGCATAGGAAACGTCAAATCCTCTTGCAAGTCCGAGGAAATGGAGCTTAACGTAGATGCTTTTAAAATCGCAGACGAATGGGTGCGGTTGCCAAACAGCTCGGCAATAAAACGAGCTGGAATCGTCGATTCGTCGGGAGCGACAAGCACCTCTTTTGTAGGCTCATTTGTAAGAAGCACGAGTGAACTGCGGCGTACATGGTCGTCGCGAATCATTTGGTTAATCAAACTCTCTAACGTCCGTTTGCCTCGTAAAACGCCTTCATTAAAAACAGCGATCGACTGATGTTGGCTGAACACAGGGAATTCCAACGTTGTGATATCTCGGATGGCAGCGTGAAAGGTCGGGCCTTCACCAATGACGTTGTTATAGCTTGATGAACCGCCTTGTTGAGCTGGAGGCACGATCACTTGGTTTAGGACCGAAATGAGTCCTTCTTCTGTCACATCCACACCAATGCCAAGGTTTAACGTTACATCCTCCATATTCCGGCTGTCCCAACAACCTGACAATAACAGGATAACTGCAACGTTTGCTAAAAACAGGCGTTTCATCGGACCACCTTCCTCTTAACCGAGTAAATGAGAAAATAGACAAATGGAAGCAACAACATCACTTCAAACCCATAGAAACTTATCAGACGGAGGATCCTTGTATCGAGCGTATGTTGAAAACATAAGGAAATAACCATGCTAATAGCGACAGCAACTGCCATCCCAGAAAAAGACTTTTTTAGCTTTGTATATTTACGAAGGGAATATCCTGACAAAAAGCTATAAATGACGCTCGTAGAAAAAAATTGCATGATCCATGTGCTGAGCAAAAACCCTTCCATTCTTTCAATGAAAATCCCCTCTGTTTCAAACGATTGGATAAACGAAATCGTTGGCCATACAAGTGTTTTGACTTCCCGTTCCCCTAAATTTAAGACAACGATCAAATACGTAATAATGTAAATGATGGAGATAAGCACAAGCGTGCTAAAAACAGCAAGTTTTGGTTTAGCTTTTTTGTTAACAAAAGGAAGCAAGAAATAGATTACTTCAATTCCTTCAAACGGAAAAAGGACACCATTAGGATTAAAGACTACATTGGCAACGCCGTTCGTAAAAGGCGGATTCATATGACCGATGTCCATTTCTTTAAAGCTAAACACTAAAATCGTCCCTGCCACTAAAAGAGTGAGTGGAAAGATAATCGACGAGACACGCAAAATCGTTTGCAAATTTCCGCTTAGCAAGTAGGCAATTAATAAAAAAGTGAGCACTTTAATTAGCGATGTCGGTGTTGATGGCAGTAAGTAAAAACGGATCATTTCTGCCATAGCGGCAATTTGATAGCTTGAAGCTACCCAAAAGTAAACGTTGATTAAAAAAAGAAGCAACGTGCCGCCGATTTTGCCAAAAGTCATATACCCGTAAGTATAAAGGTCAGTTGCATGGTGGCGGCCAATGAAGTAGAGCGCTAAGCAAGTGAGAACGAATGTATAGAGCGCTCCAGCCACAATCGTGAGCCAGCCGTCTGTTGAATTTGCCGTTACCGTTAGCACGCGTGGCAGAATCAAAAATTGCACGCCGAGTAATGTGATTGCAGTTAAGACGGTTAACTGTACAGTAGATAGCGTCTGTTTGGGAATCATGGCTAAGCTCCGCTCCCTTTTGGCTTTTTAAGCGCCCTCTTTTTTGATAACAACAGGAAAATTTGCTTCCATTTTTGGTTGTAAAAAAAGAACTTGCCTGACAAGTAAGGCTGGTTAAAGCTTGTCAGTTTTGACAAATGGATTAACACGAACAAAAAGAAGAACATCACGCCAACGAGCCCTAAAATCGCTGAAATGATAATCGCCCCAAAACGAAGGAGCCGAAACGATAGGCCAAAGCTGTAGCTCGGTACGGTAAACGATGTAATTGTAGTAATTGAGACGATAATGACCATGAGCGAACTGACGATATTGGCCTCTACTGCCGCTTGGCCGATGATAACGCCACCGACTAGGCCAATCGTTTGCCCGAGTGGTGAAGGCAAGCGGATGCCCGCTTCACGCAGCAATTCAATTGTCACTTCCATAATCAACACTTCCAAAATAGGCGGGAAAGGAATGTCTTCCCTGGTGGCGATGATCGTCATGGCTACGTCTGTTGGCAAAAGCCCATGGTGAAACGAAACAAATGAAATGTACAGCGATGATAGGAACACGGTTATAAACAAGGACATATAACGAAGGAGGCGGAGAAAACTGCTCGCAATCCAACGTTCATAATAGTCATCTGGAGACTGCAACAACATATCGAACGTAGTCGGCAAAATCAAGGCAAACGGCGAATTAGCGACAAAAAGAACAAGGCGGCCATCATTTAAGGCTGCGGTAACACGGTCAGGACGCTCTGTGCTTTGCATTTGGGGAAAAGGGGAAAAAGGCGCATCTTCGATCAACTCTTCAATCATGCCTGAATCTTGAATTTCGGTTGTTTTAATTTTATGGAGGCGATCGGTAATATCAGCGATAATCCCTTCATCGGCGACCCCTTTGATATAAAGGAGCGACAATGTTTTAATGCTCTCATTTTCTTTAATTTGGTGCTCTTCTACTTTTAAATTTTTGCTGTTCACCATTTGCCTTGTTAGGCCGATGTTATCGTCTAAGTCTTCTATGTAAGCGAGCTTTGGCCCACGGACGACTTTTTCAGTTGTCGACTCAGCAAAACTTCTTTTTTTAGGCGCATGTGTACGGAGAATAAAGGCAATTGATAAGTGTTCGGCGATCACAACTGTATTGCCTTCAAAAATGGCCATCACCATTTCATCTTGAAATAGAGTCGTTTTGCTTAATGTCGGCGCAAGCAAAGAACAGAAAGCGGCGTCGAAACGTTCGGAACCACTCAGTTTCTCAATATTTAAGCCAACTTCGGCAATGACTTTCCAACTTATTTGTGATCCGAGAAAGAATAAGCAACATTTCCGCCCATAACCAGGAATGGTAATCTCTTTGCTAACAAAATCGCCTTGTTCTTGAAAGGCGGCCTGGATGTTGCTTTTGATATCGTTATATGAAATCCCTATATAATCTGTTGCCACAACCAGAGCCTCCTTCTTTTACTGTTAGTGTGCAATAATTAGCTGCGCTTATGCATGAAAAAACCCGCCTTCACAGCAGGCGGGTTTTTAAACTGTAGCCAAACCTTACGTTCGACTCGGCTAACAGCGTAACTGATGTTTAATAACTTTGCTCAAGTTTTTCGATGAGACGTCCGACATAGGCAACTGCAGCTCGAATGGTTTCTTTGTTTTCCATGTCGACTCCGGCGATTTTAAATAAATCCAGTGGTTTTTTGGTGCCACCAGCTTTGAGCATGTCTAGCCAGCGGTCAATGACTACTTGGCCGTTTTGTTCATAAAGGGAGTACGCTTTGGTGGCTGCTGTTAAACCAGCAGAATACGTATACGGATAAAGGCCTTTGTAGTAATGAGGCTGCCTCATCCACGTCCGTCCGGCGCGCTCGTCAATGTGAACGGCATCGCCCCAGAAACCGGAGATAACCTCTTGCTTCGTCTGACGAAGCAAAACAGCGGTCAGTGGCACGCCTTCTTCAGCATAACGATAGACACGGTGTTGGAAAACTCCTTCAAGCAGGTGCGTGACAAAGTTATGATAATACGTCCCAATAAATTGCAACAGCACCCAGCGTTTCATCCGAGGATCGTCTGTCTGTTTAAGCAAGTGGTTCCCTAAAAACAATTCGTTGATTGTGGACGGCGCTTCAATGCAATACATCGATGGGCGAGTTACACTGAGAGGCTGATGGGCATTGGCAAGATAAAAATGCCCTGCATGCCCTAGTTCATGTGCAAGAATAAAACCACCGCGCATCGTATTTTTCCAAGTCAGCAAAATGTAAGGGTGTGCCCCATACGGGCTTGAACAGAAAGCGCCTGTCGCTTTGCCGATATTGTCAGCCCGGTCAACCCAACGGTCTGTCTTTGCCCTTTGCAACATGTCAACATAGTCGTCGCCAAATACGCGAAGTGCGTCAATGATGGTTGCAAATGCGTTGTCATAGGTTGTTTCTGGTTCAAACTCTGGGTCGAGCGGCGCTTTTAAATCTTCAAAACGAAGCTCAGAAAGGCCAAGGACCTCTTTTTTTAGCGTGGCGTAACGGCGCATATGAGGAGCTAGTTCCTCATAAATCGTGTCCAACTGGTTATGGTACATCGTTTCGCTGACGTCCTGATCGTGAAGAAGCATGGCTTCGGCTGACTTAAAGCCTCTAAGGCGAGCGATTGTGACATTCTTCGACACTTCGGTTGCAAACAATTTCGCGTATGTATGTTCATATGCTTTCAACGTCTCGTCGAAAACGTGAAACGCATTTCTTCGTTCTTCTGTATTGGGCGAAAGCTCATACTGGTCTTCAAAGCGGGCGAATGAAAGGGGCTTATCCTGGCCGTTTGCCCCTTTAAAAGCAGGAAACGACATATCAGCAGCTTTGCTTTGTGAATATGTGCTGTATGGCGCTGACAACACAGGCGACAGAGAAGCAAGGGCTTCTTCTGTTTCGGCAGAAAGGGTATAAGGCTGATTCGCCAACAGTTTGTCCAAATAGACGCTAAACCGCTCAAGCTCAGGAAGGGACTTACGGAATTGCTCGATTAATCCAGTCGGCAATGCAATAATATCCGCTTCTAGCTTTGCTAATTTCGCTTGGATGAGCGCTTGTGCTTCTTCAACGCGGCTTGCATTGGCTTGAGCGGCCTCATCAGCTCCATTTCCTGCTAAAGAAAGAGAAGCATAAGTGATCACCAGAACCGCTTTTTCCAATAGCGCTTCTCTTGCTTGGAGACCGTTTAGCAAATGTTCAGGGCGTTCCCCAAGTTTTTCGCCAACAGGAAGCTTGGCGCTTTGTTCTTTTACTTCGGCAAGCGCTGCTTGCCATGCTTCATCATTAGGGAACAGGGCCGTTAAGTCCCACGTTTCCTCTACAGGCACATCTTGACGTTTAGTTAAATCCATAATAGCCTCCTATGTTTCGTTAATCGAAATATATTTCCATTATACATGAATGCCCGGCCTTTGCCAGCCATCTTTCAGAATTTTTTTATGAATGGTTACGTATAGCCAAGAGAACAACCATTCGCTAAAATGGGGATAGACAATAAATGAGGTGGTTCCATGTTTAAACAGCGTTTGCCACAGCTATTGAACCAATTAAAGAAAGATGAACATGTATCTTACTGGAAAGAAATTGCGCCACTAGAAGCGAAGACAGTGCCTTTTCCAGCTGAATTGGATTTTAACATTTGCCAAGCCTTGCGAAAAAAGGGGATTGGTGAACTGTATACACACCAAGCAGAAGCCTTTGAAAAGGCATTAGCAAACAAACATTTTGTTGCCGTTACCCCGACAGCGTCTGGAAAGTCGCTATGCTACAATTTGCCTGTCCTACAGGAGATCGCTGCTTCTCCACATAGCCGGGCGCTGTATTTATTTCCGACAAAGGCACTTGCACAAGACCAAATGAGCGATTTGCACGGCATGATTGCCGATATAGGGATGGATATCAAATGCCATACATACGATGGCGACACTGCTCCGCAAATCCGTACGTCGATTCGCAAAGCAGGCCATATCGTATTAACAAACCCGGATATGCTTCATGCGGCGATTTTGCCCCATCATACAAAGTGGGTATCGTTTTTTGAGCACTTGCGCTATATTGTCATTGATGAACTTCATACGTACCGCGGCGTTTTTGGCAGCCATGTCGCCAATGTCATTGCCCGGCTTAAGCGAATTTGTGCATATTACGGCGCTAACCCTCAATTTATATGCACTTCAGCAACGATTGCGAATCCGAAAGAGCTGGCTCAAGAGTTAACTGGGTCAACGTTTGACTTAATTGATGACAATGGGGCGCCGCGTGGAAAAAAGCACTTCCTGTTTTACAATCCGCCGTTAGTGAATGAGCCTTTGCAAATTCGGCAAAGCGCTGTTGCCAAAGTGAATGAGCTGGCAGGAATGTTTTTGAAAGAAGGAATCCAAACGATTGTGTTTGCGAAAAGTAGAGTGCGTGTTGAACTGATTTTAAGCAGGCTCCAAGAATTGACGAAACGGACATTTAATCGTTCAGCAATCCGAGGCTACCGTGGCGGCTATTTGCCGAAACAACGCCGTGAAATTGAAAGAGGGCTCCGTTCCGGTGAGATTAAAGGAGTCGTATCCACCAATGCGTTGGAGCTTGGCGTTGACATTGGCCAACTGGAAGTTTGCATCATGACTGGCTATCCTGGTAGCATCGCCAGCTCTTGGCAGCAGGCAGGCCGTGCTGGGCGGAGACAAAAAGAGTCGTGTGTGATTATGGTGGCCGCCTCCACGCCACTCGACCAATATATAATCAAAAATCCACACTATTTTTTTGAACGGCCGCCTGAAACAGCAAGGTTAAACCCTCATAATCTTGTGATTTTTATCGACCATTTAAAATGTGCTGCCTACGAGCTGCCGTTTTCAACGGGAGACGTCTTTGGCGGTGAGGTCGTTGACGACTATTTAGATTACTTGACAGAGCAGCATGTACTTCATGCAAACAATGGCAAATGGCATTGGATGAGCGACGCTTTTCCGGCCCATGGGATCAGTTTGCGCTCAGCTTCACAAGAAAACGTCGTCATCATTGACCAATCAGATGTGACCAATCATCGCGTTATTGGCGAAATGGACCGCTTTAGCGCAATGACGCTCTTGCATGAGGAAGCGATTTATTTACATGAAGGTGTTCAATATCAAGTGGAACAGTTAGATTGGGATGAAAAAAAAGCGTTTGTCCGTGAAGTGAGCGTTGAATATTTTACGGACGCGAACCTGGCTGTATCTCTCCGCGTTCTTGAAGAAGACGAGAGTCGGGAAGAGGGCGATGTCCAGCTTTCATTTGGTGATGTTAGTGTGACAGGCAAAGCAACGATTTTTAAAAAGCTACGTATTAGCACGTTGGAAAATATCGGTTCAGGGCCGATTCATTTGCCAGAGGAAGAGTTACACACGAATGGGATGTGGTTATCGTTTAAATCCGAGTTGGTAGAGACAATCGGCGAAAGCGACTTTGAAGAAGCATTAGTAGCATTGGCTCATTTGCTTCACCACGTTGCACCTGTGCGCATTATGTGTGACCGGGGTGATATTCATGTTGTGCCGCAACGGAAGGCGACCCATTCCGGCTTGCCGACAATATTTCTATACGATTCTTACCCAGGAGGAATCGGGCTTGCCAAGGAAGTATATGAGCGGACAAATGTCATTTTAAGCGATGTTGCCGTTCTTCTTGATTCATGCGAGTGCGAATCAGGCTGTCCGTCTTGTGTCGGCAGCGCCTCTTCAGCAAAAAACATAAAAGTTCTCGTTAAAATGCTTGTTCGGCAATTACAAAAGGGGAGTATGACTATATAATTTCACATACCGTATTAAATGGAAGGAGGCGGCTATGTCGATCAAGGCGAAATTAAAACGGTTTGAATCTCATATGTCGACCACCGAAAAAGAGAAGGGATCGGCGGCGAACACCAACGAACAAGGAAGTTGGGAACAATTGAATACCGAGGCTTGCTCGTTTGACGGTATGATTTGTTATATTCGGACGAGGCGGATGTCTTTGCAAGAAAAACATGGCCCTAAAACATTTGCTGAAATGAAAGCCGCAATTGATCGTTGGGATTCGAGTGCTTTAGCCCATCCATTGTCTAAGAAGGGCATTCCTACTGAAAAACTGTTGTTTTTTGATACGGAAACGACTGGATTAAGCAGTGGGGCAGGCACGCAAATGTTTTTGCTTGGCTTTGCTTCTTTTACAGAAAAAGAAGTAGAGGTTAAACAGTATTTGCTGTCTAAACCTGATGCCGAGGTGGCTTTGTATCACTTTTTTCTTGCCGATGCCAAAAAGCTTGACCATCTTGTCACTTTTAATGGCAAGGCGTTTGATTGGCCAAGGTTAAAAACACGCCATTCATATTTGCGGGAAGCCGTGCCTGCATTGCCGAAGTTCGGTCATTTTGACTTGCTCCATGGTTCACGCAGGCTGTGGAAAAACGAACTTCCCTCATGCAATTTGAGTACGCTTGAAGCAGAAAAGCTTGGGATCAAGCGTACAGCAGATACACCGTCCTACCTAGTGCCAATGCTTTATTTTGACTTTGTCAGGGAAGGGAACCCAGCATTCATGGAATCTGTGTTTGCCCATCATGAAGCGGATATGCTGTCTTTAATTGCTTTGTATGCCAAGTTAAGCGACTTGATTTTAGATGCAAAGAGGCAAGCGAGTGACGCGGAACGCTACCAAATTGCTAGATGGCATGAAGCGACCGGCCAGCAACAAGCTGCGTTTTCTTTATATGAAAGCTTATTGGATAGCAAAGATTTTCCCCTTTTAGCCAGGCGCCACCTTGGCGACTTATTGAAAAAACAACGGCGCTACACAGAAGCGGCAGAGCAGTTCCATGCCTGTGTGCGGCAAGGGTTTGCCAGCTACCATTGTTGGACGGAGCTGTCGCTTATTTATGAGCATTATTTAAAAGAAAGGGACAAAGCGGAAATCTATGCCTACCGGGCATTAGAGTCTTCTTCCTCTAACAAGGAAAGGGAGGCTGCGTTAAAGCGGGCAACACGCATTAGCGGGAAATTAAAACGATAAGCATTTCCCGGGGAAGCGCAATAGTCGACGGTTTTCGCTGTAAAATGCGCAAGCATGCGACGTTTTTTGACTTCGATTGCAAAACGCCGAGGGCTGGAGGCTGTAAAAATAGGTAATCGAACTAGTACACCTGCTGATAGTCTGACATAAGGTATTAGTGACTCTAATATTAAAAGGAGGAACTTACTTTATGTTTCATAAACGTCCACCGCATTGCTGCCCGCCACCAAGACCAGTATGCAAACCAAATGTAAAACCTGCCGCAGACTGTGGGTGTGAGGCGCCAAATTTGCCGAATATGACGTTGCCAACGCAAACGCATGAGCTTCCAGCAGTAGTCCATCCGACGAAGCACAATGTCGTTGAAAGCACGAACGAATACATTGTGCCAGAAATCCATCCAACTCATACGACACATGTCAATAACCATGTGTACAAACACATTCATAAATTCCCGCATAGTGAAAGCGTGAAAGAGAATGTGCAAAATTTGCAGTTCTGCGAAAAGCCGCAAGCGACGATGCCAGCAAACGTTATGCCGTCAAATGCAAAGCCAGGCAATATGATGCCAAGCAATGTGATGCCAACAAATACAAAGCCGGCAAGCACAAAACCAACCGCAAAAACAAAATCAGAAATGAAGCCTAGTGGCATGATGCCATTTAATGGCTACGAGTACTAAGGTTAATACGTTGGGCGGGCGCGAGCCTGCCTTACGTATTGAATAAGGAGGGACGAGCTATCCATTCACTGCTTGTAACAGGTTATAAAGCCCATGAATTGGGGATTTTTCAGGAAAGTCATCAGGGGGTCCACTATTTAAAAAAAACGATTGAAAACCGATTGCGCCCTTTTATCGAAGAAGGGACGGAATGGATCATTACAAGCGGCCAACTTGGCGTTGAACAATGGGCGGCAGATGTGGTCTTTTCCTTAAAGGAGACTGCTTATCCACACATAAAACTGGCGATATTGCCTCCTTTTGAAGGGCAAGAGGCAAACTGGTCCCAAGCAGCGCAAGAACGCTATGCGGCAAGGTTAGCCATGGCTGATTTTGTAGAGTGTATCTCGAAGCGCCCATATGAGCATGTCGGCCAACTTAGGCAAAAAAACGATTTTCTAGTTCAACGGACGGACGGTCTGCTTGTTCTTTATGATGAAGAAAAGCAAGGTTCACCATTATACTATATTGCTAGCGCCAAAGCTCAGGGAAAGCCGATTTTTTACATTTCTCCTGAAGAGGTCGAGGAAACGGTTCGTCAAGACCAATATGACGACTTTCTTTAAAGCGTTGTAAAAGTTTGTGAATTGACTCGGTTTAAATTGACTTTAGGCGCGAGTTTTGAAAAAATAGAAGTAGTAACGTGGAATAGGACATGAGGTGATCTAAGATGAGCCAAATGGAGATTAAGCTGACAGCAAAAGAAATTTTAGATAAAGATTTTAAACAAAGCATGAGAGGGTACAACCAAGACGAAGTCGATAAATTTCTCGATACCGTCATTCAAGATTATGAAGCATTTCAAAAAAAAATCGAGCAACTTGAACGAGAAAATGAACTGTTAAAACAAGATTTAAAAAAGCAAACAGAACGTCCGCAACGGAGCCAAACCGTTACGACGCCTTCGGCTGGCAGTACCAATTATGACATTTTGCAACGTCTATCCAATTTGGAGAAAAAAGTGTTTGGCAGCAAAATGTACGAGTAATGATCCATGTCTATACGGATGGCGCCAGTGCTGGCAATCCAGGTCCTTCTGGAGCTGGGCTTGTTTTTATAAAGGATGGCGAAGCACAAGAATTTCGTTTTCACCTTGGAGACAAAACGAACCATGAAGCTGAATTTGCCGCAGTGGATATTGCCCTTGAACTATGCCTCCAAAAGGAATGGCAACAAGTGTCGGTGCGTACGGATTCAAAGCTTGTCAGTGACAGCATCGAAAAGGCCCATGTGAAAACAAAAGCATATGCTGGCTATCTTTGTTCCATTTTGGATAAAATTGCACAACTGGAGCTTTTTTTTATTATGTGGGTGCCAAGCAAACAAAACAAAAAAGCCGATGAACTTGCACGCTTGGCCATTCGTGAACCAAAGCGGTTATTTCGATAATGATTGCTAAGTTGGCGCAAATGTGTTAAACTGAACAAGTCGCTTATGACAGATACATGTCTTCAGACAACCGCTGCGCATTTTATGTGTAGAGGAAAGTCCATGCTCGCACCGGCTGAGAGGCCGGTAGTGTTCGTGCCTAGTTAATCCATAAGCTAGGGCAGCTGCTGTGCAGCTGACGGCAGGAGAGATGCCTACGTCCAAATGGATAAGGCATGCACTCCTTGAAAGTGCCACAGTGACGTAGTCTGCTTGGAAACGGGCAGAGTGGAACGCGGTAAACCCCTCGAGCGAGAAACCCAAACAATGGTAGGGGCATTTTTCAGTCTGAAAATGAACGGAACTGAAAAAACGAAGCAATTCGTAGATAGATGGTTGTCGCCGGAGTACGAGGCTCATCACCGTTTGTAGTACAAAGGTACAGAACATGGCTTATCGATGGCATGGAGATGAACGTTATAAGCGAGCCAAAACCCTTTACAAGGGTTTTTTTTAATTTTCCTCCGAAATTCATCTCCCACTTCTAAACGGAGTGAAAGTGGGAGATGAATTTCGGTTAGGCATAGCCTAAAGTTTCTCTTTTTTGTGCTATGATAATGAAAAGCTCCTGGTCGTAAACTATCGTAGGTTGATGATGCCATATCTCACTATGTAAAAGAAAGGTTTGCTAGACTGGAGGGAAATGCTAATATTTCCTTGACAGAATGGAATCACGATGTTGGCCATGTACCTATTTTGTTCAAAGCTCATCCGAATAGTGAAATGCTTATAAAAGCGCAAGTTCTCGACTTATCAAAAAGCATGTTCCATAAGTGGAAAGAAAACGTTGAAAGAGTATGTTTGGTCAAGAAGCTTTTGCTTACTTACAACGGGTGGTTCGCCCATCGAAGGGATAAAGAATATAGAAAATCAAGGGATGAAGTGAGGTGATTCGATATGGCAAACAAAGCATATAAGTTCCGTCTGTACCCAACGCGAGAACAAGAGCAGCTTCTTGTGAAAACCTTCGGTTGCGTTCGTTTCGTCTACAATAAAATGTTGGCTGAACGAAAGGAAACATATGAGAAGTTCAAGGACGACAAAGAAGCCTTGAAAAAGCAAAAATTCTCGACTCCTGCCAAGTACAAAAAGGAGTTTGTATGGCTCAAAGAAGTCGATAGTCTCGCATTGGCGAACGCCCAACTGAATTTGCAGAAGGCATACAAAAACTTCTTCTCTGGTCGTGGTGAGTTTCCGAAGTTCAAAAGCCGCAAGGCAAGACAGTCCTACACAACCAATGTGGTCAACGGAAACATCATGCTTTTGGATGGCTATATCAAATTACCGAAACTGAAACTTGTAAAAATGAAACAACATCGGGAAATTCCGTCCCACCATGTCCTCAAGTCTTGTACGGTTTCTCGAACAAAAACAGGAAAATACAATGTTTCGATTCTCACTGAATACGAACATCAACCTACACAAAAAGACATACAAGCTGTTGTTGGCTTAGATTTTTCCATGAATGGCTTATTTGTCGATAGCGAAGAAGGGAAGACAGCCAATTACCCTCGTTTCTATTGCCAAGCCTTGGAAAAGTTAGCGAAGGAACAGCGTATTTTATCACGCAGAAAGAAAGGCTCTCATCGTTGGCACAAACAGCGTCTGAAAGTAGCGAAGCTACATGAAAAAATGGCGAACCAACGAAAAGACTTTCTACATAAGGCATCACACAAATTAGCGAAACGGTATGACTGCGTGGTGATTGAAGACCTCAACATGAAAGGAATGGCACAAGCCCTTCATTTCGGCAAAAGCGTTGCTGATCATGCATGGGGCATGTTCACGACATTCCTCCAATACAAGTTAGAGGATCAGGGGAAACAGCTTATCAAAATAGATAAGTGGTTTCCATCATCCAAAACGTGTTCATGTTGTGGTCAAGTAAGGGAGTCTCTCGCTCTTTCAGAGCGCATCTTCCATTGTGATTGTGGTTTTGTGGCAGATCGAGATTGGAACGCTGCTATCAATATCAAACGTGAAGGGTTACGACGGTTCGTATAATTATCAATAGAGCATGGAACAGGCTCGATAGCTAAGTCAATTTCGTACCATTAGGTGCGATTACCTTAGAAGCCTCCACCTTTAAGCGAAGCGTAGGTGGCGGTAGTTCACTGGAATCTGATAGAATAAACGGGGAACACTGTTTGGCAGGAGGGAAGAAAAATGGACAACCAAGCAAAAACGATGTATCTCATAGGCGTTGTGCTTTTCCTGTTAACTGGGATTGGCTTTGCGATTCAAGGTGATTTACTTGCAGGTGGAGTATTCCTTGTCTTGTTTTTTGCGTTATACATGCTGATTGTCTTTTTGCACCACCGCTCCTTACGTACGCGAAAGCTCGCGACATTTTTAATGTTTGCTTTTGGCGTCATTGCTGCTGCAGGAGCTGTTTTTGCTTATACGCAAGGCGGCTATTTATGGCATTAGCGCCAGTGAAGAGAAGAGAAAGGGGCATGAACGATGAATAAAGTGACGCTCATTGCCACAACCACAATGGGACTGGAAGCAATTGCTGCAAGGGAAGTACGCCAGCTTGGCTATGAAAACGTAACCGTTGAAAACGGCCGTGTGTTGTTTGAAGCAGCAGTTGAAGCGATTCCAAGGGCAAATTTATGGCTGCGCACAGCAGATCGGATCAAAATCCGCATTGGCGAATTTAAAGCCATGACTTTTGATGAATTGTTTGAGAAAACAAAGGCGCTCCCGTGGGCGGATTTGTTGCCGCCCCATGCGGAATTTCCTGTTATTGGGCGATCTGTCAAATCAAAGCTATTTAGCGTTTCAGATTGCCAAGCGATTGTAAAGAAAGCAGTCGTCGAAAACTTGAAAAAACGCTATAAACGTAGCTGGTTTGATGAAAATGGGCCGCTATACCGAATAGAAGTAGCGTTATTAAAAGATGTGGCGACATTAACATTAGATGCAAGCGGAACAGGTTTGCATAAGCGGGGATACCGTGTTTTACATAATCAGGCGCCATTAAAAGAGACGCTTGCTGCGGCGATGATCCAGTTAACGACATGGACGAAAGACCGTCCTTTCGCTGATCCTTTTTGTGGTTCGGGGACGCTTGCGATCGAAGCAGCCATGATTGGCCAAAACATTGCACCGGGGTTTAACCGTGACTTCGTATCCGAGGAGTGGCACTGGATTGGGGAAGAGCGCTGGAGACAAGCGCGTGAAGAGGTTGAAGATTTGGCTAATTATGACCAGCCTCTTGATATCATTGGATCAGATATTGACCACCGTGCGGTTGAACTGGCAAAAGGGAATGCAATAGAAGCAGGGTTAGGCGATGTGATTCAATTTAAACAAATGCAAATGAAAGATTTTCGCCATAAGCGCCCATACGGAATTTTAGTTGGCAATCCCCCCTACGGCGAACGGTTAGGGGAGCAAAAAGAAGTCGAGCATTTGTACAAAGAAATGGGACAAGTCATGGCATTACATGATACGTGGTCTGTTTATGTTTTAACTTCCCACGAGGAGTTTGAACAGCTATATGGCAAAAAAGCGAACAAAAAACGCAAACTTTATAACGGTAACATTAAGACAGACTTCTATCAATTTTTTGGGCCACGCCCGCCAAAACAAGAGTAGTTTTAACGAAAGCCCGCGCATAAGCGGGCTTTTTTAAAAACGGTGCTTATCAGGGAGGATCAAGATGAAGATAGGAACGATTGGTACTGGTTCGATTGTAGATTTATTTTTATCCGCTTTAAAAGACATAGACGGTGCTGAATGTGTTGCCATGTACTCTCGAAAAGAAGAAACAGCGAAGCCATTAGCTGAGAAACACAAGATAACAATGATCTACACGGATTTAGTAAACATGTTTGCGGATCCAGCAATCGACTTTATTTACGTAGCTTCACCAAACAGTTTCCATTTTAGCCATACGTACGAGGCATTACAAAATGGAAAACACGTTATCTGTGAAAAGCCATTTACGTCGACCGTACGAGAAACAGAACGAATCATGGAACTTGCTCGCGAAAAACGATTAATGGTGTTTGAAGCGATTACGACCATTCATTTGCCCAATTATCACCTTATTAAAGAACAGATTGGCGAATTAGGCCCGCTTAAGCTCATTCAATGTAATTATAGTCAATATTCTAGCCGCTATGATCTCCTAAAGGCTGGTGAAACTCCAAATGTGTTTAATCCGCAATTTTCTGGCGGTGCATTAGCTGACATCAATATTTACAATCTTCACTTTGTCCTACATTTATTTGGAGCGCCTCAGTCAGTTGACTACACAGCAAACAAACATCCAAATGGAATAGACACTTCAGGAGTCGTTGTATTAAAATACCGCGATTTGGTAGCTGAGTGTGTGGGCGCTAAAGATACGAGAAGCAAAAATTTCGTTTTGATACAAGGAGAAAAAGGGTACATTCATGTGGAAAATGGCGCAAATGGGTGCCGCAATGTGAGCGTGCATTTACAAGACCAAGCAATCGATTTGAATGAACAAACGAGCAGTAACCTGATGTATTATGAACTTCGTGCATTTAAAGACATCTATGACAACCAGCGATATGACCGTTGTGAAGAATTACTAAAGCATTCGCATTCTGTTATGCAAGTATTTGAAAAAGCAAGACAGTCAGCCAATATTGTGTTTGCGGCTGATCAGCAATAAACAGGATCAGAATTTATTCGAGCCGATAGCGTCCTACTTCAATAACGTAAGGGACGTCGTCGGCTGTTTGTGTGAATAAGAGTGGTGAGCTTTTTTCCATACACCTGCTCGATGGGGCCATCTCAAAATTTTCTTCATAATGCCTTACTTTTTTACAATCTGTTCACAGGTGCTGCCTTAAAGGATAGCGGTCCGTTTCCGATATAAAAGAGGAGCTTGGTTTAAACACGACCAAATGAGGTGTAATGAAGGTGGTGTATACAACGATTTAATTACCATAAGAAATAATATGTAAATAAGTACAGCACTAACCTCACTTACCTTGGAGAGTACATTTATCGAGATTTGTTTGAGAGGTACCACTGAAGCTGTAATAGTGCGTAGGGAGGAGTATGAATGCCAAAAGTTGCGTCAATGATAGTGAAATTTATAAAGGAAAAAGGTTGCAAGACAGTTTTTGGCGTTCCTGGAAAACCGGTTGTTCCACTGATTTTGGCGATGGAGGAAAGTGGAGTATCGTTTGTCCTGGCTAGACATGAAGGTGGCGCAGGCTTTATGGCTACTGGATATGCCCTGCAAACAGGCGGACTAGGAGTGGCAATTGGGACGTCTGGTCCAGGTGGCACAAACATGATTACTGCGGCTGCCCAGGCTCAAGCCTTCCATGCACCCGTTTTATTCATTACAGGACATCCGCCACTTTCACAATCAGGGATGGCGCTTGGCCAAGATTCAAGCATGTTTGGCACTGATTTAGTAGCTTTGTTCAAGCCTGTTACAAAATTCAGTGCGAAAGTCGAAAGCAAAGGAATGCTCAAGCGCTATTTACAGCATGCGGAAGAACAGGCGTTGACAGGAGCAAAGGGGCCGGTCCATTTGTCCGTTCCGTTGGATATTTTGATTGAGGAAGTGGATGAATTTACGCTTTCTCGTTTACCGGTGCAAGACCACATACGCTCAGGAAACATTCAACTAGCCATTAAAGCGTTGAATAGAGCAAAACGTCCACTCATGCTAGTTGGGAAAGGTGCCCATTTTTCTGGTGCTTACAAGGAAGTGGAACAAGTAGCGGAAAAGTGGAGTATACCTGTTGTGACGACTCCTGGTGGAAAAGGGACGTTTGTGACCGATCATCCTCTTTCTCTTGGCAGTCTCGGATTAGGCGGTACAGAAGGAGCTGCTGCTTATGTAAAAGACAAGCCGATTGACTTGCTTCTTGTAGTAGGCTCAAAACTAAGCGATATGTCAACAGTAGGGCTTACAGCAGGAGGAATGCCAAGTCAAGTGCTCCATTTTGATTATCAAGGGCTATTTGTCGGGAAATCGCTGCCTGCTGATACGCTATTTGTCCAAGGAGACGCCAAAATCAATTTACAGCAACTGTTGCTTGAGGCAAAGGAGTTTCCACAACGGCAACAGGTTGATTTGCGAGAGTACAGAGACAGGAACCGCGCGCCAGTCGATGGTTGTGATCGACTTTCTACTGCGCAAACAATGGGCGCACTTCGGGAAGTGCTGCCAGCAGACACTGTTGTTTATGGAGATGACGGCAGCCACACGTTTTATGCAATTAAGCATTTTCGTACATTGGTGCCGGGAACGTTTTACTTCGATGATGTGTTTGGGGCAATGGGCCATGCGATCGGTCTTTCAATAGGGGCAAAGATGGCTCAACCTCAACGACCAATTGCTTGTTTTACTGGAGATGGCTGCTTATACATGCACGGGACAGAAATCGCTACAGCAGTCGACCAAAAAACGAATGTCCTATTCGTTGTCTTTAATAATGGCATGCTTGATATGGTTGACAAAGGAATGAAGCATAATTTAGGTCGGACAGCAGGAACAAGGTATGAACAGGAAATCAATGCTGCCCTATTTGCAGAATCTTTAGGGGCAAAAGGGTTTCGCTGCAACACTGTTGCAGAAGTGAAAGAAGCGGTGCAAAAAGGGAACCGATTTGAGGGGCCGGTAGTGGTTGAAGTCATGGTCAGCAAAGAAGAGACGCCGCCAACGCTCGGACGAGGGTAAAGAAAGGAACTCAAACCATGGAAAAAGCACAATTAGGATGGAAACAAATTGAAGAGATGGCGGGCGAAGCAGGGATCGAGGCCATGGAGGCAGTCGAAGCGTTTTCGCCGCGCCTTGCGAAGCTAGCGCTTGAGTTTGGTTATGGCGATGTATATGCGGGAGACGCACTTGACTTAAAACAACGGGCGTTAATTACGCTTTCTTCTTTAATTACACAAGGGGACCAAGGCAGGGGGCTAACCTATCATTACAAAGCAGCATTGCGTGTCGGGGTGTCAAAGGAAGAGATTTTGGAAGTCATTAATCATTGTAGTGCGTATGCCGGATTTCCAAAAGCCATCCATGCCTTATTTGTATTTAAGCAAGTATGGGATGAATACACACCATAGCAATTAGCCACATATCAAGACTGATTTTTCGGTTTAACAACATTTGAATTGGGGGAAGCAAAAATGGCAAAATTTGAAACGAAAATAAAAGATGACGTTTTTTACTTTAAGTATTTGGAAATGGCTGCGACTGTGGAGGAAGCGAAAGAACAAGCAGCTTTTGTCAAAAGCGAACTAAGCAAGCCAGGCATAAAGAAATTCCTAAATGACAATAGCCATATTAAAACGGTTGCCAAACCAGAAGTGAGCGAAATATGGGGAGAATTAATGGAGTGGGTAGCTAGCAATGTTGATAAGAATGCAACAATTACGCCAAGTGTTACGTTGAAAATGCAGTTAAACCGCTTGTCAAAAAAGGCCGGAACATATGAAAGCGTGCGGGCATTTACCGATTTAGACCAGGCGCTTGCATTTATCGGCGCTCCCGATTTTAAAATGTAAACACACGGAAAGGCACGGTTAGCAAATATGAAAAGAAAAGGTTCAGTTTATAAGCAACTGCAAATTCGATTAGCTGGCTGCACCCTTATAGCAATGATTGTTCCGGTTGTTGTGCTGGCGCTTGCCGGGCAACTTAGTTATCCCCTTTCGTTTGCTCGTTTTGAACTATGGGTGAGCCTTATAATTGCCAGCGGACTCACCGTGCTCCTTGCTAGCTATTTCTCTAAGCGTATGTTTGCCCCTTTAAAAAAAGCAGAACAACAGGTCAATTTTGGTGCAATTAAAGAAGGGAAAGCTGCGAGTCAGCTCGATATGCTGCTTGAGGCGCTAACGGTAAAAGACAATCAAGAAAAGAACAACGAGCTAACTGCAAAAACAACTACCGTTTCCGCCCAATTGCAAGCATCTGCCGCTGAAACTAGCGAAGGCGTAGCGGAGATTGCAGAAGTGATGCAGGAAGTAGCGGCAGGCAACACAGGACAAGTAGAAGCTATCCAAAACGTGAATAGCACAGCTGCGGAAATTGTCTTTAACGTAAAAGAAGTATTAGAGAGCACCGAATTTGTCGCCCAATCTTCGCAAACGGCTTTAACCCATACTAAAAACGGGAACAAAGCCGTCGAAAATATTACGGCCCAAATTGATCTGATTGGCGATCATGTCCAGCATTCCCACGAAGTCATTCGTGAGCTTGGAAAAAAGACAGAGCAAATTGAACACATTCTCACGTTTATTGTCGGCATCTCAAAGCAAACCAATTTGCTGGCCCTTAATGCAGAAATTGAAGCAGCGCGGGCAGGCGAACATGGAAGGGGATTTGCTGTGGTCGCTAACGAAGTACGATCATTGGCAGAACAAACAAATGTTGCGACAAGCGATATTCAAGAGATCATTTCTGAAATTCACCAGCAAAGCAGACAAGCAGCCGAAGTGATTGAAAAAAGCACTATTTCTGTGGAAGACGGGATAACGATGAGCCGTGAAGTTGGCATTGTCTTTAAAGACATTTACGACAATGCTCTGGAAGTCGATGAGTTCATCCAAGATGTCTCAGAATCTATCCGCGAAGTTTCTAGCCATATGGACAGCATTTCGGGCACGATTGCCGACATTTCTGCGATAGCGGCACAAGCAAATGGCAGCGTACAACATGTAGCGGCAGTGGTGGAAGAACTGAGCGCATCGATGCAAGAAATCTCCGCTTCAGCGACTGTTTTAACAGATGTTGTTTACGAACTCGATACGCAGTTGGCTTAATGAATAAAATGGCAACAGCCCTTGATCGGTGCTGTTGCCATTTTTAGTTGTGGGTCAAAAAGTTTCCTTCGGTCAACTTTTTTGTTTACAGCAAAAATGCAATTCGTTATAATACAGTTATCTCCCTTCTTTCTGGTAGTGGGGTGAGCCATGATTGGAGCTGACCAAAATCAGCTCCTTTTTTAAAGGCATTTTAAAGAAGAAAGCACAAAAAGGGCTTGACATTGAAAATGATATTCATTATCATTTAGTTTGTAAGATCCCCCTTATCCCTTTTCAAAGTTTTCCTTTGAAGCCTTTGCCATTGCGGCAAAGGCTTTTTTTGCTTGCAGAATCCATTTTCTTAATCGCAGTAGGAACAAAAAGCAAGAAAAATCGACATTTTTCTTGCTTTTTTGCTACAATGATATGAAACAGTATCAATGAATAAATGGAGGCTTGTTTTTATGGATAGCAGAATTGAAATCACATACGACGTATTTGAGGCAATGTGGCTGATTACGCTCATTGATGAAGCAGGGCAGCGGGTAGGTAAGCCTGAGTATTACAAGAAAAAGGAAAAAGCATTGCAACAAATTCCTTCTTTGAAAAAAGAGTATCCTGATATTCCAATCCGAGTATACAGCAAGAGCGATTTTTTAGTTGCAGTTTATTAAATCACCAAGTTGTGCCTAAAGACAGATACGGGTTTGACGCTTTAATCTGTAATGCCGCTTCCGATCACGGTTAGATCGACGTTGACATCAATATCAAGAGATGGGTAAGTGTCATGCCATTGCTCCATATTCAAATGGCGGATTTTGCTACTGGCCACGTCGCCAAGGCCAATCGGATCGATGCCGCGCTGTTGGAACCTGTTAACTAGTGTTTGCATTTGCTCTTCGAACTGTTGAATGCCGAGCTCTTTTATTTTAGTGAGGTCTTTGGCACTCATGCTTAAGCCGCCACTTTCACTAACAACGCCTTTCATGTAGACGAGAATAGAAACATGTAAGCCGTTATCGTCTTTGGTAATCGTGTATTGCGGTGTTGCTTGGACATTCTCAAGGCTTGCAAACGAATCACTGCTAATTTGCACTTGGTAAAAACCACCTCGGAACGGCTCTGAAAGCAATTTAAAAAAGGAAGCTTCATGGACATTCAGCTTATCGATATAACGGTCCTCTTTAAACAATGCCAAGCCTGTTACACGAGCGTGATCATCATTGCCTTTAATGATGGGCAAAAACATATCAGTGCCTTCTGCGTAATATTGGTATAAGGCGGTATGCAGTGTGACACGTGGGTAAATTTCCCGTTCACTCTGTTCAAGTAATTCATTTAAATATTGATAAACAGTCGTGTCTAAATGGTAATTTTTAGAGAGCAAATCGAATGTTTTTCCTTCAACAATCGCAGGGCGAAGATTGCGTCCGATCATTGAATCCCGTTGGTGGACATTTAAAAAATAAAAAATGCCGTCTTCGGCAAGGCGGTCTTGAAACAACATGAGCCCAATCCGGCCGACAACCATGTATTTGGAAGACTCTGTTTGCATTTTTTTTTGTGTGATCCGCGAAGTATTTCCGGTAGCAGTAAATACTTTTGTTTGCGGCAGCGTTTCCTCGCTAGGAAGGACGATGAGTGAACTCGCTACGCTCCTGAATTCGTTTTTATTCACATAATCATAGCCAATTGCTTGAATGAGCTGAATGTCTTCAATCACTTTTGTACGAGGCGCGCATCCTCCTAGCACTAAAACGCAGCAAAGGGCAAGCAGCCATTTTTTCATCGTTTGTTCCCTCCTTTAATAACAGCAAGCTTTACTTTTTGGGCAATGTATAAGAATGGGACGTAAGTAATAATGGTCCAAAAGCCAATTGCGGCTGTCATATCATTCAATTGATTGACTTCCTTACGCCCTACGACGAAAAAGGAGCAAACAAACAGCAAGACAATTAACAGGCGCAATCCGGTGCGTTGTTTGATGGAGAAGGCTTGGTTTGCAATGCGGCTTGCTGCCCAAAGCAGCAAGCAAATGGTAGGCAACACAACAAATAGCCAAGTCGAAATACCAATGTACTCAAAGCGTTCGATGACGGACAAATCGACGACTTTCCATAAGGTAATTGTGGCCCAAATCGTTTGATTAAGTTGATTTTGATTAAAATAGATAGTCGTTAACACAATTGCAAGCGTGTAGATGAGTGTGGTTGTGAAGACCGCTAAATGGCTCCATTTTTGCGATGCAGGACCGTTTTTTAAAAAGGGATAGGCAACCAATAAAACCTCGAAGCCGAGCATATTAAGCGTCATTGCTTTGCTGCCGAGGAGAATGGCTTGCGGTGAATGTTCGAACAAAGGGAACAGATTGCTAACATTCGCATGTGTAAATGCAAAATAATTTGCCAAAAGCAATGGGGCTGAAACAAAGAGGCCAATCACACAAAGACCGACAACGACACGCAGCCCATTTGTTACATAAGAATAGGCAAGGCAGACGAGCAGCAAAAACAATACCCATACATACACTTCGACAAACATCCACATTTGAATAATCTCGATATACGTACGAATGACCGTGTAAGCAAGCAAGGCAAAATAGCCGATAAAATAAAGGTTCAGCAAACCACCAACTGCTTTTCCAAGCACGGCTTTGTGGATCGCGACAAGGTCTCCTTCCCCTCGCTTCAATATGCCGTATAGAAGCCACACGAGTACATGGACTGTCATCCCTGCCAGCACCACAGATAACCAAGCGTCCTGGCCTGAAAACGTAGCGATAATTCGCTCAAAACCAAGGACGCCAACGCTGATTTGAGCGCCGACAACGATAAAAAAGCTGAAAAACGGCGAGAGTAGCCGACTTTCACTTGGGGCTTGAGTGTGTGTAGCTGGCATCATTGGTCCACTCCTTTTTTTACTCCTCGATGTCGCGCTTTTTTAGATGGTTGCCGTCGTGGCTGGAGCTAAAGCGCTTGCGTTTCTTAGCTCGTACGCTTACGGGGCGCTTTTTCTGTTTGTTAAACGGCAACCTAAAAAAGGAGTCTTTCAAATCAGTTACTCTCAACGGATAAATTGGTGCTAAATAAGGTTGTCCAAGCGAAGTTAAAACAAGTAAATGGCTTAGAATGAGGGCGAAACAAGCCGCTACTCCTAAAAAGCCAAGCCACTGGGCAGCAAGGATAAAAGGAAAACGAATCAACCGGATTGTATTGCCCATTTGGTAAATAGGTGTCGTAAAGGAAGCAAGCGCAGTCAAAGCAACAATGATTAAGAGTATATTGCTTGTAAGGCCTGCTTCGACGGCAGCAGTTCCGATAACAATACCGCCAACGATCCCAATCGTTTGGCCAATTTTATTCGGCAATCGTGCTCCAGCCTCTCTTAGCAACTCAATGACAAGTTCGAGAATCAACGCCTCAAAAATAGGCGGAAAGGGAATGCCGCTTCGCGAGGAAACGAGTGTATTCAGCAGTTGTGTCGGAATCATTTCATAATGGTACGTCATCACAGCCACATACAAGGCTGTCGACAAAATCGAAAACAATACAGCACATAGCCGGATAAGACGAAAAGCAGAGGCGAGTGGCCATGGCAAAAAATAATCTTCAATAGCAGAAAAAAATTCAACAAATGAAGTTGGCCCAGTAAGTGCATGGGGCGAGCCATCAACAATTACGGCAACTTTTCCTTCGGCGAGCATCGCAGCAACTCGGTCGGGGCGTTCTGTATCAATCAGTTGCGGGAAAATCGAATTGGAGTCATCTGAAATCAATTGCGCGATATAAGAACTATCGATGATTTCATCAAAGCCGATGTCTTCAATGCGTTGTGTGACCGTTTGTACGACTTGATTATTTGTAATGCCGTCTATATGTAAAATTGCTACTTTTGTTTTACTTAAATGGCCAACGATTCGTTCGGTTATGACAAGGTCTGGAATCGGCAGCCGCTTGCGCACTAAGTTAATATTGGTCGACAGCGGTTCAACAAACGCTTCTTTTGGCCCAACTACACTAAACTCGACTTCAGGCGGATTGATCGAACGAGTTTCAGCTTGCTGTGCTGGGACAAGCAACGCTTCTGTCGGTGCCTGTTGAAGACAAATAAGGACTTCGCCGCGCATTAAAGCTTGTTCAATTTTAGCTAACTGATGTTCAATTTTCGTTTCTTCTACTCTAATCGCTTCTTTTACACCAACGAGTGTTTTAAGTTGCTTATTAGCAAGAACTGGCAAAATCTGTTCATGGATGACGTTGGGTTTGACGATCGATGAAAAATAATAAATCTCAAAAGGATTGTCGTCCGCCTGTTTAAAGGAATGAAAATCATTTGATCGCCGACACAAGTCAAGGAGCTCTTCCAGCGTCTTCGCGCTTGAACGTTTTTGTTTACGAATTTTTCGTTCGAAACGGCCTTGTTTGCTTTGTTTAGGCATTGGCATCACTCCGAGATTGGCATGTCCATTAGTCTGTGTTGAGCCACTTCTTTTATGCATGAAAAAGAGAATGTGGGGTGGGAAAAAGATTGATAAGCTCACTGTTCATGGCATGTACATCGTTTAAGCCGGGTAATAGTAACCACTAGGCAGGGCGTTTTTTTATTGGCCATTTCACATGGATTGTTCGCCACTGTGGAGATGTTTTTTTAATTTTGACGAAATGTTATCTGGCTTCTATAATAAAAAAAAATGGAAGAGGAGTCGTCAGATGTCATTATATATTGTTACTAAAAGGTATCAAACGTGTTATCCTGATCCACTCATTTTAGAAAAAGGCGAGAGCGTCCAATATGGCGAGGAAGATACCGATTACCCAAAGTGGATTTTTTGTGAAGCGGACAAATCGCATAAGAAGGGGTGGGTACCGAAACAATTTTTAACAGTTCCAAATGAAAAGGGAGAGGCCTATTTGTTGGAATCCTATACTGCACACGAGTTGACAGTTGCAGTAGGACAACGGCTTATTGTCAATAAAGAATTAAACGGCTGGCTGTTTGCTCGTACTGAAAAAGGCGAGGAAGGCTGGATCCCAGCTGCCATGCTGTTAAAGCAGCAATAGGCAAAATAGAAAGAGCGAATCAATGACCGGCAAGAACTCATTCAAAAATGATGCATAAATAAAACTGCCTGGAATCACGAAGTCCGCTATGTTGATAAACGGGCGCAAACAATAGGTTGTTCGTTGATAGATCCCCCGTGGAGCCACATATGTCTTTCCATGACTGATACGTGTAGCTCTACTTTTCCACCACTTTCCTCATAATTTCACTTATCGTATTTCACATAAAAAAAACAAAATAAACAACACTACACCTAAAGGAGTGCACGCTATGCTAGATGGTTCGTGGGTAACAATAAAACGAGGCAATCACACGATTTTAGGGTGGATTGAAAAAAACAAATCCTTTCATTGCAAAGATCCTTTATACCAAACGTACTATTTCCATACGCTTCATCCCGAACGGTCAAAAGCGCCGATTTTAATTTACTATAAAGACATACATAAAGCCGAATTGACGTTAGAAGACGAGGATTACCATACGATGCAATTACTTGCACTGGAATTGAAAGATGCCAATTGGTTTTCTGAAATAGGGGAGCGGCGAAAAGAAATTCCTTTTTGAAATCCTTCTACTTATGAGATAATCAACAGAAATACTGACCATCTTACCCTACACGTAATTCCCACAAAAGCCGTGACAAAAAAGCGAATTTGCGTAATGATAAGAAGGGAGAGGGGGATTTTTTTCGTGTATTCAATTGGTTTAGACATAGGCACTACGAGCGCAAAAGCCGTGCTCTATACAGCGAACAACGAAGAAATTTGCGCATGTGAAATTGCCTATCCATTGCTAAAACGGAAGGTAAACTATGCAGAGCAAGATCCAGATGTCGTCGTTGATGCTTGTTTTACAGTCCTTCACCACGTTATAAATAAAGGGCAAATACAAGGAAAAGATGTTTCATTGGTTGCCTTGTCCTCAGCCATGCATTCACTCATCGCCGTTGACCAAAACGGCAAACCGCTGACGCTTGCGATTACTTGGGCAGACAATCGTTGCGCCCCTTTTATAAAAACGTTAAAAGGGACAAGCCAAGGAAGACATTTTTATGAAAATACAGGAATACCGATTCATCCGATGTCTTGGATTGGCAAAATCCACTGGTTACGAGAAAATGAGCGATCTGTTTTTAAACAAGCGTATAAATTTATCACGATGAAAGAATATTTATGTTTGCGATTGACTGGCCACTATGTGGTCGATCATTCAATGGCGAGTGGGACAGGCCTTTATCATTTACGGAAACAAGCATGGGATAAAGACGTATTAGCTTTTCTTGAAATTAGTGAAGATAAGTTGTCTTCGCTCGTGCCCACAACTTACGAATTGCCGCCGCTAACAGCAGAGGCACAAGCGCTGCTTCCAGTTGGAACGGATTGCCGTTTTTTTATTGGCGCAGGGGACGGCGTATTGGCCAATATTGGCGCTGACGCGCTAGAAAAAGGAACGGTTGCGATTACTATTGGGACAAGTGGAGCTGTGCGAACGCTTGTAGATGACGTAGTGACGGACGAGTTACAGCGAACATTTTGTTATGCGCTTACAGAAGGAAAGTTCATCGCAGGCGGTGCGACCAACAACGGTGGTATGGCATTGCAATGGTTTATTGACCAATTTTCAAAAGGAATGCAAACGGAAGCAAATGGACGCTCTATCCATGAATCGATTATTAAGTCAGCGGCCAATGTTCCTGCTGGTTCCGAAGGTTTGCTGTTTCTTCCATTTTTAAATGGGGAGCGTGCTCCATTTTGGGACCCGGATGCAAGAGGGACTTTTTTCGGCGTTTCTATGCACCATCAACATTCTCACTTTGCAAGAGCTGTAATGGAAGGAGTCCTCTATAGCATTTGCTCCGTTGTAAACGCATTGAAGCAATCCCTTGGCACAATCGACCGCGTCCAAGCTTCAGGCGGATTTGCTCGCTCGCCTGAATGGGTCCAAATGCTGGCGGATATCATTGGCCAAGATGTCTCTTTGCCTCCGTCTCACCATGCTTCAGCGCTAGGAGCTGTTTTGCTTGCCAAACATGCCATTGGGGAACTCGATATGTTTGCCGCAGCAAAAACAGAGAAAAAAGAGCAGGCACTCCTTTTTAAGCCTAACCTTCAGCATACAGAAGTATACCAAGAGCTGTTTGCTATGTATGAACGCCTGTACCAAAAACTAGAAACAGAATTTAGCGCCATTGCAGCCTTTCAAAGTAAGTAAACCGTATTTTTATTATGTTAACTAATTTGAATAAATGGGTATAAATCCGTTCATGCTAGCCATAAAGGAGGCAGACTCATGAACAATTACCCTAAAGATGTATATGGCTACAGCGATCTCAAGCAAATTGAACTTGCCATCCAAGCTGCACAACATGCGGTTGGCCAAGCTACCCATAGCATGGACCCTGACCAAATTGAAAATGCAAATGCGGCATTAAAGCAAGCACGCGAACAATTTACACATGCACTTGCTCACCAGCATAACATGGATAACGCTTTTGCAGCTCATTCATCGGCTTTGCTCGACCAAGCGGCTCATCAATTGCATGAGGCAGAAGAAGACTTGCAAGACTAGGCAGCGCTATATATGGTCTAAAACAAACAACAAAGGGAAAGAGGCCCCATCCAATTTTCCACTTTGCGACAGGAACAAGCTAAACCTTGTTGCAGTGGGGGATACCACCGACGACCATTCACTTGAAACAAGGATAATTTGACGTATAAAGTACTTTACTTCCCACGTGAAGATTTGCTATGATTGTCTAACATTCATTAAGCGACAATCAAAAAAATGCGATGAAGAGAAGAGTACAATCAGGAATTCTTCAAAGAGAGCTCCAGTTGGTGAAAAGGAGTAAGGAGGAATGGTTGGAAGCAAGCCTCAGAGCGGCACATTGGATCCCATGTAGGTGATAGTGTGACAGGAGCTCCTGTTATAGAGCTAGGGTATACGTATGGACTTCATACCGTACCTAATGAGGGGAATATGGTGACATATTGCCAAACTGGGGTGGCACCACGGCGCGCAACAACTCGTCCTCAAGACAATAGTCTTGGGGGTGAGTTTTTTTATTTTCCAAATTTAGATTTTCAAAGGAGTGGAAATAAAAATGCGTATAAAAAAGTTTATAAAGTCGTGGAAATACCCGTCCATTTTATTGTCTAGTATTGGCATTTCCAGTATAGGAGAATGGGTGTATTTTATCGCATTAAATTTAATTGTTCTTGACCGGATGGGCGTAATGGCTGTCTCGGGTCTATATATACTTCGCGCTTTATCTGCATTGTTTACCACCTTTTGGTCAGGGAGTCTAATTGACCGATTAAATAAAAAGCACCTTATGGTATGGTGCGCTATATTCCAAGCAGTGTTTATTGCTGTACTTCCTTCATTATCCTCTCTTTGGGCAATATACGGCATTGTCTTCTTAATAAATATAGCTAGTTCCATGTATGAGCCTACATCCATGACTTATATTACGAAGTTAATCCCACGGGACCAAAGAAAACGGTTTAATTCTCTTCGAAGCTTCATCGATTCTGGGGCATTTGTTATTGGGCCTGCTATTGCAGGGATGATGTTTATGATTGGCACCCCCAATTTTGCGGTATACATGAATGCCATCGCTCTGTTTTTATCAGCACTACTCACATTATTCATGCCTAATCTTGAAAAAGATGATGTTATGGAAGCGGAAGTAGAAAAAATAAGCTTGAAGATCTTAAAACTTGATTGGCAATTAGTCGTAGATTTTAGTCGTAAACACGTGTATATTATGGTCATTTACTTCCTATTTAGTGGGGTAATGGTTTTGGCAACTGCGATCGATTCATTGGAAGCGGCATTTTCAACAAAAGTGCTTTCTTTATCAGAAAGAGATTATGGATTACTAGTAAGTATTGCGGGTGTTGGCATCATTGTAGGCTCCTTTGTAAACATACTCATTGTTAAAAAAGTAGCTACCTCTTGGCTAATCGGTCTTGGAGCCTTGATGATTTCCGTCGGTTATATCATATATGCTTTTTCAACTATTTTTTTAACGGCAGCAATTGGCTTTTTTACTTTATCATTTTCAATGGCGTTTATGAATACAGGATTTTACACATTTTACCAAAATAATGTTCCAATTAGCATGATGGGGCGTGTTGGTAGTGTTTATGGTTTCATCGAGGCGTTTTTCATCATTATTGGCACGATCATTTTTGGAATGATGGCTGAATTCATCTCTATTCGCTTCATCCTTGTGTGCGGAAGCCTCCTTATGTTTGTTGTGACAATAATATTGTTTATTTGCAATACACAACCATCGAAAGCAGCATATTATTCTGAGGAACATGCACTGCAAGCCTCTGATACCAATTAGAAAAGGGCAACATAAACAACGTTATAAAAAAGAAGAATGTCACAAACCCCCATGCCCCATTTATCATCAGGCATGGGGGTTTCTTTGTTCAATAGACAAAAATGTTGACAATAAGTCATGACTTAATTAAAGTTATAACAGAGTCTAAATATCTATAATAAAAGGAGAATGACCATGAATCAGAAATTAAATAGAAAAATAACTAATTTGGAGAAGATAAAGCGTCCCTCTGCTGATGAGCTGTTTCAGTTTATATCCCTTCATAAAGAGGATACATTATTAGATCTTGGAGCAGGAGCAGGCTATATAAGTCTTCCCATTTCTAAGTATGTAGATGAAGTCATTGCACTCGATTTTGATGAAGAGATGTTAAAGTACTTGGAAATGAAGGCGAAGGAACAAAGCATAACCAATATAAAAACGCTCGTATCAGATTTCAAAGATATACAACTAGATGACGAAAAAGTCGATAAGGCAGTTGCTTCCATATCGCTTCACGAAGTGAAACCACTTTCGCTCGCATTAGGTGAAATATATAGGGTCTTAAAAAGCAAAGGCGTGTTTCTCTGTATTGAATTAGAGGAGGCAGAGTTATCAACTGGCCCGCGAGTTTCATCGGAAAAGATGAAAGAAGAAATTCTTCGTGCTGGTTTTGATATCGTCCAAGCTTTTTATCTTCAAGCTAAAGTGGCTAATCAACCCGTGTATATCATTGTGGCCCAAAAGAATGACTAAAACTTTTACCCGTATTGCAAAAAAGGAGCATAAGATCAGAAGGGGAATCCTTTTGGCTTATCGCCGTAAGCGGGAAAGCGCCTAAATTTCGTAGATTCAGGTCGCTACCCGTTTATAAAAAGTCCATTTCGTTTAAAACCCAGCTTTGCCATCTACATCAACAACCTTGTCACGTTTCCAGTGGATGGTGCAAATCAGCAAAACGTGGCTGCTGAAAGACGATCATCTCCAAGTCAGCGTCATAATCAATGGTCATGCCGTCCAAATACCAGAAATCATCTTCTGAAACAGTAAAATAAAGCGAGCCAGATTCGATATAATAGCGGTTATTAAGTTCCTCTTCTCTCATAATACCAACTGAAAAACCGCCAGAGCCAACACCACCAACACGAACATACAGGCGAAGAATCGCGCCTGCAGGCAATTCCATTTCTCTTTTATAGAAAGCAGCCGCTTGCTTCGATACATGAATGTTCATTTGTTTCCACTCCTATCCGTTGTTTAGTGTACCATATCGCTTATAAAATAGTTGTCCAAACGATACAAACCTTGCTATTGTAGAAAATAGAAAGGTGGTAATAAGCAAAATGGAAAACGATATCCAAAAAAAGTTTCTTGAATACGTAAAAAAAATCAACCACTATAAGCAAGCAATGGCGCTTATGGCTTGGGATGGTCGTACGGGCGCGCCAAAAGCAGGCGTCCCACAGCGTGCTGAAGTGCTTGGTACGTTATCCGCTGAAGTGTTTGCTATGTCTGTGTCCGATCAGATGAAAGACATGCTCGCTGCATTGGATAAAGCTACGGATTTGTCGGATATAGTGTTAAAATCAAAGGAACATTGCCAGAAAACGTATGACCGCAACACGAAAATTCCTGCTGACGAGTTTAAAGCATATGTCATGTTGCAATCGACAGCCGAGTCGGTGTGGGAGGAGGCGAAGGAAAAGAACGACTTTGCGATGTTCCAGCCCTACTTGGAAGAATTAGTCTCATACAACAAGAAGTTTATTGAGTACCGTGGCTATGAAGGTCATCCGTACAACACGCTCCTCGATGATTATGAGCCAGGCGTTTTCACCGATACACTCGACCGAGTCTTTGCAGAACTAAAAGCAGCATTGATTCCACTTGTAAAAAAGGTGTCTAACGCTAAGAAACAGCCAAATACAGCGCCGCTCTATGCTTATTTCCCGAAGGCGGACCAAGAAAAACTTAGCCACGCTGTACTAAAACATATTGGCTACGATTTTGACAAAGGACGCCTAAATGAAACGGTCCATCCATTTGCGATTGGCATTAACCCAAATGATGTCCGCGTCACGACTAAATACAACGAACATGACTTCCGCGTTGCCTTGCTTGGCACAATCCATGAAGGCGGCCACGCCCTTTATGAGCAAAACATCGATCACGAGTTCATCGGAACGCCTCTATCTGGTGGCACTTCTATGGGTATACATGAGTCGCAATCATTGTTCTTTGAAAAATTTGTCGGCCAATCGCTTCCTTTCTGGAAAAACGTGTATCCCCTTTTAAAACAACATGCCGGCAGCCAATTTGACGATGTCGAGCTTGAGGACTTTTACTTTGCTTTAAACGAATCTAGGCCATCCCTCATTCGTATTGAAGCAGATGAACTTACCTATTGCCTACACATTATTTTGCGCTATGAACTAGAAAAAGGCCTGTTTGAAGGGACAATTGAAGTCAAAGACTTGCCACGTCTATGGAATGATAAAATGGAAGAATATTTAGGCATTCGACCTGAAAACGATGGAGAAGGCGTCCTCCAAGACGTCCACTGGTCATCCGGGTCCTTTGGCTATTTTCCTTCGTATGCACTTGGCTACATATACGCGGCACAAATGAAGCAAGCGATGTTAAACGATTTGCCAAATTTCGATCAATTGCTTGAACAAGAACAGATCGGCGTTATTCGCGAATGGCTGACAAAGCACGTTCACCGTTATGGCAGCTTAAAAAAACCGCAAGAAATCATTGCTGATATTACTGGGAAATCGATCGACGCCAAGCCTTTACTATCCTATTTAACCGAGAAATACAGCAACCTATACGAACTTTCTTAACAACAAAAAAGATTGCCTTAGCCGGCAATCTTTTTCTTTATGCTGCTTCTTGTTCAAAAGACGGAAGGATATCGGCAAAGCCCATGACGACCATTTCAATCGCAATCACCGTTAAGGCAACACCTGTTGCTCGTTTCACCAACGATAGGCCCTTTTGCCCCGTGCGCCCACGAAGCCAATTCGCAACCAAGAGGGGCAAAAGCGATAAAACGAGCACACTCACGAATGCTAAAAAGGTAATCGGCACATAAAACCAGCGGTGATTCTGATTCGCCGTTAAGCACATCGTTGCACCGGCAGCGCCTTGGCTAGCAACTGTAGCGAAAATGGTTTTTTGCTTGCTGCGATACCTCGTTTTCCCTTGCAGCAATTTACAACCAATCACTAATAAACATAGCCCACAGCCAATCGTAAAGGCTTCAATGGAAATGTTATAAAGCAGTAACAGCCATTGTTCCAGCAGTAACAACGTAGTTAAGGCTCCTAAAACAACAAGGATGGCTTTTGCTGCTTTATGTATTCGTTGAGTATCCCCTTTTATATGGGCGAGCCCTAGCCGCACAGAGAGATTGCCTATGGGGTAAAGAATCGCAAAAATTGAAACGAACGCGTGGATGAAAAACGACACCATGCCAAACGCTCCTTTTTTATTATGAGTTAGCTGCTCGTAGTTTGCCCTGTTTTTTCTCGGCTATACAGCTAAATTCAAAAAAATTAGCGCTCCCAAATGGGAAGGGGAGAAGGGCGCTACCATCCGCTTCCTTCCCAAACAAAAGCTTCCCTTTGATACGACGATGGCCGATGAGTTGGAAACATTTCAGCCTTCGAGTTCGGCGATAATACTTTTTTCTAACCACTGAAATTAATCACGTTTAACAGTTTATCAGTGGGGTGAGGACGTGACGAAAAGTTTCTACAACAGTTGAGCGACAGTTTAGGGTACAAACGGAGAAGATTTAGGTTCATAATGGCAATGTACTGATTGCTGATGATAAGCGGCATTTAGCCATGGTCGCTTCCTCACCTTTGCGCGTACGATAGAAACGGACAGTGTTAACCGGCTATTTTTGCGAGGCGACGCCAATCCGTTATAAAATCCTTCGTTTTTAGTCCATATCTCTTTCATTATCGAGTCTTATTTAGGATAATAAAAGTGAGAGGAAGCCGACTTGCGAGAAGGAAGGAGGCCGTTATGGACAAGCCTGTCCTATTAATTACAGGCGGAAGCAGTGGCATGGGCAAAGCGATTGCTAAACAGTTTGCTGAGGAGGGGGCATTTGTTGCTATTTGTGCACGAAATGGCGACAAATTAACGCAAGCCAAACAGGAAATTGAAACATTCCCTGGTCAAGTGGCGACCTATGAAGTCGATGTGCGGAACCGGGCCGATGTCGAAAAGATGGTAACCGCGATTTACGAATCGCTTGGGCCATTGACCGGAGTTGTCAACAATGCGGCTGGGAACTTTTTATGTCCAGCTGAGGACTTGTCTGAAAATGGTTGGAATGCGGTCATTGACATCGTTTTACATGGAACATGGCATGTCACGCAAACAGTTGGAAAGCGCTGGATTGCTGACGATGCAAAAGGGTCGATCATCAACATTGTCGCCACCTATGCATGGACAGGCGGCCCAGGAGTCGTCCATTCAGCCAGTGCCAAAGCGGGCGTCCTAGCGATGACGAAAACGTTGGCCGTCGAATGGGGAAGCCAGTATGGGATACGCGTCAATGCGATTGCGCCTGGCCCGATTGAAAACACAGGCGGCGTTGAAAAACTGCTTCAAGATGAGCATGCTCATGCTAAAGCGGTAAAAAGCATCCCCCTGAACCGCTTTGGCAAGACGACAGAAGTGGCCAAACTTGCTTCTTATTTGTTGTCTCCAGACGGGGCTTACATTAACGGCACTTGTATCACGATTGATGGGGGTCAACACATTGGCCAGTCTGGCTTTCAAACAGGCGCTGCTACTTTTCGCACATAACCTCAACCCGCAGGGGCAACCTTGCGGGGATTATTCTTTCCTCGGAAGGGATGCTGTGGTTAAAAAAAACAAAATCGGGTATAAACTAAAAAGCGCCTAATCATAAGGGGGAGAAGGATAACGTGATTGCCTTTGAGCAAGTCTCTAAAGTATATGCTGACGGCACAACAGCTGTAAACAAGCTCTCCTTTAAAGTCGAAAAAGGGGAATTCTTTGTGTTAATTGGCCCGAGCGGCTGTGGGAAAACCACAACCCTTAAAATGAT
The DNA here is from genome assembly GCF_036700015.1 of Shouchella rhizosphaerae. NCBI lineage: Bacteria > Bacillati > Bacillota > Bacilli > Caryophanales > Bacillaceae > Shouchella > Shouchella rhizosphaerae. The sequence continues at coordinate 3,896,225 of NZ_CP144921.1, read as the reverse complement.
TAATCGTCTCATTGAACCTTCTTCTGGCGCGATTTTCATCGACGGCCAACATACCGCTCAAGCAAACATTCATGAATTGCGCTGGAACATTGGTTATGTTTTACAACAAATCGCGTTATTTCCGAATATGTCTGTGGCAGACAACATTGGGATTGTGCCAGAAATGAAACAATGGAAGAAGTCGACGATTGAAAAGCGCGTCGATGAATTGCTTGATTTAGTCGGACTTGAACCTACGATTTACCGGGAGCGCATGCCAAGTGATTTGTCCGGCGGTCAACAACAACGTGTAGGGGTGGCTCGAGCACTTGCGGCTGATCCAGATATTTTGTTAATGGACGAGCCATTCAGCGCCCTTGACCCGTTGTCAAGGAGCCAGCTCCAACACGATATTAAAGCGTTGCAACAAACCATTCAGAAAACAGTTGTGTTTGTCACACACGATATGGAAGAGGCGGCGAAACTCGGCAGCCGCATTGGGGTAATGGAAAAAGGAGAAATCGTGCAAATTGGCTCGCCTCAGGAACTAAGGGAAAATCCGCGCACAAACCTTGTGAAAGAAATGATGGGGCACACGATCTCTCCTGGGCACTTGCCACTAAAAGACGTAATGATGCCTGTTTACCAAAGCGCCTACGTAAAAGAAAGAGTGAACACGAATCAAGCCGAGTTGCAATATGAAATCAACGATAAGCAGGAACTAACCCGCGCTTTTTATCATGGCGTTTTGCTTGATGACCCGTTGACTTTAAATCGGGACAGCACGCTTGAGCAAGCGTTTGAAGCTTTACAAAAACAAGGTGTGCCAGCCCTTCCAGTCACGGAAGGAAATCACCTAATTGGCACCATTTCTTATGAAGACTTGGCCAAACTGAGCCTAAAAATACTTTAATCTAGCACTGTCCGCGTGCATACAAAATGGGGAAGAACTGCAAGCTTAAGCAGGACAGCGTTCGCGCGCTTTAAGCATGCAGCAAAAACATATGGCTACCTTTTGGACATCTTATATCAACCTTTTTCACGAGCGTTCCGATTTATTAATACGCGCATTTTGGGAACATATTCAATTGTCGCTTGCTTCCTTGCTAATTGCAGTGGCGATTGGCGTGCCACTAGGGATTTTGCTTACTCGTTATAAACGAATATCGGAGTGGGTGATCGGCACTGCTGCCGTCTTGCAAACGATCCCATCGCTCGCCTTGCTTGGCTTTTTAGTCCTTTTTGTCGGGATTGGCACGACTCCAGCTATCATTGCGCTTACTGCCTACGCGTTACTGCCGATTTTGCGCAATACATATACAGGAATTAAAGGCATTGACCCATCCCTGATCGAGGCGGCGAAAGGAATGGGCATGAATTCATACCGCCGTTTGCTGAAAGTAGAACTACCCATCGCCATGCCAACAGTCATGGCAGGCATCCGTACATCAATGGTGCTGATTGTCGGCACTGCCACCCTGGCAGCGCTTGTTGGCGGCGGCGGACTTGGGCAAATCATTATGACCGGTATTCAGCGGACAAGCAATGAATACATTTTATTCGGCGCCCTTCCAGCTGCGTTGCTTGCGCTAGCACTCGATTTTGTGTTGCGCTTCAGCGAGAAGCGTGCAGCGCACGCACAAGGAACAACGTATAAGCCGCTTGCGAGCGTGCTCCTTGTTGCCATTGCCATCGTCGCGATTTCGCCGATCGCTTCCTTTATTCAAAGCGATGAACCAGATTTAGTTATCGGCGGAAAACTCGGCCCTGAACCACCAATCCTCGCCAATATGTATAAACATTTAATCGAACAAGACACTGACCTTACTGTTGAAGTGGTCGCTCCTCTTGGTGAGACAAGCGTGAATTTCAACGCCTTACGTGTTGGAGATATTGATCTCTATCCGGAATTTACAGGGACGGTTCTTAGTGATTTGTTGGGAACAGAAGATTTCAGTTATCATGAACAGACATCCTACGAACAAGCGCGCAATGGCCTCCTTGCTGAATACGGTGACGTATTGCTTAAGCCGATGGCCTTTCAAAACACGTATGCGCTGGCGATGCCACGGGAACAGGCTGAACAACTCAACATCAAGAAAATAAGCGATTTGAGCCCTTACGCTACTAAACTTCACGTCGGTTTCAGCTTTGAATTCATGGACAGACAAGATGGCTATCTTGGTTTTGAGGAAGCGTATGGCTTTTCGTTTGAACATGTCACATCGATTGACGTTTCCACTCGCTACCAAGCGATCGCAAACGAGAGCATAGAAGTAAGCGATGTTTTCTCGACAGACCCGCAACTTGTCCAGTATGATATGGTTGTTTTAGAAGATGACCAGTCGTTGTTTCCGCCTTACCAAGCAGCGCCGCTAGTAAGCAAAAAAGCGATCGAAGAATATCCTGAATTGGAGTCGATTTTAAACCAACTCGCTGGACTTGGTTCTGTCGAAGAAATATCTGAATTGAACTATCGCGTGGACATTAACGACGAAGACCCTTATCAAGTAGCAGGCGAATTTTTGCAAGAGAAAGGCCTGCTGAAAGACGAAAAGGAGTGAACACAGATGAAAAACCCAAGTGATGAACGAATGAAAGAACTGCTTCATACGAAAAAACGCATTGCCGTTGTTGGCTTATCTGACAATCCGGAACGCACGTCTTACATGGTATCCGAGGCGATGCAAAAAGCAGGATACACCATTATTCCTGTCAACCCCCGCGTCGATAAAGTGCTCGGTGAAAAAGCGTACCCATCGCTCCTCGATATTGAGGGTGAGGTCGATCTCGTTAACGTTTTTCGCCGCAGCGAGTTTCTCCCTGAGATTGCCAGAGACACAGTCAAAGCAGGCATTGGCGTCTTTTGGTCGCAATTAGGCGTCGTTAACGAGGAAGCATATGATTATTTGCAAGCACATGGGGTTGAAACAGTCATGGACCGTTGCATCAAAGTAGAGCATGCTAAGTTTAAATGAGCGCAAGCCCGCATCATAGGTGCGGGCTTGATTTTGTCAAACAAGGTAGCCAGGCATTTGCAACAACAAAGATAAACATGGTAAGGTGCTATTAGAAAAAACTGTTGCATACAGGAAAACAATGGTTAAAATGAAGAAGGGCAGCCATTATTTCACCTATACAGAACAAACATTCGTATTCGTTATGGTATAATCGATTTATAGATAAATGGAAGGGAGAACGGAATGGCAAAACAGCACGTGGAATACAATGAGGATGCCATTCAAGTCTTAGAAGGGCTTGAAGCGGTACGCAAGCGGCCTGGCATGTACATCGGCTCAACTGATGTACGCGGGCTGCACCATCTTGTTTATGAAATTGTCGATAATGCCGTCGATGAAGCACTCGGCGGCTACGGAAATACAATAAAAGTAACGATCCATAAAGATCAGAGTGTCTCGATTGAGGATGAAGGGCGGGGGATGCCCGTCGGCATGCACCGTTCTGGAAAGCCGACACCGGAAGTCATTTTCACCGTCCTTCATGCTGGAGGCAAATTCGGCCAAGGCGGATATGCGACAAGTGGCGGGCTGCACGGAGTTGGTGCTTCCGTTGTCAATGCCTTATCGGAATGGCTTGAAGTGGAGATTAAACGGGATGGCTATCGATACACACAACGTTTCGAACAAGGCGGCAAGCCGGTCACAACGCTTGAGAAAAAAGGCAAAACACGCGCCTCAGGCACGACTGTCCGTTTTAAGCCAGATGAAGGCATTTTCTCAACCATTCAGTTTAACAGCGAAATATTGGCGGAAAGACTTCGAGAAGCGGCTTTTCTGTTGAAAGGCGTCCAGATTGAATTAACGGACAAGCGTCCTGGAAAAGAGCTGCATGAAGTGTTTAAGTTTGATACGGGGCTTGAAGCCTTTGTCGACTATTTAAATGAAGGAAAAGAAGCGCTTCATCCAGTCGTGTCCTTTTCCGGAAGCGCCAATGACATCCAAATGGACTTTTCCTTTCAATTTCACGATGCCTATACGGAAAATGTGCTTTCTTTCGTTAATAATGTCCGTACACGGGACGGCGGCACACACGAGCTAGGCGCGAAAACAGCGATGACCCGCATCATGAATGAACACGCACGCAAAATTGGCGTTTTAAAAGAGAAAGACAAAAACTTAGATGGATCGGATATACGAGAAGGATTCACTGCGGTCGTCTCCGTTCGCGTCCCGGAAGCAAAACTGCAATTCGAAGGGCAAACGAAAAGCAAGCTAGGGACTCCAGAAGCCCGTTCTGCTGTTGATGCGATTGTCTCGGAAAACCTCAGTTATTTTCTCGAAGAAAATCCAGCTGTGGCAACGATGCTGCTTAAAAAAGCAATGAAAGCAGCACAGGCACGGGAAGCGGCACGTAAAGCCAGGGAAGATGCGCGCAACGGCAAGAAAAACAAGCGCAAAGATGTGTTGCTGAGCGGCAAGTTAACGCCAGCTCAGTCACGGAACCCAGCTCGCAATGAACTGTACTTGGTCGAGGGCGACTCTGCTGGCGGCTCAGCCAAACAAGGGCGTGACCGCAAATTCCAAGCTGTTCTTCCTCTTAGAGGAAAAGTCATCAACACCGAAAAAGCTAAGCTTGATGACATTATGAAAAATGAAGAAATCCGCACAATTATCCATACAATTGGCGCTGGCGTAGGAGCCGATTTTGATAGTGCTGACTGTAATTACGACAAAGTTGTCATTATGACAGATGCTGATACAGATGGCGCTCATATTCAAGTGCTGTTGCTTACGTTTTTCTATCGCTACATGAAACCGCTCATCGACGAAGGGAAAATTTACATCGCCTTGCCTCCTTTATACAAAGTAAGCAAAGGCAGCGGCAAAAAAGAGCAAGTCGAGTATGCATGGGATGAAAACGAGCTCCAGGCTGCGTTAAAGAAAGTCGGCAGGGGATCGACTGTCCAACGTTACAAAGGGCTCGGCGAAATGAACGCCACCCAGCTATGGGAAACAACGATGGACCCAGCGACACGGACGTTGATCCGCGTCCGTTTGGAAGACGCGGCACGGGCTGAGAAACATGTGGCCACGCTTATGGGCGATAAAGTCGAACCGCGCCGTAAGTGGATTGAAAGCCATGTCGCCTTTGGGCTAGAAGAAGACACAAACATTTTGGAAAACGAGAATCTGCAAGTAGGGGAGGAAGCGTAAGTGGCAAAATCAGAACGTTATCTCGACCTTCCTTTAGAAGATGTCATCGGCGACCGTTTTAGCCGCTACAGCAAATACATTATCCAGGAACGGGCATTGCCTGATGCCAGAGACGGACTAAAGCCTGTGCAACGCCGTATTTTGTATGCAATGTACAATGAAGGCAATACGGCCGATAAACCGTATCGAAAGGCAGCCAAAACGGTTGGAAACGTCATCGGCAATTACCATCCCCATGGCGACAGTTCCGTGTATGAAGCAATGGTCCGCATGAGCCAAGAATGGAAAGTGCGTGAACAATTAATCGACATGCACGGCAACAACGGTTCAGTGGATGGCGATCCACCGGCGGCCATGCGTTATACGGAAGCGCGGCTATCGGCGATTAGTGCAGAGTTGATGCGTGATTTAGATAAAGGCACAGTCGACTACATCCCGAACTTTGATGATTCAATTGAAGAGCCCGTCGTCTTGCCAGCGATGTTTCCAAATTTGCTTGTGAATGGTTCAACAGGTATTTCGGCTGGTTACGCGACAGACATACCGCCTCATCACTTGCCAGAGATCATTGACGGCATTACGTTGTTGATGCAAAAGCCACATACGAGCCTTGATGAATTGTTAGAAATTATTAAAGGCCCTGACTTCCCTACTGGCGGAATTGTCCAAGGCTCAAACGGCATCCGCCAAGCTTATGAAACAGGGAAAGGCAAAATCGTCGTCCGCGGCCGGACAGCGATTGAAGAAACGCGTGGCGGCCGCAAGCAAATCGTCATTACGGAAATTCCTTACGAAGTAGTAAAGGCGAGCTTAGTTAAAAAAATGGATGAAATCCGATTTGACAAAAAAGTGGACGGTATTGCCGAAGTCCGCGACGATACAGACCGTACCGGGATGCGCATTGTCGTTGAACTGAAAAAGGAAGCTGATCCAGAAGCGATTCTCCATTACCTGTTTAAAAATACCGATTTGCAAGTGACGTACCACTTTAATATGGTGGCGATACACAATAAAACACCTAAGTTAATGGGGCTGCTCGACTTGATGCAAGCGTACATCGACCATCAAAAGCAAGTGTTTACGCGACGCTCCCAATTCGAGCTTAAAAAAGCCGTTGACCGCGCCCACATTGTCGAAGGCCTTATCAAAGCCGTTTCCATTTTGGATGAAGTCATTGCTGTGATCCGTGCTTCAAAAGATAAAAAAGACGCAAAAGCCAATTTGCAAAGCCAGTTTGGCTTTACTGAACCACAAGCAGAAGCAATTGTCACACTCCAACTTTACCGTCTGACCAATACCGACATTACGACGCTTCAAAAAGAAGCAGAGGAGCTTGAAAAGCGAATTGCCGAATTAAAAGCGATTTTGGCCAGCGAAAAGAAACTCATTTCCGTCATTAAAAAGGAATTAAACCAAATTAAAAAGACATTTGCTTCTCCGCGCCGTACCGAAATTCGAGCGGAAATTGAAGAAATCAAAATCAACATGGACATGTTGATTGCCTCGGAAGACGTGCGCGTGACGATCACAAAGGCAGGCTACGTCAAACGGACAAGCCTGCGCTCCTACTCAGCCTCTAGCCAGGATGGGCCAGGAATGAAAGAAGGAGACCGTCTCTTATTATCCCAAGAAGCCAATACAACTGATGTGGTGCTACTGTTTACCAAACGGGGGAGTTACTTGTACGTGCCTGTCCACTCGCTGCCAGACATCCGTTGGAAAGACGACGGCCAACATGTTGCCAACCTCGTTGCGATTGATGCCGATGATGAAATTATTGCTGCACAAATCATTCGCGAGTTTGCTGAGACGAAGTATTTGCTCTTTATGACGCGAGCAGGAATGGCCAAACGGTCAACGTTAAACTTATACCAAGCCCAACGTTATTCCAAACCACTGATGGCCTTAAAGCTAAAAGAAGGGGACGAAGTCGTTCGCGTGCTTTTGACAGACGGCCAGCAAGAACTGTTCGTAGCCACTGCCTTTGGGTATGGCCTTTGGTTTTCGGAAGAAGATGTTTCTTTAGTCGGCCAACGTGCCGCTGGTGTAAAGGGAATCAATTTAAAAGAAGGTGATTACTGCATTGGCGCCGAAGCATTTGGCCTTGAAGATTCTGTTGAATTTCTCGTTGCCACACATCGTGGAGCGGTCAAGAAAATGGCCATTACTGAATTTGAAAAGTCAAGCCGCGCCAAACGAGGCGTGTTAATGCTAAGGGAATTAAAAAACAACCCTCATCGATTAGTTGGGCTCAAGCGGGTCCGCTCTCAAGATGAAACGTTTGCTATCGAAACGGCAAAAGGAGACATGATTGCCATCTCGCCAAGGGACTATCGTCGTGCTGATCGCTATTCCAACGGCTCCTATGCTTTTGACCAACACGAAAGCGGCGACGCGCTTACGTTAGTACGTGTGATTCAATAAGGAAACCTCAAAGCCTTGAAGCATGAGCTTCAAGGCTTTTTTAGTAGACTATTTTTCTTTTTTCAGCTTCTTTGTGTAGCGTCTCATTTTCGTAAAATCTTCACCATTGCTTTTCCCTTTGCTAGCTCATCGATCAACTTATCCAAATAACGAATTTCCCGCATCGTTGGTTCTTCAATGTCTTCCACTCGGACACCGCAGACGACGCCTTTGATCAAATGGCGCGAAGGATTTAGCTTTGGAGCGTCTGCGAAGAATGTCTCAAAGTCTGTTTGTTTTTCCAGTTGCGCTTCGAACTCTTCTTGGCTATATCCGGTCAGCCAACAAATGATTTCATCGACTTCGGTTTTGGTGCGCCCTTTTCTTTCTGCCTTCGCGACATAATGGGGATAGACGCTCGCGACACTCGTTGTATAAATCCGATGTTTGGCCATCATGCTTCCTCGCTTACGGTTTTTCTTTATTTTAGCACGAAACTTAGTCGAACAACACCTAGGGAATTTACCAAATATTAGAAATTTGTTGTATTGGTATGGAATTCGGGCAATGATGCAAATGGCTTCCGTAGCGAGCCGTTTTGCCTGTCATCTACAACATTGTGAATCTGCCAATTGCACCCTCATTGTTTGCCTAACCGCCTTTTCGGGAAAGGAGCAGTATAAGGATGTAGAGGGAGGTTTAGTAAACATGGGACTTTCAGAGAAACAACTTGCTCATTTAAAACACAAATTGCTAGAAATGAAAGACGAGCTTGAAACAAAGAAGCGACGAACCACTGGCGAAATGTCGGACAGCCGCGGCGACATTGCCCGGGGCGCCGATAACCATATTGGTGAAACGGCTTCTGAATACGAAGACCGTGTCATCCAACAATCACTTAACGAAGCGGACCAAAAACGCCTTCAAGACATCACAGAAGCGCTAGAGCGAATCGAAGAAGGGACATACGGAATCTGCATCGATACAGGGCAACCGATTCCTTATGAACGTCTGGAAGCACTCCCTTATGCGAAGCGAACACCGGAAGCGCAACGAGAAAAAGAAACGCTTTTAGCGGAGGATCGTCAAGAAGCTAGTGGAGTGGACTATGTGCGAATGGAGGGCGATACAGAGACAACGCGTGCCCTTGAACAAGAACAACAGGCAAGCCATCAATCAGGGGAGGACGCGTTCTCCCATTCAACAAATGAACAAGATTGGCCAAAGCAATAGCCCGCTCCGATGAGCGGGCTATTGCTCGGGTTCAGTAAAACCGTTGCGGATAAACTGAAGGACGGCTCGAAAAAAGCCAATGTCATTCAAAATTACGATGAACACCAAAATAGCAGGGCCTAAAAACAAGCCGAATGCACCGAACAAGCGGAGGCCGGCAAACAAAGAAATTAAGACTGCAATTGGATTTAAGTTCATATGACTTGAAAGCACTTTTGGTTCAAGTAGTTGCCGGATGATGACGACAATGATGTATAAAATCGCAATCCCGAAACCGCCAGACACATCGCCTGTGATAAACAAGTAAATAAACCAAGGAATTAAGATCGTGCCAGTCCCTAAATAAGGAAGCAGCTCAGCAATTCCGACGACAATGGCAAGCATCCACGCATTGTCAATCTGAATGATCAAAAGGCCGACAAAGACAATACAAGCGGTGACAAACATGAGGATGAACTGGGCTCGAAGAAAGCCAAACAGCCTCCGCCGGATCGCTTGTACGAACTCTTTGCCTTTTTTACGCAACCGTAGTGGCACATGGCGATCATAAACATCCTGGTAATAACTCCAACTTTTCCCCATAAAATAAATGCTCAAAATGATAAACAGAAACGCCACCAAAAAGTTCGGTAACCCTAAGAGCGCGGTTGTTAAAAAGTCAACAACCCCCTGCCCGATATCGCCAAGAAAATTGCCAAGCACTGTCCCTAACTGGTCAATTCCTTCCGACAGAACATTGTGTGTGCCTACATCGATCGTATCAAACAAGCCAAGTACTTGTTGCCAGTACGGCCAAACCGTCTCATTAAAGAAGATTTGCATTTTTTCAGAGCCTTCTTCAATCCACGTTGGTACTTGCTCAAAAAATTGGCGCAAACTAAAATAAATAAGAAAAACCAACCCCGTTAGAATCGCGCTAATGACCAAGATTCCGCCTAGCAAACCAAACAAACTGGCAAAACCACGGCTGAAGCGCAGCTTTTGTTGAAAGAAACGGGCGACTGGCTGTAGCATCCAGGCAAACAAAGCCGCAAACCAAAAAGGGTATGTAAGCGAGAAGACCTTTGCGAACACCCATAAAGAACCTATAAGAAAAACAACAATGGCAATCGTTCGGCCAATCATCCAAGCAACGTCTCGCGACAACAGGTTCACCTTCTTTTCATGTAAACATCGCCAAAACAGGTAACGAGATTATTGTAGTTCTTGACAAAGCATGCTGTCAAATGGCACCTAAAAAAACGGAGTGGGGCGGAACCCACTCCGTTTTTTATTCGATTGGTTCCAACGGGAGAACGAGGACTTCCACGCGTCGGTTGGCTTGCCTTCCTTCAGCAGTCTCGTTTGAAGTAATCGGGTGATACTCACCGTAACCTGCAAACGACAGTTGCGCCGGCTCAAAATGATCGTATTCAAAAAACAGTTTCATGACATTGTAAGCACGGGCGCTGCTTAATTCCCAGTTCGAATCAAATTCGTTGTTTCCCATCGGCACATTGTCGGTATGCCCGGAAATTTGAATATAGCGAGGTGGGTCAGAAGCAAGCATAGCTGATAGTTGCTCGATTAGTTCGATCGAATCGCTCTTAAGCTCGGCACTCCCTGAAGCAAACAAGATGCCGTCATTGATCGTAATTAACAATCCGGAAGCACCAAGTTCCGTTTGTAGCCGATCCGCCAACTGCTTTTCTTCAATATACCCATTTAAGCGTGCCTGAAGCTGTTCCAATTCACTTCGTTCCAGTTTTGAGGCTTCGCTTAATTCAGAAGGATCGCTTTCAAGGGTATTCCGCGCCTGTTCATCCACTTCGTCAAGGGCATTTTGATTATCAAGAATCCCTTGTCCGCCAAGCGTTTCGGAAAGCACAATTTTGAGTTGGTCATACTTGGCTTGATCAATTTGGCCCATCGCAAATAGGACAATAAACAAGGCGACAAGCAAAGTAAGCATATCGGCATAAGGTAGAAGCCATGTTTCGTCTACATGTGTGTTACTGTCATGCCGCCTAGGCCTCCGCTTGTGTGACATGTCGTTGTTCTGCTCCTTCTTTGTATGCTTTTTGCTTCTTTTCCTCCATATAAACCGACAAATACTCTTCAACCGCCCGAGGCGAGCTGCCATTAATAATGGCAATCGTGCCTTCGATAATCATATGCTGATTCAATACTTCAATTTTTGACTTACGCCGTAGTTTATTGGCAAATGGATGCCAAAGCACATAGCCAAAAAAGATCCCAAGCAGTGTTGCAACAAAAGCAGCTGCAATCGACTCGCCTAATTTGTTAATGTCATCCAAATTGCCAAGTGCAGAAATAAGCCCCAGCACCGCCCCGAGTACGCCAAGGCTTGGCGAATAGGTGCCAGCTTGGCTGAAAATGGCCGCTCCTGTTGCATGGCGTTCTTGCATGGCATCAATCCGCTCATGCAATGTATGGCGAATAAAGTCAGGGTCCTGGCCATCGATCATCATCCGTGTTGCCTGCTGAAAAAACGGATCGTCTATATCTTCAATCTTGCTTTCAAGGGCAAGCATCCCGTCACGACGAGAAATGGTCGCATACTCTACGAACTTTTCCACGATTTCATGCTGAGAGGTTTCTTTCCGTTCAGACAGCAACACGCCAAACAATTTTGGAACTCGTTTAATGTCTGAAAAAGGAAAGGCGATTAAAACAGCTGCAATCGTACCAATTATGATGATGACAATAGCGGCGGGATTCAGGAGCACCTCTAAGCTAGAGCCTTTTAAAATGACTCCAAATATAACTGTACCTATTCCTAAAAAAATGCCGATAAATGATGTCTTGTCCATGTGAGTCTCCTTTTAAATCTGTCCTTACTACTTAATTCGGATAAAGAAGCCCATGCTTGAAGCGCTCTTCGCAATTTCGTCAATCTGTCACTCTTTTAAGCCGAAAGTCTCATTTTACAATTGGGTCCTTTTGCATAAAAAAATTCAATTTTGTCCATAGTAATGAGATGGAGGGACTGTCTATGCCAGCTTCACAGCAACTGAGCTTTCGAATATTCACTGTGATGGCAGGTGCCATTTTAGCCGCTATAGCGATTGAATGGTTCCTATTGCCAAACAGTATTATCGATGGAGGCATTATCGGCATCTCGTTGATTTTAAATGCGATTACATCTTTTAATTTTGGCATTCTCGTCCTTCTTTTAAATGTCCCGTTTTTATATTTTGGCTTTCTCTACCTCGGCAAACGTTTTTTAATCTATTCTTTGACTGGAAACATTATCCTCGCTGTATCAGAATCGCTTTTGCATCATTGGCATTTAGAACCTCTGACGACGACGCCTTTGCTAGCAACCATATTTGGCGGACTGCTATTAGGACTTGGGGTAGGGTTGGTCATTCGAAGTGGAGGCGCGCTGGACGGCACAGAAGTATTAGGATTATTGTTAACTCGTAAAATTCCCTTTACAGTCGGTGAATGTGTACTCGCTTTTAACGTGGCCGTTTTCGCTTGGGCTGCTTTTGTGTATGGCTTCGAAAACGCCATGTACTCTATTCTAACTTATTACGTAGCCGCCAAAACGATCGATGCAGTGGTAGAGGGGCCCGACCAAACGAAAGCGGTCATGATTGTCTCGGACCACTATGAACAACTTACTGAAGCAATTACGGCGAAACTGGGCAAAGGTGTAACAAGGCTAAAAGGGCAGGGGGGCTATCAAGGAAAAGAAAAAGACATCTTGTACGTGGTAGTAGGAAGACTGGAGATCATGCAACTTAAAAATACTATCTATGAACATGACCGAAACGCCTTTTTCACCATTATCGATGCCCATGAATCGAGAGGGGCTGCATTCAAAGGAGAAGAGGACCATTAAAAAAAGATACCGGTAAAACGGCACCTCAGCCTGTAGAAAAACACCTACGTTTTCTACAGGCTAATTGTTTTACAGATTTCAGGCGAAGCTTCTCCGTCACGAAGAGTTAGAGGAATTTGATGTGACCACTATCGTAGTCATCGCTACAATCATTGCTGTTTCCATGGCATCAATTGTCTTTTTAACTTCAGCAGAGACAGGTAAGTCTTTGCTGATCCGCTTCAAATGCGCTGCTGCTTCTCGTACCTCAGCTCGTTTTTTAAAGATAATAGGCAAAAGCTTGCTCGTATGCAAAAAGGCAAGCAACACTGCGTATCGTTCTTCTTCTCGGTTGAGGGGCTCTTGACTACTCATTTTATCCAACACCGCCCGGAACAAACGATAGGCGTGGGCGTGTAAGTCGTTTCGTTCTAAATGGTATTCATAACTTGGAAAGAGGCCTAGAAAACGTGTTTTACGAACCGTTAGCTGGTCCTGTTCCTCAAGCAATGCTGCCACCTCTTGCTGAGTGCGGGAAGAAGAGAGGCCTTGCACCCAATACTTGAGAGAGCGAGGCTTTTTCTCCTTCATACGTGCAAGTGTTTGCTTAAGCAAAGGATCATTCGTATTTTCATTCACAACAACTGCTTTCTTATGTTGTAGTTCAATATTGCCATTGATCATCAATTCAGCCAATAGGGCGCCATTAAGCGCATAAGGCAGAGCCGTCGAAGCTCGGTAATAAGGCTTCGCAGTTTGCGGATTAATCGCTAATAGCAACAATTGCTCAGCAATAAAAGGCAAGTCCCATCACTCCTTTTTATTATCTATCTCTTACTCTTATTTACGAGCCAACACAAAAAAAGTTTCGTTCCCACATCAACAACGAGATAAGGATAAACCAAAAATCAACTGGAGTTTGTTATTGGTAGTATGCAGGACTTGAAAAAAATTATAAAATTAGAACAGCTAAATGTAAAAAGCAGGGATGCTTAGAATGGGGAGGATGAGATGAACACTTCAAAAGAATTAAAAACGTGCGATAAAGGACACAAATATTATAAAAGTACAGATTGTCCAAGCTGTCCAACGTGTCAACAAGAAAGCAAACCAAGTAGCGGATTTCTTTCAAAGCTTTCTTCTCCCGCTAGAAATGCATTGATACACGAGGGAATCACGACATTAGAGCAGCTATCACGCTTTAGTGAAAAGGAAATTTTAAAGATTCATGGAATAGGACCAGCATCCTTGCCAACTCTTAGAGCTGCATTGGAAGAAAAACAACTCTCATTTAAACGTTAAATTGTAGTGAACTTCTGAACTCATAAGTGTATGTTGAACTTCAAAAAGTGACATGATAAGATTTTTGCAGCGCTTACATTACTAATGATATCGCCAAAAATAGAAGGAGTGTAGCCCTCAATGCCAAATAACAGTACGAATCCTAAGGTTGATGAATTTTTAAATAACGCTAAAAAGTGGAAGGAAGAATATAAGAAGTTAAGAGAGATTATTCTGGACTGCGACCTGACTGAAGAATTTAAGTGGATGCACCCTTGCTATACATTTGAAAACAAAAACATCGTATTAATACATGGATTTAAAGACTACTGCGCGCTGCTTTTTCATAAAGGTGCCTTGTTAAAGGATGCCCACGGGATACTCATCCAACAAACAGAGAACGTACAAGCGGCCCGCCAAATTCGCTTTACAAATATTGAGGAAATCATTGAAAAAGAGCTTATTTTAAAAGACTATATAGATGAAGCAATTGCAGTAGAGAAAGCCGGATTGAAAGTAAATCAAGATAATACCAACTTGAACATTCCAGAAGAGCTGCAAAATAAATTCGATGAAATGCCCGCCTTGAAAACCGCTTTTGAGGCATTGACGCCAGGAAGGCAACGAGCATACATTCTTTATTTTTCTGGTGCCAAGCAACCAAAAACACGAGCAGCAAGGGTGGAAAAGTACGTCCAGAAAATTCTAGATGGATTAGGATTGAAGGATTAGTTAAAAGGTTTATTCTATGAATGTATATGTATTTGGAAGGTTTGTTGACTCTTGTTATAGATACTTGATAATATGATGGCATGAAATTGCCTATAAAAAAGGATGACTGTCATGAAAAAAGCAGTGAAAATAGCCTCCTAAGATAAATTTAATTATATTATATTAGGAGGCGTTGATTATGAAATTTAACACTATTAATCGTGATACATGGGATCGAAAAGAATATTTTGAACACTATTTACAGCAGCAGACAACATTCAGTCTGACGAATGAAATTAATATAACTATACTTATGAAGAACTTAAAGAAAAAGCATTATAAGTTATATCCTGCGTTTATTTTTATGGTGACAAAAATCGTGAACGCCCATAGAGAATTTAGAATAAATTTTAACTCAGAAGGAAATTTAGGTTACTGGACGGAGATTTGCCCACTCTATACCATTTTTGATAACAAATCACACACATTTTCTGGCATCTGGTCACCAAACTTAACTATTTTTTCTGAGTTTCATTCTAAATATGAAAATGATGCAGAAAGATACAATGGCACGAGGAGATTATTTCCAAAAAAACCAATACCAGATAACACTATTCCGATTTCTATGATTCCTTGGAGTTCTTTTACAGCATTTAATCTAAATATAAATAATGGCGGAGATTTTCTCTTACCCATAATAACTGGAGGGAAGTATTCACAAGTAAATGATGAATTATTCCTGCCTGTCTCTATCCAAATGCATCATGCTATTTGTGATGGCTACCATGCAAGTGTTTTTATCAATGACTTACAAAAACTTGCTGATGAAAGTGAAGACTGGATTTAACTGGTCGTTAGTGGATGAATCGTATTATTAAAGGAACTGTGTGCAACAGTTCCTTTTAATTTGGTTTCTGTTGGACAAATAATTAAGATATGATAATAAGTAAGTGATTAGCGCTAGCAATGAAAAGATTTTTTGTCTCGAAAACTGAAGTAAACTTGTCATTCGAGACGATCTTTCTTTTTCATCCAATTGGTTCCTGTAATGTATATTATGTAAACTAACAGAAACAACGTATTGAATTGAACGGGTCTAACAAATACTTTGCTTCCCCCGAATCCGAGCCCTCATTGACAGGAACAGCGAGCATTTGTTGTACTTAAGATGCCCGCCGTCTTATCTTAGAAAGGATAAACAATCATTTTAGTCAGCTTCTTTCAATTGCCATGCGATCACTTTCCCGACTGCTTCCGCTGCCGCGAATGGCGTTACTTCACTCGTTGGTTGTTCCTGCTCAGCTTTTAGACATACGATCATATCCTGATCCAACCGAGAAGGATCGAGCCAAGATATAGCCCAACAAGCCCAGAATTTCGTTAAACCTACTGATTTCTTGGCTGTCTCTTCCAATAATGGTAGACTGTCAGGGCCGATGCGCATCAACGAGAGAGCTGCGGCCATCCTTGTCTCCTCAGAGCTTGTTTGCATCAGCTCAATCAGTTTCGGCACTGCCTCTCCTGCGTCTGAACCTAGCTCTCCGAGAACGGCACATGCAATGTCACGCAACATCGGATCCTCACCATGAAGCGCATCTATCAATAGTGGCAAAGCGGCTTTACCAGACCGCCTCACTTCTTTCATCGCCGCAGCTACCTGGTTCATTTCACTGGAATTCGCAATCTTTCTAAGCGATAGAGATACTTCCTCGTTCTTGTCCATAGAGACACCATCCTTTTGTATTACATATTCCGCCTCAAAATTACAATAACATTATCATCGAAAATACAGCAGTGAGCGATGGGTTATACCCTTGACCTGCCGCAGTTTAGTAGATAGGTGATTTATTACTTTATCGCTCTCAGAATAGTAACTTACTAATTCACCTTGTTGTTTTGCATACTCAATTTCTTTTTTTGTGCTTTCCCCAATATAGCCATTAACATCAATAACAAAAATTTCGTCAGACATATTTATTTTTTTATAATGAATTTCCTCCAACAATTCTGCTTGCTCTTGTGTTTCTATACCTTCACTTTGCTCGAAAAACCCGAGACTTATCACAATATTTCCTTGCAATGTATGATAAGCATTTGCTTTCTCGAATTGTTCCTTAAATTTTGTAGAGCCGCATAAAGTAATTACTTTTATCAAGATAACCTGCTTTCTACTATTCATATCATATTAATTGCAATGCGTATTTCACTGTATTTCTACTCGCTCAATTCAGATGCCCGCACCTTATGTATTTATTATTTCGTTGTATACCCTATCTCCTTTTACTTCTACTTTTACTTCTACATTGCCTCCCATTCCCTCTTCTCTCTTTAAAATTCACTAATCTGTGCATTTGGACACCGTTTCCTTAATTCGGAAATAAATTTCAATTTATCCTTTGGTAATATTTTTATCGTTCTAGTAGCATTGGCTGTTTTGTAACGCAATTCAATTCCCTTATCAGACGAAGAAATTTGATAACCGGTGAATCGATCAGTTGTTGGGACGACTTTTATTATGTTTGGATACAATATTTTACGTTTAAATGGACCTCCTTTAATTAGGAGATGTTCCTCTGTCAAAACAAATTTAATGGAGGTTATATACCACAAGAGAAAGCCAACTGTAACAATAAACATCGCAACCGAAATGAAAAAAATAAGGGATGAAGACACCTCTCCGAGAATAAAAGTGAGAGGAAAAACAGCCATCGCGACCATGGCGCCTACCAATAAAAATATAAATATAATCATAGGAACAATCGCTATTTTCGCATGAAAAACCATTATTTACTCACATCCTTGTTAAAGTACGTGTATGCTCCATTGCCCATTTCTACAAAGCGCCATTCACCCTGTAACAAAAACGCAGACACAATTCGATAATAGACATCTGGACATTCGGCATGGGGAGTATGCCCACAATTGTTCATCACCACTTTATGACCGTTTGCCATTTGATTATAAGCTTCCACATGTTTATCGCATGTGACTGGGTCCGCGTCCCCTATCACAAGCAAAGAAGGAACCGAAAGACTGGGAAGCAAGGAGACGATCGATTGGAAGATCCTTCCCTCTTCTCGTAAACGCTCAAGATGAATGTCCGTTCGGTCATCAAAAGCCTCCCATTCTTCATCCGTATATGCCGAATAATCTATTGAAGTATCGGCATTTACCCGGTAAATATCCTCTTTATGTTCCCCTAGCTCCTCTCCTAGGCGTAAATACGAATCAAATAGGTGCTCACTTGATAAGTTGCTGGTTGCTAGATTTAGACATTCCTCGGATTTCGTTTCGATTCCTAGCTCTAAAAAGACAGAAGCTGCTCTGCGCAACAAACTTTTTGCCGTCCATGCAAAGTCAAAGGTTGGACATTCAAAAACAACGTTTGTGATAGCGTTTGGATAAACTGAGGCATAAAGCAAAGCAAGATACCCACCAAACGAATGGCCAATGACTGCCCATCGGTTAATGCCCAGTTGTTTCCTCAAATCCTCACAGTCTTCCACTAAATCTTGAAGCCCGAATGGTTCAGTTTCTGATAAACCTTCCGAGCGGCAAACCCCTCTTTGGTCAATCGCTACCAATTGAAATTGATCTGAAAAACGGTTGGACTGATGATAAACAAATTCGTAGCAGCTTTCTCCAGGCCCGCCATGAAGAAAAAGCACAGCCGGTAGTGACCGATCTCCGAAAATCTCTACATGGATTTTTTTGCCTCGTACTATATATGTATTCATGATTGTGGCTCCTTCTTCACATGCAATCATTCGTATTGTGTGGCCTATACTTATTATTTGCGGTGAAAAGGCCCGAGTCAATAAAATTAGCGGATATAATCACAACATCAGATTATCAAATTAATAATAAAAGATACCAAGCCAAAAACAAGATAATCTGCCTTAGCCGTAAAAAACGAGATAAAACGGATGCAGTTGCGGGATCAATAATCTCTTTAACTCCTTTTTAAAATCTTATTCGCCTTCTTCGACATGACCGCCAGGCAGTTCCCATCCTCGCTTGGGATGCTTGACGAGTAAGATGTGATTGTTTTCATTACGTACTAAAGCTCCTGCAGTTAATCGATGTTTAGGTAGCATATCTAACCTCTCCTATACTTTTATCATTGTTCTGTTTTCGGGTATTATACGTCAACGACTTCCATCCATCCCTTCAAATATATACAATAATTATACGATACTTCATAGGGAAAGCTTCCGATATAATAGGTCGTTCCGACAGAGGTAGTAACGATAAGCAAACTGCTGCAGCTCAGGAAGCGGAGTATTTTGAACTTGGTTCAGGCGATTTACAGCAATAAGGATGAAGCGATGTGTAGCAAGTTGCTAGTGGCTCTTGCGGATCATTGCATCACTGTTATGGAATATAGGTCTTCTATCAAGTAAGCGGGGGCAGGCTAACTTGTAATGCCCCCACATCATGATTGCTTACCGAAGTTCTCCGTTCTAGCCCTTTGTGCCCGTGTTGTCATTTTAATGTTAGTTTTCTTAGCTTTTCCTTTACAAATCAATCTTTTACAGAGAGAGTAACTGCCCCTTTCTACCATTCTACTGCCTTTTCCATAGCTTTCTGGGCATCCGTTTTGCGAAAATCAAATAAAGCAGAGTGGCGGTTGGAAAATTCAGCAAGCCAATCATTCCCCATAACCAGTAATTATGGCCGTGCCGCCTGGCGTTAATAAATAGAACCGTACTTTGCGTAAATAAAATAGCGGCTAAGATTACCCATAGATAGAAAGGAACGTCAGAAGGATGCGTGTTCGTCATGAGCGTTTGTTCACCTCTTTTTTCGTCGTAAAATATACGATGAACGGCAGTATAACAACAGCGATCCCTTGTAAGATCAGGAAGACCGTTGGCGAATGAAAGTAGGTTGTCGTCCAAAGCGCTAAAATAACAAGAGCGAGCCCCCACAATCCCACTAGTTCCTTAAGCAACTTTTTCCTGCTATTGGCTTTTGTTTCCTTTACTTGCTGTAGGAAAAAAGAAAGGTCTGGCTCATCCGCTGCATCGAGCTGATCAAGACGTTCTAAACCCGAACGCAGCTCGATAATCGTCTGTTTGTCGGTTAGCTGTGCTGAGGGCCTTCCGTTTTTCCCCTTCTCTTCCGTCTCCGATTTATTCTGCCTCTTATCCTTCGTCATTCACGTTCAACTCCTTCCTTAACAGACTTAATGCGTGATGAACCCTTGATTTCACAGTTCCTTCTGGTATGCCTAACATCTTGCCTATTTCTTCATATCTATAGCTGTAATAGTGCTTCAAAATCAAGGGCAGACGATACCCTTCTGATAATTTCCCTAACTCATCTACAACATCCATCCAGTCAAGCTGACGGTGGGCAAATTCCCACTTCAACTGGTGCAATGGCGTTTCTGTATCTGCCATTAGTTCCTCTTTGCTCTGCTTGCGGCACATATCAATATATAGGTTAGAAGCGATGGAAATCAACCATGTTGAAAACTTAGAACGCCCTTTATAAAGATGAATTTTTTCGATCGCCTTGGTCATCGTTTCCTGTGTTAAGTCATCGGCCAATGATGGTTTCAATGTAATCTTTAACGCATATCTCCTCAGAAATAAATAATTCTCGTGCAGGAGAGTAGCTAGCGCCACTTGGTCTCCCTTTTGGGCTTTACGAATAAGTGCAGTTTCATCCATAGCATGTCTCCTTAAACAAGGCAGATCGTTCCTTTCTATCATGCTCATTGATACTGAAGCTAGTCAACAAGCTCTTTATGTGTAAAAATGGCGATTGCTCCAAGCTGCAAGCCGATAATCCCAAACAAAGTCGACAACAAAACAGGTGTATAATCAGCCAAACCCTCTCCTTCCAATAAAACCAATGTGGCGTGATTGGCCAACTGTGCAGGACTCCACGAGAACCAGGCTGGAAAGGACGATGAAAGCAGGCTGATGAGAAGAATGGTACCTAATGCACAAAAGGCTGCTGCGCCTGTTTGTTTAAGAATGGTGCTATAAAACAGAACAATCGTCATAACCAACGTTAACCACAATCCAAAATGAAAAAAACTACTGACCCAACGTTCAAGCGAAACCGCATCGAAAAGAAGGGTCGTGTAATACATCGCTAACCCGTAACCAAGGCCAAGTGACACCCACGTAAAACAAATAATCGCCGCCCATTTGGCTGTGAGATAAGAAAAGTAGGGTACTGGCTTCAGTAAAATGATCGCAGCTACTCCGCTCCGCCGTTCAGCCGATACAATCCCCATCAACGCCAACGTCAAGACAAGGACGCCGAGCAATCCGAAATCAGATAACGTTTGCGCGAGCACCTCAGTTCCTGTTGGCGTTGGAATGTCGATGACGGCCCCTTCTGGTAACCCGCCGAAGTCCTCTAAGATTTGTGGCATAAAGTAGGTAGAGAGCGGCGTCGAACTTCCTAATAATAGAAACACAACAGGAACCCATATCCACTTGTAATTCCTCCATAGTTCTACCTGTTCTTTTTGAAACAACACGAGCCATTGCTTCATTTTTGCACCACCTTTAAAAATAAATCTTCCAAAGACATTTTAGCTACTTCGAATTTCGTTAACCGAACCTGGCGCTGAGCAAAAGCGTGTAAAAGGAAGGGCACCGCCAACTCAATATCCTCTACCAATATTTTGTAACCATCATCTTCTGTAACAAAGTCAACAATACGTTTTTGTTCCCGCCAGTTCCTGAGCTGGTTAGTCAGGTCATCCTGGGCTTCGATTATGATGGCCGCATCTTGCCATTCTTGCTGAAGCGAATCGAGCGTTCCCCCGTACTTTAGCTGGCCTTGATCAATAATGAGCACTGCGTCACTGACTTCCTCCGCATCATGCAGGACATGGGTCGAGAAAAGAACCGTTGCTTCCTCCTTTAATGTTTGCATCAGCTGGAGAATTTCCCGGCGTCCGACGGGATCAAGAGCAGATACCGGTTCATCTAGCATGACCAGTTTAGGCTGGTGAATCAGAGCTTGGGCAATGCCAAGACGTTGCTTCATACCACCTGAATATTGACCAATACGCTGATGAGCCGCTTCGGTCAGCCCCACCTTGTCTAGTAATTCTTTGGTTCTACGTTTCGCTTCCCGTCTCGACAAATGAGCGAGTTGCCCGACATAGAAGAGAAATTCAAAACCGGTCATCCAATCGCAAAAGACGGGAAACTGGGGCAAGTAGCCGATATCGGCACGAATGTGGCCCTTTCCGTGTGGTGTTGGCTGGTGGAACTGTATGGTGCTTGATGTAGGTTTGACTAATCCTGATAACATCTTTAATGTTGTCGTTTTGCCAGCCCCATTCACTCCTAATAAAGCGATGCAGGAATGCGGCTGCAGTTCGAAAGAAAGATTATCGACTGCAGGATGCCCGGTATATGTCTTCGTTAAGTGCCGAACAGATACGAAACTCATTAGTGGTTCCTCCTCCCGAAAATCAAGTACATTACCGGTCCGAAAAAGCTAACAAATAAAATAACCGGAATCCAGAACAGGTGGGCGCCTTTCGTTTTTGCTAGCTTCACATAATCGATGAGCGCGACAATGACCAAAATTAAATTCAAAATGATAACGGGCGCAAGCAGCCCCCAAGGAACATCAGCAAAATCTGTATTCATCTTATCCTTCCCCTTTAATCGTAAATGTAAGTTCACATATAAGACGGAGTAGATGATAAAATCGTTCATGAAAAAATAAAAAACACAAGACCCCTATCATCTCGTGTTCATTTTGCATCTTTTTAACAGCAACTGAAGCTTCCCTTAGTTGATTTTGTGTATTTGTGTTTTCTAGTCAATTAATTTGGTACGTGAAATTATCAATAAGGCCAATATAAATCCGCAAATTAAAGCCATTTCAATCAAACTAGTCTGCAGAAAACAACGGCATACAAGGATGAGAAGGTGCGTATGATAGCGCCTTCTCTGCTCCTGCTATCATTTCGCATAGACAACTGCGCCACCAGACCCAATTACCATAAATTGATTACCTGATGGAGCAAAACCACATTTTATCCAACCATCCAAACGGGGAATGGTTAAATGCACTCCGTCACCCGCTTCTATGCCAAAAATTTCTATCTCCTCCGCCGATTCTGGAATGATAAATTTCAATCCCCTGTCTATGATATTGTTTTCAGTCCTGTCGGTGTCCCTGTCCCTTAGGATTCTCTCTCCAGTCATTGAATGGTTGATGCTATAACCTGAATTTGAGCTAATTAGGATGATATTCTCTTTTGAATCCCATCCTGCTGCGATTACTCCAGAGGCAGAGAGTACGGTCTGTTGTCTCCACGGTAGAGGAGGCACTTGTGGAATCATTTTTTGTGCTTTCTCCAATAATGCCAATTCGTAATTTGTTCTTATTTCTTGCTTGTTGTTTTTAAACATTTCAAATGCCACTCCGTACAAGTTTTATGCGTCTCACTAATGTTTACTTACCACTCAGCCTCTAGAGCGGTAAGTAGTTCTGACGGCAGTACCACAATAATAAATCAAAGCAAACTTCAGTTCAAACGGGTAGGAGTAGAGGATACTTGGAACTTTTACCTATAACTTAATTGTTCAATTTCCTTAAACATGTATTCTGTGTAGTTTAGGAGCATATCCTCGTCGAGATTTAAGGTCTCTAATCCATTTTCATACTTTGCAAGACACTGCGCAATTGTATACTTATACTGATTGGGCAATTCATTTAAAGCCCATTCACCTGCTTCTTTTTTGGAAGAAATGGCGGATTCCCTTACATACAGAAGTACTCTTGCTAGATTAAGCACATAATAAACTGGATTATCAATGATTCCTTCAAATGCTCCATTAACATCAGACTTAATTGAATCGATATAATAGTTGTGATCTATAGCCTTGAATACTTCCTTAATTGGTTTTCCGAAAAGTACACTCCCGCGATTATATGTCACAACAAAGTGAGCTGCTAAATCAGGATCTTCATATCCTCCGCAGAAATAGGTCTCATCCGTTAGATACTTTACTTTGTGGAATGAAGAATAATGAAATTCAAAAGGGGTTGGATATACAAAATCAACAGTATATGTCTCTAATACTATACTGATTTCAAATCCTCTCACCATCTTCCATTCTTCTTCAAGGCGAATAAGTTTATTAGCAATTTTCCTGTAAGTATCAACAGATAGCTTTTCTTTAACCACTGCTAAAATATCTACATCACTTTGTAACGGATTAAAACACCCCATTGCCATAGAACCATGTAAATAAATTCCTATAAGAGAGCCAGATAATTTTTTCTTTAAAAGACTAGTTACCTTGTCTAAGACAACTTGTTGATTCATATTCATTCTCCTTGAATAAAAGCGGGAGCTGATTTCCTCTAATAGTCCTCATTGAACCCGAGGAACTCGCGAACGGAGTCTCAGTTTCGCTTATTGAACTTCTCTGCTAAACATTTCTTGCAAATCGAAAGGATAGCCCTAGCTTTAAAAATAGGATGAGGTGAAATGGGGACACGGGCTCTGTGAAATCGATCAATTTGACTTTACGCCTTCCCCTGATGCATGTCATCGCGAATACACTTCCAATGCTCGTAATACAACCGCCTCATTTATTCCACTTACCCTACTAATTCGGTTGGCCCATTCCTCTATACCACTTAACTGATCTTCGATTTCCCTGCCAGTATTACGACTAATAAAACTTTTATAATTATCAAATTCCCAATGACCGACTTGATCGTCCATAAACAAACGTTTCTCAACAAGGGGGCTTGTGATGTTTCTCTGCGTTTTTTCTCCTGCCGCAATCAATTCACTATCGGAAACCGGGGTCAAGTTAAATGACTGATTGCTTTCCTTGCCACTTGGCCTTCTATAAGTCACAATAAGGTTTTCCAACTGTGTTGTCAGCTTAATTTGAGCGCCTGGAAAGAACCCTTCCACAAATTCCTCGGTATATTCCTCATGTTCCCGGTCTATCAGTATAGGCTGAACCCATTGATCTCCAAGATCGCACAAATACTTATAACCTTCATCATCAATAACGACTACCGCCACATGGAAATGAGGAGTAAACACTGCATAAGCTTGTAATTTATTCTCCCTAAACTCGTTAATTAACCAAATCGCTAAATCAAAACAGTTGCCAGACGTTCCATATTCCTCCCGATGTAATTTCATTAAATCCACTGTTCGTTGCTTGTTAACCGAAGCAATCTGGCTATACCAAGCTTTAGTTAAGGTTTCCATCGGAAAGTCGTCGAATCTTTTCCAAATGTCAATCACACTCTGAGACGCTTTCATTGCCCTCTCTCCTTCATTTTTCTTCTTGAACAGATCGCTCCCGAATAAGGAACAAAAATCATGGTGAAATCTCCGGCCCATTCCATCTGTCTTGCGGGCATTGAAAGATTATGGATCCGGCAGTTCATTGAATGCCTCTCACTTGAACATTTCTTTATTTGAATATTATTAAATAAAACCAATTAAAAGTTGGACAGCCAAAACGGTCTATTAAACGGTCGTGCCTGGAGACCGTTCCGTTTGTTTGCGCATCCAGCGCAGACTAAGGATCCAGCCGCCTAAAGCGATCAGACTGCCGACCAGGAATGGGGAGTTGATTTGAACATCAAACAAGGCCCCGGCAAGGATCGGGCCGCCGATGTTCCCTAGACTCGTATAGGAAGCATTCAAACCGGCAACAAGCCCCTGTTCGTTGCCGGCAATTCTGGAAAAATAAGTGCTAATCGCCGGGCGTACAAAATCAACTGCCAGAAAAACAAGCGTGACCGATACAACCATCATCCAATATTGGGCCGAAAAGATGGTCGCAACCATAAAAACAGCCATCACTAATAAGCAATAGACCGTCAGCTTCTTCTCCCCAATCCAATTGATCAGCCGCCCGAAGAGCGTCAGCTGCATCACAGCGCCAACGATCGCCCCGATCATGATTAACCAGGCAATTTCATTAGGCGTATAGCTGTACTTATGGTCAACAAAAAGTCCTAACACCGTCTCAAATTGGGACAATCCGAGCGAAGTGATCAAGATGATCAACAGCCCTGTAAAATAAGGGGTGCGATAAGATTTGGCAAGCTGTGCGAGTTGAGACTCTTTTCGGTCCATACGTGCCTCTGGAGCAGGCAACTTGTTTTTATCCAGTGACTCTGGCAAAATACTCATTGAAACGACAGCGGATAAGGCGGCAGCTCCAGCTGCGGCGAAGAAAGGCACTCGCATACCGTACTCGACTAAAAAACCACCGATCGCCGGACCGATGATAAAACCTGTGGAAATCGCCGCATTAATCCAGCCCATTCCCATTCCCCGATCCTCTTCTGTCGTAATATCAACGACGTAGGCCATGACGGCGGGCATAATAAAGGCAACGGATACACCGCCAAGCAGTCTTGAGATAAACAGCAAGACTGCATTCGTAGCCAGGCCAAAAAGCAGCTCGGATACAGCAAAAAGCAGCAGACCGGCGACAATGATCCACTTTCGCCCATAACGATCAGACCAACTGCCTGCATAAGGCGCCACTAGAAATTGAGTTAATGAAAATACAGCGACCAGCAGGCCAACGATCGTTCCAGAGATGCCAAGGACGTTCATATATGTCGGCATAATCGGGATAACCAAGCCAACGCCTACAAATCCTATAAAGATATTAAACATGAGCAATAAAATAGCCCCTCTGTTTCTTGTTGCCAATGCCTTCATTCTACAAATTCCTCCGAATTCTTCTCTCATGACTATCTATACTCTGGATAGTTTTCCAGCTTTAAAATCGGCGCCCGATTTAATGGTTTGTTCAGTGGCAAAATTGTCCTTTCACTCGAGCAAATAATCATCAATCATAGATGTTGTTATATTAGAGAAAGCAACAAATTATACGTCTTTATATACGTCATTTGATCGATATACGCCCCATACTTAAAATTCACCACTCGTCGTGGTGGTTCTCCAATAGATTATTTGTACATGAGACGGCGATCATTTTATTTTCCTTTCTAGTATCTCATCCTCCGTCTCCGTACAATATATCATACTTTTCTGCAAACGATTAATAGGTAGGGCGCCAATATTCAACTTTTCCATAGACCTTGAAAATCCTTTTAAAAGTGGTCGAGTCATGCGTTAAACAAGCTATACGTTCTTTAATCGATTTCTCATTGTGGAATCCGTTTCTGTTGCATAAGAAGAATATGCAGCTGCCAGCCCTCTCGGTTTATTCATATTGACATAAATGGATTCATAGCTACCTGCTTTCACGACATAGGTTTCATGGAAAAAACCAACTCCTTTTGAGTCTGCCGCTTTTTTATAAAAACGCGTCCAAGCATTCATATGCGTTTTTCCATGGGCGAAATCATGTAACGACTTTATGTTTTCCCAATATTGAGTAATCACAATATTCCTGCCATTCCAACCAGCTTCATAATGAAGAAAACCAGTGCCTTTTTTGCTGGAAAGTTCTTTTAGCATCGGTGGCATGGCACTAAAAACGGGTCCCCATGCTTTGATATTCCACCACTGCTGGATTTTCATGCCAACGATAAAAATGACTACATCTTGGTCATTGGGAGCACTAACTCGCTTCGCTTTTGTCATTTTAATTTCTCCTTTGTTTTTTTGCACCATTGCAGCTCAGCTTTAGCTACTTCTTTTCCATAATCTAACGTATATAACCAAAATTCAGCGCCGGGGTGAATACTTAGCTGTTTTTCCATTTGTTCGTAAACTTTCATTTTTCCTTGTAACAACCGTTCATGTTCACAAATGTGGTGAAAAGCGTGTTCTCGGTTCATTTCGTTTCCAAAAAACAGTTTTACGAGCAGTTCATTTTTATGAAGTCCACTATCGTAAATAGGAGCCACCAGCCAATCATGAAGTTTATGCTTTCCTGCCTCCGTTATCTCATACTCCTTCCGATCCCCATCGCTTCCGATTTGACTAACATACCCCTCTTTAACTAACGTTTTAAGCGCGGGATAAATTTGTCCATAACTCATTTTCCAAAAATGCTCAAAACTATTATCAATGACCTTTTTTATTTCGTATCCCGTTCTACATCCTCCTGACAGTATGCCAAGCACAATCCATTTAGCCTCTGTTTTCATCTCGCCCTCCATATATCTTTAAGATATATCTAAAAGATATATGGACTCGATCCATTTGTCAACAGCAATAATGAGTTAACGAAAAGCGTCTCCCATCTTTTTAAATCGGAGTATTTGAGATCCTTTTTTATTACTAATACGATTTCATTCAACTAGTTTTACAGACTTTTTGACTCCGTTTTGCTCTGACATGCATGGATGAGCCTTACATGTTTTTGATCTCCGCCTTTTCTCGTGGTAAAGTTTTATCATGCCCTTCTACATAGCTACATAGTGTTCACCTCTATCTGTACGAGCGATCCCATTGAATACACAAATCCCCATTCATACAGCTTTCCCTATGATGATGGCATACTTTCTCTAATGAATTTGGCGGTAATAATCTGTCACAATTGAGCACAGATGAACAGGAACGACTAACACAATATTCGTAGACTTAGTACAGAAAGGAGAACATACGATTAAAAAGCCTTCAAAGAATGCTTGATAGCATTGAGTATATAGAAAACCATTTAGATAACGAGCTTTTGCTTGACGAAATTGCTGCGGTTGCTTGTATGTCTAGATTTCACTTTCAACGGATGTTCCGTATGTTAACCGGCTATGCCGTATCTGAATATATTCGGAATCGCCGTATTACAGTAGCTGCACAAGAACTCGTTCATTCCAAATCTAAAGTAATCGATGTGGCAATGAAGTATGGGTATGAAAGCCCAGAATCTTTTACGAAAGCATTTCGGCGAATACATGGTATCTCTCCATCCGATGCTAAAAAACATAGTCAATCCTTGAAGGCTTACCCAAAGATCTCTTTTCAAATTCAATTAAAGGGTGATGTGGAAATGGATTACAAAATTGTTGAGAAAGACGCGTTTACCGTTGTAGGAAAAAGCATTCGTACGACTACAATTGGCGGAGAGAACAACCGAAAGATTGCTGCTTTCTGGAATGAATCGAATCGGAATGGATTATCAAAACAACTTGCTAAAAATTGCGGCCCTCTTGGATTGCTTGGTATTTGCATTGATTTTGACAAACAGCAGGAAAATTTAACCTACCTCATCGCTGCAGAAAAGAATAGTGATCAAATTCCTGTTGATTGGGAAACAAGACAAATTCCTGCGGCAACTTGGGCTATTTTTCCGGTACACGGGGCAATGCCTAATGCAATGCCAAAAGTATGGGAGCGAATCTTTTCTGAATGGTTTCCGGCAACAGGATATGAACATTCAGGTGGACCCGAAATGGAAGTATACGTTAGTGATGCTGATCCTTATTCAAAGGACTATTACAGCGAGATATGGGTTCCAGTAAAAAAATGACAAATAAGCAGCGCATGAGACAGCCTTTGTCCATGCGCTGTTTGTCCCCCCCAAAAAGCCCAACACTATCAGTGAAGCGATACATAAAGCCGTAAATGCCAACATGGTAAAAATGTTTAACATATCGGAAATTAAAAACAGATAGGCTTGTTGGCGTTGGCTACTGTCCTTGACACAGATAAGATCTTTTTTAATAATTCTTCTAGCTTTAGTCTATATCCCCACTCCATCTTTCATAAACGGCACTGCCAGTTCGTATGATTCTATATGGACATTATTCAATCACGATAGTTATGAAAGCGATTACAAATAGAGGAGGTCAGCTAATGGACTGACAAAAAACGGTATTCTCTTAACCGCCCGACGGTCAAAACGGACACTACCCCTCCCCCAGTTGCTTGATAATTTGGGAAACCAAAGCCATTTATTTTGATTTTTTTCAGAAAATATCTTTTCAAATGAAGTCAGAAGCGGTAGACTCTTGGAGAAGAATGTTTTTTAAACATTTCATCATTTTTTAAAAGGAGGAGTACACTTGGCTCGAGAACAATGGGGAACAAGAGCCGGCTTTATTATGGCCGCTATTGGATCCGCAATTGGGTTGGGAAATATATGGCGTTTCCCCTATGTAGCTTATGACAATGGAGGGGGCGCATTTTTTCTCGCATATTTGTTTGCCATGCTTACAGCAGGGATCCCGCTATTATTAATGGAATTTTCAATCGGCCAAAAATTCAGAGGATCTTCCCCGTTTTCATTTGCGCGCATCAATAAAAAGACGGAATGGCTTGGTTGGTGGCAAGTCGCGATCTCTTTTGTTGTGGCCACATATTATTCGGTTATTATCGCTTGGGCTCTGTCCTATATGGTGTTTTCATTTAATCAAAGTTGGGGCAGCGACACCCAAGGTTTCTTTTTAGGGGACTACCTTGAAGCCACTGAAGCTGGTGTGCTTGGTGGATTGAATGGCAATGTGTTAATTCCGCTTATCGTTGTATGGGCAGGCGTATTTGTGATCATGTTAGCTGGTGTGAAAAAAGGCATCGAATGGGCAAACCGCATTTTTATTCCTTTACTTGTTGTGATGTTTTTAGCAATTGTTGTACGTGCCCTCACATTAGAAGGTGCTGTCAATGGATTGGATGTCTTTTTCCGACCTGATTGGCAAGCGTTAGCCCAACCTGGTGTTTGGGTTGCCGCCTATGGGCATATTTTCTTTAGCCTTTCAATCGGCTTTGCGATTATGATTACTTATGCAAGCTACTTGCCTAAGAAAGAAGATTTGAACAATAGTGCGTTTATTACTGCTTTTAGCAACGGAAGCTTCGAGCTACTTGCAGGCATCGGCATTTTCGCGACGCTAGGTTTTATGGCTGGTAATCTCGGTGTTCCTGTGGCAGAAGTGGCAACGAGCGGCATTGGTCTAGCCTTTATCGCGATTCCTGAAATCATTAATACGATGCCAGGATTCAACGGTTTGTTCGGCGTCTTGTTTTTCGGATGCCTCGTATTGGCCGGTATTACGTCGTTGATTTCAATTACAGAAACGTATATAGCTGGCGTACAAGACAAATTCAAAGTATCACGAACGAAATCGGTTATCGTTGGCGGCGGTTTATCGGCAATCATTTCGTTGTTGTATGCGACGCGTGGGGGCATTAACGTGTTAGATGCTGTCGATAACTTCATTAACCAGTTCGGCATTGCATTTGCTGGCCTTGTCTCTGTCATTATCGTTGCTTGGATTTTGCGCAAGCTCGATTTCTTGCAAGGGCATATGAATGAAGTATCTGATTTCCGTATTGGCTCATGGTGGAAATTCAGCTTAATGTTTATTACTCCCCTAGTCCTTGGCGCCAATATCATTCTTGCGTTCATTAATAACATTCGCGCTCCTTATGAGGATATGCCCCTTTCTTTCTTAGCTATTTCAGGTTGGGGCGTTGCCGGGGCAGCTTTTGTTGTCGGCCTTTTACTTAGCCTGATTAAATGGCCTCCTGGCAAATTGGAAGCCTATAAGAAGGAGGATGATTAACAATGAGTGGAAGCGCCATTGTCATGATGATTCTTGGTATGGTTATTCTATGGGGTGGTATGGTGGCAAGCATTGCCTATGCGTACATTGTCTCCAAACGTCGTAAAAAGACAAACTAGCCCTTGTATGAGGACGGCGCATCTTTTGCGCCGTCTTTTTTCGTGGTCAATAAAGAAGGATGATTTGGACAGACTAAGCCCATAAGCAGATTGCTGGTAACATTCTTTGTCCGTCTGTACAATAGAAGGAAACATCTAGCGGAGGTGAGCTTATGCCTACAGAAGAAGAAAGAAACGAAACGAAAGAACGGGTAATGGCGCAATTAGAAGAAGTGATTGACCCTGAGCTTGGTGTTGATATTGTCAATCTCGGCCTCGTTTATGGCATTGAACTAGACGATGAGTTCAACGTTACGGTAGAAATGACGCTAACGACCATGGGCTGTCCACTTGCAGGAACAATTCAAGCGGACGTCAAGCGGGCCCTTTCCGAATTACAAGAACTTGGGGAGATTGGAAAAGTTGATGTGAATATCGTTTGGAGCCCGCCTTGGTCAAAAGATAGAATGTCACGTTACGCCAAAATTGCTCTCGGCCTTCCTGATTAAACTGTACTTTTCCGCCTAAAAGATAGACATGGCTTTTGCAGGGCGAAATAAGACCCACGTTATGTGACAACAATTAAAAAAGAATAAAGCCTTTGCAATAAAGATTGCCTTAAACCGCCATTTGCAGCAAACTAACATTGTATCCACTACAACAAATGGAGGTCGGCCATATGTATACCCTTGCTTGTTTGCATGACGGCTCGGTAACTGTCCTTCACAGCCAGCGCTATTGCCCCATCAAGGCTTTTACTGATGTGATGGCAGCAAAAGAATTGGCTCGACAAGTACATGCTCGTTTAACCGAAAGTGGCAAATGGCATGTGTTGAAAGTGGGAACAACATAAAGGAACACCGTTCATAAGCAGGTCCCCCTCCTGCTTATTTTTTTCGCCTACTGCGATAAACTCCGTTTTGACTGTGTTTGTTTTGGCGCAATGGAAGCAAGCAAAAGGCCAAGCAACAGCAACGCAATGCCGCCCCATGAGTAGAAAGAGAGCGACTCCCCCACAAGGCTGACTCCTAGAAGGGCCGCAGTAAGCGGTTCGGCTAATGCAAGCGTTACAGCAAGAGAACCTGGAATTTCTTTTAGTCCTTTCGCAAAAAGCATGTAGGCCAAGCCAGTCGCAAGCAAGCCTAAATGCAAAACAACGAGCCCATTTTGCCAATGAAGCAGCCAGCTGACCTCAAATAAAAAGAACGTTGGCAACAACACGATCGCGCTGAAAGAAAAGATAAATGCGACGACGACTTCAGGCTCCCCTTTGGCTAGAAGCCCTTTGCTTGCTAATGTATAAGCAGCAAAGGAAAGCCCTGCCCCTATAGCAAACAAAAGCCCTAGCGGTGACACAACTACGGACTGATCGCCAGCGGTCATTAGCAACACACAGCCGGCAATCGCCAAGGCTGTTGCTTGCATCCACCGCTTTCCTGGAACCCGCTTAAAAAAGGCCCACTCCAACAAGCCTGCTACTATTGGGGCACTGCCAATGGCGATAACGGTTCCTGCCGCAACGCCAGTCATTGACACAGCCGTAAAAAAGAATGGTTGGTAAGCAGCCATAGCCGCAATACTCACAAAAAATGGCCATTTCGGCCACCCCTTTATATTTAGCGATTTGCCAGTCAAAATAGCAAACAGGAGTAAACTCATTCCCCCGAGCAATAGCCGCGCAGCCCCCACTACTAACGGATGGGCGCCAATTAAAAATGCTTGCGCTGTCCCTGTTGTTCCCCATAGCATCGCAGCACATAGCACGAACACAATCGCCATCGGCATCGTCCATCGCTCCAATCGTTCTATTTGTCTTAAATCATCATAAGGCCATACGCTATTTTTGAGCCGTCCTTGCCTAATGCCAAATAAGGCCGAAAACGAGCACATCTTGTTCGTCGGCAATCGTTTGTTGAAGCTGCTTTGGTTCATACCAATTCGATGCGCCACTGTTGCCTGAATGGATCAAAACAAGGGGGTTATCTTCCATTTGCAAATCCAGCTGCTCTGCTTCTAGCGCCACTTTCCCGTCTACTCCAGAAAGCGCAGGCACTGCTAGAGGGCCAGTCGAGTACATGACCCGATCCCCTTCTTTCTCTACACCTTCTATCCAGCATGTATAGTATAACGTCTCATCCAATTCTTGTTCCTTTATCGCTAACGTAAGTTCTTCATAAGCCGAGAAAGGTGTGTCTTTGTCAAAAAACAGTGTGAACAACTCATTAGAGTCTCTTCTACGGGTTCACCGTCTTGATACCGTTTGCTATAAAAGCTTAGCTCTTCTATTTCTTGGTGACCAGCATTGCTTAAATCAAAGGAAAACGAATAAGTGGTGCCGATTTGCAAATACCGTTCTTCCGATTCGGACAATGCCTTTTTCGGCAAAATCCCTGTTTCCTCTGATTGGCATGCCACTAATGTTAACAATGTGCTTATGAGAAACCATGCGCTTTTTTTCATTTTGTTTCCTCCCCAAAAATTTTTCGGTATTCTCCCCTATTCCGAAATATCTGTTAATGGTACCAGCAATGCAACGTGTATGGGAAGAGAACACGACGGCTATGGCTTTTCCCGTTCCGCTAGCGTCAATCAGCAGAAACGGGCGCCACTAATAGCCTGACATCTCAGTAAATCAGCATGCTCCTGAAAGGATATTTAGGCAGCGGAAAGCCATGGTTATCCTTCCTTGTCCCTCCTAAGCCAAGTCAACATTGTGATAAACTTGTTGTACATCTTCCAAGTCTTCAATCGCGTCAATCATTTTTTCAAACTGTGCTTGCACATCCTCTGAAAGCGTCACTTCGTTGTGGGCAATCATTGAAAACTCGGCCACAGAAAACTCCTCTATCCCGGCGTTTCGGAACGCTTCTTGGACAGCATGAAACTGGTCTGGTTCTGCATAAACAATCACCGTGTCATCTTCTTCGATGATGTCTTTGGCGTCAACATCGGCATCCATTAAAATCTCTAGTGCTTCATCGGCTGTTTTTCCTTCAAAACCGATCACAGCCACTCTGTCAAACATATAGGCGACTGAACCACTGACGCCCATGTTCCCGCCATTTTTCCCAAAAGCAGCGCGAACGTCAGACGCGGTGCGGTTGACATTGTTTGTTAAGGCGTCGACAATCACCATCGCCCCGTTTGGCCCAAACCCTTCATAACGACGTTCCTCATAACTTTCATCAGAGCCGCCTTTCGCCTTCTCAATGGCGCGGTCAATGATTGACTTCGGGACATTGTATGTCTTCGCCCGTTCTAGTACTGCTTTTAAAGCTTGGTTTAATTCAGGATCAGGCTCTCCTTGTCTGGCAGCTACATAAATCTCACGGCCAAATTTGGCGTAAATCCGGCTTGTATTGGCATCTTTAGAAGCTTTTTTTTCTTTAATATTATTCCATTTACGGCCCATAGCGGTACCCACTCTCTTTCCCTTATTCAATTCCAGGCCAAAGCGCTGGTTCTCCACGTTATTATAACGCATAATGACCAACTTGCATAAGCAGAAGTGGCGAATTATCCCAGTGTTCTTCATTGTCAGCAATGACACACTATCGATAGGAAGACCGAAAAAGCGAGTTGCACGAGCACGAGCAACTCGCTTTAAAACGGTCGCGATGATTCATTTGGTTGCAAATCGAGGCATAGTTCTATCGGACAGTGATCGCTGCCCAAAACCGATGAATGAATAGAAGCGTCGACAAGATAAGGCATCAACGCCCTGGAAATAAGGAAATAATCAATGCGCCAGCCAATGTTACGGGCTCGGACATTGGCCATGTACGACCACCATGTAAAGGCATCCTCATCATCAGGGTAAAAATGGCGAAATGTATCAACAAACCCTGCCTCCAGCAGTTTGCCAAACTCGGCTCTTTCTTCATCCGTAAAACCTGAATTGCCGACATTCGCTCGGTCGTTTCGAACATCAATCGGCTGGTGGGCGACATTGAGATCACCGCAGAAGACAACTGGTTTTTGTGTCGCTAATAGAGTCAGGTATTCCCTAGCGGCTTTCTCCCACTGCAGCCGGTATGGCAGCCTGCTTAAGTCTCGTTTGGCATTAGGGGTATACATCGTTACGACATAGTAGGTCTCAAACTCAAGGGTGATGACCCGCCCTTCGTTCTCTGGAAAATGATCGCCGATTCCATATGTGACAGACAGCGGAGAGTGTTTAGTAAAAATCGCTGTCCCTGAATAGCCTTTACGCTCCGCATCGTTCCAGTATTGTTCATAACCAGGCAACTCAAGCGAGATTTGCCCTTTTTGCAGCTTCGTTTCTTGTAAGCAAAACACGTCCGCATCCACTTGTTGAAAAAAATCTAAAAAGCCTTTTTTTACACATGCGCGCAGGCCATTGACATTCCACGATACGAATTTCATAGTTGTCGTACTCCCTCTCTCTTTATCCAGTGCCCAGTGTAGCATAGATAAGAGAAAACCAGTACCGTTTTGCTTTCTGTACCTCGGCGTGAGTATTGGCACTCAATCTACTGCTCAGTCCGTAAGTTGACACCTAGTTGGTAATCCGTTTCCATGATCTCTTTAGGCACCATGCTTCCTCCTGTCGCCCAGACAAGATGAGTCGCTGCATCGGTATATAGCCCTCTCTTTTCAAGCTGTACAGGGCCGTATAATCCCGCAACTGCTGATGGCTCCAAATA
This sequence comes from Shouchella rhizosphaerae, assembly GCF_036700015.1. NCBI lineage: Bacteria > Bacillati > Bacillota > Bacilli > Caryophanales > Bacillaceae > Shouchella > Shouchella rhizosphaerae. Next base: position 3,860,386 of record NZ_CP144921.1, on the reverse strand, counting down.
GAGGCCTTCTGCGTCGGCGAGATCAGCCAAGAGTGTATAAAGCATCGGGTCGGCGATTGTGTAGATGCCCTCAAGCAATGGAGCCATCATGCGGCCAACAAAGCCAGACGGTCTCCCTACCGCAAGACCGTCGGCTGCTGTTTGGTTGTCGATTCCAAAGTCTTGGACAGAAATGTGCTGGTGCTTTCCAGTTAACATACCAATTAACATACATGGCGAATGGGTAGGCTCTGCGAAAAAACAGCGGACAGCGTCACCGAAAACGAGCTTCAAGCCGAAAGCAACCCCGCCAGGACCGCCGCCAACGCCACATGGAAGATAGACGTGGAGCGGTTGGTCTTTTGTGACGGCAATTCCCTTTTCCTGCAACTGTTCTTTTAAGCGAAATGCAGCGACAGCATACCCTACAAATAGATCAATTGAATGTTCGTCATCAATAAAATAGCTGTTCGGATCGGCGTCTGATTCTTTTCTTCCCTCTTCGACTGCCTTGCTGTAATCGGCGGAATGTTCGACCACACGCACGCCTTTTTCTCGCAACATGTCTTTTTTCCATTGCTTTGCATCATCTGACATGTGTACCGTCACGCGAAAACCTAGCTTTGCGCTAATGATGCCAATGCTTAATCCTAAATTACCTGTTGATCCAACAACAATGGCATAAGACGAGAAAAACGATTGGACTGCGTCAGTGGCGATCAATGAATAATCGTCTTGTTTAGTGAGAATTTGTTGGTCGACCAACAAGCTTTCCGCATGTTTCAACACTTCATAAATACCGCCCCGCGCTTTAATGGAGCCTGAAATAGGCAGCGCGTGATCGCCTTTCAGCAAAAGTCGGCCTGGCACGTTTTGGCCAAATCGTTGGTCAAGCTTGTGCTTCATTGTGGGAATGTCGATAAGCGGCGATTCGATCAAGCCCCCTGCCCCTTTCGTTTCCGGAAACACGCTTGCTATGTATGGGGCAAAGCGTCGCAACCGCTGTTCTGCTTCCTTCACGTCCTCTTCCTTTAAAGAAAGGCGTGCTAGCCCTTCGCTAGCAGGCTGCCTGTTCGGATTGGCCCACCACACTTCCTTTGTCAATACAATTTGTTGTAAAAGTGGGTAAGCTGCCAACCATTGCTCTCTGTTTTTGCCTGCTATGTCCACGTTTATCCCCTCCTTTTTTCTTTAACTTTAGCACATGTAAGAACAATCCGGCTCGGGATATTCCTGTTTGTAAATGCACATCGTAAATGGGAACGACACTTTTGCACTTCTGAGGATTTAAAAACATGAAAGGGAGGATCAACTTGAAACAAGCCGTTTTTTTAGACCGTGATGGAGTCATTAACGAAGTATTATCCAAGCGTGTCAAATTCGTTAACGATGCAAACGACTTCCACTTGCTGGATGGTGTGGCCGAAGCGATCCGCTTCTTTAACAAAGCTGGCTTTCTCGTCTTTGTTGTTACCAATCAAGGCGGCATTGGACTTGGTTACATGAAAGAAAAAAAGCTCGAGCGCATCCATGAAAAAATGGAGGCCGACTTAAAAGCGCAAGGGGCAACAATCGACGATATCGCTTATTGCCCCCATAAACCTAATGAAGGATGTCCTTGCCGTAAACCAAAAGCCTATTTACTCAAAAAACTAGCGGACAAACATCACGTTGACTTGCCCGCGAGTGTCATGGTAGGCGACCGCGAGCCAGACATTCGCGCGGGCCAAAAGGCAGGCTGCCAAACGGTCTTAGTTCATGCACGCACTGAGGACGATTTCCAAGCAGACGCACGCTTCCCGGACTTGCGTGCCGCCGTTCCATGGATCATTGCCCAAAAGAGAGCTGCGGCCCGTTAAAGCAATTCTTCTAATGCACCACTCTATTGGGGACTGTTTTCCATTTCATTAATTGCTGGCAGTCTTGCTCTAACACGTGAAACGGTTCGTTCCCGAACCATTCAATCGATACATTGACGCCGTCCAATTGATTCGCTGACAGAAAGGACTCATAATCAACGCATCCATTAAACAGCCCGGCCATTCCCTCTCTAGATCCGGCAGCAGCATAAACATTTTCAGGCGCAAATACATCTAAGTCTTCTGGCGAGCGAATGTTTTTTACATGCAGATGGCGGATATGAGGCTGCAATTGTTTAAACGCACCGTTTACATCCGCTCCGCTTTCCCATACATGAAGGACATCAAAATTGATTGCTAACCCTGGATGATCGACTTCCGCCAACAATTGCAGCGTGGATGGGACTGTATCACATAGCGTATGGGGATGTGTTTCAACCAACACATAGTGCCCTTTGTCGAAAAAGTAGTCACAAAGACAAGCTAACCGTTTTACAAGATAGGCTCGTTCTGCTTTTGTCGTATCCTTGCTTCCCTTTGCACCGGCAAATGTGCGGATGTGGTTCGTATTCCATCTCGTCAATAGACGTGATGCCTGTTTGGCAGCCTCTATTAATGTATTCCATTCCTCATAAAGCGGAAAGTAATCACTTACCATTGGTACGATCAGGCCCTGTTTTTTAAGCCAGTCGCCATTGTAGGATGGAGTGGCAAACAAGTGGCGGGCATGAGGGGCCCACAATTCAATTCCATCGACATCGTGGGCCTTCGCCCAATCAGCAAGCTGGTCGATCGACACTAATGCATGGCGAAAAGAAATGGTACAAATCGACACATTCATGCGTTCACCCCCCTAGCCATTTCTTGTAATTGTTGCCATTCCCTAAAATAATCGTATAGCCTGTGTTTGATTCGCCTTTCCCGTAGATCTTGTTTTTCCAGTTGAGCAAGCACCGCTTGATAATCCCGCTCATGTTTGGTTCGAGAAAGTTTCATTGCCCGGTAATGAATCGTCGTATAGCCTTTCGCCAATTTCTCGATTTCATCGCACCACTCTTCAAATTCAGCTTCCTTAAAGCCAAGTTCCTTCCAAAAGTAAGCAAACGCATGTTCATACGCATATTTGCGAATCGCCAGCACAGGCAACTGTTTTAAAGCTACGGCAAGCGCTGAACAACGCGCCTTTTCACTTCCGTTCACATAGGCTTCAACAATCGTTCTCACCCCTTCGGTAAGAGGATTCGAATGCAACTTCATACATGTTTGAAAATAGGCCTCGACTGTTTCTGGCGTCGGCTGATGGATCTGTTTCGCATCAAAATAAAAGCCACCCCCTACGTCAGGGGAACGGATCGCCTCTAAAATCCGCTCTTTTTCTATGACGCCTTCCCAACGGTAGTCGGGATCGAGCATAAGCCATTGGCTTTCCGTGCCTGTTTTTTCTAACAGCACATAATGAGGGAACGGCTTTTGATGGAATTTATTTTCCCGTTCTGGCAAAAGCGCCAAATCAAGCATCACCATTACGTTGCGAAAAGAAGGCCTCGTTTCAAGCAACGTTTCAAGCTTGGCGATATTGGCTTCTTTCGTTTGCTCCTTTTTATACCACTCGTGCATGTCAATTCCGTACAAATGACGATACCAGTTTTTCAAAAAGGAATGGTCGATTGTTTCGGAATGATAAGCTAAAGCATACGAATCGTCGATGGCAAAATCAGCATCCCACACACCAAAATAATAAGGACGATGGTCAATGCCTCTTTTTTTAAGAACTTCGCATATGCAACTGACAAAACAGTGGACTTTAATCATAAAGCGGCTCTTCCTGTTTGTCGGCAACAAACGCAGCCAATGCGCCGACTGTGTAAAATGCTTTTATATCAATGTGCTCATCTGGGATGGCAACGCCATATTTCATCTCTAGTTCAAGCAAAAGCTGCAAAATCATAATGGAATCAAGCGCTAGATCTTCGTTCATTCGCGCGTCTTGATGAAACTGTTCAAGCGTTGGCAATTTTAATTCATGCTCTAAAATCGTGTAAATCGCATCCATAGCTTCCTTTTTCGTCATCCTTTTGCTTCTCCTAACTTTACGCGGCTTACTTTTCCGTTCGCGCTTTTTGCAATCTCTTCAACAATGGTCATTTCATGTGGAACTTGATGAGGCGCTAGCCGGCTTATGCAATAGCTCCGCAATTCAGGAAGGGATAACGTCTCCGTTCTGGCAGACACTTGCGCGCAAACACGCTCTCCTGCATAGGAATCTGCCTTTTTATAGACGACCGCATCTTCTACGCTAGGATGTTCGCGCAATACGTGTTCGACTTCGTGAGGATAAACATTCAATCCCGCGACATTAATCATGTCGTCCAGTCGTTCCCGAAAGCAAAGAGCTCCATCTTGATCGATGTAGCCTAGATCGCCTGTGTTGATTGTGCGTCTGCCAATGGTGACTTGAATCTCGCTAGGATTGTTTCTCGCCGTCCCTGCTTTGGCCTGTACATGGCGAAGGGGCACGCCCAATTCTTCAGAAAAACGAAGTGGCATAGCGATGCTAATACAGCCAGCTTCCGAGCAACCATATTGTTGCAGCAGCATTTGGCTGTTTGATTGGATTGACTGAAACCATTCCTCTGGCAAACGTGTTCCCGAGGTCATGACGGCCTGAAGCGTGTCCCCATTGCTTAGCTTTGCCAATGCGTACAGAAGTGGCGGGGCACCATACAACAAATGGTTGGGATAATCGGTTAGTTTTTTAAGTACATATTTTGGATTTTGCGCAGTTAACACAACTACCTCCTTATCCTGGGACAGTCCGGCTAACACCCCACTAATGAGTCCATAGGAATGGGTGACTGGACAGGCAACCACGACCGTATCGACGTCCACACGAGCCATACGCTCGGTGTAAGCGGCTAGCTCCTCATCAATCGATGACCAACTGCGCTCCAATTGTTTTGGTACCCCGGTCGTGCCTGAACTAAACTGGACAAGCCCTGGAGGAAAGGTGCTGACCGGGTTTGAGAGCGTCAATGGCGTTTCAAACGTATGAAAGAATAAGTAAGCACAACGAGCTTGCACAGCAATCTTCTTCGCTGCAGCAAGAGGCGTACTTGGATGGATCGGCACTATACTGCCGCCTCTTTTTTTGACGTATAACAGGAGCGCAATCCATTTTTCAATTTCTTGTGGGCAGACAGCAATCCGCCATTGTTCAGCTGTTTTCCAGATGGAGTGCATAGCAAACTGTTGTTCGCACCGCTTCAAATCATCTTTTGTATAGGTGCAATCGTTTACAGTTAACATGTACGGCTTTCCCTCCCAAGTTCATTGTTGACCAAATGGCGACAGTTCTCCTTCCCTGTCACCTTGCTCGTTAGCAGTGACTCTGTAGCGATAACAGGAGCAGCTAACCGTAAAGCTTGCAAACGCTCTGGCGGTACGAGTTCCCTGGCAGCGTAATCACGGATGACGCAATCGACCAATGACCAAAATTGCTGCTCGCTAAAGTGAAAATGTTGTTCCAGTTGCCACGATAGTTCTGTGAGCTGATAAACAAAAACAGTATCCATCACTAGTTCCCTTAGTGCTTCAAGGGAAGACATCCAATAATACTCGTCGGTTTTCCCTGATTGAAATGCTTGATGCAATGTGGAAAAGTGCGGGATCCAAGCACGTTCTTTCACAAAACTCTCTTTGTATTCGATACTTTCATGAAAGTCACGCAAAATCACGCGTTTTGGCCACCCTTTTTCAGTTACAAGAATGACATTTTGCCCATGTGCTTCGAGAGCGATTCCATGCTCAGCTAGGAAATGGATTACAGGGATTACGCTTATTCTGAATAACTGCATAAGCCACGCCTCTATCCCAAACCGCTCTATAAAAGGGGCGATAAACAACGCGCCGTCTTCTTCTATCAGTGGTAAAGCGTTCATTGGAATCGCCTGCTCCCCTGGCCTCAGTTTGGAGGGAACGCTTTCGCGCCAAATACAACCGATCTGGCCAAGGATCGCTTTGTTCCATTGTTTGCCTTTAGGTTCGTACGCCACCCCGGCATACTCTGCTAGGCGCTCAACGCCGATTTCGTCTTTTAAAAACGGGTCACTGTCAATGATGCGTTGTAACCACACGGAAATAGCTGGAGCCGCTGCAATCAAATGAGGCGGGATTGTACGAACCGAAGAGGTATTGACGACATTTAACGGCAATTTTAATTGCGCTTTCGTTCCATGCTCGACATTCATGACTGTTCTTAAAGATTGAGTCGCACAGTATGCGTCGCCAAATTGGCCTAAGTACAACACGTCTCCCCTTTTGATCGCTTGTTGGAGCAAATGTTCATTAAGCGCTTGCCATTGCCACGGATGAACAGGGACGAACTCGTATTCACTAAGTTGGCCGCCCGCTTCAGATAATGCTTTTACGAGCGCTTGCCAGACGGGAGCGCCTAATTCCTGCTGCAAAAAGGAACCTGCTTCCTGAGGATAATGGACAATCGCGTCTTGCTTGCGAACGCCAAGCCAGACAAGGTGAAATGATTGTTGAGCTTCGGGCCCATAACGATCATGATCGTCAAACGAAAACCCTTTTCGTGCTTTAAAACAAGGATGGTAAGGATGGCCTTCGATTAGCGCTGCTTCCAATTGTTCATAAGCCAATCCCCTTCTCGATACTGTCTTTCTAAGCTTCGTTTCATTCCAATCACTTAGCTTTATCGTTTGGAAAAGTTCTTCTATCAGCGCTTGTTTTCTCGTTTCTTCGGCAGTCAGTTCATTGACGATTTCCTCTATTCTCGCCAGCCGCACTTGGCGTTCGCCTATGAGTCGGTACGGTCCTTGCCGCAAACGAATCCGCCCAAAAGCAGACCGCTTTCCTATGCATTGGAACAAACACGAACGACCGTACACGGTAAATACCGTATCCCCATTGCTTTTATTCGTTTCCTCGACGTCCAGCAACTTTTCAAATAGGATCGCTTCCATCAATTGACGTCGTACCCGCAACGCTGCCTTAGAATATGGCGCTGCCTGCATGTGCATAGGCGACACCTTCTTTTTTACCCGTGCTTTTAAACGGGTTTTTGATTGACGTATAGACCGCTTGTTCTAACTCTTCGGCTAGTTCATCGACATCGTGGAAGCGCGTTAGTAAATTTGCTTTGCAAGCAAGCTGTTCGTTTCCCAGTAACCCTTGTACAAAACGCTTGCCTGCTCCAACTAAAGTAACCTCCAGTTCAGCGAGCGCTGAACGCAACACTTCAAGCAAAACCGCTTCTTCCTGGAGACCGTCAACACCAAAACGGCAGATTAATGAAAACACTTGGTTCAAGATCAAATAGTACGCAAATCGGTCGTCAATGAGGGCGTCCTTGTAAAATAGTCCATCGACGTCCTTTAATTTAGGCTCTTTTGCCAACAGAGCGTCTTTATAAGAATTTGCCAAGTAATAGCCTTGATTGTCACGGTAATAAAAAGCGCTCGGGTAGCCGCTATAAATGTTGATTAGGCTATTTTGTTGATGTGCTTCAAGTGCCAAACCAAGTTCGTCGTACAAATGGATAAGTGGCCGAACAGCCACGTCAATATAGTGTTTAAACCAATGAATGCTAACTGTGGAGACTGGTAGGCATTCGCGCACCGCGACCTTTTTCATTAAGCCCGCAAGCTTTGAATCATAGCCAGGCAATGGATCTTGGGTAAGAGCAGCAATAGAAGTGACGCCGGCACCGCCATCTTGAAACGGATTTTCACGAATGATCGTTTCAAACCCGCTTTCTTCCATTCCAGGCAAACGTACCGTCATATAAGCTGGATCCCCGATCATGTGAAACCCCTTATTTATCCGGAGCGTCTCCGAGTGGTGGAGCAACGTTGCTACCAACATTCCTGCTTGAAGTTCATGACGCCGGTTCAATCGGAGTGAATTGGTGACTTTTACTGGAATCGAAAACTTATACATCCATTTTCCTGATTCACTTGTAACCGTTCGTATCGAAGAGGTTGCGCTAAAAAGCTTCCCCGCTGGTCCTATGTCTTTTATCAACCCTTGTTCCATTGCCTTTATAACAGAAGTGTGCTTTAGCAAGTATTGGGCTTGGAGCGGATGCATCGGAAAGACAATCCAATTTTGATCGTTATTTCGAAATGACGGAGCGCCAACGTCTTGTGCCACCAATTCACAGGCGCTGCTCTCAAGCAACGAGCCGTGTTCAACAAGGTCATGGTGGACAAGAAAATAATGGAGCTGAAACCGTCCTTTTAACTCCGGTGCATATAATGAATGTTGCCAATAAGCCATACCCTGCCTACTTTTCGGTGTTGGATGGAACCAATGGCCATACAAGAGCGACTGTTCCGAATCAATAAAACATTGTTTACTTTCGTATAGTTCCCCCCCGTCTTTTTGACGTACTTCGATATAGGAGTGCATCGTTTGAAGACTATCGATCATGCGCAACAAGCATTCTTCAAAACAAGAGCTTCGCTTTTCCGGATTTGATTTCGCTTGTGCATGCAACTCTTGTACAAGCAAAATCATGGCTGAAAAAGGCTCTTCTTGCTGCCACTTTCCTCCTTGCTTAATTCGAAAAACATCCCCAAACGTGTGGCGGCCGACAAGGGACCTGTAAGGCACATCGATCCATAACGTTGTTTTCTGTATTGGCAAATGCAGTTCCATGATGAAAGGGCCGTGCATCTTTTGTTGTAATTCGACTTCATCGACAGTTGTTAATGCCTTTATGCACCCTGCCCCCGTCTCACGAATAAAGCCGTTTACAAATGCTTGAAATGACGCACTTTCGGCAATATGTTTCGTTGATGGAGCCATGTTTTCATCCCTTCTGGAAATCCAATGAGATTTATTCTCAATTATGTTTTAAAAAAACGGGTTGCCCCGTTATACTTGTACAACACCGGTTCATCGCCTTTCTTTTTAACGTTCCAATAGTCCATTAGCTTTCGTGTTTAACAGGTTTGCGAAACGATTTGCCAGCTAAGTGGTTGTATACTTTTTGGTTGGAATCAATGATAAATGAAGGTTTAGGCTTGCCACGATTGGCACGATGGCCAGCCAGATGGGCATCACTTTTTTCCCAAGCCTTCCACGACTCTTCTGAATCCCAGCGAATCAGCACTAAAATCTCTTCTTGGCCTTTTCGTGGTTTTTGTTTCATTACTTGTAAATCAATAAACCCTGGCTGCTCTTCAATGATTCCGTCAGCAGCGAATTTTTCGACCATCTTGTCTCCATGTCCTTCTTCGACAATGAGCGTTTTCGTTTGCAAAAAAAACATTCAATCCCTCCTCGTCTTCTCTATTCTCATTATATTGATAACGATTCTCATTTTCAACTGCTTTTTTGAAATTGCTTCCATTTGCTCATAGAAGAGCGACTCCGATGACGAACACTAGCCTTTTGTTTTCCACGATTAACCTGAAAAACATACATTGTCGTTTTATCCTCTCATTTTTGCTTCCTCAAAACGTGACAAACGTCCTAGTTACATAAAAAAACACGCGCGTATCGCACGTGTTTAAAACACTGTAAGCCCTATTTCCAAATCTTCGGCCAGATCCTCAAAGTCTTCTAAACCAACAGACAAACGAACGAGTGTATTTGTAATGCCAAGGGCACTGCGCCTGTCTTCTGGGATCGAGGCATGAGTCATTTTAGCTGGCAATGAAATCAGGCTTTCAACTGCTCCGAGACTCTCTGCTAAAGTAAAATAGGTCGTTTTGTTTAACACATTGTCAGCAATTTCTTCACTCGCAGCCTCAAAAGAAATAATGCCGCCAAACCCTCTCGCTTGCAAAGCATGCGTTGCATGGCCAGGATGTTCAACTAAACCTGGATAGTAAATCCGGCTGACATTTGGATGGCCAAGCAAAAATTTCACGAGCATACGCGCATTCGTTTCAATTTCTTCCATTCTTACACCGAGCGTTTTGATGCCCCGCATCAATAGCCAACTGTCAGTTGGGCCAAGAACAGCGCCTGTCGCATTTTGAATAAAAGCGAGCGTTTCAGCTAGTTTTTCGTCTTTAACGACTACCGCGCCAGCAACAACGTCACTATGGCCGCCTAAATATTTTGTAGCGCTATGGACGACGATATCCGCTCCTAATACAAGAGGGTTTTGCCAATAAGGGGTGGCAAACGTATTATCAACAATAAGAAGCAATTCTTCCGCTTGCGCATAGCTGGCCAGTTTCCGTATATCCGTTACTTTCAGCAATGGATTTGTTGGCGTTTCAATAAAAATCGCTTTCGTTTTGCTTGTTCTTGCCCTTGCGACAGCCGCTTGATCCTCCGTATCGACAAAAGTAGCTGCAATCCCTTCCCTTTGCAAAATCTTTGTAAATAGCCGGTATGTCCCGCCATACACATCGTCGGTTACAATGATATGATCACCAGATGAAAAAAGCTTCATCACTGCGGTGATCGCAGCCAATCCTGAGGCAAAGGCAAACCCATGGGCCCCGCTTTCTATATCAGCAAGCAAAGACTCAAGCGCATGGCGCGTCGGGTTGCCCGTTCGCCCATACTCATATTGAAAGTTGCCAATTCCTTTTTGTTTAAATGTGCTGGCTGGATGGATCGGTGGCGTGACTGCGCCTGTTTCAGCATCCATTCCAATGCCACCATGGATAAGCTGTGTCTTTTTCCTCACAAAGGTTCCTCCTCATAAATGCCTTTGCTCAAATACCGTTCCGCCCCGTCAGGAAAGACAGTGACGATATGGGCACCTTCGTCGGCCATTTCAGCCTCTCGCAAGGCAGCTTCAAGAGCAGCACCTGAAGAACTGCCGACAAGCACACCTTGATGTTCAGCGAGTTCGCGTGTCCGCTTAAACGCTTGGTTGTCTGAAATCGTATAAATGGCTTCAAATAAAGACCTGTTTACAAAGTCTGGGATGAATTCCATCCCAATTCCCTCAGTCCGGTGCGGTCCTGGCTCCCCACCATTTAAAATCGAACCCTCTGGTTCCACCACAACAGTGCGAATGCCAGGGATCACTTCTTTTAAATAAGCGGCTGTTCCTGAAAATGTCCCTCCTGTTCCAGCGCCTGCAACAAAAACATCAACTTTGCCATCAAGCTCGTGAACGATTTCTGGGCCAAGCGTCTCATAATAAGCGAGTGGATTCGCTTTATTGCTGAACTGCTGCGGGCAATAAGCATCATCAAGCTCTTGTTCTAACGCTTTTGCTTTTGCAATTGCTCCCTTCATCCCATGTTCACTCGGTGTATGGACAATGACAGCTCCAAGGGCGCGCATCAGCTGCTGCTTTTCGATGCTAAATGCCTTTGGCACGACACAAATGACCTTTACATCCGTGCCAATCGCTGCGAGCGCAAGAGCAATCCCTGTATTTCCAGCCGTTGGCTCAATCAATGTGCCCTTCGGTGTGATTTTACCGGTGGCAATTGCTTCCTTGAGGAGTTTGATGCCTAAACGGTCTTTAATGCTTCCTCCAGGATTGGTATACTCCAACTTTGCAAATAAACGCACACGGCGCGGGAGCGGAAAGGCCGTCAGTTCAAGCATGGGGGTTGAACCTATGAGTTCATGGATATGGCGGTACACTTCCATCTAACCACCTCATTTGCAATGCCGTTTATTTCAACGTATGTCGCGAATTTGGATTGGTGCCTACTTTTGAAGAAGAGAAAAAGCGCCGCCAGGACACATGGGCAGCGCTTATAGGGGACCTATAAGGAAACAAGTTGTGGGTAAATTTCAGCCAATAGCCGGTATGAATGAAGGCGATCGCTAAGCTCAGGCGCATGCGTCAACACCATCAACTCATCGACATGAAGCGAATTAGCAATGGCATCCATGCGTTCTTTCACATGCTGTTTGTCGCCCACAATGGCGGTTGATGGCACATTCATTACAGCAGCACGGTCTTCTTCGTTCAATTGGGTGAGAAAATAAGCCGTTTCCGCTTCAGTCGGGATCGCGGCCATCATCCTCCCTTGTTGATTGGCTGTTTGCCACAGCCGCACAGAGCGGTAAAGCTGCCTCGCTTTTTCGTTCGATTCGGCGCATAAAACAAACACACAAACAATTGGCTTCGTAGCCTGATTCGCACGCTTTCGATAGTGGGCAATGACATCTTGGCCGTTTTGATCATCCATAAAATGGCCATAAACATACTGGAGGTTATGTTTAGCCGCTAAGGCAGCGCTCTTCTTAGACGTTCCAAGCATATACACCGCCGGCTGTTCATAAGGAAGAGGCACAGCTTGTAAGGAAGCGTATTTATGCCCTTCTGGAAAGTCACGTTTCAGAAAGTGCATTAGCTCCGTCATACGCTCGTCCATCGTATGAATGCGTTCGATAAAGTTGCCAGAAAGGGCTTCCGCAGCCTCTGCCGAACCCCCTGGCGAACGGCCCAAGCCAAGGTCGATCCGCCCTGGAAAAAGGTTGGCAAGCATGTGAAAAGACTCTGCCACTTTAAAAGGGGCATAATGAGGAAGCAAGATTGCTCCAGCTCCTAAGCGGATTGAGTTGGTTTTAGCACCGATGTAGGCTAGTAAAATTTCTGGGCTTGGCGAAAGCAAGCCATGCAAATCGTGGTGTTCGGCCACCCAGTAACGGAAATAGCCCATGCTTTCAGCTGCTTGAGCCAAGTCGGCTGTTTCCTTTAAGGCAATTTCATTTGTTGTCTCACTGGAGCGAGGAACTTGGTCTAGGACACTAAGTTTTATCACAAGAATCCTTCTTTCATTTAGTCTTCCTTTACCGTATCGAATTTTATAGGGATTGGCAACTTAAACACAAAAAAGCAGAATGGATGATCCCATTCTGCCTAGCGCGCTTTCCGTTTTTTGTCCGATTTCCATTTCTTAAATAGCTGAATCGCTTCTTTGTTCTTTTTTTGCAAATCAGCCGTGTACGGAGAGGTAGCAAATCCAGGAAGCACGCTGTTAGTTGATTTCTTTGTCGTCTTCTTCATCAACCCTTCACCCACTCAACTCATTATAAGATAGACTATTCCTGCATGCTTTCATCGGTGAGAATGGCTATGCCTATTTTTCATTCTTCATACTGCTCTTCATCCCCGCCTTGAGACAGAAGATCATAAATGGCCACAAGTGAGGCAAACAAGAGTGCATCGAATTCGGTAAGCCGCTCTTCAGAAGACAGTTTAATGACATGGCTCTCCCCTTGTAAAATCACAGGAATGAAAACAAGTTTATCTTTTTCTCCGTAGTAAACATCCTGTCTTTCCAATGTCGCTCTTACCGTCGTGCGGTCTTTGAAATGCACAAGCAAATGGTCTTTATCGCCTTGTGTCATGAAAGGAAAGACACTTGCTTGGATTTCCGTCTTGTCGGCCAACCTTGCTAGAATTTCTCTCACACCGGTAATATATGCACGCTGCCCTCCGTAATAGACGTTAATCGAGTCACTTTTTAGTAAACGAAAAAAAGCTTTTAGCCTGTCTTGCTGCGCTTTGAGCACTTGGTCGTTTGCTTCAATCAGTTGGCCGGTATCGATTGTAAACACATTGGAACCAATTCGTTGCACGTACGCGCTCAAAAACACAAAGGCATCGACAACAACGAAAAGCAAAGCAACAATCAGATAGTGATTCCATTCAGTAAAAATACTTTCCGGGTAAAACGTCCATGTAAATGCTGCTCCAGTGACAAACCATGCATACCATAATCTTCGTATGATCGGGAGCCGTTTTTTCGTCTCCTCTTCCCACCGCCAAGACGCAAATACATATAGCCCCAGCCCTAATACGGTCAACCACACAAGCAATTGGTACAGCAGAAGCATGTGCTCACCCCCTATTTTTGCATGCTGTTATAAAGTCTATGACAGCAACTGGACAAATAGAAATATTTCCCAACATGGATTTGCATACAAAAAAAGCTTGACCATTTTGATCAAGCTTTTTCAATAACACTATTAGGAAAGGAGCCCAAATTGCTCAGCAAGGAGACGAAACGATTCATATTGTTTCTGCTCATCGTAAATAGTGCTATGCAACATGAACTCGTTTGTTTCTGTTTTTTCGGCAAATCGCAGCAACCGGTCGTGGACATCAGCAGCTGTGCCAATAAAAGAGCCACCTAATTGTTCCATCACCATTTGTTTTTCGTAAGGTGTCCATATGTCATCGATATTTTCTACAGCAGGTTTCAGCTTGCCTGGCCGGTTGCGGATCATCGCCAAAAACTGCTGGTACAGACTCGAAGCAAGCACTTCTGCCTCTTTGGCTGTTTCCGCAACAATCGCGTTAACCGCCACCATGCTGTATGGTTCAGCCAATACAGCAGAAGGTTTAAAGGATTCTTTATAAACCATTAATGCTGGCATCATATGTTGAGGTGCGAAGTGGCCAGCAAAAGCAAACGGCAACCCCATTTCACCTGCAAGCCTAGCACTAAACCCACTGGAACCAAGCAACCAAATGGGAATATTTTCTCCTTCTCCTGGATAAGCGCGGACGCGTTTTGTCGTGCTTTCTGGTTGGAAATACGCTTGCAGCTCTTCTACAAGCTCAGGAAAGTCATTTGCATCTTGGCCGTGGCGTCTAAGCGCATGGGCCGTTAGCTGGTCGGTCCCTGGCGCACGTCCAAGGCCTAAGTCAATGCGCCCTGGGTAAAGGGCGTTTAACGTTCCAAATTGTTCTGCAATCGTGAGTGGGGCATGGTTCGGAAGCATGATCCCGCCAGAACCGACACGAATCGCTTTCGTGGCTCCTGCAATTTGCCCAATAAGTACAGCCGTAGCAGAGCTTGCAATCCCTGGCATATTATGGTGCTCTGCCACCCAAAACCGGTGGTAGCCGAATTCTTCTATTTTCTGGGCTAATTTGATTGATTGCCTTAGCGCGTCGCTCACGCCCAATCCTTCGCGGACAGGAGCCAAGTTTAAAACCGATAATGTCACACTTGTTTTCATTATAAGCCCTCTTTTCTATATGTGCGCTTCGTCTTTATTGTAGCGAAGGTAACGAGACGTTTCAATGTAGACGAATTGACTTTGCCGCTTCAGTTGCGATAAAATGACTGATAATCAGTCAGAGGAGTTGGCTATGGATAAAAAACAAAAAATCATTGCTGCCGCACTCGAAGAGTTCCAAACGAATGGCGTCGAAAAAACGAAAGTATCCGATATTGTGAAACGGGCGGGCGTTGCCCAAGGAACGTTTTACCTATACTTTCCGTCCAAACTTGCACTTATGCCAGAACTTGCCCGAATAATGGTTGGCAAGACATTGGAACGGATTGAACAAGATGTCACCAAGAAAGAGGATTTTCATAGCAAGCTGCATCAGTTAATTGAAAGCACATTTTCGTTGACAAAGGAATACCGGGGGATTTTCGCGATCATTTACACAGGCCTAGCAGCAAGCGATTATTTGCAGCAATGGGAGCTGATTTATGAACCTTATTACGAATGGATGACCGCTTTTCTTGAGCAAGCCGACAAACAAGCGACAATCCGCCTTCCCCTTCCTGCCACCCGTTTTGCCAAATTAGCTATTGGCTTAATTGAATCAGCCGCAGAACAAACGTATTTGTATGATAGCGGGAGTGAACAAGAAGCATGCAAAACAATTGCAGACACGTATGTTTTCTTAACGCGCACACTCTGCGCTGATAAACCAGCATCTTTTTAGAAAAATTACATGTAGAAAAGGATTTGACAATCATGGCTAGTAATCGCAGAGATTTACTGGAAATCCGCCCTGTTAGGAGTGCGGACATGCAGCAATCTATTGATCTGTTGAACTATGTCTTCCAAGTGACCAACCAAGATGTTTCCGAAATAGGCCAACAACAAATGCAAGCATGGAAAAAGCCAATTATTGAACACTGTGATGTGATAGGCTGGTTCTCAGGCGATCAACTCGTTTCGCAAATGGTCGTCTACCCATTTTCGGTTAACATCCATGGCCAACCTTTTCAAATGGGTGGCGTTACAGGAGTGGGCACTTATCCTGAATATGCAGGCCTTGGCTTAATGAATGACTTAATGAAGAAAAGCTTAACAAACATGAAAAACCGCGGCCAAACGATTTCTTACCTTTTCCCTTACTCGATTCCCTATTACCGCAAAAAAGGCTGGGAGATCATTTCTGATGTCATTACTTACACGGTAAGAGACACGCAAATCCCTAAACCTTATGATGTTCCAGGCCGAATTGAACGGGTCGAATTTGCAGACAAAGACATCCGCACGGTGTATGCCCAATTCTCGCATAAAGCAAACGGCGCGATGATTCGCAATCGCCTTGCTTGGGAGGAGCATTTTAAATGGGAACGCGACGAACTGACAGGTTGTGTTTACTATGATGAACACGACAACCCGACAGGCTATATGTATTACAAAGTTGAAAACGAAACGTTTTATGTCAAAGAAATGATTTATAACAACGAAGAAGCCCGTCGCGGAATTTGGAATTTCATTGGTGCCCATTTTTCCATGGTTTATTACGTAAAAGGAAAGATCTTTACAAACGAGCCGTTATCCTTCTTTTTGGAAGACAGTGAAATTGAAGAGAAAATCTCTCCTTATTACATGGCGCGCATAGTCGAAGTAGATCGTTTCCTTGCCTCATTTCCATTTACCTCGCACGCGAGCGGCAAACTTGCTTTTGCCATTTCTGATCCGCTGCTAGAGTGGAACAACGGAACGTTCGTCCTATCATTTGCCGACCAAAAGAGAGTAACCATCGAAAACGGTGTAAAGGCAGACGTTAAAACCGACATCCAAACACTCGTTACGCTTTTGTTAAACTATAAAAGAGCATCCACTTTAAAAGAAATAGGCCGTCTCGAAGCGAACGAAGAAACGATCGCCTATTTAGAAGCGATCATTCCGGATAACAAACCTTGGTTTTCAGATTACTTTTGAAAGGGCAGCGTTTTATTACACGTTGCCTCTTTTGTACGGCCAACATGTTAAAAAAGTAGATTTTAAAAAACAGCAAGCGATATAGCAATCTCTCTCCTTATCCCCCGCCAAATATAGAGCATTTCTACCATATTAAAACAAGAATTTCCCTACTAATATGATATTTTTCCAGAAAATCCGTGTCTATTCATGCTGGAATATTACGAGAATTGTAGGTAAAGAAAACCATTTGTAACCGTATTGTAATTTTATTTAAAAGAAACTGTGATGTTCATACGTTAAATTAGGACTTGGGAAAAAGATTATATGAAATCAAATCAAGTTTATTAATTTACTTATGGGGGAATAATAATATGTTTAAGGCAAATATGAAACAATTAATCGTACGTACTTCTGTTGTAGTTGGACTAGCTGGCGCAGCTTCTGTTGCCACAAGCCAATCTGCAGACGCTAGCGTTGACATGAACAAAGTAAACGCAGCAGAAAAGAACCAAAACCAAGCACAATCAGAAACAACGTCTGAATCAAATACAGCTTCTCAAGAACAATCAACTTCTACGACTGTCCGTTTCGGCGACCGCAACGAAACTGTTCGTGAAGTCCAAGCAAAATTAGGCATCCCTGCTGACGGGATTTTCGGACCGCAAACAGAAAAAGAAGTTCGCGAATTCCAAGCAAATAACGGCCTTGCAGCTGACGGCATTGTAGGTCCAGCTACTAAGAAAGCTCTTGATAACGGTGGACAAGTTGCCTCTGCTTCTGAAGAAAGCACTACTTCAAATGAAACAGCTTCAAGCGAGTCAACTGCTTCTGTTTCAACTGCTTCAACATCTGAATCTGACTCTTCTTCTAATGAAGTAAATGAAGAAGTAAGCACTTCCGTTGCTGGTACATCTGTTACAAGTGCTCCTAGCAACAGTGGCGGTTTAGTAGGAGTTGCGCAAAGCCAAATTGGTGCTCCTTACGTATGGGGCGGAACGACTCCAAGTGGATTTGATTGCAGTGGCTTCATCAACTATGTCTATAATTCTCAAGGAATTTCTATTCCAAGAACAGCACAAGCCATCTACGATGCATCTGCTAAAACGTCTGACCCTAGCCCTGGAGATGTTGTCTTCTTCACAGGCACATACAATTCTGGTTCGTACATAACGCACGCTGGCATTTATGTAGGAAACGGTCAATTTGTTCACGCTGGTTCTAGCGGTGTGCAAACTGCAAGCTTGAGCAGCTCTTACTGGAGCAGCCACTACGTTGGCGCTGGAAGCCTCCGTTAAAAACAAGCCCTCATATTGAGGGCTTGTTTTCTCTTTGATGGCGCCTCAAAAAAAGAGGAGCATCCGCCCCTCTCTTTCATCCATTCTCTGTCCATTTTGATACATGCTTGTGACGATACCCTTTTAACCGTTCCAATAACGCTTGCGGTTCTTTCTCGACGATAAACAAATCTCGATACGCTTCAGCCATAAACCCTTGTTCAATCGTATGATCAAGCATGGCCAAAAGCGGATTAAAGAAATCGGCTACGTTTAACAAACTGCATGGCTTTTGATGGTAATCTAGCTGGATCCAAGTAAACACTTCAAACCATTCTTCAAGCGTTCCCGCTCCTCCTGGCAAGGCAACAAAGGCATCTGCATGCTCAGCCATAAGCGCTTTCCGCTCGTGCATCGTATCGACAACATATAGCTCAGACAATTTGTCATGTGCAATCTCTACATTTTGTAGTTTTTTGGGAATTACACCTATGACACGTCCCCCTGCTTGCAAGCAAGCATTGGCAACGGCCCCCATACAACCTACTTGGGCTCCCCCATAAACAAGGGTTATTTCATTTTCGGCGAGGAGTTTGCCAAAGGCTGTCGCCTGTTCGATATAAACTGGATCTTTGCCAGCACTAGACCCACAAAACACCGCTAACGATTGTATTTCCAATTCTCCCATTCCTTTCTCTGTCCTCACATTCGATCAAGGCCGATAAGCCGATACAGCACGACTGTTCCCATCAATAAACCGCCATGGGTGGTGGCTGCATGGACCAGCGCCTTTAATGCCGATACGTTTTGTCGCCACAATGGATGCGTTTGTGTGGTCCCCTTTCGCAAAATAAAGCGGAGGTTCGGTTAAAAGCCGGCCATAGTCTGCCATTGTAATCCCCATTGCTTTTGTTAATTTACCTGGTCCATTTGCAAATTCACGGCTTGTATGTGGTTTGCCTCGTAGCCGCTCCATTTCTTTAACGCCGCTAATAGGTTCAATGGCACGAATGAGCACAGCCTCAGGTTGTCCTTTTTGTTCACATACAACGTTTAACAAACAATGGGTATGCATCGTATATGTGTAACATCTTCCAGCCTCTTCATACAAAATAGCTGTCCGTTTTGTCCGACGCCTGCCATAGCTGTGGCACGCTCGGTCAAGCACTCCTAGATATGCCTCGGTTTCTGTTATTCGGCCAATCAACGTTACGCCGTCTAACTCATGTACCAAATGCATGCCAATGAGCCCTTTTGCCACTTCGATTGTTGATTGCTCAAAAAAAGACAGATCGAGCGCTTTTTGTTGTTCCATTGTGACAGTCCTTTCTCCAGTCATCCTCCTTTATTTAAGCACAGATTGGCCGTTATTCATAGTGACGTACATCTCCTACAGGCAAAAACCATTCTAGCCCACCAAGCAAGGCACTTGCGCTTACGAACGCAAGGCATGTAGTAAGGAAAAGGACATCCCATTTTGAGTAGCCGATTTTATAAAAATACGTTCGTTTCGCTGCCGCGTTAAACTGTTTAGCCTCCATAGCAATCGCGATCCGTTGCGCACGCCGTATGGCCTGCGCCAATAATGGAACACTAAAAAAACGCATTTTCTTTAAAAAGCCTGTTGCGCCTTTTCCAAGATCAAGGCCTCTTATGCGGTACGCATAGTGAAGCGTTTGAAACTCGCTTACCATAATAGGCAGCATTCGAATCGAAGCCATAAACGAATAGGCTATGTTTGCCGGAAGTTTTAGTTGCTGCATGAGCGAATAAAACAGCAGCACAGGTTTTGTTGTTAAAGCAAACAATAGACCAAGCACGGCGAATGTAGACGCACGTAAACCTAAATGGATGCCCCGGTAAAAGCTTTCCTCCGTTATATGGATCAGCCCATAATGAAACCACGTCGTCTCCCCTTTTCCGAATAAAACCATCGCGCTGGAAGAGGAAATGAACAACAACAAAAATGGCAGACAGTATAACAACACAAACTTGCGAGGATGGCCAGAAAAGCAGAAAAGCAAAAATAGCGATGCCAGAAACAAGACAAGCAATGCGTTAGGATTATGCACGAAAATAATCGCAATAAAACCAATAATTGTTGTCACTAATTTTAAACTCGGATTCACACGGCTAAGCCATGTCTCTTTCCATTTGTATTCCACCTACGTCACCCCCTGTTCCATTTCGCGTGCGCGCCATTATTGTATCAAGGGTTCCGTTTTTAATCGTCCATTCATGCGTGGCAAAATGGTCAACAATCATTTCATCATGTGTCACCATTAAGATCGCAGTCCCTTGCCTGCGGCGCTCTTCTAGCGCTTCAAGCAACAAGAATGTATTTTTTGCATCTTGGCCAAATGTCGGTTCATCGAACAGCAAAAGCGGCCGCGGCTCCATAAAGGCTGTTGCGACACTAAGGCGGCGCTTTTGGCCAATGGAAAGCATATAGGGATGGTTGTCTTGTTTGCCTTCTAATTGGAACATCTCAAGCAACGATTGTGCTTGGGCATTGGCTGATTCCCTACTACAGCCCGCCAATAACTCTTGCCAAACAGAATCAGCGACAAACTGAAATTCTGGGTTTTGAAAAACAAAACCAATTTGCTCAGACAGGGACTGCTTTGGTTTGACAGCTTCCCCATTTAGCTGATAGGTGCCTTTCCATTTGAGCAAATTCATCAAAGCATACAGAAAGGTCGATTTCCCAGCGCCGTTTTTGCCCGTAATGCAAACCCAGTCGCCAGCATGGACAACCGCTTCATCCACTTTTCCTACTCGTTGTTTGCCACGATAAGCAGCCCAATGGTTAAGCAACAGAAGCGGCGTGTGCCTCTTCTGCTTTATTTTGCCTGGAGCGTATTGGGACAAATAGTTTTTCCATGAATATGGATGCCAGATTCCATATTCATCAAGTTGGCGGCGATAGCGCTGAAACAATTCCTGTGGAGCGCCGTCGTCAAGCAATTGGCCCTCTTCATTAAACAACACAATCCGATCCACAAAATCAATGATTTCAGAAATTTTATGTTCAATAATAATAATTGTTTTGCCGCTGCACGCTTGACGGACAGTCTGCCATATTTGCGTGGTCCCCTCCGGATCAAGCAACGCTGTCGGTTCGTCAAGAAAAAGAACATCGCTTTCAGCCGCTAGTGCGCAAGCAATAGCAAGGCGTTGTTTCATCCCTTGTGACATTGCAGCAATCGGCCAATGGCGCTCAGGTAAATCAAGGCCTACTTGTGCTAAAAGGCGCTCGATCGCCACATCCATTTGGTCACGGGGCATGCGGCGGTTTTCTAAGACGAACGCAATTTCTTCATCGACATAAGGCATGCAAAATTGCGTATCTGGATCTTGGAATACAATCGCAGGCTGCTTGGCGGGAACAAGCACTTCAGCATGATAAGGGAGCTCAATCGCACTGGGGATGAGGCCCGCCATCATATGCGCTAACGTCGATTTTCCTGAGCCACTTGGACCAAGCAGAAGCACTTTCTCCCCTGAGTAAATATCAATGGACAAGTCTTCAAATAATAACGTGCCGCTATTCGGATAAGACAGCGACAGCTGCTTGATGGACACAGCCTGTTCTCTACTCATCCTTTTTACTCCTTTTCGAAGCAAACAAGTCGTAATCGGCTTGGGAAACGGGGCGCAAAAGCGTACTGACGCCTGTCTTTTCCAGTGCCCGTACAAGCGCAGAGGCTAAAAAGCCAGCAATGATAATGGAGCCAAGCGTGCGAAAAACAACGCGCAATGTGATATTCCAAGTCGTTAAATCACTCAAATAGGCATTAAAATAATCGAGCCCAAGGGAGGCAAACGAAGCGAAAACAGCACCAAGGCTAGCTGTCCATACTGTATATACGCGGTATTTGAATAGGGCAAAAGCCAACTCAATTCCAAGCCCTTGCAAAGCGCCGTACAACAGCAACAACGGTCCGTATGGGGACCCAGCAAAAAATTCCCCTGAAGCGGCCGCGGTTTCGGCAAGCAACGCAACCCCTGGCTTTTTAATCAGCAATGCTGCAATTGTTCCGGCAATAAACCACATGCCATACAGCAGCTGGTCTGCTTGCAACCCTGGGAGGCTGACTAAGTCCGTGACCGGCGTCCATAGGCGGTATACGACCGCAAACACAACCGAAATCAAAATCGTCACAATCATGTCTGTCAAACGTAAGCGATTCTTGTTCATTTTCTGTCTCCTTTTTCCACTGGAAAGGGCACAAAAAAACGCTCCCCCGAAACGGATGGAGCGACGCACACGACCCTGCCATGGGCAAACCAAAGCAGCGCCTATTGTACACCGCACTTCCCTTCGCTAGCATTACCTAGATCAGGTAAAGGGTTAAGGCTAAACGCCTTTCTCAGCATAAACGCACCCCTAGTGGTTGTAATTTATCATGTTATTTAAAGTTAACCATATGTTTTTACAAGCTGCAATCTTTTTTTTCGGCAATTACATTTTTAATTTCGGTTAAACGACGAATTTCATAGGTTGGACGAATGTCGGTTGTGTTTTCAATTCCATCACGATTTAGCCAAATCGTTTCGATTCCAGCTTGGTTTCCGCCAAGAATATCTGTATGCAAATTATCGCCAACCATGAGCACTTCCTCTTTCGCTGTCCCTGACAATTCCAACGCATGCTTAAACATTGCTACATCCGGTTTGCCTTTCCCGTAAGCGCCAGAAATCAAAATATGGTCAAAATAAGGGACAAGTTGAGGAGTGATCTCCAATTTCGTATTTTGCAGATCAGGAGAGCCATTTGTTAAAAGCAAAAGCCTGTAAGAATGTTGCAGCTCATCAAGGACTGCAAACGTATCTTCAAACACATACGGGTTTTTTCGCCGTTCTGATGGAAAATGGCTCGCCAATTGGTTCGCTAATTCCCCATCTTCTATGCCTATTTCTGCTAGCCCTTTTTCCCAAGCAGCTTGTTGGTACACAGGGGCAATTTCCCGTAGACGGTTAAAGTCTTCCGTGTCATCACGGAAAGCTCCCCACAAGCCTTCAAATGGATTTATGCCAATCAGTTTTGTAAACTCGTACGTTTCATAGGATTGATATAGCTCCGTGGCATGAGTACGCACCGCTTCCTCTAGCGCGTCTGGGTCAATATCTGTATGGACCGTTGCCGCCAAAGCACATGTCTGCCTAAACGCTTCCTTTATGCTTTTTTTATCCCATAATAACGTATCATCTAAATCAAAGAAAATAGCTCGTATCATACTTGCCTCCGGGTTTGGTTATTCCTCGTCTTCCAAACGGACAGTCCAGCCAAACGGGTCTTTTTGTTCTCCAGTTTGAATGCCTGTCAATTCCGTGTACAAACGTTTGGACAACGCTCCTGTTTCATTGTTGTTGACAACGATTTTGTGGTCTTTCCACAAAAGTTCTCCGACTGGAGAGATGACCGCTGCTGTACCAGTTCCGAAGACTTCTTCAAGCGTACCGCTTTTGCTTGCGCTCACAATTTCTTCAATTGAAATCCGCCGTTCGAACACTGGGATATCCCAACTTTTCAGCAACTCGATCACGCTTTTGCGTGTAATGCCCTCTAAAATGCTGCCTGATAATCCAGGTGTATGCACTTCTCCGTTCAATTTAAAAAACACATTCATGCTGCCTACTTCTTCGACGTATTTCTTTTCCATCCCGTCCAACCATAGAACTTGTGCTTGTTTGTTCGCTGTAGCCCGCTCTTGTGCTTTGTAAGCAGCACAGTAGTTGCCAGCCGTTTTCGCGGTCCCAGTCCCCCCTGGTGCGGCACGTGTATATTGGTCTTCTACAAAAATGCCAATTGGGTTGATTCCTTCTTTATAGTAAGCTCCGACTGGTGACAAGATAATCATAAATTTATAATTACGTGAAGGCGCTACGCCTAATGTAGGTTCTGTCGCAATAACAAATGGGCGAATATAAAGGGAAGTTCCTGGCATCGTTGGAATCCAGTCTTTATCGATACGGATCAATTCCTTTAAATAAGCGAGCATTTGTGCTTCATCAATCGGCGGGATGCTCAAACGGTCGCTTGATTGATTCAAACGCTTAAAGTTTTCTTCTGGGCGGAATAAGCGGACGCTCCCATCTTCAGAACGGTACGCTTTTAAGCCTTCAAAAACCGTTTGCCCATAATGGAATACCATTGCGGCAGGATCAAGGGTCAATGGTTGATAAGGAATAATACGGGGACTGTACCAGCCTTTCTCTTCTGAATAATCCATGATAAACATATGGTCTGTAAAATACTTGCCAAACTCTAAAGCAGAAGACTCGGGTTTTTGTTTTTTGTGCGTACATTTCATAATTTCGAGTTTTTGTGTTGTCATGAACGAGCGCTCCTTCATTTTTTCTCTAGTAACATCGATGATATGGTTTAGGAACAAGACGACAAACAAAAAAATGCTTACCCTTTATGAAATTGATCGAATCGTCTATTCTCCCCAATAAAAACTGCTTAATTGTCTATACTAGGCAATAAAACAAGTTATTATTATCCCTTTACTATATCATAATATCACATATTCAAACAGCTTTTTGCTATCACCTGTAATTCTTCATCTATGATTTCGTTTTTTTGCTGGGCGAAATGTTGGTTTCGGGAAACATTGTTCCATATAAGCCATAGTGCTGCGAGCAGCGAAACATGTTGCTGTAGACCCACTCGCTGCCTGTTTGATAGGATAAAGAAACGCAAAGAAACACCATATTTTTTGGAGAAAGGGTTAGCCTTGATGAAACGATATGAAGAACTAAAAAAAGGGGAATCCGGCGCATGGCTTAGTATAGGCGCTTATATCTTTTTGGCAGCGGTAAAGCTGACAATCGGCTACTTGTTTTTTTCGCAAGCGCTCGTCGCTGATGGATACAACAATGCTTCTGATATTATTATTTCAATTGCTGTTTTAATTGGCTTGCGCATTTCCCAAAAGCCGCCTGACAAAGACCATCCGTATGGCCATTTCCGTGCAGAACATATTTCCGCCTTGTTGGCCGCGTTCCTGATGGTAATAATTGGCATTCAAGTGTTGATTGAGGCAGGGACGACCCTTCTTAGCGCAAATGAAACAGAAGCGCCAAGCATGGTCGCTGCATGGACAGCGGCAGGAGGCACGGTCATCATGTTTTTTGTCTATCGCTACAATAAACAGCTCGCTGAGAAAATCAATAGCCAAGCTCTCGCTGCCGCCGCGCAAGACAATAAAAACGATGCACTAGTCAGTTTGGGGGCGCTCATCGGCATTATCGCTTCCCATTTCCATTTAGGTTGGCTTGATTCATTGACTGCGTTGCTGATTGGCCTCATTATTTGCTATACAGCTTGGACCATTTTTAGAGATGCCACCCATTCATTAACCGATGGCTTTGATGAAAAGATGCTTGAAGTGTACAGAGATACCATTGAGGAAAATGAGCAAGTCCATCTATTAAAAATGGTAAAAGCACGCCAAGTTGGCAGCTCCGTTTACGCCGATGTAACGATTGAGGTAAAACCTACTTTAACGGTCAAAGATAGCCACGACATTGCGGACCAAATCGAACGGGATTTGCGCACAAAGCATAATATCCTGCATACGACCGTGCACATCGAACCGAAAAAAGAGGATAAATAGAAAAAGGAAGCGCACTGCGCTTCCTTTAAGACTATAGACAAACACTCAAGTCTGTCGCAAGTTGCCTCAAATTATTGATCCTTTTCTATGCCTGCACTCCTCGTCTAACAACGGTTTTCTATTAGACGACATGATGGTAGCCAACGCAGAGCCTGTTATTCAAGCAAAGTGACAGTCACTTGTTGCCTGCCGAATGCATAAGCATCCGCTTCTGATTGCATATAAAGGTCGATCTTTTGTCCTTTAATGGCCCCACCTGTATCTCCAGCAATCGCTTCTCCATACCCTTCTACATGCACACGGCTGCCAAGAGGGATGACTGCTGGATCAACGGCTACTACTTTTTGATTTGGATTGGCACGCAAATCGATGCCTGTCGCTGTTGTACCCGAACAACCATGGCAATACGCTGTATAAGCGGTTGCTTCCATCTGGAAAGTCTTTTTGCCTTCGCTTTTGTGTGTAGAAGAAGCCGTGTTGGCTGGCTCTTCCTCTTTTTTCTCTGTTGGCTGCTCTACGTCACCATTTGTACTTTCGTTTAGTTCGTTTTCTTCTTCCCCATTTTCACTTTTGTTTGATTCGTTTTTCTCTACTCCATTATTGTTTTCATTGGCTTTCTCACTTTTCTTTTCTCGCTGTTCAGCAGGTTCTGCCTCACTGTAATACAATGCTTTAAAGGTTAGCGGGCCAGCGATACCATCTACTGCTAAGCCGTTCTGTTTTTGAAAAGCGGTCACCGCAGCTTTTGTCAATACACCGTAGTACCCATCAATGTCTGCTTGGTAGTATTGCAACTGCGCTAATTTTTTTTGGAGCATGTTAACAAGAAGCCCGTCGCTTCCTTCTTGTAAAACAGCCATTGAACCAAGGGTTTGCACCCCAGCAATGCCGTCTACTAATAAGTTATTGTCTTGTTGGAATTGCTTAACTGCTGCTACTACCTTACTGTCATATGTATGGGACCGATCTTGATCCTCTAAGTAGCCGCTCTCTACAAGATAGTCTTGTAGTTTCTCAACGCGTTCGCTTTTTTCACCTTCGTGTATTGGACTGAATGTGTCAGCGTCTGCCTGTTCAGGTACACTAATTAAACTAAACAAGAGTACGCTCATAAAGAAGAAACAAAGTTTTATAGGCATGGTAACTCTCCCCTTAATTTTAGCGCTTTTTTCAACAGGTTCTCCTAAGTGGCGGCGGCGTCTTTCCTCGTAAGCAATATTCATCTTGTTCGCCTCGCTTTCTCGTAATCTGCTACCATACCTACTCACTCGTGTCCCTCTTTAACCCACGTTACAAGCTTTTTAATCTGAATGTAACTTAGCTGTAACATAAAAAACGATGCGCCCATAGGGCGCATCGTTCGCATTCTCTTACTAGTCTAAAACAGTCACTTTGACAGTTTTACGGCCAAAATTAATGGCGTCGCTTTGAGATGGGACAAAGACATCAATTTTATTGCCGCTTATCGCACCGCCAGTGTCTCCAGCAATGGCTTCACCATAACCTTCCACGTACACACGGCTGCCAAGAGGGATGACACTTGGGTCTACCGCGATCACTTTTTGATTTGGATTCGCTTTTAGATCAATCCCTGTTGCTGTTACACCTGAGCAGCCATTGCAATCGGCTGAATAAGCGGTAGCTTCCATTTGATACGTAGCTGTACCTTCTGTAGTCTTAGAGTCTTCTTCCGTTTTAGGAGCTTCTTCAGCTGGTTGTTCGCTTTTAGCAGAAGCCGATTCTTCTGCTGGCTCTTCTTTCTTACTTTCTTGCTGTGTTTCTGGTTCTGCTTTTGCTTGTGGTTCAGCTTGTGGTTCCTCTACCGGTTCTTCCTCTACTGTTTCAAGCGGTTCTTGATTTTGCTTTGCTTTCGGTTCTTCGCTTGTTTCTTCTGACTGTTGTTTTGGTTCAGCTTGCTTTTCTTCTACTTTAATTGGCTCGGCTGAAGCTGCCTTTTGATTGTAATAGAGCTTGCTGTATGTAGCCGGGCCAGCAATACCGTCTACTGCAATCCCGTTGTCAGACTGAAAGTTTTCCACTGCCCGTTCCGTTAAGGAACCGAAAAGTCCATCCACTTCGCCTTTATAATAGTTTAAGTTTAGTAATTGTTTTTGCAGTTCTTCAACTAATTTGCCTTCATCGCCATGCTCAAGGGCATGCAAGGCACCTAGTGTTTGCAATCCAGCGATGCCATCCACAAGCAAATCCTCAGATGCTTGGAATTCCTTAATCGCTGATGCCGTGGAGTTTCCAAATGTTCCGTTTATATCTTCTTTATCAAAAACCCCGTTGTCTGTCAAAAGTAGTTGCAATTGTTCCACTTGCTCGCCACTGTCGCCTTGCGAAAGGGTGCGGTCTGACATGGCGTTAGCCATTGTTGGTGCACTGAAGAAAATAACTCCTGCAGTCACAACTGGCAGCCCGATGCTGCGAAAGACTTTGAATGGAATTTGTTTTTTCAAAGTAGTGCCTCCTTCAATTACTTGCTGATATGGATAGTAACAGTCTTCAGGCTAGGAGACAATCGTCTTGCGCTCTTCTTAAACAACACGAAATCAAACTGTAATAAAAGTTAATTCAGGGACATATAACTGGCACTTTCTTCCCTAACCCTTCCGCCTTATTACATAATTACTCACAATTAGCCGCTTTTGTACATTTTTGTATCGTTCTTGTCATGAAAAGACGCTATAGCCAAGAACACAGATACAAATTCCGCTTATATTTTGCTTAAATCTGCTTATTTCGCTTGTTTTTGCGATTACAATTGAAACATAGCTGTCATATAAGCACACTAAGCGAGCGGCTGCATAATCTGCAATAAACGCCTAATGGCCCATTCTAATAAAGTCCCCTTTAGGTCATGTAACTAAAGAGGACGGAAAGAGGGATTATGGATTATACAGATATGTTAGCTGCATTTGGCATTGGCAGTGCCCACCCGGGAGGGTTTGCGGAGTCTAAAAAAATGATCGTCAATATGGATATTGATGATCATACCGTCATCCTTGATTGTGGCTGCGGTACCGGGCAAACTGCTGCTTATTTAAAACAAATTTATGACTGCCACGTTTGGGCGATTGAGCGACACCCTGTCATGCTGCAAAAAGCGAGACAGCGCTTTTCTGAACAAAATGTGGCTGTATCTTTACATGAAGGATCAATTGAAGCGATGGATTTCCCTAGTAATAGCGTCGATATTGTCTTATCGGAATCGGTGCTAGCTTTCCTTGATTTAGAGAAAGCATTAAAAGAAATAAAGCGAGTCTTAGCCTTTGATGGAAAAATGTATGCAAATGAGCTTATATGCACACAATCTCTAACGTCAGAGGAAATCGCCGAATTGAAAGAAGGTTATGGCTTTCGGTCACTCTTCACCGCACAAGATTGGATAGCAGCTTTGACAGAGAATGGATTTAGCCATGTAAAAGTTGTAAAAGAAGCAGTAGCAGAAGCGGTCCAACAAGATGAAAGCGATAAAGGCAATGACCTTATGCCGTCACCGCTTCTTTCCCCTGATTGTTTTGCGCAAATGCAACAGCACCAAATGAGGATGGAAAAGTTCAGGACAAAACTTGGCCATGCTTGGATCATCGCAAGTCGGTCAACTTAAGGTTTCTTAAGTTGACCAGCTTGCTGAAAAACGCTTACATATGGTATGTTCATATCGATTTATATGAAAGCAAGTTTGGAAAGGAAGAAGAATATGGCAAAGCAGAATATTGGCGTCGTCGGCGTCGGTGTCATGGGACGCAGCCTAGCTTTGAACTTGGAAAGCAAAGGGTTTTCTGTCTCTCTTTATGACGTCTCAGAAGAACGGATCAACGAAATTCTTGACCACAACAAAGGCAAGCGTTTAGTCGGTACTTTTTCATTAGAAGAGTTTGTTCATTCTTTGGAAAAGCCGCGCAAAATTATGCTTATGGTTCAAGCTGGCCAAGTCACAGATCAAGTAATTGATTCCGTGATCCCGCTATTAGATAAAAAAGACATTCTCATTGATGGCGGCAATACTTATTATACCGATACAATACGCCGCTCCCAAACAGCAGCTGAGCATGGGATTCACTTTATCGGCACAGGCGTTTCCGGAGGTGAAGAAGGAGCCCTAAAAGGCCCGTCCATTATGCCAGGTGGGCAGAAAGAAGCCTATGAACTCGTCAAGCCAATGTTTGAAAAAATTGCGGCGCAAGTAAATGGCGAACCTTGCACGACTTACATCGGCCCCGATGGTGCTGGCCATTACGTAAAAATGGTCCATAATGGCATTGAATACGGGGACATGCAATTGATTTGTGAAGCCTATTCGCTATTAGTAAACGTGCTTGGCCTTAATGCTGAAGACTTGCACAGTGTATTTAAGGAATGGAATGAAGGAGAACTTGATAGTTATTTAATAGAGATTACCGCCGACATTTTCACAAAAGTCGATGAAGAAACAGGAAAACCGATGGTTGATGTGATTTTGGATACAGCCGGTCAAAAAGGAACTGGAAAATGGACAAGCAAAAGCTCACTTGATCTAGGCGTACCTCTTCCAGTTATTACTGAATCGGTCTTTGCCCGCTTCCTTTCCGCTATGAAAGAAGAACGCGTTAAAGCGAGCCAAATATTGTCAGGCCCAGAGAAAAAACAATTCACAGGCGATAAGCAGGAATTAATTGAACGAATTCGCCAAGCACTGTATTTCAGCAAAGTGCTTTCCTACGCCCAAGGATTTTCGCAGTTGAAATCGATGTCCTTAGAAATGAATTGGAACCTTCAATATGGAGAGATCGCGAAAATTTTCCGCGGCGGCTGTATTATCCGCGCTGCCTTTTTACAAAACATTACGGATGCCTTTGAGCGAGATGCCAACTTAGACAACTTGCTGCTTGATCCGTACTTTGAAAACATTTCCAGAAAGTATCAACAAGCACTGCGTGAAGTGGTAGCTCTAGCAGTTGAATATGGCATCCCCGTTCCTGGATTTTCGAGTGCCATTTCTTACTATGACAGTTACCGGAGTGAGCGCCTGCCAGCTAACTTGCTCCAAGCACAGCGTGATTACTTTGGCGCCCATACGTATCAACGCATTGACAAAGAAGGCGTTTTCCATACAAATTGGCTTGACTAAGGCGGCTAGTAACAACAAAAAAGCTTGGTCTAACTATTATCAAGACCTAAACTGAAAAAGTTAGATAATTAAAGGACATAACATATTGTATATGACGAATATGTTATGTCCTCTCTCACTCAGCGAACACGCCGATGTTTAATTAATTTATTTCACAAACTCTTGCTTTTCTCCTTCTTTTATGGAGCTGGCAATAACTTCACATTTTTTAATAGCCCAATTGTAATGATTAAAAGTGTTGGCTGCAAAATAGCTATATAAGTTACTTGTTTTAGTCCATTTATAATATTTCTTTGTCATGATTTCTTCATTTGTATGTAATCGAATTAGCTCCATTACTCTTTCATGACTTAACTTCAACTTTTTTATAGCCTGATTTAATGTTACATCTTGATAATTTTCCCAAATTTGCATATTAAGTAACTTGATTGTTCTCCATTTATAACCTGGTGCAGGCATAAAAGGAACATCTCCATCCATACCCTCTCTATACCATCTTTCAAGCATTGTGTGCCATTCATACAGGTGCATAATTATATCACGGAAATTCTTGTCTCTTTCTTGAGTTTCAATAGAAATAGTTCGTTTTCTGCTAGGCACTGATTCAATTATTTCAAGCAGCGCTTTAAAACTTTTGTCGCTATCCAATAATAGATTTTCTTTTTTACTTTTCATTCCCCTTAAAATCTCCCTTTTTACTATATATTATCATAATATGTACAACCTAATCTAACTAACAAAAAAAGAGGATATATGCTCATATAAAGAACATAATATCCGCTTATTCGTTTAGTCTATTCAATTTTTCAGCCAAGCTTTTTTATTTACATTTCTTCAACAGGCCACCATGAAAAGCCGTCTGCTTCAAGAAGCTCATCCGCTTCTTTCGGCCCCATCGACCCAGCTCGATAGGTTGGCAGTTTTTCTCCGCTTTCTGACCACGCTTTGGAGATCGCATCAACAAGCGACCATGACAAACTAACTTCATCCCAATGGGCAAAGTTTGTGGCATCGCCCATCATGCAATCAAAGAGGAGCCGCTCATATGCCTCAGGCGTGTTAAACCGGTCTTCGCTATCATGCCTGTATTGCAAATGGACAGGCGTTGTATCTGCGGAGCCAATCTTTTTGCCGTTCAAAACAATCGTCATGCCTTCATCAGGCTGGATATGGATGATCAACAAATTCGGCCCAGTCTGTTTGTTTTCCTTGCTATACAGATTTAAAGGTAATTCCTTAAATTCAACAACGATTTTCGTTGACTTCACCGCCATCCGCTTTCCAGTGCGGATATAAAAAGGGACGCCTGCCCAAACATGATTGTCAATCATTAACTTTGCCGCAACGTAAGTCTCTGTTTTTGACGAATCACTCACATTTTCTTCTTCTAAATAGCCAATCACTTCTTGCCCATTGATTTCCCCTCGGCCATATTGCCCGCGTACCACATTTTCCTTGATGCTCTCGCCGACAATCGGGCGCAATGCGCGTAGCACTTTAATTTTTTCGCTACGTATATCATCGGTGGACAAACGAAGAGGTACATCCATTGCCAAGAGAGACACCATTTGCAGCATATGGTTTTGTACCATATCACGAAGGGCTCCTGATTTTTCATAATAGCCGCCCCGTCCTTCGACACCGAGCTGCTCACTGGAAGTCACTTGGATATTAGCGATATGCCGGTTGTTCCACAATGAACCAAATATGGCATTGGCAAAACGGATCACTTGAATGTTTTGCACCATTTCTTTGCCTAAATAGTGGTCGATCCGATAAATTTCATCTTCTGAAAATGCCTGGCGTATTTCGTCATTTAAACGGATAGCCGATTGCAAGTCTGTGCCAAACGGTTTCTCAATCACAAGACGCGTCCATCCTTGCGTGTCCTTTAGCCCTTCGTTATGTATTGACTGTGCAATTTGCCCAAAAAATTCAGGTGCCATTGCCATATAAAAAATACGGTTCCCAGGAATTTGGAATGTCTCATCCAAAATATGCAACTTGTCATTGAGCTCGCTATAGGAATCTTTGTTGGTGACATCAAATGATAGATAGGAAAAATGCTTTAAAAATGATTCAGTCACTTCAGGACGTTGCTCGCCAAGTTCTTCTTGGATCGATTCCATCACGACTGTTCTTAGTTTTTCATCATCCCATTCACGGCGCCCTAAACCTACTACAGCAAAATGTTCGTTCAAATTGCCTTTTCTGTATAAATTGTATATAGAAGGAAACAATTTTCGTTTTGCTAAATCACCTGTAGAGCCAAAAATAACAAAAACCGCTTCCGCTTGTTCGATCTGGTTCATCTTTTTACCTCTTTTCTTGACTGTCTTTTTCTTCTCTTGATAAGCAATTGGCAATAGGTGTTTGTTGCCCTTCCCCATTATACCGAAAATGGTGCTCAGACAGCTAAAATTTGCTTAGCAACCATCTAACTTTCTTCCTTTAATGCTTTGCTGTACTTATCTAAAAAGATTTTTTCTATTATACACTTGATTAACGGCAATTGCACTCCTTGTTTTTTTGTGTTTGGATTGATTTAACAGCCTCATTCCGCTATACAATAGGCGTAAGCTGTGTTATAGTAGAAAGTGCCTTAATAATTTCCCCGACATTCTGCCTTTTCCCAGCAGAATGTTTTTTTATGTTCAGCGTCTTCCTCTCATAGTTTTTTCCCATTTTCCAATACATACTCCTTTTCCTCAAAAAGCTTTCCTTTGCTTGTTTTTTGTTGTAGCTTATTGTTTCGTTTTTAAATACGGTATGTGAAATTTTTTGGTTTGGAGAAGCTGTAGTTGGGCTATTTAATACAGTACGTGAAATTAAAAACAAATGGCTTTGCTTTTTTGATTCTTCGCGCATATTTTCTCTTTACAGTGAATACGTTCTTTAAAAGGAGCTGATTGGCATGTACGGAAATGGCGAATGGGTTATTTACAAAGCAGGCCGCGCACGCATTCTTGGTTGGATTAGCGAAGCAAAAGTGGTGGCGTCCAATTCAGCGAACACCCCCATCAAAACAATTTACCAATTCCATACCAAGCAGCGTGTCTTAAATGGTAAGCAGCCGCTTTTGGCAAATGAAGATGACTTGCAAACATGTTCCCCCAAACTGAAAGCCGATGATATTCGCGCACTTCAAGAGATTGCCCTTTTGACTAAGGACAAGCAATGGTTTCTCGAATTAAGCAACGCTCACCATTCTCATGCTTAAACAGTGAGGTAGCCGACTTAGTCGACAAAATCATTCAGACTGATAGAAAACGTTTGTCAGACGAGGAGTGCAGCCGAGGGAAGATGTGAATAGAACGGGGGTTCATGAGCATATGACCGAGGCAACGACGAAGTATGCGAGCGTTTGTCTACAGTCTGAAAGGACGGCATAAAGCCGCCCTTTTTATTTTCTTGCTTTCAAGATGAATCGATGCTGTGTCGTTTCAAAATACCCGTTCTTTTTTATTTCCTGGCTGATATGATCCAACTGGGGCAGATGGCGTTCCACAGAAAAGCCTGGTGCTTGCCAGGGAATCGCCCGCAAGTAATAAATAAGCGCACCAATATCAAAAAAACGCTGCTTTGGAAAAGCCTTCCTCTTAGCTTCAACGCTGAAGCCGTGTGCAACTAAGCGGTCAACGGCCACTTCCAGCTTCCATTCGGCAAATTCAGTATTTAAAGGAAGTGAAAGCGCCTCGTTGATTTCTTTGCAATCATCACCGCCAGCCTGTTGGGTAATAAACGTTCCACCTGGTTTTAATATACGGGCTAATTCTTGCTCGCTGTATGATTCATGACGGTTGATAATGCTGTCAAAAGCCTCATCAGAAAAGGGCAGATTGTCATCATCTTCTATATAACGTACACTGACGCCAAACGGAGCTAATGCTTTTTGCGCCATTTCTACATTGGGCTCATACCCCTCTGTCGCATAGACCTTTCCTCGAAATGGAGCACACGAAGACAAAAATTCGCCGCCGCCTGTGCCCATATCCAGCACTGTCCGTTGCTTAAGTGACTCCTTGACCCATTCCCGATAAGACCAGTCGAGCTCATCCTCTTTCACTCGCCCTCTTAACTGCTCAAAATTCCAACCGCTAAATGACTGCTTCATTGCTGTTTCTACTTGTTCTAAAAAGGTCTTGCTATATGCCATCTTTTTGACTCCTCCCCATAAATAAACAGATATATGCCGATTTGTCCCGATTTATGTGGAGGTCCTCTGCACCGTTGTTACGTAAACCCTAGTTTGAGCAGCAACTATGTCACTCCTTTTTCAGCTTCCTTTGTTTTTTCCTATTGTAACATAGCTCCATTTATTCGACTTAAACCATTTACAGAACATACGTTTTCAAGGTAAAATAATGATAATGAAAAATCATGTTACAAAAAAGGGGAATGACCTTTGGAAATAAAAATCGCCACGACACTTGCAGAGTTAGAACAAGCCTTTCATATTAGGGAAAGGGTGTTTGTCCAGGAGCAACATTGCCCACTTGAAGACGAGTTTGACCGATATGACCATCTTGATGCTGCTTGTACACATGTCATTGCTTATGACGGGCATAAAGCAGTCGGGACAGGCCGTATCCGTTTAGTCGAAAACGCCGGGAAACTCGAACGGATTTGCATTTTAAAAGACTGGCGCCAAAAAGGCGTCGGCAGAGAAATCATAAAAGCATTGGAAGCCATTGCTTTGCAAAAAGGCGCTGTCTCGTTGTTGCTCCATGGCCAACAACATGCAGAAGAGTTTTATCATCGTCTTGGATACGAAACGGCTTCTGACGTCTTTATGGAAGACGGTATTCCCCATTTGTTAATGAAAAAAGAAGTTTAGCATCTATGAAAGCCAGCCTGTTTTCATTCTTTTGCTGGCTTTTTTAATTTAGCCGTCTGATCTGAATGTTTGCTAAGCGCACTTCTATTCGTTGACTAGGTGTCCCACGAATGTAATCCAAGTCGTAAATCATTTCAGCAATTGCCCCTTGAAAAGACAGATCTTTGCTGATTCGTAAATGGACTTTATTAATGGTCCCCGCATAATCTAAAAATTGTTTTGCTTCCTCGCCTTTAATTTGATGAAGAAGATCGTGATTATCCATATCAACAAATTCAACGATCATCGTGCTTCCCCCTATATTCCAATTTATCTATTTTATGTTCTTTTGTTTAACGGCATGCCGTTTATTGAAGGAAGCCGAAAAAGCACAACAAGAAACACGGTTTTCATTGGGGAATCTACTATTAGGAAAGCAACAGCGTACCAAATTCCTTATGGCCAGCGATGCCCATCGACAACGTTTCAGTTTCCATAAACAGCAGGAGAATAATTAAGCGTTTTTCTCATCTCGCCTAGGTAATGCTTTTATTGCACAGCTGTAACACCCTTAATCTTTGTATGGATCAAATTCATTTTCGCCAGCCATACAAACACCAACAGGCTTTAAGCGGTGTTTTATTTTAATCGTATTTTTATGAGCAGAGAGGACCGTATCTAATTTTTTATATACGAACGGGCTTTCATCTGTGCCTCCGCCGCGCAATTCCACTCCAAACGCAGCAAGCGCAGCTGCCATTTGCTCAGAGCTAATTGCTCCGCCGCTACGGCGTCTGTTCTTGCCTTTCCCTGTAAAACGGCCCGCCGCCTGTGTACGGCTCATTAATCTGCCAGCGCCATGGACGGTGCTGTAAAAAGCGTCCTTGTTTTCCTTGCTATCAATGCCCTCAACAATGACTGAATAATCACCCATACTGCCACCGATAAATCCAAGCTGTCCTGGAGCAGAAGGCGTTGCTCCTTTGCGGACAACATAAACGTCTTTGCCATTGTGCGTTTCCTTCCAAGCAAAGTTATGATGGTTATGAACAGAGAACGTTTCTTTTGCTTGCAAAATGGCGAGCACTTTAGCAATACAATGGTCTCTGCCGGCATATGCGTATTTTCCGGCTAAGTTCATTGCTCGGATGTACATGTCACCTAACTCGGAGGCAACATCAAACAAAGTCGGTACATCCTCCATGCTCTCCCCGCTAACTTTGCTGGCAAACGGCTTGTTTTTCGCCAAGTTCAAAAAACCGCTAGCTGTTTTATGGCCTAACCCCCTACTGCCAAAATGGTTCGCGACCCATAAAATGCCTGTTTCTTCTTCCACAAACAAATCAACGAAATGGTTGCCGCTCCCAATCGTTCCGAGTTGGTTACGCGCCAATGTTTGTAATGTGTCTGTAAGCCCCGGTTCAATTTCCGAAAACACATGCCAGTCAGGATCAGAAAACAGTTCATGGTCAACTGGCTGCTTGTTTTTTTGGCCAATGCCGAACGAGAGCGTTTCGTAAATTTCGTCGAGAAGCTGAGGCAGCGCCAAGCGAATCTCCTCGAAAGTAACATTTGTGCGCACTGCTTTGTTGCCACAGGCAATATCATAACCGACTCCAGAAGGGGATACTTGGCCGTCATAGACGACAACGCCTCCTACCGGTTGGCTGTAGCCTTTATGGTGGTCAGCCATTAATAACGTTTGGACAACATCGCCATGCTGGCTGCAGCGAACGGCCTGTTCAACAGCGTTTTCAAGTGGATCTCCCCACACGCGGACACCATCGATCGTTTTATACATATGTGTTTCCCTCTCCATCCCGTTTGAATACCATTTTTACTGTATGAAAGACATGGCCAAATAGCCGCTCTTTAAATTCGTTTTTGTAAGCAAAACCACATTTTGTGTAAAAGCGTTCAGCACGAAAATTGCCTTTTTCAAGGTACACAACAAGTGGTTCGCCTTGTTTTAGTTCGCGTACGACTGTTTCAAAAAGCAATGTCCCTGCTCCAAAACCAAGCATCTTAGGATCGACATAAAGGGCAGCCAAATCGGTTTCGTTTTCACTTCTAGTCAGCTGGGCAAAGCCAATGACTTTACCAGCCTCTTCCGCCACAAAAAAAGCAGCAGAAGAGTTGATCTTAACCGACAAGCTTTGACGCGAATAAGCTTGCTCGATGTAAACTTGGCGGATATCAGCGGGAATCAAGTCTTTATACGTGTCTTCCCATGAACGCTTGGCAATCTCTTGGATAAGGACAATGTCTTGTTTTTCTGCTTTCCTTGTTTTCATTTGCTCCCTCCAACATTAAAAGAAGGCGTTCAGCCTTCTTTTAACGGGTTTGCTTTTTCTTGTTCATGGATAATATCACGGAAAGCAAAATCGCCTCTTTCAAGCCCTTTGATTAAAATTTCAGCGGTCCCCATATTTGTTGCCAGCGGTACACTTTGCACATCACATAAACGAATTAAAGCAGTGACATCCGGCTCATGGGGTTGCGCCGTCAACGGGTCGCGCATAAACAAAATCAAATCGAATTGATTCTCAGCAACGAGCGCCCCGATTTGCTGATCGCCCCCTAATGGGCCAGACTTAAAACGGGTCACAACCAACTCAGTCGCCTCCATGATCCGAGTGCCCGTTGTACCAGTCGCGTACAGCTCATGCTCTTTTAAAATGGGCTCATAAGCAACACAAAAATCAACCAATTCTTGTTTTTTCTTGTCGTGGGCAATTAAAGCGATTTTCATGTCGTTCTCCCCTTAATCGATTAAATTTTCAAGACCATATACTAGCGTCGAGAGCTTGACCACTTGTTCAACGGCAAGCTTTACGCCAGGCATAAAACTTTCACGGTTTAGCGAATCGTGGCGTATCGATAACGTTTGCCCCACTCCGCCAAACAGCACTTCTTGATGGGCCACTCGCCCAGGTAAACGGACAGAGTGGATTTTCATGCCATCGAAGTCAGCTCCTCTTGCGCCTGCCATCTCTTCTCTTTCCTGCTCATGCCCTTGCTTTTTCGGAGCCCGCACCTCTGCAATGAGCTGTGCCGTTTTTACCGCTGTACCCGATGGCGCATCAAGCTTGCGGTCATGGTGCTGTTCAATAATTTCAACGTCATTCATGTACCGTGCTGCCGTTTGCGCGAATTTCATCATTAAAATCGCGCCGATAGCAAAGTTAGGAGCGATGATGGCGCCCAGCTCTTTTGCTTCAGCCAGTTTCGTTAAATCGCGAATATCTTCATCACTAAACCCTGTCGTTCCCACAACCGGACGAACGCCATGCTCAAACGCCACTTCCATATGTTTTCTACCAAAGGCAGGTGCCGTCAAATCAATTAATACATCTGGTTCATGCTCCGCAAAACAGCGTGCCATATCGGTATATACTGGCACATCGCCTTGTTGGAATTCTTGCAAACCTTTTAATTGCTTGCCGTCATTTTTTGAATCAACTACAGCAACCAGTTCAAATGATTCTTCTCGCAGACAAAGTTTGACTGCTTCTTGGCCCATGTTGCCACGTGGCCCTGCAATTACAATACGTGTCATTGATTCTGTTCTCCTTTTTCTTTTTTCGTCCAGCGGTCTTTGTCTCTTGTTTGGAATTTATGCATGACAAGATCATGCGCTTCGCTTAAATCGATTTGAAGTGAGTTCGCCAAACAAATGAGGACAAACAGCATATCACCGATCTCTTGTTCCATCGTTTTGTCTTCTTCTGATGCTTTTTTGGGCTTCTCGCCATAGTAATGGTTCACTTCCCTTGCTAGCTCGCCTAATTCTTCCGTCAAGCGGGCCAACATTGCCAGTGGACTAAAATATCCTTCTTTAAACTGCCCTATGTACGAGTCGACTTCTTTTTGCATTTCTGCGATTGTTTTTCCTTCAGGCATCATTGGCACTTCCTTTCCCCTTCTATCCTAGCGAAAAGCACGCGCCTGCGCAATTTAAAAATAATGACGTGATATTTCTTTTTTCCGTGAAGTTGAGTAAACTAAGGATGGACGCGAAAAGGAGGCGATTGCTTGGCAGTCAACCGGCACGTTAAAAACATTTTTTTCATTTTGCTCGGCACAGCGCTTATGTCGTTTGGCCTCGTTTACTTTAATATGGAACACCAATTGGCAGACGGCGGCGTTACAGGCATTACATTGCTTTTTTTCTTTTTATTTACGATCAACCCGGCAATCACCAACATCGTAATTAACATTCCGTTGTTTTTTATAGGCTGGCGGATGTTAGGCCGGATTCCTTTTTACTATACACTCGTAGGCACATTCAGTTTATCGCTATTCCTTGATTTGTTCCAGCGTATCAACTTACATATTTTCCTTGGCAATGACTTAATGCTGGCCGCATTGTTCGCCGGGGCCATCGTCGGTACAGGGCTTGGGCTTGTCTTCCGTTTTGGTGGCACAACCGGCGGCGCAGACATCATTGCGAAACTATGCTTGCGCTATTTTGGCTGGAGCATCGGGCGGACCTTTTTTGTATTTGATTCGTGTGTCATTGCTATCTCTCTCGTCTATCTTGATTTGCGTGAAGCGATGTACACGATAGTCTATGTGTTTATTGCCGCCAAAGTCATTGACTTTATCCAACAAGGATCCTACAATGCGAAAGCTGCCTTTGTCATCTCCGAGTCGATTACGGAGATCTCAGAAGCGATTTTACGTGAAATGGGCCGAGGCGCAACGACGCTACAAGGAAAAGGCACATTTACTGGCGACGAAAAAGAAATTTTATATTGCGTCGTCGCCCGCAATGAAACGGTGAGGTTGCGCAATATTGTGCATCGCATTGACCCCCATGCGTTCATGACCATCCACGATGTTTCCGAAGCGGCCGGTGAAGGGTTTACACTCGATGACAACAAGCAACCGATTCGAATTGGCTAAGCAGTAAAAAAGCAACAGAGCCTGTCGCTTCTCTGTTGCTTTTCTTTCTTTTCCAGGGCCATTCCCCTTCTTCATTTAGCGCTATTTTGCTTTGGACCGTTACCGTTTTTCGACTTGGCTAGGACTGCTCTCTTTTTTCGTCAAACCAAGGCATGTACTAAGGGCCAACACGCTTGTGGCAAACATAATCGCTGCCATCGGCACTGCTGTTGATTCATCGATGCCGACAAGCGGTGCAACCATCGCTCCAAGGAATAAGGGCAACATGCCGAGCATCGCGCTAGCACTGCCGGCACGATGGCTTTGTTTGGCAATTCCTAACGTAAAGGAAGAGGTTGTGATCATTCCCATTGACGTCATGTAAATAAAAATGGAAACGACAATTGTCCATAATGGCCCTTGAATGGCCGCCATGCAGACAAGAATAGCTGTAGCTGAGCTCGCAACCATCACCCCTGTTTTCAACAACGTTCGTTCATGAACTATGCCGGCTAAACGGCCAACCACGAATGTACCGGTGATGATCGCTAGACCATTGATGCCAAATAACACACTATAAACTTGTTCGTTTACACCGTAAATGCCTTGATAAACAAACGGAGTGCCCGCCACATAGGCAAAACTGCCGCCATGAGCGAGCCCGAGTGTAAGTGCATAGCCGATAAAAGAACGGTCTTTAAGCAAATCTTTGAATGTCCATAGGATATGCGACAAAGAGCTTGGCACTCGCTTGCTTGGTGGAAGCGATTCTTCTAGCTTTATTCCTGCAACGAGAACGATTAAGACCCCGAGCAAAGACAAAAACAAGAAAATCCA
Organism: Shouchella rhizosphaerae; assembly: GCF_036700015.1. NCBI lineage: Bacteria > Bacillati > Bacillota > Bacilli > Caryophanales > Bacillaceae > Shouchella > Shouchella rhizosphaerae. The sequence continues at coordinate 3,819,122 of NZ_CP144921.1, read as the reverse complement.
CCCCCAGCGCGCCCCTGGCAACAGCAAAATCGCCCCGCCCGCCATTGGTGCTAACATCGGCGCCACGGCATTGATCACCATAAGCAACGCAAAGAATTTTGTTAATGCTTGGCCTGTAAAAACATCACGGACAACCGCACGAGACACGACAATCCCAGCTGCTGCCGTAAATCCTTGTAAAAAGCGGCCAGCAATCAAAACGCCAATATTTGGAGCAAACGCACATAAAAGCGAAGCAGCGGCAAATAACGTAATTGAAATGAGCAATGGCCGTTTCCTTCCCTTTGCGTCGCTGATCGGGCCGACGACAAGTTGCCCGATCGCTAAACCGATTAAGCACGTTGTTAAACTTAGTTGTACAAGCGAAGCGGGCGCATGCAGATCTTCGCTAATTTGCAAAAAGCTCGGCAAATACATATCAATATTGAGCGGCCCAAGGACAGCTAGCATTCCAAGCAAAAACGCAAGCGCCAACCTCTCCATTCCTGTTGGATTCTGTTTCATTCTGTCTCCCCATTTCTGATAAACAAACTCAGTCTACTTTAGGGAAACCATGTTTGTAAAGGGCTTTGCCCCAAAAAACGAGCATGGTCTGTTGACATTTGTGCATTAGCTCACTGTTAAAGCGCTTTTTCGGGGCATGCCTGCTCCCAAATTAAGTTAACACGAAAAAACCAGCCCAAGTGAATGAGCTGGTTTCAGACTAAGCCGATTTGTTCCGACCATTAGTCGCGTTGTGCCAAGTAAATCATAATGAATCGTGCTAGTTCGAGCAAAGCGACAAGCGCTGCTGCCACGTAAGTTAAAGCAGCGGCATCAAGGACTTTCTTTGTTTCCCGCTCTTCGTTGTTTACAATAATCCCACTTGCCACCATTTGCTCCATTGCTCTGTTGGAAGCGTTAAACTCAACTGGCAACGTAACCACTTGAAATAACACAGCGGTGGCAAAAAAGATAATACCCATTAGCAAAACAGGGTTTCCGCCGACTTGAGCACCGACGCCGAAGAGCAAACCGGCCAAAATCAGCCATTGGCCTAAATTGCTGCCGATGGAAGCAACCGGTGCCAAAGCGCTGCGAAATTTCAAGAATGAGTAGTTTTCTGCATCTTGGATCGCGTGTCCTACTTCATGAGCAGCAATGGCCGCCCCGGCAACTGAAGCGTTGCGGTAATTGTCTGTTGACAACCGTACAACTTTGGCACGTGGATCGTAGTGGTCAGATAACTCCCCTTTTACCTCTTCGACTTCAACATCATAAATGCCGTTGTCATGAAGAATTTTCCGGGCTACTTCTGCACCTGTCATTCCTGCGCTGTTACGGATGCGCGAATATTTTTTATACGCCCGTTTTACTTTTCCTTGAGCCAGAAGCGGGATTAGAATGAGAAACGCTAAATAAAACAAATAAACACCGAGACTCATTGAAATCACCTCACTTTATCTTAATACTATTATCGTAATCAAAACGTCAAAGAAAGTCAAACTTCCCGCTATGGTTGCAAGCTCTTTTTTGAACGACCGTCACAGTTTTGACACATTTTATTCTTTTGCTTTTACTCGCCGTTTCTCAGCCCGGTATTTCCGATAACCAACATAAGATAAGGACGCAACAAGCGGTCCACCGATAGACAGAATCGCCCATAAAAGCGATGGGTCTATCCCATCCTCGCCACTACCATCATAAAGTTCTTTAAAAGCGCCACGCATCGTTTCAATATGATCTTCCAGTTGCTCAGGGGATACGGATTGGTTTTCTAATAAAGCAAAATACGAGTCAAAACGTACGACGGTTTGTTCAGTTGTGCTTATGTGGATAGACGGACGAATCATGCCGTATAGGGAATGAAATGCATTTATTTGGCGTTTCAGAGCTTGGGCATCTTTTGACACAGCCGCTTCCTCTAGATCGTCTAGTGACGCCATCACTTGCGCTTCCGTGCTTTTCCAAAGGGGTTCGCTGTTTTTGGCAAACGCGTCAATCGCAAGGCGAAACGCTGTGACGAGGCGAATACGTTCATCATCAGGCATATTTGTAGCCGTTAATGCATCTTCAGCATTTTCAAACGTTGTCGTTAGTGTGCGTAACGAAGACATTGTCCATTCCTGGTCTTCAAAATCATAAGAAAGGAAAAAATCAGCAAACACACTCATTAGCCGTTTTCCATCTTCATAACGCTGTTCTTTCGTTAGCTTCAGCACTTGATTGGCCGTATGATTCAATTCTTTCCACGCTTGGGCATCATTAGCAGAGCCAGGCATAGGCAGCATCACTACGATACAAACAAGCAAAACGAGCATCATCCAATGACGCATTTCTTGTCCCTCCTCTGTTCTAAACATCCTATGAACAAAAGGACAAGAGTAGACCTTAGCGTGGCAAATTAATACGAAGCGCGCGCTGGCGCACATTTAGGAAGTAGACGGTCGCTACACAGACAAGTCCCAACAAGAATGTAAACCAACCAATGCCGTCAATATAAGGCATAATTCGAGCACTTAGCCACGGGTGCATATGAAAATGGTAATCGATAAAGTCGTTGAAGACGGTCCATAATAACGCTGCAGCCAAATGTCCTTTTTTGATGCGGAAGTATGGCATGAATAAAAGTGCCTGTAAAGCCATGCCTGCATGGGAGACATTCAGCATAATAATTTGCCAATGAAGCGGGGCGCCTTCCATCACTTGAAACGTATTCATGACAACTGCCCACACGCCGTATTTAAGTAACGTTACGGCAGCAAGCGCTTCGATTAAGCCAGATTGCTTACGGCTCAAAAAGCCAATCAACACAAACACAAAAAACAAACTTGCCGTCGGACTGTCAGGCACAAACCAGATAAAATGCAGCGGAGTGGCCGCAAGCTGGTCGCCATACCAGTAAAACCCATAGATCGTGCCTAACACATTAATGATTAGCAGCAACCATAAGCTGATGCGTTTCGTTAAAAGCCCATACAAATAAGCTAGCATGCCAGCCCTTCCTTTCATGAAAAAAGCCGCCCATTTGGGCAGCTCTTAGTATAACACAATCATTCAGGATCTTGACCATGGTTTGCGATGAACTCTGCCAAAATTTGCAGTTCTTCTTCAGAACCCGTGAACTGGTCGGCAGGCATCGCTCCTTGCCCATTTTGAATGATTTCAATGACTTCTTCAGGTGTTTTTTCTGTTTCAAGCAAGTTCGGCGCTCCCGCACCGCCTGTCATTTGGTCGCCATGACATTGGATGCACGAATCTTGGCTTGAATAAATTTCAAACCCTTCTGCTTCCTCATCAATTTCGGCTCCTTCTACTAGCTTCCCTTGCTGGGCAGCAGCTTCCCAGTCATGCTGGTCCACTGACTCCCATGTCAAGTAAACAACGGATGCAACACCAAGAAGCATAATAGAGGTAGCAATCGGGCGACGGTGTGGCCGACGTTCTTTTGATGTATCCAACCACGGAGCAAGCAGCAAAGCGCCGAATGCAACGCCTGGAATAACCACCGTACCTAGTACATTAAAGTCGCCAGAAGCAAACTCATATTTAAGCAATTGATATAAAAACAGGAAATACCAGTCTGGAAGCGGAATGTAGGCTTCCAATGGATCAGCAATTGCTTCAAGCGGCGCAGGATGGGCCACAGTTAAACATAAAAAGCCCATTAAAAAGACTGCCCCTACCATCCATTCCCGCAATAGGAAGTTTGGCCAAAAAGCTTCCGTTTTTCCAGGGTATTCCGAGTAGTCTTTTGGAATGTTTGGTTTTCGGCCATCCGCTTTAACACGGGAATCGCCGACAAACTTCATTCCTTTTCCTCGATGCATGGGTTTCCCCCCTTAGTATAATCACATATTAGCTAACAATTATAGCGGGCCAGAAATGCCTTGACGGCGAATCATGATAAAATGCGCCCCAAGCAAACCAAGCAATGCTGCTGGCAAGAAGAAGACATGGATAGCAAAAAAGCGCGTCAACGTCGCAGCACCGACAATTTCGCCTCCGGCAAGCAACGCTTTTGTAAAGTCGCCGATGATCGGTACGCTTTCAGCAATTTGAAGTGTGACGACAGTTGCAAAGTATGCTTTCATATCCCAAGGCAACAAATAGCCTGTTAAGCCAAGGCCAAGCATCACAAAGAAAATCAATACTCCTACAACCCAGTTTAATTCACGTGGCTTTTTGTACGAGCCGGTAAAGAACACGCGCAACGTATGTAAAAACATCATGACAATAACAAGGCTGGCGCCCCAATGGTGCATGCCGCGGACTATGACACCCATTGCTACATCGTTTTGCAAAAAGTAAACAGATGCATGGGCATTCACAATGTCCGGTACGTAGTACATGGTAAGGAACATTCCCGACAAAATTTGAATAACGGTTACAAAAAACGTCAAACCGCCAAAACAATAAATAAACGCCGAAAAGTGATGAGCTGGGTTGACGTGCTCTGGCACTTCATGGTCAGCGATATCCCGCCACATTGGCGTTATGTCGAGACGCTCGTCCACATAATCATAAATTTTTTGAAGCATTTCTCGCGCCCCTCCTAAGTTCTTTGACTCACCTGTCCAAGATAAACTTGATTGCCTTCCACCACGACTTCAAAAACATCAAGTGGTCGCGTTGGTGGCGTTCCGGCGATATTCGTACCGTCTTCTTCAAAACGCCCCCCATGGCATGGGCATTGGAACTCGCTCGCATCCTCATTGTACGCAACTGTGCAACCAAGATGCGTGCATACTGAAGATAGAGCGACAACTTTATCGCCGTCCAAATAGATGTAAGCTTCGTGCTCTACTTGTGACTCGTACCATGAGTCAACTTGCGTGAAGCTCCACGTAAACCGCTGCGGCACATCTGTCAAATCATCCAGTTCACAAACGAGCTGCATATCCGACTCCGCACCTGCTTTTAAGGCAGGATCAAGGGCAAAGCGAATCATCGGCATTAACATGCCAGCAGCCATGAAACCGCCGACGCCAGTGAGCGTGTACGATAAAAATTGCCGTCTTGATACTTTGTGGTCTCTCTCGCTCACTATTTTCCCTCCTAACAACGTTCATAATTGTGCTCCTTTTATTCTGAGCATTCTTAACAAGACTAATACTAGGACGATACCATCATACTATAAACCGCCTACATTGCGCAATATAAGTTAGAAGAGCGCTTTCAGACTTTTTGTTGCCAAAGCTGCGATAAAAAGGGGATCAGCTGTTTTAACTGCCCGTCCATCACTTCTTTACGGTGCTTCGCTTCAACAAATTCGAGGGGAAGCGCTGGCACAAAAAACAGTGCCATTTCGTCAAGCTCGTTTTCAGCCGTTTTCCATTCCCCGTCAGCTGTCAGCAAACAAATGTGAGAAAATGAGGCTGCTTTTAAATCGGCTGCCCATCCTAACAGCCTGTCAATGCGGCTTGACAACGGTTCTGATTGGGCATAAGTGAAAGCAGGAAATTGCATGATCCGCCCGTGAAATTGCCGTTCCATTTCATCTGCTAGCTGCGCAGTAAACTCAACCGCTTGCGTCACTGTTTTCACCTCAGTATCCCACGTTGTTTTCATTAGCGGAATAAGAGCTGTGTCTACATAGTCAGCCGCTTTTAAATATGTATCAATGTCTGCTGCACGAAACCGCATATCATCCTCTCCTTTTGTCCTTCTATAGTATAGCAAAAAAACAGAGCCAGTTGGCCCTGTTTTCAAGATTTTCTTAAGCGATTTAACTGTTCGCTCAATTCCATGAACGTCTCCTTATCGCCATTGTCAAGCGCCTCGTCAATCGCTTCAGACAGCTTTTTGAGTTGGAACAAGCGAACCGACTCCTGTAAAAGCGCTTCTGCTTTTCGCTCAAATGCCTGAGCCCTTTCTTGCGTTTCTGGCAAGTACGGATTGTCTTCGAGCACCGCTAAGTATTGCGGGCACGTTAAGCGCTCTTGGAAGTGGAGCTCAATATATATGTCTTCTGTTTGGTTTAAGCGAATGTCGTGGAACGCTTTTTCGCAATCCGTTGTAACATGATGCTTTTTGCGGAAAGAAAATGGGATTTGTTCAATTCCTTGAGCAGAAATAACCAAAGCTTTTGGCGTGCCTTCAGAATGGTTTAAAAAGTGAACTCGTTCCATTAGCGTATCATCATTCATCAAGTAGTTCAAAAGCCAAGCACATTCTCGCCTTTTCAGTTGATGGCGTTTGAGAAAGCTGCGCAAAAATGCTTTTTTGTCCATGACTGGAACCATATTGCTCATTGCTCACTCCCCCTTTCTGAATTCGTTGGAAACTTTCCTAGCTCCTGCATACCTGTAAATTCGCCTTGCCATTGCCTGAATCCTTTTTCTAGCCACAATTCGTTTTCTACAAATCACGCTGTAACATGCTACTCTGCTTGCAATTCATCGAGGAGTTCTGACAAATCACTCCGCTCAGGGCTTTGTTGCAGCGCTTTTTGAAAAAGTTCTACTGCCTTGTTTCGCTCTCCCTCTTCCAAGAGAAAGTGACCATACTCGCTTAGAAAATCTGCATCTTCATGAAAAGCAATATAGGCCTCTTTGTATTTTTCCCGTGCCGTTTCATAATACTCCAGCTCTTTATGAGCGAGTGCTTCGTACCAAACGAGCAGCGCATCTGTTTCCCCGTAGGACTTCGCATGTTCGACAAGCTCCAGCAGCTCGTCAAATCGTTCTTGTTCCCGCAAAAACGCTGCTAATGTTTGCAACGCCTCTGTATTTGTTGGATTTAAAGCAATTGCCTGGCGCAAGTATTGTTCAGCACCGACAAAATCCTGTTGTTTATACAGCAGTTTCCCGGCAAGCAATGGCAGCGCATCATTAAATTCATCCATACGCATGCCCGCGGCCAATGTTTCAAATGCTTCCTCATAACGCTTTTCCGCTTCATAAGCGCGTGCAAGCGGCACATAGACACTTGTGAAATCAGGATCGAGTGTTTTTACAGCCTCAAGCTGTTCAATCGCCACCGTGTAATCACCTTGCTGAAAAGCGGTGAAACCAAAATTAAACAATGCATTCGGCGGCAGTTCATTCTGTTTTTGCTGGTGGTATAGCAAGAGCGCGTCTTCAAACTGGCCATTAGCCCCATAAGCTTCGGCAAGCGCCAAACCGACATTTATGTCACCGAGTTCCTCTTTTGCATGCAATGCCTGTTTTAAATACGGGATAGCTTTATTATATGAACCTTGTTCAAGATAAAATTCACCGAGTGCATACGTAATGATGACCTCATTAGGCGCTTTTTTATGGGCCGCGAGCAGTCTTTGCTCGGCTGCTTCATCAAGAGACTGCAACTGGTATAAATCAGCAAGCAGCAATTGTGCTTGTAAAAAACTTGGATCGTTTTCGCCGATCTCTAATAAATACTCAATCGCTTCGTCTTCTTGGTCGGCGTCAATCATCATTTCTGCTGCCAAAACGTACAACTCCCCTTCATCAGGGTATAATTCGAGCAATTGTTCAATGAGCGGCCGTGCTTTATCGACATGCCCTAGCTCATAATAAAGCTCTGCTGCTTGGTAGAGCTGGTCATGGTTCGTTGTATCCGCAAACGCATTTAGCAAACGGAGTGCTTCTTCTACATTCCCAGATTCAATTGACGCATAAATTTTCTTTTTTATGTCCACAAAAACATCATGCTCCTTTTGCATGCTTCTTGCCTTTATTTTATAGTAAGCAATTGCGCCCTTTCAACCATTCTGTTTGCCCATCGTTTTTAAAAAAATCTTTTATGGCAAAACCTGTTGACAATGGAAGCGTTTTCGTTTATTCTCTAATTAGCGTATGGTTTCTCTCCACTCCTATCCATACATTCTTAGCTATTATGGCTAAATCCATTTGTAAACGCTTTCGTTTGCAGATGGATTCTTTTTTTGGGCAAAAAAGCAAGCACATGGCTTGCTTTCAAAGGTGGACACTGCCCGTTGATTTGATTTACAACTGTTCACGCAGACGGAACCATTTGCTCCTGTCCTCGTTCTCCATGCCTACACGCCTCTGCTACAATCGATTTCGATTCGCTTGGACGCTCTTCTACTGTAGCGACTGTAAATGCTCAAAAAACTGAGGATACGATACAGAAATGGCACCTATGTTTGCTAATTCTACCGGCCCATTTGCGCATAAAGAGGCAATGACAAGCGCCATGCCAATACGGTGGTCGCCATGGGAATCCACTTTTCCGCCTGTAAGCGGCTTGCCGCCACGGATAATCATGCCGTCATCGGTCGCTTCAATGTCAGCCCCAAGCTTAGCCAATTCGCCTACAACCGTATCAATGCGGTTCGTTTCTTTCACTTTTAGCTCTTCAGCATCACGGATAATAGTGGTGCCTGAAATTTGCGTAGCAAGCACTGCTAACACCGGTATTTCATCAATTAGCGTAGGCACTTCCTCTCCTTCAATGACAAACGGTGAGAGCTCGCTTGTTGATATCGTCATATCTCCCCGTGGTTCACCACCTGTCGTCACTTGCTCGTCAATCGACAGCTTTGCTCCACTCCGCTTTAAGACTTCAAGAATGCCGGCACGCGTTGGATTTAAGCCTACATTCTTTAAGTGGACGCGACTCCCTGGAACGATACAGCCTGCGACAAGAAAAAACGCCGCCGATGAAATATCCCCTGGAACAACGACGTCAGCTGCTTGAAGGGACTGGCCGCCTTGAATGGAAATGGTCTTGCCCGCTGTCGTCACTTTCACGCCAAAAGCATGGAGCATTCGCTCTGTATGGTCTCTTGTTGTTTGCGGCTCTGTAACAGATGTTTCCCCTTCTGCTTGCAATCCCGCTAACAGAAGCGCTGATTTGACTTGTGCGCTTGCTACAGGCATCGTATACTCGATTGCTTTCGTTTGCCCACCACGGATCGATAACGGTGTTTTATTTCCCGTTTCCCGTCCGTCGATTTGCGCGCCCATTTGCCGAAGTGGCGCCGTCACCCGTGCCATCGGGCGTTTGCCAATCGAATCGTCACCGACAACGACCGAATGAAAAGGCCGACCAGAGAGGACGCCCAATAGCAAACGGATTGTTGTACCGGAATTGCCGACATCTAGCACACCATTTGGCTCCTTCAGCCCATCTAACCCTTTGCCTTCAACCGTGACTTTGTCGCCTTCTTGTTCAATCGCTACACCCATTTGCCGGAAACAGGCAATCGTGCTTAAACAATCATCGCCAGGAAGAAATCCGCTGACGTTTGTAGTACCATTCGCCATAGCGCCAAACATGACAGCGCGGTGTGAAATCGATTTATCGCCAGGTACGACAATTGTCCCTGACAAACCCGATTCTGCTTTGTTTAGCAGCTTTATCGTCTCGTCCATACTTCTTCTCCTTATATCGTGTAAGTTTCATACATATGCCGTTTCAGTTCTTCCTGGGCATATACTCGATCGTCTTCTGAACGGAAACTAAGGCGCAAAACGCCCATAATGTCTTCCCGCGTCTCTAATATTCGAATATTGGTAATGCTAATTTCTTTATTAGCAAGTATCCTTGTCACATCGGAGATAACGCCTGGATGGTCAGGAACATCGACGAACAAATCATAAAAAGCCGGTATCGCTCCTTTTTCGCGCTGTGGCAACTCTTCACGGAATGCTTTTGCTTCTTGGAAGTAAGCATGAATGGCTTTGCCGTCGCAGCGTTCAACCATTTCTTTTACGGAATCCATCTCGATTTGCCATTCGGCAAATAGGCGCAGCATTTCTTCTTTATTATGCAAAAGCACATCACGCCACATGACCGGGCTCGCCGAGGCAATCCGCGTAATATCCCTGAAACCGCCTGCCGCTAATTGGGCTACCTCTGGATCGGTTTTTTCAAGCTTTTTGAGCTGATGGACTAGGCTAGCTGCAATAATATGGGGGAAATGGCTCACTGTGCCTGCCAGTTTGTCATGCTGTTGTGGTTCCATTTGCAAAAAACGCGCTTTCGTGCCTTTCAATAAATTTTGCAAGGCGATAATATGGCGTGGCTCACTATTCTTGCCAGGTGCTAGCAAGTAAAACGCATTTTCAAACAAATGGGCTTTTGCTGCCTCGACGCCCGATTTATGTGACCCTGCCATCGGATGGCCGCCAATAAAGCAGACGTTGTCACCGAAATGGTTATCAGCAGCCGCGGCAATATCTTGCTTTGTTGAACCGACATCCGTAACGATGACACCTTGTTTCAACGGGATCGTGCTAAGCTGCTCAATCAATTCAATCGTTTTGCTTACTGGCACTGCTAAAATGATAAAATCAGCTGCTTGTGCCCCTTCTTCTAGGCTTGAGGCAGCCTCATCAATTACGCCAAGTGCTTTAGCCATATGGAGCTGTTCGGCTGAAATATCGTAGCCAACCAAATGGATGTCTTGGTCGCGCTTAATTGCAAGCGAGATGGAGCCGCCAATCAACCCCATCCCGACAACAAATGCTGTACGCTTCATGTCAATACTATTCTCCTACTCTTTTTATGCGCCTAAGCTTGCACGGAGCTGGTCCAAAATCTCAGGAGCTTTTTCTATAAAGGCATCATTTTCGGCCTCATTGCCTATGGAAATTCGGATTGCCGTCGGGTAACCGAGCGCTTCACCTGAACGGAGAATAAAGCCATTTTCAAGAAAAGCTTGAAAGACAACATCTCCCGGAATCCCTGTTTCCACAAGCAAGAAGTTTGTTTCCGACGGAAACACAAACATCCCTCTGGCCTCAAAGAAAGCGCGCAATTTTGCCTTCTCGACACTGTTTTTTTGCTTGCACGCCGCAATAAACGCTTCGTCTTCCAGCGCTGCGAGTGCGGCTGTGTGAGCAAGGATGTTGTTGTTAAAGGGCAATCGCACAGGTTCAATTTGACGAGCGATTTCACGCTGACTAATGCCGTAGCCGACGCGGAGGCCTGCAAGTCCATATGCTTTTGAGAACGTCCGCAACACAACTAGTTGCGGATATGCATTTAACAGCGCGACGCTGTTTGGGAAGTCATCTAATTCTACATATTCATAGTAAGCTTCATCGACAACGACCAAACATGTAGTTGGCACGGCGTCTAAAAACGTTTTCAACTCGGCTTCACCGAGTGCGACCCCATTTGGATTGTTCGGATTGCAGACCCATACAATTCGCGTTTGGTCGTCAATCGCTGCAAGCATCGCATCTAAATCGTGAGAGCCGTCTTCTTTAACGGTTATTTCTTTTATCGTTGCCCCTTCAATCGTTGCATTTAACTTGTACTGAGAAAAAGAGGGCGTCGCCATAACCGTGTTGGTCTCAGGCGTTAAAAAACTTCTGCATAATAGTTGAATAACTTCATCAGTGCCATTTCCTAATATAAGCTGTCCTTCATCTACTTTATGTTTGGCAGCAAGTGCTTTGCGCAAGGCTGTGCCATAGCCATCCGGATACAAAAACGTTTTTGATGCTCCATCGGCAATCGCCTTTGCGACAGCAGGAGACGCCCCATACGGATTTTCATTCGATGCCATTTTTATGACGGTCTCTAAACCGTATTCCCTTTTTACATCTTCAATCGGCTTGCCTGGGGCGTAAGGCGGCAACCCTTGTATTTGTTTTTTTGCTAACATCGTGTCTGCACCTGCTTTCCCTAGTCTTACTAGCTATCCTACGCAAAATTAAGCGTACTAGCAACTGTTTAATAGGTCGGAGCGGGATGAAGAAGAGAATTGACATATTGCTCAATTTCTTTGACTGCTTCATCTCGTGATTCCGCCTGTTTTAACGCCTCGCATCTGAGGCCAATTTGCTCAACAATCGCACTCCCGATCACAACACCGTCAGCATGGCGCCCCATTTCCTCAACTTGTTCGTAGCTGGAAATGCCAAATCCAACTACAAACGGGACAGGCGATGCTTCTTTTACCAGCTTTAAAAAAGCTTCTACTTGTGGATGAAGTGTTTTTCTCGCGCCAGTTACGCCTAGCGAGGACACACAGTATAGGAACCCTTGGGCGCGGCTGGCAATCGCTTTGATCCGTTGCTGAGATGTTGGCGCCACAAGTGATATAAGGGCAAGCCCTTGTTTTTCACACTCATTAGCCAATGTTTCGCTCTCTTCAAACGGCAAATCGGGAACGAGGAGGCCGTCAATTCCGTAGTCGCATGCGGTCTCACAAAAACGTTCAAACCCAAATTGTAGCAAAGGGTTGGCGTAAGTAAAGACAATAACAGGAATTGTAAGCCCCTCTTTTCTCATTTCCGGGACGAGCGCCATCGCCTTAGCCAGTGTCATTCCTCCTGCTAGTGCACGTTTGGAGGCGTTTTGTATGACCGGTCCATCTGCCAACGGGTCAGAATAAGGAATGCCAAGCTCCAGCACATCCGCCCCACTTCTCTGTAATGAGAGTGCGAGGGCGATGGTTGCTTCTCGCACCGGGTCTCCGGCGGTAATGAACGGAATAAACAAGTTGCCCTTTTTTACAGCATCACGAAGCCGCTTATTCATCGTACCCCTCCTTATAAACCCGTTGCAATGTGTGCATATCCTTATCGCCTCTGCCTGATAAACATACGAGTACAGATTGGTTTGGCGTCATCGTTTTCGCCATTTGAAAAGCTTTAGCCAACGCATGAGCCGATTCAATTGCGGGAATGATTCCTTCCTCTTTGGCTAGAAGCGCAAGTGCATCGAGCGCCTCCTTATCGGTTACAGCTTCATAACGAACTCGCTTTTGGGCGGCCAAGTAGGCATGCTCAGGGCCAACGCCAGGGTAATCCAGTCCGGCGGAAATCGAATAAGGCTCCTTAATTTGCCCAGATTCATCTTGAAGCAAGTACGTAAGCGAGCCGTGGATAATTCCTTTCGAACCTTTGCTGATCGTGGCAGCATGTTCGGCTGTATCAAGCCCCCGTCCTGCCGCTTCGACGCCGACAAGCTCCACTTCATCGTCGAGAAACGGGTAAAACATACCGATTGCGTTGCTGCCACCGCCAACACAAGCAACAATTGTATCAGGCAGTCGCCCTGTCTTTTCTGCCATCTGCTGTTTGGCTTCATCGCCGATCACGCGCTGGAAATTGCGGACCATTTTCGGATAAGGATGCGGGCCGACTACGGAGCCGATTAGATAAAACGTATCATCTGCGTGGGAGACCCAATAGCGAATCGCTTCATTGGTAGCGTCTTTTAGCGTTCGGCTCCCCGTCTCCGCCGGCACAACCTCGGCGCCAAGTAATTCCATGCGAAATACATTTAACTCTTGCCGCTTCATGTCTTCCACGCCCATAAACACTTTGCATTCCATGCCAAGGCGGCTAGCAACCGTTGCCGTGGCGACGCCGTGCTGGCCTGCCCCTGTTTCGGCGACAAGCTTGTTTTTGCCCATTCGTTTTGCAAGGAGCCCTTGGCCAATTGCATTATTCAATTTATGGGCCCCCGTATGAACCAAATCTTCCCGCTTTAAATAGATATTGGCTCCGCCTAATTTTGCGCTAATGTTTTTCGCAAACGTCAGCGGTGTTTCCCTGCCTGCATATTCAGCCAAGTCGGCTTTTAGCTCTCCTATAAAAGCGGGATCAACCATCGCTTTTGCCAGCCCAGCTTCCAACTCTTCAATTGCCGACATTAATGTTTCGGGAACATATTTGCCGCCAAACTCGCCAAAACGGCCGCGGCTATCTGGTATTGTTTCTTGCATAATGGACCCCCGCTTCTTGTTCAAGGCGCGCTATTTTTGCGACGCTTTTTTTTCCGTTCTCTTCAATTCCGCTCGATACATCCAGTCCGTCTACTTGGTAGCGGGCAAGCTCGACGACGTTTTCAGGCGTAATTCCGCCTGCAATAAGCACTTGCGTACCTTGCCGAACTCCTTCTTCCTTATAAGAAGGTATCTGTTTCCAGTCGAATGATTCGCCTGTTCCGCCCCAGCCTTTGGCACTTTTACAATCAATTACATAGCCATCGGCAATGCCTGCAAAAGCCTGCATGATGCCGAGCGCGCTGCTTGAATGATGGATCGCTTTCCATACCTGCTTTTGTGTGCGGTCCTTGACGGCCTGCAAAAAAGCAGGCGTTTCGGTGCCATGTAACTGGATCACATCAAATAGGTCGCTGCTGGCAACTTGTGCGATTGTGTCAAGTGATTCATTCACAAAAAGTGCTACCGTTTGCTTCGTGCTCATGTCAGTTGTAGCCAACCATTGCGCCACGTCCGGAAGGGCAACTTTGCGCTTGCTGTTTGCCAATACGAAGCCCATGTAATCACAATGAGAAGCTGCTGCCACTTCGACATCCTCTTGCTGATGCAGTCCACAATATTTTAGTTTCATTGGTTTATCGCACTTTCAGAAAACAAGTCGATGATCGCTTGCCTTTTATCGTCTTTACGCATCAACTGTTCGCCAATCAACACAGCGTTCGCTCCAGCTTTCTTCACACGCGCAATGTCATCAGGTGTATGGATGCCACTCTCGGACACAAGCAACGCTTCTTTCGGCACCATTTTTGCAATCTGCTCGGTTTGGGAAACCGACGTTTGGAACGTTTTTAAATTGCGATTATTGATGCCTATCACTTCTGGGGTAAAAACAGCAAGAAGCGACTCTAGCTCTTCTTCGCTATGGACTTCAACTAAACACTCCAACCCTTTGCTATACGCTAATTCATATAGTTCGTGGAGCTGCTTCGCTTCCATTGCACCGGCTATTAACAACATGGCGTCTGCGCCAATGCACGCTGTTTCCTCTACTTGAAGGGGCGACAGAATAAAATCCTTCCGCAATACCGGCAAAGACACGGTCTTTTTCACTTCAGCCACATAAGCAGTGTCCCCTTGAAAATACGTACGGTCTGTCAAAACGCTAATTGCGCTTGCTCCGCCTTCTTCATAAACCCGTGCAATCGCTGTTGGTGAAATCGTCTCACATAAAACCCCTTTTGACGGGGAGGCCTGTTTAATTTCTGCAATTAGCCCTAGTGGCAAAGATGTTTTTTGTAAGGACGCTTTCAGGCTTTTTTTTGGAAAATACTGCTTTTCAGGCAACTGGAGTTGGCTGATTTCCTCTCGTTTTGTCGCCAAAATTTTCTCAAGCATGCTTGATTCCCCTTCCCTGTTGTTGCAATGATTGCAAATAGCGAAACACTCGTTTGCTCTCTATCGCTTTGCTGGCATAGTGAACGCCTTCAGCAATGTGACTGGCATTTCCACAGGCGTACAACGCTGCTCCAGCATTTAAAGCAACAATGTTTTTCGCTGCCTGTGGCCCGTCGCCTGAAAAAATCGCGCGGATTAACGCAGCACTTTCAGCGGGCGTATCTACTTGGATATCAGCAAGATTTCCAAGCGGCAAGCCTACGTCGTCAGGTGAGAACCGATACGTTTCGCACCTACCATCTTTCACTTCTACTACGTGTGTGTCGCCATGAATGGCACATTCATCAAGGCCATCAGCGCCTGTAACTAAAAGGCTGTGCTCGCTACCAAGCTGGCGCAATGCTTCTCCCATTTTCAAAGCGGCCGCTTCATCGTAAACGCCGAGAAGCTGGTAACGGGCACCGGCTGGGTTCGTAAGCGGGCCTAGCAAATTAAAAATGGTACGGAAGCCAATTTCTTTCCGTGGGCCAGCGACGTGGCGCATTGACTGGTGGTACAGCGGCGCAAATAAAAAGCACAAGTTTGTTGTTTCAAGCATTTGGCAAGCTTCTTCAACGGAAGCTTGAATGTTGATGCCGAGCTCTTCCAACACATCAGCACTGCCGCTTTTGGAAGAGACAGAGCGATTGCCGTGTTTGGCGACAGGGACACCGAGCGACGCCAAAACGAGCGCTGACGCAGTCGAGATGTTAAACGTTCCAAGTCCATCTCCTCCTGTGCCGCACGTATCAATCGTCCCCTCAATGACAGCAGGGAATTTGCGCGCATAAGCGCGCATCCCTTTGGCAAAGCCGAGAATTTCCTCCGCAGTCTCGCCGCGAACGCGCATCATCGTAATGAGGCTCGCCACTTGGCTGGCGGTTGCGCGCCCTGACATGATTTGTTCCATCACTTGCTCTGCTTCTTGTACAGACAAGGATTCGCCCATTAAACATTTGTTCAGCACGTGCTTCATCATGACAAACGCACCGCCTTTGCAAACAATGCTTCTGTCTGTTCAATCGCATGAATAAGTGCCTTTGCTTTGTTTAATGTTTCTTCGTATTCTTTTTCCGGGTCTGAATCTGCGACAATGCCTGCTCCTGCTTGGATGGTGGCGCAATTGCCTTCCAGAACAATCGTACGAATCGCAATGCAAGAATCGATATTGCCGTTGAAATCCATATAGCAAATGGCGCCTCCGTAGATGCCCCGTCTAGTCGGTTCTAGCTCATTTAAAATTTGCATGGCGCGAATTTTCGGTGCACCAGAAAGAGTCCCAGCAGGAAATGCCGCTTTTAACGCGTCATAAGGCGTTGCTTCAGGCTTCAATTTGCCTGTTACTTTGGAGACGAGATGCATCACATGGGAAAATTTCCCGATTTCCAACAAGGATGGAACTTCTACGCTTCCATAAACTGAAACCTTGCCAACATCATTGCGCGCCAAGTCAACAAGCATATGGTGCTCCGCCCGTTCTTTGTCGTCGGCTAGCAACTCGCGGGCTAATGCTTCGTCTTCGGCCGCCGTTTGCCCACGCTTGCGCGTGCCTGCAATTGGATGTATTTCGACATGGTCACCGCGTACTTGGACAAGCTTTTCTGGCGAACTTCCAATGATTTCTTTTTTTCCAATTTTAATATAGTACAAATACGGCGAAGGGTTAACATAGCGCAACACACGGTACAAATCGAGCCCGCCAACAGAAACGGTCATTTCTAGACGTTGTGACAAAACAGCTTGGAAAATGTCCCCTGCCTGAATATAAGCTTTAATCCGGTTTACATCGTTTATAAAGCCTTGTTTCGAATAGTTGGAGCGAACCTCGATCGGCAGCTGCTTTTTCGTGACCATATGTGGCAAAACAGGCGCTTTCGCACTTTCCAATTTACCGATTAGTGTACGAATTTTCGCTTGCGCTTCAGCAAAAGCTTGTTCTGCTGGCTGCAAGCCACTTTTGACTAATTGAATCAGCGTCAATTGCTTTGTTTGCTCATGAAAGCTTAACAACTGTTCACAAAAAATGAAATGATAATACGGGCAGCTGCGTTGATCGCTCCGCTTGATGACAGGCTCTATTTCTTCGACCGCGTCATAGCTGACGTAGCCAACGGCGCCTCCTTGGAAAGGAATCTCCATTTCGCTCGGTTGCGGGTCGATATGTGAAACGGTTTTCTGATAACACGCTTCGAAATTTACCGCACTGGCAACTACGTTACCAGTCTGCAAGTGAATGGTTTTATATGAACCGTTCTCTTCTACACACTCATAAATTGGGCTCAACCCAATAAAGGAGTAATTGGACCATTCCGACTGCACGTCATTGCTCTCGAGCAAATAGGTCGCTTCTTCTTGCAATGCTTGAAACATTTGAATAGGGGTCAAGCCATCGGCAAATACCGTTTCGCTATAAAAGCATGTACCGTAACGGTTGTAGGCTTGCTGAAAAGATGCAAAAGGGGTTTTCTTCATCTCACTCACTCCTTGTGATGTGAAAATGAAGAGCGGGGGTGGCGAAAAAAGGGGATTCGCCTCTGGTGAAGGTATGGAAAAAAACATATAAAAGCATGTTTATGCAACCATGCTTGCCATTCTTGACTCTTCTCTACTCTTCTCCGCTCCGCTCAACTCATTCTCAACTAGTCTCTTATTATACTCAAACTCAACTATCTTGCTATTTCCTCTTGCCCAGTAGTGTAACGCAAATCCCCGTTTCCCGTCAACGCCCTAAGCGCCTATTTTTTTAATAAATCAGGGCGCAACACAATTGCCCCTTCTAAAAAAACATGCTTGATCTCCTCTTGCTTTAAAGATGTATTCACTGTCATCATTACACGGATACAAAGGGGCAAGCTTCCTTTTACCGGAATTTCTTGAGCGCACATTACAGGAACGTATTGCCATCCTTGTAAATGCCGGACCGCCTTCGCCGGAAATGTAGCATCAATATCGTTTGTAGCCGTCACAATCACTTGGGCGATTTGCTCGGGCTGCAACGCATTTTGACTGACCATTTCCCGCACGAGTGTTTCTGTAGCCTGTTCAATTTCTTGCGCCTCATTTTTTGTTACGGTTGTTGCACCTCGGACGCCACGAATCATGATCTTCCTCCCAGTTCTTCTTCTAACAACTCTAAAAGCAAATGTTCATCGACTGTTTTTGTATAGGCGGCTCCAAGCTGAGCGAGCAACACCATGACAATCTTTCCTGCATTCGTTTTTTTGTCGCTTTTCATACGGGCAAGCAACCGTTGTGCTGAAAGCCCTGCTGGCAAACGAAGGTCATAACCGAGGGCAGAAAACCACTCTTCATAATCGGCAAGCCGCAAATCCTCTTTTGTAAAACGGAGGCTAAGACGAAAAGCAAAACGCATGCCGATTGCCACCGCTTCGCCATGGGTTATCTTTCCATACCCTAGTTCTGCTTCAATCGCATGAGCGAGTGTATGACCAAAGTTCAAATGGGCGCGGATGCCATGCTCTTTTTCATCTTTGCCAACAATGTCGGCTTTGATGGCAATCGCCTTGGCCACCATTTTTTGCAAATTATCTGCTTTTATACTTGTTAGTGCAGGCACTGTTTCACGCAGCCAAGCTAAAAAAGAAGCGTCGGCTATAAAACCAAGTTTAACGATTTCTGCAAAACCAGAACGCCATTCGTGTTCCGGCAAAGTTGCCAACAATTCTGTGTCGAACAAGACAGCTTCAGGCTGATGAAAAACGCCAATCATATTTTTAGCGGCAGGCAAATTGACTGCTACTTTTCCGCCAACGCTTGAATCATGGGCAAGCAAAGTAGTTGGAACTTGAATAAAGCGAACGCCACGCATATAGGTCCCCGCTACAAACCCGGCCAAATCGCCAACAACGCCGCCTCCAAAAGCGATGATAACCGACTGGCGGTCAAGCTGTTTTTCCAAACAAAAAGCGGCAAGCTGCTCATACACATGAAAAGACTTTGATTGTTCCCCCGCTTTCACGACAAACGTATGAGGCTCCTTTGAAAAAGAAGAAACCAACACATCAAGATAACGGTTTGCGACATTTTCATCTGAAACGATCAAATAGGAAGAAGCCGGGGCAAGCGCTTCAATCGTTTTGCCTGCCTCCCGCAAAATTCCTGACCCCACTTCAGCCTTGTATTGTTTTGAAGAGGTGTGAATGTCTACAAACATCGTTTAAAACTCCTTTGAAGCGGCATGGTGACGTTCGACAGCTGCCTGGATCAGAGGAAGCTGGTCAGAACCAAATGTATCAAGCAAGGCATTGGCAACTTCCCACGCTACCACATTTTCGCAGACAACCGATGCAGCGGGAACGGCACAGCTATCGGAACGTTCAACACCTGCGGCAAATGGTTCTTTCGAATCAATATCTACGCTTTGCAGCGGCTTATACAACGTTGGGATTGGCTTCATCACACCTTTTACGACAATCGGCATACCGTTGGTCATCCCGCCTTCAAAACCGCCAAGGCGATTCGTCTTCCGCTTATAGCCTTCCTCTTCGCTCCAAGTAATCTCATCATGAACTTGGCTGCCTGGAAGCCGCGCTGCCTCAAAGCCAATGCCAATCTCTACACCTTTAAACGCGTTGATGCTCATGACTGCGCCAGCGATTTTGCCATCCAATTTGCGGTCATAATGGACATGGCTGCCGAGGCCAATAGGCACGCCAGCAACAACGACTTCAACTATGCCGCCAATCGAATCACCATCTTGTTTTGCCTTGTCAATGGCTGCCATCATCTTTTTGCTTGCATCCTCGTCTAAACAGCGTACAGGTGACTCTTCTGAGCGCTTTTGCAATTCTTGGATCGTGGCATAGTTTGTTTCCTCAGCCCGAATGCCGCCAATTTCGCGGACATGTCCGGCAACTTCAATGCCACAAGCTTTAAGGATGACCTTTGCCAATGCTCCACAGGCAACACGGACAGTCGTTTCCCGCGCTGATGAACGCTCTAAAACATTGCGCATATCGCGGTGCCCGTACTTGATTGCACCATTTAAATCAGCATGACCTGGACGGGGACGTGTTAACTTCCGTCTCATTTTTTCCGCTTCTTCCTCACTTATCGGTTCAGCGCCCATTATTTTTGTCCAATTTTTCCAGTCTTTATTTTCGACAACAAATGTGATAGGGGCACCAGTCGTCATGCCATGGCGTACGCCGCTTACTATTTGAACGCGGTCTTTTTCAATTTGCATACGGCGACCACGGCCGTAACCGCCTTGGCGCCTAGCCAATTCACGGTCAATATCTTCTGCCAAAAGCGGCAATTGCGCTGGCACGCCTTCAATAATCGCAGTCAGTTGTGGTCCATGTGACTCTCCTGCTGTTAAAAATCTCAATGTTAACACCCTTTCCTATCTTGCCGGCAATACTTTATCGCTTTTATGCGTTAAATTATAGCATGTATTGGAGCAATTGTCTGTACATTCATGTTACTTTTTCATAAAAAAACGGCTTTATTGCTTGTAGACCATATTGTTGGGGATCAAAAATTTGTTCCGTACTGCCGACAAACAGAACTCCGCCACGAACCAAAGACTCACTAAATTTTTTGAAAATCGTTTGCTTTGCCTCCTCTGTAAAGTAAATAAGCACATTGCGGCAAATAATCAAATCGCAGCGTGTCGGGTACTCGTCAGCAAGTAAGTTAAGGCGCTTAAAATTCACAAGCTTTTTCACATCTTCTATGATGGCAAAATCGTCCCCTTGCTTACGAAAATAAGCATGTTGGAACTGGCTATTCATTTCTTTAAATGCATCCTGGCGGAAACGGCCTAAGCGTGCCTTTTCTAGTATGGCCGAGTCGATATCGGTCGCAAGAATCGTTTTATTTTGTAAAGGAATATTTGCTTCTTTGATGAGCATCGCCAATGAATATGGTTCTTCTCCAGTCGAACAGGCGCTGCTCCAGATGTTCAATCCACTTTTTTTCGTCGCTAGTCGTGGCAAAATCTCTGTACGTAATGTCTCCCAACGAGTACGATTGCGGAAAAACGAAGACACATTGATTGTGACACGATCTACGCATTCTGTAAGCAGCAAAGGATCATTGGCCATCGCGTCCGCATAGCTTGAAAAGCTTGAAAAATGCCGTTTATCGCGAAGTGCAGTGAGCCTCCGTTTCATCTGCGTCTCTTTATATGCTTGCAAATGAATGCCACTCAGTTTGAAAAAAACAGAAACGAATTGTTCATAATCTTCATCTATTCTCATCATGTTGCCGTTTTTCTGGCAGATACGTCTGCCAAATAACGTTCTTCCTTTCCATGTTAATGCTTTACTCTTAAAATGAGTGTACCATGTTTAACGGTAGCTCGACACAGTCAAGCAGACTTCTTTTTAAAACGCGTTCGTTTTACATAAAAAAGCCAGTTGAGCAGAACCCAACTGGCTTTGTTTTAAACCCATTTATTGCTGTCTTTTTGATAATCGTTTAGCTCTTCTTCTTTAAAGAAAATAGCGATTTCACGCTCAGCTGATTCTGGGGAATCAGATCCGTGTACGACATTCATGCCAACGTTGACTGCTAAGTCGCCGCGTATCGTCCCTGGAGCAGCCTCGCTAGGATTGGTGGCGCCAATGAGTTGTCTAGCTGCTTTAATAACTCCTTCTCCTTCCCAAACCATCGCAAACACAGGTCCGGAAGTAATAAAGCTAACAAGCTCGCCAAAAAACGGGCGTTCCCGATGTTCGCTATAATGCGTTTCCGCCGTTTCTTTGCTTAAAGTGACCAGCTTAGCTGCAGCAAGCGTGTACCCTTTTTGTTCAAACCGCGATACAATGTTTCCAATCAAATTACGTTGTACGCCATCAGGCTTAACCATTACGTATGTACGTTCCATTGTCTAACCTCGCTTTATGAATGTTTACACCGAACGTTTCAAGTATAGCAAATTAGGAAAACGCTAACAATAAGATTTCTTAGAATAGAGGGGCTTTTTTACAAACAAAAAAGCCAGCTTGCCGCTGGCTTAGTATTTTCTCCGTCCTATGTAACTGGCCACTTCAATTAAATGCCTTTTGGCATCAATGTCGGGAAATCCCATTAAAAGCGTGTTTGCCTTGTGCAAATAGCGATCACTCATTGCCTGTGCATATTCAATCCCGCCTGATGTGCGGACTTCATTTAATAGCGGCTCCATGTCCATTTCTAAAGAAGACTCTTTCGTTAATGACTTCTCTAGCCGTTGTTTAAATCCAGGCGTGTGCTCAATCGCATACAGCGCAGGCAACGTGACATTGCCTTGGCGTAAATCGCCCCCGGCTGGCTTGCCTAGCTGTTCATTGGTGCCTACAAAATCGAGTATGTCGTCCATAATTTGATAAGACATCCCAAGAAAATAAGCAAAGTAATAAAGGTTTTTTTGGAGTTCATCTGTCGCGCCTGAAACGATGGCACCCAGCTGGCAGCTAACGGCAATCAACAATGCCGTTTTACGTTTAATCCTCCTCAAGTAAATGCGTAAACCTTGATCCCAATTGTACTGGTCTCGGATTTGTTCAATTTCGCCTCGGCATATTTGGTTCATGACGTCGGAAATAATCGTATGGACTCGTTTATCGCTGAAGGCTTTTGTCGTTTCAATCGCGTGCCCGAAAATGTAGTCGCCAGTATACATCGCTACACGGTTATCCCAACGAGACATCACTGTTTCCCGCCCACGCCTTAGCGGCGCATTATCAATGACATCATCATGGACAAGGGAACCCATATGAATGAGTTCAAGCGTAACGGCAATGTGCTTTAATCTGTCTAATTGATAATCGCCAAACTTCCCGGCCAAAAGCACGAGCACAGGACGGATTCGTTTCCCACCGGCTTTTAACAACCCCGTTGATGCTTCTTTTAAAACAGGGTGTTTAGCCGAAAGGGTTCGTTCCAATTCCGCTTCAATAAATTCTATATCTCCTTGAAATGCTTTATAAATATCTGCTAACTTCATCAACGCCACCCTCGTGCAGAAACTGTTACTGCTTATATTTTATAACAGACGTGGTCGGCCTCCACTTACTCAATGTAGGCACTTCCCGTTCAAGAAAGCCTTCTTCATAACAAAGCTGAAAATAATACAGCAAACCTTGCTCCGTTTTGCTTGTTGGCTGATGAAGCAGTGCCTCAAAGTACATGTCCCAGAAAGAAAGGCTTGCCATTCCTTTACGCTCTAAATAACGGCTTATCTGCCTATACCCATCCGCTGCTGTTCGCAAATAACTTTTTCTTAAGGATTGGTGTAGCATGTTAATTTCTTCCACTTTGCTTTCGAGCGCATCTTTCCTAACTGCAAATAACGCGTACGTCATCGGTAAGCCTGTCCATTCATACCACAGCTGGCCA
The DNA here is from genome assembly GCF_036700015.1 of Shouchella rhizosphaerae. Taxonomy (NCBI): domain Bacteria; kingdom Bacillati; phylum Bacillota; class Bacilli; order Caryophanales; family Bacillaceae; genus Shouchella; species Shouchella rhizosphaerae. Next base: position 3,795,709 of record NZ_CP144921.1, on the reverse strand, counting down.
AGGTCATACACATAAGGGGCATCAGCGTGGCGCTCTCGAATGGCGTCATCGCCTATTAAAAGGGCTGCTGTATGGGATGTAAGCATGTTTGCCAAATCAGGCTTTTCTTGTTTATAGCAAGGTGTTACCTGATAAAAACGCTTTAATACGATTTTCAGCAAATGAACCGTTGTCTCTGAGCTTGTTGTCAAAGCCACCGACTCGCCCTCAAGCTTATTAATCGGCACTTTTGAAAACAAGAGCAGAGAGTGAACCATGCCAGCCGAAGCAACACAAAGATCCGGTAACACCACATAGTCTTTTTCATTTTTGCCGTAGGAAAAAGACGATATGGCGGCAGCTTGAAGTTCGCCAGAGGCTAGCATATGGTTGATATTCGCTGGTACATTTTGCGTTATGCATATGCCGTGTTGCTCTAATGAGCTACGGTCCAGCTCGAAGAAAAACGGCAATGTGTTGGTATATGCAATTTCTCCAACATGTAAGCTCATAGGAACCTCCTTTAATAAAACCGGATGACAAGCATATCGGCAAAAGCAAATAAAAACATGACGACACTAAGCGTCCCATTCATCGGAAAAAACGCCAATTGCACTTTCGATAAATCTTTCTCAGAAACAATTAAATGCTGGTAAACCATAATCATTCCTGAAAGGGCGACGCCCACCAAGTAAATCCATGTCAAAGGCGTTAAAAAGTAGAGACCAACAAAAAACGCAAAACTGACGACATGAAAACAACGGGCGATCCATAACGCTTTTTTGATGCCAAAACGGCTTGGAATCGAATGGAGCCCGTGTGTTTGATCGTATTCAGCATCCTGTGTTGCATACACGGTGTCAAAACCAGCAAGCCAAAACATGACAGCCAAAAACAAACAAAAGCTAGCCAATGGCAACTGGCCAGTTACAGCAACCCATCCGCCTAAAGGCGCAATCCCGATCGTTATCCCTAAAATTAAGTGGCATGCCCACGTAAAACGTTTGGTATAGGAATAAAACACAAGAAAGAATACAGCAATTGGCAACAAATAGACGGAAAGAATATTCAACTGCGAAGCAGCCAAAAACAATAGTGCAAAAGAAGCGACAATAAAAATCCAGACATCCGCCTTCGATAACAGCCCTGCTGGTATCTCCCTGTTAGCCGTTCTAGGGTTTTCACGGTCAAACTTAGCGTCTATGACGCGGTTAAGCGACATCGCGGCACTCCTTGCTCCGACCATCGCCAATGTCACCCAAAGCCACTGAAGCAACGAAGGAAACTGGCCGTAGGCAATTAAACTGCCAAGCAACATTGCTAGGAATGCAAACGGCAATGCAAAAATTGTATGTTCAAATTTAATCATTCGCAAAAAGATTTTCGTTTTATTTAAAGATGCAGTAGCCATTACTGCCTTACTCCTCTCCAATATCACACATTTCTATATCGGTTTTATCCCCATATGCATAGCGCAAACACCGCCTGTGTAGCTCTTTACTGTAACATCCTTCATTCCAGCTTCAACGAACATGTCCCGAAGTTTGTCTTTTCCTGGAAACGCTAATGTTGATTCTTGGAGCCACGAATATTCTTCGTATTTTTTTGCAAACACTTTTCCTGCAAGGGGCATAATCCGCTTAAAATAAAAAAAGTATAGTTGTTTAAAGACTGGTATGGTTGGCTGCGACGTTTCGAGACAAACAATTTTGCCTCCAGGCTTCGCTACTCGGCACATCTCCTGTAACACTTGCATGTAATCAGGAACATTCCGCAACCCAAAACCGATCGTCACATAATCAAACGTGTTGTCATCATACGGAAGCGCCATTGCGTTTCCGTGGACGAGTGAGATATTAGTGCGCTTAGCAGCTGCAACTTTTTCACGTCCGACCGCGAGCATATTTTCGCTAAAATCAAGGCCAATCACGGACCCCTGCTCGCCAACGGCTTCCGACAGCGCCAACGTCCAATCGCCTGTGCCACAACATACATCGAGAGCACTCGTTCCTGCTTGGACATCCATTTGCTTCATTGTATCTTTACGCCAGCTTTTATGTTGCTGTAAACTGATAACAGAATTCATCACATCGTATTTTTTATAAATCGATTGAAATACGTCATGAACGCGTTGTTCTTTCGATTGGGCCACTCCCGCTACCTCCTTGCTTTTTCAAGGAATGTTTTTATAAACGCACTTGCTTTATTATTCTGCTTGTCCACTGCTTCTTGTAGCTGTTCTAATTGCCTCTGCTGTTCAACTTTAAAAAGAGAACCTTGTTTATTCTCAGCCATCCAAGCTTCAATGAGCGGCGATAAGCAACCCGCCTCAGCATTTTCTTTTTCTTTTTCTAAGCGTTTATACAGAAAAAACGGCCTAAGCAACGGCTCGTATCCTTCCTGACCAATTTCGTTGGCTATCGCCACTGCTAGTAGTGCTTCAATCTCTTCCGTTTGAGCGAGACGCGTTTCAAACGAGTTGTCTTTGTCTAGGTGGCTTGCAATTTTCTTTTCATATACTTCTTGAAGGGTGCTGCCAAACAGTTCAATCATATCAACCGCATGGACTCGAGCCAAAGCTTGGTAGTAGAGGGCGCTATAAAAATCGCCAGCCAACACATTTAGTTGGCGCTTCTTTTTGGCAAACTCTTCATTTGTGTTATGTAAGGACACAAGATCGTGGATCAATAGTCCGGCATGGGCAAAGCCCCATGCAAGCGTGATCGCCCCGGCACGATCTGGCGGTTCCGATTCAGTCAAAATCGTATAAACCAGCCAAAGTTCATCGGCGTCGGGGCGGGTGTTGTCAATGTATCCTTGCAAATAATCGTATTGCAATATCCGTTCAAAGCGCTGTTTTATTTCAAGCGCCGATCGCATCTCCGGCAACGTTGTATTGCTCATTGTTCATGTCCCCTCTATCGCGTGCAACCCGCTAATGTTCTTTATATAGTATAGCATACGCCCTTATCCAATGAACACAAAGAAAAAAGCGCTCGCATTTAAGCGCCTGATTCCTCCGTATCCAATGTACCATGGCTTGTTTGGATAATCGCTTTGCCGCGGACTTTGACAGCTGACGTATGTTCTGTAAATTGGCCAATCATGACTTCGCCTTTGTCGAGTTTTTCCGAATGGTGGAAGCGGGTATCCGAACCGCGGGTAAGGCCAATAACCTGAACACCATTTTCTTTTGCTTTTATAACAAAAAAATCATTCTCATGCCCCATCGTTATACCTCCTTCGTTTGGATTAGTTGCAATACTTCCGCACGCGCTTCCCCGTCATTGGCGAATGAGCCGCGCACCGCTGTTGTCACCGTTTTCGAACCTGGCTTTTTAATGCCTCTCATTGCCATGCACATATGTTCTGCTGACAAAACGACCATTGCCCCTTTTGCATCTAAAGTAGACATGAGCACATCTGCTAATGTTTTTGTCATTCTTTCTTGTACTTGCGGCCTTCTTGCTATGCCATCGACAGTGCGCGCCAGCTTCGACAACCCTGTCACGATGCCATTTTTGGGAATGTAAGCAATATGAGCTTTCCCAAAAAACGGTACAAGGTGATGCTCGCACATCGAAAAGAACGGGATGTCTTTAACAAGGACAAGTTCTTCATGCTCTTCGCCAAACACCGTTTTTAAATGCTCGCTAGGATCTTCGTGGAGACCGCTGAACATTTCTTCATACATTTGCGCTACCCTTCTAGGGGTATCAGCAAGCCCCTCCCGTTCAGGGTCTTCGCCAATTGCTTCTAATATCATACGCACTGCTTGCTGCAATTTATCGTGGTCAACCATTCTTGTCCCTCCACCAAAACTCTTTATAAAGGATAAATCTCTTCTAAAGAGTAGCAAAAGAACAGTGGAAAAGCAAAAAGAACTCATCGCATTTGGCAATGAGTTAGTCGAAAGCACTCTCCGTTTAACAGTCAAACATAGCAGATGCTAAAACAGCAAATACCTAAAGGGCCGCCTATGCCCGGTTACAAAATAATGGCAATCAATCCGCCAGAGCCTTCGTTAATAATACGTTCTAATGTTTCTTGCAATTTGTAGCGGGCATTCTCAGGCATCAACGACAATTTAGCGGAAATCCCTTCACGGACGATCGAATTTAGGGACCGGCCGAAAATATCGGAGTTCCAAATCGAAAGCGGGTTTTCTTCAAAATCTTGCATTAAATAGCGAACGAGTTCTTCGCTTTGTTTTTCGGTGCCAATGATTGGCGCAAATTCCGATTCGACATCGACTTTAATCATATGGATGGATGGCGCTACTGCTTTTAAACGGACACCAAATCTTGAGCCATGGCGAATAATTTCTGGTTCATCCAAACTCATGTCATTCAAAGACGGCGCGGCAATGCCATACCCTGTTTGTTTCACCATGCGAAGAGCGTCTGCAACTTGGTCATACTCGGACTTGGCATGGGCAAAGTCTTGCATCAACGATAGCAAATGGTCCTTTCCTCGTATCTCAACCCCAACTACTTCTTTCAACACTTGATCGTACAAGGCATCAGGAGCATATAAATCAATTTCGGCAATTCCTTGGCCCATTTCAATTCCGGCCAATTTCGCTTTTTCAATAAACTCTAATTCCGTAAATTGGCTGACAACCCGATCAACGTCACGAAGACGTTTAATATCTTTGACAGTTTCTCGTACAGATTCTTCATAGCTTTGCCGCAGCCAATGCTCATTATTTAGAACCATGACCCAGCTTGGCAAATTGACATTGACTTCGTGAACGGGAAATTCAAACAGAACTTCACGAAGCACACTATTTATATCATGGTCGGTCATGCTTTCAATGCTCATCGCCAGCACTGGAATATCGTATTCTTCTGCAAGTGATGTACGCAGCTCTTCCGTCTCTGGATGGCTTGGGCGTACACTGTTCACAATCATGATAAATGGCTTCCCGACTTCCTTAAGTTCCTCAACAACTCGCCCTTCTGATTCGAGATAGTCTTGTCGTGGAATATCGCCTATCGTTCCATCGGTTGTGATCACAACACCCAAAGTCGAATGCTCTTGAATGACTTTGCGCGTCCCTATTTCGGCCGCTTCTTGAAACGGAATCGGCTCTTCATACCATGGGGTGTGGATCATCCGTGGTCCATTTTCATCTTCGTAGCCTTTTGCGCCTGGAACAGCATAACCGACGCAATCAACGAGGCGAATATTGACGTCGAGCCCTTCATCCACATGAATCGAAACAGCTTGATTCGGAACAAATTTCGGCTCTGTTGTCATGATTGTTTTTCCTGCTGCCGATTGCGGAAGCTCATCTTGGGCACGCGCTTTGTCAGCCTCATTTTCAATATTCGGCAGCACGACTAGCTCCATGAATTTCTTAATAAATGTCGATTTTCCAGTGCGAACCGCCCCTACAACACCGAGATAAATGTCGCCTCCGGTCCGCTCTGCGATATCTTTAAAGATATCTACTTTTTCCAACAAAAGAATCCCCTCCCGGTCAAGTAAAGTTTGATGCAGCCGAGTCTTTCATATCTAACCACTATCATTTCTATGACATTGTCCACTTATTATGACTGACTAGGAAAAATTAAATTGTGCCTGCATCCAATGCTTGAGAAGGGGAGCCTCCCGCAACATGCCCCTTCCAATGTAACTATATGGATGGAAGGGGCAGATTAGACCTGTTTTATCAATTCGAATGGGAAGGACTTTGCAATCGGGGAGTTAATCGTAGAAACGTGTGTCGTATTGAATGTTGCCTTCCTCATCAAGGGAGTACGGCACTGAATACAATGGCAAAAAAGGAGAGTCTTCATATAAATAGCGGCGGAGGTCGACACCTTCCTCAAAATCCTTTTCCTGCTCTGCCATCTTTAAATCGAGTAAATAATCGATTACCACTTCGCCCTCGTTTGTAAATAACAACGGCAGCGATGTTTGGTTATAAGGACTTGCTACATACGGCTCTTCTGAATAACCGAGTGCTTTATAGTCGAGCGTAAACAAATTGTAGTCTAGCGCCTCTCCAATTGGCGCATATGTATGTTCTCGCATATAATCGTAAATCCGTTGCTGAAGGTCACGAACGACATTCATCGCCGTAACATCCAAGACTTTTACTTCTGGGTCCTCTTCTACATTTATGAGTGTATATTGGTGTGTACCGCCATTTTCAAAGGCTGTTCCCGGAGGCTGTTGCATATACCGGGGAACCAACTGCCTAAAATCAACCGTATAGCGCTGGTACTCGTGTGTATTCTCATCAAAATTAGTAATTGGGAGGACTCCGGTATCCTCACGAAATTGGTCAACCGCTGTTTGCACAGCCGCTAGTTGGTCTGGGTAAGCAATTTGATTTTCTGCTCTCTGTTCCTGTGGCAAAAAACAAGCACTAAGGAAAAGAACGGCACAAATTGCGATACAGGAAGCAAGAAGCTGCTTCATTGATTCATTCCTCCTTGCAAAATGGCTACCTGCCCGTTGATGTCGGACCGCCAAGAACGATATAGGCGACAATGATCCCTGAAACGAGCAGACAACAAAAAGAAAACGTTAACACAACTTTTGAAAAGAAGCCGCTTAGTTTTGTTCGCGCTAAAAGCGCGGTACCTGCAGAAATGAACATGAGCAGCAGACCGCCAAAAGATATGTACATATTTAACATCGCTTGCGACAATGCGAGACACCCCTCTTTTCAATTTGGTACATAGGCAAGTATACCATAAGGGAAGACAAGCAGATAGATATAAAAAAAGCTAGACAGGAGTGGGGCTCTCCTCTCTAGCTTGACTAAATCCTAATTCTTAGCCCTCTCTTTTAATAGTAGGTGTTCTATTAAAGTATATGCAGGCTCCAGGTTTTGGTCTAGATGTTTGACTAATTTGTCTTATTTTTTGTTGTTAAACATTTTAGCCAATGAAGCCATATCAGTTGGCATATTGTTGTTTAAAATCGCTTCAACGATTTGATCCTCTTGTTGTTTAGAGACTGGCCTGTTTGCAAGGGCAGCCACTTTTCCAATCAATTGGCGCACCGTTGCCTCATCTTTCAAATTGGCTTGACTAACAGAGTTTGCCAGCTTTAATAGCTCATCAGGGCGCACTTTTGTAGTTTTATGCACTTGATCAAAAAATGAGTCATTTTTCTTAAACACCTAAATCCCTCCTCATGCTTACGGTTCTCCTTATCGTATGCATGAGAAAAAAAGAGTGTGCGCAATTTAGACGCAATCAAAACGAACTAACCACCACGTTTACGAACGGTAAAGCGACTCCACTTCATGTCGTTTTACACGTCCCATTAATTCTTCAGCCGCTTGGTAAGGGTCGATTCCGTTAAACAAGACACTATAGAGCGCTTTGGTCACTGGCATATCAATCTCCAGCTTTTCGGATAGTTCATAGGCTGCCTGGGTTGTTCGAATTCCTTCGACTACCATTCCCATTTTTTCAAGCACTTCATCCATGGACAAACCTTCGCCAATCATTCGTCCAGCACGCCAGTTACGTGAATGCACACTTGTGCAAGTAACGATTAAATCGCCGAGCCCTGACAAACCGGAAAACGTTAATGGTTTGGCGCCCATTGTCGTGCCTAAGCGAGAGATTTCCGCTAATCCTCTCGTCATGATCGCTGCTTTTGTATTGTCCCCGTAACCAAGGCCATTTGTCACACCACAGGCTAGTGCAATAATGTTTTTTAGTGCCCCTCCGATTTCAACGCCGATCAAGTCAGGGTTGGTATAGACACGAAACTGTTGGTTCATAAACAAATTTTGCGTATACTTGGCTGCCTCATCATCCGCTGAAGCAACTGTAACGGTTGTCGGTTGGCGCAATGCGACTTCTTCGGCATGACTGGGACCAGATAAAACGGTGATAGAAGAAATGCGATTTGTGCTTGCATCTTCTTCAGCGATCATTTCAGATATCCGCTTATGAGTCGCAGGTTCAATCCCTTTGCTTGCGTGAATAACCGGTACCGCCTTTTGCAAATAGGGCACGATTTTACGGACAGTTTCACGCATCGCTTTAGTCGGAACGACTAGTACGATAGCTTCAACTCCACCAAGCGCTTCCTCCATCCCTGTATAACCGCGAATCGTTGTTGGCAATTCGATGTTCGGCAAATATGATTCATTTGTATGACGTTCGTTCAATTCGTCCATTTGTTCTTGTCGGCGCCCGACGAGGCGAACATCATGGCCATTATCCGCGAGAACCATCGCTAAAGCGCTTCCCCAGCTTCCCGCTCCAATCACCGCAATTTTTTGCATTATGAACTCCTCCTATGCATGTTTTTTCCCTAATTTGTTTTCCGTGCCTGCAATAAGCCGCCCCATGTTCGTGCGGTGCCGCCATAAAGATAAGATGGCCAATAATACAGCTAAATAAATATACTCTAGTGGGTAATGAAAAAACGGCAGCATGATGAGCGCCGCAATTGGCGTTAACACTGCAAATAAAAGCGAACCAAGGGATACATATTTTGTGAAAACAATGCTTAAAATCGCTACAATTCCGGCACAAAGGGCAGGAAGAAATAAAAGCGTGGCCACAACGCCAATCGAAGTAGCAACTCCTTTTCCGCCGCGAAAGCCAAAATAAATAGGCCAATTATGTCCGAGAATCGCCGCTAAGCCAGCCAAAGCCGGCACAAGAGGGTAGTCCCCATTCGTGAGGGCAATAGCAAGAAGCGCAGGGGCCACCCCTTTCGCGACATCAAGTAAAAGGACACAAATGGCAGGTCCGATTCCAAGCACACGCAATGTATTTGTCGCTCCAGCATTGCCGCTTCCTTCACTGCGTATATCGATTTTCTTGATTTTCTTCGCAATGATATAGCTAAAGCTGACAGACCCAAGCAAATAACCGAACAACACCGTCGCAATTAATGAAACGATCATTCAGTTTCCCCCTTGCCAATTATTAATCATTCTTTTTCCGTGCAATGATGTGAATAGGCGTTCCTTCAAACTCAAAAGTAGCACGCAATCGGTTTTCTAAAAAGCGCCTATAAGAGAAATGCATCAGTTCAGGTTCGTTTACAAAGAACACGAATGTCGGCGGCTGTACGGCCACTTGCGTCACATAATTGATTTTCAGGCGCTTGCCTTTATCCGTTGGGGTTGGATTCATGGCTACCGCATCCATAATCATATCATTGAGGACATGAGTCGGCACACGAAGATGATGGCTTTCTGACACTTTCCTCACTTCAGGCAGCAACAAATGAAGGCGCTGCTTCGTCTTGGCGGACAAAAAACAAATCGGCGCATACGAAAGAAACTGAAACTCGGAACGGATGTCTTCGACAAATGTCTGCATCGTTTTGTCATCTTTTTTTACGGCGTCCCATTTGTTGACGACGATGACGATTGCCCTTCCCGCTTCATGGGCATAACCGGCTATTTTTTTATCTTGTTCAATAATCCCCTCTTCACCATCTAAGACGACAAGAACGACATCAGACCGCTCAATCGCCTTGAGTGAACGGAGCACACTATATTTTTCAGTGGCTTCATAAACTTTGCCACGCTTCCGCATACCGGCAGTATCAATTACAACATAATGTTGGCCATCTCGCGTAAAGGATGTATCAATCGCATCACGGGTCGTCCCTGGAATTTGGCTGACGATCACTCGCTCTTCACCAAGAAGCGCATTAACAAGCGAAGACTTGCCGACGTTCGGACGGCCGATCAATGCCATTTTTATCGTATCATCTGCATAATCATCGTCGTTTTCTTCAGGAAAATGGCGAACCACTTCATCAAGCAAGTCGCCAATCCCTAATCCGTGGGAGCCTGAAATGCCGTAAGGCTCACCCGCCCCTAATGAATAGAACTCGTAAAGCAATTCCCTCATATCTGGGTTGTCAACTTTATTAACAGCAAGCACAACCGGCTTTTTCGACCGGAAAAGCATGTTTGCCACTTCTTGGTCTGCGGCAGTAATTCCTTCTCGTCCATTGACCATAAAAATAATCACATTCGCTTCGTCAATAGCAATTTCCGCCTGTTGGCGCATTTGCACGAGCAACGGTTCATCGCCGAGCTCAATTCCGCCTGTGTCGATTACATAAAATTCGTGGTTAAGCCATTCGCCTTTGCTATATAAACGGTCACGTGTTACCCCCGGTAAGTCTTCAACAATGGCGACACGCTCGCCGACAATCCGGTTAAATATAGTTGACTTCCCTACATTCGGCCGGCCAACGATTGCAACAACTGGTTTAGTCACAATCACACACCCTTTCTCCTTCAAACTACTTAAAAAACAGCGTTCGTTTTCTTCTCCAGCTTAACCATTTTACTATCTTCATGCATGCTTGTCTATCCTTGTTGGCACTGGCTTCGGCTGTCTATTATTCGCAAGCACATGTTGGCGCCATTTCTCCATGGCAACCGAAAAGACCAAAGCGGCTGTACTCATGGAGACGCTAATGGCAAAAACGTCAAAAAACGCAAGCGAGCCAAGCTCCATTCCTCCGTTAAGTCCGTGGCGATACACGTTCAAAAACAAGTCGCCGTAAAGGAGGCCAGTTGCTAATACAGCAGTACGGTTTGCTCTCCTTTTTATAATAAAAATGGTTAAAAGCACAGCACCTGCAGACAGAAAACGACCGTCAATGAGTAAAATAACCGGATCGAGACGAATCAATTCTTGTATGCCTATGTAGGTGGCCGCCACGAATATACAGCAAACAGCTGGATACATGATGCCAATGAATTTAAGCTTTCCTAGCTGTAAATAACAGATCAATAGACTAAAAACATAGCCGATGCTAATTTGATTGCCTGAAATGATCACGTTCAAAGGAATGAAGCATAATAGCGCTAAAATGCTTGCACACATCACTTGCCGCAGTTCATTTTTCGGCAACAAAAACGTTCCGGCAATCCAAGCGAGCCAACCAAACCAGTAAACAAATACACCGTCCATTTCTCATCACCTCATTGGACAGTATCGGCGCTTTCACCAACATTTAGACATAAAAAAAACCGGCGCAGCTCAGCTTGCGCCGGATCATGTGTTATTGGTCACGGTATTTTTTTAACTGATCGCCGATCATATCTCCAAGCGAGAAGCCTGATGGCTCGTCGTTGGCTGGCTTTTCATAAGCACGTGTTTCTTTTCGTTCTTGCTCTTCAGACGCTTCGCGAATGCTAAGAGATACGCGTCTGTCTGCTTCGCTAACCTCGAGCACTTTTGCTTGCACTTGTTGCCCTTCTTCCAACACTTCTTGCGGAGTGCCGATATGGCGTTTGGAAATTTGCGAGATATGGACGAGCCCTTCTACCCCTGGGGCAATTTCCACAAAAGCACCGAACGATACGAGGCGCTTCACTGTACCAGTAACGATATCACCAGCTGAAAATTTGCTTTCGATGTTTTCCCATGGGCCAGCTAGCATCTCTTTGATGGAGAGGGAAACGCGTTCGCTATCAGGATCAACGGAAAGCACTTTAACCCTCACTTCTTGCCCTTCTGACAGCACATCCGACGGATGCTCAACACGCTCATGGGCAATTTGTGAAATATGAACGAGCCCATCCACACCACCGACATCGACGAAAGCGCCAAAGCTGGTCAAGCGTTGAACTTTTCCTTCAACGACATCGCCAGTTGAAAGGGAGTGCAACACTTGCTTTTTCTTTTCTTCAATTTCGGCATCGAGAACAGCCCGTTGTGATAGAATCAACTTATTGTTGTCTTTGTCAATTTCTGTTACTTTCAAACGCAATGGCTTGCCTTTGTAATCAGAAAAATCTTCAACATAATGGCGCTCTACCAATGAAGCAGGAATAAACCCTCTTACGCCAACATCGACGACAAGGCCACCTTTCACAACTTCGGCTACTTCTGCTTCAATAACCTCGCCTTTTTCATACGCTTCCTCAAGCTGTTCCCACGCCTTTTCGGCTTGAACCGCTTTTTTCGACAAAATCAATTCATCATCTTCGACTTTTGTGACTTTCAGTTCTAATTCATCGTCAACAGAGAGGACATCGCTTGCCTTTTCTACATGCAGGCTCGACAATTCACTTATGGGCACGATGCCGTCTACTTTAAAGCCGACATCCACAAATGCCTGCTTGTCTTCAACTTTTGTTACTTTCCCTGTAACAATATCCCCTACAGAAAAAGATTTGATTTCATCCATGCCGTCATTCATTTCTTCGACCATTGACTTTTGCCTCCTTCAATCCGGCAACGCCGGGCATCTTGCGTTTTTTTATAAACAGCCTCCAATGTTTCTGAGAACGAATGAAGGACGTTTTATGATAGATCTTGATAGTGATCCTTCAGCTTTTGAATTTCATCCATGATGATTTCAGTGACTTCCTTTGCTGAAGTGCGGTTCGCCCGGTGCTCTTCCATCGAGATTGGCTTTCCATAAACGAGGGTAACACGGCCCCTCATTTTGTAAGGGCCAATAATGGCACACGGGACAACGTGGGCGGTGCTTTTTAAAGCAAAAAAACCAGCGCCCGTCAGCCCCTTCCCGATCTCACCAGTTTTAGAGCGCGTTCCTTCTGGAAAGATGCCTACCATGTCCCCAGATTTTAAAATATCTAAAGAAGTGCGGAGCGATTGTTTATCGCCACCGGCGCGATTGACTGGAAAAGCGCCTAGCTTTCTCAGCAGCGTTTTCAAAACAGGTACTTTAAACAGCTCTTTTTTAGCCATGTAACGTACTGGCCGTTTGATATAGGCACCTAGCAAAGGCGGATCATTGTTGCTTATATGGTTTGCACAAAGCAACACCGCACCTTCGTCTGGGATGTTTTCTTTCCCGTAAATACGAACTTTGAACAGCGCATTTAAGTAAAGGCGGCAAACGGCTTGTCCAAATTGGTAAAGTGTCATTGGCGCGAATGCTCCTTTACTAAATCAAGAATCGTCTCAACGACTTCATCAATTCCCATGCTGGTCGTATCGACGACTTGTGCGTCGGCTGCCTGCTTAAGGGGAGCGATCGCTCGTGTTGAATCAAGTTCATCACGCTTAGCAATATCTTTTTTTAGTTGTTCGAAGTCCGACGGGAGCCCTTTTTCCAATTGCTCAAGATGGCGGCGTCGAGCCCGTTCTTCGACTGAAGCAGTCAAAAACACTTTTACATTGGCATCTGGAAGCACGTGAGTTCCAATATCGCGCCCGTCTAGTACGGCGTTTTTCGATTTGGCAAGCTCCTGCTGCATCGCCGTCATACCTTCCCGTACTTCCCGGTGGCTCGCTACGAGCGACACATTGCTGTTCACTTCGTTTGTACGAATCGCTGCGGTAATGTCAGCGCCGTTCCAAAAAACAGCTGTCCCTTCATTGGATGATTCCAAACGCAGCTCGCTTTTTTCTAGAAGTTTGCCGAGCGCTTTCCCGTCGTGCAAATCAATGCCCTCAGCTAACGCCGCGAATGTGATCGCCCGATACATGGCCCCAGTATCAATATATAGAAAACCTAATTTTTCAGCTGTTTTTTTGGCCACTGTGCTTTTTCCGGCGCCAGCAGGTCCATCAATTGCCACATTAAATCCTTTTGCCATAAGTTCACAACACTTTCCTGCATTCTCTTTCTTACGATACGACAAAGCAGCAGACTTTTCAATCCTAACGTTCACTTCCCGTATCTTTCTTTTTATTATCTCATAATTTGCATAAATGGCAAGCACGAGACGAAAAAAAGACTCTCTTTCCAGAGAGCCTTCTGAATCAATATTCTGGTTCTGAATCCTTCATTCGTTCGACTTTTTCTTCTTCGCCTGTCAACGCATTAATGAAAATTCGGTATGTGTCGTTATCCCTTGTTCCGTAAAATTCATAAACAAATACTTCTTCATTAATGTCATTTTCAATGACGGCAAGGTGGTCTTCTTGGATTTCGACATGTTTATTGACTTTGGCTTGCGCCTCTTCTTTTGTCAATTTTGGTTCTGGGATTTGCCTGTCTTCTTGATGGTGGATCAGATGGCCACGGCCGACATAAGATATAACGTCCCCGTCATCTAAAGCTACTTCAATCATGACGTTATCCGGGTATATGCGGACTCCGTCTTGGACATAGGCAAATTCGAGAACGCCGACGTTGTCGTATTGCGTGCTTTCAACAAGTTGCATGCCTTCTTTGCCACCACGCTCAAGAAAGTTTTGCGCTTTATTGACCGCTTCATTCAAACTGATTTTCGCTTTATCAATTTGCCGGTCTTGCAAAAACCAAATCGGTTCGCCGCCTTCAACGCTCATATCCATATCATAGTTGGCTTGGTTATCAGGGTCATCAATCGAAAGAGAATAAGCTGGATATTCTAGCGCCTTTGGCGAATCGTTGATTTGTACGCTCGTGCCTTCGCCTAATTTTAAATAATCAAGCGCTCGTTGCTTTGCTTCCTCTTTTGAAATCTTTTCTTTTCCTGCCAACGCCTCTTTTAGCTCACCATTTAAGTTGCGAATCGCTGAATCAGTAGCGCCCCATTCTACTTCACTAAACCCTTGCACCGATTTATTTAGTCTTTCAAAATGGCCAGCAACCGATGATGATTGGGTTGGCTCGTCTTCTCGCTGTTCATCATTTTGAGCGAGCCATTGCATACCTCCTTGCATAACAGTTGCCTGTGTTTTTCTCATTGATTCCCTAATGGAACTTGCTTGCTCATACAATTGGGTCAATGTCTCATATTCTTTGTCCGTCAACGGCTCCTTGTTTAAGTCACGGACAGACGTACGGTAGGTAAAATCGCCGATTTTAAACAAATATTTTTCCGTGTCGTCCATGTTTAACTCTTGAACAGGCAGTTCAGCCAAACTCTTCTCGGCAAGGCTCGTCACTCGCCAAACATCAGCCAGTGAAGGCGTCAATTGCCTTTGTGTGTTCATCGCAAGTGTCTTGCCAAGCTCGTCTTCAATTTGGTCAATATGGTAAGTCAAATCATGAAATGCTCGCTGGTACGTATTGTTCGCTGTAATTTGCAGCTGGTTTTTTTCTTGCTTTTGCTGGTAGCCCCAAACGCCTGTGCCAACTACTGCAACGGCTAAAGCAGCGATTAAAAGATTGCGAAACATGCAAATAGCACCTCCGTTTTAATAGCAGAATATATGTTTGCCAATCCGTTTAATTTGTGGCCGCGACCAAATCCAATCTGATGTCGCTGTATCTGGATTGAAATAATAAAGCGCATTGTTGGTCGGGTCTTGCCCATTTAACGCATCAAGCACAGCTTGCCTTGACGTTTCATCTGCGCCTAAGTTGATTTGCCCATCAGCTACCGCCGTAAAAGCGCGGTCTTCATATATGACGCCAGCGACTGTATCTGGGAAAGTTGCTGAATTTAAACGGTTGACAATCACTGCTGCCACCGCGACTTGTCCTTCATAAGGCTCACCACGGGCCTCGCCATACACTGCCTGAGCCATCAGTTGAATATCATTCGATGAATAACCTGAAGGCACATTGTTTGCTTTTTCAATAATCGGTTCTTGTTCATTTCCAGTTTCAGGCTGATTCGGAGCTGGCTGCTGTGCCTCGCCACCTTTTGCTGCTTCCTTTTTTTGTTTTTGCTTATCTGCAGAACCTTTTGGCCCTTTCTGGATGTCTTTTGGTGTACCGCCATAGTGAGAAAACTTTCTGCCCTCGTTCAGTGCTTTTGTCACAAAGGCTTTATCGTAGTCGGTTGTGCTTGCCAGCTTTGCTTTCATGTCGTCTCCGACCAATCCATCAATTTCAAGCCCATATTCGTACTGATAATGCCGCACAGCCCAGTACGTCCCCCAACCGAAAACACCATCAATTTTGCCATTATAATACCCTACATACTGCAAACGAGATTGCAATTCGACGACATCGTCGCCTGTTGCCCCTTTTTGAATGACTTGGTCACTAAAGGCATCAACCATTTCGTTGTTAAAAAAAAGAACCGCAAACGCTAAAGTTGCACCGAGAAGGCACCGAGCGATTCGCTTTGTTCGAAACATATTTTCGTTCCTCCTTATGCCCACTTTTTTGTGGGGAAATTGGTCGTTACTGCTAGTCTTTGTTTTGCTGGGGTGTTTTTATGCAAAAAAAACAGACGCAAATCCGCTTTCGCTCATTTGCGTCTGTTTTCTTATAAGCTTCCTACATTAAAATAACGGGCTTCAGGATGAGAAAATACAAGCGCTGTGACAGATGCTTCTGGTTCCATCATGTACCCATCGGTCAATTCGATACCAATTTTTTCTGGACGAAGCAATTGAAACAACTTGGCTTGGTCCTCTAAATTTGGACAGGCAGGATAGCCAAACGATACGCGGATGCCTTGGTACTTCGCTGCAAAACGTTCGTTCATTGTAAAATCAGCGCCATCTGGAAACCCCCACCGATCACGCATTTGCTCGTGGACACGTTCCGCCAAACCCTCAGCTGTTTCTAATGCAGCCGCTTGAATTAAATGGCTATACAAATAATCGCCTTTTGCTTTTGCCGCTTCTGCTGCCTCACGCACACCAGCTCCAGCAGTAACCGCTAAAAACCCAACATAATCAACCCCTTCGCCAACAGGGCGGACATAATCTGCCAAGCATAAGAACGGAGCTTGCGTTTGCCGTGGAAACGCAAAGCGTTCAAGTTCACGGCCAACATCATAAGGATCAAAAATCACGAGCTCATCGCCATCGGCATTAGCAGGATAGAAACGGTATATCGCATTTGCCTGTAACGTTTTCTTCGTTTTCGCCTCTTGGAAGAACGCATCAACTTGGGCTTTTAGACTCGTGGTGCGTTGGTCTTTCTCAGCAAGCAGGCGGCTCACTTTCCCTTGGATACCAAGATGACGGCCAAGAAGCATTTGCATATTCACATATGGGTAAATATGGTCGATTTTATAATCACGGATTATATGCTCATCAAGATCGGTTGGTTTAAAGACAGCATGATGATGGGCGATATCCGACTTTTCCCTCTTAGCAAGCGTCGGCGCTTTCGTTTTTCGCTGATCATTAAACTCCGCTTTTTGTTGCCTTGCCGTAGCTAGTTCAAGGGCAAGTTCATTTCGCCCTTCTGGAGTAGTAAGGCGATTGGCAAGCTCTAAACCGTTCATTGCATCTTTTGCATAAACGACTAATCCTTCGTATTCAGGAGCAATCCGTGTATCCGTAAATTTTTTCGTTAAAGCAGCGCCACCAACGAGAATCGGGATGTCCACATGTTGTTGCCGTAAGTCTTGCGCTGTTAACACCATTTGCTGGGCGGATTTAACAAGCAGCCCTGACAACCCAATGGCTGTTGGCTGTTCTTTTTTAATCGCATCTAACAATTCATTCGAGGTAACTTTAATACCAAGATTGACGATAGAAAAACCGTTATTGCTCAAAATAATGTCGACAAGGTTTTTGCCGATGTCATGAACATCTCCCTTAACCGTAGCGAGCAAGATCTTGCCTTTTCCTTGTTCTTGTTCGCTTTTTTCCATATGTGGTTCAAGATAAGCAACGGCCGCTTTCATGACTTCTGCACTTTGCAACACTTCTGCAACGATTAATTCATTGGCGTTAAACAGCCGGCCAACTTCATCCATGCCCGCCATCAGCGGTCCATTTATAATGGCAAGTGGCGTGTCATACAGGCGCAAAGCTTCAGCTAAGTCTGTCTCAAGTCGTTCTTTTGTCCCTTCGACAATATAGGCAGAGAGTCTCTCTTCTAAGGACATGTTTGCATACTCGACTTTTTTCTCAGTTTTCTTCCCACGATAAAAATCAGTAAACGCCGCCAAATGGGCATCATTCGTTTGAAACAACAGCCGATCGGCTAGCTGTTTCTCCTCATCAGGAATGCTCGCATAACGTTCCAGCTTTTCGGTATTGACAATCGCATAATCAAGCCCTGCTTGTGTACAGTGATACAAAAAGACTGCGTTTAAAACTTCACGGCCAACTGGCGGAAGGCCAAAAGAGACATTCGAGACTCCTAAAATCGTTAGGCATTGGGGCAGCTCTTTTTTTATAAGGGCAATCCCTTCAACGGTTGCTGCTGCCGAGCCGATGTATTGTTCGTCTCCTGTTCCTACAGGAAACACAAGCGGGTCAAAAATGATGTCATGAGGCGGAATGTTGTACTTTTCGGTTAATAGCTTATACGATCGCTTCGCCACGGCCAATTTTCTTTCCGCTGTGACAGCCATCCCTGTTTCATCAATAGTTCCTACTACAATGGCGGCGCCATACTTTTTCACAAGTGGCAGCACTGCGGCAAATCGCTCTTCGCCATCTTCTAAGTTAATGGAGTTAATAATCGCCTTCCCTTGGGAATAGGTAAGCGCTCGTTCGATGACAGCTTCATCAGTAGAATCAATCATTAGCGGCACTTTGACTTTGTTGACGACATAGTTCAGAAAAGCAGCCATGTCCTCTTGCTCGTTTCGATCTGGATCTGCTAAGCAAATGTCTATGACGTGTGCCCCACGCTTCACTTGAGCTCTTGCGATTTCCGATGCTTGTTCATATTCCCCTTCTTCAATCAGCCGTTTAAATTTCCGTGAGCCAATCACATTTGTACGTTCTCCAACGAAAAGCGGGCGCATCGAGTCGTCATACAACAACGGCTCAATCCCTGATACAGCATGGGTTTGACGTGTTTTTGCCTTGCGGGGCGGGTACTTCTTGATCACTTCAACCATTTTTTTAATGTGGGCAGGCGTCGTCCCGCAGCAGCCGCCAACTACATTTAGCCAACCTTTGGCAGCAAATCCTTCAAGTTTTTTCACAAGCGAATCTGGTGTCTCGTGGTAAACACCATCTTCGTCGGGCAACCCAGCATTTGGGTAACAGCTCACATTCGTTTCAGCAAGTTCTGCGAGGGAGCGAATGTGGTCGCGCATGAACTCCGGCCCAGTTGCGCAATTTAAGCCAACGACGGCTGGCTTCATATGTTCAAGCGACAAATAGAAGGCCTCCACTGTCTGTCCCGCCAACGTCGTACCCATCGGTTCAATCGTTCCCGATACCATGAGTGGCAACGTTCGCCCGGTACGTCTGAATGCCTCGCTTATCCCAAGATACGCGGCTTTAACATTGCGCATATCTTGGCTCGTTTCCAGCAACAAAACGTCACAGCCTCCATCAATTAAAGCACGGGCTTGTTCTTCGTACGCTTCAATTAGTTCTTGGAATGTCGTCCCCCCAGTTACAGACAATGACTTTGTCGTCGGGCCCATCGCTCCAGCAACGAAACGGGGTTTTTCTGGTTTTGATGCGCGATCTGCCTCGATCCGGGCTAGTCGAGCGGCTTCCTTGCTAAGGTCATAGGCTAAATGGGCAAGGTCGTAATCCGCAAGAACGATGCTCGTAGAACCGAACGTATTGGTGGAAATAATGTCTGCCCCTGCCTCTAAATATTTTTTATAAATGTCAGATACAATATGAGGCGCAGTTTGATTTAAATACTCATTGCAGCCTTCATATGCTTCTCCACCAAAATCGGCTGCGGTCAAGTTTGCTTCTTGCAACATCGTCCCCATTGCTCCATCTAGCACAAGGATCGATTGCTTTAGCTGCTTTTCAAATAGAGATTCTGTCATATTCGTTCGCCTTCCATCGTGTGGTTTATCGGGTTCGCTATCGCTCGGCAATGGGTGGCAAGTGCTGCAGTTAATTCATAACGTAAAAACGGTGTGACTAAATACAAGCCGTTAAAATAGGCACTAGCTGCGTCTGCTAGCTCCATCGCAATTTGCAAACCTTCTTGCTCGGCTTTTTCTTTGTCGTTTCCACATGCCGCCATCCGTGCTCTTGTCTCGTCGCTCAATGTCATTCCTGGCACTTCATTATGAAGAAACTCCGCATTGCGGCTGCTTGTTAGCGGCATAATGCCAACAAAAATCGGCACAGGCAAATGCTTCGTTGCGTCATACAATTGTTCAAATTGTTGTTCATCGAAAATGGGCTGTGTCAGAAAATAATCAGCGCCAGCTTCGATTTTCTTTTCTAAACGTCGCACCGCTTTATCAAGATGCTTAACATGGGGATTAAACGCTGCCGCTGTCGAAAAAGTTGCTTTACTGCCAAGGGAGTTTCCAGAGAATGAAATCCCTTCATTCATTTGCTTAATTAAAGGCAACAATTTTAACGAAGATACATCATATACAGATGTTGCTCCGGGAAAATCACCGATCTTGCTTGGATCGCCAGTGATAACAAGTAAATCATGAAGCTCCGCTAGATGGAGCCCCATTAAGTGTGATTGCATGCCAATCAAATTGCGGTCACGGCATGTTAAGTGGACAAGGCTACGCAACCCTAACTGTTCCCTTACTAACATCGCCAACGTTTGGTTGTCAACACGAGGGTTAGCAAGAGAATTGTCGGCAAGCGTTAACGCATCTACCCCTGCCTCTTTTAACGCTTTGGCTCCTTCCATAAATTTCGCAATCATTAATTTTTTCGGCGGATCAAGTTCAACAATAATCGTTTGTTTGCGCCTTGCCAATTGGTCCAACGGCTCATTGAGCCGCTCTCCTCTTCCTGGTCCTTCCTCCTGAAGTTGGCTTGGTCGTCTGACTATGAGCGAGCGTGTTTTCGGCGTGTTCGTTTCGACTGCTTTGGCGATCGCGGCAATATGTGCAGGCGTTGTGCCACAGCAGCCGCCAATCAAATGGACGCCTTGTTCAATAAACGCCCCTGTCATTTCATAAAAGTAATCGGTATTGGAAGCATAAACAAAGCGCCCGTCCCGGTAACCTGGCAAACTGGCATTTGGATAGCAAGCAAGTGGAAAAGCTGACGATAATTCAAGCTGTTCCAAAGAGCGGAGCATATGATAAGGGCCCATACGGCAATTGATTCCTAAAACGTCCGCTCCTAATTCATGCAGTTGCTCGAGCGCTTCACCTAGGGGAATGCCGCCATTTAAGACGCCGATATCGCCCATCGACACGTTCATAATAATCGCCTTGTCTGTAAGACGCCTTGCCAGGGCTACTGCTTCTTTTGCCTCTTCAAAATCATAAAACGTTTCAAACAATAACCCGTCAACGCCTGCTTCCAAGAGGGCCGTTATTTGTTCAAGTAAAGCAGCTGTAATCACCTTGTTTTCCGTATCTTCATGGAGGAACCCGCGAATCCCGCCGATTGTGCCAACTAACGCAAGCTGTTCGTTGTTGCCAATCGCTTTTTTCGCAATGCCGACGGCGGCGCTATTGATGTCTGCCACACTTTCGTTTAATCCATATTTTTTAAGTTTGACGGCATTTGCTGCATACGTATTGGTTTGTAGCAGTTTCGCACCTGCCTCAATATACGATCGATGCACATGGTAAACAGCGTCTGGCTGGGAAAGGTTTAATTCTTCGTAACATAAATCAAAACCTTGCTCGTATAAAAGCGTGCCCATAGCCCCATCTCCAACGATTAAGCTCGTTTTTAACTTATCGCGAAGTTCCATCGTATTCCCTCCTAGGATTTTTTAGCGGCCGCAATTGCTTGCAGCAAATCAGCTACAATATCTTCTCCGTTTTCAATGCCGACTGAGAAACGGAGCAATCCATTATCCACTCCATTTGCAAGTCTGATCTCTTCGGGAATATCAGCGTGCGTTTGTGTTGCTGGATATGTCATTAAACTTTCGACACCACCGAGGCTTTCCGCGAACGAAATTAATTGCAAATGTTTTAGCAACGGATTGACCCAAGCTTCGTTTTGAACACGAAACGACAGCATTCCTCCTCTCCCAGGATAAAGCACGTCTACAATGCCGTCTGTTTGCTCCAATGCATGCACCACTTTTTTAGCGTTTTCCTCATGCTTGGCCATCCGCAATGCCAATGTCTTCATTCCTCGAATAAGCAGCCAAGAATCAAATGCACTTAAAATACCACCAGCACCATTATGATAATAAGCGAGCCGTTCACAAAGATCGGCTCCTTTCGCAACGATAAGCCCAGCAACGACATCGTTATGGCCTCCTAAGTACTTTGTCGCCGAATGGATCACGATGTCTGCTCCTTCCGTTAGTGGCTTCTGCAAAAGCGGCGTATAAAATGTGTTATCGACAATGAGCAGCAAATCGTGTTTTTTGGCGAGAGCAGCAAGCGCTGGAATCGAGGCTTCCTGCATAAGTGGGTTAGTCGGCGTCTCGATAAAAATGGCTTTCACGTTAGAATGAATGGCTTGTTCGACTTCTTGCAAATTCCGTGGATCCACATATGTAAAGGACACGCCCCACCTTGTCCAGCCTCCTTCAAACAGACGGTACGTACCGCCATATAAATCTTTCGAACAGATGATCCCATCGCCTTGCTCAAACAACGAAAGCACAATTTGAACAGCAGCCATGCCAGAGCTAGTCGCAAATCCGCGCTCACCTTCTTCTAATTCCGCAATCGCTTTTTCGAGCACGTCCCTTGTCGGATTGCCTGTACGGGCATAATCATACCCAGTCGATTCGCCAATACCTGGATGGCGATATGCTGTTGAAAAATAAACAGGCGTGTTTACTGCGCCAGTATGTTCATCGCGGCGATTGCCAATTTGCGCTAAGATGGTTTCAGCTCGTTTTTCCATTCTAGTTCCCCCCAATGTGTTCTATTGCCAAACAAAAAACCCTTCTCCAAGATTAGAAGAAGGGGTTGCTTACGTGCATGCTTCTCTTATCTTGCAGATAAACTGCTGGATTTAGCACCTGACCATGGTTGGCTGGTTGCTGAAGCTTCATTGGGCCATTCCCTCCACTTCTCTTGATAAGAACCTATTCAATTGTTGAACACCATTTATAAGTTTCTTCCACTTTACCGCAACTTTCACGCAAGTGCAACCATTATTTCAGTGCCACTCTCTCCATCGTTTATAACGCGAAAAAAATCGCCACTAATGATGGCGATTATTCCGGGTTTGCTTCAACAATCAATTGATCTTCATTTCCGCAGACGCACTGTTTAAACCCGGTCTCGTATTCACCTTGCTCATTGCGCTTGCCGCGCAAAATGTATTTCTCCCCACATACAGGGCAGCGAATGACGATGCGATAGCGGTTGGCTGTAGACATGATTGAATCCCCCTTCGTGTTAAATGTTCGCTTACACAGTGAAACGGCTTTTAGGCTGTAGACAAACGCTCGCATACAAGATCGTTTGACAAGCGTATCGGTCTAGTGATTTTAAACAGTAAAACGGCTTGCTTTTTTCAGCTTCCATATCGCGAGAAGCCAAAGAATGACCATAAATGGAATCATCGCATAAAGGACGTAATGGCCAAAGCTTGATAAAATAAAATCATATCCGCCATGCAATAGGATTGGCAGAATCGCCCCAAGGAGTAAAAACATTTTTTTATGGTCTTCTTTGTACTTCGCTTGTCCAATGTAATAGCCCATCACAATCCCGTAAACAGCATGTGCCGTTGTTGGCAAAACAGTTCGTGGGATGGCTGCCTCTAACCCATAAGCGATCATGTATAAGCCATTTTCAACTGTAGCAAAGCCAAGGGAGACGGAAACACCGAACAAAATGCCGTCCCCTGGGCGCTGAAGCTGTCCATGTTGGTAGGCAAATACAAACAACATGAGCCATTTTAACCCTTCTTCCAGAAACCCGTAAAGCAAAAACGCTTTAGCCGCTGGATGGGGAAAGACATTTTCTTCAGTAAAGGCAAACTGGATCACCAAAATCGGCACGACTAGCAGTGCGCCGATAATGAAAATCCGGAGAACGAGAAACATTTTTGCTTTGCTGTATACATCGCGCAAATAGACATATGAAAACAATGCCATGGCCGGAGCCAGTGCAGCTAGAACAAGGGATACCATGGCTGACCGCCTACTCTCTTTGGTTCGCTAATAGAACATTCCTTTTTTCTAGTATAAAACCGGCTTGTTCCGATCAGCAAGCGCCATCACGTAAACCCAGCTGCTAGTTCCTTGTTCGCTGCCAGCATGACCATTGCTTTAATCCGTGCTTTCTTGCTGTCATAATCGGAGCCGAGAATAACGCCCATTTGTTCGAGTTGGTGGGCACTTCCTTTGTAGTCATACGTTGGGTATACTTTCCCTTCTTCTGAGGCGGTCGTCACAATGATTGGCTTCTTGTTGGCAACCGCTCGTTCCAACGTAGCTACTAGGTTTGGAGGAACTTGGCCGCGGCCAACGCCTTCAACCACCATCCCGTCGCATACAGCAATCATCCCTTCCAGCATGTCTGCGCTCATGCCTAAATAAACTTTAGCAATGCCAATTTGTTTAAGAGGCGTATTGCCAATTTCATAAAACTCCCGGCGAACAGGCTTTTGATACGTAAAAATCACATCGTTGTCTATAATCCCTAAATAGCCGAAACCAAAGGCATTGAACCCTTGCAAATTGGAGGCATGCTCTTTTTTGACATAACGGGCTGCAAAAATCCGCTCGTTAAACACGACGACACAGCCAGTGTGCTTTAAATCAGGTTCACAAGCAGCATAAATGGCATGACGCAAATTCATAAACGCATCACTGCCTGTTTGCTCTGGTCCCCGTTGAGAACCTGTGACGATTATGGGACGCTCGTCTTTGTTCGTTAAGTCTAAAAAATAAGCTGTTTCTTCAAGCGTATCTGTGCCGTGTGTGACGACAATCCCGTTAATCGTCTCGTCTGCAAAAGCACGCTCTACTTCATGCTTTAACAACAGCCAATCGGCGAGTGTCATATGAACGCTTGGCTTTTGCAATACAGAGCGCACGCTTACATGGATGTCTTCCGGCAAACCACATAGCTTTGCCAACTCTTCTCCAGAAAGTTCACCAGCAACCAATTTGCCGCTTTCGCTTGTAGTGCTTGCAATCGTGCCTCCAGTTGTCAGCAACATCACATGGCGCATATTCATCACTCCATTTCGATCCTGCGCGCAATTGCTTGTGCAATCAAAGGGCCGTGGAGACGACCATTTTCAATAAAAATTTCATTAGCATTGTTTCCAGCAGCAATGACGCCGGCGATAAAAATGCCTTCCACATTTGTTTCCATCGTTTGCTCGTCATATACAGGCCGTCCTGTTGCTTCATCGACATGTACACCAAGACTGCGAATAAAGGAGTGATCAGGGTGATAGCCCGTCATCGCAAACACAAACTGCGCTTTAGCTTTGTGCTCTTGTTTCCCTATCCGGTAGTGTACGTGGCTGTCCGTAATCTCATGCACATCGGCATGAAAGGCCAATTTGATCTTTTCATTGCGCACAAGGGACACAAGCTCTGGCAAAATCCACGGCTTTACGCTTGCCGAATAATCGCTGCCCCGATAAAGCATAGTGACGCGGGCACCCGCTTTTTCTAACTCAAGCGCCGCATCAACAGCCGAATTTTTGCCGCCTATCACAACCACATCATGGTCAAAATAAGGATGGGCTTCTTTAAAATAGTGCATCACATGGCTTTTATCTTCACCTGGTATTCCCATCATATTGGGAGAATCATAATAGCCTGTGGCCACAATCACATGCTTCGCATCAAGTGTTCCTTTTGTCGTCGTCACTTCAAATGAACGATCAGCCCGTTTTACTACACGGAGCACTTTTTCAAATGCACGAATGTGGAGCCTTTTTAATTTTGCTACATTCCGATAATAGACAAGCGCCTGGTTCCTCCGGGGTTTGCGGTCCTCCACAATGAAAGGGACGCCGCCTATTTCTAAGCGTTCGCTTGTACTGAAAAAGGTTTGGTGCGTTGGATAGCGGTAAATTGAGTGGACAATGTTCTCTTTTTCCACAACAACAGCAGACAACCCCTTTTCTTGACATGCAATTGCCGCAGCAAGGCCACACGGGCCGCCGCCAATAATGACTGCATCTACCACATTCCTCACCTCATCAAAACATTCAAAACCCTTGTCCTCAAAGGCAACTTTGGACAAGGGCACTTATTTTCTCATCATAGTATAGCAGATCAAACCCATCCACGGAACCGAGAAGCTTCGGCCATGCGTCTCACACCGACCATATAGGCAGCGAGACGCATGTCGACTTTACGACGTAAAGCAAGGTTGTATATGTTGTTAAACGCTTCCGTCAGCACTGTCCGCAACCGTCCTTCGACTTCTTCATCCGTCCAGTAGTAGCCCTGGTTGTTTTGCACCCATTCAAAGTAAGAGACCGTTACGCCCCCAGCACTTGCCAAGACATCAGGCACAAGCAAAATGCCCCGTTCTGCAAGGATTTGCGTGGCCTCAAGCGTAGTCGGGCCATTAGCTGCTTCGACGACAATCGCTGCTTTTAACTTGCCTGCATTGTGTGAGGTGATTTGGTTTTCAATTGCTGCCGGAACCAAAATATCACAATCTTTTTCTAATAGCTCCTCATTTGTAATCGTATCTTTAAATAAATTTGTTACTGTCCCGAAACTATCGCGGCGATCAAGCAAATAGTCAATATCTAAACCTTCTTCTGCATAAAGAGCGCCATATGCATCGGCAATTCCCACTACTAATGCCCCTGCGTCGGCCATAAACTTCGCCAAAAAGCTCCCTGCATTGCCAAACCCTTGAATGATGACGCGCGCCCCTTCAAGGTCAATTCCTTTCTTTTTTGCCGCTTCCATGATGCAAATCGTCACACCTTTTGCAGTCGCTGCCTCTCGGCCATGTGACCCCCCGAGCACAAGCGGCTTTCCCGTAATAAAATTGGGTGAGTCAAATTCGCGAATTCGGCTATATTCATCAAGCATCCACGCCATGATTTGCGAATTGGTAAAAACATCTGGCGCAGGAATGTCTTTTGTCGGGCCAACAATTTGGCTAATCGCGCGGACATAGCCACGACTTAGACGTTCCACTTCTCTAAACGACATCTGCCTTGGGTCGCAAACAATGCCTCCTTTTCCTCCACCGTATGGCAAGTTGACAATGCCTGCTTTTAAACTCATCCAAATCGACAGCGCCTTGACTTCTTTTTCACTAACATCTGGATGAAACCGTACGCCTCCTTTTGTGGGACCAACAGCGTCATTATGTTG
Source organism: Shouchella rhizosphaerae (assembly GCF_036700015.1). Lineage (NCBI taxonomy): Bacteria > Bacillati > Bacillota > Bacilli > Caryophanales > Bacillaceae > Shouchella > Shouchella rhizosphaerae. The sequence continues at coordinate 3,768,802 of NZ_CP144921.1, read as the reverse complement.
GGCACGGTAGCCTGTAAAAATTTTCGTTGATCCATCATCCATTCTTACAGGAATACGGACGGTCAACATCCGTACAGGCTCTTTAAGTAGTTCATACATTTCATCTGGATAGCCTAGTTTTTTTAGCGCCTTATGTATAATGGACTGAGTCGCTGCAAGAACATCTAATTTATCCTCTTGGTTTTCGTCCATCTTTTCCACCTCTTTGGAAGTCAGCTGCTCACATCTTTATCTTAATGAAATGCTCACATAATTGCCATCCTTTTTTCTAAAAACCAATTAGTCTTCTGAAACAAGTTCCATGCCTTCAATCAGTTCGACTGCCTGTTGTTGCGACCAATCCCTCATCGTGAACAGTTCATAGAGAAGCCCGTCTTCCGTCCAATTTGCATAATGACTTGACGGTTCCCAATTAAAATGGACCTCAATGCCACGAACGGGCTCCGTCTCACTTTCGCCAATCCATTCCAAACCGTGGCTTTTTGAGACGGTCAGTCCAATTTCTTTGCCTTCGCTATCGACATACGACGCAACCACAGAAGCATCCTCACTGCCGCCGTCATACAGCTCAATGTTTTCCAGCTTCAAGCCGTTTACCTCGTTTGGCAAGCGTAGCGATTTGTCAAAGGCGTCAGCTAATTCGTTTTTCTCTATTTGGACAGGTTCCTCTTCACTTACTAAAACAAATCCATCTTCCTCCACATCAAACCAACCCTCAGGAAAGTCAGGCTTAAAACGAACCTCGACGGCTTCCCCTGCCACGACTTGATCAGAGTATGTATACACCGTCTTTAGTTGGAGGTACGTTTTCTTGTCGACCCATAACTCCGCTTCCAAGACGTGGTCAGTCTCAGAATAAAAATGGAGTTTAAACACATCCCGTTTTAAAAAGCGTTCGCCTTCAACAACTTCGATCTCATGGTTTTTCAACAAATAATTCACTTCATCAAGCAATGCTTCTTTTGGAGTAAGCGGGTTCATCGCTTCTTCTGCGTTTGCTTCGTAAATTAATTTTGATTCATAGTCTTTTTCATAAATATGGCCATCAACATATAAAGAAGTGGACAACAGTTGGCCGTCTTGGGCAAAGTCGACCCGTTGCGTTTGCTCGTCTTTTGCATAGACCGACTCGCTGTAGCCATCATCAAATTCTTTAATGAGCGTATAAGGAACAAACTTTTCTTCTCTTGCAAGGGCTTGTTCTAGCACCTCTTCAGCATTGATGCTCATAAAGCTGCACCCGCCTGTAAACAACAACCCTGTTATAGCCGCTAAAAAAAGCGGTTGCCGTTTCATTCATTTCCCCCCTCAGTTTTTATGCACGGAATGGAAAAGAAAAACGTACTTCCATGTGGTGGCGACGAATAGACATCAATTGTGCCTCCATGTTGATGAATCAGCTCCCGGCAAATAGACAGTCCTAAGCCTACCCCCTTGTCGTTTGTTTGGCTTCTCGCCTGTTCTACTTGAAAAAACGGGTCAAAGAGCTGGCGTTGTACGCCACTTGGGATGCCTTGTCCTTCATCTTTAACAAAAATATAGAGTCGCTGTTCATTTGTCCGTTCCACGAATGGTGGCAAACAAGACTGCTTGTTTGTTGCATACAAGGAAATCGCTCCTCCTTCAGGCGAATAGCAAATGGCATTGGTAACCAAATTGTCCATGACTTGAACAAGGCGGCCTGCATCTGCATCGACTTCAGCCGGCTCTATCTCCATGCTCGTACTTAACCTTAGCTGCTCTTTTTCAAGGTCGTAGCCATCAAACAACAATTCGACAAGCTCTTCTGCATCGACTTTTTTTAACGACAAACTAAAGCTCGTTGAATGAACTTGGGAGAAAATCAGCAAATCTTCAATCAATCGTTGCATATACTCAGTCTTTGCTAAAATAACCTTGCTGTACTCTTCCCTTTTGTCAGGGTGGGCGTTCATCCCTTCCGCATACGCACGTATCGATGTTAAAGGCGTCCGTAAATCATGTGAAATCGCCGCAATCAGCTTTTTGCGATCTTCGTCATCACTTTGTTTTTGGGCATCAATTGCACGCAAATGCGCTGCCATGTTCGCAAAATTGTCCATCAGTTGGCCAACTTCTGTGCGGCCACGCTTCACTGGAGTCGTACGATTTTGTTTCCCATAAGCCACTTCGTCCATTTCCGCTTTCATCCAAGCAAAAGGAACGAGCATATTCCGTTTAAACCAGTGCTGGACAATGAAAAGCGTGATACCTACCGTTATAAGGAAAAACAGGATCGTCAGCATGTAGACTTCCTTCGTTTCCTTGCGTATGCCGCTTTTGTCAAAGTGAAGCTCAAAGTAGCCTGCAATTTGGTCTTGCAAAAAAATCGGCTCCTTGTAAATGTAGGCCGAATCACTTGATTGCCAACTATACAAATTGCTGAACATGGCCTCTGGCGTAAGGTGGGTGGCAAATCCCCCTTCCTCAGAGGAGCTTTGGAATTGCAAAGCCCGATCCTTTGAATAAAGACCTAACTGGACGTTTTCATGTTGTTTGAGCGCCAAGCGGCCAAGCTCCTTTGCCGAGCCATCAAACATTTGTGCATTCTGATTTAGCGTTCGGCTTATGCTTTTAGCGACAATCATCGATTCTAAATGGTTACTTGACTCTTCTTTCGCCACACGGTTTAGTTGGTATGAAAATAAGCTTGTCGCGATAAACGGGACAAGCGCGGTTGCGAGCAAGAGCAAGTTTAACTGCCCCCTAAGCTTCATCGGTTCCCAAGTCCTATAAATTTATAACCAACGCCCCATACCGTTTCTATGTATTTCGGATGCTTCGTCCCGTCTTTTAATTTGTGTCTGACATTTTTCACATGGACTGTAACCGTCCTGCTGTCAAAGCCATCGCCATTCCATACTGCTGCGTACAGCTCTTCTTTTGTAAAAACGCGCCCTGGGTGGTTGGCTAAAAACAGCAGCAGTTCAAATTCTTTTGCTGTAAGAGAAATCTGCTCGCCACGGGCGAAAACACGCCTGCCTTTTATGTCGATTTCTACATCTATAAATTGAAGCCTGTCTTCTTGCTGTGGGTACGACCGTTCATAACGGCGAATTTGCGCTTTCACCCTTGCCGTTAGTTCAAGGGGGCTAAATGGCTTTGTCACATAGTCGTCTGCGCCTAACCCGAAACTTTGGACTTTGTCGAAATCAGTTTGCTTTGCACTAACAACAATAATGGGCACTTCTGAACTGGCACGAATTTTCTCACACAAAGCAAACCCATCCATTTTCGGAAGCATCAAATCGATTAATACAAGCTGGTACGCACCTTCACAAAAGGCATGGTAGCCGCTTTCCCCATCAGCTTGCCATACGACTTTAAAGGATTCCCTCTCTAAATACTCTTTCACAATCGTTGCAATTGATCGATCATCTTCGATTAACAATATTGCCATAAACCGTTCTCACACTCCTAAAATGCTACCCCTTATCAAACCAAGGTTTCATTTCGTTTGATGCTTTTCGCTCAAGTACTTGTTATTTTTGTTTACGAAAAAAGCAGCGAAAGGTTTCATGCCTTTCGCTACACCTAGCTACGTTTTCAGATAAAAAATCCGATAAAGCTGTTCAATCGCTTGTGCCGGCATTAACGCTTTTCCATATTCGCAAATACGATGGAAAGAGGTCGTTGCCGGGCTGCCAAATTCTGATAAAATCGCTATAAGGGCTGCTTCATTCACTTCTTCAAGCTCTGCTTCGTTAAACTTTAAGTAGAAGCGCGTTTGATAGGAATGCAATTCGCCGCCTAGCATGTCAATGGCATGTAGACGAGATGCGAGACCAATGACATCTTCAAACGAAGAAAATTCATAAAAAACTTCGTCGGTCTCGTCTAAAGTCAATTGCATTTCAATGAATCCTTCTTCATAGTCTTCGGCATCATACTCGTCAGCAGGGTCGCCTTTCGTAATAATAAAGACCATGCCCTGCGCTGGCATCGCAAACACTTCAACCGCAATCGGCCCATCGATTTTAAAACCTAGCTCGTCATCTGCTTCCAGCATCATATCCCGGAATAAGTCATGGACTTTCGGAACATCTTGCCACAAGTCTTCTTTTGTAATCCCTCTTTCGTCCATATCATCATAGGTTAAAAAAACCTTAAATTTATCGATTGCTAAACGCTCTAAGCGCATACCAGCCCCTCCTTTATGCCCGTATGGTTCTCTCGCGCGTATCTATACGATACGGTATGTGGATACGCAAAAGATGGTTCTCAAAATCATTATTTTTCCTAAATCCAATTTTTAAGGTTGCAGCATTCGTTCAACCCAAATTTCCCAGTCTGCTCTTGACTTGCCGATGAACATCGTCTCACAGTTTGCTTTCTTGTTGTCAGGGAGCTCGGGAAACCCTTTTCCAAGCAACCCTATTTTCGTGTTAGGCTGTTTTTTTATCACTTGTTTCAACCAGTCCTCAGCAGCCTGCATATTCTGTTCGTCTCTGCAAGAAACTGCAACAAGAATAGGCGCGCATTGCTGCACAACCAATTCTGCATCTTCAACAGAAATTCCTGTCCCAAAACAGATTGTGCTAAAGCCTTTCCGTTTCAAATAAAAGGCAAAGATCCTTAACGGCAAAGCCGATTGTTCATGAGGGCCGCAAAACAACAAAATTTTTTGCTTTGACTTGTCAGCAGGTAGCACCATTGCCAAATTTGTGATTTTCGCCTCCATGGCTCGTACAGCATATTGTTGATGAGCAAGTGTAATCGTTCCTTGCCTTCTTTCCTGTTCAAGCATGTCGTAGGCGATGCTGAACAGTTCAATCGCCACACGTTCCATCGAATACATACTAAAAGCGCGGTTCAGCCATTCTTGGGCTTGTTCTTCGTCAAAGGCGAGCAAAGCTTTTAGAAAATCCGTGGCAAGGTGGCTTATATAGCTCGAATTATCCGTTGCTGTACTCCATTCCCCGCTCGCTTTGTCAGCCTCTTTTAGTTCAACGGCTTGTTTAATGGAAAATCCTTCATTGACTTTTTCAATTAGCCAGCGGAGCACGGCAATGTGTTCGTCTGTATACAAACGATGGCCGCTTTCGTTCCGGTCCGGGTTAATCGCCTGGTATCGCCTTTCCCACGCCCTTAACGTTCCCGGGTGAATCCCTAATTTCTTGGAAACGGCCTTTATGTTATACTTCCCATCTTTAGAGGTCATCATCCTGCCTTTGCCCCCTATTCCTCCACCTTTGCTGTGCTTGGTTTGATCGTAATCGCATGAACTTCAGGCGCCGCGCCCAAACGAAGGGGCACAGATGTCGTTCCATACCCATTGCTCACGAGTTTCAAAAATCCGCCTTCCTGTACAAGTCCGCCTTTTTTCTCTAAGCCGAAACCAAAGACACGGATTTGCCCGCCATGCGTATGTCCACAAAGCATCACGTCCACATCCCTCCCATGTAGGGAATGGCTTACATTTGGGTAATGGCAAAGGACAATTGTATAAGTGTCCTGTTTGTCGGCAAAAAGCTTGTCCAGTTCTTCCTCGCTATAGTCTCTGTCGCTAAGTCCAATGATTGTGACAGGAGTTTCCTTTATCGTTATCGTTGTTCGTTTATTGTCTAAATAGCTTACGCCATATTTATGAAGGCTTGCAGCAAGCCATTGTTGATCGACTTCATCGTCATTGTTGCCTCGCACAAAATAAACAGGCGCCAATTCAACTAATTTTTGTAAGTTCTCTTCAGTCCGTGCTTTTGGAGCAGCTCTCTCTGTTAGATCTCCACCGATCAATACCGCATCGCAACGCTCTCTCGCCATATCCAATATTTCATCGGCAATTCGCCGCCGGTGGATATCCGAAATAAACAAAAGCTCGATTGGATCTGCTTTTGTTGGGATTTTCGCGCTTGAGAAAGTGTGGAAGCGGACATTGTTTTCTTGGGCTTGTCTCACCATATGCATCGCCAAGGCGCCCCCAGCAAAAGCAACAGCGGTTTTTATCCAGAATTTCCACATTTCCATTAAGCTCCTTGTCATTCGAAAAGTATAGTTGTATCATACCACATTCCTGCCATAATTGCCTTATTTGGCAACTTTTCTCGGCCAATTGTTCGCTTGAACAAAACGAACAAAAAAACGGAGGCTTATGATTCGCCTCCGTGTTACTTTTTATCTCCAGTGCCTAAGAAGGATAAAGCAGCTGCGCCTAGGTGTTTGGCGGCCACAAGCATAGCCCGCTCGTCAATATCAAACTTAGGGTGGTGGTGAGGATAAACGATCCCCTTCTCCTCATTTCCAGCACCAGTGAAAAAGAACGCGCCTGGAACACGTTGTAAATAATAAGAAAAGTCTTCTCCACCCATAACAGGCTCGATTTCATGCAACTTTTCTGCTGGGTGAAACGATGCCGCTGTTTCCATTAAAAGTTCCGTCATTTTACTGTTATTCACAACAGCTGGATACCCTTTTGCGTAAGTAAACGAATAAGTCGCTCCGCTCGCCTCGCATACCCCTTTGATCGTTTCTTCCATACGGGCAATTAATTGGTCTTGTACGCTTTCACTAAACGTCCTTACCGTCCCTTCTAATTTCGCCGTATCGCTAATGACGTTGAAAGCACCTCCGGCGTGGAAAGAAGCGATTGTGACAACTGCCGGTTCTAAAGGGTTGACATTGCGGCTCACTAGCTGTTGGAGCATCAGCGCTATAGACGAGCCGACCATGACAGCATCGACTGTTTCATGGGGAAGAGCTCCGTGCCCGCCTTTTCCTTGTATATTTACTTCAAAGCGGTCTGAAGCAGCCATCAAACGGTCATATGAATAGCCAACTTCCCCATAAGGAAGAGGGCTCCACAAATGGGTGCCAAAAATGGCGTCCACCCCATCTAAACAACCATCTTCAATCATTGCAATCGCACCGCCTGGGGCAAATTCTTCTGCAAATTGATGGATGAGAACAACCGTCCCTTCTAACTCATCACGCATCGCCACAAGCGCTTTTGCCAATACGAGCAATGTAGCGGTATGGCCATCATGGCCACAAGCATGCATTTTCCCAGGAATTTTCGAAGCAAACGGCAGCCCTGTTTCTTCTTGAATTGGCAACGCATCAAAATCAGCCCGCAATGCTACTGTTTTGCCTGGTTTTTTGCCTTTGATCGTCCCGACGACACCACGTCCCCCTACTTGTGTGCGCACGTCAATACCAAGATTTTGCAAATAGGAAGCAATTTTTCTTGGTGTTACTTCTTCTTCAAAGGCCAGTTCAGGCTCAGCATGAAAATCCCGGCGCAATTCCACCATTTCTGGGTAAAGTGATTCAAGTTTTTTAAACAACGACTCTTGCACCGACACCCCTCCTCATTTATGTACAAAAAAGGTACCCTAAAAGGATACCATCAAATAAAACATACTGCCTTAATCAGAGTTCTGGGACATTTTCAAAAGCATAAACGCCATCGAAACCGCCACAGCAATGGCAGTTAGACCGATGCCGAGAATTGAAATTAATTGAGACCCGCTCATTCTTGTCCACTCCTTGCTTTATCTGCCTTAAAGAAAACGAATACATCTCCAGTATAGCATAACGGAAGGCGATTTTGAAAGGCTATCCAACAAGCGCTTATCATTTTCCTGTTACGACCTCTGCCGCCTCCTTATTGATACCCCTTCCACAGCCTTCTCCTTAACTCGCCTAATTTTTTTGCGGCTCTCCCCTAATATGAGCACAAAGCCAACTAAGATTGAGCTGTATGACGTAAGGATCCGCCAAAATACGAGTGCAATTAACAATGTTGCTGGCGATACAAAAGACTGGAACAGCCCGCTAAACGTCATCTCAGCCGCACCACTGCCGCCAGGGGTCGGCACAACTGTTGCAAACATGACCACAAACGCATGGAACACTGTGCCAATTAAAAGGGTGATATTCGGCGCACCAAGTGCCTGAAAAATAAAATAAGGCACGCTGAAAAACAGCAATAGTTGTGCAGTAGTTAACAAAGATGTAACCAAGAGAGCACGCTTGCTCCGCACAAGTTGCCTGCTTTTTTCATGAAAATCGACTAACGCCCCGCCTAATTTGATTTTCCATTCAACTGCCTTACGCTTGCTAAAAAAGCGAACAGGGTAGAGAATCCCGTAGGCAAGTTTTTCCGCCAGCTTCCGGTAAAACACGACGAGCAACATCGCCACAATCACAACAACATGGACTCCATAACCAATCAGCATGAGCAGTTTCAACTGTGGCATTGCTTGCGCCAACGCTCCATAGCCTACGATTAAAATTCCGGAAAAGCTTAACACAAGCACGACTTGGAAGACGAGAAATTTCATCAACAAAATCGACGTGGCACTTCCACCAGGCACACCTTTTTTCACTAATACGTAAAGCTGTGCAGGTTGCCCCCCTGCTGCCATTGGTGTAATTTGATTAAACATTTGGCCTATCATTGTGGAATAAAAGCTGTCGAATAACCCCAGCTTTGCTCTTTTTCCGACCATCACTTTTAGAACGGCTGCTTCCAAGAGCCACGACAACAACAGAATAACCGCGGCAAGAGCAAGCCAAGTTAAGTGGGCTTGGCGAATGCCTTCAATAGCTGCCTCCAAGCTAACATTCCGTGCCAGGAAAAACACGCACAGGGCGCCGAGCAAAATGACTAGCGCTAGTTGTAAAAATATTTGTTTCTTATTCATGCACTGGCTCCCTTATTTTGAGGAGGCTTGAATAAAAGGCGTCCCACTCGTTAAGCAATCGTTCTTCTGAGTAGAAGCTTGCCCCTTTTTTAGCTCGTTCGACCGTCTGCTCATAAAAACTGCGGTCGGCCTCCAAACGTGCTATCGTCGCCGCAAACGCTTCGTTCGTTCCAGCCCGCTCATAAAAATCAAATAATATGTTTTCATATAAAGGCAAATCTCTAAGTAGCAACGGCTTATTACAGCTCATTGCCTCTAAAATTGTCATCGGGAACAACTCATGATAAGACGGCGAAAAAAGCAAATCCGCTGCATTGTAGCAATGCTTCATCTCATGGCGTTCAAGGATTCCTGTAAAATGGACATTTTCCGGCGGGTTTTCCACTAGTTTTTTCAATTCGGCATATCCAGCAGTTAACTGCCCAAACGAAAAACCGCCTGCCCAAACGAAATGAATATGTTTGAGGCGTTTGGCGACATCCAGAAAATCCAATACGCCTTTTCGGTGTTGGATTTGCCCTGCACCTAACACGACAAACGCCTGCTCCGGAATATTGAACCGCTGTCTAAACGCGATTCTCTCTTCCTCCGTCCCTTCAGAAAACCCTTCTTTAGACACAAAGTTTGGAATGTAGGATACCCGGTCACGCTCGATTCCATACTGAGCCAACTTGTCGATAAAGGAAGGGTTTACGACAACAAGTCGGTCCATCCGCTTATAAAAGGCGAGAATGTATTTGTAAAACACACGTCGAAAGAAGCGTGGCAACTGCAAGCTATCGTCAACCGTTTCAGGTAAAAAATGAACGTAGCCTACGTTTATGCCTCTTTTCCGCGAGAATGACGCAAGGTAAAACTTTAAGTCAATAGTGTGGTAATGAGTAATATCCGCAGCTTGAAATGTATTCAATTGAAGATCGTATTTATGTTGTGCTTTTCGCTCCAGAACGTTGACTAGTTCCCGATAGGCAGAGGCGACCCCCTGCCCTTTTACTTTTTCTGCAGACGATAACATTTCGAGTTTAATCATAATGACTGCTCTTTTCGATAAAGGATTGCTTGCCTAAGTTTAGGCGAACTGTTTTCGATTTTTTTGTTTTTGGCGAGCTCAAAATAAGTTTGTTCTACTTTGGCGCCAAACGCTTCTGCGGTTAATGGCTGAATTTGTTTCTTGGCAGCTTTGCGCACTTTCGATAAATGGGATGAGTGCAGCAAACGGCGCAAAAGTGGTCCAAGATCCTCATCTTCTTTAAATACAAAACCAGTTGTGCCGTCTAAGACAATCCGTTTAATACTTGGATCAGACTTGGCCACTACAATGCAGCCTGAAGCCATTGCTTCAATATAGGTAAGGCCTTGCGCTTCAGTCGTCGAGGCACTTACGAACAAATCACCTAAATGGTAGTAATGGTGGATCTGGTTCCACTCAACAGCACCAGTAAAGCGGACATGCTCGCTAATTCCAAGGGATACAGCCAGCGCTTCAAGAGACTTTCGGACAGGCCCGTCTCCAACCATCACCGTTTTCACATGGTCCAATTCGCTCTCCAATGATTTGATTGCGTACAAGAGCGCCTCCATGTTTTTTTCTTCTGCCATCCGGCCAATGCTAATAATGACTTTGTCACTTTCATTGATCGCAAGCTTTTTCCTTAACGCCAACACATCCACCAAGCTTGCTTCAGAACGTTTAAACTGCTTCACTGAGACGCCTGTAGGGATGACATAAATTGGTTCGCTCACTTTATAACGGCGCAAATAGGTCTTCACTTTTTCCGTAGGTGCAATGACAGCATCAGCACCGCGGCAAAACCATTTTGTTAAACGGCCAACCATTTTCGGAGACAACAGCTTTCCTCGTGCAATGTAATGAACATAGTCTTCATACATCGTGTGGTATGTATGAATGTGAGGAAGCTTACATTTATGTGCAAGATGCTTTCCTAAGCATCCCATTGTAAATTCTGTGTGGGTATGGACGATTTCGATGTTTAGTTCCTTCATCAGTTTTGTCGCTCTGCGTATCCCAGCGTAAGCTAAGCGTCGTTCGGGCACAAATCCAACAGCAAGGCTTGAAAACCGAAAAACCTTCCCCTCCTCCTGTTCTGGATCTGCCGCTTTATCCGTTGAGGTAAAAATGTAAACGCGATGACCCCGGGCGCTCAATTCTTTTTCAAGTGTTGCAATAGACGAAGCCACCCCGCTAATTTGCGGAAAATAGGTGTCGGTAAAGATCCCAATATTCATGTTATTCCTCTTTCCTTTTCTGAAATGGAGCTTACTTTCTCAATAGAACACTAGTAAAGTATAAAGCTTCTTGCCAATAAAAGAAGAAAGATCCCATTTCTTTTTATAAAAATTTTAGAATTAAGCCCATTTCCTTTTCAATCAAAGGCGAATCAATCTTGTTCTAGTGTTCTATTCAAATAGTACACTAATACTATGATATCTGCAAATACATTGTGTCGTTTGCCAGTTTTTTCGCTCTTTAAGTCTGTCTTAAAAGGCTATACCGGCATAAGTGGGCCGAAGTTTCTTTTTGACATCATACACCATGTCATCCATTCGCTCTGCTATAACAATTGGTTCAATAGACGCCATCGACGGCCTCTCCTCCTTTTGCCCCGTGTTGCCAGCTTGCCAGTAGCCGTTTATCCCTTCGCTGACTTATTGACTATTGATAACCGATTAAATGCCTTTTTATTTTATCTGTCTCCTTTCACCTCACATACAAACTTTTGTGCTAATAAACGGTCACCTTTACAAACCCGGAAAACCAACATTATGTTCGATAGAATCGAATGATCGACTTGCATTTGGACGTTTAGGAACTCATCACCATCTTAATTCCTTTTGAAAATCATTGCCACCTACGCATTTATTTTAACAATCCGTCCCAAAAAGCGCGATACCCTTTAGAATGGTCTTGCACTCAGTCTCTAGCCTGATATTACTGTTGTCTTCATTGGCTAAAAAATGGTCTTGTTCCTGCTTACTATGTTTATTTTCTTTGCAATTGATTGTTTTCGATTGAATAAAAAAACGCCAAAGTTGGCGCTTGAAAGACTTACTATTTTTTATAACGGACACATGTCCCCATATAAAAAGGAATCCGTCTTTTTTATTTGTTAGACTGGCTTTTATCATTTTTTGTTTCTTTTCCATTTTGTAAATCATTAGTTAACACATCGTCAAAAAAGAGATCATCGGGCTTTAAGGAAAAAACAGCCGCAATTCGGTAAGCAAGTTCATAAGAAAGCCCTCTTTTCCCATTTTCTATTTGCCAATAGAATGGGGTACTCACGTTAATTTTTTTTGCTACTGCCTCTAACGTCATTTGGTGCTCCAATCGAACTTTTTTCAATGTTTCCCGCTGCAATACGATCACCTCATTTGATTAACTAAAAGTTAACTACAGTATATCCTTCCCAGTTTCTTCTGTAAATACAATTGTTTCTATTTAGTTAACCGAATTTACGTTAGCGATTTGTTAACATATAATACAGGTAGACCGAGCAGAAAGGGTTGTGCATATGACAATTGTTCCAGAGCGGCTAAAAACATTAAGGAAAGAACGACAGCTTACCCAGGAACAGCTAGGCGAGCTGATCAATGTAACAAAAGTGTCCATATCAGGTTATGAAAATGGCAACCGCACCCCTGACACCGATACATTACGCCGCCTTGCAGATGTCTTCGGTGTTTCAACCGATTATCTGCTAGGGCGTTCCAAAGAGAAAAATGGCTCTTTCTTTTATGACAACGAACTTACGCACAAAGAGGCACAGTTATTGCGTGAACACCTTGCCTTTATCCGCTTCCAGGCCAATAAAAAGGAAAGTGAAACAGACTAATAAACGAGATGTGCAGGCAAGTGTGCAGAGGCCTTTGCATAGCGGTTTTAAAGCAGATGAACGAGGTAGACGACCGACATCTATGAATGTATGTTTGTTACAAACGAAAACAGCTTGCTAAGCAGGCTGTTTTTTTTAGCTTATCTGTTTATCTATATCTCATTCGAAATAAAACAAGTTGATGGAGTAGCGCGTTTGCATTTCTTTTAAATAGGCTTCTTTCTCGGCTGCGCTACGCTCAGCTGGCCAAAACTCTTCGCTGCGCTCGATAAACTCGTTGCGCAGCGCCTCAAATTCCTTTTCTTTTTTTGCCGCTTTCTTTGATAAATAAACAAGTCCAATAAGAGACAAAAAGAGCACGACGAGTAAAGTTGTTGACAATGGCGAAGCCAGCAACGCTTTGGGAAAGACCGTGCGCCCAGTTTGAGGTTCATTCAAAAGAATTACAAATGTGCACCCACTAATGAGTGCAGCCCACCCGCAAAACAAGTGTTGTTTCTCCAAGCGGTCCCACTCTGCTTTACGTTTAATCAACTCTTTCGTAATCATCTCTAGTGCCAGTTGTCCTCCCATCGCCTGACCCCTCCCATACGTAATCTATGGGAAAGGCTGTCCTTTTAGAACAAATAGAACGAGACTGCTAAGCTTGTGAAAACAAGCAAAAAGAAAAGAACAGCGAGCATATGGGCAATGGGAGAGACCACTGCTTTTTTCTTGTCTTTATGTTTCTTTTTATGGTGCCGTACTTTTGAACGGGGAGGCAGCGTTTCAGGTTCTCCTTGGTTTTCTAAATCAATCGGCTGTTCGCTCATTGGCATCCCCTCCTACTTTCTGTTCTTAGCATTTAAAACAAAGGCAAGAACAGCGTTAATGAAAAAATGCGCACATACTACAGTCGCAAAGTTCCCTGTCACCTCAAACGTCCAGCCAAGCCCTATGCTTATAACGAGTACGTAAGCAAACAGCACAGGCTTTGTTACATAGCGAAAATGGACAATCGCAAACAGCAGACTCGCCAGCGGCAGCCCAACGAGCTGTTGCAAAACCGCTCTGAATAGCCATTCCTCGCAGAAGGCCACCAACAAGCAAAAACAGACAATATGGACAGGGCCCATGCCGGTAAAAACACGCTCATTCAATCCCCCATCATCAAGCCAGCCTTTTGGCAGCAACACGACAAGCAGCCAATTTAGAAGCAGAGCGGCAACAGCAAACAAACTTCCGTTCCCTATTCCCGTAGCCCACTGAAATTCAAGGCTGTGCCAAATGCCAACTGGTCCGCCTGTATAGAAAAAGCTTAACGCGATGCCAATGACCAAAAGCAGCAATTGCGAACCGTATAGGCTGATGTAGAAATCTTTTTTATCCAGCTGAGTGGTGGCGCGGCGGTTTGCTTTCATCATTTTCCCTCCGCCACTGCAAAAACGGCTTTAAGCTCTTCTTCCCACAAAAACGGCGCTTCATTTACGTTAACAGGCGTCCGTTTAAACGAGTCAAGGGTAAGGCCACACACATCACAGCACGGATTATGGGGGGCTGGAACCTCGTCGAAATAAGAAAGTAGTTGTTGGCGCCGGCAAGTTTGGTCATCACGGCCATAGTGAAACACCGGTAACAGCCGGTTCTGTTTGGCGGCGATTTGCTCTTTAAAATGGCGGTGGAGCAAACTTGTTAGTTTTGCCATTGAAAAGGATTGGACAAGCCCTCCCTTGATTACACCCCATTTTTCTAACAAATAGCCAACCGTCCGTGCTTGATCGGATTGCATGGCTAAAAGCCGGTTCTCAAATGATGGAAAATCAAGCGGCTCTCCTACTTTTAACTGTGAAAGTGCCCATACCCATTCATCGGCAGTAAAATCGTTTTTTTTAAGTAAATTTTTCGCTTGTACACGATCTTCTCGAGCAGTTAGAAGCAAAGCAAAGCTTAAAGCCCCATCGCGCCCAGCGCGACCAATTTCTTGGATGTAGGAGGCGATGTCAAGTGGGTAATGCAAATGGATGACATAACGCACATCTGTTTTGTTAAGCCCCATCCCAAATGCGTTCGTCGCACAAATCACATCCAGTTGGCCATTCATAAATTGTTGTTGGACAAGCAAGCGGTCAGCGTTTTCCATGCCGCCATGATAAAAGCTCGTCCGAACATGCTTCACTTCCTGAGCAAGATAAGCGCTGCATGCTTCTGCCTGGGCTCTGCTCTGAACATAAATGATTCCTGGTGCTTGATAAGTAGCGACCATTTCCACAAGGCGCTGCTGTTTTTGTGCTTGGTCAGCAGCCTCCTCAGCTAGTAGCACAATATTGGAGCGGTTGACACTCTCAATATGTTCAAACGGTGTCCGTAAATCAAGCTGCTTTTTAATATCAGCGCGGACTTCTTTCGTGGCTGTGGCTGTAATCGCTAAACAAGGCGGTGAACCGAGCGCCTGTTTAATGTCGCAGATCCGCAAATAATCAGCGCGAAAGTCATGCCCCCAATAAGACACGCAATGGGCTTCATCGACGACAATATAAGCGACTTTGACCTTTGCCAAAGCAGCGAGCAGTTCTCGTGATTGCAACATTTCTGGCGACGTGTACAACAGTTTCACTCTTGCAAGATTGCGGAGCAAACGTCTCCGTTCTGCCTTTTCCGTAAAGCTGTTGAGAGCGGCCGTTTGTTTCAGCCCGATTGATTTCAACTGCTGGACTTGGTCTTCCATCAATGCGAGCAGCGGTGAAACGACAATCGTAACCCCGTTGGCAAGAAAAGCAGGCAGCTGGTAACAAAGGGACTTCCCCCGTCCTGTCGGGAGCATAGCCAACACGTCTGCCCCATTTATGAGCGCTTCAATGATTTCTTTTTGCCCTTGCCTAAATGAAGTAAAACCAAACAAAGCTTGCAAATGGCGTTCTAACATTGTATGAATCCTTTCCTCGCCAGCGTAAGCCGAATGTCAAAATACGTGACTTCATTGTTAAGCGCTGTTCGAATCGTTTTTAACTTTAATGTACGGAGTTCGCGGCTGACGCGTAAAATGTTCTTTTGCGTTTCTTCGCTCACATAGCGGTCTATCGGGAAAGAGCGGTCAAACAAAGCAATTTCGACAAGATGATCTTCAATCGTCGCCGGCTTTAAGCCGCGTATATGCGCGAGCTCTTGCACGGAATCAACTCTCGACAATAAAGAGGCAGTTTTTCGTGCCGATGCAGTGCTTGTCCGGCTTTGTATTGTTGGAAGCAAATGTAAAAGCACTTCGTAATCGTGCGGGTTTTCACTAATCTCAGCCATCAGTGCATGGAGGTTGCTTTTATGGCGTAGTTCAACTTCCATTAAGGAAAGACGATAGCGCAAGGCAAGCTGTTGCCTCGTCTCCCCGATCCGCCTTTGCCTTGAAAGCTGGAGAACAAATAGTTCAGCTTGCAGCCGGTCGCGCTTTCTTAAAAAAGCGGCACATTCTTTATATACCTTCATCCTGTATCGATGCCGTTCGGCCGGTTTTGGGAGTGCGCTTTTGACGAATCGTTGTACATCTAAATCACCGACGACAGGAATAAAAGAAGTCCCCGTTGCTAATGCATTTAATGACTGCACAAGTAGAGCGAGGCGGTTCCAAAAAAGCACATCCGTTTGTTGGAACAACCCATTGTTTATATGGTGCACGTAAGAATGGTCATGTAGCCAGGCATCCAACTGGATCTCGCCTTTCTCAGTCAGCTGATGCGCCCCGTCTGTTTCGCGGACTTTCCCATTTTCAAGCAACGCGTTCACGACTTGTTCCGCTTCGGTATAGGACAATTGGGGCAAAAGACCAAACAAAGGAAGAGCGTTGAACAAAGCGCCATCTTGTATCGTTTGGGCGGAACGCTTGCCTTTTAATAAATGATACGCCCCGAATAAAGAGCGTTCGCCTTGAAAACGATGGCAGGCAAGCATAAAAAGCTGTTCTTTCACGATTTTTCCCTCTTTCAATCGTGCCTTGGTTTTCCTCATTGTATCAAAACAGCCTTGTTTTTGTCCTTGTTTGTCAATTGCAGTTTTGCTTGTTGCGCGCTACAATTGAATCAGTTTAGGCTTAAGGGGTTCTGCCATGAAAAACTGTTATACGATTGTCGAACTAGATACATGCATTGCTTGCGGCGCCTGTGGGCTCGTTGCCCCAGATGTGTATGATTACAATGAAGAAGGGCTAGCTTACGCTCTCCTTGATCATAATACTGGAAATAAGCCACTTCCCGACTTGCTCGTTGACGATGCAATCGATGCAAAAGATGGCTGCCCAACAGACTCGATTAAAATTTCCGACAAGCCTTTTAACGGCGATCCGACTAAATACGAATAAAAGATTCGCTTTTGATTAAAGTTATCTGTCTTTTTTCGGTATTTTTCTTTTTTATAACAAACGGGGATTAGCGATTACAAGAAAAACCGAACTTTTTTGGTTATGACGATTGACTTTTCTGCGTTGCCATGATAAATTATCTAACAAATCAAATTGCTAAAAACGATGATGAAGACATGAAAAGCAAGGCCGATTCAGAGAGCTGGTGGGAGCTGCAAACCAGTGACAGCCTGTTTGGATAGCCCTTCTAAGTTGTCACGTCGAAAAACAGTAGACGTGTGCCGGCTTCTGCCGTTACCAGTAAAGATGCACATCTTGTGCAAACAACGAGGGTGGTACCGCGAACATTCGCCCCTCACAGCAAAATTCTGCCGCTGTGGGGGGCGTTTTTCATTTATGTAGGAAGAACCATAAAAGGAGTGGAGTACAATGAACCAAGTTGCAGAGCCAAAAACAGCCCAATTTCATATTCTCGTAGCCGATACCATGAGCGAAGAAGGCCTATTGCCTTTGCTTGAGGCTGACCATGTCGAGGTTACACAAGCAAGCGTCGACAACGCTGGGCCATTGGAGCAATACGACGCCCTGTTAATCCGCAGTGCCACTACAGTCACCGAGGAGCTCCTCAGCCGTATGCCGCGCTTGAAAATCGTTGCTCGTGCCGGCGTCGGTGTTGACAATGTAGACATACAAGCGGCAACCAAACATGGCGTTGTCGTCATTAACGCACCTGACGGCAACACGATTTCGACGGCGGAGCACACATTTGCGATGATGTGCGCCCTGTTGCGCAACATTCCACAAGCTAACGCTAGTGTCAAGTCAGGAAAATGGGACCGCAAAGCGTACCAAGGGACTGAACTTCGGGGAAAAACACTCGGCATTGTTGGCTTTGGCCGTATTGGTACGCAATTAGCCAAACGGGCCAAAGCGTTTGAAATGGGCGTGCTTGTGTATGATCCATTTTTAACGGCTGAACGAGCAGAAAAACTTGGGATTGCCCAAGGCGAGTTGGACCATGTCTTATCAGTTGCTGATATCATTACTGTGCATACGCCATTAACGAAAGACACAAAAGGGCTTTTGAATATGGAA
Source organism: Shouchella rhizosphaerae (assembly GCF_036700015.1). Classification (NCBI taxonomy): domain Bacteria; kingdom Bacillati; phylum Bacillota; class Bacilli; order Caryophanales; family Bacillaceae; genus Shouchella; species Shouchella rhizosphaerae. The sequence goes on along the minus strand of NZ_CP144921.1, from coordinate 3,750,866 downwards.
ACAATCGCGAAAACAAAGCCAGGAGTGTTTTTAATCAATTGCGCCCGTGGTGGCATTATTGATGAACAGGCATTAAAACACTACTTAAACAACGGCCATGTTGCCGGGGCTGCTTTGGATGTGTTTACAGAAGAACCAGCGACAGACAAAGAATTGATTGGCCATCCTAGCGTAGTGGCAACGCCTCACATTGCTGCTTCTACGAAAGAAGCGCAGCTAAACGTGGCTGCCCAAGTTTCTCAGGAAGTGCTACAATTTTTAAACGGTGAGCCGGCATTAAACTCGATTAATTTGCCAGCTATGCCAAAAGACGTTTACGAAAAAATCAAGCCCTATTACGACCTTGCTAGGACAATGGGCTCCGTATTATCACAATTGATGCGTATCCCTGTCCAAGAAATTGAAGTGTTCTACAGCGGCACAACGGCCGAACAAAATACGAGCGTGCTAACGAGAAGCCTTATTTCCGGTTTTCTTCAACCACGCGTTGATGCGGCTGTCAATGATGTCAACGCATCCCTTATTGCCAAAGAACGTGGCATTTCCTTTGGCGAAAAGCATGTGACGAAAACATTCGGCTACTCTAACCTCATCCAAGCGGTTGTCCACGGCGAAGGCAGACAGTTTGAAATGAAGGCGACTTACATCCATGAATACGGTCCACGGATTGTATCAATCAACGGTTTTTCAGTCGACGTCGTCGCAGAAGGGCATATTTTATACATTCAACATTTTGATCGTCCTGGCGTTATCGGCAAAATGGGCCAACTTCTCGCTAAGCATGACGTCAATATCGCAACGATGCAAGTAGGCCGGAAATCAGCCGGCGGCGAAGCGATTATGATTGTCCAAGTCGATAAACATGTCGATCAAACTGTGATCGACGGTTTGTTAACGTTTGACGAAATCGCTATTGCTAACGTCATTGATTTATAAGTCTTGAAAAACATAGACAGCTTTTGCTACTAGGCAGGATTCGCCGATAGCATAAATGAACGATCACTTGCCTGGCCACCTCGTTTTTCAACGAGGTGGCATTCGTTTTCTTCTACTTCCCCTACTTCCATAGCGATTCTAAAAACAAACCAGCATGTCAGCTTCAAAAAACATTTGCTCACCAGTTCACAATATGATATGATCAACTTGAGGATTTTGCTCAATGGTTCACAAATAAAGACCACTCTTGTGAAATTACTCACATTCTTATACAGGAGGCTACAACAATGAAAATAATTGTGATTGGTTGTACCCACGCGGGTACGACTGCCGTTAAAAATTTGCTCCGGCTCCATCCTGACGCTGACATAACCGTCTATGAACGAAACGATACAGTCTCCTTTTTGTCTTGCGGAATTGCCTTGCACGTTGGCGGTGTCGTCGAGCATGCTGAAGACTTGTTTTATTCATCTCCACAAGAATTGGCTGCTCTTGGCGCAAACATGCACGTCCTTCACGACGTGATTAACGTTGATAATGAAAAGAAAAAAATTCGTGTTCGTAACCTTCAAACAGGTGAACAATTTACGGACAAGTATGACAAACTCGTATTTACGACAGGGTCTGCTCCAGTCATACCGTCTATTCCTGGTGTCGGCTTAAAGAACATTCAGCTTTGCAAAAACTATTACCAAGCACAGCAAATTATTAAAAAAGCAACGAACGCCCAAAAAATAGCTGTCATTGGTGCGGGCTACATTGGCATTGAACTCGTGGAGGCATTTGCAACAAACGGCAAGGATGTAACCCTTATCGAAGGTGCCAACCGTATTTTAAACAAATACCTCGACCATGAATTTACTGATAAGATTGAAACTACATTACGTGAACATCATGTGACGCTTGCGCTAGGCGAAAAAGTCGAGTCATTTATCGGAAACTCGGCAGGGGGCGTCCAAGCTGTACAAACAAGCAAACAGACACACGAAGCAGACCTTGTCTTGCTTTGCGTCGGCTTTAAGCCACTAACAGATCTCATTAAAGATAAAGTCGACACACTTGAAAATGGCGCTCTACTTGTGAATGAATATATGCAAACGAGCGATCCTAACATTTTTGCTGCTGGAGACAATTGTGCAGTATTTCACAACTCTGCCAACCACATGGCGTACATTCCTCTTGCCACCAATGCAACCAAAATGGGCACGCTTGTGGCGTACAATATTAAGCGCCCGACCTTTGCCTATAAAGGAACACAAGGAACATCTGGACTAAAATTGTACGACCTAAACATTGCCTCTACTGGTTTAACGGAAGAAGCAGCAGCGATCTATGGCCTTGATGTCCGTTCGTTTACATTCACCGACCATGAACGCCCGACATTCATGCCTTCTGCTGAGGAAGTTCGCATAAAGCTTGTTTTCGAACAGGAATCGCTTCGTATTGTCGGTGCCCAAGTTATGAGCAAGACCGATCAGACACACCTAATGAATACCGTATCGGTTTGCATCCAACAGCAGATGACGGTGACTGATTTAGCGTTTGCTGATTTCTTCTTCCAACCACATTATAGCAAGCCTATTCACCTGCTGAACTCGCTCGCCCTTAACATTCTTGAACAAAGGGAACCAATGCAAAAAACAGCAGAAGTACGCGTATCAACTTAAATGAAAAAGCAGCCCTCTTTTCAAGGAGTGGCTGCTTTTTTACTTGTCCGTCAAGCCAATGCCAACCGGGTGCTAGAACAGCGTTTTCGAAAGCGTGCACCGCCAGCTCCAACACAACAACAAAGTTGGTCGACAATCTTTAAGGTTGTAGAGAAGCCTTTTTCAAATCCTTAGACGACTTGAACCAAGCGATAAGGACAATTCCAGCAAATACGGTCCAAAAGATCGTTTTCCATAACGAAGATTCTGGGAAATGCTCTGGTAAAATGTGCAAATCAGGATGGGCAAGTGTATAAACAAGAAGTTTTACGCCAACCCAGCCAACGATTAAATAAGCGGCTGTTTCAAGGCTTGGCCGCCATTCAAGCAATTTAATAAATTTGCCTGCTGCAAACCGCATAATCACAATGCCGATGATCCCACCACTTAGGACAACAGCAAATTGTGCTCCGTCCAGTTGGCCAATGTTTGGCCAATTTGTCGCTGGCAATGTGACGGCAAGGGCGACGGCCGCTAAAATGGAATCGACCGCAAATGCAAAATCGGCAAGCTCGACTTTTACGACTGTTTTCCAAAATCCTACAGGCGCTTTCATCGCCTTTGCACTCTTTGTTTTCTTCTTGACCCATTTTCGATACAAATAGTGAATCGACAAATACAACAAGTAAATAGCGCCTATTGCTTGAATTTGCCAAACGTCGACAAGCAAAGAAATAAAGAACAAAGAAATGATGCGAAATAAGAAAGCACCTGCAAGCCCATAAAATAAAGCTTTTTTTCTTTCGTTTTCTGGCAAATGGCGAACAATCATTGCCAGCACCACTGCGTTGTCAGCAGCTAAAATCCCTTCTAGAGCAATTAAAACAAGCAAAACCCAACCATATTCTAAAAGAAGCGGCACATGTTTCCCTCCTAAAAAACCGTTGCTCCCTTTAGGGTTGCCAACGGCTTTTTAACTATGTACGCTTCTTTCAGCTAAAAGCAATGAACTGGCAAGTTATTGCTTTTGCCGCTCGATGTTTCGCTCCATTATGACTTCGTCTGTGACAGGACTTTTCAAACTAAAAAAAAGCAAACTAATGGCTAGCCCCAGCACAAGCACAATCCCGATCCGCCTTACAAAATCGATAAAACCAACCATATTGGCCTCCTTCAAGTCGCTAAAAAAGAGCCACTAAGCCGGCAAATAGCGCCTTCTTATCGCTCTTTTAAACATTCGTCAGTACTATCCATATGGCTTCATTTCCGGTTTTATTCCTCCCTTTGCAGGCGTTGCTCGCCAACATAGAGGACATCTTGTTCGGCTAACTCGTGATTAGCACTACGCGCCATTGTAAAAAAGCAGTCCGACAAGCGGTTAAAAAAAGGCAACAACGCTTGGGACACATTAGCGACGCTATTGATTTTACGTTCTGCTTTGCGGGCGTCTGTACGGCAACGATGCAATGCGCAAGCAGGTTCAGACCCTCCTGGAAGAATAAACCCGGACAGTGGCGGCAACTTAGCCGTATGGGCGTCAATGCAACGCTCCAACGCATCGGTATGGGCGCTCGTGATCTTCCATTCCGCCTCTTTCGCTTGGGCCAAATCGGCCCCTGCATCAAATAATTGGTGTGATAACACAATCAGTTCCTCTGTTAGTTGGCTAAGGCCGTGCTTTTTACAGCTGTATATCGCAAAGCCAAGTGAACTGTTCAATTCATCGACTGCACCAATTGCTTCAACGCGTGCATCTGTTTTTTGCAAGCGGGCTCCGACAATGCTCGTCTCGCCCCAATCTCCCCTTTTCGTATAAATCTTCATTCTACCTTCTCCTTAAGGCCTATTTTGGACGTCTTCGATTTGCGGACGTTTGCTCATTTGACACCACGCTTTAGACGCGTGTGACCACCGAAAATTGTTTCCTTCCTTTTACAGGCTCTTTCCATTCATGAAAAGCTGTTCCGTAAATATTTTCAAGAACACCCCGTGTCAAGATCGATTGCGTTTCACCTTGGCATATCACTTTTCCGTTTTTCAGTAACAACACATCATCACAATACAAACTTGCCAGATTAATGTCGTGTAGAATGCACACAACCGTCAATTGCCGTGATGCCAGCAGTTTTGTTAAATGCTCCATGAGCGCAACTTGGCGAGCCAAGTCCAAATGGTTTGTCGGTTCATCAAGTAGCAAGCTGTCAGGCTGTTGCGCTAGCGCCCGAGCGAGCCAGACACGTTGTTTTTCGCCGCCGCTCAAACTTAACAACGACCGTTCAGCCATGTCGCTTATACCTGTCTCCTCCATCGCTTTCCGAATGATGTCGTCGTCTGTTTTTCCTTTAACAGCAAACAAGCCTTGTTGATGGGCGTAGCGGCCAAGGGCGACGGCTTCATAGACAGGCACGTCAAAGGAAACATGCTCATCTTGGGATAGCACAGCCATCCGCTGCGCCCGCTCTTTTGGCTTTAGTGTAGCCAGTGGCTTTCCGTCAATTTCAATTGAACCTGCCTGATAAGGATAAAAACCTGTCACCGTTTTTAACAACGTCGTTTTGCCACTGCCGTTTGCTCCAAGTATGCCAAGCATTCGCCCTTTCTTTGCTTGGAAACTTACTTGATCGAGGATTAGACGCCCCCCTCGGTTAACGGAAAGGTTATTTGCCGCAATCATGTCGCCTGGTCCCTCCTTTTCGCTCGCTGGCTTCTATATAGCATCCACGCAAAGGTTGGGGCACCAATGAGCGCGGTTACAACGCCAATTGGCAGTTCTGCAGGAGAAACGACGACACGGGCTGCCATGTCGCATACTACTAAAAAACTGCCGCCAACGATGGCTGCCAGGGGCAGCAAGTGTGAATAGTCGCTTCCAAAAAGCGTTCGGCACATATGGGGGACAACAAGACCAACGAAGCCAATTGTACCCGAGACGGCAACGGCACTTCCTGTTAAAATCGTCGCGGCAATAAGGATGATGTATTTTTTCTGTACCACATAAACGCCTAAATGCTGCGCCGTTTCTTCTCCATACATAAAAGCATTCAACTCATTCCTACAAAAAAACAACAATGTGAACCCACCCACAAAAAACGGCAGCAACAAGCCAATATGGGCCCAACCTCTCATTGCAACGCTGCCCATCAACCAATTGATGACTTGCCGTAGTTCATCTTGCGACATGGCTATCATTAGCGAAAGGCCTGCCCCTAGAAAAGCACTGGCAATGATCCCTGCAAGCACAACGGTTTCATTTTGCAAAGATGGGGAAAGGATCTTTGTGAAATACAAGACAGCCACTAACGTCAAAAAGCCACATCCCATTGCGACAAGCGGCAATGTCCACGCTCCGAAAAAGGCCAATTGAAAGAATAGCACGGCGACTGCCCCAAGCGCAGCTCCAGAGGAAACGCCTAACGTATAAGGATCTGCAAGTGGATTCCGCAACAGCCCTTGAAAAGCAGCACCAGCTACAGCTAAACAGGCGCCAACGAAAAGCGCCAACAGCACTCGAGGAAGGCGAATGTGTAAAATAATTTGTACATGCCCTGGATCTAATTCTTGTCCAAGAGGGATGTTCAGCCCTTCTTGGACAAGGACGAAGAAAACCGTTGGGAATGAAAGGCCGACGCTGCCAAAGCGAACAGCAGCAATCACTACAAACAGAGTGATCGCTATCGCTCCAGCGTAAACGGCGATTTTATGCGTTTTTAAGAATCGTTGCAATGTGCGCTGCGGTAACAAGGTAGCGTTCCTCCTGCCATTTTTCTTCCTAACGGCAAATGCAGCGCCTTGTCGATTCCGACAAACGCTGCATCCGTCTGCATTGCCCACATCCACTTGAGCAATACCATTGCTTGCCTCTGTTTAATCACAGAATGTCTCATTTCCCTTTATCGCCTTGCTGTTTAGGCAACGTAAAACGAAATGTTGTCCCTTCTCCTAAGCGGCTATGGACAGTAATTTTCCCTTGGTGTGCGTCAATAATATGTTTCGCAATAGCAAGGCCCAGCCCTGTTCCGCCATGCTGCCTTGTCCGCGCTTTGTCCGCTTTATAAAAACGTTCAAACACATAAGGAAGGTCTTCTTCAGGAATGCCCCTCCCTGTATCAACTACAGCAAATGTGTCACGTTCTTCTTCTTGTTCATGTACAACGGTAATCAGTCCACCAGGGTTTGTATGCCTGATCGCATTATGAATTAAATTGGTTAAAACTTGCTCAATCCGGTCAGGGTCAAATACAGCAATCTGTCCTCTTCCTGGCTTGGCCAATTCGACTGTTACGTCATATTCGCGGGCAAAGCTTGCAAACTTGCGGGTAATCCGTTCTAAATAAGAATCGAGATCCACTTCTTCCAGATTCAAGTCAATATAGCCTGCTTCCATACGTGCCAAATCGAGAAGCTCATTGACGAGCCTGCCCATACGTAGCGATTCATCGTAAATGATTTGCGCGACTTCTTTTCGTTCCTCATCACTTGATGTTACCCCGTCAACCATGGCTTCGCTATAGCCTTGCAACATTGAGATTGGCGTCCTGAGCTCATGCGACACGTTGGCAATAAAATCTTTGCGCAATTTGTCATGCCGGCGCTCTTCCGTTACATCACGGACAACAGCTACAGCACCACGGACATGCTCTTCAGCATAGAGAGGCGCCATCAACACAGCCATACTTCGCCCTTGAACGGACAGTTCTTGCAGCTCTTCTTTCTCCGCTGAAACGACTTGTTCAAACAAAGGTGTTAACGATACTGGCAATGTTTTCCGTTCACCCGTTATTGGCTTTTGCCCCTCTTCATAGAAGAGCAGCGCTAACACTTCCTCTGCTTGGGGGTTGGTCAATAAGATTCTGCCTTGTCGGTCTAGTGTAATCACGCCGTCAGCCATTGAGGCGAGAATATGGGAAAGCTGTTCTTTTTCTTGATTCAACTCGGAAATGTTGCGATTGAGCTCTCGGCGCATCCGGTTAAAGGCAATCGCTAGCTGGCCAATCTCATCTTGTGTAAGGATCGGCACTTTCGTATGAAACTGCCCTTGTGCCACTTCCAATGCCGCTTGCCGCATTTTTCGCAGCGGTGCCGTGATCCGACTTGACAAAAAAAACGCAAAAACAGTCGTCAACACTAACGCAATGCCTGCTGACAAATAGATAATCCGTCGCGTTTCTGCAGCTGCTTCCTCGACGGCAGACAGTGGTTGGTATAAAATGATGCCGCTGCTCGTTAAATAATCTTCTGATAACGGCACACCGACAACGATCATTTCAATCGGGTCTTGCTCCTGTCCACTGGCAGGATAATTGGCCTCTGTTACAATCCGCTCGCCTTTTTCAAGTCCTTCTACCGACCACTCTTCCAGCAATGTCGCAACATTGATCTCGCCTGAACGGTTGCCTTGGGCACTCCACGCTTTTGCGCCATTTTTAATAATGGTGATATTAATTTGGAATTCATTGCTTAACGATTGCAAGTAATCATACGTGCTTGTTTCATCCGTATGGGTTTCATACATCGTTTTTGCCATATTTGCGTAGCTGTTTAAGCGGCTTTCAGCTTCCTCAATTGCATTTCCTTCTGTAAAGCGAAGCAGCAGCACCATTAGAATTGTCAATACAGCTGTGACAAGCAAAAGGATGGTAAACCATAATTTCCCGACTACACTTTGCCACAGCATCACCCACGCGTCGCCTCAAACTTGTATCCAACCCCCCAAACGGTTGAAATAATGGCTGCTACTTCTGGAGAAACGCGATTCAATTTTTCGCGTAACCGTTTGACATGTGTATCGACTGTTCGCAAGTCGCCAAAAAACTCATAGTTCCAAACATCCTTTAATAGCTGTTCACGAGAAAACACTTTATCTGGTGATTGCGCCAAATAAAAGAGCAGTTCATATTCTTTTGGCGTCAAACTAATTTCCGTCTTGTCAACAGTCACTCGATGGGCATCATTGTCAATCGTGAGTGGCCCAAACACGAGCACATCTTTTGTCTGTGTGTCAGTTTGCAAAAACTTAGTAGCAGATGCACGGCGCAACAAAGCTTTCACACGGAGCACCACTTCCCGGGGGCTGAACGGTTTGACAATGTAATCGTCGGCTCCTACTTCAAACCCTTGCACACGGTTTGCTTCTTCTCCCTTGGCCGTCAACATCATTACAGGCGTCGCTTTTTTCTTACGGAGCTCTTGGCACATCTCGACGCCGTCCATCCCAGGCATCATCACATCAAGCAAAATCAAGTCATATTCTTTGGCAAGGGCGAGTTCAAGTGCCTCCTCGCCATTGCTTGCTTCTTCAATTTGGTACTCTTCCCTTTCTAAATACATTCGCAATAGGCGGCGAATCCGCTCTTCATCATCAACAACAAGCAATGTTGGCTTGTATTCCATTTGGGAAACCTCCTTATCGATACTGCTCTCCTTAGTAGTGTACCACGGAAGAAATTTTAGTTGCCATTCGTACGACTAAAAATGCGGAATTGTTCCAGCACCGGCTGTAACAATTCCGCCAAAATTAAGCGTAAGAATGAAGGCCCGCTATGACCAAATTGACAAATACAAGGTTAAACATAATAATCGCAAAACCGATAACGCATAACCACGCCGACTTTTCGCCATGCCAGCCTTTGTTTAAGCGTAAGTGGAGATAAACAGCATAAAATAAAAACGTAATAAGCGCCCACACTTCTTTCGGGTCCCATCCCCAAAAACGTGACCACGCAATTTGCGCCCAAATCATCGCAAACACAAGTCCGCCTAAAGCAAAAACAGGAAAGCCAATTGCAATCGCGCGGTGGCTTAACTCATCCGTTGTTTGCGGGCTAATATTTTTCAAAAGCGGCTGGATTGCCTTTGTGAGCCGTTTGCGCAAAATCAACCGCAGCAGCCAATAAAGCACCAAACCAGCAACAAATGACCAAAGCAATGTATTCAAATCACTCGCTTCGATATTGCCTGGTACTGAAACCCATGGCTCCATCGCGCCCTCCGTTAATAGTTCCCATTCATTAGGCCCGACAATCGCTGGCAAATTGTACACCATCGGCTGTTCTGAAACGACGCCTTCTTCGTTAACATATTGAAATTCGACTTCATATCCTGCTGCTGCAAACCCATGGGAAAGGCTCGAATAGGCAAGAAAACAAAGAATACTGTACATGATGACTTCCAGTGCTCGTGGCTTCCAACTTTTCGTCGTCAAGTCGATTGTGCGGATCAAATAAGCAAGCCCTGCAGCAAAGCCGATCGCTAATAACCCTTGTCCAATCGAAGTTGTTATAATGTGAAGCTTTAGCATGAGCGGCATTTGCAATGACGGCACAAGTGGAGAAATCGCCGTTTCAAATGTCGACGCGTAAACAATCAACAGCATTACAGTCGGCATCGCAAAAAAGCCAATCACATCTGCCTTGCTCGGATAAATAAAATAAAGGATGACAAAAGCCAAGCTCATTGCAATTCCGAGAAAAGTCATATACTCAAACATATTGCTGACAGGCGGATGGCCTGCTACATACCAGCGCGTTATAAAATAGCCTAAAGCTAGAAGCAAGCCTAAAGAGGCAAACACGAACCCTCGCCTGCTTTCTTTTGATGCTGTTTTGCTTGACTCGGTTTCTTTTTTCCGTTTCCGAAGGGAGAACGCAAAAAATACCGTTGCTATTAAATAAGCAAAAAAAGCAAACAGCAGTAAATTAAAGCTAAGATTGACCATAACGTCCCCCTATTTCTATTATGCTCCTTCTGAGCGGCTCTCCGCTTCATCCTCTTGATCGACAGGAGGTATAAGCGCATTGCCTTCTAATGCATCGTCAATTTCCCTTTTAAAAGACAGCCAGTTCCGGTTTGTATGGCCAGCAATCCAAACTTCCCCTCCAACTTGTTGCAGCCACACACGCCTGTGAGCCCAGTACGACCCTTGAATGAGCCCAATAATAAAGATCGACCCTCCAGCAATTAAAAGTGGCATCGTCAAGTCTTTTCGGACCGTTAAAATGCTGACATTGACTAAATCGACATCAACAAATGTCATTTTATATTCATTTTCCCCTAACGGTTCTAAATTTTGTTGAATACCGACCATGCTTGTTTCACCATCTGGGGTATCAGGTGTATACATGGTAAAAATAAAGAACGGATTATTCGGCACACTTGAACGTGTAGATGGTTCATCATTACTATTCATATAAAAATCAGGGAAATATTCATCAAGCACCACGGAATACCCGTCGCCAAGGTCATAAGATTTCTCAGGATTAAGCAAATGAACGGTTAATTCGCCAAATGTATCGCCAGTGTCTTTATGTTCCAATGTAAACGTCATTTCATGCAACTCATTTAAGCGGTAATCCGTTTGATAAAGGGAAAATGAATCAAATTTGAGCGGATCGTTGACACGAATTTGCTTTTCTTGCACCTGTTCAAGCTCGCCGCTCTCTCCGACAATTCCTGATTCTTGCCGTTTATAAAGAACGGCATCGGTTTCAAACGTCTCCGGAACGACTGCATTGCTTGATGCAAACGCATCTTGGAAGCGCTCATCATTTTCGTCGTATAGCTCTACCGTAAAGCCACGGTTTTCGATAAAATAACCTTCTGTTTCTGGTATAGGGCTTTGTTCTCCTTCACGGACCCACATTTGCGTATCTACATACATGCCCGGAATGTAGCGAAGCAAACAACCGATCAGAAACAAAATTAAGCCTAGATGGTTAACGTACGGGCCCCAACGGGCAAAGCGGTTTTTTTCCGCAAGTACATTCCCATTCTCGACGCGAATGCGGTAGCGTTTACGTTTTAACCTTTCTGCCGCTTCAGAAATCGCTCGCTCCGCTTCTGAAGGCACGATTTCTGTCTTTGAAAATAAACGCTGCCGAGTCATAAAATGCTTATGGCGCGTTACCCGTTGCGACTTTAACGCTTTATACAAGGGTACGCCACGGTCAATGCTGGCAACAATAATAGAGATGCCAAGTGCGGCAATTAAAGCAATATACCACCACGAACTATACAGTTCATGCAAGCCCAAATTGTAATAAAGCAGTCCTAAGCTGCCATACTCTTGTTCATAAAATACTGCTGGGTCTTCGCCAATTAAATTTTCTTGCGGCAAGATCGTCCCGACTCCCGAGGCAAGCAGCAGCAAAACAATAATCCATACGCCGACTTTCACGGAAGAAAAGAAACCCCAAATCCGATCGAGTACCGTTACTTTTCGCTTTTTTGAGCGGATCGCTGCCCCCTCGTAGCGCATGTTCACGCCTTCTGTGCGCGCTTTTTCCGTCAGAGGCTTCCCACATGCAGCGCACATCTCGGTGCCTTCTCTGTTTTTGTGTCCGCACTCACATACGTGCGTCTGTTCGTTCATGACAAATCCCCCCAGATGCCCTTATGCGTCAGGAACAATGCTTTGGAAAAATTCGTGGACCATTTCCTCTGTCATTGCGCCTGTATGTACTTTTTGCACAATGCCGTGCTCGTCCACTAAAATTGTAGCTGGAAGCGGGCCGATTCCATACGCCCGTGTTACTTCCCGGCGCTCATCAATGGCGACTGGAAAAGTAAGGCCATGGCGATTGATAAATGACTGGACCGTTAGGGGCGCCTCATCAACATTAACGGCAATCATTTCAACTTCGTCTTTGTATTGCTCATATGCATTTTCAATGTAAGGCATTTCCCGCTCGCACGGCTCACAGAACGTGCCCCAAAAGTTAATAAATACACCTTTGCCTTGATTTTGGCCAAGCTCAAACCGCTCCTGTTCCAGATCGACTAACGCAAAGTTGGTCGCCGGTTCTCCGACTTTAACTGCTCCCTGTTCAGAGGCGGCATTCGCATAAATCGTGTAGCCAATTGCACACACGATTGCAAATAACACCGTAAAACGGATAATGCTCCTTTTCTTTTTGCTTTTACCCAAGCGACGTCCCCTCCTCTCGCGAAAATGTGAACGTTTTCTTACATTATAGCGCTTTCTTCGTTTTGTCCGCCTGCAATTTTATGACGGTTTCGTGACAGCCAGTTCCTTTAATTGTTTGACTTCAATCGGCTTTAACGGCCGTGACTCGCCTGGATGTAAATGGCCAAGCGTTAAAAACCCGTAGCGCTCGCGCTTTAACTTTACAACAGGATGGCCAATTGCTTCAAACATCCGGCGGACTTGGCGGTTTTTGCCTTCATGGATAATGAGCCGCACAATTGCTGTTTGCTTTTTCTTGTCAATCGACAAGACTTTTGCTTTTGCCGGGGCAGTCTTGCCATCTTCTAAGACAATCCCGGTTTCAAGTTCTTTGATCCGTTTTCGTTCAGGGATTCCTTTCACTTTGGCAATGTACTCTTTTTCAATTTTATAACGGGGATGCATGAGCAGATGGGCAAACTCTCCATCATTTGTAAGCAGAAGCAAACCAGATGTGTCATAATCCAACCGGCCAATCGGATAAATTCTTTGTTCGCTTTCAATAAAATCTGTGACGACTTTCCGCCCTTTCTCGTCATTTGATGTTGACACGACGCCAGTCGGTTTATACAACAAATGGTAGACAGGCTCTTCTTTATCAAGGGGAACGCCGTCCACTTCAACAGCGTCTTTGCTTGGATTTACTTTTGTCCCTAGTTCTGTAACCGTTTCGCCGTTTACTTTCACTCTACCTTCAACAATATATTCTTCTGCTTTTCTTCTCGAAGCCACTCCTGCTTTGGCGATAACTTTTTGCAATCGTTCCATCGTGTTCACCTCTTTGCCATCATACCGCCTTCAAGCAGCTGATACAAGTAGGCGAAAGTAGAGATTTAATCAGACTCGAAAAATCAAACAAATGACATAACATTTCCCCAATAGAAAAAAACGCGTCCAGCTTTTGCCAGCCACGCTCTTTTGCTTGTCATGTATTTCTCCTCGCTTACCCAAAGACGAGGCTAACGACGACAACAGCAGCAATCATGCCGACTAAGTCAGCAAGTAGTCCGACTTTGAGGGCATCGCCCATTTTCTTGATGCCGACTGCACCAAAATATACCGTTAAAATATAGAACGTTGTATCTGTGCTTCCTTGCAGCGTAGCGGCTAAGCGGCCAATATAAGAGTCGGGACCATGGACAGCAGTTAGATCAGTCATTAACCCAAGAGCACCTGTTCCAGAAATTGGACGCATTAGCGCGAGCGGCACAATATCGGCAGGAATGCCGACCCAGCTTAGTACCGGGGCCATGGCGCCAACAAGAGCCTCCATCGCCCCTGAAGCGCGAAACACATAAATCGCGACGAGCATCCCGACTAAATAAGGGATAATCGAAACAGCCATGCTAAACCCTTCTTTTGCACCCGATACAAACGTTTCATACGTCGGCACGCGCTTAAACGAAGCGACAACGACGACAAAACCGATGAGCAACGGGATGAGCCACACGGAAAGCGATGTTAAATAGGTCATTTCTTTTTACGCTCCTTTCGCGCCCGGCGCATATAAAAAAGGCGGTCAATGCAAATCGCCCCTAGCATGGCGCAGCCAGAAGCTAAAATCGTCGTGCTGACAATATCTGTAGGCGCCGCAGAACCGTACGACATACGAATGGAAATGACCGTTGTCGGCACAAGCGTTAAGCATGCTGTGTTTAACGCAAGCAACGTGACCATAGAACGGCTCGCCTCTTCTTTGCCGCCATTTAGCCGTTTCAACTCCTCCATCGCCTTGATGCCCATCGGTGTTGCCGCATTGCCAAGACCAAACACATTAGCGGTCATGTTTGACAATATATAACCCATTGCTGGGTGATCTTTTGGCACTTCTGGAAAAAGACGCCTTGCAAGGGGATGGACCATTTTCGCCAATGCCTTGAGAAGCCCGGCCGCTTCTGCGACTTTCATCAGCCCAAGCCAGAATGTCAGTACGCTAATCAAGCCGATGCATATCGTTACCGCTTCTTTCGCCCCGGTGAAGACGCTCTCTGTCACCTCTGCCATCGTCCCGTTCACACCTGCATAGATAAGACCGATCAATAGCATACCGGCCCAAATCACGTTAATCATAAAGGCCGCACCCCAATGATGAATGTTAGCAACCGCCCAATTTTTTGAAACAAAGACACGTGCTCCTCTTCTTGAGCCTGATAATAAAGAGGGATTGATTCAATTGTTTTGCCATCAACCGTAAACGCTAACTTTCCAATTGGTTCAAGCAGCTCCTGGTCAGTAAACTTTCCTCTTTTCGGGGGATTCTTCAGCGTTAAAGCAGACTGCAACTGACTTTTTTCTTCTGTCGTTAGCGGATACACTACATCATACGGGACATACAAATTGCCTTCGTAAAATGGATCGACTTTGCTTTTCAGTTTCCCTTTTGACACGAGCCGTTCAAGGCTGTAATGCTCAAAGCCCCAGTTAAACATATGCATATGGTCGTCCCAGTCATCAGGGGCATTTAACGTAACGGCAATTAAATCAAGCCCGTCCTTGGAAGCGGTAGACACAAGCGTTCGTTTTGCTAATTTCGTATAACCTGTTTTCCCGCCGGTTGAGTAACTGTACTTCTCGGTAAGGAGGCGGTTTTTATTATGAAATACACGGACTTTATCGCCTTTTGAACGGTAGTCTTTTGTCGATGAAATATCTCGGTATTCTTCGTTCCCCATCGCATATTGCGTTAAAAGCGCCATGTCGTACGCACTCGACAAGTGGTCCTCATCTGTATCAAGCCCGTGTGGATTGCGAAATAGCGTATTAGACATGCCAATTTCCTCTGCCTTTTCGTTCATTAAAAATACAAAGCCTTCGACGCTGCCGCCAACATGTTCAGCAATCGCTATAGCTGCGTCGTTGCCGCTCCGTAGCATAAGCCCATACACCAAGTCGCGGAGCGTTAATTTTTCACCAGCCACTAAATACAGGGAGGAACCTTCTGTTCCCTCAGCACGTTTAGATACGGTTACCGTCTCGTCTAGCTTGCCTGATTCAATCGCTAAGATGGCTGTCATTATCTTCGTAATGCTGGCGATTTTCAAAGGCTGATGTTCATTTTTGCTATACAGAACACGGCCAGAAGACTGTTCCATCAAAATAGCGGCCTGTCCAGAAACAGGAAATGTTGCAGGTTCATTCGCAAGCACCTCGCTACTCTGGAAAAAAAACAAGAACCCGACCAATAAACAGTGAACGATTGTTTTTTTCATCATACCCTCCAGCCTCCACTCCGTTTAGTACCACTTTATGCGAACAAGCTATGAATATGACGGGCTTGTTCGAATTCAACCACGACCAAAAACCTTTTCACCTGTTTTGAACGGCGAAAAGGTTTTTATTCTTACATACAGCAGTTTTAGCCTTTTGGTTTAAAACAAAGGGAAGCCAAAAATCCAAAGATGATCGCAGCAGAGATACCGGCGCTCGTCACTTCAAAAATGCCGGTAATAATTCCAATCAAGCCGACGCGATTTGCTTCCATTAACGCCCCTTGCACAAGGGAATTTCCGAAACTTGTGATAGGCACAGTCACGCCTGCGCCAGCAAAATCAATTAACGGTTCATATAAACCAAAGCCGCTTAAAATCGCCCCTGATACGACGAGCGTCGACATCGTATGGGCTGGCGTCAGCTTGCCGACATCCATAAGCAGTTGGCCAATGACGCAAATGACACCGCCAACTAAAAAGGCCCACAAAAAAATCATGACATCCCTCCGTTCGCTTCAATCGACACCGCATGAGCGATACAAGGAATCGACTCTTTTTGCTGATAAGACAAAGGAGAAAGCAATGCGCCCGTTGCCACAACGAGCAACCGTTTTAACTCCCCTTTTTGCATTTTTTTCAAAAGATGCCCGTACGTGACGACAGCAGAACAGCCTGGCCCGCTTGCGCCAGCCATAACAGGCTGGTCTTCTTTATAGAGCATTAAGCCACAATCCTGAAACTTGCTGTGGTCAAGGTCATACCCTTGTTGCTTTAATAAGTCACGGCAGATCGGCAAGCCGATTTGGCCAAGGTCGCCCGATACAATTAAATCATAGTCATCGGGTTTGCTGTTCGTGTCGCGAAAATGGGCGGCAATCGTGTCAGCAGCAGCAGGCGCCATCGCTCCTCCCATATCATAAGGGTCGGATAAGCCCATATCGACAATGCGACCAATTGTTGCTTTTGTAACGACTGGCCCTGTGCCTGTTTTTTCAAGCAGGCACGCCCCGGCGGCTGTTGCTGTCCATTGCGCGGTAGGCGGTTTCTGGCTCCCATACTCAGTCGGGTAGCGGAATTGCTTTTCAGTCGCTGTGTTATGGCTTGAAGCGACGCTAATGATATGCCTGGCTCCGTTCGCTTCCATAATCATCGCACCGATCGCTAGCCCTTCCATCGATGTTGAACAAGCACCAAACATGCCTAAATACGGAATGCCAATGGTACGGCCGGCAAAACTGGAAGGCGTAAGCTGATTAACCAAATCGCCAGCAAGCATAAAGTTGACGTCTTCTTTTTTTAGGGACGCTTTTTTCAACGTTTCTGTTACCGCGCCTTCAATCAGAACAGTCTGCGCTTTTTCATAAGAATCTTCGCCGATCCATAAATCGTCATGCAATAAATCAAACGCTTCTGGAATGGCGCCATTTGCTTCAAACGGGCCGCCCACAGTTCCTGTTGCCGTTATGACTGGTTTGCTGTCAAAAATCCAACTCTGTTTGCCTGCGAGCATTAAAGCACCCCCACTTTCATTAAAATCGTTTTAATGAGCGCAATAAAGAAAGCGGCCACAGTGCCAAAAACAATAACCGAACCAGCTAATTTGAACATGTTGCCACCGACGCCGAGCACATACCCTTCCGTCCGGTGCTCAATTGCAGCCGATGCAATCGAGTTCGCAAAACCAGTCACTGGCACTGCTGTCCCAGCCCCTGCAATTTGCGCAATCCGATCATAAAAGCCAAGGCCTGTCATTAACGTCGACAAAAAGATCAATACGGCGACTGTCGGGTTTCCGGCCGTTTTTTCGGTAAAATTAAAATTCGTATAAAAAAAAACGTGCAAACATTGTCCAATTAAACAAATAAAACCGCCAATAAAAAAGGCGTAAATACAGTTTTTAAGTACAGGCCGCTTTTTCTCATAAGAACTATGCAGTTTCTGGTATTCTTGTTGCTGCGGCGTAAGCTGTTTTTTTGCCATATGTGCCCTATCCTTTCGAATGCTTTTCAATGACATTGATCGTTTTTTCTAGCTCTTTTTCACTTAAATTGCCAGCTTTCACTTTGTTTTCAGCGTCCTCTAATTCTTTGTAGATTTTCTTATCTGTGGAAATGTGGATCGTATAATCTGGATATAATGCTTTGACCCGGTCAAATGCTTTTTTTCGTACGTCTTTTAATTGAAAGCGATCCACTTGCTTGACATGCATCGCCATGACCATTTCTTCTTTATACTGTATGCCTCTGACGCTGATCACTTCTTCCATCGCCAGAATCTCGTCCTTCGCCCTATCCGAAGCTTCTTGGCCATGGCCTGCGGCTTCCTGGAGTTTGAAGGCGCTGCCTCGCTCATCTTCAGCTTGAGTACAAGCTCCTAAACAGAGGAGAACAGCAAGTATCGAAACCAATTTTCTTTTCATGTTTAGTTTCACCTCCACCTACAAATCATATCTAGACACACACTTAGGTTGTTTTAGTTAGAAATCGTTTAAACATGAAATTTTTGTAAATTTTTTGCTTACCTATTTAGCACTACATCATTATCTGCATTTGCTGCACTCTAATATACGAACAGATCTTGAAATTGGGGGATGGTAGACGATGGACGGGTATCTGTTTCTCACAACCGAGCTCATTGTTGGCTTCTTTGCTCTGCTGTTGCTAACAAAAGTTCTTGGCAAAAACCAAATTACGCAATTAACACCGTTTGACTTTATTTCGGCACTTGTTATCGGCGAATTAGTCGGCAATGCCATCTATGATAAAGATATTGGCCTCCAGTATGTGCTCTATGCCATTTTCGTATGGGGCTCACTTATTTATTGCATTGAAATCATCACGCAAAAATTTCGTTTCACTCGGGGTTTCCTTGAAGGCACGCCAGCGATTGTGATTGCTAAAGGCCGAATTCAATATGAGGAACTCCGCAAAAATAAACTTGATTTGAACCAGCTCCAACATCTTTTGCGTGAAAAAAGTGTGTTCTCAGTCCGTCAAGTCGAATACGGCATTTTAGAAACAAACGGTACAGTAAACGTCCAACTCAAACCGCTTTACGCACAGCCAACTAACCGTGACCTTTCCCTAAACCCCAAAAACCTGCCAATGCCAATCCTGTTAATTATGGATGGGGAAATCATCAAAAAAGCTTTAAAGGAAATTGGTCAAGATGAAACCTGGCTTAAAGATCAATTAAAAGAGCGGGGCATCCTATCATATAAAGACGTCCTGTATGCTGAATGGATTGATGGCGAACCACTTTTCTTGCAAACATACAGAGCCGAGTAAAAGCAACAATTGCTTAATAAAAACAATTGTTATGTTTTGATAAACGAACATGAAACATCGTGCTTGCTTTTGTCGTAAAACAAGGAAACACATATTATATATTGATTGTGTTTGCCAACTGCTTTTGTATACAATGAACCTACAACATTAAATTGCATTAGGAGGGTGAAAAAATGGCAATGAAAGATCTTTTAAACAATATGTATTCCTTAGGTGTAGGCGTTGCTGCCGCGAGCAAAGAACAAATTGAAAAAACAGTCAATGATTTAGTGCAACGCGGTGAAGTCAAACGGTCTGAATCGAACCAACTTATCGATGACTTGCTGGCAAAGGGGCAAAAGGCGCAGGAAAATATGGAAAACATGATTCAAGAGCGGACGAAACAATTCTTATCGTCTCTAGATGTGCCGACAAAGGAAGAGGTCGACGCCCTTAAAGCGCGTGTCGCTGCCCTCGAAAAAGCCCTTAGCGAGAAGGACGCAGAAAAGTAACAGAACGAACTAGGACTGGAAAGGACGAAACCTATGTTAAAAACGCGCATTCGCTACCTTTCTAGGTACCAAGATATTATTACAGCCCTTTATCACTATGGCTTTGGCCAAATTGTCCGTGATTTAGGGCTGCTAGATCGCACTAAAAAACGAACCAAAAAAAAACGTGCCCAAGACTCTTCGCTTTCGGTCGCCAAGCGGATTCGCCTGCTTTTAGAAGAGCTTGGCCCTACTTTCATTAAACTTGGACAACTTGCGAGTACACGGGGCGACCTCTTTCCTGCTTATGTGCTAACCGAACTGGAGAACCTTCAAGACAATGTACCGAGCTTTGCCTATCAAGAGGTGAAAGACATCATTGAAGTAGAACTGGAAGCCCCCCTTGAGAAGTTATTCCGTTCCTTTGAGCCAGTCCCGTTGGCAGCAGCATCGATTGGACAAGTCCATCGGGCTGAACTGCCTACTGGCGAAAAGGTCGTCGTGAAAGTACGGCGCCCAGGAATCGAGCGCACGATTGAAACGGACCTTGCCATTTTGCAAGATTTGCTAGAGTTAGCCGAAGAGCGGATCGGTTGGGTTAAACGCTTCCGTCTCGTCGATTTGTTCCATGAGTTTGCTGAAGCGCTAAAAGAAGAAATCAATTATAAAAATGAGGCGCAAAACGCAGAACGGATTAGGCGGCAAAACTCGGAAACACAACATCTTTTTACACCGGTTGTCTACTCGTCTCATTCAACGATGAAGGTGTTGACGATGACCTATGTGGATGGCACGAAAATTACCGATGCTACATACGACAAAGGCTTTAACCAAGAAATTGTGGCTGAACGGTTTGCCACTGGCATGTTTGAGCAAATCTTTGTGCATGGCTTTTTTCATGGCGATCCACACCCTGGCAATGTCTTTGTCACGAAAGAGAACGAGATCATTTTGATTGATTTTGGCATGGTAGGCCGCTTGACAACTGATATGCGTCAGAATTTAGCATTGCTTGTCCTTGGTTTAAAAGGCCGCAATACCGACCGCGTCATGGAAGCTCTTTTCCGCATGGATATTGTTCACGACCACGTCGACCGTGACCGCCTCTGGGATGACCTTGACCATTTGCGGTTAAAATATTACGACATCCCAATGGCTGACATTTCTCTTGCCGAAGCTGTTCAAGACTTGTTCAACGTCGCCAATAAACATGATTGCATTGTCCCTGTCGATTTGACAATGCTCGGAAAAGCCCTATTATCAGTGGAAGCCATTGTCTCGTCACTTGCTCCGACATTGCGCATTATTGATATTGTGGAACCGTTTGGGCGTGTCTTGATTAAAGAGCGCTATGATCCACTCAACTTTGCTAAAAAAGTTCAAGCCGAATTTCAAGAAGGGATGGAAACATTGCGCTATTTCCCACGAGATATGCGCAAAACGTTAAAAGATATCCGTGGCGGAAAATTAAAAGTCAATATCTCGATTCGTGAAATCCATCATCTGATTCAAAAAGTGGACCGAATTAGCAATAAGCTTGCTTTTTCGATCGTGCTCCTTTCATTTAGCATTATTATGGCTGGAGTCATTATCGGTGGCTCCTTAACGGCAGAGCCAACCATCCTATTGCAAATCCCCGCTATTGAAATAGGGCTTGTAATTACCTCACTAATGTTTTTTTGGATTATCTGGGCAATTTTTAGGTCGGGGCGTTTTTAGATCGTAAGAGAAAGTGGCAGTGATACTTATGATGATTGAATCTGCATTTGCAATACCAACATATTTGCTTGTCGCCCTCATGATCGTCAATATCTTGCTTGCCGCCATTTTAATTTTTATTGAACGGAAAGATGCACAGGCGACTTGGGCATGGCTGCTTATTCTATTTTTTATTCCACTAGGCGGCTTTATTATTTACATTTTCCTCGGGCAAACATTAACACGGAGGAAAATGTTTGAATGGGAAGGAATAAAAAAAGTAGGACTCGAGCATTTCATTGAAGAACAAAAGCGTGACCTTTTAGACACTTCGTTCCGCTTTTATAGCCCTACTGTTGATAAAAATCGCGAATTGATCTATATGCATCTAATGAGCAACGACGCGCTGCTAACAAAAGAGAACCGTGTCGATATTTTCAGCGACGGCAAAGAAAAATTTGCGCAATTGTTAAAGGACATCAAACAAGCCGAGACGTTCATCCACATCCAGTATTATATTTTCCGTTACGATGAGATCGGAAAAACGATCGTGGATGCGCTGACAGAAAAAGCGCGCCAAGGCGTAAAAGTCCGCTTGCTCTATGATGACCTCGGTTCCCGGTCTTTGCGCAAAAAGTATTTAAAAGCGTTTCGTGAAGCAGGCGGAGAAATCGGGATTTTTTTCCCATCTAGGTTTACGATTGTTAACTTGCGTTTGAACTTCCGCAACCACCGTAAACTCGTTAACATAGATGGCAAATGCGGTTATGTCGGCGGCTTTAACGTTGGAGATGAGTATTTAGGAAAAAGCAAAAAATTTGGCTACTGGCGCGATACCCATTTGCGTATCGTCGGGCCTGCTGTCCAAGCGATTCAAACACGCTTTATCTTAGATTGGAACCAGGCTTCCAAACAATACCATATTTCCTACCATGATCGTTATTTTCCAGAAGTGCAGCCTGCTGGCGATACGCCTGTACAAATTGTCTCAAGCGGACCAGACTCGGAATTTGAACAAATCAAAAATGGCTATTTAAAAATGATCATGGATGCGCGAAAGTCGATTTTAATCCAGACGCCTTACTTTATTCCCGACCAAACGTTGCTTGATGCCCTTCGTGTCGCTGCACAAACAGGCATAGAAGTAAAACTGATGATTCCAAACAAACCGGACCATATGTTTGTTTACTGGGCAACCACTTCCCATATTGGCGAAATGCTAAGAGCTGGCGCAACGGTCTATCAGTATGAAAATGGCTTTATTCATAATAAAGTGTTGATCGTCGATGAAACGGTTTGTTCTGTCGGTACCGCTAACATTGATCAACGGAGCTTTAAGCTCAATTTTGAAGTGAATGCCTTTATTTATGACAGTCAAATCGCTGGCCAGCTAATAGCGGACTTTGAGAATGATGTAAAACACTCTACTCAAATTACGCCAGAAATGTATGAAAACAGGCCAATAAGCGTCCGCTTTAAAGAGTCAATTTCACGGCTGTTGTCGCCGATTTTATAAACAAAAACAAATCTAGGTCCCTCCTAGGTTTGTTTTTTTAATAGGGCACCCATTTTAACTGCGAGGCCTGGCGGTAACGATTTTCAGCTTCCTTCCAGTTCACAACATTCCACCATGCCTCAATATACGCTTTACGCTCATTTTGATACTTTAAATAGTAGGCGTGCTCCCATACATCCAACACCAACAGCGGCACTTGGTCTTGTTGGGAAAGGTTTTGGTGCTTTTCCGCCTGAAGAATTTCTAACCGGTGGGACCTCGGCGCGTAAATGAGCATCGCCCAGCCGCCGCCTTCGACTTTTTCAGCAGCATTGGAAAAATGGGCTTTCATTTTTTGAAAGGAGCCAAAGTCTTCTGTTATTCTTGCTTTTAGCAGCCCTTGCGGCTCTCCGCCCCCATTTGGTGACATGACATGCCAAAAAAGCGTGTGCAAATAATGACCCGCCCCATTGAACGCCGCTTCCCTCTCCCAATGCTTAATCAAATCATAATTTCCAGTACGTCTCGCCTTTTCCATTTCTTTCTCTGCTTTATTTAAATCATTGACATACGTCTGATGATGCTTTAAATGATGAAGGCGCATGGTCTTTGCATCAATGTACGGTTCCAACGCATTATATGAATAAGGCATTGGTGGTAGCCTATGACCGCCGATGGGGACGCTGTTATTTTTCCCTTTTCCTCTTAAATCGGCCATTACTACCCATGAGTCATAGGCGTGTTGAGCATGTTCGTTTGCTTGTGTAGGATCGTGTTCAAGCGCATATTCCAATTGGCTTAACGACTTTGTAAAAGGCTGTGTTTGCTCTTCTCCTATGGACCTGACAAACTCGCTTTCCTGCTCTTTCCAAAGCCTGGCAAGCTCATCTTTCCATTTTCTTAATGCTTGCTCATGCGAATCCACATTATTCCCTCCTTTTTCCTTTTCTCCCTACGTATATGCAACTGTTCTTGGCCAATTGCGAAAAAAGTATAAATTTGAAGGGAAACGCTTTCTTTATCTCGAAACTACGTATAAACCACATAAAAGGAGGAATTTCTCATGGCTTATCAACCATCTAGTACGGAAGACGCACTTTCCATGGCTTATCAACAACCTAATACGGAAGGGGCACTTGTCCATTTTAAGGAGCGCTACGACAATTTCATTGGAGGCGAATGGGTTGCTCCTGTCAACGGGCGCTATTTCGAAAACCGCAGCCCTGTGACAGGGAAGCCATTTTGTGAAGTAGCCCGTTCCAGTGCCGAAGACGTTGAATTAGCCCTTGATGCTGCCCATAATGCGAAGGCCAGCTGGGGAAAAATGCCTGCAGCCCAACGGGCCAATTTGCTAAATAAAGTGGCCGATCGGATCGAAGAAAACCTGGAAATGCTTGCGGTAGCCGAAACATGGGATAACGGAAAGCCGATTCGAGAAACATTAAACGCCGATATTCCTCTCGCTGTCGACCATTTTCGCTATTTTGCTGGCGTGATACGTGCCCAAGAGGGGACGCTTAGCCAAATTGATGAAAATACAGTTGCTTATCATTTCCAAGAACCACTTGGTGTTGTTGGTCAAATCATTCCTTGGAACTTTCCGATTCTAATGGCCGTATGGAAGCTAGCGCCTGCACTGGCGGCTGGTAATTGCGTCGTCCTTAAGCCGGCCGAACAAACGCCTGCATCAATTTTTGTTCTGCTGGAGCTCCTTTCTGATCTGCTGCCTCCAGGGGTCGTTAATGTGGTAAGCGGCTTTGGCCTCGAAGCAGGCAAACCACTTGCATCTTCACCAAGAATCGCAAAAATCGCCTTTACTGGAGAAACGACAACGGGCCGGTTAATTATGGAGTACGCATCTGCAAACTTGATTCCTGTCACGCTTGAATTAGGTGGGAAATCACCGAACATCTTTTTCAGAGATGTTATGGAGAAAGAGGATGACTTTTTAGATAAAGCGATTGAAGGGTTTGTGTTGTTTGCGTTAAACCAAGGTGAAGTGTGCACATGCCCATCTCGAGCGCTCATTGACGAAACGATTTATGATGCGTTTATCGAAAAGGCGCTCCAACGTGTTGCTGCCATCAAGCAAGGCAATCCACTGGACCCGGAAACGATGATGGGCGCCCAAGCATCTGAAGAACAGCTGGAAAAGATCTTGTCCTACCTAGCTATTGGCAAAGAAGAAGGGGCAGAAGTTCTTGCAGGCGGCAATCAAAGGCAGTTAAGCGGGGATTACAGCGGCGGCTATTATGTAGAGCCTACCGTTTTCAAAGGAACAAACAATATGCGGATATTCCAAGAGGAGATCTTTGGTCCTGTTGTTTCCGTTGCGACATTTAAAGATGCAGATGAAGCACTTCGAATTGCTAATGATTCCCTTTACGGTCTTGGTGCAGGCGTATGGACACGCAACATCAACACCGCTTACCGCTTTGGACGTCAGATCGAAGCCGGCCGTGTCTGGGTGAATTGTTATCATGCTTATCCAGCACATGCTGCGTTTGGCGGTTATAAAAAATCAGGTGTAGGCCGTGAAACACATTTGATGATGCTTAACCATTACCAGCAAACGAAAAACATGCTTGTCAGCTATAATGACGACTCGCAAGGATTCTTTTAATTAATGTTCGCGGCTGTTAAAACCGATAAGCCCCAGCCAGAGGCACATGCCTTTGGCTGGGGCTCGTTTTCACGGGGCGATCGTTCGTGCTAGTGTGGAACAAGTGATTAAACAGGCCACATCTCCCGAGGGTTTAGTTCATACTTCCCGTCTTCCCGGAACATAAAATGGGACATGACCCATTCGCGTCGGACGGTGGCATAATCATCGTAAAACTGTTGAATATGATTGTTAATGTCCTCTTCCGTATAAACTTTCCCAGTCCGCAGTCCCTTTGTCATGTATTCAAGCATAATCAGTTTCTTTTTCCGCTGTGCAGGCAATGTTTTCAGCCTGCCATTTGCCAGCAAAAAATTTCCGATGACTTTTTGTTTGACTTCCTCATCTACTTCGATTGCTCCAAACATGTCTTCACTACCAAGCAACACAATCGCTTGCGCCATTTGCATTAATTTCTTTTCATGCAAATAGAAATAAATCGTGTTTTTATCACGCCTTTGGTAAATTAAATCAATGTCGCGCAGTTTGGCAATGTGATGAGAAATGGTTGGCGGTTTTAAGCCAAGTTTTTCTGCGATCGCCTGCCCGTGAAGAGGCCCATCTTTTAACAAAGCAATGATGCGCAAACGAGTTTTGTCTCCAAGCGTTTTGTGAAAATTGACAAGCCGGTTTAATTGCATCGCGCAAACTCCTTCATTGCTGTTTTACAAGTCAGCGTTCAACTTTTCAAAGAACAAATCCGTTTCATCCTGTTCTTCTTCATTTAAATCAAGCTCTTTTAAGTCAGGCAAGTCCGCTAACGACTCTAAACCAAAATGGTCTAAAAAATACGGCGTCGTGCCATAGAGGATTGCCCGGCCTGTCCCAGACGCCCGACCGCACTCTTCAATTAACAGTTTTGATACAAGTGATTGCAACGCTTTCTCCGACTTGACTCCCCGTACTTCGTCAATTTCAGCCCGTGTGATTGGTTGTTTGTAAGCAACAATCGCTAACGTTTCAAGGGCTGCACGGGAAAGACCGCCGTGTATCGGCGATGAAGCCAGCTTTTTATACATATCAGCATGTTCTACTTTTGTTGTCAGCCGATACCGGTTGGCAAGACGCGCTAACCGAATGCCGCGCTCCTCTTTTGCCATTTGTTCTGAAAGCACTTCAAGCAATTGAATGACTTCGTCTTCACTAATTTCAACCAGTTCGGCCATTTCTGTTGGCGAAATGCCATCATCACCTGTGACAAACAGCAAACCTTCGATTTTTGCGAGCTTACTTGCTTGCATGCTCATCCCCATCCCATAAGTAAATCATAATTTCAGCAAAGCTCTCCTCTTGCACACAATGGATCGCCCGTGTTTTAATGAGCTCAAGCATGGCCAAAAACGTGACAATCAACTGAGACACATTGCCAGTCTCGTACAGCGTATGGAACGGAGCCTTGCCTGAATGGGCCGATAGCTCGTCCAACAGTTCGTTCATACGAAGTTCAATTGACTGTTCTTCACTCTGGACCGTTTTCGTTTTTGGTGCATTCCATGCATTGCGCTGGAGAAGCTTTTGAAACGCGCCAAGCATATCAGCAAGTGTGACGCCTTCGATTTGGAGCTTCCGTTCTTCTTCTGCGCTTAAAAAAGCGTCCAAATCGTTTGGAGGCCTCGTATGGACTAAGCTGCGCTGTGCTTCTTTTTCTTTTAATTGTTCAGCCGCTTCTTTAAAAGCCCGATATTCCAAAAGCTGCTCAACGAGTTCATCCCGAGGGTCTTCTGCTTCCATCCCCTCGTCTTCGTAAAACAACTCCTCGGGCTTTGGCAAAAGCATTTGACTTTTAATTTGCAAGAGCGTGGCCGCCATGACTAAATATTCGCTTGCTAAGTCAAGCTCAAGTTCTTGCATTGTATGGATATAGTGTAAATATTGGTCTGTAATTTTTGCTACAGGAATATCATAAATGTCCACTTCCGCCTGCGCGATCAAATGGAGCAACAAATCGAGGGGCCCTTCAAAAGAATCTGTTTTTACGTTATAAGTTGTTGTGTTCACTCAATCACCACATTAGATTTGGACATCTTAAATCAACATCGAAAACAACGGTCCTCTGCTTTTGTGGCCAATCCGTTTCTAGCCACTAAAAGTCGACTCACGCTAGAAGTATACCATAAACCACTTTTTTGCAACAGCAAAGGGGAACAAACGATGTACAAACAGCGCTATCTTGATTTCCTCTATTATTTTCATGCTAAACGGGATTACTTCGAATGCCACGAAGTGTTAGAAGCGGAATGGAAATCCGTTCCGAAAGACAAGCGCGCTTCTTATTGGGTTACGCTTATCCAATTAGCGGTCGCTCTTTATCATGAGCGAAGAGGCAATATAAAAGGAGCTGCAATTTTGTATCGCCGCTTACTCAAACGCGTTCCTGCTGAGGCAAACGCCCTTTACGAACTAGGCATAAATGCACGTGCGCTAAAACAAGATATGAAAGCACGGCTGGCCCATTTAGGCTCTAGCTGTTTTGAGGACTACAACCTTCCGCTCTGGGACACAGCCTTACTTGCCGCATGTCAACGCCACGCTGGGAAATCGTGGTGTGCTCCAAGCAATCTCGCTGATGCCCAACTTATTCATAAGCACATTTTACGCAATCGAAATGGCCAATAAGGAAGTAAAACAGCAGAAAAAAACGGCCCCTTCAGGGCCGTTTGAGTTGTCGACAAAATCACTCAGACTGATAGAAAATGCTAGCTGTTATTCCTCAAACTGCTTTGCTAGATTCGCCATTTCAATCGCCGCGCTTGCTGCTTCCCATCCTTTGTTTCCTGCTTTTGTGCCTGCTCGTTCAACAGCTTGTTCGATTGTATCCGTTGTTAAGACACCAAAAATGACGGGAATCCCAGTTGTTAATGCCAATGAAGAGACGCCTTTCGCCACTTCATTACAAACGTAGTCAAAATGAGGCGTCGACCCTCGTATGACAGTCCCTAAAGTGATGACCGCATCGTATCGGCCGCTTTCAGCCATTTTTTTGGCTGCAAACGGGATCTCGAACGCTCCTGGAACCCAAGCCACATCGATATCGCCTTCATCTGCTCCATGGCGGATTAACCCATCTTGAGCGCCGCCGAGAAGTTTGCTTGTAATAAATTCATTGAAACGACCCACAACAATTCCAACCTTTAATCCAGATGCCACCAAATGGCCTTCATAATTTTTCCCCATTTAAAGCCCTCCTATAAATTGAGCATATGCCCAAGTTTTTCTCTTTTCGTATGCAAATAACGTTCATTTTCGGCTACAGCTTCCATTTGCAGTGGCACACGCTCAACAATGTTTAAATCATAGCCTTCTAGCCCTGCAATTTTTCGAGGGTTATTCGTCAAAAGCCGCATGTCACGGATGCCTAAATCACGTAGGATTTGCGCCCCAATCCCGTATTCGCGCAAATCCGCTGGAAACCCAAGGCGCTCATTCGCTTCCACTGTATCGTAGCCTTCTTCTTGCAGCTTATAGGCGCGGAATTTATTGATTAGCCCAATCCCACGGCCTTCCTGCTTCATATAGAGCAGTACGCCTCGTCCTTCAGCTTCAATTTGCTTTAGCGCTGCGTGCAATTGTGGACCACAATCGCATCGTTTAGAGCCAAATACATCACCAGTCAGACATTCGGAATGAACGCGGACTAGAACAGGCTCACCATTTCCAACGTCCCCTTTAACAAGGGCGACACTTTCTTTGCCGTCGATGGTATTCGTATAGCCAACTGCTTTAAAGTCGCCATACTCAGTCGGCAACGAAATAGCCACTTCTCTCGTCACAACTTTCTCCGTTTTACGGCGGTAAGCGATCAAATCTTTAATCGTCACCAGTGGCAGGTTGTGCTGATCGGCAATGATGCGCAACTCAGGCACTCTAGCCATCGATCCGTCTTCGTTCATCACTTCGCAAATAACGCCTGCCGGTTTTGCTCCACAAAGTTTTGCAAAATCAACAGCGGCTTCGGTATGGCCAGCCCGGCGCAGCACACCGCCGTTTTTGGCAACAAGCGGAAAAACATGCCCTGGCCGTTTAAAATCACTTGGCTGCGCATTGGCATCTGCTAAAGCGCGGACCGTTTCTGCCCGCTCAAAAGCAGAGATGCCTGTTGTCGTATGTGAATGGTCGACGCTGACAGTAAATGCCGTTCCATGTGGGTCTGTGCTGTGAGACACCATCTGCCCAAGCTGCAGGCGCTCAGCCTGTTCTTCCGTCAAAGGCACACAAATGAGACCGCGTCCGTGCGTTGCCATAAAATTGATTGTTTCAGGGGACGCTGTTTCAGCAAGAGCCAAAAAATCCCCTTCATTCTCCCGGTCTTCATCATCTACAACGAGGATCATTCCCCCCGCTTTTAATTGTGTGATCGCTTCATCAATCGATTCAAACACGTTGTTCTCCCCTTTACATATAGCTATTTTCTTTAAGAAGCTGCGACAAAGGCGTACGAACGGCACTTTCTTTCGGGGCAAGAAGTTTCTCAACGTATTTGCCGATAATGTCGCATTCCAAATTAACATGGTCACCAGGTTTCTTTGTGCCCATAATCGTCATCTCAAGCGTGTGCGGAATAATTGAAATCGTAAAGCTTGTATCAGTAACGGCAAACACCGTCAAACTTGTTCCATCAACAGCAATCGACCCTTTTTGAACGATATAGCGAACAAGTTCTCGGTCTGCTTCCACTTCGAATAGCACAGCATTCTCAACTGGTTGTCTTTTTTGAATCGTGCCAACGCCATCGACATGGCCAGAAATGATATGCCCACCAAAGCGGCTGCCGACAGCCATCGCCCGTTCCAAATTAACAAATTGCCCTGGAACAAGCTGTTTAATCGTTGTCGCTTCGTATGTCTCTGGCATCACGTCCGCTTGAAATTGGCTTTCAGATATTGCCGTAACCGTTAAACAAACTCCATTCACAGCGATGCTGTCGCCAATTGCGGCGTCCGCCAAAACGGTTTTGCAATTAACAGCCAATGTCATCGCTTTGCCTTTTTTTGACACAGAAGCAACTTTGCCCATTTCTTCGATGATACCTGTAAACATAGTCATGCCCCCTTTTAAATAGAAAAAACCCTGAAGAACACGCCTTCAGGGTACAGGAAAGAAACGTATGGTTTCATACGTTTTTGCGCACAACAAATAAAGCAAACATAACCGTTTTTTTAAACGTTTGCGCTCGAACTTCTCCCATCCAGACTATTACTGTCGGCTCTGGATTTGCACCAGATCCACCGCACGCACGAGTAATGCTTATGCGGGTCACGGACTAAAAGGCGATTGCCTTATCACCGCCGGTCGGGATTTACACCCTGCCCCGAAGTTGAGTATTATTTCACTTGTAATTGGTTCATCAAGTAAACCAAGATTATCATTGGAAAATAAAAAAAGCAAGGACTTTGCTTCCTTGCTTAACGTTCATAACGTCGACCTGCTGATCGATTGATCTTGTCGTTGACATTAGAGCTCGTATTAAATAAAGTTCGAACAACGCAAAAAAGCAAAGCACTTGGTCATCAACGCCATTCTCCGTGCTTTGCCTGCTTATAAGCTTCTGTATTCTATCTTCTTGTTCCGTTAGAAGAGACAAAAAGCTAGACTCTATGGAATTTTTTGCTCACAAGACAACGAAAGCCCTTCCTCTCGATCGTCCTTGCGGCTCCGAGGCCGCGCCAGTTTGAATTGCATGTACAAAAAGTCTTTTCCCTGCGCCTGAAAGGGGGCGGCGTAAGTAGTAATAGACGGGAGGCATCAACTCCCGCAGGCAGAAAAAAGTAGCCTAGCCTTATATAAATAGTTATTATAACGAAAAAGACACCACAATGCAAGTTGAAATGTTTTGCATTTCCGCTAAAAATGCGTCAAAATAGAAAAAGAAGCGATTACTTTTTAATGATGAGGTGAAGCAATGTCGACCAATATGCGATTTGAAAAATCAGATACTGGGGTAGGAGTCATCACACTTGCCCGTGAAAAAGCGTTGAATTCACTGTCTTATGACATGGTGAGTGGCATGTTGGCACAATTGCAACAATGGAAACAGGATGATGAGGTTGCGCTCGTTCTTCTTGAAGGGGCGGGGAGCAAAGCTTTTTGTGCTGGCGGAGATATTAAAGCGCTTTATAGCGCCCGGGACAGCAAAAACGGCCTGGAGGAAGCCAAACATTTTTTTGCCCATGAATACGAACTTGATCTGCTCGTTGCCACCTATCCGAAACCGATTGTCGCCCTTCTTGACGGCATTGTGATGGGCGGAGGCGTTGGCCTTAGTTACGGTGCAAGTCACCGCATTGTCACAGATACAACGAAGTGGTCTATGCCTGAAATGAACATTAGCTTCTTTCCCGATGTAGGGGCCTGTTATTTTCTAAGCCTTGCTCCTGGGTACACAGGGCGCTATGCAGCGTTGACTGCTGCAATGCTAACTGGAGAAGATGCGATTTTCCTAGGGTGCGCCGACTATTACACGAAAAAAGAAACGATGGAACCTCTTCGCAGTCAATTGCTAAACACCGACTGGACCAATAGCGAACAAGATCTGAATCAAGCACTGCACCTTTTTTTACAGTCGTTCATTGCAGAACCGCCAAAAAGCGAATTGGCGATGCTGCAACCGAAAATCGACCAACATTTTTCCCATAAAACGGTTGAAGCGATTATCGCTTCACTTGAAGAAGCAAAAGGGGATCCATTTGCCCAAGATTGCGCCACCATATTGCGCAGCAAATCGCCTTTATCATTAAAAGTGACACTTGCCCACTTAAAACAATCAAAGACGTCTACTCTTGAAGAAACGTATGAAACCGATAAGCGTCTCGCTTTGCGCTTTTTACGTTCCGATGATTTTTATGAAGGCGTTCGGTCTGTATTAATCGATAAAACGCGCATGCCCAATTATCAATATAAAACAATCGAAGAGGTACCTGATGAATTAGCGCTTTCCTTTTTCCGTGAACTGTGAAGTCGCTTCCATCACTCAGACTGATAGAAAATGCTTCTCTGATGCCGTACAGTTAGCTATGTTTTTTAACTTGGCACAGGCTGTTCCAACACATTTGAGAAGCAACGAACGATTTGCCTACAGTCTGAGCCACCTGCCTTTTGCGGGTGGCTCTAAAAGTAGACACTGGTTTTTAAGCGATAACAACGTTCCCTTTATTAATTGAACCAGCGTTCGGTAACGACTTTTTTCCTTGTATAAAATTGGATGCCGTCACGTCCATTCGTGCCAAGATCGCCAAAAAACGATGCTTTATTACCGGCAAATGAAAAGAATGCCATTGGAGCAGGCACATTCACATTGATGCCAACCATCCCGGCATCGATTGCATTTCGAAAGTGTTGTGCCGCCTTGCCGCTTGATGTGTAAATAACGGCCCCGTTCGCAAAGCGAGATCGGTTCGTTAAAGCAATTGCCTCTTCTAAATCTCGCACACGGACAATGCTGAGCACTGGGGCAAACAATTCTTCTTGCCAGATCGTCATCTCTGGTGTCACGTGGTCGAACAAAGTTGCGCCAAGGTAATAGCCCGCTTCCTCACTCGTTGCGTTGCGTCCGTCAACCAACAGTTCTGCCCCTTGCTCTACTCCTTGTTCAATGTATTTAACAACTTTGTCTTTATGGCTTTGGCGAATGAGCGGGCCGACAAAATGTTCATCGTTTTTGCCGTTGCCGACTGTCAATTTCTTCGTCTCTGCCGTTAGTTTTTCAATAAAGGCATCCGCTACTTCTTCAACGACGGCGACCACGGAACAAGCCATACACCGTTCGCCACTCGATGCAAAGGCGGCGCCGATGACCCCTTGGACCGTCTTATCTAGTTCACAATCAGCTAAAACGACAGCGTGGTTTTTTGCGCCTGCAAGGGCCTGAACTCGTTTGCCATTTGCTGTACCTGTTTCATATACATAGCGAGCCACTGGCTCAGAGCCGACAAACGAAATCGCTTCAACGTCAGGGTGGTTTAACAAGCCATTAACCACTGCTTTGCCGCCATTCACTAAATTCAACACACCTCTAGGCAAACCGACTTCATGCATAAGCGAGACAAGTTGTTCAGCTAAAAGCGGTGTCCGTTCAGAGGTTTTAAGAACAAATGTATTCCCTGCTGCAATCGCAAGTGGAAACATCCATAACGGGACCATCATTGGAAAATTAAACGGCGTAATGCCAGCAACAACCCCTAAAGGATAGCGCCAAATCGAACCGTCAATCCCGCTGGCAATATCGGGAAGAGCGTCGCCCATCATCATTGTCGGTGTCGACGTAGCTAGCTCCACACACTCAATGCCACGTTGGACTTCCCCTCTAGCATCTTTGATCGTCTTGCCGTTTTCTAGCGTAATCAGCTGCGCCAATTGCTCCCTATTTTTCTTTAGTTGCTCCAAATACGCAAACATGTACCGAGTACGCTCGGGAACAGGAACTGTTTTCCATGTTTCATAGGCACGCTTTGCGCTCGCCACCGCCTGCTCCACATCACGTTCGCCTGAAAGCGGCACGTAAGCAATAGCTTCTCCCGTCGCCGGGTTTGGTACGACTTCCGTATCAGCCGTAGATGCTTCGACCCAAGCGCCGTCAATCCAGTTTTTCACCGTTTTCACTTTCGTAGTTGTCATCGTTTAGCCACTCCTTCCGCTTTAAAGGAAATTGTCTGTTCCCCAATCCGTTCAAACAGCACGGCCATGTCCTTTTCTCCAAGTCCTGCTCGCTCAGCGTCGGCATACAGTTCAACTAAAGCTTCACTAATCGGCAATTTCACGCCACGCTCTTTTGCAAGATCCATCGCAAAACGCAAATCTTTATTAAGCAACTTTAAAGCGAATCCAGGTTCATAATTGCCTGTTGCCATAAACGACTTGTAGTTTCGCTCATAAATGCGGCTCTGGCCATAACTAACATTTAGGACATTAAACAAAAAATCCAAGTTTAAGTCGCTCTTTTTGGCAAGTGCCAATGCTTCTGCGACACCGGCCGTATAAAAGCCAATCAACAAATTATTAATCAACTTTGCATTGATGCCGCTGTCATAACTTTCACTAATATGAAAGACATGGCTTCCTAGTGTCATTAAATGATCGGATACTGACTCAAGCAGTTTTTTTGGACCGCCCACCATGAACGTCAAGGTACGGTTTTCCGCTCCAACGACACCGCCACTAACAGGAGCAGCCAAAAACGATAACCCTTTTTCTTCTGCCGCTTGCCCAATCCGCATTACAAGCTCTGGGGCGACTGTGCTCGTGTCGACAAATAGAATGCTTGAAGGGGCAGAAGCGAATACACCCTTCTCTCCTAAATACACATTTTCAACCGCTTCCGAAGAAGGGAGGCTTGTAAAGATGAGCTCGCTTGCCAGCACGATGTCTGCCAAATCACGGGCCCGCTTTCCCCCAGCCTGTTCAAACGCTAAAAGCGAAGTTTCATTGATGTCATAACCAACTACTTCATATCCAGACTCAAGCAAATTTTTCGACATTGGCATGCCCATATTGCCTAAACCGATGAACCCGACTTTCACGACATCTCCCCCTCTGGTGATTTTGTCGACTTTAGCATAAGCTCAAGAGCCTGCCAAGCAGGCTCTCACATTTATAGACAAACGCTCGCATCGATTCGTTCATATACTTTGAAACGATCATTTCTGTAAGCACACCCGTGTTATTTGTATTTAACAGACAAGCGTTTTCTACCAACCCGTATGACTTTGCAACGTATTACTGGTCGCTTGTTAAAATCGTTTTGGCGACAGACGCATCCAACGCTTCAAATTCATCATATGAAATGGTTTCGTATAATTCGCTGCGCTTTTGCATGTCAGCCAAACTCGCTTTTTGCGTACCATTCTCCATAATATCAGTAAACACACGTTCATATGCTTTGGCCGCTACGCGAAGCGATGTGACGGGATAAATGACCATCGCAAACCCCATCTGTTCAAATTCCTCTGCTTTGTAATAAGGCGTTTTGCCAAACTCCGTCATATTCGCAAGCAAAGGCGCTTCGACTGCTTCGGCAAAGGCACGGAACTCTTCTTCACCTTGCAACGCTTCTGGGAAAATGCCATCAGCGCCGGCATCGAGATAAAGCTTGGCGCGGTCAATTGCTGACTGAAGCCCTTCCACGCCCCTTGCATCGGTCCGGGCAATGATGACAAGCGACGGAGCCGCTTTTTTCAAAGCAGCAATTTTTTGCGCCATCTCTTCAGCCTGAATCAGTTTTTTTCCGTTCAAATGGCCACATTTTTTCGGCAAGTCTTGGTCTTCCATCTGTACAGCCGCAACCCCAGCTTCAACCATTTCCACCCCTGTTCGAGCAACGTTCATCACACCGCCAAATCCAGTATCGATATCGACTAAAAGCGGCAGGTTTGTAGCCCGGACTATTTCCCGGGCTCGGACAGCCACTTCGTTTGAATAGACAATTCCAAGATCAGGCAATCCTAAACTCGCCGTATAAGCAGCTCCTGACAAATAAAGGCTAGTAAAGCCCGTTTGTTTTGCGATTAAGCCAGCCATAGCATCATGTGCACCTGGAATTTGTAAGATTCCCTTTTCCGTCATCTGTTTGTAAAAAGACGTTGCTAGTTCTTGTTGTGAGCGCGGTTCGTCTACAATCCAAGGCATTGCAATCCCTCCTCTCTTTCTATAAGGCAAGCAAGTCTGTAAAAGCTGGTACTGACATGTTGCCTAAGTCTTTGTTTGTACAAGCCTCAAGGATTGCTTTTTCTTGTTTTTGCGGATAATGGCTAGCGATATTTGCTGCGAATTTCTCCTGAATAGCAGGAACAGCTTCTTCGCGGCGGAAACGATGGCCAAGTGGATATTCGATTGTTACTTGGTCCGTTTTCGTACCGTCCTTAAAAAAGACTTGCACAGCATTGGCAATCGACCGTTTTTCTGGATCTAAGTAGTCTATTGAAAACTGTTTGTTTTCCGTAACCACCATCAAATCGCGAAGTTGGTCCACACGGGGATCTTGGGCCATCTCATCTTCATAGTCATCTGCGACAATTGCACCCTTTAACAGGCCAATTGCTGTAATGTATTGCAAACAATGATCCCGATCAGCAGGATTGTACAGCGGCCCTTTTTTGTCAATGATGCGGATCGCCGATTCATGGGTATGGATTTCAATACGGTCGATCTCATCCAGACGGTCACGGACTGACTCATGTAACGTGACTGCCGCTTCAGCTGCCGTTTGCGCGTGGAATTCAGCTGGATAAGACACTTTAAATAACACATTTTCCATGACATATGAGTCCAGCTTACGGGCGAGCACGACTTCCTTCTTATTAAAAAGCACGTCTTGGAAACCCCATCCAGGAGCAGACAGCGCCGTTTTATAGCCCATCTCGCCTGTTAAAGCTGTCATTGCCAAAAAGACGCCTCGGCTTGTCGCGTCGCCAGCCGCCCATGATTTCCGCGAGCCTGTGTTCGGAGCGTGGCGGTATGTGCGCAACGAGGAATTGTCAAT
Source organism: Shouchella rhizosphaerae (assembly GCF_036700015.1). NCBI lineage: Bacteria > Bacillati > Bacillota > Bacilli > Caryophanales > Bacillaceae > Shouchella > Shouchella rhizosphaerae. The sequence goes on along the minus strand of NZ_CP144921.1, from coordinate 3,714,032 downwards.
CCAGGCATGGGAAACGGCGTTTACGACTTCTTCTTTTGTACCACCAAGCATCCCGGCAACCACAGCGGTAGTCGCTACTTTAACGAGGAGCACATGGTCGAGGCCAACTCGGTTAAAGCTGTTTTCTAATGCAAGCACGCCTTGGATTTCATGGGCTTTTACCATCGCGATTAACACATCATGGATCGTTAGAGGCGCTTTGCCTTCTGCTATGTTTTTTCTGCTTATATAGTCGGCCGTCGCTAAAATGCCGCCAAGGTTATCCGATGGGTGCCCCCACTCAGCTGCAAGCCACGTATCGTTGTAATCAAGCCACCGTATCATCGTACCAATATTAAAAGCGCCCCGAACCGGGTCTAAAACATGGGATGTGCCAGGAACTTTAACCCCATTTGGAACAATCGTCCCCGGCACAACCGGGCCGAGCATTTTCACGCATTCCGGATAGCGGAGGGCCAGAATGCCGCAGCCAATCGTATCAACAAGGACGTGCGCCGCGGTTTCCAGCGCCTCCTCGCTTGTAATCTCCTTTTTTAGCACATACTCAGCAATTTCCTCTAAAAGCAAGTCTGTTTTTCTTGTATCCGTTTTCAAGTCCATGCAAAAAACCTCCGTTGTCCCTTCATTTCTGTACAGATGTATAACGTGGCCCTGTATACTTAACCCGAGGCCTAAATAGCTTGTTGTTTCGATGTTGCTCGATTACGTGGGCACTTAGCCCGGCTGTCCGGGACGAAAAGAAAATCGGGGTATACAAGCTGATTGGGATGCCTAACATCCAGTATACCGGGGCAGCATAATAGTCTAAATTAGGATAAAGCCCCTTCTCTTTAGCCATAAGAGCCTCTCCCGCCTCGCACATTTGCAGGAGTCTGTCATCTCCAGCAGCTTGTGAAAGTTCAGCAAGCGCTTCTTTCATAATAAGAGCCCGAGGGTCGATTTTTTTCATATACACTCGGTGGCCAAATCCCATTATTTTTTCTTTTTTCTTTAACTTATTCGATAGAAGTGTTTCAAACTCTTCAGGTGAGTTTGCATCAAGGAGCATATACATAACTGCTTCATTGGCGCCGCCGTGCAAATGCCCTTTCAAAGAAGCGACTGCCCCCGTTAAGGCGCCGTACATATCTGAAAGCGTGGAGGCAATGACTCGCGCTGCAAAAGTGGAGTTAGGCATTTCATGCTCAGAATAGAGCAACAGCGATTGGTCGAACACACGCTCTTCTAATTCACTTGGCACATTTCCTGTAATCATGTATAAGAAATTGGCGCTATAGGAAAGGGAATCTTTTGGCGTTAACACTTGTTTCTTCTCAAGGATGCGGTAACTGTTAGCAACAACCGCCGGCAGCTTGGCCAGTAATTCATAGGCTCGTTCACGGTTTGCCTCTTCACTGCGGTCATCTAGCCGTGTATCAAAACCCCCTAGCACAGAAACGCCCGTCCGCAGTGCATCCATTGGGTGTGTCGATGCAGGTAGCCGTTTTAAAACGTCCAAAACAGCTTCAGGCAAGTCATACGAACCGCTTAAACGTTCTGCTAATGCTAGCCGTTCTTGTTCCGACGGCAATTCACCCTTTAACAATAAGTGGACAATATCCAAATAGCCATTTGTTTTTGATAATTGAATCAAGTCGTAACCGTGGATGATGATTTGTCCTTGTTCCGTGTCGAGAAAAGATAAATCGGTTTCTGCCGCAATCACTCCGTCCAAACCTGGATGATACGTTTGTTCAACTTGCATGCGATCCCTCCTTTTTCTTTTTCCGAGTAAAACGATAAGTCTAATTAAATAAAGCGCTTACATAATTCGACGAAACTCACCTCCAACTGCCGTCTACGACTTCGATGTGTTCATCCGTCTACTTAAATGTAACATACTCTAAATTCACTCGGCAATAATCATTTACTTTTTGCTGCGATTCTGGAAACAACCTTCTACCCACAAAGATTGTTGTTCGCTCATGGCACGCGTTTCTCTATTTTCTATTAGGAAGTATGCACACCTATTTCAAAAAAGGAAGGGATTAACATCCAAGGAGTATCGTAAGATGTATGTTTAGGCGGGTCCGATTAACTGCTCTGAAAAAGATAGGCACAGCGGTCGATCCCAGTTTCAGCTTTCGGATGGCTTCCTCCATAGAGACGGCCGTTCGGTCGGGCATGGGGATAGCGCAATACCAACGGGTTTTTCGTTCGATAAAGGTCGCCAGGCAGCCTTTGCTTTTCCCATGACCCGATATGACCGTATCCAGTTCCCAATGACCGAAGGTCTCTCGTTTTCGGATCTCTTCTCTGCTTGATGGATGTCCAGACGGTGAAGCGCCCACGGTTTTCATAGGGTTTCTGATTTTACCGATGCTCAGCAAATGGAATGGGGAATACTTTTATTTTGTTTATTTCACTCACTCCTAATAATATCTATACTTTATTTAATTATACTTCTCTATCCCTCGCTGCTCTGCCAGCAATAAATTTACCATATCACTATAGCTATTCAAACCGTCTGACTGATTATTCGCCTTCAGATATAAGTCATTTACATTTCTTGAAATACTTGAAATAACACCCTCATACTTATCCCGGTACTGCTCATTTTGTTCTATATCATGCTGCACCGCCTTGGACAGACTGGACATTATATCAGACGCCTTATCTGGATCAACCTTTTTTAGCTCAGATATAGAATAATCAAATGCTAGAAAAAAACCACTATAAAGCATCATTGGATCGTCCTGCTGCTTACATGCCAGATAAGCTATAAAATTTGCCTCATCCTCATGCATGAAACCACTCTGATGTGCCAATTCATGTGCCATAGTAGCAGGCGCCAAGAAAACTGGCACATTAACATTGATATTGGATTCAAAAGTAAAAGGGACAAAAATACCATGTATCCCTGCATGCGACATTAGTTTTGACATCACAACTGGTTTTGGTGTTGAATATAAAGAATGCTCCAAAATAGGATATTTCTTTGATAACATTTGCATCGAGAACACTGCTTGTTGTGCATAGTAATCAAAAACCTCTGGTACTTGAACCAAAAGATCAGTATCCGCTAACTTTTCCCTTGCCAATTCCATTTCAACGGCAAGCGACTTACTCAATTTGACCAGTTCCTCCTTGCTGTAGTTTTCTTCTTTATTATATTCGGTATAAGACAAAAAAGAATATCTGTGATAGTTTATTCCACCCAAAATAGTATAACAAAAATATATCACGCTACAGATCGTAACTATTCCTAAAGTACCACGATAAACTACCATCCTACGTACACCTTTACTCATGATAACCTTGCGCACATAATAAACTATATAAAATAGCAAAAGGAACACAACCAACACTACGAGCCATTCACTAACAGAAAATTTGACCCAAGAAGGTACAAATCCTACTGTTTTTGACAATAACGGATATACAGACTTACTGTATTTTTCCGCCCAATCCTGATGGTTCTGCGCGTATTTTGTCAGTATATAAGCTATAACTCCAAGTGAGATCCACGGCAATCTCTTAAGTAAAAGCTTTTTCATATTTAACACAATGATCACTCCAATAAGAGTTTGTTTTTCTAATTACACTATGCCCACTCATTAATATATCTGTGATAGAAGTTTTCGTATAATGTTCCGCGCTACCAATATATAACCATTCACATACTTAGTTTCGTCTAGTAAATGATTTATCACTCATTTAATAGCAGAACTGTAATTCCAGGACAAAACCAGCTCCTATGTAATTTACACCGTTAGCTTTTGCTCCTGACTCAATAATAAACCATTGGAAGCATCAATAATATCAGTAAGTGAAATAATTAGTGATAGCAGATTTTCGTATACCATTTTTGCATTTTCTGCTTGTTCGCCTTTGCCCTCTCAAAAATTTCTTTTTCGATATTAAAACTCTTAACAACTTGATTACCAGATAATTTATCTTTAATAAAAGATACATAACTTTTTCGTATATGCTTTTCGAAAATGGTTTATTGATGGATCATGTACATAGTTCAGAGGCGGGACCGCCACGAGCACTCATCTGAATAATTGCAATATAACATTTCTCCCCTATGTCCGGAAATTATTTTCTTGACGGACAAAGAAGCATTCTCTGCCCCGTTCCTTCTATTCTAATGATTTCAATAATTAATTTTTTCCCATAACTTCAAAACTGTCTTAATTGATTTAATAGAATCTTCACCAAGTTCAAAGAAACGGGCTTCTATTCCAAAACCGGTGATATTCCTAATATTTCTTCAAATACTATAGATAAACAACTTTTGTACCAATCGCCGTAGCGCGACCGCCACCTCGCTCCTGTTTTTCCATTTATCCAATCCCCTTATTATTGCATTCATGGCATTCCACACTTCCATTGTTGCTGCAAAACGCCTGTTTTTGTAAACTAATGAAAAAAGCAATGAGACCCATTGCTTGGAAAAGAGATGGTTGGATGCGACTCGAAGAGGACTTATTGATTGCAACGCTAAGCGATGAAGGGACCATTCGTGGTGCTTCACGCAAGTTATACATATCCCAGCCCGCTCTCAGCCAGCGGCTTAAGCAAATTGAACAACGCTTTGGCGAGCCGCTGTTTATCCGCACCCATAAATCACTGATTCCAACGCCAGTCGGGGAAGAAGTGATTGCCTTTGCCAAACGCCGTGTTCAGGAGGAAAAACAACTACAAGACCGTCTTAGCAAGTTGACAGGAACCGTACGCGGTACGCTTTCACTAGGGATCTCATCTGTCATTGCCCAATACGTATTGCCAAAGCCGTTGCGTGCTTATGTGAACGCTTATCCCGATGTCAAAATCGATTTGCATACCGGCCTTAGTTCTGCTATTTATCAAAACAGGCATTATACGCACCTTTCGATTATCCGCGGCGATGTCGATGATAAAGAAGGGCTTACGCTGCTATTTTCTGAACGGCTTTACTATGTCCGCCGCGCCGATACCGAAAAACCGACTGTGTTCATTTCTTTTCAAAGCGACGATGCCTTTCAATCGCTCATTGAAGAATGGCTGTATGCGGAGGCTGCCCACTCGCCCTTGCAAACGATCACCGTTGACCAAATTGAAACATGCAAACAATTAATGGCAAATGGCATTGGCGCTGCCATCCTTCCAGAGGTAGCTGTCCGCGACTTGAACGGAAACGACTATATACGTGTGCCATTGGACATAAACGGCAAAGAAAAGATGCGTAGCACTTGGCTACATTGCCCAGAAAGCCACCGGTCCCTTCCACAAGTAAGTGCGTTTTTAACGTTTTTACAAGAGGCACTGCCGCCATCTCCTCTTAAAACAACGTCTAATTAGGCCATGATTTTTATTTTGTATGACCGTTTCTTAGAAAGAGAACGGTCGTGGCGTGAAGTAAAGCCCTGTCATCACGACAGGGCTTTCTGCTGTACACTTATTCTTCCCAAACTTTCACTTCTAGCATCACATCGCCTTGTTTAATGCGGTACACACTGTCTAGTCCTTCAACAACTTGCCCGAACACTGTGTGGACACCATCAAGATGGGGTTGAGGCTCATGGACGATAAAGAATTGGCTGCCACCTGTGTCTCGGCCGGCGTGTGCCATTGAAAGCGCGCCTGGGACGTGTTTATGTGGGTTGCCTTCTGTCTCGCATTTTATCGTATAGCCTGGACCACCTGTTCCATTTCCATTCGGGTCTCCCCCTTGGGCCACAAATCCAGGGATGACACGGTGGAATGTAAGACCATTATAAAACCCTTTATTGGCCAGTGTTTCGAAATTTTCTACAGTACCAGGCGCGGCGTCCTCATAAAATTCGATGACAATCTTTTCACCGTTTTCAAATTCAATGCTTCCTTTTTTCATCCAAAAACCCTCACTCTCAACTATGAAGTAGCGGCAAGCGCTTGTTCCATTGTACACAAATCTCCAGTAATTCTCAAACGTCACTCGTTTCTTTTACGTTCGCTTGATAAGCAAGATCGAGCTTGGTTAAATCCTCATAACTCTCCCGTTGAATCACTAGTTGATCTGCCCCGTCTTCTGCAAACACTACAGCCGGGCGCGGAATGCGATTGTAATTATTTGCCATTGAGTATCCATACGCACCAGTACAGAACATCGCCAGGACGTCGCCATGCTGCACCTCTGGCAGAGGCATATCCCAAACAAGCATATCGCCGCTTTCACAACATTTTCCGGCTACAGAAAATGTTTCTTCTGCTTTGTCATGGGCGCGGTTGGCAAGCAACCCTTCGTATTTCGCATCGTACAAAGCTGGGCGCAAGTTATCGCTCATTCCCCCATCTACAGATAGATAGCGCCGGACATTGGGAATATCTTTCGTTGACCCAATTGTATACAGCGTTGTAGCTGCATCTCCGACAAGGGAACGCCCAGGCTCAATCCAAATTTCTGGGATCGCTAAACCTAAACGGTCAGCATGTTTTTTTGTTTCCTTTACAATTTCTCGAATGTACGTTTCAGGCTCTAGCGGCTTGTCTCCCTCTACGTAACGAATGCCGAAGCCACCTCCGAAATTGAGCACACGCGGGACAAAATCGAATTCTTCTTGCCAAGCTTGAAGCTGGTTAAAGACTTTTTCAATTGCAAGCACAAAACCTTCTGTTTCAAAAATTTGCGAACCGATATGGCTATGGACGCCAAGCAAATCAATGAATTTGCTGCGTTCAGCAATCTGCGCGGCCTTGTCCGCCTGCCCGCTAGCAATGTCAAATCCGAACTTTGAGTCTTCTTGCCCTGTTGCGATAAATTCATGGGTATGGGCTTCAACCCCTGGAGTTAAACGGAGCAAAACTGAAACTGTTTGCTCCATGTTTGCGGCGAGTTCCTCAAGCAATTCTAGCTCGTAAAAATTGTCCGCGACGATACAGCCGATTCCTGCTTTAATGGCCATTTCTAATTCTCCTCGGCTTTTGTTGTTGCCGTGGAAATGGATCTTTCCTGGCTCGACGCCTGCTTTTAGGGCGGTATACAGCTCGCCACCTGAAACAACGTCAATGCTTAAGTCAAGCGAGGCAGCTAGTTGGTACATGGCAATGCAGCTAAAAGCCTTGCTCGCATAGGCCACTTGATAGGAAACCCCTTCTGCCTCAAATGCTTGTTTAAAAGCGCGGGCTCGTTCTTTTATGAGGGCTGTGTCATAAACAAACAAGGGCGTATCGTATTTTTTTGCTAAATCCACTGTATCGACGCCGCCAATTTCCAAATGGCCAGCTTCGTTAATCGTCATTGTCCCGTGTAAATACATGGCTCCACTCCCTTGTATCCCTTTAAAAAAAGCAACTTCGGCCAAAAAGGCTAAGCTGCTTTTTCGCGTTTTTCCATTAGTGTATCAAATCCATGTTCGTTTGGCTACTCGCTTGTTGGCGTTTGCCTAATTTTGTCTTGTGGATGGACAATGCTTGGCCTCCACCTGAGTGTTGGCACAGAAGCCCTGCACAATACTTGGTATAATGCCGGCGGGTCAAACGGCAAAAATGGCCATAAGTAAGGGCGCTGCAAAGGGGCAAGGCGCACAAGTGAGAAAAACAGCAGTGTCATTGCGACGACGAAGCCCATTCCGTCCAAAAAGATGACTGATAAAATTAAGCCGTAGCGTGCTATCCGAAGCGCTACACCGAGCTCATAGCTTGGGGTGGCAAACATGCCGATTGCACCAAGCGAAACATAGAGAATCACTTCTGACGTAAAATAACCAACTTCAATCGCGATTTCGCCAATCAGCAAAGCGGCGACTAGCCCTAGTGCAGTCGCTAATGGCGAAGGCGTATGGATAGCGGCCATCCGCAACAATTCAATGCCAGCTTCGGCAAAAATAACTTGCAGTGCAATTGGAATGTTTTTATTTTCATTGACGCCGATAAAATCAAGAGCGGGGGGCACCATTTCTTGATTGATGGCGAGAAGCAACCAAAACGGCACAATTAAAAGGGAAAACAAAATGCCGATTAGACGCATCCAGCGCAGGAACGTCCCCACTGCTGGAGCCTGCCTGTATTCTTCCGCATGCTGAACGTGGTGAAAAATCGTCGCCGGCGTTATGACCACAGACGGCGATGTGTCGACAATGATGACGACATGCCCTTCTAAAATATGGGTAGCGGCTACATCAGGCCGTTCAGTATAACGCACTAAAGGAAAAGGGTTAAGCCCTTGTTTGACAATGTATTCCTCGACGACTTTGTCTGCCATTGTCAAGCCGTCGATGTTGATCGCTTTTAATTCTTTTTTAATGATTTTAATAAAGCCTGGGTCGACAATTCCATCAATATAACAAAGGCAAATATCGGTTTTGGAGCGGACGCCAACTTGCATGATTTCTTGCCGAAGCCGCTCGTCCCGAATGCGGCGCCTGGTCAACCCTGTGTTAAAGATAATATTTTCCGTATAGCCATCCCGTGCACCGCGGACAACACGCTCTGTATCCGGCTCTTCGGGGCCCCTTCCTGGATAGGAACGGACATCGGCCACAAGTGCTTTTGCCTCGCCGTCAACAATGACGAAGATTAACCCTGACAGCACTTGCGTAATGGCGCGGTCCATTGACTCCGTTTCTTCCACTTGGATATGGGCCAAATGATTTTTAATCGTGACAAACGGTTGTTCGACGCGGCGTAACCTGCCTTCAACTTCCATGAGCTCGCGTAAAATTTCAATGATATATAAATTGTCGACAAGACCTGTCAAATAATAAATGCCGACTTCTCTATTAAAAATATTTAGCTTGCGAACGCCAACGTCAAAGGATTGATCAAGGCCGAGCCGTTGCTTTAATATCGCTTCATTCTCAGAAAAGTCATGGCTAAAGTTCATCGGTTTCCTCGGGGACTTCACGGTATCCACTCCTTTCTAAAATCATTTCTAGCGCTTGCCTCGTCACAGGCGCTCCGCGTTTAACATCATCAAAGCGTGCCATCTTGCCAATATCGCCGATGCCGACTATATAAGGAATTTGCAGTTCATCAAGAATAGAAACGGTATCGCCATAAATACGCCCGATTTCGAGGTCAGGCACCCCTTCTTTATCGACCCCGTACCCAGTCAATTCACCTGTTCGGTCAACAGACACATCGACATGGGCCCACTCTTTTGCATGTGTTTTTGAAGCAACCGCTACTGCCCCGATGATATCGATCTGGTCGTGGCTCGCAAGATAGCGCATCGCTTCTTCTCCCGGGCCATTATCACGCCAGCCACAATCATCAAACATCACTAAAATTGGTACGTCGGGGGCAGACAAGATCAACGTAGCAAGCTGTTCGCCCGCTAACGTCGAAGGATTGCCAGATGAAGCGCTAATGCATCGGCAACCAAGCTCTGCCGAGAGGAACTCAAGGACTTTTTTAGCTGCTAAATCGCCGTCTGTCACAAAAATAACTTTCCTCTTCATCCTGTCGAACCCCTAGGCTTGAAAAACAAGGCCGCTGCCACGCTAAACAAGATCGAAAACACAATCGTGGTTGAGGCAATTTCAAACACTCCGTCTGTAATCTTAAACAAACCCTTTGCCCCTTCTTCCATCGCCCCATGAACAAGTGAATAACCAAACCCGGTTAAAGGGACGGTAGCGCCTGCTCCAGCAAGCTCAACCAAATGCTCGTACAAATGAAAGCCGTCAAGGACGATTCCTACTATTGCCATCACGACGAGCATTTGAACAGGGGTCAGCTTTGCGGCGTCAAGCAAAACCTGACCGATTAAACAAATGGCTCCACCGACTAAAAACGCCCATAAAAACTCCATTTGCTAACTCCTCCTTTCCAGGACAATTGCATGGGCAATTGCTGGGATCGATTGCTTTTGCAAAACGGTCATCGAGCTTAAAAGGGCCCCAGTGGCAACGACAAGGACACGTTTTAGTTCCCCAGCGAGAAGGCGATGGTAAATATGCCCATATACAACAGATGCGGAACAACCTGCGCCACTCCCCCCGGCTAGCACTTGTTGCTCAGAGTGGTACATCATAACGCCACAATCCTCATAACGCCCGGTTATATAAATGCCTTGCTCTCGCAATAGTTTACGGTAAATTTCACTTCCAGATATCGCTAAATCACCTGTCACAATTAAATCAAAGTCACTTACTTGCTGATTCGTTTTGTGCAAATGACCGATTGTCACCTCTGCTGCAGCTGGTGCCATCGCTGCCCCTAAACTCATCGGATCAGTGATGCCCAGGTCTTGGACACGGCCAATCGTTGCTTCCGTTAATTGAATTTCCGTGCGCTTCTTCCCCAGTAGAACAGCGCCTGCTCCAGTTACAGTTGTCTGAGCCGTTTCTGGTTTTTGGACTGCAAATTCAGTCGGATAGCGGAATTGCTTTTCACAGGCGCCGTAATGGCTGCTTGCCGCTGCGAGCACCAAATCAGCTAACCCGCTAGACACCCATACGCCGCTAATGATTAGCGTTTCAACAGAGGTGGCGCATGCTGAATATGTACCGATGTATGGCAATTGCAAATCACGGGCGACAAAACTAGAAGCAGTCGTCTGGTTGCTTAAATCTCCGGCAACAAACAAATCAACAGAGTCTATCGATAAATGGTTTTTGGTTAAACATTGTTTAATCGCTTGTTTCATCAATGCACGTTCTGCCATTTCCCAACTTTTTTCATCACAATAAATATCCGTGTATCGGTAATCAAAAGAGCCAGCCAGCGGCCCTGCTCCTTCTTTTGGGCCGACTGCCGTGCCGCTCGATTGGATATACACTGGATTTGAGAATGTCATTGTCCGATGTGAAAGGCCCATAGTTTCCCTCTTTTCTAGTGTAAAATCATGCGGATCAACAGTCTGGAAAAACTGACGAGGTAGGCAGTACTGATGCCGAAAACAAGCACCGGGCCAATAAGCCGAAATAAATTGGAGCCTACGCCCGTTAATAACCCTTCTGTCCGATGTTCAAGGGCTGTAGCAGCCATGGCATTGGCGAACCCTGTAATCGGGACAAGTAGTCCTGCGCCGAACAGTTGTGCCCCTTTGCGATAAAAGCCCATGCCTGTTGCTAAAACGGCAATGGCAATCAACGTGATAAGCATATAGCTCGTTGCCGTTTCATCGGATAATTGGAACAAAGCATGATACCCTCGGAAAATTAGTTGACCGATTACACAAATGAGCCCACCTGAAAAAAAAGCCAGAGACCCATGTTTTAGATAGCGGCTTTTCGGTTTATACAAGACAATATTCTCTTTGTACTCTTCTTGTTTATTCGCATTCACAATGGATGGCTCCTTCATTCGCTCTCCTGTTAGTATGTATCGAATCAACCTATTCATGCGTAGAAACAAAAAAAGCCACATGCTTTCACGATTTGACAGCATGTGATATGACAGTATATAAAATAAACTATTCGAAACATTTAGTGTTGACAATGATTTTAGTCAACGGTATACTTGCGGTAACATCTTCGCTCTGCTTCCTCAGGTGGGTCTTCCTCAAACATTTTTCCTCCAGCCTTTTTCTTACTGTTCAAAGCTTGCCACCTGGATTGTCTGTACCATACTTACACATTCCTCTACATAGGCCCCTAGACAAAAAAGAAAGCAAGCTCCTAAACTTCTGAGCTTGCTTTTTTAAGTGGCGTCTGACATTGTTTCTTTCATTTGTTCCAATATTTTTTTCTCTAGCCGAGAAACTTGCACTTGCGAAATGCCTAGGCGTTCAGCCACTTCTGATTGTGTTTGATCCTTATAATAACGCAAGTATACTATCAGCCGCTCCCTTTCGCCAAGGTCGCAAATGGCTTCTTTTAAAGCAATCTTGTCAAACCACTTGACTTGTGAGTGGTCGGCAATTTGATCTAGCAGTGTAATCGGGTCGCCATCATTTTCATAGACCGTTTCATGGATTGAAGACAAGCTCCGGTTGGCATCTCCAGCAAATACAATTTCCTCAGGCGTCACGCCTAAATGTTCGGCAATCTCATTAATGGTCGGCGCCCGGCGCAGCGTTTTCGTCAGCTCGTCTTTTGCTTTGCGAATTTTATTGCTTAATTCTTTAATGGACCGGCTTACTTTCACCGTACCATCATCCCGCAAAAAACGTTGGATTTCCCCAATAATCATTGGCACAGCATACGTGGAGAATTTCACATCATAGGAAAGGTCAAATTTGTCGACAGACTTAATCAAACCAATGCAGCCAATTTGAAAAAGGTCGTCTGCCTCATAACCGCGATTCAAAAAACGTTGGACGACTGACCAGACGAGACGTGTGTTATGGTTGACGATCGAATCCCGTGCTTCTGTGTCGCCTTCCTGGCTTTTTGCAATCAGCTCTTTCACTTGTTTATCGGATAGTGGCTTTTTTTTGCCGCCGTTTTTCACCTCTGCACTCATAAGCAAGACCCCTTATCTGCACATTGCTTTCGTCGTGGTCAGCTGTTTTTTCACGTAAACGGTTGTCCCAATCATTGGTTCGGAGATTACTTTCAACTCTTGGCAAAAATTTTCCATAATCGTGAAGCCCATTCCAGAGCGCTCTAGTTCCGGTTTCGAGGTATAAAGCGGCTGTCTTGCTTCATCCAAGTCTGATATGCCTACCCCTTCGTCGCGGATAATGAGTTCGAGTTCACGATCCTTCAGTTCAGCTGTAATATAAACTTGCCCATTTGGATCATTTTCGTAGCCATGGATAATCGCATTGGTGACCGCCTCTGAGACAATCGTCTTGATTTCCGTCAATTCCTCCATCGTCGGATCGAGTTGGGCAATAAAGGCACTGACTGTCACTCGGGCAAAAGATTCATTTTCACTTAAAGCCGAAAACGCTAAATTCATTTTATTGGCCACTTTATGCCACCCCCAATTTTTGCAATGCGAATCGTTCGCTTTCTTCCAACCGGATAATTTTAAAAAGGCCCGACATCTCAAACAACCGCTCAATCGTTGGCGAAATCGCGCATACGACCATTTCGCCGCCATTTGCCTTAATTTGCTTATACCTGCCCAGTATAACGCCAAGCCCCGAACTGTCCATAAAAGACAGCTCAGCCAAATTCAACACAATATGCTGGATGTTTTCTAGCCGTGCTTCTATTTGGCTGCGCAATTCTTTGGCAGAATGATGGTCCAATTCCCCTTCAAGCCGAACCAACAACACATGCTCCTTTTGCTCCAATCCGATTTTCAAGTTCACAAACTGCACCTCCGTCGTTTTGCTAGTAATTCATTCGCCTGCAAAATGACAGATTCCTTGTACATGACAAAACTAGTGGCAAAGTTTGCTTTTCCTTTGTGATTAGCTATTTTCCAGCAAATGATGACAACATCCGTTTAAACAGCGTCCACCACGAAGCGTTTTCTACATCTTCAGCTGCCACAAGGTCTGTTCTTGAAAGTGTTTCGCCATCTCTTACAATAATTAGCTGGCCAACTGCATCCCCTTTTGTGACAGGTGCTTCCACGTTTTCAAATAGCTCGATTTTCGTCTCAATTTCCTCAAGCTTCGTGCCTTTTTTCAACAACAATGAAACGGGCTCAGGCGTGATGGCTTGTACATGCCTATCCTTGCCTTTTATAACCGGGACTTCCCCAATAAGGTCTCCTCGCTCATGCAACCGCTCCGTTGAATAGTGGCTATATGAATAGTCAAGCATGTTCGTTATTGTAGCATTGCGCTCTTTCGGCGTTTTCGCCCCCATAACGACGGCAATAACACGCATCCCGTTCTTCTCTGCTGTGGCTGTCAACCCATACTTTGCCTCTTGTGTAAACCCAGTTTTCAAGCCGTCGACTCCAGGGTAAAACTTGACGAGCTTATTCGTGTTTACGAGCCAAAACTCCTTATCGGTACCTTTTCGTAAATAATCTTCGTATATCCCTGTATACGAAGTGATGTTTTCATATTTAAGCAACTCTTTCGCCATAACAGCTAAATCATGTGCAGAAGAGTAATGGTCCGCTTCAGGCAAGCCATTCGGATTTTGAAACTGTGTATTTTCCAAACCAAGCTCTGCCGCTTTTGCATTCATCATTTTTACAAACTCTTGTTCTGTGCCGCCAATATGTTCAGCCATCGCTACCGCTGCATCATTCCCAGAAGCAATGGCAATGGCTTTCAATAAGTCATCCACACTCATTTCTTCCCCAGGTTCTAAAAAGACTTGCGATCCGCCCATGGAAGCAGCGTTCTCGCTAACGGTCACCATATCCTCATACTTAATCGTGCCTTCTTCAATTGCTTCCATAATAAGCAGCATGGTCATGATTTTCGTCATGCTAGCCGGGGGAAGCATGTTGTCGCTGTCTTTTTCAAACAATACTTCGCCTGTATCCCGTTCGATTAATATCGCGGACGCGGCATTTTCAGCTAACTGAGGCAGTTCCTTTTCTTTTGCAAAGGCTGCTTCACCAGCGTATGCAAACAACAAAACAAACAGGAGCATCGATACGTTCCATTTTCTTTTCATGTTTTTCCCTCCACTAGGCCGTCATCATAAAAAAACTATTTGCTAGTGTCTCCATTTACTGGAAAGGTTATACATTTGCCCAAACAATATTTAAAACGCTGACTCCGTTCCCGTTTTTGCCGAACCATCTTGAAAAGGAACAAAAAAGCAAGTCAAGCCATTGGCTTAACTTGCTTCGGGCAAATGCAACAGCTCGGGGACCGTTACAAATGTATAGCCTTTTTCTTTCAACCATTCAATTTCTGCCGGCAGATCATCAAACAGTTGGTAGCTTGTAGCCGTGCCGTCATGATGAAGGATGATTCCACCAGAATGGGCATCGTCGACTACATTCATCGCAATCGAAAATGGCAGTTGGTATTGCCAATCTAAGGAATCAATGCTCCAACCAATTAGGTGGTAACTTTTTCTTGTGAGTGTTTTGACAACCATGTCATTCACGCTCCCATAGGGGGCCCTCACCAAATGGGTAGTGACGCCAGTTGCTTCTTCAATGACCGCTTGTGTCTGTTCCACTTCGTCTAGCACCTCGCTTTGTTCAAGCTTGGTCAACTCTTGATGGGTAAAGCTGTGATTGCCGATGCTATGCCCTTCTGCCACCATTCGTTTTAAGAGCGACGGATGTTGCTTTGCTTTATAACCTAGTACAAAAAAAGTGGCTTTGATATTTTCTTCCTTTAATAAATCAAGTAGACGTTCTGTGTAAACGGGATCAGGGCCATCGTCAAATGTTAACGCGAGCCTTTTTTCGTCATTTGGCCCTTGAAATTGAATTTTTTCACGTTCGATCTGTGTAAGGGCAGTCGTTTGCACAAGCGCTGGGCCATCCCTTTCAATCGCTTGATAAGAAAGGGCATCGCTAAATCTTCCGCCAAAAAGAAGTGAACTAACGCCAAGAAACAGAACAACGGTTAGCCATTTCTTGTTCACGTGAAAAACCCCTCTCAACTAGTCGATCTTCCTAGTATGAGAGGAGAATAAATCATTTATGCACAGGCGATTAAACAAACCCCCAGTAAAACCATCCCATTGCGATTGTTAAGGCAGCAAGCACAACGGTCTCAAGCCAGCTTCCAGTACGAATCCGAGCAATGCGGACACGGATGTTGGCGGGGTAAAAAAAACGAATTCCCCGTACTGTTAAAGCATCGAGCAAATAATGAGAAGCGATCCCTATTAACACGCCTGTTTGCACAGCCTCGTTGTCCGGAAACAGCCAGCGCAAGACAATGCTTGCTAGCAGCAGGAACAGCAAACTATGGGTAAATGTGCGATGGCCAAAAATAGTCGCAATCGTTTTCGACAATACCGGGAATCTTCTGCCGATTTTAGAATGGGTGTGGCATATATCAGGCAAGATGGCACCGACAAGCCCAGCTGCATAGTAGGCCCACCCATGGGCTCCTGCAAAAACGATTGTGTCCATCGCTTGGCATGCTACTACGCCGCCAATCATATGGGTTTTTCCTGTCATCATTGACTCCTTTATGTATTGGTTGCATCAAGTGCTCCTCCATCATAACACACATACGTTCGCTTATCACGCTCATTTACATAATTCGTGACGCAACCCGACGATTGTACTAAACTAATCGTAGGAAACTCTTCAGGAGGGATCATGTTGCCTTACATAATCAGTCTACTCACAGCCATTCTTCTTACTAGTTTTGCTTACTTTCTTGGCGATTTCTTCTTGGAGCAAGCTCTAGCAATCTGGCATCCCCTTTTCATTGGAGCTAGTGTTGTCGTGTTAGGAGCAGTGGTTGAAAAGCTCCGTTCGCCGATGTGGCTCATTATCGTCACTCCGTTTCCCGTCGGCATGACGCTGCTATTTTTGTTCTTAAGAAGCACATGGCCGGTGTGGTTGCTCACCTATGTGTTGACACTGGCTTTTTATATCATCATCCATATGATAGCAAGCTCCCTTTTCCGTTTCCATTCCCTTATTCCAGCTTGGAAGCTCTCGAAAACCGCATAATAAAAAGAGAGGGCTTGTCTCTTGTTACAAAGCCCTCTCCCATTCCTTGGCATCCATTGGAACTGTATAATTCAGAATTCCTTTTCAATCATGGGGCGACGCGTCGATCTACCGCCTCGACTGATCCCCCTTTTCCATCAATCTGGTGTGCACACTAAAATGTTTGAATTCCCTGTTGTTCATGGTTTTCATCAAAAATCATTAACTGGCTTGGCCGGTTGGCTTCAGCCAACTTCATGCCTGCTTCAATTGCTTTTGATTGCTTGTCAAACTCTTCATAAGGAGCGACGTCTTCTATTTTTAATAACCATGTAGTCGCGTCCTTATTTGGAACAACTGTATACTTTTTCACCCTTACCGGCTCCTTTCTCCCTTTCAACTATGGCTGTCGTGTATAGTGAACCATACCCGGGAACCAACCCCATTAAACGTTAAACAGCCGCAGGCTTCTTAATGAAGAAAGATAGTAGTAAGCCGATAAAACTTAACACGGTCGCTACGATAAAGGCGTTGTTGACTCCTTGGATCATTGCTTCATTGGTGTGAAGCGATGCGGATGCCGTCATAATCGTTACAAGAATAGCTGTACCGATTGAGCCAGTTACTTGCCGCATCGTATTATTCATCGCTGTTCCATGTGGAATAAGCTCGCGTGGCAGTACGTTAAGTCCTGCGGTTGTTACCGGCATCATCACTAACGAAAGCCCGAGCATGCGAACTGCATAAACGACTGTTAAATAAACTAGACTTGTTGACTCGCTTAAATTCGTATATAAAAGTGATGTGACAACAAGTAGGGCGATGCCTATGATGGACAAAGACCTTGCCCCAATCCGATCAAAAATACGGCCAGTAATCGGCGACATTAACCCCATTAAAACAGCACCAGGGAGAATCGTCAGTCCTGTTTCTAAGGCGGAATGGCCTTGCATATTTTGAATAAAGAGTGGCAAAATCGTTGCCGGGCCCACAAGCGAGACAAAAACGAGCATGCCGATTCCAGTCGTCAATGTAAACAGCGGGTATTTAAAGACACGGAACTCCAGTATAGGATGTTCTAACAAAAGCTGCCTCTTGATAAACATCACGAGTGCACAAATGCCGATTGCAAGTGGAATAAATACAAGTGGACTCGTCCAACTAGCTTGCCCAGCATTTGAAAAACCGAATAACAGACCGCCAAATCCAAGCGTTGATAGGATAATCGATAAAAGATCAAGTTTTGGCGAACGCAATTCTGTCACATTGCGGATGACAAAAATGGCGGCAATGATATCAACGACAACGACAGGAATCAAAATCCAGAATAAGATCGTCCATGGAAACATTTCGACTAGCCAGCCAGACAATGTTGGACCAATAGCTGGGGCAAAGGAAATGACAAGTCCAACCATCCCCATTGCTGCTCCGCGTTTTTCAACTGGGAAAATTAATAAAAAGACCGTTTGCATAAGTGGCATCATAATGCCTGCTCCTGCTGCTTGAATGACACGGCCACCCATAAGAACAGCAAAGGAAGGAGCAAGAGCGCAAATGAGCGTACCGATGCCGAAAAGCGACATTGCTGTTAAAAACAAGAAACGGGTTCTGAATTTCTCAATTAAAAAAGCGCTAATAGGAATCATAATGCCATTAACAAGCATGAAAATCGTCGTCACCCATTGAGCTTTGTTTTCATTAATTTGCAAATCAACCATTAAGTGTGGCAATGCAGTTGTCAGCAATGTTTGATTTAAAATGGCGATAAATGCGCCTACTAGCATAACCGCCACAAGCGGCTTTTTATTAAACGTTGACTCTTCTGTTTGTGTAGACTCCATTTTTTACCCTTCTTTATCATTCAATTTAAAACGTCGGTAATAAACATTGTTTTACTGAGGACGAACGAAATGGACGTGCGAGGGGAACTGCTTTTATGTAATGGCATATTTGGACGGCAGACAGCTTTTTACCCATTGATTATAGCGACGATTTTCTTCGTTTGTCAAAACATTTGTTTCGCCTCACGAATTTTTACACATTAAAAACCCTGCTCCATGGGTAGTGAAGCAGGGTTTTGTTTTTTATACCGCAGATTCATTTACTTCTCTGACGATTTCGTGTGCTTTTAACTTAGCCAAATTCTTTTTTAAGATGGCCACGTCCGCCGTCGAACATTGTTTGACAAACGCTGTCGTTTGGTCTGGTGAGCCAACAACATGAATCGTTTGCCAATTTCGCTTTCTAGCTTGTTTCTCGATTTTATTGGCAATCTTTTTAAACCAGCGTTGCTGGTTGGCATCAAATCGATTTGCGTACGACTCGCGATGAAGGGCAGCCCCCGTCTCGCCTTCAGGGCGTGCGCCAATATATTCTTTCCAATCTTCTGCTTCTACATCCCAAGCATAATGCAATTCATCGTTTACTTCCCCTAAACTTGTCTCAACTGCTAAGACATCTGTTTTCTGGATCATCACAATGCCAGAAAGAGGGTATTTTGCTTCTAAGTTCTCAAGTTGATCGACTACAGGGTAGTGCTCCCACCTAAAATCATTTTCTACCGGGACTTGTAGCTTCTTCACATACAGGTCACCGCTTGCAGAACCGATAAAAACGATGCTTTTCGGCAGGTTAGGCGATAATTCTTTAATGTTTTTTTCGGCAAGCTTTTTCAGTCTCTTAAAACTTTTGAGTTCCGCGTCATTCTCACTAGCTTCCAGGTATTCTTCCAGTTTTTTTAGCCCATTTTTCAAACGGATCTTCCACTCACCTTTTTGCTGATCCGTACTGGACAAGGACGTGCGCAAGTAAATTGAAAGACAGCCGTCATCGCAATGGATTTGTTTGAACCGCTCGATATCTTTTGCTAGTGACAATGGGTCACCCTCCTTTTATTCTGCTTTCGCAGTCAGCTTCACTTGGATGTTACCACGTGTTGCTTTTGAATAAGGGCAAAACTCATGTGCTTTTTCGACAAGTTCCTGTGCTTCTTCCTCCGATACGCCTTTGACTACGACTTCAAGTTCAGCGCCTATTTGAAACCCTCCGTCAGACGGGTCTTTAACGAGAGAGATATGGGCGGTTGTGGTCGAGTCAATTTCTTTTTTCGCTTTCTCTGCCATTAAATTCAATGCGCCGTCAAAACAGGAAGCATACCCAGCCGCAAACAACTGCTCTGGATTTGAGCCTTCCTTTTTCGAACCTGGTTTGACAAGGTCTAAATCAATGGTTGCATCATCTGATTTTACATGCCCTTCACGTCCGCCTTGTGCTGTTGCGGATGATGTGTAAACAATGTCTGCCACCTATATGCACCCCTTTTCATCTGCTTTATGAATGGTATACACGTTTATGCTGTCATTTAAACATCAAATTTTGCTAAACCTCATTATTTATAGCAGTGAAAGGCGCCTCTTTAGGTGTTAGTTAATCTATTCGCTGCGGGTATGCTTCATGACAAAATGAGGAACATTTTAGCGAACTATTGGCCGTAGATTTCTTTATAAATAAGCGTTGGTTGTTCCACCTTCTCATCGACAATGTGATAAGCCTGTTCTACAAGCTTTCTTGCTTCCTCTATCCCTTGTTCGTTGGCAAAAAGGGTTGCAAGCGTTTCCCCTTCCTCTACGTAATCGCCTGTTTTCTTTTCAAGCACAAGGCCGACAGCTAAATCAATTTGGTCTTCTTTGGTTGCCCTTCCTGCGCCAAGCTGCATGGCGGCTGTGCCAATTTTATCGGCTGCAATTTCTTTAATATAGCCTGCTTTTTGAGCTGAGACAGCGATTTGCTCGGATGCTTGAGGCATTTGTGCTGGATTTTCTACGACCGATGGGTCACCGCCTTGTGAAGCGATAAATGCTTTCAGCTTCTCCAACGCGTCACCGTTTTGAATCGCCTCTTCAAGAAGTTGCCGCGCCGCTTGAACAGACTCTGCTCGTTTAGCCAAATAAACCATATGGCTGCCTAATACAAGACAAAGCTCCCGGACATCAGCTGGGCCTTCGCCTTTCAAAACAGCAAAAGCTTCTTTCACTTCTAGCGCATTGCCGACTGCCCTTCCTAAAGGTTGGCTCATGTCGGAAATGACTGCCATCGTCTCACGGCCAACGCTCGAACCAATTTCCACCATGGCTTCGGCAAGCTCAACGGCATGGTCCAACGTCTTCATAAAAGCGCCCGATCCGCATTTCACGTCTAGTACAATCGCATCAGCACCTGAAGCAATTTTCTTACTCATAATCGAGCTTGCGATTAACGGGGTTGAGTTGACTGTGCCAGTGACATCGCGTAAGCTATAAAGCTTTTTGTCGGCAGGCGTTAAATTGCCCGTTTGGCCTGCGAGGGCAAGACGTTGTTCATTCACCTGCTTCAGAAACGTATCTGTATCCATTTCAACAGAAAAACCGGGAATGGCTTCGAGCTTATCAATCGTACCGCCAGTATGGCCGAGCCCCCTTCCTGACATTTTCGCAACTGGAACGCCAACAGAAGCAACGAGTGGAGCAAGCGCGATCGTCGTTTTATCGCCTACACCTCCTGTAGAATGCTTATCAACTTTTACTCCTTTGATCGCGCTCAAATCAATCATATCCCCTGATTCCGCCATTGACAGCGTCAGCTCTGCCCGTTCTTCTTTGTTCATGTCCTTAAAGTAAATCGCCATTGACAGCGCTGCCATTTGGTAATCAGGAATGGTGCCGTTTGTATACCCATCAATGACCCAGCGGATTTCTTCCTTTGTCAGAGCTTCGCCATCACGCTTTTTATCGATTAGATCGACCATTCTCATCGCTCATTCTCCCTCCAACGGCAAAGAAAAGCAGCTGCTGTTTCCTTGCCATAATTTTTTGCTAGCCTGCCCTGCTTAAGATCTGACTTTTTTAACTGAATAACCTTTTACTCAGGCTTTAGTTCTGCTAAAAAGCTCGTTCCGTTGCTAGGCCGTTCCACTTGAAAATTGTCGGCTACGGTTGCCCCTATGTCAGCAAATGTGCGGCGTTTCCCAAGATTGACTGGTTTTATCCCTTTATTGTACACGAGCAATGGCACGTATTCCCTTGTATGGTCCGTACCTGTATGGGTAGGGTCATTGCCGTGATCGGCTGTAACAATCAGCAAGTCTTCGTCTCCTAATTGGGGCAAGATTTCCCCAAGTCGTTGATCAAATGCCATAATGGCCTCTCCATACCCGATCACATCGCGTCTATGGCCATAAAGTGCATCAAAATCGACTAAATTTAAAAAACAAAGCCCTTCGAAAGACGTATTTATTTGTTCTGCTAGCTTGTCCATGCCATCCTCATTTGAAGTGGTGCGGACTGCTTTTGTCACGCCTTCCCCATCATATATGTCAGAAATTTTGCCTAATGCGATGGAAGCAAGCCCTGCATCTTCAAGCGTATTCATCACTGTGCGCCCAAATGGCTTTAATGCATAATCATGGCGGTTTGCTGTCCGCTTCCACTTGCCTGGTTCGCCAACGAACGGCCTTGCAATCACACGGCCGACCATATACTCTGGAGCTAATGTCAACTTACGAGCTTTCTCGCAAATGTCATAAAGCTCTTCCAAAGGCACGACTTCTTCATGGGCGGCAATTTGCAAAACTGAATCAGCTGACGTATAGACAATTAAATCACCTGTTTTCACATGCTCTTCGCCTAACTCATCTAAAATCTCTGTACCGGATGCGACCTTATTGCCAATCATGCCCCGTCCTGTTTCGCTTTTGAGTTGCTCAAGGAGCTCCGTCGGAAAGCCATCTGGAAACACTTGGAATGGTTTAGTAATATGTAAGCCCATTATTTCCCAATGACCTGTCATTGTATCTTTACCTAAGGACGCTTCTTGCATAATTCCATAGCTTGCCAGTGGAGTTGAGACATTTTCCACCCCTTTTAAAGGAGCAATTTTTCCAAGGCCAAGCTTTTCTAGCTCAGGCACATGTAGGCCATTAAAAGCCTCTGCAATGGAACCGAGCGTGTTCGCTCCTTCATCGCCGAACTCTTTAGCATCTGGCGCTTCGCCAATCCCGACTGAATCCATGACAATTAAAAAAATCCGTTCAAATCGTTTCTTCATAATTTCCCTTCTCTCGACTGTATTCAACCTTTAGCTTCCCATCTGCTCTTGCCCGTTATCTCGGATATCACAATAATTTCCATTCAGGCTTAAGCGCGAGGATGGTAGCGAGAATAAACATCTTTCATGCGCGTTTTAGTTACATGTGTATATATTTGGGTTGTCGATAAATCGGCATGGCCGAGCATTTCTTGGACAGAACGCAAGTCAGCCCCATTTTCAAGCAAATGCGTTGCAAACGAATGGCGAAGCGTATGTGGGCTAAAATCTTTTTCTATGTTCGCCGTTTTTGCTAGTTGCTTCATGATTTTCCAAAACCCTTGCCTGCTAATGGGGCGGCCATGGTGATTGACAAACAATTTATCATGCCGTTCATGCTTAAGCAACGCACCCCTGC
Organism: Shouchella rhizosphaerae; assembly: GCF_036700015.1. Lineage (NCBI taxonomy): Bacteria > Bacillati > Bacillota > Bacilli > Caryophanales > Bacillaceae > Shouchella > Shouchella rhizosphaerae. The sequence goes on along the minus strand of NZ_CP144921.1, from coordinate 3,691,171 downwards.
CCCGCTCTAAATAGGTGTTTAACGCTTTGGTCGCTTCTTTGCCCAAAGGCACGATCCGCTCTTTATTCCCTTTGCCGATGACACGGACAAACCCCATGGACAAGTGGACGTCATCAAGCCCAAGAGAAATCAATTCTGTGACACGCATGCCAGATGCATAGAGAAGCTCTAGCATCGCTTTATTGCGCACACCAAACGGCGTAGATGAATCTGGTGCAGCTAGCAGTGCATCCACTTCCTCAATGGAAAGGACACCTGGCAGTTTTTTATCAATGCGCGGCGTCTCGATCCATAATGTCGGGTCATGGTCTGTCCATTTTTCACGGTACAAAAACTGATGCAACGCTCGAAGCGTTGTGACGTTCCTTGCAATCGTCGCTGAAGACTTGCCTGTTTCCTTTAGCGTGAATAAATAATGCTGCAACGTCGACCTGTCCACTTTGGCAAATTGATCGATCCCTCGTTTCTTTAAATAGGCGCCATATTGCTTTAAGTCCCTAGCATACGACTCAATTGTATTTGGCGACAGCCCTTTTTCTACTTTAATAAAATGGATAAACTCTTGAATATCGTGTTCCATTGCCATGAGGAATTTGCTCCTTTAACCGCTTATTCTCCCATCCATAAGAACCTTTTTATCCGCTCGTCGATTGATAAGTCTGATTCGCCAACATTCATGCTCATTACTTTTAACGCTTTTCCTTCAGGCTCATCATACTTATGGTACTCGCTAAATTCATGGCTCACCCATAGAATACCATAATAAAAGATAGTCGTGCACAACGTAAACAGGATCGCCGCCTTCGCCATCTGCAATAAGGACTTTGCCATCTCATCACTCCATTATTCGGTCGTTATACTATTAACCTATGCCGGTTTTGCCTCATTCTATACGTACAAACGTGATTTATCACACGTTCATAGACATAGAAAGGCGGTTCAGAGGGCATCGTCCCATTAGAGAACACGAAAAAAGGCCAACCGACAGGGACAATACCCGCGCGCCGATTGACCGATTAAACGGAAGCCTCTATGTACTGGGCTCCATTAGCAGAAAATCCTTTTTTACATTTGCTCATTTAATTGTTTGCTGCCTTGGCTATGCTGTTCTTGACTAGGCTGTTCTTGACAACGATAGCATATTCCGTGGAACGTTAAGCGATGATCTTTAATTTTAAAGGAAAAATCTCGTTCTACCACCGCTTCGACATCACCAAGCAAATCCTCAGTAATTTCATCAACTGCGCCACACTCAATGCAAACAAGATGGTGGTGAAAATGATTGGCTCCCTCTTTGCGCAAATCAAAACGGGAAACGCCATCGCCGAAGTTGATTTTGTCAACCACATTGAGTTCTGTCAATAGTTCTAGTGTACGGTAAACCGTCGCCAAACCAATCTCAGGCGCTTTTTCTTTAACAAGGAGGTAGACGTCCTCAGCACTTAAATGGTCTTCTTCATGTTCAAGTAAAACCATTACTGTCGCTTCACGCTGAGGCGTTAATTTATAGCTCTGAGCATGCATTTGCTTTTTAATCCGCTCTAATCGATTTTCCATAACGGCCTCCTACTCAAAAGCGATCTAAATGTACACTCATTATAAATGAGAAGAGAACAGTTGTCAATTAATAATGATTCCAATCTGCAAATGAATATCATTTATCATGTTGGAATTATTCTAAAAAGAGGCCAAAACCCATTTCATTAATATTGGCGATACGTATGCTTCGAACACAGAAGCGACAGTAACAAATGCGCCAACAATTAAAACGAGTGTCGTGTACCGGAAAAAAGGAGGAAAAATCGGCTCTTTTAGCCCTTTAGCAAACGTTTGCTTGATTAAACGCAAGCAAAACGACACACTCGCTGTGCCAACGACAATAAAGGCAGGAACCAACACCACATTCTGTGGCAAGACAGACACAAACGCAAGCAGAAATCCTTGTGCGCCCATTTGGTTCACCAAAAACCCGACTGTAAAGCCAATAACGAGGCCTTTGACAAAAATAAGCACAAAGATGGCCGGCAATCCAATTAATGAAATGCCAAGGATCCACATTAAACCGATATATTTGCCATAATGAGTAAAACTGTGGACAAACAACTCACTTGGCGATGTGACCACAGAACCATTTTTCATTTCATTAAAAAATTGACTTAAATATGTAAACAAGTCGTGCCGCTGCGATAAACTGAGGCTGTTAACGACAATTGCGCCGAAAACAATGCCAATTAGAAATAGAACGATTGTAAAAATATAAATCGACCGGTTGTTATCTACATGTCTAGCAATCGCTTCATAGACACGATTTGGATTGTTCATAGCCTGTCCCCTCCTGCTCTACTTTATGAGCAGCAAAAGCAGGCTATGACTGTTTAGCGGCGATTTTTTAATTTCCAGTATTGCAAAGCGTAACTAGTTTTCGCATCATGAATCCGCCCTTCTTGCTCAAGCCGGTCACACTCCATTTCGGTCAACTCGAGCACGCGGACGAATTCCCCCTCGTCAAGGCGTTGATCGCCTTTTTTTAGCCCTGTAGCTTCATATACATAAACAAGCTCATCTGCAAAGCCTGGCGATGTATAAAATGACGTGATCAATGTGAGCGCCTCGGCTTGGTAGCCTGTTTCCTCAACGAGTTCACGCCTAGCTGTTTTTTCGGGTGCTTCACCAGGTTCCATTTTGCCAGCTGGGATTTCAATAATCGCCTTTTCGAGTGCTTTACGGTATTGCTCCACTAGCACCATTTTGCCATCTTCGGTAATGGCGACTACAGCTACTGCGCCCGGATGGCGCACCAACTCCCGCTTTGCGATGGTTCCGTCTGGAAGTTTGACGTCCTCTACATCAAGCTGAATCAACTTTCCTTTATGAATCGTTTGCTTAGCAATCGTTTGTTCAGTCAACTCTTTCATTTGGTACCCACCTTGTCATCTTTGATGTATGTAGCGCATAAAAGTGTATCATACTTGAACGGGAGGTGCTTTTATGAAACGATACCATCGCGAAAATAGCATCATACTCATTGGGCAAAAGTGGGAAGTGCTTACTGCTTTAAAACAGGCTGCTAAAACATTTGACACTGTCGCCGCTTGGCATTCAGCGTGGAAGCCCGTAGAAAAAAACAGTCCTCCTCTAAAGCGAATAAAATAGTTTAGAGAAGTTCCTGCAATTTGTTATCAAGCATCTCTTTCGTTACTTCGCCAACGAGCACGTCTGTGACAACGTTGTTTTGATCAATAATGTAAGTCGTGGGCAATGATGAAGGCTTAAACGCTTGCATAAATGCCCCTTCCGAATCAAAGAATACCGGCAGCGTCAAGCCTTGCTCTTCGATAAACTCGATCGCATCTTCAGGGCGCAATTCTTTTGACTGGCTGTTGACAGTGATGACAGACACTCCTTTATTTCGATAGTCCTCTGCCACTTCCATCAATGCCGGCATCTCCCGTATACACGGTTCGCACCATGATGCCCACACATTTAAGACGAGCACGCCGTCTTGGTAATCGCTAAAAGAAGCACTTGCGCCCTTATATACGTCAAGCTCCATGTCCAATAAATGATCCCCTGCCTGTACCGGTTTTGATTCTCCATTAAATTGCCACACAAAAAACACAATTGCTACGCATGCTCCAACAAGCACAGCCAATGTCCAGCTCCGTTTTTTCATTGATGCGGTTGCCCCTTTCCGATTGGCCAAAAGTTTGCTAGAATGAAACAGTTCGATTTATATCAAACTAATAAGCAGAAGGGAATTCACTTATGAGTTTACTAGAAGCAGTCATCCTTGGTCTTGTTCAAGGAATTACAGAGTTTTTGCCGATTTCAAGTTCCGCCCATCTCATTCTTGTCCAAGCATTGTTCGGCATGACATTTGCCGGCTTTAGCTTTGAAATTCTTCTTCATCTCGCTTCTGTTCTTGCGGTTATTCTTTACTACCGCCATGATTTGATTGAGATTATTCGCGGTTTTTTTGCCTATTTCACAAAGCGAACACCGCAAAATAAAGCGATGTTTTGGTTTGCTATTTATTTAGTTGTCGCCACAGGCATTACAGGTGTTGCCGGTATTTTGTTCGAAGATTACATAAGCGAAACGTTTAAAGCACCTATCTTTATTGCCTTAGCACTTGCGGTCACCGGTCTATTCTTAATCATTATAGAACGTTTTGTCCGCCACGGAAACCGAACAGAAAAAGAAATGACGATTTGGGATTCAATTATCGTGGGGCTTGGCCAATGCCTAGCGCTCATTCCTGGGCTTTCACGCTCTGGAACGACGTTAATTGTCGGCATGTTTGCTGGTCTGACAAAGGAAACAGCTGTCCGCTTTTCCTTTTTGCTGTCCATCCCGGTTATTTTAGGGTCTTCCGTGTTGGCAATTGATGATTTGATTTCAGGGGATTTGCTCGCGAGCACAGGCTTATTTGAGCTTGCTGCTTCCTTTGTTGTCACGTTTATTGCCTCTTGGCTTGGGATTGTCTTTTTCTTGAACCTTGTCCGCAAAAGCAAACTTGTCTATTTTGCCGTCTATTGTTTCATCGTCGCCATACTCGTCTTTATTTTCCAAGATGCATTGGGACATGCAGACATTTAAATTTTGTAAGACACACCATAAAACGAGTTGGGCTATGCCCAACTCGTTTGTTTTTTAGTTCGCGCTGTTAAGTGCTTCGATAAATGCTTTGCCTCCTGCTTCTACGCCGCCTTTATAACGGTGGACGCTACCGCCGAGATTGATAATGACATCTTCGCCAAAATCTTGGCGGACAGTGGCAATCGTTTGAAAATCAATGCCAGCAGAAGGAATTGGAAAGGCACGCTTCATTTGAGTCGTCATTGTCAGCTGGTCTTTTACCCGTTGCGCTTCTTCTGGATTTATGCCGATCCTGCCATAAGGAGAAGGAAATAGAACGGCGTCTGCCCCTGCCATGCGCAGCAGCTTTCCTAACAAAAGACGAGAGGCTATGCCATGTTGTTTGGAGCGTGTCATCATTCCCGTCAGTGAGGAATGGGCAAAAATCGGTACGTCAATTTCTGGATCTTCACGAAGGCCTTGGAGCACATCAATCCCATACGCATATACATTTAGCATCAGTGCCGGCGCTCCTAAGCCAATTGCCTCTCTTGCCCGCTCTTTTAACTCAAATGTTTTGCCAGTAAGATTGACGACATACAGCGGCGTTCGCCCTGTCCGTTCTGCTGCTTCGGCGATTGCGGCTAACCCAGCGGGCACCCGTTGTTCATAAGGCGTCCAATTGTGTTCGAATAGCCGCTCATCATCTTGAATAATGTCAATGCCGCCATAGCTATGGGCGAGCATTTGTTCATGGAAGGAATCAATTGAACGGCCAATCGCCCCTTTTGCAACGCTCATCGCAAGCGGGCGCCCTTCTACTTCCACGAGATCACGGATTCCCTCAATGCCATAGAGCGGTCCTGGAAATCTCTCCACTAAGTCGTTTGAAAACTGCAAATCAAGCAGTTTTACATTCGGTTCGTAAGACAACCGGCCATATGTCGTTGTTAAAATGGAGGGAAAGTCTGGCACTTCATAGGCAACGGGGAATGAAATCGTCACAATGCTGCCTTCCCCGTAAGAGGGGTCCTCGTTAATGGAAACGACTTTTCCTTTATAAGCAAAGCTTTCTTGTTTCTCAGCTTCAGGCATTTCTTGCCAAGGCTTAGCCGTGAGCCCAGTGGCCATTTTCTCTGCTTTTTCCTCAATAAATTCATTTGAATCACTTACATAGTACACCGCATTTATTTGTGCCACAGCCAAACCTCCTCATCGACAAGATGATTTTTATATCAACATTACAAATAAAGCGCTACCATGTCAAGAACGCTGCTCAGGCCAAGCAGCGTCCAGATTGAAGCAATTGCATCTTTCGTTGTTCATAAACACCTGGTTTGGTCAACCTTCAATCGGTTCACAAGCGTTTCCTATCAGCCTGGATCATTTTTTAATGGGCGTCTTCCTTTGCTTTTCGTTTTAAATATTTCTCTCGCCGCTTCTTCATCGCTTTTGTAATGTAGCCGCCTTTAAAATTGCGTGGTTCAAACGAGACGATAAACGCTTGCGGCTCATATTCTGACACAATTTTAATAAACTCCTTCTCCCTATCCCTGCGCGCCGTGCAGTCAAGGCGGCATCGCGTTGACGCCATACCTTCGACGGAAGAACTGGAAACACTAAAACCCATTTCCCTAAGGCGGTTAATCAATGGTTGGTTTTTTTGTGGGATATTTACTTCAATGCTCACATAGCCGATTGCCAGTTTTTCTTCGATTACTGCGCCAATATATAGCCCTATGCCAAAGCCAAGCGCATAAGCAGCCATATTGTAATAATTCGATAAGTCGCTAAACACAATGCCAAGGGCAACTACATATATAACCCCTTCAAGCATGCCCATTGCCGCAGCCTTTTGCTTTAGCCCTTTAACCATCATGATTGTCCGCAATGTTAAAATCGGCACATAAATCAACTGGGCAAAAAAGATAATAAGCGCTTGTAAAACCAACTCCTTCACCTCGCCTCTGTTCCAGATCAATCAAAGGGTAGTTTACCAGGTTCCTTTGGCGAACGCTAGCTAAAATATGCCTAAAACAGCTGGAAAGTCTAGTATAAAAAAACGCGCAGACTCTAAGCGCCCACGCGTTTCTTCCCTATTATTTGGCTCTTATTGTAAAAAGCGCTGTTTTTCCAGCCATCGCTTCGCTGTTTTGTTGTTTTTCAAGCGAATAACGATCTGGGTTGGTTAGCACAACTGGCGTAATCGTGTGCGCAGCTTTTTCTTTGACAAGCTCTACGTCAAAGTCAATGATCGGGTCGCCGACGGAAATGGTATCGCCTTCTTTTACATGGGCAGTAAATCCTTCTCCATTCATCGCCACTGTTTCAAGGCCAATATGGATGAGCAATTCTGCCCCAGATGCCGTTTCAATTCCAAAAGCGTGCTTTGTCGGAAACACTTGGACAATCTTTCCACTAACAGGCGCGACAATATGCCCATCCGTCGGCTCAACAGCCAATCCATCGCCAATCATTTTTTGACCGAATGTTGGGTCAGGCACTTCTTCTATTGGGACAACTTTTCCATTCACCGGCGCGGTAATGGTTTCCTCCGCTGGCGCTGTCTCTTTCTTTCCAAATAGTTTTTTAAACATATGACCACTCCTTACTGTCGATAAGCGTCACACTCATCTCATTTATTATTGTAATAATCCTGTTTGCACCCTGTCAAATTTCGACTCACTCTTCCTTTCCCTTGCAACAGCTAAGAACAGCAGCCGCTAGGCTTTACTAACAGGTTAGTTTTTAAAAATAGGGAGCCGCCCACGCACTTTTCCGCTTATTTGCATAAGCTGTCGTGAACAAAAAATAGATGGGGTGATTCGATTGAGTTTTAAACATGACGGCGGTTTTGCTTTTATTGTGGTGTTATTCATTCTTCTCGTGATTGTAGGCTCTGCTTACATCTGTTGTTAAAAAAAACACAAAAAACAGGCACAAGTTCGCCTGTTTTTTGTTTGCCCGCTGGCTTTATTGGCAACAACAAAATAGAGCACCTAACAATGCAAAAACAAGCAGTTTTCTTTTGCGCGTAGATATGGTAAAGTATGTTTGTTTTTAAGACGATACGTGTATATAGTACATAAATATATTGAGCAGGCGGGATGAAGAATTGGCACAACATACACTTGATACAATTAAAAGAATGGAAGAACAGTTTGTTGACCGCATTGCCGAAAACATGCGGACGTATGGCGTTTCTACTACGGTAGGGCGTGTGCTCGGCATCATTTATATGAACCGGAAGCCAATGACGCTTGAAGCTCTTTCCGATGAAACCGGTATGAGTAAAACGCGGATGAGCCAAGTTGTACGGGAAATGCTGTCTTTAAATGTTGCCCATAAAGTGTTTGAAAAAGGCGTCCGCAAAGATTTATATGATGTCGAAAAAGATTACTACCAAACGTTCATTTCCATTTTCGTCGCGAATTGGCAAGCTGTGATTGCTAAAAACCGAGCAGTTGGAAAAAGAATTCAAAATGAGGTTAGACGGTTTATGGAGGGAGAAGCAGACAACTTGTCCGCTGACGAAATGGAGCAATTAAACCATTTGTTAAAAGAAACGGAGCAGTGGCTCCATTATTACAAATGGTTAGACGATCTTGTTGATTTTTTTGAGAGCGGCGATGTATTTCACCATGTACCCAAGCCAGACTAAACACTCCTTGCGTTAGACCCACATCCCATCATCAGATTCACCTTCAGTAAACGTTTTTCCATTGCGTGCCTTCGCTTATAGCGGGCACGCCGTCCAACTATGCAATTCCATTGCGACGCGGCCATCCTGTGAAAACGTAACCCCTTCTTCCAATAGCCGTTCCTTTTGTGTTTTCCCATTAAACAAAAGGCCTGAGGCCAACTCGCCGTTTTGCTTTACGACACGGTGCGCCGGGACATCAGGCGGCGATTGCCGCATCGCCCAGCCAACCACTCGCGCATGCCGGGGTGCATGCAAATAGCGAGCAATTTGCCCATAAGAAGCGACTTCCCCCCGGGGAATACGGCGAACGGCCGTATAAACATGTTCAAAGAAGGCATCCATCATTTTCCCCTCCTCTCGCTTTTTATTATTGGCAAAAACACGACCTGTTTTTTTATAAAAAAGGCCAATCGAAATAAACAATAGCCTGCAGCCCCACCCGCAGTATTTAAGAGGATGTCATCAATGTCAGCTACACGATGGGTAAAGGCTAGCTGGCATAGCTCAATCGAACTGGAGACTAAAAAGCTGGCAATCACTGTCTTTCCTATTTGTCGGCAGCACCGAACTGACAAAGGCAACAAACACCCAAATGGGACAAACAGTAATACGTTCCCGCCAAGTATAAAAAGGGGATCACGAATTGTAGAGCTAAAAAAGCCAATGCGATATATACTGCGGAATGGGATGTAGTTATAATTACGCCCGGCCAACTCACTAGGTTCAAACGAAGATCCATAATTCCATGCAACCAGTGTGATGTAAAACAGTACTGCCATATAAGCAGCGAACAGTAACCGCCCTAACATTCGGACATTCACGATCAAAGCCTCCCCTCCATCCACTTATATGCAGAGCTTGGACAGCCCATGAATGGAGTGGGAAAAACAACTTCGTTCAACTAGTGAAAAAGCGAAAAATATGATCGTTCATTCCTGGAAGGTGCTCATGGCCAAAATCAGGATAGAGCTCATACGATTTTTTAGCCTTTATTTTATTATAAGCAGCAAATTGGGTAGACGGCGGGCATTCTGTATCCATTAAACCAACTCCCATTAGGACATCTCCTTGAATCCGGTCAGCAAGATGCTGGACATCGATGTAGCCAAGGCGTTCAAAAATTTCGCCATGGCGTTTATGTTGCGGATCGTATGAACGGAAATAATCAGCCAATTCTTTATACGAACGAACCGCTAAATCCATTTGCCACACTCGCTTGTAATCGCTTAAAAACGGGTATACTGGAGCAAGACGCTTGATTTCAGGAACAAGGGCAGCACAGGCAAGCGTTAAGGCGCCCCCTTGCGACCACCCTGTGGCCATAAGCCGTGTTTTATCGATGTGAGGCAATGTTTTAGCAGCACGAACCAATTGGACGGTGTCCAAGAAAACGCTGCGGTAAAAAAGCGCGTCTGGCCCGGCATCGAGGCCGCGAATAATGTGGCCCCTATATGTATTCCCCCTTACGCCCCCAGGATCCTCTGAAGTTCCACCTTGTCCACGCACGTCCATATAGAAAACAGAAAAACCCGCCGCTACATAATTTAACAAGCTGCTCCATTCGGCTGAACGCCCCCCATACCCATGGAACATAAAAACTGCTGGCGTCTTCTCCCCTGCTTTTGGCTGTACGTATTTCGCATGGATTTTTGCATTTCCAGCGCTTCGATAATAGAAATGGTAACAGTTTGCAAACGAACACTGGAAAGAAGATTCGACTAGAGTGACTTCGGGATCAATCGCTTCAATTTCCGTTTTGGCCCGGTTCCAGTATTGGTCAAAATCTGCTGGTTTAGGGTTTATTCCTTCATAAGCTAACAACTCGCGCAACGGCATATCGACTAATGGCATAAGCGTCCCTTCCCTTTTTCGTTTTATGTATAGTATACCAATTTTCAAAGGGTTCAAAAAGCGTGACCCACACTCGTATTCGTACACAAAAAGCAAACCAAGGGCAGGAGGCTAGACTGTGACCTTAACCTGCATGCACTTGCTTTGCTTCCGTTTCGCTGGCACAAGCACTCCAAATGAGCGCTTTACTGAGCGAAATACTCACGATTCATCAATTTGAATGTTGTATGCCTTCATCCAGTAATCGATTTGGACAAAATGGGCAAGGAGTTGTGGCCCTGCCATTAATTGGCCAAAATAAGGTTTCCCTGTGTCGAAACCACCTTTATCTGCAATTTCTTTAAGGCGATCGCGGTTAATAAAAGTGAACAATGGTGCGTCCTTTTGGCGAACGACTTCCTGGATCGCCTTTGTTACGGCCGCCGTATATAAAGGATGATGGGTTTTCGGGTAAGGGCTTTTTTTCCGGAAGAGTACATCGTCAGGGAGCAATCCTTGCAATGCTTTGCGTAGTATCCCCTTTTCTCTGCCCCCATATGTTTTCATCTCCCAAGGAATGTTCCACACATACTCGACTAAGCGATGGTCTGAAAAAGGAACCCTGACTTCAAGGGAAGCGCCCATACTCATCCGGTCTTTGCGGTCTAGCAAGTTTGTCATAAACCAAATCATATTTAAGTAAGAAATTTCCCTCCGCCTAGCTTCCTCAGGAGAATCTCCGTCAAACCGCGGCGTTTCTTGAATCGTTTCTTTATAACGATCATACACGTATTCCTGGAGATTAAGGCGTTTCTGCCAATCAGGCTGCAACAATTGAATCCGTTCATCAAGCGAGCGCATCCAAGGAAAACCGTCTATGGCCATCACTTCTGCTTTATGGAACCATGGATAGCCACCGAATATTTCATCAGCGCACTCCCCGGACAAACCAACAGTCACATCATTTTTGATTTGCTTACAAAACCACAACAAGGATGAGTCGACGTCGGCCATTCCCGGTGTATCCCTTACAAGGACAGATTCTTTTAGCAAATTGGCCAGGACATCGTTGCCGATAATGCAATTTTTATGGTTGGTGCCGCAATGAGCTGCGACTTTTTCTACCCAATCGGCATCGGCATTTGGCTGAAAGGTACTTGCCTTAAAATATTTTTCATTTTCCTCATAGTCGATGGAATAACTAAAAATCGGAGCGTTCCCTTGCTTTTCGTAGATGCGTGCAGCGATTGCCGTTAACGCGCTAGAATCGACACCCCCTGACAAAAACATGCCAACGGGAACGTCAGCAAAAAGCTGGCGCTCAACAATATCTTCCAAAAGTTCACGAATGTGAGCAGCGGTTTCATGTGCCGTTTCTGTATGGATATTGCTTTGCAATTGCCAATAACGTTTTACTGCGGAACCATTTTTACTAAATTGCAAGTAATGGGCCGGACGCAACTCGACAATTCCTTTAAAAATACCGTGGCCTGGCGTCCGTGAAGGTGAAAGCCCCATCACGTCAGCTAATCCGCTACGGTCAACAACCGCTTCGATTTGCGAGTGGGCCAGCAACGCTTTAAGTTCTGATCCAAAGAGAAGCATGCCATCCTTTTCTGTATAAAATAGCGGCTTAACACCAAGGCGATCCCTTGCCATAAATAATGTTTGTTCTTGTTCATCCCAAACAGCAAACGCAAAAATGCCATTCAATTTTTCAAGGCATGCGGCTCCCCACTCCATATAAGCTTTAAGTAACACTTCTGTATCTGAATGGCCAGCAAATGTGTGCCCATGGGCAAGAAGTTCTTTGCGTAGCTCTTCTGTGTTGTATAGTTCACCATTGTACACGATTGTACATGTATTGCCTTTAGCAGTGCGGGTCATCGGCTGTTTGCCGCCCTCTGGATCAACAACGACAAGCCGCGCATGCCCGAACGCAGCGTGGTCGGACGTCCATGTTTCGAGCGCATCAGGGCCGCGCCGATTCAGCGTGTTTGCCATATTTTTCATCTGTTTCGTTTCCGTGCGTAGGTTTCTTTGCCAGTCAACCCACCCAGTAATGCCACACATCGATTCCATCAGCCCTTTCTAGGAAGTAAGTAAAACCTCAGCCTTACCTATCCCTTCACTCCTAACCTATCGTATTCAGCCCAAATCACAAAAGTGCTTCTTTTATGGCGCAATCTTTTGGACGAACGTCACAAAGATTAGGAAAAGAAACGCTTGCTACGAAGAGAAAGAACCTTTTAGCTTTTTGCCTTTTAAAAAGAGAAACGCCTTGTCAACATAATTGCTTCCGATTGGCACTAGAGCTAAATTACATCTGCTTTATCGTTTGTGGGCTTTCTCTCACCGTACACCGAGCCGCAGACAGAAAAAAAGAATTGACTTTCTTCGCAAGGCTCGATATAATCACTTCAATTCGATATGTACGGTGCAGTGATGACTGGGACCAGTAAAAGGCAGAATATGTAAGAGAGTTGGTTTCACCGGCTGAAAAAACCGACCATCCCTTCTGCGTTTGAAACCTACCCCACGACGCTGCTGGCAAAAACCAGCGTAGCATTCTGCGTTAAAGAATGGGAAAGTGGGCATAATCAATGCCAATGAAGGTGGTACCGCGGAGCTTTTTCCGTCCTTTTTGAGGATGGGAAAAGCTCTTTTTATTTGCTCGAACCTTTTTTCACCCCATGAACAATGCAAGCACCAGTAGAAAAAATGGCTATAGTAGGAGGTGCGGCCAATGGCCACAGGAACGATTGTCATTAAAATTGGCAGCAGCAGTTTAACAGATGGCAACGGCGCCTTAAGCACGGAACGGTTAAGAGGCCATGTCGAAGCCATATGCGAGCTGCGCCATCAAGGCATAAATGTGATTGTCGTGACGTCTGGCGCAGTCGCGGCTGGTTTTACGCTCATTGGCTATCACCAGCGGCCGAAATCCATTTCGCAAAAACAAGCGGCAGCAGCCGTTGGCCAAAGCTTGCTCATGCAAGCATATATGGATGCATTCCGCTTGCATGGCTACACAGCAGCGCAGCTGCTGTTAACACGAGCCGACTTTGCGGATCCAGCACGTTTTTCAAACATTTCACAAACATTGCGTGAACTCTTAAAGCGAGGTGCTATTCCAGTCATTAACGAAAACGACTCGACTTCAGTCGATGAACTGACGTTTGGCGACAATGACCGCTTGTCTGCCCTCGTTAGCGGCATCATTCACGCAGATATGCTCTGCTTGTATACCGATGTCAACGGTGTATATGACCAAAACCCAAACGACTCGCCTAACGCCAAAAAATACCATTACTTAGCAAGCGTACCTGAAGCATTGCTTGATCGGGTGAGCGCTGATACTTCTGCCGTTGGAACAGGAGGCATGAAGTCGAAGCTGCTTGCTGCGAAAACGGCGATTGAGCTTGGTACAAATGTATTTATCGGCAATGGCAAAGGAAGGGAAACGTTTACAGATGTTTTACTTGGTAAAGGCGATGGTACGTATCTCGGCCCCTTTACAAATAAAACGATGTCGACGACAAAACAATGGATTGTCTTCCATAGCGAACCGGCTGGAAGCATTGAAATCGACAGCGGCGCTTCAACCGCGTTGTTAAAAAGGGGCAAAAGCTTGCTGCCTGCAGGCGTACTCTCAGCTAAAGGCGATTTTTCAGCCGGCGACATCATTGAAGTGTTTTTCAACAACCGCCCCATCGGCAAGGGGAAAACCAACTTTAGCAAACATGAACTAGAGCTTATTAAAGGACTCAATAGCGAGGAAGCCTTGTCTCTAACAAAACGTTCAAAAAAAGCTGTTATTCACCGCGACTTTTGGGTGGCGACAAAAAAGGAGTGTTCTTATTAATGGCAACTGCAAAATTGATCTCACAAAAAGCAAAAGCGCATGCCCCATCCCTTTCACAAGCAACTACAGCAGAAAAAAACAACGTGCTTCAAGCGATGGCCCAACAACTAAAAGCAGACGCAGACGTATTGCTCCAAGCCAATCAATTGGATATTGCCAATGCTAAGAAAAACGGGCTTAGCGACCACTTAATTGACCGATTGTTGTTAACAAAAGCGCGAATTGACGCGATGGCCACAGCGATTGACCACTTAATTGAATTGCCTGATCCGATTGGCGCAGTAAAAGAGGAGATCAAACGGCCGAACGGGCTTGTTATCAAGGAAATGGTCGTACCGTTCGGTGTAGTGGGGATGATTTATGAAGCAAGGCCAAATGTGACCGTCGACGCTTGCACATTAGCAGTCAAAACGGGCAACGCTGTCGTCTTGCGTGGAAGCGCCAGCGCTCTCCACTCCAACAAAGCGATTGTCCGCACATTGAAAAAAGCATTTAAAAACTCGCCTATTCACCCTGACGTCATTCAATTACTGGAAGACACGTCGAAAGAGGAAGCGGCCAACATGATGCAGTTAAAATCAACGATTGACGTTCTGATCCCTCGCGGCGGGGCCAATTTAATTCAAACGGTGTTGCAGGAGGCGACCATTCCTGTTATTGAAACTGGCGTTGGCAACTGCCATGTGTATGTCGCTAGCTCTGCCGACCCTGATATGGCATTTGATATTGTCGTCAACGCTAAAACGCAACGCCCGTCTGTATGCAATGCATGCGAAACACTGCTTGTTGAACAATCGTTTGCAAAAGCTCATTTGCCAGCACTAGTCGAACGCTTGTCTGCAAAAGGGGTCTCACTTGTCGGCAATAAAGGAGCTTGCACCCTTGATCCACGCATTGCACAAGCAAATGAGGACGACTGGTCGACTGAATATTTGGATCTGCGCTTAGCCATTCGTGTTGTCGCTGATACAAATGAAGCGATTGCTCATATTAATCAATATGGGACAAAACATTCTGAAGCAATTATTACAGAATCATTGGCAGAACGGGACACCTTTTTCGCCACTGTCGATGCGGCTTGTGTATACCATAATGCCTCAACTCGTTTTACAGATGGGTTTGAATTTGGGTTTGGCGCTGAAATTGGCATTAGTACTCAAAAACTCCATGCGAGAGGGCCAATGGGCTTAAAAGCTTTAACGACGAGCAAATATGGCATTTACGGGGAAGGACAAGTGAAAGAATAGGAGGCTTATTCATGACACATCAGACAACCGTCGCCATTTTAGGCGCCGGTTCAATGGCTGAAGCGCTTATAGGCGGTATAGCCAAAACTAACGGCGGCAAAGCGCCCCACATCACCGTATTAAACGCGAACAACCGCAAACGTCTTAATCAGCTCCACGCTGCCTATGGCGTCCACGCGGCGCAATCCTATGAAGAGGCAGTTAAAGGCAAAGACGTTATTGTACTAGCAATCAAACCTCATAACGTCCAAGAAGTGGCCGATTCGCTTGTTTCACTGCTCAATCCGCAGAAACAGCTCGTTATATCCGTTGCGGCAGGCATCAAGCTTGAAACGCTAGAAAGCTGGCTGCCTGCGGATACAGCGGTGATACGAGCGATGCCGAATACGTCGGCCCATGTGCTTGCCTCGGCCACAACTTTGTCAATTGGCACTTACGCGACAGAGCGGCAACTTGCTTTCGCCAAGACGCTCTTTTCATCTATCGGCACAGTGACGGTTGTAGACGAACAACAAATGGATGCAGCCACTGGCATAGCTGGGAGCGGCCCTGCTTATATTTATTACGTCGCCGAAGCCATGCTTAATGCCGCCATTGCGGAAGGGCTTTCTCCAGCTGAGGCACGGGCATTGATTAACCAAACGATTGGCGGCGCCGCCAAACAGCTTTCCAATAGCAGCAAATCGCCTAAAGACCTTTATAAAGAAATCATGAGCCCAAATGGGACGACGGAAGCAGCGATTGCCCATTTAGATCATTCTTCCGCTCAAGAACTGTTTCAACAGGCGATTCATCAAGCTGTCAAGCGCTCCGCTGCGATTGGCGCTTCGTTTGAACGCGATCCCATTCATAAGCACCAATAAAGGAATTGCTGCTTCCCTTTTTTGATCGTTTGCTGGTACGATAGAAGAGCGCCTTTCTGAAAACGCGCTCTGATTCGCTGTACCAATTATTTAAGGGGAGAACCACAAATTGCTGAAAGACAAATTTGCGCTGGTTGTCAACCATAAGACGTTCCAAGCAACGATTATCATCCTGATTTTATTTAATGCAATCTTAGTTGGACTAGAAACGTATCCAAGTATTTATGAAACCAACCGCCATTTTTTCCACTTTCTGGACCGAATGTTGCTTTGGCTGTTTACGATTGAAATAGCAATGCGTTTTGCAGCAGAAGGGCGGTCTTTTTTTCGAAAAGGCTGGAATTGGTTTGACGTTGTCATTGTATTAGCTGGCCATGTATTTGTTGGTGGGCATTTTGTGACGGTGCTTCGCATTTTGCGCGTCCTTCGGGTCCTTCGTGCTGTATCCGTTGTCCCTTCTTTGCGGCGCCTCGTCGATGCCCTTATCATGACGATCCCATCACTCGCCAATATTCTCATTTTAATGGGGATTTTTCTTTATATTTTTGCAGTCATTGGCACAATGCTATTTAGCGAGCTATCCCCAGAGTACTTTGGAAATTTGCAGCGCACGATTTTAACGCTGTTCCAAATCGTTACACTTGACTCATGGTCGAGCGGCTTGATGAGACCACTCATGGAATTTAATCCGTGGGTTTGGATTTATTTTGTTTCCTTTGTATTAGTGGGTACGTTTATCATTTTCAATTTATTTATCGGCGTCATCGTCAATAATGTTGAAAAAGCCAATAAAGAAGAGGCCGACAATGCCCATTCACAAGAGCTAGAAACGATCCAACGGCAATTGGATGAGTTAAAAGAAATGCTTAAAAAAGAACGTTCGTCATAAAACAACCGAAGACCAGTTGGCACCAACTGGTCTTCATACATACGGCTATTGCTTTTGTCCGAAAAACTCCTCATAAAGCACGCGGACAGCTTGTTTAGTATCTTTTGAATGAATGCCGAACACAAGGCTAACTTCAGACGAGCCTTGGTTAATCATTTCGATGTTAACCCCCGCTTTTGCCAAAGCAGATGAAGCTCTAGCTGTTACACCTACTGTATTATGCATGCCTTCTCCAACGAGCATGACCATCGCAAAATCATGCTCAATGTGGACGTCGTCTACGTTAAGCTCCTCTTTAATACGCTCAATAATGGCGTTTTCCAACTGATCAGAAAGTTGCGTTTGCCGGATAATCACAGATGTATCATCAATTCCAGAAGGAATATGCTCATAAGAAATCCCTGCATCTTCTAAAATTTGCAATAGATGGCGACCAAATCCGACTTCGCGGTTCATTAAATATTTTCGTACATAAATGGTGGCAAACCCTTCATCGGAAGCAATGCCAATAATAGGATTAAGTGATCGCTCACGTTCCGCCAAAATTAATGTGCCACTGCATTTAGGATTGTTTGTATTTTTCACACATACAGGAATGTCGTTGCGGAAGGCCGGAATCAAGGCCTCATCATGGAAGACGGAAAAGCCCGCGTAAGAAAGTTCGCGCATTTCCCGATAAGTCATTCGTTTGATTTCAACTGGATCCTCAACGATAAATGGATTCGCAGCGTAAACAGAATCAACATCAGTGAAATTTTCATAAAGCTCGGCTTGAACAGCAGCGGCCAATATAGCCCCTGTAATGTCGGAGCCGCCTCTTGGGAAAGTAACAAGATTTCCTAATTTTGAGAATCCAAAAAAACCGGGAAACACGACGATTCCGTCCATTTCAGCCAACTTGGCAAGCGCCTCGTATGCTTCAGGCAACACTTGGGCATTCCCTGGTTCATCGCTAACAAGAAGTCCAGCATCTTTCGGGTTTATGTACGTAGCTTTTAGACCGATTTTGCTTAAATAAGCAGCAATGAGTTTTGCATTGTTGTCTTCTCCGCTAGCTTTCATTATATCAAGAAAGCGCCCTTTGCCCGCCACTGTTTGCTCAAGACGGTTTTTCAAATCTGCTTCAATTTCAGCGATCACATCGCGATTAAGCTCTAAATCGTTTGCTATCGATTCATACCTGTTCATCACAGCATTAAATGCTGCTTCTACTGGCTGATCTGCCACTTTAGCTTCGGCCAAGGCAATGAGCAAGTCTGTCATTTTTGCATCATCAGCGTAACGCTTTCCTGGTGCTGAAACAACCACGATCTTCCGTTTATTATCCGCTTTGATGATGGCAGCCACTTTTTTAATTTGCTCTGCATTTGCGACGGATGAACCGCCAAATTTTGCTACTTTCACGTTCTCTCCAGCCCCACTCTCTTTCTAAACTAAAAAACGTTTCAGACTGTAGACAAACGCTCGCATACTTCGTCGTTTGACAAGCGTTTTCTATCAGTCTGAGTGATTTTATCGACCTCAAACGCTTAAAAACGTTCGTTAATTATTCATAATACCATATTCAAAATATCGCTACAACTTAGGCCTGAAAAAAGGAGCCCTTTTTTCTATTCTGGCTCCTTCAACCCTCTTTATGGCTTGTACGCATCCTCTGATTCGGAATCGTCTTTCGTCCGTTCTTTCTCTCTGCGCTCCTCTTCCTCTTTTTCAATATCTTCAAGAGGCAATTCATCAAAGGGTTGTTCCACTTGGTCGCGGTTTCGCTGTTCTTTCCAATTTTCACTTGTTTCTTTCCCTTGTTTTCCCATGGACAAAACGCCTCCTTTGTCCATTATGTACCCGTTTTCATGCTAGAAAAAACCTACATAAACCAAGCAAACCAGAGAGGCCCACGCTTTGTAGCAAATTCGACAGCTGTACAGGATGATTCAGGGACATAGGTGGAGTCATTGGCAACTTCTCCGTATGTGGACTCGCCTATATTGTTTGTAAACCCAGCTTGGTCAAAGCAAGCAGGTGACGAGTAGGCATTTTTACTGTAATCAACGATCACGCGCTCACTATCCGACGGTCCGTACTCGACTTGAATCATAAACCCTAATGCAATAATAAGAATGCTTGCCGCGACTCCGAATAGCCAACGATATCGACGCATTGTTTTCCTCCTTCTCCTCAATCCATTTTTAGTCTACCTATTTTGGTTAACGGAAGCAAGGAAATTTGACAGGCGCGATTATGGAGACTTCACCAAACGTATTTTGTTAGATTTTCTTACATCAAAATGCACATCAATCGTTTTTGTGTGATATATTGTTACAAACAACATGGCGATTATCCATTACAGCGAGGTGGAATGGCGTGTCTTATAAAGATAAAAAAGTAATTACAATCGGCGTTGTAAGTGAACTTACCGGTCTTTCAGAACGAAAAATTCGCTATTACGAAGAACGGAAATTGCTGTTTCCTGAACGTTCAAAAGGAGGCACACGCAAATATTCTTTTCTTGATGTCGAACGATTGGTTGACATTGCCAATAAGATGGAAGACGGTATGCAAACATTCGAAATCCGAAAAATGGAACAAAAAGCATTGCGTAAACAGGAAGTCCGTGAGCGCATGTTAAGAGGCCAGCTGAACGCCGCCTTTAATATTCGTAAATGACCAGTTCTCCTTCACGGGGACTGGTTTTTTATTTCCTATACATTCCACGCATGAACAAGACGTTGCCAATAGAAACTAAAAAAAACAAAGGAGTGCTATTCATGGCAGTTAACATTGTCACTCGCACTGTCTGTTTGCTCATCTTCCTAGTGATGTTTTGTCCAAACACTATTTGCGATGCCGCCAATAAAGATGTCGCTATTATTATTGATGATTTTGGCGGCAATGTGAAAGGAGTAGACGCATTTTTACAAGGGGATATTCCCGTTACAGTTGCTATTATGCCGAATATGCCCTACACAACCGAGCAAGCAATTGCAGCACACGAGAACGGGTTAGAAGTGATCATTCACTTACCTCTTGAACCTAAAAGCGGCAAAGCTTCATGGCTCGGGCCAAATGGGATTACTGTGGATTTAAGCAACGAAGAAATTAATAAACGCTTACGCGAAGCTTACGAACAAATCCCCTATGCCGTTGGTTTAAACAACCATATGGGGTCAAAAGCAATGGAAGACAAACGGATTGTTGGTTTAATTGTGGAATTTGCCAAAACCAATGGGTTATACCTTGTTGACAGCAAGACCACCCCTCATTCCGTCATGCCAGAACTTGCTTTAAAAGCACAAATCCCTTGTTTTGAGAACAAGCTATTTTTAGACGATACGCTCTCCACTACCCAACAAGTACAGGCAAAAATGCAAACTTTCGCAGCAAAGGGAAACATGCATCAACACCCAATCGCCATTGGACATGTCGGAGTTAAAGGGGAACAAACTTATGCAGGCATTAAAGCTGGCCTGCCGCATTTGAAGAAACAAGGCTACAAGCTTGTTTTTCCATCTGCTTGGACAAATTCACAAATAGAACAGACTTTACAAAAAAGGAATGGTAACAAATGAAAAAACCTGCAATATGGGGAATCGCACTGGCTGCCCTTGCTATTGCTGGCATGGTTTTCACAAGCCAAGTCGAACAAAGCCAGCCACATACAGCCGTTTTTGATTCACATCAGCCTAAAAGCCGTGTCCACTCTACTTCCAAAGACCGGTTAATGGCAGAAGACTTGGCAAAAACAACAACGCTTTTTATCTCCTCCCTATCCGGGCAATTAGAAAAATGGGCCAATACCCAGGGAGAGAGCCTGACGGATGAATTTCAACAAGAATTAAATGAACACCCTTATATTTCCGGCTTTTCCGTTTTGGATAAAGGAGGTTCGCCGCTTTTAGCTGCCGGCACGCTCTCCACCATCGATACAAGCCTATTGATCCATCAAGATAACGGCATGCATTATTCGAATCCTTATAACAAAAACGGTAACACTTTTATGCTTATGGGCAAGGACAAAGATGACGGACAACGTATCATTGGGGAAATCGACCTCAGCTTTATCCAATCCTACCTGGCTAAAACAGCAGCGATCGCCGACAGTTCCGGAACGTTTTTTGTCAATGGAAGCGACCCAAATGTCCAATTCTCGTCCATTGATGAACTTCCAGACGAACTGGAAGCTCAGACAGTCCCTGGACTAGGATGGAATATTTACGTCAAATCTGACGACAATGTGGCCATCCAGTCCTTTCACGAAAACCAAGCAGTGGTGAAATTGCCGCCGCAAATAAATGGTAACGAATGGGCCCAAAAAAAGGGATACGAATTGCTAGCCGACAACCACCCTTTTTATATTGTGAAGGACAGTAATAAGGCGCTTCAGCGACTAATCGAAGATTTACAGCAAGACGAAACTGTGTTGTTTGCCGAACCGAACTATGCCTTTTCGAATCAAGTCCGCACAGTAGAAAAGAAAGTGGAGCCAAACGACGAATATTTCAAGCCATACCAATGGAACCTTAAACAAATTCACGCAGATGATGGCTGGAATTTCGCCAATGGCACTAATACAACAATTGCAATCATTGATACGGGTGTGGATCCTAATCATCCAGATTTAAAAGGGAAGCTCACAGAAGGGTACAACGCTATTGACGACAGTTCGGATTATAAAGACACAAACGGACACGGCAGCCACGTTGCTGGCATTGCCGCCGCTGTTACGAATAATATCGATGGCGTTGCTGGCGTATCTTGGCAAAGCAAAATCATGCCTATAAAAGTGCTTGACGAAAATGGCGAAGGCTCCTCTTATTCCGTTGCAAGGGGAATTTATTGGGCAGTCGACCACGGAGCGGACGTCATTAATATGAGCCTTGGCGATTATTATCACTCTGATCTTTTATATGAAGCAATCCAATATGCAGATAAACATGATGTTGTCATTGTTAGCGCCTCAGGTAACGATAACTCAGAAGAACCAATGTACCCTGCAGTATACCCGGAAGTCATCACCGTTGCTGCAGTAGACCAAGACCGCAACCGTTCTTTCTTCTCCAATTTTGGAGACCATGTCGATCTTGCTGCCCCTGGAGAAAATATTCCGAGCACATACAAAGACAACCAATATGCCGTATTGTCAGGAACATCAATGGCTTCTCCACACGTTGCCGGACTTGCCGCCTTATTGCGTTCAGCGAATCCAGACTTAAACAACGATCAAATTGGCGACATCATTCTTGGCGCATGCGATCAGCTTGGCGATGGCGACTATAACGTCTATTATGGCTACGGGGAAATGAATGTACAAGCTTCGCTTAACCAAAATCAGCCCCGATAGAAGACAGGTTGAAGGAAAATGGAAATACAGTGGTTTAAGCCAACGCTTTTATTTAGAAGCGTTGGCTTTCTTATGAAACGGCAAAATAACAGCCGTTTGCTTTTGCACATATTCACACAAATATCCTTGCTTTTTCCGTTTAAGAAATGTTTCCTTCCGAATTGGCCTTGGAGCAGACCAAGCGACTGAGTCTAAATTGCTCCATTTGTCATGAGTGATATACTCTTGCTTAAAGTAATACTCATGTCCTGAAGAAAATTGCTCGCAAATGTATTTAACTGTTTGTTTTGAATGCATGGCCAAACCCCTTTCTTACTATAAGTTTTGGCCAAATTCTTCACTCTTATAACGATTGCTGTTCCTGCCTTGACTGGTTGTGCTGCAGCGTTTACCATTAAAGAAGAGCGACAGCAGTCGAACAAATCTATTAAAAGAAGTGATTCCATGTTACATACATTAAAAGACCTTCCTCTTTCGGATAAAGACATTGCGCCACTCATCATTTCTGCCGATAAAGTGGCTCATGTACAAATGAACAACCCTTTGCAGCATGCCCTACTTGTGTTAATAAAATCAGGTTATACAGCCATTCCAGTTCTCGATGCCTCCTACCGCCTTCGTGGTTTAATCAGCAAATCGCTGATCCTAGATGCGATGCTTGGCGATGAAGATTTTGAACTTGAGAGGCTGTCTACATTAACAGTAAACAATGTGATGGCAAAAGATGTGCCGTGTATCCGACCGGATGCCCCATTTTCAAAAGCGCTTTCTTTATTGATCAACCATTCGTTTTTATGTGTCGTTGATGAAGAACAAGCGTTTTCTGGCATTTTGACAAGGCGCTCAACACTCGCCCTAATCAGCAAATACCTTCACCAACACTAATGGTGGCCATTTTATCAAGTGACGAAAACCGAAGTCGAATGCTATTGTGGTGATTCGACCTCGGTTTCCGTTAAAGCTTTGTTTTGAAAATAAGCGTGTATGTGTTTTTCACGAGCCTTAAACATAACGTTTAACCCTTTAGCGATTATACTGGCCGGCAGTTTAGCGCGAAAGGAAACTTCATCCACCATTAAAATAGTGTCCCCTTCCCTTTCAAACGAATGCTTATGACGCCAATACGAAAAAGGGAAAGGAGGATTCTCCGCTTCGTCGATAAAATAATGGCCTTTGCGCTCCTCAGTGATGACCGACTTCCATTTGATTTGAAAAGCGGCTAACATAATCACTGATTCTAAATCCTTCTCCCCTTTTTTACATACTCTCACTTTCGGTCGCTTGTGCACTTTTTCAATATTTGTCGCATCCGAAAAGAACGACCAAACTTGTTTCATCGTGGCATTGATACGAGTTCTGTACGTAAATACAAATGTATCCATTTTTGCTCACCTCATAAATACAACTGGATAATTAGCCCTTGCAGTTCTCCAATTTTGTTGAGCAAATCCAGTTCGCTCTTGCTTTGGTCAAAGACCGCGTTCGTCAGTTCCACAAGCCCTTTATCGATTTCTTTCACCAATTTGTACTGCCTCACTTGTCCACTCGCCGCACTTGACGCTGTTTCCACTTTTAATGATTCCAGCAAATGGCTTACACACTGCCTCACGCTTCGCTTAAATGCGTGCAGTTCTGCCGCAGTCCGATGTTTTGCCAAGCGCTCGCCATCTTTTTCTAACGTTTCGAGTATGGCATAAACCGTTTTCTCACTTTTATGCCCGGCAATCTCTTCAAACACACCTTGAAAGGAAGTGTGCGATTGTTGCGCTCGGATTTTGCTGATTGGTAAAGGTCTTTGTTGCTCACGGACTCTCTCAATATCTAGCATGTTGATCGCCACCTTTCTTTAAGTTTAGCACGAAGGGCACTGAAGGGAAACCGCCTGGAATCGGTTTGAAACTTGTTTAAAAATAAGTTATCATGATAATATAGTAGATTGCATGTATACCCTCTACTTATATCGGAGGTGGCGCAAAAATGGTGAACCCATTATTACAAACAAAACGGACCATGTACCAGCAAAATAAGCAGCGCATTATTGAATGTTTGTTTGCTTACTGGAGCCAGCACAATGCCTCTCCTGATTTGCGCACCCTATCTATGATGAGTGGCATAACGGAAGAAATGATTTTAGAAACGATGGAGTATAGTTAAATCGACACGTACAAAAAAGGCTGATTCAATGGATCAGCCTTTTTTCTGTGGAATTACTTCAACAGATTAACCCTATCTCCTTTTGACTGCTGTTACAAAAGGCTCCAAAAGACACGAAGTTGATGACATTCCCTTGTCATAGTGGAAGCAGCCACCACAGAAGACATTTCCTCTAACCTTGCTAGTCGCCTCCCCTCTCTGCGTTTTCTGCTTGATGGATCCTCACCAACCATCCATGAAAAAATAGGAGTAGAGATCAAGTCCATTCTCTACTCCCGTTCTTTTTTTATTTCATTTCCTAGCTGAGCGGGCAATTTCTACGACAAGTTTTGCTGTATTTTCAAGCGCTTCAATCGAAATTCGTTCGCTTGTTGTATGAATCCCTTCATAACCTACTGATAAGTTAATGGTCGGGATGCCGTATCCAGAAATGATGTTGGCATCACTGCCTCCCCCACTTGAAGTAGTCATAGGCGTCAACCCACATGCTTTAATTGCGCGAATTGCAGTCTGAACAACTTTTGTGTCCTCTGACTCCCGATAGCCAGGATAACTGTATGTCACTTGTACATCGCAACTTGTGCTCATTTCTAATGCGGCTTGTTCAAAAGCTTGTTTCATCGCTTCAACTTGCTGTTTTAGCTTCTCTTCTACAAGGGAACGGGCTTCGGCGGTGATCGTAACAACGTCGCAAACAATATTGGTTTGCGTACCGCCCTCAAAACGACCGATATTGGCTGTCGTGTCTGCGTCAATCCTTCCTAACGGCATTTTTGAAACAGCTTTGGAAGCAACTGCAATAGCTGATATTCCTTTTTCAGGTTCGACGCCAGCATGAGCCGTTTTGCCATATACTTTTGCAAAGATTTTTGCTTGCGAAGGCGCTGACGTGATCATGCCCCCTACTTCTCCGTCGCTATCAAGAGCATAGCCATAAGAAGCAGAAATCGCATCTTTGGCCAACGCTTTCGCACCAACTAAGCCAGCCTCTTCGCCTACAGTAATGACAAACTGAATTTGGCCATGTGGTTCTTTCGATGCTTGCAGAACACGAGTTGCTTCTAACATTGCCGCAATTCCCGCTTTATCGTCTGCTCCTAAAATGGTTGTCCCGTCCGTTTGAATATAGCCATTTTCTACAATTGGTTGAATCCCTTTTCCTGGGCCAACTGTATCCATATGGGCAATGAAATAAAGTGGATCAAATCCGCTGCTTGTTTCAGGCAACGTACAAATTAAATTCCCTGCGCCATGGCCCGTTCTTTCTTTTGCATCATCTTCGACTACGGCTAAGCCTAGTGATGTGAATTTTTCTTTTAAAACACTTGCCATTTTTTCTTCATGTTTTGTTTCAGAATCGATTTGCACAAGTTCCAAAAACTCTTCGACTACTCTTGAATACACGTCATCACTCCATCGCTGCTTTTCCATTTCCTTTTTACTATAGCTGATTTGCTAATTGATTTCACGTTTTTCCCTCACAAAGTTCAACGAGCAAACCGCCTGTACTGCTCGGATGAATAAAAGCAACCTTCCGTCCGAAGCTTCCGATAAGCGGCAACTCACTCGTCAAGCGGACGTGCTTTTCTTTCAACATTCCTATGGCCGTCTCTATATTAGCAACCGAAAAAGCAATGTGGTGAAAAGCAGGTCGATTGTTTTGTTTCGCTAGAAAGCGTTGCAACGATACGTTGCTAGGATGAGGTTCAATCAGTTCATACCCCACTCCCATCCCATTAATAAAAACAGCATTAACCTGATGGTGTGGCAGCCTTTCTTCATGGCTGGCAGTCGCTTGAAGCACTTGTTCAAACAAAGGAAGGCTGGTGTTTAAGGAAGGAACGGCGATAGCAATATGGTCAATTTGAAAATGGTCCATAAAAACACCCCTTGATTGCTTGTGTTTTCTTCGGGTAAACTAAAAAGTAGTTGATTTGGGGAGGAATGGAGATGCCGCGTAAATTCCAGCGCTTGATAGTGTATATCATGATTGCAACCTTAGTTATTGGCACGATTCTAACAGGAGCAGCAGGACTCGGCTTTTTCTAAGAAACAGTGCGCGAGAAGCGCACTGTTTTAATTTATTAGCCCCGCTTCCTTCGCAATCGCTTGGAAGGAGCGATGTTCGTTGACAATGAATATTTTGCTGCCGATGTCGATTTTTTGGTAAAGTCGTTCAATTGTCGGATTTGCGAGGCGAATACAGCCTGCAGAGGCGCTATAACCGATTGAGCCTGGTCGGTTAGTACCATGTAGCCCATATGTCCGGCCTGCCGTGCCTAAGGCATCAAAACCGATCCATCTGCTTCCTAATGGATTACGAGCATCTCCACCGGGAATATTTTTTTTGCGGTAATAGGGCTGTTCTACTTTCACTAAAACCGTAAACTGTCCAAGGGGCGTTTCATCCCCTTTTTTCCCAGTGGCGACAGGATGAATTTCTGCAATATGGTTGGCTTCAATTAACGCGAGCGTATTGGTACGGACATTGACGATGACACTCGCTTTTTCAACCTCCCAATCCGTGTCACCAGGCATTTGCAAGGGCTGTAGCGACATAACTAAAAAAATACACAAAAAAGACCATTTCACTTCATACGCCTCTCCTTTTACGGATCTTTCCATTAGGCTTTGCGAAATGGTCTTTTTTTATCCTGCTTGTTGCTCCAAAGCGCATCTTTCACTTGTAAATATTGTTCAAATTCATTCATCACATACAAAAGTGATGACCTTGTTTCAAACTCCTCCCGCGTAGCCGGCAATGGCATAGCGCGAAAGGCTGCTTTTAGTTCTTCGAGCCGCAGCATAAAATAAGGGACAGAATTAGTCGGACTGACGGCAGCGCTCAATTCGCTTAAAAAATCGGCAATTGGCTCGCTTTGCGTTACTGCTCCCTCAAGGCTAGCTAAGTGGGGCATGATCCGTTCAATGATTTCCAATTGCTTTTCGCGCATGGCAAAGTAGTGATAATAATGGTCTTCTTCCCGCAACAAGTGGTTCTCCATTGCCTGAAGTGCGATTGTCTTGCTTTCTTTTAACAAATGGTCTGCTTCGGAAATTTCTTTGCCATCCCAGTCGCTCTCCCCTTCTCGAATAAAGGCAGCCAATTCCTGCAAAATAACAGCCAGTTTTTGCTCAAATTCAATCCGATAGCGGCGAAGCACATTGTCTTTAGATGGCATGTATAAGTTCATAAGCAGCGCTGTGCCAATACCAATCACTATTAGCTGAAGTTCGTTCAAGAAAAACGCGAATGTCGCCTGCTTTTGCGTGTAAAGGTGCATGACAATAACAGAACTGGTGACTATGCCTTGCGCCGACTTTGCAACGAGGACAACAGGAATGAACAATAAAATAAACAGACCAACAATGATTGGTTTGTAGCCCAATGTTTCAAACATGACCGCACTCATAACAATGCCGATCATACAGGCAACAAAACGTGCCCAAGAAACCAATAGTGAGTTTTTCCTCGTAACCGAAATACATAAAATTGTAATGATTGCTGCAGAACTGGCATAATCCAATTTCAATGCTTCAGCCATGCTTAAAGCAATCACGACACCAACAGCAGTCTTTAACGTGCGATAACCAATTTTAAATGGCATTTGATCCCTTTTTTCTCCAGTCGTTATGGTTGTAGTGTACCACGGAAACGGACGAAAATCGACTGGGGAATGCCCAACTTGCGGGATCTATTCTCCTTTTCCTTTGTTTTGCGTTAACACGACAACGATGTTCTTATGCTTGCAATAATGGTTAACGATTGAGCACGCTTTATCCATAGGTTAACATCGCCGCTTTTTCGCGTACCATTGAGCCAGCCTTGTTTTTCGTTGTCATTGGCAAGATGACTTTCACATTCGTTCCCCTTTTATCTTTCGACTCAATATCAATCAAGCCGCCATGCGTTTCAACGACGCGGTAACAAATCATTAAGCCAAGGCCTGTTCCTTTTTCTTTTGTCGAATAAAAGGGCTGGCCTATATAATTGAGTCTCTCCGCGGGCATTCCAGAACCAAAGTCTGTTATTTCCACACAAACATTCGGGCCTTCCGCATACATAGTAATATGCACAGGCGAATGTTTCACACTAGCATCAATCGCATTTTCAAGCAAATTGTAAAACAATAGAAAAAGCTCTTTTCTTGACCCCAATACGGTTGCTTCCTCGCTGATGTTTAGCTTAATAGGGTGACCGTCGGTAAGCCGCTTCACTTTGTTCTTTTTTAAGAGCGACTGCAAAAAGGCTGCCATTTGAATCGATTCGTTTTCACGGGCAGGAGGTTCTTCAGCTAACAGCACATAGTCATTAATAATGTTTTCAATTCGCTCCAACTCTATATTCATGATGTTGATCTGGCTTTCCCTCAACTCGCCAACTTCCGAATAGAGTTGGATAAATCCTTTTATCGTTGTCAGTGGATTGCGGAGTTCGTGAGCCACCCCCGCCGATAAGCGAGAGACAACTTCCATTGCTTCTTTTCGTTTGTGCGCTTGTTTAAAAGGTTGCTTTAATACGGACGCATAAAGACGTTTTTTGCCCAACTGAAATGGTTTCCCGGCACATACGATGTCTTCTTCGGAAATAAGCTGTTTAAGTCGTTTCCCGTGCAAATAGCCGATCGGTTTTCCTAAACACTCATGGGCAGCTCGATTCGCAAATAAAATGGTTGCCCTATCGTGAACGAAGTAGCAATCTTCTGATAAATCCAACAAACCGAACAGCTCCTCTATCTCCATTGCGATCTTCCTTGATTCCCTTGTTGACAAGCGCCAGCTCCTACTAAAATTGAGATAAAACCATTTTCATTCATTGATTTCATTTTTAAAACCCACTTTCTGGACTTATCGTTTTCTTTTTCTCTCCTTTTACAAAACTTCCGCTTGGAACCTCCCTTATTTTGAAATCAAGAGACAGCAATCTACAAAAACATTCGTGAATTGCCAAAATGAATCCTTCTTCATTCTTTCTTTTTCGATCAAGAAATTTTGACAAGAACAACAAAAAGCCGACATCGCCATGTCGACTGGTTGCCATCTTTCTGCTCTTCTGCTATTTTGGGTTAACCAAATCACCCTACATTCGATAAAGCAAGTGTAGAAAAAGCAGCATACCAAAGGCGCTCTCTTTAGATATACCCTCACCCGCTCAATGGATGCACGGCACTAAGTAGTTATCCTAGCACAGCTTATGGAAATGGAATGCTGCTGATAAGATACCCAGCTTGTGGGTATGGTATACTAAAGAAACACGCTTTAAGGAGGAGTGCAGGTTGGCAAAACTAGAAAAAGCAACATTTGCAGGCGGTTGTTTTTGGTGTATGGTGAAACCATTTGACTCCTATGATGGGATTGAAACGGTCACATCAGGCTATACTGGTGGGCATACGATAAACCCGACATACAAAGAAGTATGCAGTGAAACAACCGGCCATTTTGAAGCGGTACAAATCGTTTATGATGCTGCTGTTTTTCCATACAGCAAACTTCTGGAGATTTTCTGGAAACAAATCGACCCAACTGATCCTGGTGGCCAGTTCCATGACCGTGGGGATTCCTACCGGACAGCTATTTTCTACCATAACGAAACACAAAAGAAAGAAGCGGAACATTCAAAAGAACAGCTAGAACAGAGTGGCAAATTTAGCAAGCCTATCGCTACGCTCATATTGCCTGCAAAGCCTTTTTATCCTGCAGAAGGCTATCACCAAGATTATTACAAAAAAAACCCGTTCCATTATCAAATGTATCGCCGCGGCTCAGGGCGTGAAGCGTTTATTCAAAAGCATTGGGGAGGAGAAACGACATGACCAAGCCACAAAAAGACGAATTAAAAAAGAAATTGACGCCAATTCAATATTTCGTAACTCAAGAAAACGGCACGGAACCGCCTTTTCAAAATGAATATTATGAAACAGAAGAGGAAGGCATCTATGTAGACGTTGTTTCAGGTAAACCGCTTTTTTCGTCAAAGGATAAATATGACGCAGGCTGCGGCTGGCCAAGCTTCACCAAACCGATTGATGAAGCAGAAATCATCGAAAAAGAAGACAGGAGCCATTTTATGGTCCGTACAGAAGTACGAAGTAAAAATGCTGACTCCCATTTGGGGCATGTCTTTCCAGATGGCCCAGGGCCAAATGGACTTCGTTACTGCATCAACTCTGCCGCACTGCGGTTTATTCCTAAAGCAAAACTCAAAGAAGCGGGCTACGGCGCCTACGAAAAACTATTTGACTAAAGTCTGAAGCAGAGGAAAAATTCCTCTGCTGTTTTCATTAAGTTTTCCCGGTAATTCTGGTATGATAGATTTGGAGTTTGTAATTCATTTCGATCATAAAAAAGGGTGATGAAAAATGGAAACGCGTACAGAAAGAGATACAATCGGCGAAATCGAAGTGCCAGCAGACCGTTTTTGGGGTGCACAAACACAGCGTAGCCTGGAAAACTTTAAAATTGGCACCGAAAAAATTCCTTTTGAAGTGGTTCTTGCCTTCGCCCACTTGAAGAAAGCTGCAGCCATTGTCAATGGGCGCTTAAAAGGACTCGATTCTCGCAAAGTTGAAGCGATTACATATGCAGCCGATAAAGTTATTGAGGGCGGACTCGAAGATCATTTCCCTTTAGTTGTCTGGCAAACAGGCAGCGGCACGCAGTCTAACATGAATATGAATGAAGTGCTTGCCTACTTAGCGAACCAATACTTGGATGAAAATGGACATCATGATGTTCGTGTCCATCCAAACGACGATGTCAACCACTCACAAAGTTCAAACGATACATTTCCAACTGCAATGCATGTCGCTACTGTCGTTTTTGCGGAAGAAAACCTCCTGCCAGCGATTCGTGCCTTCAAAGACACACTTGCTGAAAAAGAAGAGGCCTTTGCGGATGTTGTGAAAATTGGCCGTACACACTTGCAAGATGCGACTCCGCTCACATTTGGGCAAGAAATTAGCGGTTGGAAACATATGCTGCAAACATGCGAAACACTGGTTAGCGAAGCACTTGAACATGTACGTTCTCTTACGATCGGCGGAACCGCTGTTGGCACTGGCTTAAACGCGCCAATTGGTTTTAGCAAAGAAGTTTCTGCTCAACTTACAAACCAAACAGGCGTTGCTTTTAAAGCATCAGAAAACTTTTTTCATGGCTTGACAAGCCATGACGAGCTTGTCCATTTTCATGGCGCACTGAAAGCACTGGCTGCCGATGCGTTTAAAATTGCAAACGACATTCGCTTGCTTGCAAGTGGGCCACGTTGTGGCATTGGCGAAGTGTTGATTCCGGCCAATGAACCAGGAAGCTCGATTATGCCTGGCAAAGTCAATCCGACACAAAGTGAAGCGTTAACGATGGTAGCCGCCCAAGTTATGGGGAACGATGCAGCAGTCGGCTTTGCTGCTAGCCAAGGCCATTTTCAGCTAAATGTATTTAAACCAGTCATTATTTACAACGTCCTTCAATCGATGCGCCTTCTTGCAGACGGGCTCAACAACTTCCGCCACAAATGTTTAGTTGGCTTAAAAGCAGATGAAGAAAAAATGACGCAATTGCTAAATGAATCCCTTATGCTTGTAACTGCTCTAAACCCGCACATCGGCTACGAAAATGCCGCGAAAATTGCGAAAAAAGCACATGCTGAAAACACAACACTTAAAGAAGCTGCTATTGAGTCAGGGTTGCTGACTGAAGAGCAATTTGATGAATATGTAGTACCAAAGGAAATGATTGCTCCAAAATAAACAAAAAAGCAGGCATGTTCGCCTGCTTTTTTTATTGGAAGAGCGGACTCAAGGAGGCTGAATCAAACTGTGCGGGCTCTTCTTTAAACAAGAAAATAGTTATTTCTTTTCTTGGCGAATGGCTTTAAAACGCGTTGCTTCAAAAAGTTCTTCCCGATCAACGCTAAATAATTTTGCAATTAGCTTCGCGATTTCAGCGCTGACTTGGCGCTTGCCTGATTCAATTTGCGACAAATACCCCGCTGAAATCCCTACCTCTTTTGCTACTTCCTCAAGGCTATAGCCTTTTTTGGTTCGCAAAATTCGAATGCTACTTTCACTCATCGTTCTTCCTCCTTGAGTTCTTCAATAAAACACATCATTACCTATTTTACTACGCAATCAGCAATTCCTTCAATTCATTTCGCGTATTACTTCTTTATTTTACAGATTGCAAAGTATAATGGAACAAGCTTCAATGAAAGGAGAATGGACGGCATGTTTGCATCACGATTAAAAGAATGCCGCATTAAAAAACAGTTGACAATGAAAGAACTGGGCCAAGCGTTAAATATGGCACAATCTACAATTTCAGGTTATGAGAATGGCACAAGAAAACCTGACTTAGACAATTTGGCCCGCCTTGCCGACTACTTTAATGTTAGCACTGATTATTTGGTAGGCCGACTGGACTCAAACGATTCCTTTATACTCCATTCTGATCAGCTCACTAGCGATGAAAAATTGTTTCTAGCAGATTGCTTGCAGCTATACAGAAAACATTGTGCAACAAACAAGGTATAAACGAATTTACATGACTTCATCATACGTGTAACGGACCACATACTTATTGGATCGTAGTTTTTTAACTTCAACTAAAGGGCCAATTTCATATCCATTCTGCCAATTATCCTCCAATTTCGCTTTTACGCAACCAGCTTGAAATTTGGAACGGAAAATTTCTTTATAATAAACCCAGTGGGGTTTTCGACGTTTGATCATTTTACTCCTCCATTCGTCACATGCGTCATCCTTTTTAGGTTGTCCATTTTTTTCTATTTTATCATAGACAGACGCTTGACTAGACGAAATTAACTGGCTTTGACAAAAGTATGTTAAACTAAGCTAAAGCCCGTTAAGAAAGGACGTTGCATCATGGCAGGTTTAAATGGACAGTTATCTGAGCTGAAAATTGAAAGTACATATTTGGCGGAGATGATTCCTATATCGATCTATAAACCGCCCCATTATACACCATTAAAATCGTACAGACTCCTGATTTGCCAAGATGGCCAAGACTATTTCCGCTTAGGGCGCATTCCGCGCCAAGCGGAGGCATTAATGGAAGAAGGAGATATTGAGGAAGCGGTTATTGTAGGCGTCCCTTACCCCTCTGTGCCTACTAGAAGAAAGTGGTACCACCCAGAAGGAGAAGACGCCAAAAACTATCGACGCTTTCTCGCATGTGAGCTACTCCCTTTTCTCGAACAAGAAATGTCGACAGAACCACTTCCAGAAGCACGCATACTTGCGGGGGATTCCCTTGCTGCAACCGTGTCGTTGCAAACGGCGCTTGAATATCCAAACATTTTCGGAAAAGTGGTGCTCCATTCTCCCTTTGTTTCTGAGCCAGTACTTGAACAAGTAAATCAGTTTTCTAACAGCCACTCGTTAACCATCTACCATGTTATTGGGCTAGAGGAGACAGAAGTGACTTTAACAAACGGGGATGTAGCTGATTTTTTGACGCCTAACCGCAAATTAAATAAACTGCTTGAACAAGGCCCATTTTCATATACGTACCATGAGTTCCAAGGCAATCATACGTGGACATATTGGCAAAAGGATTTGCCTCGGGCGCTTCAAACCGTGTTGCCGCTTGCTTAGCTCACAAGAGAAAGTATGCGATCATATTTCACTGCACAAGCAAAACCGTTGTGATATCATCTAAAAATCGAGGGGGGTTTTTTACTTGAATTACAGCATTGTCATGTTCCCATCCAAACCGTTCCAAGACACGGCTAACGGCTATAGGCGGCGTTATGATGCCCATTACGCAAACATACCGCCACATATCACCTTAAAAGAACGGTTTTCAATTGCCGAGGAGGAACGATCTAAAATCATCAAGGCATTACGGACCATTGGGCAAACCCATAAACCAATTGCGATTGATGTTTATAAAGTCGACACGTTTTACCCGCAGTCAACAACCATTTATTATAAAATTAAAGAAAACGATCGTTTGCTTGCTCTTTATGAAGCGCTACACCGCGATCCGTTTCCACGCAAACGGGCGCATCCTGTATTTGTTCCCCACATTACCATTGCCCAGGGACTGCCCCAATCAGAGCATGCTGATATCGTTGGTCAATTGAAAATGATCGATGTTTCCCATCAAGAAACAATTGATCGCTTTCAATTGCTCAAACAACTTGACAATGGTTCATGGGCCGTTTACGAGACATTTTTGCTAGAAGGAGATTAAGAGGAAATGACTTATTGGACGAAAGTAGCCACTAGTGAGCAAGAACACTCGGACTGCGCCAGTGTGCGGCATCATGTATTCATTGAAGAGCAAGGCGTCTCCCCTTCGATTGAACGGGATCAGCATGACGAGTCCGCTACACACATCATCATGTACGACGAAAAAACACCGATTGGTACAGGGCGTGTCCGCTTATTGGCTCATAACGAGGCGAAAATTGAACGGGTTTGTGTGGTCAAAGAAAAGCGCCGGTCAGGGGCAGGGAAACAATTAATGACAGCGCTTGAGGAAGCGAGCGCGAGAATGGGAGCAAAAGCAGCAAAGCTCAATGCCCAAACACACGCGAGCTATTTTTATGAAAAGCTTGGTTATACAGTAACTTCCCCTGAATTTATCGATGCTGGCATCCCCCATGTCACGATGAGCAAACCTCTTACGAGTAAATCTGGCTTAATAGCTGACTGATAGCTGGAGATAGAGTCTCCAGCTATTGTTCTATTCGCTTCTCTTGCACAGATTTACGTTTTCCGTCCATCGTTAAAGGCTGATCGCGGCGGTCGTCAATGCGAATCGACGTTGCCGTCCTCAAGGCTCCTTGTTCAAACGGCGCTTCATGGATTTTCTGGATCACTTCAAACAACACAGGCAGCTCTGCCTCAATCAACGTGCTCATAGGCGTAAGCTCGTAACGGATTTGCTTTTCTTTCTCATAGTGGTCAAGCACTTGTTGGATATATGCTACATAAGCGCTAACGCTTGTCGAGGAAGTACCAATTGGAATGATCGATACGTCTGCAATTGCCATTCCCTTGTTCTCCTTTCGCGGAAGCCTCCGCTTTTTTATGTTTTCTGGAAAAGCCACATAGCCTAACTGTTGATAGGCGGAAATCGCGCACTGAAGATGGTTCTCGTCAGGCTCTTTCGTTGTCACATGAAGTTGCAACCAGTAAGAAAGAACTAAAACGCTCTTTTCAAGCCCTTTTAGCCACGGCTTGCGATGAAAAAGTTGATAAAGGGCCACGACAGCCAGAGCCGCATAAGAAGAAACCATTAGCGCTTGTTGAAATGGCGTGAACAAAGAAAGGCTTCCACTTAGAAGGAAGACACTTAAAAAATAAACGACAACTAGCCCGGTGGAACAACCACGATTGCGAATATCCGCTCTTTTTATCGCCTGTAACCGTTCTGTACAAATGCGCCCTTTTGCACTAAACACTTTATGTTCTGCGCCATGGTACTTTTTTAACGGCTCAGGAAATAGAAAATGCCCGGCAAACAATAAATAAAAGAACGTATAAACAGGCAATCCATTCCAGCTGGTTGGAATGATTTTGGGCACAATAATCAAACACAGCAGAGCGATAATGAGTGCGACAAATCGAAATGGCATTGTTTTTACAATCAGTTTGCCAGCTTGTAAATAGGCTTGCATTCCGGCAGGCTTTGCCCATGAATGCAGCTTGCCCTGTTCATCATAGTAAGCACAAGCCAAAAAGCCTGCCCCGCTGTAAAAAATCCCCGCATTAAACGACATGCCGCTAATTCGCAAGCAACTCACCTAATTCCACCGTTTTTACCCAATGCTGAACATTTTTGGCGCTACCAAAAGCAGGTGCTTCAAAAGTGGCGTCTTCCATCGTCAATGCTTCATGGTTCGTCCACGTATGTAGGACAGAAATGGTGATGTTGTCCGCAGAAGCAGGCAATGGTTGGACAATTGTGCCCTTCGTGCCAATGCTTTGATGT
Organism: Shouchella rhizosphaerae; assembly: GCF_036700015.1. Lineage (NCBI taxonomy): Bacteria > Bacillati > Bacillota > Bacilli > Caryophanales > Bacillaceae > Shouchella > Shouchella rhizosphaerae. The sequence goes on along the minus strand of NZ_CP144921.1, from coordinate 3,654,743 downwards.
TCTGCCATTTCCGTCGGATATGCAAAAATGATACCGTTATCGACACGCTCGCCTATATAGCGATGTTGTTCTTCCGTATCAAGGACTGCCTCGCCAACTTCCACTTCGTCTGCCCCAGTAAACGCAATGCCAATATAGTCGGTTCCATACATGCCTTCTGCTGGCATTTGCGGCCAGCTCCATTCAAGTAACAATGTACCGTCTTCTCCTCGTTCAGCTACCAGTTCAATTTCAGCTTTCAGCTGTTCATTTGTCATCGTTTCTTCTTGATTCAAGTAATAAATACCGCTCAAAGCGATCGCGATCATTAAAATGACTGGCAATATTAATACGACTATATGCTTTCTCAATTGCAACCCCCTTCTTGGCCAAGGCGGCGATAAGCAGCATGATCCGTCGGGCCGATTCCGGCTCCTAATGGGATTCCTTCCGAAATCGCGGCCGTCACATATGCTTTCGCTTTTTTAGCTGCTTCGATTGGCTTGGCCCCTTTTGCGAGTTCTGCTGCTATCGCTGAAGCAAACGTACAACCAGTCCCGTGAGTATGCTTTCTGTCTAGCCGTTTTGCCTTTAACTCAAAGAAAGCTTGGCCATCGTAGCATAAATCAATGGCTTCCCCTTGTCGCAAATGGCCGCCTTTCAAAATGACTAGCTTAGGCCCCATTTTATGCAATTGTACCGCGGCTGCTTTCATTTCAGCAACGGTTTTACATTCTGGTTTATTAAGAAGCATGGCCGTTTCAGGCAAATTAGGCGTAAAAACAGTCGCAAGTGGCAAAAGCTTCTGTACAAGTACCTGTTGGCCTTCTGCCGAAAGAAGCGCTGTTCCACTTGTCGAGGCCATGACGGGATCAACGACAATGTTAGCTACTCGATACGTATTTGCCAATTCAGCCACCGTTGTGACAATGTCTGCATTGACCAACATGCCTGTCTTGATGACATGCACTCCGATATCACTTAATACTGCTTCGATTTGGTCCCGTACGAGTGAAGCGTCAAGTCCTTGCCACGATTGTACGCCAGTTGTATTTTGGGCTGTAATAGCAGTAATGGCAGTAGCAGCATAAACGCCAAGCTCTTGACACGTTTTTATGTCTGCTTGAATGCCAGCACCGCCGCTGGAATCAGAACCAGCAACGGAGAGGACTGTTGGAATGGGCATTCGTACGCCTCCTTCTCTGACTACGAAAAACGGTCTGGATCAAAAAGGGCGATTGGTACAGGCGGCTTCTGCCCAGCCAACTGCGCACTCGCCACTTTTGCCGTAATCGCGCTTAATAAAATGCCGTTCCGGTAATGGCCACAAGCCATAAAAACGCGGGGATGGTTGCGAAGAAAACCGATAAGCGGATAACCGTCTTGTGTCGCCGGCCTTAAGCCAGCCCATTTATGAAACGGCGTGAGTTCAGCTAAAAAGGGCACTATCTTATGGTTCCAATTTGTTAGACGGCGAATGCCCTTGTCGGTAATTTCTGTTTGAAAGCCAGCAATATCTTCTGAAGCGCCATTAACAAGTGTGCCATTTGCTTTTGGGACAAGATACCCTTGGCTTGTGTACAAAATGTGGCGAATACGGCCTGGTTCAATGTTATAAGCACAAATTTGCCCTCTTATTGGGTAAATGGGCAAGTTCAAGCCAAGCTGGCTTTCTAGCTCTTTCGCCCATGCACCTGTCGCCACAACGAGCTGGTCTGCTGTGAAACGCTGCCCTGAAGCGCTCTGTAGCTCGATGTGGGGCTCTGTTTTTACGAGCGAAACGTGTTTGAGCTGCTCATAAATGTGGACGCCGCGATTTCTGCAAGCCTGTTGCAACGCCTTTACATAATCAGGCGCATAGACATGAGCTTCTTCTGGGTAGTGGATCGCACCAATTATGTCTTCGGCAAGCTCAGGCTCTTTTTTCTTTAACTCTTCGCGTGTCAATACGTCGACTTTGGCCCCAAATTCCTCTTGCCATGCTTTTCTAGTGGCAAGTGACAACAAATCAGCTTCATGATACACACAATGAAGACTCCCTGATTCTGTAAATTCAAACGTCATGCCTGACTCTTGTTTTACGGATGCTTGCCATTCTTTAAAAGCGCGCAAACTTGCTAAACAAAGGCGAAAGAAATCATCTGGATCCTCGCTAATTTCTGAGTACGGGGCAAGCATGCCTGCAGCTGCACCAGATGCCTGCCCGCCGCATGTGTTTATTTCTAGGACAGAAACGGTCTTGCCGTCCATTGCTAACTGAAAAGCAACAGACAGCCCGATAACGCCGCCTCCTAAAACAATTGTATGCTCCATTTTGACTACCCCTTACTGTGACTGGACAATAAATGGTCAAGCTGGCTGCTTGCTGTCGCATAGCGCTTCATCGGAATGCGCCCTGCTTCGTAGGACAGCAAACCGGCTTCAATCGCTTGCTTCATTGCCAGCGCCATCTTTACTGGATCCTTTGCTTTAGCTACTGCCGTATTCATTAATACTCCATCTGCCCCTAATTCCATTGCCTTGGCAACATCGCTTGCAGAACCGAGACCAGCATCCACAATAATCGGTACAGAAGCTTCCTCGACAATGACGCCAAGGTTATACGGGTTTAATATGCCAAGGCCTGTGCCAATTGGAGAAGCCCCAGGCATAACTGCGGCTGCGCCGACTTCCTCAAGTTTTTTGCAAAGAATTGGGTCATCTGATGTATACGGCAATACAGTGAAGCCTTCTTTCGCTAAAGCTTCTGTCGCTTTTAATGTCTCGACCGGATCAGGCAATAGCGTTTTTTCAGATACGCTAATTTCGACTTTGATCCAATCGCTCAGCCCAGCCGCTCGGGCCAAACGAGCAATACGGATTGCCTCTTCCGCATTGTTCGCTCCTGATGTATTTGGCAAGTATTGAAAAGTACGCCCTTCTAAATGCTGTAAAATTGCATCCTCATCAGGATGTTCTAGGTTAATACGGCGAATGGCAAATGTTAAAACCTCCGCTCCGGAGGCTTTAATGGTTTCATTTTGAACAACCGGGTTTGGATAACGGCCTGTCCCAATGAAAAACCGCGATGAGAGCGTTTTTCCGCCAATGACAAGTGGTACTTTTTTCATGTTTATCCTCCCCCTACGAAATGGACTAGCTCGATTTTCATTCCTTCACTCAAAGAAGTGGCCTCCCAGTCAACACGGTCAATAATCGTCCCGTTGACTTCCGCCACCACTAGTTGGCTCGCTAAGCCAAATTCAGAAACTAGTTCGCTCAGCGTTGTGCTTTCTGAAATTCGTTCTTCACCATTTACGACTAATCTCATTGACTTGCCTCCTCCATCGCGGCAAGCAACGCTTGACTAGCTGCTTTTACGTCACGGGCAGCAACAATTTCGGTTATAACGCAAATGGCTTCAGCACCCGCTTCGATCACTTCACGGACATTATGGCGTTTGATGCCGCCAATGGCCACAAATGGAATCGTCACATGTTCCTTTACTTCGCGAATATAAGCCGTTGTAACTGGGTCTACTACATCCGCTTTGCTGTTTGTTGGAAAAATCGGACCGACGCCAATATAATCGGCTCCGTTCTTTTCAGCTTCAAGCGCTTCCTCTAACTTGTGGGTAGAAACGCCAATGATTTTGTCTGGTCCCAGCAATTTTCTTACTTCTGGAAGGGGTAAATCATCTTGTCCAACATGGACACCGCTTGCGTCGACGGCAAGGGCGACATCGATATGGTCATTGACAATAAACGGAATTCCATAATCAGCTGCAAGCTTTTTTAGCCTACGGGCTTTTTCCAACACAGCCTTTTTGCTGCTCGTTTTATCACGAAGCTGAATAATGTCAACCCCACCTTGGATAGCTTCTTCCATCACTTCTACGACATCGCGTCCAGGATGGAATTCTTCTCCTGTGATCGCGTAAAGTCGAAAAGGCTTCATGTTGTTCCCTCCTTTTGCAAAATAAAAAGGCCAAAGCGAGGAGCTTCGGCCACATGCAAGCATGTCATTCAATCACTGCAAACCGACTTCCCTCCGCTGGCATCACCCAGATCAGGTTATTAGGGTAAAAGAAATACGTTCTTATTCTCAGCCTAACTTCATTAGGCACCCCTAGTCTTTCTATATCATTATCGCATACATTGATCCATTTGCAAAAGCAAAAGTCGCTCTTTCGTTGTTATAACGGCAAAAAACGGGAGCCCGCGATACCGGGTTTTGTCATTTCTTTTGGATCAAGAATTTCATTCAATTCTTCCTCTGAAAGGATGCCCCGTTCAAGACAAATTTCCCGGACCGGCCGCCCTGTTTCAATTGCTTCTTTAGCTACACGAGTAGCTACTTCATAGCCGACATGGGGATTGATTGCCGTTACAATACCGACGCTATGTTCTACAAGTTCCCGGCATCGCTCCACGTTAGCGGTAATGCCGGCAATTGCGTAATCTTTAAAGACGCGCATACCGTTTTGTAGCACCGTTAATGATTGCAATAAATTAAAAACGAGTACAGGTTCCATCACGTTTAGTTCAAGTTGGCCCGCTTCTGAAGCAAGGCTGATCGTATGGTCATTGCCGATAACTTGAAAAGAAAGCTGGTTAATGACTTCACACATAACCGGATTTACTTTTCCAGGCATGATCGATGAACCCGGCTGTCGCGGCGGCAAATTGATTTCATTCAATCCGGTCCGCGGGCCCGAGCTCATTAAACGTAAGTCATTTGCGATTTTCGATAAATTAATAGCTAAAATTTTTAACGAACTAGAAAGCTCTGTATAGGCATCTGTATTTTGGGTGGCATCGACAAGATCCTCCGCCGTTTTCAACGGCAGCTCAGTCAAGTCAGCCAAATGTTTTGCAACTTTTTCAATGTATTCCGGTTTGGCGTTCAAACCCGTTCCTACAGCGGTTGCACCCATATTGATGTCGTGGAGGTGGTCTGCCGAACGGCTTACCCGTTTTAGATCACGGGCTAGCACTCTGCGGTACGAGCCAAATTCCTGCCCTAGTCGAATAGGGACTGCATCTTGCAAGTGGGTCCGCCCCATTTTTAGGACGCTGTCAAATTCTTCGGCTTTCGCTTCCATTTCGTTGATCAATTTCTGCAATTCTTCCGTCAAGCCCTTTGTCATATTTAAAGCGGCAATATGAATCGCCGTCGGAAATGAATCATTGGTAGACTGGGCCATGTTGACGTGTGTGTTGGGACTGACTTTTAAATAATCGCCTTTTTCGCCGCCAAGAATTTCAATCGCCCGGTTAGCAATGACTTCATTGGCATTCATATTAAACGACGTGCCGGCGCCTCCTTGGATCGAATCGACAATAAAATGATCATTCAAACGCCCTTCAATTACTTCATCGCTTGCCTTAATAATCGCTTCAGCAATGTGGGGGCGCAGTACACCGACATCCCGGTTTGCAAGGGCAGCCGCTTTTTTCACATAGCCGAAAGCGCGAATAAGTTCAGGGTGGGGCGGATAGCCGGTAATCGGAAAATTATCCTTTGCCCGCAGCGATTGGATGCCATAATAAGCATGTTTCGGTACTTGTTTTTCTCCTAGTAAGTCTCGTTCAACCCGGTACTCCATTTCATGCGACTCCTTTTACTCATTCACTTTTTCCTAACATCTCTTCTTCCTGTGTTGCTTTTGCCTGAATAGCAAGCCAAACAGCACCGTAAATCCCAGCGTCATTGCCTAAATGAGCCAATTTAATCTCAGCACTCTCAGAAACACGGGGCAACGCAAATTGCTTAAATACGAGGCGAAGCGGAGCAAGCAAGCTTTCTTTCGCTTTAGAAACACCACCGCCAATAATGATTTTGCTTGGATTGAGCGCATTAGCCAGGTTCGCTATTGCAAAACCAAGGTGAAAGGTTGCTTCACTTACCACATCTTTAGCAAGTGCATCGCCAGCTTTAGCAGCATCGAAAATATCTTTTGTCGTTAACGCCCCTTCTTCAAAGCGATGCAAAGCGCTGTCCTTATTTGTTGTTAACTTTTCCTTGGCCATCCGTAAAATGCCCGTTGCCGAAGATACCGTTTCCAGGCAGCCTGTTTTGCCGCAATTGCACGGTGCCCCACCTTCAGGGATAACTGTTATGTGGCCAATTTCGCCGCCCATTCCACTTGACCCGTGGAGAATTTGCCCTCTTGTAATAATGCCACCGCCGACACCTGTACCAAGTGTGATAAACAACTCTTCTTCAGCGCCATCTCCTGCGCCGCGCCATTTCTCTCCAAGTGCTGCCAAATTAGCGTCATTGTCGACGCGGACAACCACTCCAAGGACGCGTTCAAGCTCTTCCCTTAGTGGATAGTTTCGCCAGCCGATATTGACGGCATGGTGAATAAAACCAGTTTTCATTTCAATGAATCCTGGTGCACCTACTCCAGCCCCTAACAAGGTTGCATGTTGCGGCAGCCGGCTTTGAATGCTTGCGGCGATTTGATCGACAATATGTTTGCCGTTTTCGCTCACGTCTGTGGGAATCTCCCATTTATCTTTTAACTCGCCTGTTTCCGTAAGAAACGCCAACTTTACGGTCGTACCGCCAATGTCAATTCCTGCATAGTAGTCCTCAGTCATTCGCTCTCTCCCCCATTTTTGCAGCCCGCTGTTCACGTTTTAATACAAGCATTGCTTGTTGGAATTCGCCACGTTCGATTAGGCCAAGTCGATGAAGTTCCTCCATTTCCATTTGCATCAACTGCATGTCTGCATCCAAATCCCTTGTATAAATGAAAGCGCCATATTGCTTTAACAACTGCTTAACTTCGAAAAGCGTTTTCATTGACTCACCTCTAGCTTATTATATCAGTTTCAGTACTGCAATAAAAAGAAATGAGATGAGAGGCAAGAATGCCGCAATGTAAACATTTCGTAGCCATCCCAATATCGTATTATACAGCAATATGCCTAAAAAAACGCTTCCTGTAAACAAAATTGCCATTCCTAATGTAAAAAACGTGCCGAACCCTGCCGTTCCCCATTGTACGCCCATCAAGAAAAACAGAATAGCAGCAATGAACCCGACTGGACTTACACGAGGACGGTAACCGCAAGTAGGATGATACGAACGGAACAAAGCGATGATAAACAAAAACGAGCACATGGCGATTACAATGTCCAAAAACCGCAAGCCAAGCCAATTCGGGCCAATCAGCGCAAGAAACATGCCGACATAAGCAAAAAAGAAAAAGCTAATGCTAAACACGGATAGCCCTAAAATAGGCGGGACAAATTTCATCGTGGCGACGATCCCGCCAATTGCGGCGCCCAACACAAACACAAAGGCGGCCACCATAAATGCAAACCCCATGTGATCAACCCCTCATGAAAATTGTTAAACAATTGTACTACTATAGCTTATGTGCTTGGTTGAAAAATAAGGACATGAATGCCATGATGGAGATATAAAGAAGGAGTGGGAAAATGGGAAGAGATGTAAACGACCTATTAGAAAAAGCAATTTACGGAAATCCAGAAACAAAACCAGCGGAACGCCGTTTGTTTTTGACGACCATCTTTGAAAGGGTCTATATTGCTTTAACGAAAAAGCAAGTCCAGGCTGCCCCGGTTTACAGGGAAGTTGAACAAACGATGGCTAAGGCTAACAACCTCCATCTGTTTTTAAATGGCAACCTGGCTTATAGCGATTATGCAGCTTACATTAAAATAGCGGTTAGCCAGAACGTTCCATACACCGTTGTGAACCCGCCAACGCCGACACCCTTTGCCCTTGTTTTAGCTGACAAAAGCCAGCCAGTGCAAAAAGCAGACCGTTTTATAAAAGATGATTTGTACGAAATAGACATGGCTGCTGATTGAAACCCCGATTTGCTAACGGTCCGGATCTTGGGGATGAATAATGACTGGCCTGCGGTTTTTTACAGGCATTGGCACTCGAAACACGACGTCCCGTAATGCTTTTGCATTAAAAGGAATAAATGGCCACATATAAGGAACATCCATCCCCTTTAAACGGACAAGCATCACTAACCAAATGGTCGAGGCAATCATAAGCCCTGGCAACTGAAAGGCGGCAGTAGCCACCAACAAAAGTACACGCATAAATCGGTTGGCAAGGGAAAGTTCATAACTAGGTGTTGCAAACGTACCGACAGCGGCAATCGCTAAGTAGAGGATCACTTCTGGGGAAAAGACACCGACTTGTATGGCAATATCGCCAATCAATAAGGCAGCTACAAGCCCGAGCGCTTCTGCAACTGCATTCGGTGTATGAATCGACGCCATCCGCAACATTTCAATCCCTGCTTCTGCGATGACAAACTGGACAAACAGTGGCAAGCTCCCTTTTTCTTCTGTACCGATAAAGGCCAAACTATCTGGCAACAAAAATGGATTTGTCGCGAATAAATACCATAACGGCAGCAAGAAGATCGACGAAAAAACAGCGGCGAATCTGACTAGCCGCAGCATTGCGCCTATGATTGGTTTTTGACGGTACTCCTCTGCATGTTGAAGCAAGTGCCAGAAAGTAGTAGGTGTAATCATAACACTTGGCGACCCATCGACAAGAATAAGGACATGGCCCTCAAATAAATGGGTGGCACACACGTCTGGCCGTTCTGAATAACGCACAAGTGGGTACGGATTGCTGCTTTCTTTAAAGATAAATTCTTCAATTGATTTATCTGCCATTGGTACACCATCGGTGTCAATTGCATCAAGGGCAGCGGTCATTTGCTCGACGTAACGCTTATCAGCAATATCGCCAATATACATTAAGGCTATATCTGTTTTAGAGCGTCGCCCAACTTGCTTGAACACAACGCGGAGCGTCCGGTCACGAACTCTTCTGCGGATGAGAGCTGCGTTCATAACAAGTGTTTCGACAAGCCCGTCTCTAGAACCACGAACAACTTGCTCTGTATCCGGCTCCTCCGGGCTTCGAACAGGGTACTCCCTCGTGTCAATCAGCAGGCAATAGTCAAGGCCCTCGACGAGCAAAGCTGCTGGCCCAGCCAACACTTGCTCTACGACTTGGTTCAAGTCTCTTTCGGTTTCAACTTCTGCATAAGGAATCCGGCTTTGTAGTAAGGCATCATATCGGTCTTGCAATTCCTCTTCAGTCGTGTGGGAAAGTTCCCGTTGAATTTGTGTCAGCGCAATGTCTTTGGCAAAACCATCAACTAAAAAAAGCGCCATCCGTTTGTTTGCATGCCGCATTTCCAAACAAATCAAATCAAAGTTGTCTTCAACCGCCAATTCCTTTTTCAAAAAGGCAAGCCCTTTTTCATAAGAAGTCAACTTTTGCTGTTTTTGGCCAGGCATTCTTGTCACCCTTTCAATCGTCCAGTCCTTTTACATAGCTTGGCTTTCCTTTCCAAAAATATGTGAGTCACCGTCAGGAAAAGCGAACAACAAAAAAAGCCAGTTCCACTACTCAACTGGCTGCTTGACAGCACACTGACTTCCTAATACGTGCTAGTGCTGTTGCTGTTCAATTTCTTCCTGCACTTCTCGATAACGATCGATTTCTACATCTGGATGCTCGTCTTGCTCCCCTTGTTTAATTGCCTCTTCCACCGCGTGTTGAGCTTGCTCAATTTCCCCTTGCTGCCAATAAATAAGGGCCAGATTAAACCACGCTTGATGGAAGTGGCGATTTTCAGAAGTGACAAACTCCAGCTTCTCCTGTGCGGCCTTATCTTTGCCGTCTTGCATATCCAAATAGGCTTGCAAAAACAGCAGCTCTACATGCTCACTATCTTGTTCAAGCCCTTCTGCTACAAGAGGCCGTGCTTCCTCCCAATTCCCTTGCTGAAACAGGCGATTTGCTTCTAGCGCGGCCATATCTGGGTTGACTGTCCCTGCGGCCGACTGATAGCCAAAAAACAGCAAACTAGCTGCCAGGACGATATAACCTGCCAATGCAGATAATGACCATAGCACATTTGTTTTTCTTGTTTCCTTTGGCATACGTACAGCTGCAGCTGCCAAAAAACCACCGACTAAGCCGCCGCCGTGGGCGCCAATGTCAATTCCAGGAACAATAAAACCAAGGAAAAAGTTAATGATCAAGAGCACGATCACACTGCGGCCCAGTGTGCGAAAAAACAAAGAAGGCTGTTTAATGCCGAAATAAAGCAAAGCGCCAAAACAACCAAATAAAGCCCCTGACGCCCCTGCTGACAAAGAGTCGGTGAAGGCAAAGCTAACGGCAGATCCAAATAAGCCAGCCATGAAATAAATGACCAAAAACCGTATCGAACCAAAAAGTTGCTCCACTGCACTGCCTAAAAAGTAAAGCGCCATGCCATTCATAAACAAATGAAAAAAGCCAATGTGCAAAAACATCGCTGAAAATAGACGCCACCATTCCCCTTCTACAATGAGCGGATTGTATTTTGCGCCAAAGTCAATTAACGTCTCAATGTTGGTGCTTCCTCCATTTGCTTCAAGGACGCTAAACATAATCAATATCGAAATTAACAGCGCATAGATCACGCGAGGTTTTCCAAAAAACAACGTTTGCCGTTCTTTTGTCTGGCGGCCAACGCTCGTGCGTTTTACGTTTTCGTGAATCCGCAAAATCTCCTGCTCCATCGCCTCATGAGAATCCAAAGCCTCAAACGGTGGCAGTCCGTCATTCCCTAATGTTTGTTCAGTAATCTCGTTGTATGTATCCGTATCTGTATGCAAGGCAATGTTGCGGATTTTTCCTTTTCGGTTACCGATCGTAAAAGGTTCCATCGTTTCTTCCCATGAGTCAACAGGAGGCAAGCTCATCACATAGACGTTTTCTCCTTGAATTTCCCAAACGCCAAGCTGTTTATAAATCGTGTTGAATTGCTGCTTGGCATGGCCGATATCCCGTTTCAGGCGATTCGCCCAATCGACTTCAGAGAGCACAATGCGAATCACACGCCGCGGTTTCACGGTATCGTCTTCTAGCCATACTTGCGTATTGTATAGCGCAAGGACGCGGAACTGTTTCTTTAGTGCATAATGCTCCACGATCTTCCAGAAAAAATAGCGGTGTACAACCGTATCCAAGCCTAATTCCTCCTTATTACTGCCAGTTCTTTTATTATAACAAGTTTGCCTAAAAAGAAACGAAAGAAAAGCCCTGACAACACGTCAGAACTTTTCTTTGTATAATTCCGTCGGCTCAGCTGGTCGAGTAAAGAGAGTGGGCATAATACGGTTACGAACAAATGGCATTCTTAACACTGCCCTAACGGCCAGCCGCCTGAGCAGTGGTTGGCGCAAAAACGCATTTAACAGCCGATATCGGTATTTACAAATAGCAAGAATGGCAATAAACGTCGAGACAGCGACTAACACTTGACGCATAACGTCACCTCCACTCTTACTATACCGACTTTTGTTTGTTTTTATCCAAAGGAGCTATGCCGATTCCTAAATAGCCAAAGGCAACCGTAAGCAGTGGAGATAAAATAAGGAAAAAAGCAAAAGGAGCGTATTCAAGCACAGATACACCAAGTGTTTGTGCAAAAAAAGCGCCGCTCACCCCCCATGGAATAAGGGGATTGACAAGTGTACCCGCATCTTCAAGTGTCCGCGACAAATTTTTCGGGGCAAGCCCTGCCTGTTCATAGTAACGTTTGAAAAAACTGCCTGGTAATAAGATCGATAAATATTGTTCCCCCGTTACAGCATTAGTGCCGATCGAGGCTAATGCTGTTGAAGCAATTAAATGCCCCCTTTTTGCCAATAGCTTTTTCATGTTTGCAAACAACGCTTCAATAAAACCAATGTGTTGAATCACGCCGCCTAAAGCAAGCGCCAGCAACACTAATGAGACGGACCACATCATCGATTGAATTCCGCCAGCATTGAGAATGCCGTCCAATAGTTCATTGCCAGTCGTTCCCTCAAAGCCCGACTGCAATACAGTTAACATATAAGCCAGTGACGACTCTTGCTGAACCACGACAGTCAACAACAAGCCTGAAACAATTCCGGCAACTAAAACAGGCAGCACCGGCAACCGTAGCATCGCCAACAGAACAACGAGCAAAGGCGATAGCAACGTGAGCCAGCTAATCGTAAACGATGCCTTTAATGCTTCCAAGAGCCCGGCAAGATCAGACGGCTGTCCGCTTTGTTGCCCACCGATTATAAAAAACAACAAATAAGTGATGAAAAGCGCTGGTACGGTCGTCCACATTAAATGCTTAATATGGGCAAAAAGCTGTTCACCGGCCACTGCAGGTGCAAAGTTGGTTGTATCGGATAAAGGCGACATTTTATCGCCGAAACAAGCGCCACAAACAACTGCTCCAGCAGCGAGTGGGGCTGGCACGCCCAAGGCAATGCCGACGCCCATAATCGCCACGCCAACTGAGCCAACAGTCGTAAACGCGCTTCCTGTAAAAGTGGAAACGAGAATGCAGACGGTTAAAGCGCTAATGGCAAACCATTCAGGCGTCAACAACTGTACTCCAAAATACAATAGCGTTGGTACTGTGCCGCTCATCATCCACACGGCGATGACTGCCCCAACAAGCATTAAGATCAATAATGGGGCAACGCCCCCTTGTATGCCTTTGATGAGCGCCCCTTCTAATGATTTATAAGAGAAGCCCAATAACCGACCCCAAATAATTGTCACAATAAGCGCCAACAAAATTGGAAGATGGGGATCAATTTTAAGGAAGAACATGCAACCGCCTAATATAGCGATAAAAAATAGCAAAAAGACTATAACCATTAATAAGCTAGGTTTCTTTCCCATAATAAAACACCGAAGTCCTTTTCTTCATTCTATGTCACTTTACCGCGTCGGTGCGAATTAGCAACAACTTCTGCTAGCTTAAATGTCTTCCTTTTTTTCGTCAAGCCCCAACCACGATTTTACGATTATGCAAAGTGCCTAGAGATGCCCTAAAAAATATTCTCTATAACAGGTAGCCTAAGGTGTTGAATTTGAATGGCACGAAACGAGAAAGAACGACATGGGCGCTCCGGTACTAGCTGTATGTTTTTTATCCAGCCGACTTTTTTAGTCGCCAATATATTTGCTGAAAAGCGTTCTGGCGCGGCTAATATCTTCCGTTCCTTGTACAAGCACTCGCCCATCAGGAAATAGGACCAATTGTTCACCCTCTGGGAGAGAGACACGGAGAAGAAAGGGCGTTTCTTTCACAGTGGCGATTGGTTGAAGCTTCGCTGCCCACTCTTTTAACTGAAACCGCGAGCCAGTCGCAATTTGTACAGTGTCTCTACCACATAATGTTGTCTCTGCTTCTTGCTCGACTTGTAATGCCGGATACTCATGCAATTGGCAAGTCGGGCAGTTTGATTTCGGAGCCTGAAACTTGAGCTTATGGTCATAATTGCCCCACAAATCAAATGTCTGTACAGAACGCCGTAATTGATCTGTTGCTCCGACTAAGTATTTCATTGCCTCGACCACCTGGTAAGAGGCCACAATATCAACAACAGGAGCAATGACGCCGACTGTGTCACACGTCTCCCCTGGAGAGGCACCGCTTGTGATAAAACAGCGCAAGCATGGCGTTTTTTCAGGAACTAGGAAAGCACTCATGCCCCTGGCGCTTACAGCTCCACCATACCCAAAAGGAATGCCTTTCTTAAAACAGGCATCATTAAGCAAAAAACGCGTTTTAAAATTATCCGTCCCATCTAAGACGAGATCCATACCTTCCATTAGCCTGTCCACATTTTGTATCGTTACATCTTCTACAAATGCTTCAATATGTACCGATCCGTTCACTTTTTCTAACATTTGTTTTGCAGCGACCGCCTTTGGCAATGCTTGTTCTACATCGCTTTCAGTAAACAGCATTTGCCTTTGCAAATTGCTCATTTCCACGTAGTCACGATCGACAATGCGGATATGGCCAATGCCAGAACGGACCATGTGGTTAGCAAGGACCGTTCCTAAGGCGCCAACGCCAACAATTAGCACACGGCTGTTTAATAGCCGTTGTTGCCCTTCCTCACCAATTCCAGAAAACAATAGCTGTCTTGAATAACGTTCTAAATGAGCCATGCGCGTTTCCTCCTTGTTCCACCAATTATGTTAACAGCCATCGCAACCGCCCCGTTATCGCCCAATCAATGCGACTGCTAAAACGCCAAGCGCCGCTCCTGTAAACGTACAAATAAAATTGATCGTGTCGTTTGTTGCCACACGGTACCCTTTTATCTTTTCCGTTTTCTCTCCACAATGGTTTAGTCTTTCTGTCTCTAACCCGCAAACAGGGCAACGGTACAACACTTGAATCGCAGCACCAAAAAGAGAATCAGCTAAATTGGCGAGAAAGCCGATTGCTGAATAGACTAGTAACCAGATATGGCTCAACGGCGTATATCTCCACCATATTAAAATCGCCGTTGCTGCGACAAGAAAACTGCCTGCAAAAGCGGCAGCCATACCAAGCGCTGATACAGCTCCTGATACACCAGGAGAAACGCGCTTCAAAGTAAATAGATGGATCGGTTTCTCTCTGCTATATTTTCCAAGCTCCGATGCCCAAGTATCGGCAGTAGCGCCAGCTAAACTGCCAATAAATCCAGCAAAGGCAAAGGCAGCATAGCCAGGAAACAACCAAGCCAACAACGAGCAAAGACCAGCAACGCCACCATTTGCCAATACTTGCCATGCATCACGAGCTCCGTGTTTGGCAACCACATCGACATCCACTTTTGAAGAGTCAAGACGTCCCCATACAATGGAGCTGCCAAAGAAAACGGCAATCACCACTAACCCCCCTACACCAACGCCCGTTATTGTCAACCACCCAACAACACACGCGGCCCACATACCAGAAGCAGTCAGCTTGTCCAGCTTGTATAAAAGGAGTGCCGCTATCCCAATCCCAATATAAGCCAAAAGGGAGATCATGAAGCATCGACCCTGTCGTCAGAGATGACCTTGTCAATCAGAACATCATGGGGTTCTGTTGGCAAATCAGAAAACAGTTGTTCACGGAAACATAACGCAACGGTTAAGCCTGAACAGCTTGGCAAAAAACGATCATAAAAACCGCCGCCTAAACCGAGTCGTTTTCCCGCCTTTGTAAATGCCACACCTGGGACAACAATGAGCTCTAGCTCGTCAGGGCGAACGAGGCACGCTTCCTCTTGTTTTGGTTCAAACAGGCCATACTTGTTTTCTACCAATTCCTCAGTAGAGGTTATGTAAAAGAACGCCATTGTCCGCTCTTTCATGTTAATACGCGGCAAGACCACTTTTTTATTCTCAGCTAATGCGCCAGCAATCAAAGGCGCTGTCTCTACTTCCGGAAAGCGAGAGACCGTTAGCGCAATGGTTGTTGCCTGATTCCAAACATCCTGTTGCATAAGCAAATCAGCAAGCCTGGTTGATCGTTGCTTATACACATGCGCTGGCAACATGTTCAACTGTTTAGAGACGTCATTTCGAATGTTCTGTTTACTACGCATATCGGCATCACTCCAAGTATCATGGTCACGGCAAAAAAATAAGCAGCGGATGACCGGCTGCTTACTTTGTTTCGCGATGAAGTGTGTGGCGCTTTAAACGCGGGCTATATTTCTTAAGTTCAATACGCTCTGGATTTGTGCGCTTGTTTTTTGTCGTGATATAATTGCGATCACCCGTCTCCGTACAAGCAAGTGTAACTTGAACACGCATCTGTTATCCCTCCAAACTCGTCCTACATACTCAGCTATGATAGCAAATTCCATCATATTTTGCAAGCTTCGATTTCATTGCCCATAAGCGGCCTGCAGCCTTTTATGGGATTGTTTTAACGCTTCCAAGCTTTGGGAAGAAAGCATCCAGGCATGGCCTTTTACGCTTGCTTGAGAAGAGAGGACACAACTCGCGGCCAACACGCTTTCTAAGCTCGTAGCTGAGAACGGCGAAAAAAACAATTTACCTTCTTGAGAATTCCAATTTTTCTTCAAGCTTCCGGCTCCTGGCTGAATAAAAGCCGCGTCACGCATCGTCAAGGAAAACAACGAAAATTGATTCTCTGCGTGATGGATGAGCGCTTTATCTTGAGGGGAATAAAAAGCAATGCCTTGCGACTGCATTAAAGGCAAATGGTGAAACAACAATTTCACCTGTTTGGTGTCGGAGCCCTGGTTTTCGATTCTTACTTCTCTCAAGCAGCCAAGGCGATCTGGTGACTCACGATCAATGATCGTCACAAGGATATTCCATACTTTATGAAATGCTTGGCTCATAATCGATAATGCCGTTTTTGAAAACGCAGCTTGAACACTCCAATCGCCGTCCCCCACCCAAGAGGTCTTCCCATCCTGCCAAAGCCCAATACGCGAGAGTGCCTGTTGGCCCTCACATAGCTTCAACCTAGCATGAATGTCTACATAAAAAGACGCTTTTGTAGCGGAGTCCGTATTTAATTCTCGCGAAAAGTCTGGCAAAACGTACATCGAATCTCTCCTTTATTCAGCTCATTTTTTGTCAACATGCATGATCGTAAATTTCATTTTCAAAAAACTCCCCAAACAGAGACAACATTTTAAATTTGCAAAAATTAATTTTGGCTAATGCTCGTTTGTTGCAAGCTCCCATGCTTAAGTCCCTTCGACAATAGGCGAATGCGGCTTATTAATGCCTATATTCTTCTCGCTCTCGCTTCAGCCTCTAGCCTACTGCTGCTTTCGTCTTATATACAGCCGTTTGGCTTATGTAAAGCTTGCATTCCATACGACTTTAAAATAGCCGTAACCATTCCACACGGCATAACGACAAATCGTTTCGCCTAATAAAAGCTCTACTAACAGCATACCCCTTCTTTTCGCATCCCACAAGAAGTGCAAATTGTATAATTTTGTAGAACCAATTCCCTAGTTGCAGCAAGTATTTCCCTTTCTCTTTAGCCTGTTATCATAGCCATTACTTGGAATCATGTCTGATTTTGTCAAAAATCACCGCATCGTGCCATAAATTTAAGATTTTGAAATGAAAAATCAGCAATTTCATGTATAATAATAGGATGTAACACAGTTGATAAAGTAGGAGGGTACGTTTTCAATGGAATGGACATTGGCCATTTTACTCGCAGTTGCGATTGCCTTGCTTGTGCTTTCGTTTTTCAAAACGGAAAAACCATCGAAAGTGGACGAGCAAATCGAGCAGCTTTCCATTTCCTTTATGCAAGAGCTGCATCAGCTAAAGAACCAAATTCGCGATATGGAACTCGACGCTGAAATCGCTGCACATGAGCCAGGAGCGCAAGCGCGATCATCATCGCATCAAAAATTGCTTAGAGAAATTCTTGACCTGCATAAACGCGGCTATTCAGTTGAAGGCATTGCAATCGAAACAGAGCTTGAAACCCATGAAGTAGAGCGTCTGTTGGCCCCGTACGTTTACAATGGCACAAAAGAAAGAAAGAAGGCTGCAAATGAGTCCTAAATCATTGCGCAGTTTTGCTTGTGGCTTGCTCGTAGCTGCTGTGGCTCTTGGCGCAGTATACTTTATCCAGGGAGACGGGGCCTCTTCCGCTGCTGCACCAGAACTAACTGAAGATGAGATGAAGCAATCACTCGCAGAGGCAGGCTATGTCATCGAACAACAAGACACATGGGATCAGATGGAAAGCGATTTACAAGAAGCACAAGCTGCCTTAGAGAATGCAACGCAAAACGAAGATGGGGATAGTGAAGAGCGAATTGTTTACAGAACGATTCTTCATGTTCAATCGGGAATGACAAGCATTGACGTCGGCCAAATGCTTGAAGAGGCAGGCATTGTTGACAACGCCCATGATTTTTTTGATGCCGTGGATGAACGTGGCTTATCAAATGAGCTAAAACCGCAAGTCACCGGGGAATTATCAAGTGAAATGAGCATGGACGAAATCTTAGATGAATTGTTCTAAGTACAACATTCGACGCATCTTACATTCATTCCTTTTTATTTAGCAAATTTCTTATATAAAGGCCAGAAAGGTTGCCGATTTTGTCGGCAACCTTTCTAACTGAAAATCGAGTAAGTGTTTTTCTAGTATAAAAATCCAGCGAGCTTTATCTGCTCGCTGGATTTTTATTTACTCATTTTCAAACAAATCAACTTCATCCATGACTGAATCGACTGATTTAGGGCCCTCTCGGTTTTCCTGTAAATCAAAGTAGTCATTGACTAAGTCTTGGGCAATGCCTTGAGCAATTTTATACGATGTTCCCCTTGGAATTTGCACTTTTGGAGCGATGACAGCAAAGGCAATCTCTGGATCGTCATAGGGAGCATAGCCAATAAAGCTTTGGTTGTTTCCGTTTAAAACTTGGCGATTATCGCCTTCGCCAATCGCCACGGAAATCTCAGCTGTCCCAGTCTTAGCAGCAATTGGCACATCCGTTTTAATTGAGCTAGCTGTACCGCGGCTGCCTGTCACCACGCGGCGGAAGCCATTTTGCACCACGTCAAGTTTGTCTTTAGACATGTCGACTTCATTAAGCACTTCAGGCGCAAATTCCTTTACAACGGTCGCTTCTTCTCCATTGATAGAAGGCTCCAATATTTCTTTGACAAGACGAGGGCGCATGCGCACGCCATCATTGGCAATCGTGCTCGCGTACTGGCCAACCTGCAACGTCGTATAAGTGTCGAATTGGCCGATCATAAAGTCAAGTGAAGCCCCTGGCTCTTGTGGAACGCCGGTAATACCTGTTACTTCATGGGGAAGGTCAATTCCCGTTTGAGTCCCTAAGCCAAATTGGCTGAAATAATAACGTGAACGCTCTAACACATCATTGGCGACGGACAGGCCAAACAAGCTACGTTGGCTTTGGGGGATGTTGCTGTTGTACGTATAGTTGCCCATTCGCATCGCAATTTCAAACATATAGACGTTCGAAGACCGTTCTAACGCAGTACCCATATTAACAGGCCCCATTGATGTAACGGATTTTTTCTCAGGCGTGCCATTAAAATGCAACGGCTGGTCATTAACAACCGTATCAGGAGTGACAACGCCCTCTTGCATGCCGGTTAACACGGATGCCCCTTTGACGACAGAGCCAAACTCAAACGCATTGTTCACAGCTCCGGTTGGGTGCAAATAGCTTTCATCTTCTCCGGCAGGATCGACAAAACCGCTAATCGCTAATATTTCACCTGTTTTTGGATTCATCACAATCGCATAGGCGCTGCCTTCTTGCTGCTGCAAGTAGTAGCCGCGGTTTTTCATGACATGTTTTTCTACCGCTTCATCAAGCAGTTGTTGGTACTCCATATCAACGCTTAATACTAAGTCATTGCCACGGCTGCCAAGTGTTTCTTCGACGACGCTTTCGGCTTCCTCGCCGCCAGTCCGTGTGGATGTCCGCGAAATTTCCGCTTTTGTGCCACGGAGCACATTTTCATATTGAAGCTCCAAATAGCTGTTGCCGACAAGATCAGAGCGGGCATAGCCGTTTGCCAAATAATCATCGACTTTTTCCGATTGGATTGACCCAACGCTGCCATACAATTGCCGCAACGTGTCGCCATATACGTACTCCCTTGTCGCATCCCGCTGCAAGTCGATGTTCGGCAGCTTGTCCAAGTGCTCACTTAACACATGGGCTTCCTCTTCCGTAATCGATTGTTTAATTCGTTGTGGCGTGCCGCTAGTACCGCGGAGCATATGTGTAAAAATTGCAATGACTTGTTCTTCTTCTTTCGAATAGCCATCGACCATCTCTTCTGTAATTTCATCTATAATCGTTTGGTACTCGTCTTTATCGTCGACTTTTTTTCCTTCGATTAACGCCTTCCGCTCTTTTTCGCTATGAGTGACATACCAATATTCTTGTTTGTCGCGAAAACGGAGATTCTCTGTGTCGACTTCAATGAAATCAGACAGCTTTATCGCTAATTCAAGAATATCTTCGGCTTTTTGGTTCCCAGGATTGGTGTAAGTGACAGACAACTCCATGGAATTGTCGACCACCACATTGCCGTAGCTATCATACATCAGTCCACGGGGCGCGTCGATGCGGGCCGTTTGGTTCGATACATGTGTTAACTCTTCTTCGTAAGATTCGCCTTGGACTATTTGGACCATGCCGAGACGCAAAATCAATGCAGAAAACAACAAAAACACGCCAAGAAACAAAATATTTAGCCTGGCGGATACTTGGCTGCGCGCTTTGTTTTTTTTCTCAGCCATCATTTCCCCTCCATCATCATTTATGTATCGCCTAACAGCTTATAAATTCCCAACACAAAAAGACACCCGGCAAGCGGATGCCTTTTCTACTCTTTACCCGCGGGTGCCGTTAGCAGTAAATGTTTCATGAACCTACTCTCGCAGGTGGGTGTTCGCAGTTCACGTTCCGAAGTCCGAACCAGTCGGCATGACGTAGAGTCAATCATATAGAACTCCCTTTTTTACATTCAAGGTTCGAAACATAAAAAAGCACACGAACATAGCAGGCAATTCTTGTTTATTATAATATGGACGACACCATCTGTCAAAGGCCGAGAAAAAGTTACACCGAGCCTCCAGCGCTATTTTCCCCGTCTGGGTCCCCTGCATATTGCACATGGCTAGGCTCAGGATCTTGGGGGCTTAACTGAATGTTTCGCACAAAAAAATAGATCCATAAATGACCTGAACCAACAAGAAGCAATACAGCCGGAATCGCCTGTTTTTCTGGAAACAAGCTAATCGCAGCAATAAATAAAAGAATCGATAATATTCTCCCTGTATTTAGCACACATTCACGGATGATGATGTATTCAACCCGCAATTCCGCTGCATTGTACGAACGGCCAATTACATCGTACGTAAGCGAAATATAAGGGATGAGCAGCAATGGATAGGCGATGGAAATAAACACGCCATACGTGATGAGTTTAGCAAAGCTTAAGTGAAACAGGAGGATGAAAATCGCTCCATATAAAATGCAACCGCCTACTAATATGGCCCGCTTTCGGAAAGCGCGCTTTAACAGCCGAGCTGCTAAATAATAAACCACCAACTGCACACTGGAAGTGACAAGCCCATATGTGCCAAGAGCAAGCTCGTTGCCAGTTGTCACGTATACCCATACGACGATGACAAAAGCAAACGTCCCTTCCCGAAAACCTTGGAATAAATGGGCACAAAGTATTCTCGCCCAATCTTTGTTTCGGCGTCGTTCTTTCAACACTTCCCCTAATTGTAGCTTTCCTTTCGCATGCCGTTTGGAAAGCCACATTGTTAAAATGACACCGATAAGAAATAGCGTCAACGAACAGGCAAAAATGAGGAAATAGCCGCGGTAACCAGTCATTCTCGTAATGATAAACCCAGCCAACAATGGGCCGGTCATCCCAGCAAAAGAGGTTAGCAGCCCTAAAAAGCCGTTAAAAAAGTCGCGTGTATCGGGCTCTGTTACTTCGAACGTCAGCACATTAAATGCAAGCCAATAACAACCAGCGCCAGCACCAAGCAACGCACCAAGCAAAAGCAAATAATCGGCGGCATGTGACCCGGCTAGAAGCACCGTAATATAGAAAAGCGACATAATGCTTACGCCTAGGCGCAAAATAAACACACGGTCGATCCTCTTCGTTAGCTTCCCTGCAAGGATAAAGGCGAGTGGCTGCAACATGACAGACATTAAATTGTATAAAGCGAGGTCCATAAATTTCCCAGACTGTTTCCACAAGAATATATTTACAAATGTATTGGAAAGCGCCACACTTAGCGCATAAAGGCCGCCAATGACAAGGAGCAATTTCAAATCTTTTGATGCTTCTACATGGCCGAACACTTTATCTGCCAATTTCTTTTGCATGACCTCACCACCTTAGTCGGTAGTGTGATCTGTTTTAATGCCTGCTATGCACGTTTTTTCTGCCTTTGCCCAATGAAAAAGCCGCAAAGCGAAATGCTTCACGGCTCGTTGGCATGTATTTATTTTGCTGCTTCGTAACGTTTGCTAACCTCGTCCCAATTGACGACATTCCAGAAAGCTGCAATGTAGTCTGGGCGACGGTTTTGGTAGTTCAAGTAGTAAGCGTGTTCCCAGACGTCAAGTCCGAGGATAGGCGTTTTCCCTTCAGATAAAGGTGTATCTTGGTTAGGCGTGCTTGTAATTTCTAAATTGCCGTTGTTGACAACTAGCCAAGCCCATCCTGAACCAAAGCGCCCTTTTGCTGCGTCTGCAAATTTGTTTTTGAATTCTTCAACGCTGCCGAAAGTTGATTTAATATCTTCTGCTAGAGCACCAGTCGGCTCGCCGCCACCATTTGGACTTAAAATTTGCCAAAAAAATGTGTGGTTTGCATGGCCTCCGCCATTGTTGCGAACCGCTGTACGAATGTTTTCTGGAACAGCATCCAAGTTTGCCACCAAGTCTTCAATGCTCTTCTCTGCAAGGGCTGCATGCCCTTCCAATGCAGCATTTAAGTTTGTTACATACGTATTGTGGTGTTTGCCGTGGTGAATGTTCATTGTCGCCTCATCAATATGCGGCTCAAGTGCATTTGCAGCATAAGGCAATTCTGGTAGTTTGTAAGCCATGTTTAATTCCTCCTCAGTTTCAAATAGTCTTCGATTCTCAATTAGATTACCATTAAAGACAGCGCTCCGCAAAGAAAATGCTCGCGCTTTCTCATTTATTTTTTATTCCCTATTCCCTTATCATTAAACATAAAAAAAACGCCTTTTTATTTAGGCGTTTTTTTAAAACGGAGGAAGAGGGATTCGAACCCCCGCGCGGTGTGACCCGCCTGTCGGTTTTCA
Organism: Shouchella rhizosphaerae; assembly: GCF_036700015.1. Taxonomy (NCBI): domain Bacteria; kingdom Bacillati; phylum Bacillota; class Bacilli; order Caryophanales; family Bacillaceae; genus Shouchella; species Shouchella rhizosphaerae. The sequence continues at coordinate 3,632,074 of NZ_CP144921.1, read as the reverse complement.
AGACCGATCCCTTCAGCCAGACTTGGGTATTCCTCCAAAGTGGACCCTGTAGGACTCGAACCTACGACCAATCGGTTATGAGCCGACTGCTCTAACCAACTGAGCTAAGGGTCCGCAAGTATGTTTTAAAATGGGGCGGCTGATGGGAATCGAACCCACGAATGCCGGAACCACAATCCGGTGCGTTAACCACTTCGCCACAACCGCCATAAAAGCTTGATTCGTTATGTATAGATATGGTAGCGGCGGAGGGGATCGAACCCCCGACCTCACGGGTATGAACCGTACGCTCTAGCCAGCTGAGCTACACCGCCAATGGCTCCACAGGCAGGATTCGAACCTGCGACCGATCGGTTAACAGCCGATAGCTCTACCACTGAGCTACTGTGGATCGTCTTCCATACTCCTCATTCGGACAAAAATTATATTACCACGTTTTTCTCTTTGATGCAACGATTATTTAAGAAAAAACGGCCGGCTTTTACTTCCGGCCGTTATATAGGCTAATCGCCAATTACCGATTGGGCAATGTTGACCGAATGGTCGCCAATTCGTTCTAAATTGCTAATAATATCGACAAAGACAATCCCCGCCGAACCAGAACATTTGCCCTCATTTATCCGTTTAATGTGTTGTTTTCTTAGCTTTCTTTCCATGCTATCAATTAAATCTTCATGTTTTAAAACGTCATGGGCTTTATCAAGGTCATCCCGTTCAAGGGAATCCATTGCTTCTTCTAATGTCGAATACGTTAATTTGAACATCTCGTTTAAGTCATTTAAGGCAATATCGCTCATTTTCACTTTATTCGCTTTTTGATAATCTTTCAGTTCAACAATGTTTTCCATATGATCGCCAATCCGTTCAATATCCCTAACAACATTTAATAGCGTTGAATGGAGATTGGAATCCGTCGGCGACAAGGAACGTGCCGACACTTTAACCAAATAGTCGGTGATCTCGCGGTCTAAATTGTTAATCGCTTGTTCATACTGGAGTGCCAACTCGGCGTCCTTCTTTTCGCCTGTTTCCATATAGCGAATCGCTTGCTCTAATCCCTTTTTTGAGTAATCGGCCATATGGATAATTTCTTGTTTGGCTTGTCCTAAAGCAATTGCTGGCGAGTTTCCGATAAAGATCGGATCTAAATGTTTTGGTTTGTAATCTAAAGCAAGTTCATCTCCTGGAACAAGCTTCGTAACGATATAGGCCAGTAAAGCGATACACGGAAATTGAATGATCACATTTGCGACATTATAGACACCGTGAGCTGATGCAATTTGCATGGAAGGGCCTAAATTGAATTGTTCGCCTAAAAAAGCAATAAAGTTTACAAAAATAGGAAACGCGATCATGACTAACACCGCACCAATGACATTAAACACGACATGGGTGAGCGCAGCCCTTCGTGCTCCTACAGTCGCACCAATCGCAACTAATACAGCTGTAAGGGTAGTACCAATGTTGTCGCCAATTAAAACGGGAAGCGCAGCTTGTAGTTCCATTGCTCCTTGCTCGTACAATTGCTGAACCAGACCGATTGCTGCAGTCGAGCTTTGCAAGGCGACAGCTAAAATCACCCCTACAATCACTCCTAAAAATGGGTTATCTCCCATCCTAACAGTAAAATCGACAAATGGTTCCCAATTGCTAAGCGGCCGCAAGCTACTTCCCATTAGATCTAGACCATAAAAAAGCCCGCCAAACCCAAACACGATCTGGCCGATATGATTGACTTTTTTCTTTTTGAAAAAGAAAATTAAAAAGGCCCCTACTGCCATAATGGGCAAGCTGTATTCTTTTAAATTTAGTCCAATAATAAAGGCTGTTGTTGTTGTCCCAATATTTGCGCCCATTATAACAGCAATCGCTTGCCTAAGCCGCATAAAGCCTGCATTCACAAGTCCGATCGTCAACACCGTTGTCGCTGTGCTGCTCTGCAGTAAAATCGTGACGACAATCCCCGAAATTAGACCCATAAAAGGATTCGTTGTGTATTTGTCTAGCAAATCCCGCAACCGGTCTCCTGCTGTCTTTTGGAGTCCGTCACCCATATACTTGACGGCAAATAGAAAGATCCCTATTCCTCCAAGAAACGTAAACAGCAACGTTTGAAACTCTCCCACGCATCTCATCCCTTCATCCAACTCATTTTTGGGCGTCTTTCGACAAACCTCAACATTATGGTCCGTGTCTATTATTAAACAATTATTGAGTATTTGTAAATGATATTTACCGTTTCTTAATGTTTTCTTTACAAAACGAAAAAATGAGTGGCTATAGGCACCTAACTTGTCGTTATAATATGTGATTTGTTTAGTCTTATACAAAAAGACAGCCAATAAATGAACCGCTGCTTGGCCACATGGTCAGCGCTGACGTTTCATTTATTGACTTGAAAGGATACACCGTCTGTGATTGCATGATAAAAAACCGGAATAAGAGCAAGTTCAGTCAACTGGCCTTTCAGGTCTCACTCCCTTTTGATCAACCATGTACTGGACGTGGGTATGCTTTTATTGGGACGTTTCCCATCGGAAGACTTCCTCCCTCACACGTGGCGCCGTTTCTTTTCCGAAAAGTTCAATTGCCTTCATGACATCTTCATGGGGCATCGAACCGACCGGCACATGCAGCATAAATCTTGTAATTCCTACATATTTACGCAGGTGAATAATCTTTTTTGCCACCGTCTCAGGATCTCCGACATAAAGAGCTCCCTCAAAGCTCCGTGCAGCATCAAAGCTTGAGCGGGTGTATACTCCCCAGCCTCTCTCCCGGGCAAGCGTATTCATCGCCTGCTGGGTAGAAGGAAAGAATGTGTCTGCAGCAGTTACCACATCTTCGGCTATAAACCCGTGTGAATGAGAGGCAACTTGGAGTTTTAAGGGGTCATGTCCCCCATGCTCAGCCGCTTTATAATAAAGTTCCACTAGAGGAGCAAACTGGAGTGGATTTCCACCGATGATCGCGAGGACAAGCGGGAGACCGAGAAGCCCTGCGCGAATAACAGATTCCTGATTGCCTCCGCTCCCAATCCATATAGGCAGTGGATTTTGTACAGGCCGTGGATACACACCTAAATTTTGAATAGCAGGGCGATGTTTGCCGCTCCACGTTACCCTTTCTGACTGTTGCAGCTGCAAAAGCAAATCAAGTTTCTCTTCAAACAGCTCATCATAATCATTTAAGTCATAGCCAAATAGCGGGAACGACTCAATGAAAGAGCCCCTGCCTGCCATTATTTCCGCCCGCCCATTTGAAAGTCCGTCAAGCGTTGCAAAATCTTGGAAGACGCGTACGGGGTCAGCAGATGAAAGCACAGTCACCGCACTCGTCAGCCTAATTCGTTTTGTTTGCGAAGCCGCCGCAGCCAATACGACAGCAGGGGAAGAAGCAGCATAATCTTGGCGATGATGTTCTCCTACGCCGAATACATCGAGTCCAACCTTGTCAGCAAGGACTATTTCCTCAACGACTTCCCGGAGTCGTTGGGCATGGCTGATTGTTTCCCCCGTCTTTATATCCGGCGTTGTTTCTACAAAGGTACTAATGCCTAATTCCATCGTCTTTCCTCCATATTTACTTTCCCCCTAGCTGCCGTGAGACAAGCTTCGCCTTTACTGGTGATCCTTACTTTGATTTGCATCTTCATTCTCCACTTCGACGGCTTTGACTAAAATCCTCGTTCCGTCGACGGAAACCACTTCCACTTCTGTATCGGCTTTAATCCAACGGCCCCCGCTTGTTGCGCTGTATGGGTTCCCCTCAATGTCAATGGTTCCAGTAGGACGAAAGTCAGTCAAAGCTATTCCTTTTTTTCCAACAAGTTCTTTGTAGCTTTCGTTCATAGAGTTATAGCCTTTTTCAGAAGAAAGTTGGTCTTTTAATGTCATTTTCGCCCACATATTCCGATGGGGAAAAACTTTTAAGAACAAAAGAGACGCAAAGGCACCGATTACGGTCGCAAATGAAACAAGCACGCCATAAACGAAATCTGGGGCAGGGATCGCTAGGCCGACGATCATTAGTATAACCCCAATCGCAGCAATTGTGCCGTCTGATGTCACGTTGCCGTCAAAGATAATGAGTCCAAGGCCAATTAAATAAAAAACAATTACCCAAGTGCCGACGTCCCCGTTTAAATGGTAAATAAAATACATGCATATTAACCCAATGCCGAGAAGGCCAAATAGACCCCTTACCCTAACTAGCAATTCGCCAATTAAAAATAATGTCCCAAAAGCAACTACGATAAATCCAATCGAAGCTGAATCGAGCCAATCAATCATAAAATCGACCTCCCAATCATCACTTATACCTTTTCTACGTGCAGCCCTTCAAAAAGTTTCATGCCCATAATAATAAGAGAGGAGCTCACTCCTCTCTTATTATGAACGAAATAGGTCAGCAATGGAATCAAAAAAGCGTTTCATTGCATCAATAAAACTGTCGAGGAATGATTTTGCCTCCTCGCTTTCGACAAAATTGCCAAAGTTCTCCCTTACTTTCGATAGCTGATCCTTTAAGTGATCCCAATCAATATCAAGATCTTTCATTTTCATAAATAATGCTGTAAGTTCATCCGTTTCCTGATCCGATAGCGTCACGTTAATTTCATCGGCAAGCTTAATAATAATCGTTCGCATTTCCTCTTCTGTTTTAATGTCGGTGCTAGCAATTTCTTCTTTCACTCGGGTAATTAACTCATTGGCCTCTTCGCTGCCAATCGATTCAGCTAGCTCTGCTGTTCGGATCATTTCCTCATTGGCAACGGTCTTTTGTTCCTCTGGAATATCCAAGTCAGCAGCTGTCTCATATGCTTTAATCAACCCAGTTAGAGCAGCCGTACCTGAAACTTCAAACGGAGCTGTGACATACACTTCAGCGTCTTGTACGCCAGCTGTTACTAAAGCATTGGCATACATTTCATTCGAAACCCAGCTAATTCGATCAGAAGTCACTTGTATGCCAGTGCCAGCAGGGGCAATTGTTATTTTCGATGAAGACAAGGCTTTATTGCCGATTTGGCTGGCGCTAATATACTGACCTAAGTATAAGTGCTCTTCTTCATTGGTTACATAAATGGTTTCATACTCATCAGGCAGTTCCATCCGTTTTAAAACATCCTTCTTCTGCTCCTCAGACAAGTTTTGTCCAAGGGTGACTATCACATCACCAGGGACGGCGTCTGCAAACGCTAGTTTTGGCATAAAGGAAATAACAAGCAATAACGCAGTCAAAGCGATGCTTATTTTCTTTAATGTTGTTCTCATTAAACTGATCACTCCTGTTCGTGAGGCAGCTGTTTTTACAGCCCTCTCAAATAGGTAACCTCTTTTTTGTTCATCCGAGAAGGGTCTAAAGTCCTGGTTCGCTGCTTAAATTTGTGTGATATGTTGGTTTTTTTCCCTGTGGAGGCATATTCCTATTATAAGGGAAGCCGCCAAAACGGCAACTAGGCTGCCAAGTCCAACCATGCCATTGCCTATCCACATTTGATAAAAAAGCGGCGCTGCCGCAATGCTTAAAAACCTTGCCATCGACAGATATGCAATTAAACGTTCACGGACAGCCCCTGCCGTCTTCTCCCCTAAGGCATTGCTTGCAAGGGGCAAGGCGACCCCTGTACATCCGCCGCAAATCAAAAGTACGATACAAAGTACAATTGCTTGCTCACTAAAGAATAGCAGCAAAAGTGTGCAACATAGCAGCAAACTTAACAGTACGCCACGTATTGCTGTTTGACCCACGTTGGCAACAAAGCGAATATTCGCTGAGCACAGCACCATTGCCAAAAACGGCAGCGCTAACAGCACACCCCGAACGGCAGGAGAAAAACCAAATAGCGAGAATAAATAAGAAGCATAAAAAAACAAACCATATAATAAAAACAAATGAACAAGGCTTAACATATACTCAGAGGCGGCAACGAAAAAATAGCGCCGGAAAGAGCGTTGTCCCACTTTTGGATTTTCCCACTTTAGCGGCCCAATATTGCGCCAGACAAAAAAGATGCTGCCAACAGCCAATAAGAGAAACAGGTATGGGCTTAGTGTCCAAGACAAATACAATAGCAAGCTCCCAATTAGTGGACTGCTTACTTTTGCGATGCCATTGCTAAGTTCAAGCCGCCCAAAGAGAACCAACTTTTCGTTGCCTTTTGCAAAAGCGCCTGCATATGTGTAAGCAAGAGAAGTTGCGCCACCTGCTCCCATCCCGGAAACTATCCGTCCAGCAAATAAAAGTGTAGCAGCCTCATTCATTTGGGCCCATACATTGACAAGCGACCCTACCATGACTAAAAAACAGCTTATGACCATAGCCTTGCGAATATTCGTACGCCGGGCCAATTGTTGGGCAAATGGAATCGCCACCACACCTGCGAGCGTAAAAGTGCTTAAAAACCACGTGCTTTCCGTTTGTGTAAATGCGTATGTTTGTTGAATAACGGGCAAAAGCGGCACATACATCGAATTCCCTAAGACGATCAGTGTCGGAAGTAAAAACAGCCCTGAATAATCATTCTTTTTCATTAGAGCCCTCACGAATGAATAGATTTTAAGCAAACGTCCATTCTATAGGTTATACATATTGAAGCCATTCATGCAAAAAGGAGGCGGCTGCGCTGTGAAACGGATCTTTTACGGGATTGTCTTGATTATTGTTATTCTTGGCATACACCATGATTTAACTGGCGGTACGTTTGCAGAAGAGAAAGGGACTAGTACGCCTCCTGCCTCTTTAGCCGTTCACGTGAAAGAGGATCAAGGAGAGGATGAGCCATCCCTCCCCTATCAAGAAGTGATTATTGAGCCAGGGCAAACTGTCCTCTCTGTCGTTGAACATTTGCATGGCCGCCAAGTCGACCGTCCAATCGAATCAATCATCGCAGACTTCCGCGAATTAAATGAACAAATGGAGCCAAACGCGCTTCAAGTCGGCCACCGTTACCGATTTCCTTTGTATGATGGTGAACCTGAGTGAATATCCTTGCCAGCCCTAGTTAATCATTGATAGAATAGAACAGACTCCATAGGAGACAAAAGATGGGCACAACTGCCCCTCAAAGGAGCGATTAGGTCTATGGCCGAGAGAGTTCACCGCAAAAATACGCGCCCTGTTAAGGTAGGAAACCTGACAATAGGGGGAAATGATGAAATTATTATCCAAAGCATGACGACAACAAAAACGCATGATGTCGAAGCGACTGTTGCGGAAATTAATCGATTAGAAGAAGCGGGCTGCCAGATTGTACGTGTAGCTTGTCCAGATATGCGAGCTGCAGAAGCAATCTCTGAAATAAAAAAACGCATCAATATCCCCCTTGTCGTTGATATTCATTTTAACTACAAGTTTGCGCTTAAAGCAATTGAAGGCGGCGCTGACAAAATCCGTATCAACCCTGGCAACATCGGCAAGCGCGAAAATGTAGAAGCAGTCGTAAAGGCAGCAAAAGAAAAAGGCATTCCGATCCGTATTGGCGTCAACGCCGGCTCGTTGGAACGCCATTTGCTTGAGAAATACGGCTATCCAACTGCTGACGCGATGGTCGAAAGTGCATTGCACCATATCCGTATTTTAGAAGAACTCGATTTTTACGATATTATCGTATCGATGAAAGCCTCGGATGTGCGTTTAGCAATCGAAGCTTATGACAAAGCGAGCAGAGCATTCGACTACCCGCTCCATCTAGGCATTACTGAATCAGGCACGCTTTTTGCCGGGACGGTCAAAAGCGCAGCTGGAATTGGTGCTCTTCTGCATATGGGTATTGGCAACACATTGCGGATATCGCTGTCGGCTGATCCGGTTGAAGAAGTAAAAGTGGCACGTGAACTTTTGAAATCGTTTGGCCTAGCTGCTAATGCAGCGACACTCATCTCCTGCCCGACGTGCGGCCGGATTGAGATTGATTTGATTAGCATTGCCAACGAAGTGGAAGAATACATTTCAAAAATTAAAGCACCGATCAAAGTCGCTGTTCTCGGTTGCGCCGTAAATGGCCCAGGCGAAGCCCGAGAAGCAGATATCGGCATTGCCGGAGCACGGGGCGAAGGACTTTTGTTCATGAAAGGCGAGATTGTCCGTAAAGTTCCAGAAGAAACAATGGTGGAAGAGCTAAAGAAAGAAATCGATAAACTTGCAGAAGAGCATTATGCAAAACAACGCGAAGCTCAGCCGAATTAAACCATTTAAAAGCCGACTCGGGTCCGAGCCGGCTTTTTCGTTTAAAAAAAGGGTGAAAAGATAAGCGTAGAGAGAACAGAAACAATGCCGATTGCGGTGGCCCAAATGCCTAACCCTCTTGCCCCTCTTGAAATGGCAACAGCGCCGCAAATAATGCCGGCTGTCCCTAACAATAATGGGACAAGAAACAAGGAAGTAAGCGAGAGGACGAGCGCCAACGTACCTATCCCTTTCCCCGCATCTGTTCGGTCTGTCTCTTCTTCTGTATCTTGTTCTCGCAACCTTTCGTCCGCCGAAAATTCACTTGCCGTTTCCTCGTTAAAACGGTTTTCATCCTGATTGTCCAGCAAGTAGTCTGAGCCTTCTTCGCCATCATGGCCATCCACATGCGTATTTAAAAAGGTTAGCGACGGATCATTTTCATCGACTAGTTTAACCGTTTCTTTCTGTTTGTTTTCTGCCAAAATGCTTCCCCCGCTTTCTTATGAAGATTGTCGTTAGTTTGCCGTAAAAGGAAACGATACATGCTGCCAAGTATTACTAAAAGAGGTGTAATTGTAATGAAAAAACGGATTGGACTCGATATTGACGGTACGATTACAGACCCAGCTACGTTTGTCCCTTATTTAAATAAAGATTTTAATAAGAAATTCACACTAGCTGATTTGTCTGAATACGACTTGACTAAAATCCTTCGCATTTCAGACAAAGAATTTTGGGATTGGATGGAAATAAATGAACCTACAATCTATGCTGAAGCAGAGCTCGCTTATGGTGCCAAACAGGCCCTTCTAAATTGGAGTAAAGAACATGAGCTCATTTACATCACAGCCAGACGTAAACACTTGACAGACGTTACGACCTCTTGGTTCGCGAATCGCCAAGTGCCTTATCACCATATTGAACTTGTCGGCAAGCATGATAAACTTGAGGCCGTTAAAGCGCAAAAGCTTGACGTTTTTCTTGAAGACAAACATGATAATGCCGTCATGATATCTGAAGAATTTGCGATTCCTGTCCTCTTATTCGATACGCCATACAACCAAATGCCAACCCCACAATCTGTCGTACGCGTGCGAAACTGGCAAGAAGCATATCATTGGATGGAACGCTGGCTTAAAAGCGGGAAGGCGTCTCCTATATAAAAGGGGGCTTGCTTGGCAAGCCCCTCAGACTGCAGACAAACGCTCGCATACTTCGTCGTTTGCCTCACTCATATGCTTTGAAACGGTCGTTTCATGTGCAAGAAAACCGCTGCTCATGAACCCCCGTTCTATTCGCATCTTCCCTCGGCCGCACTCCTCGTCTGACAAGCGTTTGAGCGGTTATTGACTTAGTTGGTAAGCCTTAGTGTTCTTTTTTTGGTTTGAAGGTTTGGCAACACGTCTCTGCGCTTTGTTCGGCATGTTCGTGTACGTCCTCTTTTGCATCGGCATGCCATTCACTACTTGCCTCGATATCATAGTCTGCTGCGTAAGGATCGGTTTCCACAAGAATTTCTTCAGCGCCGCATTTGTTTCCCTCTGCCCAAAAGGTGCAGTTAGATACTCGGCAATGGACAATTGGACTCATTGATTATCCCCTCCTGCTCTTAGCTTTCGCGCTAAAACAAGCCGGAATACATGGCAACGCTTGCCTATTTCTTAAACGACTTTCCTCCCAAACGTAAAAAAGCTTAAGGGCTCTCCCTTAAGCTTTTACTGCTGGCATTGTTCGCACATGCCGTATATTTCAAATTTATGTCCAGTAACATGGAAATGGGGAAATCGTTTTGCAAGCGACTCGTCCATTGGGCAATTGTGAAAATGCTCTGTTTTCCCACACTCTAAGCAGATAAGATGGTGATGATGGTCCGACGTTTCGCAACTGAATCGAAAACGTTTTTCCCCGTCCAGCTCTGTCGTTTCCAACAAACCAATCTCAGCAAAAAGGGAAAGGTTCCGATAAATGGTATCGAAACTTAGTCCTGGATAGCGGTCTTGCATTGCTTCCAACACCCCTCGTGCACTTAAATAACGGGAGTTAGCCGCAAACAGCTTTAGCATCTCTTCCCGCTTGCCCGTATACTTATACCCTTCTTCTTTTAGACGATTAAGTGCAGTTGATACATCCATGCAATCGACCCTCTTTTTAGACTTTCTTTTAGTTTAACGGATTTTTTTAAGCTTGACTAGGTGTGTTTCCCCTACCGAATAAGAATAAGCCTTTTTTGCGATTTCGCCCAAATGCTAGTGACAAAAGCAAAATGATGACAGCAATTATGACAATCGCCCCACCTGGTGCTATTTGCAGTTGGTAAGCAGCAATTAAACCGCCAATCACGGCCATTTCGCCAAAGGCAACAGCAAACACAAACAATTGTTTAAACCCTTTAGCAAAACGCATGGCGCTCGCAACAGGCAGTGTCATAAGCGAGGAAACAAGCAGAATCCCCACAACCCGCATCGAAGCGGCAATCACAAGGGCAACCATTACCATAAACACGAGATGGACCAGGCGCCGGTTAATTCCTGAAACAATTGCTTGCTCCTCATCAAATGACAAAAAGAACAATTCTTTATAAAAAAAGATCAGCACAACAAAAACGACAACCGTTATGATCGTGATCGTAATAAAGTCACTGCGATTGACGGCAATGACTGAACCAAACAAATAATTGAGCAAGTCATTGTTAAAGCCATTGGCCAAAGAAATAAAAATAACCCCAAGACCAATCCCAGCAGACATGATAATTGGAATCGCGATTTCTTTGTAATGGACGTATACTTGGCGAAGTTTCTCAATAAAAAGGGACCCGCCTACAGAAAATGCCATTCCTAAGTAAAGAGGGTTCGCCCCGCTCATAAATGGAAAGTAACTGCCAAGCAATAAGCTAAAAGCAATTCCTGAAAGGGTGATATGTGATAGAGCGTCAGCGATGAGCGACATCCGCCTGACCACTAGAAATACTCCTAGAAGTGGAGCTAACACACCGATGAGCATCCCTGTAAAAAAAGCATATCGTAAAAAATCATAAGTCAAGAACGCGCTAAACATGGGCAACTCCTTCATGGTTATGGGTTAGAAGTTGAACGTCATGCCCATAAAATTCAAGTTTATCGTTTTTGGCAACAAATTCATCTGACGTCCCATGAAAATGGATTGTTTTATTTAAGCAGGCAACTTCGTTTACGTATTGCGTCATTGCTCCAATATCATGGGAAATCAACAGCAATGTTTTCCCGTCTTCTTTATGCAGCTTTCTTAATAACCCATAAAAATCACTAACACTTTTGGCATCGACCCCAACGGTCGGCTCATCTAAAATAAGGAGTTCTGGGTCGCTCACAAGGGCTCTCGCAATAAAGACGCGTTGTTGTTGGCCCCCTGACAATTCACCGATGTTTTCATGCATATACTCTGACATGCCTACTTGGCGAATGGCCTCATTAATTTTGTCTTTATCCTGTTTGCGCAAAAAGCGAAACAACCCGACTTTGGCGTACAATCCCATTGACACTACTTCAAAAACAGTCGCCGGGAAGCCGCTAGAAAAGCTATTTGCTTTTTGGGAAACATAGCCGATTTTATCCCATTGTTTAAACTTGTCTTGTGGTTGATTGAATAAAGAAATGCTGCCTTCATCTGGGCGCAGAAGCCCAAGAAGCAATTTTACTAGCGTCGATTTCCCTGACCCATTGGGACCGACAATCCCTAAAAAGGCGCCTTTTTCAATTGTTAACGAAATATTGCTTAAAACGGGACGCTTCCCGTAATGAAATGATACGTTTTTTAACTCTGCCAGCGGAGCATAGCGGTCCATGTTTTCACCGTCCTACTTATTCAGAATGCTTCCGATTTAATCCTTCTCCTATTATAACGATTATTTTTTAAATGTCTAGAGAAAAAAACAATCGGTTGGACCATTAAAAAAAGAGCGCTAGGCGCTCTAAGACTGTAGACAAACGCTCGATACGTCGTCGTTTGCCCGATACACACGTTTTTCGTCCTTTCCATTCGACTCATGTTGCTTGTTACTCATCGCCTGCGTAAACGACGGCAGGTGCTCCATGTCGTTCTGCTGCCGTTTGGATCTTTACCGCATAACTGCTTTTTGCATCGCCGTTTTCATTGATATACGATTCTAAACCACCCATGCCGCGGTTATAGGCAGTCAATGCTTTATCCCAATCGCCATATTGATCATAAAGAAAATCCAAATATTCAACGGAAAGCTGAATCGCGTAGAATGGATCAAAAAGCAGGTCTTGGCGATATTCTACGCCAGCCATTTCAGCAATCCACGGAGCCGTATTAGTCATAAACTGCGCCATTCCATAAGCATGACCATATTTTGTCTTTGGACCGACCGCATTTGTATCAAACTGTTCTCCGCTCTCAACTTTGAGCAATTCATACACAAGGTAGGGATTCATTTGCTTTTGTTCTGCTAAATGAGCTAAATACATCCCCCACTCTTTTTTAAAATGGCCATCGCTGTCTTCATATAATTCATCCGCAAGCTTCATTGCTTCGGACCAGACTTGATGATTGTCTTCAAATGACAATTCTTCGGCAACAGCACCTGTTTCTTGCAACTCCTCTTCCATCGAGCCAAAAAGCTGCCTCATTTCCTCATTTTCCTTGGCCAGCTCCTTGTTTGTTTCGCGGTAATCATGTATAAGTAAAAAGGCGCCACCAACTAAAGCCGCTAAAGCAGCTGCCAACAGTACTTTCATTGTTCGCTTCACACTGTCTCACTCCTTTGTTCTTTGAACGCTGAAAGCATAAGCGATTGCGCCATCAGGAACAAGGAGACAAACAGTGGCTAGAAGCGGCAAATACCTAAAAATCAATTAAAAACCTTGCATTTCCTCCACAATACTCTCTCAAAGGGCGAATTGCTGCCTTATTTCACTTGATCCGCTCCAATAAAAGGCTCATTCAGGCTCGAAAAATGATTGGAACAAAACCAATAAATATCCTTTTTAAACTAATAATGGCAATATCATCTCAATTCGCGTCCCAACATTGGCTTCACTCTGAATATCAAATGTGCCTCCATGGTCTTCAATAATCTTTTTGCATAACGGGATACCGACGCCCGTGCCTTTTTCTTTTGTCGTAAAAAATGGTTTTCCAAGTTGGCTTAAAACAGTATCAGGCATGCCTTTGCCATTATCGATCAGCTCAATAACGACTTGCTCGCCAACTTCCCTGCTTCTTATTTCCAGCCGCCGTCCAGTTGACTGCTCTTCATAAGCTTCAATTGAATTGCGCAACAAATTAAGCATAACTTGCTTAAACATCGATTCGTTTACATGGCATATCGCAAACGTTTCTTCAATGTCAAGTTGAAATTCAACACTGTGCAGAGAGCATTCTGCCCGCATCAGTTCAGCAAGTGATTGGAGCAACTGTGCTGGCGATTGCCATTTACGGTCGTTCTTTTTGCGTGAAACCGATAGAAAATCTTCAATAATGACATTCATACGGTTTAGCTCTGAAATAATCGTATTGTAATACTTCTGAAAATCGCTCGTCAAATGGGATAATTGCAAAAAACCCTTAATGACAGACAACGGGTTCCGGAGCTCGTGGGCGACACTGGCAGCAATATGCGATACTGCTTGCATTTGATGTTGAAATGTGACTAATTCCTCGAATTTCCGTTTCACCGTCAAATCTTCTAAAAGCACATAGTACACAAAAGCATACGTCCCTCTCTCAGGAAATACAGTCACTTTGATTGTCGCATCGTCATCTTCATAACAGTTTTTAACAATCTGGTTGCCTCGCCCGACTGAGATGCTTAATTGTTCATTAATAAAATGCAGCAAATGATCAGAAACGCCTAACTCTGCCAGTGTTTGTTCTTCAAGGTCTTTTTCTGCCAAATCGGTGAGATGAACAAAGGATTCGCTCCAGTGGAGCTGTCGAAAGCACTCGTCTACCTTTAAGTAAGGAATATCCATTGCTTTAATAAAAGAAAACATTGAATGTGCGACGTCAGGCGGTTCTTTTATGTAAAGTAAATGGTCATCGTGTACATCTACGCTTTTTGCCATTTGCCGCACTTGGTTACTCCCTATAGGGGCTGCTTTTTGATTTTGGGAAAGCTTGCACATCCTTGCCCCTCCTTCTTCAGTAGTGATCCTTATCTAACAACCATGGCCGTAAACATTCCCCGCTACTCTATTCTTATTCGAGATAATGGCGTTTTTTCCTGTTTTTGTTCTAATTAAAATTCCCGATCATATAGTAACAAGACTTTCTTTATAAAGGGGGCGGTTTTGCACAGTGAATATCATTATGCAGCAGCTCATTAACCAAAAAATCAATTCGATTACTGAATCCGAATTTATTCAATTAGCGCACAAACATGGTTACCAAGTAACGCCAGCACAAACAAAAGCAATTTTCAAAATCATAAAGGCACAACGGATCGACATCGGAAACCGAGCACAAATCGACCAAATTTTAGAGAGGCTGCGAACGGAAACAGACCCGTATATTGCCGGTGTTGTCGACGAATTGTTTGAGCAATTTCAACATTATTTGGATTAACACAAAAAGCTCACGTCTTATATAAGAACGTGAGCTTGAAAAATTTTAGCCACACCGCCTATTAAAAAATCTTTGTGTTGGGAACTTTATTTTTCAATAGGATCTAGCAACTCCCGGCGCAACAAGGCAATTTCATGTTTGTATGGAGGCCTTTTATCTTTTTTGTCTTTGCCTATGAAAGGCGTTTCTAGAATTTTAGGAATGTCTTTAAATTGGTCATGATGGACAATATAATCAAGCGCTTTAAGGCCAATATGGCCATGGCCAATGTTTTCATGGCGGTCTTTCCGAGCACTGCGTTCATTTTTAGAATCATTGACATGGACGACTTTAATCCGTTCTGCTCCGATGATCCGGTCAAATTCATCAAGCACGCCGTCAAAATCATTGACAATATCATAGCCTGCATCGTGCGTATGGCATGTATCGAAACAAACCGATAAACGCTCATTGTGCGTGACGCCGTCTATGATTTTAGCAAGTTCCTCAAACGTACAGCCGCACTCAGACCCTTTCCCAGCCATCGTCTCAAGAGCGATTTGTACATCGCGCTTTTCAGTAAGAACTTCGTTTAAACCTTCAATGATCTTTTTAATGCCTTCCTCTGCCCCTGCACCTACATGAGCACCTGGATGAAGTACAATCTGTTTTGCACCTATCGCTTCAGTACGTTCAATTTCAGATCGCAAAAAATCAACGCCGAGGCGAAAGGTTTCTGGCTTTTGCGTATTGCCAATATTGATGATATATGGAGCATGGACGACAATGTTTGATAGGCCATGCTCCGCCATATGGGCTTTCCCCGCTTCAATGTTTAAATCCTCAATCGCTTTGCGCCGTGTATTTTGAGGCGCCCCTGTATAAATCATGAATGTCGTTGCACCGTAAGAGGCTGCTTCCTCACTCGATTGCAGCAACATTTTCTTTCCGCTCATCGACACATGGGAACCAATTAACAATGACATGAAATCTCCCTCCGTATTATTTCTCTTTACGCGCGTTTAAGCGTCTCTCCCGTTTTTTCTGTTTGGCAATAGCGGCTTTCGCTTTTTGTTTATACCCAGGCTTTACTTTTTTAGGCCTAGCTTTTGCCTTGCCGCCGGTCCGAATGGGCCGATTACCTGTTTGCTTTTCAACAGTGGCTTTCCCTTTGTCTGTTGGTTGCTTTCGATTGATCCGACCCGCTCCCACAGGAGGCTTAACGAGCTCTGTCCATTCACCATCTTTGAATTCCACAAATGAAAAAACAATCCCCCGACTGGCAAGCTTCGCACACGCCGCTTCATCACTTTGCTCATACAGCGACAAGGCAATGCCGTCTGCGCCAGCCCGCGCTGTCCGACCGACCCGATGGACATAAAAATCCAAGTCTTGCGGAAACGCGTAATTGATGATGTGTGTCACGCCTTTAATGTCAATGCCTCGCGCAGCCAAATCGGTTGCAACCAAATACTGGATTGATAAATCCTCAACCCGTTTCATTACTTTTTTGCGTTCCCGCGGTGCGAGGCCACCATGGAGGCAATCAACAAGTATATCCTCAGTAGCTAAAGCTGCTGTCACTTCGTCGGCTTGCTCTTTTGTATTGGTAAAGATGATCGCCAAATACGGGTTTAAGCCGCGAATAGTCTCTTTCAACACAGTCAACTTGTCCCGGTGGCGCACTGGAACAAGCTGGTGGGTAACACGCTCTGCCGCCAGCTTTTCTGGTTGAACATGAACATGCCGTGGGTTATTCATATATTTTTTTAAAAATGGTTGCAGCTTTTCAGGAACGGTTGCCGAAAAGACAAGCATTTGCAGGTCCTCGGCTAACCTTCCGGCAACCTTGTCCACGTCTTCTAAAAAGCCCATATCAAGCATCTGATCCGCTTCGTCAACGACAAGCGTCTTAGCCGTATATACAAGCAAGGAAGATGTATTGACAAGGTCAGCAATCCGCCCTGGCGTGCCGATGACAATGTGCGGTTGCTTAGTGGACAACCGCTGTGCTTGCCGTTTTCTGTCCGTGCCGCCAACGAAAAGCTGCGCATCTACTTGCCCGTCATAATAGACAATCAGCTTTTTTAACTCATCAAATAATTGGGCGCAAAGTTCTCGTGTAGGGGCAGTGATCACTGCCTGTACCTCGTTTTGCTCGATATCGAGCTGTTCGATGATCGGCAGTAAAAACGCAAATGTTTTTCCTGTCCCTGTTTGCGACTGGCCAATCACATCTTTTCGATTTAAAATCGCTGGAATCAATCGTTCCTGAATCTCGGTTGGACGCTTGACGCCAATAGCGCTCAATCCTTTGAGCAGTCGCTCGTTTAAACCTAAACGGCTAAAATGTTCAGCATTCATTTTTAACTCCTACTTTCCGTTCGATTGCAATACTTCATTTTACCACACTGGCATGTAATTCGTCCATTTGCATTTAAAGACACGATTTATACGACTGCTGCATAGGTTGCAGGTAAGAGACTATATAAAGATGGGGGAAAATTGACATGCACTCTTTTTTAGGCCCTCCCGCAAGTTCCCTTCCGATGCAACCGTTCCCGGCAACACCCAATCCCTTTTTTGGGCCTAGCTCAATGATGGGGTCAGGCATGGCACCAAGATTGGTCCAGTCTGCCGCCCGGCCTCTGGCAACCATTCCTGGGCAGGTGGCGCCTTCCTTTGCGACGCAAAGAGTCGGCGGTGGTTTATTATCGCGCTTATTTGGCGGCGCCGCCTCTCGTGTTGGCGCTGGCAGCTTTACAGCTGGCAGCAGGTTGTTCGGTAGTGGCATGAACTTAACCACGATCCTGAATAATACGCAACGTGTGTTAGGCATCACCCAACAAGTCGCACCGATGATCCAACAGTACGGGCCACTAATTAAAAATGCGCCGACGCTTTGGCGGATTTTGCGTTCTTCTTCTCAGTCGGCAGATGAAGATCCAACAGGCACGGAAGAAACAATAGAGCCAGAAGCCCAATCGACTGGCGGTGAAGAAACAGCCGAACTAAAAACCGCTTCTGCTGACAGTGAGGAAACAGAACGACAAGTTGACGTCGAAACGCAAGCCAAACCTTTAGACACAGCGGTGATTGTCACAAAAAGAAAGAAGCCTGCTGGAGATGAACTTCCAAAGCCTAAACTTTATGTGTAAAAATTTCGTTTTGGTTATTGACAAGTTTCTGCCCACAGTAGTATAATTTGAAATTTATCTTTAAATGTGGTATACTGACTTCTATCACTTGATTGGAGGAATGTCCATGTTTAAAGTTGGCGACAAAGTTGTTTACCCCTACCATGGTGCAGGGACGATCCAAGAGGTGGAGGAGAAAGATGTATTGGGTGAGACGCATTTGTATTTCATCCTTCATTTCCCATTGGTAGATATAACGCTTATGCTTCCAGAGTCTCGAATCGAGCAATCAGGGCTCCGAAAGGTCATTCCCTCCTCTGATCTTGAAAAGGTCGCAAAAGCATTGCAAAACGGGCCTGATACGCCGCCTTCAACGAGTCAATTTTCTCGAGATACGGAAAATTTATTAAAGACAGGCAGCATTATCGACGCTGCTCATTTAGTGTCGTCACTCTCGAAAAAACAGGCAGAACGGTCAAACGGACTCCATATCCAAGATCGCCATCATTTGCAAAAAGCACGGCAAGTGTTAGCCAGCGAACTTGTAGCGGTCCAAGATTTTTCGGAAGAACAGGCCTATGAATTTATTGACAACAATTTGCTCGATACCGCTAATTAAGCCATTATTGTTCGACGAAATCATAAGGCTTCCTGATTGTCAGGCTCCTTGATCTCCATTACAATAGAAGAGAAATCATCAAAACAGGGCTCTCACTTTTTTAGAAAGTAAGCAGCCCCGTTTTTTTAGGAGGCCTCTAAATTAAATGGACGTTTTAAAAATTTCGCCAAGAGGATACTGTTACGGCGTAGTGGATGCAATGGTGATGGCGAGACAAGCGGCGCAAAACTTGGACTTACCAAGGCCTTTATATATATTGGGGCAAATTGTTCATAATCAACATGTGACGGACGCGTTTAAAGAGGATGGCATTATTTCATTAGACGGGCCGAACCGCCTTGAAATTTTAAAAAACGTCACTCATGGAACGGTCATTTTTACAGCGCACGGTGTATCTCCTGAAGTTCGCCGCCTCGCTAAAGAAAAAGGACTGACTTGCATTGATGCGACATGCCCGGACGTGACGCGAACACATGATTTAATACGGGAAAAAGCAGAAGAAGGCTATCAGTTTATTTACATTGGAAAACAAGGTCATCCTGAACCAGAGGGGGCAATGGGTGTTGCTCCTGACTCTGTGCACCTTGTCGAGACAATGGAAGACCTGGAGCAGCTGACATTGGATGACCGTGACATTATTATTACCAACCAAACGACGATGAGCCAATGGGATGTAGCCGATATTATGAAGCGCGCTATGGAGCTCTATCCAAACGCAGAAGTACACAATGAAATTTGTTTAGCAACGCAAGTCCGCCAAGAGGCGGTTGCGGAACAAGCTTCTCAATGTGACATTGTGATTGTTGTCGGCGATCCAAAAAGCAACAATTCCAACCGATTGGCGCAAGTTTCCGAGCAAATTGCCGGTACACCCGCTTACCGTATTGGCGATTTGTCTGAACTAAAGCTAGAGTGGATCAAAGACGCCAAGAAAGTCGGTGTGACGTCAGGCGCGTCAACGCCGACACCGATTACAAAAGAAGTGATAACCTTTATCGAGAACTATGACCCAAATGATGAATCGACATGGGACACGGCGAAAAAAGTGCCGATCGAGAAAATCCTTCCAAAAGTGCGTGTCAAAAAATAATGTTCAACAAGCAAGCGACGCGAAAGCGCGGCTTGCTTGTTTTTTTATTCTCATAAAAATTGAAAAGGCTCTGTGCTCTGGGCAGAAGCGAATATATCAATGTGGTAGCCGTTTTCGCTCAATAGTGCTGCGATTTTCTCCGCAACGCCTTCTTTCATAATCGCCTCGATATGATGGCCAGCATCAATGACACACATGCCTGCCATTAATGCGTCTTGAGCAACGTGGTAATACAAATCTCCAGTGATGAGCACGTCTGCGCCAGCTCGTTTGGCTTGCATCACATACTTATTGCCATCGCCTCCGAGCACAGCGGCTTTTCTAATTTTCGTATCCAACTCACCAACAACACGGACCGTTTTTACACCTAGCGCCTGTTTAACAAATTCAACATATGAGGCTAGCGTATGGTCGCCCTCCACTTTTCCGATACGACCGAGTCCTCGTTGAAATTGTGGTTGATCAAGTGGATACAAGTCGTAGGCAGGTTCCTCATACGGATGCGCCTTAATCAAAGCCGCAATGACCTTGCCGCTCCTATTGGCAGGTACAATGGTTTCAATGCGTACTTCGCCTACTTCTTCTTCTTTCCCTATCGTGCCAATATAAGGGTTTGTTCCTTCTTGTGGACGAAAACGCCCAATTCCCTCCGCCGAAAAGGAACAGTGGCTATAGTGGCCAATGTGGCCAGCACCAGCAGCGCCAAGGGCCTCACGGATTTGTTTCGCATGGGAAGCCGGAACAAAAGCAACGAGCTTTTGCAATGTTTCTGTATAGGTCGGCGCCAGCACATTGCTATCTTTGAATTGAAGGCGTTCTGCAAGCAAATCATTAACGCCCCCTTCGGCCACATCAAGATTCGTATGGGCAGCATAAATAGTAATCTCATGTTCAATTGCTTTTTTTATCATTCTCCCCATCGGCGTGTCTACATCGATTTGTTTAAGAGGATGGAACAACAACGGATGGTGGGCCAGGATAAAGTCAACGTCCTTTTCAATCGCTTCATCGATCGTTTTTTCCAGTACATCAAGGGCGACCATTGCTTTTTTGACCTTTTTTTTCAGTGACCCAACCATTAAACCGTTTTTATCGCCTTCCAGCGCATAAGACTTTGGGGCAAACGACTCAAAGTATTGAATAAGCGTATTTGCTGCAATCGTGTTTTTCATTCTCCCAATGCCTCCTTCACAAGCTGCAACTTTCTTTCAAGCTTTCTTTGTTTGTCGCTCATTTCCTTTGTCTGTTTCCCTTTTTTTAGTTCCTCTAATACTTGAAGCCAGCTTTGTTGTTCACGGCGCCACTTTTTTTGAAAAGCCGACCCTTGTTCACGCCGCAAAATCGGGCCAAGCAGCAAGTCTGCTTCTGTAAGAGACGATGTGCCTTTTTCTGGCACCGCCACAATAATTTCATATATTTTGCCGTCTTCTTCTATGATTTCTTCGGCTGAAATCGAAAATTCGTGATGTGAAAGCCACTCCCGCACTGCATGGGCGGCGATATTGGGCTGAAGCACAAGGGTTTGAACACCTCGCAACTTTGTTTTGCCCTCTTCTAAGATCGAAGCAATTAACGGCCCACCCATACCTGCAATCGCAATAGCTTCAACCTTATCATCGCTTCTCAGTACTTCTAAGCCATTTCCTTTACGGACTTCTACCGCATCAGAAAGACCTGAGCGACTCACTTGCGCACAGGCCGATTGATACGGCCCTTCATTCAGCTCACCGGCAATTGCAGTCAAACCGGGGCACCGCAATGCCAGATAGCAAGGGAGGTACCCATGATCGGATCCGATGTCTGCTATGCGCTTAAAATGGTATAGGTAAGAGGCTACCCGCTCAAGGCGCAAGGATAGCTGTTTGTCATTCATTTTGGAACCCCCAATGTATACGGATTGCAATAAATCTCTAACCGTTCCTAAGAACGCTAAAGCGAAATGGAAAAAGAGCAAGGTTTCCCCTGCTCTTATTGGGAAGCGTCAAGCAAATACTCTGCTACGGCTTCAATTTCATTCTCTTGCAATTGGCCTCCGAAAGCCGGCATGCCGCCGTCTAGCCCATTGGTGACAATTTCAACAATTTCTTCATGAGACAAACGTCCCTCTAAATTATTGATAGCCGGAGCATTTCCGGTGCCTGATAAGTCATTGGCATGGCAGGCAATGCACGATTCTGAGACAACTGTTTCGCCGTATTCGATTGGATCATCAATCACGACTTCCTCTTGTGCCCCTTCTCCGCCTTCCTCAGCGATGTTGCGCATATGGTTGCCAACAGCTGAAAGCGCAACCATTAAAACGACACCAAGCAATGCAATAATGGCAAAAGGGATTAATGGGCGTCCTTTCATTAAAAGTGCTCTCCTTTCTAAGTTAGAGGTCTTTTTCTTATGTAAAAAAGCACGAATCTTCTTTAGTTTACTGTATATGGACACTTCTGAAAAGGGCTCGTCCCTATTTTAATTGAAAAACCAACAATTTGCCAGATGATACTATTAAGAAAATTTCAAATGGCGATTTGCATTTCCCTTTCATACCCAGTAAAATAGGAATTAAGCAAAATAGAATCGTTTGGCTTGCAAAGGGGCAAGCCAAACGATCAGCGATCTCTTTAATTAATCAAGAAAGTCTTTTAAACGCTTGCTGCGGCTAGGATGGCGCAATTTACGGAGCGCTTTTGCTTCAATTTGGCGAATTCGCTCTCTCGTAACGCCAAACACTTTGCCTACTTCTTCAAGCGTTCTTGTCCGGCCGTCATCAAGCCCGAAACGTAAGCGCAATACGTTCTCCTCACGGTCAGTTAGTGTATCGAGGACGTCTTCGAGTTGTTCTTTCAGCAGCTCGTACGCGGCTGCATCCGATGGCGCTAGAGCTTCTTGGTCTTCGATAAAGTCGCCTAGATGGGAATCATCCTCTTCGCCAATTGGCGTCTCTAGCGATACAGGCTCTTGGGCAATTTTTAAAATCTCTCTTACTTTGTCGGGGCTTAAATCCATCTCTTTGCCGACTTCTTCTGGGGTTGGCTCGCGCCCATAATCTTGTAAAAGTTGGCGCTGTACACGGATCAGCTTATTAATCGTTTCAACCATATGCACAGGAATGCGGATCGTACGGGCTTGGTCTGCAATGGCCCGTGTGATTGCTTGGCGGATCCACCAAGTGGCATATGTGCTAAATTTAAAGCCTTTGTCATAATCGAACTTTTCAACAGCTTTAATTAAACCCATATTGCCTTCCTGAATTAAATCAAGGAATAGCATGCCGCGGCCAACATAACGTTTTGCAATCGAAACAACGAGGCGCAAATTCGCTTCCGCTAACCGTTTTTTCGCCTCTTCGTCGCCTTGTTCAATTCGTTTAGCCAAATCGATTTCTTCTTCCGCTGAAAGCAATGGAACACGGCCAATTTCTTTCAAATACATACGGACTGGGTCATTTATTTTAATCCCTGGAGGGACGCTTAAATCATTTAAATCAAACTCTTCTTCGTCTTTGGCTACTTGTGCAAGCGATGGCACGTCGTCTTCACTTTCGTTCAAAAGTTCCACGCCTTGTTCACCAAGATACTCGTAAAATTCATCCATTTGGTCTGAATCTTGTTCAAACGCAGCCATTTTCTCTGTAATTTCGGCATACGTCAATGTACCACGTTTTTTCCCAGTTTCCACCAGTTGTTCTTTTACTTGATCGATGGTAAGGTCACCTTCTGTTACAGGACGCAACGGTTTGTCAGCCATTCGATCCCCTCCTTCCAAAATTAAACCATACATTACTGGCTTTGGAGCTCTTTTTTTAAGCGAATCAACTCCATTTGCAGTTTTGCCGCCCGGATTGGGTCTTGTTCAAACCGCGCAGCCTGCTGCTGTTCTTTCAGTTTTACCCATTTTGGGTATTGCTCAATCCGCTTTATATAATCAGCAAGCTCCTCGTCTGAACACTCATTTTTTAATGGTTGCATGAGCAAATATGCCGCCAGCTTTGCAAGCCTTCGATCTTCAAGGCTTTCTACAAAACGCTTCATGCTCGCATCAGGCTCTCTAGTTACAAATGAAAGCAAATAAGCATAAAGGGCTTGGTGTTCTTCGAGGTTAAAGCCAGTTCCTAGCTTTTCTGAGACGCGCCACACCATTTCCGTATCTTGGAGCATATAAGCTAGCAAGATCCGTTCGGCTTTGACATGAGCTGGTACAGGCCGTGCGCTTCCTTGCTTTCGGCCGGAAGTTGGCTTTTCCGCTCGCGGCAGCGCTTTAGGTGTCTCTTTTGTTTGTTTGAGTAGGCGTTCGGCCCGGCTTAACTCTTGGCGCAACACATCCATCGGCAGTGTAAAACTTTCTGCAAGTTGCTGCAAATAGTATTCTTGTTCGACAGAATGCTCGAGTTTTGCCAACATCTGTACGATTTCTTCGATATATTGGAGCCGATCTCCTTCATTTTGCATATTCTTGCCTTGCTTTAAATCCAACATTCGAAAGGCCATTACAGATAAACATTCGTTGTCGAGTATGCGCACAAATGCCTCTTCGCCATGCTGCTTCACATAATCATCTGGGTCGAGCCCTTCGGGAAGTAGGCAAATCGACACTTTGCAGCCAGCTTCCTCCAACACGGGAATCGCTTTGCGAATCGCTTCTCTCCCGGCACGGTCGCCATCATAACATAAAATGACTTCTTCTGCATTGCGGCGAAGAAGTTTGGCATGATCGCTGCTTAAAGCAGTGCCTAGCGTAGCAACAACATTTGTCACTCCAGCTTTCCAAGCGGCCATTACGTCAAATGCCCCTTCTACTAACAGGGCTTTGTTTTGTTTACGGATGCTCGGACGAGCTTCATGCATATGGAATAACGTCTTTGCTTTGTGGAAAATCGGCGTTTCCGGGCTGTTCAAGTATTTCGGTTGGCCTTCGCCAATGGCCCTACCGCCAAATGCCACTACGCTTCCTTGACTATCCGTAATCGGAAACATAAGTCGCTCGCGAAACAAGTCATAATAACCCGTTCCTTGTTTGCGTTTCGCCAAAAGGCCTGATTCTGCCATTACAGCTAAGTCAAGGCCATTTGTTTCAAAGATCACAGCGAGCGTTTCCCAATCATTAAGGGCATAGCCGATTCGGAAATGTTCAATCTGGTCTTGCGTGAAAAGCCTCTCTTGTGCATAAACACGCCCTGGAGCCCCTTCTTCTGTTAGCGTCAAAATGCTATGGTAAGTAGAGGCAGCGAGCTCGTGGCCTTTTTTCATTTGCCTGATGCGCGCATCTTCAGGTTTGTCCGTCTCTGTTTTTTGCATTTGCGGCAAAGCTATTTTTGCACGTTCTGCGAGGTGGGAGACGGTTTCAGAAAAAGACCAGCCCTTCAATTCCTGCAAAAAAGTAAACACATTCCCACCGGCTCCACAGCCAAAACAATGGTACACTTGTTTGTCTTCCGATACAGAAAAAGACGGCGTTTTCTCGTCATGAAACGGGCAAAGGCCTCCGTACTGACGCCCTTGCTTTTTTAGCTGCACATATTCGCCGATGACCTCAACAATATCACTTGCTTCCCTGACCTCTGTAAGTTTTTCATCGGGTATTTTCACAGCCACTAGGCAATCACCACAATTCTATTCCTTTGCTATCTTTTCAAGTACAGCATATAGAGCATGATAGAACGCGGCTCGGTCAGATGCTGTAAATTTTTTCGGGCCACGCGTCTTTTTCCCAGCTCTCCGGGCTTTCTGTGAGGTATGCCTCCATGCAAGCATAGCTGGCATTTCCTCCTCTTTATACACATGCCCACGGGGCGACAACACGATCACACCTTTTACAAGAAGGAGCGACGCTAACGCATGATCTTGCGTCACACAGACATCTCCGCGGTTGACAGATTGCAGCAAATAAAGATCTGCTGCTTCTTTACTCGTATCGACAATAGCCGTTTCTACATCCTTTGGCAAACTCATGGTATGCGCATAAGAATAAACAAAGACCATTTTTTTGCCGAATGTCCGCGCAAGTGAAATGACTTCTTCTTTTACTGGGCAAGAATCCGCATCAACGTAGACAGTCGTGTTAGATGGAATCACCATACACTATCATTCAACATTTTCAACAGATCTCCTTCTTCCTTGGCGAAAAAAATAAAAATGTGTCGAAAAAAGCGCTACAGCTATCCTTCCTTCAGTTCTATCATTGCCAAAAAAATAAGAATAAGTCTTGACTTTTTAAATTTATTTGTTCTCTTAGGATTTTATACATAAAAACAATGAAACATCAATGATAAAATCCCCAATGTTCAATTATACTTGATTGGGGATCATTTGAACAGTAAGAAATATCAATGCTACTTAATTTCGTTGAAACATGCTTGAAATTAAATTGGCTGTTTCTTCAACTGCTTTATTTGAAACATCGATAACAGGGCAATTGACTCGATCCATTACCTTTTTCGCATACTCGAGTTCTTCTTTAATACGATCGATGTTTGCATAGTTGGCTTCCGATTTAAGCCCGAGCGCTTTTAATCGTTCCGTGCGAATGCTATTTAGTTTTTCTGGGCTGATTTTTAAGCCAATGCATTTTTTGGAAGAGATTTTGAACAATTCTTCTGGTGGCTCGACCTCAGGAACAAGAGGGACATTCGCCACTTTTAGCCGTTTATGGGCTAAGTATTGAGAGAGCGGCGTTTTCGAAGTACGGGAAACACCGATCAGCACAATGTCGGCAAGAATAATACCACGGGGGTCCCGGCCGTCATCGTATTTGACCGCAAATTCAATAGCTTCAACTTTGCGGAAATAATCTTCGTCCAACCGGTAGATCAACCCAGGTTCATAGCGTGGCTTCGCATTGGTTAAGTCGGTAATTTTTGAAAGTACTGGCCCAATGATGTCCACCGTTTCTACATTCGCCGCCTTTGCGCTTTCCAACAAAAAGTCCCTTATTTCTGGGACGACAAGCGTAAACGCGATCAGCGCCTTGGCTTTGCGTGCAATTTGCACCACTTCTTGGATCGTCCCTTTGTCCTCTACATAGGGAATCCTTCTAAGCTCCACATTGGAGCCACTAAACTGGCTGACAGCAGCTTTTACAACAAGCTCGGCTGTTTCCCCTACGGAATCGGAAACAATGTAAACCACTAGGCGTTCTGTGTCGTTTGTCATAAGCGCGCCCCTTTTCTTTTGAAGTTACATTCCGTCTTTGCTGGCTAGATCAACAAGCAGCTGAGTAATATTGGTTTTGGTAATACGCCCCACCACTTCGAAACCTGATCCAGTGTCTACTTTTTTTACAATTGGCAATCCATCAATTTGCCGGGAGATGAGCTTTTGTGCGACTTCAATTACCGAATCATCCTTTTCACACATCGTAATGTTTGGCATTCGCGTCATAATGACACTCACAGGAATAGACTCAATCGACTGTCCGCCCATGCTTGCCCGTAGCAAGTCTTTTCGAGAAGCGACTCCAACCAATGTTGCATCGCTATCAACAATAAAAAGTGTGCCTACATCTTCTAAGAACATCGTGCAAATCGCTTCGTATACAGAAGCTGATTGCTCAATTAAAACGGGCCTCGATTGATAATGGTGAACTTTGATTTCCTGGAGTTTATCGGCAAGAACGGGGCTTTCACTTTTCCCCGTATAAAAGTAGCCTACCCGAGGCCGGGCGTCCAGGAACCCGGCCATTGTTAAAATAGCCAAGTCTGGACGTAGAGTCGCCCTCGTTAAGGATAGACGTTCTGCAATGTGTTCGCCGGTAATTGGGCCATTTTCCTTTACAATATCGACGATTTGCTGTTGCCTAGTTGATAATTCGATTGGACTCACCTCTTTTTTAAGCCAGTGCCAATAATCTTAGGCCGAGAAGACGATCTTTTGAAAATCAGCATAGGACTGGATTGATTTCGCCAATCGGTCAAGCAGCGCAAGGCGATTATTGCGAGTGGCTTCATTGTCAGCCATCACCATCGTATGGTCAAAGAACGTGTTGATCGTGGCACGACACTGAGCCAACGCTTGATAAGCGGCATACGCATCTTTGACCTTCCAAGCCTCAGCCAAGCCGAACTCGACCTCTAGCGTAGCAGCAAGCAAGCGTGACTCCGTTTCATTTTCAAACAGATTTTCGGAAACGAAAACACCTTTTGGCGCTTTTTTAGCCAAATTTGTGACACGACTCAAGCTTTCGGTCACTTCTTTAAACTCCCGGTCTTCCGCACGTTCAGTTAACAGCCTTGCCTTGGCGAACATCGTATAAACATCGACAAGCGGAGCGGCAAGCACCGCATCAACAATATCATAGCGAAAGCCAGCTTCTAGCATGACATGCTTCAAGCGATTCGCAAAAAAGCTGATTAATTCCTGCTTGGTCGTTTCGACTTTTTCTGTCATAAACCCTTTTTTTGCAATGGAATCAAGCGCATGAACAGCCATGTTTTCAAGTGTCAAAGGCATTTCAGTTTGGAGAAGAATGTGGATGATCCCCGTTGCTTGGCGGCGCAACGCATACGGATCTTGTGAGCCAGTGGGGATTAAGCCAATGGAAAAACAAGAGACGACCGTATCGAGTTTGTCGGCAAGCGCCAACACTGCACCCGCTTCAGTTTCAGGCACTTTGTCCCCTGCATAGCGAGGCAAGTACTGCTCATAAATCGCTTTCGCTACTTGAGGGGTCTCTCCTGCTTTTTCCGCATATTCCTGACCCATTCTTCCTTGTAGTTCTGGGAATTCGCCAACCATGTAAGTCACAAGGTCGAACTTGGCAATAGCGGCAGCACGCTCCACTGTTTGCCTTTCTTGGGCACCCAAGTTCGCCTCACCTGCAAGCCATTTGGACAATTCGCCGATACGGGCTACCTTTTCGCCCATTGTACCAATCGCTTCATGAAAAACGATGTTGTCTAGTTTAGCGTTTGCTGCCTGAAGAGAAATCTTTTGGTCTTCATGATAAAAAAAGGCAGCATCAGACAAGCGAGCACGCAACACTTTTTCATTGCCCTTGGCGACATTTTCAATATATTCTTCATTTCCGTTTCGCACTGTAATAAAGTACGGAAGCAAACGGCCATCTTTCGCTTCTACTGGAAAATAACGCTGATGTTCACGCATCGTTGTAATTAATACTTCTTTCGGCAAAGCTAAAAACGAATCGTCAAATGAGCCTGATAGCGCAGTTGGATACTCGACTAATTGTGTCACTTCTTCAAGAAGCGCTTCATCTATTGGCACAACCCAGCTATGCTCTTCCTCCATTTGCTTTAACTGACTTACAATCGCTGCTTTTCGCTCTTCGGCATCGGCAATGACATATTGACGTTTCAGGGCGTCCGCATACTCGATTGGATTGTCTAATGGAAAGTCAGCCCCTAAAAAACGGTGTCCAGTCGTGTTTCGACCTGTTTCGATACCGTTAATTGAAAAAGGAATGACGTCCTCGCCATAGAGAGCGACAAGCCACTGGATCGGCCGAGCATAGCGAAGGGAGTAGGTGTTCCAACGCATGCTTTTTGGAAATGTTAAGCCCGTAATCAATTCTTTAAGTTCCGGCAATAGCACGCTTGTTTTTTCACCCTTTTTATGTGTTTTGGCAAACACATAATCAGTGCCATTTACCGCTTTTATTTCCAGCTGGCTCGTTTCTACTCCTTGTCCTTTCGCAAATCCAAGCGCCGCTTTTGTCCAAGCGCCGCTTTCGTCTTTGGCAATTTTTAAGGCAGGCCCTCTCGATTCATCATGTATATCAGGCTGCCGGTCCGCCAAATCTTCAACGAGTATAGCCAGCCTTCTTGGCGTAGCGTAAGAGTGGATTTCTCCGTACGAAAGGCCTTTATCATCAAGCCATGCTTGCACTTTTTCAGCGAGCTGTGTAATGGAAGGCGTAACAAAACGAGCCGGTAACTCCTCCAATCCTAGTTCAAGTAAAAATGGCTTATTCATCGTGGGCGTCCTCCTTTTTAAGCATAGGAAAGCCAAGCTTTTCTCTCTCTTCATAGTACTTGCGCGCCGCTTTTCGAGCGAGTGTGCGAACCCGGGCAATATAGCCGGTTCTTTCTGTTACGGAAATGGCGCCCCGAGCATCAAGCAAGTTAAAGCTATGGGAGCATTTTAAAATATAGTCATACGCAGGAAAAACAAGATCGCGCGCTAGCGCTCTTTCTGCTTCTTTTTCATAAGTAGAAAATAAATCAAACAACATATCTACATCAGAAACTTCGAATGTATACGTAGAATGTTCATACTCTGGCTGTAAAAAGATATCGCCATAGGTGAACCCTTCGACCCACTCCAAGTCAAATACATTTTCTTTATCTTGTATATATGTGGCCAATCGTTCTAATCCATAAGTAATCTCTGCAGAAACAGGATTGGCCTCCATGCCGCCTACTTGCTGGAAATACGTAAATTGGGTAATTTCCATCCCATCTAGCCATACTTCCCAGCCGAGGCCCGCACACCCGAGCGTTGGGTTTTCCCAGTTGTCTTCTACGAACCGAATGTCATGTTTTAAAGGATCGATGCCTAATGCCCGAAGACTATCCAAATATAACTCTTGGATGTTCAATGGAGACGGCTTCATAATGACTTGAAACTGGTGGTGTTGGTAAAGCCGGTTCGGGTTTTCACCATAACGCCCATCAGCAGGACGTCGGGATGGCTCCACATACGCAACATTCCAAGGCTCTGGGCCAATGGTGCGCAACAACGTATGGGGGCTCATCGTGCCTGCCCCTTTTTCGGTGTCATACGCATTTAAAATAATGCAATTTTGTTTCGCCCAGAATGATTGGAGCGTTAAAATCATTGTTTGTACATTCATTGATCAACTTCCTCCTTTTTCAGCGTAGAAGACAAAAAAGCGCCCCTACGCCTATTGGCGTAGGGACGAGGTTCACCCGCGGTTCCACCCTACTTATTAAACGCTTAAGTGCGCCTCGGACATCAGCCTGAGAGGCCTCAACTTCATATAAGCGTCTAATCTCTTTCTTCCGAATGTGCTCAGGAAGCGCCTCCAACATTTTCTGGCTCTTTGGCTTCCACCCTCCCAAAGTCGCTATAAACCAGACGGCAAATGCTGTTTTTTTCCGTCACTGCACCTATAATCGTATCCACATTATACGCTTGCTCCCCCTACTTGTCAACGTCACTGCTTAAGCCGCCCATTTTGTCTAGTTGGCTAATAAAGCGGCGCGCTTTTAACTGTACCCCCACATACTCATCGTAGTAGGTGCGGATCATCCATTCCAACCGCCGCTTCGTTTCAGCTTTCACAGAAATGGTGCCTACTTTCGTCAAATCGACGTAATAAAGCACTCGAAACAACTTGGCAAATGGTAGAGTGATTGGGAAAGCGCGCTCGTCTTTATGAATACAATTGCTGCACAAAAAACCAGCATAAGCAACTGAAAAAGCAACAGGATCACGGGTCTCCGAGCGGCAACAGGCACAGCAATCTAGCTCCGGTTTTGCTCCAGCTAGTGGAAGCATCTTCATATCCATGATTCGTGCAATTATTTCCGCGTCTTGTCCGGTGTTGATTTGCCGCAACGCCAGCAGAAGCCAATCAAATAAAAAGAACGTCGGTTTGCGCTCTTCCGTCAGTTTGTCGACAAGTTCCGTTATATAAGCCGCATAAGCCGATTTAACGATATCAAATTGCAGTTCTTTAAATGAATCGACGGCCTCCCCCTGGCTTAAAGAGGGAAGACCGTTTCCTTGAAAATATAAGTAACTTCCATAAACAAACGGCTGTGTGACAGCGGCAAAGCGACTGTTAGGCTTTTTTGCCCCCTTCGCCAAAACAGCAAGTTTGCCGTCTTCTTTTGTAAAAAGAGTTACGATTTTATTCGTTTCGCCGTAATCAATTGATTTTAGCACGATTGCATCTTGTTTTTTTAACATGGTCCATCCTTACAGCAAGCAACAGGATTTAAGATAAGGTTGAATCCGATAAATCATCTGGTTCATAAGCCGTTTCTTCTTGCACTTCCATGTCCCGCTCCAACTCTTTATGAAGCAGGTATGTTTCAACGTTGCCCGTTTGCGAAAACACTTTCCATGTTAGAACAAGCATGTTAAACGCCTCCCTCTCCTTAAGTCTTCGGTTGTATCATTCCCTTATCCGCATCGCCCATTCGATGGAAATATTGTTAATTGCCTGCGCTTGACTTTTTTAATTTGGTTAATTTTATCAGATTGTTTGTTTAATCATAAATCAGGCGACATAAAAAAACAATGGTCAAACGCCCAGTTTGAACCCATTGTTTTCCCAGTTAATATTCATTTTCATTAAAACCATAATCCTTTAATTGAGACGGTCGGTTACGCCAGTCTTTTTGGACTTTCACCCACAGTTCCAAATAGACGCTAGAACCAAGCAGCGCTTCAATGTCGCTTCGGGCAAGCTGGCCGACTTCTTTTAGCATGGCACCATGTTTGCCAATGATAATGCCTTTTTGCGACGAACGCTCGACGATGACAGTGGCGCCAACATATACTTTGCCATTGTCCCGCTTTTTGATTTGTTCAATGACTACAGCGACAGAATGTGGAATTTCTTCCTTCGTCAAATGAAGCACTTTCTCGCGAATAAGCTCAGCAATTATAAACCGTTCTGGGTGGTCCGTCACTTGGTCTGCCGGGTAATATTGCGGCCCTTCTTCCATGTGCTCCACAATTTGTTCGACAAGCGTTGGCACATTATTCCCTTCCAATGCGGAAATCGGGATAATTTCTGCAAATGGATAACGATCTTTGTACAAATCAATCACTTTAAGCAATTCTTCTGGAGAAACTTTATCAATTTTGTTAATCAATAAAAACACCGGTGTTTTCGTTTCCTGAAGTCGTTCGATAATATACTGTTCACCAGGGCCGAATTTCGCATCCGCTTCCACCACGTATAAAATCAAATCCACTTCGCGGAGCGTATTTTTTGCGACTTTCATCATAAAGTCGCCTAGCCGGTGTTTCGGTTTGTGAATGCCAGGCGTGTCCATAAAGACAAGTTGCGCGTCGTCTCGTGTCAACACGCCTTGCACTTTATTCCGTGTTGTTTGCGGCTTGTCTGACATAATGGCAATTTTCTGGCCAATCACCCGGTTTAAAAGGGTTGACTTTCCAACATTTGGCCTGCCAATAATGGACACAAACCCTGATTTAAATGTTGTTGTTTTTTGCTTCATATAAATCCTCCGCTTTAAAAAATCCAGGCAGCAATTCTTCCACTGTTGTTTGTTTCACATTTCCTTTTAAGTTACATAAATACACAGGCATTTCTGGTGGACACAATTCGGCCAGCACTTGCCTGCATGCACCGCACGGCGAGACTGGTCCTGGTGTGTCTGCTGCAACTGCCATTGCTTTAAATGGCTTTTGCCCCGCTCGATATGCTTTAAACAAAGCAGTCCGCTCAGCGCAATTCGCTAAGCTATATGCTGCATTTTCAATATTTCCCCCTAAGACAACTGAACCGTCTTCAAGGAGCAAAGCCGCTCCTACAGCGAACGATGAATAAGGGACGTAGGCGTCCTTCCTTGCTGTGATCGCATGTTGCATTAATGTTTCGGCATCCATTTTAGCACCGACTCCTTCTTACTGGAATAATTCGAGCAAGTACGGAAAAAAGATCATCACTCCTATTACCGCAGCAAAGATACAGAACACGAACACACTGGCGGCAGCAATGTCTTTTGCACGCTTTGCTAAAGGGCGGTATTCTTCCGTCACTAAGTCGACGGTACGTTCAATTGCCGTATTCATCACTTCCAATGACAATACACCGCCGACCACAAGCAAAAGCACGAGCCACCGCTCAATGGAAACAGACAACGCCCAAGCAGCAATCAATACAACCGCCCCACTAATTAAGTGGATACGCATGTTTTGCTCATGCTTAATGACATCAATGAGCCCTGCGCTTGCATAACGGAACGAATGCAAAAAGCGGCGGATTCCTTTATGATTCCGATCTCCCAAGCCCATAGGATTGTAAAATCTCCTCTTGTTTAGTGAACATTTGCTTTTCCTCTTCCTCGTTCATATGGTCGTAGCCAAGCAAATGAAGAAAGCCATGAACAACAAGAAAAGCAAGTTCCCGTTCAAACGAATGGCCATAATCAGCAGCCTGCCTCTCGACATGGGGGACTGAAATGACGATGTCCCCTAACAAATTAGGTAAGCCCAGCTCCTCATGAAAGGTTGGATCAAAATCGCCTGTCTCATCATTTAAAGCAAATGACAGTACATCCGTCGGGCGGTCAATCCCTCGATGTTCGCGGTTTAACTCGTGAATGTCCTCTTCCGTAGTAAATGTCACCGACACTTCGCTTTGCTGGGACAAGCTCACTTCTTGCGCAGCATGGTTTAGGACGTCTTTAACTAGTTGCAATTGCTCGCTTGAAAGAAACTGCCCTTCATCATTTAATTCCACATCAATCATGGTTTTTCTCCTTTAGGCTTTTCTTCTGGATACTCGATTCGTTGATGGAATGTGCCATTTAACGTTTCACATAAGGAAACTTTAATGGCGTTTAATTCGGCTAGCGTCAGATCGGACTCATCAAACTGCCCATCCTCCAGTTTATCTTTAATAATTTTATCTACCAAGTTTTCAATTTTATCAGGGGTCGGTTTTTGCATAGAACGAACTGCTGCTTCTACACTGTCCGCAATCGAAATAATTGACGTCACTTTCGTTTGCGGTTTTGGCCCAGGATAGCGAAATTGTGATTCTGGCAAAGGTTTTTCCGCATCCTCATTTGCTTTGTGGTAAAAAAACTTCAGCAAGCTTGTGCCATGGTGCTGTTCGGCAATGTCAACAATCTCCTTAGGCATCTTATGTTGCCTAAGCAATTCTGCCCCATCGTAAGGATGGGAAATGATAATGGTCTTGCTAAGTTGGGGCGAAATTTTATCATGTGGATTTTCGCCTTTAAGTTGGTTTTCAATAAAGAAGTGGGGCCTCCGTGTTTTCCCGAGATCATGGTAATAAGAGCCAACACGGGCTAACAACCCATTTTCCCCGAGCACCTCGCAAGCGGCTTCAGCCAAATTGCCGACAACCACACTATGGTGGTATGTCCCGGGAGCTTCAGTCAAGATTTTCCGCAGAAGCGGATGGTTCGGGTTCGAGAGTTCGATTAACCTTGTAACTGATAAAATCCCAAAAGCTGTTTCAATAAATGGCAACAATCCAATTGTCAGCACTGCAGCTACAAATGCAGACAAAAATGCTGCTGAAAAATGCAAGCCAATCTCCATTACATTTAAATGGATGCTTTTCATTAATAATAGCGCAAGTACCGTGATAATATTCGCGCAAGCAACAAACAGACCGGCACGCAAAATCCGCGTAGCTTTGTTCGTGCTATTTAAAAAGTAAGTAGCCGTTAAACAGCTTATAAATATATAGAAGCCATACGTAAATGAAAATGTGCTCGTCGAATCGTGATTGTAATAAACACTGCCAATAATCGCAAACAAAAAGCTAGAAACAATCGCGATTTTTGGCTGCAACAATAATGTAAGGAGCATTGCTCCTGCTGCAGCTGGGACAACAAACCCAAATCCGTTTATCATCAATAGGCTCTCTAAGTAACTCGATGTTTTCATTAATGCCACAATCACGGTAAAGACGATCGCATACATGAGCAAATGGGAGTTGTCAGTGGCAACGGTCGTTTGCGAATCGTTTAAAAAATAGGCTAAAACCGCGATCAAAATGCAAACAAATAGGGCTAGCCCTATGTATGGATAAATGATTAAAGAATCATCAAGCAAGCCGACAAGGCGGAGCTGTTCGTAAACTTGATGGTTAACGATGTCCCCTTGTTTTACAATTAGCTCCCCTTCGCGAATGAGAACAGGCTCGATCGCTTCAGATGTTTCCTGCCTTAATCGTTGTGTTGCTTCAGCATCATATGTAACATTGAACACAATTGCCATGTCAACAATTTCAGCGACAGCATGGCGCACATCAGAAACGAGCGTCGAAATGCTATCAATTTGGTCTCGCGCTTCTTGTTTTACCTCCTGCAAATCGCCAACGCGAATTTGTTGGCTCATCGTTTCATGAACTGTATTTACCGAGGTGTCAAGGGCTAATTGAAATTGGGCATCCGTAGCCTCAAGCAAGGCGACGATCGTTTCATCTTGCAAATCAGCATTT
Source organism: Shouchella rhizosphaerae (assembly GCF_036700015.1). Classification (NCBI taxonomy): domain Bacteria; kingdom Bacillati; phylum Bacillota; class Bacilli; order Caryophanales; family Bacillaceae; genus Shouchella; species Shouchella rhizosphaerae. The sequence goes on along the minus strand of NZ_CP144921.1, from coordinate 3,596,367 downwards.
GTGGTATCAGAGAAATCAGCGCGCACACGTTCAACTTGATCTTCAAGAGGCACGTCCTGGTCATCGCTGTCCTCCTCTCCTTCCAGCTCGGCTGAGTCTCCCCTCACACTTCCAATTACGCTAAAGATATCATTGACTTGCTGAACTCTGTCTTCTTCGTATTTTGTATTGTGCTTCATTTGGGAATCAATGCTGGCGATCGCTTCTGTCCTTCGCTGCTCCGTTGCCGCTTGGTCCACTACCGTCATAGGTGCACGAATATCTTGCTCCGCTGGCTCGGACAAATTTACGTTTAGCCGCTCTGGTATGACGTTGTCTAACATCGATACATAAATCAGAACGCCTAGTATTGCAAGAATGGTTACACGAATATAAGGTTGGTGTTTTATTTTTCGCCACCATGCACGAGTGGAAGGCGCTTTACGTTTGTCTGCAGCCATAGCTGGTCACCTCGCTTTCTACCCAAAAACGTTTTGGTTACTGCTCGTTTTCTGTATGTTCATACGCCTCAAGGATTCGTTGGACAAGCAAATGCCTGACCACGTCGCTTGCTTGCAAGTAAACGAAACCGATGCCTTTCACGGTTTTCAGCTTTGCCAATGCTGCTTGTAAGCCAGACCGCTTGCCTTTTGGCAAGTCCACTTGTGTCAAGTCCCCGTTTATAACCATTTTCGAACCAAAACCTAACCGAGTAACAAACATTTTTATTTGCTCTTCGGTTGTGTTTTGGGCCTCGTCCAAAATGACGAATGCATCATCCAGTGTACGCCCTCGCATATAGGCAAGCGGCGCAACCTCGATCGTCCCTCTTTCCATTAACCTTGCTGTATGCTCCACGCCTAAAACTTCATGGAGTGCGTCATAAATGGGACGCAAGTAAGGGTCCACTTTTTCTTTCAAATCCCCTGGCAAGAAACCAAGGCTCTCTCCGGCTTCAACAGCAGGCCTAGTCAAAACAATTCGTTGCACATGGCCCTCTTTTAAGGCAGCAACAGCCATGACGACAGCTAAATAGGTTTTGCCCGTCCCCGCTGGGCCGACACCAAAAACCATGTCATGCTTTTTAATCGTCGATACATAGTGCCTTTGGCCAAGTGATTTTGCGCGGATATTTTTCCCTTTTACAGTCGTTGCAATATTTTCGTCGTATAAATCATGAAGTTCCTCCAGCTTGCCAGCCGCTTCTAGCTGTACAGCATACAAGACATCACGCTCACTTATTTGCTGTTGCCGTTCCACCACTTGTTCAAGCGCTTGAAGGACATTGGCGGCACGCTCGATTTCACTTGCTTCACCAATCGCTAATATTGCTTCGCCTCTTGTAACAAGTTGGATCGACAACTCTTCCTCCAATCGTTTCAAATGCTGGTCATTTGGCCCGTATAGCGCTTGTGTAATACGAGCGTCTTTTGCGCCTAGCTGGATTAAAGATGTTTCAGACAATCGCCTCAGTCTCCTTGGATAATTGGTTTTTCACGTGCAATTTCTTCTAGAACTTGGTAATGAATCATTAAAGAAACTTTATCATTTTCGACCGCTTCTTGCAAAACATGTTCAGACATGATTTCCGCATCTTCTGGAATTTTCTCTCTTAACTCCCGGCGCGCTTCCTCTTTCGCGACTGCAACAGCTTCCTCTTTTGTATACGTGCGAGTAAATTCCAAAGTTTCACGCTGATCGATCGTACGGAACTGAATCGGCAAACGATAGCCAAACAAAGACCACTCCGTCTCCTGTTCAAACGTCTCATACGTCTCATAATCCGGTTCTTTTATGTTCCAAAAAGGAATCTCTATGTCCCCTAATACAAGCATACGCTTGCTTTGTTGCTCGCCTGTCAAAGAAGCAAATGTGTTTTCGAGTGGAACAGTTACAGAAGAAGTATACCATATTTCACCGATTACCGATGCTTTTGCCGCTACAGTCTGTTCTTTTCCTTCAGCGCCAATAAATCCGGATACAAGCAATTCGCCTTCTTCTACAAAATCATTGGTTTTCTTCACCGCTTTGCCATCTTCAACAAACATTTTATGGATGACCGCTTTCTTTGCGGCAACAAGATGACGGGGACTCAACAACTCAGGCGCTTCTTGGCGTACTTGCTCGACTACCTCAAATTCAAAGGTCGTCCCTTTTTTGCGCACTCCAATCCATGTGGCCTCATCGATATACTCCGTTACAATGCGTTGCACTTCGTCGGGTTGGGGTAATTTAAACTGAAAAGCGCCTCGTTTAATGCCAATTTCGTCGATCACTTCCCTCAGCTCTTGTTCGACGTGGGGGGACGCTCCTTTAATGTGAATCCCCCATACCATGCTCGACGAAAACAACATGAGCATGAAAAAGGCCACCATCCCAATGGCAAACCCGGCGCGGATTTTTACTTTTTTCATAAAAAAAGGCAAACCAGATCGTTTTGTAAAGGTTGTCTTACATCCAGAATGCCGAAAGAGAACACGGATTTTTGCAATATCGTTCAACGCTACATCAAACTGAATGTTGTCATTGCCTCCATGCCGGACATTCCAGACATGGATGTTGTTCTTTAGGCATGCATTCAGTAGCCTTTCTGGATATTGGCCAGCCACTTCTACCGTAACAGACCCAATAAATGATTTAAGGAAATCATTTCGCATCTCCGTCTGGCTCCTTTCTTAACGGTTCTTTTTGTCATCAATGAACAGCACTTCATCGATCCGCCCTTCCAACAATAACTCTTCGGGCAAAATCGTTTTTAATACAAACCCATCTCCTTTTATTAGCAACTGACCTTGCTTTAAAAGAAGGCGAAGCTCCTGGTTCGAAAAACGGAGTACACCTTGATGGTTTTCAATGTAGATATGCAGCTGGCCGATCATTGTGATTCGCGGCAAATCCATGAGGACATCAGCAGGAAGCTGCATGTGATGGGCAATCCAGTTTTTCATTCGGCTCGTCATCTTTTTCATTTGGCAGCCCCCTCTCCTAACGAGTCTATGAATCAATGAAGGGAAATAGCACAAAAAACCGCAGCCCTATAGGGGGCTGCGGCGAGGTTGCCGACAAAGTCGACAATATCAAGCTGAAATGCTGTTTATTAATACTGTCTACGAGGGTATTTTGCCAATTTCCTTCCTTTAGGCGGGCCTAAAATTTCCGCCAAAACAACTGCTTTCATCGCTTCCTTACCAGAAAGATGAGACAGATTTAAATCAAGGGGGTCACCAGCATTCGCCTCGTCCCTTTTTTTAGAAGCTAAATCCTGTTCAGCCTCTTTAAACCTGTTGACACGTTCTTGCAATTGGCGTCTGCGCTCCTGGAGTTTTTCTGTTTTCTCCAGGGCGCGCTCACTTGCTTCAACACGTGCAGGTTGAATGTCTGGTTTTGGTTGAGCAGGCGGAGCAGATTCTTGCGGAAAATAGTCTTCCCAGCGTATTTCCTGCTGCTTCGGCTGTCTATGATCGACGCGAGGCTGCGTTTGTACCGGTTCTCGTTGCGGCCGTTGTTCGACAGGAGGCTGTTCTGATTCTTCGCCTCTATTGTTCTGTTGTTGAGTCGCCTGACCGATTCGCGAGAAAAGGCTGACCAGTCCACCAACAAGTATAATCACAAGGAACGGATTGGCAAACAGAAAATCAAATAAACCGGACATTCAATTCCCCTCCTGTTTATTTGTCGACGTTGCGGTTGCGAGGGTCATTTTTCGAATGCTGTTCCTCTTTCGTTCCAGATGCTTTGCTGATCGAATCTCTCATATCCGTATCCGCCATTACATTTTGGTAATTCATATAATCCATGACGCCCATATGGCCTTGACGGAGTGCTTCGGAAAGAGCCATTGGCACTTCTGCCTCTGCTTCCACCACTTTCGCGCGCATTTCTTCGACGCGCGCCTTCATTTCTTGCTCTTTCGCTACAGCCATTGCACGGCGCTCTTCTGCTTTCGCTTGAGCAATGTTTTTGTCTGCTTGCGCTTGGTCTGTTTGCAATTCTGCACCGATGTTTTTGCCGATATCAATATCCGCAATATCAATCGATAAGATTTCAAAAGCTGTTCCTGAATCAAGCCCTTTTGAAAGAACGGTCTGAGAAATCATGTCAGGATTTTCAAGAACTTTTTTATGATCGTTTTGTGAACCGATCGTTGAAACAATGCCTTCGCCGACACGGGCAATAACCGTATCTTCACCGGCGCCACCGACGAGGCGATCAATGTTGGCACGAACAGTGATTCTCGCTTTCGCTTTCACTTCAATTCCATCCATTGCTACACCGGCAATAAACGGCGTTTCAATGACTTTCGGGTTTACACTCATTTGCACAGCTTCAAGAACGTCACGTCCAGCAAGGTCAATTGCTGCTGCACGTTCAAAACTTAAATCAATATTGGCACGCTGGGCTGCAATCAAGGCATTAACGACACGGTCGACGTTCCCCCCTGCCAAATAGTGCCCTTCCAATCGGGATGTATCCAAATCAAGGCCCGCTTTCACTGCTTTAATGAGCGGGTTGACGACACGCGCTGGCACAACCCGACGAAGCCTCATCCCAACAAGTTCAAAAATACCGATTTTCACTCCTGCCGCAATGGCGGATATCCACAGTGCGACTGGCACAAACGTAAACAAGATCGCAATTAAAATGATTGCAAGTGCAATGGCAATCAAAACGAAAATCGTTGAATCGTTCATCATCTAGTCTGTCTCCTCCTTCTTTAATGACTGTACCGGCTCTACTTTCCGCACAACAACACGGGCACCGGATACATGAATCACTTTAAGTGAACTGCCTTTCTCAATATAGCCCCCTTCAGAAACCACGTCAAGCCGCTCGTCTCCAATTAGAGCAATGCCGGCTGGTCGAAGGACGCTGAGCGCTTTGCCTTCCATTCCAATAAGTGCTTTGTTCGTTTCTGCAGAGAGATACCCTTCTGCTGCTGTCGTTTGGGCGGATAAGACAAGCTTTTTCCAAGGTCCTTTGTCCCCAAAGAATACGAACAAGACAATGACCGCCACTATAGACACAAACAAGGCAATGCCGACTGAAAAAACCATGACCGTCGTCGAAAAAGAGGCCATAAAGAATCCGCCGACAATTAAACCAATTCCTAGAAGGCCAAATATGCCGAACCCTGGCGCCATAAATTCCACACCAAGTAGCACTGCTCCGATAACAACTAAAATGAGGGACTCCCAGCCAGCAAAACCGGCAACCATGTGGCCAAAAAAGAACAGTAGCAGTGCGCTAATCCCCATAGTGCCAGGAATGCCAAACCCTGGCGAATACAGTTCCATAATTAAGCCTAAACTGCCAATCGAAAGCAAGATCGGAATGACAATTGGATTCGTCACAAACCTAGCAATCTGTTCAGCAATGCTCACATTCGCTTCTGTCACATGGACTTCCTCTTCATCGTAGCCCAAATAATCAAGTACACCTGCTAAATCATCCTTAATGGCTTCAGCATAGCCAACTTCATATGCCTGTTTGGCGTTTAGCGTCAGATAACCGGAAGGGAACCCTTCTACATCAAATTCAGCATTTGCCATCGCCTCGGCATAATCAGGATTCCGCCCGCCTTCAGGGCCATGTTCACTAGCGGCAGTCTTCATGCGGCTGATCCAAAGAGACTGGGTTTTCTCTTCTGCTGCATTGCCAGCCCCATCAATCACGCCAGCAGACCCAATTTGGCCATTCGGTACCATGATGATTTCATCTGCATTTAAAGCAATATAAGCGCCTGCTGAAATGGCTTCACTATTGATAAAGGCAGTAACAGGAATATCAGTGCTATTAATAATATTGGCGATATGGCCAGCTGCGTCGACAGCGCCTCCTGGGGTGTTAATATTCAGAATGATATGGTCCGCCCCGTTTTCTTCAGCCTCTGAAAATGAGCGCTCAAGAAAGGCTTCAAGGCCCCGTTCGACCGTTTGTTCAATCGGAATTACATAAATGGACGCGTTCTTTGAGTCGGCTTGGTTGGCAAGCACCTGAAACGGCAAAAGCACACACGCCAGCAGCCAGGACACTAAGGCGAATTTCATCCACTTGCCCACTCGTCTATCCTCCTCCTTTTCCAGGTATTACTTTATGTACGATTCCATTCGCCTAAAGGTTTCAGTTCCTTCATAAAAAAGTGTATCACGCCATCCTGAGAAAACCAAACAATTCTATTATTAGGATAGTAAAAAACCTCTGCTTAACAGCAGAGGTTTTATTGGTTCGATTCATTCGTTAAATGCTTGATAACAAGGCGATTAACGAGGGCACCATCGGCTTTGCCTTTTACTTTTGGCATGATTGCGCCCATGACTTTCCCCATATCAGCTTTTGAGGTAGCATTTGTTTGTGCAATTGTCTCTTTTACAATTGCTTCTAATTCATCGTCTGACAATTGCGCAGGCATATATTCGTTCAGCACGGATAGCTCCGCTTCCTGCTTTTTTACTAGATCTTCACGATTCGCTTGTTGAAATTCATGGAGGGATTCTTTACGCTGTTTGACTTCCCGGCTAAGAACAGCTAAGCTCTCGCTTTCAGCCAAATCGCGCCCAAGCTTAATTTGCTCGTTTTGCAATGAGGACTTCACCATACGGATGACAGAAAGCCTGTCTTTATCTCTATTCTTCATCGCAGTCTTCATATCTAGGTTTAACCTCTCAAGAAGATCCAAGGGAAACCACCCTCTCAAAAATTAGAACTTGCGTTTACGAGCCGCTTCAGATTTCTTTTTACGTTTTACACTTGGCTTTTCAAAGTGCTTGCGTTTTCTTACCTCAGCTAACGTTCCTTCTTTAGAGAGTGATCTCTTAAAGCGACGAAGTGCAGCATCAATCGATTCGTTTTTGCGAACACGAGTTTCTGCCATTTTATTTCCCTCCCTCCGAAAACAACCAAACTCAACACGTACATAAAGCACGTCTGCTTAACATTATAATACAGTGGCTCTTTTTAAGTCAACTGCAATCCGCAAACTTCCGCTTTCGCCTATCCCAGCAAAAGTTGCTGTCATGTTATTTTCACTTGTCCATATAGTGTAAGGACGAGGTGGTTGCATGGGAAAAGAACTGTTTACAGTCATGGCTGTATTTATTACGCTTTTTCTGTTCGGCATGTTCATCTTGCGAGCCGGATTATTACAGATAGGGGTAGAAAAAGTCCAAACGCTTTTGTTGAAAGCGACTGACTCCCCTTGGAAAGGGCTGATTGCAGGTACACTTATCACAGCGCTTTTTCAGTCAAGTTCTGTTGTAATGGTGCTTTTAGTTGGGCTTGTTGCTGCTGGCATCATTTCATTCAGGCAAACGATCGGTGTCATTTTAGGGACAAATATCGGCTCTTGCTTTACATTAGAACTGGTTGCCTTCCAACTATCCGACCTGGCAGTGCCGCTGCTGCTATTCGGGCTCGTTTTGCTTATGTTCAAAAGTGCGGCCTCCTACACAGCAGGATGTGTTTCATTTGGAATTGGCTGCATTTTTTTAGCGATGACAGGGCTAGAATCATTGGCAGATCCACTCGCCTCTTTCCCTGTCACTCATCACTTTTTTCAATGGACAAACGACAGCCACTTAACAGGCATCGGAGTCGGTGCTATTGTGACGACCATCATTCAGTCCAGTACAGCTACCATCGGCATGGCAATGGGCTTTATCCAAGATCAAGGACTTTCAATGGAATCTGGAATCGCTATTATGCTCGGCGCCAATATCGGCACTTGCTTAACCGCATACATTGCAAGCATCGGCGCAGGGCACACGGCTAGGCTTGTAGCCCATGCCCACATTTGGCTCAACTTATTGGGGGCGGTTTTGTTTTATGCTTTGATCCCTTACTTGGCCGATGTGTCCTATTTGCTTGCAAAAACGGCTAGCGTCCAATTGGCCCATGCAAGTACGTTGTACAATATTGCTTGCTCACTCCTTGTCCTCCCTTTCACAGCTAAATTTGCCCAGTTTGTCGAACATGTGGCAAAAGGATGACTTCTTTCTTGCATGTCCATGTCTTCGTTTTAAGGGGCGATTATAAGGGAAATAGCATGAAAGAACTATTTTTAAGGAGGAGATTGAATGAAACAGTCGATTCTCGGAAAATCAGGGCTACGCGTCTATCCGATTGGTCTTGGCACCAATGCTGTTGGCGGGCACAACCTTTACCCGAACTTAAATGAAAACGCTGGTAAAGACTTGGTGCGACAAAGCATTGAACATGGCGGCAATTTTCTTGATACAGCATTTATTTATGGCGAAGGGCGCTCAGAAGAATTAATTGGTGAAGTTCTGCAAGAGTTTAAGCGAAGCGATGTCATTATTGCCACCAAAGCTGCCCATAAAAAACAAGGCAACGATTACGTATTTGATCATTCTCCGTCCTTTTTAATAAAATCAGTCGATGAGGCGTTAACACGGCTGCAAACGGATTATATTGATTTGTTTTATATTCATTTCCCTGATGAATCAACACCAAAAGATGAGGCCGTCCAAGCATTGGCTGAATTAAAAAAGGCAGGGAAAATTCGAGCAATAGGTGTGTCGAACTTTAGTTTGGAACAATTAAAAGAGGCAAATAAAAACGGGGATGTCGATGTTTACCAAGGCGAATACAATTTACTGAACCGGGAGGCAGAAGAGACGATTTTTCCGTACGTCACAGAGCACCGAATTTCATTCGTCCCTTATTTTCCACTCGTATCAGGCTTGCTTGCTGGTAAATATAATAAAGAAACCACTTTTCCTAGCGGCGATTTGCGCAATTCACAAAAGCATTTCCAAGGAGAAACGTTTAAGGAAAACATCGACAAGGTCAACAAACTACAGCCTATCGCCGACAACCATGGCGCCGACATCGCCCATGTAGTGCTGGCTTGGTATTTGACGCGTCCAGAAATTGATGTTGTCATCCCTGGAGCAAAACGTGCTGAACAATGGATAGCTAACAAAAAGGCCGCTGACATCCAGTTAACAGACACAGAAAAAGCGTTTATAAGCGACTTGTTTTCTTAAAAAGACACAACAAAGGCGGAGTATCTCTCCGCCTTTCAGACTGTAGACAAATGCTCGTATACTTCATCATTGGACAGGCATATCCGTTAGAGCACTTAGCGCCTTTGTGTATTAGTAGCCGCTACTTCCTGTGGCACCTGTTACGATCGCTACCCCTGCACTTGCGCCAATACGAGTGGCACCTGCTTCTACCATCGCATTCACAGCTGCTAAATCACGAATACCCCCGGAAGCTTTCACACCGACATCCGCACCGACAACTCGGCGCATTAACGCAATATCTTCCACCGTAGCTCCTCCTGTTGAGAAGCCTGTAGACGTTTTGACATAATCGGCTCCTGCTTGAACAGCAAGTGCACATGCACGCTCTTTTTCTTCGTTCGTCAACAAGCATGTTTCGAGAATGACTTTTGTCAGTGCTTTATCTTTTGCAGCATCGACAACCGCTCGAATATCATTTAACACCATTTGGTCTTGTTTATCTTTAAGAGCCGCAACATTGATAACCATATCGACTTCAGTGGCGCCATTGGCAATCGCGTTTTTTGTTTCAAACGCTTTCGTTTCAGGCGTTGATTGGCCTAGAGGAAAGCCAATTACTGTACAAACTGCAACATGTTTGTCCTCTTTCAATTGTTCAGCGGCGAGTTTTACCCAATAGGGGTTAATGCAGACTGAGGCAAATTGGTATGTTTGTGCTTCTTTGCATAATTGGAGAATTTGTTCCTTTGTCGCATCTGCCTTAAGCAGTGTATGGTCAATCAACCTTGCGATATCGGTTGCCATTGAACCCACCCTTTCCTGATTTGTACGTGCCTAGCTATCATACCATGAAAAAAGACAAAACGAACAGCCAACTAGACGAGCAATTGGCGATTGTCGTTTTGTCTTTTCCTATGTATGATTAGAGAGCAGCCATGTACATTTGTAAGGAGAAATGATGATGAGACAATTTTTACAGCAGTACCGCTTTTCACTGATTTTACTAGGAGCCGTTGCTATAGGAGGGGCATGTGGCGTTTATTTTGGGGAAGATGCGACAATCGTTCGCCCATTTGGCGATTTATTTTTAAACTTCATGTTTATGATGATCGTCCCACTTGTGTTTTTCAGCATCTCCTCAGCGATTGCAACGATGAACGGGATGAAGCGCTTAGGAAAAATCATGGGCACTATGTTTGCAGTCTTTTTTGTGACAGCGGCAATTGCCGGCGTTTTGGCACTTTTTGGGTCTTCCCTTGTCCCGCCTTTATCAGAGACTGAAACAGCTTCGTTGCAAGGAGAGCTCTCTTCTTATACGCCTGAAGAGGCGAATGAAGAGTTCAATTTGCTTGAAGAGCTTGTCCAAACAGTCACAGTCCCAGACTTCGCCGATCTCTTTTCGCGAAGCAACATGCTACAATTGATTGTTCTATCTGTATTTGTTGGTTTGGCCACTACAGCCATTGGTGAACAGGGCAAGCCGTTCGCCCAATTTTTGCGTTCAGGTCAGGCTGTCATGATGAAAATTATTTCTTATATTATGTATTACGCTCCGATCGGTTTAGGATGTTATTTTGCCGCAATTATTGGCGAACTCGGAAGCCAACTTCTTGGTGGATATTTACGCGTACTCCTCCTATATATCGGCATTACAGCGGTTTATTTTTTTGGCTTTTTTACTTTATATGCATACGTTGCCAGCGGCAAGCTTGGCATCAAGACATTTTGGAAACATGCAGTCGCCCCATCGACAACTGCACTGGCCACATGTTCAAGTGCAGCGAGCATTCCCGTTAATTTGCAGGCAGCAAAACGGATGGGCGTCCCCAAGGACATTGCTGAAACAGTGATTCCCTTAGGAGCTAATACCCATAAAGACGGGTCTGTGATTGGCGGTGTTTTAAAGATTGTCTTTCTCTTTACGCTATTTGGTAAGGAGATGGCAAGCCCTACCGCGGTTTTAAGCATCTTGGCAGTCGCTTTTTTAGTTGGCGCCGTGATGGGAGCTATTCCTGGCGGCGGCCTTGTTGGTGAAATGCTTATTCTTAGCATTTTTGGCTTTCCACCAGAAGCATTGCCGCTAATTGCTGTCATTTCAACGATTATTGACGCCCCGGCTACACTGCTTAACTCATGTGGCAACACCGTTTGTTCGATGTTGACTGCCCGTTTTGTTGAAGGGCGACAATGGCTCAGTACCCAGCGATCATAAGTGCATACGAGCATGGCGCAAGGATCCCCTTGCGCCATGCTGCTTTTTAGTTTTTTTGAAGCTCAAGCAAAATCGATTGCCCACAAAAAGTAGAGACCGCTCCGTCTACTTCTTTGATCGCATATGCTTGTTTCTCTCTTTCTCCTGCCGCTAACATCCACTTTCCTAGATCACGTTTTTTTGCTTCATTCAACTGCACCCTCGCTGTCCAGTCATGAAAATCAAATTGCTTGCAAAACGTGTGCAGCTGTTTAACGGTAAAACCCGCTTCTTCTGCCATTTTTAACCATTCTGATTTTTTATAAGCGCGAACATGGCTCGGATCGCGGTATGTTTCAAGCTTATTATAAAAGCGGTCAAGGGCGTCTTCCTCTAAGGCAACATTATCGAGCAAATAGAGCCGTCCTCCTTCTTTAAGGACCCTGTAAGCTTCCCTTAAAAAAGCAGAGACTTCGTCAAAATGGTGGGCGGCAATGCGGCAAACGGCTAGATCAAATGCAAAAGCGGAAAATGGTAGCTTTTCAGCAGTAGCCTCGACAAATTCAATATTGGTTAAGCGATTTGTTGCTGCTACGTTTTGAGCGGCAGCTAGCATTTCTGGCGTCACATCGACAGCTATGACGTTTTGCACATAAGGGGCAATCGTTTTAGCAGCATGCCCCGCCCCGGTCGCGATATCAAGTGCCGTCTTCGCTTTGCTGTTGCTAATAAGCGCCTTTAGCAGTTCCAAATCTTCTCCTTTTGCGTGATTCTTGCTTGTTACATAGGCATTCGCATTCGGTCCAAACGTATCTCTTGCTTTTTGTGTCATGCCTTCCCCTCCTTTTGCTTTTAGTATAAAACGCGCTGGTAGGGAAAGATATTCGGAATAAATGATCACCCTCTATAAAAAAAACGCATCCCGGAATTTTCCGGAATGCGTTTTTTACACAATTTGCTTGTAATCTTCTAAAACGCGGACGAATTCGCCATGGTTATATGGATAGCCCGCCTCTTTGATTTTTACGCGCACCAATTTTCCAATCATCGTTTCATCAGCTTCTAGTTTTACTTTTAAATAGTTATCTGTATAGCCGACAAACAAGCCGCTTTCAGGGTTGTCTTTATCTCGCTCTTCTGGAATGACTTCAAGCACTTCATTCTCAAAACTTGAGGCATATTCTTTCGCTAATTGGTTTGACAGTTCAATTAAGCGGTGCACACGTTCATTTTTTATGGCCTCATCGATTTGGTTTGTCATCCGAGCAGCTGGCGTACCTGTGCGCATCGAATAAGGAAAGACATGCAATTCACTGAACTTATGTTTGGCGATAAAGTCGTATGTTTCTTGGAACTCTTCTTCTGTCTCGCCAGGAAACCCAACAATGACATCGGACGTAATCGCAAGCCGTGGAAGGGCTTGTTTTAACTTTTCAATCCGTTCTTCATAAGCGGCCATCGTATACTTCCTGCGCATCCGTTTCAGCACCGTATCCGATCCAGATTGGAGCGGAATGTGCATATGGCGGACCACTTTGCTTGATTTGCCGATCACCGCAATGACCTCGTCGGTTAATTGGCTCGCCTCAATCGACGAAATACGAAGCCGTTTCAGCCCCTCTACCTTTTCCAAATCCTCTAACAAGCGGGCAAGGCTATAATCCTTCAAATCTTCGCCATAGCCGCCAGTATGAATGCCAGTCAACACGATTTCTTTGTAGCCAGCATGAACAAGTTGCTGGGCTTGGCGCACGACTTCTTGTGGATCGCGGGAACGCATCAACCCTCGCGCCCAAGGAATAATGCAAAATGTGCAGAAATTGTTACAGCCTTCTTGAATTTTTAAAGACGCCCGTGTCCGATCCGTAAATGAAGGCACATCCAATTCTTCATATACCCGTGATTTCATAATATTGCCGACAGCGTTGATTGGCTGCCGCTCTTTTTTATATTGGTCGATGTAACCAAGCATTTTCGAGCGGTCTTGCGTACCGACAACAATATCGACCCCAGGAATGGCCATCACTTCAGCAGGAGACGTTTGCGCGTAACAGCCAGTTACGCAAATAACAGCGTCTGGGTTTTTGCGAATCGCGCGGCGAATGACTTGCCTGCTTTTTTTGTCACCTGTATTGGTGACCGTACATGTATTAATGACATAGACGTCTGCAGTCTGTTCAAACTCGACTTTTTCATAGCCTTCTTGTTTAAACAGCTGCCAAATCGCTTCCGTCTCGTAATGGTTTACTTTACAGCCTAATGTATGAAACGCAACAGTTGACAACTGGATTCACCTCATAATTCAAATTGGTACGAAAGAGCAGCTAACACGTACATAGCAGCCGTTTCAGTACGGACAATGCGAGGGCCTATGCTGCAAGAGACCGCGCCCTTCGCCGACAAAAGCGCTACTTCCTCACGAGTCAGCCCGCCTTCAGGACCGACAATAACCAAAAGAGACATGCCTGGTTTGAGCATAGCAAAGGCGCGCTTTAAGTTTGCCTTTTCACCTTGCTTCGCTTCTTCTTCATCACAAACAATGCAGACATCGTAATGAGTAAGGGCCTCGGCAACCACTTTTAGCGGCACAGGCTTGGCCACGTTTGGCACGAAAAGGCGATGTGCTTGTTCTGCGGCTTCCTTAGCAATCTTTTGCAAACGCTCCGTTTTTTTTGCACCCTTCTTTTCATCCCATTTTACTATAGATCGACTCGCAGAAAAAGGCGCGAATGCGTACGCGCCGAGTTCTGTTCCTTTTTGGACGATGGTTTCAAGCTTATCGCCTTTCGGCAGGCCTTGCGCGACCGTCACACGGATTGGCAATTCTGTCTCGTTGTCCATTTCGTTGAGAACGGTGCCTTTGACGCTAGATGGGTCGAATTGCGAAAGCTGAACAAGCACGGCTTTGCCGTCTTCATTGACGCAAATGACTCCATCGCCTGCTTGCATACGCATCACTTTTGTAATGTGCGCGGCGTCGTCGCCAGTTATTTCGACAACTTCATTTGTCAACTGTTCATTTTTAATAAAGTAACGCTGCATGCCTTTGCACCTACCTACGCTTGGCTGGGTTTTTGCGCAACAATCGCTACCCAGTCGTCCAATTCGTTCACTTCCTGAATCAGAAAACCTACTGCCTTTAATGCCCCTTCGACAGCTTCTCTTTTGCTAGAGATGATTCCAGAAGTTAAAAAGAGCCCGCCTCGTTTGACAACACGGTAAGCATCGGCCGTAAACTGCAAAATGACTTCTGCTAGAATGTTGCTAACAAGCACATCAGCGCTTTCGCTAGCAACATCGTCTAGGAGGTTGCCTTGCTGCACATGCACGAAGTCACTAGCGCTGTTTAGGGCGACATTCGCCTTCGCGTTATTCACAGCAACCTCATCCAAGTCCAACGCTGTAATAGACTCGGCGCCGAATTTCCATGCAGCAATTGCAAGTATACCTGAACCGGTGCCAACATCGATGACTGCATCCCCTTGCTTGACCGCATGCTCAAGTGCTTGAAGCGACAGAATCGTTGTTGGATGTGTCCCAGTGCCAAACGCCATCCCTGGATCTAATTCGATGACGATTTCCCCTGGACGGGCGCTATACTCTTCCCATGTCGGCACAATGGTGACTTGCTCCGTTACTTGAACAGGGTGGTAAAAGCTTTTCCATGCCGTTGCCCAGTCCTCTTCTTTTACTTCTGTATAATCCATTGTCCCGTGGCCAATGTCAATTTGAAAGGAAACGAGATTATGGACGCGCCTTCTCACTTCAGCAATCGTTTCCTTAAAAGTGGCGCCCATTGGAAAATAGGCTTTAACCATTACACCTTCATCGGGGTAATCCTCCGGGGAGAGCTCATACACTTCCCCATACTTTACACTCCACTCTGTCACAAGGTCCTGGGGATCCTCAATCGCTACGCCTGCGGCACCTAATTCATGGAGAATATTTGATACAGGCTCCACCGCTTCCTGCGTCGTATGGACGCGAAATTCAGCCCATTTCATTTGTTCGGCCACCTCGCTTGATTTCAATCGCCTTTGAAAGCACGGCGCAGTTTGTCAAAAAATCCGTCATTTTGCTCCTCTGGCCTTCCGCCGCTCATACCGGCAAATTCACGCATCAATTCTTTTTCATTTTCAGTTAAATTTTTCGGCGTTACGACACGAACTTGCACATGCTGATCGCCTTGGCCGCGCCCATGCACATTCGGCACTCCTTTTCCTCTCAGGCGGAAACTAGTGCCTGTTTGCGTGCCTGCTGGAATTTTTAATTTAACTTTCCCTGTCAAAGTTGGCACTTCAATTTCATCCCCTAGGGCAACTTGTGGAAAAGTGAGCGGTACTTCACAATAAATGTCTTCTCCATCACGTTCAAAAAATTCATGTGGCTTCACTTGGAAGACAACGTAAAGGTCGCCTGGAGGACCCCCGTTTGCCCCAGCTTCACCTTGTCCAGCTACGCGGAGTTGTTGCCCATTATCAATCCCTGCTGGCACTTTGATATTGATTTTTTTGCGTTTCCGCACTTTGCCTTTGCCGCTGCATGTAGCACATTTTTGCTTAATGATTTTCCCAGTTCCTTCACAATAGTTACAAACACGGCGATTAACAACACGGCCAAATGGCGTGTTTTGTTCAACATTCAGTTGACCTGACCCACCGCAATGGGAACAAGTATCTGGCTTTGTACCTGGTTTGGCCCCTGATCCATGGCACGTACCGCATGTTTCCTCACGGGGGATTTCAATTTCGGTTTCCTTGCCAAATACTGCTTCTTTAAACTCCAATGTCATCGTATATTGAAGGTCATCCCCTTGGCGCGGGGCATTTGGATTGCGGCGCCCACCTCCACCGCCAAAAAACATATCAAAAATGTCGCTAAAACCACCAAAATCGCCACTTGCGCCGGCTCCTCCAAATCCTTGGTTTGGATCAGCATGGCCAAACTGGTCATAACGGGCTTTCTTTTGTGGATCGCTCAATGTATCATAGGCTTCTTTTACTTCCTTAAATTTCGCCTCAGCGTCCTCTTCCTTGTTGACATCAGGGTGATATTTTCGTGCTAGTTTTCGATATGCTTTTTTTACTTCTTCTACTGATGCATTCCGGTCTACGCCAAGCACTTCATAGTAATCTCGTTTGCTCACGTGCAGTTTCCCTCCCGACTGAAGCTGTCTGTCGCTTCACGTTTTCTCACATAACGTTCATCATACCACCATATAAAGCGCAGTTGCAATCTCGGCGCTTTTTTCAGAGAAAAAAGCCAAAGCCACTACTGACTTTGACTTTCTTCCATTAAGCAAGCTTATTTTTTGTCGTCGTCGTTCACTTCTTCGTAATCTGCGTCAACAACGTTGTCGTCTTGCTTATCCGCACTTTCATTGCCGCCGTCTTGTTGAGCTTGTGCCGCTTGTGCTGCTTGCTCATACAACTTTGTCGTCAAAGCAGTGACGATTTCTTGAAGTTCGTCCTTGGCAGCTTTAATGTCGTCTGTGTTGTCGGCTTCAAGTGCTTTTTTCAACTTGTCTTTTGCTGCTTCGGCTTTGTCTTTTTCTACTTGATCAACATTGTCGCCTAAATCTTTTAGCGTTTTTTCAGTTGAAAAGACGAGCTGGTCTGCTTCGTTACGCAGTTCTACTTGCTCGCGACGCTTTTTGTCTGCTTCTGCATTTGCTTCGGCTTCTTGTACCATTTTATCAATTTCTTCTTCTGATAGGCCTGAAGAAGACGTGATTGTAATCGATTGTTCTTTGTTGGTTCCAAGATCTTTCGCCTTAACATTGACAATACCGTTAGCGTCAATATCAAATGTCACTTCAATTTGCGGCACTCCCCGTGGTGCTGGCGGAATGTCTGATAATTGGAAACGGCCAAGCGTTTTGTTGTCGGCAGCCATTTCCCGTTCCCCTTGAAGCACATGAATATCAACAGAAGGCTGATTGTCAGCAGCTGTTGAAAACACTTGTGATTTTGATGTAGGAATCGTTGTGTTGCGTTCAATTAGTTTGGTGAATACGCCGCCCATCGTCTCAATTCCAAGAGACAATGGTGTAACGTCAAGAAGCACAACGTCTTTAACATCACCAGTCAACACACCTGCTTGCACTGCAGCTCCAAGCGCTACTACTTCGTCAGGGTTGACGCCTTTATGAGGGTCTTTGCCTGTTAGCTGTTTAATTGCCTCTTGTACAGCCGGAATACGAGTCGATCCACCAACAAGGACGACTTTGTCGATGTCTGATGCGGACAGACCAGCATCAGAGAGCGCACGGCGTGTTGGGCCAAGCGTCCGTTCTACGAGGTCGGCAGACAACTCATCGAATTTCGCACGAGTCAATGTTAACTCTAAGTGCTTAGGACCTGTGGCATCGGCAGTAATAAATGGCAGCGAAATTTGCGTTTGCGTAACGCCAGATAAATCTTTCTTCGCTTTCTCAGCAGCGTCTTTCAGACGTTGCATCGCCATTTTATCTTGCGACAAGTCGATGCCGTTTTCTTTTTTAAACTCTGCTACAAGATGATCCATGATCACTTCATCAAAATCATCGCCGCCTAGTTTGTTGTCACCAGAAGTAGCTTTTACTTCGAAGAAGCCGTCGCCTAGTTCAAGGATGGAAACGTCGAACGTACCGCCGCCAAGGTCATAAACCAGAATCGTTTGGTCATCTTCTTTTTCAAGACCATATGCAAGAGCTGCAGCTGTCGGCTCATTGACGATGCGGTCCACTTCAAGGCCAGCAATTTTGCCTGCGTCTTTTGTCGCTTGACGTTGGGAGTCATTAAAATAAGCTGGAACCGTAATGACCGCTTTGGTAACTTTCTCGCCAAGGTATGCTTCTGCATCGGCTTTTAACTTTTGTAAAATAATCGCTGAAATTTCTTGAGGGGAGTAACTTTTCCCTTCAATGTCTACTTTGTAATCAGTACCCATATGACGTTTAATGGAAATGACCGTATTTGGGTTAGTGATCGCTTGGCGCTTTGCCACTTCGCCCACGAGACGCTCTCCGTCTTTAAAAGCGACTACAGAAGGCGTTGTCCGGTTGCCTTCTGGGTTTGGGATAACCGTGGCTTCGCCGCCCTCCATTACGGCCACACAAGAGTTTGTTGTCCCTAAGTCAATACCAATAATTTTGCTCATGCGTCGTTCCTCCAAGTCCTATTGATTTACTTTCACCATTGAGTGTCGAATCACTCGGTCTTTTAGTTTGTACCCTTTTTGAAGTTCCTCAACAATTTGGTTCGGCTCATAGCCTTCCTCTGACACTTGCATCACTGCTTGGTGGAGATGTGGGTCGAACAGCTCACCTTCTGTAGGAATCGGTTCTACCCCTTCTTGTTTTAATGCTTCTTCTACTTGGCGGTACACCATTTCCATTCCTTGGAGCAATTGCTTTGCTTCTTCATGTTTAGGTTCGACCAACAAAGCGCGTTCGAAGTTATCAAGCGCAGGGAGCAGTTTTTCAATAAAGCCTTGGGCGCGGTATTTTGCCTGCGCCTCTTTCTCCTCTTTTGTGCGACGGCGAAAATTTTCATAATCAGCACGAACGCGAGCGAGACGGTCTTTCAATTCATTTAGCTCTATTTCAAGAGGGTGAACCTCTGGCTCTTCTTGTTCTTCAACTTCAGTTCCGCTATTGTTTTCAGTCTCTTCTTGCTCAGCGGAATCGCCGTGGCCGTCTTCTTTTGTTTGTTCTGTTTCTTCTGTTTGCAGTTCCTCGTTCTTCTCTTCTGCCACGTTTGTTCACCTCCTGTAAAATCATCGTCTATAGCTTGCGGGCTTTGGACATTTGCCCGCGCCTTCTATGTATAGCAGCAGAGGACTGCTGCGTATACGAAATACTAACGTTCAAAACCAGTTAACCGTTTTGTCAAGTCTTTCGACAAGGAGTCAACCACTTTAATCATCCGCTTATATTCCATTCTTGTCGGTCCGATCACGCCTAGCGTCCCGACATGGCGGCCGTCAATGGCATAAGATGCTGTAATGACACTGCAAGACTCGAACGCTTCCAGTTCGTTTTCTTGGCCAATCGAAACATGGAGCCCATCTGTTTGTTGTGCGCGCAGCCACTTTTGCAATAAATTTTCCTCTTCAAGTGCTTTATAGAGAAGCCTCATTTTCTCAACATCTTGAAATTCAGGCTGTTCCATTAAATTGGTTTTCCCTGAAAAGAATAGTTTCTCTCCTGAAGCAGGAACCATTGACTGCTGAAGCATATGGAGAATATGTTCGTAGTTATTGATATGCGCTTTAAAAAGTTGGGCAAGCTCTGTATTCAACTTCCGTTGCAAAGAAGACAACGGCGTGCCAACAAGGCGCTCATTTAACAAATTGACCGTCCGCTCTAAATCGGAAGGCGTCACATTTTCATCCACTTGGACAAGCCTGTTTTCAACATGCCCGTTTTCGCTTACAAGGATCACAACAGCCTTTTGGTTGCTCATCGGGATGATTTGTATATGGCGCAAACGTTCATTTATCGATTCTGGGCCAAGTACAATCGACACATAGCTAGTCATTTCTGACAAAATACGCGCCGATTCTTGGAACACCTCTTCCATTGCCTGGAGCCTGGCTGTTGTCAGCCTGGAAAGGCCAGCTCGCTCAGCTACAGTCAAACGGTGCGGCGACAATAAATGGTCGACATAGTACCGGTACCCTTGTTGAGAGGGGACACGGCCAGCTGAACTATGGGGTTTTTCCAAAAATCCCAGTTCTTCGAGATCAGCCATTTCGTTCCGAATCGTTGCTGGACTGTATGGGATATCCTCTCGTTTCGAGATGCTGCGCGAACCAACCGGCTCAGCAGAGCGAACATAGTCGTCAACGATCGCATGTAACACCAACAGTTGTCTTTCCGTTAACATCCCAGCACCTCCTGTTAGCACTCAAATGCAACGAGTGCTAATACTATTGATACACTATCAAACAGGTGTCCATTTGTCAATGAAAAAACGCTCAATGATCGCCTTGCAGCTCGCTGTCTTCTAAAACAGCCACAAACAATGCAAATGCTTCATTCCCAAGCAACAACCCATTTTCTGTCAAACGAATCACGTGGTCGTTTTCTTCTAGAAGCCTTTTTCGTTTCCCTTCTGCGATTTCTTTGGCAAACAGCGACTCCACGTCTAGCCCATAACGCGCAAAAAAATCAGCTTTATTTATACCGCTACGAATACGAAGCCCTAAAAAAACAGCCTCTTCTAAACACTCGGCCCGACTGACGACATGGGTCCGCAACCGCGGCTCTCCAGTAGCCCACACAGCTTCAATATATTTTGCAACGGGATTGATATTTTGGTAGCGCACTTGATTTTCATAGCCAGAAGCACCGGCGCCAAAACCGGCATATGGTTCATTGCGCCAATAGACAAGATTATGTTTGCTCTCATAGCCAGGTTTGCCGAAATTGCTAATTTCATACTGGTCAAGCCCAGCTGCGGCTGTTTTTTTCTTAAGCAGCTCATACATCGCTACATCATCGTCTTCAGGGGGCAAGTGGAGCTGCCCTTTTTTGTAACGGTTATAAAAGACAGTTTGTTTTTCAATTTTTAATGCATAAGCGGAAATATGTTCTACGTCTAAGGACAAAGCGCGATCGACTGAGCGTTCAAAGTCGGCAACTGATTGGTTTGGCAAGCCGAGCATTAAATCAATAGAAAGATTGGTAAACCCTAATGAACGCGCCTTGCGAACAGCCTGCTCCACCCCTTCGGGCGAATGGGTTCGTCCAATATCCGCTAACAGCTTTTGGTTGAATGTTTGCGCGCCTATGCTTAAGCGGTTGACACCGTAACGTTTCATAACTCCGAGCTTATCTTCATCGGCGCTGTCTGGGTTCACTTCAACCGTCCATTCTTCCAGTGCGCTTAAATCGAAAAGGCTCTCTATCGCTGAAAACAGTCGTTCTAGTTGTATAGCCGTTAACGCTGTCGGCGTGCCACCACCAACATAAATCGTTTTCACTAGGCCATCTCTTCGACGGGCACGGGCTTGTTTCATTTCTTCAATTAAAGCGTCAATGTAGGCATCCACAGGCTGGTTTTCAATAAATACTTTATTAAAATCACAATAATGACAGATATGTTCACAAAATGGAATATGCACATATAGCGAGTGGCTCACGCGTCTCTCCTCCTTGCTCATTTAAGTGTCCTTTCCTCAAGCCTACCCTTGGAGGAGGCGTAGCAGCCCCAGCAAATTTGTAGCAAAAGGAATTGATTTGACAGAAAAAAGCCGACCTCCTAAATACAGAAGGTGGCCTCTACGTATTTTCATTTAGAGGTCGGCTCTTTTACGGCTGGAAGCGGACAATTCTATAAGGGCATCATGCACAAGTATTGCTTACTTGTCGTCCATGCGCAGTACAGCCATAAAAGCTTCCTGTGGAATCTCGACGTTTCCAACTGCTTTCATTCGCTTCTTGCCTTCTTTTTGCTTCTCAAGAAGCTTTCGTTTACGCGAAATGTCGCCGCCATAACATTTAGCTAACACATTTTTGCGGATTGCTTTGATCGTCGAACGAGCGATAATTTTTGTGCCAATACTTGCTTGGACAGGCACTTCAAATTGCTGGCGCGGAATTAACTCTTTCAGTTTTTCGACGATCACTTTCCCCCGTTCATATGCCGAATCGCGGTGGACAATGACGGACAGAGCGTCAACTTTCTCGCCGTTCAATAAAATGTCCATTTTTACTAATTTTGATTGCCTGTAGCCGATTAGTTCATAATCAAAAGAGGCATACCCTTTCGTATTCGATTTCAATTGATCAAAGAAATCGTAGACAATTTCCGATAAAGGGATCTCATAAATGATTTGTACGCGGTTTTCATCCAAATACTGCATGTCCACAAAAATGCCGCGCTTGCTTTGGCAAAGCTCCATGACTGCACCAACATAGTCATTAGGCACCATCACAGTCGATTTGACATACGGCTCTTCGACATGGTCCATTTTTTGGGGATCAGGCATATTTGTCGGGTTGTCAATTTGGATCGTATTGCCGTCTGTAAGCGTCACATGGTAAATAACCGATGGCGCTGTCGTAATTAAGGAAATCCCAAATTCCCGTTCAATCCGCTCCTGAATAATTTCCATGTGAAGCAATCCTAAAAAGCCGCAGCGGAAACCAAAACCAAGTGCTTGTGACGTTTCTGGTTCATACTGGAGAGAAGCATCATTCAGCTCGAGGCGCTCCAATGCCTCGCGTAGATCGTTGTAATCATTTGTATCGATCGGATAAAGGCCGCAATAGACCATTGGATTCATCCGCCGATAGCCAGGCAATGCCTCTTGTGCTGGATTGACGGCGCTTGTTATCGTGTCGCCGACACGAGAGTCGCTGACATTTTTGATCGCTGCTGTTAAAAAGCCTACATCACCTACAGTTAATTCTTCGCATTTGACTGCTTTTGGCGTAAATACGCCAACTTCATTCACTTCAAATTCCTTCCCTGTTTGCATCATCCTAATTTTTTCACCAGGGCGAACAGTGCCCTCGACGATACGGATATAAGCAATGACGCCACGGTATGGATCATAGAGCGAGTCAAATATTAACGCTTTAAGCGGTGCTGTTGGATCGCCAGCAGGGGCAGGCACTTTCTCAACGACCTGTTCCAAAATGTCTTCAATGCCGATGCCATTTTTGGCAGAAGCCAATACAGCATCGGAAGCATCAAGGCCAATGACGTCTTCCACTTCTTTTTTCACACGTTCTGGCTCTGCGCTTGGCAAGTCGATTTTATTAATAACAGGCAAAATTTCCAAGTCATTGTCTAATGCCAAGTAAACGTTGGCGAGCGTTTGCGCCTCAATTCCTTGGGCGCTATCAACGATAAGAAGCGCCCCTTCACAAGCAGCGAGGCTGCGGGACACTTCATAAGTAAAATCGACATGTCCTGGCGTATCAATTAAATGAAAAATATACTCGTTTCCGTCTTTGGCTTTGTATTTCAATTGGACTGCGTTCAGCTTAATCGTTATGCCTCGCTCGCGTTCCAAGTCCATTGCATCAAGCGCTTGTTCTTTCATTTCACGGTCAGTCAATGCCCCGGTCCTTTCAAGGATGCGGTCTGCCAATGTTGATTTCCCGTGGTCAATATGGGCGATAATCGAGAAGTTTCGGATTCTCGACTGCCGCTCAAGTCGTTGGTCGTTGTTCATTTTTCTTGACTCACCCCTAAAATGCGTACATGTACACTGCCCCTTATTATAGCAAGCCAATGGCGGCGCTTCAATAAGAGCTTTCAGCGGATTCGTCATGGCGTTCGCTTTCTTTATTGATTCCATTACGTACTGCTGTCATCAGCCCCTCTAAACCGCTTCTCGCCGCAGACTCAGCTCCACTTGCAAGCGTTAATCCCAATTCAGAAAAAAAGTTCGTCGTGCCTGCAAATTCTGCGTCTGCTACTGTAGGTGTAGGAGGAGTGGCCGGAATTTCCTTAACAGGCTCTTCCTTGTTCAACTCAAGTGGTTTAGTTTCGCTTAAGCCGGCGTGTTCGCTCATAAGCTGGACTCCGAGCATCATGCCAAACAGCATACATACAATAAGCAACACCCCGAATTTCCCTAAGCGCTTCATTCGTTCTCCCCTTCTTTCTCGTTATAGTAGTAATCTGCGAACACTTCAGCAAACGCATCGATTGAACGGTACGCTTCTTCAAGCGAGTTATCGACACCACCAATTTCAAGCAAAATCGAATTGGCAAACAAATCTTGGTTAAACCGCCCGTTTGTACTTGCTCCACTCTTTTTAAAGACGCCTCGGCTTAATGACGGGTAAATTTCCTCTAGCTTTTTATGAAGCTCATTTGCAATTTGCAAATTCGATTCAAAATCAGCGTAGTTTTGACCGACTACAAAGAATGGACGCGCAAATGTTTCGCCATTGATCGTCACTGTTGTTTTATCTCTCCGGATCGAATCCCTGTGCAAGTCAAAGAAATACATTAAGTCGTCGTTGTCAGCTTTCGCCGACTTAATAAATTCACGAGAAACGTCATAAGAAGCCTCATATCCTAATCCACGTTCCACTAACGTTGCCTGGACATCGCGCTCCTCTACTTGGGCGTAAATGCCATGTTGTTCCAACGCTTGCTTTAAGCGATCCGCTACCATTGTCATATTGATCTCCTTGTGCGTCGCTTTATTGGCGTTTTCTGTATCCTCCATCTCCAATTCAGGAAAGAATGATTCATACGTATGCGTTGTGCCAATGTACACATCGACCACTTTGTCTTCGTCCGCTTTGTTTGCTTGCTCCGCTTCTTTTTTCTTGGCTGCTTCCTCTTCCGCCTTTTTACGGTCAAGCGCCTCTTGTTTTGCTTTCTGTTCGCTGGCGAGCAAATCGTCCGGTGGCGATGATTCAACAGGCAAACTTGTATAATCAGTGCCTTCACCGGCAATATGAATGGTCGTGTCAAACAATGAAAAACCAGGAAGCTCACGACCAAGCAGGCTCCTTGGATCATCTGGGTTAATGCTTGTCGTAATCGCAAAAAACAACGAGCCTAACGAAAACGACTCCCTTTCTTCGTCAGGCAACGCTTCCGTAAAAACGCGGTTTTCTGTGCCCATCAACTTTAGGAAATGTCCCCCGCTTAACGTGGTTGTCCAATTTGCCAGCGCACGGGAAGAGAATGTTTTGCTTGGCCCCGATGACACCAATACACTCGTGCAAAGAAAGACCGCCATCAACGTAATGACCAAGCTAGCTGCAATACGCATAAAGCGCGAATGTGATTGGCCTTGTTTCATATTTGACGACCTCCCTGTTGTGCTTGTCCTTCCATCTTATGTATCAAGGAGAGGCCATAGAACAGAAAAGAAAGCAGGCGAGTGCCTGCTTTCTTTTATTAATGAGTATAAGCGCCGACGTTTTTTTGATCGACTTGGCCATGCAAAGCTGCATTTAGCCCGCCAGCTACCACATGGGCCATGTCTTCAATAAAGACGTCTATTTCTTTTGGTGTTACCATTAAGTTATGGCCAAGAGGGGCGAGCACTTCTTGGATCAATTGCCGCTTTTCAGGGCCTTCAAGCCCTCCGACCATCCCCATAATGGCTTGTCTGCCCTTTTCATCAGGCAAATCTTCATCGGTTAGTTGCCGCTTTTCGCCAAACATCATCCCAGCTGGCGCTAACCTTTTTGACGGCTTGTTGCCTTCACGCATTTCTTTGCCCAAATGTTTCATCACATAATCAATCGCATCCGACGTAATCGTCACAGCGTCTACAACCGTAGGAATACCGATTGCAATAACGGGAATGCCTAGTGTTTCTTCGTTCATTGCTTTGCGGTTGTTGCCGACGCCACTCCCTGGATGGATGCCTGTATCTGCAACTTGAATGGTCGTATTTACCCGCTCAATGGAACGAGAAGCAAGAGCGTCAATGACAACGACAAAGTCCGGTTTTGTTTTTTCAATAACGCCGAAAACAATGTCGCTTGTTTCAATCCCAGTCGTCCCCATCACGCCTGGTGTCAATGCACTTACTGGTCGGTAGCCCTCCTCTATTTCTTCGGGAGCCAATTGAAACAAATGCCTAGTAACCAGTAATTCTTCCACCGCCAATGGCCCTAGCGCATCAGGCGTCACATTCCAATTGCCCAATCCAACAACTAAACAAGTGTCCGAGTCTTTAATTCCTTTATTGCGTAAAAAAGCAGCAAACTCTTTTGCAAAGACGCGTTCGATATTGTCTTGGAGGGCCGTGTCTTTTTTCCTTATTCCTTGCGCTTCAAACGTTAAGTAATGACCAGCACGTTTATTTAACCGTTTCGCGCCTTCCTCCCCGATTTCTACAGTAGTAATTTTAACGCCTTCCACCGTTTCCTCTTTTACCACTACGTCCGTTACCGCACTTGAACTTTCTTGACCGGCTTTTTCACGTTGTTCTTCAACCGCCATTTCATGTGCTTCAAGCGCTAAATCCGTTCTAATTTGAAATGGTTCCATATTTAAATCAGGCATCCAAAACCGCCTCCTTTTTATCAGTGGACTACTTGTATTGTCTCTCACGCGCGAAAAAACATTCGCCCCTTTTGCAAGCTGTTTCCCTCGTTTGTATTGCAATGGGCTTCTAGTTTTGATAAAATGCAGATTGTTGTACTAGCGCTTAATGATGGCTATAAGTGGAATAAGCCATTTAAGTTGGAGGTGAAATAAATGCCAAATATTAAATCTGCGATCAAACGTGTGAAAACAAACGAAAAACGCCGCGCACAAAATGCTGCGCAAAAATCAGCGCTCCGCACAGCAGTGAAACATTTTGAAACTGCTGCAGCAAATGGGGATGTAGAAAAAGCGCAAGCTGCGTTTGTTGAAGCATCGAAAAAGCTTGATAAAGCCGCTACAAAAGGTCTTATCCATAAAAACGCTGCATCCCGTCAAAAGTCGCGCCTAGCGAAAAAACTGAACGGATTGTCTGCTTAATAAGACTTGCTAGATCTCGGGCATTGCCCCGTGATCTTTTTTATGGCAAAAACAAAAAGCCTTAGACGCTAGTCTTAGGCTTTTTACGTGCTTGCCAATCGCAGCAGCAACAGCTCGACGGCCAACTCTTTATCGGCCTGCCCTGTCTTAATGGCATAGTCAGTTTCTTCGCAAACGATAAGAGCTTGTCTTAATTGCTTGGTCGTTAACGCTTTGACTTGCTGCATGGCGAGCTTTACTACATAAGGATGCAATTTAAGCTGTGATGCCATCTCTTTTTGCGTGTACCCTTTGGCTAGCCTCGTTTTCACCTGGAAAAATTGCCGAAATTGCCGCGTCAACAACGCCAGTATGGCCAGCGGCTCTTCTTTTTGCCTCAACAGCTGGTGGTAAAGCCGGACCGCGTCACCAGCACGGCCTTTCGCCGTGTAGTCAATAACAGTAAATACACTTTGTTCCACTGTCTCAGCAACGAGTTCGTCGACAATGCTTGCTGTGACTGGGTCCCCGTCTTTGCTATACAACATGCACTTCTCCAATTCACGGTGCAACAACATCAAGTTAGGGCCTGTACGCTTATACAGCAATTGCTTCGCGTCTTGCTCGATCGCAACGCCCTCCTGTTTAGCTATCGCCTCCATCCACGCAAATGTTTCCTTTTCATCAAATGGATTCACATCAATAGCGCTCGTTTGTTTTTTTAATTTTTTGGTGATTTTCTTGCGTTCATCTAATTTTTCATACGGCGCGACAACGACAAGCACGGTTTCTTGTGCAGGCGAGTCGAGATAGGCTTCCAGTGCGGGAATGTCATGCTCCAGTTTTGTCGCTACTTTCTGGCTCGTTGCCAAATAAAAGTCTTGGATCACAACAAGTTTCCGCTTTGAGAAAAACGGAACAGTCTCCGCTTCCTCCACCACTTCCCCTAGCGGCGTATCTTGTAAGCGTAAGCGAATATCATTCATTTCGCCTTCTTCCCCTGCAAATAATGCTTCGCTTGCTTTTTGTAAAAATTGCTCGATTAAATAACGTTCTGTCCCATACAAAAAGTATACCGGTGCCATTGTCTCACTCGACAATTGGTTCATTTCCGTAATGATGCTCATATCCAACCTATCCCCTATATTCCTGACCTGTTCATGTTTATTTTAACATATTTCCGAAAGAAATCTCCCTCTTCGTAGCATAGCCTAACGGATAATATCGGTTGCGATGAACGGGTTATTTGTCGATAGTAAAGGGAAAGCCAATTGCCCGAAGTTTTATCGACAAATGCTTGATAAAGTAGCTCTTGAACAACGGGATTCGCTTATTAGCCATTGCCTAATAAAAGATAACTCTTGGAATAAGAGGGTTCGCTTGGTCTCTTTCGCCAAAAGGGGCGATCACCCAAGAAGCCCCTCTTTAAGCGACCTGGATAGCCTTTATTGCCCATAAAGCAAGAGGCAGGCCATTCCGCCTCCCTCTTTGCTAGTTAATCTATAATGAACGCATGCCGCCAAGAACCCTAGGTATTCTAATAGCATGCGGGCAACCCTATCGTCTATGGCATTGTATGCATGTAAAAAGGAAATGGTGCTTTTTTTAGACGCTTTCAGACAGCCTTTTCATTTTTAGGCGAATCGCGTATACTAGACGTAGACAAGGAGGTGCCTTATGAACAAATTCGAACAGGACGTTCAAGATAAAGCAAATGACATCGTCCCTTCAGGTATCGGCTTTATTGCTTCATTTGCTTTTTTCACAATCATCTTCCTTATCGCCAATATTGTCGATGTGGCAAGCTATTACTAATGGATCGATTCAGACTGATCGGAAACGCTTGTCAGCCGAGGGGAACAACGAAGGATGCGAGCGTTTTCCTATAAAGTCTGGGGCAGATTATTTTCTGCCTTTTTTATGTTCACGGTTTTAGCATCGTCTCCACCGCCTCAATTTCCCCATTGCTAAGCGTCAGTTCAACCATTCCATGTAGATCTGTTCGCCACACGATCATATTCGCCCTTTCTAGCCGCTCAACCACTTCAGGGTGAGGGTGGCCAAAGCGGTTTTGGGGCCCTGCCGAGATGAATGCATAGCGCGGTGCCACTTGGCTAATAAACGGTTCTGTCGTAGACGATAAACTGCCATGATGGCCAACTTTTAGCACATCTGCTTGTATGCCGGGATACGAGCGCATAAGCCTCTGTTCTCCTGTCTCTTCCAAATCTCCAGTGAATAGAAACGTCACCCCTTCAATTTCAGCAAATATTACGATAGAACCGTCATTTCCTGTAAAGTGTTCTCCCTCTGGTGGATGCAACACATACCAATTCTCAGCAAGCACCTCGTTTGCTCTCGTAAAGTGGAGGTTGGTTGGCGATGCGTGAATGTTTTCGAGGAGCTCAATTTCAGTTTCCTTTTCAACTGGCCCTTTCGGATAAATAACCTGTTCGACATTGATTTCATTCAACAAACCAGTTGCCCCGCCAATATGGTCGTAATCGCCATGTGTTAAAACAAGCATGTCTATTTTGCTGATGCCTTTCGCTTTTAAAAATGGAGCAATGACATCACTGCCTGGGTCGAACGTGTTTTTCCGTTGCTGCCAGTCTTCTTCCTCGCCATAAACTGCCACTCCCCCAGTATCGATCATATAAATCCCTTTTCGGTAAGGGAGCTCAATCAAAAAACTATCGCCTTGGCCGACATCAATCATCGTCACAGCTGCTTTTGACTGAACGTAAGGCGCAACAGCTCCAACGATTAAACAGGCAACAAAAGGCAAAAAAGCGATCGGCAAAGGCCATTTTTGTTCCTGCCAATGGACAAAAGCAAAAGCAAGAGCACCATACATTGCGACTACAAGCCATACCGGAGGTTTCCCAAGCACAAGCTGAAAAGTAGATTCACTTAGCTTAAGAAGAGTTGGATGAACAAACGTCAAAAGCGATTCGAGCAATCCAATAAACAGATTTACTTGCTCAGGAAGCCATACAAACGCAATCAGAGAGAGGAAACTAAAGGGAAGAACGATAAATGAAACAAGTGGAATATACACAAGGTTGAGGAGAAGGCTGAAAGGTGACCATTCATAGAAATGGAAAAAGATAAGCGGCAATCCGGCAAACTGGGCAATTGTTGTGACCGTGCACATTTGCCGTAAATACCCTCCGTTTGCGGTTTGAATCGTTTTAGCCGAGAAAATCAGAGCAAACGATACGAGAAACGAAAGTTGAAAACCGAGTTGGAACAGTTTGTAAGGATCCAACAACAGATAGAGGAAATAGATCGTAGCAAAACCGAATAAGGGGTGAATTCGCCATTTGCGTAAGGCAAATAGAAAAAACACGAATGCCATTGCGGACGCGCGTACTACCGGAGGCGCCGCCCCGGCGAGAATTGCAAAAATAGGCAAGAGAATAAGCATGAATAGTGCGGCACGCTCACGCGTCAAACCGATGCGGATACAGATAAAGAAAGCGGCTCCAGTCACCAAGCCAACATGCAAGCCAGAGATCGCTAGCAAGTGGATAATGCCAAGCGTTGAGTAAGCTTCAATCACGTCTTCTTCTACATAGAAACGCTCTCCAAGAGTAAGCGCCAACACAATGCCTCCTGCTTCTTCTGGAAAGGCAGCAGCCGCCTCGTGAAGCAATTGTGCTCGAAATGCCTGCAAATGGGTCAATAACGAAAGCCCGTCCGGGCGTTTGCATACAAAGGACCCAGACTCTGCCTCCAACAGCCAGTGAATTCGTTGCTCATATAAATAGCGGCTATAGTCAAATGCATAACGGTTGCGCGGAGGCGCTGGCTCGCTCAACTTTCCATTTACGCGGCAATGGTCTCCTGGTAATAATTTTCCTAAACGTTGCTCGCTTTCTGATTGCAAACGGCTTGCTAATTGCAAGCGCTCCCCGGCCGTTGTTTCAACGACTACCCGGAAGCGATTGCCATCAAGGCGAGGTGTTTCTTTTACCACTACAATAAACGCCGTTTCCTCACCTGAAAGCATGCTGACGTTGCTTTTTTTGTGCACAGTCGCCACACTAGCAAACAGAAGCAACGGCAGTACAAATGCCGTCACCGCTGCTAGCCAGCCGCTCCGCCAAGCCGCGGGCAGGAGAGCGATTGCTCCTATAAACAAAGCGACAGCAACGCCAACATGGCTGCTTAAAACGAACACAACAGCTGCGCTCGCTGTGAGCAAACTGATGCACAGGCGGTTCATTTCTCTTCTGGCACATCATTGCTTGCTGAGAAATACAAGTTCTTTGTTCGCTTTACATAGGCATCCAATTCTTCTTCGCTTGCCCCTAACCGTTCAATTTCTTGCAAAAGCGCTGTTGTTAAGGCAAGCTTCTCATGGAACTGTTGATCAATGGCCGCTTCGTCTAGTTCCACTTCTATGCATGGAATGCCCGCTTCGTTGAACAACTCTTCTGCATAAGGATGGTTTTTATAGTCCTTTGCATAATAAACGCGGGCAATGCCAGCTTGAATCAGCGATTTGGTACAATGAATGCAAGGAAAATGTGTAATGTAAATTTCCGCGCCAGCGGTCGGCACACCAAATTTGGCGCATTGCAGCAACGCATTTACCTCTGCATGAACGGTACGGATGCAATGGTTGTCGACTACATAACAGCCTTTGTCAAGACAATGGTCTGACCCGGAAACAGAGCCGTTGTAGCCGCCTGCAATAATCCGCTTGTCTCTCACAATTGTGGCGCCTACTTTTAAACGTGGGCATGTGCTTCGCAGCGAAAGCAATTTGCTTTGCGCTAAAAAATATTGATCCCATGAAATACGTTCCATTGCTTTTCCCCTTTCGCTTAAATTGTAGAAGCGATCGCCAACATAAGTCAATCTTTACTTCACCCGAATCAATGGTTCAAGTGCTTCGAATGTTTTTTCGCCGATCCCGCTCACATTCATTAGCTCTTCAACTGTGGCAAATGAGCCGTTTTCTTCCCTGTATCCAATGATCGCTGCCGCTTTTGACGGGCCGATTCCTTGTAACGTTAGCAAATCTGCTTCAGTGGCTTCATTTATATTAATGGTGTCTTCATGATCTGTCTCATTCATTTCAACAGCAAGAACCGGCCCTGCCCCTTCGTCCTCACCTTCTTTTGGCACATACACAACCATTTCATCTTCAAGGCGCAAAGCTAAATTGACCGCCTCACGGTTGGCGCTGTCCGTAAAGCCACCTGCTTTTTCAATTGCTTCAAATAAACGGCTGCCCACCTCCAACTCGTACACGCCTGGCGAAGCTACCATTCCTTTTACGTCGACGACAAGAACGCCATCCCCTGCTTCCTCTTCAAGTTCTGTTTCCTCGCTTTCCTCTAACCATGGCGGTATCTCATTGATAGTGTCATTTTCCCCTTGAAAGTCGACAAACACCAAAACGACGACAATGAGTGTACAAATCGTGACTCCGCCCCCATACAAAGCATACTTTTTTATCGGGAACGTCTTCATAAATTCCTCCTTTTTGGAATGATGAACAGGCAGGTTGGCATACGTTCATGAAAGAGCAGCTATCGAGGAGTGTGAGAATATGAATGTCGGTTTTATTGGTACAGGAAGTATGGGAAGTTTATTAATTGAATCATTTATTGATGCCGGGGCGCTGAAACAGACGAATATTTCCATCATTAACCGTTCCCCTGAAAAAGCGGCTGCGCTGAAAGCAACGTATCCAGGGATTACGGTGTCTACTTCTCTTGAAGAGATTGCCTCTACATGCGAGTGGCTGTTCCTTTGTGTGAAGCCAAAGGAAATGCCCGCATTGTTTCACGCCCTCCAGCCCCATGTGGCTACTGATCAAATCGCCATTTCGATTACTAGCCCTATTTCTGTTGAGTCCCTTGATGCGGCTTTGCCTTGCAAGACATGCCGTATTATCCCTAGCATTTTAAACCGTGCTTTGTCTGGATCAACTTTAGTGACATTCGGGAATAAATGTACACAGGAAGACCAAGCAAATTTATTGCGTTTTGTATCGGCTGTTTCAGAGCCTTTGCAAATCGAAGAGGAGATTACTCGTGTGGCGTCCGATATTGTCAGTTGCGGCCCTGCGTTCTTTTCCTTCCTTGCGCAACGATTTATCGATGGCGCGGTAAGCGAAACGTCGATCTCACAAGAAGAAGCGACCGAGTTGACGACTTCAATGATCATTGGCTTAGGAAAATTATTGGAGAGTGGTCATTACACGCTTCCCGCATTGCAAAAACGAGTTTGCGTCCCTGGGGGAATCACTGGAGAAGGCCTTGCTGTTTTAGATGATGAATTAGGGGATGGTTTTGGTTCTCTGTTCAAACGCACACACGAAAAATACGCAACTGAAAAAGAAAAGCTATTGGCGGAAGTTTTATACGAACCAAAGTAAAAAAGCAGGAGGTTTGGCTTTCCCTCCTGCTTTTTTCGTGTTATTTTGCCTTTTTCCTGCTTAAACTTTTCGACAAGAGAAAAACAACCGTTCACTCTTGCTTGTCGGTGGTTCATTTGTAAAGTCCGCGGTCACGGTTAGATCAGCGAATCCAGCCTGTTTCAGCATTACTTTATACATTTCTACTGTATACGTTCGCTCAAAATGCGCTTCTTCCAGCCGTTCATATCGTCCATCTTGTTGCCGAACAAAAAACGTCAGTTCGTGTACGACACTTAAGGGATCTTCCCCTGCAAAACTATGCCAAATGTATGAAACTTCTTCATCTGCTTGAGCGTACACTTCTCCAGGAAAGGCTTCCATGCGTGTAGGAGAATGGACATCAAAGAGAAGCAGGCCGCCCTTAGTTAACAGGTTATAACAAGCGGCAAAAGTGCGTGTCACACTGTCCTCGTCTTGTAAGTAGTTTAATGAATCGCAAAAAATCGTCACGACATCAAATGAACCAACTGGCGGCAAATCGCTCATATCGCCTTGATATAACAGAGGTTGGTAACCTGCTTCCTGCAATTTGGCCTGCGCTACCGCAAGCATTTGTTCTGAAAGGTCAACCCCTACTGCCGTCAAACCACGTTCATGCATCTCTAACAGCCATTCCCCTGTACCGCAGCCTAGATCTAGCACTCGGTTAGCCTGAACGCCGTACATGTTGCATGTGCGTTCAAAATAAGTGGCCCACTTTGTGTAATCAACATGACTCATGAATGCATCGTACCAGAAAGATAAATGGCTGTAGCTCATTCCTTTTCCACCCGATACGTAAAACCGTCACGCTGTTCGACTTTGCCGTCTTTGATCAGTTTGCCAAGCGCCCGTTTAAATGCCGCCTTGCTCATACCAAAACGGGCTTTAATGTCTTCAGGAGGCGATTTATCCGTATAAGGCATTCCGCCTTTACGTTCTGCCAAAAAAGCGAGAATGCGGTCAGCGTCTTCTTTTTGTTGTTCTGTACGAAGAAGCCGTTGCGTTATATTCACACGCCCATCGTCTCGTACAAATTGGACACGGCCGTGAATCGTCTGTCCAAGGCGGGGAACTTCAGCAGCTTCATCTTGATGGAGGAAACCGACAGGACCATTTTCAATGAGCAACGCTGCCCCTTCATCAAGAAAGTGGTAAACCACGCCTTTGACTTCTTTATTTAACCATGATCGATCTGCCGCAATTGCTTGGGAAGTGACAGGCGACCCTTTGACCAACTTGCCCATTAGTCGCCCTTTTTTATCCCACGTCAATGAACAAAACAATCGATCCCCTGCCGCTGGCCACTCACGCCGATCAAAAGGCAATTCATCCATCGACACAAATAAGTCCCTTGAAATTCCGTTATCGACAAAAACGC
Source organism: Shouchella rhizosphaerae (assembly GCF_036700015.1). Lineage (NCBI taxonomy): Bacteria > Bacillati > Bacillota > Bacilli > Caryophanales > Bacillaceae > Shouchella > Shouchella rhizosphaerae. The sequence continues at coordinate 3,561,989 of NZ_CP144921.1, read as the reverse complement.
CATGCCCTTGACGCACGCTGACAACCTTTAGCCAGCCCATTTCATCGTTTTTAATAATCGGTTCGTGCATCGTTGCTGAGAGTCGATTTTGATGGTCATGATATAGAAACACACACACTTTTTCTTCCAACTCGAGAGGCTTCGTCGCCTCGTTTTGATGGAGAAGGATATCGGTATGCCCATCACTTAAGAAATAACCAAATGGCGCTTCCCGTACAACAGCCAAGTCCGCCGTAATCCCTGGCTTTAGCATTCGTTCAGTACCTCTTGCAAATCGACTTGAGCTGCGTCCCCCCACAACTTCTCGAGGTTGTAATAGAGACGTTCGTCTTTATGGAAAATGTGGACGACAACATCACCAATGTCAATCAGCACCCAACGGGCTACGTCGTACCCTTCTAGCCGTTTAATGTCAAGCCCAGCTTCTTGGGACACTTTTTTCAATTCATGGGCAATTGCTTGCACTTGCTTTTCAGAATTTCCGTGGCAAATGATAAAATAATCGGCAATTGGTGAAATGCCTCGCATATCTAGTGCGGTAATTTGCATCGCTTTTTTGTCGTCTAGTGCGGCAACCGCCATTTTTAAATGTTCATTCAAATTCCATTGCTCCTTTCTGTTTATAAAAAGCGTTATAAGCGGATACGGTTTCCGGGTGGATGAGCTGTTTTCTATCTAACAATAAAAACATCGTTTGCCTAAGGGCAAAACAACAAGCTGCGTCTAAACTTTCCTCAGCTAATTTTCTCGCTTGTTCCACACCTGGAAAACGCCGGTTTGGTTCAATATAATCGGCAACAAATAAGACTTTTTCCAACAAACCCATGCCGGCACGCCCCGTTGTATGAAAACGGATTGCAAGCAAAATGTCTTTATCTTTAACGCCTAATTGATGTTCTGCAAAGTAGGCTCCACAAGGGGCGTGAAGCAGCTCGTTTCCGTATTCGCCCCAATGAGGCTCATGTAGCTTGTTTCGAACAATGTCTTGCATCGTTTGTACATCGTGGTATTTACAAATATCATGAAGAATCGCTGCAAGTTCAGCCTTCGATTCATCAGCACCATATTGCTTAGCAAGAGCTAGCGCCGTATCCCGAACGCCGAGAGTGTGGGTATAACGCACATCGGTCAAATGCTGTTTGACTTCATGGAGTGCTTCATTCGTTGTTATCGCCATAAAGATTCCGCTCCTCAATCAATTGTTCAACTGCCGGCGTAACAAAATAGCGAATCGGTTTGCCTTTTGCAAGCCGTTCCCTTATTAGCGAAGAAGAGATGTTGACTTCGACAAACGGGACGAAATGGACGTCCGGCTGGCTTTTCGCGCTTGCACCAGGACGGTTAAAGGCAACAAACGTCACCAATTGTTTCAGTTCATCGATTCCACGCCATTCTGGCAACATATTGACCATATCGCCCCCAATCAAAAAAAAGAACTCATCGTCAGGGTAGGTTTGCTTCAACTCGCGAACTGTATCAATTGTATATGATTTTCCTTTGCGGATTAGTTCGATGTCACAAACTCGAAAGCGCTCCTCTTGAACGAGAGCAGCTTTCACCATGTCGTATCGGTCTTTGCCAGACGTTAAACCGGCACGCTCTTTATGGGGAGGTGTCGACACAGGCACAAACCAGACTTCATCCAATTTGACTGCCGTTAATGCCTCTTGCGCGATAAGCAAATGGCCGAGATGAGGAGGGTCAAACGTGCCGCCAAATAATCCAATCCGCTTCACTCTTACCTCACTCCTCTGTTACCGGCCAGGCAACTCGATCTGTTTGTTTTCTTTTGACGGTTTATAAAGAATGATCATATTGCCAATGACTTGCACGAGAAAAGAGCGTGTTTGGTTGACAATTTCTTCCGCAACGTGATGTTTATCATCAAGGCAGTTTTGCAATACGCTAATTTTAATTAATTCTCGTGCTTCGAGGGCTTCGTTGATTTGCACAATCATGTTTTGGTTGATGCCCCCTTTGCCGACTTGAAAAATCGGCTGGACCGCATGTGACTTGGCCCGTAAAAACCGCTTCTGTTTATTTGTTAACATTTGCTAGTACCTCTCCCATTAAGTCAAATGCATACGAACAACGCGTTCCATGCATTTGCGGTTTGGTTTGCGCCCTGTCCAGTGTTCAATGGACAACGCTCCTTGATTGACAAACATGCCAATGCCATTTAAAATCCGGTTTCCTCTTTGTTTCGCTTCTTGCAAAAGCGCTGTCTCATATGGGTTATAAATTAAATCACTAACAATCGTTGCTTGCTTAAGACGGTCTAAAGCGATCGGCTGTTTGCTCGTATCAGGGTACATACCGACTGAAGTCGTATTAATTAATACGTCGTATGTTCCGAGCGTTGATTCCGCCTCGTTAAGCGGGATTGCCTCAATAGTCAAATGGCTAAACAGCTGCGCCAGCTCCTGGGCTTTTTCCGCCGTCCGGTTTGAAACAGAAATAGTGGCACGTTGTTTGCCGAGGGCGTGGATTACAGCCCTCGCCGCGCCTCCTGCACCAATGACAAGCACACGCCTTCCTGTAAGCGATTGGTCGCTTACAACCGGCAGAAGGGATTCGATGTAACCATCCGCATCTGTGTTTTTGCCGACCCAACGGCCGTCCTGACAAACGACTGTATTGACCGCCCCCATCGCTTCGGCATCTTCATCAATTTCGTCTAAATAGTCGATGATTGCGACTTTATGGGGAATGGTTACGTTAAACCCGTCGATGCCTTGCGCTTTCATTGTACGTATAGCATTTCCCAATTCCTGAGGAGAAATGTCATAGGCACAATAAACAGCGTCTAACCCCATATCTTTGTAGGCTGCTTCATGCATGACTGGGCTTTTGCTATGGCCTAGTGGATGACCAATTAAACCAAATTGGCGGGTCATTTCCTCCACCTCCTGCTCCCTTTTTACGTATGGATAGAACGGCGAATCGCTACGCCGACTTCTTTTGGGGCGTGTGCTTCAACGATGGCGCCTTCCGTCTGAATCCGAATCCATCCTAACCCTGAGAAGACAATATCCATTGGCTCTTTGCCAACTTTAAACGAATGCTTCACGAGTGGGCGAACTTGTTCACCGTCTTCTTTATACGGAGGGACAAGCAGTTCGCCTCCATGCTTGCTGTACAAGTCATCTGCTTTTTCCATTTTGGTGCGGTGAATATGCAAACGATTTGCCGCATAAACAATAAACGAGGAAGGGGCCCCCTTTACAAAATCAAATCGGGCTAAGCCCCCTAAAAAAAGGGTCTGTCCTTCTTTTAGTTGATACACAATTGGTTTGATTTCTTTTTTGGGCGTAATTTCCTTTAGCCCTTTTACACTTAGCAAATGGGCATATTGGTGGCGATTAACCAGTCCAGGTGTATCCACCAACGACTTGCCATCGCCTAGAGGAATATCAATCATCGCCAGTGTCGTCCCTGGAAAGTGAGAAGTCGTAATCATCGCTTCACCCGTTTGTCCATGCATAGCGAGGATTCGGTTGATAAACGATGACTTGCCAACATTCGTACAGCCAACGACATAAACATCTCGGCCTCTTCGCATGTCGTCAATCGTTAAAGCGACATCATCAATCCCTTCCCCGGTCACAGTACTCATTAATTTTACTTCAAGTGGCTTTAACCCTAAGTCACTCGCTGATTTTTTAAGCCAGTTTGTCAACTTGTTGCGGTTCGTCGATTTAGGAAGAAGGTCAACTTTATTAGCCACAAGCAACACAGGGTTTTTACCAACAAACCGTTGGGCACCTGAAATCCAACTGCCATAGAAATCGACGACGTCAACAACTTTTACAATTAATGCCTTTTTATGGTGAAGGGACGCAAACATCGCTTGAAAATCTTCATCGCCAATTGAAACCGGCTCAATTTCATTGTAATGTTTAAGCCTGTAACACCGTTTGCAAACTACTACGTCTCGCTTTAAAGCCGATTCTGGTGCGTAACCAAGCTTTTTCGGATCTTCCGTTTGAATGGAGACACCACAACCTGAACAGTGCCATTCTTCCTTCGATTCCGTCATGCCTCATCCTCCCAATGTATGTAGCCTTTTCTTCTCATCCATTTTAATACAATCCGTTCAACACGTCGATTTACTTTTGTCATCCAACCATCGGTGCTTGCAACTGGCACGACCAAAATCGTATACAGCCCCGCACGGTTACCGCCGAGAACATCTGTGAATATTTGATCACCAATAACGACTGCTTCATCAGTACGAACCCCCATTTGTGAGCACGCCTGCCTAAACGCTCTTCTCATAGGCTTTTTAGCGCTATGGATAAAAACCACTTTCTCAGGGTCACAAAAAGTTTTTACCCGCTTTTCATTGTTGTTTGACACAATCGTTACGTGTAAGCCTGTTTTTTCCAGTTCTTTCAACCATTGTTTGACTTCTGGTGTCGCGCCTGGCCGGTGCCATTCAACTAAAGTATTATCTAAATCGGTAATGACCGCTTTTATTCCACGGTCACGGAGCGCATTCAAGTCAATGTCATAAATGCTTTTTACGTATTGATTAGGGAGTAACTCGCTGAACACATCAGCACCTCATTTCTAAACATTCCACATTCACTAACCAATCATCAACTATACCGTTCATCCCCCATTTTATCAAACAAAACCCTTTTTTATAAAGCTTCTTATTCATGATTCGACAAAAACCATTACGAACGAAAAACTTTTCGACAAATACACCCATGCCCATTCCTGTGGATAACTTTGTTCACTTTATAAACACTTGTATATTAGGAGTTTGAGACAAAAACCCACAAAATGCTAACAGGTTATCAACGAGTCCATGTGGATAAACGAACGGTTGTTCTAGTTCCTGATACATGATAGGATTTGATTAATCATATAAGTGATTGTTAAGGTCGCGGTCATTTCTATCGACGAGGAGGTGAACCTGCTGACGCTTTAGCGGGGGACAATGGAAAATTTATCGGACGAGTTGCTAATCGAAACGTACCATAAAGCCATTGAGCTTGAACTTAACCAAGACTTCATTGATTTGATTCACGATGAACTCCTTAGGCGTTCATTAACGGACAGGATTAAACTCTCTTCATAAAGATTGATAGAAATCGCCCGCCTTGTGTGCCTTGAAGAAAAAGACGACTTTTAAAAGTCGTCTTTTTCTTCTGTCTCTTTTGGCAAAAGCTTTATATATTCACGCGGCGCAAATTCAACTGAATCATACCCTTGTATAGTAAAGCCTTCCCTTTTTTCTTTCCACGTATCCTGATCCAGCCACCAACTGCCTAGAAAAATGAACGTAAATACGCCCCCACATAAGATCCCTTTCGTTTGAGTTCGAATGAAACATCCCCGCCTTCTTTTTTTACATATAGCGTGGTCTGATTAAGGGTCGATTTATACATTTTAAAAATTAATAACAAAAAATTTAGGCTCCCCTTACGTCTTCTATCCTATTTAATAGATAAGTCAAACATCGTAAATCCTTGGTATACTAAGGGTGCACGGCTTTTTTTTTTGCGTTATAATGGCTGAGATCGTACTAAATCGATTGTTCCTATTTTCATTTCAAAGGAGGTCAGGCATGTCCAGTTTACATATCGCCATCCTCATTCCATTTATGATGGCTATTCTTATACCAATCATTTACCCGTATACAAAAAAAATCCATACTGGTTGGTTCGTTCTATTGGTTCCAACTGCCCTTTTTCTGTACTTTTTAACGTTTTTACCGACAACGATGGAAGGCGGTTACGAGTACGTCTCCCTTTCCTGGGTTCCCTCACTCGGGATTAATGTCGATTTGTATGTTGACGGCCTTAGTTTATTATTTGCCTTGTTAATTACAGGGATTGGTGCATTGGTCGTATTGTATTCCATTTACTACTTGGACAAAGTGTCAGAACGCCTTCATCACTTTTACGTTTACTTGCTCATGTTTATGGGGGCTATGGTTGGCGTCGTATTGTCCGATAATTTAATTGTTTTGTATATCTTTTGGGAACTAACCAGCCTTGCTTCAGCGCTGCTTATTAGCTATTGGTTCCATCGCAAAGCGTCCGTATATGGTGCCCAAAAATCAATGTTAATCACCGTGTTCGGTGGCTTTGCAATGCTAGCCGGCTTCTGTATTCTCTACGGTATGACAGGCACATTCAGTGTCCGTGACATCATTGCGCAAACAGAAGGCTTGGCCGGTAGCACACTCTTTTTAGCGGCGATGATTTTAGTACTGCTTGGCGCTTTTACTAAGTCAGCGCAATTCCCGTTCCATATTTGGTTGCCTGATGCAATGGAAGCGCCTACTCCGGTGTCCGCCTATTTGCATTCAGCCACGATGGTAAAAGCGGGCATTTATTTAGTAGCCCGGTTAACGCCTGTGTTCGGCGGCGACGCTGTATGGTTTTGGGCATTGGTGATTGCAGGGCTTGTTACACTGACGTACGGATCGATTACGGCTGTGCGCCAAAAAGATTTAAAAGGGATCTTGGCTTACTCAACCATCAGCCAACTAGGGCTGATTATGAGTTTGCTTGGAGTTGGGTCGGCTGCCCTTTATATGGAATCAGGAGAAGGGGCCGTCTTTTATTCACTAGCTATAACGACTGCAGTCTTCCATTTGCTAAACCACGCGACTTTTAAAGGCAGCTTGTTTATGGCAGTTGGCATTATCGACCATGAAACCGGCACTAGGGATATCCGCAAATTAGGCGGATTAATGACGATCATGCCCATCACTTTTGCGATTTCAGCAATAGGGCTGGCTTCCATGGCTGGATTGCCGCCATTTAACGGCTTTCTATCAAAAGAAATGTTTTTTACGAGCTTGCTACGGGCAACTGAGGGCGATTTCTTTTCATTGGGAACGATAGGCTTTCTGCTTCCTGTTATTGCTTGGATTGCTAGTGTATTTACGTTTCTGTACTGTGCGGTCACATTTTTCAAGACGTTCTTCGGAAAATTCGAGCAAAGCCATTACGAAAAAACCGTACATGAAGCTCCTTTCGGAATGCTGATTAGCCCAGTGATCCTAGTAGCCTTAGTTGTTACGCTCGGTATATTTCCAAACATCGTCGCCCAATCGCTTGTTGCTCCTGCTGTCACTAGCATACTCCCCCGTTTTTCTGTGGACGAGCTTGACATCAAATTCTCGCTCTGGCACGGGATTAATACAGAATTGCTAATGACATTGGCTATCATTTTTTGCGGAAGCGTACTCTTGATCACGATGAAAAAATGGTCGCAGTTTAACATCTATAAACGTGAAAGAGACCCACTCCATTGGTTTTACGATCAAGGCTTAGACGGTCTTATTCACTTTTCGCAAACTGTCACAAGAGCGCAAATGACAGGGTTGCTAAGGGATTATTTTGTTTATATGTGTGCGTTTATCCTTTTGCTCCTCGGTTGGACATTTTGGTATGCTGATGCATGGTCTTTTAACACAAGTACTGTAGCGACAACTCCGTTTTTTGTCTATATCGTAACAGCAGTGTTTATAGTGACCACTTTGTGCCTACCGTTTATTCAAAAACGGATGACATTGATTATCTTTGCAGGAATCATCGGCTACATTATGGCACTCTATTTTGCGATGTTTCGCGCACCGGACTTGGCGCTTACACAGCTTTTAATTGAAACGGTAACGGTTGTCCTATTAATGCTCGCATTCAGGCACTTGCCAGAAATGGCGCCGGAAAAGGCGGCTCCTTCAAAGAAACTGGGCAATATTTTGATTTCAGCCGCTGTCGGGGTGACCATTACGGTTGTTGGTATTAGCGCTTATTCGCTAGGCACCGATGCTAATTTTTCTTCGATCTCCGACTATTACATCGAAAACGTTTATAAACTTGGAGGCGGAACCAATATGGTAAACGTCATCCTCGTTGATTTCCGGGGACTTGATACGATGCTTGAAGTCCTTGTGCTTGGCATTGTCTCACTTGCCGTCATCATGTTAATCAAACACCGCTTTAAAGGAGGGGAAGATGTGTGAAGTATTCCAAATCCCATGACGTGCTTCAGCAAACGCTTATTACTGTAGCCGCCTATTTTATTCTCGCCTTTGCCTTTTACTTGTTTTTTGCCGGACATAACGATCCAGGTGGGGGGTTCATTGGCGGGTTAATGGCCGCCTGTGCCTTTATTCTTATTTATGTCGTTTTTGACCGTAAAAAAGCCCACGAAGCGATCAAGATTTCATTTGTGCCATTTATTGCGATTGGCTTGTTGCTGACTGCTGCGGTTGGTTTTATCGGCATCCTGTTTGGCCAAGCCTACTTGGAACATTTCTTTGATTACTTCCATTTCCCTTTTTTCGGTAAAGTCGAATTAACGACAGCGTTGCCTTTCGACTTAGGTATCTTTTTTGTAGTCGTAGCGATGGCAATGGTTGTAACCCTAACGATTGCGGAGGATAAAGGCTAATGGAAATTTTAATGTTTATCGTCATCGGCGTTCTTTTCGCGATCGGCACTTATCTTCTGCTAACACGTAGCTTGCTTCGCGTGATTGTGTCGTTAATGATTCTTTCCCATGGCGCCCATTTGCTGCTTTTGACGATGGCTGGTCTAAATGCCGAAGCTCCACCACTTGAGCATATGGCAGACGGCGGCTACACAGACCCGCTCCCGCAAGCGCTTATTTTGACAGCGATTGTCATCAGTTTTGGAATCACTGCCTTTCTTGTAGTGCTTGGCTACCGGACATACAAAGTGCATAACACCGACGACTTAGAGAAATTAAGGGGTTCTGCCGATGAATAATATGCTAATCATTCCTGTTATTTTGCCATTTGCAATTGGAGCAACGTTGATTTTATTTGCCAACTATCGCAAGATGCAGCGCTTCATTAGCTTGCTTGCCTCTATTGCGATATTGGCAAGCGCGCTGTTTCTTGCATATGACGCTTATACAAATGGCATTACCACACTCGAGTTCGGAAATTGGAATGCCCCATTCGGCATTGTATTCGTATCAGATTTGTTTTCCACATTTATGGTACTTCTCTCTGCTATTATCGGGCTAGTTTGTTTGCTTTTCGCCTTTTACACCATCCATCCTGAACGGGAAAAGTTTTATTTCTACCCCTTTTACTTCTTTCTGTTGACTGGAGTAAACGGCGCTTTTCTCACTGGGGATTTATTTAACTTGTTTGTTTTCTTTGAAGTGATGCTGTTGTCATCCTATGCGTTAATCGTTATTGGAGGAACAGGCTACCAATTGCGAGAATCGTTTAAGTATGCAGCGATCAACGTATTTGCTTCCATCCTCTTTTTAGTTGGCGTCGCCTACCTTTATGGGATTACAGGCACGTTAAATATGGCCCACTTAGCAGTTCGGATCGGGGAAATGGAACAAACAGGGGCTTTGCAAGTGGTAGCGATGATTTTCTTTATTGTATTTGCGATGAAAGGAGCGTTATTTCCCCTTTATTTCTGGCTTCCCCGCTCTTATTACGGGCCGCCAGCTGCGATTGCCGCCCTGTTTGGCGGATTGTTGACGAAGGTTGGCATTTATGCGATCATCCGAACATTTACGCTCATTTTTACAAATGATCCAGGATTTACACATACGTTTATTTTATGGATTGCAGGATTGACGATGTTTTTTGGCGTCCTTGGAGCCGTATCGCAATTTGATTTCAAACGGATTCTTTCCTACCATATCATTAGCCAAGTAGGTTATATGGTAATGGGCCTTGGCCTCTATACACGAGCCGCTATTGCTGGGGCAGTCTTTTACATTGCTCACCATATCATTGTCAAAACAGCACTTTTTCTGTTTGCTGGAGCAACACAAAAAGTGACAGGCACAACCGATATTAAGCAAATGGGCGGCTTGCTGAAGACGCACCCTTGGCTAGCGTGGCTCTTTTTAATCTGCGCATTATCCCTTGCTGGGATTCCTCCTTTGAGTGGCTTTTTCAGCAAATTCCCGCTCATCTTGGAAAGCTTAGTGATCGAAAGTTACGGGATTGCCTTTGTCGCGTTGCTCGTCGGCTTATTGACGTTGTTTTCAATGATCAAGATTTTTGTATATGCGTTCTGGGGAAAACAAGCACATACAGACGAACAGGCCTCTATTTCCGTAACAAAACTCTTGCTGCCAATCGTTCCCCTGGTGATGTTAACGATTGCCCTAGGCGTTGCTGCTGAACCTGTATTTACTTATTCGCTTGCTGTAGCAGACCAGCTACTCAATCCGGAAATTTACATTCAATCTGTTTTGGGAGAGTGAGAAAATGGCGTTTCAATTAATCATAAATACGTTAGTTGCGTTTTTGTGGATGCTCTTTCAAAACAGTTTTACCGCCCAAACTTTCGTTTTTGGTTATGTCATAGGGATGCTTGTCGTTCTTTGTTTAATCCGTTTTAAAGGCCGCTATTTTTACATGCTTCGCGTTTGGTCTTTTTTAAAGCTAATGGGTGTGTTTGCCAAGGAATTGACGGTTGCCAACCTGGATGTTGCCAAAATTGTCATCAGCCCTAAAATGAACATTGCTCCTGGGATCATTGCCGTGCCAACTGAACTGGAGACGAGGGTGGAAAAAACATTGTTTGCCGTCATGATGACATTGACACCAGGAACGATGTCGATTGAGTTTTCAGAAGACGGTCGCTACATTTTTGTCCATGCCTTAAATGCCGAAGACAAAGATGGGCTGGTTAAGCAAGCAAAAGATACATTTGAGGCTGGCATTTTGGAGGTGACCCGTCGCTATCATGTTTAATTTGTTGCTCTCTATTGCTTTAGTCATACTAAGCCTAGCCGCGCTCCTTTGTTTTGTCCGTGCCCTTCTTGGACCAACCAATCATGACCGCATTGTGGCGCTTGATACCGTTGGCATCTTATTAATTGGCTTTGTCGGCATCTTAATGATTCTTCAAGACACACGCGCCTATACCGAAATTCTTCTCGTCGTAGGCATTCTCGCTTTTGTAGGCTCAGCCGCCATGGCGAAATTTCTTGAAAGGGGGAATTTGTTTGACGACGATTGAATGGCTAATCGCAGTTTTGGCATTACTAGGATCTATTTTCGGCTTCCTTTCTGCTGTCGGCATCGTTCGATTGCCTGATGTGTACTCCCGTCTCCATGCGACGGGAAAAAATTCGACATTTGGCATTATGATGATCATGGCCGCTGTATTCCTCTACTTTTTTGTATTAAAAGGCGAGTTTATTGGCAAGTTGTTGTTAACGATTCTATTTGTGTTTATTACGGTGCCGATTGCAGCATTAATGATTTCTCGATCCGCTTACCGTATAGGCATTCCGATGGACGCTTCCACTGTTTGTGATGAAATGAAGCCTTTTTATGACAAAGAAAAGAAAACATATGCGAACAACAGCAAACAGACAACAAATGAAAATCCTACAAAACCATTACCTACAGAAAATAGGCCCTAAATAAAAGGACACGTTTGATGACAAGAATAGTGCTGAATTTGGGGAAAAACGTTACAAAGTGATTAAAAATCAGGTGTTCAGCCTTATTTTGGCCTTTAAGTCTTGACACAACAAGGATTCATGAGTAAATTAAGGGCAGGCATTGTCGCTATAAGCCGCACACAGCGAATATAGCAATATGTTGGTCTGTAAGAAGAAAAGAATGAAACAACTTTACGATAAGAAAAGGAGTTTTTTAAGATGAACAAAACAGATTTAATCAATGCAGTATCAGAACAAGCAGAAATCTCTAAAAAAGACGCTTCCAAAGCAGTTGACGCTGTTTTTAATGGCATTACGGAATCACTCGTAAAAGGAGCAAAAGTACAACTCGTCGGTTTTGGTAGCTTTGAAGTCCGCGAGCGTTCTGCTCGTAAAGGCCGCAACCCGCAAACTGGCGAAGAAATTGAAATCCCAGCAACAAAAAACCCTGCTTTCAAGCCAGGTAAACAGTTAAAAGACGCTGTTAACGAGTAAAACAACAGCAAACACATAGATTCCACTAGGGGTGCTTCGTGCTGAGAAAAGGTTCGCCTTTAACTCTTCAACCTGATCTAGTTCATACTAGCGTAGGGAAGTGGAAACGTAAAAAATACATTTGTTTTTTTTACATTACAACAGTCGCCTCCACAAGTACGGGCGGCTGTTTTTTTATTTTAGACAGAAAGGATGATGGCGTTGTCGACGATTTATCGCGCTTTAACGATCGCTGGAACCGATCCTACAGGAGGAGCTGGCATTCAAGCCGATCTCAAGACGTTTCAAGAACTAGAAGTGTATGGAATGAGCGTGATTACCTCGCTAGTGGCGCAAAATACGACAGGTGTGCGGGCTATCCACCACGTACCCCTTGAATTCATCGACCAGCAGTTCCAAGCGGTTGTCGATGATATTTACCCAAGCGCTATTAAAACAGGCATGATCGCGCTCCCAGAAATGATGGAACTCCTGCAACAACAACTAAATTCCCACAAAAACGTCCCTTATGTTTGCGACCCAGTGATGATGGCCAAAAACGGCGACCCATTGCTAGAAAAGCATGTGCGCGCTAAGCTTCGCGAGACACTTGTGCCTTTAGCAACAATTGTCACACCTAATATTGCTGAAGCGGAAGATTTAATTGACATGCAAATTGATGATATTGACGATATGGAAAAAGCAGCCATACGGATTGTTAAAGAATTAGGGGCACAAAGCGTTGTTGTAAAAGGGGGAAGTTTAACAGGCGATGCGGTTGATGTGTTTTACAGTAGAGAGACTGGATTGTTTAAATTGGATGCGCCCCGTACGGATACAAAACACACACATGGGACAGGCTGTACCTTCTCAGCAGCGATTTGTGCCCAATTGGCTAAAGGCATAGCGCTATTGGATGCAGTCCAAAAAGCAAAAGCTTTTACAGCAGATGCCATTACTTGGTCTTTACAAATTGGGAATGGCTATGGTCCAACCAACCATTGGGGTCATCGACTTAATGGGTTACCAGGCAAAAACGTTAACCAATAAGGGAACGATTCCCGCGTTTATTTGTCAACCAAGCGCATGAGAGAATATGGTCCAGTGCAAAGGCTCGATACGCATTTTTTAAATGGCAATAACAAAAAACATGCGTCTCGGTAACGGTGTATACTGTAACTTCCCTTTGGGTTAGCTTTTTATTTTTTGCTTCATAGATGAGTTCTACCCGCCCTTGCTCAGTAGCAGCTCTGTTTAATAACCGGATCATCATAATCACACTCCTTTTGATTATTATTATAACGATCGAACGAATGTTCGTCAACAAAAAAACAGAATGTTTGTTCGTTGTATTTTCTCCCGCATCTTACTAAGAAAGATGCGGGCTTTCTGTTTTAACAATCATTCATTGTGGGTAAATCCTCCTTGCCTCTCATTCCTTCTTCCTAAGCTCAACTATCTATTTTCATCGCTTTTTGTTCGAGTTCATAGACGCATACATGGGAGTTAAGTATAATGGGAAAAGTATTTGGAAATCACCTCCCAGGTTATAAACGCGAATAAATGGGTAAGTAAAGTTTATTCCGTCATCACAGTTGATTTAAAACAAGGAGCGCATCAATGAATTCAAATGACACACGAACGAAGATTGACCCCGTATTTTACTGGGTGCTTGGCATCCTCCTTATCTTTATTGTTGTTGGCATCTCTGCTCCAGCGCGCCTTGAAGCGATTACAGCCGCTGCCCAGGCCTTTATCGCCGATCGGTTTGGCTGGTATTATTTAATCGTCGTTACCTTCTTTTTGCTTGTATGCCTCTTTTTTATCTTTAGCCCTTATGGAAAGATACGTTTAGGCAAAGATGAAGACCGTCCTGAATACAGTTACTTAACATGGTTTGCTTTCTTATTTAGCGCAGGACTCGGCGTCGGGCTTCTGTTTTTCGGAGCTGCCGAACCAATTGCTCATTATGCAGTGAGCTCACCGACTGTAGAAGAAGGAACGGGAGCAGCTGCGCTAGAGTCCATGAAGTACGTATTTCTCCATTGGGGTTTTCATGGTTGGGCCATTTATGCAATTGTGGCGATTTGTTTGGCTTACTTTAATTTCCGCAAAGAACAGCCTGGCCTGATTAGCGCAGCGTTGTCGCCATTAATTAATCCAAATGGCTTCTTTGGCAAAACGATTGATGTGATCGCTATTATTGCCACATTGTCAGGAATTGCAACGACGCTCGGATTTGGGGCCGCTCAAATGAACGGCGGCATTTCCTTCCTGACAAACTTAGAAAACAGCTTTATGCTCCAGTTAGCGATTATTGTTGTGATTACCGTGCTCTTTCTTATTTCAGCAAGTACAGGGCTTGATAAGGGAATCCGCATTTTAAGTATTGTCAATATGACACTTGTCGTGCTTATGTTGCTGTTTTTCGCCGTGTTTGGTGCAACCATGTACTCGTTAAACCTTTTCACAAATACACTTGGCCAGTACATACAATCCTTGCCTGAACTTAGTTTTACGATTGCGCCAAACAGTGCAGAACACCGTGCTTGGATTAACGCGTGGACCTTGTTTTATTGGGCCTGGTGGATGGCATGGTCCCCTTACGTTGGTACATTCATTGCCCGCGTATCGCGAGGACGGACACTGCGAGAATTCGTCATTGGCGTACTGCTAGTCCCATCGCTGCTAGGCTTTGTTTGGTTTTCATTTTTAGGGGGGACATCGATTGCTGCCGAGTCTTCGGGGGCTGCCGCTATTTCAACATTAGCTGATGAAGAGATGTTGTTTGGCGTGCTAAGTACAATGCCCTTTAGTACCATTACATCCTTTATAACGATCTTTTTAATCGCTGTATTTTTTATTACGTCAGCTGATTCAGCCACATTTGTGCTAGGTAGCCAGTCTACAAAAGGATCATTAAATCCAGCTAACAAAATTAAAATAACATGGGGCCTGTTAATGTCAGCAACGGCCGCTGTTCTTCTCTATAGCGGCGGCCTGCAAGCATTGCAAAACACAATGATTGTCGTGGCGTTTCCTTTTTCGATTATCATCGTGCTTATGGTCATTTCTCTTTTAAAAGCATTGCGCCAAGAAAGACTAAAAGAGCAGGTCAAAGAGCGGCGGCTACGTCGTGAACTCGTTGAGCTCCGCAACTTCAAAAACAAGCATGAACGTGAAGAGAAAAAACGTTTAAAACAGGAACAAAAAAAACAGCACAAACGTGCCGTGCCAAAAAGCAATCACCAGAAAACCAAACCACCAAAAAAGAACGATTAACAATCGATACAGACAAACCGTCACCAATAAAACAGAGGCCAGCGTTCGCTGGCCTCCATTTTATCTTCAAGTCGCTTAAATAGACGTCGTCTGCTTTGTCTCTGTCCACGCCTTCTTCCATGAGTGCTGAGCAAACAGTAACAGCCCAAGGGCGAAACAGGCAGAAAGGGCGAACAGAAGAAATCCGCTAGCGTACGTCCCCGTTATATCCTTAAACAAGCCGAGAATATTTGGCAAGAAAAAGCCGCCAACGCCTCCAGCAGCTCCAACGATGCCAGTTACCATGCCGATTTCTTTATGGAAACGCTGCGGGACAAGTTGAAACACAGCACCGTTGCCCATGCCGAGGCAGCCCATGCCTATAAATAACACAGTAAGAGCAAACGCAATCGGCGGGAGAAAACTAACGGCAAACATACAAAGGGCTACGCCAACAAAAAGCACAGTAAGCAAGCGAGCACCGCCAATTTTGTCTGCAATCAACCCGCCAATTGGGCGCAATAAGCTGCCGGCAGCAACGACAAGTGTGACAAACTCCCCTGCTCTGACCCCTGAAACAGCATACTGGTTTACAAAGAAATAGCTTAAAAAGCTTGACAAGCCTACAAATCCACCAAATGTAACACTGTAAAGCAAGCAAAAGTACCATGTATCACGCTCTTGGAATACACGGAAATACGCTTTTAACGGCTTTGGAGCTGGCTGGTTTGGTGGCTCCTTCGCCATCAGGATGTAAGAGATGAGCACAAGGGAAAGAGGAATAAGCGCTAGTCCCATCACCCCATTCCAACCAACAATTTCTGCCAGCCTTGGCCCGAACAATGTAGCAAATAAGGTACCACTATTTCCGGCTCCTGCTATGCCCATTGCTACTCCTTGTAAATGAGGGGGGTACCACCGGCTAGCCATTGGCAGCGAAGCAGAAAAACTAGCACCCGCAACGCCAAGCAGCAGCCCGATCGCGATCAATTCTGACAAGCTCGTACCAAATAGCCAGCCCCACAACAGCGGTACCATCGTTACAACCATGCCTGCTATGCTCGTCTTTTTTGGCCCATAACGATCTGTCAAAATGCCAACAAGGATGCGGAAAACAGAGCCTGCTAAAATCGGAATCCCGACAATGAACCCAATTTGTGAAGCACTCAAGCCAAAATCAGCAGTAATGTATGCGCCAAGGGCACCAAGCAATACCCAAATCATAAAGCTTACATCGAAATATAAAAAAGCGGAAAACAACGAAGGCGCATGCCCGCTTTTGCGTAACTCAGAAAGTTTCATGTTCCCAACACTCCTTCCATTTGCTCATGAACAACTAATGGTTCAGCCCTTACTGCGCTGACTTTAAAAGCTGGCATGCGGCAATCAGGGTCTAAATTGCCTGTAATTATACGATTGACGTTTTGTTTGCCACTCCAGTGAAAAGGGACAAATACAGTATCTTCACGAATCGTTTCCGTAAAGTGACAACGGACGATCATACTGCCTTGTTTGGTAGTCAGCTTGATAAGCGTTCGATCAGCAATTCCATGCTTTTTAGCGGTTTCTGGATGCATTTCTACAAAAGATTCAAAGTTTCGTGCCATAAGGGAGGCGCTATTTCGTGTCTGTACGCCAGTCAAATAGTGAGCAAGCACTCTGCCCGTCGTTAAATAAAGAGGGTAATCTCGACTTGGTTTTTCTTTTGGTACAGGCGCGTCGTTCGGAACAACGGTCATAAGCGCTTTTTTGTTTGGCCGATAAAAACAATCCGTAAATAACAGTGGCGTCCCTGGATGTTCTAGGCTAGGGCATGGCCAAAAAATCCCCTTTTCTTTCCTAAGCCGCTCATACGTAATTCCATAGTAATCAGCGATTCCACCTTTGCTGGCCATTCTTAATTCAGTAAAAATGTCTTCCGCGCAGGAATAGGAAAAATCAGTTCCTTTGCCAAGAACAGCCGCAATGTTACAGATAATTTGCCAATCATGGCGGGCTTCCCCATAAGGAGGCATACTGGCTTCACGCAGTGTCACTCTGCCTTCGACATTTGTCATCGTGCCTTCATCTTCCAAATAAGAAGTGGACGGCAAGATCAAGTCAGCAAGCTGAGCTGTTTCAGAAACAAATAAGTCGACAGCGACCAGAAATTTCAGCTTTTTTAAAGCATTTTTGACAAAATCGGCCTGTGGATGGGATACGACCGGATTGGAGCACATTAAAAACATTCCGGTAATTTCCCCCTTGTCTGCTTTTTTCATCATTTCAAAAGCCGAGACACCCTTCCTTGGCAACTGTTCAGGTGAAATCCCCCAAATAGCGGCAATATGAGCGCGATGCTCTTCATTTTCGATTGAACGGTATCCTGGAAGCTGATCGGCTTTTTGACCATGTTCCCTTGCCCCTTGGCCATTACTTTGTCCTGTAACCGCGGCAAATCCACATGAGTGTTTGCCTAACTTCCCTGTAGCGATTAGAACATTCAGGAAATTACGGACAGCCATGGAGCCGTTTGTTTGCTGCTCAACGCCCCTTGCCGTAAAAATCATCCCTGTTCTTGCCTTAGCAAACGTTTCAGCAGCCTTGGTGATCACATCGCCGCTGACCCCTGTTTGCTCGGCTATGTTTTCAAGTTTGAGCTTGGCAATATGGGCTTTGACTTCCGCAAACCCTTCAACCCGTTTTTGGATGAAAGCGGCATCTTCGTAGCCACCTTCTAAGATACATTTCAATAACCCATTTGCTAAAGCAGCGTCTGTACCAGGTTTTAGCTTTATATGCAAGTCAGCCAGCTGTGCAGTTGCCGTTTCCCTTGGATCAACGACGATAAGAAAAGCGCCGTTCTTTTTCGCTTGTTCAATGTAAGGCATCAGCGTTGGTTGGCATTCAGCTAAATTGGTCCCTACCAACATCAGACATTCCGCAAACAGAACGTCTTCAAGGGAATTGGTTAAGCCTCTATCTATTCCAAATGCTGTTGTAGCAGCGGAGGCAGCAGCCGACATACAGAGCCGGCCATTATAGTCAATATGCCTTGTTTTCAAGGCTACACGGGCAAACTTACCGAGCAAATATGCTTCTTCATTTGTAATTGAGGCGCTTCCATATACGGCCATTGCATCATGCCCATCTTCTTGCTGAATTGCTTGAACGTTTTCGGCGATTTGTTTCAGTGCTTCATCCCAACTAATCGGCAGCCATTTTCCATTTACTTTGGCCAGCGGTTGTGTAAGCCGATCGGGATGAAAGGCGTGTTGGTGAGCATTCAGCCCTTTTACACATAAACGGCCTTTTGACGTGGGGTTCTCTATGCCAACAACGTCGTATGATGTTTCCTGTCCATGCTTACGCTCAATCAATTGCATCTTGCATTGTACACTGCAAAAAGGGCATTGGCTGTTATAGACGATTTTACGATTAGGCGGTTGTCTTTTTTCTTGCAAATATCCCGACTGCATTCGAGTACAATCCCTCCACTCCAAATTTTTATCTCTTTAAACGACTGGCATTCGTTCCGCATGCTCATGGCTAACTGCCGTTATTTCCGCTAGCTGTTTATTTAATTTTGCCTAGCAAGCAGCGTCAAACACGACTTCGCGAACATGGACCGCGCCTTTACGGACAAGCCAAGCATGGATATTTTCACTGTACTGCGCTGATTGCCTAAAGTATTGCAGCAAAGCGCAAACAAGTTGAAAGGTTCCTTCAACGGAGTCGTTCGAACAAAATAATTCAGAACCAATCGCTACTTCCCAATTTAATGGCGACCGAGAGAGACGAATAGCAGCGAGCTCGTGTCGACGAGCAGCTAACGTAACGCATACTTCTGTTTCCGCAGGAAAAGGCACACAGTTAAATAAATCGAGCAGTCTTTCAGCCAAGTGCCTCCCTTCCGGCCAGTTATAGTGGCTGTCATCAATAGCAACCTGCAAACGCTTGCCTGCCAAAACAGCAGGAGGCATATCAAGCTGTTCAAAGACGTAAGGCAGTTGCTTTTCCGTCAACCCTTTCAGCTGCACTTGGTTGCGTGCTGAAAAATCAATTCTCGGCACTTGCAGTTCCTCAGCCATTAGGGCAAATTGTTTTAATTGGTCAGTGCTCAATCTACCAGCAATGTGTGGAAGTGTAATCGTATAACTGCCATCGTTTTCTTGTTTACCATTCCGTTCCTTTGGTGCTCCCCCAGGAAAGAACAATCCGGCATAATAAGCAGACACTTCTCGGCAGACTCGGCACCCATTTTTGTTTTTCCAACCTAGCTTTTCGCTCATGTCAGAAAACACAACGAGCCGTTTCTCGGCGATTGATTGGGCGACTTGTTGTTCGGTTAGCGACGTGCATGGGCACAACGGTTTTCTTTCGGCTATATCGACAGTCGCTTGCAACTGTCCATGCTTAAAGCTTTCTAGCATAGCGGCCACTCTGACCTCGCATCCACCGCATGAACTTGCCGCTTTCGTTCCCGCTTTTATCTGTGCAATTGTGTGCTGTCCGGCTGCCATTGCGCTCATAATGTCGCCCTTTGATACAGCATTACAATTGCAAATGAGATGGGAAGCTGGCAGAGAGGCTAGCTCTCGTTCAAATGCTGTTCCATCTTCTGTTAATAGTTGCGTCTTCTCGTCATCTGACAATGGCGTGTTTGCCCGAATCAACTGCAACAGCTGGTCGCTTTGTCGCGTATTGCCAAACAATACTGCCCCGGCAAGGCAATCCTCTTTAAACAGAAGCTTCTTGTACTGACCCGTAATTTCGTTTAAAGTTTTCAAAACAGTACAAGTGCCAGAACAGGTTGTTTCGCCTGCAGAAAAGACGTTTACTCCTGATATTTTCAATTGCGTCGCTAACACAGTGCCATTATAATACAGGCCTGGCAGTCCACAAAGCTCACGGGCCAGCACTTTTGCTTGTTCATATAAGGGGGCCACTAACCCATAGCTGATTCCGTTATGTTCGGCACATTCGCCGACGGCATACACACCTGAAACGTCCGTGCGTAGACGATCATCAACAACAATTCCTCGCTTTGTTGGAATGTTGCTTTCCTTGGCAATGGCAATGTTCGGCTGGACGCCAGCTGCCATGACAACAAAATCAGCAGAAAGAGTCGTTCCATCATGAAAAAGAAGACCTGTTACCCGCTCCTCGCCGCTAATTTCCGCTGTTTGTTTTTGTAACAAAAAGTGAATCCCTTTGCTCTCAAGGCTCTGTTTCAACAGCCGGGCTGCCGTTTCGTCGAGCTGGCGCTCCATAATTCGGTCAGAAAGATGAATGACGCTTACGTCGACGCCTAAATGAGCCAGCCCTTGGGCGGCTTCAAGACCAAGCAAACCGCCCCCAATGACAGCCGCTTTTTGGTAACGAGTCGACCATTCAGTTAACCGTTCACAATCACGGATTGTGCGAAAAACAAATACGCCTTCTTTCTCCACTCCTGGCACTGGAAGGACAAAAGGTTCCGAACCAGTAGCGATCACTAGCTTGTCGTAAGCAAGTTCCCCTTTGTCGGTATATACTTTCTGGGCAACGGGATCGATTCTGGTCGCTTCCTCACCTAATCGCAGCTCAATGCCATGGTCAACATACCATTGGAACGGATGGATACCAATGCTGTGAAGCGTCTGTTTCCCTTGCAAAACGGAGGAAAGCAAGATGCGGTTATAGCTCGGGCGGTCTTCTTCTGATAGAATCGTAATCGCAAATTGGCGCGGAGCAAGTTTTAACACTTCCTCTACCACGCGGACGCCTGCCATGCCATTGCCAATAAGGACGAGGCGCTGTCTTGACTCCGAGCCCATCCAATCACTCCTTTTAACAAGCATTAAATAAACACGTAAATATTATCTCCTTCAACTTTCACAGTAAAACAAGCTACATTTCCTTGGTCTCCACCTTGCGCGCTGCCCGTTTTCATGCAAATTTTCCAATCATGTAGCGGGCAATAAACATAATTTCCACTAACGATGCCTTCGGACAGTGGCCCGCCTTTATGAGGACATTTATTGTCAAGGACCCGGACGGAACCATCCTCTTGCATAAATAAAGCAAGCTCCCTCCCTTCGATTTCAACTTTCTTGCCTAAACCGACCGTCAGCTCATTTCGGTTAGCGACAAACACTTTTCTACCCGCTTCCACGAATGCCATCACATACCTCCTCCCTGTTTAACAGCAATTTTTTTCTTTTCAAACAATTGATTCTGCTTTTCTTCACTCTCAACAATTTCCGTCCACGGATCTTTGTGCCTAGATAGCGCCATTTCCATCCGTTCGATTAGCGCTGCTCGTTCGATGCTGTCGTCGAAAATCACTTTTTTAATTGATTCAAGCCCGACTCGCTCAATCCAATGGGAAGTCCGTTCTAAATAGGTGGCTTGTTCCCGATAATATTGCAAAAATGCACTGATCGTTTCCATTACTTCTTCATTCGTTTCCACTTTGCAAAGCAGCTCAGCGCTTCTTAAATCAACGCCTCCATTCCCGCCTACATAGATTTCCCATGCTCCTTCTACACCCACAATTCCAACATCTTTTATTCCTGATTCCGCACAATTACGCGGGCAAGCGGAAACAGCCATTTTTACTTTATGGGGCGTATTCAGGCCCTCATATTTTTTCTCAATTTCGATTCCAAGGCTAATCGAGTCCTGTGTGCCAAAACGGCAAAAATCTTCACCAACGCACGTTTTGACTGTCCGCAATGTTTTGCCATACGCATAGCCGGAGCGCATCCCTAAATCACGCCATACGTTAGGCAATTTTTCTTTTTCGACGCCGAGCAAGTCGATCCGTTGACCGCCGGTGACTTTTAATAAAGGGACATTGTATTTTTCAGCAACATCAGCGATTTTCCGCAGTTGTTCTGGATTGGTCACCCCGCCATACATCCGAGGCACAACAGAGAACGTGCCGTCTTTCTGGATATTGGCGTGGACCCGTTCATTAACAAACCGTGAATGAGCATCATCCGTATAATCAAGGGGGCTAATGAGACCTAGATAGTAGTTGAGAGCGGGGCGGCACTTTGAACAGCCTTCCTCTGACTTCCAACCAAGCACGCTCATGACTTCTCGAACATAGGACAAGCCCATTTCCCTGATCGAGGCTACCACTGCTTCATGGGTTAATTCCGTACAGCCGCAAAGAGGTTCTGGTTTTGCCATTATGTCCGTTCCTGTTGTGAGTGCCAACAATTCAGCTACTTCCGGCTTGCAGCCACCACAAGACCTTGACGCATTCGTACATTGCCTTATTTCTGCTACCGTAGAAAGCCCCTGCTCTTTAATTGCACAGACAATCTCGCCTTTGCTTACACCGTTACAGCCGCAAATCGTTTCTTCGTCTGCCATTGTAGCTACTACTGATGGACTGCTGTCATTCGTCTCAGATGGGAACAGTGCCGCTTTACTTATGGCCGAAATGTCTTCCCCAGACCGAATGAGAGAAAGAATTCGATTGGCATCATTGGTGTCGCCAAATAAGACGGCCCCTACAACTTGGTTGTTTTTAACAACTAGCTTTTTGTAGACTCCAGCAAATTCGTCATGGATACGAATCGATTTCGTCTCGTCTTGATCGCGAAACGCCCCTGCGGAAAAGACATTTACCCCTGAAACTTTTAATTTAGTGGAGACGATTGACCCTTTATAGCCGCTGACCTCGTTGCTCGTATTTGTACAGATGTGTTCAGCAAGCACTTTGCCTTGTTCGTACAAGGGAGCAACAAGCCCATAAACGATACCACGGTGTTCAGCACATTCACCAACTGCATATACATCTTCTTCGCTAGTTTCCATATAATCATTGACGACGATTGCTTGATTGACTTTAAGTCCTGATTGCTTAGCCAATTGAACATTCGGACGAATGCCAACAGCCATAACAACTAAATCAGCTTTTATACTTGTTTGGTCACTGAAGGAAATGCCCTTGACCCGTTTGTGGCCATTGATTTTGACCGTTTTCTTATTTAAATGAAACTGCATCCCTTGTTGTTCAAGCTCAGCCTTCAACATCTTTCCTGCATCTGAATCCAGTTGCCGGTCCATTAAATGATCGGCAATATGGATGACATCAACGTCCATTTTTAAGTTCAACAGGCCTCTAGCTGCTTCAAGGCCTAGCAGCCCTGCACCAATGACCACCGCTTTTTGATACGATTTCGCAGCATTGATCATTGATTCGCAATCGGCGATGTTGCGAAACGCAATGACACCTTCTTTCTCTGCTCCAGGCAAAGGGAGCATAAACGGGTCGGAGCCTGTGGCAAAGATCAAACGGTCATAGGTCCGTTTAATGCCACTGGCGCTCCACACTTCTTTTTTGCGACAATCAACTCGTACGACTGCGTCACCTGTAAACAATTCAATTTGGTTTCTTTCATACCAGTCGTAGTCGTTTAAGACGATGTCGCTTACACTTGCGTCGCCTTGAAGAACAGACGACAACAATATTCGATTGTAATTTGGATGGGGTTCTGCACCGAAAACAGTGAATTGAAAACGGCTAGGCTCTCGTTTAATGATTTCTTCGAGTGTGCGGATGCCCGCCATGCCATTGCCAATTAAAACAACCTTTTCTTTATTCACATCTCAAAACTCCTTTTTTTAAAAAAATCCAATTACCTCGTTTAAGACATTGTCTGATCGAGTGGTTGATTGTGCAGAACGACAGAAGCGTACATCGAAAGAGACTTAGCATATGCTTGAACTTGATCGCTCGTCGTTAAAATAGGCAATACAGCTTCATTTGCACATTCTGCTAAAACGAGTCGCAAATCATCAATTTCTTGCTCTGTTTCACAAAAGGCATGAGTTAAGTGGCCTTCTTCTAGCAGACGACGAATCGCAACAGTTATTTTTTGTGGTAACAAGCGGCGGTTAATGGCATCTGTACCAATCACGACAGGCGAAAGAGTTGATTTTTTCGAATAACGCGCCAATTGCAAACCGAGTGAGCGAGCGATTTGCTCCACCTCCTGTGTTCCCGCCATAAGTTGCCCTTGTACAGAACGAATATCATAGCCTTTCTCGCCAAGCTTTGCTAAAAACGCGAACAACACCTCCTTGGCAAAAAACAAGACTGCTTGATTTTTACTAGTTTGAAGCACAGCAGCGATGTCCGTATCAGTAACAATTTTCCCCTTGTTTTGTTGGAGGGGGGCCGCAAAGACATCCGCCCCTTGCGCCCGCAACGTTCCCGTCATTTCAGTTTCTCCTCTTAGCGAAAGTATTCCCATGCCAGAAAGGGGCTTGTGCTCAAACCATGATACAGCCCCACGGACACCGACAACATCGCCGATTAAAATAACAGCAGGATTCGCCAAGTTAGCGTTAGCGACATTGGTCACAATCGTTTCTAGTGTTCCTTCCACGGACCGCTGTCGACTGTATGTGCCCCACTCGACAATGAGCACAGGCGTACCGGCTGGTTTTCCATGTGTCATTAACTGGTCAACAATGGCAGCTAATTGTTTCATGCCCATATAGATCATTAGCGTGTCAACCGATTGAGCAAGTGCTCGCCAATTAGGGGGCTCTTTTTTTTCGTCTCTGTCGCGATAAGCAGTTACGACTGCAAATGAACTGGAAAGCGTTCTATGGGTTGCCGGTACACCTGCATAAATAGAAGCGGCTGTACCCGCTGTCACACCAGGGACAATCTCAAATGGAATGTGGTGAGTTTTTAAATAGGCAGCTTCCTCTCCTACTCTGCCGAATACGGCAGGATCGCCCCCTTTTAAGCGAACAACCGTTTTTCCTTTTTTTGCGTGGACAAGCATTTCTGTTTGGATGTCTCCTTGGCGCAACACATGTTTACACGGCTGCTTGCCTGCATACACCAACTTGGCATGATCGCTAACTTCCATGATGAGCGCAGGATTGGCAAGCCTGTCAAAAATCACAACGTCAGCTTGTTGTAATACCTTTCGTGCTTTAACAGTCAACAGTTCGGCGTCTCCAGGCCCTGCACCGACGAGGTACACCTTTCCTTGTATGGACATGTAAAACTCCTTTTTGATACCTAAAATGATTTCCCCTAGTCTAACGTGGATCGTTTTTCTACTGGCACCGATTGTAATATTTTGTGACATACTAACGTTCGACAAAAGTCGCCGCTGACCCGAACAGCATTATCCCGCTTCTAAATGAAAAACAGGGCTAAGCATGGCTTAGCCCCGTGTTCTTATTTTTGACTATTTCCTTACAACCGTTAACCTTGAACCTCTGGATTTTTTTGGACTTGAGAAACGTTTTTCTTATTGACTAAAGCTAAAATGCCGGCAATAAGCAAGAAAATAAAAGCTAGCGTAAAAAACAATCCATTTAAAAAGAAGCCTGTAACAGAAATAATAATTAATGCAATACCGCTAATGACTCTTAACTTAGGTGCCCATGATAAAAATCCTAAAGCAATCGCTAAAAAGGATAGCCAAAACACAGAGGAACCATCATTTGCCATTGCTTCTTCTCCAAAAGCAACCCCACCAGCCGTCACAAGAAAGCCACTAATGATTCCACAAATGCCTCCGAGAATAGACAGAACTGCAATCCACGTTTTCATTGAAAACCTCCTAAAGTTAGATAAATATTGTAACAGTTCACGTTCCATTTTACATGCATTTACTTATTTTTTCCATTGTTTATTTAAATTTTTCCATGTTTTTATCAATAAAGGTCCGGCCAAAAAGGCTTAACAACTTACAGTAACATATTGCTCTTTCCATGACGAAATGCTTTTATCCTCCTCGTTCTCCCAGGGGGCTGGCGAAAAAATCACAGGACAGCTCTCTCCTCTTTTAGCTGTTCTAACATCAAACAATATTGTTTATTTTTATTAACCATCCAAGAATCAAGGCTTTTCTCACCATTACTTAAGTTCTAATTTAGATTCACCACTACCCCGTCCTTTTACATCATGCTAAAATTCCATATATAGGGGAGTGTTTATATGTATAAAATCATTTGCAACAATAACGGCAAACTAAAAGATTTATGTGAGTCTAACAGTACAGTTATTAAAACTTTCTTGTGTTACAAAGAAGCTAAGCGCCTGGCTGAGAAATTAAACTCAAATACCACTCCTGATTTTATCTGGACCGTTGTAGAAATCTAAAAAAGACGAGCATTAGCTCATGCGCCTCACTGGTTTAGAAATGCTTCGGTTAACAATTAAACCCGTTGACTTCCCTCCTCGTTGAAACCAACTTTCTCGTGTTTTCGTAAAACATAGAGAAAATGAGGAGGAAGAAAAAATGGACAACGAGTACGTAGTCGGCTGGGGCACCCTTGCCTTAATTAATGCTGGCCTTGCACAAGGAAAGAACCGAACAGGGCTCAATTGGTTCTTGCTTTCACTGTTGCTAGGACCAGTGGCCACATTAATCTTGCTATTTGTCGAAAAGCGTCCGAATCCGAATGATTAACACATGGGAAATGCAACCCATTTTATAAGATGGAGCTTCTATCTTCGCTAAAACATACCAAAAGTGCAGAGTACATTGCTGCACTTTTTTTCGTTCGCAGCTGTTTTAAGAAATACCTTAACCACAGCGTCTCGTTACCACGTACCTCATTCTTATTAATTCTCTTTTGATTATTTTAGGTAGATAGCCACCACTTACTTCTCCTCTAAAAAAGGTCAACCTATCTGTTAATCCGTTTCAATCGATTAAACATTGGCCCTATCCCCTTTTCCTATAGCCACGCAACCGGACCGTCAGCAAAACATTCCTTCGTACAGACACAACCAAGCCCAGTGTTGCATAGATATAACCATTCTTGTGGAGGTGAGCTTATGTCCGGCATCCTCGCTGCACTCACATATTTTATGAAAGAAGTGTTTGTTTTTGTTTCCTATGTCAAAAACAACGCTTTCCCGCAGCCATTAAGCAAAGAAGACGAAAAAAAATACTTAGCCCGGATGGCAGAAGGCGATGCTTCTGCACGGAACATGTTAATTGAACATAATCTTCGCCTTGTTGCCCATATCGTCAAAAAATTTGAAAACACAAGGGAAGATGTCGAGGATTTAATTTCCATTGGCACAATCGGCTTGATTAAAGCCATTGAAAGTTATTCCGAAGGCAAGGGAACGAAATTAGCGACGTACGCGGCACGCTGTATCGAAAATGAGATTTTAATGCATTTGCGGGCTTTGAAAAAAGTTAAAAAGGACGTTTCTTTGCACGATCCAATCGGTACAGACAAAGAAGGCAACGAGATCACACTGATCGATATTCTCAAGGATGACGGCGAAGACATCGTTGATGTCTTGCAGACGGAAATGGAAAAAAAGCAAATTTACGAGTACATTCATGTGCTCGATGAACGTGAAAAAGAGGTCATTATTGGCCGATTCGGTTTGAATATGGAGGAAGAGCGGACACAGCGGGAAATTGCGAAAGAATTAAATATTTCCCGTAGCTATGTCTCCCGGATTGAAAAACGGGCGTTAATGAAACTGTTTCATGAGTTTTACAAACATAGTCGTGGCCGCAGTTAAATAAACAGAGATGCCTAAATATCAGGCATCTCTGTTTTTCGCGGCGTTATATTGATTGGTAGAGCGCTTAGGCGCCAGCGACTGCCATTTTCCAAACGAAGCCGCCAATATTTGTTGAAACAATGTCCCGGCAATGACAGGCAATGTGGCAGCTGGTGGAAAGTAAACAATCGCAATCGCTGCCCCGACACCGATATTGCGCATTCCTGAAAGCAGCATCATGCTAACCTGGTCCTCTTTAGGAGAGCCTGTCGCCTTTGCAAAATATAACCCTGTTAAGTAGCCGATAATGGCCAAAGCTAGTACCGTTGCAACAATCATGGCCAGTTTTATATCAAGCGCCAAAAAATAAGGTGCTGCGACTGAACTATTTAACAGGATGACCGCAAGTAAGCCAAGCTTTGTAAAGGGCGCGCCGACTACGTGTATGACGTCGACCCATGCCGGTTTTGTAGCGTTAATAGCCAATGCGGCAAGGGATGGCGCCACGACCATCCAAAAGACGCCCATAAAAATCCCGAATGTATCAAGGGGCAGCTCGGTTCCGAGAAACACAGCTAGCGTTAACGGTATGAAGATGGGCGCAACCAATGTGTTTGCCAAAATTAAACAAAGCGCCAACGACCGGTTTCCCTTATAAATCGAAATCCACATGAGGGAAACGATGCCTGTAGGAATGGAAAAAGCGAGCAAAAGGCCTGTTTGTGTCCATACGTCATCTGGAAACAACAAAATGCCAGCAATATAAGCACAAAACGGCAAAATGAGCTGCAGCGAGACAAAAGTTAGAAAAAAGGATCGTGGGAATCGAAAGACTTGCTTTATTTCCCGCGGATGGATTGTAATGCTGTTTGCAAACGACATACAGGCAAAAATCCATGGCACCAAAAAGGCTGCAGGTGCGAGCATTTGATTCGCAAGTACGCCAGCAATAACAGCTAGTGGTGTCATGGCTGGGAGCCACTTTTGTAGGAATTGGTTCATCGCTTTGTTCTCTTTCTATTTTCCGCTCGTACTCGCCGTTTGATGAGGCTCATTGCTTCTTGCATAGCGCTTCTCCTTTCGAACGCTCTCTTACTGTTTTTCTTTCCACGTTTTATATTCTTGTTTAATTGTTTCTAGAAGCGCTTGATCAGTCAACACATCAAAGGCCGTATGCGCCATCGTTTTTGCGCCAAGCATCAGCCCTTCAAATCCTTGCTCGCTTAATGCGGCATCACGGAATTCAGGCGTATGGCACGCATAACCGCCATCTGTAATTTTCACGTACGGATGGATGGCAGGCACGCGCTGGCTGACATTGCCCATATCCAACGAGCCTCCAAGTGTTTTTTCGCGAATATCGTCGACGCCAACGCCCAACGCAACCAAATTAGCGGTAAATTGTTTGGATAGCGCTTCATTTGTATTCATATCGTCATAGGAAAACTCGTAGAACGAAATTTCCAACTGTGCGCCAGTCGCAAGAGCTGCTGCCTTCGCACAGTTTTTCACCTTTTCAAGCAAAGGTTGAAGCGTTTTTCGTGATGCAGCGCGCACATAAAATTGTGCTCTGGCAAAATCGGGAACGACATTTGCAGCCTGTCCCCCTTCTGGGATAATGCCGTGTATACGCACATCTGGCGTAACATGCTGCCTAAGTGCATTGATTTGGTTAAATGTCGCTATGACTGCATCCAATGCATTGATTCCCTCATGGGGGCTAGCCGCTGCATGGGCCGCCTTTCCAAAAAAGTCGAACTGAATGGCGTCCATTGCCAACGAAGTTCCGCTTTCCTCATAATGGGCATTCGGATGGACCATCATGGCTACGTCAAGATCATCAAACAATCCTGCGTCTGCCATGGTCACTTTCGCTCCACGTGTCTCTTCCGCTGGTGTGCCATAGACATATATCTTGCCCCCTGTTTTATGCAAAACGTCACTGAGACCAATCGCCGCTGCAGCCGACATCGTGCCAATTAAATTATGGCCGCAAGCATGGCCAATTTGCGGGAGGGCATCATATTCAGCCATAAAGCCCACTTTCGGCCCAGGTTGGCCGCTGTCAAATGTCGCTGTAAAAGCCGTTTCTAACCCGCATGTTCCCACTTCTACTGTAAATCCATGTGATTTTAATAAGTCAGTCAATGTTTTGCAAGCAATAAACTCTTCATGTCCAAGTTCTGGATTGTGGCCAATATGCTGGCTTACTTCCCAAAATGTTAAACGAAGCTGTTCCAGTTTTTCACTAATTTGTTCTTTCATTTGGTTCTCCTCGATTCATCGTATCTTTATTCGCTACTTGACATTTATCTATTATACTTTATATTAAAATAAAGTTAAATATAAATTCATATGAATATTTATACCGATAGGAGCTTTCAACAATGGAACAGAAAGACACCAGCAACTCAGAAAAGACAGCACCAATTTCGAAAGTCCCCCATACGTACGCAATTTTGTTTGCAATGATTGTCCTGGCAGCGTTAGCCACGTACTTCGTTTCTCCAGGCGCGTTTGAGCGGGTTGAACAAGACGGACGGACACTCCTTGTCGAAGACAGTTACACGCCCCTTGAAGCGAGTCCTGTTACCCCATTTGAAATGTTTCAAGCCATTCCAACAGGCCTTATGGATTCTGCACAAATTGTTTTTTATATTTTTCTAGTAGGTGGCACGTTCGGCGTTATTTTAAAAACGGGAACGATTGACGCGACTGTTTATAGTTTGATTGGCAGGCTACAATCAAAAGGGATTTATTTAATTCCAGCGATGATGATTGTTTTTTCCATTCCTGGCGCGACGATTGGCATGTCTGAGGAAATTATTATATTTGTACCAATTGGCATTGCCGTAGCGAAAGCTCTTGGATACGACACCATCACTGGAACAGCTATGGTCAGCCTCGGTGCTATGGCCGGTTTTGTCGGAGGCATGATGAACCCGTTTACTGTCGGCGTTGCCCAATCGATTGCTGAATTGCCTCTTTTTAGCGGGATCGCTTTTCGTTTCGCTGTATTTTTGTTGTTTCTAGGCTCTGCGATCTGGTTGGTTGTCCGCTATGCTCTGAAAGTAACAAAAGATCCGTCTGCTAGCCTTATGTATGGCTTTGAATCTGGGAAACAGGCAAGCGCACAAGCAGCCCCGCGTTTTTCTGGGCGGCACGCCTGTGTGCTAGCAATTATTGCTGTCGGTTTTGCCCTTAATATGTATGGTGTATTCCAATGGGACTGGTATTTAACAGAAATGGCAGCTATCTTTATTATTATTGGCTTTCTCGTCGGCCTCACTGGCGGACTTGGCGTAAATGGTATGTTTACCGCCTTTACGGACGGAATGAAAATGGTCACATTCGGCGCTCTCGTCGTTGGTTTTGCCAGAGCGATTTTAGTGGTAATGGAACAAGGCCAAATTATGGATACACTTGTTTATCAGCTTTCCAATTGGATTAGCGTCATCCCTAGCCAACTGACAGTTATCGGCATGTTTATTTTGCAGTTGATTATTAACTTTTTTATTCCATCAGGAAGTGGACAAGCAGCAGTCACGATGCCGTTAATGACCCCTCTTGCCGACATGTTGGACATCCAACGGCAAGCAGCTGTACTGGCGTTCCAGTATGGAGATGGCATCATGAACACCATTAACCCCACTTCTGCGCCGCTGATGGCCTTTCTAGCAATAGCTGGCATCCCTTATTTACGGTGGGTGAAATTCATTTGGAAACTTGTCGTTATTTGGTTTGTGATTTCAGCGATCGCTTTGCTAGTCGCTGTAGCGCTTAATATCTCCTAAAAGATTCGTCTGCCTGTTTGCCGCTAGCCGTTTGCTAGCGGCTTTTTCCATGCGAATAACTCGATTTCCAGGGGCCAAATCAGTATACTAAAGGAGATCGTCACACGAAAGGAGACATGAACCAATGAAATTCATTGACAATGCAGGCATTACAGATCCACGAATAAACTTAGCGATTGAAGAGTGGGCGCTAAAAAACTTAGACCCAGAAGAAACATACCTTCTCTTCTATATAAATGAGCCTTCGATCATTATTGGCAAAAACCAAAATACGTTTGAGGAAATTAATTTAGATTATGTAAACGACAACAACCTCCATGTTGTTCGGCGTTTATCAGGCGGCGGCGCGGTCTACCATGACTTGGGCAATTTGAATTTTAGCTTTATCACGAAAGATGATGGCGATTCCTTTCACAATTTCAAAAAATTCACTGAGCCCGTTGTTCAAGCACTGCAAAAACTTGGCGTAAATGCGCAATTAAGTGGACGAAATGACCTTCAAGTAGGCGAACGTAAAATTTCCGGCAATGCCCAATTTACGACAAAAGGCCGTATGTTTTCCCATGGCACGCTCATGCTCAACTCAGAGATTGAAAACGTCGTTTCCGCGTTGAAAGTGAAAGATGACAAAATTAAATCAAAAGGAATCAAATCGATTCGCAGCCGAGTAGCCAACATTGCTGAATTTTTAAGTGAGCCACTGACAATGGAAGAATTCAAAACGATGCTGTTGCGTTATATTTTTAATACGAAGAGCGGCGCCGTTCCTGAACATACATTAACAGAGACAGAATGGGAGCAAATCCACGCTTTGTCAAAAGAGCGCTATCAAAACTGGGATTGGAATTATGGCAAATCGCCTGCCTTTGACATTCAACGCTCCAAGCGTTTTCCGATCGGTTCGATCGATTTGCGTTTAAATGTGAAAAAAGGCGTCATTGTCGAATGCAAAATTTATGGTGACTTTTTTGGCGTAGCAGACGTGGCTGAACTGGAAAACAAGCTTGTCGGCAAACGCTACGATGCGGACGAACTTAGAGATGCATTAAACGACACGGAAATTAAAGCTTATTTTGGAAACATCGATAAAGAGGATTTCTTATCATTAATCTATTAAAATTCTGTAGCAAAAAAAATGGCGGCCTTTAAGGCCGCCCAATTGGGGAGAGAGACAAGAAAGAACAATTCGGAAGCAAGGGTTGCATCCTTTCCTTGTTTCTAATGTACTTCACTTCTTTCGTTTTTGCAGCACAATTGTCATAAGATCTGACACATTACTTTTGATAAGGAGAATACCGGTGTTAACAATTGATGAGATTAAAGCCAAATTGAAGGCAGCGGACACATGTAACAAGCAAGTGGGAAGAGAAGCAGCCGTCCTTCTTCCCCTCATTACGATCAATCGGGAACTCCATATCCTCTTTCAAGTCCGGTCTTTGGCTTTAAGAGCTCAACCTGGAGAAATCTGCTTCCCAGGAGGAAAGATTGAGCCATCGGATCATGATGCAAAAGCAGCGGCCATTCGCGAATGCACGGAAGAGTTAGGCATTGACGAATCGGACATTAGCGTCATCGCTGCCCTTCCTCCTGTACACACGCCACAGCGCACATTCATCTTTCCGTTTTTAGCAGAAATTTCGTCAATAGAAGATATTTCTATTAACGATGCAGAGGTTGATAGCTGGTTTACTATTCCAGTCGCTTATTTACTCAGTCATCCCCCATTGCAAGGCTATATGAATATAACGGTCCAACCAGGCAAAGGCTTTCCGATTGAAAAGATAGCAAACCGAGATGCTTACGAAGGGCGGATCTACCAAATGCCAGAATACTTTTACGAATACAACGACTATATCATTTGGGGGTTGACAGGCCGGATATTAAAACACTTTCTTGACATGCTTGAACCATGAGTAGGTATGGTTAATTGACATAGCGAGCTATCCTTTGATTGCAAAAGCTGAGAATGTTCATCCCCGTTGGAGCAAGATCTTTCCCAACTTTTGCTGGGTTGGCTTTGCCTGCTTGCAAATAAATGGTCATAATTCGTTTTATTGATTTTTCCATTGCCGTTCACGCTTTGAGTATGATGGTTGGTGTTACGTTAAGGTCAAGGCTGTTTTCAACTCAACAAATAGCCTTGACCTACACAAAAACCGAGCTATTTTCCGATATCGCCTTTTTGCGCCGCCCCCACCTCTTTTGTCAGCGTACCCAAGGCGGTAGTAGGTTCCAAGCGGTCCCTTCCTAAGGCGTGCCCCTGACTATCACGCCATCTGCTAATGTATTTATTCCTGAATGGAAGACGTAGTCTCTTCCCTGATTGTTATCCCATTGTCCACGCCCATTATTAAAAGCTGCCCTGAGCTGGCTTCCCTCTTCTGCTTCAATTGTTATTTTTGCGTAGCCTTCATACTCCGACGAATTTAGCGGCACCCCTGGCAAAGTGGTCCAAGCTTCTTGGTTGAGAGAGTAATGAATGTGTGGATTGGTCCAACTAGTCTTATAGTAAATCGTAATGTCATTTGCTTGGACAGGTTTTTCGGAATGCCATTCCCCATCAAACCACCCGTCTTGGTCTCGATAAAACCCCTCCTCTCCAGGCCCTGGCCATTGATTAGCGCCAGCATCTTTAAATAACACGCGCGCACTTTCTGCCCCTTCGATTGTGTACTTATACCAGCCATTCTCGACAAGCTCCATTTCTGGCGCTGAACCCCATGATGGTTCCTCCACTTTAGGCTCTGTTTCGTAATAGTAAATGTGCGGTGTCCCCCATGTGTCAGGGTTTTTGAAGTAAGCGGTTAGCCCTGGCGATTTTATAAACGTATACATTTCTTCAGTAGAGCCGAATTCGTTCTCCGCCTTGAGCTGAAGCGTTACCTCTTCTCCGGCTTCCGTCCCTTCCCCAATCGTAATGGCATCGCCATCCATAAAGGATTGTTCGGCAGCTCCATTAACCGAGTATGCCCCTTCTCCTACGTTTTGCACGTGAAGCGTCACCTCTAACGAATCACCGGAAAAGGAACCGCCAGGCGGATCAGCAAAAACGTGGGGATAAGGCGGTACCTTCGTAAAGGTATATTCCGCTTCCGCTTCACCTGCTTCATTTTTTGCAAAAAGCCGCAATGTCAGCGACTCATCAATAGCCAAGTCACTCCCGATGGTCAGCACCTCCCCATCGGCAAAGGGTGTTCCCTTTTCCTTCGGATCAGAACCGTCGATTGTATATGCGCCCGACTCCGCTTGCAGCACACTGAGTGTGACTTCAAGTTCTTCACTAGAAAACTCCCCGCCTTGAGGCGAAGCAGATACGGAAGGAATCGTCTCTCCTTCGGTTTCCACTAAAATGACGCCATTTTGATGGGCTGCAAATGTCGCTTTCCCGTTTTCAACGACCGTGCTGTCTCCCGTATAAAAGTCACGGACTGTCTGCCCGTCGGAAAAAACAGAGGAAACATCAATCGTCGTTTCACCCGTTGCCCCGACTGTCACGACAACACGATCATCGACCCCATCCTCCACGTAGGTGCGGCTAAATGTATACGGATTTGTGCCAATTTGCTTGTGCGCTCCTGCCCCTATCGCTAAATGGTTATTTCGAAATTGCCCCATCTTTTGCCAATGGCTTAATACATCCTCATGCACAGAATCCCAGTTCATCGATGAACGTGTGCCTTGCTGGGGATCAGATCCAGTCGGCCCAAATGGCCGTGCTGTCTCATCGCCATAAAACAATTTGACCCCGCCAGGAAGGAGCATTAAATACGTGCCGCCATCAACTAGGCGCTCCCGTGGATATAAGTGCGTATCATGCTGAGAAAGATAGCTTAGCACATTGAAAGACGCGTCCATATTGATCTGATTTGCATAGTGGGAAAAAGTGTCTTCCATTGTGTCCAATCGGTAAGCGGGACCGTTCCCATGTTCCCCTTGGAATGTAAAATTAATGATTGAATCGAATCCGTAATCAAAGTATTCGCTTCGTCCGACACCATGGCCCCACACTTCGCCTACCATCCAAAAGTCATCCGTCCAGCTCGCCCCTGGTGCATCTGGGTTTTCTTCACGCCATGACCACAGCGCTTCATTCGCTGCATCCTTTAACTGCTGCCAACGGAACAACTCCACATGTTTGGCCGTGTCGATACGAAAGCCATCAATTCCAAATTCCTCGACCCAAGCGGCGAGCCATTGCACAATATAATCTGCCGGAGCTATGTCTAGATCACGGCGTAGGTCGCTCGCAGTTGGAACGATCCAGTCCTCATACCCCTCTCGTCGCTCTTGGCTCCACTTCGTCTCTAACAAGGGAGGCAAGCCGACACTATGTGTGAGCTCCGTCCGGAAGTCGGGCAAACCGGCTAAGCACATTGTGGTTTCACTGTTTCCACACGATTCATATCCGCCAATTCCTGCGCGAACCCAAGGTCCCCACCATGTGCTCCACGCCGAAGCATCATCATAATGAATATGGTTGTGGACATCGTGCCAAGTTTGCCCTTCACCTGGTGTCCAATCCTCGGATACGCCTGGATTTCCGAAGCCATATTCATTCATATCTTTAATGGTGTTGTAGCCTGGATGGTTCATCACCACATCTAAGACGACGCGAATTCCTTGTTCGTGGGCTGTGTTGACGAACTCTCGCATTTCCTCGACTGTCCCCATATTTTGATCGACCGTCGTATAATCCAACGCATAATAGCCATGGTATGCATAATGAGCAAAATCGCCATCTGAGCCGCCGCCGACCCAGCCATGGATCTGTTCATAAGGAGCCGAAATCCAAATCGTATTGATCCCTAGATCTGTGAAATACCCTTCATTGAGCTTATCGGTTAACCCTTGGAGATCCCCACCATGAAACGTTCCGATGTTTTGGCCCCAAGCGTCTTTTTGTGGCCGGCCATATGAATCGTTATTGCCTCGATTACCGTCGTTAAAGCGGTCAGTAATAGCAAAATAAACCGTTGCATTATCCCATGAAAATGGTTTCTGGTCGCTGTTTTGCGAAGCATATGCGTCATTCACAGAGGAAGTAGATAACAAAAATGAAAACGTTACCATAACTATACATGCTAAAAAAACTTTTGTTTTCCTTATATTAATCAAGATTTTTCCTCTCCTTTGCCATTTTTAAGCAAACGTTTGCACAAACAGACAAAAAACAAGTGGAGCCCACCTTCAGAAAACGCTTTCAAATCGAAAACCAACCAGCCACTCAATATCCTTTAAATAAGCAAGATTGAGCCAGTATGGATAGAGAACATTGCTTTTTCTTCCCACTCCTCCTTTCATTTTCTATTCATTCTAAATTGATTTTTCTTAAAAATCAATAGATCTCTCTATTTTTCTTTTGTGTGGATACAGTTGCTCTAGATTTTATTGAAGGCACGCTCATTTTTATTTTAATCCGTCTAACAGTTCGCTCGCTTCTCCACCACTCAGCTTTCCTCATAGAACAAAGTGCTTGACTTCTCAAACCCGAGTAAATATATTAGGTTTATCAGATAATTGACTGACGCATCAATCAGTAATAAAAAGGGGATGTTTATGAGCACACTTGATAACAGGCGCCATTTAATGGAGGCTGCCTTGGCGCTTTTCGCCCAAGAAGGCTACCACAAAACGAAAGTATCCGACATTGTCAAACAAGTCGGCGTTGCCCAAGGCACTTTCTATTGGCACTTTAAAAACAAAGAGGAGATTGTTTTATGCATTTTGCAAGAAGGCGAACAAGCACTCTTGAATGTCATTCGCTCTGGATACCGCCAAACAGAAGGAAATGTCGATGATATGGTTGAATCTTCGCGGCGATTAATGACCGACCTCTTCTCTTTTGCGCAAGCAAATCCAGATTATATGCGGTTGTTGTTCAAAACAGGGCAAGATGCAGAAGAAAAAATTTGCCGGCATATCTCCCATACGCTCATCGCTATTGAAGAAGCGTTCGAACGTAACATTAAACGGGCCCAAGAACTAGAGATGTTGCCAAAAGATAGTTCCAGCAAAAGACTTGCTGCTATGCTCGTTAGTTTAGTGCTCGGAACACTTGAGCGTTGGCTGTTTTCGGAATCACCCCATTTAGACAATATTGCAGCTGAATCGTTGGCAGTTGAAATCGTTTCTTTTGAATTTTTTGGGCTACTCGGCAAAACAAAGTGAGTGGAGGTGACCTTTTTTGGGATTTTTGAAAAAAGTCGTCGTGCAAGTCATACCGAGCTTGCTCATTTTAACATTGATCATTTTTTTCCTTGTTTATGTTGCTGGTGATCCTGTGTCCGTGATGCTTCCTGAAAATGCGACTGCGGCAGACCGTGAAGTGTTACGTGAAGCCTTAGGTTTAAATGAACCTTTTCACGTGCAATATTTGCATTTTTTAAGTGACCTTCTCCGTGGCGATTTTGGGATGTCCCTGCAATACCAGCAGCCAGCCATTGACCTTGTGTTCAGCCGTTTGTGGGCAACGTTAGCTCTGTCGATTGTAGCGATGCTAATCGCGATTGCGATTTCCATCCCCCTAGGCATTTATGCTGCCATTAAGCGGAATACGTTTGTTGATGTACTCATTTCAGGATTGTCGATTGTCGGCAAGGCGATGCCTAATT
This sequence comes from Shouchella rhizosphaerae, assembly GCF_036700015.1. NCBI lineage: Bacteria > Bacillati > Bacillota > Bacilli > Caryophanales > Bacillaceae > Shouchella > Shouchella rhizosphaerae. The sequence continues at coordinate 3,523,941 of NZ_CP144921.1, read as the reverse complement.
TTTGGATTGGGATTATGCTGATTCTCTTTCTAGCTGTCGCCATTCCCATCTTTCCCGTTTCAGGCGCAGCGACACCGCTTCATTTTGTATTGCCAGCCTTTACGCTTGGCATCGCCCTAGCGGCGGAAATGACGCGGCTCACACGGGCTAGTATTTTGGAAGTAATCGACCAAGAATATGTCCAAACAGCGAGAAGCAAAGGTCAAAAAGAGAGCATTGTCATTTTTAAACATGTGTTTTTAAATGCGTTAATTCCCGTTATAACGATCATCGGTCTACAATTTCCACAGTTGATTGGCGGTGCCATTGTTGTCGAAACCGTTTTTTCATGGCCAGGGGTTGGCCGCTTGTTGCTTTCCTCAATGGGAGTAAGCGATATGGCAGTCATTCAAGCCATTGTATTTGTCATTGCGCTCATTACGATTGTTGTAAATTTATTGACCGATTTGCTTTATCGCGTGCTTGACCCACGCATTAAATACAACTAGGCTAGGAGAATCGTTCATGGAGGCTACTTCTAAACAAAAGAAAGCGAATCAGGCTCGTTTTTTTGCCCACCTCTCTCCTTTAGGCTTGGCAGGGTTGGTCACTGTTTTCCTAATCGCCGTACTTGCTATCTTTGCACCGTGGATTGTTCCTCACGATCCTTTTCAAATTGATGCGACACAACGCCTAATCCCGCCAGCATGGATGGAAAATGGCTCCAGCTTGCATTGGCTCGGCACCGACCATCTAGGGAGAGATGTGCTCAGCCGTCTTATTTACGGAGGACGTGTTTCCCTTTTTGTCGGCATCGTCTCTGTTGTGATTGCTGGTTTCATTGGTCTGACACTTGGCCTTGCCTCTGGCTATTTAGGCGGTTGGCTCGATGCACTCATCATGCGCTTTGTTGACGCTATGCTTGCCATTCCAACGTTGTTGCTTGTCCTTGTAGCAATGGTAATGCTTGAACCGTCGATTGCCACACTCATTTTGATCATTGGACTGACAAGTTGGGTTCAGTATACTCGCGTTGTCCGTGGGGAAGTGCTTAGTGTAAAGGAAAGGGAGTTTGTCCAGTCTGCCAACACGCTTGGAGCAAGCAACACTTATATTGTTCGAAAACATATTTTGCCAAACGTTTTGTCTTCTTTTATTGTGATCGCGACCATTGGGATCGGCACAGCCATTTTAACAGAGTCCTCTCTTAGTTTTCTTGGCTTTGGCGTCCAGCCCCCTGACATCACTTGGGGAGGAATGCTAAACGACGGGCGCAACTATTTAGCCACAAGCTGGTGGGTTGCGACATTTCCTGGTATAGCGATTACAGTCACCGTTCTTTCTTTTACCTTTCTAGGAGATTGGTTACGGGACTTATTAGACCCACGCTTCATACGAGGAGGCATAAAGGATGACAAATAGCCCTTTGCTTCGTGTAAAAGACCTTGTCGCAACATTTGCTTCTGGCAGCGACTTCAAACCAGTTGTCAATGGCCTTTCCTTTCATATTTATCCGGGTGAAATTGTAGCCATTGTCGGCGAATCAGGTAGCGGTAAAAGTGTGACCTCTCTTTCAATTATGGGGCTGTTAAATCGAAACGCCACGATCAGCGGATCGATCCTTTATGAAGGACAAGAGTTACTGACTATGTCGGCAACTGAACGCAGACGGTTACGTGGCAAAGAAATGTCGATGATTTTCCAAGAGCCGATGTCCTCTTTAAATCCAATGCTGCGCATTCAGACGCAAATTGCCGAAGTGCTTAAAATCCATAACCGTAGCTGGAGTAAATCAGCGATTGCTAAAAAAGTCATTGATTTGCTTGAACAAGTGGACATTCCAAACCCTGAAGAAACAGCAAAACGCTTTCCACACCAATTGTCTGGAGGCATGAGGCAACGGGTGATGATTGCCATCGCCATCGCCTGTCAACCAAAATTGTTAATTGCAGATGAACCGACAACAGCACTCGATGTCACGACGCAAGCACAAATCTTAGCGCTTATGAAACGGTTAAACAAACAAAACGGCACTGGAATCGTATTTATAACTCATGATTTAAGTGTCGTCGCTGATATCGCTGACCGAGTTCTTGTAATGCGCACCGGCAAAATTGTCGAAGAAGCGACGGTGTTTGATTTATTTGACAAACCGCAACACCCTTATACACTTGGCCTGTTAAAGGCAATGCCGACATTAGACACAAGTTTTTAGTCCTTAGCCCATTCTTGGCAATCCCCCAAGCTTGGCCAATGGATTGTCAGTATCCAGGAAAGGAGGAAACAAAAAATGGAACCGACGAGTGAATCGCTTCTTGATGTACGTCATCTAAGCAAAACATTTCCATTGAAAAAGAGCAAAACAAACAAAGCATCTTCCTTTAAAGCAGTAGATGACGTCAGTTTCCAAGTTTTTAAAGGAGAAACATTGGGGATTGTCGGCGAGTCAGGCAGTGGAAAATCAACGGTGGCAAAAATGATTTTGCAGCTCTTGGAACCAACTAGCGGGGAAATTTATTTTTTAGGGCAAAACCTTGCCAACCAGTCAAAAGCGGAAAGCAAAGCGACTAAAAGGCGTATGCAGGCAGTGTTCCAAGACCCCTATGCGTCGTTAAACCCGAGAATGAGAGCTAAGGAAATTGTCACAGAACCGCTCATTCTCCATAAGCAATTAAACAAGAAAAAACGGGACGACAAGGCGCTAGAATTGTTGCATGAGGTTGGTTTAAGCGAACAGCATTTAAATCGGTTCCCACACGAATTTAGCGGTGGGCAGCGCCAACGGTTAAGCATTGCCAGAGCGATCGCCTTAAAACCAGATCTCATCATATGTGATGAGGCTGTCTCTGCCCTTGACGTCTCGATCCAAGCGCAAATTTTAAAATTGCTCAAGTCCCTGCAAACATCATATGGGCTCTCTTATATTTTTATTGCCCATGGATTGCCGACTGTGAAACAGCTTAGCAACCGTGTCGCGATTATGCATAAAGGCAAGATTGTCGAGATCGGAGAAACAAACGACATTTTCCAGTCGCCGAAACACACTTATACAAAATCACTGTTAAAAGCCGTGCCGCCCTCTCATCCTAGAGACAGGCACAAACCATCTATTGGAGGATAAAACATGAAAAAACCAGTTTCTTTTATAACCATTTCTGCTGTTTCACTGGCGCTCCTTGCTTCCTGCGGTTTTGAAGATCCTGATGCAAACGAAACAACCAATGACGATACAGCGTCTGGCAATGGCCAGCTGACGATTGCTAACCCTGCCGACATCACTACGTTTGACCCTCATAATAATAGCGTCATTACGACTTCGGCTGTACTCGTAAATGTATACAGTAAGTTGTTAAAACGGGATGAAGCAGGAGAAATCATTCCTGAGTTGGCGGAGAGTTGGGACACGATAGATGATGTAACTTGGGAATTCCAATTACGTGATGATGTTACTTTTCATAACGGCGATCCATTTACCGCGGAAGATGTGAAATTCTCATTGGAACGAGTTGCCAACGATACGACGCTCCAGCAATATGCCACATTTAGCCAAATTGAAAACGTGGACGTAGTGGATGACCATACCATTCAAATTACAACTGCTGAACCTGACCCACAATTGCTCAGTCGCCTCTCTACTCCAGCAGCAAGCATGTTGCCAAAGGACTATTTTGAAGAAGTAGGCGCTGATGAGTTTTTCAAAGCCCCGGTTGGAACAGGACCATTTCAATTTGAATCTTGGCAACAAGATGAGGCTGTTGTATTAAGCAAATATGAAGGCTATTTTGAAGGTGAGCCAAATTGGGAAACTGTTCGCTTTAGCGTGGTGCCCGAAGACTCAACCCGTGTATCTGAACTTCTTACCGGCGGCGTCGATATCGCCTTCAATATTCCTACCGCTGACATGGAACGGATTGACAACAATGATGGCACCCATATGGCATTAGAACCGATTCAACGTGTGATCCAAATTTGGCTGTCTAATGAGGAAGGAGAAACTACAGCTGACCCGGCAGTAAGAGAAGCGATTGATCTGGCTATCGACAATCAGGTGATTATCGATGAAATTCTTCAAGGCAGCGCTACAGCCACACGGACTCATATCACGCCCGGAAACTTTGGCGCTGATCTATCTTTGTATGACACGTACGAGTACGATCCAGAACGAGCAAAAGAAATTCTTGCTGATGCTGGCTATGAAGATGGCGTAACAATCAATATGTCTGTTAATAATTACTATACGGAAATGGCGGAAGTGGTTGGCGGCATGCTAGCCGATGTCGGCATTACAGCCAATATCGAACTAATTGAACAAAGCCAGTTTGCCAACCGATTATTTAACGGTGAATTAGAAGAAGCGATCTTTGTCGGCTGGGGAAATGACATGTTTGATGCAAGCGTGCTCGATTTCTTTAAAGAAGAAGGGGTCGCCCCTTATACCAACCCTGAAATTGAACAGCTGCTTGAAGATGCTGCCTATAATATGGATGAGGAAGAACGTGCCGACCAATATCAACAAGTTCAACAACAATTAGCTGAAGATCGCGGCGCTGTTTATTTATTCCAACTTCAAGGCCGCTACGGGGTGAGTGACCGTTTGGATTACAAACCAAGACTTGATGAGCTCTATTACGCAAACGAAATCAAATTGGCCGAATAAGGCATAAGGAGAATAAACTCATGGACCTTCCAGCTTTATCGCAATGGGAAGCTTTTATGGTGGAAACGTTGCTTGCCAAAGGCATGGAGCGACAAACACTCATTAACTTGCTGAAAGCAAAAGATGCGGAAACACTGAACAACTTTGATGACACCTTCGATTATCATGAACTGATTACAGCTGCAGAAACAGCTTTCGACAACCTTACGCAAGCAGTGCAAGTAGGCTACACCATTAAGTTTGTGTCGAAATTCGGAATTAAACGCTTGCTTGGTTTAAAATATGGACTGGAGGAAGGCATCGACTACCAAATGGCAGACGACCGGTTTGACAATCTTACGCTCACAGCGGCACAATTAGCTGAATTTAAAGCAATGTTGTCGCCAAACTGGAAAGTGTTTAACGAAATTAATGGAAATGGGACTTTTACCGTCTCCATTCTCCATGCAACCCTTGTACACAACACCTAACCTTTTCAAAATGAAGCCCTAAGCTTTTTTGCTTAGGGCTTCAGACTGTAGACAAACGCTCGCATACTTCGTCGTTTGCCTCACTCATATGCTCATGAACCCCCGTTCTATTCGCATCTTCCCTCGGCTGCACTCCTCGTCTGACAAGCGTTTTCTATCAGTCTGAGGGCGGTTATCGACTTTGTCGACAACCTCAAGCCCTAAGCTTTTTTGCTTAGGGCTTCATTTTACGTGGTTGTTGTCTTATTCATGTTTTTTCAATTTTCGTTTAGCCAAGTAAGAAAGGCCAAAGCAACAACCGGCAAATACAATAGCAGCTCCAATAATGCCTGAATATATTTGTACACTTGCATCATGTATTTGGTAAGGCTCAGGCAGCCAAAAACCAATTGTCAAAAATAAACCCGCCCCTAAAAACAACAAGCAGAACAACTGATAATCATGCTGATCCTGTTTCAAACGTTGAATCGTCTTTTCGTCCATTAGACTGCCTCCTCTCCTACTGCTCTCCTTTTCTATCTTAACAGATCAAAAGAAGTTCGAAAGGCGAAGACTTTTGCTAATAGAGGAAAATTATGCTGATAAATGGTCGAGCATCAACATCACTTGTTTAGCAGAATTGACAGCTGATTTTTCTAAAAATGTATCGTATGACATCTTTGCGTCTTGGCCAGCCACGTCAGATAATGCCCGGATAATGACAAATGGAGTCTGGAATTGGTGGCATACTTGAGCGATCGCGCCAGCTTCCATTTCTGCACAATAAGCAGCAGGAAATAGCGTTTTGACTTCATTTACACGCGTTTCTTCCCCCATAAAGGAATCACCTGTCACAATCAGCCCCTCTTCTGAATGGAAACCTACTTTTTGCGCGGCTGTCTTCGCCGCTGCGATTAAGGTTGCATCTGGCAAATACGCTGGCACCATTCCTGGAACTTGTCCATATTCATAGCCAAACACAGTTGCGTCAACATCGTGGTAACGCACCTCCGTTGAAATGACAAGATCGCCAACAGCCATACTTGCGTTAAGGCCACCTGCTACGCCAGTGTTGATAATGGCATCAGGTTGAAACCGATCATTTAATAGCGTTGTTGCCAGTGCAGCGTTCACTTTTCCAATTCCACATCGTGTTAAGACTACTTGCACAGCGCCAATTTGGCCTTCTGTAAATTCACAATTGGCAATCGTTGTCGCTACACGGTTTTCCATTTTATCTCGTAAAAAGTTAACTTCTTCTTCCATTGCGCCAATGATACCGATTTTCACAGCCACTCTTCCCTTCTATTGGACAATTTCTTTTCCAGTATACACACCTTTAAGGAAGATTTCACGACTTAAAACTGAAAAAACCAGCTGGCAATGCCGGCTGGTTTTCTTTGTCTTGATTGACAAAGCGTTTTCGATCCGTCTGGTTATGCGTTTTTCTTCGTTGCTGTTTTTCGTTTTGATGCAGCTGCTTTTTTCCGTTTCGGCTTTGTCCGCTCTAATGACGCCTCTAGCGCTGACATTAAATCGGTCACATTCGTGTCCCGTTCGGCTTCTTTTGGTTCCGAAACAACCATTTTGTTTCCTTGCTTTTTTTGTTCAATTAGATCAAAAAGCTGCTCCCGGTATTCATCCGTGTATGACTCTGGGTCAAATTCACTGGTAAGCTGGTCAATTAAAAGCAACGCCGTCTTTAGTTCTTTTTCTTCTACTTTAGGCGCTTCTGGCAAATTAGGGACATCAGCAAGCTTCCGCACCTCATCAGGAAAATAAATCGTCTCCATCATTAAGGCGTTGCCGTACGTACGGACAATTGCCAAATGTTCTTTCGCGCGAATGATAATTTTGCCAATGCCAATTTTTTTAGAATCAGCAAGCGCCCTTTGCAACAATGCGTAGGCTTTGGAGCCACCATCCCCTGGCGCTAAAAAATAAGAACGGTCAAAATAAATCGGGTCGACTTCCTCCAATTGGACAAAATCAAGAATTTGCACCGCTTTGTCTTCGTTGTCTTTTCGAAACTGCTCAAGTTCTTCTGCTTCAATAACAACAAATTTGTTTTTCGCGTATTCGTATGCTTTGACAATATCGTCTGCCTCTACTGCTTCCTCGCAGTGGCGACACCTTTTCTCATAAGAGATTGGCGTATGGCACTTTTTATGGAGCTGACGCATTTTGATGTCTTTGTTTTCGGTTGCCGTGTGCAGCTTAACAGGAATATGAACAAGCCCGAACTGGATGCTGCCTTTCCAAACTGTATGCATGATTTCACCTCACTCTTACTATACGGCGCAAACGCCATTAATATCACAGGAAAGGTTTGGTTACTCTATAGCTAGGAGGTAGCGCAAATGAAACCAATGAAACTGACGGAGACGACCGCATTTCCTCAGTCAACAGGCTGGGTTGCAGAGCCTAAATACGATGGCTATCGTTGCCTTGTCTCCATTACAGACACGAGCATTGAGCTAATAAGCCGTAACGGGCGATTGCTAAACCACGCTTTCCCTGAAGTTGTAAGTGCTTTTGAAGAAAGGCGAACAAAACTTTCAAACGAGTTGCCGCTCGTATTAGATGGAGAGCTTGTTTGTTTGCTGAATGGCTACGCAAGTCATTTTCCTGCCGTCCAAACCCGTTCGCGCATGAGCAATGTTCATGTAATCGAAAAGGAAATGGTAAGCAGGCCTTGCCAATGGATAGCCTTTGACATACTGAACCAACCTAATGTTCCTTATCGAGAAAGGCGCAAACAGTTGTTATCATTCTGCAAACGTGCCGACATTCCCGCCCTCACTCCATTAGGCGGTGTCCCGACACTTGGTGTGGTTGAGTCGACAAGCGCTATTCAAGCGCTCCTTACGACCGTTAAACGTTATAATGGCGAAGGGATTGTCCTTAAAAAACAGCTAAGCCCCTACAATCAAAATATTCGTTCAAAAGATTGGCTAAAACTGAAACATTACCGGCTTGTACCTGTTCTTGTTACATTTTTTGATGCCACGAATGGCTATTTTCACGGCAGCGTTTATCACCAACAAGGGGCGTTAAATGAAGTCGCTATTTTTAAGCACGGCCTTTTGCCAGACGATGCCAAAACGTTAGCCAATTTTTTTAGAACAAAAGGAACGGCTGAAAAAAATGGGTTTCGCCTCGCTCCATCAATCGTCGTTGAGCTCGCTTGCATTGGCCTTTCTGGTGGACAACTCCGTGAAGTCTCCTTTGTCCGCTTTTTGCATCATGCTGATCCAAACGACATCACCATGACCACGCTGTTTCATGGTCTGTACCCATTGCCAGATATTGTAGAGACGACAAGTTTGGATAAACCGTTATGGGAACAGGTCACAAAAGCGGATTACCTTCATTATTTGCAAGCTGTTATGCCTTTTATGCTGCCTTTTTTATATCAACGAGCGCTTACTGTTATTCGGTTTCCCCATGGGACGTTTGCAAATGAGCGTTTTTACCAGAAACATATTCCAAATTATGCGCCTGCTTATGTCAACTCAGCTTGGTTAGAAGACATTTGTTATATTTTGTGCAACAATCCAGAAACGCTTATATGGCTCGGAAACCAACTGGCGTTGGAACTCCATATTCCGTTTCAAACGATTGAATCAAGCAAACCAGATGAAATTGTCTTTGATCTCGATCCACCTAGCCAAGATCAGTTTGGCCTTGCCCAGGAAGCAGCACTGGACATGAAACAAATTTTCAATCGATTTCAACTCCCCTTTTTTTGCAAAACGACTGGAGGAAAAGGCCTGCAAGTACACATTCCATTGGAAAAACAGACCCTTACTTATGAGGAAACAGGCCGCTTCATGAAATTTGTCGCAGATTTTCTCTGCCAACAAAAGCCAGGCAAGTATACGACGGAACGACTCAAAAAAAAGCGACGGAACCGTCTCTATATCGACTACGTTCAGCATGCTTATAACAAAACGGTCATTGCCCCATACTCCATGAGAGAGACCGGCTTTGCCGCCGTTCCTTTGCGAGAAGACGAATTAGCATCGCCAACCCTTTCGCCTCAGCAATTTTCATACGTTGATGTGCTTAGGCGCATCCAACAATTTGAGAACCCGTTTATTGGCTACGAACGAGAACGAGTAAGCAAAGAACGCTTTATCCAATTGCTCGATGAGATTGGCATATAGCAAAAAACGGATGCAGCATGCATCCGTTTCAGACTCATTTATTCGGTCTACGCGAATTGTTAAAGTAGACGCTAGCGAGGGTCTGTAGCTGATTCGCTCGACGAGACAACCGTCCAACCAACATTGTCTTCCCATTGAAGGTGTACATCGTAATAGGTGCCTGTGTTGTTATCAAGCAACACGCCTCGGGCACTTGTAGTCGAGCCGCCATTTCCTAACCACATAAGTGTTGAATTCGATTCGTTTAAACCTGTGGCCAAATAAAGGGCTGACTCCATTTCGTTCCAGTTTTGACTACCTCTTGTAAAGTCATTCGGTGACGGGTTTTCCTGTTGCGTAGGAACAGTATCGCCTTCTGTTTCTTCCGTTTCTTCGTCTTCTGTTTGTTCTTCTTCGTCGTTTTCCTCACTGCTATTTTCGTCTTCATTATTTTCTTCTTCGGAAGCATCGTTGTCGCTGTCGCCGTCATCATTGGCTGCTGTACTTCCTTCTTCATCGCCTTCTTCAATCGTTTGGCCATCTCCAGATTGACCTGAGCTGCTTTCTTGTTCATCCACAGCAGCTTGATCGGAACTAAACCAATTTACTGCAAGATTGCCACCAAGAAAGAGGATCAGCACAGTAACAATGATAATAGCAATGTTTAGGATTCGATTAATACGTTTACTTCTGCGATATTCAGATCGCCGTCCCATCAAATAACCTCCTCTTTCCAACGTTCTTTTTCCATTATAGCTTGTTTCAGTTGAACTTCAACCTTCCTTTTGTCGGAGATTGACGAAAAATCATGTGAAAAAAAAGAGTCCTCTTGTTACAAGTGCAACAAGAGAACTTCTTATATCTAGCGGATTTCAAGGATTTCGACTTCCATTTCCCCGCCTGGCGTATTCACAACTACACGGTCATTAACTGTTTTACCTAACAAACTTTGCGCCATCGGAGAGTCATTTGAAATTTTCCCCTCAAAAGGATCTGACTCCGCTGAACCGACAATCGTATATTCTTCTTCTTCCCCATCAGGTAGTTCCATTAAGCGAACTGTTTTTCCTAATGAAACAACATTGCCATCTACTTTTTCATTTTCAATCATGACGGCATTGCGAATCATTTTTTCCAGCTGGGCAATCCGGCCTTCAACAAATGCCTGGTCTTCTTTGGCAGAATCATACTCGGAGTTCTCCGACAGGTCGCCAAAGCTACGTGCGACTTTTATACGTTCAACGACTTCTTTACGTCGTGTTGTAATCAAATAATGTAGTTCTTCTTCAAGTTTTTTCTTGCCTTCTGCGGTCATGTAATGTTTTTTCTCTTCTGCCATGCTATTCACTCCTCATTAATATATACAAAAGGACGGTTGGGACTGGCTTTTTTTAAGCATCCAACTTCTTTTGTTCAATAATTGTGCGAATTTTTGTTGCCATTAAATCGATCGCGACTTTGTTTTGCCCGCCTTCTGGGATAATTAAATCGGCATAACGTTTTGTCGGCTCCACAAACTGCAAATGCATGGGCCTCACGACCGAAGTATATTGGTCAATGACTGAATCAATTGACCGCCCGCGCTCCTTTGTATCGCGAACAAGCCTACGAATGATGCGGATATCAGGATCCGTGTCGACAAACACCTTTATATCCATCATGCTTCGTAAACGTTCGTCTTCAAGAATCAAAATTCCTTCTAGGATAATGACATCTTTCGGCTCAATTTTTGTAACCTCTTTTGCCCGTGTATGATTGGCATAATCGTAGGAAGGCTTAAAAATCGGGGACCGATCGGCCAGTTGCATAAGATGGGCATAAAGAAGCTCATTGTCAAATGAAAGCGGATGGTCATAATTCGTTTTTAAACGCTCTTCAAATGTGAGATGATCTTGATTTTTATAATATGCATCTTGTTCAATCAAGACAATGGATGACTGGCTGAACTGCTTAAATATTTCTTTGGCGACCGTTGTCTTCCCAGATCCAGTGCCGCCTGCTACGCCAATGATCACAGGCCTCATGCTTGATTCCATTCGTCTTCCTCTCCTATGTTGCTGTTAAGTTCGTATCTTCATGCTGCACGCCATTCCATCGCCAATTGGCAAAATGCGCGTCGTAAAATCGGGATGGTTGGACAACCATTCATTGTAGCGTTTGATTTTGATCGCGAGCTTCTGCAAACGTTTTGGTTGCGAAGACAAGTCTTCTTTTGCGACAAGGCCTCGAAACAAAATATTGTCACTGATCACAAGCCCCGAATCTGCTAACTTCGGCGTATACAATTCAAAAAAAGTTTGGTATTGCCCTTTTGCAGCATCAATAAATAATACATCAAATGGAGTGGAATGTACAACGAGATCAACTCCATTGGTCGCATCCCCATGGATAAGGTGAATTCGGTCTTGCAAGCCAGCACGCTGTATGTAAGCTTGTGCTTGATGGAAGCGAACATCATCCCGTTCGATTGTCGTAATCTGCGTTTGCGGAAGCGCTTCCGCCATTCGAATAGCCGAATAGCCGATTGCTGTTCCAATTTCTAAGATGGTTTTTGGTTGTTTGGCGACAAGCAGCAAAAGCATAGCTTCCAGTGCCACGAGTTCCATAATCGGCACGTTGTTGTCCTTTGCATACTGCTCCATTTCCAGCACAAGCGGCGAACGTTTTGGTAGCAGCGACGTTACATAATCATGTATTTCTTCGTTCATCATGTGTAGGCCATTCCTTTGCAATGAAAAAAGCAAGGGAGGCTAGGCTCCCCGCCCTACTCATTATTTTCTGCTTCTTCCCATTCATGACGGTAGGCATCACGTGCTTCTAGATGCTTGTTGTAATCTTCATTGTAGATGATTTCACCGTTGTAACGGGCATAGAAATACAGGTAATCAGTGTCATTCGGGTCAGCAGCAGCTACAAGTGATTGTTCCCGGACTGTAGCAATCGGTCCAGGCGGCAACCCTTCATATCGATACGTATTATACGGTGAATCGATGTCAAGGTCATCATAGGTTGTCATATAAATATGCTCGCCTTGGGCGTATGCAACGGTTGGGTCGACTTGCAGCTTCATATTTTGCTCTAATCGGTTATGAAGGACGCCAGAAATTTCAAAGCGGTCTGGTGCCTCTTTTGCTTCCCGTTCAATAATGGATCCAATCGTCAGCAGCTCATGGAAGGTGTATTCGCTGTTTTCAATCAAGTCGGTATTGTTTTGATAAATTTGTTCCATTTGGTCAAGCATCGCTTCAATGACCGTTTTTACAGGAGGCTGTTCCTCTTCAAATGGATAACTGGCGGGAAACAAGTAGCCTTCCAGAGGGTGATGAATCTCTTCGTTTAAAATTTCATCTGTCAGCATGTCATAGTCGTCGATAAGCTCTTTGACATATTCTTCATCATCTATAACAGCCATTACTTCTTCTTGGGATGTTCCAGTAAACTCGGCAAGTCTTTCGCTTAAGCTTGCTAAGTTAAGGCCCTCAGGAATAGTAATCGTCGAGGCAGCCTCCGCCACGACTCGGCCATCTTTTAAACTTGCAATAAGCTCATCCACGCCCATTGATGTGTTTAATGTATACGTTCCTGCTTGGAAATCCGATTCATTTTTATAACGGGCGTAATAACGGAAAAACGTTGCATTGCGGATTAATCCTTCTTCTTCTAGAATGTCCGCAATTCCGCTTGTCGAAGTTCCGACAGGAATCGTTACTTCTATATCGGTGCCTTTCCCTTCTTCGTCCATTGGTTTTAAAGCGGTTGTTAAGTAAAAATAACTAAATATGCCGGCGGCCAAGATCACGGCAAACAGAATTAAAACACAAATAAACACGATCTTACGGACGGTTTTGGCTTGGGATGCACGTTCCTGATAAAGCTCTGAATGCTGTTTCGGTTGCTTTGTCATTTATTGCCTCCTTACCCGTCCCATTATACTACAAAAAATGCTAAAGTCATCCTTTATCGCCTTCATTTTTACAGCATTCGCCCTTTATTCTAAAGCAAACCCGTGCCACATTCAGCACGGGTTTGTGGTTTTACTCTTCCTCTTCAGAGAAAGTATTAAGCATCTCTTCGATCATGTCCCATTCTTCGTCCGTCTCAACGGGATAAAACGAAATATCATTGTCTTCGTTTTGCTGTTCTTCATAACGGAACGCAAACACTTCGACTTCCTCTTCGTCATCCTCTTCTTCCCCGACTGGAACGAGTACCATATACGACTTTTCTGTTTCGTCAACTGTAAAACGGAACAATTCATCAAATAGATGTTCTGTGCCATTCTCATCTGGAATGACAAAACGCTCTTTTTCTTCTTGAGCCATTTTCTTTCCCTCGCTTTGCTAAATGGTTTGTTCTATGTCAGTGTGTGGCTTTGGCGGTCTAAATATCCTTGTAAAATGAATACAGCAGCCATTTTGTCTACAGCTTTTTTGCGTTTTTTTCGACTTACATCTGCATCAATTAAAACGCGCTGAGCTGCAGCTGTTGTAAGACGTTCATCCCATAAAACGGTCTGCACATTGCACTGTTGTTCAAGTGTTCGCGCGAATGTCTCACTCCGTGTGGCGCTTTCGCCAACCGTGCCGTTCATGTTTTTAGGATAACCAATCACCACTTTTTGGACGTCATTCTCTTTGATCAGCTGAGCTAGTGCTTCAAAATCACGGTTTGGGTCGTCTTCAGATCGTTGGATCGTCGGCAGTCCTTGCGCTGTCCACCCGAACGCATCACTAATGGCGACACCAATTGTTTTTGTCCCTACGTCTAAGCCGATTGTTTTCATTTGTTTTCCTTGCCATGGGACCGCAAGTACGACTTCACAAGCGTTTCAATTAGCTCGTCTCGTTCTAATTTGCGGATTAGCGTGCGGGCATCTTTATGCCTAGGAATGTAGGCTGGATCACCAGACAACAGATAGCCGACGATTTGGTTAATCGGGTTGTACCCTTTTTCTTCAAGCGCATCATAAACAGACAAGAGCACTTCTTGGACATCTGCGTCAAAGGAATCATCATTAAAATTGAATTGCATCGTATTATCCATTGAACTCAACTAGCTCTCACCTCTTTTAGCGTTCTTTAGACGAAATGCGCGTCGTTCTGTCGTCTGTCCTATTGTACAACAGAATCGACCATTTAGGAAATTGATTTCACGTATTCATGCACATAGGCAAGGGCTTCGTCCAACTTGGCAGGATCTTTTCCACCAGCTTGCGCCATATCAGGACGGCCACCGCCACCACCGCCTGTACGAGCGGCAACTTCTTTAATTAATTTGCCGGCATGGAAGCCTTCCGCAATAGCCGGTTTTGTAACACCAGCGACAAAGGCAAGCTTGTTGCCTGTTTTTGCTGCAAGGACAATTACTGCTTTTTCGTGTGCTTGTTTAAGCGTATCCACCATAGAACGGAGCGCTTCCGTGTCTTTTGCATCAACTTGGGCTGCAATAACGGCAACACCGCCAATTTCCTTGACTTGGTCATTTAAATTTCCAGCTTCAGCTTGCCCAAGCTTAGCGGTTAACGATTCGTTCTCCCTTTGAGCTTTCCGCAACTCTTCTTGCAAGCTTTCAATTCGCTGCGGCACGTCAGATAATCGCTTTGCTTTTAAACGTTCCGCCGCATCTTTTAAAATCGCTGTTTGCTCTGACAAAAACTGATAGGCGCCTTTTGACGTCACTGCTTCAATACGGCGCACACCTGCGCCAATACCGGATTCGCTTGTAATTTTAAACAATCCGATCTCAGCTGTGTTGCGTACATGGCAACCACCACACAATTCTAGGCTGTAATCGCCAACACGGACAACACGGACTTCGCTGCCGTATTTCTCCCCAAACAATGCCATTGCGCCGGCCGCTTTTGCTTCTTCTAAACGTTGAATCGAAATGTCAACTGGCAACGCCTGCCACACTTTTTCGTTAACAATTTCTTCAATTTGCTGAAGCTCATTCGGCGTCACTTGCCCAAAATGGGAAAAGTCAAAGCGCAACCGTTCACTCGACACAAGCGACCCTGCTTGATTGACATGTTCGCCTAAAACGTCTTTTAACGCTTGGTGGAGCAAATGGGTAGCTGTATGATTTTTAACAATAT
Organism: Shouchella rhizosphaerae; assembly: GCF_036700015.1. Lineage (NCBI taxonomy): Bacteria > Bacillati > Bacillota > Bacilli > Caryophanales > Bacillaceae > Shouchella > Shouchella rhizosphaerae. The sequence continues at coordinate 3,508,614 of NZ_CP144921.1, read as the reverse complement.
CGAGTCGTTCCCTTACTTCTATACGGGCGCTTGCTTGTTGGCCAGTGGAGATTTCGCCAATTGTCACTTCAGCCGTGTGCAGATGTTGGCCATTTGGCGCTTTTTTCACATCTTTAACTACAGCTTGTCCTGTGTCGGTTACAATCATCCCTCTATCTGCCACTTGCCCGCCGCTCTCAGCATAAAAAGGCGTTTCATCAAGAAAGAATTGGATGACATCCCCTTGGACGGCTTGCTCGACTTTCTCTTTGCCGCGGACGAGCGTCGTAATGACTGCATCTGTCTCCGTATGTTCATAGCCGACAAACACACTTGGCGTTTTCACTTCGCCAAAGACATCTTCCTGAACGGACATCGATGCGCTTTCCTGGCGAGCCGCCCGCGCTCTCTGCCGCTGTTGTTCCATTTCCTGGTCAAAGCCAGCACGGTCAACTGTCAATCCTTCATCATGGACATACTCTTCCGTTAAATCAATTGGAAAGCCATACGTGTCATAAAGGCGAAATGCGTCCTCACCTGCAATGGTTTCCTTGTTGGTGGCCTTTGCTTTTTCGATGATGTCGCTTAAAATCGCAAGGCCTTCGTTCAATGTTTCATGGAAACGCTCTTCTTCGGTGCGAATGACCCGTGCAATAAAGTCTTGCTTATCTGCAACTTCAGGATAAAAGTCTTTCATGATCGCACCAACAACGGGCACGAGCTCATACATAAACGGGCGGTCAATGCCAATTGATTTTGCAAAGCGGACCGCGCGGCGCAACAAGCGGCGCAACACATAACCGCGACCTTCATTAGACGGCAACGCCCCGTCGCCAACTGCAAAAGCAACCGTTCGAATATGGTCGGCAATCACTTTAAAAGCAGTATCTGCTTCCTTGTATGTTGTACTAGCCAGTGCTTCCGTTGCCTCAATGATTGGCATAAACAAATCTGTCTCAAAGTTGGTCGGCGTGTCTTGGATCACAGATACCATCCGCTCCAGACCCATGCCTGTATCAATGTTTTTCTTTGGCAATGGCGTGTATGTACCATCTGCGTTATGGTTGAACTGGGAAAAAACCAAATTCCAAATCTCAAGGTAGCGTTCATTTTCACCACCTGGATACAACTCTGGGTCATTCGGGTCATCGCCATACTCAGGTCCCCGGTCATAGAAAATTTCTGAGTTTGGACCACTTGGGCCTTCGCCAATGTCCCAGAAGTTCCCTTCTAAGCGGATAATCCGTTCTTCAGGAAGACCAATATGTTGATGCCAATAGCGGTAAGCCTCTTCATCTTCAGGATGAACGGTCACAGAAAGGCGTTCTTGCGGAAACCCGATCCATTTTTTATCGGTCAAAAATTCCCACGCCCATTCAATCGCTTGCTCTTTAAAATAATCGCCGATTGAAAAATTGCCAAGCATCTCAAAAAATGTATGGTGTCGCGCCGTTTTTCCGACGTTTTCGATGTCGTTCGTACGAATCGACTTTTGCGCGTTGACAATACGCGGGTTTTCGGGGATCACCCGTCCGTCAAAATACTTTTTTAATGTGGCAACGCCACTGTTAATCCATAGCAATGACGGATCTTCAAAAGGCACAAGGGAAGCACTTGGCTCTACAGAATGGCCTTTCTCTTTAAAAAAGTCAATGAACATTTGGCGAACACTTGCCGAACTTAACCGTTGCAATATGAATCACTCCTTATGTATTTATCAGCACATAAAAAAACTCCTCCCTAGAAAGAAGGGACGAGATGTCTGTTCACGCGGTACCACCCTCATTATGGCGCGATTGTAGCGCCACCACTTTCATACCTTTAACGCAGGAAAATACGGTGGGTTTTGCCCACAGCTCCAGAATAGCGTTCCGCATCTCTTCGCCAGCGCTTTTTTCAGCCAAGAAAGCGCTTCTCTTTAGACGGGCTGACACGTACTCGTTCTATCAACGCAATAACCGTTTTCCGGTATATCTTTTTCAGCACGATTATAGCGTTCAAGGATACAAATGTCAATCGTGCTGGATATCGCCTTTAATGGACTGACGAATATGGACGACCGTCACCTTTAAAATCGCCGCAACTGGGACGGCAATGAGCAAACCAACAATGCCACCAGCTTCCACGCCAATTAACAGTGCAATAATGATGATCATTGGATGCAAATGAACCGTCCGGCCGACAATGACCGGCGATAGCAGATTCCCTTCAATTTGCTGAATAATGACTAATGCAATCACTGTATAAAGACCGAGCGTCGTTGATTCAAGAAGAGCAGCACCGACTGCTGGAATCGCGCCAATAATCGCGCCGAAATAAGGGATAAAATCGGTCGCACCAACAAAAAAACCGAGCACAATTGGATAAGGAACGCCAAGAATCCACAGAGCAACAGTCGAAAGCACGCCAACACAAAAAGCGACTAGCAGCTGACCACGAACATAGGAACCAAATGTCCGATCAACATCGTTTGCATAGGCTGTCAACCCTTTTCGCCATTTTCTTGGCGTTAAGTAAAAAGCAACCCGTTTAAGGAGCTCGTAGTCTTTTAAAAGGTAAAACACTAAAAAAGGAACGACGATCCATGTCATGAAGGACTGTAACATCCGGATAATCACTTGTTCGATCTGGTCAAGCCCCGCTTTTGCGAACGATTCAATTTTCACACTCCATTCGCCGACATGGTCGTCAAGTGGGTTTGGTAAGTTTTCCGCCGTACGTTGTAAGTTCAACAGTGACTTTTTCACTTCAGCCAATTGCCCTGGCAGTACATCCATGGCTTCTTTTACCTGTGCCGCAAGTGCGGGTAATCCCCAAAAAAGCATAGCGGCAATTGCAAGAATAAATGCTAAAAACAACATAAACGTGGCAAGTGCTCGCGGCAATCCGAGACGAACAAACCACTCAACAATGGGGTGAAGCAAATAGGCCGATACAAAAGCAACACAAAGCGGTCCGAGCAATGTCGCCAAAATGTCCCACACTGGCCGTAAAAATAACACTACTTGGCCTACCAGCAACAACAATAGCACGATCAGTAAATATTTCGTCCATTTCAACACGTCTGTTTGCAGCCGTTCCCGCTTCATGACTCCCACTCCTTTTGCCTCTCCTCCCTAGCTTGCGCAAAACAGTGGCTTCGTAATCAAAAAAAGCGGCCCTATTGCGGCCGCTTTTTCTTGTCTAGGCAAACATGCGTTTGAATCTTTTTCTCGCTTTTTTCCAAGTACGGGCATTCATCAGGTTAGCTTGCATTACTGGCTCTATAAATTGCCGGATTCTCCGCTTTGTTTTCCGGTCATTTAATGAATACCATGCAGCGCCAACGCCGATGGCCATTAATGGAGCGATTGACTTCCGCAAAAGGCTCACCTCCGCTTAGCTTACATGTTTAGACGACGTTCTTCCGTTTCAAACAAATCGTCAAGTGAGCTGAGCGAACCGTCCTCCTCTACTTGGTGAAGGAGCAACGTGTCTTTCACTAAACTCATCTCAATGAAACAATTCCAACAATAGTATTGGTTTGTGCCAATCTTTCCGATGTCTTTTCGGTGGCAGTTAGGGCAACGCATAGAGGGCCTCCTTTACAGAGACAGAATGGCCCGTTCTTTACTGATTACTAAATGTTGGCCTTTAACGACTTTCCGGCCTTCCTTTATATCAGACAGCCAGCCATCTGTCACTTCATACCCTATGATCGTGCCCAATTCGACGTTGAAATATACATCTTCTACCAATCCGAGCGTTTCCCCTTCCTCGGAAAGAAGCGGCTTCCCTTTGAAACGGCGTCGCCCTGTGTGAATAGGGTGGAGCATTTTTTGCTCGCGGTTGAACGGCTTTAAAGCCTGTTCACCAGCGATCATAACCGCTTCCTGACCAGCGTGAGCAATTTCACCAATCGGCAAAAAAGCATGCTGTGCAAACAAATGTGTTCGTTTCACCGTTAAGCCAACGACTTCTTTGCCATCAAACAGAGCATCCACGACCCGGCCATGTTCATGGCCAGTTGTATTGCTGATAACAGGAAGCCCTATAAGCGCTTGAACTGTTCGCAAAGAAACACCGCCTTTCCGAACAGTCTTAAGTTATGCATATGTAGCTTCCTCTATCCCCGGTGAACGTTACCAGTACGTGAAAGCAATAGTTGAAGGCGCTCCTTTAATTTGGAATGGCGGTGCTCGTCTGCATGTTTAATCGCCTGTTCCATCGTTTTTCGATCGCCACATAAGAGCAAATACTGCTTGGCCCGGGTAATGCCTGTATAAAGCAAGTTCCGCCTCAGCATGCGCATGTAGCTCGACACGACTGGCATCACCACAATCGGAAATTCGCTTCCTTGTGCTTTATGAATAGAACAGCAATAGGCATGGGTTAGCTGTGAAAAGTCTTTTTTCTCATAGGTGACTTCCAGTCCGTCAAAGGAAACCACTAGCTGATCTTTTTTTTCCGTCGTCTCTTTAGCGTAGAAAACAGCAACAATTTCTCCTCTATCGCCGTTGTATACGCCTTCCTCTGGATTGTTGACTAACTGGAGGACCATATCGCCTTTGCGAAAAACAACATCCCCAAACGGCAGCTCTCTGCGGCCTTCTTTTGCCGGATTAAATAGGGACTGAAGCATCGTGTTTAATTCATTGATCCCTGCCTGCCCGCGGTACATGGGTGCCAGTACTTGGATCTCCTTAGCACTGTAGCCTTTCTTCATGGCGTTTTCACAAATTTGCCAAACTGCTTGTTGCACTTGGTTCGGCTGGCAAGGAAAAAAGACGCGGTCTGCCTTTTTCGTTAAAAAATCACTTGGAAGCACGCCATCTTTCATCGAGTGGGCAAGCTCAATGATGGAAGAGCCTTCAGCTTGCCTGTAAATGTCCTTTAATTGGATTGTTGGAATAACGTCTGCTTCTAAAAGGTCTTTTAATACTTGGCCAGGCCCTACAGAAGGCAACTGGTTTTCATCCCCTACTAACACGACTTGCATGCCTTTGGGAATCGCTTTAAATAACTGATTTGCAACCCAGGCATCGACCATCGACATCTCATCGACAATTAGCAGTTCCCCTTCAAGCTGTTCATGGTCGCCTTTTTCAAAGCCGGTCGCACTGCCTTTCCAGCCGAGCAAGCTGTGTATCGTGCTTGCAGGCAGTTCCGTTGCTTCAGCCATCCGTTTGCTGGCTCGACCAGTGGGCGCAGTCAACTTAAGGGGGAAAGATTTGTTTTTGTAAGCAGCCACTTCAAGAGAAAGCCCATGAAGCGCAGCATAAGCTTCCACAATTCCTTTAATGACCGTAGTCTTTCCTGTTCCAGGCCCTCCTGTCAGCAACAACAACGGAGAACGAAGAGCAGTGGCAATCGCTTCTTTTTGCGTGTTTGAATACGTAACAGCATGTGTATCCTCAATGTGCCCGAGTGTTTTTTCAATGTCTGCTTCAGTGAATTCTTGTGTCAGTTCTTGGCTTAAAATTCGGCGGATGTTGGTGGCAATGCCTTTTTCTGCATAATACAATGACTTCATGTAGATGCGGTCTTCTTCACGAACGAGCATGCCCTCTTCATTCATTTCGATGAGGATGGTCTCAAGCTCGGAAGCGTCAATTTGGACGTTTGGGCTCGATAATAATGCAGTCCCCTCCGTAATGAGCGCTTCCTCCTGCAAGTATAAATGTCCTTGTTGCATACAACATTCCCGGAGCAAATAAAGCAGCCCCGCCCGCAAACGCTCTGGATGGTTCCCAGTTAAGCCAATCGCCGCCCCTAATTGGTCTGCACGGCGAAAGCCGACTCCTTCTACATCCTGAATGAGCAAATACGGGTTGGTGCGGATAACATCAAGTGCTTGCAATTTGTACGTTCGGTAAACACTCATCGACAACTCTGTGCCAAACCCGTATTGGGACAGTTGGATAATGACTTGCTCCGCGCCTTGTTGCTCAAGAAGTTGGTTATAGAGCATCGTCGCTGTATCTTCTTTTAGCTTCGGGATGTTGTTTAATACCGTTCGATCTTCAATAATAGCTGAAATGGCCCTTTCACCGAGAGCGTCGACAATTGCTTCCGCTGTCTTTTTGCCAACGCCAGGGAAACGGTCGCTTGACAAAAACCGAATAATTCCGCTTTTCGTCTGTGGCAAATCGCGCCTAAACGTTTCCACTTTGTATTGGAGGCCAAAGCGTGGATGTTCAGCGACTTGCCCGAAAAATAAATAGGTCTCCTCTACTTCCAGTTCAGGCAAATGGCCGACAACCGTTATTTTGCGCCCTTCTATTTGTTCATTCGTCTTTTCAATCCGCGTCATCGCCACTGTATAATCGTTTTCTTCATTGCGAAACAACACATGAACGACTTTTCCTTTAACAAAACCTTTCTCCAGCGTTTTTTCCCCAACATTATCCATAGCTTCACCCTTTTTCAAGTGTCGCTTCAATAAGCCGTTTGCCGTTGCCAGCGAGAAGATGGCCCGGTTGGTGGGCAAGCGCTTGGTTAAAAGAGGCAAGTGCTGCTTCAGCTTCATCAGACGCTGCCTGGACAACCCCTAAATTGTAATAAGCATCAGCATGACTAGGATCAAGGGCAATTGTTTTTTCAAACAAAGGACGGGCTTCGTCCAGCAGCTCCAGCTGGGCTAAGCACAGCCCATATTGAAAAACAATTTCGCTGTCTTCACTACTTAATTCATATGCTCGGCTTAGGTTAGCCTGTGCATGAGCAAGCTTCCCTTCGCTGTAATAGCTCATGCCTAGCATGTAAAACAAGTCTGCCTCATTCATGCCACCAGTAAGCGCTTCAGTAAACGCTTGAATCGCTTGCTGGTGGTTTTCTTGCTGATAATGGACACAGCCTATCCCGTAATAGGCAACAGTCGCATCGTGGTCGAGCTCCAGTGCTCGCTCATAAAAAACGAGCGCACGCTCAAAGTCATTGAGAGCTGCTAGCAAGTTCCCCATGTTGATATACCCTGTCGGTTCTTTTGGATTTTCTTCAATGTAGGCAGCAAACTGTTTTGCCGCTTCTTCATAGTTCCCTTTTCGCATGAGCTCAATTCCCGCTTGATTATCCATCGTCCTTCCCCCTCCGAAAGCTAAAAAGGAAAACGCGGTTTACGCATTTTCCCGGTGAATTTTGTCAATCACGCCGCCACCAATGCAACGATCTCCTTCATACAACACAACCGCTTGTCCTGGCGTAATCGCGCGTTGTGGCTGGTCAAACTGAATAAACGCACGGCCATCTTCCTTCGGAAATACAGTAACGCCTTGGTCTTCTTGACGATATCGAAATTTTGCTTTGCATGTAAATGGGCTCGTTCTTTCTTCTTTGGCAATCCAGTTCATGTCAGTAGCCCAGAGCCCATCTGAGTATAGTCCTGGATGATGATAGCCTTGACCGACAATGAGTACATTTCGTTCCAAGTCTTTGTCAATGACAAACCACGGCTCCCCAGCGCCACCAATGCCAAGCCCTTGGCGCTGGCCAAGCGTATAGTACATAAGCCCATCGTGCTGCCCTTTATCAATGCCGTCCATTGTTTCCATCCGTCCTGGTTGTGCTGGGAGAAAGGTTTGCAGGAATTCTTTAAAATCACGCTCGCCAATAAAACAAATGCCAGTGCTGTCTTTTTTCGTTGCTGTTGCAAGCTCTGCCTCAGCAGCAATTTTTCGCACTTCCGCTTTTTGCAAATGGCCAAGAGGGAACATCACTTTTGACAGTTGTTTTTGGCTAAGTGCATTTAAAAAATACGTCTGGTCTTTATTAGCATCTGCCCCTTTTATTAACCTATATTCCCCGTCCAATTCCTGCAATTGGGCATAATGGCCCGTCGCGACATAGTCAGCGCCGAGGGAAATCGCATGGTTTAAGAATGCTTTAAACTTAATTTCTTTGTTGCACATAACGTCAGGATTTGGCGTTCGTCCCGCTTTATATTCTTCTAGAAAATACGTAAACACTTTATCCCAGTATTGTTTCTCAAAATTAACTGCGTAGTATGGAATGCCTAGCTGTTGCGCTACTCGCTCAACGTCCTCATAATCTTCTGTGGCCGAACAAAAGCCTGAATCATTGCTATCATCCCAGTTTTTCATAAAAATCCCAATGACATCATAGCCTTGTTCTTTCAAAAGCAAAGCTGTTACAGAAGAATCTACACCTCCAGACATGCCGACAACGACACGTGTATCTTCTCGTTTTTTCATATTGGTTCCCCACTTTCTATTGCTCGCCGCTATTCAATGAACGCCTTTTTCCCTTGCTCAGACAAGACGCAATCCGCGATTTGCTCAAACGCATAAGCCAACTCTTCCTTTGAATTGGTCATGCCAAAACTAAAGCGGATCGCTTCTTTGACACGATGGCTATCTTTTCCATACATCGCTTGAATGACATGAGAAGGTTGAAGCGTCCCTGCCGTGCAAGCAGAACCTCCAGACGCAGCAATGCCTTGCAGGTCTAATTTCATCAAAAGCGCTTCTGTAGACGCACCTGGAAAACAAACGTTCAAAATGTGATCAAGCCGTTCCCCACTCTCGCCATTTTCCAGCACTGCTACACCGCGCCGCTCCATCGTTTCAAAAAACATTGCCCTGTATAATTTGTAGCTTTGGCGACGCTGCTCACGTTCAGCGTATGCTTGGTTGAAAGCATGAGCAAAACCAACAGCACCGGCGACATTTTCTGTGCCTGCCCTGCGTTTCCGTTCTTGCTCGCCCCCATGCAACAGCGGTTCTAATTCGATGCCTTCACGTACAAACAAACAGCCAATCCCTTTTGGCCCATTTAGCTTATGGCTTGCAATGGTCATCAAGTCTACGGCGAGCTCGTCCGTATTGAGCTCATATAGCCCAGCTGCTTGAACAGCATCGGAATGAAAAGCTGCTTGATGCCCTTTTAGCAGCTCGCCAATTTCTTTAATCGGTTGCACTGTGCCAACCTCATTGTTCGCAAACATGATGGAGACAAGGATCGTTTCTTCGGTTAACGCATTTTTCAATTGCGCAAACGAAATTTGCCCATTTTCATTGACAGGCAGCTTTGTTATCGAAAACCCTTCCTTTTCCAATTCCTTCAGCGTATGCAGGACAGCATGATGTTCAATTTCTGAAGTGATGATATGCGTGCCTTTTTCACGGTTGGCACGGGCAAAGCCAATAAGCGCTAAATTATTCGCTTCTGTACCGCCGCTCGTAAACAGCACCTCATTGCTGTTAGCGTTTAGCAATGACGCAATTGATTCACGGGCTTCGATTAACGCTTGTTTCGCTTGGCGTCCAAACTGATGGATGCTTGATGGATTACCAAAAACCGTAGAAAAATAAGGCATCATCGCTTCCAACGCTTGGGGATGCAACACTGATGTGGCTGCATGGTCTAAATAAATTTGCTTCATGAGTGGCACCTTCCGTCCCCTTGCTCCGTTGTATTAAATATAAAACATATAGTACTCTTGTTCTCCATCTTCCTTAAAATTGGCTAAGTCGGCAAGAGTCGTTTTATCGAGCACTTCCTTGACTGCGTCCCGTATTTTTATCCATAAATCGCGCTTGGCAGGCTCCTCATCTTCAAGCACTTCAACCGGACTAATCGGTCCTTCTAACACACGAATAATATCGCCTGCTGTAATATCTTCGGCATCTTTAGCCAGCATATAGCCACCATAGGCACCGCGAACACTTTTAACGAGCATCGCATTGCGGAGCGGCGCAATCAATTGCTCCAAATAATGCTCTGATAGTTTATATTCCTTAGCAATAGATTTCAAGGAAACAGGCCCTTCCCCTGATTTCTTAGCGAGTGCCATCATAATCGTCAATCCATAACGTCCTTTTGTCGAAATTTTCACGTCAATCCCTCTTTCATCAAAATAAATGCTGTATGATCTGGAAAATACTCCGTCTTTCACTTCATGTATTTGACAATCCGTTCTCGTGATCCGCTTTTCAATGTTGCCTATTCCTACTTGGCAAGCGCTAAATTTTCCTTTATACCCTTGACATTATAGCATGTTTTCATACTGGATTGATAGAAGTTCGCAGAATCGAGAAGGCACGGGCATTTCGTTCATGGACAGTTCTGCTTGTCTGAGCTACACTACGTAAGACGAGGAAAAAGAGGAGGGACACTCATGAAAAGACAACCGTTGGCCTATCGCATGCGCCCTACTTCTGTCGAAGAAGTGATTGGCCAGCATTCTTTGCTTGGGGAAGGCATGATGTTATCGAGAATGATTAAAGCGAACCAGCTTTCCTCCATGGTGCTTTATGGTCCGCCAGGTACAGGGAAAACGTCGATTGCCCGAGCGATTGCAGGGTCGAGCGGCATGCATTTCCGCATGTTGAACGCCACTGTCCATCATAAAAAAGATATGGAGACGGCTGTCGAGGAAGCCAAGATGTATGGCTCGCTCCTTTTAATATTAGATGAAGTCCATCGCCTTGATAAAGCAAAGCAAGACTTTCTGCTCCCCCATTTAGAGAGCGGTCTATTGCTTTTAATTGGCGCTACTACTGCCAATCCTTACCATTCAATCAACCCAGCGATTCGTAGCCGCTGCCATATTTTTGAATTGGAACAGCTCGAACCTGATGATATTGAAAAAGCGCTGCGCCGTGCCCTCGCAGACGAAGAGAGAGGCCTTGGCCATGAAAAAATCGATATCGCCCCTGAAGCACTCCGCCATTTGGCATTGGCTTGTGGCGGCGATGTCCGCGCTGCCCTTAATGCGCTTGAGCTTGCTGTCCTCTCCACACCTAAACAGCCAGATGGCACACGCTCTGTCACACTCCGTTCCGCCGAACAGAGTATCCAGAAAAAAAGCATTCAACATGACAAAGATGGCGATGCCCATTATGATGTGCTGTCTGCTTTTCAAAAGTCGATCCGCGGAAGCGACGTGAATGCAAGTCTTCACTACTTGGCACGCTTGTTAGAAGCAGGCGACCTTATTAGCATCCATCGCCGTCTGCTCGTTATCGCCTATGAGGACATTAGCCTTGCCAATCCCCAAGCGGGGCCTCGAACGCTTGCAGCCATTGAAGCATCAGAAAGGCTCGGACTGCCTGAAGCACGGATTCCTCTTGCCAACGCTGTGGTTGAACTTGCCCTTTCTCCAAAAAGCAACAGTGCCTATAAAGCACTTGATGCCGCTATGGATGCACTGCGAAAAGGTGGCAGTGGTGAAGTGCCTCGCCATTTAAAAGATGCGCATTATAAAGGAGCGCAACAATTAGGCAGAGGCAGCGACTATAAATACCCTCATGACTATAAAGATGGCTGGGTCAAACAACAGTATTTGCCAGACAAAATTGCCGATCACCGTTATTATGAGCCAAAGCAAACAGGGAAATTCGAACAAGCGCTTAGCGAAATGTACAAAAGACGAAGCTAAACATGTTTCATCCCTTTTTTCTGCCAACATCGATTGCCTAGTTACGATGACGTGATTGTCCATTCTCGCAAACAAGATCTTTTTTAGCAGGCTAGTATAAAATGGCGCAACTCTGGCAAAAGTAAAGCCATAAGCACTGCATGAAGGAGATGGACAAATGAAAACGAGACAAGATGCATGGTCCCATGAAGATGATGTGCTTCTTGCTGAGACTGTTTTAACGCATATTAAAGAAGGAAGTACACAGCTAAAGGCATTTGACGAGGTTGGGGATGCTTTAAACCGGACCTCTGCAGCGTGTGGATTTAGATGGAATGCTGTTGTACGGCAAAAATATTTAAAGCAAATCGATTCCGCCAAACGGGAACGAAAAGAACGGAAACGAGCGCTTTCAGCCAGTTATTTCTCTCAAGCTCGTATTGGAAAAACAGAAAGCCCGTCTAGAACGTTTTACCAAACAGCAACAGTGGATGGTGGAGCGGTGACGCTTGAATCTATTATTGGCCAACTCAAACAATTGGCACAAACCGAGCCCGCGTCCTCACGCTTAGAATTAGAGAACAAACAGTTACGCGCTCAATTGGAAGAAAAGACTGCTAAATTAAACGAGCTAGAAACAAAGCTACAACGAAATAAACAAGAACATAGTATGATTGAAGAAGATTACCAGTCGTTGATTTCGATTATGAACAGGGCGCGCCGCCTTGCAATTTTGGAAGAAGACGAACAGGATCATCCTGCTTTTCGGATGGACGCTAACGGAAACTTAGAGAAACTATCAAAGTAAATTCGCTTCTTGTTTAAAGGATGAAAGCTCCTACGTTTTTTAGCGTAGGAGCTTACTAGTTAAGAACGTCGGTTAATCTCTATGCCTTCTAGTAAACAAGTGATGACATGTCCCGCCATGATCAAGCCTGATACAGACGGCACGAACGCATTTGAAGACGGCGGTAGTTTCGCTTTGCGGATGTTTCCTTGTTCAGCCGTTTCAGGTACAATTTCCTTACGGATGTCTTCCCTAATTTGGATCGGTTTCTCATCTGAAAAAACAACATTGACGCCTTTATGAATCCCCTCTTTTCGTAACCTCGTACGAATTACTTTTGCAATAGGGTCATAGCTTGTTTCGGAAATATCCGCAATCCTTAAACGAGTTGGGTCCATTTTATTGGCGACTCCCATGCTGGATATAATCGGAATGCCCCGCAGCTTACATTGTTTAATCAAATGGATTTTATAAGAAATGGTGTCGCTGGCATCAATGACGAAGTCAAGTTTATGTGAAAAAAACGATTCATACGTTTCCTCGGTATAAAACATTTTTCTTGTAATTACTTCACAATTTGGGTTGATGTCACTTATCCGCGCAGCCATCAAATCAACTTTCGGCTTGCCAACTGTTGAGAGCAATGCATGGATCTGGCGATTTACATTCGTAATATCGACATCGTCTTTATCAACGAGCACAATTTTACCGACGCCAGAACGGGCTAGCGCTTCTGCCGAAAAGGATCCGACTCCTCCTACCCCTAACACAGCAACTGTACTGCCTTTTAGGCGCTCCAGCCCATCATGGCCGATTGCTAACTCATTTCTTGAAAACTGGTGCAACATCGATGTCCACTCCTTTTGTGCCTTTGTACTGACTGAATGATCATACCACAAAATGAACGCAATCCGCCTGCTCGTATGTGATTTTTTTCTCGCATTAAGAGAAAAAGCGAAAAACCGATACCGGAAGAGATTAACGATTGCACAAATTTCTAAATGCGCCTAAATCATTTCTTAACTACAAGCCGGTTTCTAATTAAACTGCCTAAAATCTAAATTTTCCTTGCATTTTTTTAAAAGATATACTAGAGTATTAACCATTAACCCTTTACAAAAATAAATATGTTTTTTCTTATCCAGAGAGATGGAGGGATTTGGCCCTTTGAAGTCTCAGCAACCGGCCTTTGGCAATGGTGCTAATTCCAATAGGTAATGTACCTAGGAGATAAGAAGTTCGTTGTCTATAGTACGAGGACCTTCTTTATTCTAGAAGGTCCTTTATTATTTGGCCGGTACAACTGAGTGGAGAAGTGGCAAGCATCACTTTGGGTAACCATTCTTTAATCAAAAGGAGAGAAATGAGGATGACAAGCATTGCTGTAAAACCACCATTTAGGGCAGACCACGTTGGCAGTTTACTGCGGCCAGAACGTATCCACCAAGCGAGAAATGACTGTAAGGAAGGCACCATTACGGCCGCGCAATTGCATGAAATAGAGACACAAGAAATCAAACGAATTGTCGATAAGCAAATTGAAATTGGCTTGGAGTTGGTGACGGACGGGGAATTTAGGCGTCGTTTCTGGCATACTGATTTCCTCGAACATTTGAATGGCGTAGAAGGGTATGTTCCAGAAGTCGGCTATATTTTCCAAGGCAATGAAGAAACGGAAAGATACAACGTCCGCAACGTAGGAAAGGTTTCATTTAACCATGATCATCCCCATGTAAAAGACTTTATTGAATTTAATAAGATTGTCGGAGGGCGTGCAGTCGCGAAGCAAACCATTCCGAGCCCAAATCAATTGTTTAATATTGGCATTCGTGATGAAACGATCTACCCTGATATTGAGGAATACGCAAAAGATATTATTCAAGCCTACCGTGATGCCGTGAACGCTTTCTACGAGGCAGGTTGTCGTTATTTGCAATTTGATGACGTCTATATTGCTGGCCTTTCGTCGCCTGACATTCCATTTAATGATGGAGCATACTCAAGAGAATATTTAATTGATTTAGCACTCCGTGTCGTAAATGGCGTTTTGGAAGAAAAACCAGACGATCTCGTTGTGACGACTCACCTTTGCCGTGGCAACTACCGGTCTAACTGGGCTTTTGAAGGCAGTTATGCCCTTATTGCTCCGACTTTATTTGCAAAAGAGAAAGTGAATGGTTTCTTTTTAGAATACGATGACGATCGTTCTGGAGACTTTAAACCACTGGAGCATATTCCGAACGGCGGGGCCCGCGTTGTTCTTGGACTCCTCACCTCTAAAAATGGGGAATTAGAAGATAAAGAATCAATCATTGGCCGCATTAATGAAGCAAGCCAATATGTACCGCTAGAACAACTCTGTTTAAGCCCTCAATGTGGCTTTGCTTCCACTCATCATGGAAATCTTTTAACCGAGGAACAACAGTGGGCAAAATTAAAATATATCGTTGATATTGCCAAAGAAGTTTGGGGATAAGGACGCGTTTCAATCAAGCACGATCGGAATTTCTCTCTTTTTCACGCTTCCCCTGTTTTTTACTTGGACATCGTTCCGTTTAAAACCAATTCAGAAAGTATACATCTTATAAAAGCCCGGCATAGGCCGGGCTTTAGTATGTCTCGTTTATCTCTGTCATATGTCTTTCATCCACAAGAGAACCGTTAATCAGCAAGTCTGAGAGGGGACTCCCTTTTCGGCTATCGTCTTTATATAGCTTGAGCATATAGTCACGAACTTGGCCTCCATTTTGCCGGTAGCCAACTTTGAATTTTTCTAGAGAAGCCGTGATATTCCCTATAAGCTCAAGACCGACCTTCTCTGGAATACACTAGCCAATCATCCTTGAGATTTTGATTTCTTTCGCCGTTAGAAAGCCAAACCAAAAAAGCACCCACAAGGGTGCTTCATCGTCACAATTATCCCGACTATGCCGTAAGAACTTGGTGCTTTGAACCTGCAAGGCAGGTGGGTGCTTCGCATTGGCCTTTTTACGTCCCCAGCTTGCGGGGCATGTAAGCGAGCCAATAACGGCAAGCTCCCTTTTTTAAGGTGTTGGCTCAAAGTAAACAATTCCTACGAACATCTCAGGATAATGTTTGTATAGCCATTATACTCTTTTTTTAAACGCTTCTCAAGTATTCACGGAAAATTAAAACGTTTTTCCTACGGCTTTTTCAGTGATTGTGAGATTCGAGAATTGTTTTTAGATGTGCTATGGTAATTGTACATTGTCTTTTTGCTTGCCCTTCTTTACTGGGCAACGTTTACGCAGTTTAACCAAAGGAGGGATCGTCCATGTCAAAGCTGGCAACGCACCGCTGTATTGAAGTTCGCCAGGAAATTGGATTACTCAAAAAGCAGATTGTCGAAACGTCGTTTGATTTAGCACTTTATCCTGACCGGATTGAAACAGAAAACGCTTCGTTCCCTATTGGTTCTGTTTTCGACATTTCCTACCGGCTGCCGAGTGGAGAAAGCCAGCTTGGTTTTCTTTATTTGCATACAAGCCAAGGCGTTGTTACGTATAAAATTAAGCAAAATCCCGAATCCTTTATTAAAGCGTTCAAAAAACTTGTCCCTGAAACAAAATTCCGCTCATAAAGCATGTGCCTGTTCCTGTTTAAATACATGCTCCCCACCAATTACTTGATACGACTGAAAAGGAACTTCCAAAAGTGGCGCCGTCACTAAAAGGACATCGCCTTCTTTTTCGCGGCGGCGCTCCCACACATGAATATTGCTGGAAACGTCACTGACATCTGCCCCAGTAGGTACAAACCAAAGCTGCTTTTGCAGTTGAGGCATATTCGATGCAGGCTGGGAAAGGACGGTCCTACGCAGACGCTTGCCTTTCTCATGTAGAATAAAGTCTTCGACAGCGCTATTGGCTGTTGCCTCTTGCCCTGCTCCTGGGCCAGCAAAAAACAATTGCTGAATGTCTTTGCCTTGTAACAGAACCCCATTGGCCACACCGTTTACGCCCGCTAATAGATGTGTTTCCTCTACAAAAGCAGGCTTCACAGAACCAGTTATGCTGCCGTCTTGTTGTAAAAAAGAGGTGCCAACAAGTTTTAAGGCAAACTGGTTTTCTTTTGCCACCCGTACATGCCATGGTTCAATCCCGCCGATTCCTTGGCGTTCAAATGCCGATATGTCGACCCATTGGCCAAAACAAAGGCGCGCCAGCAAAGTCAACTTATACAGGGCGTCATAGCCTTCTACATCGGACGTCGGGTCTGTTTCTGCATAGCCAAGCCGCTGCGCTTCATCTAGAGCTTGTTGGTAGGTTTTGCCACTGTCCATTTCAGTGAGAATAAAATTGGTTGTGCCGTTTAAAATGCCTGATATCCCATTAATCGCAGTTGTCGCCAATGCACTTTGCAACACATTCACAATCGGGATCGCTCCACAAACCGCAGCGTCGTAGCCGTAATAGGCACCAGATGAAAGGGCGACCGCCTCTAGTTCTTTACCGTGTAAGGCGACAAGCTTTTTATTGGCGGTCACTACAGATACGCCTTCTGCTAGCAAGCTTTCCGTATATGTTCTGGCCGGTTCGACAACATTTGTTACTTCAAACACAACATCATATGTAGCAGCCTCCCTGAAAAGATCCCATGATGACGTAACGAGTTTGGCCCCTTCGCTTTGCCTTTGCTTAGACTGATCTTTTACTAAAATGGAGACAAGTTCAATCCGATCACTTACCATCTGTTGGAGCGCTCTTTGTGTACTGGTGATGCGCTCGTAAATGCCAGTCCCTACTGTCCCAAATCCAATAATGCCTATTTTCACCGTCTT
Source organism: Shouchella rhizosphaerae (assembly GCF_036700015.1). Taxonomy (NCBI): domain Bacteria; kingdom Bacillati; phylum Bacillota; class Bacilli; order Caryophanales; family Bacillaceae; genus Shouchella; species Shouchella rhizosphaerae. Next base: position 3,491,691 of record NZ_CP144921.1, on the reverse strand, counting down.
CACCCTTTCTCCATTGAAAAAACCCCTTTTCAGATAAGAAAAGGGGTTCGCCTCACTTATCTTTCAGAACAAAAGCTGCTCTGCTGAATGTAGCACCGTGGTTTACAAATAAACTGGTTGCCGGGCTTCATTGGGTCAGGTCCCTCCGCCACTCTTGATAAGTTCTTATTCATTTTTATATTAGGCACATTATAAGCAGAGGCCACGTATTTGTCAACTGCGCTTGCTAATAATGGACAAGTTTAAATCAATCAGCTGTTCAACGCTCACTTTGTTTGGCGCTTCGGTTAGAAGGTCGCTAGCGCTTGCCGTTTTTGGAAAAGCAATCACCTCACGTAAATTGCTTTTGCGTGCAAGAAGCATGACGATTCGGTCCAGACCTAAGGCAATGCCGCCATGTGGAGGCGTTCCATAATCAAATGCTTCAAGCAAAAAGCCAAACTCTTCTTTAGCCGCTTCTGAACTAAAACCAAGGAGCTTGAACATTTTTTCTTGCAGTTCCCGTTCATAGATGCGCTGGGAGCCGCCGCCAAGCTCAAAGCCGTTTAAGACAAGGTCATATGCTTCGGCACGTACTTGCTCTGGATGGGTTTCCATCAGGTCCAAGTCTTCCGCTTTCGGGCGTGTAAACGGATGATGGAGCGCGACAAACCGTTTTGCTTGTTCGTCATATTCGACAAGTGGAAAATCGGTTACCCAGAGGAAGTGAAACGCGTTTTCGTCAATTAGCTGAAACTCCTTTCCAAACTTTAAGCGCAGCGCGCCCAATGCATGAAACACAACTTGCTTTTTATCGGCTCCGAAAAAGAGCAAATCGCCTGCTTCAGCGTCCATTGCCGCAAGCAATGCAGCCGTTTGCGCCTCATTAAAGAATTTGGCAATCGGGCCCTTTATCCCTTCGTCATCGACTTTGAGCCAAGCCAACCCTTTTGCCCCATAAGGCTTGACAAAATCAGCTAACGCATCAATGTCTTTTCGTGAAAGCTTATCAGCCCCGCCTTTCAGTGTAAGGCCTTTAATAATGCCGCCTGCTTCTAACGCGCCTTTAAACACTTTAAACTCCGTGTCTTTGAGCACGTCAGACAGTTCGATCAGTTCCATGCCAAAACGAGTGTCAGGCTTGTCAGAACCGTAGCGGTTCATCGCTTCCTCGTACGTCATCCGCGAGAAAGGCCGTTTTAGCTCAAGCCCGTGTGTTTCTTTCAGCAATTTTTCCATCATGGCTTCAGTCATCGCCAAGATATCCTCTGTATCAAGAAAGCTTGTTTCAATATCGATTTGCGTAAATTCAGGCTGCCTGTCTGCGCGCAAATCTTCATCACGGAAACAGCGGACAATTTGGAAGTACTTCTCAAAACCGGACACCATCAACAGTTGCTTAAAAATTTGCGGCGATTGTGGCAGCGCATAAAACTGGCCATGATGGACGCGGCTCGGCACCAAATAATCGCGCGCTCCTTCTGGCGTGCTTTTGGTTAGCATCGGCGTCTCAATCTCCAAATAGCCATCTGCATCAAGAAAATCACGAACGCTTTTCATGATTTTGTGACGCATCGCGAACGCTTCTTGCATATCAGGGCGACGCAAATCCAAATAGCGGTATTTCAAACGGACGTCTTCAGCTGCATCCGTGTCTGCTTCAATTTGGAATGGCAAAGATTTTGAGACATTCAGGATTTCGAGCTCACGAACGTGAACTTCGATAGCACCAGTTGCCAGCTTGTCATTAACGGCCTGTTCATTCCGTTCCACCACAATGCCTGAAACGGCGACAAGATACTCATTGCGGACACGGTCAGCTGCTTTCAACGCTTCTTCACTGACTTCCGGACTGCACACAACTTGGACAATACCAGAGCGATCACGAAGATCTAAAAAAATCACCTGGCCTAAATCACGGCGCCGCTGCACCCACCCTTTTAGTTGAACCTGTTGGCCTGCGAGTGTTTTGTCAAGTTGGCCACAATGATGTGTACGTTTCATCTCCTAGTTTCCTCCTCGTATCTGTTCTTGTAAAAATGATGTCAAATCGCTAATGGCGACTACCGTTTGTTCTCCAGTTGCCATTTGTTTAACGAGCGCTTGTTGCTTCGCGATTTCGTCTTCGCCAATGATAATTGTATAAGACGCTTGATAACGATCAGCCGCTTTAAGCTGTGCTTTCATTTTTTTGCCTAAGTAGTCTTTATCAGCACGAATGCCTCCATCGCGCAACCGTTGCAACAGTTGTGGCCCTAGGCGGCTTGCTTCATCGCCGAGAGTAACTACATACGCATCGAGGCTTTGCGGTACTGGCAAGTCGACATTCTCCGCTTTCATCGCTAATATAAAGCGTTCGATGCTGAAGGCAAATCCGATGCCTGGCGTCTCTGGCCCGCCAAATTCCTGGACAAGTCCATTGTAGCGCCCGCCCCCGCATAGCGTTGTAATTGCTCCGAATCCTGGAGCAGTACTAAGCAATTCAAATGCGGTATGGTTGTAATAATCCAACCCACGCACAAGCGTTGGATCGACTACATAAGGAATGTTCAGCAAGTCGAGCGTTTCCTTTAGCGACTGAAAATACGCACGTGACTCTTCATTTAAATAATCTAAAATCGACGGTGCTGTCGCCATAAGCGGATGCTCTCTATCCTTTTTGCAATCGAGAATGCGCAATGGATTTTTTTCAAGTCGCATTTGGCAGTCGCTACAAAATTCATCAATTGATGGCTTAAAGTGGGCAATTAATGCTTCCCGATGTGCCTGACGGCTTTCCGAATCGCCAAGTGAATTGATGACCAGTTTCAAGTTGACAAGGCCAAGTTTTTTGCAGATAGCGATGAGCAATGCTAGCACTTCCGCATCTAGTTGGGGGCTCGCGCTGCCAAGCGCCTCTACGCCAAATTGGACAAATTGACGCATACGCCCTGCTTGTGGGCGCTCGTAACGAAACATCGGCCCTGTGTAGTACAACTTCGTTGGCTGTGCTGGGGATGCATACAGTTTATGGTTGACATAAGAACGAACGACTGCCGCCGTTCCCTCAGGCCTTAGTGTTAAGCTGCGACCGCCGCGGTCCGAAAAGGTATACATTTCTTTTTGAACAATATCGGTCGTATCGCCTACACCCCGTGAAAAAATTTCGGTATGTTCAAAGATCGGCGTACGGATTTCTTGATAATGGTATGTTTCGCATGTTTCCTTAGCAACTTGTTCAATGTACTGCCAAATTGCTGCGTCATCTGGCAAAATATCTTGCGTCCCCCGTGGCAGCTGAATCGACATCTCTCATCTCTCCTTTTCCATAAAAAAACTCCCGTCCCAGATGATCGGATCATCTGGGACGGGAGCATATCCCGTGGTACCACCCAAATTGAGGCATAAAGCCCCCACTTTTGTCTGTTAACGCCAGCTACGCCCTTTCCTACTAAACCAGTGGTTGTTCAGAAAGAATCCTCAAAGGTGTTCATTCGTTACGGTAGAAGAGGCCGCTTTCAGCCTAGGCGGCCCTCTCTTTGCATCTATTGCCCTTAACTACTATGCCTTATCATTGGTTTTATCCCATTTTTCAGTTGTGATGGTAACAAAACGGCAGGCGTTTGATGCCGCCTTTTTTGTGCGCTTATATGCTTCAACAATAACTCTAAGATGTTTATAACTATACGAATTACACAGACCGGTGTCAACCGTTAATTGCGATTTTGCTGTTTTTTATACATCGGTAAGGAATGTTGCTCGATACCTGTTTCCAACGGTTTCACTAGATCCCAGACTCCTATTGGGGTAGGAATCTCTTTTTCCCATTGCGTGTAAAACGGCACTGGATAGTTGCTACTAGTCCGCATGTAACCGCCCCTTTTCCCAACGTTTTTGTTAGGATAGCCATTCCAAGGCCGTTTTAAACGTATTTTCAAAAAAAGAGGCATTGATAGATTAAGTCATGGAGCGCGGGGCGAATACGGCGAATCGCATGATTGTCTCTTCCTAAATGGACACGGTTCGTTAAAAAAATGACCGCAAGTTCAGCAACAGGGTCAAACCATATGCTTGTGCCTGTAAAACCAAGATGGCCATAGGAAAACGGGGAAAAAAAGCGGCCGCAAGACGAGTTGGTCTGTGCTCCTTTTAGGATCCAGCCGAGTCCCCGGGGTTCTTCCATACCAGCGCTAAAATGTTGCCGTGCATAGCGGAGAATGTCTGGGTCAAATAGCAAAGGGGTTGCTGTTTGCATTTCACCAGCAAATTTTTCAATGTCACTCACTGTCGAAAAAAGCCCTGCATGGCCACTGACGCCCCCCATGGCAAAAGCATTCTCATCATGGACTTCACCGCATTTAGGGCGCCCTAACCAATGATCCCATTCCGTTGCTGCGTAACGAGTAGCAGGAAATCGGGGACAAAACTGTGTTTCCTGCATGCCAAGAGGAGTGTATATCCATTCGTTTGCAACCCGTTGCAAACTCTTTCCGGTTACTTGTTCGATGATTGCTCCAAGGGCAATAAAACTTAAATCGCTGTAAACGACGCGGGTTCCAGGTGTGTACGTAGGCGCTTGGTGGCAAACACGGGCGATCGTTTCGTGATAATTAAGCCCCTCCTTATAAAAGGGAACGCTGGCAGGAAGCCCTGCTGAATGGGTCAGCAACTGAAAAATGGTTACATTTTCTTTCCCATTAGCGCCGAAAGGAGGGAGCACCTCTGCTACGGGCATATGGAGGGAAAGGCGCTTCCTTTGCCATAACTGTAAAATGAGCGGCAACGTGCAAACAACTTTTGTTAAAGAAGCTAAATCAAAAACCGTATTGATGCTCATCGGTTGCCTGTCTGGCCATAGCTGGCGATAACCGATCGCGCCCCGGAAAAGCAGGCGGTTTCGATGAATCACACTAATAACAGCCCCAGGAAGCCGTTCTTTGTCGATTTGCTCTTGCAAAAAAGTGAACATGGTGCTGCCTAGCTCCACCGTTTCTCCCCCTTTTTGCTTTAGATTACCACAAAAAGAGGCATCTCCGTAAAGCAAAAGAAGTCTCCTTCCCTTCATCCAAGGATGAAAGGAGGAGACTTCAGAAAGTTGGGGCCGGTTTCGGATCAACCGGAATGGGCCCTCGCGATTGAGCGAAGCTTACTTACTCTGTTTATAAATTTGTTCGATGATGCTTGAAACGAGGCGGGCCTCATTCGGTTTCACGATCAGTTCTGTTCCACTCGTGCAGGCAGCGACAAAATGCCGTGCTTGTGCTAGCCCTTCATCGCTTTCTCCGGAAATCCAGTCCGCCACGGTAGTCGTCATCATTCCTTGAGAAGCATGGTTGACAGCATAAGGAAACACGTTTACGCCACCTTGAGTGCCAGAGATGCTTAACGTTTCTTTGTCTTCAGGAACATTGGCAGCCCATGACGTTTCAAATAGCATCGTCGCGCCGTTTTTAAATTTAATATAAGCAGTGGCGTGGTCTTCGACATCAATGGTCGTTGCATCGTACAATCCCCATTGATTGACTTGGTCAGGATCGCGGCTGACCATTTCGTACGTTTGGCCGTGAACACTTTCTATTTCTGGGAAATCAAGGAGCCAAAGTGCTAAATCTAACAAATGGCAACCGTAATCCATTAGACACCCTCCGCCTTGAAGGGATTTATTGGTGAACACGCCCCATCCAGGGACTTTTCTCCGCCGCATCGCTTCGACACGCACAACTAGAGGGTCGCCGATTCCTCCAGAGGCAATTAGGCGTTTGGCGGCTTGCGATTCCTTTTTAAAACGGTAATGGTAACCGACTTGCAATACACGCTTCGCTTTCTCGGCTGCGTTGACCATGTCCTCACACGCTGCATCCGTAATGGCCATCGGTTTTTCACAAAATACGTGGACACCAGCTTCAAGTGCGGCAACGGACATCTCATGGTGAAACTTGTTAGGCGTACAAATAATAACGGCATCGACACGTTTGAACAGTTCCGCTGCCTCTTTTGCGACAAAAGGAATCGCAAACTGGTCGGCAACTTCTTTCGCTCTGTTCTCATTAACATCATAAACGCCAGCAAGTTCGACTCCCTCGATTTTTGAAAATGCAGGGATATGCCTGCCTGATGCAATGCCACCGACGCCAATAAACCCTAGTTTTAATTGTATCATTTGCTTCCCCCTGGAACAGGCTCAAGAGGCTTGGCGTTTCCGTAAGCAGGATATGCCCGTTTCGTCGGTGCTGCCCAGCGAACGGCATTTTGAATGACCCGTTGGACATGTTGATTTTTAAAGGTAGGATACGTTTCATGCCCTGGACGAAAATAAAAGATTTTGCCGTTTCCTCTCGTGTATGTACAGCCGCTACGGAACACTTCGCCGCCCTGGAACCAGCTAAGAAAAACGATCTCATCTGGATTTGGAATATCAAAGTGCTCGCCATACATTTCTTCCTTCTCTAGTTCAAAATATTCATCAATGCCTTCTGCAATTGGATGGCTTGGGCTCACAACCCAAAGGCGCTCTTTTTCATCCGCCTCACGCCATTTTAAATCGCACCCTGTCCCCATCAATTTCTTGAATATTTTCGAGAAATGGCCTGAATGAAGGACAATCAAGCCCATTCCCTCAAGCACCCTTTTATGAACGCGTTCGACTACTTCATCCGCTACTTCGTGGTGAGCAATATGCCCCCACCAAACAAGGACATCGGTTTGGTTTAACAGTTCTTCTGTCAAACCATGTTCAGGCTCGTCTAGTGTTGCCGTTGAAACTTGATGTTCTTTGCCTAAAAAATCAGCAATGACTTGGTGAATCCCGTCTGGATAAACGCTGCGCACAGCTTCATCTTTTTGTTCATGCCTAAATTCATTCCAAATGGTTACATTCATTGTATTTCCCCTTCCTGGAATCGTTCCCAGTAATCGTTAAGTTGATTTCCGCGCCAACAGCGGCGCCTCCAAATATGTCGCTAACGGTGGTGGACTCTCTTTTCGCAACAAAGCGAGCATACGTTCCATTGCTGCCCTGCCCATTTCCTGCACAGGCTGGTGAATCGTCGTCAACTCGGGTTCAATCAAAGTAGCATGCGGTTGATTGTCAAAGCCGACAATCGCTAAGTCATCAGGGATTTTCCAGCCAGCAGCTTTTGCCTCAGCGATTATTCCAGCTGCCACTTCATCGCTTCCTGTCAAAATGGCATCAGGCCGGTTAGCTAAGCACACCATTTGTTTGAATATATTTCTGCCGTCCTCAAGGGAATGTCCCAAAAACAAACATTCGCCATACATGTGCATCCCGGCTTCTTCCATTGCCTGACAAAACCCTAAATAACGATCTTGGGCAAGTGGCGAAATAACGGCATCGGATTCCGTTTTTGTGATCGGATTGCAATAAGCAATTTGCTTATAACCTTTTTTTAACAAATGGACAGTTGCTTCGTACATCGCTTTACTCTGGTCAATTGTCACTACTGGTACTCCATCAGACTGCCGTGGATATTCATTGCAAATGACAATGGGCCCATAATCCGTATAGGGGGCAATCGTTTCCCAATCATTAACGAGCGAAGCAAGAATAAGGCCATCGACTTGTTTGGTTCGCAAAAGCTGCAAGAAATGGAGCTCTTGGTTTGCAGAACCTCTTGTGTTGCATAAAATAAGCCTATACGACTGTTCAGCAGCGACCTCGTCCATCGCGTCTACAATTGCACTAAAAAAAGGGTTTACGATTCGTGAAACAAGGACAGCAATTGTCCGTGTTTCTGTTCCCCTAAGGCGTTGAGCCGATGAATTCGGTAAATAGCCCAGCTCCTTCATTGCTTGTTTGACGGCTTTCCGTTTTTCCTCATCCACATAAGGCTGATTGTTCATTACACGGGAAACCGTTGACCGTGACACACCAGCACGAAGGGCCACATCTTTAATTGTGGGCATTGATCCACTCCTTTATTGAAAACGTTCTCATTTCACTTTTATTGTACTTGTTTCTCCCTTCATGTCAACCTTCATTTATAAAAAAGAGCCTGCCAACTGGCAAGCTCCGGACTATCGTTGCAAACGCTCGTATACATTTTCGTTTGTGCAAGTATCGGCTCGCAACACTCGTCTTATTCGGATCCCCCTTAAATGAAGATGTCAACACGATTAAGACGACAAGCGCTTACTCGCTTTCAACTAAAATCGTTACCGGCCCATCATTAATTAACTCTACTTCCATCATCGCCCCAAACTCGCCCGTTTCCACAACAAGGCCGAGCTCTCGCAAATAGCTGTTAAAACGTTCATAAAGCAGCTTTGCCTTTTCAGGCTTAGCAGCACGCATGAAATTAGGACGACGTCCTTTTTTACAGTCTCCATAAAGCGTAAATTGTGAAATCGATAAGACGGAACCGCCTTGATCGAGTACCGATTCATTCATTTTGGCAGAGCTGTCTTCAAAAATGCGCAAATGGGCTACTTTTTCCGCACAAAAACGTACGTCCGCTTCTGTATCTTCTTGATGAATTCCAACTAAGAGGACAAGGCCTGGCCCAATGTCGCCTACTGTTTTTTGGTCGACTCGAACACTGCCCCGTTTCGCTCGCTGGACTAGTACTCGCACTTTTTCTCACCTGCCTCGACTCTAATGGGTTACCCTCCGCACAGAGTAAATGTCTTTTAACTGTTTAATTTTGTCGACCACTTTTTGCAAATGAGCGATATTGGAAATAGAAATGCTCATTTCAATCGTCGCCATTTTATGCTTATGGTCAGAACGCCCAGAAATCGTATTTATTTGCGTGCGCGTTTCTGTCAATGTGTGCAACACTTCATTTAACAGACCGTTGCGGTCAAATCCAGTAATTTCAATGTCGACATTATACGACTTGCCCTGCTGCTCATTTCCTTCCCATTCCACTTCAAGCAAACGGGACGAATCTGAATCGGCTATGACATTCGGGCAATCTTCACGGTGAATGGAAACGCCACGGCCTTTCGTAATGTAGCCGACAATCTCATCTCCTGGCACTGGCGTGCAACATCGTGCTAGGCGGATAAGCATATTGTCGACCCCTTTTACATGCACGCCAATTGAATTTGTCCGCTTGTTTGGCGAAACCGTTTGGATTTCATTTAACACTGCATCAAGGGATTGTTGCTCCTGCTCGCTGTCTTTTGCTTTGCGTTGTTTTTCAGTAAGGCGATTGACAATTTGTTTAGCGCTAATTCCGCCATAACCAACTGCTGCATACATATCTTCTTCGCCAGCAAAACTGAACTTGCTAATCGCTTCTTGTAAATTTTCCTGCGTTAAAATGTCTTTTACATCGAAATCAAGCGCCCGTATTTCTTTTTCGATTGCTTCTTTCCCTTTGACGACATTTTCTTCGCGTTTCTCTTTTTTGAACCACTGTTTGATTTTGTTTTTAGCATGTGACGACTTAGTAATTTTCAACCAGTCATGGCTTGGCCCATATGAGTGTTTCGACGTCATCACTTCGACAATGTCACCCGTTTTTAGTTCATGGTCAAGGGGGACCATTTTGCTGTTCACTTTCGCACCGATACAACGGTTGCCGATCTCACTATGGATCCGATAAGCAAAATCAAGAGGAACCGATCCCCGGGGCAATTCAATGACGTCTCCTTTTGGTGTAAACACAAACACCATATCAGAAAACAGGTCCATTTTCATAGATTCCATAAACTCTTGGGCGTCATTTGTGTCTGTCTGCGATTCAATCACATCACGGAACCACGTTAATTTATCTTCAAACGAATAGCGATTGCTTGAGAGTGTTTTCCCTTCTTTATACGCCCAATGGGCGGCAACACCATATTCAGCTACCCGGTGCATGTCCTCTGTACGGATCTGCACTTCCAGCGGGTCTCCGTTCGGTCCGACTACGGTTGTATGCAGCGACTGATACATATTTGCTTTTGGCATGGCAATGTAATCTTTAAAGCGTCCTGGCATGGGGCGCCAGCACGTATGAATGACGCCAAGAACCGCATAACAGTCTTTAATGTTTTTAACAATAATTCGTACAGCTAGCAAATCATAAATTTCATTAAATTGTTTGTGCTGAATCACCATTTTGCGGTAAATGCTGTATATATGCTTTGGCCGGCCTGACAATTCTGCCTGTACGTTCACTTCTTTAAGTTGGACTTTGATTTTGTCCATCACTTCTGTCAAATACTCTTCCCGTTCAGCACGTTTCCGTTTCATTAAATTGACAATACGGTAATACTGCTGTGGATCCAAATAACGAAGCGCTGTATCTTCCAGTTCCCATTTAATCGTTGAAATTCCAAGACGATGTGCCAATGGAGCAAAGATCTCTAACGTTTCGTTTGAAGTAATCCGCTGCTTCTGCGGTGGCATAAATTTAAGTGTCCGCATATTATGGAGACGGTCTGCCAGTTTAATCAAGAGGACGCGGATATCTTTCGCCATAGCCATAAGCATTTTCCGGTGGTTTTCGGCTTGCTGCTCCTCTTTTGATTTATATTTAAACTTCTTTAATTTTGTTACGCCGTCAACTAGCATAGCGACTTCCTCGTTAAACGCTTCTTCCAAATCGTCGACTGTTGCTTCGGTATCTTCAACGACATCATGAAGAAAAGCGGCGGCAATCGTATTCGGATCTAATTCAAGCCCGACAATAATGCCAGCTACTTGGACTGGGTGTAAAATATAGGGCTCTCCCGATTTACGGTACTGACCACTGTGTGCCTTTTCAGCAAACTCGTACGCTTTTTCCAAAAAGACAATATCATCTTTTGTCAAATACGCACGCGCTTTTTCGAGCACCTGATCAATTGTCATGAAATCACCTTTACTCATTCGACAAGTTTTCTTTCTATTATCCGCTACTCGTTCAGTGTTGTAAAGGGAGAGCGGCTTAGAAATTGCAAAAAGACCGGTGTGCCGATTCGCACAACCAGTCTGTAAGCGATTTATTCGTAAGACATTAATGAAAACAAGTCGTACTGCTTTAGTTTATCGCGGCCGCCTATATAAGCCAATTCGATCAAGAAGGCAATCCCGACCACTTTCCCGCCAAGTTGCTCTACCATTTTAGCCGTTGCCTCAATCGTACCCCCTGTTGCGAGGAGGTCATCGGTAATGACGACGCGTTGGCCTGGCTGGATGCTGTCTTTATGGATGGTTAAACAGTCTTTTCCATATTCAAGACCATAGTTGGCTTCAATGACTTCCCGAGGCAATTTGCCTTTTTTCCTAACAGGGACAAAACCGATTTCAAGTTCAGTCGCGATTGGGCAACCAACAACAAAGCCACGTGCTTCAGGGCCGACAATGACGTCTGCTTGTTTTTCTTTTGCATAAACGGCAAGTTCTTCAACGGCGCGCTTGTAGGCTGTGCCGTTTTGCATCAACGTCGTAATGTCTTTAAAGCGTATGCCCTCTTGCGGCCAATCTTCGACAATTGTTATATATTGTTTATAATCCATTTAGGATCGACTCCTCTTTTGTTTCAGCGCTCCCTTCGATGGCAGCCTGGAACCATTCTTTTAACTGTTGATAAGAAGCAAAAACAAATTCATTCTCAAGCCATGCTTTTTCCTGCTTGGCTTGGTAGGTCGGCGATGCAGTCAACGCTTTTTTTTCAGGGTTTTCTACTGCTTCAACGATGCCGTCGTCAAGCTTGATAAAACCAAGTTCTAAAAATACAGTGGTCATAAATTCGACCGTGCGGGCTGACCAGCCTTTGTGCTTTTCGAGCTTCGCGCCGAGTTGATTCAGTGAAAAGCGTTGGTTTTTCTTAATAAAACCATAATACCATTTGAACTGCTCGCGGTTTGGATTCGTTTGAAAAAACGATTCTTCTTCCTCAGAGAACACAACATAAACACGGCTTGGCTCCCCTTTCTTAGAAAAAAGACTTTCCAGTTCAACCCGGTTGCTAGGCAAATCGAGCAACACGACGTAAGCTTCAAAAAAGGAAGGCGCTTGCCGGTAATCATATACGGGTACGTCCAACCCAAGTCTTTCTTTTGTCCCTTCTTGAAAGGAAATAGCGACGAGTTTTTCACGAGGCAAGTCAAGCAACCGGCTGTTTAAGCGGTTTGGCTGGATGCTGCGCCAATCAAATAGTTGCCACTCCAATACGGCAAGATCGTCAATAATAAGTTGTGGCTTTACTTTTCCGTTCCATTCATTCAACGATACCGTTCCGATGGCAGATAACTTTGCATGTGGCGTGATCTCTTCAAACAAATGCCCCATTCTAAAGGCAATTCCGTCAAGCGGCTTTTGGGCGCCAGTAAATTGGATTTTTAAATGGTTTTGGTTGCTGCCAATCCGGCGCATATCGGAAATATGCGCACCCTCAACAAGTACAATCGGTTTTCGGTTGGCAACGCCAAACGGGGCAAGTGCCTGCAACTCGCCAATCACTTGAACGGTTACATCCTCCACTTCTGCAACGAGGTCTATATCCGTGGCTGGCGTAAGCATGTCGTCCGTTAGTGTCTCCTTGGCTTGCTTGATTAAACGAGAACGTAAGTCGTCAATGTCCTCGGTTTTAAGTGTCATCCCTGCCGCCATCGGGTGTCCGCCAAAATGAGGAAGTATATCCCGGTTATTCGCCAATTCTTGGTACATGTCAAACCCTTCGATGCTTCTGGCTGAGCCTTTCGCAAGTCCTGAAGATTCGTCAATGCTCATGACAATTGTCGGACGGTAAAACTGCTCTACAAGGCGAGAAGCGACAATCCCGATGACCCCTGGATTCCAGCCTTCCTTCGCTACAACGATGGCATGGGGGATCTTTGTGCCATAGGTTGTTTCCACAAGGCGAATCGCTTCTTCTGTCATTTTGCTAACAATTGCTTGCCGTTCTTTATTGAGGCTATCGATTTCTGTGGCTAGCGCTTTTGCTTCTTCTTCATCATCAGCAAGGAGCAGCTCAACAGCTGGATTAGCAGAATCGAGCCGCCCTGCTGCATTTAGACGAGGGCCAATCGCAAAGCCGATATGGTCGGCATCCATTGCTTCCTGCTTCATGCCGCATACTTCCTTTAAGGCACGGATCCCAGGGCGGCCGCTTGATTCAATCGCGCGAAGCCCCTTTTTGGCCAGCAGCCGATTTTCATCAATGAGAGGCACCAAGTCGGCGATCGTGCCGATCACAGCGTAATCGAGCAGCTCTTCAGGCAGGCGCCCGAGCAAAGCGTGTGCAACTTTAAAGGCAACGCCTACGCCGGCAAGCTCTTTAAATGGATACGGGCAACCAGGCTGCTTAGGATTAATGATCGCCAATGCTTCTGGCAAAACCGGCGGCGGCTCATGGTGGTCAGTGATAATAAAATCCAGGCCGATGTCTTTGGCATGGGCAGCTTCATTCAAAGCAGAAATGCCTGTATCGACTGTTATCACTAAGTGATAACCTTGCCTTTTTGCAAAGTCTAGCGCTGGGCAATTGGGCCCGTATCCTTCTGTAAAACGGTTTGGTATATAGTAATCACAGTCCGCGCCATACGTTTGTAACGCTGTTAGCATCACGGAAGTCGAACTAACGCCATCAGCATCATAGTCCCCAAAAACAAGAATGCGTTCTTTTCGTTTGACTGCGAGGGCAATTCGTTCAATCGTTTCCTCCATCCCTTTCAACAAAAAGGGATCGTAAAACGTCGGCTCTTCGTAGTGTAAAAAGCGCTTGGCCGCCTGGACGGTTTGGATTCCCCGGCGTACAAGAAGACGGGCCGTTAACATCGATACACGCAGCTCGTCTGCGAGCTCTTGCGCCAACAGCTCGTTTTGTTCTAAAATGCGCCATCTTGTTTTTGATTGCAACATATGTAAAAAACACCCCTCGACCATCCTATTATACAGGAGGGGCTAAGGGGTGACAACGCATTTCAATGACTCTGTTTTTTCATGTCTTTTTTTTGACGGCTGCTTTCATCTGGTTGATCTGCATTTGCTTGTTTTGCGGTACGCAGCCGCTTGATTTCAGCATTTAATTGCATTACTTTCATTAGGGACATCATCCCTGCGACAATCGCTCCTAGTAGCACCGAGCCCAAAATGACTAGAATCAATGGCCACTGTGCTTTTACCACTAACAGATTAACTGGTACGCTTTCCACATTTAACACCGCAAACACAGCAATGATAATGGCGGCAATAATGCCGATAATAAACGCTGTCTGTGCTTTCATGTCAATCCCCTCCGCTCAAATGTACTCTTCTTCCGTTTTCTTTGGTTTGTTTTTTAGTTTCTTTTGCCGCTTCCACTCCCAGACAAGCCATATTTGCGCACAAAGGAACATCGAAGAATAAGTACCGGCAATCAATCCAATGACAAGAGCCAATGAAAACGAGCGGATCGCTTCGCCGCCGAAAATCAGCAATGCCACAGCAGCAAATAGCACGGTCAATACCGTATTGATCGAGCGTGTTAACACTTGAAGCAAACTTTTGTTTACAATTTGCGCCAAGTGCTCAAAGCTTTTAATTTCCTTCTCCTTGTTAATATTTTCCCGCATTCGGTCAAACGTAACAATCGTGTCATTGATTGAATAGCCAACCACAGTAAGCACTGCCGCTATAAAAGGCACATTAATTTCAACTTGGAACAAGCTGAACAACGCAATAATGATAAAGGCATCATGGAGCAAGCCAATAACCGCTGAAACACCATATAGGAAGTGAAAACGGAAACCGATATAAATGACAATCCCTAATGAAGCGATCAATACGGACAAAATCGCATTGCGAGCAAGCTCCTGGCCGACGAGAGGCGACACTGTACTGACGTTAGGCGAATGGCCGTATTTGTCTTGGAAATAAGTTTGAATCGCGGTAATTTCATCTTTGGAAAGTTCCACTGTAAACCGAGCAGTCGCACTTTGGCTTTGCTCGCCTCCAAGTGTAATATTCGGCGTGTACGATTCATTGATTGCTGCAAAGTCGTCCAGTAATTGTTCTTGCGTCAATGTCTGATCCGCTTGAATTTCCACATTCGAGCCACTTTCAAAATCAACGCCTAAGTTTAAACCAAACGTAAGCAACAACACAATGCCAAGGACAATTGACAAGCCCGAGCCGATAAAAAAACGTTTTCGGTGTTTTGTCAAATCGACATTCCACTTTTCTGGATTAAAGCTCATCAATTTCACCTCTTTTCACGCCAAACCAGCCAGGCCGTTTATTTAAAAATTTGCTGTTCACCCAAAGGCCCAGCAATACTCTGGAACCATAAACGGCCGTTAAAAAGCTGACAAGAATGCTAATAATGAGCATGACCGCAAAACCTTGCACGGAGCTCGTACCAAAATAAAACATAACCCCTGCCGCAATCAACGTCGTAATATTGGCATCAAAAATCGTTGCAAACGAGCGCCTGCTGCCGACTTTAAAGGCAGATAAAATCGATTTCCCTGATTTAATCTCTTCCTTAATCCGTTCATAAGTAATGATATTCGCATCGACAGCCATGCCAACCCCAAGCACGAGTGCAGCAATGCCTGGCAAAGTTAACACAGCATTCATTGCATTAAAGACGACAAGCACCAAAAATGTATAGATGCTTAGTGTAATGACAGCAATGATTCCTGGGAAGCGATAGTAAACCACCATATACAAAAAGATCAGCGCAACCCCAAGGGAGCCAGCAAAAATCGTTTGGTTCATCGCTTTTTCTCCTAGCGATGCACCGACAGATGTAGAGTAGATCTCATTTAATTCAACAGGCAAAGCGCCTGCATTTAATATTTCAGCAAGAAAGCGTGTTTCCTCCGTTGTAAAATTCCCTTCAATCATTACGTCTCGTGTATGTAACGGGGCATTAACGGACGCTGCTGACATGTATTTAGGGTCTTGTTTTTTTGATTCTTCTGCAAAGCTATCGCCTTCTTCGAAGTCAAGCCAGATGACGAGCAAATTCTCTCCTAGTGGACGTTCAGAAATTTCACGTGTGATTTCGCCAAATTTGTCTGCATCATTTAGCGTCAACGTCACAATCGGCTGATTCTTTTCTGGATGTACCGATGCGCTGGCACCATTTTGGGTTAAATCGCTGCCATCAAGAAGCACGTTGTCATCGACGTCACGGATCGTCAATTCTGCGCCAGTCGCCAAAATGTCACGTGCTGTTTCTTGGTCTTCAACACCAGCTAACTGGACACGGATCCGGTTTTCTCCTTCAATTTGAATGTTCGGTTCTGAAACGCCAATTGTATTTACCCTTTCATTCAATGCAGTCGTTGTTGCTAAAAGCGAATCCTGATTAATTTCATCGCCTTCATTCATGGGCTCCACTTCGTAAAGCACTTCAAAGCCGCCTTGCAAGTCAAGCCCAAGGCTGACGTCGTTTACAACAGGCTTTGCAAAATAGGCGATTCCAGAAGCAAACAACGCAATAATGAGAAAGAAAAGCGCAATTTTGCCTTTTTTAACCATAGTCTGTTTATCCTCCTACGCAATCTCGAATCTGTTACTTTTCGGCTGTTGCTTGCTCAAATGTTTTGAACCAGTCAATCGGCTCCTTATACGCATGGACTGTCAACCATGTCATGTACCCCTGGGGCTGAATCGACAGAAGTTCATCAACAAATGCGTAGAAAGGCGTAAATTCTTTTTTACGACGAAGCTTGTCCACTGCATAATTCCACAACTCATCTTTTGTGACACGATTGTAACCAAGCTCGTGGAACTCTTCCTGTTTAATGGAAAGGAGTGGTTCGACGTCTTCCCGCCAACCATCAAACTGTTGTTTCATGCCCATATACATACCCTCTCTTTATAACTTTAAGTATACATATACTAACAAATTATTGCTATTACGGCTATGAAATCGAATGAACTTCATTTTGGGAAAGGCTTGTCATGTCCTGTCCATTGCCGCATAGACATGTATAAAACGCGGTAGACCAGCAAAGAAGGCGGGATTGCCATGAACAAGCAAACCTTTCTAAAAGGCACTTTTATTTTAATTGCAGCAGGCTTTATCACAAAATTACTCGGTTTCATTAACAGAATTGTCATGGCAAGAATGATTGGTGCTGAAGGCGTAGGCCTTTATATGATGGCTGTGCCGACCATGTTGCTACTCCTAACGTTAACGCAACTTGGCCTTCCAGTGGCGATTGCAAAGCTTGTTGCAGAAGCAGAAGCAAAAGGAGAAGTTGGCAAAACCAAGAAAATTCTCGCCGTTGCCCTTGCCATAACAGGTTCTTTGAGCATTGTTTTCACAACGGCGATTCTCGCCCTCGCTCCACTCGTTGCCCAAACGTTATTGACGGACGCCCGCGCCTTGTATCCGCTCTTGGCCGTAGCGCCGATTGTGCCAATCATTGCTGTTTCTTCTGTGTTGCGCGGCTATTTCCAAGGACGCCAAAACATGAAGCCAACCGCTTATTCCCAAGTACTTGAACAAGTTGTACGCATCAGCTTAATTGCCGTCTTTACAGCCGCCTTTATGCCTTACGGACTGGAGTATGCTGCCGCTGGAGCAATGATTTCTGCTGGCTGTGGGGAACTTGCTTCCCTCTTGTATATGCTGTATTTGTTTAAATCACACAAACCGTTCCGACTTCGCCGCCAGTTTTTTTCGACTGTGAAATCAGGACGGAAAACAGCTTCCCAGCTCCTTGCCATTGCCTTACCTACCACAGGCAGTCGTCTAATTGGTACAGTCGCGTTGTTTTTTGAACCGATTGTTGTTGCCCAGAGCCTCGCTTTGGCTGGAGTAGCAACCATTGTCGCAACACAGCAGTACGGCTTGCTCGTCGGCTATGTCATGCCGCTACTCACATTACCAACCTTTATTACGTATTCCCTTTCCGTTTCGCTATTGCCGAGTTTAAGTGAAGCAGCAGCAAATAAACAAAAAGTCCTTATTCACCACCGTTTAGAACAAGCTTTACGAATGGGGCTTTTGTCAGGAGGCATTTGCGTTGTCGTTCTTTATGTATTTGCTAGTGAACTGACCGTGCTTATGTACAACGCTCCACACGCTGCCTCGCTATTGCAAGTTATGGCGCCATTTGCTCTCTTTTTGTACTTGCAAGGCCCCCTTGCTGCTGCCCTGCAAGCATTGGATTACGCCAAAGCTTCCATGGTTAATAGTTTTATTGGCGCCATCGTTAAAACGCTTGCGATTTTCGCTTTGGCTTCTAGCCCGAGCTTTGGCATAATGGGAGCAGCTTTGGCTATTGTAACTGGTTTTGTACTCGTGACGCTGCTCCACATTGCTACACTTGCCAAAACGACGGGATTTGTGATCCACGCTGTTCCCATGTTGAAACTAGTGCTGCTCATCGTCATCACTGGCTATGCAGGCATGCAAATAGACACCTATTTATTCAACGGATTGCCTTACGCAGCAAAAGCGCTCGCCAGCATCGCCATAACTTGCATGATTTATGTATTTGGCATTCTTGCCCTTAAGCTTCTCAGCAAAGAGGAACTAAAACGCCTTCCGTTTATCAAAAAGTTTATGTAAGAAGCGCTTTCCAAACAAAAGCGCTCCTTCTTTGTATTACCAGAATAATAAGCCCGCTAAGGCAAAGCCAGCAATTGCGCCAAGAGCAACCGGGTAACCCCAGCCCCAGCCCCAACCCCAGCCGTAGCCAAAGCCGCGGTTGCCAAGAGGCTGTAAGTAGACGTGTTTGTTGTCTACTCGTGTGATCCGGCCATAATGGCGCCTGCCATTATGTTCTGTAATGACGACACATTTGCCTATATGCTGTTGGCACATGCGATAATAATTTTCTGCCATGTGTATTGTCCCCCTCTTAAAAATCCGTACACAATAGCATATGAGAAGGAACAATAGCCGTGTCCACTCGTGTCACGAGTGCAACTACCTATTTTTATCGGCCAAAGCAAACGGGTGGACATGTGATCACTACGTTTTTCAAAAAGAGTCAATAAAAAACGATTCTTTGCCTTTAAGCGAGCAATAAGCAATTTTTTTAATATCGCGGTAGCCGAGTTTGCGCAATTGCTGGCGAAGCCATAGCTCTGTTTGACGTAGTTCTCGCAAATGGTCATGCTGGATCGTCCCATCAATGATTAATGGTAAAGGCATGGCCAATGCGGGTCCTTCTTTCTGTAAAGGAGGTGCTACTGTAGGGGGCTTGCTTGTGTGCTGTAGTTTGCCCGACTCGCCTGTCTTTCGTTTCAATACGGCTGCTATCACCAGCAGAAAGATCGGCAAAAGCACCCATAACGACCAAAATGCAGCAATTGCTTCACCGGCAAACAAGGCGAGTGCCAATTCGAAAGGGCCTTGCTGTGTTTGTGTTGTTTCGTTTTTGTATTGCTTGATCAGCACAAGTGCCGCGTAAGTAGCTGCAGCGCGCACAATCATGGCATCCATGCATAGGTCTCCCCCTCTCCTTACATTTCTTATTTGCTACTATGCCCTAAGGGGTTGCTTTTATCCTTTGTCATAGACATGTTCCCTGATTGGCAAGCATACGAATAGAAAAAACGGTACGAGGGGGACATAGAATGGAAAGCAGACGTTTTTTTCCAGCGGTATGTATTGGCACATTCGTGAGTATATGCATTGCCGTCGCATTCAGTATACTCATGGCTACATTGCTTTATTTGACTTCACTGACTGAACAGTCTGTTCATTGGGTAATGGTGGGGTGCGGTTTTTTAGCCTTGTTTGTAGGTGGCTTTTTTTCAGGAGCTAAAGCAAAAAACAAAGGCTGGCTAGCAGGCGCATTTACAGCGTTTTTGTTTGTCGCCATTCTGCTGGCAATCAGTTACTTAGGCTATAATGAATCCATCACCTCCAACCAGATGCTCCTCTTTGCAGGCTATTGTGCCATTGCTTCTTTAGGTGGTGTGTTTGGTGTCAATTTTTCAGGCGGGAATTCATAAGGAACTCTTGCTCCTTCACACACAAAAAAGCCCATCCCTTTATTTGAGGGCGTGAGCTTTTGCTTAAAAAGGCGCCTCCCGCTACTTAAGCTAGGCGCTTTCTTGTATTAATCTGATTGCACCACTTCGCGGATCGCGTTACGATCATACGTAAGTTTGCGGTTGTCGTTCACCAACAACACAACAACAGATTCGTCAATCGAGTCAATGACGCCGTGCAACCCGCCGATTGTAATGACTTTATCGCCGCGCTGTAAATTTGCGTGCATTTCACGCACACGTTTTTGTTGTTTTTGCTGAGGACGGATCAGCAAAAAATAAAATAGCACGATAATCGCGATAAACGGAAGCATACTGACAAGTAATTCCATGAAACACCCCCCTTTCCTTGCTTTAACGCCACCTTTTCTAGAGAACTAGAAGTTGCGTGCGTTTTCCTTGTTAAAGCCGTATTCCTCAAAAAACTGCTCGCGAAAATCAAGAAGGCAGTCATCCATAATCGCTTGGCGAACTTGCTTCATTAAATTTAAAAGAAAATAAAGGTTGTGGTACGTCGTTAAACGGAACCCAAATGTTTCTTCGCATTTAATGAGATGACGAATATACGCCCGCGAGTACGTACGGCACACATGGCAGTCACACTTTTCATCGAGGGGACTGAAATCACGCGCGTACTTAGCATTACGGACAACCAATCTTCCCGCACTTGTCATGCAAGTACCGTTTCTCGCTATTCGGGTCGGCAAGACGCAGTCAAACATATCAATGCCCCTTATCGCCCCGTCAATGAGTGAATCTGGCGAGCCGACTCCCATTAAATACCTAGGTTTATCTTCCGGCATTAATGGCGTTGTGAACTCAAGCACATGATTCATGACATCTTTCGGTTCTCCGACAGACAGTCCACCTACAGCGTAACCTGGAAAATCAAGCGCTGTCAAATCATTTGCACTCTGTTTGCGCAGATCTTCGTATTCACCGCCTTGAATGATACCAAATAACCCTTGAACACTGTCTTTGCCTGAACGTTTGTGTTCGGCAAGGCACCGTTCTGCCCAGCGGCTTGTCCGTTCGACCGAAGCTTTCATATAGCTATGGTCGGCAGGGTAAGGTGGACATTCATCGAATGCCATCATAATGTCCGATCCAAGCACATGTTGGATTTGCATCGCTTTCTCTGGCGAAAGAAACAGCTTTTCACCACTCAAATGATTGCGGAAATGGACGCCTTCTTCCGTGATCTTGCGTAAATCACTAAGGGAAAAGACTTGGAAGCCACCAGAATCCGTTAAGATCGGCTTATCCCAATTCATAAACTGATGAAGGCCGCCAGCTTCCTTAATAATCTCTTCTCCCGGGCGAAGCCATAAGTGGTAGGTGTTGCTTAAAATAATTTGTGCATCCATTGCTTTCAAGTCTTCTGGACTCATCGTTTTCACAGTCGCCAACGTACCTACCGGCATAAACATCGGCGTTTCAATCGTGCCATGAGGCGTATGGACACGACCGAGCCGAGCGCCAGATTGCTTACATGTTTTTATGTGTTCATAGGTGATTGCTGCTGTCACTATTTGTCTCCCCTTACGGTCGTATAAACATTGCGTCGCCGAAGCTAAAAAATCGGTAGCGTTCTTTTATGGCGTGTGCATAAGCATCCATTAATGCCTCTTTGCCTATCAATGCGCTAACAAGCATGACAAGCGTTGATTTTGGCAAATGGAAATTCGTCAACAACCCGTCAATTGCCTGGTACTTATAGCCAGGATAAATAAAGATCGACGTCCAGCCAGATGCCGCTACAAAGGCGCCATGATCGCTATAGATCGTTTCAAGCGTTCTTGCTGAGGTTGTCCCAACTGCGATAATGTTGCCGCCATTCTCCCGGGCAGAAGCCAGCGTGTGGGCCGCTTCTTCTGTCACCTGGTAATACTCGGCATGCATTTGGTGGTCTTCAACAGAACTAGCGCTCACTGGGCGAAATGTCCCCAAACCGACATGAAGGGTAATATACACAATTTTTACGCCTTTTGCTTCGATCTCTAAAAGCAATTGCTCGCTAAAGTGAAGGCCAGCCGTTGGCGCAGCGGCCGAACCTATCTGCTTCGCATACACAGTCTGGTAACGGTCGGCATCTTCTAGCCGTTCTTTAATATAAGGAGGCAATGGCATCGTCCCTAGTTCCTCCAACAATTCATAAAACACACCACTGTAGCGGAATTCGAAAATCCTCCCCCCTTGGGGTTGGACTGCCGTGCATATCGCTGTTAACTTTCCGTCGCCAAAGCTAACCTCTGTCCCTATTTTTACTCGCTTTGCTGGCTTTACAAGCGTTTCCCAACAGTCGCCTTCAAGCTGTTTTAGAAGCAACAGCTCGATGACTGCTTTCGTTTCTACCTTTTCGCCTAAAAGGCGGGCAGGCATCACTTTCGTATCATTTAAGACAAGGCAATCTCCTGGCGAAAGCGCTTCAATCAAATCAGGAAACATCCGGTCGCTTATCGCTTTTGTTTTTTTGTCAACCACAAGCAAACGGGAATTCGTCCTAGTCTTCAAAGGAGTTTGGGCAATTAATTCTTCAGGTAAATCAAAATCAAATTCATTTACGTCCATGTCATCACCTATCTATCTTACGCATTCCAATCAAACTTTTCCTAGCATACATGCGTTTTTCATTTAGCGCAAGCACTTCTAACGGCGGAAGAGTGAGAAAAGCAGGGAAAGAACAATGCTAATAATAATGCACGTCATGATCGGAAAGTAAACAGTCGTTTGCCCGCTTTTAAACAAAAAATCCCCTGGCAATTTGCCGATTGGCAAAAAGCGGCCCAACACTTGCCAAAGAAAACCGACAATGAGCAACACTGCGCCAATCACCATTAATGTTTTACCCATTTTGCTTTTCCACTCCATAATGAGCATAACAAGCCGGCGTCGCTATCCGCCCCCGAGGCGTCCGCTGGATAAAGCCAATTTGCAGCAAGTAGGGCTCATATACTTCCTCAATCGTTGCCGCTTCTTCGCCAATGGTCGCCGCAATCGTTTCTAATCCAACCGGGCCCCCATTAAATTTTTCAATCATGCCTTTTAACAATTTATCGTCAATATGGTCTAGCCCTAACGGATCGACATGGAGCTGTTCAAGGGCGGAGCATGCCCTTTCCAACGAAATAGCAGCCTCCCCTCCTACTTGGGCAAAATCACGAACGCGACGGAGCAGGCGGTTTGCAATCCGAGGAGTCCCTCTTGACCGCCGCGCCAATTCAAGCGCTGCAGACGGCTCAAGCGTCGCTTGAAAAACGGTGGCGGAACGTTCCACAATTTGAGCCAGTTCTTCAGGTTTGTAATACTCAAGCCTTGCCATTACGCCAAAACGGTCGCGTAACGGGGACGAGAGCATTCCTGCACGTGTTGTCGCGCCCACTAACGTAAACGGCGGCAAATCTAATCGAACCGATCTAGCAGTTGGGCCTTTGCCAATGACGATATCTAGACAAAAATCTTCCATGGCCGGATACAGCACTTCTTCAACTGTGCGGTTCAAGCGGTGGATCTCATCAATAAACAAAACGTCTCCTGGCTCAAGGGCGGTTAAAATCGCGGCCAAATCGCCAGACCGCTCAATTGCCGGGCCGGAAGTAGTCCGCAACTCGCCGCCCATTTCCGCCGCAATAATCGCCGCTAGCGTCGTTTTCCCAAGGCCTGGCGGTCCGTAAAGCAGGACATGGTCAAGCGCTTCTTCGCGCATTTTTGCTGCCTCCATAAACACAGCAAGGTTGTGCTTAACCGTTTCTTGCCCGATATAATCGGCCAATCTTTTTGGCCGTAACCCTTGCTCGCTCTGTTCTTCCAACTCCGTTGCTTCAGCGGAAACAATTCGTTCTTCCATTGTCATCCCCCTTACTTAAGGACGTTTTAACATAAGCGCAAGCGCACGCCTAATATATTCATCTGTTTCCAGCGTTTCCGCTTTTAACTGTTTTTCCACTTTTTTCAGCTCTTTTTCAACATAGCCCAAAGCACGCAACGCTTCTAAAGCATCCTCAAGCTGTGGATTTTTTTGCTGTTTGTCAGCGCCAGCAGCAGGTTCCAGCATTGGTGCCATATCATCAAGCTTCCCTTTTAAGTCAAGAATGATTTGTCTTGCTGTTTTTTTGCCGACTCCAGGGAAACGGACAAGCAGCGCCTCATCTTCTTGTTCAATTGCATGGATAATATCTTCTGGTTCTCCAGAAGCAAGAATGGCGAGCGCTCCTTTTGGGCCAATGCCAGAGACATTTAAAAGCTTTTCAAACAACAAACGTTCTGTCCTTGTTGTAAACCCAAATAGGCGTTGGCTGTCTTCGCGAACATAGTGGTGTGTCGGGACCACTACCTCCCGATTTAAATCGTTTATAAAACGGTAAGGGTTTGCACAGTAAATTTGGAACCCAATCCCGTTGGCTTCGACCACGAGATAAGCAGGTTCAACTGCAACCAAATTCCCTTTAATATAGTCAATCACAAGCATTCTCCTCTGCATGGCCAAAAAGCGAACATTTATTTCTATTTTAGCATAGCAGATAGCTTTCCGTCATTAAGTTGCTACTAAGCCAGCAAGTGGGTAATGCGATAGCCAGTGCTGCAGCTGCCCATTATCGCCATTGTGCTAACAGGTTTTGCAAATGCTCAAGGCTTTCAATCCGGATGCCTTGTTCAAGCGCCGCAACATCCGATTCGCTTAGCTTTGCTGCCTCAATTTCGCTATAACGTGTGACAATCTGTCCAGCTTCTTGTGCTCCTGTGTAAAGCACGATCCCCCTATCGGCATCTATGCCTAAATAGCCATCCTCTTTTACTTCGGGTGAAAGGTCAAGAATGGTTTTCCGAAAGTGGACAAAGTGGTTGCTTTGGTCAACAAGCTGCCATTCTTCGTATTCCGCCCAAAAGTCGTCAATCGCCCAAATGGTTTCCTCAACACGCTCTGTTCGTATATTTCCATCAGCGAATACGGTTTCACGTAATACTTCCGTGGCATTAGGCGGATTTGCTACTTGGGGAGAATCATTAGACGCGTCTTCGCCAAGAATGATAAATGTTCCTAGTAGCAAAGCGAATGAGGCAGCTCCAAGAGAAAACGGAAGCCAATGTTTGTGGACAACTTGCTTTAACATCATGAACATCCCTTTCCAATCATACTATTGCTTTATCCTCGGCATTTAGCTTGTAATCTATACGAAAATGACACAGGATTTTCATAAAAATTGCCAATAAAAGCGCATGGTTATTGTTAGAATGAAAAGAGAAATTATAAGGAGGGAAACATATTGAGAAAATTAGCTGGAGTGGTCACGGCCTGTTTGCTTTTTTTTATTTTGACAGCTTGCGGGGCGCAAGAAGATAGTGGGCAAGAAGATAACAGTACTGCGGAATCAAGTGAAACCGTTGTCATTAAAGCAATGAACTGGCAGTTTGATAAAGAAGAATATGCGGCTGGCGCTGGTGACGTGACGGTGGAACTTAAAAATGAAGAGGGGAACCACGGCATCGTTATTGTCGGGGCTGATAATGGATCCGATCTTGTCATTAGCGGTTCGGACTCAAAAACCGTCACACTTGAACCAGGGGAGTATGAAATCCAATGCAACATTCCATGTGGTCCTGGCCACGAAGAAATGGTCTCGACTCTGGTTGTTTCTTAATTGCTATGTAGCTCCCCATTACTGGGGAGTTTTCAGTCTGATGGCGGTTATCGACTTTGTCGACAACCTCGCTCCCCATTACTGGGGGGTTTTTTTACTTATTTTGAAACGGGCGCTTTGCTGCATTGCCTAAATCGCGCATCATGTCTGTAAACGTGTCTCGGACATCATCAAAAGCAGCGCCTGAGCGCAATTTATCGTCCATTTTTCGCATATTTTTATAAATGTTGTTATCTGTACTAACAACAACATTTTTGCCTTTGCCGGCCAATTTGCGGACACGGTTTTCGACATGCTGTTTTACATCGTCTGCTTTTTCGTCTTGCTCATAGCCTACAACAACGTCGTCGCGATTAATAATAACGCGGGCTTCCCGAACACCGTCAATTTTCTCAACTTCTTCGCGGATCTCTTCTACCCGGTCGCCATCATAATTGCGATGGTAACGGACTTCTTCCGTTTCCATTCCCTGCCGCATGTTTCCGTCTTGGTTCGTAGAACGCTGTGCGTTTATGCCGCGGTTTCCATCTTTGTTCGTTGTAGCTCGTTGGAAATTCATGCCGCGGTTGCCGTAGTCTGCTCTTCGATTAAGAAAACCATTTTCGTCAACCATTCCTGGACGGTTGTTCCCAGTTATACCACGAACGTAGCCATTGCGTCCTTGATTATACTGGTTAGTCCGGTTCATGCGTTGGTTTTTATTTGAAAAGCGATTGTCGTCAAAGAATGTTTTATCATTCGTGTTGTACGCATTCGGCCCATAATACGGATAGTTGCGGTTGTTGAAGTTGTTGTCCCCATTCAGATTGGCTTCTTGATTGCGGTACGTGTTTGGCTGCATTCCAGCGCGGTTGTTGTCTTGTGTTCCGCAGCCTGCAAGCCCTGTTAGAAGCACGCTCGCGCAAATAAACGATAAAGCTGTTTTTTTCAATGGAAATTCCCCCTTTCGGTCTTAGTATGTACCAAAAAGGGGGAACTACGCTGTTAGATTATGGCTGTCAAAAAGCCGTTAATCTTGTTGGTCTTCTTCTTCGTATGCGTTTATTTGTTCCTCCGGCTCGTATTCCTGCTCTTGCAAATACGGGCTTTGTGGATGTGCCCATTGCTGTGGCTGGGCTGCATAAGGCCCCGTTAAAAAGGATGGAGCTTGGTTCATGTAATGGGGCTGCTGGTATAATTGGTCATCAAGCTGGCCGACAGGCGGCTGCCTATAGGGTCCTGCCTGTTGGTTTAATGTTCCTGGAGCAAAAAAAGGTGTTTGCGGAGGCGGATAGCTGTTTGCTACTGGCATTTGCGGCAAAGCAGCTGGCTGCCACCCTGGATAGCTCTGGAATGGTGCAGCATCGCCGATTTCTCCTTGATAAGGAGAGTAGCGATATTGTCCCCAATTAATGTCCATTTGCTGAGAAAATGGTTGCGCCCCGTTGCTTTGTCCCCAGTTCATCTCTACTTGGTGGGCATATGCTTGTTCTTGGTTCCATCCTTTATTTTCCTGCTGTGGCCAAGGGGTAAAGTTTGTGTTTTGTTGCCCTTGAAAACCTTTGTTTTGATTTTCTTGGATCGGATAGCTTTGTTGATTCGGTCCCCCGCTTTGTTGCACAAACGGGGCGTTGCTTCCCCACGGAGACTGCTGACCATGAATGCCGCTTTTTGAGCTTCCCTTATGTGCTTGTGGCTGTACTCCATTCCATTCGCCCGCCTCGTTGTCTTTTTTATCCTGTGGCAACGGCTGATGTTTGCCTGCGCTTTCTTGCTGTTTAGGCCCATGCGACTGAGCTTGGAGCTGCGCATTTTCTCCATATGCTTGTGGCTGAAATATTTGTGGCTGATAGGACTGCGGTTGGTTTGCTTGTGGCTGGTATGACTGTGGCTGATAGGACTGCGGCTGATTCGCTTGTGGCTGGTATGACTGTGGCTGATAGGACTGCGGCTGGTTTGCTTGTGGCTGGTATAACTGTGGCTGATAGGACTGCGGCTGATTCGCTTGTGGCTGGTATGACTGTGGCTGATAGGACTGTGGTTGATTTGCTTGTGGCTGGTATGACGGCGGTTGATTCATTTGCTGGCTGTAAAGCTGTTGGTTTGGTGCGTAAGACTGCTGGTACATATTTGCTTGTGGTGCAAACTCTTGGAATGCATTTCCTTGGCAAGGTGTACAAGGCGGCTTTGGCGGAAGCGGCGGATATTCTGGCGGTTTTGCTACACCTTGTTGTGTTTGGCCATAATAGGGCGGCGCTGGCGCGACATTTGTCGCTTGCGTTTTCTCTGATGCCTTCAGCTCCGGCTTTTTAGGTGGTTTAACGGATTGTTCTTTCGCTTTTTGCTGCTTCTTATCTACTTCTTTTGCTTTCGGCGTCGTCTTTTTCTGTTCTTTCCGGACAGCAACTGATCCAGCAGGCACTTTCACTTTCATGCCTGGCATCAACATTTCAGGGTTGGTTAAATTCGGATTCGCTTCTTTTAAATGTTCGTAATCGACTTCATACTTCTCCGCTAATTTCCATAAAGTATCTCCCTTTTGGACAATATGGATTCTCACAGGCTGTTCCCTCCTTACTAGGCATTCATCCTATAGACTATGCAAGAGCATAAAATCGGTTCACATGCAACGTTCCCCAATACTTATGTGTAAACTGCTCGGCCTAGACCAAAAAAATCAATCAAACGGTTTGAAAACCCTTGTCAGACAGGGAGTGAAACCGGGAAGGGATGCAATTAGGACGAGAGTTCGTGAGCCACTGCTTCTTGTTTTAAAACGCTCGTTTCACAGTGTAAAGTATACAGAGCGTTTACAAACCTAAAAGAGCGGTTCAATGTACGCTCTTTTAGGTTGTCGCTCCAATCATTAAACTTTAAACTGTTGCCAGCATCCGCGCTAAAGCCGTTCTTGCTTCCTCTGCGACATCTTCGGCGACCGTAATTTCAAATTGGCGTTTGCCTTCACGCAGCAAATCCAGTGACCAAGCAAGATGATCCAAATCAATGCGGTTCATTGTTAAACAAAGGCACATAGTTGAGTGAAGAGAAAACACTTGCTTATCGGGATGCTGTTTCGCTAAACGATTGACCAAATTCATTTCCGTCCCAATTGCCCAGGATGTTCCTGGCTCCGCCTGTTTTAATGTTTCAATAATGTAGTGTGTGCTCCCGGCTTTATCAGCAGCTTGCACAACTTCGTGTGTGCACTCTGGATGAACAATCACTTGTGTATGCGGAGAGCGGTCACGCACGTTTTTAATTTGCTCAACTGTAAATTTTTCATGAACAGAGCAGTGCCCTTTCCATAAAATGACGATGATTTCTTCTATGTTCGCACCAGGGGGGAGTTCGAGTTCATGTGTATGAGGATTCCAGACCGCCATTTTTTCTAAAGGAATCCCAAGTGCAAAAGCTGTGTTTCTCCCCAGGTGTTGGTCAGGCAAAAACATTACCCTTGGCTTTTGAGCAAACGCCCACTGCACCATGTTTTTAGCGTTTGATGACGTTACGCATGCGCCACCATGGCGTCCGCAAAACGCTTTAATTTCAGCGGTGCTGTTGACATACGTCAGCGGCAAAATCGTGTCTCCGAATCGTTCCGTCAGCGCTTCCCAAGCACGCTCTGTTTGGGCGATCGAAGCCATATCGGCCATCGAACAGCCAGCGGCAAGATCAGGCAGGATCACATGCTGCTCTCGACTCGTTAGCATGTCTGCTGTCTCCGCCATAAAGTGAACACCGCAAAAAACGATATTGGCCGATGACGTTTGGCCGCACAGTTGCGCAAGTTGCAATGAATCGCCGGTGAAGTCAGCAAATTGGATAACGTCCTCTCGCTGGTAATGGTGGCCTGGTATGAGAAGGTCATTGCCAAAAAATGCTTTTGCTTCGCGAATACGGGCTTCTTTTTCAGCACTTGACATTTCGCGATAGTGATGGGGCAATCTCGCTGGTTGCATTACTTGCATTGTCCTTCCCCCTTTTGTATAAGCATGCTCAAATCGAGTGCAACAACTGAATGTGTCAAAAATCCAAGCGACAGAAAATCAACGCCAGTATTGGCAAATTGCCGCAAATTGGCCATCGTTATCCCTCCTGAGGCCTCCGTCTTTATTCCAGCTGGGACATAGGCCAAGTAAGTCCTAATCGCCTCTGGCGTCGCGTTATCAAACATGATCACATCCGCTTGCGCGGCGACTGCTTCTTTGACTTCGTCTAAAGTCGTCGTCTCTACTTCAATTTTTGCCATCGGCCCAGCATAAGCCCGGGCTTTTTCGATTGCGGCAGCAATGGACGTGCAAGCGGCGATATGGTTTTCTTTTAACATGAGGGCATCGTCAAGGCCAAAACGGTGGTTGGCTCCTCCTCCTATCCTGACTGCAAATTTGTCAAACATTCTAAGCCCTGGCGCTGTTTTTCGGGTATCGCAAACACGAATGCTTGGATCGCCTAATTCTTCCACTGCTTTTGCTGTCAGTGTGGCAATGCCGCACATACGCTGCAATAAATTGAGCAATACCCGTTCACCCGATAATAGCGATTTGACCGGCCCTGTAAAGCGAGCCAATTGCTGCCCTCGTTTCACTTGCTCTCCATCGCGAACAAACAGTTCGACTTCAATGTCAGAATCGAGCAAAGCGTATAGCTGGTTGACCACTTGTGTCCCTGCAAAAATGCCTTCCCCTTTGGCAACTATAACGGCCTCTGCTCTTTCAACAGTGAACAGCGCTTCAGCTGTACGGTCTCCATAACCAATGTCTTCTGCCAAAAATCCCCTTAACTGCTGATCAAGCTTGAGCGGGTTCATATTCTCTCTCCTCTGTTTTCACGAATGCTTTATTCTGTACAGAAAAACAAATCGAGCGCTTCCGCCATTGTTCGTCTGCTGACGGATAGTCGCTGCGCCTATGGGTGCCTCTTGTTTCCGTACGCAACAAAGCTGCTTTTACAACAAGCGTAGCAAGCTCATACAAAGTACCCGTTTCTAGATCGTCAACGTGCACAACCGTTTTCTTTGGCATTTGTTGAAACGAAGAAAGCCAATTAGCCACTGTTTGCAATCGATAGGCGTCGCGTTCAATGCCTGCATAGGCGCTCATCATTTTTTGCAATTCGCTACGTTCAGGAATCCCGTGTATCAATGCCTTATTCGGCTGTGGCTTAACCGCTCCCGCTTTTGTTTGTGGATCGGCCAACAAAGCCGCTGCCACTGCTTGCCCGTAAACAAGTGCTTCGACGAGTGAATTGCTAGCTAAACGATTTGCGCCATGAACACCCGTACAAGCTGCTTCGCCTATCGCGTACAACCCATTTACCGACGTGCGCCCCAATCGGTCTGTCTCAATGCCACCGCATAAAAAATGGGCGCCTGGTTCAATCGGGATTAAGTCTTTGCGAACATCATAGCCATTTCGCTGCAGGCGTTTAAAGATCGCAGGAAACCGACTTGGAAAATCATGCAAATGCCTAGCATCTAAATAAACATTCTCGCCAGATTGCAACGCTTTATGTAATGTGGCCGCTACAACGTCCCGCCCTTCAAGTTCCCCTTTTGCCCATTTTCCCATTAGCCGATGGCCTGCCCGATTGACCAAGTAAGCACCTTCACCGCGGACTGCTTCGCTAATAAGGCTCGGTTCTTTTCCTTTTAAAATCGTCGGATGGAATTGCATGAACTCAAGATCTTTAAGGACAGCGCCAGCCCGATAAGCTAACATTAACCCGTCTCCTGTTGCTCTCTGCTCATTGGAACTATTTTCATACAATTGGCCAGAGCCGCCAGTTGCTATAACCACACAGTCGCCGTAAAAAGCGTGATTAACGGTGCGAACGCCTTGGATTGTTTGATTTTTCACAATCAACTCCAGCACATATTGGTTTTCGTACACATGCACGTTTTCACTGAGTGTCCGCCATAATGTTTCGACAACTGCTAAGCCTGTTTGATCTTGATAAGCATGCAAAATGCGCCGCTTGCTATGGGCTGCTTCATGGCCAAGGACATATTGGCCAGCTGCTTTTTCAAACGGCACCCCTAAAGCATCGAGCTCTTTAATCATTGCTGGAGCCTGCCGAGCGAGCTCAGACGCACGCTTAAACGCATTAAAACCGCTGCCTGCGACAAACGTATCTCTCGCATGGAGTGTCGGATGGTCGGTTTCGCCTACTGCCGCCGCAATCCCCCCTTGAGCCATACAAGAATTGCTGTCCAACCTGCCCGCCTTCATTAAAAGCGATACTTCTGCTTTATCTGCTAATTTGTGGGCAGCCATTAGTCCAGCTATACCGGCGCCAACAATAATAA
Source organism: Shouchella rhizosphaerae (assembly GCF_036700015.1). Classification (NCBI taxonomy): domain Bacteria; kingdom Bacillati; phylum Bacillota; class Bacilli; order Caryophanales; family Bacillaceae; genus Shouchella; species Shouchella rhizosphaerae. The sequence goes on along the minus strand of NZ_CP144921.1, from coordinate 3,459,932 downwards.
CTGATTTCTTTTTCATAGACTCACTCACTTTACAGTTGTCTTGTCACCTATATTTACATAAACTAATAGAAAACACAACCTTTTTTTAAGAATGGAGATTGCCATGTATTATTTAGACTATAGCGCTACTACGCCGCTTTCGCCCCTTTGCTTAGACGTATATCAAAAGACAGCCCAATTGGCTTTTGCCAATTCAAATAGCCTCCATACTTTTGGGCTTGAAGCAAGAGCGATCCTTGAACAGGCGCGTACGAAGTTTGCATCATTGCTTCGCCTTACAGAAGAAGAACTGTATTTTACTGGGTCGGGTTCTGAAAGCAATTTTTTAGCGATTGTCTCATTAGCATTCGCTTACCGTAATAAAGGTCAGCACCTTGTCTCCACCAAGACGGAGCACCCTTCTGTCCTTGAAGCATTGCACTACTTAGAGAAACATGGATATGAAATCACCTATGTACCTGTAACGGAAGAAGGAAACGTAACAGTCGAAGCGCTTCGTGCTAGCTTGCGTCCTGACACCGTGCTTGCCTCGATTGCTGTCGCTTCCAGTGAAATTGGCACAGTCCAAGACATAGCTCACCTTAGCAACGTCCTACGCTCCCGTGGTATACTGTTTCATAGTGACTGTGTACAAGCATTAGGAAAAATCGAAATTGATTTTTCATTGCTTGATGCAGCAAGTTTTTCGGCTCATAAATTGTATGCTCCGAAAGGGACAGGTGCTGTGTATTTGTCGAAACGTCTCCATTGGCGGGGTTTTTACGAACAAGCCCGTCATGAATCAGGATTTCGTCCAGGCACAGTGGACACGCCAGCAGTTGCTGCCTTTGCCTCTGCAGTCGAACACGCTCTTTCAATTCGGAAAACAAGGATGGCTGAGCTAGCGGAACTACGGGATACAATCATTCGCCAGCTGACTGCAACAGGGCATTTTCAATTAGTCGGTTCTAAAAAAGAGCGCCTGCCTTTTCATATTGGCATGCTCGTCAAGGGATGGAGCGGGCAGCAATTTATGCTTGAATGCGACCGGGCTGGTTTTGCGATTGCCACTGGTTCAGCTTGCCAAGCTGGCCAAACCAGTCCGCCTCTCTCCCTTTTGGCGCTTGGTTTGACAAACGAGCAAGCTGACCGCTATGTGAGGGTTACGTTAGGAGAACCGACGACGGAAGATGAAGTCGGTATGTTTATTGAACACTGTACCAAGATTGTATGTAGGTGAGATAAAGATGAGAAAAGAGAAAAAATTAAAGTCAGAAGAGCGGCGGGCTGCGATTGTTGAGTGGCTAAAAAAGGAAAACGCCCCGTTAAAAGGCAGTGATCTCGCCAAGCGGGCAGGTGTCAGCAGGCAAGTCGTTGTCCAGGACATGTCGCTTTTGAAAGCGAAAGGGGAACCGATTTTCGCTACCGCACAAGGATACATGTACTTGGCCCCGGCTACCAAACAGAAAGTCCAGCGTTTGATTGCCGTACAGCATCGTCCTGAAGATACACGGGAAGAACTTTACACTTTTGTAGACCACGGCCTTACTGTCATCAACGTTTCGATTGAACATGCCATTTATGGTGAATTAACGGGAGCCATGCATATTTCCAACCGCCATGAAGTTGACGCTTTTTGCGCAACACTTGCTAAAACGAAAGCAAGCCTTCTGTCTGAACTGACAGAAGGCGTCCACCTCCATTTAGTAGAAGGACAAAACGAAGCACAAGTGGAAAAGGCGATCGCCGCGCTCCGAGAAAAGTCGTTTTTGTTAGAAGAGTAGCTAGGCGCTACTCTTCTTAATTAATCGATGCTGTCGCCTTTGAACTGTATGTCGCATAGCTGCCAAGGACTTCAACTTTACAGCCAAGTGCAGTAAGCTCAGCAATCGCTCCTGGCACTAGGACGTCATCCATTAACTGGTCGATGTCAATCAGGAAAAAGTAATTTCCGAGGCCGGTTTTTGTTGGGCGTGATTCGATTTTGGACAAATTCAACTTTCGCCAAGCAAAAGCGGACAACACTTGATGGAGGGCTCCGGCAAAATCAGACGGCAGCGTTACCATCAATGTTGTTTTGTCTCCTGTATGCTCTGGGCCTACTATGTGAGGAGCTTGTTCCTTTTTAGCCGTTAGCACGATAAAGCGCGTCCGGTTATGTTCGAAATCATGGATGTCTCCTTGAGCTACAGCTAATCCATAAGTCGAAGCCGCTTGCGCGTTGGCAATGACACAAGCATCTGCATCGGGGTTTTCAGCGAGCCAAGCGGCAGCCGAACCAGTTGAATCGGCATACTCGATTTCAATTTCAGGATAGTTTTTTTGCAGAAATTGATGGCACTGGGCAATTGCTTGTGGATGGGAAACGACTTTCTTAGGAACGAACGTTTCCCGGTCTTTGTTTGGCGAAAACAGCAAATGTTGCGCGATTTCCAGAGATATGCTTGCTACGATCGGCATGGGCTTATGGTGGATTAAATAATCGAGCGTAATATTCACAGTTCCTTCAATCGCATTTTCAATTGGCACAACTGCATAGTCAATCCCTTTTGCAAATGCGAGATCCAGCACTTTGGGGATGGTTTTCAGTGGAACTAACTCTTCTTTCGGAAACAGGCTGTATGCTGCCATTTCCGTAAACGTGCCTTTCGGGCCTAAAAAACCGACTTTTTTCACAAAAACGCTTCCTTTCTATGATCCTGAACCAACTAGTTCCACCCGTTCAACAGACTCAAGCGCCTCCATCCGTTCAAACAGTTCGTTTATGTCTATTTCAATCGGGGCTGTATCGACAGATAGGGTTATATTTGCTCTGCCTTGCAAGGGGATCGTTTGGTTAATCGTTAAAATATTGGCTCCGGTATCGGCAACAATGTTTAACAATTGCGATAAGGTGCCAGATCGATCTGCAAGGTTGATAGAGAACGTCATGATTCGTTCTTTTGCAATGGCATGGAACGGAAAAATCCCATCTTTGTATTTGTAAAATGCACTCCTGCTTAAACCGACACGATGGACAGCTTCATTGATTTTGCGGACCTTCCCCGCAGAAAGAAGCGCCTTGGCTTCAAGCGTACGCTGCATCGCATCTGTGAGCATATCTTCCCTGACCAGATAAAACTGCTTTTTCGACATTGGCACGCCCTCTCCTTCGGGCAGTTTTTAGGGCTGTGTAAAACGCCCTTGCTACATTTGATTATAAAAGATGTGTGTCTTTCGTTTCAACAAATCATTTAGGGGAAGGTAGCAGAAGCAATTGGATATAGCTTTACTCCTTTTAAAAAAGGCCAGTACAGCATAGACTGCCTGGCCCGACTAACTCATTCGACAAACTCGAATTCAAATTTCATAATACGGACTAGGTCGCCGTCTTTTGCGCCTCGCTTCCGCAACGCTTCATCAACGCCCATTTTCCTCATCCTCCGGGCAAAGCGGCGTACAGATTCTTCCCTAGCAAAATCAGTCATTTTAAAGGCACGCTCCAGTTCAGCTCCCGATAATTCAAACACGCCATCGTCTCCACGGGTGATTGTAAACGGCTCAATTGGCAATTCATGTTTATAAAGCACTCTGCCCTCTACTTGCTCTTCGCTGTCATGCAATGGAAACTCTGGCGCATGCTCCAATTCATCAGCAATCGCTAGCATCAATTCACGGACACCGTCTTTCGTGATCGCCGAAACTGGAAAAATTTTCGTTTCCTCGCCAAGTGCCTCTTTAAATCGCTTAAGGTTTTCATTTGCTTCTGGCATGTCCATCTTATTAGCAACCACTAATTGGGGGCGCTCCGTCAACCGGTAATTGTACTGGGATAGTTCTTCATTAATTTTGTGATAGTCTTCCACAGGATCACGCCCTTCCATTGCCGACATATCTACAATATGGACAATGACGCGCGTCCGCTCAATATGCCGCAAAAATTGGTGACCGAGCCCAACGCCTTCATGGGCGCCTTCGATTAAACCAGGCAAATCTGCCATGACAAAACTGCGCCCGTCCTGTGCATCCACTACCCCAAGGTTTGGTGTAATCGTTGTAAAGTGGTATTCAGCAATCTTTGGTTTAGCAGCCGACACAATCGACAGAAGCGTCGATTTTCCGACACTAGGAAAACCAACCAATCCAACGTCGGCAAGCACTTTTAATTCAAGGAGCAAATTCCGTTCTTCCCCTGGCTCGCCATTTTCTGCATGGTCTGGAGCAGGGTTGGCAGGTGTTGCAAAACGGACATTTCCCCGCCCCCCTCGACCACCTTTAGCCACAACAGCCCGTTGGCCGTGTGTAGTCAAGTCAGCAAGGAGCGCCCCTGTCTCCTCGTCGGTTACCATCGTACCAGGAGGAACTTTCACAACTAAGTCTTCGGCCTTTTTGCCGTGCATGTTTTTAGACATGCCGTGCTCGCCCCGTTTTCCTTTAAAATGTTTGTTGTAGCGGAAATCCATTAATGTCCGCAAGCCTTCATCCACTTCAAGGATAACACTGGCACCGCGGCCGCCGTCTCCTCCGGCTGGTCCGCCGTCAGGCACATATTTTTCTCTTCGATAAGCCACCATGCCGTTCCCGCCGTCTCCACCTTTGGCGTATACTTTCACTTTATCGACAAACATCTTCGTTCACTCCATTTCCTAATTGGAAGCTGTTGCATCCAGTAAAAACGTTACTGTATAACCTGCTTGTTCTTGCCTAGTTACGTCGACGACGACTGAAGGAGGCATCTCGCTAAAGCAGTTGGAGATACTGTCATTTCTGTATATATGCCCTTGATAGTCAAGTTCGATTAAACAGTTTTGGTCAAAAAACGTGTACGTAACAAAAACGGAACTAGGCCCATCTAGCTGCGGCCATTCAGACAGCAGTGAAAAAAAGCGGGCAAAACATGTAGAAAAAGCATTATCATATTTTGCCAAGTTTAAAAGAGGACCGTCCACTTCGTATGCAATCTCATAAGCTGATTGGTGCCATTTTTGCTCAAGTAAAACAAGCGCTGTTTTTGGCATCCCCATGTTGCACAGGCGGCTCTCATTTGTCGTTTGTTCAACCGCCTCCTCAAGAACAGCCTCAGCCCGCTCCTGATTGCCGATCGCCAAGTTCCCTTTTATTAGCTGGAGCACATTCAGCCAGTCATGGCGAATAGATCCCAATATGCGAATCAATTCGTCGTTGCTCCTCATTTCCATACGTCCCCTTCTACTCACAATTTCCCTGCATATCTTTTCAATTGTACCACACTGTTATGCCGTTTTCATAACGGAATCAGGATGTCTTTTTTTCGTGCTTGTACCTAATTTATTTGCTTTTCTGAAAAAAGCCTTTACAGTTTTGTCAACAACGAATATAATAGAAAAGGTGTTCAATCAAACGCAAAGGAGATGAACAAAATGACAACAATCATGCCATTAACCATTCAACTGCATCGTTCTTTTTGTTCACCCACTATGTGCGTTTTTGCATTGGCTTCAACAGTTTGAGCTTATAAGCAATCGCAGGGTGATAGCCCTGCTTTTTTGACTGCAGGGAGACATCTGCGGTTTTTTTGTGGGCAAAAGCTGGGAAAAATTGAGAGGGGGATAAAAATGTATGGTTTGTTCCAAAAACTAGGAAAAAACACAAAGCAATCGATTTTAAATAAGCAGGTGCCAGGTTCTACCTAATGACTGCACCTTCAGAGGAAGGAGGCGATTTCGTAGATGACGTTTTCATTTATTTTTTTTACGATAAGCATTAAAAAGCGCAAGCGCCCGGAGTATTCCCGCGCCGAACTAGAAGCTTTTATCCATGCCGAAAAAATGGAGCAGGAATACGAACAGCTAAAAACACGCTATTTGCATCACCTTTAATTAATGAGAAAAACGACGTAGGGCTTTGCCTTACGTCGTTTCGTTCATTAGTTGCTTCGCGCATGCCTGCCCTTGGTCAATACAATCAGGCACACCTACTCCGCCAAAATAAGCACCCGTCACGTACAAGCCTCGATGTTTGGCACAGGCTTTTTTAAAGCGTTCAATCCGCTGAAGATGGCCAACTTGATATTGAGGCATCGCCTTTTTCCAGCGCGTGACACGATAAAAAGTGGGTCGGGTACGGATCGCCATGACGTTCTGCAAATCGGCTAAAACAGCATTTACAATGGTCTGATCATTTGCTTCTACGATTGCCTCTTCGCCTGGCCGGCCAACATAAGCGCGCAACAACGTTTCGCGAGAAGGGCTTGTATGAGGCCATTTTAAATCGGTCCATGTGCAAGCAGTAATCGTTTCATCGCCTCCTCTGGCGACAACAAATCCTGTTCCTTCATGCTCATTGTCAACAGCGCCCTCAGGAAAGATCATGGCGACAGTGGCGCATGAAGTCGCCTCGATGCTTCCAATATCGCTAAACGGGTTAATCTCTACAAACAATTTTGCCGCTTGTTGTGGCGGAATCGTAACAATCACAGCATCATACCGTTTTTGGGTACCGTTAACAAACACGGTAAAAGCCCCGTCGTCGAGCACATCAATCCGTTCTACCGCTGCATTTAAATGAACAGACCCAGGGCGAAGCTGTTCGGCAGCAGCCTCCAGCACCGACGCCAACCCGGATTTGACTGTTAAAAACATTCCTTGCTTTTTCGCCTGCTTACTTGTTGATTTTGTTGCGGCTACCCCTTTTAAAAGGCTGCCGTATTCTGCTTCGTATTGAAGGAAATGAGGAAATATCGCTTTCATGCTTAGTTCATAAATATTGCCGCCGTAGATGCCGCCGAGCAAAGGCTCAATGAGCGAATCGACCATTTCTTTTCCTAAGCGGTATTCAAAAAAAGCACCTGCTGAGACGTCTTCTCCTGGTTTTGCAAATCGCGGCTTCTCATATTCTTTTAATAAATTGCGTTTCCCTTCATCCGAAATCAGTTTCGTTTCCAAAAACGCATCTATGTCTGTCGGAATGCCTAACACCGTATTTTTTGGAGTCGGAAAAAGCGTACCGCTCTTTAAAATATAGGATTGCCCCACTTCATTGCGAACAAGGGAATCGCCAAGGCCTACTCGCTGAATGAAATGAGTCATGCTCGCTTTTCGCTCTAAATAAGAGTCAGCGCCTCCCTCTATTACAAAACCACGGTCTTTGTACGTAACAATTTTGCCGCCAACTTGATTGGAAGCTTCATATACATCGTATTGTAAGTCGCTATGATCATGGAGCCAGAGTGCAGCTGACAGCCCTGTCGCTCCAGCTCCAACGATGGCAACACGCTTTTGCTTCATTTGGTCACCACAGCCGCCAGGCGTTTTGTCACTACATCGGCGAGCGCCTTTAAGAAACGAGTGTCTGCATTTGGCATCGGCGGGCGCAAATAGCGAACGCCTAGTTCGTCTGTAACCAACTTGCATTCATAATCATTGTCGTAAAGCACCTCCAAGTGCTCTGCCACAAAGCCGACTGGACAGTACATAAAGGTTTTGTAGCCTTTTTTTGCATATAGTTCCCGTGTTAGGTCTTGGACATCCGGCCCAAGCCATGGCTCAGGGGTGTTCCCTTCGCTTTGCCACCCAATTTCATAATTCGGTACATTGGCCATGTCCGCAAGCAAGTCTGCCGTTTCCCGCAATTGCTCTGGATAAGGGTCATTTGCTTGAATGATTTTCTCCGGTAAGCTATGCGCGGAAAAAATGACACAAAGGTCATCAATAGAATCGGCCTTCTTCATTTCATTTTCAATTTGCTCTTTCCAAAACTGCAAAAATCCCGGCTCTTTATACCAGCTTTCGATTGTATAAATTGTAGGCCCGCCAATTCGGTCCGCTTCTTCCTGAGCGCGCTTATTGTAAGACTGCACGCTAAACGTAGAAAAATGAGGCGCAAGGACAATCGAAACAGCCGTTTCTATGCCATCGTTCTTCATTTTTTGAACCGCATCTTCAATAAACGGATCAATGTGTTTAAGGCCTAAATAAGGCACAAAAACGATGTCTTCTTGCTGCTCATTTAAAACAGCAGCAAGCCCGTTTGCTTGCTCATCCGTAATGCGAGCCAAAGGGCTTGTGCCCCCAATTGCTTCATAGCGTTCCTGCAAATCAGCAAGTGCCTCTTCTGAAGGCTTGCGTCCGTGGCGAATATGTGTGTAATACGGTTCGATTTCTTCTTTCTTGCGCGGCGTGCCATAAGCCATGACAAGCAATCCAATTTTTTTCTTCTCCATTGTCCTATCCTTTCTGTTGTTTTTTTTCTGATGAGTACTCGTGAACAAACGCAGTGAGTCGTCTCAATGTTTCAGGTTTCACTTCTGGAAAGACGCCTTGTCCAAGATTAAAAATAAACCGATTTGACTCCATGCCTTCATCTAGAATAGCTTTGGCTTCCGCCTCAATTACAGGCCATGGCGCAAGCAAAAGGGAAGGGTCCATATTGCCTTGCAATGTTTTGTTAATGCCAAGGCGTCTCGCTTCCGAAACAGTCGTACGCCAATCAATGCCTATCACATCAACTGGCATGTCTTTCCATTCGGACAATAAATGAGGGGTTCCGACTCCATGTAAAATGAGCGGTACACCCTCTGTCTGAACTTCAGCCAGAATTCGCACCATCACCGGTTTAATCAATCGTTTATAATCAGCAACGCTCACGGCGCCAATCCAGGAATCAAACAACTGAATTGCTTGGGCACCAGCTTGTATCTGTGCTTTTATGTAGTCGATTGTCATCTTCGCAAGCTTGTCCATTAGACGCTGCCATGCTTCCGGTTCTGCATGCATAAATGCTTTTGTTTTATGGTAATTCCGAGAAGGCCCGCCTTCAATCATATAGCTAGCAAGCGTAAACGGTGCACCGGCAAAGCTAATCAATGGCACGTCAAGCTGTGTGCGCAACAGCTTAATCGTATCAAGGACATGTTTCACATCATGTTCAGGATCAATTTCCCCTAAGCGCTCAACATCACTGAGGCCGTGGATTGGATTGTCAATCACTGGTCCAATTCCAGACTTTATGTCCACTTCAACGCCGATAAAAGGAAGCGGTGTCATTATGTCTTTGTACAAAATAGCCGCATCATTGTTGTATTGGTCAACTGGCAGCTTTGTCACATACGCGCAAAGCTCCGGATCATGGGTAATATCGAATAACGAATGCGTTTCTTTAATTTTCCGGTATTCAGGTTGCGACCTTCCTGCCTGCCTCATATACCACACAGGCACATGGCCATGTTTTTCCCCTTTGCACGCTTTCAAGAACGTGTCATTAAATGTTTTGGTGTTCATCTTTTCCACCTTTCATGCATCTGGCGTGACAAATCGTTTTCCATTTTACGCGAAACCTATTTAAAATTCGATTAATCTGCCTATACTCGATCTCTTCCTCTACTACTATAATAACCTCACTGCTTTTTGTATACACCTATAGGACGATTGTCACGAAATTGAGCTATTCTAAAAAAAGCCGTGATCTTACGGCTCAAATGAATGTTGCTTTCGTTCATTCCCTAGTTTTATGAGATTTGCCCCATCTATAAAAACAAAGAAGCCGCTACAGGAGCGGCTTTAGAATGAAAATGAAAACGAAGGTTCGAGCGCTTCAGAAGCAGCCCCTTCGGTATCCGTTTCTAGGTCATAGGTGACCACTTGGTATTTCGGCAAAGAGAATGGATTCATTTTTCCAATCGTAAAATGAGGTTCTGTTAATTTGGAAGCAACTTGTTTCTTGGAATCACCGTCGACTTCATACACATTAAAGGCAATACGCTCATCTTCAACCGCGTCCCATTCTAACTGAACACTTATTAAACCTTTGCCGCCAATCGTGTATTGGGCCGTGAAACCTTCAATCTTTTCCATTGCTAGCGGAGAAGCTAAATCAGCAGTACCTTCAGGCTGTTCGAACGCCGTTGCCTGCAATGAAGCAGGAAAGGAGTTGACCATTTCTTTGAACAACCGTGTCGGATAGCCACTTCCCCCGGCGAAGTATTGGCTTTCGTTTGTTTGGTCATACCCCATCCAAACGGCACCAACCACTTTTGGCGTATAGCCAACAAACCACACATCGCTGTTTGCCCCGGCAACTGCCTCGTATCCTTGCGTTCCTGTTTTACCCGCAACCGCAGACGTAGTTGCAGGTCCACTTGCACCTGTGCCAGCAGCCATGACATTTTCCAGCATTCTTGTCATCGACCATGCTGTTTGGGCACTAATGACTTGTGTTTCAACAGGCTTAGCACCGCCGATACGTTTGTCATTGCTGTCATAGATGTCTCTAATCACATGAGGTTCAATAATTTGTCCTTCATGGGCAAATGCTCGGTAAGCACGTACCATCTCATAAGGAGTTACCCCTTCTCGCAAGCCTCCGAGTGCCAAGGAGAGCTGCCTATCAGGCAAGTGAAAGCCGAACTTTTTGAGCGTTGACACAGACTCCTGAATGCCGATTTCATTTAAAAGCCATACTGCTGGAGCGTTGGAGGATGTGGTCAGTGCTTCATACATCGTCATTTCGCCACTATATTCGCCATTTACATTTTTAGGTGTATAGCCGTCATCGTACTGAAGCAATTCATCGCGCAGCAACGAATAAGGCTGATATATGCCACTTTCTAATGCCGGAGCAAACACCGCTAACGGCTTAAATGTTGAAGCAGGCGCCCGCTTTACATTCACGCGGTTTAAGCCGCGCCGCACATAATCACGGCCCCCTTGGACAGCGAGAATGCCGCCTGTTTCTGAGTCCATAAACATCATAGCGCTTTGGGCGTCTTTGTTTTCTTCTGGGAAGAAACGATCGTTTTGCAGCGCCTCATATGTTTTCTTTTGCAACTCCAAATTCATTGGAACCACAATCCGGTACCCGCCAGTTAGCAGCTCTTCGTGGCTAATGTTGAATCGCTCACTCGCTTCATCCATGACCATATCAATGTACGTATACAACGACTCATCCACCGTTTGCTCTTGTCTGTCGGTTTCCAGCGGTTGGCTCTGCGCTTCCTCAGCTTCCTCAGTGCTTAAATACCCTTGTTGCGCCATCACCTTTAGCACTAAATCACGTCTCTCTTTGTTGCGCTCCGGTTCATCAATTGGCGAAAATGCGCTTGGTGCATTCACGACAGCTACAAGGGAGGCTCCTTCATAAATGGTTAATTCTGAAGCTGGCTTGTTAAAATACAAATGGGCAGCTGCTTCAATCCCATAAGCGCCGTGGCCAAAATAAACTTGATTTAAGTACTTTTCCAATATCTCGCTTTTGCTGTAACGCCGCTCTAAATTCATCGCGATAAGCACTTCATTTGTTTTCCGTAGCCATGCTTTTTCGTTGGAGAGAAACAAATTTTTAGCAAGTTGCTGTGTAAGGGTGCTGCCCCCCTCTACTTTGGCACCTGCTAGAATATCACGGTAAAGGGCACGGCCAATCGCTTTAAAATCAATGCCCTGGTGTTCATAAAAGCGGGAATCTTCCATTGCGACAAATGCTTGTTGAACAAGTTCAGGGACTTGTTCAATTGGAATCACTTCACGATTTTCCATATATAAGTTCGTGATGACGTTGCCGTCGGTATCAACGATTACACTTGAATTATTCATCATTAGCTTTTCTTCATCGATTTGGTACGTGCCCGCCAATATGGCGACGGCAAAGATTAAAAAGGAAAGCACCATCATTGCTGCTACGATGCCAGCCGCTAGTGCGAGTTTTTTGACCATCCGATGACCCCCTTTAGGCCACTGGCATTTGCTTGACCTTTAGCACAAGCACGTAAACGTTGCTTGCCAATGCTTCAATTATCATACCGGAAAATACAAAAGCGCGCACAGTCATTCGTGTTTTTACAACTTATTTCGCAATTATCCACGCAAACTTCATAACTTCCCCCTATTACGCTTGTTTTCATTGAGCCCATTCGTGATTTTTTGACAAAACCCTTCGCGCTTCTTCCTAAGCATGTTACACTTGAGCTAGCATATTATATGGATAGACGAGTTTAAGGCAAGAAGGAGTGTCATGTTCATAATGGAAGTCACTGTAAGCGTTGCATTTCTAGCAGGACTCGTTTCTTTTTTTTCACCCTGCATATTCCCGTTGCTGCCTGCCTATTTATCTCAATTGACTGGATCAGCGGTTTCTGCCGGTGCGGTTTCTGCCCCCCGCCGTGTCATCCTATCGCGAAGCCTTGGCTTTATCGCTGGATTTACTATTGTCTTTATGTTGTTCGGCCTAACAAGCACGGCAATCGGCCAATTGTTTATGGGCAACCGTTTTTTGCTTGAGCGAATCGGTGGCATTATTATTATTTTATTCGGGTTGCAAATGGCCGGGCTTTTGTCAATCCGTGCTTTGTTTACAGACAAACGCTTGCAGGCAAAACCAAAGTCGGCGGCAAGCTTTTCAAAATCGCTGTTGCTAGGATTCTTATTTGCAGCAGGATGGACGCCTTGCGTTGGTTTGGTTCTGTCAGCGATTTTGGCACTTGCTTCGACAACAGGCAAGCTCTGGGACGGCACATTCCTGTTGTTTGTTTATTCAGCAGGGCTTGGCATTCCTTTTTTGTTGATTGCCCTTCTTTGGTCCCGCTCCTTACATAAAATGAAGCGACTGAACAAGTATTTGCCAACGATCCAGAAAGTGAGCGGATACATGATGATTGTCCTCGGCCTTCTGTTGTTTACTGGCCAATTTTCCGCCCTTGCTGCTATTATGTCCCGTTATACCCCGTCATGGCTCGGGTAACACCATACCATATAAGGGGCAAAGCCGACAAAATCACTCAGACTGATAGAAAACGCTTGACAAGCGAGACGAACAACGAAGAATCGAGCGTTTGACTACAACCGAAAGGGAGCGCCACGTGGCGCTCCCTTTGTTGTTTCACCGTATCGTTATTGCGTATTTAAGCGATTGAGCCAGCGCATGCGATAGACGTTCATTGCTGTTTCTTCTAGCTTTTCGAGCAATGTATGGTTGACTGCTCCACCAACAACAGCCCCGAATCCAGGAATAAGCTGAAACATTTTTGGCACATCGATATAATCGCGATAGCGCAACTGCAGTGCTTGCCAATCAGTCGCTAGGAGACGTTGTTCTAAATGGTCGCTTATCGCCTCCAACAATTCGGCTCTATCGTCGCCAGACGAATAAGCGAGTTGAAAAATGAGCAAAATCAGTTGACGTTCCGACTCTTCCTTAGGCGAATATCCATATGCCGCGGCCGTTGCAAACAGTGCTTTAAATTTAATGGAAAGCAATAATGGAAAATCACTTAAGCCTAAAAGCACGCCCCCCGCTCCAGTGCCAATCCCTTCAAAAACAGCAGTTCTCCGGTATAGTTGGAAAAGGCGACGCACTTCGTCGTCGCACTCTTTTAACGTCATTGGTTTTTCCTCAGGCTCTTTTGTCACGAACGTATTCCCTGCAAGCACAGCTTCAATCGTTTTTTGGACGCAAATCGTTGCTGTCTGGTGGTAAACCCCGGGAAGCCTGTCGTTGATTTTATTTTGCCATTCCTTTGTTTTAGATGAAAGACGTGATGGCCGCTTTTTCATTTTACGCTGCCAGCGCCTTAGCTCCTCTTCCACTTCTTTTTCATACATGAAATCACTCCTTATTTCATGTATATTACCGAATACGCCGGTATTTTCCTCTTTTGCGATGAATGAGCGTCTGGCTGCCGTAAAATGCCAATACACCAGTAGCAACAAGTGTAAGCAAGCCGAAAATGACTGAAGTAGAGACCAAGACAATGAGGGCAAATACAAGCACAAGCACGGCCAACAATCGCAATACTAACTGCGACATAGCCGTTTTTTGCTCCCCTGGCCGAATCGGGTACAAATCGACCCACGTACTTGTAGCATGATGAAAAGACAACGTCGAAAGCTGCATCATCGTCATATGGGTAAACAAGAAAGCAACCCCAACTTGCATCCAGCCCGAAGGAAGAATGTAAAGGATAAGGGAACCTACTAGCAATAAACGGACATACGTTCCAAGATAATCATTGGCACGAATAAACGACCGGGCATATAAGTACTGGTAAACAGCACGCTTGTCGCCGCCAAGCAGAGGAATTGCCCATTGCATATAGGTCCTTGCCCGTACTTTTTTCCGAAGTTGAGGCACATCTGTAAAGGCATTGGCAATCCGGTAAAAAAACAAAACCATTCCGCTTTCGATTTCAATTAAACGATCCCATTTTAGTACATGCTTTGTTTTGAGCATCCGGAAATAAAAGACGTACAATAACGCCATCAACAAAAGCAATGCAAGCGTGAGCCAGTAAGGCGCTTGATCAAACAGCAAGTACGCAACAGCCGTGTTCAACAATAGCCTTAAAACGATATGCGAAGCTCGTTCTCCTCTGGATGTTAGACGTTGTTCATACCACACCGCTAACATATTCCATGCTTTGACTGCTAGCAGCAAGACAAGCGTTACCCAAAAAACAGTTCCGCTTCCGCCTCTTGCTGTAAACATTGGCCCGCTTGCCATAAACAACAACACAATATAGCTTGATTGCCAAGCAATCGAATAAGCAATGGAACGGGCAAAATAAGGACGAAGCCGCTCTTCATACGGCAACAAAAAGACAATATCGGCGGGCTTGACAAACGTGCGGATATGGCCAGCTGTCAGCCTCCAGGCAAATAGTACGGTAAGCAGCTCTGCTACAGGAAAATCGGCCGGCATTGTTTCAATAAATTGCTGGTAGTAGACCGTTAAAAACAAAAACAAAAAGAAAACCGAACCGACAAAGCCGCTGTTTAAAATTAGCTTTAAATAGCCTTGCGCTTCCCTCCAGTAGTTGTGGCAGCGGTCTGCCCACAATGATTTGCCGTCAATCATGGCGCTCTTCCTTCGTCATTTCAATATAAATGTCATCAAGCGTTGCGTCTGGTTTGCCGATTGCCTCGCGCATGTCGGCAAGCGTACCAGCCAAAACAACTTGTCCTTGGTGTAAAATGACAAAGCGGTCGCAATAGCGTTCTGCTGTAGCAAGAATATGGGTAGACATTAACACAGCAGCGCCCCTGTCCTTCATTTTCGAAATCCAATTTAAAAACGATGTAATCCCTACCGGATCAAGACCCACAATGGGCTCATCGACAACATAAAGAGACGGCTCTGTCAAAAAAGCGCTCATAATCATCACTTTTTGGCGCATTCCTTTTGAAAAATGGTTCGGATACCATTTTTTCATTTTCGCCATATTAAATTCGTTTAACAGCCTTTCAGCCCTTTCTTCAAAAACGCTGTCATCGATTCCATAAGCGACACTCGTTAAACGCAAGTGCTCCCACAATGTTAACTCATCATACAGGAGCGGCGTTTCAGGTATGTAGGCAAAAGAGCGTCTATATGTGTCGGCATCATCGGCAAAAGCAAGTCCATTTATTCTCACGTCCCCACTCATCGGGTCCATTAATCCTAAGACATGTTTGATGGTGGTGCTTTTCCCAGCACCATTTAACCCGATCAAGCCGACAATTTCTTGCTTGTTTACAGTAAAAGACACATCATGCAAAACCGGTTTTTTTGGCGAATAACCGCCGGTCAAATGTTCAATTGTCAGCACGTCCTAATCACTCCTTGAAGTAAGTGTAGCAAATTTTTTTACATCGCGCACTTTCTATGGACAGCCATACCCCTTTCCACACCGTCGTCCTGTATTCCTTTATTGAAAAGGCGTTGCTTCTCCTTTTTATTGCAGGTAAACTGGCTGTATATTAAATGATGAGGTGATAGTATGTCCGGTAATTGCGTATTTTGTAAAATTGTCCAAGGAGAAATTCCTGCCGTCAAACTCTATGAAGATGACGAGATTGTTGCCTTTTTTGACATTTCGCAAGTGACAAAAGGACACGCATTAGTTATCCCTAAAGCACACCATGCCGATATTTTTAGCCTGCCTGAGAAAACAGCAGCAACGTTGTTTGCGGCAGTGCCAAAGCTGGCTTCAGCCTTAAAAGCAGAGTTCGCTCCTGCCGGGATGAACATCTTAAATAACAATGGCGAGGCTGCCGGGCAAACCGTCTTTCATTACCATCTCCATCTCCTCCCCCGGTATGGCGAGACAGGTTTATATGGCTCATTATGGAAAGAAGCTACTGTAGGAACACCGGATATGGAATCATTGCAAGCGTCCGCTGAAAAGATAAAAATGAATTTTTAAATGAAGAGTCTTAAAAGGTGTCAGGCTGTAGACAAACGCGCCAACCGTCGTGTTCGACAAGCGTTTTCGAACAGCCTGATTGACTTTGTCGACAGCCGATCACGTTCGAAAAAACGGTGCAGCAACATACGCTATAAAACTAAGCTTTTAAAGCTTGGCTTGGTGGGAGAAAGTCATTTTTTCATAAAACTTTTTTGGAAAAATGCACATGATGACGCCAAACTGTGGTATGATTCTGATAATAACACACTTTAAAGCAATAAAGATACTAGGAGTGGTCAGCCTTGAACGATGTGCATAACTTTAACGCAGGCCCTGCAGCTCTTCCAAAACAAGCTTTAGAAAGAGCGCAAAAAGAACTGGTCAATTTTGACGGGACAGGCATGTCGGTCATGGAACTGAGCCACCGCGGCGACACGTATGACCGCATCCATACTCATGCGATTAAGAAAATAAGGAAATTGTTGGATGTTCCTGATGACTATCACATCCTGTTTTTGCAAGGGGGCGCCAGCTTACAATTCCCAATGGTGCCGATGAATTTTCTTGATTCGCAAGCAACTTATATACTGACAGGAGCATGGTCAGAAAAAGCGCTCGCAGAAGCCAAACATTTCGGCAAAACAGTCATTGGCGCATCGGGAAAAGACGGCAATTATAAACAAATTCCTGCTTTAAACCAGATTAGCGAACATGCACAAGATTCGTATGTCCACATGACATCAAATAATACGATATATGGAACCCAGTGGCATGCCTTTCCCAATACGAAAGCGCCACTCGTGTGTGATATGTCAAGCGACATCTTCTCGCGCCGCATCCCCGTAAACCAATTTGGCCTAATTTATGCCGGAGCCCAAAAAAACTTAGGCCCTTCAGGGGTAACGCTAGTATTGATCCAAGATGCGTTTTTGCAGCGAGCTAAAAGCGGCCTTCCTGCAATGTTGTCTTATGATACGTTTGTTAAATCAAATTCCCTTTACAATACACCGCCTGTGTTTTCGATTTATATGCTCGGTCTAGTCCTCGACTGGCTAGAAGAATCTGGTGGTTTAACAGAAATCGAAAACAGGAATAAAGCAAAAGCGCAACTTTTATATGAGGCGATAGATGAAAGCGACGGTTTTTACATTGGCCACGCCGCCCAAGATTCACGCTCAAACATGAACGTCACGTTTACATTAGCAAATGATGCGTTGACTTCTGTGTTCTTACAGGAAGCGAAAGAAGCAGGGTTTGTCGGTCTTAATGGTCACCGTTCAGTTGGAGGGCTAAGGGCTTCCATTTATAATGCTGTTCCTTACGCCTCTTGTGAAGCGCTTGTTGATTTTATGAAACAATTTAAAAATAAACATGCCGAGAAAGGAGCCACCGTATGAAAAAATGTTCCTTGGTAGCCGGAATCGCTGTAGGCTTTGTCTCTGCTGGTCTTGCTACTTTGTTGTCAGCTCCACGCAGTGGCGGGGAAACGCGGGCATGTTTGCAACAAACATACAACTCTAGCAAAGATTGTCTTCAAACCATTTCCTTGCAAGCGAAACAAGTCGCCAGCCACACGGCAACAGTCGTCGATTTAGCTAAATCTGTCGGTAAACAAACTGCTTCCGAACTTAGCCAATCGATTGAGCAATGGAAGACAGAAACGAAACCGGCAACCGAAGCATTACAACGCCACATCAATGAAGCGCAAGCATCCATTAGCCAGTTAAACAAAGACAAATCCCGTGCCTAAACATGCGTTTAAGCACGGGGATGCTTTTTTCCTGAAAATTGGCTCTTTATTTATTGTCGATTTTTCGGCATAATATAAGAAAATATATAAAGATAACATTTGTTTAACAAGTTTTCGGAATGGAGGAGATGGATTTGAACCACCCATTAAAAGAATCGATTGTCTTTAGCCATAAAATGGCGTTGTTAAGCAAAGCCCTCTGGAAATCTGTTGAAAAAGATTGGCAAGCATGGATTAAACCATTCCACCTTAATTTAAACGAACACCATATTCTTTGGATTGCCTATCAGCTTAATGGCGCCACTATTTCAGACATCGCTTCACACGGTGTTATGCATGTCTCCACCGCCTTTAATTTTTCAAAAAAACTTGAAGCAAGGGGATTGCTTTCATTTTCAAAGAAAAAAGACGACAAACGGAATACGTACATTTGTCTAACAGACTCTGGCCGACAACTGTTCCTTGAGACGATGAGAGCCTTTAATGAGCATACGTACCATGTCTACCAAGGAGCGGTGCCGATGAAAGAACTTTATGGGAAATTTCCGGAATTCTCTGAGCTTATTTGTATTGTCCGCCATATTTATGGCACGGAGTTTATTGAGCAGTTTGATGCCTGTCTAACTGATTTCCAAAATGATGTTGAAGAAAAAGACGGCCATTTAAAACTGGCTTCTGCCAACCTCTTCCCCTTGCAACCTGCAAAATAAAAAAACGGCGGATAATTAATTATCCGCCGTACTATTAGAGCGCACCAAACCTAACTCGATTTCATCATGAGCTAAATCAACTTTGTTGAACCGCAAGCCATATGGCAATGTCTCTTTTATTTCGCTTGGATGTAACAGCACACTTTCTTCTGAAGGGTAAATTGTTACCCACTCAGGCAAATCAGCGAGTTGGGAAAAAATCCGTAATGCATAGGCTGGAGAAATTTGAAGCGCACCTGCGTTTAAATGTTCAGCTTTTAATAAAAGCGACCCATCCTCACGCACTTCAGGCGCAAATCTCATCGATAAATCAACGTCTCCAATGAAAACATTTACTTCTCCTGTCAAATAAACACCGTCTTCCGCTAAGTGAAAAGCAAACGGCACGTCTTCTCCAGACTTTGTCAAATCTGCTAGCAGCATATTCATTTGGTCACGGTTAAGCTGAATGGACAACATGTCGCCGCTTGTCCCCTGTTGTTCAGTTGCCGGCAAACGCGCCTCCTCAGAGCCTGCGAATAAATAGATGAAAAACACAATAATGGCCGTTGTTAGCAATACAAACAGGCTAGCCGCAACAAAAAAGCCGACTTTGTAGAATCGGTCTGTCTGCGTCACTCTTTTTTGCTGCATCCCCTACACACCTTTCATTAGCTTGTCCACAAGAAAAAGCATCTGTTTACCGTTATACCCTTTTTTACCCGTTTTGAATAGTCCCTTTTTCATGGAAAAGCCATCCGGGGGAGAGCCGGATGGCATGAGCGGACTAGCAAATCCAAGATGCACCAATAATAACTAGCAAAATGAAAAGCACAACAATTAAGGCGAATCCGCCGTGGTACCCGTATCCTCCGCCTGCATAACTCATGTACATTTCCTCCTTTGATAATTTCACAAGATATTTGATAAAAGCATATTAGAGGGATGCCGCCTGATTGGGGCCAAGCGCACTGTTTGACCTGTAATTTTTGAAAAACCATACGATAAATGGCGCAATTTCGCTTTTTGCTTGGCTTTCAAACAGCTCCTCTATGCTTTGTTACCATATCCTATGCAAAAACAAATTATGGGTACTGGGCAATTTGCCCAATTTCATTCCTTATCCGGCGATTGTTGGCAGCACGTATTTATGGTATAGTATGGTTTGTGAACCTTGATAAACTAGCTGTTTGCCTACGGACAAGCAGTTTGAAAAAGAAAATTCGTGATCACCGAGGAGTGTGCCTGAATGAAAAAGTTGGTATTAGCAGCAGTAGGTGCTGTCAGCTTAACCGTCTTTGCTGGTTGTAGCGATGACAGCGAAAACGCAGTAGTGGAAATTGATGGGGAAACAGCTCTCACAAAAGATGATCTATATGATTCTTTTAAAGAGACGCAGCAAGCCCAACAGCAGTTTGTCAACCAA
Source organism: Shouchella rhizosphaerae (assembly GCF_036700015.1). Taxonomy (NCBI): domain Bacteria; kingdom Bacillati; phylum Bacillota; class Bacilli; order Caryophanales; family Bacillaceae; genus Shouchella; species Shouchella rhizosphaerae. The sequence continues at coordinate 3,439,980 of NZ_CP144921.1, read as the reverse complement.
ATGAGTACAGCATTGCTAACACGTGCTAGTGAGGACATGGACATTAGCGATGATGAAATAAATGAAATGATCGAAGATTTAAAATCCGATTATAATGTGGAGTCTGATGAAGACTTAGTCAACTTCTTTACGAATTCCGGCTATCCGCTTGATAATATTGATCAATTAAAAGAAGAACTCATTGTGCCTGAAATCGCCATGAAGCAACTTAGCGCAGAAGGCGTAGACACATCAGACGAAACCCTTCAAACTTATTTTGAAGAAAACCAAGAACAATTTGAACAGATTACAGCGCGCCATATTCTTGTAGAAGATGAAGAAACAGCAAATGAAGTCAAAGACCGCTTAAACGATGGCGAAGACTTTGCTGAGTTGGCCGAAGAATATTCTACGGACACGCAATCGGCTGCCAACGGCGGCGACCTTGGTACCTTTGACCGAGAGCAAATGGTGCCTGAATTTTCAGAGGTTGCCTTCAGTTTGGACGTGAATGACATTAGTGATCCTGTCGAATCGCAGTTTGGCTTCCACATCATTGAAGTAACAGATAAACTCGATACTTTTGAAGACAACCGTGACTTTGTCTACGACCAAATCATCTCCGAGCAAGGGAAAGATTTTACTACTGTTTTAGGAGAGCTGATTGACAAATACAATGTGAAAATTAACGACGAGGAATTCGATGCCATTGTCACCCAGTACACAACGCCAATCGAAGAGCCTGCCGTTGAGGAAGAACCTGCTGACGGAGAGAACGGAGAAGAACCTGCTGACGAGGAAAACACAGAGGAAGATGAGTCTGCTGAAGATACAGAAGCAGATACCTCTAACGAAAACAACAGCGAAGATACTGAAGAATAATAAAGAAAGAGCAAGCAACAGCGCAATGCTGTCGCTTGCTCTTATTTCTGTTGTGCTTCCCTGCGAGCTTTGGCGGCCTCCAAGCGGGCCATGTAAACATTTCCCTCTTGCTCGATCCACTCCTGGTCAGCCTCGTTTTCTTCCTTCATTGTTTTTACCCACATATATCCGCTAAACAAAATGCCGATAATCAAACCATACATCCACCAGGGGCTGCTTGTTATGACTGATAGTAGTGAAGTTTGAGTCACAATGAAGACAATCGCTAAGACGGCAACAGCTCCCAGAGCAATGAACTGGCTTGTCTTTTTAGGTTTCATCGTATCGTCCATCCTTCCACATCCGTTTTGGCTTTCTAGTAAAACGTATGCATGGGAAAAATAGAATAGAACCGTAGAGAGGATCAAAGTCGACAAAACCATCGAGACTGATAGAAAACGCTTGTCTGCCGATGTCCCAATCCGTGTGAAACCGAGAATAGCGTTCATGAATGACGGGATTCCAAGCATGGGAACGAGGGTATTAGGTTTAACCGTTGGAACCTATAACTCTATTGGCTTTTTATGAAAGCTCGGTTTATAAAAACTGCGATTATCAAGAGCCATAACCCGTTCCGAAAACTCTCCTGGCTGTACCCGTTCAAGCGCCCGATCCATCATATTAATCTTCGCATCAATATTATCAATTAAATGGAGAACTTCCGCCTCCCTCACTACAGGGGTTTTTGGACTGCCCCATTCCCCTTTCCCATGGTGACTTAAAATAAGATGCTGAAGAATAAGAACCTCTTCCCCGTCAATTTCTAGCTCTTTGGCAGCTTGAGCAATTTCATTGGACATGATGGAAATATGGCCAAGAAGCTTTCCTTCTAACGTATAGGTAGTATCAATCGCGCCAGATAGCTCACGAACTTTGCCTAAATCGTGCAAAATGATGCCTGCGTAAAGCAAGTCTTTGTCAAGAGTTGGATAAAGCTCTATTAAGCTTTTGCCAATCCGTAGCATCGATACGACATGGAATGCCAAGCCGGACATAAACTCATGATGGTTTTTTGTAGCCGCTGGCGATTCTAAAAATGCCTGTTGGTGTTTTTTTAGGAGAAAGCGTGTAATCCGTTGGATATGGGGATTATGGATTTCAAAAATGTATTGATTGACTTCATCGAGCATATCATTTGGCGCCAAGGGAGCTGATCGGACAAAATCATTTAAGTGAACGCCATCCATCGCTGATGTTGGGCGGATGCTGGCAATTTTAAGCTGAAGCCGCCCCCGATAGTCAATCACGTCTCCTTGGATATGGACAATTGTTTTATTGACAAAGGTCGCTTCATCTTCTGGGGAAATCCCCCAAAGTTTAGCCTCAATTTCACCGGTATGGTCGCCAAGAATCAACGTCAAAAAAGGCTTTGAGTTGCTAGCGATTTGTTTTGTGGCGGTTTTAATTAATAAATAACCATCTACCGCTTCCCCCACTCGATGATGTCTAATGCCTTTTGCCATCGTCTCACCTCTTAAGCTTCTAATCTTCCTTTCAGTATAGCATACGATTCGCTTTAAAGGGGTTGAAAACAAAAAGAGCGCACCCATAGGCTAGCGCTCTTTTTTGTCAGCTTTTGCTTCTTTTCGCCGTTCTTTCCGCTTTGGTTCAATAGGCTTAGGCTTGATTGTCTTCGGCAACGTTATGGTGAATCGGACGCCATCATCGATATTTTCCACTCGTGCACTCCCCCGATGAAGCTCCGCTATTTGCTTGACGATTGCCAGCCCGAGTCCAAATTTGCCTTTATTGCCTTTATAAAAAGGGTTAAATAGCTTAGTCAAATCAGCGTCAATCGGTTCTCCTTCATTTTCGACAATGAGATAACAGTTCCTCTCATCTTGTTCAGCGCGAATATACAAGCGATGCTTCGCATAACGCAACCCGTTTTCAACGAGGTTTTCCAACAACACTTCGCATTGTTCAATGTCAGCTTCGACAATGACTTCTGCCCCTTCAACGGAAATGGTTACATCATCGCGCTGGTAGCGGAACCGTTCTTCAATCTGGTATGCTAGATTTCCGAACGGGAATGGCCCAACGTTAAGCTGATCTTTCTTCATTTGGTCGAGCTTTGTGTAATAGAGCATGTCAATTACGCGGCGTTCCATCCGGTTTGCCTCTTCCGTGATGACGTCCATCGTTTGCTCCAAATTTTCTTTTGGCAAAATCCCGTCTTTCACAGACTGGGAGTAGCTTTTAATGACCATAATTGGCGTTTTGAGCTCGTGGGATGCATGTTGGATGAATGTCTTTTGCGCTCGGTCATAGCTATTTAAGTTTTGCCGCATCCGTTCAAATTGGTAAGATAGGCGTTCGAAATCCTTATCTCCCTCCCACCGCAATGGTTCTTGCCAATTACGGTTGGCAATTTGCTCAAGATGGTTCTCAAGCACGGCAAGAGGCTGGCGCAAATAATGCTTTAGCCAAATCGCCGGGAACAAACTTAAGGCACTTGCTAACAACAATAAGTATAGCAGCCGCTCCCATAAACGGTTTACCATCTCGTCACGGTATGTGTCCCACATATACGTGACAAGGAATTGACTGTCCGAGATTTTGGTGATTACATAAAATAGCGTTTGTTCATCAATTGTGGTTTCATAACGGCCATGCTGTCCCTTTTGTTCTAAAGCATTCTGGACTATTTCATTATTCACTTCGTAAGGGGGAACTAACCGTGGGTCAATATAGCTTACACCAGCTTCAGATAAACGAAATGAATAAGAAACCGTTGAACGTTGCTCCCTGGCCTGGTAAAACCCTGGCTGGAACGGAAAGTAGTCATTCTCCCCAGAAAGAAGCTGCCTAACATCGTTTTCAATTAAACGGTACGTTTCCTCGGTAAGCGTTCCTCTGATCGAAAGTGGGTAAACAATGGTAATCGAAAGGACAACAAGCACAATTAACGAAACGAATGCTAGCCATATTCGTTTCGTCAAGTTGATTTTAATCATGAAGACAAAATGCGGTATCCGTAACCATAGAGCGTTTCTAAGTGGATACGCGGCATTTTTTTACGGACGCGGCGGACTACATCGTCCACTGCCCGTTCTGAACCAAAATAATTTTCGCCCCAAACATGCTCAATGATTTTTTCCCGAGAAAACGCCTTGCCAATATCAGCAGACAACAGCAACATTAAATCCATTTCTTTTGTCGTTAAATCAACCGTGTCATTATTGGCCTCTAGATCGACAATCGTGCGGCCGATTGGGTCAATGCTGTAGTTGTTCAGCTCAATTTTTTGCGATTCTGCTGACGACGTACCGTAAACACGATTAAGCAGCTTTTTTACACGGATAATCAGTTCCTGTGGCAAAAACGGCTTTGCCAAATAATCATCGCTGCCCATCTCAAGACCAAGCACACGATCTAAGTCTTGGTCACGTGCAGAAATGAAAATAACTGGCGTGTCTTCTTGCTCTTTAATAGCTTTCAAAACTTGGTAGCCGTCGGTCCCAGGCAACATAATATCCAATACCCACAAATGCGGTTTATCCGGGACCGCCTCAATAGCAGCATTGCCGTCGAGAAAAACGGTGACGTTCCATCCTTCCTTTTGCAAATAAGCCTTTAATACCTCTGATAAATTCGCTTCATCTTCTACTAGGTAAATATTATATGTTTCCATCTGCAATCCTCCTAACAGCTCCAGTCAATTTCATCTACAATTGTGTCTAAAAGCTTGTCCTCTTTAGGTTTTCACTTTCAGTTACCTGCCCATAAACAGGAAATCCCTAACCATTTATCGACACCTTCAAGTGGTATAGCTTTATTTTACATAATTTCGTTTTAAATCGCGAACTTTCCGCTGAATTTACGTAATCTTCCTCACTCTCAAGAAATATGTAAAGGCATGCCCTTAGCTGGAGCATGCCTATAACAGAGCAATAGCAGCAAGGGCTGCAAGCGGTAGCACCCAGCGACGCCAGCCAAATGGCCTGACACCAAAGCCGTAAGGCGGGTAGCCATAGTATGGATAGCTATACGGATAGCGCATTTCCATTGCGCTAGAAAATCCTTCTAATTGGGACAAGCGTATTGGTTTTTCATTCTCGTCAACTGGATAAAGGACATGGGCATTCTCATTGTCAACATATTCAATAATGGCTTCAAGTTCGACGCCGTCATGTGCCGTCAATTTGACGGGATAATTGGTGTACCGCTGGCATAATGACTTAATTGTTTCTACTGACATCCACTATTCCCCCTTTGCCGATATTGTATTCAGTCATGAAAAATAGGTGAATGCACACTTTTTTTCATGCTATACTAATGGAAACGCTATCAAACAAAAGGAGGCGAACCAATGGTTTACTATTTGACTGCTTTTCAAAAAGACAGTTCAGAAGTGTTAAATGAACGGTTTGAAGCAGCAACGGACGATGAAGCGATCCGAACAGCCACATTACGGTTAAAAGAAGCGCAGGCGGAAAAGCTCACCCATCGGTTGACGAGAAGCGGCAAGCTGCTGTTATTCTGCCGATAGAAAATACCGCCCTTTTCTTAAAAGAGCGGCTACGGAATGTTGCCCTATTCCAGACAGTGAAGATGCGAATCGATGAGCATCTGCGCAAAAAATAACAATGCCTGTTGAGCGATTTCTATCGTCTGTACCCTACGACAGAGATGGACCCTAATCCACTTGTAGCCGTAGTTGCTTTCGGAACAGTTCATGGACCATAAAGGCAAAGCCGTCTTGGTCAACATTCCGTGTGACCCAGGAGGCTTTTTCTTTTAGTTTTCCACTGGCATTGCCCATCGCTACCCCGAGGCCTGCCATTTCTATCATGTCAATATCCTCCTCACCAATGCCAATCGCTACAACATCTTCCATCTCCATGCCTCGCTGTTTCGTAAGCCATTGCAATGCCCGTGCTTTTCCAGCACCAGCACCAACAAATATGCACTCTTTCCTGTTTATGCGGCTCATTTCAATGCTTTGGATCTCTTTCTGTAACACTTCGCAAATATGGTCCAAGTCTGTACTGTTTTCACATTTTACGGAGATATTAAGCGGCCCGCTCCCTTCTTTCAGAACTTGCTCATAAAGGGAATCTACATAAGTGGTCGGGTACATTAACTGTTCACCAGGAGAACTGAATGACATTCGTGCAAGCAAGTTTTGTTTTTGCAAGGGCCGAGTCGCCACAGCGTGGTCGCCATATAATAGGCGGGCATCACAGTCGAAACGTTCAAGGATATGGCAGAAATCTAGTGTTGTATCCATTTCGAGCTGGCGATTAAACCATTCATTTCTATCTGTATCTGCCACAAGCGCTCCTCCATGAGCGATTACCATGCCATCAAGCTTTAATGCTTTTGCAGCCTTTTGTGCCCGTGAAAAAGGCTGTGATGTCGTCAGGACAACTGTGATCCCTTTATACTTTAAATAATTGATCGCCTCTTTCGTCCTCCTGCTTATCTTCGAATCTTTGCCAAAAATGGCTCCATCAATATTGACCGCCAGCAGTTTATAGGCCTTCACATCCATTCCCCCTTCAATTCTCTTGATGTACTGTGAACTTGCCTCATTCTGTACTAGTATTATGATGACGAGGAAAAAAGTAGAACTGGCTGTTTGCCGCTTGCGGACCGGCCATAAAAAAACGACCTGCCTTGTTCGGCAGATCGTAAAAAACTTATTGCTCTTGTGGCGGTTCGCCATAAATGCGCTCAAGTGGCTCGGTAATGATTTTGTTCAAGTCTGTAATAATCACACTTAACCGTTGCTCCGCATCCATCAATTTTGAAATCAATTCATGCTGGGAAACGAGTTCAAATTGCTGCTGTGCTTGTTGCGCTTCTTCCTCGCTAATTTGCACGCCTTGCATTTGCTTTTGCTGCAAATCGAGCTGAAGCTTCCGGAAATTTTCAAGCATTTTTTTAGCGATGTCGTCCGCATCAATTTGCCGATGCAAGTCGTAAAGCGACTTAAATTCTTGCGTTTCTGCTAACGCTTCTTTTAGCTCGTGCGCTTTATCATACGCATTGCTCATTCATTATCACTCCTAAAGGCTAGTCTCACCGACTATAACATGAAGTCGACCGTAAATCACGCCATATGGGCCAATTAATAGAAAAAATGTACGATAACGGCTTGAATGAGGCCGACGATTCCGCCAATCAAGCCGCCGAGAAGGGTAATCATATGCAATTCCCGTCTCGTAATGTTCATTATTAATTTTTCTAAATGCGCCATTGAGAACGAGGCTACTTGCTCTTCAATCACTTCCTCCAGACGGAGCTTGCTAAGGATATCGGCAATATGTTGTTCCATGTAAACCGTTACCATGCCGACAATGACAGGGACACCCCGTTCAACGAGTGGTTCTGCATATGGCGTTGTCCATGTACTTAAAGGCGCGTTATACCAATTTAAAACAGGTATCTTTCCTTCAAGCTCTTCTGCAGCTTTATCAACAAACTGATCGACATAGTTCTCTGCCTGAAAAGAAGCAAGCGGTCTGTTGAGCATACGGTGCCACTCCGTTTGAAGCAAGCTTTGTACCGTTTCCTTTGTCTGTTCATCATGAAGGAATTTTTTAATTTCAGGCAACACATATTCCGTCAACTTATCAGCAGAAAAAAACATGGATACCATGCTGCCGACTTTTCCTTTTGTCGTCAAAAACTGTCTCACCATTGCACCAATCCGCTGCTCGCCTTCTTCACTGTCAATATAAGCTGTTGCCCGTTTTAACAACAAGGCTGACGCCTCTGGAAGCCAGTCCGTTAAACGATCCTGCAATTCTTGTGGGACGACGCTTTTAATAGACACTTCCTTGTTTTTTTGTAAATAGCGTTTGAGGCGGTCCTTCAGCCATGATTTGGATTGGACGACAAGCTGTTCACGGCCAATATCTGCTTGAAACAGCGACTTTAAAATCGACTCAACGGTTCGTTCGCTCCTAAGCCAGTTCGCAAGCTGTTTTTTTAGCCAATTGGTTAGTTCAGCTGCAAAAGCGGTACTGCCAAATTTTTTGCCGAGCCCCTCAGCTGTAAGCAAATGATTGGCGACAATATTGCCAAGCTGGACGGCAAGTTCTTTTTGTCGCCGAGGCAGTAAGCCAGGTGTAAAGGGAAGTTGCCATTTGCCAATTGAGTATGCCCGATGAGGGCGGAATAACATGCGGATTGCAAGGGCGTTTGTCGCCGCACCTACAATAGCGCCGACGACGGCGAGTAAAAGTACTAACCATATCCAGTGCACAGTCATATGCCTGCTTTCTAAAGCCAGCAGGCTTCCTCCTTTTTCCAGGAATGCGGACCTAAATCCATTGTTCTATTATAGCTGATTTTTTTTGATCATGAAATGCCACCTATGGTACACTCTATGTAAGCCCTTACATAAAAATGGAGGTGTTTTCTGTGCTTGTCCATTTCCAATACAAGCCTCTTTCTGTCCACGGCCGTAAACAAAAATGGAGTTTTTCTTGCTATTTTGAAGGGCGCTTTGTCGCTGGCACGTACCACTATGACGGCTCAATTTTGTGGCAAAACGCCCCTCATGACATAAATAAACAGTTGCAATTAGAAAAATCGATCCATGATTTAATGCTTTACCATGTGTATGAAGCAGAACAGCATATTAAATCATTTTGACTCTTTTGGTGCATGTTAATACCAGGAGGGATGATGATGCCAAACAAAGAAAAACGGGACTCTGAGGCGCGGGCAAAATTTGAACTGGACGTCGACCGATATGTGAATGAAGGTTTACATGGAGGAACCGTTAACCCCCGCTCAGGCGGACGGATTGAAGAAGATGTTCCCCAAGAAAAACAAAGCAAGCGCTCTTAGTTTTTTATAGCCCAACAAACACAAACCGCAGCCAGCAGCGCTGGCGGTAAGGGAAGAGACGTTTAGAAGCGTGAAAAGAAGCCTCCGAAAGGCTTCTTTTTTGTTATACTAGCCTAAAAAGACCTGGAAAGGTACGTGAACGATGATCACTGAACTAAAAATACAATTTGCCCATGCCTTATGGAAACCAGGGGACAACCTGTCGGATCGTTGGGCGCTGCAATCAGAAAACCGTGATACGGTTTCTTTTAACCGCCAAAAGCTAACAGACAGAGAGCAGCTATTGTTGTCTTTGCTTTTAAGTGAACCTCTGTCTCCTCCTGCTCCACAAACAAAAGAAGAAAACGCATGGCACGCTTATTTGTTCGGCGACGGGCAACAGCCGCCAACAGAAGAAACCATTTGCGCTGTTCATTTTCAATTGGAAAAGCCTCTTGAAGACTTTGCCGCTTTTCGTGAAGCGGTTCTTAATACATTTCCTCCATATACTTGTTTCGTATGGCAAAACAGCATGTCCGGCATGTTGTTGTTCCCTTCGGCCGCAGAGGATGTTGATTTAGATGCAGTTGTCGAATTGATTGAAACAGACTTTTACATCGGGATCTCGTTCATGGTCGGCACACCAGTGGAAGGACCAAAAGCAAAGGCGGCATGGCGATTTGAAAGCGAGTTGTTTGCTTGCTGTAAAGACGATCAAACCAAAAAGAAGCGCCACGTATTGCAAGCAGCGGAAGCTGGTTTAGCTTACTTACTAAAGCAAACCCCTTCGCTCGAGCTCGAAAAGCTGCGCGCTCATTTTCTTCCTCAGGAAATTGTTGACGACAAAGAGCTGGTAAGGACGGTACGCGTATACTTACTGGAAAATATGAATAGCACAAAAGCGGCTAAAACCCTCCATTTGCACCGCAATAGCTTGCAATACAGAATCGACAAGTTTGTTGCCGTCACTGGAATTGATATACGCACTTTTCCAAATGCCGCCTTTGTTGCTTTGCTGCTTCCATAACCCGCGGCATGCTGCACAGGTTGACCGTTATTTTTTGTGCACTTTTTCCATAGCGCCATCATTATGAAAGGGGTTACAATACAAACAATAACTAAGGAGGGGAAACGACAAATGGCTTCGATTCAATTAAAAAATGTGTATAAAGTATATGATGGGGATGTTACGGCTGTTACAGACTTCAACTTAGACATTGAAGACAAGGAGTTTATTGTTTTCGTCGGCCCATCAGGCTGTGGTAAATCCACTACATTGCGGATGATCGCTGGGCTTGAAGAGATTTCCCAAGGCGACCTTATCATTGGCGATAAACGAATGAATGATGTGGCTCCAAAAGACCGGGATATTGCGATGGTTTTCCAAAACTACGCATTGTATCCACATATGAATGTATATGATAATATGGCATTCGGGCTTAAACTGCGCAAATTTAAAAAAGAAGAAATTAAAACCCGCGTACATAATGCGGCGAAAATCCTTGGCCTTGAAGAAATGCTTGACCGGAAACCAAAAGCAATGTCCGGCGGGCAACGTCAACGTGTTGCTCTTGGACGGGCGATCGTCCGTGATCCGCAAGTGTTTTTAATGGACGAACCACTGTCCAACTTAGACGCGAAGCTTCGTGTGCAAATGCGTGCTGAAATTACAAAATTGCATAAGCGCTTACAAACAACGACCATTTATGTAACCCATGACCAAACAGAAGCGATGACGATGGCGACACGGATCGTTATCATGAAAGATGGCTTTATCCAACAAATCGGCACACCGAAAGATGTGTACGACAATCCGGAAAATATTTTCGTCGGCGGTTTTATCGGCTCTCCATCTATGAACTTTATTTCAGGCCATTTAGATGGAAGCGATTTCGTAGTCAAAGAGCAGCGCATACGCGTCCCAGAAGGGAAAATGTCTATCTTACGGGAACAAGGCTTTCAAGATAAAGAACTGATTCTCGGCATTCGCCCTGAGGATATTCATGATGAGCCCGTATTCATTTCTTCCTCACCAGACACGAAAATCAATGCGTTGATCGATGTAGCGGAATTGACTGGTGCTGAAATGGTGCTTTACTCATCGATTGACGGCCAAGAATTCGTCGCTCGTGTTGATTCACGGACAACAGCGAAAAGCGGCGATACGATTGAGCTTGCTTTTAATATGAATAAAGCACACTTCTTTAACCCAGAAAACGAACAACGCATTCGCTAAAACGTTTCCACTTCTCATGATAAAAAGTCACTAAGCGGCCTTGCCTCTGTACGTAACAGGGGAAGGCCTCTTTTTGCTACATAATGACTGCTTCCCTTCAAGCATGCTCGCTTCCACTATAAATCCTCTTTTCTTGAAGGCCGTCCCATTGCTTAAAACTTTTTTATCAATGACCAACAGTTTCGTTCATTGAAACGTTCTCTTTATGAGAGGGAAACATTGAATCTCGATTGAATGTACAATGAACGGAGGACAGATGCAGAATAGGTAGGTGACATATTGGCGACATTTGAAGATTTACATGGAGATTTACGGCGCTTCGCTTATTCAATTGCCCGCCATGAACACGAAGCCAATGACTTGCTTCAAGACGCGTTCGAGAAAGCACTGGTACACAGCGAACTTGAACAGTGGCCGCGCCATAAACAAAAGGCATGGTTTTATCGAGTGATGAAAAACGAGCTAATTGACCAGCGCCGCAAGCTCCAACGAGAAACGGAGTGGGAAGAAGCAAACGAACCAGCCTTTCAAGCTGCTGGCCTAACAGCGATTGAAACAGCGGACTTGCTTCGCTCCCTCTCCCCTATTCAAAGTGATATTGTTTTCAAACGCTATTGGATCGGGCTTTCCAGCAACGAAATTAGCGAACAAACCGCGTTAACGGCATCAACCGTACGCTACCATTTAGCGCAAGCAATCAAGACGCTGCGCAAACAATTAGAGGAGGATGATTGAAATGGGAATGACGATTGGAAATGTCGGATTGTTAAACATGGTGAATGCTACCGAAGAGAGCATTCGCGATATTGAAAAAATCGAAAATGTCGGACTTGTAATCTACGCAAAAGAGACAGCGCCTCTCCTTTCAAAATTAACTATCAACAACATCGGCCAGACATTGGAAACTAGTTATCAAGCACGCATCGTCAACGGTCGTTTGCTCATTGATTCCGCCTTTTTGGAGGCGATGCTCGAACCATGTACCTTTCTAGTGAACGGCCTGGTTATAGTCGCAAAGGATGTGACGGTCGAGCAGCTCAAACAGGCAGTCTGCCAAATCGTTGTGCACGGTAGCGTTTATGCTCCTCCCGCTCTAAAAGGGGCCGTCAACCTTCTGTTAAAAACGGTCTCTGGTTCCGTTGAAACGTACACAGACCACTTGCCTCAAATTGAAACCACTAGCATTCAATTGACCAATAGCTACCTAAAGGCACTTCCACCTGGCCAACTTCTTATCGTCAATGGCAAGCTCGAATTGGCGCCTGATCTTGACATGGCCTTGTTTTCAGACAGAATTGCACGTCTCACCATTAACGGAAAGGCGCTTCTGTATGCCACACAAGAACAGGGTTTTTATGAGAAGGCTTCTATTGTAGGCAAAGTGGCGATTGTTCCCTCTGGTTTTCAAGTAACGACGGGGACACTGCGCTTAGATGAACATTCGATCAAACGGTTTAGGGGCAGCTCACTTTACACCACCAAGCCGTTGCTGTTACAAAAGGGCATTTCCAGAGAACAATTGCAGGCAGCTTTCACCGCTATTCACTCAACTTCCTACATCGTCTGCCATGAGGAAATTGAAGACTTAGTGTACGAACGCTTGGATCGATTTGAAACAGACGTTCTTTCCTATTCTGGTGCCTTTCGTTTCATTGAAAAAGAGAACTGGCAACAAGAAGACGTTGAGTGGTTGGAAGCAAATACGACGATCGTTGTCGACGACACATTAACCATTACAGAAAAAATAGCCGAGAACGTTCTAAACGAAAAAATTGGCACACTTGATTTATTTGGCTCAGTCTACACAGCTGACGCTGCCCAAAAAGCATTGCTGCAAAGCAAACTGCGGACACCTGAAGGAATCCTCGTTGACCAATCCAATCAAAGTGCGAAAAATCGCATGGGAAACATTGGAGAACTTACCCTTTAAAACAAGGTAAAATCGATAGGCTTTTAATTCACAAGCGTAGGCAAGCAGCCCCCTCCCCTGCACTCTTTATTTAAAAGAAGCAGGGGTTCGTTTCACCCACGTGTTACACAAGTGAGAGCCTTTTGTGCAGAGAAACGTTCAATCGGATTCGTCATGAAAAGCAAGCCTGGAAAAACCAAGTGAAAATAGCTGGCAACGACGAAAAGGAAGGAAACGCATACCGTTACTAGAAAGGAGGCCGCAAAAACAATGACATTTTCATTCCTTTTTTTCACGATTACCATTAAAAAGCGCAAGCACTTAGACTATTCACAAGCCGAACTGGAAGCGTTTATCCATGACGAAAACATTGAAAAGCACTTAGAAGCGATCAAAACGCGTTATTGGCACCACCTTTAATTGAACGAGTAAAAGAGACGAAATGACGCCTACTGCTGTAACGTGCCCGTCCTCTAAATACCTCTGTCCGTATACGAGAAGAAGCGATTGTTTCGTGATCATCGATCCATACGAAAAAGGCCCATAAGACCGTCACTGGCCTTATCGGGCACAAGGGGATTTATTATTGTTCAAGCGCTCCGTCTTAAACGGGATAAACAGGATGTTTTCGTTCGCTAAACACCATCCGCTTGCTTTCATAAAAAGCAAAGCGCTGCCCCAATTCTTGTCGTAAGTCATTGCCGTTGACAACCCCGTCGATGACTAGCTCTGAAGCAAGGCGATAAACATCGATATCTCGTTTATATGCTTCACGTTTTTCCTCTATAAATGCTTTCCGCTCCTGTTCCCCAAGTTCAGCAATTTTGTTTGCATATACGGCGTTGACCGCTGCTTCTGGCCCCATCACCGCAATTTGTGCTTGCGGAAGGGCAAGGCAACAATCTGGGTCAAAAGCAGGCCCGGCCATTGCATACAGTCCGGCCCCGTATGCTTTTCGAACGATGACGGAAATTTTCGGTACAGTCGCTTCAGCCATAGCGGCAATCATTTTTGCACCATGGCGGATAATGCCAGCACGTTCGACTTTGGTGCCGATCATAAAACCTGGAATGTCCGCTAAAAACAAAAGCGGCAGCTGAAAAGCATCACAAAGAGTAATGAAGCGAGCGGCTTTGTCAGCTGAGTCTGGAAACAATACTCCACCTTTTGCCTTTGGTTGATTGGCGACAATGCCGATCGCCTGCCCGTTTAACCGGGCAAAGCCAGTGATGAGTTCTGGAGCGAAGTTTCGCTTGATCTCAAAAAAACTGTCGTTGTCGACAAGGCGCTCGAGCAAGTCATACATATTAAATGGTGCATTTTGATTTTGCGGGATCAAGTCTTCGATTGTTTTTGGCACATCTTTCGGCGGGCGCGCCTCTTTACTAGGCGGCTTCTCTTTATAGCTTGGCGGCAAATAACTTAAATAAGCACGCGCCTGGGAAATCGCGTCTTCCTCGTTTTTGGCTAGAATATCACCACAGCCTGACACACTGCAGTGCATGCTGGCGCCGCCCATTTCTTCAAGCGTGACATCCTCGCCAATAACCATTTGTGCCATCCGCGGCGAACCTAAATACATGGAAGCATTTCCGTCCACCATAATAACAACATCGCAAAATGCAGGAATGTACGCGCCGCCCGCAGCTGAAGGACCGAAAAGAATACAAACTTGCGGAATTCTTCCTGACAGTTTTACTTGATTGCTAAAAATACGGCCTGCCCCTCTCCGCCCTGGAAACATCTCAACTTGGTCAGTAATTCTTGCACCAGCTGAGTCAACCAAATACAACAGCGGCACGGACAATTTTTCTGCCGTTTCTTGAATACGGATGATTTTCTCAACCGTTCGCGCTCCCCAAGAACCTGCCTTAACGGTCGAATCATTCGCCATCACACAAACAGGCTTGCCGTCTATCGTACCCATTCCGCAAATGACTCCGTCTGCTGGCAGACCGTCCGCTTCACAGTTAGCAAACAAGCCGTCTTCAGTAGTCAAGCCGTCATCAAGCAACAACTGCAAACGCTCCCTGGCAAACAATTTGCCTTTCTTCGCATTTTGTTGATGGTATTTCGTATGGCCGCCTTTAAAAATTTCCGTTTCCTTCGCCAATTTGGTTTGCTCAAATGTCATCTCGCTCTCAACTCCTATTTGCCTTTGTAAACGGGAGGGCGCTTTTCTTTGAATGAAGCAAGCCCTTCTAATCGATCTTCGGTTTGCAATGTCTGCAAATATGCTTCGCGTTCCACAGCCAAAGCGGCTTCAAGAGGAAGGGCTGCCCCTTCGTTGATTGCCTTTTTTGCTGCTTGCAACGCAATCGGGCCGTTGCTCGCCATCTCGACCGCCAACTGTGAAGCAGCTGCGGATGTTTTTTCTCGAGGCAGTGCCCATTCGCACAAACCGTATTTACGGGCTTCTGTTCCAGTTAAGCGCCTTGCCGTGAAAATGAGTTCCTTTGCCTTTCCTGGGCCAATTAAACGAGGCAGCCGCTGCGTCCCCCCAGCTCCTGGAATAATCGCCAATTTGGTTTCGGTCAAACCATAAAAACTGTCTTCAGCAAAAATGCGGACATCGCAAGCAAGACACAGTTCCAACCCACCGCCAAAGGCACTGCCCCCTACGTCGGCAATGACGGGCTGTGGAAGCTTTTCCACCCGTGCAATCACCTCACCTATCCGCTTGACCGCATAAATGGCCTCGCTTTCTGTCATGTTTGCCCGTTCTTTTAAGTCAGCGCCGGCACAAAACGCTTTTTCGCCTGCGCCAGCTAAAATAACAACACGGATGTTGTGCTCTTGTGCAACCCAGTCGCAAGCCGCTTCGAGCTCATCTAAAAGCGCAAGCGAGAGCGCATTGGCTGCTTGTGGACGGTTTAACGTAATACGGGCAATTCCATCGTGAGCTGCTGTCTGCACAAGCGTTTTACTCGAGCTCAATCAAAACGTCCCCTTCGTTGACAAACTCCCCTTCTGGCTTGACGATCGCCTTGACTTTCCCTGCGCGTTCTGCCTCAATTGGAATCTCCATTTTCATTGATTCTAAAATGGCGACTTCATCTCCAGCCTTCACTTCGTCGCCTTCTTTTACAGTAACTTTCCAAACGTTCCCTGCCATTGTCGCTGTAATATGGTTCATGCTTCTCTCTCCTTTATGAAAAGTTCTTCTTTATAATCATTTATAAAAGATGTAGGCGTGTTGCCTTCAATAAAAGCTTGGTGATCGCATATTGCCCGCAAAAGAGGCAGATTGGTTTTTACCCCTGTTATGTCATAGTCATTGAGCGCTTCCTTTAATCGAGTAATCGCTTCAATGCGCGTGCCCCCTTTAACAATGAGCTTAGCGATCATCGGATCATAAAACGGGGTAATCACGCTTCCTGCTTTCACCGGACATTCATGGCGGATAAAAGGTTGTTTCGGAAGAGAGATGTCCTTTATCATCCCAGGCGAAGGGAAAAAGCGTATTGGGTCTTCTGCATAAATGCGGACTTCGATCGCATGGCCGCTGCCTCTGAGCTCATGCTGCTGCCACGGCAGCACATCGCCATTTGCTATCCGCAATTGCCATTCCACAAGATCAATGCCAAAGACTTCCTCTGTCACTGGATGTTCGACTTGCAGCCGTGTATTCATTTCCAAAAAGTAATAATTTCCGTCGCTGTCTAGCAAACATTCAATTGTGCCAGCATTTTCATAACCGATGGCGGCAGCTGCTTTTTTCGCCATTTCCTCCATCGCCTCACGAGTCGTTTGGTCTAAAAAAGGAGATGGCGCTTCTTCAACAACTTTTTGATGTCTCCTTTGAATGGAACATTCCCGCTCCCCAAATGCGAGGATATGGCCATCGCTGTCAGCGAGCACTTGAATTTCAATGTGACGCGGCCGCTCAAGCAACTTCTCCAAATAAAGAGAGCTGTCGCCAAAAAACATACGTGCTTTCTTTTCGTTTCGGGCAAAAGCTGCTTCGATTTCCTCTTCATTCCGGCACACGTCAATGCCGATGCCGCCGCCACCTGAAGCGGCTTTGACCATAACCGGAAAGCCAATTTCCCTTGCTTTCGTCTTTGCTTCTGCTGCTGAGGCAAGAGCGCTACTTCCTGGAATAACAGGGATGCCCGCTGCCTCCATCGTCTTTCTAGCTTGCAATTTATCGCCCATCAGCGCAATTGCCGTTGCTGAAGGGCCAATAAAGGTTAGCCCATTGTCCTTACAGGCGGTCGCAAATGAAGCTTGCTCGGACAACAGCCCGTAACCGGGATGAATGGCATCAGCTTTTGCTTGTTTGGCAACAGCCAAAATCTGTTCTTGGTTTAAATAGCTCTCCTGGACACGTGAACCGCCAATGCAGTAGGCCTCGTCGGCAAGCGTGACGTGTTCTGCATTGCAATCAGCTTCTGAATAAACAGCGATAGTCTTTACGCCAAGCTTTTTGCATGTACGGATAATGCGCGAGGCAATTTCGCCACGGTTGGCAATTAATACTGTATTGATCACCGTTTCGCCTCCTTTTGCTGTAAAGCTGCTAACCCTAAATGCCTAGCAATGACAAGGCGTTGGATTTCCGAAGTGCCTTCGCCAATTTCCAATAGCTTGGCATCACGGAGCATCCGTTCTACTTCATATTCGCGCATATAGCCATAGCCGCCATGAATTTGCAAGGCCTGGTTGCATGTGCGTGTTGCCATTTCAGAAGCGAACAGTTTGGCATAGGCCGCTTCTTTGCCAAACGGTGCTCCTGCATCCTTTAAAGCAGCTGCCTTGTGCACCATATTACGAGCAAGTTCAATTTCCATCGCCATATCGGCTAGCTTAAATTGAATCGCTTGGAATGAGCCGATCGGCTTCGAAAATTGTTTTCGTTCTTTCGCATAGGCTAACGCCCGGTCAAAGGCAGCTTGGGCAATGCCGACTGCAAGGGCTGCAATTGAAATTCGCCCACCATCCAACGTGTAAAGGAATTGACTGAAGCCTTTTCCAGGATCGCCAAGCAAATTGCTTTCAGGGACACGGACATCTTCAAGGACAAGTTCACATGTGTTTGAAGCGCGGACGCCCATTTTGTCGTAAGGAGCCGTAATCGTAAAACCAGGTGTATCTGTTGGTACAATAAACGCTGAAATCCGTTCTTTGCCGTTTGATTGCGTTCCGGTAACGGCAGTAATGATAACGGTTTGCGCGTACATCGCATTCGTGATCCAACATTTCTCACCATTAAGAATATAGTCGCCGTTTTCAAAGACAGCTTTTGTCTGCGTCCCACCCGCGTCAGAACCAGCATTTGGTTCTGTTAACCCGAATGCACCAAGGGATTCGCCTTTTGCAAGTGGAACTAAATAGGTTTGCTTTTGTTCTTCTGTGCCGTAGTAGAAAATCGGACTTGCACCAAGAGATACCGCTGCAGCATAACTCAAGCCGGTACCGCCGCATGCGTAGCCGATTTCTTCGACAGCAAGTGCATAAGAGACCGTATCTCCTCCTGACCCGCCGTATTTTTCGGGGAACGGCAAACCGAGCAAGCCAAGCTGCCCCATCTTTTTAAAAATCGTCTCTGGAAAACGCGAATCTCGATCTAGCTCTCGCGCCAGTGGGGCAATTTCCTTGCGGGCAAATTGCCTAACCATGTCTTTAATCATTTCTTGGTCTTTTGTCAGTCTGACTGTCATGGCATGCTCTCCTTCTTTTCATAATCTGAGCGACCGTTCAGGAAAAGCCAACTTTTAGAAATGAAAGCGTTACCAAAATCGTAACGTACTCTTTTTCGTAAGTCAAATCCTTTCTGTTTATCCTATTTGCCCCATCCAGTGGCTATGCTGTTCTTTTCACGCCATCCATGCTAGACTTTTTTTATGAAAAACGAAACTTCGACTTTTGCTGTCCGTAAATGGTATTAAAAGAAAGGTGGTACATAGAGATGATTATTCTTATCATTGTCATCATTGCTGTTATTGGGCTTGCTTGGATTGCTAGCTACAACTCACTCGTCAAGCACCGAAATTGGGCCGAGGAATCGTGGGCACAAATTGATGTGCAGTTAAAACGACGCTATGATTTAATTCCAAATCTCGTTGAAACCGTAAAAGGCTACGCCAAACATGAACAGGAAACGTTGACTGGCGTCATTGAAAAACGAAACGTCATTGCCCAGCCGAATGCGAGCCGCCACGAACGTGTCGAGCAAAATGCTGAGCTAAACGGCATGCTTAGGCAATTATTTGCCCTTGGGGAATCGTATCCCGATTTAAAAGCGAACAAAAACTTTTTGCAGCTTCAGGAAGAGCTTGCTGGAACAGAAAATAAAATTGCGTACGCCCGTCAAGCTTATAATTCAACTGTGATGCGCTATAATACTAAGCTGGAGTCGTTTCCATCCAATCTGATTGCTAATATTCATTCTTTTATGCGCATGGAACTCCTTGACATTCCTGATGAGGAAAAAGAACCGGTAAAAGTGCAATTTTAAGGAGGGGAGCCATTGTTTCATATCCAGATTGCCCGCAATAAACGAAAGACGGTTTTTTTGGTCGCCCTCTTTATTGTTTTTGTTCTCTTGATCGGCGCCGCTATTACGTACGTGCGTGCCGGCGATTACGTGAGCGGCGCTATTTTTGCCGCGGTCATCGCCGGAGGCTATACGATTTTTATGATTTCCACAAGCACCAATGTTGTCATGCGCATGAACCACGCCCGTGAGATCACTTCATCAACGGAACAGCCGTTTTTATGGCACACCGTCGAGGGATTAGCCATTGCAGCGCGGATCCCAATGCCGCGAATTTTTATTATTCAAGACAAAAGCCCGAATGCCTTTGCAACAGGGATTTCGCCAAAATCGGGCGCTGTAGCCGTCACTTCCGGATTGATGGAGCGCCTCTCCCGCGAAGAAATTGAAGGTGTGCTTGCTCATGAAGTGGCCCATATTCGCAATTATGATATACGCTTATCTACCATTGCCGTCGCTCTCGTATCGGCAATCGCCATATTGAGCGATCTCGGCATGCGTTTTTTCGTGTTTTCTGGAGGACGTAATAAAGACAACAAGCATCCGCTTATTCTCATCATTGCGATTTTCCTCGTCTTGCTTTCGCCGCTTGTGGCCACGATGATGCAGCTTGCCATTTCCCGCAACCGCGAGTATTTGGCTGATGCGAGTGCAGTAGAGTTGACCCGCAACCCTGTAGCGTTAGCAAGCGCACTGGAAACTATTACGAATACGCGTATTCCTGTGGAAGAAGCATCGTCTTCAACCGCATCGCTATACTTTGCGGACCCGTTAAAAAAGAAAGCCGCGTCGTTATTTTCAACCCATCCGCCGCCAGAAGAACGGATAAAACGATTGCGGAATATGTGAACGATCTTCAGATTGATAGAAAACGCTAGTCAGCCGAAATGAACAACGAAGGATGCGAGCGTTTGCCAAAAGAAAGACAGCCTCGTCTTGGACGAGGCTGTCTCAGCCTGTCGACAAAGTCTCGGTTTTACCGAGACAGTCGACAGGCTTTTTTGTACAATAAAAGAGAGAAAAAAAGGTACAGGGTGAGGAAGAATGTTGTCCAAACAGTTGGAAGATAAGCGAATGCAAATGGAAATGGTCTGGATTGAAAAGCTGGTGCCAGAGGATCATCTCGTCCGGAAGCTTGATGCGGCGATTGACTTTGATTTCATTTATGACCTTGTCGAAGACCTTTACTCAAAAGACAGGGGCCGGCCGAGTGTTGATCCCGTGGTGTTGATCAAAATGGTTTTCATTCAATACATCTTTGGCATTCGTTCGATGCGCCAAACGATTAAAGAAATCGAAACCAACGTGGCCTACCGTTGGTTTTTAGGATTTGGCTTTGAGGATAAGATCCCCCACTTTTCTACGTTTGGGAAGAACTACGTTCGTCGTTTCCGGGACAGTGATGTGTTTGAACAACTCTTTTATCGGATTCTGAAACAAGCTATGGACAAAGGATTTGTGAGTCCAGAGGTGGCTTTTATCGACTCGACTTCCATTAAAGCCAACGCCAATAAACGAAAGCATCGCAAAAAGGTCGTACGCACCGAGACGCGTGCCTATCAAACTCAACTAGAAGAAGAAATCAATGGGGAACGGGTGAAAAACGGAAAAAAGCCCTTACCTCCCTCGCAAAAAGACCCGTCGAGGGAGGTCAAGGAAAGTACCACCGATCCTGAGAGCGGTTATTACGTCAAAAGCGAGCGGGAAAAGATGTTTGCCTACAATTTCCATACGGCTTGCGATGCCAATGGATTTGTTTTAGGAACGATCGTAAAACCGGCGAATGTCCACGATAGTCAGGTTTTCCACGAACTGTTTGATCAATTGAAAACGAAAGTGTGCCAACCAAAGGTTGTCGCGGTGGATGCGGGGTATAAAACGCCTGCCATTGCCAAAAAACTTCAAGAAGAAGGCGTTCATCCCGTCATGCCATATAAACGCCCGATGACCCCTAAAGGCTATATCCGGAAAAACGAGTTTGTCTATGATGAATACTACGATTGTTTTCTTTGTCCCCAAAACCAGGTGCTTTCTTACCGAACAACGAATCGAGAGGGATATCGTGAATATATCTCCGACCCTCGGATTTGTGAGTCGTGCCCACTGCTCACCCAGTGCACAAAGAATCGGAATCACCAAAAGCTCGTCCTTCGCCATATTTGGCAGGATGCCTTGGATGAAGCAGAACATCTGAGGCATACTGAACGGAACCGAGACATCTACGCCAAGCGGAAAGAAACGATTGAGCGTGTCTTTGCCGATCTGAAACAGAAGCATGGTCTGCGTTGGACCAACCTGAAAGGGTTGGAAAAAAATGCAATGCAGGCGATGTTTGTTTTTGGTGCGATGAACTTGAAAAAATTAGCCACCTGGAGTTGGAGGAGGAATCTTCCTCCAACTCCAAAGTCTCCAATATCCACCCATCTCTTTATCATCAAAAAAACGCCTTTGAGAATTATTTTCTCAAAGGCGTTTTGTCTACGATCTGAGACAGCCTCGTCTTGGACGAGGCTGTCTTTTGCTAAGCGATTAGTTAGTTCAATAGCAATGACTTCTCTTTCGCTTCTTCAAAAATGCCGAGCATAATGCCCATACCTTTTTCAATTTCTGCATCAGTTGCATGAGTGAAGTTAAGGCGCAGTGTATTTAATTGCGGGGCTCCTGCATAAAATGGCCGTCCTGGTACATAGGCCATTCCCTTTTCTACAGCGCGTGGCAGCAAAGCTTCTGTATTAATGTGCGGTTCTGCCTCTACCCATAGGAACATGCCGCCTTCTGGTTCGATAAACTGAATCGAGCCGCGCTCTTTCGCCTCTTTCAAACAATCAACCATGACATTCTTCCGGTGTCCGTACAACTCACTAATGTTATGAATATGACCATCAAAATCGAAGTCGCGGCATAGATGGTAAAGTGCCTGATGGCCAATCGAGTTGGAGTGCAAGTCATTGGCCTGTTTCGCTTGCGCCATCATGCGGATAATTTGGTATGGGCCCGTTATCCAACCCGTCCGCAAAGCAGGAACGGCCGTTTTGGAAAACGTACTCGTATACAACACATGGGAGCCATCATCAAGAGCCGCAATTGGCGTATAGCCTCCTGGAGTAAATTGGATGTCGCCGTATGGATCGTCTTCAAAAATAAGAACATGGTGCTTACGCGCTAAGCCCACTAGTTCTTTGCGCCGCTCAAGCGTCCAAACACGGCCTGTCGGGTTTGAAAATGTTGGAACCACATAAATGACTTTAGGCTTATATTCTTTTATTTTTCGAACTAAATCGTCCATCATCATTCCGTCTGCATCACATTTAACAGGAATAATTGTCGCTTCGTACGACTGAAAAACTTGCAATGCAGCTAAATAAGTTGGCTCTTCCGTAAAAATGACGTCCCCTGGTCCGATCATCACGCGGGAAAATAAATCGATTGCCTGCTGCGAACCAGTCGTTAATAACATCTCATCAGCGGTTAAGCCTGTTATGCCTTTTTTCTCCATCCGTTCGAGAATGACTTCGCGCAAAGGCAGATACCCCTCTGTTTCTCCGTATTGCAATGCCTTATTTCCACTTGCAAACACGCGGCTAAATGCTTCTTCAATCGCCTTTAGCGGAAATAAGCCATCATCTGGCAAGCCTCCTGCAAAGGAAATGACGTCCCCCCGGTTCACCACTTTTAATATGTCTCGTACAGCTGATGACTTCAAATGGCGAACCCTTTGTGCAAATGCATATTTCATCTCTAACACCCCGGTATCTCTTAATCTTTTTCTCTTTTTTTCGTCCACTCACCAAAAAATCTGATTAATTGAATGACTTCTATTCTACTCCTCTTTTGACGAAAAAGTCAATCAATTTATCCGTTGAAAAAAAGCTTTCCTCCGGCAAAGAAGGAAAGCTTCTTTTTTAATCCTTGATTGCAGCATATTGCGACTTGACGAGGCCAAAATAGGTCCCTTTCTTTTCCATCAGTTGGTCATGGGTACCTTGTTCAATCACATTGCCATGTTCAAGGACAATGATGTTGTCGGCATCGCGAATCGTTGAAAGGCGATGGGCAATCATGATCGCCGTTCTACCTGCCAACAGCTTTTTAAGCCCGTTTTGGATTTTCACTTCGGTTTCTGTATCGATGCTGGCGGTAGCCTCATCCAAAATTAAAATACGCGGATCGGCAATTAACGCCCGGGCAAAGGAAAGAAGTTGCCGTTCCCCTACAGATAGCACATTCCCTTGTTCTTCGACTTCAGTTTGGTAGCCTTGTTCCAACTTTTCGATAAAGGAATGGGCTCCGATTGCTTGAGCTGCTGCTATGATTTCTTCGTCTGTGGCTGAAGGATTGCCAAAACGAATGTTATCCATGATTGTGCCTGCGAAAATAAACGTGTCTTGGAGGACATAACTGACATGTTTGCGCAGATCGGCAAGGCGAATGTCTTTTAAATCAACGCCATCTAAGTGAATCTCCCCGGAAGTCGGATCATAAAAACGGCTCATCAAGTTGACAATCGTTGACTTGCCAGAACCAGTATGGCCGACAAGAGCGACTGTCGTGCCAGCATGAAAGGTAAGATCAACGCCGTTTAATGCCCGACGTTTGCCGTCGTAAGAAAACTCCACTTCTTTAAAGACGATTTCTCCTTTTATGTCCGTAAGCGGCTGTGCATCTGGCTTATCTTCCACATTCGGCTTTTCATCGAGAAATTCAAAAATCCGCTCGCTCGAAGCCATGCCGACAAGAAGCTGGTTGTACACTTGCCCTAAACGGGAAATTGGTTCCCAAAACATGCCGATGTAAAAAGCAAAAGATACAAACACGCCTAATTCTAATGTACTCGCATCACTTTGGATTAAAAACGCGCCATACCAAATTAATATCGCTCCTCCAAGCGCACTTGCCATTTCAACAAATGGTCGGAACAATGCGTTCATCCGTGTAGCCTGGCGCCAGCTCTCGTAGTTTTGGCTGTTCACTTCGTCAAAGAAATCCATGTTTTCATGTTCTTGGGCATAGGCTTGTGTCACGCGAATACCTTGAATGCTCTCATTCAAATGGGAATTCAGCCTAGATTGGCGCAAACGCACGGTTTGCCAAGCACGGCGAATTTGCCGGCGCAGTTTCGTTGAAATAAAAAACATAATCGGCAAAACGATGAGAATGACAACCGCAAGTTCTGGGCTGAGCGAGAATAAAATCACCACAATCCCAACAAGCATGACCGCATCCATCAATAAATTAATAACGCCGTTTGTAAACAAATCTTGGAGAGAATTCACATCATTGATTACTCTTACAAGAATCGAGCCAGCTGAACGCTGGTCATAAAATCGATGGGACAAATGCTGGATATGGTCAAACAGCTTTTTGCGAATGTCAAAAATAACGTGCTGGCCAAGCTGGTTCGTCCAGCGGATACGGAATAAATTGGCCACATAGGCGAATAGATACAAGCCTAAAACAATGCCTGCATAAAGCACCATATCGGCGGTGGTCGCTAACCCTTTTTCCAGCCTGTCGACAGCGAATACACCGATAAATATTGGGATAATCAGCCGCACTGCCGTCGCCAGGAGCATAACAAAAATCGTTTTTGGCAACAGGCTTTTTGCGTAAGGCGCCAAAAACGAAAATAGACGCGTCATTTGTTTCCAGTTAAAGGGCTTTTCAATAATTTCCTCAGTTGAATAGTGAAAACGAGTTTTCCTTCTTGCCTGTTCCATGCCTGGTCACATCCTTACGCTTGTTGCAGCACATATTGTTGATCTTGGTTTTGGATATCGTAAATCCGTCTGTATAGCCCTTCTTCCTGTAGAAGGCTTTCGTGGTCTCCGTCTTGAACAATGCTCCCGTCTTCAAGAACGAGAATCTTGTCACAATGCTTTACAGATGATATCCGATGGGCAATGACAAACGTTGTTCGCCCCTCCATTATTTCTTTTAGCGCTTGCTGGATTTTCATTTCTGTTTGCATATCAACAGCGCTTGTCGCATCGTCTAGAATAAGAATGCTCGGGTTTAAAATCATCGCCCTGGCAATGGCAATTCGCTGCTTTTGCCCTCCAGAAAGACCGAGGCCCCGTTCGCCGAGAATCGTGTCGTATCCGTCTGGAAGCGAGCTGATAAAGTCATGTGCATCGGCACGCTTAGCCGCCGCTACGATTTCTTCCATCGGAACATCAGGGTTTCCATAGGCAAGGTTGTCACGGATAGAAGAAGAGAACAAAAACGTTTGTTGAAGCACGAGGCCGATATTGCTCCTCAGTTCCTTCACATCATATTCTTCTACCGGTTTGCCATCAATGAAAATGTCACCCGCTGTTTTTTCATAAAAGCGCATGATAAGCTGGATAATGCTTGATTTTCCTGAGCCTGTTGCACCGACAAGCCCGATTGTCGACCCTTTAGGTGCATGGAAAGAGATATCGGTGAGCGCATTTTTGGCTTTGTTGTTATAGCGTAACTCGACGTTTTTAAAAACCACATCGCCCTCAAGCTTCGTATATGAGCTTGTTTGCTCTACTCCGTTTTTCCGCTCCTCTTCATCCAATATTTCAAGCAAACGTTCACCTGACGCTTTTGACTGTGAAAACGTGTTGATAATAAATCCAAGGTTCATAATGGGACCAATTATGAACCATACAAGGCTAAAGAAAGCCGTTAATTCGCCGGCCGTCAATTGGCCTTGTACCGCTAAATAACCGCCAAAACCAAGAAGAAGCACAGCAGACGTGTTGCCGATGAATTCCATTAACGGAAAATACGTTCCCCATACATTAGCGACTTCTACGTTTTTTGCACGATAATCGTCATTTTGTTTATGGAAACGGTTTTTTTCTGTGTCTTCCTGGGCAAGGGCTTTGACCGTATGCATGCCGCTTACATTCTCTTGCACTTTTGTGTTGAGCGAAGCTAGTGATTTACGGACACGCCGAAATCCCGGATGTACCCGTTTATCAAACTTGTAAACAACGACACTTAAAAACGGCAATGTCACCATTGTCACAATTGTTAAAGGCACCGAATAGTAAAACATAACGATCAGCGAAAAGCCGACAAGCAGGACAAAGTTGACAAGCTGAGCGCAGCCAAACGAAAGAAAAAAGCGGAATGCTTCCACGTCCGCTGTTAGCCTTGACATCAAATCGCCGGTTTTAGCATTGTCGTAATAAGTAAATGGAAGGAATTGCAGTTTTTTATAAAGCGCTTTCCGAAGACGATAAACAGCCCGTACGCCAAATAAATCACCAAAATATTGGTTGATGTACGTGGCAATTCCTTTTACTGCCATGATTAAAATTAAACCGATCGCCAAGTAAGGGATAATGCCGTATTCTCCGCCGCTAATACCAACATCAATGGCGATTTGCAAAACAACCGGATAAACAACCGTAATTGCTGTCACAAAAAACAATGCGATCAAAGAAAACACAAAAAACCTTTTATCTGGAAGATAAAACGTTGCCAGACGCCTAAAAGTCTCCACCGTTACACCACCTCTTAAAGTCAATGCTTAGAATTACGAAATACCGTAGAGTCGTAAAATCTATCTTACTCTGAAACGAAACGACCGTCAATTAATATATCGATCATTTTGAAATTTTTTTGTATGCCTATGTAACGTAAAGACATTCGCTCACGTTGCACAAAAAAAGGGCTATCTGCTGCCCCTATAAATACTTGCGGTGCATTTTGCCGCCGTCGTAAATAAAAACAATCTGTTTTTCATTAATTTCTGTTTCCAAATGAACGGTGCGGCCCCATAGTTGATAAAGATAAGGAAGGACTCTCTCTAAATGGCCAACATCAAGTTCAATTCCTTCAAAACGATGGGTAATATACAGCTCCCCATTTTTTAAGTAATCGCCATCCGTTACTACCAGGTACGGAAAGCCGCCATTGACCCGCGATTTAGTAATGTGGTCACGTACACCTTCCCAAGCTTTGTCGACAACCTTATAGTCGGAACCTTGTTTTTGGAATAAGTACATGTCTTCCCGGTGGACGAGCTCTTTTGTTAAATAGTTGCGGATAAAGGACGTATCCGATTCAATTTCACGGACTTCAAAGATTTTCTCTCGCCCGCTCCCTGGCTTAATCCCTTGTTTGCGCTGCATTTCCTCTGTTGGCTCGTTGTAGCGTTGTTCAATATCCTCAAAAATTTTCAACCCTAAGTAATAAGGATTAATGGATGTTTTCGATGGCTGGACAACAGCAGCGTTCAACTTCGCAAATTCAACGGCCTCTTCGCTCGTTAAATCCATTTCTCTAATGATCCGTGCATGCCAAAAAGAGGCCCAGCCTTCATTCATGATTTTCGTTTCCAATTGTGGCCAAAAATAAAGCATCTCTTCGCGCATCATTGTCAAAATATCACGTTGCCAAGGTTCCAATTCCCTGCTATGGTGTTCGATAAAACGAAGCACATCTTTTTCAGGGCTTTCAGGAAAACGTTTCTTTTTTGGAGCCGCTTCCTTTTTCGGTTGCTCTTCTAAATTCCACAAATCCTCGTATTCAGAAGCTCGTGGCTTTTCAAATGTCAATTCGCTGCTCTCCACTGGCTTGACAAGCCCAGGATCAATATGCTCTTGAATCGCCAAAACAGCATCAAGAAAATTTTCAACTTGCTCTTTGCCATGAATATGTTCATAGTGGGCAACCCGTTCGGCGGTTGCGCTCATGCTCTCTACCATATCGCGCCGTGTATTGGAAAAGCGAATGTTGTTTTTAAAAAAGTCACAATGGGCCAACACATGGGCCACAATAAGCTTGTTTTGGATCAAACTATTGCTGTCTAACAAAAAGGCATAGCATGGATCAGAATTAATCACGAGCTCATAAATTTTGCTTAACCCTAAATCATACTGAAGTTTCATTTTGTGGTATTGCTTGCCAAACGACCAATGGTTATACCGTGTTGGCATCCCATAAGCACCAAATGTGTAAATGATATCCGCTGGGCAAATTTCATAGCGCATTTCATAAAAATCAAGGCCAAATCCTTTAGCAATTTCAGTAATTTCTTCAATCGCATACTGCAGTTCTTTCCGATTGTCAGACAACGCGCTCCCTCCTTCGTTGTCTTCCTATTCTATGAACAGCAGCAGGGGAACATGAACGAAGAAAAAACCCTTGGCGTACAGCAAGCCTGTACGCAAGGGCAATGTTAAGAAATAAAAGCTTCCATATAAGACATGACCGCTTGTTGCAACTGAGTCAGTTTTTGTTCGCTCTCTTCATTGCTAGAGCCGACAACACCAAAATAAAACTTCACTTTAGGTTCTGTTCCAGAAGGACGCACACAGAACCACGAACCGTCCTCAAGTGTGTACTTCAGTACATTCGATGCTGGCAACTCAATCGCTGTCCGTTCTCCGGTTGCTGTGGCAAGCGCTTGTCTCGATTCAAAATCTTCGACTGTTGTAATGAGCTTGCTAGCCATATGTGTAGGCGCTTCTTGACGGAGAGAGGCAAGAATAGAAGCAATTTTTTCTGCCCCTTCTTTTCCTTTTAACGTTAATGATTGCAACCCTTCACGGTAATAGCCGTACTTGCAATAAACTTGCTGCATTGCTTCATAAACCGTCATGCCTTTACGCTTATAATGGAGTGCCAACTCAGCAGCAAACAGGCAAGCTTGTATAGCATCTTTATCGCGGACGAAATCACCTATTAAATAGCCATAGCTTTCTTCATAGCCGAACAAAAATGTATGTTCACCAGAACGTTCATATTCGCCCATCTTTTCGCCGATAAACTTGAAGCCTGTTAATGTATCGATGGTTGTCAGTCCGTAAGCATCAGCAACTGCTCGGCCTAGTTCAGACGTGACAATCGTCTTGAGCACTATGCCATTTTGCGGAAGCGTCCCCTTTTGCTGGCGTGTTTCGAGAAGATAGTCAAGCAAGAGCGCGCCAGTTTGGTTTCCAGTCAAGACAACGTAGTTTCCCTCGTCATCTTTCACTGCAAGCCCTACTCGGTCTGCATCCGGGTCTGTAGCAAGCAAAAGATCTGCCTCTTGGCGCTCCCCATAGTCCATCGCCAATGTAAAAGCTGCATGTTCCTCTGGGTTGGGTGAAGAAACAGTTGAAAAATCAGGATCAGGTTGCTCTTGTTCAGCCACCACTGTAACGTTTGTAAACCCGCTTTCTTTTAGGGCGCGCCTAACCGCAACATTCGCTGTGCCATGGAGCGGTGTAAACACAATGGCCAACTCATCGCCATACTGCTTGTCCATTTCAGGCTGAAGCAAAATCGTCTTCAATTGATCGTTATAAGCATCGTCAATTTCAGTGGAGATGATCTCGTATAACTGTGCTGCTTTCAATTCCTCTTCATCGCCAACTTCAATAGCCAATTCATCTTCGATTGATTGCACACAAGCAACAAGCTCTTCTGCAGGGGCAGGCGGGAATTGGCAGCCATCTGAGCCGTATACTTTAAATCCATTATATTCAGGCGGGTTATGAGAAGCGGTAATGACAATGCCCGCTTCAGCCCCGAGATAACGGACGGCAAACGACAATTCTGGCGTTGGCCGCAAACTTTCGAAAACGTACGCTTTAATGCCATGAGCGCCTAATGTGATTGCTGCTTCATGAGCAAACTTTGCCGACTTATGGCGGGAATCAAAAGCGATCGCCACTCCTTTGCTTTTCGCCGTCTCACCTCGTTTTTCAATAAAGCGGGCCAGTCCTTCGGCTGCTTTTCGAACAGTATATGTATTCATCCGGTTTGGTCCTGGCCCAATTTCCCCACGCATGCCTCCTGTCCCAAAGGCAAGTTCCCGGTAAAAACAATCTTCAAGCGCCTTATCATTATCCAAAATGGCGTCCAATTGTTGACGCACATCTGGTTCTAATTGTGCAAATTGGTTCCAGCGTTCCACTTTCTCCACAATATTCAAAAGAGTCCCTCCCATAAAAACTGCTCTACGCTATCATTTTACACAGCATTCCACTGGTTTGCCAGCAAAAAAACGGCTTACCTGCTTGCAGGCTTGATCAAGGCATCCAATTCCACTCGGTATTGCGCTTCCTGCTCTTCGCTCCAATTAAAGCGATCACGCATGTAGCGAAAAACCGCTTCCTGGACATGTAACGCTTCTGTTTTATTAAAGTAGAACATCGCCGTGCGCCTGACTAAAAAGTCTGCGGGCGTAACCGCCATTTCTTCTTCAATCGAAAACAGCAGCTGTGCAAAAATAACCGGCGGCAACCCAAATAAACGTGCTTGTTTTTTATAAGACCAAAAGCGTGCATAAATGGCCCCTACATTCGAACCATACATATCGACTAATTCTTGTGCCTTTTCTTGGCTGATTCCATACTGCACCCCTTCAGCGAGGCGCTTTTCTTTATAATTGTCAAATTGGTCAACGCTGCCTGCATAGCCGCCAGAAAGGGTGACTGTATCCGTTTCGCACGGAGAAAAAGGGCCTGCTTTTTTGGCGATACGGTCAAGAATTTGCTGGGCCAATAAACGATAACCAGTGGTGTGTCCACATACGACTGTTACAAGGCCAGAAGCGGATTCAAACCAGTCATTTTTCCTGATCGCTTCATGCTTTTTTTTATTTGTTTCAATCACAATTGGCCGTTTAACATGCCATGAGGCTTCAATATCATCAGGTGTAATCTGTACTTCCTGAAACGTCTGATTGATTTTCGCCAACATGACCTCTCGTTCGTTTTTGTCCTTTTCATCGCTGTCCGTCAAAGACAATACGACTTTCTTGCCCCTTGGCGCCAGACTAATCAGCTTTTTGTCGTCCAATTCCAAATAAACAACTTGGTCAATCGCAAGCAGCTCTTTTGGAATGACCATATAAACATCAGTCATATAGCCAATCGTCTTTGCCGACATAGACCGGTCTTGCTCCCGTAGAGTATCTGCCTCAATCCCTGTCGCATTAATAATCTTTTTAGCGAACACTTTATAAGCTTCGCCAGTCAACTGATCGATCGCAACCACACCGACAGCTTTCCCATTTTCATAGAGAAATGTCTCTGCTTTCATATAATTGAGCGCCATTGCTCCCCTTCTAGTTGCTTCTTTTAATAAGTCAAATACGAGCCGTGCATCGTCCCGCCAAAATTCTTGGTAGAGAACAGCGCCTTTGATCGATTTGTCAGAAAGCAAAGGCGCAAGGCGATTCAGTTCTTTTTTTGATAAATGTTTGCGCTTTTCCTTTCTTGCTAAGTCTGATATACGTTCAACTACCTTTGAACCAAAAGAATGCCTGCCAAACATGCCGACTTTAAAAGCAGGAAGCAGCAAAGGAAGCTGTTTCATTAAATGCGGAGCATTTTCATGCAAAATCAAGCGCTCTTTGACATATTCTCCGTGCCATTTCATGTCAAGCTGGTGGGCCTGCCTACTCTCATTATGAAAAAGGGTTGACCAGGCACCTGAAGAACCTGAAGCAAAATCGGCTCGTTCAATTAAAACAGTCTTCATTCCCCTGACTACTGCATCAAGGGCGATGCCCGCTCCTGCAACCCCGCCACCGATTACTAGTAGATCGAAGACATCCCCTTCCAGCTGCTGTATATACTCACCCCGCAATTCACTTGAAAAAGAATGAACCATCTACAACTCCCCAATCTGTTTGCTCACTTTCCTTATCATAGCATTTTTTCACAATAACAGAGAAGTCAGACGACAACCGGAATCCGATTTTTTAAACAAATGTTCTGTTTGGATAGTTCAGTGCTTACAGCGCTAATGAACACACCTTTATCGTTTGCCTCCTTAATCGCTTTGGCAAAATCAGCGTCTATGCTGCTTTCCATTTCCACCGTGCTAATGTTGCTATGTTGAGAGACAAACAGAACCGCACTCTCATACTCGGGCAACAAATTCAAAGCAGTCAATTCCCGGACATGTTTTGCGCCCCTTTTTGTGACCGCATCTGGAAAAAACCCTTTGCTGCCCCGAGCAAGCGTTACACTCTTTACTTCAAGCACCAGCGTGCGTCCGTTTTTCGAGAGCAAAAAATCAAAGCGCGATTGGCCTATTGTTGCTTCTCGTTTTTCTAACTGCCAGCCACTAAATGCTTCAAGCGATTGGGAGGCTAGCGCTTCTTCTACTAGTTGGTTGGCAAAAGTCGTTTTTAATGAAACAAGGTCACCGCCAGGCGTCTCACATAGAACAGCTGTCCACGCCGTTTTTCGCAACGGGTCAACAGCAGGCTCCGCCCAAATGATGGCGCCTTCTACTAACAATTCACGCAAACGTCCTGGATCAGGCAAATGGGCCAGGACGTTCTCCTCTGTATCAGTCCGCTTTAACTCGACAACAAAACGATTGGGGCGATGAACGAACTGCATTTTCGTTAATGGCGGCAAGCGCATGGTGATTCTTCCTTTCTATTTAAGACACATTCGACCTGTCTGCTCAGTCTGCTTTCACTTATTGTTTATAAACAACATGATAAATGTCATCACGGCGGTCACGTAATTGATTGACGCTGCCAGAACGGCGGTGGCGCCGCAAAATTTCCAAATCCACGTCTCCTACTACGACTGTTTCAATATTAGGGCTGCACTCCCCTACGATGCCGTCCCGTGGGAACGTGAAATCAGACGGCGTGAAAATGCCAGACTGGGCATACTGAATATCCATATTGGCCACATCAGAAAGATTGCCGACTGTGCCAGAAATGACGGTGTAAATTTGGTTTTCAATCGCTCGTGCCTGGGAACAGTAACGGACACGCAAATAGCCTTGGCGGTCATCTGTACAAAATGGCGAAAAGATGATGTTCGCCCCTTTGTCGGTTGCAATACGGGCCAATTCTGGAAACTCAATGTCATAACAAATTTGAATGGCAATTTTGCCGCAGTCTGTGTCAAATACTTTTACTTCATCGCCGCCGCTAATCCCCCAGAAAAGTCGTTCGTTTGGGGTAATATGGAGTTTATATTGTTTTTCAATTGTTCCATCACGGCGGAATAAATAGCTGATATTATAAATCTTCCCTTCTTCTTCTACATAATGGGACCCACCTATTATATTAACGTTGTAGCGAACAGCAAGCGTCGTAAACAGCGCAATATATTCCTCTGTAAATTCCGTTAAACGACGAATCGCCTGGCTTGGACTTTTCTCGGGAAGAAAAGATAATAGCTGAAGCGTAAAAATTTCAGGAAAAACAGCAAAATCGGATTGGTAACTAGCTGCTACATCTGCATAGTACTCACATTGGACAGCAAAATCATCAAATGAAGCAATTTTTTTCATCTCGTATTGGATCGTCGTAATCCGCACAGGGAAAGACGTTTTGAAACGCCTTTTCGGCGTAGATGGCTGGTAGTCAATGTTATTCCATTCCATCAATGTCGCATACTTCATACTCGCTTTGTCGTCAGTCAAGTAATTGGCATTAACTCGTTTAAGGGAAAAGCCATTAATCACTTGGAACGTTAAAACCGGGTCATAAATATTATGCATGGTTACTTGGTCTACATATTCCCGTGGGGAAATTTTGTCCGCATACTTGTAGTAGTTTGGGATGCGCCCACCAATAATAATGCTTTTTAAATTTTTTTCCCGGCACAAATCTTTCCGCGCTTCATATAGACGGCGGCCAATTTTCATGCGGCGAAAATCAGGGTGCACCATGACTTCAATGCCGTATAAATTGTAGCCATCAGGATCATGGTTGGTAATATAGCCTTGGTCGGTAATTTCGTCCCAAGTGTGCTGGTCGTCGTATTCATCAAAATTGATAATCAAACTAGAACATGAGCCAATGATTTGCCCATCGTATTCGACGCAAAATTGGCCCTCTGGAAATATGGAAATATGGCTCTTTAATTCTTCACGACGCCACGGCTCCATATTTGGAAAGCATAGTTTTGACAAATTTATAATATCGTTAAAATCCTTTTCTTCGATATGGCGAAGAATGATTTTTTTTTCGAACTTAGACACATCAATTTCTTTCATGCTGCTCACGCCTTTCTCATTTGAACATGTCAATCATTCCGTAGTTTACCTCTTTTTCAGCTGTTTGAATAGTGTTTTTCCCCGTTCAAGTAAACAAGGCAATTACCACGGTAATAGCGAGTGCTTCGGTAAATGAATAAATTGGTTTTTCCAAGATCACGATAGCAACAAATTCACCTTTTTGAAAGGTTTAGCATTTCGTTTCCAACGACCAATTGAAATGATGAATGCTAAGTCATTTTTGGTATTTCTCTCGTTATACTTTTTTAATTCCTCTTTCAGTGCTTCGCCATTATTAAATTGGACAAATGCCCCTTCATTGCCACAGAAGGCTTACAAAGATGGATACAACGATTAATGTGATTGTAAACCCAATGTTGGAAGATTTATCTAACGCGGTTTTAAGTTTAACAGTATCCAAAATCAGAGAAATGAAGTAAGGATTGACTAGATTAGTACAGGAGATCTAATACAACATACGAAACACTATGTTACACTTAGTTTGCCTAAATCACAAAATAGACAATGTTCCTTCTTTAGCTAACAAGCAGGGTAGATGAAGAGAAGTCATACTCATCAATCAGGAAAATTTTTGAACGGGGAGAGGATGGATGATGGAGCTGGAGTATATAAGAGATTATGTGATGTACACAGCAATTTTCGGCATGTTTAGTTTTATTTGGTTCGGGTGGGCACAGGAGAATCCCAGAAAAAACTGGCGTAAGTATATGGGAATTGCTTCTGGAATTGCGTTGCTAGTATGCTTGATTGGCGTGTACTTGAGTGTGACGAACTGGGAGGAAGCTACTGCTTTGTCAGAAATGAATGCTTTAACTACTTATATCATTGTTTTCTATGCCCAATTAATCATCGGAGGTCTTGGAGCTTTCTTATTGACTCGAAAGAAAAAAAAGGATTACGTTGCTCCGTGGATTGCTTTTCTAGTAGGTGTTCATTTTTTCTGGCTAGTAAACGTCTTTGACGATTTTGGTTTGTATATTTTAGCGGTGCTTATGATAATTATTGCCGTTATATCACCACGGCTGTCCAAAAGATGGGGAGTTACCAGCAGTGCAATCACTGGCATTGGATCTGGCACCGTTCTATTTTGTTTCGCCATATTGGGATTGATTCGCTATCTTTTGGCATAAAATAATTATAAACTGTAAGTATAACTAATAAATGGAATATGCTACATGAACAATATCCTTATTAAAAATAGACTATCGAATCATCAGTCTTAACCTTAATTATTGATGTAATTACACTTAACTGGAAGGAATGGAGCCAAGGCTTTGGCAAAGGTCTGGCCACATATTTGCATACAAATTGTTTGCCGGCTAACGGGTTGGGGGATTTAGTAGTCGGAGCGTTCACATGGTGTGATCCCCATTTCCAGTTGGTAAAAAGCGATAAACTATCACCAGGAGCCATTCACAAGCCGGAAACGGGGCATATTAAAAAAAAATAGATAAAAATGCATAGCTATTGAATGAGCAATAGGGTAATCGAAAAAGCATTCTTTTCGTAAAGAAGCACGAATCAGTTTTAAGCAACTGCCCGTTTGTTTGTTGCCCTCTTACATAAACTCTTCACGAAGATGGAGCGCTCGTGTCGGAAAATCTGTAAAGACGGCTGGACAGCCCCAAGAAAATAACTTTTTCAAAGTTGTGGTGTCATTGACAGTAAAAGCCCGAACCGCAATATTTGCCTGTTTCATTTCTTCGATCAATTCTTTTGATACGTACATACTGTCTAAATGGTAGCCTTTTGCCCCTAACTGCTTCAGATAGCTGGTTGCTTTAAATAAAGGCCCTTTTACAAGTGCGGCCGTTTCAATGAAAGGTAAATGGGCTTGCAACTTTGCTAGCAACATATGGTCAAATGAAGAAACAACAAGACGCTCTTTAAACCGGTTATCGTGAATGAGCGGCAAAATCGCATCAATGACGCGTTCATGCGGCTGGCCATACCCTTTTATTTCTAGATTCAAATGGAGAGAAGGATAACTCGCTGCCCAGTCGAGCAGTTCAGACAAGAAAGGGATGCTTTCTTGTTTTTGGTACGTTTGCTTGGCAGCTGCATTCAATTGTTTCAACTCATTGGCCATATATTGGCAAACAGGGCCTTGCCCATTGGTTGTTCGGTTGACCGTGCGGTCGTGAATCACAACCGGCACATCATCTTTCGTTAATTGGACATCAAATTCGATGCCGTCTGCTCCTGCTTTTGCCGCTTGCTCAAAAGCCTTCAGCGTGTTTTCCGGATAAGATCCAGACGCACCACGGTGGGCATAAATTAACGTTTTCATCCATGCACCTCCTTTCCGTTTACGTTCTTCAAAGGTTTGTTTTAAAAACAAAGGGAGGTGTTTATTTTTTACTTTCCATTCTTACAAAAAAAGTCCCCTTTGTTTCTCCTTGACATGCAAGGTTAAATTGATCGCCATCAGCGATTGCCCCGACACCTTCTGGCGTGCCTGTAAAAAGCAAATCGCCCTTTTTTAAACCAAAAGCAAGATGGCATTCTTGGACAATTTCATTAAATGAAAACAACATATTCTCCGTATTGCCTAGCTGGACGACCTCGCCATTTCGTTCGAGAGAAAAGTTGAGGCTTTTGCTTTCTTGTTCACCTGGAAACGGGAAAAATGGCGTTAGGATGGCAGAGTTGCGAAACCCTTTGGCACGGAGCCAAGGGTGCCCTTTTTGCTTTAGCTTGCTTTGCAAGTCTCGCAACGTTAAATCAACACCTATGGCCATCTCCGTGACGACATCATCAAGTGTATCTCCATCCTCCATGTCTTTGGCAATTTTCAATACAATCTCGGCTTCATAATGGATGGCCCCTTTGTCACTTGGATAAAGAAGCGTCCTTCCGTCAGCCAACACAGCTGCGCTTTTAGGTTTGCCAAATAACAACGGTTCCGTCGGCACTTCGTTTCCTAATTCTTTCGCATGGTTGGCATAGTTACGGCCAATGCAATAAATGCTCGCAATTTCCTCCATTCCATCCCCCTCTGTGTCATTACACCGACGACACGGTTTCATTGTCTTATTAAAACAGATTTAAGTTGCCCACTCGTGCGATCGCCTCACGCAATGTCGTTTTGTCAGCGAGGAGCCCGATACGCACATATCCTTCTCCATACTGGCCAAACCCGTTTCCTGGAGCGACGACGAGATGGGCTTTGTCAAGAAGCAGTTCACTAAATTCCTCGGACGTATAGCCTTTTGGTACAGGGAACCAGGCAAAAAACGAACCTGATGGTTGTTCAACTTGCCAGCCAATTTCCTGGGCTGCCTCCCAAAGGGCTTCGCTCCGTTCTTTGTACAGACCAACCAGCTCGTGTACACTGGATTGATCGGATTGCAACGCGCAGGCAGAAGCTGCTTGAAGGCCGCCGAAGAGACTACAATGGTAATGATCTTGCAACTCTTCTAGCATCGCAACGATTTCCTTATTGCCAAGCACGAAACCGACACGCCAGCCTGCCATATTGTACAATTTCGACATAGTAAAAAGCTCTACGCCTACATCCTTTGCCCCCTCTTGCTGCAAAAAGCTGCATGGCGTGCCATTAAACCCGATTGCACCGTAAGCAAAGTCATGAATGACCGGAATACAGTGCGAACGGGCAACAGCGACCGTATCGGCAAAAAAGCGCGCGTCAGCTGTCGCGCCAGTTGGGTTGTTAGGATAATTTAGAAACATCATTTTTGCTTTATCCAACACATCAGAGCCTAGCTCATGATAATCTGGCAGAAATCGGTTGTTCCTTAACAACGGCATTGGTTTCGCTATTGCTCCCGTTATCGCGATGCCTGACAAATAGTCTGGATAGCCTGGATCAGGTACGAGCGCCATGTCCCCCTTATTTAATAAACATTGGCATAACTCAACAATGGCCGTTTTTGTTCCTGGCACAATGGCGACCTCGGTTTCAGGGTCCAACTCCACGCCATACTGCTGTTTGTAATAAGCAGCAATTGCTTCCTTTAAAAACGGATACCCACGAAAAGGGCCGTATCGATGAAACTGCGGCTCGCTGCTTGCCTCACGCAGCGCCTCAACAATAAAGGCAGGAGTCGGCTGATCGTGGTTGCCTTGGCCTAAATTTATGAGATCATTATGTTCTTGAGCCAATCGTTGTGCTTTGTTTACTAATTTCGCAAAAAATTGACTTGGCAGCTGTTCCATCATTTTTGCTTGCTGTATGTCCATCGCCATCCCCCCACTCACTGTCTGTTATTCCTGTTGCAAAAAGCCCTTTTCTTTCAAGAAAGCATCCAAATGAGGCCGCTTCCGTTCTTTTGTGTAAGCCGCCATCGATGCTGTCCAGCCATTGGTTCGTTTGCCATTCGTGCGCTTCGCATAATAAGCGCTCATTGTTTCATCATAGGCAGAAAGGGCATCTTCCTGATCGCTTTGATATGTTTCTTGGTGGAGCACAGCTTTTAAAGGCAGGCGCGGCTTTTGCCCAGGTTCACTGTCAGGCTCGCCTATCGCCATCCCCATTACTGGGAATACATATGTAGGCAAATGAAGCGAGTCGCTTACTTCCTTTGGTTGATTGCGGATTCCGCCAATCATGACACCGCCAAGGCCAAGCGATTCAGCGGCAAGCATAACATTTTGGGCAAATAAAGCGGCATCCACAGCGCCAACGAGAAGTTGCTCCGCCCCACCGACGTCAAATGAAACGTGATGCTGTTTGCTGGCACTTGCATGCCGTGAAAAATCTGCGCAAATGACAAAAAACACACTACACTCCTTTACCCAACGTTGGCCGCCTGTTAAATCGGCGAGTGTTTCTTTACGAGCAGCATCCTCCACAGTTATAACGGAGTACGCTTGCACATGATGGGACGTCGACGCCCACTGCGCCGAGCTGATAATCGTTTCAATTTGCTCCTTTGTGACGCGCTTATTTGTAAAAGCGCGAATCGACCGATGACTGGTCATAAGCTTTAGCACATCATTGCTTTCCATCTCCACCACCACCTGTTTCATTTTTTTGCTGATAATGGTAGTGTACTAAAAATGCCGAAAAAGAGGAACTATTAGCGGCAGGATCAGCCGATTTTCTTACTAAATCATACAAAAAGAGAACCGTATCAATGTTGCGCCGGCTCTCTTTTCTTAACCAAAGTTATTCTACAAGTGTGCTTTTTGCGTATAAACGCTTGCCGCTTCTTCGTCGGCAATGACTGTGACATTTGGATGCTTGTTTAATATAGAAGCCGGGAACGCCTCAGTTACTTCATCTGAGCATAATTTGGCGAACGCTTCTGCTTTTGCTTTCCCGGAAATAAGCAACAAAATTTCTTTCGCTTCCATAATCGTTTGAATCCCCATTGTAATCGCTTGTTTCGGCACATCTTCTAAAGTTGGGAAATACCTAGCATTGGCTTTGCGTGTTTCTTCGGCCAGCTCGACAACATGGGTTTTGCTCGAAAATGGCGTCCCTGGCTCATTAAAACCGATATGGCCATTGCTGCCAATACCGAGAAGTTGAATGTCAATTCCGCCCGCGTCGGCAATCATGTTTTCATAAGCACGGCATTCTTCTTCGAGGGACGGAGCCATTCCATTTGGCAAATGCGTTTTTTCTTTTGGAATATCGATATGATCAAACAACCGTTGCTCCATATAGTGGCGGTAACTATTTTTGTCCTCAGCAGGCAAGCCGACATATTCATCTAAATTGAACGTTTGCACATGTGAAAATGATTGGCCGTTTTCCTTTGCTTTTGCAATCAAAGCGGTATACGTATTTTCCGGTGTGCCCCCTGTCGCAAGTCCGAGCGTTATTTTCGGAGACTGCTGAATTCGCTCAAACAAGAGTGCTGCTGCTTTTTGGCTCATTTCTTCATAATTTTTTACGTGAATAATATTCATACGTCATCCTCCTTGCCATATGCTTTTTTCCCTAAACAGTAGGTGTACAACACGTCGCCCTCTTTCGTGAGCACAGTAAAATCGCCATCTTTCCCAGGCACCAATGACCCTTTTTTCGCGTCAATGCCAATTTTTTTCGCTGGGTTGTAGGAAGCCATTTGCACCGCTTGTTCCAATGAGCAGCCAGTATAAGCAACCATATTTGCTACCGCCTTGTTCATTTGCAAAACAGAACCGGCGAGCGTGCCATCAGAAAGCGTCGCTCTTCCACCGTTAACAGAAACGTCCTGTCCCCCTAAATCATAAGCACCGTCAGGCAACCCTTTTGCCCTCATCGAGTCAGTAATAAGTAGACATTGGTCTGTGCCCTTTGCTTTCCAGGCCAGCTTCACCATTTCTGGATGGATGTGAATGCCGTCTACAATCAATTCAATGTCGAGTTCATCAAGGAGGAGCGCCCCACCAGCTACACCTGGTTCACGATGATGCAAAGGACGCATGCCATTGTACATATGCGTAACTTGGTTTGCACCTGCTGCGACAGCTTGCTCCATTTCAGTATAGACAG
Source organism: Shouchella rhizosphaerae (assembly GCF_036700015.1). Classification (NCBI taxonomy): domain Bacteria; kingdom Bacillati; phylum Bacillota; class Bacilli; order Caryophanales; family Bacillaceae; genus Shouchella; species Shouchella rhizosphaerae. The sequence continues at coordinate 3,399,236 of NZ_CP144921.1, read as the reverse complement.
CATCTGAATGGCCAATTGACGGATTCGCACCTTCTGAACGCAAATAGGCTGCCAACTCACTTCCATTTCGTTTTTCCGGTGCGTAGGTTACTTGTTTAATCATGCCTTTTGCTAAATCGATCCATTTTTTCATGATTGGTACGGATGGTTCTACAATGTACTCGAGAGGCTGTGCGCCTTTTTTCGTTTCATTAATAAAAGGCCCTTCAATATGTAGGCCGACAATCTCTGCTTCTTTATCCGCCCGTCTATAAGCGACTACATTTTCAATCGCAGCTTCAATGTCCTCATGTTTTTGGGTAATGGTTGTCGCAAGAAAAGCGGTCGTCCCTTCGGCTGGCAAGTTTGCTGCCATTGTTTGCAACGCATCCTTTGTACGGTCCATTACATCGGCACCATAGCCGCCATGTATGTGCACGTCAACAAAGCCTGGGACAACAACGGCATCAGCTGGAACCGTTATCTGGACTGTATCTTTATTCTTATAATCGGCGCCGTCGCCAACACCGACCGCGGTAATTTTGCCATTGTCGATTGCCAGAAAACCTTTCTCGTATTTACGACACCCTGGTTCCCCTGTGATCAACTGCCCCCCTGTTACAACGATACTTGCCATGCGATCACCTTCCTCGTTTCATCATTCCCTTTGTTTCTTTTAGTATACGCTCTAGTCGTTTAGTTGTCTATACCAATTACAACGAAAAAAAAGTTATGGTATACTGATTTTATCATATGTTCGGAGGATAAAGGCATGATTGACAAACAGTCTCCTATTCCGATTTATTTTCAAATTGAGGAGCTTATTAAAAAGCAAATTGCCGACGGGATTTTAAAACCAGGCGAAGCGTTGCCATCTGAGCGAGAATTTGCTGACATGTATGGCATTAGCCGCATGACTGTTCGCCAAGGCATTAACAATCTAGTCCAGCAAAAAAAACTATATCGGGAAAAAGGGCGAGGCACATTCGTATCGTGGCCTAAAATTGAACAACCACTCTCTAAAATGACCAGTTTTACAGAAGATATGAAAAGCCGCAATATGGAGCCTGGTTCAAAGTTGCTTTCTTTTAAAACCACTAAAGCGGATGAACCGATTGCCAAAGTGCTCGCGGTTGAGGAAGGCACCCCTATTTATGCCATTAAACGTGTGCGCCTAGCAGATGAGTTGCCTATTGCCTTGGAACGGACTTATATTGCTTGCGAGCTCGCCCCACATTTAACCGCTGACACATTGAATCATTCGCTTTACTCCTACTTTGAACGGACATGCGGCTATTCGATTTCTGACGCAGAACAGACAATCGCAGCCGTCCTCGCTGACGAAGAAGATGCCCGGTGGCTTACGGTGCCTGCCGGCTCCCCGCTTTTGGCGATTCGCCGGCAAACAAGACTGGAAGACAATCGTGTATTAGAAGCCGTTTATTCCCATTACCGTGGTGACCGCTACCACTTTGTAACGAAAATGGTACGTTGATGTTGTATAAAAAAGACTTAAGGCGCCTGACTCATTAGCAGGCGCCTCCTCTTTATGCTCAAATAAAAAAATTTCGTTGTTTTTTTCAGAAAAGTATTGACAGTACAATTTGTTGCTGCTAATTTAGAATCAACTACAATTTGTACGGACATTATAACATACGTACATATCTGGAAGGTTGGTGATCTCTTTGGTTGGTCGGTTAAAGGAAAGTCCCTCACAGGAAATGATTGACTTATTGTTTAAGCCAAGTATTCGCTCCGATTTAAAACACCACTATTCATACTTGCTAAAAATTAACAGTGTCCACTTATTTATGCTAAAATCGGAAGGTATTATCTCAGATGAAGCAGCCAGTAAAATCCATTCCGTCCTGACCCACTTGCAGGTGACAGGAAAAGAGGCATTGTCGATCAATCCTGCTCTTGAAGATTTATATTTTAATGTGGAAGCTTATATTATCGAGCAAACAGGACCAGAGATAGGGGGACAAATGCACACAGGAAGAAGCCGCAATGATATTTTGGCGACTGTGACCCGTATGCGAATTCGCGAAGAAATGCTCGAAATTTACGAACTAGTCTGTACACTAAGGCGAACATTAATTGATTTAGCCACTGAACATACTTCAACGTTAATGACTGGTTACACACATTTACAGCCAGCTGAACCGATTACGTTTGCCCATTACCTTTCCGCACTGTTGCACGGATTCGAGCGGGATTTCACACGCCTGTATAACTGTTATGCCCACATCAACAAAAGCCCGCTTGGTTCTTGTGCCCTTGCCTCAACTACGTTTTCGATTAACCGAAAGTTCACGATGGAGTTATTAGGGTTCGCCGATTTGCTTGAAAATTCGCTTGACGGCATCGCCTCTAGAGATTATGCATTAGAAGCACTTTCAGCATTAAGCATATTTAGTAACTCATTAAGCCGCTTCGCACAAGACCTTTATACGTGGTGTTCTAATGAATTTGGTTATCTTGAAGTCGGTCATTCAGTAGCAGTTATTAGCAGCATTATGCCGCAAAAAAAGAATCCCGTTACGCTCGAGCATATTAAAGCGAAGGCTGGACATATTCAAGGCGCACTTGTATCCTCCCTCTCAGTATTAAAGAATACCCTTTATTCGCATTCGCGGGATACAAGCATGGAAAGCATGAAATACACATGGGAAGCAATCAATGAAACGAAAGCAGCCATTCGGCTTATGATCAAAACCTTACAAACGCTTACCGTTCATAAAGACAATATGGCCGCTACTACTCGACAAAACTTTAGTACTGTGACTGAGTTAGCAAATGCGCTAGTAAGACACTACCACTTTTCGTTCCGCACCGCCCATCATATCGTTGCTGAAATTGTCAACGAGACACTGAATCAAGGGCTGGGATCTGATAAAATAGAAGCAAGTACAGTTGAACGTGCTATCAAACAGGTAACAGCAAAAACGGTTTCTGTCACCAAAGAATTTGTTGAGCAGGCCCTTGATCCGGAGCGAAATATTTCCCTTCGGACCGTACGCGGCGGCTCAGCCCCTGTTGAGGTTGCACGGCAATTACAGCAGCTCGAACAGACACTAGCATCAGATCACCAAAAAATCAGTGATTTGAAACAGGCTCTGCAATCTGCTGATCAACTATACAAACGCTACGCTGCGGAACTCGAAAGGGGGGCGCAGTAGTATGAATGAGTGAGGCGAGCCGACGTGATTGATGAAGAAAGCAGCATTCCCCTTTATTTGCAATTAAAAGATCTTTTTGTTGAAAAAATAGACAGCGGCGAATGGCAAGAAAATGCGAAAATTCCAGACGAACTTACATTGGCGAGTCAGTACCGGTTAAGCCGCTCAACCGTTCGCCAAGCATTGTTAAAACTCGTTGATGAAGGGCGTTTGACCCGAAAACAAGGAAAAGGGACATTTGTGAATGAGAAAAAAATCCAAACGCCTGTGTTTAGTTTTTATTATCCTGAAAAATTCGGTAAAAAACATACCGTTTTGTCAGCTCAAGAACTAGCTTGCTCGGCGACAGTCCAGTCGGCATTGGAACTATTTCCTGGCGAACTTGTCTATGAACTTATCCGTCTACGCTATTTTGAGGATGAAGTTGTCGCTGTGGAAACATCTTATTTACCGAGTGCAGCGGTTCCTGGTTTGTTGCAGAAAAACCTTGAAGGCACGCTTTATGAACTATTGATTACTCAGTACAACTTGCAAATCCAAGCATATGACACCACGGTAGAACCGGTCATCCTAACCCAGTTGGAAACCGAACGCCTACAAGTTGAAGGCAACGGACAGCCTGCATTAAAAATTACAAAAATCGGCTCAACATGGAATAAAAAGCGCTTAATTCTCACGAAAAGCATTTTCAGAGGCGACCGCTGTAAACTCATGTTTCACCATGAATAGAGTCGCCCATCTAAAGCTTTGTTGCAATAGAGCTTTAGATGGCGTTATTTTTTACAGAATATTCAATTATCTGAGGAGGGGTTTGTGTGGATGTATCGATTTGGGTAATTGTGGCAAACATGATTGTGCTCTTAGGGGCCATCATCTTTTCCTTTTATATTAGCAAACGTACTCGGAACAACGAAGGCTGGGCTGTTGGCGGGCGGGCTTTGCCTGTCTATGTCGTCATTTTAACACAGTTCGCGACGGCTTCTGGCGGCGGCATGCTTGTTGCACAAGTCGGGATCGGCTATGCTTTCGGTTGGAGCGTGATCACTTATGGCTTGTTCACAGGAGCGGGAGTTCTTGCCTTACTGTTTCTTGCGAAATGGTTGCGCAAAAACGATTTTATTAGTCTCCCTGATATTTTCAAAAAAATATATGGCACTCACCCGTTCTTGATCACGACAATCACATTTATGACAATGGTTGTCCCCTTTGGTTGGCTGTGTACACAATTAGTTGCTTTCGGCCGATTGTTTTCAGAATTGACTGGCGTTGAACCTTGGCTGTTAATGCTTATCTTCACAGTCATTTGCCTTTTATTCATTATCCCAGGAGGAATGGTATCTGTTGCCTGGACAGACTTGATTTTTGGGATTCTCATGCTCGTGATGGCGGTCGTTGCTTCTATTTATGCGATCACATCAGCCGGCGGTTGGTCAGCGATCGTACAGGCAGTCCCTCAAGAGAATATTGGCATTGAAGGCTTTTGGTCCGTTGGGCTTCTAACAGTGCTCTTTTGGTCATTATCGCTCACACCAGGCACAATGACCAATCAAATGTACTTCCAACGCATTTATGCTGCTGACAGTATGAAGACAGTCGTCATTTCATTGCTTTCTACTGCCGCTCTCCTCATTTTGACGAAGCTTTACGCAGCGTTAGTCGGCATGTCCGCCTACACGATGAACCCGAACTTGGATAACCCTGAAAGTGCTGCTGGCATGTTTTTATCGAATATGCCATCGATTTTAATGGTCGCCTATTCTACTTTCATTTGTGCAACCTTGTTGTCAACGGTCACCAGCGCAGTCCAATCGGTCGTCGTTAATATCACCCGTGATATATACCAGTCGTATCTTAATCCGAAAGTCAGCGACGGACAGCTACTCCGGACATCGCGTATTTTTTCAGTATTTGTCATCTTCTTTGCATTTGCTCTTGCGACGTTATATCCACGGGCACTTGACTGGATTGTCGCTTCTTATGCTTATTCAGCCGCAGGTCTGTTTGCTCCACTGTTTATCGGCTTCGCTTTAAAAGACAGACAATTCCTTACTTTCAAAGGCGCGATTGCCGGTATGCTTTTTGGAATCGCAGGCGCAGGCTTAGCCCATTTGCTCGGTACAACCATCCCATACGTTGCGTTCGGCTTAGTTGCCTCGACAATTGGCCTGCTCCTAGTAAGTGCAGCGACCCGAAACAAGAATACGCCAACTGTCGTCCGTAAAGAAACGTCCATTTAACATCACTGAGAAAAGCAGGCTGCACTAGCCTGCTTTTCTCAGTCATGAACTAATATAATCCCCGCCATTAATATGGATCGCCTGTCCGGTCATGTAGGAAGAGTCGTTAGAAGCGAGGAGTACATAGGCACCGACAAGTTCACTCGGCTGCCCTGCTCGTCCCATTGGCGTCGTTGTGCCAAACTCAGACACTTTCTGCTCGTCAAAAGAAGCAGGAATCAACGGCGTCCAGATCGGGCCAGGGGCTACGCTGTTTACGCGGATATGCTTTGAAGCAAGCGCCTGCGCCATTGAACGGGTAAAGGCTGTAATGGCGCCTTTGGTACTCGTATAATCAATCAACGTCACGTTGCCCCGATAGGCATTAATGGAAGACGTATTGATAATAGCGCTGCCAGGCTTCAAATAATCAAGCGCTGCTTTCGTATAATACACATACGAATAGAAATTGGTCGCGAATGTACGGTGAAGCTGTTCGGCTGTTAGTTCCCGTAAATCGTTGACTGGATGTTGCTCTGCAGCGTTGTTGACTAAAATATCTAGGCCGCCAAGTTCTGTGACTGTACGTTCAACGCTCTCCTTACAAAACGTTTCATCACTTATGTCGCCAGAAATTGTAATGCACTGAACACCTTCTTGCTCGACGCGCTGCTTTGTTTGTTCTGCGTCTTCATGCTCATCTAAATAGACGATCGCAATATGGGCGCCTTCTTTGGCATACCCAACTGCCACGGCGCGGCCGATACCCGAATCGCCACCAGTAATAAGCGCTACTTTGCCGCGAAGTTTTCCTGTACCTTTGTAATCGTCGTCTTCATAGATCGGGCGCGGTTCCATCACCGCTTCATCCCCTGGTTGCTTGTCTTGTTTTTGCGGCGGAATGCCGTTTGCTAAATAATTGTGTAAGTCCATTTTCTCTCTTTCCTCCTCTTCTTCATCATTAGTATTGGTATACCTCAAAAGTGAGGGTATTTAAACATCAGCACTTTTCATCCGTTAAACACCTGAAATTTTTGCTAAAAAACTGCATACAAACGCGTTTTGATCATGCTAATCTGTGATTAAGGTGTACAAAATAGCTCTTTTTCATGCAAAAACAACTCTACTTGGACAGCCTTCAAAAAAAGCGGTATACTCTAGCATAGATTGAGGTGAAAACGGTGAAAACAATCCACGTAACAAGAAAACTTCTTTCCAAATACAAAACGATTGAAGAAGCGTTGCTTGATGCGAACGATGGGGATACGATCAAAATAGATCCAGGAACATACCAGGAGTCTGTGACAATTGCCAAGTCTGTTCATTTAGTCGGCCTTGGCGAACCAGAAACAGTCATTATTCAAGCGCCAATGGAGATCATCAATAAAGCGTCGGTGTCGATAAAAAACATCTCTTTTGCGGAATGCGAAAAAGGGCTAACCGTTAAAAACGGATATGCGCAATTGACTCATTGCCAGTTTACCCGCCTAAAAAAATGGGGGATCCATGTTCTTGAAGATGGCCATCTTGATTTAACCGACGCCACGATTCGCCACAGTGGCATCGGCCTATTTGTAGTTGGGCGAGCCCGTGCCGAGTACTGCGCCTTATACAGCCAACGGGGCAGTCAAGTATGTGTAAGCGGGAACGGCCGGTTTGTGATGAAACACTCGCATATTTACCAAGGAAAGAGCGCGGCAATTTATTTTGACCAGAACAGCCGCAGTTTTGTGGAAAATTGCCAAATCTACGGCCATCATTCTGAAAATATGCAACTTAAATCGATGGGCAATAGTGAAGTGGCTTTAAAAGATTGCCTGATCTATGAAGGCTCTTCTGGAGGGGCACTTGTCCTCGGCGAATCAAAACTGACATTGAATTCATGTACGTTGACGAATAATGTACCGAAGCAAGTAGTCGTTTTAGGCGGGGAAACGATTATCCAAAACAGTTTGTTTGAAGCTGGACAAATCGGAGTCGACATTAACGATAACGGTACTGCCCAACTTGAAGCAACGATTCTCACGTCGCACGAAGACGACCATATTCGCGTTGGCGATGGCGCCCTTTACGTGTATAGAAGCACGATTAAATTTGGGCAAAAATCAGGGGTAGTCCTGACGAAAAACGCTTATGCCCATGTGGAATCAAGTGACTTGTTCGGCCACATGATGCCACAATTAGCAGTAAGCGAACAAGCACGGATAAGCCTAAAACATAGCGCTATCTTCTATGGCAAACATTATGGGTTTTGGCTAACGGAACAAGCAAGTGCAGATGTGGGCCACTGCCGCTTTTATGAAAATGAACTGAATCAACTCGTCATTGCTGACAAAAGCGAAGCCGACCTAGAAGACATACAAGTCTTTGATGGAGCGCAAAGCGGCTTATATATTCATGACCATAGCCATGCGAATGTTGTAAATTCAACTTTTTACCATCATAATGACCTTTACCCGCAAATTTATGTAAGCAGCCATTCCACCATTACCATGAAAGAAAGCAAGCTTTATGACAGTTATGAGAGCGGCATCCGCTTTGACATGGAAGCGAGCGGGCTCCTGGAACATTGCCAGTTTAGCGGCCATTATGAAGCACAAATTGATATCCAACATAGCGCGCCAACGATTCGAGAATGCGTGATCGAAAACGGCGGGACCTGCGCCATCCGCTTGCTCCATGCTGGCGGCTTCATCGAAAATTGTACATTTACCGGTCATGAACACAATATTGCCATTGGGGGCGAATGCGACACCGACATTATCGGCCAAGAAGCTGACGCATTGCGCCAATACGCTGAAGCATTAAGCGTGACAGAAGAAATGGAAGCACAGCTCTCACAAGCTGAAATGCGAGCAGCACTAGAAAAAGCACAAAAAGACGCAGAACGTGAAGAGCGGACAGTGGAAATTGTCGGTCTGGTAGAGGAATTGGAAGAACAACTCGGGAAAAAATAATCCTTTAGCTGATAATAGCTAAAAATTGAGGCGCCCTCTACAAGAAGGCGCCTCATTATAGTTGAACATAGAAATAATCGGTAAACGGTCCTTTCTTTTAATCGTTACATGTCAAATCTGCCTCTGTTTTGCAACTTCTAAAGCTTTAAATCACGGGCTTATCCATTTTCCGTAAAAACGCGATTTGCCCGATATGGTAGGCATTATGCGTTGTTGCATTTGCAATTAACCCCCACCATTCGGCCTCTACCGGATAGCCTTTTACCTTCTCTGACAATTGCTTTTCTGTAATTAAGTCCTGCCAACGCAACAAAATGTCCAGCAGCTCCGTTTGCAAAGTTTGGAAGGTTTTATTTTTCGGGACAAGAAAGCTATCCACATTCTTTTTGACGCTAGGTACTGTACGTGCGTCCGCTTTTTCATAGCGTGTCTGCCATATTTGATTCCAGTAGATTAAGTGTTGGACAATCTCGGCAATGCTATGGCTCGATTTGTCAGGTTTCCAAAACGCCTCTATTTCCGAGATCCCTTTAACAGCTTCTTGGAAAGGAATATACCAGCTGGGGTCATTTGCATTTGCTAATAATTGGTCTAACAATACGGTCTTAGCATCAACCATTTTTCTGAACTCCTCCTAGATCTTCTAAAAAATCGGATTTGGCAGTTTCCACTGGAACTCCTTTCAGCCTGTACCGCTGTTTATCCGCTTTTTGACTCCTATTTTATTAAAAGCAAAAGGATACCATACACCTACTATCGCAGAAGTGATATAGGGCGTTGGAACCATGTCAATCACCGTAAATTGCGCCAAAACAAACAGTAGCCCGCTAAAATTGCCGCCTAGACGTAAAGAGTCATCAAAAACATAGCGGCAAAACAATTGATGAAACAGCCAACAGGCACTGAAAACAGCAAAAGACCAGCAAATACCTGACTGCTGGTCGTCTTGTTTCATTTCTTATTCCGGTACAAATACATCGTGAGCGGAGCAAAAACAGCTGCAATCAAAAACGATACAGCTACTACCCAGCCTACCTGTTCACCAGTAGCCGTTCCATGCATGAAGCCACGAACGGCATCGACTAATAAGGAGATTGGATTGATGTCGACAAAAACTTGGAGCCACGATGGCAGTGTTCCTGGATCGACGAAGACATTGCTGACAAAAGTGAGCGGAAACAGCACCATCATACTGACCATCATGAGCGACTTATCAGAACGCATAATAAGGCCAAGCGTCGTCCAAATCCACGATAAACTGAAGCAGAAAAGCAAGATTAACGCAACGGCGGCAATGACGCCAAGCGCTCCCCCTTCTGGACGGAACCCAAGAATAAGGCCAAGTATAATCATGATCGCTGATGCCATTGTATAGCGGACTGTATCTACTAGCAACGAGCCGATCAGGGCCGAAGGCAGCCAGAGTGGCAACGTTCGGAAACGGTCGAAGATGCCTTTTCGAATATCGTTGTTTAAATCAAGTCCGGTATACATCGTAATTTGCGCGACGGTCATGACAAGAATCCCTGGCAGGAGGAATTGCAAATATTCATTTGTGGAGCCAGAAATCGCACCGCCAAATAAATAAGTGAACATCAACAGGAAAATAACTGGAAAAACTGTCACATCAAACATTTGTTCAGGAATGTGCTTAATCCGCAGTAGTGCCCTAGTCGCGAATGCCATTGACGCAGCGAGTGGGCTCGGGCGAGGCGGGCGCCTGCTTTTGGCAATCGCATCCGCTAATTGCATGCTTTGTTCTTGTTTATTTCCTTCCGTTGCCTTGTTCATTCGCTTCCCTCCCTTTCTTCCTCTGGGGTTTGCACCATTTCACCAGTCAGCGTTAAAAAGACTTCATCTAGACTCGGTTGCCCAAGGGAAAAAGTACGGACAGCTATGTTTGCGCTTGCTAACTTTCCTACAGCAGCTGCCGCCACATCTGGATTACCCGTTTGCGCGGTAAGCGACGTCGGGTCTTTTCCAGCATGCACCATGGTGTTCTGATCTTCCGCCAGCAATTGGATCGCCCTTTCCCGATCACTTGCATGTTGCAGCGTCAAGTGGAGTGTATTCGTGCCAACCGATGCTTTCAACTCACTGCTTGTGCCTTCAGCAATAATCTTGCCATGGTTGATAACGGCAATCCGGTCCGCCAGCTGGTCAGCTTCCTCCAAATATTGCGTCGTAAGGAGCACGGTCGTCCCAGCATCGACTAATGTACGGACAATATCCCACACTTGGTTGCGGCTCCGAGGGTCAAGCCCTGTGGTTGGTTCATCAAGAAACAGCAGTTCAGGGGTAACAACAATGCTGGCGGCAATGTCTATGCGGCGACGCATCCCGCCCGAGTAATTTTTCACTTGCCTTTTTGCGGCTTCCTCTAATCCAAATGCATGGAGCAATTCTTCCCCTCGCTGTTTTGCTTGTTTCCGCTTATAGCCCATAAGTCGGGCAATCATCGTCAAATTTTCGATGCCAGTTAAATCTTCATCAATGGAAGCGTATTGTCCTGTTAAACTAATCCGGCTTCTGACTGCATCTGTTTCTTTGGCGAGGTCATGGCCAAAAATCTTCGCCTCACCGCCATCTGGTTTTAAAAGAGTCGCAAGCATGCGGATTGTTGTCGTCTTTCCTGCCCCGTTTGGTCCAAGAAACCCATAGACCGTTCCTTTTACGACAGACAAATCGACGCCATCAACAGCCCGATGCTTGCCAAATACTTTCACGAGGCCTTTCGCCTCGATCGCCTTTTCTTCTGTCATTTGTACCAACTGTAGCCAGCCCCCTTTTTTACCAACATTACTTCTATTCAGTCAAACGCTCATTTATGCTCAAACGCCTAATCCATAAATGATCACGCTTTGCGCCTGACACTTGGAAAAATACACTACATCATGATATAGACAGCAAGACAGATGGCGCGCACTTCATTCCGTCAATCAAGTATAGCACCTTGTTCGATGTTACTGAACGGTTTTGTCTGAACTATAAAACAAATGCTGCTAGCCAAACATACTCACCTTGCTGGACTGTTAACATCGCAGGCTCTCTTTTCCCAGCTGGCAAGAATGATGAAATCACTTCGCTAAAGCAAAAACCTCGCCTCGTGTATAAAACGAGGCGAGCTTATTTGTGTTTTCGTTAAGAATGATTCGGAGCTTCCGTCAAGTCTTCTGCCCTTCCTGGCAACTCTTCATTGCTGTCTTCAGCAGGTTTTGCCCGTTTCATGAAAAAGGCTAGTACTAACGCAATGATTGAAACGTATACGGTAACCATGAATGCGTCGTTGATCCCTTCGACCATTGCCTGTTGGCCGAGAAGCGCAGGATCAATTGTCCCAGCTAGCTCCTCTGCATGGATTCTTGTCTGTGTAGACATAATCGTCACAAGCAACGCGGAACCAACCGCCCCTGCCACTTGGTTTAGCGTATTATTCATCGCCGTTCCGTGTGGATTCATTCGTGCGGGAAGCTGGTTTAAACCATTTGTCATGACAGGCATCATCAACATAGACATGCCAAACATCCTAAATGAATACAACATAATTAACTCCGTATAAGAAGTATCAAGAGCCAATGTCGTGAAAAAGTAGGAAGTAACAATCGTGATCAACAAGCCAGTGATTGCTAAAATGCGCCCGCCAAATTTGTCAAACAAACGTCCGGTGATAGGGGACATTGCCCCCATGATTAAAGCGCCTGGCAACATGAGCAAGCCTGCATGGAAAGGCGAAATGCCACGGACCGTTTGAATATAAAGCGGCATAAGCAACATTCCCCCAAACATGCCCATCGTCACTGTAAGCGAAATCGCCGAAGATAAAGCAAACATCGGGTATTTATAAATCCGAAAGTCCAGCATGGGCTTTTCTAATTGAAATTGCCGCGTAATAAACAACACAAGGCCAACCACGCCGATGACGATTGTGCCGTACACTTCTAAGCTAGCCCATCCTTTGTCGCCAGCAGCACTAAACCCATACAATATCCCGCCAAAACCGATGCTTGATAAAATAACAGACATCACATCCAAATGTGTATGCACCGATTGTTTATTGTCATATAGGCGAAAAACAGCGAGTAAAAGGGTAACAATCGCGAACGGCAGCATCATATAAAACAATACACGCCATTCATAATGCTCCACAATCCAGCCTGACAACGTCGGGCCAATTGCCGGGGCAAATACCATGACGAGGCCAAAAATGCCCATTGCCGATCCGCGCTTTTCAACGGGAAACGATGTTAACATCACATTCATTAACAACGGCATCATAATCGCCGATCCTGAAGCTTGAATGACACGCCCTGCCATCAGTACAGGAAAACTGTGGGAGAAGCCAGCTAATGCGGTTCCTAAAGTAAACAATGTCATCGCCGTTAAAAAAAGCCCGCGCACGGAAAATTTTTGGATTAAAAACGCTGTAATGGGTATGAGAATTCCATTTACAAGCATATAGCCAGTCGTTAACCATTGAACAGTCGCAGGAGAAATATCAAAGTCTGCCATGATAGACGGCAAAGCCACGTTAAGCAACGTATTGTTTAGTAACGCAATAAATGCACCTGCAAGCAGCATCGCAATCATTTTATATGGCGGTTTCGTTGGTGTATTTTCTGTCATTCAATAACCCCCTCTAAACTGTCGGTCCAATATATATACACCAATTCTATAGTAATAACGAGATTTATCATACTCCTTTCCATTCCTCTTTTCAAGCGAAAAATTTGCGATTTGTTTTTTTTACAAATGTACGGTAGCATTAAATTTGGACGACTGGTTCAGATCATTCAATACGGGGTGACGCAATTGCTGAAACGGAAAGAACATGTCATTGAAACAGCGCTTAACCTATTTTTAAAATCCGGCATCCAAGGGACTTCTATCCAAATGATTATTGACAAAAGCGGGATTTCAAAAGGAACGTTTTATAACTATTTTCAGTCGAAAAATGACCTCCTATACGGAATCATTAAATTGATACACAATAAAGTTATCGCCAAGAGGAAAGAAATTGAAGATGATCCCGCTATTACAGGGATGGAACAATTTACAAAACAAACGATGCTGTTTAGCAAGACAAACAAAAAATACAACCTTTTTCCTTTATTTGAACAAATTTTTTTATCAGACGACCCTTCATTAAAAAAACTGTTCCAGCAATATTTCTTTCATGAAATCGAATGGATTCAAAACCAGTTTGTTCGCATGTTTGGCGAAGAAATAAAACCATACAGCTTGGATGGAGCCCTTATTTTTAACGGCATTATCCATCAATTTATGCGTGTAAAAACGATTTCCAAAAAAGAAGAAGACCAATTTTACGAAAACGTTGTCCGCTATGCCGCTGAAAGGGCAGAAGAGTTTTTCTCCAGCATGCAGCAAACACACAAAGCGCCATTGTTTACTGAAAGTTTGTTGCGGGATTGGCTTGACCAAAAAGCTACAACACCCATGAAGGATCAACGGCATTTTGACACAGCGCACAATACCCTTAAGACAGCGATTCTTTCCGCAAACCACGATACACAAATAGAAAAAGGCTTGCTCGAGGGGCTGGAATTTATTGAGCATGAACTAAAACAGCAGGAACCACGAACATTTGTAATTGAGAGCATCCTTCTCTCCTTTACAGCACATGCTTCAGAATGGAAGGAAACATTGCATCACTATAAAAAAGCGCTTGAACCTTTTATGTAACCAGTTGTTCAATCGATTTAGACAGCAATCGAAAATAGATGTTTAACAGGCCTTTTAAGAAAGGGAGAACATTCACGGTTTAATGGAAGCAACGTTTATGGATGTACTTTTTTCTGCTATACTTTTAAAAAAGGAGTAATGCTTCATGCCTATCATCATGTTGGTTGCAATTTTTGTTGTTACGTTTGTAGTCGTTTTTTTGTTAAGTGGCGTAATCGACACACTTTTGAAAAACAACCCTAGTATAAAGCGGTGGTTCCTCTCATCACTGGCAATTACTAGCATCATCTTTGTGTTTATCTGGACTACAAATCTCATTTAACGTTGTCGTCAAAAACAAATGTTCTAGCAACGAATTCATCACGATCATGCTTTAACAAGTCGCTAGCGATGCGTTCATTAGAACAAGAGATATAAAACGAATAAAATAGTGGCCACTTTCGTTGCAAAAGGAAAAACCCCCTAAACGGGGGCTTCCTCTGCCGATTTTTGAAAGAAAAATTTTAGGGCGTGGTAAACATCGCCTTTTTCTTTTAAAATATAGTGCATAAAACGGGGATCTGTGATGTTTTTGTACGCACTCATTAATGTCGAATGGCGCGAATATTGATTGACTTCCCCGTAGCCAAACAAGTTGGAACGATCCATCAGCTGGTTAACTAGTTTTAAGCAACGTGCGTTATCAGACGTTAGGTTATCACCGTCTGAAAAATGGAATGGGTAAATATTATACGCACGTGGGTTGTATTTCTCGTCAATCAACTCTAGCGCTTTCCTATAAGCGGATGAACAAATCGTCCCCCCGCTTTCTCCCTTTGAAAAGAAATCCTCTTCGCTTACTACTTTCGCTTCTGTATGGTGAGCGATAAATTCGATTTCAACTGTTTCGTATTTTGTACGTAGGAAACGAGTCATCCAAAAGAAAAAGCTGCGTGCCATATATTTTTCAAACCGTCCCATTGAACCACTTGTATCCATCATCGCAATAACAACTGCTTTTGATTCTGGCCGGATCGTTTCCGTCCAAGTTTTAAACCGTAAATCGTCATTGTAAATCGGCATAATGTTCGCTTTGCCATTTAAAGCGTTGCGCTTAATGGCGGCTAAAATCGTACGGCGTTTGTCGACATTTCCCATTAACCCTTTTTTGCGAATATCATTAAATGCAATATCTTCCACTACAAGCTCTTGTTCTTCTTTTTTTTGTAAATTTGGCAATGCAAGCTCAGAAAAAAGCATTTCTTCTAACTCCACGATCGAAACTTCAGCTTCATTATAATCTTCGCCTGCTTGATCGCCTGCGCCTGACCCTTTGCCAGCGCCTGCCTGTTTGTCACCATTTGGATCACGAGCAACGATATCGCCGATTTTGCTGTCGCCCTTCCCTTGGCCAACATGTTGGTTTTTGTCATAGTTGTAACGAATTTTGTATTCATCTAACGAGCGGATCGGAATTTTGATCACGTCTTTTCCATTGGACATCACAATGTTTTCTTCACTAACTAAGTCAGGCAAGTTTTTTTTGATGGCGTCCCGTACTTTTTCTTGGTGTCGACGTTGGTCTTGGAACCCTTTTCGATGGAGGGACCAGTTTTCCTGGGAGATTGTGAACTGCCGGCCGTTGTCTTTTTCCATACCTTCCCTCCTCAGTAAGGTTTGTTTACGTTTATCGATTGAAAGTGGAACGTTTCTAGTTGATTGTGCATATCATAAACTGGTGCAAAATATTGTTGCATGGCTACTTTTCTTATCCTATGTAAGACAAGAGCAAGAGTTGCCAAGAAATTTTTATTGGACAAGCCAAACCGCGCCATGGTAACGATGAAAAGGCTAACTGATAATAAGCATTTCGTATGTATGCATTTTGCAAAGGCCTCGTTCTTGCACCGCTAAAACCTATCAATATAAAAGCAGGCTCCCCCCTTTCGTACATTTTTTGCTACACTAATGTAAAAAGCAGGGAGAGCCTATGATACCTAGACATATGTACATTACACAGTTGCACTACGACAAGCCTGCTAATGGGCGACATCTTGGTTTTCCTCATACCCTTCCATTCCTGCAAGGCTTTGATAGTCTTTCTTTTAAAAAACCTGTCACCATTTTTGTCGGCGAAAACGGAACAGGCAAGTCAACGTTGATTGAAACACTAGCAGCGTTAATGGAATTAAACCTTGAAGGCGGCTCAAAAAACCACCGTTTCGAAACAGAAGCAAGCCATTCCAGTCTCTACCAATATTGCCGCTTAACTAGGGGGGCCTATCGCCCACGCGATGCTTACTTTTACCGGGCAGAGACGTTTTATAATTTGGCTACAGATATGGATCAATTTGCAGAAGGGGAAGGAGTGTTATCACAAGAACTATTTGGCCGCAATTTACACACATTTTCTCGTGGTGAGGCAATGACCACGTTAATGAACCATCGCTTTTTCGGCAATGGCTTTTATTTGATGGACGAGCCAGAAACTGGGCTGTCTGTAAACTCCCAGCTTCAAATTCTCCTTGCCATCAAGGAACGAATCGCCAAAAACTCGCAATTTATTTTCGCGACCCATTCGCCGATATTGATATTGTATCCAGGAGCACAAGTGTTTCAACTAAGTGAAGGCGGCATTGAGGAAATTGCTGCAGAAGAGACGCAGCTTTTTAAAGATTGGCGCATGATTATGGAACGGAACTCCTATTTTATTCACCAACTCTTTTCTGATTAAATGCAAAAACGAGTGCTAAAAGCACTCGTTTTTCAATCCATATAGCCAAATTCAGATACTGGCCAAAAACGCAATCCGACTTTGCCGATGATTTCATCTTCATTAACTGGGCCAATAACACGGCTGTCTAAGCTAGCAGGGCGGTTGTCACCCATTACAAACACATGGTTCTCTGGGACGGTTTCTTCAAATGAGTAATCTTCCGTATACGCAGGCCCTGAATAAGCAGCTTTTGCTTCTTCCAAGTAAGGCTCTTCGATTTGCTCGCCATTAATGTAAAGGATGTCGTCCTCAAATCGAATGGTATCGCCTGGTAAGCCAATCACCCGTTTGATGTAGCTATCCTCTTCCGTCGCATGGAACACAATGAGATCAAACCGCTCAGGCTCGCCAAATTGGTAGCTTAATTTATTTACAATAAAACGCTCACCGTCATGAGCAGTCGGCACCATTGAGACGCCGCGAACTTCAAAGCTGGTCATCACAAATGTCCGGACTACAAACGCAAGAATAAGCGCAATTGCAATCGCCTTTACCCAGCCCCAAAACTCTGATTTCTTTTCCGCTTCTGCCACTGCTGTTCCTCGCTTTCCGTCTTCCATTCATGAGCATCCTGCTCGCCTTTTTATTAACGTATCATTAATTCAAAAAAAGAACAAGAAATCCTCCACGAGGCGATGCGGAGGATTTCTTGCCTACCGGTTCAAAAGTGAGCCAACATAGCGGAGCAATTCGTTAGCTGAAACTGAGTTATAGCCATGTTCATCAATGAGTCTTGCGATGACATCATTCATTTTTTTCAACTGTGATTCATCTGGCGTTTTCACAGAAGTCGTGATTTTTACAATATCTTTCAAATCGGCGAATAGCTTTTTCTGAATCGCTTCACGCAACCGTTCATGGGAGTTGTAGTCAAATTTCTTCCCTTTTCGGGCATAGGCAGATATGCGAATTAAAATCTCCTCACGAAATGCTTTTTTGGCGTTTTCGGATATGCCGATTTGTTCCTCGATTGAACGCATCAGCTTTTCGTCTGGCGACATTTCTTCTCCTGTAAGAGGGTCGCGGAGTTTGTTTTTGTTGCAATAAGCTTCCACATTGTCAAGGTAATTGTCCATTAGCGTCTTCGCTGATTCATCGTAAGAGTAGACGAATGCTTTTTGCACTTCCTCTTTGGCAATCATATCGTACTCTTTGCGGGCAACTGTAATGTAGTCGATATACCGTTCTTTGTCCTCCTTAGAAATCGAAGCATGGGCGTCAAGCCCTTCCTTAATCGAACGAAGCACATCCAACGCTGAAATCGATGTTAATTGCTTACGGATAATCGCTGACGAAATGCGGTTGATCACATAACGGGGGTCGATCCCGCTCATGCCCTCGTCAGGAAACTCGGCCTGCAATTCTTTCACATCCTGGCTGTTGTATCCTTCAACCGCTTCCCCGTCATAGAGCTTCATTTTTTTCACTAGGTCAATTCCCGCTTTGTGCGGCTCTTTTAAACGAGTTAAAATCGTAAAGATAGCTGCTACCTTCAAAGCATGGGGGGCAATATGGACATGAGCTAAGTCGCTTTCAGCAATCATTTTTTTGTAAATCCGTTCTTCCTCCGAAACTTTTAAGTTGTAGGGGATTTTCATGACGATGATTCTTGAATGGAGTGCTTCATTTTTTTTGTTGGAGATAAACGATTTGTACTCTGATTCGTTTGTATGAGCTAGTATGAGTTCATCGGCCGAAATGAGCGCAAACCGCCCTGCTTTAAAATTGCCTTCTTGTGTCAACGACAGCAAATGCCATAGAAATTTTTCATCGCATTTCAGCATTTCTTGAAATTCCATCATACCGCGGTTTGCCTTGTTTAACTCCCCATCAAAGCGGTATGCACGCGGATCGGATTCAGACCCAAATTCAGCAATGGTTGAGAAGTCGATGCTTCCTGTCAAATCGGCAATGTCTTGGGACTTTGGATCTGATGGCGAAAAGGTGCCAATCCCGGTGCGTTTGTCTTCTGAGAAAAACACCCTTTCCACTAAGACATCTTCAATTCTCCCTCCGTATTCCTCCTCTAGCCGCATCATATTTAAAGGCGACAAATTGCCTTCAATTTTTATGCCATACTCCTCTTCAAAGTCTTTGCGCAAATGCAGCGGAATCAAATGGAGAGGGTCCTCATTCATCGGGCAGCCCTTGATGGCATAAACGGCGCCTCTGTCGGTGCGTGAATAGTTCTCAAGACCGCGCTTCAACATCGTTACGAGCGTCGATTTCCCGCCGCTAACTGGCCCCATTAACAACAAAATCCGCTTGCGGACATCGAGTCGTTTCGCGGCCGAATGAAAATACTCCTCTACCAGCTTTTCGAGTGCTTCCTCCAGCCCATATATGGAATCTTTAAAGAAGGAATACACTTTTTTTCCGTTTTTTTCTTCTACGCCAGCGTCTTTTATCATATTGTACACGCGTGAGTGGGCTGTTTGAGTGACCCATGGCTTTTCCTTAATTAACGCTAAATAATCGGCAAACGTCCCTTCCCACTTTAAGCGTTCTTCTTCTTCTCGGTATTGTTCAATTTTTTTTAGAATATCCAATGCGTATACCTCCGTCCTCGTGTAAGCGAGATTACTTAACGTTATGCCGAATGACGCATGAACATGCTACTTTTTGAAAATTGAATCTCTGTCCGTCCCAACAAAACAGTGGTATACTAAACCCATATTAATAGAAAGCGAGTTTTGTCATGAAAACAGGGACAGGCTGGATATTAATTGCGGTTTTAGCCTTATCGACCGTTTTTTTATTTTCCAACGTAACGGCAGAAATCACAAACGTACAATCAGTAAGACAAATAGTCAATGAGCACATTGACCGCGACGCCCTCTACTTGTCTTCAAACAGTACAATTGTTGATGCCAATGGCCGAACGTTTGCGGAACTAAATAACGGAACGAACCGAGTTTACTTGCCTTATAGCGATATTCCAGAAACAGTCATTCATGCTTTTATCGCCACTGAAGACAAGCGTTTTTTTGAGCACCACGGCTTCGATGCCACAGGCATTGCCAGAGCTTTTCTTGCAAATGCAAGCGAAGGCGGCATTGACCAAGGGGCAAGCACCATTACCCAGCAAATGGTACGCAATATCTTTTTAGACCATTCCCGTACATATGAGCGAAAAGTGAGTGAACTGCTTTATGCCTATGAGCTGGAACAACAGTATTCTAAGGAAGAAATTCTTGAGCTTTATTTAAATTCCATTTACTTCGGCAACGGCGCTTATGGCGTTGAGGCAGCGGCTCAGCTTTATTTCAGCGAAACAACGAACCAGTTGTCCCTTGCGCAAATCGCGTTTTTGACAGCCATTCCGAATAATCCAACTTATTATGATCCTTTTAAAGACGAAGCCGCACATACCCATGAACGAAAAGAATGGGTCTTGCAAAAGATGGAAGAGGAAGGGTTCATTACGTCTGCTGAGCATAACGAAGCATTGGAAGAATCGATCGTCTTACATCGTTCCCAGCTTAAAAACGAATTTCCTGATTACAGCGATTTTATCTTAGCTGAATTTAAAATGCTTATCCGCCAACTAGAGAATATGGAGGAAGCGCCAAGCGAGGAAGTCGAAGCGCGCGTTAACGAACTGCTGAAACAAGGGGTAACGATTGAAACAGCGCTTGATCCAGACCGGCAACAGCGGCTAGTCGACAGCGTGGTTCGAGAATTGCCTGACAACGCACAAGGAGCTGCGATGGTGATCGATAATGATAAACGTACGATTGTCGCGATTAGTAACGGAAGAGGCTACGAACGGGGCAACCTCATGTACGCGACACAGTCGTTTCGCCACCATGGGTCCGCTTTTAAACCATTGATCGACTATGTGCCTTATTTAGAAGAAACAGGTGCTCCGCTAACCGCAACTTTTAACGGCAATCCATCGCCTAACTGTGCTCAAAACAGCAGCAAACAAACAGTTGGCTGTGTGAATAACTACAATCATGCTATGCCTGGCGTTGTCACAATGCGAGAAGCATTCAAACATTCCTACAATGTCCCGGCGGAATACATGCTGGCGCAAGTCGGCGTCGAAAAAGCGTTATCTTACTTAGAGCCTTTTTCTTTTAGCAAACTTAATGACGAGGAACGCGGCCTCGCTCTTGCCTTAGGCACCGTTGATGTCTCCGTTTATGAAATGGCCCAAGCCTATTCCACTTTTGCACACGACGGCAAATTTGCTCCAGCACATGGCATCGTTCGCGTTGTTGATGAACACGGGGAAACGCTCTATCAATGGGACGATGTGAAAGAAGTGCTTGTCTGGTCAAAGGAAACGAATGACAAAATGCGGACGTTGTTGGCGGATGTAATCGCCTCAGGGACAGGCAAAGGAATTACGTTGGGGCAAAATGGCTACATCGGCGGAAAGACAGGAACGAGCAGTCAATACCGCGACCTTGCCTTTTCTGGACTAACCGACAAATACACGGCTTCGGTATGGGTAGGAAGGGATGAAGGTTCCGTGGAAGACTTGTCGCCAAGACGACCAGCAATGAATATTTGGGAAACGGCCGTACGCGAGTAGCCTGGCCATCAATGGGAACGAAGATAAACGGACGTAGAGAGGGTTGATACCATACAAAAAACCGGTTCCCGACTCACGACTAAAGACAAGCGCTCTATTTAGTCTAGTATGGCAGGGTCTTCCGGTTTTTTGTAACGGGCTATTGTTTATGAGGGTTGTCCTCATAGCCTCCAGCAAAAATTGAAATTAAAAAGACGACACAAACGCTCATCATCAAAAACGTTCTCATTTTTCCTACTCCTCCTCGCAGGGGCTCGGCTGATTCCATTTCATTATAGCGAATCTGCTCACACTTGAAAAGCATTCCAGTAAACTTTCTAAAACGTTTTCACTTAAAAGAAAGGGTTTTTTCACTATGTATGTTGTCATGAATGAATTGCATGTACCACCAGAAAGAAAAGCGGTGCTGACTGAACGGTTTCGTCAATCAGCAGAGCGCATGGCAGAGGTGCCAGGTTGTTTAGAGTTTTTGTTCCTCACAAACATGGAAGAAACAGGAAAGCAAATTGTTTTTACGAAATGGGCGTCAAAGCAAGATTATGAAAATTGGCTTTCCAGCCCTGCTTTCGCTAATGCTCATTCTGGCAAATCAAAGCAAGCAAAGCCTGCCGCTTCTGCTAATGAGCTTTTTGCCTATGAAGTCGCCCACTATTTTTGCAAAGGCGACTAAAACACCACGATCACCATTTTGTGTTAAGGAGACGACCATGACAAATCGGTATTTAACCGGACATCTTCCATTAATCAGCATATTGCTTTTTAGTTTAGCGTTATCGCTATTTGGCCAATCCTTTGCCATTGGCTGGCTTGAAGAGAATGGCGTTCTTGCCAGCATGACAGAGTTGATCCGTGAAAACGAAATCCGCCTTGGGGTCACGATTCTGTTTTTATTGGCCTTTTTTATGCTATTTTCGGCTTTAAAATTGATTGCCGATACAGTGTTTTCACTGTCATTGCTGTTTTTTTCAAAAGATGAAGAGGGCGCGCTTTGGCAAAAGGTACAAGGCGGCGCCTGGATTTTTCTTGGGGCAAGCATCCTATCCCTTGCTGCCGTAAAAATGATCTTTGCCATTTTGTTACTATTTGTTGCTGCTGCCTTTAGTTATTTGTTGTTTGCCATTTACCGAATTGCCGACTCTTTGACGATTCCAGGCTTAATTGGTTTTGTTTGTTTTCAGCTTTTGTTTTGGGCCGCGTTTTTAGTTACCATCATTTATTTCGCTATCCGCCTTTATAATTCATTTGTCGCCAGCCTTCCTTTATAACAGCATGAACAAGCTCGCACACAGCAACGAGGCGAGCTTGTTTTATTGGACGTTTGGAAATCCTTGTTGCCTTAATGCTTCATACAAAACAATTGCAGCTGTATTGGATAAATTAAGGGAGCGGATTAAATCGGTTTGCGGGATACGGAGGCAGCGTTCAGTGTTTGCCTCTGTTAGATGGTTAGGCAAGCCTGTCGTTTCCTTGCCAAAGACAAAAAAATGGTCAACCTCTGTGTTACGGAAATCAAAGTCCGTATATGGTTTAGAGCCAACTGTCTCAATATAATAGAAAAGCCCTTCTGGATAAGTTTCAAACAGTTCTTCAATCGAATCATAATAGTGAATCGTAACATTAGGCCAATAATCGCAGCCAGCCCGCTTCAACATCCGGTCTTCAGTGGAAAACCCAAGCGGGCGTATTAAATGGAGCGTCGCATTGGTTCCTGCGCATGTGCGGGCAATGTTTCCTGTATTTGCTGGAATTTCAGGTTGGTATAGGACAATATGTAAACTCATGAAAAGCACCTCGGTCTTTACTCAAATACCGCCATTATAGCATGTATCACATTCTTTTCCTAGTTCTCTTTGCCGTCCCCTAATACAAGTTGCCACAGTTTAAAGCCTTCTAGTCAACGACAATGCGAAAAAATTTATATTGGATATCTGGTGTATAAGCAGGTGAATTTTGGTAAGTCCAATAACGCATGCGGCTATTAACTGTTTGCGCATTGACGAGAGGTTCATTGCGCAAATCTTTCGCTACAACAATTGCGGTATGATCCCATCTCCCCGACCCATCAAAGTCATAGCAAATGACATCGCCAGGCAACAATTGGCTTGCTCGTTGTTTTTCCTCGCCACGGAGTCCCTTTTGGGCGCCGCTTAAATACCAGCGAAATGAATGGGCAACAGACCAGCTTAAACTCATCGATTGGCTGTTTTCATACCACCAACCGTGGTGTGTGTTGCCTTTAGCAGTCATTGGAGCACCTCCAGCATACAGGCATTGCGATATAAAATTGGTGCAATTGTCTTCAAAGCGCTTAAATGCGGGGTTATAATCATTCCACCACCTTTCCGCGTATCGGACTGCATCACGGCGGTTGTACTCACGGTGCTTTTGACTTTGCTCGTCTCGCGCCCCCGCGCTTTCATTTTGTGCGTCTTGCACTGGCCCTTGGAGCAGACGGACATCGGCACGTAGCCTTCCCTCTGTAAAGGTTGCCCTACGTTTAAATACCCTTTCTTCCATATAGCTGCCTTCATCTTGAACAATCAACCGTTCAAGCAAAATCGCGTAATCGACTTGTGTCACTTGTTCATGGGTGCGTACCGAAATGATGTCCCCTGAAGCTTGGGAACGGACGACTTCTGCCCCCCTTTTTTCCATCTCTTTCCGCTCTTGTTCAATTGCTTTTTTTTCATCATCGTCAAAGATGGACGCATCTCCTCTTACATACGCTTGGTTCATTTTCTCTACACGGTCATGAATTGCTTTTACGAGTTTCTTTTTCATCGCCATCCTCCTCTCTTCCAATCATATGGCGTTTTTTAAAAACAATGATTGAATAATTATTTATTAATATGTATAATTAAACAAAACGATTACGGAGGCCCTTCTAAATGATACGGTTCGCACAACAGGCAGACGCCAACGCCCTTCATCATTTATTGCAACTTGCATTTAGCAAATATGACACCGAATTGACCGATACACCAGCCCTTGCAGAAACGCCGACCTCTCTAAAAGAAAAGATTGCTTCAAGTCACAAGGCACTCCTTGTCTTAAAAAATGGGCAAATTTCGGCAATGTGTTTATTTCAATTCGCAAATCGCCGTTGCCATTTTATCCGTCTCTGTGTCCACCCGGCATACCAAGGTCAAGGGCTGGGTACTTTGCTTCTGAAAGAAATGGAACAGCATGCGAACGCCCAAGGTTGTTCCTCAATGTGTTGCCAAGCACGGAAAGCCAACTGTGCTTACTACGAAAAACTAGGCTACAGCATTTTTGGGTACAACGCTCAATCTGACTTGTATTTGTTAAAAAAGATGCTCAAGGAAAGGCAAACAAGGCAGTGTGCATAAGCACACTGCCTCCAGACTGTAGACAAACGCTCGCATACTTCGTCGTTTGCCTCACTCATCTACTCATGAACCCCCGTTCTATTCGCATCTTCCCTCGGCTGCACTCCTCGTCTGACAAACGTTTTCTATCAGTCTGAGGGCGGTTATCGACTTTGTCGACAACCTCAAGGCAGCGTGCATAAGCACACTGCCTTGTTTTATGAGGATATTTTTAATGCTCCTTCGAGGCCTAGTAATAGTTGCTTTTTCGTCAAGCCGCCTCCGTACCCCACCATTGCCCCATTGCTGCCGATTACTCTATGGCATGGGATCAATATAGGAAGGGGGTTTTGATTATTGGCGCCTCCCACTGCGCGAACGGCTTTTGGCGCTCCTATTGCCTGGGCAATATCTTTGTACGATTTTGTTTTACCATAGCCAATATTTTGTAGTTCTTTCCACACTTTTAGTTGAAACGGCGTACCGATTAAATCGATGTCGGCATCAAACTCAACACGGAGACCATTAAAGTATTCGCGCAACTGCCCACAAATATCAAGATCTTCATTTTCGTCTAAATGAATCCATTGAGGCCGGATTCCCGCTTTTGACA
This sequence comes from Shouchella rhizosphaerae, assembly GCF_036700015.1. Taxonomy (NCBI): domain Bacteria; kingdom Bacillati; phylum Bacillota; class Bacilli; order Caryophanales; family Bacillaceae; genus Shouchella; species Shouchella rhizosphaerae. Next base: position 3,373,962 of record NZ_CP144921.1, on the reverse strand, counting down.
GCTTTGCCGTAACTTGTGCTTTGTTTATTTCACCAAAGTGGATTTGGCAAACTCCTCGCTCCGATGCGACAATGGACAACAATCCAAGGGGACTCTCCATTTCTTTGACGTACATTTGCTTAAGCGAACTCATGCCATTCCCTTCTTCCCTGAAAAGATTAAAGCCGTCTTTATTATTGGGACCCATTCTGTTTTTTCAACAGATCGAGCCCTTTTTCGATTTCAATTTGCACAAGCTGGTCCGTTTCTGTCTCTTTCGCTTTTAGCAGCGCTTTTTCCTCTTTTTCCGACCCGCCAATTTTGCCAATCGCCCAAGCTGCCGTACCACGGATAACAGGCCGAGGATCAGAAGCAAGCAATTCACACAGTTTCGGCAAAGCGCTTTTTTCCTTGTAATGAGCAAGAGCGATAATGGCATTGCGTTGGATCGGCTTTTTGCCACGCCATGAGCCTGCCATATGGCCAAACTGCTCTTTAAATTTACGATTGCTTATCGACAACAACGGCTCTAGTAATGGTTTGCACAGCTCTGGATCTGGTTCCATTTCTTGATGGTGATGGCTGTCGATTCCTTTATTATATGGGCATACTAGCTGGCAGGTGTCCCACCCGTATAAATAATTCCCGATTTTTTCCCGATACTCATCAGGCATAAATCCTTTCGTTTGCGTTTGGTACGACAAACAAGCCTGTGCATTCAGTTCCCCGGGACCAACGAGAGCGCCAGTTGGACACGCATCAATGCATTTTGTGCATGAACCACATAAATCTTCAAGCGGTTCATCTAACGGGAACGGCAAGGATGTTAATAAGTTGCCAAGGAATACGAAGCTTCCAAATTCAGGCGTAATCGTAAACGTATTTTTCGCTGACCAGCCTATGCCGGCACGTTCTGCCACAGCTCGGTCAGATAAAGCACCTGTGTCAACCATTCGCACCATTTCCGTTTCCCCAACCCGTTCGCGCAAAAATGCCTCCAGTTTTTTTAAACGGTCATTGAGGACGGTGTGATAATCTTGTCCCCATGACGAGCGCGAAAAAACGCCACGCCTTGCCCCTGGAATGCTTTTAGGCGCTTTTTTCATTTTTGTCGGATAGGCAACGGCAATCGAGATAATCGTACGTGCACTTGGCAAGCTCAGCCGCGGATCGACCCGTTCTTCCAATACCGGATGTTCAAAGCCTGAAGCATATCCTTTCTCTTGGTGCTCGATTAAACGGTCTTTTAATGACAGAAATGGCTCAGCAGATGCAATTCGCAGTTTATCAACGCCGATTTCAGCGCTATAAGCGAGCAAATCAGCTTTCAGTTGGGCGTAATCCATGCCCTTGTCTCCTTTTTTGCAATACGCTTTTATTGATTTAAGCAACCGATACGACGATAATGAATATATCACTTTAGGAGGTCGCTATGACGATTGGTTTGCTTTATTCCTATCATATCGAAATTGGCCCATCATCACAAATGTTAAAAGGACGTCTCCAGTTTTTTCAAGAATTGCTGCACTTTGATTTGCAAGATGCTCCGCTTAACGCTTTTGTTGCACGAGAAAACTGGCCCCAAAAAGGGACGCTCCATCATGAGGCCTTGTTTGCCTCGCTTCAAGAAGGGGACTTTTTTAAACCGGTCCATTCAGCAGTGGACTTGACTCGTTTTTTTATGCTTGAGTATAAATTGCCAATTACTTTTCATGACGCCGATTCCCTGAAAACACCGTTAATGGTTGATCCAAAACGGGCTACTGTTTCCGACCAATTAGGCTTGATTTCCAGTCCAGATACGGTTGCTTTGCGAACAGAAGCATCGGAAACGACGACAAATGGACTGCATGTTTTTTACTTTCCGAACCATTTACATGAGGACAAGCGCTTGCCTTTGCTCCAAGCAGCGGGCAGCATGTTTACCCATGTACATGGCGGCAGCACATCGATTCAACTTGTGGAAAGTTCGTCATCCGATGTTTAAGAAAATCGCGATCGGGTATAGTAACGGTAGGCTTACCATAAGGAGGAATCATCCATGGCACAAGAAAAAATCCAACAATTATTAAACAAACAAGTAGCAACTTGGAGTGTTTTATATGTGAAATTGCATAACTACCATTGGTATGTGAAGGGCCCGCACTTTTTTACACTCCACGAGAAATTTGAAGAGTTATACAATGAAGCTGGAGAAACAGTGGACGAATTGGCAGAACGCCTGCTTGCCTTAAAAGGTCAACCGGTGGCAACAATGGATGAGTTTCTGCAACTATCCGCGATAAAAGAGGGCGATAAAACGCTGTCTCCTGATGAAATGGTTCGTGACTTAGTACGCGATTACGAAAAAATTTCTGATGAGCTTAAAAGCGGTATTGACACATGTGGCTCTCTTGGCGACGATGCAACCCAAGACATGCTCATTGGCTTGCAAGAAAACATTGAAAAACACGCATGGATGCTTCGTGCATATACAAAAGAAACGTCGGACATTCGCTCTTAAAAAAGCGGCATACAAACGAGATAATGCGAGCGTTTTGTTATAGTTTAAAAGCTGCCCTTTGGCAGCTTTTTTTATGTGCAAGCCCCATACGCCTCTTAATGGTTCATCTCCGAATAAGTGTATGCACATAGAAGGCGATAGGTGGCTTCCAGTGAAGATTGATGGGTCCGTTCCATCGAATGGGAACCTTCAATGCCTGGCCCAATTAAGCCATGGACTAAATCATGGCCTGCCTTAATAGCAGCAGATGCATCTGAACTATAGTAAGGATAAATGTCTAATTTGTATGGAATCGACTCTTGTTGGCATAGCGAAACAAGGTGTGTCCGCAATCCATAATGGTACGGGCCGCTTCCGTCTTTCGCACAAATGGAAACAGTAAATTCATCGGTTTGCTGGCCGTCGCCAATGGCACCCATATCGACGGCAACATATTCAATCACCTTTTCGGGAATCCCAGCGTTTCCGCCGAAGCCAATTTCTTCATTGTTTGAAATGAGGAAATGGGTCGTATAAGGAAGCTTGATCTTGCTGCCTGCAAGTTGTTTCATTAACTGCAAAAGCAAGGCCACACTCGCTTTATCATCCAAATGGCGCGATTTAATAAAACCAGACGGCGTTTGCTCGAAACGAGGAGCAAAACTAATGAAATCTCCTACGGCAATTCCTAATGCTTTCGTGTCTTTTTCATCATGGACAGCGGCATCAATTCGCACTTCAATATTTTCTTCATTCCGTTTTGCAGTGTCTGCGTCCTTGTAAACATGGACAGAAGATTGATGCATGACAATCGTTCCTGACACCGTGCTTTTGTCTGATTTATGGATCAGGCAATATTCCCCTTCAATGGAGTGAAACGCGTATCCGCCAATTTTGTCAATCGCCAATCGCCCGTTCTCTTTAATGTCTTTCACGATCGCCCCTAATGTATCAACATGGGCAGTGAGCATTCGCTGCTTATCATTGTTTTTCCCATCAATTGTGGCAAGGAGCGCCCCTTTATTTAACAATTGCGTCTGGATTCCGACATCCTCCAAAAAACGCCTAATATAGGCGATCGCTTCGCCGGTGTACCCTGAAGGGCTTGGAATGTGGACCAAGTCTTTCAAAATGGAAATGATCCCCTGGAGTTCTTTATCATACATTTTGTCTGTTCCTTCTTTCTATATAGCCTTCTTCTCATCATAGCGACTTTGCTACAAACTCGCAATTATTCAAAGTTCCAATTTGCGTGTGAGAAAAACAGATACACCCATGTAAACAAAAACCACTACTAGCGTATCGATAAGCATTTGCCACGGACTCGTCTGTGAAAACAGCACGATTGGATTGCTGTCATAAGGCACAGTGGTATTTGCTTCAAATTTAATGGAAATATACGGATAAAAAACCCAGACAAGAACAATATAGACAGCAATAATACCTACTTTTTTCCAGCTGCGAGGGATGCCTAATAAAAGAAACAACAATAAAAATACAACTAAAATACCGCTAATAGGGCTAATAAACAGCGCCCACAAATATTCCCAGCCAAACACTGGCAACATCTCAAATCCTTTTATCATTCGAGTCGCACTTTCTACGCCTGATGTCCAAAGTGTCATCACCAAGAACAGCGAAAAAGCAAGCACCATTTGAATGTATTGCCACCCTAATACAGCCAATATTTTGCTCGCCAACTTCACATGGATCGAGCCAGGCATGGCGTACCAATCATATTGGGTGCGTTTCCGCCACTCTTTCCAAATGGCTTCCACAGCGATGGCTAAACATAATACAAACACGAAAACAAAAAACAATGCGCCTGCCGCCGTCAACGCTTGTATTCCAAAAGGTTCGCCAATTCGTACTTGCAATGCTTTTAGAAGAATCACACCAGTGAACAAAAGCAAAAAAATGATCGTGTTCACAGGAAGCAACATAAAAAAATTACGTTTCAGATAGAACCAAAATACGTTCATTTTTTGCCCACCTCTGCAAACAAATCCTTGAGGGACTGTCCTTTCTCTAAGCGCCATTCCTCTAAATCAGTAATAACGTCCGCTTCATCTTCGCGTAAAAAAATGACACCATCAGCAAGCATTTCCACATCTTCATACGCATGGGTCGCCATGATGATCATCCGTTCTTCTTCCACTAGGAAATCTGTTAACACAGCAATCATCGCCTCTTTTTTTGCTGTATCAAGATTAGCGAGCAATTCGTCAATAAAAATAAAAGGCTTCGGCTTAGCAAGGGCAACGATTAACGAGAGCAAGTGTTGCTGCCCTTTTGAAAGCGCCCCCCATTTAGTCCCTTCTTCCAATCCGGCGGTTTTGCACATTTCTAACGCACGGCGATGCTGGAACGTCTCGTAAACCGCTTTTTGGTCATGCAAAATCGTTTTTACCCGTTTATGGGGCTCGAAACCACCCTCTTCTGAGACATAACTGGCTAATTGAACACGCGCCGCTCGCTTATGCTCGCCATCGAGGGAGATGCGGCCCTTTCCAGCCGGCGCAAGTCCTGCACACACTTTTAAAAATGTCGTTTTGCCTGCACCATTTGCGCCTAGAAGTACGATAAAGCGATTTTTTGTCATCTCTACTGATAAATTTGCAAAAACACGCTTTCGGCCATATTTTTTTTCCAGTGATTCGACCACTAGTGCACTCATGGGTTTCCCATCTCCTTTAATGACCGTTCTAAAGAGGCGCTAATTTCTTGATTGGAAAAACCGAGCTTTCTCATGAATGTAATTAACGCTTGCATCTGCGCATCAGCCAATGTTTCCTTCAGCTGTTTAATCACGGTTAAATCGGTTGTTACAAAAGTACCTTGACCCCTTTTTGAGAACGTAATTTGTTCACGGTCCATTTCTAAATACGCCCGTGAAACAGTGTTTGGGTTTACTTGCAATCGTTGTGCCGTTTCCCGGACCGAGGGCAGCTTGTCTCCAGGAGCCAACTCGCCGCTGCATATTTGCTGATAATAATATTCGGCAATCTGTGTGTAAATAGCCTTATTCGGATCAAATTGCATGCTGCGGATCACTCCCCCCTCTTATCTAAATGAAATAAAGCCAGGCGAGTTACGCCTGGCCCAGACTGTAGCCAAACGCTTGCATCCTTGGCTTCGTTGCTCACCTCGGCTGACAAGCGTTTTCTATCAGTCTGAATTTAAACGCCCGACTTTTTTATTAAAGCACATCTCGCTTTTGAAAAACAACATGTGCCACAAGAAGAATCAAGGCAATATGGGCAGCTAAAAAGCCGAGTGATGCCCACATGTTTGCAAACGGCTCCGGCATCGTCCCCAATTCATGATAGTTGCTGTAAAAATCAATATGAGATAGAACAATCCACTTCGACCATTCGTATCTTACAATAAAAAATTGCACAATTGAGCCGAAAAACATCGGTAAAAACGTAATAATGATTGTTAAAGCGGTGCTTTTTGTGAGGACAGCAATCAATGTTGCAAGCGCCATATAAAAGACAAGCGTCGGCAACTGATAAAGGGCTGTCGCTGCTGTATCTTTTGCGATCTCCAACACAGTTGCGTCTGATTGGAAAACAAGAATTCCTGTTACGGTTGTGATAAGAACAAGAATCCCAAAGGCAAGCCCTGCCAAAAGAAAATTGCCTGCCCATTTGCTTATCAAAACCTTCGTCCGCGATGTGGGGCGAATTAACAATTGTTTGACCGTTCCATGCGCATGTTCGCCTGCAATAGCGCCTGCAATGAGAACGACCCCATAAAGCATAATAAAAGTTGGAAATAACATGACGCTTATTTCAGAAAAATCTTCGGCAGCAATCGTTATGTCAGTGTTTGCTTGGACAAGAAGAGCGATGCCAAGTGCCCCTACCATGAAGACAGCCATTACAATCGAAAATAGCCACATTTTTCGCCCGTACCACGACTTTAGCCACTCATTATGAATAAGACCGATCATGAGACATCCTCCTTTTGCCCTTCTGTTATTGAAAAATAAGCGTCTTCCAAACGATTGCGGTAAGACATGCCATAGACATTGACTCCTGCTGCAACGAGGGCATTAACAAGCTTTGGTATTTGCTCATACGGTTGTTTTTCTAGTTCCAATTTCCCTGCGACTTCCCCTACTTTTCCGAAGCCAGCAAGCACACTTTTTGCTTGCTCTACAGGCTCTGCTTCAATTTGAATATTAAAAGTTGCCGCTTTTTCTTTAACAGCAGTATTCATTGAAATTTGTTCGATGACTTCCCCATGTTTAATGATAATGGCTTTGTCACACAACATTTCGATTTCGTTTAGTTGATGGCTTGAGACAAGCAACGTGACGCCGTCTTCTCGTGCGAGCCGTTGCAAATAGTGACGCAAATCACGGATTCCTTTCGGATCAAGGCCGTTTGTCGGCTCATCAAGAATAAGGACGGAAGGCTTATGAAGCAAAGAGACGGCAATGCCCAGCCGTTGTTTCATACCGAGTGAATAAGATTTGACTTTTTTTTGCATCGCCCCTTCTAGCTCTACAAGCGTGACCACCTCATCGATCCGTTCTTTTGAAACAGGAGTAGCGCTCATCCGCGCAAAGTGCTCAAGATTTTGTCGTCCTGTTAAGTAGCCGTACAAATCTGGATCTTCGACAATGGCACCAATATGCGCCAATGCCTCTTCACGGTTCGTGCGCACTGATTTCCCTTCTATTTCCACATCTCCTGAATCAGGGGCAATTAAGGAAACAATCATACGAATTGTAGTTGTCTTCCCTGATCCATTTGGCCCTAAAAAGCCATAAATCGCTCCCCGTTCCAATTGGAATGACATGTTTTTTATAATCGGCTTTTTCCCAAGCGATTTATTAAGTTCTTTTACCTTTAAAGGGTACTCCATTTTCTCCACTCCTAACCCTATGTTCTAGTGTTCTATTTAAATAGTACACTAATATTAAGCTGGTTGCAAGAAAAATAAAAAGCTACTTCTCGGCATGTAACCATATACGTTCCCGCAGGTCTTCTTTAAATTTTAGGCTCTGTGAATTTGATACGTTTCCAAAATGCTGTTACAATAAGAACGAACGTTCTCTCCCAAAGGGTTGAACTGAGCAAAGTGTTTCGTTATTTAGTTTTTATTTCATTAACGAAGCAAGATGTTTAGATATAAAACGTAATAAAACAAGAAAATTTATGATTAGCGGATTCTAGAAGGCATTGGATGACGTAGTATAAAAAATAAGGAGTACAAAGCAGTGAATGAATTTTATCAGGCGTTAACATATGTAAATAAAATTTTTTATGAGCCAAATCACTTAATTATAAATGCTATTCAAGAAGAAGCGCAAAACTCAGATTATGGAGCTGGTATATTTCAACTAAATTCAAAATCGGTTAGATTTAGAGTCGCAAAAATCACACCTAACAAGATAGGACAGTTTGTTGTTTTTTGGGAAAAAGATCAAGCCAATAAAAATCAAGCCTTTTCATATGAAAAGGCTACTGATTTATTGGTTATCAATACTTTTACTAGTGACAATCATTTTGGCCAATTCGTATTTCCGAAAGAAGTTCTTGTAAAACAAAATATCCTTAAAACACCCACTACAAAAGGAAAAATGGCTATTAGAGTTTACCCTAGATGGGAACATCCCACTAGCAAACAAGCGCTTGAAACACAAAAATGGCAGTTAGCATACTTTATAGAGGTGAACAATACAAATCGTTTTCCAGGACAAGAACTATTAAAGCTGTATTCTTAACTAATTCCTAAGTTGGCTAATTAGTAACTAACAGATGCGTTATTGAAGAAGAACAATCAAATTTAGAAGAGCCACAGGTTTGATCCTTTTCTGATACACCTTCAACACTGCACTAGTACATGTCAGTTGATTTTTTATATTCATAAGGGGTTTTCCCCATGACTTCCTTAAATACTTTTCTAAACGATTTCACGTTAGGGAAGCCGGTTTCATAGGAGATCTCTGTAAGCGACTTGTTCGTAGTATCGAGCAAATCAATTGCTTTCTCTAGACAAAGGATCTGCTTGTACTCCGTAAATGTCTGCCCTGTATATTCATGAAACATCCTGGACAAATAAGCCTCAGAATAACCGCATATGCGGGCGGTTTCGGCCAAACTGATGTTTTCGGTATAATGCTCTTTAATAAAGTCTAGAATCGTTTGGATTTTTTGTCGATCGGATCTGCTAGTAGCAGGGGAAAGCTCGGCTGTTTGGCTAAAATGGCGCGCCAGCCAGTATTTCAACTCAATGATCCGGCTTTGTGCCAGAATATAGTCATACGTGCCCGTTGAATAATGAAGGTTGTATATTTCCATAAGCAGCGTTCTTAGATTGGACAGGACCTGCTCATCCAGCTGTTCTTCCGAGGTGTTCAATTGGATAAGAACTTGTTCGCTGGCAAAAAAAGATTCCGGAAAATACAGCACTAGCACGCGGTTCTCCGTAAGACTTTGAGTGGAGTGGGGGATATTGCTGTTTATGAACAGCATATCCTTATCCATTAGAGTGGTAACTTTTCCTTCGTGCCAGACCCGCAAGCTTCCGTTAATGCAGTAAATCAGTTCCATGTTGCTGTGAAAATGCATCGGAATAACTCTTTCTGTCGTCCTCGCCTGGAAAATAAAGAGGTTAATCAGCTTTTTACGATCGATTTCGATATGTTCATACATCTTTTTCATTTTGCCACCCCGTCACCAAACCGTGAACATGAACCTGCTTGGTTCCTTGGAACTAGAACCAGTCCCTTTTACCTATAGTATACCGATAGTAAAATACGCAAACAAGCGTCAATCCGTCAAAGGCATAAACGCAAAAAAGAAGGCAGCTCCGTCCACGGTGGGATCACTGCCTTCTCTTACCTGCTTGTACATTCAAAAGGGAGAGTCAGGGTACAAGGCAAGCCCGTAATGATGGGTACGTCAGAATCATTCGCTTCTGCCTCATTTATCTTTATACTTCCAGCAGGTTCAAATATATTGGGAACAATTACCGGCTAATCGCTGACAAGCCTATCATGGCGTTTTTGAGCGATGGAAAGTGATAAGTCACTCCTCGTCTATACTTTCTTGCAAGCGGTACATGCTTAAGACAGCTTCGCTGCAGTCTGACTCAAACCGCACGCTGCGCTCGTTCGTATCCTCTAGAAAGTAACGCAAAGAGAATACTTCCTCCCCTTCATTCACAAATAGCTCTATGCTGGAGCTTTCAATAAACATGTGCAATTCTGCAAGCGAATGACCGAGCACAGCTTTACGGTGTTCCTTCTCGTTCGTCAACCAGTTCGTTCTCCAGACAGTCAAACTGTTTTGCTCATGATCATAGTCGATCTGTACGGAGTTTCTGATGATGAGCTGGAAGCTGTCAGGTTGCTCCATAAACCGAATAACGACCTCAGCTGCTAGGGAAGGCAAGCTCCATTGACCGCTGTTGCTAATTCCTTCGTGCACTTCATGCTGCCTTAATAGCTGGAGCTCATGTAACGGTCTCTGATATAGCACACCATCTGCGAAAACGATTTCCCTTGGAAGAGTCAATGCATGAACCCATCCTTCCTCGATTGTCGGGACAGCTTGCTCTGTTTCCTCCGTCATTGCGCTCATCCACCCGAACATCAAAATTCGATTGTTGACCTTGAACGTTTGCGGGGCATAAAAATCAAATCCCCGGTCGAGCTCGTTGAAGTCAGACAACGTACCAAGAAATTTCCCGGACTCTAAAATGCGCCCAATAATATAACCTGATTGATTCGGATTTTTATATTGATCGCCTTCCTCTGGCAAGCCTTGCGGGGAAAAGACAAAGACATCATGTTCAGGAAACTGGAGCACATCAGGACATTCCCACATATATCCGAATGAATGCTCCTGTTCGAGAAACGATCCCTGGCACGACCAGCTGATCAAGTCTTCGGACTTATAAACAAGCGCATCTCCCGTAAGATCTTCCCGCTGGGCCCCTACGATCAACCACCAGTTGCCTGAATCGTCTTTCCAGACTTTCGGATCGCGGACATGTCTCGTATAACCAGCAGGATGCTCGAATAACGGACCGAGTTTCTGGAAATGGTGCCCGTCTTCAGAAACAGCCGCGCATTGATAACTTGCCCGTGTCCCATCTTTGTTGATGACGTTACCTGTATAGAAGAGATAAAGCTTTCCTTCATGAACAATGCTTCCGCCGGAATAAATGCCGTCCTTGTCGTACCATTCCGAAGGTACCAATGCCGTCTCTTTCCTATGCCAGTTCACTAGGTCATCGGAAACAACATGACCCCAGCTTTTGTTTTTATGTTCGGTGCCATAGGGATTCCACTGATAAAAAACATGATACTGACCTTGGAAATAGGCAAGCCCGTTCGGGTCATTTAATAAGCCGTGTGTCGGCGTAATATGGTACTTCAAGTTATAAGCGTCACTTTTACTCATCATGTTCCCCCGCCCGTAAAGCGAAGTTGAACGTCAGCGGCGTTTCTTGTGAGCTTGTGCCGATATAAACCTCAAAATCCCCCGGCTCGCTCTCGAACTTCATACTGGTTCCGTAAAATTTAAGCATGTCTTCTGAAATTGAAAACTGGACAGTCCCCGTTTCGCCGCTCCGCAAAAAAATCTGCTTGAAATCGGCCAACATTTTTATTGGCCTAGCTACACTGGCGAATTGGTCGCGGATGTACAGCTGGACCGTTTCCTTCCCATCATACTTTCCGGTGTTGGTAACGGATACCTCGATGTCGACTGGCTTATCGGCGCTCATTTCCTTGCGGCTGACGGACAGGAGGCTGTAGTCAAACGTCGTGTAGGATTTTCCGTACCCGAACGGATATAGCGGTTCATTCGCTTCATCAATGTACCGTGAGGCAAAACGGTAAAAACCATTTTCAGGCAAGTTTGGCCTTCCTGTTTTAAGCTCGTTGTAATAAACCGGAATTTGGCCAACGCTGCGAGGAAATGTCATCGCCAGCTTCCCTGACGGATTGGCTGTTCCGTATAGGATATTGGCCAGCGCTTCCCCTCCCATTGTTCCCGGGTACCAGGCCTGGATGAGGGCATCAGCTTGGGCCGCTACTTCGGTTAAAATTAACGGACGGCCGCTGTACACGATCACAACAAGTTTTTTGTTCAATTGACTGACTTCGTGAAGCAACTTCAGTTGCGGCTCTGGCAATGTAGGATTCGTGCGGGAACCGCCTTCTCCGCTTTGGTAGATGCTTTCTCCCAACGCGAGAACAACAACATCAGCTTCGCTAGCCTTGCGAACCGCTTCCTGGAGTAACACATCCTCATCAACCGTTTCAACAGGCAGTTTGTCTACATACTTGCCAAGCGCATCTCTGGCATAATCAGGCAGGAGGTGTGAACCCCTGCATACGGAAATTTGCTCAGGATCCACGTGCTTGAGCAGCCCTGTTTTCAAATTCACCGTATCCCTTTCATCCCCCTTAATGGCCCACATGCCGAGGGTAGAGGTTTCCTCTGCGTACGGACCAATCAAAGCGATCTTTGCCTGTTTCGACAACGGCAGCAGTTCTTGCTCATTCTTTAAGAGAACAAGGGATTGCTCTGCCAAAGACCGGGCGGCCGTCTTATGTTCGTCTGACAAGATGCGCGTTGCCAGCAGCGGACGGCTTTCCTTTAAACCGCGGAATGGGTCCTCAAACAGTCCTAAGTCGTTCTTCAGCTTTAAGACGCGGTACACAGCGTCATCCAGAAGCTGCTGCAATTCCTCATTGCCGTTTATTACGTTCTCCAACTGATTGGCGTAAACCGCTGTCTTCATATCGATATCAACACCGGCCACCAAAGCGAGCTTGGCGGCTGCTGCTTCATCTTCCGCGTAACCATGCATGATCAGTTCTTCCACAGCTGCGTAGTCTGAGATCAGCACTCCGTCAAACTTCATTTCCTGCCTGAGCAAATCCCGGTTCAGCCATTCGTTGCCTGTGGCGGGGATGCCGTTCAGCGTATTAAAGGCAGTCATGACAAGCTTGACTCCTGCATCGATTGCAGCCTGATAGCCAGGCAAATAATATTCCCTAAGCATATGCTCCGACATATCTACGGCGTTATACTCCCGGCCGGCTACAGGTGCGCCATAGGCGGCAAAGTGTTTGACACAAGCAGCAATTTTGTCGGCAGGAATGCTGTTTTCCCCTTGTCGGCCTTGGATGCCGTGTACCATGCTTTCTGCATACTTCTTAGCCAACAGCGTGTCCTCACCAGATGACTCCATTACCCGGCCCCAGCGAGGATCTCTGACGATATCGACCATAGGGGCAAATGTTACGTGTACACCTTCCTCGTAACATTCCCGGGCAGCAATCGACGCCGCGTACTCAATAGACTCAAAGTTCCAACTACACGTTTGGGCGAGGGGAATCGGAAAGATCGTCCGATAGCCGTAGATAATATCCGCCATGAACAGCAGTGGGATTTTATGATTGGATTTTTCCAGATAATCGGTTTGCAGCTGAATAATTTTTTCGCGATCGGTCACGTTGAGGATCGAACCGGTGTTATATACATTATAATTTTGATGCAGCCCCAATTTTTTAAGCGGTCCTGTGACAACCGTATCTAGATCTCCTTCAAAAAAATCACCAGTCAACTGTACAAGCTGGCCGATTTTCTCTTCAACAGTAAGACTGCCCAATTTCTCAAGCAGCTGATTATTTTGCATGGTTCTCCTCCTAATTTGTTTATTTCAGATTTGTTTTCTCTTTAAAGCCAAACATCCATGTAAGGGCAAACGCTATCCCAAATCCAATCACGCAGACTGCAATGTACGGAATGATTTGCGCGTTTAAGTACAGCAACATACCTGGAATGACTGTAATCGACATGCCTGTTGCCTGAACATCGAGGATCCGGGCAAAGAATCCAGCAACGGCGCCACCGATCAAGCCCATCAGGAACGGCTTGCCATAACGGATATTCACACCGAAAATAGCTGGCTCCGTAATGCCGAGCAAAGCAGACAAGGAAGAAGGGTAAGCAATCGACTTCGTCTTGAGGCTTTTCGCCTTCAAGCCAACAGCCAACGCGGCTCCCGCTTGTGCAGCGATCGAACCAGAGCTGATTGCATTGACCATATTCCAGCCGGTGTCACTTAGCATTTGAATTTCGATCAAGTTTAAGGCATGATGAAGCCCCGTCACAACGATAAATTGATTAATGCCACCATAGATGAAGCCGCCAATTCCGAACGGCAACTGCAGAATCCATGTAACTGCTGTCAAGATTAAAATCTCTACTTCATGGAACACAGGACCGAGCACAAACAGTCCTAGCATTAGAGCGATCAGCAATGTTAAAAATGGCGTCAAAATTAAATCCAACGCAGCGGGAACGAGTTTGCGGATTCTTTTCTCTAGCAACGCACCAACTATACCGATAATAAACGCAGGCAACACCGAGCCCTGATAACCGGCTACTTTAATAAATCCAAGGAACATTAGCGGTTCCTGAACATTCTGGGCGACATCCCAGGACGTTGGCAGGGAAGGGCTGACGAGCATCAAGCCGAGCACAATCCCAAGCAGCGGTGAACCGCCAAACACTCGAAAGGTTGACCAACATACGAGCACGGGCAAGAAACCAAAAGCAGTGTCTGTCAAAATTTGCGTGAACACTAAAAAATTGTCGGAAATGCTGTCTGGAGTAAGTCCAAACCACGCGAGGATGGCAGGCTGCGTAATAAGGCCTCTGACACCCATGAATAATCCCGTAGCAACCAACGCTGGGATAATCGGTACGAATACGTCCCCGAACACCCGGATCATTCGCTTAAAGAAATGATCATCTTGCTCAGAAGCCTTCTCTTTCAATTCCGCTTTGGAAGTAGAAGAGACGTCCTCTCCGATCATGGCCTCATATACTCGATTGACGGTACCGGTTCCAAAAATGATTTGATATTGCCCAGAAGTAAAAAAGACCCCTTTAGCCTTGTCCACGTTCTCAATAAATTCATCATCAATGATATCCCGATCCTTGACAATCAGTCTAAGTCGTGTGGCACAGTGTGCCATCGATATGATATTTTCTTTTCCACCAAGCCCTTTAATTACATCCTGGGCAATTTTTTTATATTCCTTTTCAGGCCCCATCTGTCTCTTCCTTTCAACTAATTAAGTAGCTTCCTGCTTCTAAGCATATCAAGATGGCGCTTACAATCAACGCTATTATTTTACGTGATTAAGGGCAAATTTTGACCTTTTGTATATTTTGCCCTGGGAAGACGGGCGGAACAGCAATATATGTAAGCTATTTCTAAATTCTGGACGCCACTTCTGTTCTTTTTCCATGCAATGTATAAACATAAAGTGTATTTTGTCCAAAGATATTCTTTATAAACCTTAAAAATGATAGGTACTACAATGGTCCATGCCATCTTGATTCGCCTCTAGTCTTTGTTTAGGCAATGATCGGTACAATAATGTGTTTAAAATTGGAAAAGATCGTCTTCTGACGATCTTTAAGAGGAGCTTTAATTGTAAATTTTTTCTTCATTAGTAGAAATCACTGAAAATCCCTCATAGTCTTTGGCTGCAATTCGATCACAGATTTGACGGTAATTGCCGACCCCTCCCAGATAAGCTAAGAACCCTCTTGGCTTACCTACAATGTTCGTCCCCATGTACCAGGAGTTCGTCTTAGTAACCAACGTAGAATTAGCAATTTCCTGGAAATGCTTGCTCCACCCTTCTTCCGCTTCCACCGTTGCTTCCAAGGCTTCAATCTCGTTACTGCGAAGATATTCAATACAGTCGGAAATCCATTCAACGTGCTGCTCAATGGAAACCAACATATTGCCTATCACAGAAGGACTCTGAGGGCCTGTAATCATAAAAAGATTAGGAAAATCAGCGACTGCGATTCCAAGGTATGTCCTTAACCTTGCTCCCTCTTCCCATTTTTCCTTCAACGAAATTCCAGACTTACCGCGGATATCCATTTTAAATAAGGGCCCTGTCATGGCATCAAATCCAGTTGCACATACAATCATGTCTAGATCATACATTGCTTCCACTGTCCCCGTTGAGGTAATCTCTTCAATCGGGGCTGACCTGACATCAACCAAAGAGACATTGTCACGGTTAAAGGTTTCAAAGTAATTGTTGTCTATAACCGGTCGTTTCGTTGCGTAATAGAACGACGGCATCAGTTTCGTTGCTACTTCAGGATCCCGTACAATTTGACGTATCTTGCAACGGAAGAAATCGGTGATCGTTTCATTCGCTTTTGCTTCAACGAGCAAATCGTTATAGCTGTACAACATCGATAAGAGCCTGCCATCCTCCCACGCTGCCTCATATACAAGTTCGCGTACTTCTGGTGAATCTTGCAGCGCAGACTGATCACGAGCGTGGAACGGTACACCGTGCATAGAGTCACGCATCCGTTCCTTAATTTCTTCATAGTTTTCAACGGTTTTCCGCATGAACTCCCGATTGTAAGGATGATTTTTTGCTGGGGCGCTATACTGTGGCGTACGTTGAAAAATAGTAAGATGCTTCGCCTCTTGAGCAATAATCGGGATACACTGGCTGCCGGTCGAACTTGTCCCAATCACGCCGACCCGCTTACCTGCAAAGCTTACCTTCTCATGGGGCCAACGTCCAGTGTGGTACATCTCGCCTTGAAAGGTATCTATGCCCTTGAATTTCGGCATGTTGGGTACAGATAAACAGCCTACCGCTGTGATGAAGTATTTTGCCGACGCCTGCATGCCATTGCTAGTTTGGATATTCCATCTATGGGTTTGATTATCATAATGGGCTGCGATAATCTTTGTCCCTAATTCGATATCACAGCGCAGATCGAACTTATCGGCCACATAGTTGATATAACGTAAGATTTCCGGCTGATCTGCATACCTCGATGACCACGTCCACTCATGAAGCAATTCTTCGGAAAACGTATAGTTATAATAGATGCTTTCGATGTCGCAACGTACTCCGGGATAACGATTCCAGTACCACGTGCCCCCGATATCGTCACCAGCTTCAAAAACCCGAACGGATAAACCAGCTTCACGTAAACGATGAAGCATATACAAACCCGAAAAACCTGCACCTGCAACAATTGCATCAAAGTTAGTGCCTCGATTTGCTTGTTTAGTTGATGACATTGTATGGCTACTCAATCCCCATTCCTCCTAAAAGTAGGCTGCAAAAATTCATCCCCTCAACAAGTTATTGTTGGTTACTATGAATTTCAGGATAATGTTTGGGCCATATGTTCAAGAAACGCTTCTTCGCCCAACTCTCTACGAAGCTTCAAAAGTGCTTTTGCATCTTTACCAACAACATACCTGAACTGGTTAGTTCCGTCCGTTGCTGCCTGACAGATGGCTTCCGCAACCAATTCTGGGGAAGATATGCTGTCAGAATTTATGGTTGTTTCCTGCCATCTGGGTCGATTTAAAGTATTCTTGATAATCTGTCAACGAATCATCGGACAACACCTCGATCGATCTTCCGAAAAAGTCGGTTTTGACCACACCACGTTTCATCGCATCGCGCCCCCTATTAAACAATGGTTGTTCCACATCACATGTCAAGTTAAGTAATGTGGAATCCTCACGTTGCATTTATGCCCTTCTCACTGCTCTTTTAAGTAGTCATAAACAACGTCCGGTTTAGATAACGTCAAATCAGTCACGATGTGTGAAGCGGAAATAACCTCAAGCACGGGAAGATCCGCCATAGGAGCCAGTGCATGGGCAAACAATTGCAACCGGGCCGGTGCAGTCCAAGCGCCATGAATGGTCAAATCCTTGGTCTGTGTGCGCAACAGTCGGCATACCTGCTGACTACCGTCAAAGTCCGGCACAATTTTCAGCATGTATGTTGGTTTTGTAAGCTCTTGACGAGCGAGCTCTAAGTCGAGAGGTTGATGTTTATAACCCATTGTAGCCGTGGCCACGCGTAACGACCCATAGTCCAAAGTACCAACTAATGTGTCCGAATCAATGTACAATCTTGGCGAGCCAAGTTTTTTCGGGTATGCACTTGCCTCACGTCCACCCGCAATCGCAGGATGATTGTCCACATACATAGCATGTAGATAATCGCCCTTCTCGCCGTTGAAGGATACCGGTATCACTTGGCCGGATTCTGTGTAGGCCCCCAAACCAGTAACATCCGGCATATACATGATTTCAAATTTGACCAGAGGCTCATCAATTTCAAGCGGCTCGGGAACGATACGTCTTAGCGCTTCCATATCGGTACGATACAGAATGTTCAGATACTCGCGATTACGAAAATAAAAAGGGCCAGAAGGATATGCAGGAGCCCCCAACGGAGTCGTCATTTGCTTGCGTATTTCATTTTTCTTCATTATTATGTATCTCCTTGTCGCTTTTCAATTTCCATAAAATTAATTGTCTGGTTACTTTCAACAAATATATCAATACCTTTAATGGTTTCTTTTGGGAGTTCTTCTACTAATGCTTGCATTTGATCCTCATCGCGATAAATGAGCCACCAATCCATGACAGCTTCCATATAGGCAATAGTAGGAGAGTCGGGATGGTAGTTAATGATTAACAATCGCCCGCCTGGATTAAGGAGCTGAAACAATCTCTTTGTTAATCTTTTAGCCAGTTTGTCTGAAAGATAATCATATACACCAAGAGAGTATATAAAATCAAATGTAGGAAGAGGCACTTTGTTTCTAATGATGTCAACCACGGAAGCGTGGATCGTTTCTCCAAAACCCTTTATCGCCTCTGCAGCAACCGAAAGAGCTTCCCGGTCTTGATCAATGGCGACAAATTTTCCAATGCTTTTGTTTTTCACCGCAGTACAATCCGATGTTTCCCTTAAATGGCCACAAGCGACTGAGAGAATAGAAGGATTCGCAACACGTTCTGATGTTTGATTAATCATTTTGGAAAGTATCCGCCTTCTTTCTCGATTAGCATGATTTGCATGACCTATACGGTTTATGTCGTAATAAAGAAGATCGGAAATTTCTGCTTGTTCATTCTCGTAGGGTGACGATTCCAATTTTTCATAGTCATACTGCAAGTCCAGCATTATCGGATCACCTGCATAGCCTCGGGGTTTTTCAAATGCTCGACGAGATAGTGGCTCTTGCCAGAAAAATGCACTTACTGGATGCTCACGATATTGAGAGATAAATTGCTTCCAATCTTCTGTGGAAGAATGGTGACGTATGTTTCTTAATTCATCATAAAGAGTGCTAAAAGCCTCAGAGTATTGACCTTGATTAATTTTCGTTTCAATATTATTAAGTAAATTTCGAATAAAATTGGTTTCCATGTACGTTTTCCTCCTCTTAAGAACTTTGCTACAGATCCACGGTTTATCTATAAACGGTTTACCAGCTCCTTAAAGTACAAAGTTAAACAAAAACAATTTCAAAAATACTAATATTCGGTTAAAACAGACGGGCATTTTACAGATTAAAGGTTTGTAAATCGTTTAGTTTGTAAGTTTTCAAACGCCTCGAACCCATCCAGAAGTTTTCTTTTTTAGATTCGGATACGATTTACCAAATAACAGAACAAACAGACCATGAATATCCGACCCCAAAACCAACTAACATAAGCTTGTCTCCTCGTTTTATTTTCCTATCCCTTGATTCATGGTACAGGGCTATTGGGATAGTAGAGGAGACTGTATTACCGTACTCACGTAGTTGAATGGAGAACTTGTCTTTGGGAATTTCTAATTTCTCCCGTAGCGCCTTCATCATATGTTCATTAGCTTGATGAAAAACAAAATAATCATAGTCAGTAATAGTCTCGTTGTTCTGCTGAAGAAATTTTCTAACACAGCTCGTTACTTCTTTCGACGCAAATTTAAATATTTTATAACCATTCATATACAAATTTACTCTGGAACGGATATTGCCTTTATCATCTTGCTGTTCCATTAGTGAGTCAGTTGTTTGTCGTTCGCGCATTCCACCAGCAGGAACAATGAGATTCTTGCCGCCGCTTCCATCAGTACCGAATTCAAAAGGCCCTACAGAAGAATGAGGTCGCTCACACCTAGTTATTAAAGTAGCAGCTGAACCGTCTCCAAATAATTCTGTGACCGAGTAGTCTTTTGGATGAATAAATTTACTGTAGGTATCTGCAGTAATCAATAGAACGTTTTTTGCTGTTCCAGTTTCAATCAATCCTTTTGCGAGCGATAAACCATACACAAAACCTGAACAACCAAGATTTATATCTAAAGCCCCGCAGGAAGTTGGCAAACCCATTCGATCTTGAATTAAACAAGCAGTCGTAGGCAAGTAATGATCAGGTGACTGTGTACAGAATAATAAAAAATCGATATCTTCAGGTTTGCATACATTTGAATCAAACAGTTTTCGGGCAGCTTCACAAGCTAAATCTGAAGCAAGTTCATCTTCTCCAGCAATATGTCGTGAATGGATACCGATTTTTTTAGTTAGTTTGCTTTCCGGATCGTTTCGAACTTTATTATAAGGAACAAAAAATTCAATCGATTTGATGTAGCTTGAATACATGCTGCCCTCCTATTTTGCCGCAAAATCCCATTCTAGCGTCAAATGTTCTTATTCTAGTCATGATGTTTTCTAGTAAAGTCTCCGTCACCGGGAAATGGCCGAAGTATGCTCAATTTGGAACACATTGCTATAGTTCACTTTATTCCACCCCTTCCATTAATTTATCCTAAAATTTACTACAGTGTTATAGCAATTAGAATAACTAAAAGCATAAATAAATATTAAATATTTGCAATTTTAAATGCAAACAAACTTATTATGATTAGAACTGAACTTATTCGTAGTTGCTTTAATCATTATTAATATATTTACTTCAAAGTAAATCTAGTACCTATTAATAGATTATACTACTATTAATTTAATTACAAGAGTTTTTTGATTAAATATTCACTTTTTTTGTTGACAATTCTTTATTAATCATGCTTGTTTTGGGGTTTTCATCCATATTAGTATTCTATCATACTTTTATTACATACAATTTACTAGATCACTATTAATTTAATTAATAGATTATTAAAAAGCTGCGCTCTGAGCGCAGCTTAGCTTTACATTTTTAAAGAAACGTACTTGCTTTCAAGAAATTCCTCTAACCCTTCATGGCCTCCCTCACGGCCAATCCCGCTTTGCTTGAAACCACCAAATGGCGCCTGGGCAACCGATGGGCCGCCGTCGTTTAAACCGACTACCCCGTAGTCCAGCTTTTCTGCAACTCGAATCCCGCGGCTTAGATCAGTGGTAAATAAGTAGGCGGCAAGCCCGTAAATCGTATCGTTTGCCCGTTTGACGACTTCTTCTTCTGTCTTAAAAGTAGATATCGGTGCGAGGGGGCCGAATGTTTCCTCTGACATGCATGCCATGTCATCCGTTACTCCTGCTATGACAGTTGGTTTAATAAACAGCCCGTCACTGCTGTTTCCTCCTGTTAGTACTTCTGCCCCTTTGTCTTTTGCATCTCGAATATGGGTAAGGACTTTATCAACTGCATCTTCATCAATCAGTGGACCAATGTCTGTCTCCTCGTTCAATCCATTCCCCACTTTCAGCTGCTCGACTGCTTGTTTCATTTTCGTTATGAATGCTTCAGCAATCGATTCATGCACGTAGATACGATTGGCGCATACGCACGTCTGTCCGCCATTACGGAATTTGGAGGCGATTGTTTCTTGGACAGCGTTATCGATGTCGGCATCTTCAAACACAAGGACCGGTGCATGCCCGCCAAGCTCCAAAGAGATTTTCTTAACGGTTTGCCCCGCTTCACTCATAAGAGTGCGGCCAATTTCCGTAGAGCCGGTAAACGTCAACTTGCGGACACGCTCGTCTTCCTGCCACGCTTTTGAGATGTCACTTGTTGACCCAACAACAACGTGGAGCACGCCTTTTGGCAATCCTGCTTTTTCAGCAAGCTCTGCTAGTTTCAATGCAGTCAATGGCGTTTGCGATGCTGGCTTGATCAGCACTGTGCAGCCTACTGCCAACGCCGGTGCCACTTTCCGCGTAATCATAGCGGCCGGGAAGTTCCACGGTGTAATCGCAGCGATGACACCTACAGGCTGTTTTACCACAAATAAACGTTTATCAGGAGATGAAGCCGGAATGGTTTCCCCGTATATGCGTTTGCCCTCTTCTGCATACCACTTTATAAATGAATTGGCATAGGCGATTTCCCCTCGCGCTTCATTAATTGGTTTGCCTTGTTCCATTGTCATTAATCGAGCTAGTTCCTCTTTCTGTTCAGCAATAAGATCGTGCCACGCCTCTAATATGGCGCTTCGTTCATAAGCTGAACGCGCTGCCCATGCAGGCAACGCCTCGTAGGCGCCATCGGCTGCGACTTTTGCCTCCTTCGCTCCTCCTTTCGGCACCGAGCCGACAACTTCGCCGGTAGCCGGATTCACCACGTCAAATACATCCAGCTCTTCGCTAACCCATTCGCCATTTATAAAAAGTTTCATCTTATCGAACTCCTTTGAGGCTTTTTTATTCTGTTCCCTTTCCCTCTATATGTAAACGTCGAAAAGAGGCTCTGATCTAGTGAAGACAGCACCGATATTTTTTCAGAAAGAATTGAATTATCGATTTAATAAATGTATACTAAACACATGTATGTAACCGCTACCAATTTGAATGAGGTGCCCCATGCCAACTGAATTGCCTTTACGCCAACTGCAAAACGCTTTAAAGCACCAGTTTGATGTGTATGAAGACGACCATCTTGGCCATCTCCCACTGCGCTTCAGTGCCCATTATCAGCGGCGCGATGAACGTTATGTCCTTTCCAAGAAAGCAACAGTCTGGAGCGTTGAAAACAACCAGCACTTTTTCTTTTATGAGCCAAAAACAGCAACAATGGACACATTTTCTGAATTTGTGCGCCAGCTTGATGCTCATATTCACACAAACGCAAACCATTCATCTCAGCATATGTCGTCGATTTACATCGGACTGCTGCTAACAGCAACAGTGCCTTCGCCTGAGCTGTGTCAAGCGGCACGCCGTTGCCGTAGCTTATCATTCGTCAAATGGGGCTTGCATGGCTGGGCAGAACGCTATGCAGGAATTTTGCTTCAAGACGGAAGCGAGCTTTACGCGCACAAAAAAGGGAAGCCCTTTATTGAACCATTTCTGCAAATTTATAAAACGTGAGGTGGTCTTGTGAATTTTGTGACGCTTATGCTTATTTGCGTTGCCTTGTTAATTGTCGCCTATTTCACTTATGGAAAATACTTGGAGCGTCGCTTAAAAATTGACGGACAACGGACAACGCCTGCACATACGTTCTATGACGGACAGGAGTATATTCCGACGAAAACGCCTGTACTGCTTGGCCATCATTTCACGACAATTGCAGGCGGCGGTCCGATTACTGGGCCAATTGCCGCGATTGTGTTCGGCTGGCTGCCTGCCGTTCTATGGATTATAATCGGCAGCATTTTTGTAGGCGGCACCCATGATTATGCATCTTTGCAAGCTTCCATTCGCCATAAAGCTAAGTCGATTGGCGAAGTCATTAAAGAACATATGGGGAAACGTGGGCAGTTAATGTTCTTAGCCTTTTCGATAGCGACGTTAATTTTGATCATTGGCGTCTTTATCATTCTAGTTGCAAATACGTTTGTGTCCTTTCCAGGCGCAGCCACTGCTTCCCTTTTGTTTATTGCTGTCGCGATGGGTTTCGGCGTTCTTGTCAACCAAGTGCGCATCCATTTAGCGCTTGCAACGTTGCTTGGCGTCGTCGCCATGGCACTATCGGTTTGGATTGGCCTAAGCTTTCCAATCACCCTTAGTGCTACTGCTTGGTCGCTCATTTTAATCGTTTACGCCTATTTCGCGTCCGTGTTGCCTGTCTGGTTTTTACTACAACCCCGTGATTACTTAAATTCATTTTTGCTCTATTTTCTAATTGGTGGCGCATTTTTAGGTTTGTTAATCGCTAGGCCTACTATTCAAATGCCTGCCTTTACCGGTTTTTATAATGATACGCTCGGCTTTTTGTTTCCCATTTTGTTTATTACAATTGCATGTGGGGCGATTTCCGGCTTCCATTCACTCGTTTCGTCGGGAACAACGTCCAAACAGCTGAATAACGAAAAGAATGGCCGCTTTGTCGCTTACGGTTCCATGTTAATCGAAGCATTTGTTGCCATCATCGCGATTGGTTCCGTTGCTTATTTAACACTTGACCAATTTAATGCGCTTATGGCCGAACTGAATGATCCGATTAGTGTGTTTTCCGTGGGCATTGGACACTTTATGAACACGTGGGGATTGCCTGTGGCAGCTGGTGTTACGTTTACGGCACTCGCTGCATCGGCATTCTTAATGACAACACTTGACTCGGCCACGCGGCTCATGCGTTATGCTGTTACGGAACTAGGCGAAAGCATCAACGTGCAGTTGCTTCGTAATAAGCATACGGCAACCGTACTCGGCTTAATAGGAGCAACGACGCTTGCCCTTTCCGGCACATGGCAAAGCGTATGGCCGCTGTTTGGCGCCGCCAACCAAATGCTTGGGGCGTTGGCTCTCCTTGCCATTACCTTATGGCTTGTGAAAACAAAATCGAAAGCATTGTTTGTGATCATCCCTATGGTGTTTATGTTTATTGTCACCACATCAGCGCTTCTCGTTATGATGCATTCCAATTTTCTTGCCGGTGATTACTTGCTCGTTGTTGCTTCTTTCATCCTATTTGTGATGTGCGTATTCCTCGGCATCGAGGGGGCCCGCAGTGTTACAAAACCTAAAAACAAGCAAAAACCAACTGATTTAAACGCATAAAAAGCATGGGGCGTCTGCCCCATGCTGAAGTTATTAACAAAGTAAGTCGATAATGCCCTTCAGACTGATAGAAAACGCTTGTCAAACGTTTGAATGCTTTGCTGCCAAAAAGTTAAATGGTCTTCGTCTCAAGTGTTTGCCGGGCTTCCTTCGCTGCCTCCACCATCACCTTTAATGCAGCCACTGTTTCTGGTTCTTGCCGTGTTTTCAAGCCGCAGTCAGGATTGACCCAAAATTGCTTTGGATGTAAGACATTCAGCGCACGCTCAATGTTACGGGCAATTTCTTCTTTAGCCGGAACGCGGGGGCTGTGAATGTCATATACACCGAGGCCAATGCCTTTGTTATACGTGTACTCTTCGAATGATGAAATTAGTTCCCCGTGGCTACGGGACATTTCGATTGAAATGACGTCTGCGTCAAGCCCGTCAATCGCTTCGATAATATCTTGGAAATCAGAATAACACATATGCGTATGGATTTGCGTTTCTGGCTTTACTTGGTTGACCGTCAACTGAAAGGCCGTTACCGATTGGTCAAGATAGCTTTGCCATTTCGCGCGCTTAAGCGGCAATCCTTCCCGCAAAGCAGGTTCATCTACTTGAATGACGCCAATTCCATGTTTTTCAAGGGCAAGGACTTCTTTGCGCAAAGCGAGAGCAATTTGATTAACCGCCTCCCCTTCCGTAATATCAGCCCTTGGAAACGACCAATTGTAAATCGTGACTGGACCAGTTAGCATCCCCTTAACCGGTTTGTCTGTTTTGGATTGGGCATAAACCGTTTCTTTTACAGTCATTGGTTGTTTAAAGTAAACATCTCCGTAAATAATTGGCGGTTTGACACAACGTGACCCATAAGACTGAACCCAGCCATATGTAGTAAACTGGAAGCCGCCAAGCTTTTCGCCAAAAAATTCAACCATGTCTGTCCGTTCAAATTCGCCATGGACAAGGACGTCGAGCCCAAGCTGTTCTTGGATAGCGATCCAGCGGTCTATCTCGGCGTTAATGAATGTTTCATAGCCAGCACTGTCCAATTTTCCTTTGCGCCAGTCTAACCGTTTTTTACGGATCTCTTTTGTTTGTGGAAAACTGCCAATCGTCGTCGTCGGCAACAGCGGCAGTTTCAGTTTGGCCGCTTGCAACTTGGCACGCGTAGGTGCGTCTAGACCACGGGATGGGTCCTCGCTGCTGATTTGTGCTACTTCTTGTTGGACCGATTGATTGTTCCGGGCTTCTGAAGCATTTAATCGCCCTAACGCGTGTTTGCTCGCTTCTAATAACGAAGGTGGCTCGTGACCGTTGACCACTTTCGCCAATGAAACGATCTCGATTATTTTTTCATCCGCAAATGCAATCGCTTCTTTTAATTCATCTGCTATTTTCTCTTCTGATTGGACCGTTACTGGCACATGCAAAAGGCTAGATGATGGTTGGAGAATGAGCCTTTCCCGTTCAACTACCTGTAACACTTCCTTTAGTTCGGCATTGACAGCTGTAAGATCCGTCCGCCAAATGTTACGTCCATCAATAACGCCAAGTGCTAACAGCTTATCGTTTGGAAATCCGTTTACACGAAGATTTTGAAATGTTTCTTCTTTTCCAGCTACAAAGTCAAATCCTAGCCCCGCAACTGGCAGCTGTATAAAACGGTTATAGTCAGCGACGCTCTCAAAATAGGTTTGCAGCAAAAGCTTGGCGTTTGGCGCTAGTTTCGCTAATGACTGATACGTTTCCTCGACAACAGCCCACTCTGCTTCGGTCACATCGCCAGCCAAAATCGGTTCATCTACTTGAATCAATGGCGCGCCTGCCTGTGCCAATTCAGCCAGTACTTGTCCGTACAAAGGCACAAGTGTCTGCACATGTTCGGAGAAGGATTTATTTCCATATTGTTTTGCTAGTTTCACAAAACTGACTGGCCCAAGAAGTACCGGTTTGCCGTTAATGCCAAGTTCACTTTTTGCCTCTTCGTACAAACGTAGCCAGCGGTTATCGACAAGGGCTGGTTCTCTGCTAGCCGTTAACTCTGGGACAATATAGTGGTAGTTGGTGTTGAACCACTTTGTCATTTCGGCTGCGACAGCATCATCCGTTCCCCGGGCAATCGCAAAATACGTTTCCTCCTCCACTTTTCCGCCAGCATACGCAAATCTTTCTGGCACAATTCCGAAAGCAACAGCCGTGTCTAACACATGGTCATAATCACTAAAATCGCCTACCGGAATGAGATCAAGGCCGAGCTGTTGCTGTTTTTGCAAATAAGATAGCCTTAACGATTTCTGTTCCTGCAAAAAATCAGTTTTTGAGCGCTTTCCTGCCCAAAACGCCTCAAGGTTTTTTTTCCATTCTCGCTGGCCGCCAATCCGCGGATACCCTAATGATGAACTTCTCACTTTGCTCAAATTTCTCCACCCCTTCATGTTTTTATCATCGACAAACAAAAAATCCCCATTACGTAATTAAAAGGGATTTGGAAAGTTAGCCAATTGTTAACTCGCGCCTCGGCACAAACATTCCATTGGCTTTGTTATCCACTCCTCTCTATATCCACGTAGAGTCAAGCAGTACAAACAGGCAGGCAATCTGACTTCACGAATAAATGTTGCATCTCGTGTCACAGTGGCGGGACCGTCCTGGATTTTCACCAGCTTCCCCTTTTAAGCGGCAATAGCCGCACCTGGTTGCATCTATAAAATTGAAAAACACCCGTTCCGGGATTGGAAAGGGTGTTGTTTTCACGAAATGAATCCCCTTATCTGCCAAAGTTCCCTTTGCTGGATTTAGCACCTTTTCATCGCAATGAATGGTTGCTGAAGCTTCATTGGGCCAGTCCCTCCGCTTCTCGTTATAAGAGTGTTTTTATGAAAATGTGTTGTTCATACTGTAGCATGAGTTTTCATAGTTGTCAAAACAAAAATAGAATCCATTTTTATTGCAAAATGTGACACGATTCTCGTAAACTATAAAAACGCAAACGAATATTTTTAAAAGCAGGTGATCGTTTTTTGAAATCAAAGTCGTATTCTCAGGCAAACAAAATTGGTCTCGTGCTTGGCCCGATTCTGGCTTTGCTTGCTTTTTTGCTCATCCCAGACGATGCCATTGGCTATGAAGGGCGCGTTGTTCTTGCCACAGTCGCATTAGTCGGCACTTTGTGGGTAACTGAGGCAGTTCCAATGGCAGCTGCTTCCTTAATACCGCTTATTATCATCCCCTTATTTGGCGGTGCACCGATTGACGTTGTATCGAGTGGCTATTCGGAACCTGTAATTTTCATGTATTTAGGCGGCTTTATTCTCGCAATTGCGATTGAAAAATGGAATTTACATAGGCGAATGGCTTTATCCATTATTGATTTTATTGGAACAGAAAGCCACAAAATCATTTTGGGCATTATGTTGGCGACAGGCACGCTTACGCTATTCATTTCAAATGCCGCTACCGCTCTTATGATGTTGCCTGTTGCCCTTGCTCTTATTTCTGAAGTTCGCGAAAAACACATTTTAACCGGGGAAAACGTACACTATTTTGCTAAAGCGATTTTGTTAGCGGTTGCATACACAGCCACGATTGGCGGGCTTGCCACTTTAGTTGCTGCCGTGCCCAATGCGGCCCTTGCCGGTATTGCTAGCATTCAGTTTGGTATTGAAGTCACTTTCTTGCAATGGCTTATTTTCGCTGGCCCTGTTGCAGTGGTAATGTTTATTTGCCTCTATTTCTATTTGACAAAAATCCGGTTTAAAGTCAAAGTCAAGCAACAACGCTCTGTCGGATTTATTAAAGAAGAAAAGAAAAAACTAGGGCCTATTCAAACGGAGGAATGGATCGTCATTGTCGTATTTCTTATCACCATTTTCCTCTGGGTCGGAAAACCCGGTATTCTTTGGCTAGCAAACACCTTCTCAGCCTTGGTGTTTCTCGATAACCTCGGAAACTTGCCTGATGCAAGTGTTTCGATGTTAGGAGCGATCTCACTCTTCTTTTTACCAAGCACTAAACAGGGTGAACGGATTTTAAAATGGGAGGACTTAGCAAAACTGCCATGGGGCGTTCTCATTTTATTTGGAGGCGGGCTTGCCTTAGCGAAAAGCCTTGAATCGTCAGGCGTAAACGACTGGATTGCCGTAGCGTTAGAAGGACTTGAAAAATACGCGGCCTTTATTGTGATTCTTTTGCTAGTAGTCATTGTACTGGCGATGACTGAGATTTTATCGAATACCGCTGTCGCCAATTTGGTGCTGCCAATTGCGGCCGGGTTAGGAGTGGCTATTGGCATGGATCCCCTCTTTATGATGGCTGCTGTTGCGCTCGCTGCAGGCTCTTGTTACATGCTTCCTGTGGCAACACCCCCTAATACGGCCGTCTTCAGCGCAGGTGAACTGGATATAGCCGACATGGTTAAAGCAGGCGTATGGCTAAACATTCTTAGTGTCATTGTTATTACACTGGCCGTCTACTTTTGGATGCCTGTAGTCTTCGGAATTTCAAGATAACAATCCACATAATCCATTAAACGAGTAGAGAACGCTTATTAGCCGAAGGAAGAACGAGAGCGTTTTGCTACAAACTGATGCCCATGCTCTAGAGTGTGGGTTTTTTTATGCCGATCACGCACTTATCTTTTCTATGTCCCAACATTTCCCCAGGCAAACACCTTTTTTTCTTTGTGGAATCTGTTAAAATAGGAGAGTTGATTGATAAGGAGGAACATCGATGCCTAAACGAAACGATCTGTGCCCATGCGGGAGCGGAAAAAAATATAAAAAATGCTGTATGAATCGCTCATCTAGCCAGGCGATGGTCGTACAAGACGAACTAAACCAGCTTGAAACCGAATTGCTTTACATGGCATTTACCCGCTATCAAAAACAGTTAACAAATTGGGTGCAAAGCTACCATTCCGTTTATCCTGAGGCTGATAAAACGGTGACTGAAACACTTTCAAGCATGTTGCTTGTTTGGTTGATTTTCACAAAGCCCATTCAAGAGGATGAGACAACGATTTTTGATGTTTTTTATGAAGGGAAAAAGAGAAAGATCAAACGCCCAAAAACTGCTTTCCTGTTGGAAACTTGGAAACACACGCGCCCAGCTGTTCTTGAAATTAAACAGCAAACGGATGAGCGCGTGTACAGAAGCGTCGATTTGTTAACGGGACAGCAGATCGACCATACATTGCCAACTGAACATGAGAAGACTGCACGACCAGGCTCCACTGTCATCGGCTTTCCGGCAAAATCTGATGCGCACATGTCCTTTATTGGTCCTGTTATTAGCCATTTGCCTGAAAAAACGGCTGCTATTAAACAAAAAGTCGCTTCGTTTGTAAACGAAACAGAAGACGCCTTTTTGCAGAAGTGGCCGCAGCTGTTGTCCGCCCTTTTAAATAGCGAACAGGCTCCAACAGTTGCTCCTGATCAGTTTCGCTGGCATACAGACAAACAAAAGGAAACAGCCGAAGCATTGCTCAATGGCCTCCGCCTTGATCGATGCCCGCCGGAAATTGAAATGCTTGCCTTAGAGAAATGGAACCAGTTTTGCCAGGAACAGAATCCGGCAATCCGCAAGCCAGCAGCGTACGCTGCTGCGATGGAATACGCCCTTCAAACAATTGCGCCTATTTCTGCTACACAAAAGGCACTTGCTAAAAAGTATGGTGTTAGCCCATCAACAATTTCCGCTCGCTCTGCAGAAATTGTGACTGTGCTAAAAGAAACAGCAACGGCCTAATGGCTGAACAGCCAAAGTCTTCGCTTTGGCTGTTCGATTCTCGTTTACGCGCCTTGCGCTTTTGTTATCGTCTAGCTTCAGGCGCCATCAGCTCGAGACGCTTCGGGCCATCAGCTCGAGGCGCTTTTGTTAAAAGGAGGGATTTGATGCGTAAGGGTTCTTCGCTGCTCACTGTATGCGTAACTGTGTTTTTTATCATTGTCATCTCAGCAGCGGTTCTCGCATTCATCTTTGGTATATATTATTTAGGGATGGCCGGTTTGTTCCAACTGCTAGGCATCGGCTATGACTCTGTTCAAGCTTTAGCTTTGTTTGTCTTGCTTTTTTTGCTGCTCGGCATTTTTGTTGAATTGTTTGTTAAAGTGTTCAATACGTTGCTTCTCCCTGCTGTCGCAAGCAGACTGCTTCAGAAAATACTAGAATTTTGCATAAGGTATACATTCACACTTCCTGTTGTTTTTTTGCTTAACCACTATATGTCTACCATCCATATTAAACTGATGTCCCAAGCAGCCCTTGCTGCGTTTGTCGTCGTAATAGAGATGCTCATTGACAATGAGGATTACAGCCAGAAAGGCTGATAGAAGTTTGCTTACCGATAGGTGCTTGCCCTTAGGCAGGTGATCTATTTTGTTTAATAGACGGAATATTATGATTTTATACCCGCTTTTCTACTTCCTATACTAGTACGTCCCTCTTATTTTTAGCGTAACTTTTACAATCTATTACATTATAAAACACTATTAAGCGGTTTTTTCTGCTATGATTTGAGTAGGCCCATTTGGTGCTGATCATCTTTTAAGGAGGAACAATATGCCGGTACGAAAATCAATGCGACACATGATTCTGCTTGTTTTTACTCTATTCGTCTGTTTAACCGTCCCACAATCCGCTTCTGGAGAAACAGGTGAAAAAACACTTCATATCATTCATACGAATGATATCCATGCTAGCTTTGACGAGTACGGGAAAGTAGCAGCTTACATACAGAACAAGCGGCAATCGTCCGACCATTTTCTGTATGTCGATGCCGGCGATTTTGCGAGCGGCAATCCTGTCGTCGATTTAAACAACGGAAAGCCAATGATTGATGTATTTAACCTTGCTGGCTTAGATGCGTTCACTATTGGCAATCATGAGTTTGACTACGGACAAGACCATTTAAAAACGAACATGGAACAGGCAGACTTTCCTTGGCTTGCGGCCAACCTTGATACAGGGGCGACGGGTGTCGAAAATACGAAACCTTATGTGTTAATAGATGCAGATGGCATCTCCGTTGCATTATTTAGCTTAACGCAAGCGCCGCCAGCAACAGCACCAGCAAATGTAATTGGTATGGAATTCGATAATGATTATATTGGAACAGCACTTGCTTATAAGGACGAGCTAGAAAGTCAAGCTGATGTCATTATTGCTCTAACTCACATCGGCTACGACCAAGACCGCCGCCTTGCAAATGAAGTCGAGTATTTTGATGCGATTATAGGTGGCCATTCTCATACGACGTTAAACGCTCCTGCTGTTGTAAACGGCACGCCAATTGTCCAAACGGGTTCCAATTTGCAACATATTGGTGAACTCGATTTCACCTACAATGAGACAACTGATGAAGTAACCGAAGTTTCAGGCCAGCTTACTGCGGTATCCTCCTTAACAGAAACAGACGAAGACGTCCAAGCAGTTATTGACAAGTACAACGAAGAGATGGATGAGCTTCTCGGCAAAGTAATCGGCTATTCAAACACCGGGCTATCCCGTGACGGACGCTATGATCGCGATGCTCCTCTCGGCAATTTTTGGACAGATGCCATGCGCGCTTTTGCCGATGCAGATATTGCCTTAACGAATAATGGCGGCATCCGCGACAGCATTGCCCCTGGCGAAGTGACATTAAACGACATCTATAAAATTGAGCCTTTTGCCAACGAGATCATGGTAATTGAAATGACAGGCGAAGCGATTGAAAACGTCATCGCTTATTCATACGCCCGTGATGATCGCAACCAAATCGATTTGCAAACATCAGGACTGCACTACGAAATCATAACAGGAATGACAGGCAACTTTATTGACGTGAACCTATCTATCGATGGCCAGCCACTTGAGGCAGACTCCACTTATAAAGTCGCAGTTGCTGACTATATTGGTACTGGCGGATCAGGCTACCATTTTGAAGGCGAAATCTTACAAGAAACAGTAGGCCTAATGACGACGGCAATGGAACAATATGCTTTGGAACGTACGGCTGCAGGCCAAGCGCTTGACTATGAAAGCGAGGGGCGGATTGCTTTAAAAGTGGATCCAACTGCGCCAAATCCAGGGGAAATCATCGGCTCGACGAACACTGGCCTTTATTCTGAAAACAAAAACAAACAAGATGTTGGCCTTGGCAACTTATACGCCGATTCAATTCGAGCTAAAACAGGCAGCGACTTTGCGCTATTAAACAGTTCTTCCATCACTGGAGAAATTCCTCCAGGCTCGATTACAGACAAACAAATTGAAGCTCTTGACCGTTATGGCAACACCATTGTAGTAGTCGAAACGACAGGTTCCCGCCTAAAAGAAGTTTTGCTCGAACAATCACGTTACCATCGAGGCGTTGATTTGCAAGGTTCGGGCTTGACTTACACGCTCATTCCAGACGAGAACAGCGTCTTTAACGATGTGACTATACTACTTGAAAACGGCGAACCACTTGACCTTAATGGAACGTATACTGTCGCTTATAACGACTATATGCATGCCTCAACCTTTTACAACCTTGGCACGGCTATTGATAACAGCTACGGCCCTGTTTGGCAAGCTGTCGTTGATTATGTATCTACGCAAACAGAGCCAATCGATTATACAGAAGGAAGCCGCATTGCCATTGAAGGCAAAGAGCCGGAAGACCCTACTGGCACACTGACTGTCGCAGAAGCAATCGCCAACAACTCAGGCACAAAGGCAGTCAAGGGCTACATTGTCGGGTCGATCAATAACAACCGACCTATTATCGGTGAAGGAAGCCACGCCCCTTCTAACTTGTTATTGGCAGACTCACCAGATGAGACAGACAGGGCGAAGATGTTGCCTGTTCAGCTTGTGAACGGCACGCCTGTCCGAAATGGGCTAAACTTAGTCAACAATCCTGAAAACATTGGCAAACAAGTACGGATAACAGGTTCGCTAGAAACTTATTTTGGAACGCCAGGCATGAGAAATCCATCAACATACGGTTTTATCGAAGAACCAGTTGAACCAGACCCCGAGCTGCCAGCATGCGATTATAAAGCGTGGGACAAAACTGCCATTTATACAGCTGGCGACCGCGTCGAGCATGAAGGCGATTTTTATGAAGCCAAATGGTGGACACAAGGAGAAAATCCTGCTGCTTCAGGAAGGTGGGACGTCTGGAAAAAAGCAACTGATTGCTATGAGGAGCCTGATGGACCACAAGAATGGCAGGCAGATGAAATCTACACTGCCGGTGATCGTGTCTACTATGAAGGCCAGCTGTACGAAGCCAAATGGTGGACGCAAGGTGAGAATCCGAGTGAATCGGGACAGTGGGATGTTTGGAAAAAAGTAAGCAACTAACACAAAAAAGTCGGGAGCACTCCCGACTTTTTTGTTTATAGCGATTCATTCATGATACAGTGATGGATGTCTCAATGCTTGAACGTTTTACTTTTAGGCTGCTTTCGTCGCTTGTTCTCTCGCTAGCGAGGCTTCTTGCTTTTGTTCACGGAAACCGATATAGACAAAGAACAACGCAATTAAGGCATAGCCAATCGTATAGTCGAAAGCGGCATTAAGAGCGAGTGAAGGGGCATGTGTAAAGCCAAAGAACGCAAGGACAGCGCCGATCCCGGCAAAAAGCGCCGCTTTGTGGAACGTTCGATCAATGAGGCACACGGTAATAGCGCCAATGATTATGGCTGTAAACATTGCTCCTTGACCTAGAGGCACAATCCCTTCAGAAATGCCTGCCACCACTTCCCCTGCGCTATTGTTAAAACGTGTCATCATGTAGTTGGCGATATAAGGAAGCATGGCTAAAGCAACCGCCGGATAGTACTTCTTCTCGTTGTTGGCAAAAGTACTCGATATCATCGACATGCCGACAAAGACAAGAATCGGCGCAATCGCCGCCATCGGAATAAGGGCCGAAAAAGCAGCGATAAGACCAGTTGCTGCTGCAAATAAGAACATCACCGCATTTAAGATGCTGTATCCCCGACCTGCTCCCATTTCTTTAGCGCCTACTGTTGCAATATACACAGTTGTCGGGAACATACCTCCAAAACAAGCGCCAAGCATCGCGCCAACGCCATCTACTGCTTGGCATTCACGAACATCATACGAGTCGCCCGCTGCCGCCATTGCATCAACATTGTTCATCGTTTCAATCGCATTGTAAATCGTAATAGGAATGAGTATGCCGAGCAAACCGATCATCACGCCAAATAAAGCGGACATGCCTTCGAACGCTGCCAACGTTGGCAAAAATGGATAGAAACCAACATTGGCAAACGCGTTTCCAACGTCTGAACTAGATTGGTAGCCTAGTGCAAACGCTAGTATAACGCCAATAATGATCGCAAAAAGGGACGTAGGAATGCGAAACGGCATCCCGACTTTTGCCACAAAGCCAAGCAAAATGATCGACAAGGCCACAAGGCCAATGACAGGCACATCAAAAACAGAAAACAACATTTCCCCGGCAACAAACGTAAACGCCACCCCTGCTAATGCGCCTAATAACGCCGGACGCGGCGTGTGCTTTCTGACCCAATTGCCAAAAAAAGCAACAAGCGCTTCAACAAGGCCTGATAAGAAAGCAGCAGCTACAGCTATTTTCCAGGCTAGTTCGTAGTCGTTTGTCATCGCCAAAGCCGGAGCGGTAACACCGAATAGAAACACAAACATGACAGGCGTGGACACGCCATAAGATAACGCCGTTACATCTGTACGATTTTCTTTTTTCGCTAGCCGTTTGGCCATGTGTGCATAATAGAGGTTTCCGGCAATAACAGCGACAGCCACGCCAGGAATAATTCGCCCGAAGACAAGAGACTCTGGAAATCCCATCCCCAGTAAGGTAACCGTTATGACAACAAAGTTTGCGAGATTGTTTTGAAAAAGAGCAAAAAAAGCATCAATGTCTTGTTTTTTAAATAAAGGATAATGGCCATTCATAAATTGTATATTCCGCCCTTTTTAAGATTTGTTGTAAGCAAAATGTGCCGATTCTTCTACAAACTGAACCTTGTTGCCTTCTAGTGAAGAAATGCGCGCCAGCGATTCAATCCGATAACCTTTTCCTTCAAGCAACGCCCTTCCATCTTGGAAAGACTTTTCGATCACTATGCCGATCCCGGCTACAGTGGCACCTGCTTCTTCAACAATTTGCGTGAGTCCTGTAGCAGCTTGTCCGTTTGCAAGGAAATCATCAATGATTAACACACGGTCACCGGGGCAAAGCCAATCCTTTGAAACGGTCACCTCTGAATATTCCTTTTTAGTAAAAGAGTACACACGACTCGAATAAACGTTTTCTTTGTCCATCGTCACTGATTTCTTCTTTCTAGCAAAAATCAATGGCACTTGAAGAGAATGGGCACACATAAAGCTTGGAGCGATACCAGACGACTCGATGGTCACGACTTTCGTTACATGTTCATCCACAAATAGGCGGGCAAATTCCTCGCCAATTGCGCTCATCAAGTTGGTATCGACTTGGTGGTTTAAAAATTGGTCAACTTTAAGCACGCCACTCGACAACACACTTCCCCGCTTACGGATCGCTTCTTTTAGTAATTCCATTGCTTTCTCCTTTCAAAATAAAAAGCCGAAAGATCACTATAAAAATAGAGTGATCTTTCGGCTTTGAAAATAACAACTGAAAAAGACCACTCGTAGTCAGGCCGTTATCGGCAGCCTGGTAGAGACTCGCGGACCATATTACCGCTATTATACGAGCTGATGCTTTGTTCGTTTATTTAGTTTCCCTTGCCTATTATAAAGAATCTAACCAAAAATAAAAAGAGGTTTGTGGCAAATTAGCCAGAATTACTTTTCCCATTTTATTGCAGTCGGTTTCAAGCAGCTCCTACATTCAAAATCGACTGTCAACGTATGGATTGTCGTTTCCGAATGACAATGAGGACACGTGACCGTTTGCACACGCAACAACGATAAGCCCACACAAATAATCGAAACTGCCAAAATGAGAAAGGCCTGCACCATGCTTTTCGCTTCTAAAGAAGCAATCGCTATTCCGGCAACGACACCGGCAATGCCTATAAAGCCTATGGCCACTTTCCCTATTTTTAATGGCAATGGACTTTTTTTGCGGACCAACACAACCGTTTCTTTATCCATTAAACAGCCTTCTTTCTATTCGTTCGTTTTTTATATGTTAACTGTACCATATTGCTATAGGAAGCCAAAGCGTTATCTTAAACACTGTTCTACCATTTGCCACTACAGCCGGCTTCTTTCATCTTCTAATAAACCAAAGACAAACGAGTCACGCCAGCCATCGCTCAGCCGCAAATGATCCCGCAAGCGCCCTTCCTGCTGCATCCCGACCTTCTTTAATACTTTGGCAGAAGCAATGTTACGAGAATCGCATGTAGCCCATATGCGGTGGAGTTTAAGCCGGTTAAATCCATCGTCTATCAGGCATGTAGCTGCCTCTGTTGCTACGCCTTGTCCCCAATAATCAGGATGGACAATGTAGCCAATCGCGCCGCTGCTGTTAGCACTGTCGATAACTAACTCAGCGGCCCCGACCACGCGCTCCCTATTTTTCAGAGCAATTGCAAATGCAAACCTCGTCCGAGGACATTTGCGAGCATCGGCAATCGCTTGTTTAACATAGTTTTGTGAATCATTTTCGTTATTAGGGCCCCATGTCTGGTACCGGCAGACTTGTTCAAGCGAGGCATATGCATGGACGTCATGCCAATCATCAATTTTAAACTCACGCAAATAGACATTTTTCCCCTTCATTGCTGTCTGCCTCCCTTTAACGATGATCGACTGTTATCGATCGACTCGTTTAAACCAATCAACCACCTGCTGGCTTATACCACTTCTTGAACCGTTCCAGTTCATTTACGGTGCAACGAACATTCGGGAAGTTGCTCATTTTTTTAATCAAACGGACACTGTCAACGTTATAAACAATCAATTGCACACCTTCACGACTGCACTGCTCCGCAAATTTTCTGCTGAAATGGCGGATGTGAATAGCCAGAGAGGAAGCATGGATTGTCTTCATATATGGAAGCAATGCTTTCGTTGGCTTCGTTTGAATAAGGCCCAGCTCAAGCGCTGGAGAAAGTTCCCGCATCCTTTCAATGGACGCATGGTTAAATGAATTGATATAAACATCCTGCTCCAAGTTATAGTCTTTAATCAATTGGTATACCGCATGCTCAATGCCATTGTCGCCGTTTTTGTCTTTCTTTAGCTCTATCGCCATTTTGCAGCGGCCCGCAAAAGCAGCAAACACTTCTTTTAAAGTAGGAAGTCGTTCTTTTTCATAGACCGTTAACTCTTTTAACGCAGCAAGGGAGTAATCTTTTACGCATCCCTTGCCATTCGTCACCCGGTCGACTTTTGGGTCGTGGATAATCAGCGGTACACCGTCTTTCGTAAGCCTCACGTCCATTTCAATCCAATAAAAACCTAAACGGATTGCCGCTTCGAACGCAGACAGCGTGTTTTCTGGGTATTTGCGCGAATAGCCGCGATGGGCAATTGCTTTAATCATTCGGTCACCACCTCACCCGTTCTCTCACATTAAATGGAGACAATCGATTTTTCAAGGAAAAGTCAGTAACTTATAACATAAACTTAAAAATAAACCCTTCACACATAAGAATTATTACGATATAATCAAATTTGCTTTTATAAATCGTAAACATTACGCTTAAAAGGAGAGACTGATGAGAAAATATTTGATGATAGCTAGCGCGTCCTTGCTTGCGTTAGGCGCTTGCCAGCCGGCAGACGAAAGCCAGTCTGGTCCTTCTGAAGAAGATACAATCACTGTATACACAACGATTTTTCCTTATGAAGATTGGACGAAAAAAATTGGTGGTGAATTTGTGGAGGTCGAAAACATCGTTCCTGTAGGCGCCGACGCCCATACATATGAGCCAACGCCACAAACGATGATTGACGTCGCTGAAGCCGATGCTTTCATTTACAACGGGGCAAGTCTAGAACCATTTGCTGATAAAATTACTTCCGCCGTTGAAGACTACGATGTGGTCACATTAGAAGCTTCTGCTGCAACAGATTTAATTGCTCGTGAACACGACCATGAGCATGGAAACGAACATGACGCTCATAATCATGAAGCTGAAGACGAGCATGGTCATCACGACCATGACGAGGAAGATGGACATGACCAGCATGACAATGAAGGAGAAGGGGATAGCGCTACAGCCACAATTGACGATCATGAGGAGGAAGGCGGCTCACACGATGGCCATCATCATGGAGACCAAGACCCCCACGTTTGGCTTGACCCAATTCGTTCAATTGAGATGGCAGAAGCGATGAAAGACATGCTCGTTGAGCTAAAACCTGAACAAGAAGCCTATTTTAATGACAACTTTGAAACATTAAAGGCGCAATTTGAAGAGCTTGATGCACAGATGCAGGAAATGGTTAACGATGCTTCAGTCGATACATTCATTGTTTCTCATGCTGGTTACGGCTATTGGGAAGAACGTTATGGCATTAAACAAATTGGGATAGCAGGCATTTCCTCGACAGATGAACCGTCGCAAACCCAACTTGTCGAAACGGTAGAAACAGCGAAAAAGCTTGGTTTACATTACGTAGTCTTTGAGCCAAATATTACGCCTTCTGTTGCTAAAGTCGTGCAAGACCATCTTGGCGCAGAAGCACTGACCATTCACCCTCTTGAAGCCCTTACACAAGAGGATGAACAAGCCGACGCGGATTATTTCTCGATTATGGAGAACAACATTGAAACTTTGCGCACAGCGCTTAACAATTAAAGGCTGTATGCAATAAACACCAAAAGCGCCTGGATTTTCGCGGCGCTTTTTTCGTGTTACTGGTTTGAATAGTTTTTTTTCTTCTGATGGTGCACCATATCAAGAACAATCATTAAGGCAATGCCGATTGTCTCATGGCGTTGATCGTGAATCGTTAAATGGTATGTATCTCCCCAGCTCAACCATTGTTTCTCAACATTCATAATTTCTTTGCCATCTCCGACCACCCGATAATGATGGTCCAACAAACTGCCCTCTATCGTCCAATTAAGGGGGTTAATTTCATACTTGGCACGAAAGAAAGTCAGTTTCTTTGTTACGTAGCACAGTTCTTTTTCTTCATTCGAAATCGTGTAATGAGGCAAAAACGAAAACAATCTCTCTTTAATTTGCAAGACTGGGTTCCCATCTACGGTTGTGATCGCCAATTGGTTAGCAAAGGAAAACAATTTGCCTTCCACTTTGTATAGCGGTTTTTCATTCCCATCATAAACCGTGAACTGATCTTTAAAGGAGAAAATACGTTGTTTTACATAATAATCCATTGTCCACTTGCCACTCCCTTTCCCCTGTCCATAGCATAAATGAAGCATAGCTTATTATCAACACGGTTCTGTGGAGTACACTCGGATACTTGCCTCTTGGCGGTTCGTTTGCGATAATAAAACCAGTTTTAATACTTTTACAAAGGACCATGTGCCATGAATATTTTGGTGACCCTTAACGCCCATTACTTAAAACCTTTACAAGTCATGTTGACATCACTATTTATGAATAATGCACACGAAGACTTTACGATTTACTTAATCCATTCGTCCATTCCAGAAAAACAGCTTCAACTGCTGGAGCAATTTGTGTGCCATCAAGGGCATTCATTGGTCATTGTAGAAACGGACAAAACGCTATTTGCCAATGCGCCTGTCGTCAAACATTATTCCTCTGAAATGTATTACCGTTTGTTGGCCTATCGATTTCTTCCGACGGAGCTTGACCGCATTTTATACTTGGATCCCGATATTTTGGTGTTAAACCCGATTCGCCCTCTGTATGAAACCAATATCGATTCCTATTTGTATGCGGCGGCACAGCATAGCTTTATTAACATCCAAGAAATCAATAAGTTTAGACTGAATGCGTATGAAATGGACGCATACTACAATTCAGGCGTCCTCCTTATGAACTTAGCCAAGCAACGGGAAACCATGGACATAAACGACATTTTTGCCTATGTCGAAACATACAGAAACCGTCTCGTCCTTCCTGACCAAGACGTATTAAACGCACTCTATTCTCCTCAGATCAAAAATGTCGATGAACGTCTTTATAATTACGATGCTCGTTATTACCGCTACTACAAACTAAAAAGCGGTGGCCGTTTTGACATTGACGCTGTACTGCAGCAAACAGTCATCCTCCACTTTTGCGGAAAAAAGAAACCATGGCATAAAAATTACAATGGCAAGTTTCATTCCCTTTATAAGCATTACGAAAAACAGGCATTTCTAAATAAATCACTAGGCTTTTGAACGTGGCCCAATGGTTTTCTCTCCCTATGATCGGCAAAAAACGCTCTCGTCCCTTTCTTTTGGACGAGAGCGTTTTTTCTTACTGACTTCTTCGCTCCATTAGGTTAATTCCTAGTCCCAGGGCGACAATTCCAATCAACACCATAACCAACAATGACATGCCCACATCCTGCAAACCAGCATTATAAAAGATGACGGCCATAATGGCGTCCATCGCATGTGTCAGCGGAAATAAATCGGCAATAAACAGCAACACCGGGTTTGTAATCGTCCCAGGCATCATATATGCCCCACTAATTAGCGGTATAATGGGAATAAGCGAAGGGTAAATCGCCAAAAATTGCTCCGGCGTTCTTACAAAACCGGTAATAAGCATCGCCACGCTAATCATGCTAAAAGTAAAAAATGCAGCGATCAAAACGACAAGCCCTAGTTGGTCTCCTATTTCATAATTTAAGCCATACTTAAACACGATCAGCACGACGCAAATTTGAAACATGGTTATTAAAAAACTATATAAGAGATGACTGCTGTACATATTGGTTTTGCTTATCGGCGACAAAATCATTCGGTTCCATACGCCAGAAACTTTATCGTACATCACATTGTTTACTTTAAAACCGGCAATAAACATGGAAACTAAAAAAGTAAAAGCAAACAATAACTGCGTGCTTATGTTATACTCAACCGTTTCCTCACGGTCAATGCCTTGAGCCTCTAGTTGAAAAGGGGCATCCGCCAAATACCGCTCAAACGCCTCGCGGCTACTTCCAGCTTGAGACGAAATCGCCCTACCGTATGCCTCCTGTTGAAAGACTTTATCAACATGCTGCTGAACAATGGCCACACTTGGCAGTTCGCCGGCGGCAATGAGTTTATAATCTGACTCCATTAGCTTTACTGCCACATCAACTTGGCCAGCTCGTATGTCCTCCCGGGCTTGCTCAGGATCAACAATGACAAACTGGAATGCATCATCAGCATTCAACAATTCTTCCCATTTTTTCTCAATGTTTGATGCATTCTCCTCTTCACTAAAAATAGCAACTGTTGTCGGCGAATAAACACCGCCAGCAAATAAGAGTGTAGCGAGAATACTTCCAGCAATAAATAAAACTAACAAAAGTGGGTTCCGCTTATCTTTCATAAATTGAGCCCAAAATACTGGTTTCATTACGCTTCCCCCCTTTTCGGATAAAAGGCTAAACCAGCAATACTACACAAGGCAAAGAATGAGATCAACAGGAGACTTGGTCCAACTAGCGACGTTCCTTGTTCAAAACGGATCCAGTCTGTAAACATGACTAATGCAAGACCATTTGGTGTCCATTCACCGATTCGTTGGAGCCAATCAGGCAAGATGTAAATTGGAACAAAATTTCCTCCTACAACACCAAACAGTATAATCACGAGTGCAAATAGGCCATTTGCAGCCTCCACCTTCTTCATTCTCAGTAAAACGGTGGTGAATATAGCAGCTAAGCCGGCAATCGCTAAAGAAACCAAGGTAACGATTCCTAAGAGTCCCAACCAAAAAGACGACGTTCGCTCAGGAAATGCATCAAGAATGAAATGGGCCAACGTAAAGACAAGCATGATTTGCAGCCAAGCCAAACAAAAAGTTGATACCGCTTTTCCAAGTAGAAAAAGCACTCGATTTCGATCTGCTATCAAGATGCGATTAAATACTTGTTGCCTCATTTCCAGCCCTGTTTTTGTAGCGACCGTTTCCGCAGTAAATAAAGCAAATAATATGCCCATCGTAATTGTGAAATATTGCGTTAAAGAAAAGTTCTGCCCTGCTTCCTCCTGTTCAAAGCCTCCTTCAGGAAGCTTTACCTCTACTTCAGTAGCGCCGGAGAGGGTTTCCAAAGCAAAGTGGTAATTTAAATGATCCATAAAGCCGTGAATAATATTGTATAATGCACTAGTAGCACTCGTTTCTTTTTCCCTCTTAAACGTCAACGTCGTAGCCGGAGATTCTCCTGTTACCGCGGCATATAAACTGTCTACAGTAAAGCCATCCGGTATGAGAACAAAGCCATCTATCTCCCCCTCTTCAACCTTTTCGACTGCCTCCGCCTCCTCTAGTTCGTAAACAGTCACCCACTCTTTTAAGTCGTCGCTTTCGAAATAGTCGACAAGTACTTGCATTGGGCGCACTTCATTTGTTCGTCGAACTAGGTCTTGTGCTTCTTGTTCTGCCAATGAAGCATCATGAAGCAATTTTTCCTTTAATTGTGCTGATGCTTCTGTATCATCATCCTGATTGACGAGCGCTAAACGTAAATCAATCGTTTCCTCATCGTTTCCAAGCAACCCAGAAAAAGCAAAATTGAGTACAACTACTAAGAGAATCGGCAGCACCAGCACAGTAATCAGTTCTTTCCGATCACGCCAAAACGTGAGCAAGTCTTTTTTTATATAACTTCGCATAGTGGCCTCCCTTAATCCCGTAGCCTACGTCCAGTTAAGTGAAGAAACACATCCTCCAAACTTGGCGTTTCCGTATGAAAATTAATGATTTGAATACGATGCTGTTCAGCAAGATGAACGAGCTCACTAATTAAATTGCTTCCTTTTTTTGCAATCATCTTCAACTCCACATGGGAGCCCTCTACTTCGCGAATACCATTCAGCGCTTTTACTTGTTTGACAAAACCGGGTTCGACTTTACTAAGCTCCACTTTGATCGTGTCCTCTGTTGATAAGATGCTAAGCAGCTCTGCCTTTGTACCTGAAGCAATGACTTCCCCATGATCCATAATGTATAACCGATCACAAAGTTGCTCCACTTCCTCCATATAATGACTCGTGTATAAAACCGTTGTTCCCTTCTTTTCATTTAGCATGCGCACCGTTTCCAAAATATGATTTCTCGATTGGGGGTCAATGCCGACAGTAGGCTCATCTAGTATGAGGATTTGGGGTTGATGCAACAAGGCTGCGGCAATATTCATTCTTCGTTTCATCCCACCAGAAAACGTTCTCACCAATTCTTTGCGGCGATCGGCTAATCCAACAATTTCTAACGCTTGTTGGATTCTTCCTTCTAGGTCTTTGTTTCTGATTTTATAGATGGAACCAAAAAATTTAAGATTTTCATATGCCGACAACTCTTCGTATAACGCTAATTCCTGTGGCACAATTCCTAATACCTTTCTCATCTCGCCTGGTTTATCTACAACATTCATTCCCTTTAGCCTAATTTCACCGGCTGTAGGCTTGATTAATGTGGATATCATGGAAATGGTAGTCGATTTCCCTGCCCCATTTGGGCCTATTAAACCAACCGATTCGCCATGATCCAAATACAAGCTAACATTTTGTACTGCTTTCTTCCCTTTAAATGATTTGCTTAACTGTATCGTTTCAAGCATAGAGAAGCCTCCCTTTTTTACTTTCTTACATGTAGCTTAAAACAAAAAAACCGCAGTCCCTACTGACTCCGGTCATTCGTTCAAATGACTGTTGTTACTTTCGTCACTTTTTCTCCACTCACACAAGCCGATGGCGAATCGCATAAATGGCCAGTTGAGTCCGATCCCTTAATGCCAACTTGTCAAAAATCTGGCTCGTTTGATTTTTTACTGTGCCAACTGACAAGCCTAATCGCTCTGCTATCTCTTTGTTATTTAG
The DNA here is from genome assembly GCF_036700015.1 of Shouchella rhizosphaerae. NCBI lineage: Bacteria > Bacillati > Bacillota > Bacilli > Caryophanales > Bacillaceae > Shouchella > Shouchella rhizosphaerae. The sequence continues at coordinate 3,329,784 of NZ_CP144921.1, read as the reverse complement.
CCCTTCCCCTATACATGTTAAAATCGCCCTTTCCCTTGGGGTTAGGCTAGGATCAATAGACGGCTCCTCTTGATTTTGCAGAAGAGTAGGCACTACTTTAGCAGCTACTTGATCCTCAAGGGAAAGACCTCCATTTATAGTACTTTTAATCGAACGAATCAATGATTCCGTGTCGCCGTTTTTCAGCATATAACCATTAACGCCTAATTTTAAGGACTCGACCACGTACTGATGATCATCAAACGTGGTCAGCATCAAAATTTTCATTTTCGGATAACGCAAGCGCATCATCTTGGCCGCTTCAATTCCATCCATTTCAGGCATGCGAATATCTAAAATCGCCACATCGAACACTTGCGCCTCACATAAACGAAGCGCTTTTCTCCCATCATCAGCCTCTCCAGTTACTGTGATGTCTTCATCGGTTTCGATCATTGCTTTTAACCCTTGCCGTACCATGACTTGGTCTTCTGCTAGCAGCACCTTAATCATTCTATCCTCTCCGATCAGCTAATCGTATACTTCCCCTGACGACAAATTGTGAGCCATCATGAATAACGTCCATAGAACCATTCACTTTTTCTAATCGGTCTCTCATCGCTTTTAAGCCATAGCCCTCTTGAAAATAAGAATTCGGAGTCGCCTCATTCGCCACTTCAAAGCGAAATATACTGCCACCAGGTGATTCAAACATCACTTGCACTTCCCTTGTAGAGCTGTGTTTCATTATATTCGTAAGCGCTTCTTGTACAGCACGATAGACCGCAAAGGATTGCTCACCTGACAACGATGCAGCAAACGCACCATGCTTCACAGAGAAATGAATTTTCATAAAGCTTTCCATTTCCAGCTGACGAATCAAACGGATCACACCCTGTAACCCACCTACATCCTTTTGCTTAAAGGATTTCACTGCCTTCCTTGTTTCCTCTAAGCTTTGTTCAGCCAGTTTTTTAAGCTCCGCAATTTTTTGTTTGTCCTTTTCAGCGGCGGTTAAACGAAAGGCTTCAAATTGCATAAGCAGCGCTGTAAGTTTATGTCCGACAGAATCATGGATTTCGTGGCCAATCAACATCCGCTCTCCCTGCCTCGCCTGCTCCTCCTCTGTCACAAGTTGCCTTTTCATTTTCCTGTATTCTTCAAGTAAAGCGCCGTGCTTTTGTACCAAATCCATTTGCCGATTATGGATCGATTGATAATACAACAAAGATATAAGTAGCAAAAGATAAAATAAGCCTATCCAAGCCAGTTCTGAAATCGCGAGACGTATTTCAGCTACGATCAATAGCATAAAGCCTATTTGAACGCCAATGACAATCAAACTTTTTAAACGTGGCAAGTAAAAAACAGCCTCGGCGAGGACTAACGCTTGAACGAATAATAAAAAGGGAGAAAACCCATTTCCGTTCGGATAAAAGATAACCGTAATCGCCAGTATTTGGATAAGGAACAACGTCATTTGCATCATTGATTTTCCTGCAAACAGCGGGAGCAAAAACAGCAAGAGAAAAAATAAACAAAGACTCGCAAGTTGAATTTCGTTTAAATGAGTGGTCATGCTTGCTATCGCAACCAGCCATACAAGAAAATGGATCCCAATCCAAATAAAATACGTTTTATTCATCCTACAAACTCCTTCCAGGCGTGCCCGCAATCCAATTAGGCAACCAACCTGAAGAATGTGCGAACTTACTTATATATAAACGAAACCACTTTGCCTTAGAATCACGCTTATAGCTATCATCATTCCTCTGGCCCATTCCAAATCCTCTCCACATTTATTAGGTTTTTGCTCTGAAACATGAGTTTATAAATATCAGGCATCTCAAGGCTTTTCCAAAAAAGAAAATCATAGTTTCGGTCAAAGAAGTTCATCAGTAAAACCATGATATTGCCGTGAGTTCCTATGACAATGTTCTTCCCTTCATATTCTTCCAACACGTTTAGCAGTGCTTGAACGCCCCGCTTTTGGGCGGCCACGTTCGATTCTCCCCCTTCCCAAAAGAACGTAGGGTCTTCCCAAACTTTTGCAATCGCTGCTTGAAAGTCCTCCATCGGCTTTTCAGACAAACGCCGTTCCTTAAAGCCCTCTTTTATGATCACTTCTTTCCCAATTCCGGCGGCCACACATTCCACCGTTTGAATCGCACGCTTATATGGACTGGAAAGGACAACGTCAATTTTTTTCCTTGCAAAGAGTTGCCTCACGTTCTCGCTAGCGGCCATCCCTTTTTCTGACAGTGGCCTTCCAAGCTCATCTGCTGTGTACGTTGAATGGGCGTGGCGGACTAAATACACATTCGTTTGCAAATGATCGCCTCCCTTTATGTAGCTCGCATTCCTTTGACTTGAGACAAACGGAATCAATCGTCAGCAATTACTCTCCTAAAATCTCACGTAAAAACAGCTCACGATTTTCTAAAAAATGCCGTGTCAATTGGTAGTGTTCCGTTTGCTCATAGTCAATCTCTTTGATCACATCCTGATCAAAACTAAAAATCGTTCCATGTGGATAGCCTAATAAAATCGGAGAGTGAGTCGCAATAATGAATTGGCTATCCCCTGTCGAAACCAAATCATGTAAAATCGCTAAAAACGAAAGTTGCCGCTGTGGCGACAGAGCCGCCTCAGGCTCATCTAGTAGATAAATTCCTTTTTTATTGAATCGATTCGTAAAAAGGGACAAAAATGCTTCTCCGTGTGACTGATGATGCAAGGAACGCCCCCCGTATGCATCGAATGTACCGATTGCATCAATATGGGAAGCAAACTGATAGAAAGACTCAGCCCTAAGAAAAAAACCATTTGAAACTTTTGGCAACCATGAAAGGCGAATATAATCACCAAGCGCAGATTCTGACGCATCCACTTCATAATAATTGTTGCGTCCGCCCCCCGCCGTATTAAAATCGCATTTATCGGCAATCGCTTCTAGCAATGTTGATTTTCCTGAGCCATTTTCGCCGACAAAAAAAGTGACATGGCTCTTCAAATCAAGCCTATGAAAATGTTTCATAACGGGAATAGAAAAAGGATACGATTGAAAAGAAGAAATTTTTTCCCGCTGCAATTCAATCCGTTTTAAGAACATGTATGCCCACCTACCATTCAATAATCGTACTTTCCACCATGGATCACCCATTTTTTAGCCAGCGCTTGTTAGAATGCAGAGCACCCTTGCTTCTTTTTACATTGTACAAAAAAAGCTTGTCGCCTGTCCTAACAAAACCGAAATGCAAACGGCAAAGTCGTGCCTGGACGTAAAGTTGTACTCCTTTATGTTAAAAGGAGCAATTAAAAAGAAGTATAAAAATCATAATTATGTTATCCTATTGTCCCACCAACCTAAAAGGAGTTTCGGATGATGAGCAACCTTACAGCTAAAAGCTTTATTGATGAGTTGCAACTCCATCAGAATGAAGCGGACAAAGAAAAAATGAAAAAATTCTTTAAAGGGTCAGACAAAAACACGACGTGCTTAGGGTTAAACATGCGTACGGTGTTCCAAATTGCCAAGCAATTCACGGACATGCCCCTGACAGAAATAGAACAGCTCTTAGAAAACGATTATTATGAAGTAAGAATGGGCGCCGTCAGCATTATGGATTTCCAGGCCAAGAAAAAGAAGCTCACAGATGAACATAGACAGGCCTTGTACGACCTTTACATTCAAAGACATGACCGTATCAACAATTGGGATTTTGTCGACCGCGCCGCTCCTTCTGTAGTCGGAACATATCTACTGGATAAACCAAAAGATAAGCTGTACGAAATGGCGCATTCCTTGAATATTTGGGAGCGGAGAACGGCGATTGTAAGTACGTTTAGCTTTATTAAAAACGGCCATTTGGAAGATACATTTTCTATTGCCGAAATACTCATCAACGATAAAGAAGAGTTAATCAACAAAGCGGTCGGCAGTTTTATTCGTGAAGCCGGAAAGAGAGACGAGGAAAAGTTAAAGTCATTCTTGAATAAACACGCCCGCACGATGCCTCGGATTACGCTTAGATATGCGATTGAGAAGTTTGATAAAAGTACACGGGACTACTATTTAAGCTTAAAAAACAATTAACATGATAAAGCGAATCAGCCAAGAGTCTGAACTTTCATCATTATGCCTTGAATACAATCAGTAGTCTGCGCTATACTATAAAAATTAACGACATTAGGCCAATGAAGAGAATCCAACTCGGAGGCGTTTTCGTCAAGGGGAAGCCTTTCCCCCTAAGTTAACCGGACCCGCCCGTTACCGCGGAACTAAGTGGATTGGACAGTTATGCTGTTCGGTCAATTTGGGTGGCACCGCGAGAAAAGCGCTCCTCGTCCCAATCGGACGAGAGCGCTTTTTGTATTCTCATTAAAAAGGAGTGCGTTGCCATGTTGGACATCAAGTGGATTAGGCAAAACCAAGCAAAAGTGCAAACAATCGCGGACCAAAAGGGGATCCCCATCTCCATCTCTCAATTAGTTAAGTACGATGACAGACGGCGAGCCCTGCTCCACGAGTTGGAACAGCTGCGCCAAGATCGGAATCGGCTCAGCCAAGAAATTAGCGTGTTCATGCGGAACAATGAACGTGAGAAAGTGGACCACCACAAAAAACGCGTGAAAGAAATCAACCAACGCTTACACACTATTGAAGAGGAGCATAAAGAAGTCGAAGGCCATTATAGACAGCTCATGCTTTATGTACCCAATGTTGTGTCACCGGATACGCCGGTGGGCGTATCCGATCATGACAATGTCGAGATAAAACGGGTCGGCGAACCGACAACGTTTGCTTTTGAACCAAAAGATCATGTAGCGCTTGGAGAGCTCCATCAGATGATTGATCTCCCCCGCGGCGTTAAGACTGCCGGCAGCCGCAATTACTACTTGACGGATATGGGAGCGCTCTTGCACCGGGCAGTGCAGCAGTTGGCCATTGACGTGTTAGTCCAAAGAGGATTCAAGCTGCTTGAAGTGCCGCTCATGGTCCGGACAGAGGCCTTGCTGAATACCGCACACTTCCCGCTTGGCCAAGAGCAAACGTTCAAAATGGCAGAGGAGGACAAATGGCTGGTCGGTACATCTGAAGTCCCCCTTGTGTCGTATTACGATCATGAAATGATAGACGTCGCAGAGCCGATCAGACTTGCTGCCGTCTCTACCTGCTTCCGCAACGAAGTGGGGTCAGCAGGAAAAGACGTTCATGGCTTGTACCGGTTGCATCAATTTGCAAAAGTCGAGCAAGTCATTTTGTGTGAAGCTAATTTGGATACGTCGGAACAGCTCTTTCAAGAGATTACGGCCAATGCGGAGGAGATCCTGGCGCTCCTTGAACTTCCTTATCGCATCATGGCTGTATGCACCGGCGACATGTCTCAAAAAACCTATAAACAATGGGACATCGAAACCTGGATGCCAAGCAGGCACGGGTACGGAGAGACTCATTCCGCCTCTAACCTGCTGGATTTTCAAGCTCGCCGCTCAAACATTCGCTACCGAGATCGAGACGGCAAGACACAATTTTGCTACACCTTAAACAACACGGCCATCGCTTCTCCCCGAATATTGATTCCACTGCTGGAAAATCACCAGCAGGAAGATGGTTCCATTCGGATTCCTCAAGCTTTACAGAGATACATGCAAGGGCTGGAACGCCTGGAGCCCTGATCATTAAAGGCAGCCCCTTTTGTTCACAGGGGCTGCTAGGTTTTATTCCTGGAAGCCTCCCTGTCGCTGCTATCATTTACGACCTAACCGCCCAAGACAGTCAATATAATCTCGGGTAACAGAGGTTTATATGCTTGCCTTCTATCATCTTTTCATTTTATAATGAATGAGTAAAATTTCACTCATAAAAAATGAGGAGGCAACTACAGCTATGCCCCGTAGCAAAAAACAATTCGAAGAAATGCGTAGCGCAACTCGTGATAAAATTCAATCTGCCGCCATGCACCTGTTTGTTCATCAAGGTTATGGCTCAACGAATGTGCAGCAAATTGCCGATGTAGCGGGTATCAGCATTGGCTTGTTATACCGACATTATAAAAACAAAGAAGTCCTTTTCCATGAGTTGGTGGATTTCGCCATGGCCGGGCTGCAAGCAGTAGTTGATTCATTCCGCACGGGGGATTCACCTAAAAAACAACTTGAGCAATTTGTAAAAGAAATATATAGCGATTTGTCCACAAGTGACGACCTTGCCAACTTGATGGTTCTGATGACACAGTCCTTCTTCTCAGGAGGTGCCAGCCAGAAACATCATGAAATCGTGGGACTGAATCAACAAATGCTGGAGGCGACAGCTGATTTAATCAAAAGAGGACAGGAAAAAAATGAATTTAAGCAAGGACCGCCGGATGAAATGGCGATGCACTTTTTTTCAACTATACAGGGACTGGCCATTATGAAAATTACATTAAAAGAACGATTTGTAATGCCTTCTGTACAAATCATTATTGCTGGACTTTCTAAGGAAGGAGAAAAATAGCATGAACATTCGCCCGCCATTCGAAGTAGTTAGAGCAGATCAAATGCCCCATGATGCAAGAAATCAAATGGCCCATATATTTGCCGATGGATTCAGCCAATGGCTCGATTATTTCTCCAATGACAAAAAAGTAATTGCCAACGCTTTTGCCCATATGTTCAAAATGGACCAGTTTTATGTAGCTGTATCTGGGCAGGAAATTGCGGCTATGGCAGCATGTACCGACTGCCATACCTTATCGTTACAGTTGGACAGAAAACAGCTAAGGAAATTCCTGGGCCTTTATAAAGGGGTGTTAGCAGGGATCATTTTAAAACGGGCGTTTGAAAAACCTTTTGAAGATCCTCCGTCTAACACCGGATCAATTGAATTTGTCGGCACCGCTCTTAAATTTAGAAGCCAGGGGGCAGCTTCTCATCTAATCGATACGATCATGAAAATGATACCGTTTGAGCAATACATTATTGAGGAAGTAGCCGATACCAACTTGCCTGCCATGAAATTGTATCACAAGCTCGGCTTTGAAGAATACAAACGAAAACGGCTTTCCACCTCTGCGGCTAAGAAGAGCGGTATTCAATATATGATTTCTTTAAGACGTATGAATAATAAGCAAACCACTTAGGAAGAGTACAACAGGCCACGATTAGGGATTTTGCTTTCTTTTATATGTTCATTTTAAACATCTGTTTTTTTGCAAGTGATACCAAACCATTTCGCGGCGAGATATGCGGCACGGGCAACCCACTGCCCACTCCCCTAACGAGTAAACTTGCTAGGAAATTGCCAGTTTAATTGTTTTGGTTAGCGACTCCCCATTCACATAATTCCTCCAAAACAGGTAATAATGTCTCTGCTTTTTCAGTGAGGCTGTACTCGACTTTAGGAGGGATTTGCGGATACTCTTTCCGTTTCACCATGCCATCAGCTTCCAATTCTTTCAGTTGCGAACTTAATGTTTTATAAGTAATTGTTCCTATTTGCCTTTTCAACTCATTGAAGCGTACCGTTTCGTTTTCCGCCAAAAGGTAAATAATAACCATTTTCCATTTACCGCCAATAACAGACAATGTGTAACCAAAAGGCGTATCTTGAATATGTTTCACTTTGCCTTTGTATTCAGCCATACTCATCTTCACACTATCCTTTCGGGTAGTACCTATCAAAATAGTGCGTACTACTTTTTATTTTGTGCCCAGTTTATACTAACCTTACTTTGAAGTAAAGGAGAAAAACGATGACACAAAAAACAGTACGCTTATTAATGCCCCCATGGCAAGGAGGAAACAACCCTAACTACTCTTTTGGAGCCGAACTGCTTGCTTGGCTTGCTCCGAACAATGATCAACCTCTTATTCATGTGCCCGTTCAAGCTTATAATGGTACTCCCCTTGAGAACGAGAACGGGATGAATGGTAGAACGCAGTTGCTTGCACAGTTAGAAGCTGCTCAGCATATCATTCATGCTCATAAACCGGATCGCATTGTCATGTTTGGCGGCGACTGCTTAGTCGAGCAGGCCCCATTTGCCTATTTAAACGAACGATACGGCGGGGAATTAGGTTTAATTTGGATTGATGCTCATAGTGATTTAGTTAGATATGTCGGGTATGATAATGCCCATTCTTTACCTCTCGGGGATGAGGAGTTCGCAAAACATGTGAAAATCCCTTTAAAACCAGAAAACGTCTTTATCGCGGGATTAGCGGCTCCTACAGAGCAAGAAATGGAATTGTTTGCAGAAGCGTTTCAAAGACTGGGTATAGCTCCTACAGAACCAGATACGGAAGTAATTCAAAGACTCGGTATTAGAACGGCTGGGACTGAGGAGTTGGCAAACAGTACTGCATCCATTAAAGAGTGGATTAAAGAAAGCGGCATTAAGCACCTGGCTATTCACCTTGATTTAGATGTCCTTGACCCAAAAGCATTCCGTTCTTTATTATTCGCTAACCCTGAAGCACCTTTTAACCTTACTCCGGAGGGAACGATGCAAATCCCGCAACTGATTAATCTGATTAAAGAACTATCTGAAGAAACGGATGTGGTTGGATTAGGAATAACGGAGCATATGCCGTGGGACGCTATTAATTTGAAGAACTTACTTCGGGATATCCCCCTATTAAATGAGTAAGTTTTACTATTTCACGCTTTGACATGTCTTTATAAAAAGAGTACTTCCCGAAAACTGTGAACGCTCATGTCACTGGTGGTCCACTTTCTCCACAGATGACATGAGCATTATTCGTTAGCACAAGTCCCAAAGATAGTCACTGCACGAGTGTCAATTTAGCTTTCTACAAAAAACTCGCCCCCCTAGTAAGAACCAATTTATACTTCCTTCATACGGATCCTGGCGGCAATTATCAAAATCAAATCGCAGATCATTCCAAATGAAATTAGGAATTGAACGCCATGTTACGTGCTGTTTTATAATAAATTCAATCACTTAGTTGAAGGAGGCTAGTGATGTATACAATCGGCCAGCTTTCCAAGAAAACAGGCGTTACAGTTATACTTGACTACTATAGAGCGAGATCAACTTGCTGAAACCTGCTGCCGCCAGCTTTGCGACGATGCCTTTGTTGTTTCGTCAGGCTTGTTTTTGCCGGACTCTATTTAGAATTCATCAGGTTGATTCTTGTTCATGGTTCTATATTGAATAAATTCTTTAGCTCGCGTATATAAAAGGATACTGGCAAACAATCCAGCTAATCCAAAGGAGAACAGAATCCATTGAATGGGGTAAGCGGCAGCTATTAAAGCACTTAAAACAGCATACGCAATAGGGTCAAACCCATTCATGGCCAGATAAACTAAGCTAGTAACCCTGCCCATGATGTGCTGTGGTGTCTTTTCTTGAACACCTGAAAACACTGGAATATACGTAAGTGCAAATCCCCCTCCAATAAAGAAGAGTAGGACAGTGAGTAAATACAGATTAGTTGCTTGGCTAAAGAGAATGAAAAATACAAGCAAAGCGAACAGAGATAAAAGTGCTAGGTATCCCTTACGATCAATCTGTACTTTTGCTAGTATTGATGTTCCTGCAACAATGCCTATACCTAATGAAACCTCCATAAAGCTTAAATTAAGTGGCGTTCCACCGAATGTGTCAACGAGAATAGGGATAGCTAAATGTAACCCTCCAATTACAAAGAAGTTACTAAAGATTAACACCATAATGCCCGTCTTTAAAAATGAAGAGGACATTACATATCGAAAACCCTCTTTAATATCTTTTAACGGTGACTCTAATTTGTCACTGTCAGCAGGAGCTTCTTGTATAAATGGTGGGAATACGAAAAAGGCTGAAAATCCAATAAGTATTGTAGCGACCAAATAACTGATTGAGGCATCACCATACTCCAAAAGGACTCCGGCTAAAATAGGACCTACAAGAAAACATACTTGTGTGATACCTTGATATACAGCATTTGCTTTTTGAATTTGAGAGTGTTTTACAATCTTAGGTATCATAGATGTACTCGCAGGACCGAAGAACGCATCCAAAGCACCGAAAACAGCAGAAATAGCAATTAAAGAAAACACACTTATATAATCATAAGCTACCAAAAATGTTAACAGTCCTAATACAGGAAATTGAACTAAGTTAGTTGAAAACATAATAGTTGTTTTCTTAAATCTATCAGCTAAAAAACCACCAAATATCATCAAAGCAAGTCTAGGTACACTCGATGCAATTAACACGATTCCCAGTATACTTGCCATACCTAAATCCGAAACGATGTACCACGTAGTGGTGGTTAAAAACATACTAAATCCTGATATAGCGAATATGTTTGCTATAGATAATAAAATAAACGTACGATTTTTATAAAGCGATAATGAAATGTCCATTAAAAATTGTCCTCTCAAGTTAGATACATAGACAGACCGTCCGGTTTGTTGGTTCTAAAAAATATTATCAATTACGTGTTATTACTTTAAATCATTCTTTTCTTCTTCCCACGTAATTTTGTATTCGTTAATCTTTTTTTCAATATTCAATTCAATATTCATATTTTGGAACATAGCAGTTACTTCTTCTGTCCTCTTTCTTCGGTCTTTTTCATAATAATAAAACGCATCTCGGTAATCATGATCTCTGAGCATTTTTGCTAGTACCATCGAATCTTCTAGACTAAATGAAGCTCCTTGACCTAAAAAAGGATTCGCTGTATGGACAGCGTCTCCAACGAGAACAACACGACCTTTTGACCACATAGGTAAATCGTTGACCTCGTAAATACTCCTCGGGAAAAACATCTCTGTGTTTTCTATCATACGTTGGAGGTTTTTAGTCACTTTCCAATCTTTCATTTGTTCAGATATAAACTCTCTAATGGTTTCTTTATTGGCTTTCTCAAAATGTTTTGTAGGAAGTTTCTCAGGGCGCATAGAGAAGGCTTGCCATAGAATATTAAACTTGTTTGTGGGATGTGCTTTTCCAAAAATAAAGAATAGATTTTCATCGTAGTATAAATAACTACTGGATTCATCCCATTCAAAATCTTCGACATACGAGACCCCTTGAAGTCCCCACATACCGCTATAATCTAATTTAGCGCTTGATGCAACAGCTTCTCTAGTTCTTGAAAAAGTTCCATCTGCTCCAATAAGAATATCGGTTTTTATTGATGTTTCATCTTCAAAAAAAGCTTCAATTGAATTAGAAAGTTGCTTTACCGAAATCAACTTTTTGCTGTATTTAATTTCTATCCCTTGACGTTGAGCTTCTTTTAAGAGAGGATTTAAGATATTTGACCTCATAACATTAATTAAAGGAGCATTAAAGTGTTTTTCATTGTAATTATTTATAATTGCTTCCACTTCATTTTCACTGTTTATTTGACAAATACTTTTTATGATCGTTGAATTAGCAATGACCTCCTCCTTACACCCTATCTCACCTAAAACTTTCACTCCATTTGGAGACAGTAAAAAACCTGCACCCGTTTCTATTTCGGCTGATCTACTTTCATAAATAGTGCTTTCAATGCCTGCCTTTTTTAAAAATAATGCGGTAGCTACCCCTGCAACACCACTTCCAATAATCGCTACATGCTTATGATTCATGACATTACTCTCCTCTCAATTATAGACAGACCGTTCGGTCTATTATAGTATAAAAAAAATATTTAGCAACAGGGATCCGAAGGAAGCGAAATTTATGCTACCTTCTTACCCCATTTAAGAAAATATCTATGGCTTTCTTATGAAAATTATTCTCATTTTCCTCAAAATCATCATAATAATGTTTATAATCACTACTTATAAATAATAGGCTCATAAGAAAATAGCCTAATACGCTCGGGTCTTCATTTTGGTTGATTTGTTTAGACGTTTGGCATTGCTTAATAATATCCACAAAAAAATCAAGGTATAGTTTATCTATATCTTTAATCTTTTTCATCACCTCGTCTGATTTGAACGCACTAAGATAAAACTCTTCGGTTGCTTTATGGTAATAAAGATTAATGCTAGACTTGGCTACAAATTCTGAGAGTGTATATAAAATATGGTTTGAATTATTTTGTTTTTTTTCAGCTTCTATTTTCCAATCTTTCAGCCATTGATTAGCATCTTCTTCAAGAATATATACAAATAGATTTTCTTTGTTTTTGAAATGGTGATACAAATTCCCTTTACTTGATTGTGCAGCTTCTATAATTTGATTCATTGAGGTTTCTGAGAAACCTTTTGTTTGAAATAATTTTCTAGCTGCTGAGATGATCTTCTTTTTTTGTTCACTCATTATAGTGCTCCTTATATTGAAGTAGTAATTATAAACATAATAGTATGGAATGGATGACTTCGCAAACAGGTTGAATGAGGAACAAGGATTGGTAGTTCAGTAAGTATCCGGTCTAAGCAACTACATAGCCGATGCGTTCATTTCTCACTGTGCGAAAAACTTCGTTATTTGTAACCGCTTCAATTTCTTATATACAAACTATGCTGTTGGTGATAAAATAATTTCTACAGGAAACAATTTTATTTTTACTGAATACAAAAGGAGGACATGACTCATGGATCCTATTGAAACGACTATCCCATCTTTTGATGGTACAAAGCTTTACTTTGTAAAAAATCTGGTAGACCATGCGAGGGCTGCCGTCGTCATTGTTCATGGCTTATGTGAGCACGCCGGACGCTACGACTATTTGACGGAAAACTTAAATGCGCGCGGCTTCAATGTATACCGTTTTGATCATCGCGGCCATGCCAGATCAGAAGGCAAACGCACATTTTATAGCAACTTTCACCAAATTATTGATGACGTGAATGTAATGGTTGATCAAGCATTACAGGAAAGCACCAATATACCCGTGTTTGTGATTGGACATAGTATGGGTGGCTTTGCCTCAGCAGCATTTGGCACCAAGTACCCTGGCAAAGTGAAAGGAATTGTATTGTCGGGAGCACTTACCCGCTATAATACCCAGGTTGCAGGGGAACTCCCGCTTGCTCTTCCCACGGGAACTTATCTTCCGAATGAACTTGGCAGCGGAGTGTGCAGCGACCCTGAAGTTGTAGCGGCCTATGCGAATGACCCGCTTGTAGAAAAGCAAATTTCCGTCGATCTGTTTAATTGTTTAGGTGAAGGTGTAGCGTGGCTAAAGCAGTCTGCTGAAAATTTCGTTGATCCGGTCTTTGTCATGCATGGTGCGAATGACGGCCTTGTCAGCGAGCAGGATTCCCGTGATTTTTATGGAGATATCGCATCCGCTGATAAATCTTTAAAAATTTACGCTCATTTGATGCATGAAATCTTCAACGAGCCAAGCCGCGACGAAGTCATCGCAGAAGCGATTGCGTGGCTAGAAAAACGCATCTAATTGTAAAGGTCTGTGAAATACGTAATTAGAATATGTTATGATCCTTTCTAAAGGCACACGATTTAACTATGGAAGGGATTTATTAATGAAACTAGAATGGATGGGGGAACATCGAGCCCTTATTGAGAAGATCATTAAGTATGGCAACGCCTATTCCAATACTTATAAGCAGCAGCGAAGCTATGGTACAGATATAACGTTTTCCGCAGCGCAGATCCAAACGTTGGAGTATATTCTAGAGGCTGAGGAAAAGGAGGAGAAAATGTCCGAAATGGCTGCGCGCCTCGGAGTCAGCCGCAGCACGTTCTCAAAGAATGTTAAACACCTAACAGAAAAAGGCTTATTAGAAAAGTATCACTTAAGCGGAAATCGTAAAGATATTTATGTTAAGCCTTCTGCCAAAGGACGCGAAGTGTACGAACAATATACGCGATTTGTTTACAAGCTCTGCTTTGAGGAAATCTTTCAATACGCAGACAAAATTTCAGAGGAAGACAAGGACAACTTCATCCGTATTTTAGATTTATTCGCCGATGTATTGCTCTGGTACGGTAAAAAAGAACAAGAGCCGCGAAAGCTTATAAAAATTGATGAACAAGGTAAACCCGATTCACCTATGTAAGAAAGTGAACAGAGCAAGCAAGCTTGTTTAATTGATCAGACAGCATCCCGCAGGACCAAGCTCGGAACGTTTAATCCTTGCGGGATGTACAACTGCTAGTAGAAAAATAGGAAAGCGCTTTTGCCCTTAGTATCCATTTTACTTTCGTGGGCCGTTTATCCTCATTCCCTCCACTTTATTTGAGCAATCGCCCCCTCTTCTATTGTTTTGGACAGCTGCTTGTATACGTAATCTCGCTTAGGTTAAGCAGTAAGTGCCAGTTCACGTGCTTCTTTGATAGTAAGTGGGTTGCATCCAAGATCCTCATTCAGATGAATGCCATCACAATAGATTTTTTCCTAGTGTCTCGTCCACACTAAGTGTGACCTATCCAAATGTACGTTGCATATCCCTCGCCCAATATATTTCAATCCATTCTCACATACAGAGGGAGACAAAAGAGAACAGCAGTTTTATAATGGGTGCAAGTGATTTCAATCCACTCCCTCATACAGAGGGAGACGTGCCGAATGGGAAATCCCGTTCTACCGGTTCTTGAGCTCTATGGTTTAATTTTTCATCTTTTGGACCACGCTGCTTCAAGCTACAATTAATTGAAAACGGCACTATTGGATTAAATATTGGTAGAAATAGACTCATGAAGAGCATGATAAATTTAAATGTTTATCCCTAAAATTAGCCAAAGTGTGTGGTCATATGCTGATTCGGACTTACATTCCGCAAATGCCTTTATCTATGTTTGTCGATTACTTTTGGTATATGGAAGCTTACAATCCTTCTCATCCGAGGGAACTGACTTTGCCAGACGGTTCTGTGGAAATGATTATCGATCTTGGGGAGGATGTGATTCGACTGTTTGATCGCCACAATCGCGAGTTGGTTTTTGGCCATGCCATTGTCTGCGGCCCGCATTCGGAATATTTTGTGATCAATTCGACATGTGCGTCAAGGGTGATCGGCATTCATTTCAAACCGGGCGGCATCCACCCGTTCCTGAAAGAACGACTTGATGAGATTCATAATACACATCTTCCGTTACATGCATTATGGGGATCCAGAATTAGTGGACTTCGTGATGAACTGCTAGATTCCTTAGTACCAGAAAAGATGTTCCAGATTCTTGAACGAAGATTGCTATCGCTTGCGATAAGGGATTTAGAAAGGCATCCGGCAGTACAATATGTGCTGAACAACCTTCATGGGAATCGAATAGGCGAAATCATTGAACAAGTCGGCATCAGTCATCGAAAATTCAATCAACTATTCAAGGAAGAAGTGGGCATGACGCCAAAGCGATTAAATCGCATTTATCGGTTTCAGGAAGTACTGCGCAATCTTCATTTCGGGGAAACTCGTTCATGGACTGACATTGCCTTGGAATGCAGTTATTACGATCAAGCACATTTCATTAAAGATTTCCAATCATTCTCCGGGCTTAATCCAAGCGAATATAAGCCCATATCAGGAAGGCATTATAATCACGCTGCGATTTTCACATAAGGTCAAAAATTTACAATAAAGCCTCATGGTTACAGGCTATAATAAATATAACAAGGTGTATACATTCATGGAATCAAGGTTGTCCAGGCTTTTGAAGAAGGTTTTTTCGAAATGAAGGAGGGCTGCATAAGTGGCTAACAAAATCGCACCACAGGGTTATCTATAGTAAGAGATGCAAATCAGTTGATTGCGTTTCTGAAAAAGGTGTTTGAAGCAGAAGAGTTAAACCGGGGAACAAGTGAAGGTGGAGCCATCACTCATGCAGAAATACGAATTGGCGACACGATCGTTGAATTGTCTGAAGGGAATGAGAAGTTCCCGCCGAGAACGAATGCGATTCATGTGTTTGTTGAGGATGCAGATGCTTGTTATTCACGAGCAATAGCTGCTGGTGCGACATCACTGTACGAGCCTGCGGATATGCCCTATGGAGAACGCAGTGGAGGAGTGGAAGATCCTTTCGGTAACCATTGGTATATAGCGACCTTTACTGGGAGAGAAGGCCATGGTTACTATTGACCAGGTTCGGCAATTGGCGCTATCTTTACCGGAAACGGAAGAAGTAGAGCATTGGGGAAAGCCTTCCTTTCGTGTACGAAACAAAATTTTTGCAGTGATCCAATTGGACGGTGTGTCACTGGTCATCAAAACGACAAAGGACGACCTACTGGCTTACACGACAATGGCGCCCGAGATTTATCGCATACCAGACAGTTTTAGCAATCTGGCTTTCATGATCGTTCGCATGGATCGCGTAGACTCTGGAGAATTCCGCGATTTCCTTATGCTAGCATGGAGTCTCGTGTCTCCTAAAAAAGTAGTGAAGGCTTACTATGCAGCAATACAAGGAAGAAAATGAACGATAAAGGAGACACAATAATGGCAAAAGTGATAATTCACGCCACAACAACACTTGATGGATTTATGGCTGACAAAGACGGTGGTATCGATTGGATGTTTGATTTTGAAGCTGTGGAACAAGATTATGCAGTAGTCAATAAAGTTATGGAGGAAATAGGTGCCATAGTTGGTGGCGCCAATAAATCGAACACAATTGAAGAAGGGGAGATACCGTACGGCGGCATGTTGAAAGTCCCAATATATCTGATGACGCACGAAGCCCATGAACCAGTTGAAAAAGATGGTATTACGTACCGTTTCGTCGTTAACGATATTAAGCAAGCTGTTGAGGCTGCAAAAGAAAGCGCTGGCAATAAAAATGTCGCTCTTTTGGGAGGAAGCATCTCCAGACAATGTCTTAAACTCGGTCTAGTGGATGAAATTGTACTAGATATAGTGCCTCTGCTATTGGGTGAAGGCATTTCATTGTTTGGTGGGCTCGGAGAGCGTATTAAGTTGGAGCGAATAGAAACATCGGCCTTTGCGAGTGAAACTCACCTGCGATACCGGGTTGTGAGGTAACGTATCCTAGCTTTTATGAAATGATGCGGGTTGACGACATTTCAATCCACTCCCTCACGCAGACGGAGACACCCCTGTCCGCACAATTAGTAAATGTAATTTAAAATTCACTCCACGAACGTGAATTAGATTCTTGCAGCATGTGCTCGTTCAATTGCCGTTCGTAAGATTATCTGGAAATAAGATACCATTCCTTCTTGCACAGCGCGAAAACTTATTCACAAGCGGGAAGAAAACAGCTTGTAGCGACTAATGCCTGTCTTCAGATTTTATCCATGAGCAACGCGCCTTCCTTTTTTGTTAGGTTTTGAATCGTTCCTTTCAGATAAAAAGACATCCAGCACAAACACTGGATGTCTCTTTCCTTTACAACGGCAATGGCGCGACCGCTGAGATGAGTTGTTTTTCAATTAATTCCTGCCAGAACGCTTCTGGGATTTTCTCTCGTAAGGCTTCGAGGTCTTCCTTAATGCGATCGGATCTCGTTGATCCAGGAATGACCGCAGCTACCGCTGGATGCGCTGTTGAAAACTGTAGCGCTGCTGCTTTTAGGCTGACGCCGTGAGACTCTGCTACTTCTGTGACTTTGTTGATTTTCGTTTGAACGTCTCGTGGGATCTCACCGTAGTTATAGTGATCTCCCCCAAGTAGGGCACCTGAGCTATACGGTGCACCTACAACGATGGCTGAATTCGATTGCTCGACTTCAGGCATCATTCTGCGCAGTGTGTCTTCATGATCAAGAAGGGTGTATTGGGTTGCTTGCAAACTAATAGTTGGATGCACTTCTTCAAGTTGAAGGGCAAGCTCAATTGGGATTGTTGTGTTTACACCAAGGCCCCATCCTTTTATGACACCTTGTTTCTTTAAGTCATCAAGTACAAGGAAGGCACCTGTTCGCGCTTCTTCAAATTTGGCGATCCATTCGTCCCCATGAAAATCAGGTGACAGATCGTGTACAAACACAAAGTCCAGACGATTGGTCTGAAGTCTTTCCATGCTTTGATCTATGGAGGTGTGCGTAGCCTCTGCAGAGTAGTCTGTTGTCATTTTATTGGTTCGACCATTCGTAAAGAGGCCTTCTTTTTCCTCCGTTTCGTCTTCAATGACGCGACCGACCTTTGTACTTAAAACATAGTCATCTCGATTTTGCTTAGAGAGAAACTTCCCTAAACGAAGCTCTGCAAGACCTGCCCCATAAAATGGTGCTGTGTCATAATAACGAATGCCTGCATTCCAGGCTGCTTCGATCGTCGCTTGGGCTTCTTCTTCTAGCACTTCACGAAACATATTGCCAAGCGGTGCTGTTCCAAGTCCTATTTTTTGGGTCAGTAATTCTTTTATGTGCTTCATGTCTCATTCTCCTCCGTTTCATTCATATGCATCTTTTACCGTTCATCTTAAGGTTTAAACCTCCCATAAGTAGGATATTTCTTCCTTAACAAGCATAGGAAGGGCTAACCCTTTCAAGATGATCAATCTTGAAAGACAAGGAACTTATGAAATTGGTTTGAACCATGTCAGCCAAATCATGCCACTTAGACCGGTTTCTTATTAATGACATGAAACGGATTGTAGATGAAAATTTAACACGTATAACGTCCACATAGATTATAAAATTCGTTCTACTCTATATCCCTCTTTTTCTAATAATGTAGGGATACTTGGTTCAAGAATGACGGGAAATGTACCGACAAAGACAAAGAATGTCTGATCTTGATTAAACTGTATGGTTTGATCAAGCTTCTTTGACATTTTTAGATTACGTTGATCATGTAACTGCAATAAACAGGCTCACTGTCGACAATCACACCGTCCATATCAAAAATGACTGCATATGCGCCGTCTTTTTTCATCCTTTTACTTCCATTTCATACTAATTAACTGCTTGATTTTCTCCACTTCTGTTTTGCCGGTCTCTTGGTCAATCAGTGATGTATACAAATGAGGAATCACCGTTTTTGCCCCGTTGTCAAGACAGACTTGAACGATGCGCTCGACATTGTCCACATCAATTCCCCCTGTTGGCTCAAAGATTGTTAAACCGGCATTGACAGCCGCCTTGACCATTGCCGCGACTTCGTCAAGACGTTTTTCACCATCGATCGGATAAAACTTGACAGAATTTACGCCAATTTCAGCAAGTATGGCCGCAGCCAGTTCACAGGAAACGTTTTCTTTAAAGTTAGAACTGCTTGGACCAGTAGAAATATAGACTTCACCAGCTGTCCCAGATGGTTCGATGAGTGCATTGACGAGTGTAGTCGACGCCTTTAGCTCGCTCATCCGCCCACGTGTATAGCCGGCTGCTGGAAAGACTTGATTGATATGGTTTGGCACCGTCTTGGCGGAAACATCAGCAACCATTTTCCACATTGCAGGGTCGCCAGCTCCTAGTCCTACTGAGACAGGAATATCGTTGTTTTTATACAATGCCACCTGTTCAATTGCTTCTTTGGCTGATGGAAAATGTTTGACCATTACGCCTATGAGCACACGGTCCCCTGCTACTTCCACTAGCTCTTTTGCGTTTTCTACATCTTTGGCCAATACGTTGAAAATGACTTTTTCGTTCATGAGGACTGCCCCTCTTTCAGTATCCGTTTGATTTCACTTGCAATGATGTCTTCTTGTCCTTTCAGTAAAGGACGGGGATCAACCGATAATATTCCCACATTTACATAATGATGCCGTAAAAAGATGGCTGGGTTGCCTGATTCAAGCCGGTGGAGAAGCTCTGCAGCTGTCATGCCTGCTTTGTTGGCATCGACTTGAATTTGCGCACGGTAAATGGCTCTTCCCGCCTCGTCTTGTTTGATCGAACAATGCAATCCTTTCGCATCTGCCAAAGCCTCGGTCAGCTTTGTCATACGTTCAATCTGTTCATCGCCATTGTCTTCCTTAGACGGATATTGTTTTAAAGCAGCAATAAGCCCGGCAACCCCTTCTTTCCCAACTTTCATTGGTCGGCCAACTCCTTTATATTGCATGCGGCATGCTTCCATCCATTTCTTTTTCCCGCAAATCAAACCAGAAGTGGGACCTTCCAATGCTTTTCCACCACTGTAAATAACGATATCTGCGCCCATTCGGATATATGCTTGAAAATCTTCTTCTGCCGCTGCATCAACAATGAATGGTAACTGGTGTTCCTTCGCAATCCTCATCATTGTTTCAAGCGACTGCGTGCCTTTTTGAACAGCATGATGGGATTTTATATAAAGAAGTGCGGCTGTTTTCTCTGTAATCGCCTGTTCGATATGATCTGGCTCGACCTTATTCGCATTGCCAACCTCGATCGGTTTCCCGCCACCGATTCGAACCATTTGCGCAATGCTGGCCCCAAAATGAACTTGCTGGCCTTTTTGAATAATCACTTCATTTCTGAGCCCTTCGGAGTCCGGCATTCTTTCGATTAATGAAAGATTTTTTCCGGTTATCACCGAAGCTGTGGCGATGGCAATTCCTGCGGCTGCGCCGCATGTAGGGCAGCCGTCTTCCGCGCCTGTGTATTCGGCGATCACACTGCCGGCGAATTCCATCATTTCATCGATATCGACATAATCTTGCGCGGCACGCTTTAGCGCATCTGCAACTTCATCACTGACTGCAGACGCACCTAGAGCCGTCATTTTCCCACTTGCGTTAATGACTTTACGAAGACCCAACTGTGCAAAAAAACTCATCGCTCACTCATCCTATTCTAAAGAGATTGGAAATATTGCGCCAAAAATCATGGCGCCTAAAATCGCTCCGCCTGCTACTGGCTTTTTCCATATATAGAAAATCGCCGCACCAATGGTTGAACCAATTCCGATTGGGATCGAGGCACTTGCTGCAGAAAGGACGATTAACGGTCCGAGAAAGCGGCCCGATGTATTTCCGGCGCCCATCATAATATCAGCACCAAACGTGGAATTGGATTGCCCGACTGTTAATTTGCGAATCGCTAAAATGGCATAGCCAACGAGTGCCCCTAACACAGCGCCTGTTAGCAAGGAAAGGATAAAATTTTCAATTGGGGCTGTGATACCCGACGCTAGCAGGATTGCCGGCACACCTATGCCAAGACCGGTTTGCAAGGATCCGCCAATGTCTAATATCCCTACAAGCGCCCCTTCTAACACGCGGGCGAATAAAAAGCTCGCGCCAAAAGCGGCAGCTGCCCCATAGCCTGCTCCTTGAATCCCAGCTTCCAACATAGCGACAATTGCGACATCATTAAAAGCGCCAATTTTATACACATAGTACATATGCGTTCCGGCAAAAATGCCTGACGAAAGAAGGGCGACAAAAATGGGAAAGGACCAGTCCGCATACCAAAACGTTTTATACATATCTTTTTCAGCGAGAGACTCTGATTGCGTTGTCACCTTACTTCACCTCTAATCCTAACAGTTTATGAAAGTCTAAAAGCCATTCTGGTGGAGCCATGTTCATGCTCTCCAATAACTGAATATCGAAGCCACGGAAAAATGCGCTTAAAATAAAGAGAACAATAACTGAAATAAGCAATGTCTTCGTTACTTTCGTCCAACCGCTATCATCGACTCCCTTGCCGATTAATATGCCAAGCACCACACCTGGCACGGCATTCCCCATAATCAAATGGGCAGCACCACCGAAAATCGTCCCCCAGAAACCAGAGCGCTTGCCAGCGTCTAATGCGGCCAACCAGAAAATGACGGGCATAATCGGATCGATTAACAAATTTGCTGCCGGCACAAGGACGTGGACGGCAATCGCTTGCAATGATTCCGGAATCGCAGAAGCTGTCAAGTTCAAAAAGGCAACGACGATAATCCCAATAATGCCGCCTGAAATCGCCATTTTTTTCGGATTATGTAGCGTATCTTCTGGGCGCTTGCCTTTGCGCATTAATACCGCTGCCGCCCAGTTAGGAATAATACGGTGGTCCACATCCTGTGTGAAGGCACCTGCCCCGACAGAGGACGCCCACGCATTAAAGAAGAAGCCTAATCCGAATGAAAAGTGGGACGCCGCATCTCCCGCGCAAGCATTTAGCTCCCCAAGTGTCCGGAATGCCCCCATTCCTTGTGCTTTTGGTGCATGGAACATCCGGGCGGCCCCAGCACCGACACCAACACCGACAAAAGCACCAATAATGATTGATTTTATTGCTACCTCTATCATCTCCATATGTTTCTCCTCCGCTATTTATCCGCTACTTGTCTATTGCGGAAAATATGATTTACAATCCCATCAGGCGACTCGATTTTTTTAAAAGGAATCTCCTCTACTTTCAGCAGTGTAATCTTTACATCCACTTCTAACTTGACCGTATACTCGCTTCTTTTTCTCGGGAAGAAAAAGAGCAAAAAGCGCTCCGTGTACGTATGCTCAATCGCTTCATTGACATGGATGCTTACAGGTTCAATCCGGATAATCATCGCTTTATACTCATCCATCACTTTTCTCTGGATTTTCCCGAGCGCCGTGTTAATGGCAAGCTCCTTAGACTTTCCTTTGCCGCTTACTAGAACGGTGTGCTGGACCATCTTCTCCATCATGTTACCCTTGCACTTTCTTTAAATAGGCTTCCGTAATTCTCTTGCCAAGCTCTTCTGTATCCATAAAACCAAAACCGAGTACTTTTTTTCCTTCATTAATGGCTGTGATGCCTTCATCAACAGAACGCATGCCATAATGTGCTGGGTAGCCGTATTTTGTTTGTGCAGTGATGGCACCTGCTCCACCGCTTCCACAGAATGAAATACCGATATCAGCATTCTCTGTATCCATAACATCACCAAGACGCATGTCCGCGCCAACACCGGAAATGACAATCGCCTTCCCACCAGCAGCTTCAACGCCTTTTGCTACATGATGTCCTTTACCTAAGCGATCCCCGATAACCACAACAACTTGACTCATTTTACATTCCCCCTCCAATGATTAATCCTTCATTTTAGCTGTTTCAAAATGGATAGAAAGCAAGTATTTCTCATCCTCATGCAAATCCGTCAATCTGTTGCACACTTTTTCTGCCATTTCGATTGATTGCTTGGATACTTCCTGAAATAGATGTTTATCGATAGGCTCGATCCGTTCCTTATGCGTGGAACGGTAGACCATCGCTGAAAGATGGGACAATAACGATAGCTTCTGCGCGTCTGTCGTCTGAATATGCTCTTGCCTTAATAGGTTTTCTGTAAATTGCATCACTTCCACGCACAGTTCGTAGTTTTCACTCTTGCGGTATAATTCTTGCACTTTCCCTTCCATTTTCCTTCGTGTATGCCACCTTTCCAGTCTTAACGGTTATATACGGGGTAAGCACTTGATGATAGCTCAGTTGTTCACCTTCTGAATCAATAAGTGTAGACATCCCTTCTTCTTTAAGGCCGAATATCGTCACATCTGCTATGGTCCCAAGGCGAAATGTTCCTTGCTCTGTTAAGTGAAGCGTGTCGGCTGCTCTTTTTGTTACAGCGGCAACCACATCTGTCAATCGGTACCCTAGTGCAAGAAGCTTGGTCATCGTCACCATCAGGCTGCCTACTGGAGTTGCATAGTTGTTTTTATAAATATCTGTGCTTATCGTAAATGGAAGATCATAGTTGTCCTTAAATCGTTTCATTGTTTTATAGCTAAAGCTCGAAGTGCCATGCCCCACATCGAAGCGGACGCCTCTTTCAATCGCACTTCTTGCTTCCGGAATCATGTCTCCTGACTCAGTTAAAATTCCATGCTTCTTTCCATGAAAAGCATGCGTGACAATATCCCCCTGTTTAAGAAGGGGAAAAATCTCCTGTAAAGGCGGCGGTGGATTCCCGATATGGACCATAATTGGCTTGCCAAGCCGGTCTGCCAACTGTCTGGCATGGACTAATGGCTTGATTCCACTGTTTTTCACAACAGAACCGCTCATACGCGCTTTTATGCCTACAAGGCTCTGCTCTTGTTGGAAAATTTCGTTTGCTTCTTTTAGCGTCATTAACTCATCTAATTTGGCAAGCTCAGATAGGCCATTACATAAGCCCTTTCGTGACAGGTTTAAAAAGGCCAATATTTCTGTCTTGCTTTTCTCGATCACGGTTTCCTTAAAAATTGGATAGTTCTCGTACCCCGCACTGCCAGCATCCACGATTGTTGTGACTCCCTGATCGATCCCTACTAAATCGGGCTCAATGCCCAGCTCGGTATAATCTTCAAACACATGGGCATGCAAGTCGATAAAACCTGGTGCAACATAATGATTGGTTGCATCGATATACTGAACCTCTCCACCTGCCTGTATCACATCTTCTACTGCCGTAAAAACACCATTGACGATGCCAATCTCTTTTTTGCTAATCGTTAAAGTTTCCGGGTCAATCACGAAGCCGTTCTGGATAATAATGCCTTGAATCATATAATCACTTCCATTTTTTCAAGTACTGTAAAAGAGTAATAACCTCAGCTTCATGAACATGTAAATCTTTATCCTGTAAAATTTGCTGCACGCTATGGAACATTTCCTCGTCGCTGTCTAGCATTTGATTATTTGCATAGAGGTACTGGTCATATTGCTTATCAAAGTAATAGCGGTGAACCATTAAAAAGACGTGCATCATAAACGCATTTTTCCATCGTTCTTCTGATTTAATTGGAAAGGCTTCCAATAATGCATGAGCAGCTTCAAAGCCTTTTAAAATAATTTCCTGGCTGAGGTTCTCACTATCTTCACTGATCGTAAACTCATTGTTCTCCAACAGCTCGTTCGTCTGCTCGTCGTCTGAACCGATCATCGCTCGTACTTGTTTGCGAATTTCTTCAATATCTCTTTTTGCAGGCAGCGGCTCGACAACGACAACAGGAACGGCGGCTTCAACAGGAAAAACGCTGATAATCAAATCCACCTCTTCAGCCTGACAAATCTCTTCCACTTCAAGCAAGGAACAATAACAGACAATATCGACGGCAGGAATTTCTTTTTCTACCCGATTTTTGATTAACCGGGCAACCCCTCTTCCTGTTGAACATACATATAAAACTTTTACTTTCTTTTTTCGTTTAAATGTATTTTCATAGGAAACGAGGAAGTGCAGAACAATAAAAGAGATAAAAGAATCTTGGGCTATCAATGTGTGTTGTTTCACATACTTTCGACAAGATTCCTTGACGCTTTGAAAAAGAGACGCATGGTTTCTTTTCACTTCGTCCTCCATTGGGTTCATTTCATTTAAATAAAATGAGCCATTTTGAAGCCTCAGTGACAAATGAGAGAGCAGATTGCTATAAAGTTTAGGGTCTTTTTTATAGTCAATTCTTTCTTGTTCGCTTACATACTGGATCATCTTCTCTGTGATATCGACTACATCGATTTGTTCAGATTCTTTTTCCATGATTCCGGCTACATACGCGTATTCTTCCTCGAGCAACGGCAACTGCATATCTGTGTAGACTTTCTCCATAACGTTCACCAGAAACAAGGAGAGTTCATCTTGATCATGAGAAGGCTGCAACATCCGATAGCTATGAATAGCACGCCCCATCGTTAATCTTTTCACCGAAAACGTGAGCCGCAGTAGGAATTTCAACAAATCAGAGAGCCGCAACAAAGATGCCAAGGATGGCGAATAGAACGCGCTCATATGATTTTCAGCCATTTCATAAATAGGTTTTAATGGCTCTTCCAATATCGTGCCAATCTCGATTTGCCGCTCTTTTTTCGTAATTCGAGTCGTTAGCTTATAGATTTGATAATCATCTAAGCTGTTGTAAATAATATGCTCAAGCATCAGCCGCAGCTGAAGTTCATTGCCATGAAGGCGATACCCTGTTCTTTGCTTCCGCTCCAACTCAATATTCCATGACGTTAAAAACTCGTCTACATGATTCAAATCGCTTAAAATCGTGTTTCTGCTGACCGCTAGCATCTCCGATAATTGAGCAGCGGTTTTATAATCATTCGTCCATAATAGGGACAGAATAATCCTTCTGACACGCATCGTTTGATCGGGGTAAATTTGCGATCGCTTAAATTGTGTCAAAATCCCCCTTAATTCAGTCCGCTCCCGATCACTGCATTGAAGCCAAATCCCCTTGCTTGTCTGGGAATTCACCGTCTTCCCCTGCAACTTAAACCATTTGCGAACATTTTCAAGGTCATACTTAATCGCTCTTGTGCTCACCCCAAACTCGATTGACAAATCTTTGATTCTAATCGGAGCTTTCGTATTCAACAGCTTATTTGTTAAATGAAATTCCCTTGCGCTTAGCATGATTTCACCACTCTACTAGTAGTCGTGATTCATAATCGATTATAGATCAATTATAAGTACATTTACCTAGATCGGACAGACAAAATTACTTCCCCATCCTTAGTGAAATCCCTTGAATATTGGAGCAATTGCAGAAAAAATGGCCAAAAAATGGGAGCAGCGATCAGACTTGATCTCTACTCCCATTCTTTCTTTTAATGCTTGTTCCTTATCCTGCAATGCTAGAGCACAAGAGGTTTACACACTAGAAATTATGGTTTCTGTTTAATAATCCATACATCACGGCCTGCAAGCTCCTCTTGTTCACCATCTAGCGTGCGGCCGCTCAGCAGCTCAACGCCAGCACGTTCGCCAAGCTTGATGTTGACAGGGTTCTCGTTATGATTAAGTACGAAGAGATACGATTGACCTTCCTTTGAACGAAGCGTCGTCTCCACTCCTACCGGCATATCGTTAATAAGAGGATGAATGCCAATGGAAGAGCATAGCTGAGACAACCAATCTTGCAGGAACGACGCTTCCGGGCTTGTCGCCACATACCAGGCTTGGCCTGCCCCAAATTTGTTCACAGTCAGAACCGGCATGCCCCGGTAAAAATCGTTGCCGTACACCGCTTTGACCTCGGCTCCTTCTGAATGAATCAAGTCGCAAAGAATGCCGCACTCGTATTCCGATTTTAATCCGGGAGCTTGATCTGAGAGGACAATTCGGTTACGTTGACTCGGAAGCAAGGCGTCAATTTCCTCCGCCCATATGCCAAGCAGTTTCCGAAGTTCGCCAGGATATCCGCCTGTTTTGACAAGATCATTTTCATCGACGATGCCACTGAAGAAGGTTGTGATGAGGGAGCCGCCGCCATGTACATATTTTTCTAGCTTGTCAGCTATACCTGCTTTCACCATATACATCACTGGGGCAATGACAAGATCATACCTACTGAAATCGGCATCGACGCCGACGACGTCTACCGAGATGCCTAAACGGTAAAGGGCATCATAATATTTATGCACTTCGTCCACATAGCGAAGATCGATCGACGGGCCGCTGGACATTTCGACCGCCCACCAGTTCTCCCAATCAAACAGCAATGCGACTTTCGCCTGAACGTTAGCATCGAGAAGCGTATCGCCAAGCTGGCCGAGTTCCTGCCCGAGCGCGGCACATTCTCGAAAGACGCGCGTATGCTCATGGCCGACATGCTCGATCACGGCACCGTGATATTTCTCGCAGGCGCCAATTGACCGGCGAAGCTGGAAAAACAGAATCGTATCAGCTCCCCGCGCCGCTGCTTGGTAACTCCATAGCCTCATGACACCAGGACGTTTAAGCGAGTTGTACGGCTGCCAATTTTGCTGGCTTGGCGTCTGTTCCATCAGCATGAACGGCTGTCCGTGCTTCAAACCGCGCATCAAGTCGTGCATCATCCCCGTGTAACTGTGAGGCGTATCGAACCGTGGATAATTGTCCCATGATACGACATCCATATGCTTTGCCCATTTATGGTAGTCCAGTTTTTTAAAGGCGCCCATCAGATTCGTCGTGACAGGAATGGACGGCGTATGCTTTTTGACTGCTTCGTATTCCAGCTTGTAACATTCGAGCAAACTGTCGGAATGGAAGCGCATATAGTCGAGGGAGATTCCTTGGAAATTCGTCTCCGTCCGCCCGTTCGCACCTGTCCACTCCTCGCTCAGTCCGCTAGGCAAAACGATGTCTTCCCAACTATGGAACGTGTGCCCCCAAAATCCGGTATTCCATGCTCGATTCACTTCATCAAGGGAACCGTAACGCGCCTTCGCCCATTCCCGGAAAGCGGTTTCACAATTGTCGCAGTAACAATTGCCTGCCCCGCCATACTCGTTGTTAATATGCCAAATAAGCAAAGCCGGATGATCTTTATAACGCTCGGCAAGCTTTTCTGCCATGCGAACTGCATACTTGCGGTAAGTCGGGCTGTTCGGACAAGAATTATGACGTCCGCCAAACTTTCGTTTGCGCCCGTAAAAGTCGACTTGGAGCACATCAGGGTACTTGCGCGCCATCCAAGCCGGATGGGCGGCCGTGCTCGTCGCAAGGCAGACGCCAATCCCGTCTTCATGCAGCTTATCCATCATCGTATCAAGCCAGCCGAAGTCATATGTATTCTCATCCGGTTGGTTTTTTGCCCAAGCAAACACATTGAGCGTCACCACGTCGATTCCCGCCAGTTTAAACATGCGTAAATCTTCATCCCAAATCGATGAATCCCATTGGTCAGGATTGTAATCACCGCCGTACCAAATCTTCGGTTTTTTCGCATTAATCATCTTGCCACACCTCACCATATATGATAAAACTGCATTTAATAGTTTAATCATATGTGTTGTAATCACTAGATCCAATATAAAATTGATGTACATGGATATAAGAATATGGAGGTATGTAAGATGCGTCGAGCTGTCCCTGCCACCCCATCGGAGCTGTTGCCCTTGCAGCTAGAGACAATCGGCATTCAATATGACCAAGAACCGGTAACAAGGCCACACGGGTACCCATATTACCATTGGCTTCAAACGCTGGCAGGAGAAGGCGAACTGTCAATGAACGGGCGCACCTGGAACATGCCAGAACGATCAGGCATTCTCCTCGCGCCAGGCACACCCCACCACTACAAGCCAAGAAGCGACAGCTGGCAAACCGGCTACATTACGTTTCACGGGAGCACGGCTGGGAACATCGTCCAATCACTCGGTTGGAGCATCATTGAACACTTTCAGTGGGGAGCGAGCCACGATCCAATCACCGGCCAAATGAAGAGCTTGCTTGCCTTTGCCGAATCTGGCGGCGATCCGTCGGGATGGCGCTACTCCGCCGACTTATACCGCTTCCTAACGTTGCTTCGCACAGAAGCCCGCACCGATAAACGGCGCCTATCTCCAAACGACTAAACCGAGTCCAAGACTTGCTTCACTGGCTCGAACAAGAATACGCCAACCCAGAAATCGGATTGGCGGAGATGGCGGCGCAGCTCGGCATCGGGAAACGGCAGCTGAACGAACGCTTTCGCGATCTATTCGGCCAGACCGCATACGCTTACTTGATCCAATTAAGGCTCCGCAAAGCAAAAGAATGGCTTCCTTCCCGTCCCGACTGGACCGTTCGCCGCATCGGAGAAGCGGTCGGCTTTCGCGATGCGAGCCACTTCGTCGCCACGTTCCGGCAGAAAGAAGGGATGACGCCAGAGACGTACCGGAAATTGTATGCCGCAAAGCCGGGGAAAAATAGGGAGTTGGATTAGTGGGGGGGCTGCCAGCACTCTTCTTACGACTCCTATTCCCTTGCAACTCAAAATCGAGATTGTGACTACCTTCCTTTTAAGGTGACAAGAATGGTTGTAGAAGTAACGAAATCTTTTTACCTTTATAGATCTGGTGAAGATCATATTTTGCTTTTGAAATCAGTTTTTTTCATAATAAGATCAATTAATTAGTTTTCAGTCGTTCTTCCGCCTTCTCTACCTGAATGATAGTGGTTTTCTACCATATTTCCTCGACGTTAGTTTAACGGGTACATTGGTTAAGTGGCCTTCCCATTCACTAATGTGTTCAAGCCAGTTTACTATGAGCATACTCTTTCTCCTGCTTATAAATTAAAATCTGACGCTAGCAGATTACTGATGTACTGCTTTTC
Organism: Shouchella rhizosphaerae; assembly: GCF_036700015.1. Taxonomy (NCBI): domain Bacteria; kingdom Bacillati; phylum Bacillota; class Bacilli; order Caryophanales; family Bacillaceae; genus Shouchella; species Shouchella rhizosphaerae. Next base: position 3,300,024 of record NZ_CP144921.1, on the reverse strand, counting down.
TCCGAGGCAAGGACGATCATGCCTCTCTTGCCCAACACAGCTCAGTGGAACGTTATCTTTAGCGGATTCAAGGACTTAATCCAAACGACTCTCCAAACAGATCGTCGTAAAACAGCGGCAAGAAAACCGCTGTTTCAACCAAAAAATAAAAATGGTAGTGGGAGCTTATCAAGCCCCCACTAGGATTATCACGTCTTACTTAACGAGTAACATTTGTCAATTGGCTTCCCCATTCACCGATAGGCTCAAGCCAGCTAACAATTCTGTCATCAATTAAACTAGTAAGAGCTTCTTCGTATTCTTTGCGATAAGGCTTTGGAAATTCTTCCTGTATCCAACGATCTCTTGTACCTTGCCAGATTTCATAAATAACAAGATCATTCGAATTATCGATATCATCGGAGACGATGGCCGTTACGAAGGTAGGTTCGTTTCTGAAATTGTTAATCATGGCAAAGAGACTGTCGCGAAAAATTTCTTTCTTACCTGGTTTTATTTTGAAACGGATATTTAGAATAACTTGATTTGTGGACATAGGCACACCCCTTTAACATGTTTTTGAAACCTCATTCCTTCCCTATATCGCACAAGAGTCATTATGAATCAAACGTGTCAAATTGAAAAGTACACACTTTTTAGTTATATAGTAACCAAAAAGTAATAATTGTGTTTTTCATTGTAGTCATACACGCGCATTCCTTGATTAAAAATGAAAACTAAATTTTTGGGACTATGGTGAGCCACTTCGCTCAATACCTTTATCCACTCCAGAAATCCTACAATGTTATTATTGGTTATTGTAAATTAGCCTAGGCTTTGGATTTATGAATGTTAATTCAGATAAAGACTAGAATGTCCCCACGCCTTTCATTTGTTGAAAGAAAGGCGTGGGGACATTCGTACAGCGTTATACGTTTAATCCATATGCAAAATTTCGAATTCATCTTGGGCGAATGAGCTCTCTGCATAAATCCCACCCCAATTGCAAAGTGCTTCCAAAATAGATTCAAGAGATTGACCAAGTTCAGTAGTTGAATACTCGACTTTCGGAGGTACTTGATTATACATTTTTCTAAGTATGAGCCCACTCATTTCTAATTCTCTAAGCGTTTGAATTAGCATTTTTTGAGTAATAGTTGGTATCAGTCTCTTTAACTCACTCGTCCGCTTTGGGCCTTTTATCAAATAATATAAAACAAGAGCCTTCCACTTTCCTCCAATTACATCTAAAGTAACCTCTAAGCCACAGTAATAAGTTTTCATTTTGAAATAACACCTCCTGTTGTCAATATCCATTTTTATCCTCATTTTTCAATAATTTATTAACGATCAGAAGTAATTTTATCTCTCTGTGCCTCATCCTGTGAAGAAGTTTGCTGACTCTCTTTCCAATCAAGGTTATTAAGACTTGAAAATTTAGTCCATACACTCCTTTCTATTGATAAATTAACATGGATCACTTGCTTCAGGAATGGTAATTAAAATTACCAAAACGGACTATCATTGCTCGGAATCGGCAGCATTGATGGTCATTTCTTTCACAAAGCGTAGTGTGTCAACAGCCGACCCGTTCAGCCACTTCTGGCTCATCCTCTGTATACCAGAACAGACGCATGCCCTTGCCATCTTCACTGTCAAGAAACTCAAGCTCGGTCGCCGTCTGTTCTTCATAATAACGGGTCGATGTCAGGGGCAGCAATGACAACCGCATTCCATTGTCCAACTTCATATAGAGCTTATCCTCCTCTACGTATACTTCTACGTCAAGGGACTCTTCCGTCTCGCTGGCAAATCTGTACTTCCCAAGCAGCGTTTCCACATTCTTTTGGTCAAGCGGAATCACTTTCTTTGTCTCCAAAGGCCTCGGTACATCGTATTCTTCTCCAACCATAATCTGTTCGATGCTCTTCACTAGTTGCTGCGTATAAGCATGGTCGCGCTCTCCGTTTTGTAGCATAATCAATGTCATATCACGATCGATATAACGTTTAAACCATGTAGAGTAGCCCGGCCATCCCCCGGTATGGTGGACGAAACGCCCCAGCTGCTCGTCACGCTCGATCAGCCAACCCATCCCATAATTGAATGTCTCGCCATTATTCATCGTCACTGGCGAAAACATCAGTTGACGCAGCATTGGACGAACAAACTCATCATCATACAAGGCTCGATCCAGTCGCAACAAATCGCCCACTGTACTGTTGACCATTCCATCCCCTTGCAAGCCGTCTAAATAGTGTACGTAATTTAGTTCAGGCACTTCATCAGGCAGGACATATCCGCCATGCCCAATCCGATAGACGTATCCCCAAGCATAATCATCGGGTACAGGACCTGGATCCACCCGGCGATTATACACTTGCGTTCGCGTCATTCCAAGTGGTTGAAAGATCTGCTCGTCCAAAAAGTCGCCATAACGCTTGCCACTAATCCGCTCAATTAGGATAGCTAGCACAATGTAGCCCGTGTTGCTGTACATCCAACTGTCATTAGGAGCGAATAACGGATCAGGCTGATGCTTAATCAGCATTTGCAACACATCCTCATTGCGAGCATAACGCGTAGGATCCCACACGTTTGCAAATAACTCCATGTAATCAGGCAAGCCTGATGTATGGTTTAACAGATGCCGTATCGTAATCCCTGGATACGGCAGTTCGGGAATCCAATTAGCGATCAGATCATCCCAGTGCAATTGCCCCAGTTGCTGCAAACGGATAATACCTACAGCCGTAATCGGTTTGGATACAGAAGCGAGTTCAAACATGGAGTCCGTTGTTAAATCGCGTGCGCCCCCGCTTTTGTATTCTGCTATTCCCATCGCTTCACATAACACTGCTTCCCCACCAACAGCTACAAGAACAACACCATTGAAACTTCCTTGCTGTTTGACGTCTTCGAATAATGCCTTGAATTGTTGTTCCACCTTTTCTTTTTTCACTATTTTGCACCTCCGTTTAATTGTGAGTGAAGATCCCATTCTACGAAACTTTCATGATTCTCGGGTAATAATAGGAGCACTCGCTGTTAGCTCGCCTTGCTCAGTCAACATATATTTAGAAAAATAATGTTCCAATGCCTTATCCAACCATGCTGTCTCCTTTTCATTTAATGGCATCTCCACTAATTGGTCAAGTTGGGTAAGCTGTTCCTCATCCAAGTTTCTCAAATTGTCGATTGCCTTCTGATCAATGTAAGTCATTGCCCAGTTCACGTATGCACCGATCACGGTCTCAGCTTCCTGTGAATTGCTCGGACCATGCGATAATCGTTTCACATCTCGGGAGAAGCGCACCGTTTCCGCATCCATTTTCTTTATCGCTTCCGCTGACCGATCAAATAGCGTTTGTGCTGTATACTCGGATAGATGGTTCGCCACCCACTCTCGCTGCATATCTTCTTGGTTCATATTGCGAATCAGACTGAACAATAGCGGATGCTCCAATTGATCCTCAGACTGAACGATTGCCATCATACGGCTTATCAGTTCAAGAGATTGTTTTATCTTTACAAGCTTTACTTCCAACGCTTGCTGTTGCAACCTCAACGTCTCAACCAGAGATTGATCAAATTTTGGAAGTTTCAACAGTTCACCTATTTGGGTTAGACTAAAGCCAAGCGCCTTCAAACTCAATATTTTCTGTAATTCTACCATGTCCTCGATCTGATATACCCGATGCCCGTTTGCCTGTCTAAGTGGGTTTAAAAGACCTAACTCTTCATATTAATGGAGCGTTCTCACTGGGATGCCCGTCAGTTTCGAACATTGACCAATTGAATAGGTTTCATCCATTTGACTGCCTCCTTTTATCCTGATTGTAATACCTACAGTAACTGTAGGCGCAAGCTTTATTTAGTATGGTTTGGTAGAAAAAGATAGGAAGTCTAGCAAGTGACATTAAGTGCAATATAGCTTACCATTTTGGATGGAGAGGTGAATGATGAACAGAAAACGAGCCTTAGGTATATGCTGGTACCTAATTAGATTTAGCTCATATTGCCTTTAAACATTGAAATAATCCCGAATGGAGTTGAATAAATGAGTGCTAAAGTTATTGCTATTAGTGGAGTAACTGCTGGAGGAAAGACGACTTTGGTTAATCAGTTAGTAAAGGAATTTCCGAGCGCATGTGCTTTTTACTTTGATCATTATGAATTCGAAAATGCCCCCGATATGAAAAACATTCTAAACAAACCAGCTGATTATTTTAATGCTTATAGATTAGATAGGATGATAAACGACTTGAAGGAAGCACAAGATAAATATGATTATATTTTTCTCGATTATCCAATCGGTTATGAAAACAAACAAATGGGTATGTACATAGATAAAGTCATTTATATAAAAACCCCCTTGGATATCACCTTTGCAAGATATCTACTGAGAGATTTTGCGAATTCCTCTGGGAATGACATTTTAAAATGGGCAAAATGTTATTTAGAAGAAGCAAGACCGCTATTTATTACGCATGAAGAGATCGTTAGCAAACATGCGGATTATATAATGGATGGCACTCTTGAAGCAGAAGAAAAAATAGCAAAAATCAAACAGTTATTAACCTAGAGATGATCTGACAAACATCGTAGTGGAGACAAAAAACCCATTACATAAAAAAAGCTCCCTACAAAGTAGAAAGCATCTATGACCTTGCGAATTGTTCTGAATGAGGTTTTTTTTCGGTCGTCACACGGCCCGGCTGCTAACCTTTTGGCGGCACTGCCGCGGCAGTGCGCTGCATGAATTTTGGGATTAACACCAACGATAATAACGCGACTGCAAAATGCAAGGGATTGGCCACGGTTCCAATATGAGGCTCCATCGGATTTGAGGCCGTGTTGATGGTCATCAGTACAGCCATTGCCAAACTCAAGATTGCATAGTATATTACTGCCCTGGACGATCTCTTTTGCCAAAAACGGTAAATGAATGCCCCTATTACATTAGCGAAAAATGCGGATAATGTAATCGAAAACCCATTCAACATTTCGAATTGAAAATCATTGGCCGCGATAATTCCCCAGGCCAGCAGATTAGATACAATGGCTGAAATCACTCCTGCCGAAGAACCCGCAATTAATGTTCTACCTATCTTAGCGGAACTGGCTATCTGTTGTTGTGTCGTTGTCTGCATGACAAGCAACTCCTCTCTTTTATTCACTTATTGGTATCATGTCCTTGTGTCGGAACGGCTGAATCAAGAAGCTGTGGCTTCCGCAGTGTAAGACTGAGAACGATACCTATGGCTGCCAATATTGCAGTCAATAGAAACGTATCACTGTAAGCTGCGGCAATACTTTGTAACTCCACATTCATAGTCATCTCATTCATTCGATAGGCTAGAAATCCCGTAAGCCCCGCTACCGCGAAAGATGTTATTACATGCTGCGCTGCTGTAGTGAGTGAAGTAACTCTTCCGACGAGATCACGCGGAGCGGAATTGAGGACGTGAGTATTTAGCGCCATCATAATTAGCCCCATGCCGGAACCAATCATAAACAAGGGTAGCAAGAGCATTGTCAGCCCAGCCTCCGGTGAAACGTGCGATAGCCAGAAAAGCGCAGCCGATACGGCGGTTAAACCGATCAGCGCCAGCGGACGGGCACCCACCTTGTCATACATACGCCCCCCAACAGGCGTGAAAAGGATCGAACCGACCGCTTGAGCAAGCATGATCAATCCCGTATCAAGCGGCGAATATCCCCGAACAGTCTGGAGATATACCGGAAACAGGACCATCACGCCAAACAATGCAATTTGCACAAGCCATAAAAGCAGAATACTTCGTGTGAAATCAGAAGATTTGAACACACGCAATTCAAGCAAAGGCTGCCTGTGCCGCAGCTCTGTTACAATCAATCCGACCAATGCCGCGGCTCCGAAAGTAAGGGCAACCACAGTGCGGGTGGACGTCCAGTCTACGGCCCCTTCGCCTACTCCAAAAGCCAGCATGGAGAAAGCCAACGGAGCCAGTATCATGCCAAGTGTATCGAGCTTTGGCACTTCACCCTGCGGAAAGGCTGGCAACCATTTCATCCCTAACGCAATGGCTATAATGCCAATCGGCAGATTAATGAGAAAAATCCATTGCCAAGATACATAATCGAGAAGCCAACCCGATAATACAGGACCGAGCGCAGGAGCAATCAGGATAGGGATACCTAGCACACCCATTACTTCCCCTATCTTATGGGACGGCGTCAGCCTGTATATCACCGCCATGCCAATCGGAGTTACCATGCCTCCGCCAATACCTTGCACAATCCGGAAAATAATCAATTGCTCAATGGTTTGCGCCATTCCACATAGTACGGATCCCAAGGTAAAGAGCGCAACGGTTGTTAAAAAAATACGCTTAGCTCCGAATTTGTCCGTCATCCAGCCTGCAAGTGGAATGACAGCAGACAACGCCAGGGTATAGCCGGTGAACGTCCACTGCACGACAGCCAACGTACTCCCAAACTCCTGTTGAAACTTTGGAAAAGCCACATTGACAATGGTGCTGTCCAGTATGACCATCACCATGCCAACGACAACGGCAATTAAAGGACCGATAATCGTTCGTATGGAAAAAGCCTGCATGTCAGTCAAATGAATCCTCCCTTCCATACTGTGATTTTTAAAATCACAGTTTAAAGTAAAAAAACTTGAGATATCTCAAGTTACATTATATTCACAAACTGTGTGTTTGTCAATCACAGTTTTGGGTTTAAAGTTATTTTAATTTCCCTCGTTGATTTTCTTGATCAAATCCGCTATTGTATGCCGCTCTAAAACCTGAATTAACTGTTTTTCCGACTCATTAATCACGGTAGTGAACATTTCCCGGGTTTCTTGGGCAAAAGGCCCGCTGGTGGTTGTATCAAGCAAACCCGTATAAAGCGGATCGACCACCTGAATCGCCCGGTATACATCAGCAAAAGAGATATCCTCCGGTTTTCTGCGAAGGGCATAGCCACCCTCTCGCCCTTCTCTTGCCTCAACGATTCCCGCCTTGACCAGTCGGGACAGGACGCGGCGCGTTAACGTGGCTTCACTGCAAACATGTTCAGCAATTTCATTGCTGGCACAATGCGATTTTTGCTGGCCGGACATGAACACGAGTGACTGAAGGGCATAGCCCAACCATTTTGGCGTTGCTGTTGGCGTGTATTTTTCAGTTGGCATTAAATTAACGTCACCTCATTACATTGAAAATCAGTAATTCTATTGTAACAGCAGACATCGACCGACGCCAGTTGTTGGCTCTTGTTTTATCCCACTTGTCACCTGACCCGAGTGGCAAAATTGCGGTTACGATAATCTGAACGATCATCATGAGTCGACAATCGTAATCATTCCCAACACCATAGACCTAAAACTTCAAACTGAATTGATACTAAGTTGCTTCATGTCTCACCTCAAATTGAGGCACCATCAACTAAATTAAGTTATCCTGCCGATAAGCAGAGCAAGGCCGCCGATCGATCGACTGTAACCTCGTCCTGTTGTATTTATTTTGTTCTTATACCGGTAATTTTACATTCGTACTCTAGACGAGAATTCACTGTTTAGAAAAATATAAAATTGCCGGCAACACCACATGATCAACAATCTCTTCCAATTTTTGATGCGACACCAATCCATTTTCAAGCATAAACGTATAGCGAATTTGCTCAAAAAGAATGAGTTTGGTCGCTTTAGGTGGGAATTTTGTGATTTCCCCCCGTTGTATGGCCCGTTGAAGAACGTCATCCATAATCTTAATATTGGATTCCGTTGCTTCGGCCAACATCTGGCCTGTCCGTTCTCGCTCCTGCTGGTTAATCATTTCGGAAAACAGCATTTTAAACAATCTAAACGGTCCATTGTTGGACTCCAAAATAAAATGTTGACCAACATATACTAAATGATCGCGGAGACTGCCCCTGTCAAAATCAAGATTCTCGAATTTCCCTCCCGCTTGTTGCATCCGTTGTCGGACAGCGGCAAACACTAAATCAAACGGGGTATCCCAATAACGATAAACCACTGAACGACTGGTATTCGCCTCACGAGCAATACGCGTAAAATTAATCGCACTATACCCTTCCGTTTCCAGCAGGCGATACGTTGCTTCATAAATATCATTTTGTAATTTGTCGCCGCGGCGGCGGCTTTTATTTGGTTCCGTCATCATTCTTTCTCTCCTTGTACGTTCATTATACACCAAACTGTATCTTAAATAAATAAGATTCACACATGTATCTAATTGACCTTTTAAGATACAATAGTGTATCCTAATTATAAAATAAGATACAGAAATGTATTTAAAGGAGAGGTAATAATGAAAACTATTGTTTTAGGAGCATCCCATGGAGGTATTGAAGCAGTTGAGGCATTACGAATGATGTGTCCAGAAGTAAACGTTCAATGGTATGACAAAGGAGACTTCTCCTCCACTTCGGCCAAGGATCTTGAATCCATTCAACAACAAGGAGTAACCATCTTCAGCAACACTGAAATAACGAAAGTAGAACCTGGCAAACACCAAGTGGAAATATTCGATCATGCGACAGGGGAAACGCGCAAGGAGGGTTATGACAAAATCATTTTAAGTCCTGGTGCAAAGCCCTTTATTCTTCCTGTCCCTGGACATCATTTAAAAAACATCGGTACGATGAGCAGTCGACAAGATCTATTTAATATGAGAAAACATGCTGCAGATCCAAATATTAAAAACGTTGTTATTGTTGGCGCAGGATACATTGGGACTGGAGCAGCTTCATTATTTGCCGAATCAGGGAAAAAGGTTACGTTAATGGACATCAACAATCGTCCTTTAAGCTCCTATTTAGATAAAGAATTTACGGATGTCCTTGAAAAAGACATGAAAGATCGAGATGTGGAATTGGCACTAGGCAACTCGATCACCGAATTTGTTGGTGATGAAAATGATAGAGTCATCGAGGTTGTAACTACAAAAGGCACCTATTCAGCTGACTTAGTCATCTTGTCTGCCGGTAATCGTCCCAACACGGAATGGTTGCGAGGCGCAGTGGAATTATGGCCGGATGGCAGAATTAAAACAGATGAATACATGCGTACAAGCGATCCCGATATTTTCGCCATTGGGGATGCAACAACGGTTTGGTACAATCCCGGTAAAATGCGGATGAATGTTTCATTAGGAACCAACGCGCGCCGTCAAGCACATTATGCAGTAAAAAATTTATTCGAAGCCATTCATCCGCTTCCTGGTGTACAAGGCTCTTCAGGTGCGCATATCTTCGATTATTATTTCGCTACAACTGGTTTGAATGATAAAACGGCAAAAAAGCTTGGCATTGAAATAAAATCTGTTTACTTGGAACAAGAGACGCCCTTGTTTTCTCCGGAGACGATCGTTATGTTCAAGCTGGTTTACGATCCAACAACTTTAGAGATTTTAGGAGGACAAATCATGTCTAAAGTTGATTTGACTGCTACTATTAATACGGTCTCCCTTGCGATTCAAACTGGATGCACATTAGAACAATTGGCCTATGCCGATTTCTTCTTTCAACCAGAATTAAATACTCCATGGAATGTAATAAATACGGCAGGATTAAAAGCATTACTACAGGAAAATTACTACAGGAAATCTAGTGTATGAAAAGGAAAAATCCATTGAACCGCCAGCCTTGGCCACCTGACTTCCAGAGCCAGGTGGCTGACTTTTTGAGGTTCATATTTGCTTCGCAAAGTATTTCTTTCGCTGAAGATTATCCAAACCCAGTTCGGAAATTTGTTCAGCCCCAGTGTCGGCGATCCGGATAAAATGGCGCAGCAGATTATTGGCCGAGTCAACCAGGGAGAGGGCCCGCTACGTATGGCGTTGGGCAGTGACGCCTATGACCAAATCCGGACAGCCCTTTTGGACAGACTGGCCGCTCTGGAAGCACAGAAAGAGCTGGCGTACTCCACGGATTCAGATGATGTGGTAAAACCCTTGTAAAGGACACCAAAAAATTCGGCATCCACGATAACTGGTATGCTCCTCTGCAAGTAGCCGGTTTATTTATTAAACTTGCTTACTTAAAGGGGAGCATTTTTAAAACTTGCCGTTACTTTGATACATTTCTCCGTTTCAACTACAGAGCGGGTTACGGGACAAACCATCCGTGTTAATGGTGAATTCATTTAGGACGTGCTGAAAACTTTATGGTACGATTTGAGGAAACGATTAGAGCTTTCTGTCCGTTAAAATATTGATTTATGCCAGCGTACCACACCAGCTTGAGGGATATAATGACGATGTATTAAGAAGAGGAGAGAAATCATTTTGACGATTGAACGTTTTCAAATCCAGGTCTCTGATGAAATCCTGAACGATCTGCAATACAGAATCAATCACATCCGTTGGCCGGATCAATTGGAAAATGCGGATTGGGAACGGGGCACGGAATTAAATTACTTAAAATCGTTAGTTTCGTATTGGAGGGACCATTATGATTGGCGCGCACAAGAAGCCAAGTTGAACCGCTTCTCCCAGTTTCGCTGCAAGATCGATGGGATCGACGTGCACTTCGTACATGAACGCGGCAAAGGTCCTGACCCTTTGCCCCTGATTCTAACTCACGGATGGCCCGACAGTTACCTTCGTTACCACAAAATCATCCCGCTACTTACAGATCCGGCCAGCCATGGCGGCAACCCCGAGGACTCTTTTGACGTAATCGTCCCTTCATTACCTGGCTTTGGATTCTCCAGCCGCCCTAAACACCTCGGGGTCAACAATTTTCGTGTCGCCGAAATGTGGGCTAAGCTCATGACCGAAAAATTAGGCTACAGTAAATTCGCTGCCGCCGGGGGGGATATGGGCTCCGGTGTGACTAGATACCTGGCGGCAAACCATCCCGAACAGTTATACGGAATCCATCTGACCGATATCGGGATTATCCGAGATCTCATAGCTTCATCTGATCAGGGCACGCTTTCGGAAGAAGAGCGGCAATACAAGAATAAGGCTTCGGCATGGATGGCTCAGGAGGGCGGCTATATGTCCATTCAATCGACGCGCCCCCAAACCCTCGCATATGGACTTTCCGACTCGCCCGTAGGTTTGGCCGGTTGGATGACGGAGAAATTCCGATCATGGAGCGATTGTAACGGCGATCTTGCGCAAAAATTCAGCGAGGATGAACTCCTTACGCATATTATGGTGTATTGGGTGACGAACACCATAGGATCGACAGCGCATATGTATTATGATAATGCGCATTCTTTGCCGCCAATCGGCTACATCGAGGTTCCGACTGGCCTTGCCCTATTCCCGGCGGATATCCTGTTGCCGCCCAAGGAATGGGCCATGCGCAACCTGAATGTAACCCGCTGGACTTCGATGCCTCGCGGCGGACATTTTACCGCTCTAGAGGAACCAGAGCTTTTTGCCGATGACATTCGCGCATTCTTCAGACCTTTTAGAACGAAAAGCTGGTGAATCAGAACCGTTTCGAAACAAATCTAAATACACTGTCTAGCAGCTAATAAGAAAAGTAGACAGATCGTGGTCAGCCCCTGATCCTGCATCATGTTGCCGCTCAGTTCCCCCGTCGGGAAACGAGCGGCTTTCTCTTGACCTTGAAGGCACCTTTGGCGGATTAATTGACAATCCTTATCAACCACGGTTTTGTTACAAAAGGTATTTACTTTAATTAAATACTTTTTTAACAAAGTCAATAAGCTTGGACTTTAAGGCATCACCGCGCTCTCCCCTATGGTACATATCTGTTCCGTGATAACCACTCTCATCCACAATTAGCTCTTTATCCGTTGCTCCAGATGCTTGATATAATTGGCGCACTTCTTTTTCAATTGAGCCTCCATAATCGCCAGGTGAAAAAACAAACATGGACGGTGCTTTAATCTTCTCAACGCTCGGAATTGAATCAAGGGGCCCACATTGTGCAGGAGAAGAAAGAATAATCAGCCCCTCAATAGGCAGCGCCTGATTAACGCCTGCAATGATTGCTGTACTACCGCCACATGATGCCCCCGCCAAAAATACTCTTTTTGCACCCAATCGTTCGAGTTCACCTAAGGCAGCATCTGCATCACGATCTATATTCTGATTATCCTCCGGAAAATTCTGTGAGGCACCGTGATTACGATATTCAGGAATAACAACCAGATACCCACTGTCAGCCAGTTCAGTTCCCATGTCTAGAAAAGAGCAAATGTTATAACCTTGCTCGTGTGCAAGCAGGACTCCTTTATCTCCACTGCCAAGCACAAGTGCAGACAGATACACCCCATCACTGGTTGTTAATGTAGTTGCTTTATTTCGCAGCTCATCCGGAACACAAGTATTCACAAGATGCCCGTTAGAAGACTTCACCGAACGGTCCGGCCAGGCAGGATCATAATCAACCGGTTTGTTTGGTGGTATGTCCTTCACTTCGGCAACTGGTGTTTCAGGTACAGCATTTTCTACAGATTTCGTATTTTGAGGTTGATCAGATAAAGATTGATTTTCATTTGAAGATATAGGCATTTTGGTGGAGCATCCTGTAATCGTTAATAATAAAATAAGCAATACAAATACCATTTTTGTTCTTTTAGAAAATACGTTCATTGATTTTCTACACCACCAACTATTACTGAAATTATAAGTGATTATTGAGCCTATTCCATTCGTTCTACTACAAACCCGTTCTGCATACAGATTTGGGTTAAGGTCCGCGTCCAATGTCACCTTGCCATCCGTAACTTCGCATTTGGGATGGCCCATTAAGGCCGAAGCCAATGTGCTTTTTCACGTCCCATTAGACCCCATAATCGCATGAATCTCGCCGCCATGAACCTCCAGTGTAAGCCCTTTTAAAATCTACTTCCCGCCAATCTTGGATCTTAAATCCTCAATCTTTAAGGTTGTCATTCTCCCTAACTTCCCTTCCCTAGAGTTATTCGGCACGCGCCAACAAATCACTCATAAATTTTCCGATCGTTCGTAACTCCGTCTCAGAATAGGATTCGAAAATTGGTAAAAACTTTTTTCTGGTTTCTTGAGGTACGTCAGCAATAGAAGTCAACCATATCCCCAAACAGCTGTTTGATAAATTCAAGCTCGCGTTCGTTGTATCTTTCCAAAAACTCATACATCCGTTGCTTTTCCTTCGCGTGGAGCTCCTCATGAGCAGCAAACAGCTTTTTGCCGACAGGCGTTAGCCGAAAATACACTTCCTTTTTGTTATCGTTGAGTTGGGCTTTTCGCACCCAACCTGCTTTAAGTAATTTATTTGTAATTTTGGAGGTATTCCCTTTGCTTACATTTATCCTTTCCGCGAGGGTTGTGACATTGATTGGCTCCCATTCACCGATACACGCAATCGTGTGCAGTTCCGTCATATTCAAACTGAATTCCGATTCAATATGCTTCCGGATATCCTCCAGGTATGTGGCAGTTATTCGAGTTTCATATTGCTCTTTTCGCTCAAGAAACTGAACGAATAATTCATGAATGGCGTTTTTGTTTTTATTGGCAGTATCCATGCTTATGCTCGCTCCTTGACTTATTTATTATATTATATCATAGATTGTTTTCTGGGAAACAAAGAGAAACAAATGGATATGCTTATGTTGAGATGGGGGTTGACAGGATAAAGAGTGACCCAGTACACTATTATTGTTTCATATGAAACTAAAATTATATGTAACCTTTATCACACCCTTTTTTTATAAGCAATAAAAGAGTTTCCGAAGAAACAATAATTAATGAAGGAGGTGCATACCGGCCTATGGAAATCGTGAATCCAAAGACATTGACGGAAAAGGTTACATCTGTCATTTCTCATGTTGTGGTAACGACTGCCTCCAAACTGGCCTTCATCTCAGGTCAGGTTTCTGTGGATGAAACAGGATCATTGATCGGTTCAGGGGACTATTACACGCAAGCGATTCAAGTGTTCACCAATCTCAAGTATGCATTGGAAGCCGTGCGGGCGGATCCATTGTACATTGCAAAAATGAATATTTTTGTGGTAAACCACAACCCGGAATTGATTTCGATTATTTTCGAGGCAGGATTTCATGTGCTTGGCCCTAACTGGCCGAAGACAGCAAGTACCTATATAGGCGTTCAAGCGCTAGCCGATCCTGAATGGCTTATCGAAATAGACGCTATCGTGATCTTCCCATAATGTTTAAGAAAAGAGGTTATTGATATGAAATATGAAGTCATCCTTATCGGTGGCGGTCCTGTCGGCATGATGTTGGCTGGGGAATTGGCATTAGCCGGTGTAAAGGTCTGCGTCATTGAGCGACTAAAGGAGACAACTCCTTATTCACGGGCGCTTACCGTACATCCACGCACCCTGGAAATTTTAGATATGCGTGGAATGAAATCACAATTAATCAAGCAAGGACGCTTACTTTCGAGAGGCCATTTCGCCGGACTAGAAACCCCCTTAGATTTCTCGGTATTGGATTCCTCTTCCAATCACACTCTCTTTTTACCGCAGAGTGAGACGGAGAAGGCGCTGGAGGAATGGGCGCTTAGCCTTGGCGCAGAAGTCTGGAGAGAGGTCGAGGCACTATCTGTGCATCAGGATGCGGCTGGCGTCGATGTTAAGATCGCCGGTCCTCATGGAGAAACAACATTACGATCTGCTTATGTGGTAGGTACGGATGGAGCCAGAAGCTTGGTTCGCAAGCACTCTAACATATCGTTTGAAGGTACAGACACGACCTTCACGGCTATTTTGGGGGATGCCATTCTATCTGATTTGGCTCCTATGAGTGTCATCTCCCGGATTACAGAACAAGGCTTGGTCAGCATCATGCCGATCAATGATTATTTCTATCGGGTCTTGATGATCGATATGGAGAGACGTAACATCTCTAAGGATGAACCCGTAACATTGGAAGAGTTTCGTTCATCGCTCATCCGTACAACCGGAAGCGACCTAGGATTGAACGATGTGAAATGGATGTCCCGTTTCGGAAATGCGACGCGGCAAGCGGGACGCTATCGGAATGGTCGAATGTTCTTGGCGGGAGATTCGGCGCATATTCATTTTCCGGCTGGTGGACAGGGAATGAACGTTGGCTTACAAGAAGCGATGAACTTAGGCTGGAAGCTTGCAGGGGCAATCAAAGGCTGGGCTCCGGACTGGTTATTGGACAGTTATCATGCCGAACGTTTCCCATGGAATACGGCTTTGCTCCGGAATACCGAAGTCCAAACCATGCTTCTGGATGTGACTCCTCCCATCACGGAACTGCGAAGCATGCTGGCTGATCTGATTCAAATACCGGAGGCTAATTATCAAATCGCTGCACAGATTTCCGCCCTAGATGTACATTATGCACCCGACGCCGAAGCCCCTTCCCATCCTTTAAACGGGAAACGGTTCAAGGATCTTCGCTTAAAGCTGAAAGACGGGCAATTGATAAACGCCTATTCGCTCCTGCACAAAGGTACTTTTCTTCTGTTGCATTTCCATTCTAATGAACAGAATAGCAGTCAATGGGAAACGTATAGCAACCTTCAAGTTGTACATGCCTCTTTGGCCGATGCTGATGCGGATTGGAACGACGTCCATACAGCGCTTATTCGGCCGGATGGACATATTGCCTGGGCGATTTCTTTATCCGAGCCAAATCCAATGCAAACCATAAACGAAGGAATCACTCGCTGGTGCGGAGACATTACGGATTAGGAATTCCTTTGAGGTGTGTAACCGCCTCCCTACCCAGCTAGGGCCAGGTCTGTAGATGATTGAACAAGCACTGTCCTTTCCATCAATGGAATCAAGTTCTTGTTTTCAGGTTAGGATAAAACTTGATTCCTTAAATTCTTCCAATTTTGCAGAACCCATTATCACACCCTTGACCCTGCGCTTTACCGCTATTTGTGATACGGTTCTCCTCGTGTCTTTTAGTTGTCATGCATCATCTTCCGAAACTAGAAGATGATGCATTTTAGTCGTTTGCCATCAATTGCAACTTCAATTCATTAATTGCATGCCTTTTTAAACTTCATCCAGATACTCTCCGATACCTTGACTGCCGGCACTCATTCGCGCCCTCAAGAACGTCGTTATTACGATCGCAATAGCGACTCCAACCACTCCGACCCATGTAATGGATGAAAGAGACACTCGGTCAACCATGACGCCTCCGATTGCAGCACCCGCAGCCATGGACAACTGCATCATGGATTGGTTCAAACTTAGCATGATTCCAGAATAATTCGGTTCAATCCGAACTAGATTGACTTGTTGCGTTGGACCGGAAGACCATGCCGCAAACGACCACAAAATCAAGAGGATGACAATCGGCAGCCATGCATGCGTATAGGTAACGGTTAAAGAGAGGAGAAGCAGCGCTATGACGTGCAAGAGCATCCCCCCTGACAGTGTCGGGAATACCCCCCATTTATCCGTGCTGAAACCGCCGAATTTGGATCCGAGCAAGCTAGCGATGCCGAAAGCCAACAGCACTCCACTCAGCATCCCTTCTTTTAACCCGGCAACATCAAGTAGATACGGTGAAATGTAGGTGTAGGCAATCGAGTATCCGCCAAGCCAGAAAAAGGTAATCGCAAGCCCTAGCGCTACGTTTCCGTTTTTCAAAAAGGCAAGTTGCTTGGACAACGGAATCGGTTTATCCCCTTGAATTCGAGGGATGATGACGTACAGAACGAACATAGCCACCAGACCGGCCAGTGCCAATATACCAAAAACAGCTTTCCATCCAAACTGTGCTGCAACGATACGTCCTAGAGGCACGCCGATAATCAAGGAAGCCGTAAAGCCCATGACCACGGTAGCAATCGCGCTTGCTTTTTTGCCTGGAGCAGCAATTTTTGCGGCGATGTCCAAAGCAGTTACCACGACCATTCCCGCGCCTAGAGCCATGATGACGCGAGCTGCGAGAAACGATGCATAGCCAGGCAAAACGAATGACAGTACATTCCCAATTACGAAGATACCTAGCGCCCAAACCAGCAGTTTTTGTCTTTCCACCTTAGCAGTCAACGCCATCAGGATCGGGGTACCAATGGCGTATACAAAGGAAAAAATCGTGACTAACTGCCCCGCAGAAGTAACGGAAATACCCATTGTATCCGAGATTTTATCTAAGATGCCAGAAATAACGTACTCTGATGTACCCACTAAAAAAGTAACTAAAGCCAATAAATAGACTTTCCACGTGTTAGACAATGCATTCACTTCTCCTTTTTTTATTGTTTTTACAGTTACCGATATATGAGGATCCTTTTTAATTTACATATCGCGATATGTCGATATGTAAGGCCGAAAAACTGAATACGTTTAAGGTATTCAGTATCAGTATTCAGTTCAGATTAGAGTTTCTGATTCAAATATGCAGCCAACTCACTGATCTTCTCTTCATCTCGTTTGTAGTACGTGTATTTGCCGATCCGCTCAGTTCGAATCAGTCCGGCCCGTTGTAGAATGAACAAATACTGCGATGCTGTCGACTGTGTCATGTTCAACTTATCCTTCACTTGACTGACACACACCCCGATTTTCCTCATATCCACTCCTTCATGGGGCACAAAATGTTTTTCAGGCTCCTTGAGCCACTGTAAAATCTGTAATCTCGACTCGTTAGACAACGCTTTGAATACTTCAATTGGATCCATGCCTTTTATTATATCTACATTTTGCGATATGTCAATCCTAATTCTACTCTCGCTCATTTTATTCCTCTACGGCGATGCCGGCAGCTCTTAAGTGCCCATAGGCAACGATTTTACTAAACTGAGATGAAACCTCCTCTGTAGAAAGGGGCTTATCGTTTTTAATCCACCAAATGACAATTCCCATTAAAGCCGATCCGAGGTATTCGATCAGCAATTCATTGGATATCGCTAATGGGGCATTTTCCTGAGCAGGTTTCCACCCCTCCATTAATTTATCCTTAATGATATCCTCCATTTTGGCTTGAAACGGATAAATTCGATTCTCTTCAATTAACATGGAACGGTAAAAGGTCATGTTTAGAGAAATATGCTCCAGTACCGTTTGCATGACTGTCTCGAGTAGAGAAATGCTGAAAGGATTCATGCTGATCGGACAAAAAAGGATTGCATCCTTAAAATCGCTTAACAGTTCATTCATACATGTATCTAATAAATCAGGTTTGTTTTGGTAGTGGAGATAAAACGTATTTCGATTGATCATAGCCCGATCAGCAATATCCTGGACCGTTATCGCCTCGTATCCTTTTTCCTGAATAAGCTCATAAAACGCTTTTCGAATCGATTGTTTCGTGCGCAGTATTCTTAAGTCGGTTTTCTTATTCATTGGTTTCGTTCCCCCTAAATTTATTTAGGTCGTTAAGCGACAAAGTTTTATATGTTGTCTGTTATCCATCATAACTAAAAATATTGAATATTGAGCGTTATATTAACCTCTATTATAATGAGCAGCAGATAAATAAACAACGTATTGTTCATTATTTATCTAATGACCAAAAAATTTCAAGGAGGATATTTCAATGACATCCAACCATCAAAATGAGCTTGTTCGTAAGGCAGTCGCCGTACTGGAAAGTTTTGAGAGCGGCAACCCCGAAGCGATTATGGCTTATGTTCATCCAGACCAATACATTCAGCACAACCAGGCTTTAATCGATGGTCGTGAAGCCATGCTTGGCGCACTAGATCATTTAAAGGAGATTGGTACTAAGGTAAGCATTAAACGGACTTTAGTCGACGGAAATTATGTGGCTCTTCATTCTGTATATGATTTTCACGGTCCTAAAATCGTATTTGATATCTTCCGTTTTGAGAATGGATTAATCGTTGAGCATTGGGACAATTTGCAAGAGATGGTGGAAAAGACACCAAGCAATCATACGATGATTGACGGGCCGATTACGATTAAGGATATCGACAAGACCGACGCCAACAAAGCATTAGTCAAAAGCTTTGTTGAGAACATCTTGCTAGGGAAGAATCCTGACCTGCTTGCCTCTTACTTTGATGGAGATAACTACATTCAGCATAGTCCCCATATAGCGGACGGTCTTTCTGGCCTACACGCTGCTTTGCACATCAAGTCATCGGACAAGGCGATTTTGTTCTTACCGTGAGTGAAGGCCTATTTGATGGTCAGCATACCGCTTTCTACGATTTGTTCCGCGTAGAGAATGGAAAGATCGCTGAACATTGGGACGTAATCGAGGCCATCTTGCCAGCAGAAAAACGAAAAAATTCGAACAGTAGATTTTGAAGTTTGTGTAGCTAAATCTCAAGAAAGGCATCGCCGAATGTCATGACGGTGATGTCTTTCGCTTCGCGAATGTATTTGAGTAATCAATTTTGTAATCAAATGGATAAGAAGCGTTGCTACAGCAATGCTATTTTTGTTCATAACAGTGACCTTGTGTTGTAGCCATATAAAATGCAAGCCTTTCACAAATAAATATTGCGGTTGATAATTAACAATCTTACGAGGAGGAGAGGAGCATAAAAATGCTGGCACAAAAAACGATGTGGCTAGGAATGGTGCTCGTCCTGATCGTGTTAACCGTATTCGGGGTAGCGATGATGGGATCGGTGCTTGGATCGAAGCCAAAGGAGCTCCCGGTGGCTCTCGTTATCCTCTCATATGTAAAAAATAGCACAAATGAAACAGTTATTAGCCTAGAGACGATCTTACAAACAATATAGTGGAAACAAAACATGAAAAAAGCTCCCTACAAAGTAGAAAGCTCTCGTGTAATAGGCATTGCTATTACTTAGGTTTGGCACCTAATACCGGTGGTCGGGGTCGAACCGACACTCCCGAAGGAACACGATTTTGAGTCGTGCGCGTCTGCCAATTCCGCCACACCGGCCCATTTTTTGAGAAGCTAGGTTGCTCTCATCAACTGACAAGAACTAATATACCACGCATTGGTAAGGTGGTCAATACTTTTTAATAAAAAAATAACCATCAATATAAAATAAATTAGAGAGCAGCAAAAATGCTGCTGCTCTCCTATACAATGGTTACTTGATAAAACACAAAGCGACACCATATCCCTTGTCCTCATCGTACGCTTTTGTAAGACGCATGACTTTTATCGGTCCATTTTCTCCTGGCACGCCTATTCCACCGTTGGCTTTTACATAATCTCCTGGCTGGACGGAGTCAGAGACACGGACGTGAATTTGACCTGTTAGCCCGACGATATTCCACTCTTGGCGTTTACTGCGTGGAGTGTAAGGCAGGCTTGGATCATATTGTGGATTTTCTAACGGCAGTTCAACAACCTCTTCTGTATACGTAGGAAGCGTATTGCCGTCTTCATCGACATCATACGTGCGGATTGTTTGTGGCTCATAGACCATGCCGCCAAACTCGTTAGTTAAATATCGGCCTTGCCAATAAAGTGCCGATTCTCCAAGGACCACCCCTGCTGTTTCAGAAATAGCGCCAAGAATATCGTCTCCTTCCTCAGCCACGCGGATTTTATCTCCATCAAGAGTGACAAGCAGGCCAGTGGCAATGGGGTTTCCATCTATGCTTTCGAAGTACTCGGCATAATCGGTAAATGTCTGTGCACTTGAAAGCGTGCCCGCAGCTCGGACTGTACCAGTACGGCTATTAAGCTCCCACTTGATATTGGCGCTGCTTGGGTTGCCTGAAGCCCCATACCCGCCGACTACAGAATAGCCATTTGGGTTGGCTACTAAATTACTCGCAAGTACCATCGAGCTAAACGCCCCTCCTGACTGGCCAGCAACCGCGCCGCTGGAGCTAAGGATGCCGCTTCGAGGCCCTTGCGCCCGTGAATTGCCTGCACTTCCTAGGACGATTGCCCCTTCGCCAACTGCGTGGGAATTAGATGAGGCAGCCACCATCGTTTTAGAAGCTGAAGCTGTTGGCGACGAAGTGCTTGCAAGTATGATCGATTGTTCGGTGGAAGGTGCCCCTGTACTTGAAGCAATCCGTGCGCCTCCTTTAATCACTGTAATTGGCTCTTTATAGGCCACACCACCGCTGCGGACAGCATACTTGTATCCAGTCACGGATACACCGCTAATGTTGACAGAGTTTGTCGCCGCTTCCACTGCATTTTCTCCCTCTCCCTTAGAATTAATTGCATTGACATTGGAAATGGAGACGTTGCTATGTCCGCTGCCGACGTATATTCCGTTATTTTTTCCGGCATCATAAATATGAATATTTGACAAGGAAATGTGGTCGCCACGGTTTCCTCCACCAAATACAATGATAGCGTCGCTGGCGTTATGAAAACGGCTTACGTTAATGCCGTTAAGGGATACATTTTTCGCTTTATATTGAATCGCAATGACAGGCGTATTGCCAAAGTCGTAGGATAGATCGCCAATTGCCGTAAAGTTGGTAATGCTAACATTGGTATAAGCGCTAATCACAAGAGCACGGGGATCTGTATTGTTCTGGAACCCCCTTTTTTTGTTTGGGTGCAGCGATACGAGATTAGTAGCCGTAATATGATAGGCCGTTTTTGAGTCAGGATCATCGCCGGTATGATGGCCGATATGGCGGAAGTTATAGCTACGTGTGTCTTCCCTAGAAATATGCCCAAGAATATGGACATTGTTCGCTGCACTGGAGTTGGCATGGGCTTTAATTTCAATACCCCCATAACAACCCATAGAGTAATTGTTTGATAGAAGCACATGGCGGCTTCCGTCATCGATCTCAATTCCATTTGCATTTCCTCTACTGTTAGGTTCATAGGCATAGCAATTGGAAATGGTGATGTATTCACTATGGTGAGTGGTAAATCCATCATCGATCCAGTCAGTTGCTTTACAGCCATCAATCCAAACATATTGGGAAGGCCCCGAATCAACGGTCCCATCTCCACCATAGTGGTAATCTAGACCGGTCGACGTAACGTCAAATCCATGCAACGTGCTGTTGTAGGCAAATACATCCTTTACCCAGCCGTACTTTACACCATGGAATGTTAAGCAACTGGAACGGCTACCTCCGGCTGGCTCTACACCCCTTCTGCGGTTACCGTCTAAGCTTAGATGACGAACCGCAATATACTCGGCACCATGGTCCTTATCCTTTACCGACACCGTCCATTCATAACTTGGCGCCTGATTAGGCGTTTGGATCGTTGTTAATTCCATCCCTTGCCCTTCTAACACGGTTCGACTTGGTAGCTTGACAGTGGCATAATACCGTTTTGGCCCTAAAATCAGTTTGACATTTCCGTCGCCTAACGCTTCTTCAAAATACTTCGTTTGGTCACTTTCTTCTTCCCCTTCAGGAATAAAGTCATCGATGTAAACTATCCTTGCATCCTCAATTTGTTGCAGCGTTTTCGTCAAATGCTCAAAAGCCTTGTCCTCTTCCTTTGCCTCGCATGTTTCCCATTCGTCGTTTTTCATAAAGGAAAACGCCTCCTTCTTTTATTCTGCTAGTAAAAAGCAGTTACGTTTAAAAGAGAAGGAAGCCATCTAAAAACAAAAAAACTGACATTAAAAATGTCAGTTTGCATACGCGCCCGAGAGGATTCGAACCTCTAACCGCTTGATTCGTAGTCAAGTACTCTATCCAGTTGAGCTACGGGCGCAATTTTCTTCATGTCGTTTCATAAGATGCCGAGGGCCGGACTCGAACCGGCACGGTAGTCACCTACCGCAGGATTTTAAGTCCTGTGTGTCTGCCAATTCCACCACCCCGGCCTATCTAGGACTACAACTGATTTTTAAATTGGAGGCGGCAACCGGATTTGAACCGGTGATAAGGGTTTTGCAGACCCGTGCCTTACCACTTGGCTATGCCGCCGTAAAAACTAAAGCGGAAGACGGGATTCGAACCCGCGACCCCCACCTTGGCAAGGTGATATTCTACCACTGAACTACTTCCGCATATGGCTGGGCTACCTGGATTCGAACCAGGGATCACGGAATCAAAATCCGATGCCTTACCGCTTGGCTATAGCCCATTGCTATTTAAATGGGGCGGCTGATGGGAATCGAACCCACGAAATGCCGGAACCACAATCCGGTGCGTTAACCACTTCGCCACAACCGCCATATTGATACAAGCTTAAACGATTCAAGTTGGCAGGGGCAGTAGGAATCGAACCCACACTGGAGGTTTTGGAGACCTCTGTTCTACCGTTAAACTATGCCCCTATGAAAATGGTGGAGGGGGACGGATTCGAACCGCCGAACCCTGAGGGAGCGGATTTACAGTCCGCCGCGTTTAGCCACTTCGCTACCCCTCCAGTTTCAAAAGACAATACTTATCATATCCGTAATTGATCAAAATGTCAATGATTTTTTGATAAGTGATGCCGGCCAGAGGACTTGAACCCCCAACCTACTGATTACGATTCAGTTGCTCTACCAATTGAGCTAGACCGGCCCAAATCGTATGATGGTGGCTCGAGACGGAATCGAACCGCCGACACACGGATTTTCAGTCCGTTGCTCTACCAACTGAGCTATCGAGCCATTCCAATTAAATGGCGGTCCGGACGGGACTCGAACCCGCGACCTCCTGCGTGACAGGCAGGCATTCTAACCAACTGAACTACCGGACCATTTTTTGTTTTTGTATTGGTTGCGGGGGACGGATTTGAACCGCCGACCTTCGGGTTATGAGCCCGACGAGCTACCAGGCTGCTCCACCCCGCGTCGTTAGGAATAAATGAATTTTTGCTGTACTATTGGTTGAAAGAGCATGGCTGTCTCTTCCTCTGCCAGCTTTTTCGGGGAAGCTTGTTTGCGTCGAGACAACTCACTTCGTTCGTTGCTCCACCCCGCGTCGTTAGGAATAAATGAATTTTTGCTGTACTATTGGTTGAAAGAGCATGGCTGTCTCTTCCTCTGCCAGCTTTTTCGGGGAAGCTTGTTTGCGTCGAGACAACTCACTTCGTTCGTTGCTCCACCCCGCGTCGTTAGGAATAAATGAAATTTTGCTGTGCTATTGGTTGAAAGAGCATGGCTGTCTCTTCCTCTGATAGCTTTTTCGGGGAAGCTTGTTTGCGTCGAGACAACTCACTTCGTTCGTTGCTCCACCCCGCGCTATTAGAAATAAATATAGATTGTACGTTACTCTAATTTGATTGCGATGGTGGAGGATGACGGGCTCGAACCGCCGACCCTCTGCTTGTAAGGCAGATGCTCTCCCAGCTGAGCTAATCCTCCATCATTTCCTACAATTCTATTTATTCTCTTCAAAAATGGTGACCCGTACGGGATTCGAACCCGTGTTACCGCCGTGAAAGGGCGGTGTCTTAACCGCTTGACCAACGGGCCTTTTATGTATGATGGCGGAGAGCGAGGGATTCGAACCCTCGAGACGGTTTTACACCGCCTACACGATTTCCAATCGTGCTCCTTCGGCCAACTCGGACAGCTCTCCTAATGGCTCCACAGGCAGGATTCGAACCTGCGACCGATCGGTTAACAGCCGATAGCTCTACCACTGAGCTACTGTGGAACGATATGTAAGCCCGGCAACGTCCTACTCTCGCAGGAGGAAGCCTCCAACTACCATCGGCGCAAAAGAGCTTAACGGCCGTGTTCGGCATGGGAACGGGTGTGACCTCTTTGCCATTGTCACCGGACTCTACTTCAGATAAACTTCGGATTTCTTCGTCCAGTTCGTGTCTCTCAGTCGGTCACGTACGTTTGGGTACGCTCCCTTCTTCGAGCACTCCTGTCCTCGAACTCCTCGCTTCTCTTCGTAGTTCTTTCAGATAAGCAGCGAATCTCTTCGTCTCGTTCGTGATTCTTCTTCAGTCACGTACATGTGTACGCTCCTTCAGCCGAACACTTCCGATCCTCGACCTTCTTGCTTCTCTTTGTCAATCGCTTTGCTTCAGAGGCGGCGAATGACTTCGTCTGCACTGAAGCGTAAGGATGAAAAGAATGGGTGATTCTTTCAAAACTAAATCCGAAATAGACTCAATTGTCAAGAATGTATATAGGATAAGTCCTCGACCGATTAGTATCAGTCCGCTCCACGTGTCGCCACGCTTCCACTTCTGACCTATCAACCTCATCATCTCTAAGGGGTCTTACTGGCTTACGCCATGGGAAATCTCATCTTGAGGGGGGCTTCATGCTTAGATGCTTTCAGCACTTATCCCGTCCATACGTAGCTACCCAGCGATGCTCCTGGCGGAACAACTGGTACACCAGCGGTATGTCCATCCCGGTCCTCTCGTACTAAGGACAGCTCCTCTCAAATTTCCTACGCCCGCGACGGATAGGGACCGAACTGTCTCACGACGTTCTGAACCCAGCTCGCGTGCCGCTTTAATGGGCGAACAGCCCAACCCTTGGGACCTACTTCAGCCCCAGGATGCGACGAGCCGACATCGAGGTGCCAAACCTCCCCGTCGATGTGGACTCTTGGGGGAGATAAGCCTGTTATCCCCAGGGTAGCTTTTATCCGTTGAGCGACGGCCCTTCCATACGGCACCGCCGGATCACTAAGCCCGACTTTCGTCCCTGCTCGACTTGTAGGTCTCGCAGTCAAGCTCCCTTCTGCCTTTGCACTCTACGAATGATTTCCAACCATTCTGAGGGAACCTTTGGGCGCCTCCGTTACTGTTTAGGAGGCGACCGCCCCAGTCAAACTGCCCACCTGACAATGTCCCTGGCCCGGATCACGGGTCGAGGTTAGAATGCCAGCACCATCAGGGTAGTATCCCACCGACGCCTCCACCGAAGCTAGCGCTCCGGTTTCCAAGGCTCCTACCTATCCTGTACAGATGATACCAACACTCACTATCAAGCTACAGTAAAGCTCCATGGGGTCTTTCCGTCCTGTCGCGGGTAACCTGCATCTTCACAGGTACTATAATTTCACCGGGTCTCTCGTTGAGACAGTATCCAAGTCGTTGCACCATTCGTGCGGGTCGGAACTTACCCGACAAGGAATTTCGCTACCTTAGGACCGTTATAGTTACGGCCGCCGTTTACTGGGGCTTCAATTCAGAGCTTCTCCCGTAAGGGATGACCCTTCCTCTTAACCTTCCAGCACCGGGCAGGTGTCAGCCCCTATACTTCGCCTTACGGCTTCGCAGAGACCTGTGTTTTTGCTAAACAGTCGCTTGGATCCTTTCACTGCGTCTCTCTCGGGCGATTAACCCTACTAGAGCACCCCTTCTCCCGAAGTTACGGGGTCATTTTGCCGAGTTCCTTAACGAGAGTTCTCCCGAGCGTCTTAGAATTCTCTTCTCGCCTACCTGTGTCGGTTTGCGGTACGGGCACCTGTATTCTCACTAGAGGCTTTTCTCGGCAGCGGAGGATCAGGGATTTCGGACCCGAAGGTCCTTCACGGTCACAGCTCAGCCTTATGGAACACGGATTTGCCTATGTTCCAGCCTCGCATGCTTCGACGCGCACAGCCAGCGGCGCGCTCACCCTACCTTTCTGCGTCCCCCCATCGTTCAAACGAATACGAGGTGGTACAGGAATATCAACCTGTTGTCCATCGCCTACGCCTTTCGGCCTCGGCTTAGGTCCCGACTAACCCTGAGCGGACGAGCCTTCCTCAGGAAACCTTGGGCTTTCGACGGATAGGATTCTCACCTATCTTTTCGCTACTCATACCGGCATTCTCACTTCCAAGCACTCCACTAGTCCTCACGATCTAGCTTCGCTGTCCTTGGAACGCTCCCCTACCCAATCCCTTACGGGATTGCCATAGCTTCGGTGATACGTTTAGCCCCGGTACATTTTCGGCGCAGAGTCACTCGACCAGTGAGCTATTACGCACTCTTTCAATGATGGCTGCTTCTAAGCCAACATCCTGGTTGTCTGGGCAACTCCACATCCTTTTCCACTTAACGTATACTTGGGGACCTTAGCTGATGGTCTGGGCTGTTTCCCTCTTGACTACGGATCTTAGCACTCGCAGTCTGACTCCCGAGTTAAAGTCATTGGCATTCGGAGTTTGACTGAATTCGGTAATCCTGTGGGGACCCCTCGTCCAATCAGTGCTCTACCTCCAAGACTCATCACTCGAGGCTAGCCCTAAAGCTATTTCGGGGAGAACCAGCTATTTCCGAGTTCGATTGGCATTTCACCCCTACCCACACCTCATCCCCGCAATTTTCAACTTGCGTGGGTTCGGGCCTCCAGTCGGTGTTACCCGACCTTCACCCTGGACATGGGTAGATCACCCGGTTTCGGGTCTACGGCATCGTACTAATGCGCCCTATTCAGACTCGCTTTCGCTGCGGCTCCGCTTCATCAGCTTAACCTTGCACGATACCGTAACTCGCCGGTTCATTCTACAAAAGGCACGCCATCACCCGTTAACGGGCTCTGACTAGTTGTAGGCACACGGTTTCAGGATCTCTTTCACTCCCCTTCCGGGGTACTTTTCACCTTTCCCTCACGGTACTGGTTCACTATCGGTCACTAGGGAGTATTTAGCCTTGGGAGATGGTCCTCCCGGATTCCGACGGGGTTTCACGTGTCCCGCCGTACTCAGGATCCACTCTGGAGGAAACGAAGTTTCAGCTACAGGGCTGTTACCTTCTTCGGCCTGCCTTTCCAGACAGTTCACCTACTCCGTTTCTTGATCACTCCGTTATTGAGTGTCCTACAACCCCAAGAGGCAAGCCTCTTGGTTTGGGCTGTTTCCGTTTCGCTCGCCGCTACTCAGGAAATCGCATTTGCTTTCTCTTCCTCCGGGTACTTAGATGTTTCAGTTCCCCGGGTCTGCCTCTCGACATCCTATGTGTTCAGATGTCAGTACCATCCCATTACGGATGGTGGGTTCCCCCATTCGGAAATCTCCGGATCGAAGCTTACTTACAGCTCCCCGAAGCCTATCGCGGTTCGTCGCGTCCTTCATCGGCTCCTAGTGCCAAGGCATTCACCGTGCGCCCTTTCTAACTTATCCTTTTTCACGGCAGATCACCGTCGCATCTCTTCGTCTGGTTCATGATTCTCAGTCGGTCACGTAGGCAACTACGCTCCCTCCTTCGAACATTTCCCATCCTCGACCTGCTCGGTTCTCTTTGTGAAACTTTTTTGCTTCAGATCAGCGGCGGATCTCTTCGTCCACTTACGTTATTCTCACTCGGTCACGTACACTCGTACGCTCCCTCATTCGAAAACGTGTGTCCTCGATCTCCTTGCTGCTCTTCGCAAAAATTAAAAAATACATAAAAAGGTATGCATTGAATTCTTGACGTCTCGTTCAAACAGTTATACAACCGATGAACAAAGATCAATTTGAGTTATTTCTGGATTTAGTTTTCAAAGAACCTGAGAGAATGAGTCCTCTCAAAACTGAACAAGGCTACTGATTTCAATTACATCATGTAACACTTCTCAGTTTATGCTTCGTGCTGCCTTGCGACGAGTAACCGCAGGAGCAAAAGCATTTAATCGAGAGTTTTGAGTCCTCTCAAAACTGAACAACAGCACAAGCGCTATATGACCAGAAGGTCATACATCGACTAGAGTAAAAACTCCATAGAAAGGAGGTGATCCAGCCGCACCTTCCGATACGGCTACCTTGTTACGACTTCACCCCAATCATTTGTCCCACCTTAGGCGGCTGGCTCCAAAAGGTTGCCTCACCGACTTCGGGTGTTACAAACTCTCGTGGTGTGACGGGCGGTGTGTACAAGACCCGGGAACGTATTCACCGCGGCATGCTGATCCGCGATTACTAGCAATTCCGGCTTCATGCAGGCGAGTTGCAGCCTGCAATCCGAACTGAGAATGGCTTTATGGGATTGGCTTCACCTCGCGGTTTCGCTGCCCTTTGTACCATCCATTGTAGCACGTGTGTAGCCCAGGTCATAAGGGGCATGATGATTTGACGTCATCCCCACCTTCCTCCGGTTTGTCACCGGCAGTCACCTTAGAGTGCCCAACTTAATGCTGGCAACTAAGATCAAGGGTTGCGCTCGTTGCGGGACTTAACCCAACATCTCACGACACGAGCTGACGACAACCATGCACCACCTGTCACTTTGCCCCCGAAGGGGAAGCCCAATCTCTTGGGTGGTCAAAGGATGTCAAGACCTGGTAAGGTTCTTCGCGTTGCTTCGAATTAAACCACATGCTCCACTGCTTGTGCGGGTCCCCGTCAATTCCTTTGAGTTTCAGCCTTGCGGCCGTACTCCCCAGGCGGAGTGCTTAATGTGTTAACTTCGGCACTACGGGCATCGAAACCCCTAACACCTAGCACTCATCGTTTACGGCGTGGACTACCAGGGTATCTAATCCTGTTTGCTCCCCACGCTTTCGCGCCTCAGCGTCAGTTACAGACCAGAGAGTCGCCTTCGCCACTGGTGTTCCTCCACATCTCTACGCATTTCACCGCTACACGTGGAATTCCACTCTCCTCTTCTGCACTCAAGCTCCCCAGTTTCCAATGGCCGCTCGGGGTTGAGCCCCGAGATTTCACATCAGACTTAAGAAGCCGCCTGCGCGCGCTTTACGCCCAATAATTCCGGACAACGCTTGCCACCTACGTATTACCGCGGCTGCTGGCACGTAGTTAGCCGTGGCTTTCTGGTGAGGTACCGTCAAGGTACCGCCCTATTCGAACGGTACCGCTTCTTCCCTCACAACAGAGCTTTACGACCCGAAGGCCTTCCTCACTCACGCGGCGTTGCTCCGTCAGACTTTCGTCCATTGCGGAAGATTCCCTACTGCTGCCTCCCGTAGGAGTCTGGGCCGTGTCTCAGTCCCAGTGTGGCCGATCACCCTCTCAGGTCGGCTACGCATCGTTGCCTTGGTAAGCCGTTACCTTACCAACTAGCTAATGCGCCGCGGGCCCATCCCCTAGTGATAGCCGAAGCCATCTTTCACCCTCTCTCCAGGTGGAGAAAGGGATTATCCGGTATTAGCTCCGGTTTCCCGGAGTTATCCCAGTCTAAGGGGCAGGTTGCCCACGTGTTACTCACCCGTCCGCCGCTAAGTTTCAAAAAGCAAGCTTCTTAAAACTTCGCTCGACTTGCATGTATTAGGCACGCCGCCAGCGTTCGTCCTGAGCCAGGATCAAACTCTCCGTTAAAAAAGTTTACTTACACACGGATGTGTTGGCTTCGGTGTTGCGACAGGACGTCGCGACCTTAACCGAAGATCCTTAGCTTCATTGCACAACCGAAGTTGTGGCTCACTATGATTGACGAGATACCTTGTATCTCTTTTACGCTTGGCTTTTGTTCAGTTTTCAAAGGACTCGGTTGCGACTTCATGATCTTAACATAGCGAAGACCATTCAGTCAATTTGTTTTTCAATGAATCGCCAGTTCGTTGGCGACATGAAATAATATATCATGGCTACAGAGATCGGTCAACACTTTTTTAAATTTTTTTTTGGGAATGATCTCCTTCTATTTATAGAAGCGCTTTAACGAGATCGGTTAACCTATGTTATACTATACTCGATTCGATTTATTGAATGTAAGTTGCTATTTCAGATAAACACCAGGAGGGCAAGCAATGAAGCTAAAGTATACAAACAAAATCAACAAAATACGCACATTCGCACTAAGCTTAGTGTTTGTCGGGATCCTCATTATGTACGTCGGCATCTTCTTTAAAGAGCATCCAGTCATTATGGTCATCGCTATGATACTCGGTTTTCTAGCCGTTATCGCTAGTACAGTTGTCTATTTTTTTATTGGCCTTCTTTCGACGCGAGCGGTTCCTGTCATATGCCCGTCATGCGAAAAGCAAACAAAAGTACTCGGCCGTGTCGATGCGTGCATGCATTGCGATCAGCCACTAACGATGGACCGTTCACTTGAAGGAAAGGAATTTGACGAAGCTTATAACTCTCCCGCTTCCAAAAAGTCACAAACATAAAAACGGTATAGAAAGGAAAAGAGGAAAGAGCGCTGGCTATTTCCTCTTTTTTCTTTCCTATCAGGTGCCCTTAACGCGCTTTTTTGCAATCTGGGCATACGCCGTAAATTTCCATGCGATGATTGTCAACTTCAAAACCTGTCACATGCTCTGCAAGGGTTTCCACTTCATCTAGTCCAGGATAATGGAAGTCAACAATTTTACCGCATTGCGTGCAAATGACATGGTAATGGTTGCTTGTCACGCAATCAAAACGGCTTGAAGCGTCGCCATACGATAACTCTTTTACAATGCCAACTTCCTTAAAAACACGCAGATTGTTATATACAGTCGCTACGCTCATATTCGGGAAGCGCCCTTCTAATGCTTTATAAATTTCATCCGCTGTAGGGTGTGTCATTGATTCATACAAAAACTCCAAAATCGCGTGGCGCTGCGGTGTCATACGCACTCGTGTGCTTTTAAGCGCATCAATTGCTTCCGATAAGCCTCGATTAGCCATACTATGCGCCTCTCTTTCGGAAAACTATTCTTTCTTTATATTAATTATAAGTTGTAACTTGGCTTTAAGCAAGAGCAGGCAAAAATTTGCTGTTTAGATGCAAAAGAACCACCCTATATGGGCGGTTCTCAGACTAGAGGCAAACATCAAGCATCTGCTCATTCTATTCAGATTGCACTCTTCGCCTGACAAGCGTTTTCGATCGTGTTCATGTTTGTACGAACAACGGTGTTGCGTTTGCAGCTGGAACTAGAAAAGAGGTATAACGATGTGTTTTTTTATCTTTTCGCTGCCGCTTTGATTCAACATTTAAACATGCATTTTTTAGAGCAGCTTGAAGCTGTTCCAAGTCCGATTCATGAACGCCAAACAAAAACGTTGTGCTGCCCTTTCTTAAAAAGCCGCCTGAACTAGAAAGTTCGGTCATCCGATACCCTTGTTTGCGCAAATCTTTTTCTACATCATCAGCGTAAAAATCATCAATAATGCATACTAACAGCTTCATCGTTTTGATCCCTCCCTTTAGTATCCTTTTTCAAAACAAACGATGTTTTTAAGATCCTCGTTGTTTATAAAGGCTTTTAAATTTTCCATAAAAATATCAAGAGCTCTTTTCATGTAATGGGATGTTGCTGCCGAAACATGAGGGGTAATCGTCACCGCCTTATCGTCCCACAAAGGTGAATCAAGGGGAAGCGGTTCTTCTGCAAAAACATCTAAATAAGCGTGATCAATTTGTTTTAATTTTAATGCATCGAGCAAATCCGTTTCAACTACGGATTTTCCTCTACCCAAATTAATAAATACTGTGTGCCCCTTAAGTTGCCTAAACGCCTCTTTATTCAAAATGCCATGCGTTTGTTCTGTATAAGGAAGGATGTTGATCAGAACATCAGCCTTCCTCAATGCTTTATCCCATTCTTCCATAGAAAATGTCTGCTCAAAATGTTTTTGCGGACGGCCATCTGTATTAACGCCAATTGTTCGCATACCAAACATGTTGGCCCGTTCAGCCGTTTTTGAAGCGATGGCGCCCGTGCCAAGAAAAACAGCTGTCATCCCAGTAAGTTCCTTCGGCTTGATGCTTTTATCCCATTGTTTGTTTTGTTGCAACATCCGATAACGAGTAGCGTGTTTTACATAATCAAGCATCGCCCAAATGGCGTGTTCGGACATCGGCTCAGCATGAATGCCTCTGCTATTGGTTACCAACACACCTCTATCATGCAAAAGGCGCAGAGGCAACCCTTCAATGCCAGCTGACATGACGTGAATCCACTTAAGTAAAGGCGCTTTGCTCACAAGCGATTCCGTAATATCGTCACCAAACGTAACTAGAACATCCGCCGTTTTTAAAATTTGATCGTTAGGAACACCTTTTTTATCAGGAAAATAAAAGGACGTATTTGCAAAAGAGTGTTTAAGTAGCTCTTGCCTTTCC
Organism: Shouchella rhizosphaerae; assembly: GCF_036700015.1. Taxonomy (NCBI): domain Bacteria; kingdom Bacillati; phylum Bacillota; class Bacilli; order Caryophanales; family Bacillaceae; genus Shouchella; species Shouchella rhizosphaerae. Next base: position 3,267,314 of record NZ_CP144921.1, on the reverse strand, counting down.
TCTGTTTGTTTCATAAAGAAAACAACCGATGCGTTCTCACTCATCATTTTGTCCCTTAACAAAAGCGAGTACATCATCAACATGGTTTTTCACTTTTACATTGCGCCATTCTTTGAGAACCGTAAAGTCTTTGCCAATTACAAACGTAGAGCGAACAATGCCCATGTACTCCTTGCCAAAGTTCTTTTTAAGCTGCCAAACTCCGTACGCTTTTGCAGCCTCCAAGTCCTCATCTGCCACAAGCGGAAAAGGCAGACCATGTTTTTCGGCAAATTTGTCATGTTTGTCTGCCGGATCGGGGCTTACACCTAGTACGATCGCTCCCTCTTTTTTAAAGGCTTCAGTTTGGTCGCGAAAATCACACGCTTCCGTCGTGCAGCCAGGGGTCATATCTTTCGGGTAAAAATAAAGGACAATGTAAGAGCCTTTGTAATCAGACAAACGAATCGTCTTTCCGCCATTTGCCGGCAGTTCAAAATCAGGTGCTTTTTCTCCTTGTCGTACCATTCTATTACGCTCCTTTTCGATCAGTTACTCTCTCTTAAAAGATTAGCGGAATTGGCGAAATTCTTCAATGAAGAGATTTTTCTGTTGGCATATGCCCTTTTCTCTGACTTGCTATAGGACATATGCTATGATAAGCGGGAGAAGTTTATTAGCAGATGGAGGTCCTTATGAATCGCAAAACATCAGAATCCCTTTACCAGGAAGCTCAACATGTAATTGTAGGTGGTGTAAATAGCCCTTCTAGAGCCTACAAAGGAGTGGGCGGCGGCACGCCTGTTTTCATGGAAAGGGGAGAAGGTGCCTATTTTTATGATGTTGACGGCAACCGCTATATTGATTATTTAGCGGCATACGGCCCCATTATCACCGGTCACGCCCATCCAGTCATTACAAAAGCTATACAAGACCAGGCCGCCAAAGGCGTTCTTTTTGGCACGCCAACTCGGCTTGAAAATGAATTTGCACAGGAACTAACAAATGCCATTCCATCCCTTGAAAAAGTACGCTTTGTAAATTCGGGAACTGAAGCGGTCATGACGACGATTCGCGTCGCAAGAGCGTATACAGGCAAAGAAAAAATCATTAAGTTTGCTGGATGCTACCATGGCCATTCTGATCTCGTTCTCGTAGCTGCTGGATCAGGCCCTTCTACACTCGGCACTCCAGACTCAGCTGGCGTTACAGCTGCAACGGCAAGTGAAGTCATTACCGTTCCCTTTAATGACATCGAGGCATTTAAAGAAGCGCTAGCCCATTGGGGAAGCGAAACAGCCGCTGTCCTTGTTGAACCGATCGTTGGCAATTTTGGCATTGTCGAACCTGAGCCAGGCTTTTTAGAAGCTGTTAATGACCTTGCTCATAGCGCCGGCGCTCTCGTGATCTATGATGAAGTCATTACGGCTTTCCGCTTTATGTATGGAGGCGCTCAAGACTACTTGAATGTGAAGCCAGATATGACCGCTCTAGGAAAAATTATTGGCGGCGGATTGCCAATTGGCGCATACGGCGGACGGATGGATATTATGGAGCAAGTCGCTCCACTTGGACCCGCCTACCAAGCTGGGACAATGGCCGGAAACCCTGCATCCATGAGCGCAGGTATTGCTTGCCTCGAAGTCTTGCGAACAGAAGGCGTATACGAGAAACTCGATGAACTTGGGGCACGCCTTGAAGAAGGCCTTTATTTAGCGGCCGCAAAAGCGAATGTTCCGATTTCAATTAACCGGTTAAAAGGAGCGCTAACCGTTTATTTCACAGATGAGCCCGTCATTGATTATGAAGGAGCCAAACGTTCTAACGGCGATCAATTTAGCGTCTTTTTCAAAGCGATGCTAAACGAAGGAATTCACTTGGCACCTTCCAAGTACGAAGCTTGGTTTTTAACGATTGCCCATACAAAAAATGACATTGATGAAACAATTGAAGCTGCGTACCGTTCATTTAAAACAGTCGCTGCGGGTTTCTATAGCTGATCAGCGCATGAAACAGCCGCGACTCAAATATACTAGAAAGGCCCAGAACGGAATGCCATGTTTTTAAACTGAGAAAGGACAATGCGATACATGAGACTAGGAGCTCGTATCTTGAAAACGGGGCTTGCAGTCGTACTTGCCCTTTATCTGGCCAATTGGCTCCAATTTAATCCACCGACATTTGCCGCGATTGCTGCCGCTTTCGCGATTCAGCCTTCGCTGTTTCGGACATTGCGGACTTTCAGCCACCAAGTGCAAGCCAATTTGATTGGCGCTATTATTGGTGTCCTCTTTGTAATGACATTTGGGCATGCGCCTTTCGTAGTTGGTGTTGTAGTAATGCTTTCCATTGCGATCTTTATTAAATTAAAATTGGAGCCGGCTATTATTCCAACAGCAATTGTGACTGTGATCATCATCATGGAGAGCCCGTCCGATAATTTCCTAGAATTTGCAGCACAAAGGTTTATCCTTGTTTTGATAGGCATCCTTGCCGCTTTTCTTGTGAATTTAGCTTTTATACCGCCACGGTATGAGAACAAAGTTTACGACAAGCTGTCTTCCACGACAGACAGCTTGCTCGAGTGGCTAGAACTTGTTGCCCGCCGTGAGGCTGACTCGATTGCTTTGCGTGAAGACATGAAAGCGCAAAAAAACCATTTGGATAAAACAAATGACTTGTTTAATTTGTTCAGGGAAGAACGCAATTATTTTCGCTCGAAAACATTTAACCAACGCCGGAAAGTCGTCGTGTTTAGGCAAATGATTTCTACTAGCGAAAAAGCATACCGTGTCTTGGAAATGCTTGAGCATCGCTCTGAAGACTTTAGCAATCTCCCTGACCGTGTGAAAGGCAGAATCGAAGAGCAAATTACATCGTTGACCGATTACCACCGCCGCATTATTTTGCGTTACAACGGGAAGGTCAGCACCAATGCCCTTGAAGATTATGTGAACGAAATTGAAGAAGGGCAATCGACAATGACGAATCTGTTTGTTACTCTTTATGAAGAAGAAGCGTTTGACTTGGCTCAATGGCATTCTTTCCTGCCAGCAATTTCAGCCATTATTGAATACCAGCAAGAGTTGGAGCACCTTGATACGCTTGTCGAAAACCACCAAATCCACACAACTGAAGACGATGCAAATACGTAAAAAAACCGCCTTTTAGGCGGTTTTTCAGACTGTAGAAAAACGCTCGCATACTTCGTCGTTTGCCTCGGTCATATGCTCATGAACCCACGTTCTATTCGCATCTTCCCTCGCCTGCACTCCTCGTCTGACAAGCGTTTTCTATCAGCCTGATCCTTTACGCTTCCAATTCTTGGACGCTGTATAGTTTGTAATAGGAACCTTGCTTTTCCATTAATTCTTTATGAGTGCCTTGTTCGACTACTTTTCCGTCGTCTATGACCACAATCGTATCGGCATTCGTAATGGTCGACAAACGATGTGCAACGATAAACGTTGTCCGGTCTCGGGCCAGCTTTTCTAGTGCTTCTTGGATAAAATGTTCGCTTTCCAAATCGAGTGCTGACGTCGCTTCGTCAAAAACGAGAACAGGTGGGTTTTTTAAAAATACGCGGGCAATGGCAATGCGCTGCTTTTGCCCTCCAGATAGTTTGACTCCCCGTTCGCCAACTTCAGTATCATAGCCATTTTCCAGCTTGCAAATAAATTCATGGGCGTTGGCTGCTTTTGCTGCCTGAATGACTTCTTCATCTGTTGCATCAGGCTTTCCAATTTTGATGTTCGATTTTACGCTGTCGCTAAACAGGATATTATCTTGCAGTACCATGCCAATATTGTCGCGCAGACTTCTCACGACGAGGTCACGAATGTCTTTGCCGTCAATCAGAATCCGGCCTTTTGTAACATCGTAAAACCTCGGTATCAGGCTGACGAGCGTGCTTTTCCCTCCACCGCTCATGCCAACAAGGGCAACCGTCTGCCCAGCTGGAATGTTTAAATGGATATCTTGTAGTGCCGGGGCCGCTTCATTGTCGTAGGAAAAGGTCACATGTTCAAATGTCACAGCTCCTTTGACATCAGTCAACACATCTGCTCCTTCTTTGTCTGTAATATCGTATTTCTCATCAATAAACTCAAAAACGCGGTCCATCGAAGCAATGGACTGTGTTAACGTTGTCGATGAATTGACAAGCCGCCGTAACGGGCCGTATAGCCGTTCCATATAAAGGACAAAAGCACTCATGGCCCCGAGCTCTAAGCTGCCATTTAGCACAAACAGCGCCGATACAAACAGAACAAGAAGCGGGGCAATGTCCGTCACAGTATTGACGACGGCAAACGTTTTTGCGTTCCAAGCCGTATGATCAAGTGCTTTCGCTAAAAAGCGTTGGTTGCGAACAGCAAATTGCTTTTGTTCATAGTCTTCATTGGCAAAACTGCGGATGACATTCATCCCTTGGACGCGCTCATGCAAATGGCCTTGTACATCCGCAAGCGCTTGTGAACGAGTCCGCGTCAGCTTCCGCAAACGTTGGTAAAAATATTTAATCGAAAACCCGTAAAACGGAAACATCGAAATAGCAACAAGCGTCAACCATACGTTTAATTGGAGCATAATTGCAATCGCGATTAAAATCGTCGCCAAATCGAGCCATATGTTCATAAGGCCAGTGATCACAAAGTTTTTCGTTTGCTCGACGTCGTGGATGACCCGGGAAATGACTTCCCCCACTTTGCGGTTTGAGTAAAAGCGCAAACTCAGCTTTTGAATATGCGTGAACAAGTGGTCACGAATATCGTATAGTACTTTGTTGCCGATCCATTGGGCAAAATACTGCCTGTAGTATTCAATTGGCGGGCGCAAAACGATAAACAAAAACGCCATGCCGCCAATAATCCAATAAAGTTGTGAAGATTGTTCAGCAATAGACAACTCTTCATTGAGAAGAACATCGTCAATAATGTACATCATCGCAAGTGGAAATAACAGCGGGATGCCAAATTTCAGCAACCCAATTAAAATCGTTCCAATAATTTCTTTGCGGTATGGCTTTACAAACACCAAATACCTTTTGATTGTCTTCAAGTAAACCCCTTCTTTTTCTATAAAGAAAGCCTGAAGGCTCAGGCTCTTAGCGGTATTGCAAATACCGTTCGTACCAGTTTTCTACAAATTGGGGCGCAAACGGCCCTTTTCTCTGGTGGATCCACGATATAAGCTCGTCTACACTTTTTCGTAATATAACATCAAGTTCTGGCGGATACTTCATGAGCTTGCTATGCAGTTCGTATTCATCTTCATCGAGCAGCTTCATCGTCATATCCGGATACACTTTAATGTCCAAGTCATAATCAATATACTTCAACGCTTCTTCATCCCATGTAAAAGGTGTTCCAAGATTGCAGTAGTAATAAATGCCATCAGCGCGAAGCATGCAAATCATGTTGAACCATTGCTCGGCATCAAAATAACAAATCGCTGGTTCACGCGTCCGCCAATTTCTTCCGTCCGCTTCCCTGACAATGATGCGGTCATTTCCTGCTACTACGACTTTAGACGTTCCTTTCAACACAATCGTATCTTCCCAAATGCGGTGAAGCTTCCCATTATGCTTGTAGCTGTGTATCTGGATAGTGCTGCCTTCCTTAGGAAAGCTCATAGCGGGCTCCTTTCTCTCAATTTCCACACACGCAGACTCTTCTGCTATCCTTCACAATTTGAATGTACATCCTCTATTATACAAGGTTCAGGTCGTATTTAAAACGTTAAGGCTCGCAAAGGCAAAAGTAGCTTCGTTTTGACAAAAAAAGACACCCCTTAACCTAGTTGGCAAAGGGTGTCTTTTTGCGCCAAAGCGCTCGCGTTTCACAAATTATTGTTGGTTCTTTTTAGCTGCTGATTGAGCGTTTTGTTGTTTTACTTCTTGTACGTCTGTCTCGCTCGCAAATTCAGCATTGTATCCTTGTTCAGAAGCTTGGTTTTGCTTCTTTACTTGGTTTTTGTTTGTTTTTGATGCTTTGTCCATGGTTTATCACCTCCACGCTATATACTTTTCCCGTGGAGTTTTTTTCTATGCAAAAAAAAATAAAACGTTATGCCAGCAAGGAGATACCGCCATCCACGATAATCGTTTGGCCACGAATCATACTTGCTTCATCTGACAATAAAAACATGGCTGCTTTAGCAAGGTCCTTTGGTTCTACGATCCGCCCTGCAGGAGTTCGCTCTGCTGCATCCTTTAGCAATTCATCCCGGTTTGGAAAGTGTGTCAATGCATCTGTGTCCACTGCTCCACCCGAAACAGCATTGACGGCAATTCCTTTTGGCGCCAGTTCAACAGCCAAATAGCGCGTTAATGATTCTACAGCCGCTTTAGACACGCCAACGGTCGTATAATTCTCCAAATAACGGATGGCCCCTAAAGAACTTAGGCTGACAATTTTGCCGCCTCCGGTTTTTTCCATTCTTTTTGCCGCTTCTTGGGCACAAAATAGCAGTGCTTTGGCGTTAATGTCCATCGTCCAATCCCAATGGCTTTCTTCAAGCTCCATCAGCGGCCGTAACACACCAGAAGCTGCGTTGTTTACAAACACATCAAGACGCCCGAAAGTGTCGTCAATTTGTTCAAACATCGCTTTAATTTTTTCCTGCTTGCCAACATTGGCTTTGACAACAAGCACGTCCACGCCAAGTGCGCGAATTTCCGCTGCTGTTGTTTCTGCGTTCGAGCGGCTTCGTGCGTAATTGATTACGAGGTTATATCCTTCTTTTGCCAGGGAAATCGCGATTTCTTTTCCGATTCCGCGGCTGCTTCCTGTCACTAATGCCACTTTCTTTTCCATGTCTACACGCTCCTTGCTAAGTCAGTACGATTTATCCATTATAACGCATAGGCAGGCGCTCGAACAGCCAAACTACACGAAAGCACAGGAAAGGAGCATTTTAGTGTGTATGACGGCAGGGATTTAACCGAGTTGGAAGGCATTTCGCCACACATGTGGACAGACGAAGAACTTGCTTTTTTCCACCACGGAATGCAACAACTTAGTGCCTATTTGAATATCCAAGGAAATTCGCGCCACAACCAAATTTTAAAAGAAATTGAACGCCGCGGCGGCTTGCAAAAAGTAGACCAATCCTTTTCTTAACAGGGAGGTAATAAGATGGATAAACAATTGTATTACGTTAATTTAAATCCGATAAGTATGGACACAATTAGCAACGTGCGTGTAAATGACGGCCAATTAATTGAATACGAAATTGCGGCCACTGAAGAAGAGAAAAAACAGTTTGAAGACTTGCTCAGGCAAGTCAATAAACACGATGTTGAGCTCGGCAACCTTTTCTCATTTAGACATTTTGACGAACGTGCCGGCGATGCCGATAAAAATGAATTTCAAGTTGGCATGAACGATGTATACGAACGCCTATACCAACTTGGCACCGAAGAAACAAAAGCCAAAATAAAAGAAATTAACTTGCTGAATGAAGACGACACAGAGCCTGGCATCTAAAAAACACACCGCGGTTTCGGCGGTGTGCTTTTCCTATATATTCGATTTTGACTGGCCGCCGTCTACCACTAGTGTAGCTCCAGTTACCCAGCTCGCTTTATCTGATCCTAAAAACACGACGACATCTGCTACTTCTTCTGGAGTTCCAAACCGACCGGCCGGAATGTCACGATTCACAAATTCGGTGATCCCCTCTGGATCGGCATCAAGGCGTTTTTGCCAATTTCCAGTCGGATGAAGTATCGAGCCCGGGGCTATGCTGTTGACGCGGATGCCTTGTTTTGCCGTCTCGTCAGCAAGAGCTTTTGTGAAACTAATAAGCGCCGCTTTTGCGCTATTATAAGTCGCTTTCCCACCTGATTCACGACCAAATATAGAAGAAATATTGATAATCGTTCCTCTCCCTGCCGATTTCATCGCTGGCAGTGCAAGCTTTGAGAAATGGACAGCAGAGAAATAATTAAGCTCGAACGCTTCATAAAACACATCCATCGCCGTTTCGGAAATTGCTCCGCCATTGCTGCCGCCTGCATTGTTAACCAATATGTCAATCGGTCCGATCGCTGCTGACGCCTCAGCAAACATTCGCTCACGCTCAGCCGCTTTGGTCACATCGCCGCTAATCGTTTGAATACCTGCTAGTAGTCCCTCTATGCCTTCTGTCACCCTTGCACAAACAGCCACTTTGGCTCCTTCTGCAGCAAAAGCATTGGCAATTGCTTTGCCAATCCCTTTTGTTCCTCCTGTTACGAATACGCGTTTTCCCGTTAAGCCCAAATTCATAGCCATCCCTCCTCCAAACAATGATTCAACAATTTTTGCTGTGAAACTGGAAAGGCATACTGCTCTAGTTCTTCCGCTTTTATGATGCGGCAATTCGCCGGTAGTTCACCATTTCGATTCGCCCTGCCTACGTACAACTCAATTTCCCAAATTAAATGGCTAAATATATGTTTCACTTGAAAATTAGCAGCACTGGGCTCCGCTTCTATATGGTATTTTTCAGCCAACTTTTGTTGGCGCTCCCCTGGATCAAACCGTCCTTCAAGCACAGGAAGCTGCCATAAGCCAGCTAATAGCCCCTTGTCTGGACGCTTTTCAATCAGCAGTTCGCCCTTTTCTGTTTTCAATAAAAACGATTCAAGCTCAATCGATTTTGCTTTTTTCTTTTTCATTTTTATCGGCAGCCGCTCTTGTTGTCCTCGTTCATAGGCGAGGCATTGCGTTCGCACGGGACAAAGCAGGCAGCCTGGCGAAGTCGGTGTACACACAAGAGCGCCTAGTTCCATTAATCCTTGGTTAAAACTTGATGGGTCGCTCTTGTCAATTAGTTCATATAAAATCGCTTCATGCTTTTTTCTCGTTTGCGGTTTGCCAATATCATCTTCCATGCAAAAAACGCGCGACAATACACGCATCACATTGCCGTCAACGGCAGGTTCTGCTTTTGCATAAGCAATACTTAAAATCGCACCGGCGGTATAGGGGCCGACTCCTTTTAATTGTTCGATTTCCTTGCGCGTATCGGGCACGACGCTGCCATAGTGTTCTACGACTTCCCTCACAGCGGCCTGTAAATTGCGGACACGGGAATAATAGCCAAGCCCTTCCCATACTTTCAATATCTCTTCCTCTTCAGCATAAGCAAGGTCTTCCATCTCAGGAAATTTACGCATGAATTGTTCATAGTAAGGAATAACCGTATCGACTCTTGTTTGTTGCAGCATAATTTCTGACACCCATATATGGTAGGGATCGTTCGATTCACGCCAAGGCAATTCCCGTTTATGAGCCTGATACCACTCGATTAGCTGGCGCCTAAAATCGCTGTATGATATGTTTTCATTGTATGTTTCTGTCACTCTTCTCACCTGATATCCCTTTGACTTGACCTGAAAACCAAATGCCTTCATGATGAAGATACGCTTATTTTCCACTAACGTCGGGTATAACTATAGCATAAATTACTTTTAGGTACAGCCGCCAATTACGAAATTGTGCATGATTGGTTGCAAAAGGAGGATGCTCTCTTCGTATGGATACATCCACACATATTGTAATGGGTGCTGGACTGGCTGGGCTGGCGACACTTGATGTCCAGATTGCTTCATCGCCTTACATGATGACAGCCGTCCTAGCCACCACACTGGTTGCCTCCAATGCGCCAGATTTCGATACCGTTTTAAAATTAAAAAACAATGCAATTTACATCCGCCATCATCGCGGCATGACACATTCCATTCCAGCACTACTGCTTTGGCCCTTCATTATCTCTGGCGGAATGATGCTCTTCTTTCAAGATGCCTATTGGCCGACGATTCTTCTATGGGCTGCAATTTCCGTATTTTTACACGTATTTGTTGATATTTTCAATGCGTATGGCACACAGGCACTCTGGCCATTTTCGAATCGCTGGATCGCACTTGGTGTCATGAATATTTTTGACCCCGTCGTCTTTGGCGCCCATGTTGTCGGAATTTTATTATGGGCATTGGGCTTTCCCCCAGGTCCATCCTTTGTCGTTATTTATGTAGGATTGGTTTTATACTATGCATGGCGGATTAGTGAAAAGAGGGACGTTGTCAAGCGTGCAAGGCAACATCACCCAAATGCTACCCATATCTTTGTATCGCCGACAATTCGCTGGAACAAATGGCATCTTGTTATTCGGACACCTGATATGCTTTATGTAGCCCAATCAAAAAATAAAAAAATCACTTTCTTTGAACGTTATGCTTTTGACCCGATTCCAACTGATCCTGTCATGCAAGCAGCGTGCTCCGACAAAAATCTTGCTGCTTTCCTGTCTTTTTCGCCAACATACCGCTGGGAAATGGAGGCGACAACGGACGGTGGCTACGAAGTTCGTTTCTTCGATTTGCGCTATCGCAGCAAAGGCCATTACCCATTCGTAGCCATTGTGCAACTCGATGCCGATTTAAACATTGTCACTTCATACACTGGGTGGGTTTACAGCGAAGAAGCACTGCAGAGAAAACTGAAAATCATTACGTAATTGGCTATCGCCTTTACACGAATGCAATAAAACTGGTTAGCATTGCCACCGATAGCACCTCGCCATCCCGGACATACTAGAGTTAAGCCGATATGGCGAGGGGGTTTCACCGATGCGAAACAAAGCTAAAGGTTTCCCAAACCCGATTTCGTTCAACGGGAATAAAGCGAATAATGCCGATGAGCACGCGTCTAAGCGTCCTGACGGTACAACGCGCGACCGCCCGCAAGAACGAATGAGATCGTCCAACCACTTTAACTCGCTTTAATTTTGGGAGGAATGCCTCATGGGAAAGGAAAACTCGCGTTTCTCACACAGTTTGTATACTGATCCGTTCATGTCACCGCGTGCCAATGCAAAGCACGCTTTCCACCAAGTGAATGGCGAAACCCAACAAAGCCAACACAATATTGTGCTTGAAGCGCAAATGCGCAAACGCACGTAAATGTGCGAAAAACGGGTCTCCTTTTTCGGAGACCCGTTTTTAATTCGCTAATTTTTTATCGCCTAACAATGAGATCGGCACCCCGACTAACTCGCGCTCACCGGTGCGGTAGCCCCAAGCGAAGCGACCATTTAAATAGGAGACTTCAAAAAAAGACTCCCCGTCAGTCATATGGTAAACTTGTCCTGGCTCAATCTCTGCCGGATCCATTAAATACGCTTGCGCAAGTATTTTTCGGCGTTCATAGACGGCGTATTCATTGCTATTTCCTAGCTGCTCCGCTTTTTTTGCTTTTTCGTTTAACATCGCGATTTCCAGCTTTAATTCGTATTCGTCCATGTCGCTAAATCGTTTTTCCATTACGTCTCTTCCCCCTCCATTTCAGTTTGTAAAAAACGGTCAATCTTCGAAAGCGCGAACCCTTTCCGGTAAAGCGCCTGTTTTAATTTATAAGTCAGTTCCCGTCCATTGTATTTTTTTACATATGATTTTAAGAGCTTCTCCCCTTGGTACACAAGAGCTTCCCACTCATTGTCCTCGTTTGCTTCTCGGTTTGCAAGTGCTGCCTGAATGGCCTCATATTCAAACCCCTTAGCCAACAATTGGTGCGTTCGTTTCTGCTTTAATTGCTCATTTGATTCGCGCCGATTGACAGCACGCCTTTCCTGTTTATCTAACCATGCTGTTAACACGTCGATTTGCCACTTTATTTGATACGGCGAAAGCGCCTTCGCCATTGCTTCGGCATTTACACCTTTTTGCAAGAGCTGTTGCCTTATTTTATTAGGGCCGATCAGCGTTTGTGCTGTTTTCGAACGGGCAAACGCTTCGGCAAAGGCGCGGTCGTCGATAAGCTTTTCCGCTTTTAAGGAGACAATCGTTTTTTCAATATGCTCGTCCAGACGGTCCTTTTCTTTTAAATAATCGCGTATTTCCTTTTCTGTGCGCATGCGATACGATAAATAATGAAGGGCAAGATGATGCGTTTTTTTTAGTTCGTCTGCTTCAATGAGCGCCTTGATCTCATTTTCGTCCAGTTCCAGCCCTTTTCTCAAGCCGTATTTTACTAAGATGGCTTCGTCCACACTAAACGCGAACCGTTCTGCTCCTGGCTTGCCAATAAAAACATTGTAGCGCTGTTTTGCTTTTTTTTGGACGGTAATTTTGGAAATCGTCGCCACGTAGGGACGCCTCCCTTCTTTGTAGTCAATAGGTGTGAATAACAGCATAAGCGGGTATCGTGTAGAACGAGTGACAGCCAAAGCGAAAAAGGGGATATGCTATGAAAATCGCTATAGCCGGTGGTACAGGGTTTATTGGTTCTAAACTAGCCAACCGCCTTTATGATGAAGGCCATGATATTTACATTTTAACGCGGAACGCCAAAAATAAGCAAAACAAAAAACGCCTGACATTCGTGGAGTGGCTAAATCCAGCTGCCTCGCCACTCGAGCAACTCCAGGGCACAGAAGCATTTGTCAACCTTGCTGGCGAGCCGCTAATGGGCAGGTGGACAAAAAGCAAAAAAGCTCAGATTGTCGCTAGCAGGCTTGAGGCTACGAACGAAGTAGTGGCGTTCATCAGCAAGATGGAGCAAAAACCGAGCGTGCTTATTCAAGCTTCTGCTATCGGCTATTACGGCCATTCAGACTCCATTACATTTACGGAAGCAGACGGACCGGTTAACAACAACTTTCTAACAGAAGTAGCGAGAAAATGGGAAAATGCTGCTGTTCAAGCTGAAGCCTATGGGGTCCGTACCGTATTAACCCGGATTGGCATTGTTCTTGATAAACGGGAAGGCGCATTAGCCAAAATGATCATTCCATACAAACTTTATGCAGGCGGCAAAGTCGGTTCTGGCAGGCAATGGATGTCATGGATCCACATTGATGATGCCGTCGGTTTAATGGCTTTTGCGATCCAAACGAAGTCAATAAAAGGCCCGCTCAATGTAACAGCGCCCCATCCAGTGCGCATGCAGCACCTCAACCGCTCAGTCGCTAACGTTTTAGGAAAGCCTTATTGGCTACCAGCTCCCGCTTTCGCCATTAAAGTTGCCCTCGGAGAAATGAGTACATTGGTGCTAGATGGCGCATATGCTTACCCGAAAAAGGCAGTCATGCATGACTACCCTTTTATGTATACCAATATTGATGCTGCGCTCAAACAAGTGCTAACGTAAAAAAGCTTAGGTGTATGTGAACCTAAGCCTTTTTAATGGACGAGCACTTGTTCAAAATAAATGTTTTTTTCATCAATTCCGATCTTGCGCAAAAACTCTTCAGCTTCTTTCAGCGTATCAAGCGGGTATTGCGTTTCGCAAAGCAGGGTGGCTCTCCGCAGGCTTTCCTGAAATTGCTTATTCAACGCCAAATCCCGCTTTACATTATACATAGCATTTAATACGCGCTCATCCCGTTCAAAACTGACGAACCCTTCCGTTTCGTTAAAATAGACAATGAGTGGCACATGCGTATGTGGATGAATGATGTGCGTTTTGTATAAGTTCAAGCGTGAAGCCCCCCTTGTTGGTGCATAGGCCACCGTTCTTCTTTATCGTATGGAAAACAAGCGCTTGCGGTCAACTATGAACGCCTAGTTTTACGTTTTTTTAGCCAAGGCTCTTAAGTGCTACCGGACTCCCGGCTCCAAAATGGCAAACGTCCCATTGTTTGCATTGATTTCCCCACGCGCCCCATAAGGCAGCAAACATTTCGGCTCGTTATGGCCGAAACTAGCATTGTAAAGGACAGGCAACTGCCCACAATTAAATTCAGCTAGCACTTTTTTTATGACATGCTTATATTCTTTATAAAACCGGCCATTTTGGGGTTTAGCAAACAGAATGCCGCTTAACCTTTCTAAAATTCCACACACCCCATATTGACGCAGACCGTCTTCAAGCAGCCACTCAGGCGCGTGTACTTCAGACGTTTCTAAAAACAAAATTGCTCCATCAAATTGCGAAGGAGCGGGAAACAACGGCGTTCCTTTTAGAATTTCTAACACTTCAAAACAACCACCGATTAACGGCCCTTGCACGACTCCCTCCCCTTGCACCACTTCATAATCATGATTAGGCTTATATGTACGACGCTTCTCTTTGTTGGCAACCGTCCATTCAAGCCATTCTCCTGTCCATTCGGGAGCCACTGGGATAGGGCCAACTGGAGTGCCCGAGAACAACACCGTTTCAATCCATTTAGCTGTGTAAGGGTGCATCCTACCATTCTCTGCAAAGTCATTGAGCACAGAAACGCCATAAAAGCTAGAAAGCCCGGCTTTCAAGCAAATAAGATGAGCAACTGTGCTATCCGAATAGCCGGTAAAAATTTTCGGGTTTGCGCGAATCAGTTCAAAATCGATGTAAGGGAGCATGCGAATGCTATCATTGCCGCCAATGCAGGAAATAATGGCTTTAATCGATGGATCAGCAAAAGCGGCCATGAAATCTGCCGCTCGCTTTTCTGGATGGCGATATACTTCGTCAGGAGGGCTTAACGTATGGGGCATTTCTACCACCTCAAGACCAAACACTTCCTCAATCCGCCGCTTCCCTTGTTCATAACGCCAACGAATCTCCTCGTCTCCAGCTGCTCCCCAACTAAGGCTCACAGTTGCGACTTTATCCCCTTTTTGCAGTCTAGCAGGCTGTAAAAGTTTAAGCACACCATTCCCCTCCCTTTTTCGTGGGCCTCTTTTCATTTTTCTATTGGAAGCAAACAAGATTTTAACGTTTTTTATTTGAGAATTAGCTCAGTCACACTTTCCACCTGTGCCGTCCATGGGAACATATCGACAGGCTGAATGGATTGAATCGCATAGCCGCCAGCTTCGATCAGATGTTGTACGTCTTTGGCAAGAGTAGATGGATTGCATGAGACGTAAACAATTCGTTTCGGCTTGGCTTTTAGCATGCTTTTTAACAATTGGCGGTCACAGCCGCTGCGTGGAGGGTCTACTAAAATAACGTCTGGTTTAAATCCTTGCTTAAGCCACAACGGCAGCCATTTTTCTGCCGGACCCACTTCATATACAGCAGCGATTCCATGCTTTTTGGCATTGCTGCGTGCATTTTCAATGGCTTCTTCGGTAATATCCATGCCACGGACTTCTTCGGCTTGATCGCCAAGCCATTGGCCAATTGTACCGACACCGCAATACGCGTCAACGAGCTTTTCTTTTCCCGTTAAGTGGGCTGCCTTTTTCGCTTCATTGTACAATTTAACCGTTTGGCTCGGGTTTAATTGGAAAAAGGCCCGTGCCGATAGGTCAAAGCTGTATTCTCCAAGACGCTCATGGATCGTCTTTTCACCGTACAAATGAACCATTTTCTCGCCGAATATAAGCGACGTTTTCTCATGGTTGACGTTTTGCATAACGGACGTCACTTCAGGCAGTTTTTCCCGCACTTGTTTAATAAGCAGCTCTTTTTTCGGGAGTGCTTCGGTTCTTGTAATAAACACAAGTTGGATTTGCTTTGTTTCAAAGCCAATTCGAGTCACGATCGTCCGAATGTCACCGCTATGCGTTTTCTCATTATAAATAGGAATTTGCAAATCTCCGAGCAGCTGCTTAACAATTTGTGCCACCCGGTTCAGCTGCTTATGCTGCACCATGCAAGCGGACAAATCAATTAAATCATGGCTATTTTCCCGATACAGCCCTGCTGCCACTCTGCCGTCTTTTTGCTTGCGCGTTTGCAGCTGGCTTTTATTACGATAATACCAAGGGTTGTCCATGCCTATCGTATTTTTTAGCGGCAGCGTTGATTCTGGCACATTTGTGTAGCGGACAAACGCTTGGCGCACAATGTCCTTCTTGCCTTCCAATGTCGCCTCATAATTCATATGTTGAAGCTGGCAGCCGCCACACTCTTCATAGATGGGGCACGGCGCTTTAACACGGTCATTTGATCGCTTGCGGATTTTCTTGATTTTCGCTTCTGAAAAAGAGCGCCCTGCCTTTGTCACTTCAGCGACAACTTCTTCCCCTGGCAAGGCGCCTTTTACAAAAACAACATGGCGTTTATAATAACCAACGCCTTCTCCATTAATGCCGATACGTTTGATCGTCAACGGAAACTTTTGCCCTTTGACTACAGACACGCCTTGGCTTGATCGAGAAGACGTTTTTTGTTTATTGTTCGTTTTCATCGTCTCACTCCTGTTAGTGGAGGCGGTCGCACTTTTGTTGATTGGCCAACTCGCTTCTTCCCTTAGTATAACAAAATCGACTGCTTTCCTAAACTTTCTAATCCATCTTGCCTGCAGTTCTGTTAGAATGGAGAAGGAATTTTGCATAAAGAGGGGTGAGAGGGTTGTCTATACCTACCGATATCGCATCGCTAAAAATAATGGCACATGTATACAAAAAAAAGGACGTTTACTCGATATTCGCTAAAACAGTGGAAAGCTTAGTCGACACCGTTCCATATATTGATTGGGTCGGTATTTATATGTATGAAAATCTCGACCATAAGCTTGTTGCTGCCTCATGCTTTGAAAATGATTTGCGCTGGGAATGCAACGGCGAATTAAAATTTCCTGTTAAAAATGCAAACAGTACAGAAATCGGCGTTATGGTCGTGCGCACGAAAGAAGCGATCGCCTTCGATGTGACAGATGTCGCAACGCTTGAAACGATTGCAAGTGCCATTGGCCATGAATATAGCCTAAATTAACGAAGAGACTGTCCCTATAGCCTCTAAATAAAAAGGGAACTGCCCTTAGAAAAATACAACCGGCAGTTTCCTTTACGGGACATGCTTGTGATCACCCGGCTTATACCCTCTTTAGTCAGTCCTCCTTTTGTCCGTCAGTTTCAATTGCCATGATTGCTGCTATATCGATCTAGATACTCAAGCACTAGCTCTTTCAAATGTAGCTACAGCCCAAGCAAAGACTATTTTTTCGTTGAACGATTGCGATCCCGTTAAGTTTACTAATCGTAGGGATTGGTATTAAAAATGGATGGATTGAGATAATGAAATGAGATATTTACGCTTTTTACTGTACTTCCTTATTGCAACGACGATGTTCTATTTTGTAAGTAAGTATGTTGCCAATCAGGAAAGTGGTTCTTTTTAAATGATACTAGGATATGTCATCCGTGGTCTCATTATTGTTGCAACGGGTTATTTAGTTGCGATAAAGATGTTTAGAAATGAAAGGAACCAAGCCTAGCTCCAAAGCCAAGGGCTTGATTCCTCGCTTAGATGCGTTGGTACAAGCGTTTCGCTTACGCCTCACAAAGCTATCCATTATCTAAATCTTTTGTAAAGAATTCCGTTTGCACAGGAATAACAGAAAACCGTGTAAATCGAATTTACCCTTCGGTTCACTTTGAAACGTTGCGCAAAATTGTACACATTCTGTTGTGATTTAATCAAACATGCATATTTGTAGCTCCTAAGCAGGCTTCTTGCATTCAAAATCAATTTGGCGTATAGTTAATTACGGACTCAATCGATCTGGAATAACGGCAAAATTGGAGGCGGCTGTAGCAATGAAATATTCAAAGGCAACGAACTATGCACTGCATACAATGGCTTTTTTGACGCTAAATGAAAAAAACGAAGCGATTGGCGTTGAACAGTTGGCGAAGATGCAAAATCTTTCGCCTACGTATCTGTCAAAAATTTTAACTAAGCTGGTTAAAGCCGGGTTAATCGAATCAACGCCTGGTGTAAAAGGCGGCTACCGTCTTTTAAAACGCCAAAAGGAAACGTCTTTTCTTGATGTGATCCAAGCAATTGAAGGTCAAACGAGCTTGTTTCATTGTTCGCTCGACCACAACGAGCTCCCGCACAATCATGGTTGTTTGATTGAGCAAGTCATGATGAACGCCGAGGCAAAAATGAAAGCGGATCTCGATGCCACTTACATTGCAGACATCGCCAGACAAATGAAAGAAAAAAGGGCCTAGTCTCCTTTTTTGCACCGATTACAGATATAAAGAGTCCTTAATATATACAATAAAGGAGCATAGAGCCATGTTTGATTGCATCATTATAGGAGGAGGCCCAGCTGGGCTAAACGCAGCACTTGTACTAGGCAGAGCGAAACGAAAGGTACTGCTATTGGATGAAAACAAACCACGGAATGCCGTCACCCATGCATCACATGGTTTTCTAACTAGAGACGGGATCAAACCGAGCGCGTTTAAAGAAGCAGCATACGCCGATTTGAGAAAATATCCAAATATAGAGTGGGCACAAGTACGCGTAGGCGCAATGACAAAAGAACAAGGCGGCTTTTCTGTGCAAACAGAAACGAAGGAAACGTATCACGCATGGAAAATCTTGCTTGCCACAGGTTTAAAAGATCAATTGCCAGATATAGCAGGAATTGAGTCATTTTACGGCTCGAGCTTATTCCCGTGTCCATTTTGTGATGGCTGGGAATTACGCGATCGGCCCCTTGTCGTCATTTGTGAAGATGAGCGCGTCCTCCACTTAGGAAAGCTCATCTGGAACTGGAGCAAAGACTTAGTCATTTGCACAAATGGCCAGCGCTTTTTAACGGATGAGCAGAAAACTGCGTTTCTAGCCAACGGCATCAAAGTGATCGAAGAAGAAATCGCGGCCCTCGAAGGAGAAGACGGCCAACTACAAAACATTCGCTTTGCCGATGGCCAAGAAATCAACAGAGAGGGCGGCTTTGTGGCAGTCGATTTGCAGCAAGCCGAAGCCTTTGGGAAAGCACTTGGCTGCACATACAACGAGCAAGGCGGCATCAAAACCGATCCGTTTGGCAGAACAAGCGTCGCAGGTGTTTACGCTAGCGGCGATACTACCTTTAACGGGCCACAGCAACTGATTTTAGCGGCAGCAGAAGGCAGCAAAGTTGGGGCAGGCATCGTGATTGATTTGGTTGATGAAGAGTTTTAGTCAATAATAAGGCTCCCTTGTGATTAGGGAGCCTTATTATTGATGATCCATGCCACAACCTACGTAATTACTTCAAAAGTGAAAAGACCCTTTTTCTCTCTTTAATTGTACAAAAAAGCCTGTCGACTGTCTCGGTTTTACCGAGATTTTGCCAACAGGCTGAACTACTTTTGCACCAAACGTTAATTGAGCGGTACACACTAAGGCATGGGAGAATGTAACGACAATTCGTCTAAACTGCGGAACGTGTAGCCTTGGCGCCGGCATTCATCAATAATATCAGGCAATGCTTCGGCGTTATCAGGCGATACGGCGTGGATTAACATAATCGCTCCAGGGTGGATTCGTTTCATTACTTGGTCGTAGGCATACTTTCCACCCTTTTGTTTATCGACTTCCCAATCTTTATAGGCAAGGGACCAAAATACATTCGTATAGCCAAGCTCCTTTGATTTCATGAGCGTACGCTCACTAAATTCCCCTCTTGGCGGCCGTAAATAGCGCATCTCCGTCTCACCTGTTATTTCAGTAAACAATGTTTTCACGTCATCGAGTTCAGCCGCTAGCTTGGCATCGCTTGTTTGTGGCAAACTCGGATGGTGGTATGAATGGTTGCCGACAATGTGCCCTTCCGCCACCATGCGCTTCACAAGCTCTGGCGCTGTTTTTAAATAATGGCCTGTTACAAAAAAAGCGCCAGTAACCTGTTTTTCTTTTAACACATCAAGGACTTTTTCGGTATAGCCGTTCTCATACCCGTTGTCAAACGTTAAATATAAAGACTTGCTGTCACGATCGCCGATAAAGTAGCCATCCGCTTTCTCTAACAGCTCTTTGTACATTGGTTCTGTATCTGCTGGCGTGTGGGCTGGAGCTGGTTTGTAACTCCAATTGTACGTTTTGTTTTCGTACCCGAGCGCCAATGAAGTTTGCCCAATGATAATCGAAAGCGAAAGCAGTAAACAAATTGCATTTTTCATACGTTTCTCCCTTTCATGTGTTTATTCGTAGCTTCCGTCAGCAGAAAGGCTTTTATTCGTTCTTTTTTGTTGCATGTTTTAATGGGCTATGGTTTCATTAGCATGATGCTGTTTTTGCGATCAACTAGGAGGATGCTAAATGTTTAACTGGAAAAATGTTTTTCGAGGTGCCGCGATGGGCATCACCGAACTTGTGCCAGGCGTGAGCGCGAGCACGATTGCTATGCTCTTGGGCATATATGAAAAGTTGCTCCAAGCAATTAGCGACTTGACGACAGGCCATATAAAGCGTGCTTTTCGCTTTTTAATCCCACTCGGCATTGGCATGGTAGCTGCTGTTGCTTTATTCGTGAAACTCATAGAATATTTGCTTCATGTACATAATCAACCGATGATGTTTTTATTTGCTGGGCTCGTTCTTGGCATTTTGCCGTTTTTATGGCGCTCTGCCCATGCAGAAACGAAACATTCGTTTAAACCCCTCCATTATGTGTTGATGATCGGGGCGTTTGTGCTTATTGCAATGACCAATTTTGTCGGCGAATCAAACCAAGCAGTGATGGAAAACCTATCTTTGCCAGACTATGTTTACTTATTTTTTTCAGGCTGGCTGGCAAGCACTGCCCTTGTGTTGCCCGGTATTAGTGGTTCGCTCGTTTTTTTGATTCTTGGCGTGTACCACACAGCGATTGCTTCCCTCTCGACCATGAATATCCCTGTTATTATCGCAATTGGCTGTGGCGTTGTCCTTGGGCTGCTTGTGACAAGCCGGCTCGTCCGTTTCTTTCTTAAAACATATACGCAAGCAACCTATTCGCTCATGATTGGACTTGTTGCCGGTTCTCTTATTGTTATCGTTCCAACTGAGCTGCCTGAGACGTTCCTCTATTGGCTTGTCTCACTTATGGCCCTTTTGTTTGGCCTTGTCACTGCCTTAACATTTGGAAAAGCAGAGCGTTAATGAACGGAAAAATGATTGTACAAAAAGTACCTATCCCCGATGGACAAGGTACTTTTTTGAATTGTGTATCAATTTCTTCAAAATGTTTGACGTTCGCAATTAATTGCCCTAAAATGAAAGTAGTTCATGTGAGAGCGGGGTGATTCGATGGTGGAGAGTACAAAGTAGATAGAAAAACGGTATCGTGCGTACATGCCGTTTGGAACTTCTCGATTGCTTTCCAATCGGGTCGGGCTTCCGCTATTCTTGCGAAACCATCTACCACTTAAAAGTAATTGTGTACGCAGCTAGCCTTTCATAGAGAAACCGTTAGAATTGCGCGTTGCCCTCTGGTTCCAAACTAGGAAATGTGATTCCTAATTTGAAGGACATACAGGAGGTGACTCCCTCTTATACGAGGGGAATATTTGGACATACAACAGGGATTAAGCTTACTTGCGGTCGCCATTCTTATTGCGTTAACCGCTTTCTTCGTAGCATCTGAATTTGCGATTGTAAAAATACGTAGCACACAGCTTGAACCGCACCTTGCTACTGGCAAAAAATCGGCGATTTACGCGAAAAAAGTGACATCCAACTTGGATGAATACCTTTCTGCCTGCCAGCTTGGCATTACAATTACTGCCCTAGGGATCGGCCGCCTTGCAGAGCCGACTTTTGAACAAATGCTTCACCCCTTCTTTGAAGATGTGGTGCCCGCTTCGGCAGTAACCTCATTATCGATTGCGGTTTCATTTCTTTTTGCGACATTTTTGCATGTTGTCATTGGGGAATTGGCTCCGAAGACCATCGCTATCCAAAGAGCTGAGCAGGTTACTCTTCTTTTTGCGCGGCCGCTTGTATGGTTTTACCGTATGCTTTTCCCATTAATTTGGAGTTTGAATGGCTCAGCCCGCCTTTTAATAAAAATGTTAGGCTTCAAGCCAATGTCAGAACATGAAGTGACGCATACAGAAGAAGAGCTGCGCCTCATCATTTCCGACAGTTACAAAGGCGGCGAAATCAATCAATCCGAGTTTAAATATGTAAGCAAAATTTTTGACTTTGACGACCGGATTGCTAAAGAAATCATGGTTCCAAGGACGGAAATTTCTGCAATTTCAATTGAAGACTCGCTTGAAGACAACTTAGCAATCATGCGGGAAGAAAAGTTTACCCGCTATCCAGTTGTAAACGGCGATAAGGATCATATTCTCGGAATCGTAAATGTACGGGAAGTTTTATCGGACATCGTCGCCCCTGATGTGACAGAAGAGATAAAGCTTGAAAATTATATTCGTCCAGTCATTAGCGTAATTGAATCCATTCCTGTTAATGACCTGCTTGTCGAAATGCAAAAGAAACAAACGCATATGGCGATTTTGTACGATGAATATGGGGGCACCGCAGGGCTTATTACAGCGGAAGATATCATCGAAGAAATTGTTGGCGAAATTCGCGATGAATTTGATGTGGAGGAAGATCCACTCATAAGCAAAATTGACGAGGATCATTATTTACTTGACGGCAAAACGCTCATTTCAGAGGTCAACAAACTTTTGCATGTCGAGATTAGCGAAGAAGATGTTGACACAATTGGCGGCTGGCTCTTAACGGAGAAATACGACATTGCAGTCGGCGAAACGCTCACGTTCGGGCCTTATGTGTTTGCGGTTAAAGCTTTTGATGGGCGTCAGATTAAACAAATCGAAGTCTTAAAAAATGACGAAGAAAACCGTTTCAAAAAGGACGAAGAAGAACGTTTCGATCCCCCGTATGAAGCGTCTGGCTCCTAATAAATCTATCAATCTAAATGGCTTGTTGCGAGGATGAAAGCAGCCGTATATGAAATGACGAGCAACGTTTTCGTGCTTTCCAACACTCTTGCAAAAAGCGAGGCAAACGACACACTTTGGTGCGTTTGCCTTTTTTCTTACAGCAAACCGTGCTTGGCTGTTAAATCGGCACGAACGGTTTCAAGGTGCGCTGTCCGGTTTGTGTAGTGAAGGAGGTAGCGTTCGTCTTCTTCTTTCCACTCAAGCAAAGTCACACTTGTATTGCCGATGACAAATGGACGTTCAAACGCAGCCCATTGTTCTCCAACTATAGCATACATAAGCAGACAGCTAATAAAGCCACCATGCGAAACAAGAATGACCGACTCATCATCACGGTGTGCCTTTTTCAATTGACTGAGCAATGAATAACAGCGCTCTGTTAGCGCTTGGGCAGACTCTGTGCCATCGATTCCTGAAGCAATCAATGGCTTTCCTGTTGTTTCAGGGAAGCGATCCGCAATTTCAGAACGTGTCAACCCTTGCAGCGGGCCAAGATGGACTTCACGCAACAATTCCCATTTTCGCGGAGGGAGCTGCGTTTCTTCAGAAATGGCTTGTGCCGTATTAGCAGCCCGTGTTAGATCGCTTGTATACAAATAATCAGCAGCAAGTGTTGTACAAAAACGTGCCACTGCTTGCGCTTGTTTTTCCCCAAGGTCCGATAGCGGAAAGTCCATTGACCCTTGGATTTTTCCTAGCCGATTCCCTTCTGATTCCCCGTGCCGTATCATATATAATTTCATTGTATCCTCCTTGTTAGGGGCAGCTTCCATTGCCTCTATTCGCGCACTTGCGACATCATTTGCCTTGCACCGCAAGTGTACCAAACATGACGGCCATCCTCAATTGGTCTTTTTCTTTTAGCAAAGATGCGCTAAGATAGGAATGGACATTTAAAGGAGATTGATGAAATGAATGTGCAACAGACCATTGCCCCTCACACAGACCCGTGGGAAGCCTATAGGGATATCGAGCAATATGGCGAACTGACCCTTTCAAACATTGAAGTTACAACGACTACGCTATGCAACATGCGCTGTGAGCATTGCGCGGTCGGCTATACATTATCGCCAAAAGACCCAAACCCCCTCCCGCTTGATTTACTCATTCGGCGCCTAGATGAAATTCCCCGCCTCCGGGCGTTTAGCATTACAGGCGGCGAACCGATGATGAACATGAAGTCAGTGCGGGAATATGTTGTCCCTTTGCTTAAATACGCACACGAACGTGGCGCCAAAACGCAAATCAATTCAAATTTGACGATGCCTCTTGAACGCTATGATCTGATCTTGCCCTATTTGGATGTCTTGCATATTTCTCACAACTACGGCAGTGTGGATGATTTTTCGCTCATCGGCTTTGCCCATTCAAAGCATAAACCGAAAGAAGAACAGCGCCATGCGATGTTTCAGCGAATGATTGAAAATGCCAAAGCGTTAACGGCAAGAGGCGTGATCGTTTCAGCTGAAACGATGCTAAATAAACGGACCCTTCCCCATTTGGAGAACATCCATCAGCAAATTGTCGAAATGGGCTGCCAACGCCATGAAGTGCATCCGATGTATCCAAGCGACTTTGCCAGCAGTTTAGAAGTAGCGAGCTTGGATGAGATTAAATCAGGCATCCACCGCCTCCTTGATTGCCGCAATCAAAACGTTTGGATGCTCTTTGGCACACTGCCATTTTATCCTTGCAGCAACAACGAAGACGACTTGCAGCTTCAAAAACGCCTGTACAGCGAACCGAATGTGACCGTCCGCAATGACCCCGATGGCCGGTCGCGCTTAAATGTAAACTTATTTAGCGGCGATATCATTGTCACTGATTTTGGCGATGTTCCTAAGCTTGGGAACATTCAAGACAGCCGTTTTGATGAAGCTTACGCCCGGTGGCGCGATTCAGCGATTAACCGTTCTCTCTCTTGCCATTGTCCTTCCGTGCAATGCTTAGGTCCGAATTTGCTTGTCAAAAACACCTATTACCGTGAAACCGATTTTTCAAAACGATCTGCTCATTTTTAATTGGTGGAAATGAAGAGCGAAAACCACACTCAGACTAAAAGAAACGCTTTAGACGAGGAGTGCAGTCGCAAGAATAGAACAGAGGTTTATGAGCCTAGGCAAACGCCGACGTATGCGAAAAGAACCCATGCCCTTGTTATGAAAGAGGCATGGGTTCTTTTTATTTTGGTTGTGTAGAAGCCATAAACGTAAAAGAGATATTGTCTTGCACAGGAATCCAAGCACTAATGCCTTGCTCGGTTACATTCTTGACATCTAACCTCGGTTTTCCGCCTTTTATCGTTAAATACACTTCCCCATATGTGACATTTCCTTTTTCTTGGACTGCCGGAACATAGCCGTATAGGTAGCCAACTTGGCGTGATGGCACATTGTATTTTTGGTTCTTTTTCGTCCCTTGGCCAACCACTGTATCAAAAGCAAGGGGCAAGCTTGTTTTCTCAGCGGCGCTAATCATCATCATCTTTTTGACTGCCTCTCCGTTCGGTATTTTTGCGCTCAAGCCGCCTGTCACTTTTTTCTGTTGTTCTTGCAGGTAAGACATGCTCTTTGGTGCATTTCCGCCACGGTTGTCAATGTAATTTGTATTGACTTTTTGATACTCCCAATTGACTTCCGTTCCTTTTGATTGGTAAGCTAGAGGCCACTCTCCTAAGTAAATGGAAGCTCTCATCGCAAATCCCAATTGCGGAAACTGGATCGACGACTCATTCATTAGCCGGATTAAATCTGGATTTTGAATTTGCTCTTCCGTTGACCGGAGCAATTGTTTGGCAAACTCGCTTGGCTGCAAATAAGGCAAGTCTTGTGTTGCATTTTTATATGTGTTTTCTTTAGAAATGGATAAGACAGAGTCAGGAATTTTAAAAGATGTTTGTTCAGGCTCATTTGCTTCCGACTTTCCGTACGCAGGAGCCGTGATTGCCAACATAAAAGCCAACAATAAAAGCGCAATTCGTTTCATAAGAAGTACCCTCCTTCTATCGTTTGTAAAGGTATTGTTTGACATCTCTTTTCGTTTTATCCATCAAAGCCATAAAAAAAACAGCAGCATATCGCTGCTGCTGTTTTTACCTAAGCCCGATCTATAAGAAAGAACGCCAACCGTTGCTGCCGTCCTTACTTAAAGAATCCCCTCTCTTATCTTTCGTTATTCATCTCACGCTGCTTTTTTAACAGCTTAATTTCGTCAGCAGCTTCCTTTGCTGCTTGGATCGCTTCCTCAGATGTTTCTTTCATATGGCTTGCTGTTTGTGTCAGCGTGCGCACATCTTCGGAAATGTCTTTCCAAATCGAGCGGACATCCTCCATGACTTCTTTTGCTTGCCCAACCATGTTTTCCCGATTGTCCCGCAAAAAGGCATACGTGTCCCCTGCCTGCTGCTTCAGTTCCTTCGCTTCTTGGCAAAGACGGTTTCGCCAATCTTTTTTTACAAGTACAGCCCCGATGACAACACCTGCAATCAAAATCCCCCATTTTTTGCTGGCCATTTTTATTCCTCCTTTATGTATCCTGTTTCTATTTTAAAACAGATTCTCTCGCATTTGTAAAGCTGAACCCATTCACAAAAAAATGCCAACCGCAATGGGTCAGCATTAGTTGTATGTTTGCACAAGGCAACGGTCTGTTTCAAGGATTTCGAATTTAGTGTGATGATTGCTGTTTTTTAGCTCATCCACCTGTGCAGAAAGTTTTTTTATTTGTTTTTCAAGGGCAATCAATTTTTCTTTTTCTGATTGTGTCATTGTTGGTCCCTCCCCACTTTTAGCTTGCCCGAACAAGCGCTCAATCACCAGTAAAAAAGATCCCTTTAAGTTAGAAATATTCTACCAGTGTTTTTCATTGATGTAAAGTGTCTTCCCTAAAAGGATTTTCTGCTTAACTAGACTTGGTTCGACAAATTTCATCTTTATCAAAAATTTGTAACAAATTACGCTTGTAAAATTACGTTTTCATGGTATACTAATGATAGGAAATATTCAGACACAAAAAGGGTGATCATATGCGTAAACGTCATTTAATCCGTTTTGAGGACTTAATGGCCCAAAATAGAGATGAACTTTTAAACGATCCTGAGGCTTTATCCAAAATTGATGATAAATTGGATGAACGTGCCCAAAAGAAAAACCGTTCACTCAAAAAAGCCAAACCAACTAGAACGAGCCGTTTTTAAGGCTCGTTTGAGGTTGTCGACAGAGTCGACAAAATCCCCTGGCTGATAGAAAACGCTTGTCAGCCGAGGCGCGAAACCGAGTGAAGATGCGAATAGAACATGGGTTCATGAGCATATGAATGAGGTGAGCAACGAAGGATGCGAGCGTTTTTCTACAGTCTGGAACGAGCCGTTTTTTAGGCTCGTTTTTTTATTCCCGCATCTTTTCCCTTTTTGTATATTTTTTTGGCAATCGCACAAAGTAATTTCATATAAAAAAACGGGAAGCGGGGGTCCCTCATGGATCATGTGCTGCTTGCACGCATGCTGTTTGGCACGTCAATGGCCTTTCATATTATTTTTGCGACATTAACAGTCGGCCTATCGCTAATGATTTTTTTTGCAGAATGGATGAGGGCGCTACGCAACGATCTCGATTATGCCATCCTCGCCAAGCGGTTGACAAAAGGGCTTGCCATCCTTCTTGGCGTAGCGATTCCAACTGGTACGATTGTAGCGATTATGCTTTCCCTGCTCTGGCCAGGCTTTATGGAAATCGTCGGTCAAGTGATTGCGCTGCCATTTCAAATTGAAATTTTTGCTTTCTTTTTAGAGTCGTTGTTTTTGGCTATTTATGTATATGCTGCTGATCGTCTTTCTCCTGCTATGAGAATCATTAGTTCCTTTTTTATTGCCTTTGGCGCTGTGGCCTCTGCTGTTTTGATCACTAGCGCCCACTCTTGGATGAATACCCCGAGAGGTTTTGACATCATTGACGGCCAAATTGAAAACGTCAATCCGCTTGCGGCTGCCTTGTCGCCAAGTTTTTGGTCGACCTCGTACCACGTCGTTAGCACGGCCTACATGACAGGCGCTTTCGTGTTATGTGCTGTTGCTGCTTTTAAGTTGTTAAAACCATCCATTACAGCGGCAGAAGTCCGCTACCACCAAAAAGGATTAATGTTGGCGCTTGTGTTTGGATTTTTGATGTCTGTTTGGACTGGCTTTACCGGCCATGACACAACGGTCATGCTTTATGAGGAAATCCCAATCAAATTAGCAGCAGCAGAAGGGCTTTTTGACACACAAACCAATGCACCATTGACGATTTTAGGAACGCCAAGCCCAGAAGCGAATGAAGTGATTGGCGGACTGGAATTCCCTGGACTGCTAAGCTGGCTCGCGACTGGCTCAACGGACGGGGTCGTCCAAGGGTTAAATGATTTTCCTGTTGAACAGTGGCCTCCACTTTTTGTTCATACGCTATTTAACGTAATGGTTGGCATCGGTTTTGCATTGATTGCTGTTTCAGGCCTTGGCCTGCTGTTTTCGTTTTTCAGACGCAAACAGGACGGCATCCGGTTTCCAAAATGGCTCTTAATCGCACTTGTTGCTGCTGGCCCCCTTGCAATGATCGGCATCGAGACAGGTTGGATTTTTAGTTGTACTGGCCGCCAGCCTTGGATTATTTTCGGCGTGCAAACGACTGCCGAGGCAGCGACAACTTCCGGCAACCTCGGCTTGTTATTCTTTTTGTTCTCAACGCTTTACCTTGTTCTGCTCATTTTAACGAGTTTTGTTATGTATTTTTATTTCAAGCGAAATCCGCTCCGCCAAGATATGAGCGCGTTCCGTTAGGTATTAGGAGGGATTTATGGAATCTGTCTATGTTGCGGTACTGCTATTATGGGCATTGCTGTTCATTTATGCTGTTGCGGGTTCGATTGATTTTGGCACAGGTTTTTGGGCCATGTATTATAGCCGCCAGAACCATTATAAAGCAACAACGATTGCAAACAACTTTTTATCGCCTGCATGGAAAGTCACAAACGTTTTCCTTGTCCTTCTCGTTGTTGCATTTGTGGCTCTCTTTCCAGGGGCAGCCCCTACGCTCGGCACATTGATGATCGTGCCCTTTTGCCTTGTCCTGCTGTTGCTTACAATCCGTAGCGCCTTTTTGGTCTACGCGTACAGTACGAAAAAATATTCGCGCATGCTGACGCTCGTCTCTGGGCTATGCGGTCTGTTCATTCCAGCCATTCTCGTCAGCATTTTACCTGCAGCAATTGGCGGATTTGTTGTCGTCGCTGGCGACAAGCAATACATCCTAGTTAACGAGCTATTTTTAAGCCCTGCCTTTTATACACATGTTGGCTTTGGCCTTGTCACTCAGTTGTTTATTTCAGCATTGTTTATGTGCGACTATGCCAAAGAGGCGGGAGACGAAAGCACTGCCTCTTCTTATCGAAAAAACGCGATTTTCCTTGGTCCTGTCACCCTTGTTTTTGCAGTAGCTGCCATCTTTACGCTTATTCCCGAAGCGCCGTGGATGTTTGAGAAATTTTTGTCGCTTTGGCATTGGTATACTTTATCCCTGTTTGCTTTTGCGTTAGGGTATAGCGCCTTATGGTGGCGGTCAAAGACAAGCCATCTCGGTCACCCTCGTGCCGCTTTATTGCTCATTGTTGTCCAGTTTGGTTTAGCGAGCATTGCTTATGGTAGCGCCCATCTCCCGTACTTGCTTTACCCGAACGTCACGATCTATGATGCCTTTACAAATGAAACCATGTTCCGCTATTTGCTCATTGGCTTCCTAATCGGGCTCGCCATACTCGTCCCTGTCTTTCTTTATTTTTGGCGGCTTTTCTTTAAAGATAAAGCGTACTTGCAGAGCGATCAGCACGACTATTCATAGACGCCACTGCTTATTCAAGTGATCGTGGTAATCACATCACATAACTAACAGTGGCGTTAATTATCGTGCGATTACCGCTCGTCCCGGACTGGAACCCCCTCAACAGGAAAGTCAAATAGCTCTGGATCGAAGTCAATGTCTTCTTCAAACGTGGTTAAGATCAAAACTTGACCTGGCTTGCCTTGATAAAATGCATTTTCCCTTACTAGCAACCCTGTTTCAGTATCGAACCACAAATTGATTTCTACATCCCGTTCTTCTGCCGTCGCTTGCACATGGTGTGCGAGGTAGCCGCTGATTTCATAAATGCCTTGATATGTAAGGGCATAGGGAGATTGCTCAGTTATTAGGTCTTCAAGTGGCTCTGGGGAAAATGGCGGAACATGGTCATCGCTAGCCTCGCTCAGTACAGCAAAGCTATCTGTGCTCAGGTACACGTTTCTTCCTTCAGGCGTTTGAGTTTCGATTGTTTCCACGCCATTCCCATCTTCATCAATGTTTTCAGATTGTTTAAAAAAGTAATCCGGGCCATTGTCAGAACTGTATACATGCAACCGCTCAAAAGCATACGCTTCCATGACAGTCCCGTCTTCCGCTACTTCGTGTTTTTGCCACTCTAGGCTAAAATTCCCCAATTTTTTCTCAGCAACAATCGCTTCCTCGATAACGGATTCAGCTGTTATTGCTGCAACCGTTTCCGCCTCCCCTTCTTCTTCAGCTAGTTGATTGTGCTCCTTTTTATCGCTTTCTAATGCGGTTTCCTGATCTTCATTTGTGTCATTATCCGTATTTGGTTTTGATGTTTCTGTATCTCCTGCACAGGCAGAGAGAATGGCAAGTACCGATAACACCGCCATCCACTTCATTTTCATTCAAAAAGGCCTCCTTCTTTGAAGCTCCTAAGCATCGATGACTATGTTCTATTGTTATTTTACTTCAAACCTAAGTTCCCCTTCTACTATTAATTCTTGCGCAAAAAAACAGCGGAGGCTAACCCCCGCTGTTTTTACTGGACAAATTGATGGCTGTCTTTTAGCACAACATCGATCGCTTCTTGCCAGAAGTCCGGTTTTGTCAAATCGACTTGTAAATGCTTTTGTGCTAGTTGTTCGGCTGTCATGCTGCCACTGTCTTGCAGCAACGCAATGTAGTTGTCTTCAAAAGAAGCGCCTGCTTTTAAGGCCCGTGCATATAGGCCCATACTAAACAAATAGCCAAATGTATAAGGGAAATTATAAAACGGTTGTTTCGTTATGTGAAAATGCAATTTTGATGCCCAAAAATAAGGATCGTATGCTTCTACTTTATTGCCATATGCTTCTTTTTGTGCCTCAACCATCAATTCATTTAAACGTTCAGTCGGTACAATCCCCTGTTTGCGTTCTTCATAAAAACGCGTTTCAAACAGAAAACGGGAATGGATATTCATGAAAAAGGCTAATGAACGAGAGAGTTTGTTTTCCAGCAAATATCGTTTTACATCTGGACTTTCTGCCTCAGACACAAGTGCATCAGCGACAATCATTTCGGCGAATGTGGAGGCGGTTTCGGCGATGCTCATTGGATACTGTTTTTGCGACGTGACAGGCATGTCTTTTAAGCACCAGCTATGGTACGCATGGCCCAGTTCGTGAGCGAGCGTTGCAACATTGTCCATTGAGCCGTCATAGGTCATAAAAATGCGCGATTCTTGACGGAGTGGAAAAGTTGTACAAAAGCCGCCTGGGCGTTTTCCGGCCCGGTTTTCAGCTTCGACCCAACCGTTGCTAAGCGCCATTTCAGCAAATTCAGCCATTTTCGGGCTGAAGCGGTTAAAATGCTTGATGATCAGCTCACAAGCTTCTTCGTACGGAATATCGTTTTTAGACGTTTCGCTTGTCGGCAAAGGAGCGTTGACATCAAACAAGCTAAGTTTTTCCAAACCTAACAATTCTGCCTTTTTGTCCATGTATGGGTATAGTTTTGACTTGTTTTTCGTAATCGTATCCCACATCGTTGTTAATGTTTCTTCGGAAATTAAATTTATGTCCAATGGTTCTTTCAAAACATTGTCCCAGCCCCGCTCTTCATACAGCTTCAAACGGAAACCGGCAAGGCGATTTAATGTTTGTGTAATCAATGGCGCTTGCTGAGCCCATGCTTGTAGCGACGCTTCATAAGCACGTTTGCGCACAGAACGGTCTTCATTCGATAAGCGGTTATGGAGTTGTCCAGCCGACAAATGTTTCACTTCCCCATTTTCTTCAAACGGGATTTCCATTCGCCCGACTGCTTCATTATAAACGGATCCCCAGGCGTGATAGCCGTCTTTAGCCAACTTGGTTGCCAATTCTTCCTTGTCTGCGCTCATTTTGTCAGCTGCCCGTTTTCTCGCTTTTTCCAACATAAAAGCTGACGGTTTCATTGCTTCTTCTTCAAGGAGAGAGGCAAAGGCTTGATCGTCAATCGGTTTCAGTTTTTCTTCAAGGAGCAAGTTTAATTTTTGCCATTTGACTTCAAGCTCTTGTACTTGCTCTTGGCGCAAACGCGCCGTTTCGTCCTTTACATTTTGTGCTAGCAAACAAGAAACAAAGGCACTCGCATGGGCAAGTCGAGGAAAAGTTTGTTCAATTGCCGTAACAAGCTCTTGTATGTCCACAGAAGCAGCTTCTGTTTCCTGCCAACGGTCGAGCAAACCGTTTGTTTCTTTTAAGAAGTCGCTAAACGCCTCAGACTGGCTTCCTCCTGCAAAAATCGATTCTAAATCCCATGTTATTGGATATTGCATATACAGCCTCCTGTCGTCAAATTATTTCGTCTACCGTAACAATTTAAATACTACCACTATTGGCTGCTTTTTGCACGTTAGATGGCAAAGAAAAAGCTGCTGACCATGGCGAATAGCGTTGCCACCCCGAGCAACAATAAACTCTTTTCCTGATTTGAATAGCTCGTCCAACGTCTCACACGTACCAACTCCTTTCGTTATTGCTACTTTATGAGACGAAAGGGATGGCTATGCGAATAATTATAAAAAAACCAGCGGACTAAACAGTCACGCTGGTTGTTCGAGTTAGGAGTTGTTCTCTGATCCATGTTTCACATATTCAGAGATGTCCATTCCAATGGCATCCGCAAGGCGTTGTCCGTAGTCTTCATCAGCACGGTAAAAGTTGCAAATGGCTCGGAGCGCTGTTTCTGGAGCAACTTGTTTTAAATCATTTGCAATGTTTTTAATAAGCGCATCTTGGACATTTTTTGGATAGTTTCGATAAATTTTGCCTGCTTGGCCAAAGTTGTTTTTCTTTTCAATCGCAATTCGTCCTATAGTGCCATTAATAGGCGCACGGTAGTCTTCATAGCCTTCCGCTTCTTTTGGCGTATCTTGATAACGGTTCGGTTCATAATTGATCCGGTTTGTTTGTTGGCCGATTGGCATTGCCCCATCTCTAGTATTGTTTGCCTTTTGCGCAAATGGGCAGTTAATTGGGAGATCCAAGTAGTTTGCACCGACACGGTATCGTTGTGTATCCGAATACGAGAAGATGCGCCCTTGAAGCATTTTGTCTTCCGATGGCTCAAAGCCAGGGACAAGATTTCCAGGGTTAAAGCCAACTTGTTCCGTTTCGGCAAAGACATTCTCAGGGTTGCGGTTCAGCGTCATCGTCCCTACTAATTGAGAAGGAATGTCTTCCTCAAGCCAATCTTTCGTTGCATCAAGCGGATGAAAATCGAAATTGTCTAGATCGGCTGGATCAAGGATTTGTACATATAAATCCCACTCTGGATAATCGCCACGTTCAATCGCTTCGTATAAGTCTCTCGTTGCATGGTTAAAGTCATGAGCTTGTATATTGGCGGCTTCTTCCATTGACAAGTTACGGATGCCCATTTTCGGAACCCAGTTCAGCTTGACATAAACCATATTTCCGTGTTCATTGATCCACTTGAACGCATGGACGCTTGAACCCCGCATTTCCCGGTAAGAAGCAGGAATGCCTTCGTCCGTAAATAGATGGGTAAGCATGTTTGTTGATTCTGGCGTTAAGCTCATAAAATCCCAATACCGGTCAGGGCT
The DNA here is from genome assembly GCF_036700015.1 of Shouchella rhizosphaerae. Taxonomy (NCBI): domain Bacteria; kingdom Bacillati; phylum Bacillota; class Bacilli; order Caryophanales; family Bacillaceae; genus Shouchella; species Shouchella rhizosphaerae. The sequence goes on along the minus strand of NZ_CP144921.1, from coordinate 3,233,809 downwards.
TTGGATATTCGTACGTGGATCTGGCTTTAAAGAATGGATCACATCCGGAAATTTAATCGCGTCACGAATGAAAAAAACAGGCAAGTTGTTGCCGACAAAATCATAGTTTCCTTCTTCTGTATAAAACTTAACAGAAAATCCCCGTGGATCGCGAAGCGTCTCTGGAGAGGTACCACCGTGTATGACTGTTGAGAAGCGGACGAAAACAGGCGTTTCTTTCCCATCTTCAGAAAGAAAGTTTGCTTTTGTATAACGCTTCATATTGTTTTTTACTTTAAATACGCCATGGGCACCAGCCCCCCGCGCATGGACAACCCGTTCGGGAATCCGTTCACGGTCAAAATGGGCGAGTTTTTCCACCAAATGGTAGTCTTCTAACAAAGTTGGGCCATGTTGGCCAGCTGTACGCGAGTTTTGATTGTCGTAAATTGGATGTCCTTGATTATCTGTTAATCGTCGCATATGTAATCCCCCTTTTGATCATTAAGCTTTACCAATATGTCATCGTTGGCAAATGAACGATACAACTAAACTTATTCCTTAATTGGAATCATTATCGTTAAATATAGTGTACGTGGATTGAGGTTGAAAGTCAATGTTATTTATAATAATTTTTAAGAACGAATCTATACAAATTGCAAACGTACGTTGTTTCCATTCTTTGCTCCGGTGCTTACGAAGCAGTCACTACGAGCTAGTACAAGAGCCGTCCTTTCACAATTAGCGCTTCTTACTTGAGAAACCATTTTATTCTGTTTGGACAAATAATATGATGGGTTTTAAAACTATTTATGAGAAGGATAAGAATGAGGCGCATGCACAAATGATTGCTAAGTCTTAAAACGGAGATAAGGTTGTCATCACAATAAAAAACGGAAGCTGCCCCGGTCAGCTTCCGTCCTCTTCATTGCCGAATTGTTGAAAAACAGATCCTGGGCTTACTTGGAATACCTCATTGCCACATAGTTCATTTACAATCCGTGCGTTCCGTTCAACCGATAAAGCGAGATTGGTGGCACTTGTCCCTAACGCATGTTCGACATTCATTAAGGAAAACATCCGGTTTTTGCGCGCATCTTTAAAAAGGAGTTCTGCATTACGTGTTAGTTTAAACTCGCTTTCGCCTTCCATTTCCAGCTCAGTCTGCATTGCTTCCAACCAGCGGGGGACATTCGGCTTATAGCCTGTTGCTAAAATGACTTTTTCTGTCTGGTAGGCAAACGTCTGCCTTTGTTGTGTTTGTTCTCCGATCACTTGATAGCTCCGCGGTCCCTTTTTCTCAATCGTTGTCACTTCCATATTGGCGCGTATTAAAGCAGGAGAAGCTTTTTTGGCAATGCTGCGGTGGTACAATAGGTCATAAATGTTGTGGAGTGTTTTAGCTTGCACGCCATTGCGCAAATGCCCGAGCAGTGAAAGGGTGTCCTTCCTTGTTTCATAGGGAAGTTCATGAAAATAAGAAACAAAATCTGGCGAAAAAAGCTCTTGCCCAATCTTTGATTCTTCTAGTTGGAAAAAGCCTGGCGATCTTGTAAACCAGTTAAGGGTGTAATGGTGATTCGGTTGGTTCTGTAAAAGGGAGTAAAAAATTTCAGCAGCGCTCTGCCCTGAACCGATTACCGTTACCGACCGTGCTTCCTTTATGTCTTTTTCATAAAAGCGATAGTCGCTTGAATGGATGATGTCTTCGTTGCATGCTTTTTCTAAGCTGCCTGGAAGGAGCGGCACACTACCAGTACCAACAACGATATGGGTTGCATAAACCGTTTTTTCTATTCCAGCCGCTAATAGCACGACTCGATATGCTTCTTTCTCCGCTTCATACTGAACCTCCAACACCTTTGTGCCAAAATGGCAGTTGCTTAGTTGCCCTGCCACCCATTGACAATAGGCATTGTACTCCATTCTTGGAATGTCAAAGCGGTTGAAAAAATAAAAGGACATCAGCCTTTTTTCCGCATGAGCATAATTTAAAAAGGTGTAGCGGCTCTGCGGATTAGCCAACGTTATTAAATCCGCTAAAAAAGGAACCTGAAGGTCGGTTCCATCAAGCAGCATGCCAGGATGCCACAAAAAGACATCATTTTCATCAAAAAAGGCTGCTTTGATATCGGTGCTTTCTGCTATCATGGCTGCCAGCCCTAAATTATAAGGACCAATCCCTACACCAACAACGTCAAACATATCCTCCATTTCGATCCACTCCTATTTGCATATATTACGAATAAATGTATTTGCGATTTTCCCTTGTTTGTAACGAAATGGCACATCAAATGTTGTCGATTGCTTTAACAAGCTCTTTTGATGGGAAAAAGTGCGAAAGCTTTCATAGCCATGGTAAGCACCAATGCCACTCGCTCCTTTGCCGCCGAAAGGAAGGTACGGGTTTGCTGCATGCATAAGTGTGTCGTTAATGCAGCCACCGCCAAACGAAAGCTGCTCCGTAAATAGCCGTTGTACACGCTCGTTTTCAGAAAATACATAGAGTGCAAGTGGATTCGGCAATGAGCGGACTTTTTGAATTGCTTCGGCAGGCGTTTTGTATCGGAACACAGGCAAGATGGGCCCAAAGATTTCCTCCTGCATGATCGGCGCATCCCAAGGAACATTGGTTAAGATTGTTGGAGAGATTAAACGCGCCTGTGGTGAAATTTGACCGCCAAGGGCAATATGACCATTATCTAAATAGCGGCGCAGGCGCTCAAAGTGTTTGTCGTTCACAATTTGCGTATAGGTTCCTTCTTTTGTCTTGTCCGAAAAAAGCGTATATGTTTGCGTTTTTAGCTGCTCGAGAAACGGTTCGTACACGTCTTCATCGACAAGAGCATAATCGGGAGCGATGCATGTTTGCCCAGCATTTAAAAATTTTCCCCAAGCAATCCGTTTGGCCGCCAATTTCAATTTTGCTTCGCCATCCACAATCACTGGGCTTTTCCCACCTAATTCAAGCGTACATGGCGTCATATGTTTAGCTGCTTTTTCTAACACGATTTTTCCGACAGCGGCACTTCCAGTAAAGAAAATAGAGTCAAATGGAAGATTGAGTAGCGTCTCTGCTGTTTTCGCGTCTCCTTCTACCACGGTCACGAGCTCTTTCGGAAATGTGGCCCGGACAGCGGCAGCCATTATGCTTGAAGTCCGCGGCGTCAACTCAGAAGGCTTGAGCACTGCGGCATTGCCAGCAGCAAGGGCACCAATTAAAGGTGCAAATGTGAGTTGAATCGGATAATTCCAAGGGGAAATGATTAAGACGCTACCGTATGGTTCTGTTGCCACCCAGCTTTTTGAACCGGTATGGCTGGTAGGCGTTTTCACTTTCATTGGCTTGACCCATTCATCGATTGACTCCAACGCCAAATCGATCTCTTGGTGTAGAAAAGCCATTTCAACCATCCTAGCTTCAGGCTCTTGTTTATTCAAATCCGCTCGTAACGCCGAAAGCAGCTCTTTTTCATACGTTTGCAGCATCGTTTTTAACTTTTGGAGCTGTTGTTTTCGGTAAGCAACGGCTTTTGTAGCGCCAGTAAACACATGCTCTTTCTGAACGGCTAGCAATGTCTCGTACATAACAGCTCAAGCACTCCTTTTCAAAACAAACCGATTTTTTATATCTATACCCTTAAATTCCCCTTTTTAACGACGATCACTTTCGGCCATAATCGGCTTTTATTTCTCCCCACACATCCGTTTCCCATTTTAACACTGGATTATGGTTAGGGTTTTCGCGCAGCCATTTCTCCGCCCGTTCCACAAGCGACCAAATTTCTTCCGTTTCTTTTGTCCGGCTTAATGTAGAATTGGCTTTTTTCTTTTTTACCCAACCAATTGCAGTCGCAGAATCAGAGTAGACAGGCTTGTCCGTTCCTTGTACATAGGCGAGGCCATGGACAATCGCTAAAAACTCGCCCATATTATTCGTGCCCATGTTAATGGGCGTCTTTTCAAATAAAATCTCCCCTGTCTTGGTGTCAACCCCTTTGTATTCAACTTTTCCAGGATTCCCTTGGCTACCAACATCAACGCTAACGCTGTCCCAAACAGGTGATTTTTGCGCTTTGTCTTTTGGCCTCACTGAAGAGGCCATGCTTTTGCCTTGGAAAGCAGCCTCTGCTTCTGCAAGCGTAGGGAATGATTTAAACCTTGCCTGAGGGTACCCTTTCACTTGGGCTTCACAGTCAGCCCATGACCGGAAAATCCCTTGTTTTCTTCCTTTCCAAACAACGTAATATTTTTGCTTTGCCATTTTTTAACCTCCTTGGATCGTATAGTTTCGGACTGCCATGGAAAACGTATGGATGGAGGTGAGGCAACTTGAAACGAAATAAACAAGCAAAAAAAACCTTGACCAATAACCAGACACCAACTGAATCCATGTTTAATGAAGAAGTTGCAAGTGAACTTATTGACAACGGAACAAACAAATCAACGAGCAAAAAACCGAAACAACGGTAATGTTAAAGCTAGTTAGCATACCCGTAAGGCCAAAAGCGGCCTAATTAGGAACGTTTGTCTCTCACCTGCATTTAGCATACTTGATTTTCCGTTTCAACGAAAGCGCGCTACCACGACGACGATGTATAAATTTGGATCAACCTGGCGATGATTTTGGATAAAGAGGTGAGCGAAACTTGGACATCCATATTGAACGGAAACGGACCGCTGACAAAGCAGGTGACTTCATTTGTACATCTTCGGACAAGTTATTTGTGCTTATCGTTGACCCACCAGAACGCTACCCGTATTTATTGCTATGCCTCGATACGTTCTCAATTGTACAAAATTATAGCAGCATTCCATCGAGAGAAGAATTGGAAGAAGATATCGGGGAAGACATTAAAGAAATTTACAACCAAGAACACGCCACCATTTCGTTTTTATAATAAGAAAAAGGGCATAGGCAGCAACCTATGTCCTTTCAGTCTGTAAACAATACTCGAATAGTTTGTCGTTTGCATGTATTCCAACAAAGAATACCATTGCCTACGAGCCTATGTGCTAATCGCTCTCACTCGTTTCACCGTCTGACAAACGGCTTCTACCTGTCTAAGCTGTCCGTTTAAGCGTTCCCGACAAAACGGCTCTCTTTTTGCTTTAACTCGTCCAATAACTGTTTGGCCGCTTCCTGGCTCAGCACAACATTTCCGTTTGCAAGCTCCAAATGTTCTTCTGAAGATTCACCTGTTACCATGCATGTTTTGATGGAAGGCTCGTACTTCCTGACAATCACACGGTCATCTTCTACATAGATTTCCAATGGGCTGCCAATATCAATTCCCATGGTTTTCCGCAATTCTTTTGGCACGACAATTCGCCCTAGCTGGTCCACTTTACGGACAATGCCCGTCGCTTTCATTCAGCATCCTCCTTATATTCAAACGATTCACATTCCTATTAAACCATGTCAGGGCGCTTCGTTCCATAACCGCTCCACTAATTTACTCGAATCGGTGCTTTTTGCTGTATTTTATGGAATTTAACGGAAATAAACTAAGCGGTAAGCATTACGAAAAACCCCTGGCCATAAGGCCAGGGGCGATTGGTTTAAGGCATGGAATCTGCCGTCTTTTCTTCATACCAGTTATCCAATACTTTCGCATCAAGCACTTGTGCTTCCACATACCTGGATTGCTTTTTTGAAAACAGCTTATGCCAGTTAAAGTCGAAGTCTTTTGCGACTTGAACAAGAGTAAGGAGCTCTTGCCAAGCGACGTAGCGCTTATACCAAAAAAATTGGGGCTGTTCGGTCATATATGGGTACAGGTCATCGAATTCAGTGTGTTTGCAATCAATCGTACGTTCAAATTGCACTTTTGCATCGCTCAACTTTTTCTCAAGATAAACATGCAATTCGTCCTTATTCACAATGATGCCCCCTCTTGCTTTTTGCTATTATAACATATTTCAAGAAAATAGGAGAGCAAATAGATTAAATCCAAAAAATTGGTCAATCAAGACAACGGCAATTGCTACAGGAACGATACCGGTCATAATCGTATACCATAATGTAAAAGCTTTTTTGCCAAGGACGCTGCCCATTTGGAATTCTGCTGCGAGTGTTTGTCGTTTTACTTTAACAAGCAAAAAGATGCATATGAGCAACGAACCAATCGGCATCAATATGTTGGATGCAAGAAAATCCACCAAGTCGAAAAAGGGCATACCAAATAGGTGCACATCCCCGATCACGCCAAATGACAATGCAGAAGGAATGCCCATCAGCAACACAAACAAAGCGATTAGCCAGCTTCCTTTTGCCCGTTTGTCTCCATCCCCTCTCATAAAGGCAGCGACGACAATTTCTAACAGTGAAAAAGCGGTGCTAAGAGCAGCGAAGAAGAAAAGCATGAAAAAGAGGACAACCACGATATCGCCAAATGGCATTTGCGAAAAAATCGCTGGCACGGCTGCAAAAATAAGCGTCGGCCCTTCGCTTGGTTCTAGACCGAAAGTGAACACACCGGGGAATATAACGATTCCTGCCAGCATTGCGACAAAAATATTCATTACCCCTAATGTAGCAGCAGATACAGGCAAATCTTGCTTTTTTGACGCATATGAACTGAAAGTCACCATCACCGAAACGCCAATCGATAAAGCAAAAAAGGATTGGCCAAGGGCGAACAAAACTACTTCGCTTGAAAGGCTTTCCCAATTTGGCTTGAACAGAAAGGCCAGTCCTTCCTTAGCTCCATCAAGTGTGAGTGAATAAATCGACAATAGCACTAAAAGGACAAACAAAGCGGGAATCATCCATTTGCTTGCTCGTTCAATCCCTTTCTGGACCCCTTTTTGCACAACGGCAGCCGTCAATCCTAAAAACAACGCCTGTGCCCCGACAGCCAAATAAGGATTTGCGATCAATCCCGTAAATTTAGCTTGGTACCCGCCTACATCAAGGCCGCCTAGCTGGCCAAATAAGGAGGAACCTAAATAAATCAGCGACCAGCCCCCGACGACGCTGTAAAAAGACAGGATCAAAAAACAAGTGACGACGCCAAGCCAGCCTGTCACACTCCAGACCGAACGGGGCGCCAGCATGTTATAGGTTGAAATCGCGTCTCGGCCTGAATGGCGACCAAGCACGTATTCACCGATAAGTAAAGGAACACCTATCAGCAAAGTAAATGCGAGGAAAAGCACAAAAAAAGCGCCTCCACCGCTTGTGCCTGCAATGTAAGGAAACTTCCATATAGCGCCGAGGCCAATTGCGCTGCCAGCCGTTGCATATAAAAAACCTAATTTTGAAGACCATTGTTGTGAAGTTGCCATGTTGTTGCTCCTTTATTACACACGATTTTTTTATCGTACCAAAGGAAGCTTTAAGAAACAAGCCTGCCCTGTTCTGAAAACTTACCGACTTTTGGCTAACAAAGTATCCAGAAAAATGGTTCATTTTTTGTTGCTTTTATGTTTATTACGCTTTTAAACGGGTATAGAAACTATACAGGAAAACAATGAAAAACCCCCTTCGTTGTTTTCTAAAAGCAAACAACCCTTCCCCCACTACTGAAGCGCCCTTTCCCAGGCGCTTCAACCTGTATACAAACGCTCGCATATTTGTCGTTTGTCTCACTCACTCATCTACTCATGAACCCTCGTTCTATTGGCACCTTTCCTCGGCTATCAGCCTGAGGACGCTCATGTTTTATTGGCAACTTACTCCAATTACACTACGGCTGAACAAGCGCTTTCTAAGTTCATAGTCTTAGGTTTAACATCAACATTCATTCTTGTTCAGGCGCCTCTTTACATTTGTGTAACAAAATAGGTGATTCGTCTCATCTTTCGACATCAATCCACAACAATTTTCCAACCTTTTCCCCTTTCTCGCAAACCGTGTCCTTGATAAACTAAACGTTAGCATAGGAAATCTGGAAGAAACGTGGTGGAAATTATGTGGTCATCTTCACAAATTGGCATTGATTTAGGAACTGCCAATATTCTTGTTTACTCAAAAGAAAAAGGAATCATTTTAAATGAACCATCTGTTGTCGCTTTAAATACGGAAACACGTGATGTTCTCGCTATTGGGATAGAAGCAAAAAACATGGTCGGCAAAACGCCAGCCCAAATCGTTGCTATGCGCCCTCTCCGTGACGGCGTGATTGCCGATTTTGACGTAACAGCTAGCCTTTTAAAAGAAATAATGCGCAAGGCGAGCAAAAACATGGGCATGGCTGTCCGCAAGCCAACCGTTGTTGTGTGCGCGCCGACAGGCTCAACGTCTGTTGAACGAAGAGCCATCCTTGACGCAGTGCGCAGCTGTGGCGCTAAACAAGTCCATATTATTGAAGAACCTGTAGCTGCGGCGATCGGTGCAGACTTGCCTGTAGAAGAGCCAACAGCCAATGTGGTAGTCGACATCGGCGGCGGTACAACGGAAGTCGCCATCATTTCGTACGGCGGCGTAGTCTCTTCGAATTCTGTCCGGGTCGGCGGAGATAAATTTGATGACGCGATTATTTCATACGTGCGCAAGCAATACAATGTCCTCATTGGCGAACGGACAGCCGAGCAAATTAAAATCGACATTGGCTATGCGCCAATTGACCATGAAACGCGGACAATGGAAGTGCGGGGCCGGGATCTTGTCAATGGTTTGCCGAAAACGATTGAATTAAACTCAAAAGAAGTCCAAGGTGCTTTAAGCGAGCTGTTATGGCAATTGCTTGAAGCATTGCGGAGCACATTGGAAGATTGCCCGCCAGAACTGTCAGGCGATATTGTCGACCGAGGCGTTCTGTTGACAGGCGGTGGCGCCATGTTAAATGGCTTGCAAGATTGGATTGCCAACCAAATTGTTGTGCCTGTCCACGTTGCACCAAACCCACTTGAATCTGTCGCTATCGGTACAGGGCGTTCCCTTGCTTTTATTGATAAACTACAAAAAGCGACTTTGTAAAAGCACGATTTAGCCACGCTCAGGCTTTCTAAGGCCTGGGTTTTTTTATTATTTGCTCCTAGTGAAAAAGCCTGTTTTGACCGTTATGTCAAAACAGGCTTTTCGTTACTTGTTTTCAATTGGCTTTTTAATGATTCCATATATGATTCCAGTCACAATCGCGCCAATTGCGATAGCCAACGCATACAGGCCGATGTAAGACCATGTGCTCTCATTGACTAGGAACATTGTAAAAATGCCTCCATGTGGCGCAGGGAGCTGTATATGGAACAATCCGGTTAAACCGCCAGCCACAGCGGCGCCGACAACGCTTGCCGAAATAACACGGATTGGGTCTGCCGCCGCAAACGGAATCGCCCCTTCTGTAATGAAAGAAGCGCCAAGGACATAGTTTGTCCGCCCTGACTCTCGTTGCTGCTTCGTAAATTTATGCTTCCAAAACGTTGTGGCGATGGCAATCCCTAGTGGAGGCACCATTCCTGCAGCCATGACTGCTGCCTGGGGCCCAAGGTTGCCAGCATCAATCATCGCAATCCCAAACGTATAGGCTGCTTTATTAATAGGACCGCCCATGTCAATCGCCATCATGATTCCAAGAACCGTGCCTAGAATGACCATGTTCCCTGTGCCGAGGTCGCCTAGCCAATTTTGCATTCCTGTGTTCACCCAAGCAAGGGGCGCAATTAAGTAGTACATAATTGTGCCTGTAAACAAAATATTTAACACAGGCGTAAATAAGATCGTTTTTAACCCTTCAAGCGATTGAGGAATGCCAGACAGCAATTTGCGTACAAACAAGGCTAAGTAGCCTGCTAAAAATCCAGCGAGCAAGCCGCCTAAAAATCCAGAATCGCCATTTACGGCCATAAACCCGCCAATTAAACCAGGGGCAAATCCTGGCCGGTCGGCTATGCTCATTGCAATAAACGCAGCAAGAACGGGGATAAAGAGTGCAAATGCATTATCGCCACCAATCGCCATTAACAATTCGCGGATCGGGTTATCTGCGCCAAAAGCTGTCTCAAATACAAAGCTTAAGGCAATCAAAATTCCGCCGCCAATGACAAATGGAAGCATATTGGAAACGCCATTCATTAAATGCTTGTAAATAGCAGCGCCGCCTGATTTTTTCTCTTCGCTTTGCTCGTTTTCGCCTTTGCCGCCACTGCCTTGGTAAACAGGTTCTTTTCCTGAAAGGGAACGATCAATTAACTCTGCTGGCTTACGGACGCCATCTGCCACTGGAGCAATGACCACGCGTTTGCCGCTAAAACGGTCCATTTCTACTTTTGTATCAGCAGCAACAATGATGCCGTCAGCTTCGTCAATTTCCGCTGCTGTTAAACGGTTTTTCACGCCTCCAGACCCGTTTGTCTCTACCTTTACTTTATAGCCGCGGTCAGTCGCTTCTTTCTTGATCGCATCGGCAGCCATAAACGTATGGGCAATCCCAGTTGGACAGCCAGTCACAGCGAGAATGAATTTGCCAGAATCTTCGGAAGCGCTTTCGGTTTGTTCCTCTGGCTCCGCTTCTTTGTCTTCCATTGCTTGCTTTTCATCAATCAATGCCAGAATGTCATCCAATGAAGCTGCGTTGAGCAAGCCTTTTCGAAAATCGTCGTCCATTAAATAAGTTGACAGCTTTGCTAACGTTGCTAAATGTTCATTGTTTGCCCCTTCAGAGGCAGCAATCATGAAAAATAGATGGCTTGGCTGTCCGTCCAATGCGTCGTAATCAATCCCTGCTTTCGAGCGGCCAAACGCAATCGCTGGCGTTTTGACAGCTGCCGTTTTAGCATGTGGAATCGCAATGCCGTCGCCAAGGCCGGTCGTGCTTTGCGCTTCCCTTGCCAAAATCGCTTTTTTGTACGCTTCTGCATCGTTTAATCGCCCTGCTTCCCCAAGCTTGGCGATTAATTCATCAATAACCGCTTCTTTCGTCGTTGACGCCAAGTCGAGAATCATTGTTTCTTTCTTGAGCAAATCAGAAATTTTCATTCCTTTGTTTACCCCTCTCTATAAATAGTGACCGCTACCTCGTCCATGAGTGCTTCGATCGTCGTCCGTTCAGCAAAGCCTGTTGAAAAGGCTGTAGCGCTTCCTGAAGCAACAGCAAAACGGAAAGCTTCGGGAAGGGACATCCCTTCCGCCGTGGCGCCGATAAACCCTGCTACAACGGAATCCCCTGCACCGACGGAGTTTTTGACAGTACCTCTTGGCGTCGTTGCCAACAAAATCGATTGCTCTGTAGCAAGCAACGCACCGTCCCCAGCAAATGTAACAAAGACATGGCCGATTCCTTTCGCCACAAGCGCCTTAGCATGGGGAACAGCCGCTTCGAGAGAATCGATCGCTTCGCCTGCAAACTCAGCCAATTCATGTTGGTTAGGCTTAATGAAGTCTGGCTGTGCAGCAACGGCTTCTTCTAGCGGTTTTCCGCTTGTATCTATAAAGACAGAAACACCGCGGTCTTTAAGCAACTTGCTCCATTTCGCATATACATTTGTCTCAAGGCTTGGAGGGACGCTGCCTGCGAAAACGGCCACATCGTTTGCTTTCAGTTGTGTCAACTGCTCTTCAAGTGCTGCTACATCATTTGCTGCAATCGCCGGAGAAACGCCATTGACTTCTGTTTCCACATCCGCTTTTAGCTTAATGTTGATACGAGTGTCGCCGCTTATTTCAATAAAAGACGTGTGGACACCGTCTGCCTCTACATTGGCTTTAATGTATTCGCCTGTAAAACCGCCAATGAAGCCAAGCGCGGTGCTCGGATGGCCGATCCGCTTTAGCACACGGGAGACATTAATGCCTTTGCCGCCGGGTGCTTTGTAGTCATGGGCTGCCCGGTTTACACCTCCCTTATTTATTGAATCGAGCGCGACAAAGTAATCCATTGCCGGATTTAACGTCACTGTGTAAATCATTGTTCTACCACCTTGATTGTCGTCTTAGCTGCAAGTTGTGAAAACAGCTCTGGTTGTTCTTCACGTGTATAAGAGCTTGTGATGATGGCGGCACGCTCCACATCGGCAATTTTTGAAAACGAAACGTCGCCAAATTTTGTATGGTCTGCTAACACATATGTTTGCCGCCCTCGTTTTAGCGCTTGTACTTTTATATAGGCTTCTTCAAGATCAGGAGTTGTATACCCATCACTAGGGGTAATGCCATTTGTGCCAAGAAACACAAAGTCAAAGCGAAAGGCATCAATCGCCTCCAACGCGTTTCGGCCAACAAAAGCGTGTGTGCCTTTTTTTGCATACCCGCCAAGCACATGTGTGTCAATTTCGGCTTCAAGCAAATGGGCAATATTTGTTAATCCATTTGTCACAACTACAATCTGTTTGCCTTTCAAAAAGGGGATCATTTCATAAGTAGTTGTTCCTGCATCTAAAAACAGGCAATCTCCATCTTGTACGAGTTCAGCAGCCTGCTTGGCAATTTTTATTTTTTCCTGACGGTTTTTGAGCGTTTTTTGCGCGATTGTTGGCTCATCTCGCATTTTTTTCAATAACGTAGCACCGCCATGAATGCGCTTTAATTTATTTCTCTGCTCAAGCTCCGTCAAGTCTCGTCGTATCGTAGACTCAGAAGCACCAGTTTCTACAATTAATTCTTGAATTTTCACCACTTCGTTCTTTGCGAGAAGGGCGAGGATTTTTTCTTGCCTTTCCAATGTCAGCATTTCGCACACCTCAGCTCTCTTTGCTTAGTATACAACCAAAAACATTCAAATTCAATCATTTTCACCCAAAAGTAAGCTTTTTGTTGCACCGGGCAAACGGCAAGCAAAAAACACAGCAATCCTGACAAGATCCTGTGTTTTTGCTCGTTCGTATGATCTATTTCGACTGTAATGCTTCTATTTTTTCGGCCAGTTCTGCCCAGCGATTAAGAGCGGCCTCCAACTCACTGTCCAGCATTTCTTTTTCTTTTAGCAAATCAGCAATTCGCCCATAATCACTGCCTGCGTCGGCAATCGCCTGCTCAAGGATCTGCTGTCTTTCTTCAAGCGCTGCTATATGGCCATCAATTTGCTCCCATTCGCGTTGCTCATTATATGATAACTTTTTTTGTTCTTTTTTCGGCTGTGGCGTTGGCACTTGTTCGTGCTGTGGCTGTTTATCAGTGATGTCGTTTCTGCCCGTCATATAATCACTGTAATCGCCGTCATAGCGCAACAAGCGATTGCCTTCGAAAATCAGCATTCGGTCAACAACACGGTCAAGGAAATAGCGATCATGGCTAACCACAACAACCGCGCCAGGGAATGTGTCTAAATAGTCTTCTAGTACAGCAAGTGTTTCGACATCTAGGTCATTTGTTGGTTCGTCGAGGAACAACACATTCGGTTCGCCCATTAGCACGCGCAGCAAATACAAACGTCTTTTTTCACCGCCTGACAAACGGCGAATATAGGTCCATTGTTGCGACCGTGGAAACAGAAAACGTTCAAGCATTTGCTCGGCATAAATAGCATCCCCTTTTGTGGTGTAAACCACTTCAGCAACTTCCTTAATGTATTCAACCACGCGCAAATCGCCGTCAAGCTCTGCATCTTCTTGGCGGTAATAGCCGATCCGCACTGTTTCGCCCACATCAACCGTCCCGCTGTCGGGAACAGTCCTCCCTGCCATCATATTCAGCAACGTTGTTTTTCCGCTGCCATTTTCGCCAATAATGCCAAGCCGTTCATTTTTCCCCATTAAGAAAGACAAGTCGGAAAAAAGCATCTTTCCTTGGTACGATTTGCTAACTTGGCGAAGCTCAATCACTTGTTTGCCAAGACGTTTATGGCCAATTGGCATATCCAGCTGCCTATTGGCATTTGGGCCAGTTTGGGCATTCAGTGCTTCTACCCGTTGAATCCGTGCCTTTTGCTTCGTCGTTCTCGCCTTCGCTCCTCGCTTTAGCCAGGCAAGCTCCCGCCTAAGCAAATTTTTGCGCTTATCCTCCGCTTGCTCTGCTTGCGCTTTGCGTTCCGCTTTTTCTTCTAAATAGGTCTCAAAGTTGCCAACATACCGGTATAGCGCTCCCTCTGATAACTCAAAAATGGTATTGGCGACGCGGTTTAAAAAGTAGCGGTCGTGAGTGATCACGATCAATGCACCAGGATATTGTTTTAAATGTTCTTCCAACCATTCAACCGTTGCATGGTCAAGATGGTTCGTCGGCTCGTCGAGTAATAGCAAATCAGCTGGCTGAATGAGTGCCCGCGCCAAGGCAACACGTTTTTTCTGGCCACCTGACAACGTGCCAAGCTTCGCCGAAAGGGCCGAAACCCCAAGTTTGCTAAGAATGGTTTTCGCCTGTGTAGCCGCTTCCCAAGCGCCAACGCGGTCCATTTCCTCTTGCCATTTCAGAAGCTCAGTTTGGCTCTTGTTATCGTGTGGGTGTGCCTCTAAGTTTTGAAGCGCCTTTTCATAGCTCGCTACCGTTCGCATCAACGTCGATTCGCTCTTGTAAATATAGCGAATGGCTGTTTCATTTTCTGGCATGTCGAGCTGTTGCGGCAAGTATTCTAGCGTAAAATCATTGGCATGAAACAAAGCGCCCCCATCAAACCCTTCGACTCCGGCGAGCCCTTTTAACAACGTCGATTTGCCTGTGCCATTAACGCCAAGCAAGCCAATTCTGTCGCCTTTTTCTAAACTAAAGTGAATCGATTCAAAACAAATCTTGTCGCCAAAAGACTTTGTTAGCCCTTCTGCTCGAAGTAAACTCATGTGCATCTTCCTTTAATGTTCTTCTATTATCCCTTTCCTACAATAGGGTGGCTTTTCTTGGAAGTAATTCGGCGAAACGATGCGATTATCAAACGACTGGTGAAAAATATCCGTCTGCGCTGGGGACATCGGCGGGATTAGCCACGTCCAGTCGCCTGTCACGCCGCGCCCTGCTTCTGTTTCATTGCCAATAAAACGTTGAAACTGTTTTGCGGCAGTATGGTGATCGACTATGCTTACGCCTTGTTCCTGATACGAATAGAGAACAGCACGGTTTAATTCAACAAGCGCTTGATCGCGCCATAGGGATGCTTCACGCTCCATGCTGATTCCGAGCACGGCAGCCACTTCTGGCAAGCGGTTATAGCGGAAATCATCGGCTAAATTGCGGGCGCCGATTTCCGTGCCCATATACCAACCGTTAAACGGCGCTGCGTAATAAGAAATGCCGCCAATTTCTAGGCGCATATTTGATATAAACGGCACTGCGTACCATTTAAGGTTCAGCCTTGCAAATGCTTCGTTATCAGGATGGACAAGGGCCACTTCTTTAATCAGATGCTCGGGGATAGGGAATAGCTGAGGGGGACGTGCACCCACCGATATGACAAGGGGTAGCACATCAAAATCGCCCCCTGCACCAACCCAGCCAAGCTGCTTGCAAATGTCCGTTAATTCAAGGGAAGCAGGATCGCCAATAATGCGGCCATCACCGCGATAGCCTGCATAACGGACAAGTTGCGCATTCCAAATGCGGATTGAAGCCCCTTGTTTAAACACCGTAATCGTCGGAATAATTTTCCCGCCGTTTGTCGCATATTCAATATGCCTAAAAAGCGCTTGTGCGACCGCTTCTTCTGTACGTGCTTCCCGTTCATCAATAACGGTAAGCCGTTCCCAAAATAAGCGGCCAATGCAACGATTGCTGTTGCGCCAAGCGAGCCTCGCCCCAAATGCAAGCTCCTCAGCCGTATGCTCGTATGTGCCGTCTGTACGGATCGCTTCGCAAACGTCGCGAATCCGCGCTTCTTTGCCGTCTAAGCAACGCTCCTCGTAAAAAAGGGAAAGAAACTCAACAGCCTCATCTTCCAAACGATTTGCCATATTGCCATCCTCCTAAAAAAACTGTGCAGCGTCCTATGCTGCACAGCCTTTTCTATGCATCGGCCTTCAGTTCTTCGATGACATCTGCTTCAATCGTTTCCGGTTTTGTAGCAGGCGCATAACGCTTAATGACTTCGCCTTTTCGGTTGACGAGAAATTTCGTGAAGTTCCATTTAATCTCTTCGCTCAACATTCCCTTTTTGGCCGCTTTCAAATAATTGAACAACGGGTTGGCATGTTTGCCTTTCACATCTGTTTTTGCAAACAGTGGGAACGTAACGCCGAAATTGATTTTACACACCTGTTCCATGTCTTCATCGGCAACCGGCTCCTGGTTTAAAAATTGGTTGCTTGGAAAGCCGAGCACATAAAAGCCTTTTTCCTTATAGTCATTGTACAGCTTTTCAAGCCCTGCAAACTGTGAAGCAAAGCCGCATTTAGTTGCGGTATTGACAATGAGCAAAACATTGCCTTTGTAAGCTGATAATGAAACGTCTTGGCCGTTACTCGTTTTAACCGAAAAATCGTACACAGACAAACGGGTTCGCTCCTTTCACTTTAAGTATACTGCGGTTTGGCACCAATTAAAACCGATTTGTTTCACCGGTCGAGCAGCAGCTAAATCGTCCCCACTATGAAAACTGCCATCGATTTAAGGGTTGCGTCTGGCAAAATCAACAAATCGGAAGCGGTCCGCACGATGGCGTGACTCTGTGTACTGGAAAGGCACAGCATTGTCTAAATACGTATAGCTTCTGACAACAACTACACGGCCACTTTCATCGAGGTCAAGCATGGCCTGGTCTTCCTCAGTCGCCGCTTCAACGACAATTTCCTTTTTGGCAAAGCTGATAGCAAGGCCTAGTTGCTTCTCAATGTAGGCATAAATGCTGCCCGCACAAATGTCTTTCGTTAAACCAGGGACAAGACTGGAAACAAACGTGTCCTTATCCAATATAATTCGTTCCCCATCAATTAAGCGGATTCGCTCCACTTGCCAAACTTGCTCACCTGTTTCAATTTCCAACTTTTTTGCGATTGTTTTATCTGCTTTAACAGCTGTAAAGCAGACGACATCCGTCTTAGCTTGCAAACCAAGCTTTTCATTTAGTTCTTGGAAGCTTGCAACCCCTGAAACCGGGAAATCGAGGCGTGCGACATCAAGCACAACAGAACCTCTGCCTTGTATCTTTTGAATATACCCGTGTTCTGATAACATTTTCAGTGCTTTGCGAATCGTTTCCCTCGATGCTTGGAACATCTCTGTCAGTTCGTTTTCAGAAGGCAACGTTTCGCCAGGAGCATAAACACCGCTATTGATTGCTTGTATGAGCGCTTGATAAATCGATTGAAACTTGTTTTTCACGTGCTTCTCTTACTCCTTCAACTGGAATGCTACCGTTTCATAAGGCTTGAGCGAAAATGTTTTTTCCAGTTTTCGTTTTTGGTTGTAGTTGCTTATTAACTGTGTCGCTTTTAATGATACCAGATCTTCTGGGCATTCAAAATCGCAATTTACAGGGTAAAAATTTGAAACGACAAGGAGTTTTTCCGTACCATCCGTGCGCACGTATGCAAATACATGGTCATGTTCAGGCACGAGCAAGCGGTAATCACCTGTTGTCACAATTGGCAGCTTTTTCCGCAGCGCAATGAGCTTTTGATAGAAATAAAAAATCGAATTCGGGTCACTGAGCGCTTTTTTGGCATTGATCTCCTTGTAATTGCTGCTCACCTTTATCCATGGCGTGCCCGTTGTAAATCCAGCTTGCTCGCTTGAATCCCATTGGACCGGCGTCCGAGAGTTGTCCCGGGATTTCTGTTTAAGGATCGCGAGAATATGTTCTTCAGGCACACCCTCTTCTTTTAAGCGAGCGTACACATTCAATGACTCTACGTCGCGGTAATCGTCGATGCTTGTGAAATTCGGGTTTGTCATGCCGAACTCTTCACCCTGATACACATAGGGCGTCCCTTGCATGAAATGGATGGTCGCAGCCAACATCTTCGCTGATTGGTTATGGTATTCGTCCTCATCGCCATAACGGCTAACAACCCGCGGCTGGTCGTGGTTGCACCAAAACAACGCATTCCATCCCCCGCCTTCATGCATACGGACTTGCCATTCCGATAAAATCTGTTTTAGCGCTTTAAAATCAAAATCAGCGACAGCCCATTTTTCTCCATTTGGATAATCCACTTTTAAATGGTGGAAATTAAACGTCATTGATAGTTCACGCTGTTTTGGATTGGAATAGCGTATACAGTCTTCAATCGTCGTTGAAGACATTTCGCCAACGGTTAAGCTATCATACTTGGCTAATACTTCTCGGTTCATTTCCTGCAAGTATTCATGGACACGGGGGCCATCTGTGTAAAATTTGCGGCCGTCCCCTGGCGCAACTGAACCATCATCGTCAGGGAAGCGTTGGTCTTTCGATATTAAGTTAATGACATCAAGACGGAAGCCATCAATGCCTTTATTAAACCAAAAATGCATCATCTCGTAGACATGCTTGCGCAGTTGTTCATTTTCCCAGTTTAAGTCTGCTTGCGTGACATCAAACAAATGCAAGTAGTAATCATCCGTTGCTTCATTGTATTCCCACGCAGAACCGCCAAACTTCGATTGCCAATTTGTTGGTGCACCTCCTTCTTTGCCTTCTTTCCAAATATAAAAATCACGGTACTTCGCTTGTTTGCTTAGCTTCGCATTTTTAAACCATTGATGTTCAGTCGACGTATGGTTGACAACCAAGTCCATAATTAGCTTCATTCCCCGTTTATGGGTTTCATTAAGGAGTTCTTCAAAGTCGGCCATCGTCCCATAGTCTTCGTGGATCGCATAATAATCGGAAATGTCATAGCCATTGTCATTTTGCGGGGAAGCATAAATCGGCGTTAACCAAATGACGTCGATGCCTAGTTCTTTTAAATAGTCTAGCTTTTCAATGATCCCTTGCAAATCGCCAATGCCATTTCCAGTCGTATCGTTAAAGCTTTTAGGGTAAATTTGATAAACCGTACTTGTTCTCCACCATTCCATTTGTGTTTATCCACCTTTCTCTGTCTCTATTTACCACCAGTTTAGCACACTTGTATATACAAGTTCAAAAAAGGAACTGCTTAGCAGTTCCTTGAGAATGTCTTTAATGATCTTCTTGCAAACTTTTTGGCTGACGGAGCCTGCCGTATAACAACGTAATGAGGAATGGCAATACAATCACGATCGCCATGCCAATAAAGAATGGGATCCAGTCTGTTGGACGAATCGATACGAAGCCAGGCACGCCCCCTACGCCGATCGAATTGGCGATGACGTTTTGCATGGTAATAAACATACCGGCGATTCCCGCGCTTACAATTGCCGCATAAAACGGGAAGCGGAAGCGCAAGTTGACACCGAAAAGGGCTGGTTCTGTAATGCCGAGCCAAGCTGATAAACCTGATGTCCCCGCTAGCCCTTTTAAATTGGCATTTTTGACGAGAAAATACATCGCAAACGCAGCTGAACCTTGGGCAATATTAGACAGCGCCAAAATTGGCCACAAGAACGTGCCGTTGCCTGAACCAACGAGTTGCAAATCGACAGCAAGGAATGTATGGTGCATCCCCGTAATGACAAGGGGGCCATAAATAATTCCGTATAAGAAACCTGCAATCCAAGGCAGTGTCGCAAACAGCCAAATAAAACCATCGGCAATCCAATTCCCAATTGCAAATGTAAGCGGGCCTACTGCAATAAATGTAATAAAACTTGTGATGAGCAATGCTAACGGAGCAACCGTCAGTAAATGGAACGCGTCTGGTATCCGTTTGCGCAAGAATAGTTCCAACTTGGCTAAAATGATCGATGCCACAAATACAGGAAGCACTTGCCCTTGATAGCCAAGTTTATTGATTTCAAGACCAAATAAATTCCAAGTTGGGATTTCCCCCGCCTCACGGGCAGCGCCATAATCCCAGGCGTTTAACAAAGCAGGATGGACTAGGATTAGCCCCATCACAATTCCAAGCAATGGGTTGCCGCCAAAACGTTTGACTGCAGACCACCCAATCAGTGCTGGCAAAAACGTGAACGCTGTATTAGCGATAACGTGGATAATGTCAGCAAAATCAGCCCACTGTGGGTGAACGTCAATAATGGACGCCCCTGTGTAAAAAATGTCATTTCCCGTTAAAATGTTGTTGATGCCCATTAACAAACCGGCTGTGACAATTGCCGGCAAAATCGGGATAAAGACATCCGCTAGCACTTTAATTGCCCGTTGCAAAGGGCTCCCTTTTTTAGCGGCTTCCGCTTTCACCTCGTCTTTGCTTTGCTCCTCGCGCCCTGTGAGAGCCATCAATTCCTTATATACTTTATCTACAATGCCATTGCCAAGAATAATCTGGAATTGGCCGCTCGCAGTAAACGTTCCTTTTACTGCTTCAATTGCCTCTAAACCGCTTGTATCCACTTCGTTTTCATCGTTAAGCACAAGCCGAAGCCGTGTTACGCAATGCGTTGCCGAAGAAATATTTTCCTCGCCACCTATAGCGGCAAGAATCTGTTCCGCTGTTTCACGGTAGTTAATTGCCATCTGTTGCTCCTCCTCTGTCAGCGTTTTCAAAACGCTCATTTTCCATGTATCCTCGGAATTTGTATATACAAATATGGATGATAACGCTTCAATAATAACCTGTATATACAAATACGTCAATGGGTTCAACTTGGTCTTGAGCTAATTCCTCTCCCTATTTTGAGCAATAGTGCTTTATTTTACTTCTAAGAAGTTAAAAAAACAGATCCTATTCGGTTTTGCCTCAATATACATAGATTCCTATTCCATGGTACAATCGACTTTATGATAAGGAGGGACTTTGAAATGAATCATGATCCACACTTGCATCCATACCCATCAACTCGAATGCCTGTTTACGCAAAAAATGGGATGGTAGCGACATCGCAGCCTTTAGCAGCACAAGCAGGGCTAGAGATTTTGAAACAAGGCGGAAATGCGATTGATGCGGCGATTGCAACTGCTGCCTGTTTAACCGTTGTCGAGCCTTGTTCAAATGGAATCGGCGGAGACGCGTTTGCGATTGTATGGACGGAGGGCAAACTCCATGGCTTAAATGGGAGCGGTCCTGCCCCTGCCTCAATTAGCATCGACAATGTAAAACAAAAAGGGTTTGAGGAAATCCCTAAATATGGCATGATCCCTGTAACTGTGCCTGGTGCTCCTGCAAGCTGGGCAGCGTTGTCTGAACGTTTCGGCAAGTTGCCTTTGATTGATGTGTTACAGCCTGCCATTCGCCATGCCGAAGAAGGATTCGCCCTCTCCCCTACTGTTGCAAGACAATGGAAAGCAAGCTATGACAAATTTAAAGCGGAGAACAACACCGAAGAATTTCAAGCTTGGTTCGAGACATTCGTTCCAAACGGCCACTTGCCAAAGGCAGGAGAGATCTGGAAATCCCCGGACCATGCCGAGACATTGAGAAGCATTGGCGAAACCAAAGGGGCTTCCTTTTATAAAGGGGACCTGGCTGCAAAGATTGCTGCTTTTTTCGAGAAACATGGCGGCTTCCTATCGAAAGCCGATTTGGAAAATTTCCAGCCAGAGTGGGTCGACCCAATACATGTTAACTACCGTGGTTATGATGTGTGGGAAATTCCGCCAAACGGCCAAGGACTCGTAGCTCTTATGGCACTGAATATGCTCAACCAAGTTGATATTGGTGATAAAGAAGCGGTAGACACGTACCATATGCAAATTGAAGCAATCAAACTGGCGTTTAGCGATGGTCAAAAATATATTACAGATACAAACAATATGAGTGAAAAAATCGAAGACTTGTTGAGCGATACATACGCTAAAGAGCGGCTTCGCCTCATCTCAGATGAAGCACTGCTGCCAACTGCCGGGAAGCCTAAAGCAAGCGGAACGGTTTACTTAAGTACAGCCGACGCTGATGGAAACATGGTCTCATTTATCCAATCCAATTATATGGGCTTTGGGTCAGGGCTAGTTGTGCCTGGTACAGGGATTGCCATGCAAAACCGAGGGCATAATTTTTCGATGGATCCAAACCACGACAATTGCTTGGCCCCTAATAAACGGACCTATCATACGATTATCCCTGGCTTCCTCACAAAAGATGGGAAACCAATTGGCCCATTTGGCGTGATGGGGGGCTTTATGCAGCCGCAAGGACATGTCCAAGTCATCATGAATACAATTGACTTTCACCTGCATCCACAAGCAGCGCTTGATTCACCACGTTGGCAATGGGTCGAAGGCAAAAACATTCTTTTAGAGCCGACATTCCCTCGCCATATTGCTGAAGCATTGGCCCGTAAAGGCCATAACATTTCAATTGCCAATGACACGATGCCGTTCGGACGGGGCCAAATCATTTGGAAAGATGAAGAAAAAGGCACCTATGTAGGAGGAAGCGAGTCAAGAACAGACGGGGCGGTTGCGCCTTGGTAACGGATTAACAAAACGACTAGCCAGCTGACAAACGCACATGTTGTCGGCTGGCTTTTTCTATTTCTGGGGCCCCGTTACTTTGTTCGTTTTTTGTTGTCTCCCTATTATCCCAATACAAAGAAGCTCGTCATTGCTCTACACTTGAAAGTAAGCAGGTTGCTGCAAATAAATGGGGAGGCGATCATATGAAACAAGTAGGAATGGGGCTCTGCTTCACACTCGGGCTGCTTGCCTTCGGGACAGAGGACACATTTGCACAAGAAGAACTCTCGCCAAAACGGGAAATGCGTGCAGTTTGGATCGCCAGCGTTAACAACATTGATTGGCCGTCGCGTGCTGGCTTATCGGCAGAGCAGCAGCAAACGGAATTTGTATCTATGCTGGATGAAACAAAAGAAATGGGGATGAATGCAGTCGTTGTCCAAGTAAAACCGACAGCAGACAGTTTTTATCCATCAGAGTACGGGCCGTGGTCTGAATATTTGACAGGGCAACAAGGCCAAGACCCCGGTTACGATCCCCTCGCCTTCATGGTTGAAGAAGCCCATAAACGCAACTTAGAATTCCACGCATGGGTGAACCCGTACCGGATTACGATGAACCATACAGACATCAACCGTTTAGCCGAAGGCCACCCTGCCAAAGAACATCAAGATTGGGTCGTCGCCTATGGAAACCAACTTTATTTTGATCCAGGTTTGCCGGAAGTACGACAATTTCTCGTAGACGCTGTCCGTGAAATCGTCCAGAATTACGACATCGATGCGATTCATATGGATGATTACTTTTATCCTTACCCGATCGCTGGCCAAGACTTCCCAGATGATGACTCCTTTGCGGAACATGGTAGCGACTTTACAGACAGGGGAGATTGGCGGCGCCACAATGTGAATACGCTTGTTGCCTCCCTCCAGCAAGCAATCAAAGACGAAAAACCTTATGTGAAATTTGGCATTAGCCCATTCGGAGTCTGGCGCAACAGCAGCACCGACCCAACTGGCTCTCATACACGAGCCGGCGTAGAAAACTATGATGACCTTTACGCCGACACCCGCCACTGGATCCAGAACCGCTCCGTCGATTATATTACTCCGCAAATTTATTGGAACATTGGGTTTGAGGCGGCGGCGTTTGATATTCTTACAGATTGGTGGATTTCAGAAACAACTGGTTCCCATACTCATTTTTACGTCGGGCAAGCCGCATACAAAGTAGGTGTCAATAATGTACCGGCATGGCATGACCCTGAGGAATACCCAAGGCAAATTGCTTACATGCGTGAGCGCCCAGACGTAAAAGGCAGCATCCACTTTAGCTTAAAAGACTTGCGTGCCAACCGTCTCGGCGTTAAAGACCGGCTTACAAAAACAGAATACCAGCGTCCGGCGCTAATTCCAGAAATGCCATGGCTGGCTGGGACTGTACCGAAAAAACCGACAAACGTCGATTTAGTGAAACAAAAGAATGGAACGGTGCTCACCATCGCTGATCCTAAAAATGAGCATGCGGCTTATTACGCCATTTACCGATTTGACGGCCAAAAAACCGGTTCTTTGGAAAGCAATGAAAACTTAATCGCCACTGTCCGCAAAGATGGACAGGAAACAACGTTTATTGATCACGAAGCAGCGGCAAATCAAACGTACACATACGTCATCACTGCATTGGACCGCCTTCATAATGAAAGCAAAAACGGCAAGAAAGCCAAGCAAAATTAGAGGTTTCTTCCCCCCCTCGCTTAAAAAAAGGGGGGGGTTCCTTATTTAAATATCCAGCTTTCTCCTGGACGCATGAGTGCGTTTAAATTCAGCTTTTTGCAAATGGTCACGTAATGCAACGAGGTAAGGAGCACAGCACCCATATTCATTCCTAATATGATGCCGTCCATTTTCAAGCTTGGCATCGAGCCGAGGGCAATCATGAGGCAAAACGAAACGGTTGTTGCGTATAACGAATGCAAGAACGCGTCTTTGACTAAGCCAATGCCAATTAAATAGGCTTGCAGCGGCGTTGAAAAATAATGGAATAAGAAATAAGGGATCAATACTTGCAAGTAGCCTGCCGCTGGAGAAGGTCCAAAAAAAGCGGTTGTAATCGGTTCTGCAAAGAAAAAGAAGGCGAGCACGACTGGCGCGCCATACACCACTGTGACAAGCAAGGACAGCCGCAAGTAATGATGGAGCACATCGTAATGGCGTTTTGCATAAGCATCCGATACAATTGGAATGAGCACAACTAACAAGGCATGGGCAATAAAAGCTGGAAAAAAGCCAATTGTAAAGGCAATGCCAGACAATTTCCCATAGTGGACCATGGCCACGCTTTCGATCATCCCTGCATTGGACAAAGCTTTCGTAATCAAAAAAGGTTTAATCGCAAATGTAGCGGAGTGAAAAATGCGCAAACCCGTTGTTGGCAATGACACTTGCAACAGTTTTTGATAAACCTCTTTTTTGGGCCCTTTTTTCTGGACATGTGCTTTTTTCGTCTCTCGTATTTTCCCTATAAATACAATAACCAAATAAATTAATACAAACAGTTCGCTTAATTTTAATGCTAGCAACGCCATAAAAATAGCGATGTGGCTTTCAAAGGAAAACAATTTAAACACAACGAGCAAACCAGCTAATTGCGTCGACCGTTTCAATAAATTGGCCACAGCAATTTTCCCTGTCTCCTGGGCGCCCATCAAATACCCTCTTGCCACTGACGAAAACGTAATGATTGGCACGAGCAGCACGAGCATCCATCTAACGCCTGCATGATAAGAGTGGAGCACACTTAGATGGGGAAATACAATCAAGGCACCAATCATGACAGCAAGGGCACAAACGAACGCGAGTTGCAGCGCTTTGCCGAGTACATGCCAATGGTAGACAGGTTCTTTCTCGGCAATTAACTTAGATACAGAAACGGGCAATTCAATGCTTGCCAGGACGACAACAAATAGCATTGTTGGCAAAATCGCCATGTACAAACCGAACGCTTCATCGCCGAGCTCTCTTGCCAATACAACGTTGATCATAAACTCCAAACATTCCCCTACAAACGCCGCGGCGCTCAGCACGAGAACCCCTCGAAAAAACGTATTCACCGTTCATCTCTCCTTTTTCTCTCTATACAGGCTATGAGACAAGATATTAAAATATGGGTATGTTTTTGAAAGCATAAAAAAGGCCTGCGCTCAGGTGAGTGCAGGCCTCTTTTCGTTATCAATCATCCCATGTGCTGGCATTTTTTAAACCGGGAATGTTTTTGCTTTTAAAAACAGGATTTTTTCCTTGTTGACGCTGGCTCTGGTAATCCGAAATAACCGCAAAGGAAATCCCGCCGATTAATAGAATCGCCATTAAGTTCACCACGGTCGTAAAGGCCATAAACACATCAGCTAAAGACCAAACGAGTTCAATCGCAGCAAG
This sequence comes from Shouchella rhizosphaerae, assembly GCF_036700015.1. Taxonomy (NCBI): domain Bacteria; kingdom Bacillati; phylum Bacillota; class Bacilli; order Caryophanales; family Bacillaceae; genus Shouchella; species Shouchella rhizosphaerae. The sequence continues at coordinate 3,208,176 of NZ_CP144921.1, read as the reverse complement.
GGAACCGAAAACAACCATAGCGACGACGAGCAAACGGTAAACTTGGAGCCAAATGGTCCCCTCTTTAATAAATGCTAAATTGGTTTCGCCGTAGTAGTAGTTGCCGACGAGCGAAGTGAACGAAAAAAAGAAAATCGCAATCGCAATAAACGGGACAGCCCAACCGCCGATGAGCTCGCTCAAGGACGCTTGTGTTAAGGCGACGCCGTCTACCCCTTCTCCAGCGGTTTGGTAAACATTCGTAAGCAAAATAACAAAAGCAGTCGCAGAACAAATGATAATCGTATCAAAAAACACACCTAAAGATTGCACAAGCCCTTGCTTGACTGGATGGGATACATCGGCTGTCGCGGCGGCGTTCGGGACACTTCCCATTCCAGCTTCATTGGAAAACAAGCCTCGTTGCGCCCCGACAAGGAGCCCGGCAAAAATGCCGACTGTTGCCTCTTTAAACCCAAAGGCAGAACCGATAATAAGAGCAAATACTTGCGGAATTTGTTGATAATTGCTGATCACCACAAAAAAGACAACACCGACATAGGCCACTGCCATAATCGGCACAACAATTCCTGAAAAGACAGAAATCGACCGAATGCCGCCAAAGATAATAACCCCTACTGCTAGAGCAATGACGATGCCGACAGTTAGTCGGTTTAGCCCAAATGCTTCATCCATAGCAACAGCAATCGTATTCGCTTGTAGTGAATTAAAGATAAACCCAAATGTGACCGCAATCAATAAGGCAAATACGATGCCAAGCCAGCGTTTGCCAAGGGCCTTTTCAATATAATAAGCAGGGCCGCCTCGGAACTGGCCGTCGCGCCTTTCTTTGTACACTTGGGCAAGCATGCTTTCTACAAAGCCAGTAGCCATGCCGATGGTCGCAATCACCCACATCCAAAAAATCGCGCCAGGGCCTCCTGTTGTAATCGCAATCGCCACCCCTGAGATGTTGGCTGCGCCTACTCGCGAAGCGGCGCTAATACAAAACGCTTGAAAAGCAGAGACTTCTCCCTTCTTCGCCTTTTTCTCGGTGACAGCTCGAAACATTTCAGGAAACATCCGGATTTGCACAAAGTTTGACCGGAACGTTAAGTACAGGCCAACGGCAACTAAAGAAAACACGAGAAAATAGGAAGTAATCCCGTTCATGCTATCTACGATTTGTTGAACAACTTCCATAATAGCTCCACCTTTGCTTCTCCCAAAAATATGGTTTTTTCCTTAAGCATCATATCACATTTTTTGCTATTTAAAAGAAAACGCCCTATTTAGACTTTTTTCGAATTGTCCAAAAGGGCCTTTTCTTCAAAGCCATAATTCTTGATGGGAAGCAGTCACTGCCTGAGCACCCGCTTTAATGGCTTGCTTTGCATCTTCCATCGTCTCAATTAAGCCGCCGGCAATGACCGGTATCCCCGTTTTCCTATGGACACGGCCAATGTAGTCGGGCAAAATGCCAGGCAAAAGTTCGATCACATCAGGTTTTACTGTTTCAGCCAGGTGATAGCTCGTTTCAAGCGCAAGCGTGTCGAGCAAAAAGACACGTTGAATCGCAAGAATGCCATTCTTTTTTGCAATTCGAAGCATATCGCCCCGTGTTGATATTAATCCGGCTGGACGAATCACTTGGCAAAGAAATTCAGCAGCAGCCTTATCGCTTTTTAAACCTTGGATTAAATCAGCATGGAGAATCGGTTTTTTATTTTCCTCGCGCGCTCTTTTTTTTACTGATGCTAGTTTAGACAAGTGCAAATCCAAGACAACGAAATATTCATGGCTGCTGTTCATAATGACCTCGAAATCTTTCATTGTCTTGATTGCTGGTAAAATCGTTTGGCCGCCAAACATCGCTTAACCGATATCCTCAAGCGTGTGTATCCGCCATTGTTCTGCCAACTCAGCCTCGTAAATGGCCCGCTGTTTGTCGCTCCACTTCAAAACAGAAGCCATAGCCTCCACGATTTTGTCTTTATAAGCGTTGGCTTTGTCAATATCAAAGAGCATATAGGAAGAGCGGCGTAATAAGAAATCGACAGGCGTGAGTGCCATTTCATAGGCCATCGCGTAACGGAGCGACGCCCATACTGCTTTTGGAAGCCCATATTTCTCTGCTTCCCCATCATTTAGAAACGCAAACACGTGCGTCACATTTGAACCGTAACGTGTGACGAGTTCAGCTGCTTCAGCCTCTTCTAAGCCAATGGTTTTTCCAGCTTCAATATGGGCAGCATTAAACATGTCGAGCTGGTCCGATCCACCTACTTCTCCACCTGATAAAACCAGTTTTTTTGTCTGGCACGGTTTATAGACCGCACCTGTTTCTTGTTCAAGCTCTTTGGCGACGATCGAGACAATATTGTCGGCCATCTTTCGGTAACCAGTCAATTTGCCGCCTGCTATCGTCATAAGCCCGCTGTCTGAGTGAAAAATTTCGTCTTTGCGTGAAATATCGGATGGGCTTTTGCCTTCTTCATGAATAAGGGGCCGCAATCCTGACCAGCTTGACTCAATATCGGCAGTTGTGAGCTGATATCCTGGGAATAAGGCATTTGTTGCCTTCATAATATAGTCGACATCTTCCTTCGTCACACCAGGTTCCCGCTTATCGCCTTTATAATTTGTATCAGTTGTGCCTACATACACTTTTTCACCGCGAGGGATCGCAAACATCATGCGGCCATCGCCAAAAGGCGTGTCAAAATAAAGCGCTTGGTTTAAAGGCAATCTTTTTTTGGATAATACCAAGTGGACGCCTTTCGTTAAATGGATCGTTTTTCCGGTCTTTGAGCGATCTTGCTCACGCAAATGGTCGACCCATGGCCCCGTTGCATTGACAACTTTTTTTGCCTGGATCGTGACAGCTTCGCCCGTCAGCAAATCACGGGCAATGACACCCGTAATTTTCCCTTTGTCATAAATAAATCCTTCCGCTTTTACATAGTTCGCTAATTTCGCGCCTTTTTCAGCTGCTGTTTTTGCAATTTCAATCGTTAAGCGGGCGTCGTCCGTGCGGTATTCGACATACATACCGGCGCCGCGAAGGCCGTCTTTTGCCAAAATCGGCTCTTTTTTTAATGCATCTTTCGCCTTCATCATCGTGCGCCGCTCTGCTTTCTTGACGCCTGCAAGTCGATCGTAGACAGCAAGCCCGATTGACGTTGTTAACGCATTAAACGTACCGCCTTTGTAAAACGGCAACATCATTCGCACGGGCTCTGTAACATGGGGTGCATTTTCATAGACGATCGCCCGCTCAGTGCCAACTTCAGCAACTAATTTAACTTCAAATTGCTTTAAATAACGAAGGCCACCATGGATCAACTTTGTCGACCGGCTTGACGTTCCCGCCGCAAAATCTTGCATTTCAATCAAGCCGACATCGATTCCTCGTGTTGCCGCATCCAAAGCGGCCCCTACGCCAGTAATGCCACCACCAATAATTAACAGATCTAACTGTTTGCCTTCCATGCTTGCAATTGCTTTTTCTCTTGTCTTTGCTGAAAACGCCATCTCGATTCCTCCAATATTTGAACGGAAAAAGGGACCACAACAAACAAAACAGGCCTTTTGGCGCCTATTGAATGCTGTGATCCCTCAATTCCTCAGATCCGTTCATTAACTTACATTCATTATAGCGCACTTAAGCTGCTGCGTAAACATTTAGCTATTTTCCACTCAGTGTTCCCTGCTAACGCGTCTTTGAAACCATAGAAAAAAGCAAACGCACAGGCCCCCTGAAGGAAATAACACCTGTGCGTTTTAGCTAAATGGAAAACCATATTATTTATTTTGTCGGCTTAAAAGCCATTGTTGCCTCAATCGCTGTTTTCCAGCCACCATAAAGCGTTTCCCGCTCTGTTTTTTCCATCTCCGGTTCAAACGAACGGTCGATTTTCCATTTGTCGGCAATTTCCTGTTTGTCTTTCCAAACCCCGACAGCCAAGCCAGCCAAATAGGCTGCGCCAAGTGCAGTTGTCTCATTAATGGTTGGGCGTTCAACAGGGGCATCAAGCAAATCGCTTTGAAACTGCATCAAAAAGTCGTTCTTCACCACACCGCCATCGGCACGAAGTTTTTTCGACTCTAAGCCAGAATCCGATTCCATTGCCTCCATCACGTCTTTTGTTTGGTACGCTAGTGCTTCTAATGTAGCGCGAACAATGTGTTCTCTCGTTGTTCCTCTTGTCAATCCATACATGGCACCACGTGCATCGCTGTCCCAATAAGGCGTTCCTAATCCAACAAATGCAGGAACAACATAGACACCTTCCGATGATTCAATCCGCTTTGCATATGCTTCGCTGTCCTTAGCACTTTCTAGCAGCTTGATGCCGTCACGGAGCCATTGGATCGCAGAGCCAGCAACAAAAATGCTTCCTTCTAATGCATACTCTACTTTGCCATCAAGCCCCCAGGCAATCGTTGTGAGCAAGCCATTCTCTGACGTAACGGCTTCATTGCCTGTGTTCATTAAAATAAAGCAACCTGTTCCATATGTGTTTTTAACCATGCCTTTTTCAAAACAAGCTTGTCCAAATAAAGCCGCACTTTGGTCACCCGCGACACCTGCAATCGGTATCTGCTCCCCAAAGAAATGGTATTCCACCGTATTGGCATATACTTCTGACGATGACTTCACTTCAGGGAGCATCGCCTTAGGAATATCCAAAATCCGAAGCAGCTCTTCGTCCCACTGCAAATCATGAATGTTATACATAAGCGTCCGTGCCGCATTTGAATAGTCGGTTACGTGCGCTTTCCCGCCGCTCAATTTCCAAATCAGCCATGAATCAATTGTGCCAAAGAGCAATTCGCCGTTTTCAGCCCGCTCCCGGGCGCCTTCCACATGGTCCAAAATCCATTTTACTTTTGTCCCTGAAAAATAAGGGTCAATCAGCAAGCCCGTTTTGCTGCGAAACGTTTCATTGTGTCCTGCATCACGCAATGTTTTGCAAATGTCTTCTGTTTGCCGCGACTGCCATACGAGCGCATGGTAAACCGGCTTGCCTGTTTCTTTGTCCCATACAACCGTGGTTTCCCGCTGATTCGTAATGCCTATCGCTTTAATTTGCCGCGGTTCCACATCTGTTTCTGTAAACAGGCCGGAAATGACAGAGAGCGTCGAATTCCAAATTTCATTTGCATTGTGTTCCACCCAGCCTGGGTGGGGAAAATACTGTTTAAATTCCTTTTGTACTGTATGGACGATTTCTCCTTCGAGGTTAAATAAAATCGACCGTGTGCTCGTCGTTCCCTGGTCAATTGCCAAAATATATGTTTTCTCCATCCGTTATCTTCGGCCCTCCTTGATTTTTTCGGTTGCATATTCCTTTTATCTTATTTACCTGCCTTTTGTCTTCTTAAAACAAGGCTAGCCTTATTTCTGAATCTCGCTTACAAGAAGCTACAAAGCCTTGTCGTAAAGAGGGAGCATAATATGAACACATGTGCCCTTTTTTGGTTTGCTTGCATAAGAAACGTGGCCGCCCATCATTTCAATCATGCGGATGGAGACCATTGTTCCGATGCCCGTACCACTGTCTTTTGTCGTAAAATAAGCAGTGCCAATTTGTTTTAATTGCTCTTTTGTCATGCCAACCCCTGTATCCTCAATGGTTAACAACAGTTTCTTTTTAGCTGTTTTATCCAATTTAATTAACACGGCTCCATTTGGAGGCGTTGCTTCGATGCCGTTCTTAATAAAATTGAGAAGCGCTTGTTTAAGCTTATTTTGGTCGGCCCATACCCAAAGCGTTTCTTCGCTGCTTTCGACAGACAACTGGACATGCCCTTTTGCAGCATAGGGCCTTAGCAGTGAGACAACAGAATGAACCGTTTCTCCTACTGAAAAAACACGTTGTTGGTCCATTTTAGGTTTTGCTGCACTTAAATATTCATTAATGATCGCTTCCGCCCGGTTCAATTCGCCGACAATTAATGCGTGGTATTGATTTTTCTTTTCGCCTTCGGCCATCAGCTGGACAAACCCTTTCACAACGGTTAGCGGATTTCTGACTTCGTGGGCAATCGTTGCCGCAAGTTCATTTAAGCTGTTGTACTTTTCGGCACGTAGCGATTCGGCAATGACACGGTCTCTCTCGAGCAATGTCTCATATAGATAAGTAATTAAAAACATCGCACCAACGCCAAAAATCGCATAATAAACGGCCACTCCCCACATCGCAGGCAAGTAGCTATCTCTGAATAGCCATTGCATAATGATCAGTGATAAAGTTACTTGGATCAGCACTGGCCATAATGACACGAGGCTGACAAACTTGAGCCTTGGCCATTTGCTTGGCAACTGGTAAAACCTGTTCGTAAAAATCGAAAACAATAAGGCACTTAGCAAAAAATGCACGAGGGCAAAACAAGTAAGATCGCCGCCGACGATCAACCGAAAAACGGCTGAAACGGCGGTTACGCCCCAGCCCGCCCGTTTGCCACCATATAAAAACGCGAGCAAAATGGGAATATAGCGTAAATCCCAGAAAACGTCTCCTTGGCGGATGGAAAAGGACATGCATAAAATAACAGCGCCACTCATGAAATGGAACATCGTAAGCGAACGCTGGATTTTCCAGCCCCCTTCGGCTTTTAAGCTATAAATGATTAAGGGAACCATAATCACAAACACATTGATAAGAAGCTTTTCAATAACCATGCATCCCACGTTCCCCTCGCACCATTTCTCTGAACTCATTCGACACTTTTCGGGGCAATCCTGCTTCTTGCTAAAATTTACAGGATTGCATCCATTTGTTTTGTTTGTTGCATCTCGTAATAAAACCCTTTTGTCGCCATCAGTTCATGGTGGCTTCCTGCCTCCGTGACCTGTCCTCCCTGTAAAACAAGAATTTGGTCAGCGGCTTCAATCGTATTTAAGCGGTGGGCAATAACAAAGCTTGTGCGCCCATGCATCAACCGTTTTAACGCTTCTTGGATCTTCATTTCCGTCACCGTATCAATACTAGATGTCGCTTCATCCAAAATCAAAATCGACGGATTAGCAAGCAGCGCTCGGGCAATCGACAATAACTGTTTTTGCCCTTGGCTAATGCCGCTGCCATCTTGGAAAAGCATCGTCTCGTATCCATTTGGCAAGTGGGAAATAAACCCATGAGCATTTGCCAACTTAGCCGCTTCTTCCACTTCTTGATCCGATGCCTCGAGGCGACCGTAGCGGATGTTTTCACGAATGGTGCCTTGAAATAAAAATGGATCCTGAAGAACAACGCCCATTTGCGAGCGTACATCGTCTTTTTTCAAATGAGCAAGATTGTTTCCATCGATGAAAATCGCTCCCTCATTTACTGGGTAAAAACCTAACAGTAAGTTGAGGATTGTCGTCTTCCCTGCACCAGTAGGGCCGACAAAGGCAATCGTCTCCCCTGCTTTCGCAGTAAATGAAACATTTTTGAGCGTTTCTGTAGCGCCATAGGAGAAACAGACATTTTGAAACGCGACATTTCCGTCTATTTGCTTGACCGCGCTGGCGCCTGCTTGATCCGTTTCAGGCTCTTCATCGATTACCGCAAATACACGCTCCGCACCGGCTAGCGCTGATAAAACCGCATTAAATTGATTGGCAAGATCGTTTAGCGGCCGTGTAAACTGACGGGAATACTCGACAAACACGACAATCACACCAACCGTTACCCCAGCCATTCCATGAACAGCAAGAAACCCACCAATCCCAGCAATAACGGCAAAACTGAGATTGTTCAACACATTCATTAGTTTTGGGATAAAACCAGAATAGACTTGCGCCCAGAAACCAGCATGACGCAACGCGCCATTATATTCCTCAAACGCTTCAATAATCGTGTCTTCCCGTGAAAAAGTTTTTACGACTGATTGGCCAGCAATGGTTTCTTCTGAATAGCCGTTAAGCTGCCCTAAGCTTTTTTGCTGTTCTTTGAAAAACACTTTTGTTCGCTTTGTAATCCACCGCATTCCTACAACCATTAATGGCACAATGAATAAAGTGATCACTGTAAGCAAGGGCGACAAGTATAACATAACAGTTAGAATGCCAATAAAGGTGACGACACTTGAAATGATTTGCACAATGGACGAATTCAACGTCGCCGAAATATTTTCAATGTCGTTTGTCATACGGCTCATCAAATCTCCGTGCTTGTGTTTGTCAAAAAAACCGATTGGCAACTTTTGCAATTGGGCAAATAAATCTTTACGGATCGCAAACACAGTCGCCTGTGCGATTTTGACCATCATAAAGTTTTGCAAAAACGTTGAAATGCTTAAAGCGGCGTACGAACCAAGCAAAAAGAGCAATATGATCTCCAAACCGCCAAAATTAGTAGGAATGATATAGTCATCAATGACAACGCCGATTAAAAAAGGGCCGGCCAGCGTCAATACAGCGCTGGCAAAAACAAGCGCCATGACAAGAAAAAGTGCCCCTTTTTGCCTTGTCAAATAAGCAAAAATTCTTTTGGCCGCTCCTTTCCCATCCTTGGCTGTCTCTGGCCGTCCTCCAGCCCTGGCAGCGTGTGGATGCTGGGGCTGGCTGCTTGTTGCCTGAGACTGGCGGGACGCGCGCCAATTAATGGTTTTATACCGAAATGGCTCTGTTAATGCGGAACGAAGCCTCATCCTCACGCCTCCTTGCCATATTGCGACTTATAAATTTTTTTATAGAACGGCGATGACCGCAGCAACTCTTCGTGGCTGCCGAAGCCAACCAGTTCGCCGTATTCAAGCAATAAAATCCGGTCTGCCTGAGTCGCCGTTGACAATTTTTGCGTAACCATCATCGTCGTGCATGGTTGTTGCTCTAACGCCTTGAGAAAACGGGCTTCTGTTTTCGCATCAAGGGCGCTTGTGCTGTCATCAAGAAGCAACATTTTCGGCTTGCCTAGCAGGGCACGGGCAATGGAAATCCGCTGTTTTTGGCCTCCTGACAAATTGACACCTTGCTGGCCAACGAGCGTATCGTACCCATCTGGCAAACGTACAATCGCCTCATGAATTTGCGCCACTTTAGCAACTGCTTCGATTTCTTCAGCAGATGCTTCTGGAAAGCCCCAGGCAATGTTTTCCCGAATCGTCCCGGAGAACAACCGGACCGCTTGCGGGACATAGCCAATTTGCCTGCGCAGCTTTTGAACTTGCCACGCTGTAACGGATGTTCCATCAATGCGAACCGTTCCTTTTGTCGGTTCATAAAGTTTTGGAATGAGCTGGAATAATGTTGATTTTCCAGAACCTGTTTCCCCAAGAACGGCAACTGTTTCATTCGCCTTTACAGCGAAATCGATGTTTTTCAACACAAAGGGAGCCCCCTCTGCATAAGAAAACGATACATGTTCAAAGCGCAGCTCCCCTTTCATAGCTGGGGGCTCAGGCTTTGCCTCGCTTTCCTTTAGTTCGTCATCAGGCTCTAGCAGCACTTCCTCAATTCGCGTTGCCGAGGCTCTAGCCCGGGAAAAGACGATAATAATCATCGAAAAAACCGTTAACGCAGAAGTAATTCGCGTTGCATAGTTGACAATCGCCACAACATCGCCAACTTGTGTCGCACCATTGCCAATGTCAATGCTCCCAAACCAAAGGACAAGCAAAATCGAGCCGTTCATTAAAAACAGCAAAACAGGCAATGTCAATTCCATTAGGCGAAAAGCTTTTACCGTCCGATCCATCAGCTTGTTGCTTTCCCGAAAAAAACGCTGCGCCTCCTCGGCTTTGCGCACAAAAACGCGGATCACACGAATGCCAGTCAAATTTTCTCGTACCACATGGTTGACTGAATCGACTTTTGCTTGAACTTCACTAAAAATATGTACGCCTTTCTTTAAAATCCACATTAGAAAGAGGATGATCGGTGGGATCGTAATGAATAAAAACAATGCTAAACGAGCATTGACAGCAAATGCCATCACGCACCCGCCAATGATAAGCAACGGTGCTCTAGCCATAATGCGTAGGCTCATAAAAACCGTATTTTGGATTTGTGTTACGTCATTAGACAACCTTGTCATCAAAGAGGATGTTTCAAATGGCTGCAACTTTTCAAGGCTCGAACGCTGGATTGTTTTAAACATCGCATTGCGGATATCAAACCCTGTGCTTTGGCCAGCGTGGCCTGCATAAAAGGAGTTTAGCACGCCGGCTATAAACGCTAATAACGAAAGGCCGACCAATACGCCTCCCCACACAAAAACAGTCTTTAAATCATTTTCGATAATCCCGTCGTCAATAATCCGGGCAAGCAAGAGCGGTTGAATTAGTTCCACAGCCAACTCAAGCAACATAAAAGCAAAAGCAATCACTGCTGCTGCTTTATAAGGAAGCAAATAGGAAAAAACAGTTTTCACAGTAACGCCCCTCTTCCTGCACCAACCACCACAGTTCTTATTTTATATTATTTTCCTATCATAGCTTATTTTTTGTCTTCGTTCTATTATATTATCCTATAGCCGAAAGCAATATCGCCCATTCATTTGTTCTAACTGCATGCCAAGGTGCCCGCAGACAGAACGTCCTCTACCGTTGTTGTTATTTTGAGTAGAAAACGCTAAATTGTTTGTAGGAAATGAATAGCCCGATCTCCCTAGAAATAAAAAAACTTTCTGGGGAGATCCCACAGAAAGTTTACGCTGCAACGAACAACGATAAGAGTATTTGCCTACTAACTATGCCCCCGCCGACATTGCAATTAAAACAGCTCCTACTACACCGGCCACAAAAACGGCTGAAAGGATTTTCACAAACTTTGCGTTCACTAAAGTCACTCCCTATTGCAAATCTAGCTTGAACGAAAGAAATTAGCCGCTTAACCAAACAGCTCGACGTTATTTGACACTTTTCTTAAGTATACAACGGCTAGCACTTAGAAACTATGTAAATTTATCTTTATCATCTCCAAATTTAGCAAAAAACGTTCGAAAACTGACAGACCCTTCCTTTTAACCAGGACTTACTGACAGGAAGATTGTATGTGAACATCTTTAAAATGAGCAAGACACCTGCTTTCCTACTGAAATATCTTTGCAAAAAAGACGAGGTGTCAGCTCATTGACAATTAAGGAGCCAAGATTGGGGACAACGAACCGTCATACCAGACAGTCAGTTCATGAAGGGCCCGTGTGCAGCCCACATACAATAATTTTTTATGGAGTTCATCACAAGGATAATGGTCGTTTGTTACATCAGCTAGTAAGACAGCATCAAATTCAAATCCTTTTGAAAGATAAACAGGCAAAACAGAAATGCCGCCCTCATACCTTTCTCCTCCTGCTATAAGCAAATGGGCATCAAAGCCCGCTGCTTGTAGCTGCCTGCAAATGGCTGTGCTAGCTTTTTCCGTACGTGTAAGAACGGCGATGGTTTGTGTTTGTTTATCCTGCATCGCCTTTACCCAGTGCGCCACATGTTCCGTCGGCCTCTGTTCCACAACCACGTCTTGCCCGCTGCGAAAAACAGGTTTTGCTGGCGCAGGAGCGAAAGCCATTTGCTGAAGGATCCGGTTCGAAAATTCAATAATTTCCATCGTTGACCGGTAACTCCGCTCCATTTGTACATAGGAAACGTTGTTGGCAAATACCTCTTCAAAGGCAGCCCAGTTCGAAATTCCTTCGTCTCCGTGAATCCCTTGGGCTAGATCCCCTAATATCGTAAATCCTCCTGCGCGCGTCCGCTCTTTTAAAACAGCTAGCATAAAAGGGGATACATCTTGCGCTTCATCGATAACAACATGGTCGAAGCGAGCGTCGCGCTCAATTCCGTAAAGCTGTTGGTGCATGTACACAAGTGGAGCTATATCTTCGTAGCCTAACCGCTTCTCTTTCAGACTAGCAGGCACTGGCAGTTGCTGTTCTTTTAAAAAAGCGGTGTACAACTTAGCAAGATCAGGCTTGGGCCAGTAGGAAAGAAAGGAGCGCAAACGTTTAAGCGCTTCCGACTTAAAAGCCTGTTGTTCTTTTTTGTCTTCAAAGCGCTTTGCTTCGATCTCAATCCATCGTTTCGCGCGGGCATGAAAGCGCTCCCGCCGTTTCATTGGCGGCGAAGCGGCAAAATCCTGCTCAATCCACTGTTTCATTGTTTCTTTGTTCAGCACGCAGCCGTCCCACGGGCAAAAATCTTTTTTGGGCACCCTTTCCCCTACATAAGCATCGATAAAACGACGCATTTGCTTTTGGCATGCAAGCGAGCCTTTATAAGCAAGCACATCTTCTGACTGCTGTTCAAGTTTCGATTCAAATTGATTGGCCAAGCGTTTTTTCGTGTCATAAAGCTGATAAGAAGAACCAAGCACCGACAACCCCCAGTTGGCAAATGTACTTTGGGCAATCGTTCCTACTCCGAGCTCCGGCAGGACGTGTGAAATATAATCGAGAAACATCGCGTTTGGCGCAAAAATCACCATTTTCTCAGCCCGTAGCTGCTCGCGGAATTCATACAACAAATAGGCAAGGCGATGCAAGGCGACTGTCGTTTTCCCGCTTCCAGCAGCTCCTTGGATAATAAGCGGTTCTTTGATTGCATGGCGAATGATCGCGTTTTGTTCTGCTTGAATGGTCGCGACAATGTCTTTCAATTTGTTGTCTTTTTGCTCGCTTAACTTATATAACAAAAATTCATCGCCGCCGCTCATTTCTTGCCCTTTCGCATAGCTATCCACGACCCGCTGCAGACGGCGATTTCGAATCACAATGTTTCGCTTCAGCAAAATTTCACCTTCGACTATGCCTTCCGGTGATTGATAAAAAACATCTTCCTCACTTCCTGTAAACGAATAAAACAGTGAGGCAACCGGTGCGCGCCAATCAATTACGAACGGATCGCCGCTGTCTTCATCGTGAACGCCGACTTTTCCAATATAGAGCGCTTTTGTTTCCTGGTCCCACTCACAAAAGTCGAGCCTGCCAAAATACGGTTCTTGTCTGGCTGAATGAAGCGCTGTACGTAAATGCTCTCGCCTATCTTCCAGCACTTGTTCCGTAAAATCGCTCCCGCGGTAGCGCGGCACCTGCTCCAGCTTATCGCCTAGTTCATCCAGTCGGGCAAGCGTCGCCTGCAACTGCGCCTCTTCGGCTTCAAATATGGACATCGTATCACTCCTCCTAAAAGTTCTTCTCTATTGTCGCGAAAAACGAAAAAAAAGAATAGACTTTTTCTTTTCGTTTTGGTAAGCTTTATATAGTTCAAGTGCCAAAAATAAATATGCCATTATATGGAAACCTTCACCGAAGATTCGCTCTTTTGGTGAAGGTTTTTTGTATATTGTCTGATGATCTTCCATTGTTTTTTAAGGCTCGTTTACAATAAAAACATCGATTCTATAAAATCCGTATTTGCTTTTCCTCTATAATAAAATAGGGTTTGTTTGTAAAAAGATTGATCGATTAGGAGGCTGCTATAATAGGAGTTTTGCCGGATTGGTGTCGGACAGCGATTGAACAACCAAAAAGTGGCTTTACGACTCTTACTTCTGCTTTTTGATTGTTACAATCGCGCTCGTTGTCGAAAAAACGATTCTTGACGGTTTCACAAACAAATTCTACAATTATTGAGAAAGCTACATTTTTAACGAATAATTAGGGGGACAATCACATTGAAAAAGAAAGTTTTTGGCTCGTCACTTGTAGCTGTTACTGCCCTAGTTCTTGCCGCGTGCGGCGGAAATGACACGAACTCAGGTAACGGAGGCGACAGTGAGGACGGCTATTCGCCAACAGATGTTCTAAAAGTGCAATTTGTTCCATCACAAAACGCTGAAAATCTTGATGTGATTGCAGCGCCGCTAGAAGAGCTGCTTTCAGAAAGGCTAGATATTGACGTAGAGGTGTCTGTGTCGACAGACTATCCGTCTGTTGTAACAGCGATGGGTTCAAAAACGATCGATGTCGGTTTCTTGCCGCCAAATGCCTATGTAACAGCGAATGAAGAAGGCTATGCAGATGTACTGCTCCAATCGTTGCGCTATGGTGTAAATGAAGAGGACGGGTCCCAAACGGACGAACTAGTTAACTCGTACAAATCTCAATTCGTCGTGATGGCAGACTCTGATATCGAGTCCCTTGAAGATTTAGAAGGCAAAACCATCGCTTTCCAAGGCGCCACTTCCTCAGCAGGATATGTATGGCCAGCAGCTTCTTTGCTTGACGCAGGCATTGACCCGCAAAATGACGTAAAGGGCGTTGAATTTCAAGGGCATGACGCTGCGCTTATTGCGCTTCTCAATGGCGAAGTCGACGCAGCCGTAACTTTCCAAGATGCACGTAATACGATTAAAGAAGAATTCCCTGACGTGTGGGAGCAAACCCGAGTTGTGGCTTTAACAGAAGACATTCCAAATGATACCGTTTCCGTTCGCTCTGATCTGTCTCAAGAGTGGCGCGACAAAATTGCTGATGCCTTTATTGAGATCGGCGAAGACCCAGAAGGGCGCCAAATCATTTTTGATATTTATTCCCACGAAGGGTACGAGCTTTCAGAGGACAGCAATTTTGACATCGTCCGTGATTATGCGGAACGAATCCAACAACCATAAGGATCAATAGAACGTTACTTTCATTTATTCATAGCGAGAGTCCGCCTTGCGGGCTCTCCACTTATGTATTGTATGGCCATTTCCCTATCATGATCAGTTTATAAGAGAGTTGGGATACCGATGATCGAAATAAAAAATGTATCGAAAACCTATCCAAACGGGACGAAAGGCTTAAAAAATATTGATTTAACGATTGAGCGAGGCGAATTTGTTGTCGTCGTCGGCCTGTCTGGGGCGGGAAAATCAACATTGCTTCGTTCCATTAACCGATTAAATGAAATTACTGACGGCGAAATTCTCATTGACGGCCTATCCATTACGAAAGCAAAAGGAAAGGAATTGCGGCAAATACGGCAAAGAACGGCGATGATTTTTCAGAGCTTTAATCTTGTAAAACGTTCCTCTGTCTTGCGCAACGTGCTGTCAGGCCGCGTCGGTTACCATGGAACATTGCGGACCGTTTTAAATTTATTTCCTAAGCAAGATGTCGAGCTTGCCTTGCAAGCGCTCAACCGTGTCAATATCCTTGAAAAAGCCTATTCCCGAGCAAGTGATTTGTCTGGCGGCCAACAACAGCGTGTAGCGATCGCTAGAGCACTTGCACAAGAACCAAGCGTCATTTTAGCAGACGAACCAACCGCTTCTCTCGACCCATTGACAACGAAACAAGTTATGGACGATTTAAAACGCATTAATAAAGAAGACAAGATTACAACAATTGTCAACTTGCATTTTATTGATTTGGCACGAGAGTATGCGACACGGATTATTGGCCTCCGGGCTGGCGAGGTTGTATTTGACGGTCCTGTCTCAGAAGCAACAGATGAAAAATTTGCTGAAATTTACGGGCGCCCGATTCAAGAGGACGAGCTCTTAGGGGAGGAATTGGATGAACCAGCAAGCGAACATGCCAGTCAATAAGCCCCCCCGGACAAAACTTTATATGACATTATTGCTGCTATTTGCCCTTATAGGCGCGAGCGCTTGGTACATAGATGCAAACCCGCTCATTATTTTAAGCAAGTGGCAAAATGTATTTGAACTCGTCTTTAAAATGTTTCCACCTGATATGACTTTTTTTGTGAATGCGACACAGGCAATGCTTGATACGATCCGAATGGCATTAATTGGTACGACGATAGGCGGAATCATCTCCATCCCGATTTTATTCCTTTGCGCACACAATATTGTCAATACGCCTTGGATTTACCAACCTGCCCGGATTGTCTTGAATATGCTGCGGACAGTGCCAGATTTGTTGCTCGCCGCCATCTTTGCCGCCATTCTTGGTTTCAACACATTAGCCGGCGTAGTGGCGCTTAGCATCTTTTCAATCGGAATCATTGCCAAGCTTTCATTTGAAGCGGTGGAAAACATCGACCAGGGGCCGTTGGAATCAATGACATCGGTTGGCGCCAACAAAATCCAATGGATCGTCTTTGGCGTCGTTCCGCAAGTGTTGCCTCAATTTACGTCCTATGTTCTATACACATTCGAAATTAATGTCCGTGCCGCTGCGATTTTAGGGTTAGTTGGAGCTGGAGGCATTGGACTTTTATACAAACAGGCAATTGGCTTTTACAATTTTGACCAAGTATTGGCGTTAATCCTTTATACATTTTTAGTTGTATTGCTAATCGATTTTATTAGCTTAAAAATTCGGGAGCGTCTCATATGAGTGATTTAAGAAGCACAATCGAAAAGCCGAAAAAGCGCCGGATCCAATCAGCCGCGATTATTCTTGGGCTGCTGCTCCTTTACATTTGGGGCTTTGGCGGCATTGATTATAGCGGAATTACGAAAAATGCCTGGGTGATTACAGGCGCGATCATGGACGGATTTTTAAATCCTGATTGGTCTTATGTATACCGTCCAGGCGAAGTCGATTTAATTTCAAATTTGCTTGAAACGTTTGCCATTGCTCTTGTTGGCATTAGCCTCTCTGTCGTTCTTTCCTTTCCAATTGCATTTTGGGCAGCGAGAAACTTAAGCGTAAAGCGAATTGTCTCAGGATCAGGGAAGTCCTTTTTAAGCTTTTTCCGTACATTCCCTGATATGGTCATGGCGTTGCTATTTATTGCGATTGTTGGCCCTGGCCCGTATGCTGGAATGCTCGCCCTTGGCTTTAGTGCGATCGGCATGCTTGGCAAATTATACGCCGAAGAAATTGAATCGATTGATCCCGGCCCTGCAGAAGCGCTCGTTGCCGCTGGGGCAAACAAATTGCAAATCCTCTGGTTTGCGGTCGTTCCCCAAGTGTTGCCTGGCTTTATTTCTGCGACATTGTACCGATTTGAAATCAATATGCGCTCGGCTTCGACACTTGGTGTGGTCGCTGCTGGAGGGATTGGCACGCCGCTTTTGTTTGCCATTCAAGGCAGAAGTTGGGACCGTGTCGGCATTATTTTGATTGGCTTAGTCGTATTTGTGTTGATCATTGATTTAATTTCCAGCGCATTGCGCAAAAAAGTTGTGTAATTGTCAGATTGAGCGAAAATGCTTGTTTCTCTCCAGTCTGACCAATGCCAAATTAGCTGGCATGCATGATTCTTTTTAGGAGGATAAACGTTGCCATCGATTTTATTTATTGGCGCTGGCCGCATGGCTGAAGCGATTTTTTCCGGGTTGTTGCGCCAGCCTAAGCAACCATTTGATTCAATTTATGTCACCAATCGCACGAACAAAGAGCGCCTTGGCGAGCTAGCACAACGTTATGCCATTACGCCAGTTGACACACATGGAGCGATTGCCGCAAAGGCAGATGTCCTTCTGTTAGCGATGCCACCGTCTGCCCATGGAGAAGTCCTTTCCGAGTTGGCCCCTATGATTCGCGGCCAACTCATCATCACCGTTGCTGCTGGAATTGGTCCGAGTGACATGGAAGCACAATTGCCGGAAGGAACAGCAGCGGCATGGATTATGCCGAATACGGCGGCACAAGTTGGCACATCGATCAGCCTCTACGCATTCGGGAAAAACGTAGCTGAAAAGCAAAAGCTGCTCGTGAAAGAGATTGTTCACGCCATTGGAGCAGGGGAAGAGCTATCGGAAGAGCAAATTCATGATTTAACCGCAATCACGGGCAGTGCGCCGGCTTTTGTCTATGAATTCGCGCTGCAACTGGAAAAAATGGCTTTATCCTATGGCATCACCGATAAACAAGCGCGGCATTTGGTAAAAACGATGCTTGCTGGCAGCGTAAAGATGTTAGAAACAGGCGCTCCCCCGCAGGAACTGCGTGACCAAGTGACGACGCCTGGCGGTGCGACTGAGGCAGGGCTTGTTTCCCTTGGCAATGACCACTTTTCCGCGATGCTTGAACGTGCGGTTCATGCTGTGACAGACCACGCAAAAAACAAACGAAATTAACTACTACATGGATCTTTTTAGAAAGCGGCCTATAAATGAACGAAAAACCGCTGATAGCAAACACTGTTATCAGCGGTTTTTATGCACTCTTTTTAACGTGACGGTACCATTAAAGTCCTTTATCCTCCCTAAAAACAATCCGGTTCCGCTTTAAATAAACGAGGATAAATGCCAATACTGCTAGTTCGGCGAACGGAATGGATAGCCAGATCGCATTGGCGCCAAACACAAACGGGATGGTAAGAAGAAACAGTAGCATAAAAAAAATCTCTCTGCCTGCGGTAATCCACGTCGCTACTGCCACAGAACCAATTGATTGAAAATAACTCATTAAGACAAAATTAATCCCCATGACAAAATAAGCAATGAAAAACAAGCGTATCCCAAGGGTAGCCATTTCCTTTACTTCAGTGGGAAAATCACCAAATAAATGGACAATCGGTGTAGCTGCCACTTGGCCAATTAAGAAGCAAGCCGCCCCAGCGATAAAAGCAGTCCTTATAGCGATTCGCATAATCGCCCGTTTTTTCGCGGTTTCATCTGCTCCGTGGAAGTAGCTGATGATCGGCTGAATCGCCGATCCCATTCCTAAGAACATAAGCAACATGACGCCATGAACATAATTTAAAACAGAAAAAGCCGCTACGCCCACTGTGCCCGCTAAACGGGCAAACATAATGTTATGTGAAATCGTAAATACAGAAATGCCTACTTCAGCAAGAAAACTTGGGAAGCCAAATGTAAACGCTTTGACCGTTAAAGGCTTTTCAAATCTAAATGGAACAAGTTTGAGATTGCTTTTCTTCGTAAAAAAATGGGTAGTGAGCACAAGCAACCCTAATGTTGCCGCCAAAATCGTGCCAAACGCAATTTCACGAACCCCCATATCAAACACATATAAAATCATATAGTTGATCCCTACATTGGAAAAAGCGGTTGTTACAAGCGCTGCCATCGCCAAGTTTGGATTGCCGTCATTGCGTACAAAAATGCTAAACGCATTTTCCAATGTGAAAACAAAGCCAAACACTAAAAATACATTCATATAATCAGCGGCAAACGGAGCCGTTTCATCATTGGCGCCCAGCGCATAAACGAGCGGTTCATGGAACATCCAAGCAATGAAGCCAATGATCAGTGTGCCTGACCCAATTAAGACTAAAGAATGGGTAAAAATAAATCGGGCACGCTCGGGCTCTTTTCGCCCCATGCTCTGAGAGTACAAGGTCGCACCGCCAATGCCAAGCCAAAGGGACATTGCGACAAACACGGTGTATACCGGTCCAGCAATATTAACGCCAGCAAGAGCGACTGGGCCCAATTTATTTCCGACCATAATTCCATCAACCGCCAAGTTGACAGCCATTAAAATCATCCCAACTAATGATGGGATTAAATAACGGAGAAATATTTTCCCTATTGGTTGTGTGTCTAAAGGATTTTGTGTATGTTGTGTACTCACGTATCTTCACCTGCCATAATTCCTCGCCAAAAAACGGCCCAGCCAGCAGCCGTCTTTTTCTTGATTCTTTCTTTATCTGCCCCATACACGAGCTCAATAGCCAAAGCATCCAACAATGCCATAAAAGCAAGCGTCGGCGTTTCCGGGTTTTGGCTTCCGATTCGTTTCGCCTTTATCGCTTTCGCAAACAACTGATAGATGAGCCTTTCAATTTGCTCCTCATTGCGCATAAAGATCTCCTCAACTTCATCATAAAGGTGAACGGGCGGGAAAAACGAAATTCGCAGCCAAAAGAAAAACCGTTCATCTTCCTCTACAAGTCGTTTATGTTCAGACACATAACGGTAAAGTTGTTGTTCAAAGGCTTCGTCTTCGAAGTCTTCGAGCAGCTGCTTTTTCATACCCAATTCCAACTCAGCCACATCATGAACGACTTGCATAAACAAATCGTCTTTCCCGTCAAAATGCGTATAAATGCTCTGTTTCTTTATGCCCGCTTCATGGGCGATTTGCGACAACGATGCGCCTTCATAGCCATGCCGTGAAAAAAATTTAAACGCGGCGGCTTTAATGTCTTTAGCTGTCATTTTCCACCCCACCTTCCGAACGTTCGTCAGGAAATTATAGCAAATGCTGCTCGGAAAGACTAGTTTTATTTTTTAAGAGAACGAGCCAGCTTGGAAGCACATGGCATCACAAGCTGGCTCATTTTTTCTAGGAAAGGTCGATTTTTGTGATTGTTTGACCTACTAGATCGACGTGAAAAACTTCGGGGCACTGCATTTGTTTCCATTGCTGAAAACCAAATTGTGGATCGATTGTATGCAACAGCAACGAAATTAGGTTTCCATGGCTAACAATGACAGTGGGTTCTTCAGTTTTTGCGGCTTCCTCCACAACGGCCAATATCCGCTTTTTTGCTTGATTGGATGACTCGCCACCTGGCCATTGTTTGTCCATGTCGTGAAAACTGCTCTCTAACAATTCCAACCAATTGTCTGCCGGTTTCCCGCATAAAACCCGTTCCTGTAAACGTTGGTCTTGCTTTATACGAAGCGCTAATTTTTCTGCGGTTGGTTTAGCGGTCGCCACTGCACGGGCAAATGGGCTTGAAACGATATGTTTAATGCCTTTTCGATGAAAAAAATCAGCTAAGCGTTCAGCATCGCTTTCCCCCTTATTTGTTAAGGGAGCATCGGGCTGTTGCCCAGTTGCCTCGGCATGCCGAACGATATATAAGGATGATTTCAGTGTTTACGCCTCCTTTACATCTTCCTTAAACTCATGGGAAAATAATGAAAAACAGACAAGGAGTTTCCCTATGCACATCCAACTGTCAGATGGCTGTCTCGTCTATGCGAATAAGCGTGTCACCGGATTACCAACACTCTTCCTACATGGCGGCCCTGGATATTGGAGCGGCTCTTTTGAACAGCTCGCTGGCCCCATATTGGAGAAAACAAGAACAATGATTTACCTTGATCAACGAGGTTGCGGTCGTTCACAACATGCGCCTTCGTCTACCTACCGTTATGACCGCTTGCTTACAGATATGGAAGAAGTCCGCCGTTTTTTTGGCTTTCACAAGTGGAGCGTGTTCGGCCACTCGTTTGGCGGCTTACTCGCCTTTCTCTATGCCTTACAGTACCCTAACCGGGTAGATTCGTTAATTTTATGCAATACGACGTTGTATATGGCTGAATCGTTAACCTATCAACTAAAGTACGGGAGCAATCTTCTCGGGAAAACCGTTAACCCGCCTACACAAACAAGTTTATTGGTGAAGCACTTTCAAGATACCATTATCCAACTCCGTGAAGCGGGAAACTGGGAACGTATCCAGTTTCAACACACCGCACATGCAAAGCGGTTAGAACAGGCCGACGATCGCCCCGATAACCAAAGCGACCATCGCTTTCAGCAGGCATTCTTGCATTCTGACTTGTTCGCAATCGATTATCGAAAACGGACAACTGAATTTGTTAAGCCTGTCCTCATTCTTGCAGGCAAGCATGATCATGCAATCGGCCCTCACCATTATCAGCGTTTCTCGTTTCCAAACCAACAAATCGCGCTACTTGATTGTGGCCATCATCCTTACGCTGAAGATGTTGCAAGTTTTTACAAGGATATTGAACAATTCTCAAGTGTGAAGCTGTAAACAGACAAGGGGCTAATGGTGTTTACGACTCGTAGATGCTTTCGCCCCTTAACGCTGCATTCATAACCGATTGCCTTATTTCCCCTTCATTTTCGGGTCCAATGCATCGCGCAACCCATCACCGATCATGTTAAAGCCAAGCACGACTAGCATAATCGACAAGCCTGGGAAAAGGACAGACCAGTAGGCGTTTTGAATATAGCCTCTTGAATCAGCAAGCATTTTGCCCCACTCTGGCGTCGGCGGGCTCGCCCCCATGCCGAGAAAGCCAAGTGCGGCCGCTTCAATAATCGCGACGCCAAATCCTAACGTCGCCTGGACAATGATCGGCGCCATGCTGTTCGGGAGAATATGGTGGAACAGCAAACGGCCGTTTTTCATTCCTTGGGCACGAGCCGCCATTACGAATTCTTCCTGTTTAAGGCTGATGACTTTAGACCGTACAAGTCGTGCAAAAATCGGCACGTTAATAATCGCAATGGCTAGCATCGCGTTGGAAAGCGACGGGCCAAGAATAGCGACAATGGCAATCGCCAGCAAAATGCTCGGAAAAGCAAGCATCACATCAAAGACACGGGAAAGAAGCATATCAACCCACTTTCCGTAAAAGCCTGCAATCAGCCCGAGCAGCGTACCGACAACCATTGCACCGACGACGGCGAAAAAGCCGATCAAAAGGGAAATCCGCGCTCCATAAGCGACTCTTGTAAACACGTCGCGGCCGAGATCGTCCGTACCAAACCAATGATCGCCAGAAGGGGGCAATAACCGAATCGACGAATTGGTTTCAGCAAATGAATACGGCGTTAAATAAGGGGCCAGCAATGCGAGTAATAGAAAACAGATAATAATGATTAAACCAATTAAAGATAGTTTATTTTCGATTAGCTGAACAATCATAGTCGCCCATGGAGACTTTGCTTTGTTCTCCTTTTTATCTGGACGCTTGGGAGATGGGTTTGTTGCTAACTGCGTTTCCGTTTCCACATCCGGTCCCCCCTAATCATATTTAATCCGCGGGTCAATGGCGGCATAAAGCAAATCAACCACTAAATTGATACAAACAAAAATGAAGGCGATCACAAGAATCCCTGATTGAATGACCGGATAATCCCGGTATGAAATGGCGTCATAAATGTAGCGTCCAATCCCTGGCCAACTGAATATCGTCTCCGTTAAAATCGCACCACCTAAAAGAGTGCCCGCTTGTAAACCAACGACTGTGATGACAGGGATAAAAGCGTTTTTCAAGGCATGCTTGTAGATGACAACAGACTGGTTCGACCCTTTTGCTTGGACAGTGCGAATATAATCAGACCGGAGCACTTCAAGCATGCTTGAACGGGTCATCCTGGCAATGATCGCCATCGGAATGGTGCCAAGGGCAACCATTGGCAAGACTAAGTGTTTGAGCGTCGTCTCTAATTGTTGCCAGTTCCCAGTCAATGCTGCATCTAAAATATAAAGATGTGTGATCGCTTCAACTGGTTCACGAGGATTGTTGCGGCCAAAAGCTGGAAACCAGCCAAGCTCCTGGGCAAAAAACCATTGTTCCATTAATGCGAGCCAGAAGACGGGCATGGAAACGCCAATCAGTGCGATAACCATGCTTGTATAGTCAAAAATCGAGTTTTGCTTCCAGGCGCTAATAATTCCGGCGTTGACGCCAACAAAAATCGCAAACAACATCGCAAAAACGGTTAACTCTAATGTTCCGGCCAAATACGGCCACATTTCTTGAGCAATGTCATTATTCGTCCTAAGGGAAACCCCTAAGTCGCCTGATAGCAAATCGGATATGTAAACGCCATACTGCACCCAAAACGGCTCATTTAAGCCAAGCTGTTCTTCAAGTGCTGCAATCGCTTGCGGCGTTGCTTGTTCCCCTAAAATCGTTTGCGCTGGGTTCCCAGGAATGAGCTGGATAATCGAAAATGTCACAAGCGTCATGCCAAAGAGAACCGGTATAAGCAAAAGAACCCGGCGAATCGCGTACGCCAACATCGGCTTCACCTCATTTTATTGAATAAAGACAGGCAGCAGGAAATTGTCTGCTGCCTGCAGTAGGCTAGTTTGAAATTTCTACATGTTTCAAGCTCTCGCTTGTTGACGGATGCGGAACATAGCCGGAAATGGTGTCGACGCCAGCGAGCGCAGGAATGGCATGGACAAGAGGCACCATTGGCGCTTCCTCATGAATGATCAATTGCGCTTCTTCGTACAATGCCGCCCGTTCGTCTGGATCAATCGTCGTCTTTGCTTCTGCTAACAAGGCATCGACTTCTTCGTTGCTAAAAAACATTTGGTTGCTGCCAGGAATGCCGTCTGTAGACAATAAGCTGCCAAGGAAGTAATCAGGGTCGCCATTGACGCCAGACCAGCCAAGCATGAACATATCTTGATAGCCAAGCTCGATTTCCTCCAAGTACGTTGCCCATTCTTTTGTGACGATATTAGCAGTAATGTTTAATTCACTCAGGGCATCTTGGATCACCACCGCTGCTTGTTCAGGATCAGGCATGTAAGGGCGGCTCACCGGCATCGTCCACAAGTCAAATTCAAATCCATCGCCATAACCAGCTTCTTCGAGCAATTCTTTTGCTTTATCCATATCGTATTCATAGGCGACAACGTCATCATTGTGCCCAAGGTAGTCTTTTGGTACAGCATTGGCAGCCGGCTCCGCCAATCCACCGTAAATATTATTAATAATTTCGTTTTTATCAATGGCGTGGTTAATAGCCTGGCGCACGCGGACATCATTAAATGGCTCCTTTTCTATGTTGAAGCCTAGATAGCCAACGTTGTTTGGCGTCCGCTCAAACGTTGTTAATCCTGCTTGCCCTTCAATCATGGCGGCATCATCAGGGGCAAGGCCATCCATTAAATCAATTTCACCAGATTGGAGCGCCGTTAAGCGCGCTGAGTTATCAGGGATCACTTGGAAAGTGACGCCATCTAGTTTTGGCAAGCCCTCCTGCCAGTAATCTTCATTTTTTTCGAGGACAATGCTTGCGTCTTTTGTCCAACTGACAAATTTGAACGGCCCTGTACCAACTGGATTTTCATCAATATCAGCGCCATATTCTTCAAGGGCTGCTGGAGATGTTATCGCAAAATAACTCATCCCCATGTTTTGTAAAAATGAACCAAGGGGTTTGGACAGGACAAACTCGACTTCATAATCATCAATCACATTAATTTCCTCAATCACATGGCCATCATCGCCTTTAAAACCGCCGAACTGGGTGCCATATACACTGTAACTGTACCCTTCATCGGTAAAGGCATATTCATGATCCGGGTCTGCCCAGCGCTCAAAATTTGTTTTCACTGCATCGGCATTAAATGGCGTGCCATCGTGAAATGTAACACCTTCTTGTAAATAAAACACATAACGGAGCCCTTCGTCATCAACATCCCAATCTTTAGCAAGCCCTGGCTCCAATTCAAATGAATCATCGGCAAATTCAATCAACGTTTCATAAATTTGTTTGGTCACACGAGACGATTCCCCGTCTGTAACCGAAGCATAATCAAGGCTTTGCGAGTCGCCGCCACGGGCAAAAATAAGCGTGCCTCCGCTGCTGCTTTCTTCACCGCCGTTGTTGTTTTGTTCGCCATTTCCATCTGTGCTTGTTTCATCGCCTCCGCATGCACCAAGGACAAAGACGGCTAACAACGCCGCAGAGAAAAGAGGCATTTTTGCTTTTTTCATTTGATCATCTCCTTTTCGGTGGTTTCATTATACAAATGGCACGCTGTAAACTGCCCATTGCCGACGTCACGCCAAACAGGCGTTTTTATTTTGCATATGTCCATACACGAGGGGCAGCGCGTGTGGAACGTACAGCCACTCGGTGGATTTGACGGGCTTGGCACATCGCCAGTAAGAACAATCCGTTCATTCGTAATATCTGGGTCAGGAACGGGAACGGCTGACAATAATGCTTTTGTATACGGATGCTTCGGACGCTCATATAACGTGTCTTTGTCCGCCAATTCGACAAGCCGGCCAAGGTACATCACACCGACACGGTCACTGATATGCTTGACCACGCTTAAATCATGGGCAATAAACAAATATGTAAGCTTAAATTCGTCTTTTAATCGTTCCATTAAATTTAAAATTTGTGACTGCACCGAAACGTCTAATGCGGAAACCGGCTCATCGCAAATCACAAGTTTTGGGTTTACCGCCAGTGCCCTAGCAATCCCAATCCGTTGGCGCTGGCCGCCGCTAAACTGATGAGGATAACGCTTTGCATGTTCTGGACGCAAGCCTACCGTTTCTAATAGCTCTGCGACTTTCTGTTTTCGTTCTTCCTTCGTGCCAATGCCATGCACGTTTAAAGGCTCGCTAATGATTTTTTCAATTGTGTGCCGTGGATTCAGGGAAGCATATGGATCTTGGAAAATCATTTGCATATCCCGGCGCAATTTTCGTACTTCTTCAGCGGACAAAGCTGTCACTTTTTGACCGTTAAAAACGACTTCCCCTTCCGTCGGCTCGATCAAGCGCAAAATCGACTTTCCCGTCGTTGACTTACCGCAGCCTGATTCGCCAACAATTCCTAAAATTTCGCCTTCCTTGACCGAAAATGTCACACCATCTACTGCTTTCACTTCTCCGATTTTTCTGGAAAATACGCCGCCATTAATGGAAAAATACGTTTTTAACTGCTTTACTTCCAAAATCGGCTTAGCCGGCATCTTCGTTGCCTCCTTCATATAGCAAACAACGGCAAGCATGGCCGTCCTCTAGCTCAAGAAGCGCTGGATTTTTCTGAAAACAGGCCTCAAAAGCAAATTCGCAGCGTTCAGCAAAACGGCAACCTTGTTCAATTGCTCCTGGCTGTGGGACAGTGCCTGGAATCGAGTACAATTGCTGTTTTCGTTCTGTAAGCTTTGGCAACGAACGGATAAGTCCCTGTGTATACGGATGTTTCGGCTGTTTTAAGATCGTCCGCACAGTGCCTTCTTCCACAACTTGTCCCGCATACATGACAACGACTCGGTGGCAAATGTCGGCAACAACGCCTAAGTCATGGGTAATGAGCAAAATCGCCATGCCCTTTTGTTCATTAAGAGATTTCATTAAATCAAGAATTTGCGCTTGTATCGTGACATCGAGCGCTGTTGTCGGTTCATCTGCAATGAGCACTTCTGGATCGCAAGACATTGCCATTGCAATCATAATCCGCTGCCGCATCCCGCCTGAAAGCTGGTGGGGATACTCATGAATGATTTCCTCCGCTCGCGGTATGCCGACATCGCGTACTAGTTGGATCGCTTTGGCCCGGGCTTCTTTTTTGCTGATTTTGTTATGGTTGCGAATTGCCTCAATCAGTTGGTTTCCGATTGTAAACAGAGGGTTAAGGGACGTCATCGGCTCTTGGAAAATCATTGAGATTTCTTTTCCTCTTAACCGTTTCATTCGCTTGGCCTTTGCCTTTGCAATGTCTTCGCCTTTATAGAGGATTTCGCCACCGGCAATTTTTCCAGGCGGACTTGGAATTAACTGCATAATCGACAGCGACGTTACGCTTTTGCCGCAGCCAGATTCACCGACAATCCCTAACACTTCCCCTTTTCGGACATGAAGGCTGACGCCATCTACTGCAGGAACGGCTGTTTTGCCAGACTGGAACGTTGTCTGCAAATTTTTAAGCTCTAACACCACTTGTTCCATCGGCACCCTCCTTTTTCAAAAGTATCGAAATATATCTTTTAAGATACATAAGTTTTTATAATAAAGCAATAAATTTTTACACTTTTATTATTATTTTTCCTTCATTTTTAATTCTCTATGTTATGTTTTCTAACAAGGCGCGTTCGTTTTCTCACTTACAAACCCTTCCTGTCTTAATTAGTTGCATGTTTCGATTTTCCTTCTATGAATTTCCCTTCCTTTCTCGTTCAAAAAAACAACGGGCTAAAAACGAGCCCGTTGTTTTTCCTGTACATCTTTATTCTGTTCTTACTCGGTTTCTGCTTCACTGTCTGTCTCTTGTTCAGTGCTGTTTTGGTTTTCTGGTTCTCCACCTGTTTGCGTTTCATCGAGTTCAAATTCTTCCACTTCGCCAAATTCGTCATCAACAGTTGCATTCGTAAATTCAATCACTTGCAATACATTTTCTTCTGTATCGACCACAAGTGCTTCAATCTCATCGCCTGGCTCAATAAATACCGCATTAGCGCTAGTGGTGACGTCAAATTCAAGCACACGGCTCTCCCCTTCTAGCAACACTTGCAAAAAGCGGCTATTAAATGTATCGCTTACCCGGTATACCTTACCAGAAACGGTTTCTTGCTCGTATAAATCGGTCGGGATATAGTCATCATCTGCCAAATCAGTCGCCAGCATTTGCCGATAATTATGAAAGGCTTCTTCACGGGATGCGCCTCTTGCCACACTGGAAGAATCGGCGTGTACCATCGCGATTTCACGCATTAAGCCACTTTGGTCGACAACTGGAACGACCCACGTGTAATTGTCATAAACCGAGTAAAGGACAGGTTGTGTTCCTTCCCATTGTTCACGTTGGTAGGAACGGTTGACCGCATCCAGAGCGCCACGGGCATTGGTCATTCCTGAATTTCCTGTATAATAGGTTGCTTCCCCTGTTTGCGCATTTACCATTGTAAAGCCAACCATCGCATTTGAATCTTGATTGGGCCGCATATGGTCAATCATCCAGTACATATCGCCATCGGCCCCTAATACGCCGATCATTTCCTCGTCACTTGTCGGCTGGTGGACGCCTTCCTTCGCAAACAAGGCGTTGATTAAGCCGTTGCTGTAAGTACCAAACCAGTTCGCATAATCGAGGGCGATGCTATAATCAATCGCATTGTCGACAAACTCAGGCTGTTCCCCTAATCGATACTGCTCCATTTCCCCCGTCACTGCATCGACTAGTATCACACCGTCTGCTTTCGGTGCTGTGCGGTAGTGTTTGTAATAAGCATATGAATAGGCGTAATACGGGTTGCCATCATCGTCTGGTTCAAACGAATAGCCAAGTAAAATGATATCACCATATGCTTTGCGGACATGGCGGTCAAGATTCTCACCAAAAAAGGCACTCGGCACATATTTCATTTCATAGTCATCAACAAGCTGTGCTTCCGCATTCGGATTTTCAGCACTAACCATGACATAGCCTGGTGCATGGTCAGCTCGCAGCCACCGCCAAATACTCGAATATTCAATCGGCGATACCCAGAACAGTTCGTCATTGATTTTCTGGATGCTCGTTTCCCCTAATTCATAAAACGAGTAATTGTCAATGTTGCCAAAGACGATTTCCGATTTGTAACGCGCGTATGTATAAGGCACGGAACGAACCCCGTCTTCTGTCACCGATTCAATTTGCTCTTCACTCACCTCAAATTCACCAAGCTGTGCGAGTTCTTTTGTTACGGTCAATGGATACACATAATTCATCGCTAACAAACCAAGCAAAAGCAAAACGCCAATGCCGCTTTCCTTTCCGACAGAAAAACTTGGTTTCTTTAACTTTTTCACCTTACTGCCTGATTTTTTGCTTGGTTGCGGAACGAAATGAACGAGCCCGGAAACAATTAAATTGATTGCGACAACAAAACCAAACGTATTTAATAGGCCAGTGACACTAACGTCAATTAACCATACATAAATAAATAGAAAGCTAAGTACAAGTCCAAATAAATAACGGGCTCCTTGTGCATACAACCATGATTTCGGTCTCTCTTTTAAGCGACTGGCCCATGTAAATACATTTAAATTGACACATGTGAACGCCATAATCAAAATCCAACTGAGCATATCTTTCTCCCCCTCTCTCTCCATTTATACGCATGCTGGCGCTAAAAAGTTTCATACCGCCCCTTTAAGTGAGTAGTGAGTTTAATTGCTCTGGATCCCACTTAGTCACCGTCCCTTGATGAAACACCATCTTCCACTTTCCTTGCTTATTTTGCCATATCGAACTGCGAAGCGTCCTCCTGCCGCTATTTTTGTTAATGATGAAATAAGTGGCAAGTGCCGTATCCACCGCAAGCATCCGAACTTGAAAATGGGACAATTTCCAATGAGGAACTGTTTTTTGATTTTCTGCAAATACATCCTCTTTGTGGATCACTGTACCGGAACTGCCAAATTCAAAAAAATCATCATCCAAAAGCTCACTAAGGCGGTCGAGCGATGTCCGCACTTCTGCAGTAAGCAACGCTTCTTCTTGGCTTTTCAACAACTTCGTTAGCTCTTCCATTGTATCCCCCTTATTTGAGTCTTTTTTCTGCCCATTCCTCTCGTAAAATCGCATACAAGTACTCATCCCACCAACCGCCTGACCGAGTAGGAATGCATTGCCGGCAAAATCCTTCTTTACGCATACCAATGGTCTCCATTAACTTCCAAGAGGCGATGTTTTCCGGCTGGCACGTGGCTACAATGCGATGGAGACCGATGTTAGAGAATCCCTCCTCTATACAAGCTTGTGCAGCTTCTGTCGCAAAGCCTCTCCTTTGCCATTTTGGATCGAATACCCAACCAATCTCATACGTATGGCCGCCAAAGTAATCAAAAAAATCAATATGCCCAATTAAAGAATCGCTGTGTTTTTCGATCACAGCAAAAGCCTTTGCATTATTACCGCTATTCGTTCTCACAAATGCTTTTGCTCCTTGTTTGTCTAATGCTCCACCTGGTATATAGTGCATGACCGCCGTTTGCCTAGCATAGTCATACAATCGGCTCCAATCGCTTTCTTGAAAAGGTCTTATGAATAGACGGTTCGTTTCTAACTCCATGGTCTTCCTCCCTTTCATCCTTATTTCCTCGTTTTCTTGACAGAAATACAAATAGCCTTTACGATATAATTCGGACTAAATTAATAAGATTAGAAGGTGATTTTGTTGTCTGTAATCGCATCATCGCAACCACACCGAGACATCCAACAGAACAAAGCACCCGCTTTAAACCGCCCGCAAAACCGGCTTGTCATTGGCGGCCTTGTGGTCGCGGCAGCGTTAACACTATTTTTGGCTTTTACACAAGATATTGTCCAACCGCTGCTCCTTGTCATCGGTTTAGGGCTTGGGTATACATTATTCCATGCTCGTTTCGGCTTTACATCGGCTTTTCGACGCCTAGCCTCTGTCGGCAACGGCCAAGCGATCCGTGCCCATATGGTCATGCTTGCTGTTGCTTGTTCTTTATTTGCGCCGATTCTCGCAATAGGCACAACATTTTTTGGCGCTGAAGCCACAGGCAACGTCTCGCCTGTTGGCGTCAGTTTGATTGTCGGCGCCTTTTTGTTCGGCATCGGCATGCAGCTTGGCGGCGGCTGTGCCTCAGGGACTTTGTATGCCGTTGGCGGCGGCCGTTCTGTTATGTTTATTACGCTATTATTCTTTATCATCGGTTCAACAATTGGCGCTGCACACTTTAGCTTTTGGATGAACGATATGCCAGCCGCAGAACCGTTTTCCCTTGCTACGTCGACGAACCTTGGCTACGGCGGTGCTTGGCTCGTATCGTTGTTGATTTTTGGGGCCGCCATCCTGTTGTCGCTCTGGATTGAGAAAAAACGCAACCCGCCGAAAATGGCTGCTTTGCCGTCAGCAAGTGGGTGGAAACGGATTTTCCGCGGTTCGTGGCCACTTATGGCCGCTGCAGTTGCCTTGGCAGTGCTTAATGCGCTTACTCTTCTTACGCGCGGTTCGCCATGGGGTGTAACGTCAGCTTTCACGCTCTGGGGCTCAAAAGCAGCAGACGCGCTTGGATTTAATGTAGAAAGTTGGGGTTACTGGCAAGGCAACATTGACGCGCTCCATGCGTCCATTTTCGCCGATACGACAACCGTATTGAACTTTGGCGTCATTTTAGGAGCCTTTATTGCGTCTGCCGCAGGTGGCTTATTCAAATTCTCAAACATTACCGCCAAAAATGCCGCAGCATCCGTGATTGGCGGATTGCTTATGGGCTACGGCGCACGCCTTGCTTTTGGCTGTAACGTCGGCGCTTATTTTAGCGGCATTGCTTCCTTTAGTGCCCATGGCTATATTTGGGGGGTAATGGCACTTGGTGGTACCTTTTTGGCTCTCTATTTACGGCCTCTTTTTGGCCTTTCCGTACCAAAACCGAAAGACACATTTTGTTAAACCGAACCGGCTTGGGAATCTTCTCCAGCCGGTTTTTTTGTGCGCTGACGCCTTCAATTGAGGTTATTGTAGCATAGTGGCAGATGGGCGAAAAAAATTTTCCTAAAAAAACAAAAAAGTTTGGCGCTGTAATGGACTAAATCGCCAAACTGTTGTATGGTGTTTATTATAGAAATTTTCATTCGATATAATGGCATAATCGTTCTTATTTTAAGGAGTAGGAGGACACCCCATGAGAAAACATCTTTTATTTACGGTTGCACTTACATCTATAGCTGGCCTTCTTGTTGCTTGCGGAAGCACAGAGCAATCAGGCGAAGCGGAAGGAGAACGTGTTGAAATTGGCATTGTCCAGTACGCTGACCATCCTTCATTGGACCAAGCAACAGAAGGGTTCCGCGCAGCGCTTGAGGACTCAGCGCTCAACGTAACATTTGACGAAAACAACGCAAACGGAGATGCCAATACGTTGCAAACGATCGCTGACAAGCTTATTGGCAATGAAGTTGACCTTGTATTTGCCAATGCTACACCAGCAGCACAGATTATGGCCTCATCGATAACGGAAGTCCCTATTCTGTTTACCTCTGTTACGGACCCAGTAGGGGCTCAACTTGTCGATTCATTAGAAGAGCCAGGGGGAAATGTATCAGGCACGGTTGACTTCCATCCAGAAGCGATTGAAAAATCGATCGCATTAATGGATGAAGAGTTTGACCTCGAACGGATTGGCATGGTCTATAACGCTGGCGAGCAAAACTCGCAACACCAAGTGAACCTTGCCAAAGAAGCTGCTGAAGCTAGGGGAATGTCCATTGTTGAGGCAACGGTGCAAACATCTGCTGACGTGCAAACGGCGACAGAAAGCTTAATTGGCGACATCGACGCCCTTTATATCATTACAGATAATGATGTTGTTGCTGGATTGGATGCTGTCATCGGCGTCGCGGAAAGAGAGCAATTGCCATTATTTGTAGGTGAAATGGACTCTGTCGAAGCAGGAGGGCTTGCTGGTTTTGGCTTTTCTTATTACGACATTGGCTACAAAGCAGGAGAAATGGCCGTTGAGATTTTAAATGATGGAGCCGATGTAAGCACGATGTCCGTTGAGCTGCCGCCAGAACTCAATTTAGTGTTTAACCGCGGTGCGGCGGAACGAATGGGAATTGAATGGCAAGACGATTGGGAAGAGCTTGCTGATGATGTCATCGATGAGTAACACGAAGGAAGTGAAAACCGGATGTTTACCGCTGTTTTTGGAGCTGTAGAGCTCGGCTTAATTTATGGAATCATGGCGCTCGGCGTCTACTTGTCATTCCGGATTCTCGATTTTCCTGATTTGACCGTTGACGGCAGCTACGTAACAGGTGCTGCCGTTGCTGCGATTATGATCACAAGCGGCTACTCGCCATTGCTTGCTACGTTTTGCGCCCTTGTTGTCGGCTTTATCGCCGGTTGCTTAACAGGAACGCTTCATACAAAAGGAAAAATCAATCCCCTTTTATCCGGAATTTTAATGATGATTGCTTTATATTCGATTAACTTGCGGATTATGGGCAACAGCCCAAACATCTCGCTGATGCGTGAGGATTCATTGCTGACTGTTTTTACAGACTGGTGGGCAGGATTGCCGATTGACAACGCGGTTAATGGCGCCTTAACTTCGATTGGGCTAGGCGGATTTACTCCATCAAGCTGGTCAATCCTTGTGTTCGTCATTGTCCTCGTCTTAGCAGTCAAGCTTGTCATTGACTTCTTTTTAAAAACGGAGTCAGGCCTTGCCTTGCGTGCAACTGGCGACAACCCGAAAATGATCCGCAGCTTATCAGCTAATACAGACCGCCTTAAAATCATCGGCCTCGGCATGTCCAATGCCTTCGTTGCACTAGCCGGTGCAACCGCGGCCCAGTATACAAAATTTGCTGACGTCAACATGGGCATTGGGATGATTATTATCGGGCTTGCTTCTGTCATTATTGGTGAAGCCCTGTTTGGCAAAGGATCGCTCGTTAAGATTACATTTGCCGTCATTATTGGCGCTGTTGTCTACCGCATCATTATTGCACTGGCGCTTCGCGTTGAGTTTTTAGAAGCAGGCGATTTGCGGTTAATCACAGCAGTGATCGTCATTTGCGCCCTTGTTGTACCAATGCTGATCGAGCAGTCACGCAACAAAAGCCGCAAAGCAAAACGGCTTAAAGCGATTCAGCAAGAAAGAAAGGAGGCCAGCAGCCTTGCTTCGCCTAAATGATGTTTATAAAGTCTTTAACGAAGGCTCTGTTGATGAAAAAATGGCGCTCCAGTCAATCAATCTCACACTGGAAGAAGGCGACTTTGTTACTGTGATCGGCAGCAACGGCGCCGGCAAATCAACATTGATGAATTTAATTGCTGGCCACCTGGCGCCTGATGTCGGCACGATTGACATTAACGGAAACAATGTCACCAATCTCCCTGAACACGAACGGGCTAAACTAATTGGCCGTGTGTTCCAGGACCCGCAAGCAGGCACAGCTCCTTCGATGACGATTGAGGAAAACATGGCAATGGCGTACAGCCGCGCCAAAAGGCGTTCGTTTTTCCGGATCGGGGTAACCAAAAACAGGCGCGCTCTTTTCAAGGAACAACTTGCCTCGCTAGGCATGGGCTTAGAAGACCGTTTAACGGCTAAAGTCGGATTTCTGTCAGGTGGGGAACGGCAAGCGTTGTCGCTTTTGATGGCGACTTTTACAAACCCGTCAATTTTATTGCTAGATGAACATACGGCTGCACTCGATCCATCCCGGGCCGAACTGATTACAGATAAAACACGGGAAATTGTTAGCAAAACCAAATTAACAACACTGATGGTCACCCATAATATGCAGCAAGCATTGGATCTTGGCAACCGGTTGATTATGATGGACAAAGGACAGGTTATTTTTGAGGCAACAGCAGCCGAAAAGCGGAAACTGACCGTCGAAAAGCTGCTAAGTGAATTCCAAAAAATTCGCGGCGGCCAATTTGCCGATGATCGGGCCGTTTTAAGTTGAGGCAACGCTTTATGTCTGGATAATGGCGGCTATGTGGCTCCATTAATCGGAAACGTTACAGTCCAAGGGCATTCACTAACAAACATAAGTGAATGCCCTTCATGTTTAGAATGCAGGCTGATGTTGCCTGCTAGGAGAAGTCACTCCAAGGTTCAACTCTGTTTCAAACTCAACCCCGGGAGTACGAACGGCTAAGTCATACCTTGGCTTCTTTGTTTCATCTGTAAAAAACCCACAGCCAATGGCGTCTCCTTTAGCTAGAAATACTGGATTATTTAGCAAAAATTGTTTTATAGCAGGGGATTCGATATTTGCACTTAACAACACCCGCTTGTCCGCGAAAGCAGCAGGCGGCCATTTCACCATTGTAGCAAAGCGCTTTTTATACTGGACCGTTCCTTTCGACAAAAACGGTTCACCGCCTTGGAAGTCGACCTCATCGATGTCTGACTCTCCACATGCCCATTCCAGCAAAAAGTCATAAACGGCAGCTTGCGCGCCACTTTGGCGATGCCGTGCCTCTCCGCCAGCTACCCCTATCAACCTTGCGTCTAAACGGCGATGTGCTTTGTTTATTGCGCACAAACCACCGCTAACGGCAAGCCCGTTTTCTTTAACAAGAAACAGCTTTCCGCTCTTAAATAATTTTTCAAAGGCAGTGTCCACCGGTTCACTGATCGCGCTGTCCCCATGGCGATTATCGATTGTCGGCTTGTGCATATTATAATAAAACGCAAAAAAATCGCTTTCTTTTTCTGCTACCTCATACACAAACCTGCCTTCATTTTTGCGGCGCCGTTTCCTTTCTTGTTTGGCCATCGATTGGACCAGTTCAGAAAACGGTCGCCTCGTGTCAACCGCTTGGTGGATACGGAATGGCAAAGTCCATACGCCATCTGGCACCGCTCTTTTTTTGGCCTCGCCCTTTCCAACAATTTCCAATCGCAAATCGCCTTCCTTTTCAATTTTGCATTCTGTTTCTGTTACTGGCTCGTTGCCAAAAAGGCGTTGTTTGACAAAGGGGAACAGCCAGTGCTTGTCTTCCGTTGCGCCGATAAACTGGAGGGAGATTTCTTCGCCATTTACATTGCCGAACGCCTCGGTTCCATATGGCATTAGCAGCACCTCTATTCCAATTTTTACATTTGCCTTTATTGTACCATTTCTTCTCAATTTTTACATCCATCAATATTTGATAAACGTTAACATTCAAAAAAGCAATCCTATTCATCAGATTGCTTTTTTGAATGAGAACTAAATGGTATAATCGCTTACTTGGAAGACGCCTAGTTTTTCTGGTCGAATGTACGCTTTATCACCGATAGAAAGCCCCAATTGCGCAAATGTTTTTTTAGGTTGCTGAATCTCAATCGTATCGCCTTCTCCCGCCCATTTTGCTTCAATAAATACAATGGGCCCTACAGGATGGACGGAAACAATATCAACTTGCAAATCCCCTTCGCCTTCATACGTTTTGGAAACAGCGATTTCATGGGGGCGAGCATAGCCAACGACTGGTCCATTTGTCGTAGCATCGATTGCAGCAAGCTCCCACTTGGCACCGGCAACGGCTAATTTCCCAGATTGGCTAACGCCTTTAAACGGATAGGCATTGCCTAGAAATTCGTAAACGAATGGGCTGTTTGGCTCCTCATATACTTCCGTTGGCGTGCCAGCCTGTTCAATCTCGCCTTTATTCATCACGACAATTTTATCTGCAACATCTAGCGCTTCTTCTTGGTCGTGTGTAACAAACACAGTCGTAATCCCTGTTTCTTTGTGCAACGTCCTTAGCCAGCGCCTTAGTTCTTTCCGCACTTGGGCATCAAGGGCGCCAAATGGCTCATCAAGCAACAGCACTTCAGGCTTAATCGCCAGCGCCCGGGCAAGGGCGACTCGTTGGCGTTGGCCGCCAGAAAGCTCTGATGGGCGGCGCTTTTCAAGTCCTTCTAGCTTGACAAGCGCCAGCAGCTGTTCGACAATGCTTTTAATCTCTGCTTTGCTTGGCCGTTCCGATCGTTTTAATACATTCAAGCCATAAGCAATGTTCTGCTCAACCGTCATATGGGCAAATAATGCATAGTGCTGGAACACGAATCCCACTTTTCGTTTTCTTGGATTAACGTTAGTGACATGTTTTCCATTGATCCAAACTTCTCCAGAGTCAACTGCTTCAAGGCCAGCGATCATTCGCAATAGCGTTGTTTTCCCCGATCCCGAGGGTCCGAGCAAAGCAAGCAACTCACCTTGCTCTACCCGTAAATCTACTTGCTTTAAAACATGGGTGTTCCCAAAGCGTTTGTCAATTTTGTTCAGTAAGATCGTCATAGCTCCTCCTTTTTTGCCGCCACTCTACCCATTGTTTAACGCCAATTGTAACGAGCGCAAATAGCGACATGAGCGCCGCTACTGCAAAAGAAGCAGTAAATTGGTATTCATTGTACAAAATTTCAATATGTAAAGGCATTGTATTTGTTTGTCCCCGAATGCGCCCAGACACAACTGATACAGCACCAAATTCGCCTATCGCCCTGGCACTGCATAGAATGACGCCGTATAAAAGCCCCCATTTAATCGCGGGAAGCGTGACATGCCAAAATGTCCGCCATCCGCCTGCCCCAAGTGTGAGCGAAGCTTCTTCCGCTTCAGAACCTTGTGCTTCCATTAACGGAATGAGTTCCCTTGCAATAAAAGGCAATGTCACAAACATCGTGGCCAGCACAATGCCTGGGACGGCGAAAATGATTTGGAAACCTTGTGCTTGAAGCCATTCGCCAAAAAAGCCGTGAACACCATATAACAAAATAAACACTAGACCCGCAATAACGGGTGACACAGCAAAAGGAACTTCAATTAAGGTGATGAGCAACTGCCTTCCTCGAAAACGGAATTTTGTCAATAGCCACGCTGCCGACAAGCCAAACAACAGTTGCAACGGCACGGTAATTACGGTCACAAGCAGCGTAAGCTGAATCGCTGAACGTGCAGCAGGCTCATTAATCGCTGCCAAAAACACTGTTAGCCCTTGTGAAAACGCCCCTGCAAAAATGACGATAAGCGGGAGCAATAAAAAAGCACCTAAAAACAAAAAAGCGACAATGATTAATAGGAATTGACTCCACGTTTTGCGGCTGTTTATTTTTTACGCCCCCTTTTGCCCTAATCGTTTTGACAATAGCCACTGCAAGCCATTGGTAAACAGCAACAGCAAGAATGACACGACTAGCATAACGACCGCAATCGCGGTAGCGCCCCCGTAGTCAAATTGCTCAAGCTTCGTCATAATCAAAAGCGGCACTATTTCTGTTTGCATCGGCATATTCCCAGCAATAAATACAACTGAACCGTATTCACCTAGCGCCCTGGCAAAGGCAAGCGCCATACCGGCTAATAGTGCCGGGGCCAACACCGGAAAAATGACTGTTAAAAATGTTTTTACTGGCGTTGCTCCTAAAAGAGCGGACGCTTCTTCTACTTCCTTGTCGAGGTTTTTAAGCACAGGTTCAACCATTCGGACAACAAATGGCAAGCCAATAAAAGTTAACGCAATCGTGACGCCAATCGGCGTAAAGGCAACCTCTATGCCTAAAGGCGCAAGCAATGACCCAATCCAGCCATTTTCCGTATAGAGGCTTGTTAAGGCGATGCCCGCTACGGCTGTCGGTAAAGCAAACGGCAAATCGATCATGCCATCCATCAATCGTTTCCCGAAAAACGAGTAGCGTGCCATCACCCATGCCACTAATAGCCCAAACACGCCATTGATTAATGCCGCCATCAAGGCAGCCGAGAAGCTTAATCGAAATGCGGCGAACACGCGGGGGTCATTTACGGCATTCCAAAACGTTTCCCAGCCGTTGTGGACAGTAAACAACAGCAATGCAGCTAATGGAATGAGCACCACAAAGCTCAAATAGAGCATTGTAAACCCAAAGCTTAAGCCAAATCCCGGCAATATCCGTTTCATAGCAAACTCCTATCGTCTGTTTTTCTAGTTGTTCCATGCTGCTTATGGAACATCAAGGCGGCAACGCTCACCTTAATTGGGCTGGTATATCTGGTCAAATATGCCGCCGTCAGCAAAATGTTTGTCCTGCGCCTCTTGCCAGCCGCCAAATTTATCGTCAATTGTAAATAGCTCTACTTCCGGGAACACATCGCGATGTTCCTCTAAAACTGCTTCATTCCGTGGCCGGTAATAATGGTCGGCGATCAACTCCTGCCCTTCATCGCTGTAAAGGAATTGCAAATAGGCTTCCGCTACTTCTCTCGTCCCTTTTTGGTCGACGACTTTATCGACAATGGCAACAGGAGGTTCCGTTAAAATCGACATCGACGGTGTCACAATATCAAACTCAGAATCGCCAAGCTCATTTGCGGCAAGAATCGCTTCATTTTCCCATGCCAACAAAACATCGCCAATGCCCCGTTCCACAAAAGAAGTCGTAGCGCCCCTAGCGCCTGAATCTAATGCAGTTACATTTTGGTACAAGTCTCCAACAAATTGTTGCGCTGCTTCCTCTGAACCATAAGTTTCTTCTGCGTAACCCCAAGCCGCTAAATAGTTCCATCTTGCCCCGCCTGACGTTTTCGGATTTGGCGTCACCACTTCCACATCATCGCGAATGAGGTCATCCCAATCTTCAATTTGTTTTGGGTTCCCTTTGCGGACAAGAAAATTAATCGTCGACGTATAAGGAGAAGATTGATCGGCAAATTGCTGCTGCCAATTTGGATCAAGAAGCTCCCGTTCTTGCAAAATATCAATATCATAAGCAAGGGCTAATGTTACGACATCTGCCTCCAAGCCGTCGAGAACGGAGCGCGCTTGGCTGCCTGAACCACCGTGGGAAGTGTTAATAGCTACGTGCTCACCGGTTTTTTCCAACCAATGGTCAGCAAATGCCTTGTTTACGTCTGCATATAATTCTCTAGTTGGGTCGTAAGATACGTTTAAAATCTCAACTGAATTCCCCTCCCCTGATGTTTCTTCACCTGAAGGAGCACAAGCCGCAAGCAGCACTCCTACAGTCGCGACAGACACACCATATCCCCTTTTCATAGAATACACCCCTTTAATCCGATTTAATGCATTAAAAATAGATAATTACTTGGTTTTTGAGCGAAAAGAAGAAACCGCTATAGACGGATTCGTTAAAAGAACTGACTCTATATTATTCTCACTATTCCGACCTGTCAATAGGTTTTTCGCTCTTTTCTTGACAAACAACAGTGCTCTTTAGGAATGTATACAGCTTGAATTCGTTCCATGCCCCCTTTGCTGAACTGGCGTTAACGTCGAAAGAACAGTCTGCTTCTCTTATGACGATTACGTTTTTTTCCACCATTGAGGATGTTCCCTCTTTTTCTGGACAGCTGTTTCCTGTAAAATGTAAAAAGAAGCATGAACCCTACTATTGAGGTGTGAGATGAAACAAACTAAAACGAATGCGATTCGCTTGTTAGAACAACATAAGAAACCTTATACCTTGTTTTCCTATCCGGTTTCAGATGGCAAGATTGATGGCCAATCGGTCGCGCAAAAGATCAATAAACCGGAACACGTTGTTTATAAAACTCTTGTTGCCCAAGGAAAAAGCGGTGCTATTTACGTTGCGCTCATTCCTGTGAACGAAGAGCTTCATTTAAAAAAGCTGCAAAAAGTGACTGCGGAAAAAAAAGTTAACATGCTCTTGGCGAAACAGCTCCATGATGTGACCAATTATGTCCGTGGCGGGTGTTCGCCAATCGGC
This sequence comes from Shouchella rhizosphaerae, assembly GCF_036700015.1. Taxonomy (NCBI): domain Bacteria; kingdom Bacillati; phylum Bacillota; class Bacilli; order Caryophanales; family Bacillaceae; genus Shouchella; species Shouchella rhizosphaerae. The sequence continues at coordinate 3,167,729 of NZ_CP144921.1, read as the reverse complement.
ATGAAGAAGCCATACCCGACTTTTATCGATTCCCAAGCGGCACAGCTAGATGCCATTGTCGTAAATGCTGGAAAAGTTGGCTTGCAGATGGAACTTCGGTTAAGTGATTTGGTCGAAGCCGCCAACGCTCAGTTTGCAGATCTAACAATCTAGCTACTCTGTCTTGTGATTAGAATCGCGATTTAAAGCAGCCTTGAGATGTTACGTTGCCTTCAGGGATGCGGGAAGACTACTACGGCCGGAGGCTCTTATGAAACAGAGAACGAAAATTTTATTGCTCTATTTATTTTGTAGCTTAGTATGGGTAGTGGGGTCTGACCTCGTGCTTCTTGCTTTCGACCAAGAAGTCATGCCGCTTTTCCAAGGAATGAAAGGCATCGTGTTTGTCCTTGTCTCTAGTGTATTTATTTATCTCTTAATCAGCAAAACCGAAAAGCTACAGGAGTTGGAAGAGGAAAAGGAAAAAATCGATACATTGATTAACTCAATGGTTGACTTTGTTAACTTTAAGGACGGCGAAGGACGTTGGATTCAAACCAATGACTATGGCCTTAAACTTTACCAGCTTGAAAATGTGGACTACCGTGGAAAGAAAGATTCAGAACTTGCGGCTTATAGCAAGGCAAGCCGCGAGCCGTTGCTTTATTGCGAGCACACGGACAACTTAACGTGGGAAAGAGGAGAAACGACGAGAACCGAAGAAGTTTTTCCGATGAAAGATGGAACAAAAAAGACGTTTGATACAATTAAAACGCCCATTTATGATGAAAACGGGAAACGAAAAGGGCTTGTTGTCATTGGCCGTGATATAACAGAACGGAAAAAAGCAGAGAAACAACTTGCAGAAAGCGAGCTGCGTTACAAAGCTTTATTCGACCATAATCCTGAGCTAGTGTACAGAATTGATTTGCACGGGAACATTGTGGATTTAAATGATAAATTTATGCAAGTAACTGGTTACAAACAAGAGGACGCACTTGGCAAATCAATTCTCACTTACGTCCAGCCAGATGACCACGAGCGGTTGCGCTGGAAATTAGAGCAAGTCAAATTGACACGGAAAGCACACCAATGCAACCAAGTCCGGATTAACCACCGCTATGGCGACCGTGTCATTGTCAACTGTGCATCGGTTCCGATCATCATCGATAATGAATTAGTTGGCATTACAGGTTACGCCACCAATATTACAAAAATAATAGAAACAGAAGAAAAGCTTCGTACGACGGAAAAGTTGGCAGTCGTTGGCGAATTAGCAGCTGGGATAGCACACGAAATCCGCAACCCACTAACATCCCTTAGAGGATTTGTCCAACTTTTCCAGGATGAAAGCAAGGAAAATAACCCCCTTCATCGGATTATGCTCGATGAATTAGAACGCATTAATACGATTGCGAGCGAATTGCTCGTTTTGTCGCGCCCCCAAGAAGTCGCCTTTCAAAGATGCAACCTCCGGCAAGTCTTAGGGGACGTCGTTCAGTTAATGGGGACGAATTCACAGCTTAATGGGGCGACTCTGTCTCTTCAAGCAGAAGAAGGGCTATCTCTTGAGTGCGACCCTAACCAGTTAAAACAGCTGTTTATTAATGTCGTGAAAAATGCGGCAGAGTCAGGAGCGAGCGCCATTGTTGTAAGAGCTTTCCCTAGCGGCACGCAAATCTGCGTGGCTGTGGAAGACAATGGCTGCGGCATCAGTGCCGACCGGATTGAAAGACTCGGCGAACCTTTTTATTCGCAAAAAGAACGAGGAACAGGGCTTGGGCTAACGATCAGCCATAAAATTGTTGAGGCCCACCATGGCGCGATTCAGTATAAGAGTGAGCTAGGAACCGGTACAACGGTTTTCATTGCTTTGCCGAAAGTACAATAAAGCAATTCTGAAGAAAACATAGATGGGAAACACCGCATAAAGCTGCTCTTCGTCTAGCAGCATCACTCAGTGGCCTGCCGATAACAGCAGGTTTTTTTATCTATACAGGGCCACCGTAACGTGATATAATCTGCCATTATTGGACGAATCGTTTTAGCTTTCAAACGTCGCAACATTCGAACAGAAAAGGGGGATGATGCATGTCTGAGTTGGCCGAGGCATTGCAAGCCCATTTAGGGACTCAAAAAGTGACAATCAATGAAACGGCCCTTGCGCTTCATAGCAAGGACGAATCCTACCATACGCCAAGCAAACCTGAAGTGGTCGCATATCCCACATGCACTGAAGATGTGCAAGCCATTATACAAATAGCTCAATCATTTTCCGCGCCTATCTATTCATTTGGCCTCGGCACAAGTTTAGAAGGCCATGCGATACCGTACGAAGGCGGCGTCTCAATCGATTTTTCAGAAATGAATAACATCATCGCTGTCAAAGAAAAAGATTTCCTTGTAACGGTTCAGCCAGGGGTAACCCGTTCTCAGCTCAACCAGGAATTAAAGAAATATGGACTGTTTTTTCCAGTCGATCCTGGCGCAAACGCGACACTTGGCGGCATGGCTGCCACCAATGCCAGCGGCACAACTTCTGTGCGGTACGGCATTATGCGGGATCAAGTCCTTGACTTGGAAGTCGTTTTAGCTGACGGTACGATTATCCGAACTGGCAATCTTGCAGCCAAGTCATCCTCAGGCTACCATTTAAACGGATTGTTTGTAGGCTCAGAGGGCACTCTTGGCTGCTTTACAGAATTGACGTTACGTGTCCACGGCATTCCTGAACATATTGTAGCTGGGCGCGCGGCCTTTCGGACGTTAGACGATGCAGTAGCCGCCGTTGTCGCGATTTTACAAGCCGGCATTCCGATTGCCCGCGTCGAGTTAGTAGATGAACCTTCCATTGCTAAAGTCAATGCCTTTAGCGATACTGCTTATAGCCAAAAGCCTACACTTTTTCTTGAATTTCATGGCAATGAAGCAGGACTCAAACAAGACGTGGCCTTTACAAAAGAAATGGTGGCCGACTACGGTTGCGAAGCCTTTGCTTTTGAAACCGATACAGCAGCCCGCAATAAGCTATGGGAAGCGCGGCACAACTTGGCATATGCTTACGTGCACAGCGCCCCTGGACGAAAGCTGATGGTGACAGACGTATGTGTCCCCATTTCACAACTGGCAGACGCGATTCGCACAGCTCGAAACGCGGTCACTCGCTCTCCTTTTGAAGGAGGCATCATTGGCCATGTCGGCGATGGCAATTACCACGTTTTGCTAATGATTGACCCAGCTAATGCTGATGAGATCGAAGCGGCTAACCGCTTAAATGAAGCGATTGTCAATGACGCACTTGCGCGCGGTGGCACGTGCACAGGCGAGCATGGCGTAGGCATAGGCAAACTGAAGTACCAAGCACAAGAACATGGGCCTGCGCTTGGCGTGATGCAATCGATCAAACATGCCCTTGACCCTGAAAACCGAATGAACCCTAATAAATTGTTGTACACAAAGACGGAGGATGTTGTATGAAGTGGATTGAACGGCTCAGTTCTTTTGCCGGAAAATATTTTGCATTGCTTGTTATTGCAGCGGCTATCACCGCTTTTCTTGTTCCAGAAATATTTATCCCAATTAACGCGTATGTACCGATTTTGCTTGGCGTCGTCATGCTCGGAATGGGAATGACGTTAAAGCCAGTTGACTTTAAACTTGTTGCCACACGCCCACTCCCTGTTTTGCTTGGCCTTGTGGCCCAATTCACAATCATGCCCTTTACGGCTTTCATGATTGCTTATTTGCTGCAACTGCCGCCAGAACTCGCAGCTGGCCTTGTGCTGCTTGGCTCCGTCCCTGGGGGCACCGCATCTAATGTCATGGTTTATTTAGCTAAAGGCGATTTGCCCCTTTCAATTACAATGACGTCAATGTCAACGTTATTGGCGCCAATCGCTACACCGGCTTTGCTTTATTTGTTAGCTGGCCAATGGCTGCCAGTCAATTTCGTCGACATGTTTACGATGATTGTTCAAGTCATTGTCATTCCCGTTATCGCCGGATTATTGATTAACCGTTTCTTGCCAAAAGTCGCAGCAAAAACATCTGTGGCGATGCCTCTTGTCTCTGTGCTTGCCATTCTCGCGATCTTATCAGCGGTGGTTGCCGCCAACACTGGCAGCTTGATCCAAGCAGGCTTGATTAGCTTTGTTGCCGTGATGCTCCATAATGCCGCCGGCCTCGCACTAGGCTTTATAGCAGCTCTCGCTTTCCGTTTGCCAGCCAGCCAGCGTCGTGCGATTTCGATTGAAGTCGGCATGCAAAATTCCGGTCTTGGCGTCGCCTTGGCCACTGCCCATTTTACACCATTGGCTGCCATACCAAGTGTACTCGCCGCTGCTTGGCACAACATTTCTGGACCTATCCTTGCCACATACTGGTCAAAACGGCCACTGCCACCAGAGGCCACATCACCACTAAATAAAAAAAGAGCTTCTTGACGAAAAACCCGCCGCATGTTGCGGCGGGTTTTTCCATGAGTTGGCTGCTTAAGGAGAAACGGCTTTTACCCCTATTCCTGTTTGGGAAAGCATGGAAAAATAAGAGGGGCATGTTTTGGCAACGCAGCCTGGGTCGTCTAGTTCGATTCCATCTACTTTTGCGCCAATCAGAGCGAGTGCCATCGCCATACGGTGGTCATCGTAAGTGTTTACAACAGTTGGCTTCGGCTGGCCTGGATAAACCGTTAATCCATCATGCCTTTCCTCGACACGGATACCTAAGCGGCTTAACTCTGTGCAAATTGCGCGAATGCGATCACATTCATGGTGTCGGATATGGCCAACCCCTTCGATGGCAATTGGACCGTCAGCAAAAGGAGCGATTGCGGCAAGCGTTAAGGCTTGATCGGATAACTCATTCATGTTAACGGTAAATCCACCCCTTAAACGAGTAGGTCCTTCTCCTTCAACAAACGATGGTCCGATTTCAAAGTTGCATCCCATTCGTTTCAGGATAGAGACAAACAGAATATCTGGCTGGCTTGTTTTCGTCGAAAAATGGCGTATACGGATTTTCCCTGCTGTGATTACGGCAAGGGCAAGAAAGTAACAAGCTGTTGAGGCATCCGCTTCAATCGCGATGTCGTTTGCGACATAAGGGGAAGGGTTCACTTCAAGCAAGCTCCAATCAGGCGCTGCTTTCACTTCGACCCCAAAAGCTGCCATCAAGTCGATTGTGATTCGCACATACGCCTGTTGGACAATCCCATCTTTAACAGTGATCGAGACAGGGTTTTTCGCCAATGGGGCCGCCAATAAACAGCCGCTAATAAATTGGCTGGACAGCTGGCCGCTCATGTTCACTTTTCCCCCGTTCAACCCTTCACCGGATATGGAAAGGGGATAATGGCCCCTACGGCTTCCATACTGAATGTTTGCCCCTAATGCCTGTAATGTTTCTACCAAAGGAGCAATGGGGCGTTTGTTCATACTGTGGCTCGCTTCCACATGCCAGTTTCCCGTTGCTGCTGCCAACATTCCAGGCAAAAAACGTCCTGCTGTTCCAGCTGAACCAATATAAAGGGAGCCAGAATGAAACACCCCTCCTCTCCCATAGACAGTCACATTGCTTCCATCTACCGCAATTTCTACCCCCGTTTTTTTTAGCGCCTCGATGCACCAATACGTGTCGTCGCTTTTTAACGCATTCCTTAATGTAGAAGTGCCTGACGCAACTGCTGCTAACAGCAATGCGCGATTTGTTGCACTTTTGCTTCCAGGCACTTCTAACGTAGCGTTTATTCTTTTTTGGCTCGGCGTTAAACGGAGGCGTTCGACGCCTGCTAAAGGCGTCCAAGGGCTACGTGCTTGTGAATCAAACTGAACCATGGTCCAATCTCCTTTGTTTTCGTTCTTCCTTTTATTTTAATGACAGAAATGATATAAATGAAATCAATATTATTAATCGATGACATAGGTGATATTTATGACAAATTTAGAGCATTACCGCATTTTTTATACAACGGCCAAAGAACAAAACTTTAGCAAAGCCGCTTCCTCTCTATTTATTACACAGCCTAGTGTCAGCCACGCCATTAAACAATTGGAAACTCAACTAGGCGTGTCGCTCTTTATCCGGCACTCAAAAGGGGTCTTTTTAACCACTGAAGGCAATGTGCTTTACTCGTACATCAAGCAAGCATTTGCCCATATTGAAACAGGCGAACGGCACCTCCAATCATTGAAAGCGCTTGAAAGTGGATCAATTACCATTGCTAGCAGCGACTCGATTTGCAAACATTATTTGTTGCCACGGGTTCCCTCTTTCTTGAAACGTTGGCCAAAACTTGATATTAAGTTCCAGCATGGCTCGACGCCAGACATTATGAAAAAATTAGAGCAAGGGCGAATCGACATAGGGATTGTGCACTTGCCTATTAACGAGAAGGACGTGGAAATAACCCCTTTTACATCGACTACTTGCCTCTTTTGTGCTAGTCCAACATACAAAACGCTTCATAACGGTACCCATTCATTAACGGAGCTTACCCGCTACCCGCTTGTCTCTTTTTCAGCAGGGAGCAGCACTCGCTCTTTTCTTGAGCGTTTATTCCAACAACAGGGGCAAACGTTTTCTCCAGAGTTGGAAGTCGGGAGCATTGAACTGCTAATTGAGTGCGCCAAGCTTGGCATGGGAATTGGCTTTGTTGCTAAAGAGCTGATCAAAAAGGAACTTGAGCAAGGCGAGTTAGTCGAAATCCCGGTTGATATAGCCATCCCTACTAGGGAAATCGCGCTCATTACAAAAAAAGCAGCGCCACTGTCAATCGCAGCGCGCCGCTTTTATAGCCATTTACTAGCCAATTAAATTACTCGACTTTTTCCGTATCACGTAAATAGAAAATACTTGCTGGATATTGCCAGAACCCTTCAATGTCATCGCCCATGCCGGCCAATAACACAGAGTGGTACAAATTGACGACTGGCGCTTCCTCGGCCAACACGTTTTGCGCTTCTTCATAAAGGGCCAAACGCTTTTGTTCATCCGTCTCTTTACGCGCTTGCTCTAGCAAATCGTCTAATTGCTCATTGGCAAAGAACGTTCTGTTGCCAGGGGCGCCAAAGTTGGATGAATGGAACATCGGGTACAAGCCATAATCGGCATCGACAGTTACGGTTCCCCATGTGCCGATAAACATTTCCGTCTCGCCATCGCCGGTCATTTCCAAATACGTAGCACTCTCAACCGGATTAACGGAAACATGAATGCCAATTTCTTCAAGTTGGGCTTGCAAGTAGGTAGCCAAATCAACTAATGAGGCAGTGCTGCTGTTGACAGTTAATGTCGCATCAAAACCGTCTTCGTAGCCTGCTTCTGCCAGTAGCTGCCGCGCTTCTTCTTGGTCGTATTCGAACGTATCGATGTTTTGGCTGTAACCTGTAACAGTAGGAGCAAGTGGCCCAATCGCCGGTTCAGCAACGCCGTCCAATAAGCCGTTAATAATGCTGTCTTTGTCAATCGCCATATTAATGGCTTGGCGTACTCGCTTATCCGTAAACGGTTCAACTTCAGTGTTAAAGCCTAGATAAGTCAAGTTCGAGCTCGGGGACTGTTTCACAGTCGTATTTTCGGCAGACTCGATTTCCGAAATGCTGCTCGGGTTAACTGGGTAAATAATATCCGCTACATCGCCTTGCAACTCAGCAATTCGCGTGGCTTCCTCTGGAACCGTTTTAAAGGTAATTCCGCTTGCTTTAGCAAGATTGTCCTTGTCCCAGTAATCTTCATTCCGGGTTACAGAGACCGATTCGCCTGATGTACGGCTGTCCAATTCAAAAAAACCAGTGCCGATCGGATGTGCATCTACGTATGAAGAAGCAGGTTCGCCGTTTTCGATTGCTTCATAATCAGCGTCAATCGCTTCTTTGCTAATCATTCCACCAGCTGGGTGAGCTAAATGGGACGGAAGCGGCGAAAATGGGCCGTCTGTATGGATATGAACCGTGTACTCATCGATGACTTCAACATCGGTGATTTTATCAAACAAAAACGCAACAGGGGAACCTAGATCCGGGTCGCGAACACGGTCCAAGTTGGCTTTAACGACTTCAGCATTAAATGCACTGCCGTCGTGGAATGTTACGTCTTCACGCAACCTTGCTTCCCAGACATCATCTTCTATTTGTTCAAGGCTTGTCGCCAAGCTTGGTTGAATCTCATTGTTTTCATCAAACTCAACCAACTTATTATAAAGAGTTCCCATTACATATAATGAATTCCCATCATTTGCCCCATGGGGGTCGAGAGAAACAGGATCAGACGACAAATCAATCGTTAGCTCGGCCCCGCTTGCGCTGTTTTCCGCCTCATCGCTTGTATTTTCTGCTTGTTCAGGGTCGTTTGAGCATGCAGTCACGACAAGCATGGCAGAAGCTGCAACCGCTAACCATAAAGCGTTTTTCTTAAACATGATGTCACCTCTTTTGTTGTTTCCCCTATTATACTTAATCTCCCATAAGATTACTAGACTTTTTATAAAAGGGTTTGGTGAAGTCCATCATTTCTCGCCTCGCCAACAATATCAACGTGCTGTTAGCGCCCTGGCCAGACTGTAGACAAACGCTCGCATCCTTCGCCGCCACCTGTTCATCTGCTCATGAACCCACGTTCAATCTGCACGATCACGCGTCGGCCGACAAGCGTTTTCTATCAGTCTGGGATTTTGTCGACTATATCGACACTTTTGCGCCTTGATTATGAAATTTTACGTTTAAAAATCCAACGGTTGTAATAAAACAGGCTTGCTGGAAAACCGCCTAGTTTGATTAATTGTTTTGCTTCTGCTTTCAAACGAGGATGGCTCATAACTTTTTTATCTGATAAATAGAGCGCGTACAGTCCTGTTTTCAAAAGTAAGTGGAATTTTTTATCAGGAAGCATTTGCAGCTTTTCTGTCGCCTTCTCATCAATGTATTTAAAACGCTCGAACATCTCTTTGCTGTCTCCATAATAAGCGACAAAATTCATTTCGTTTTCTTGGCGGTCTTCTTCTTGATCAATAAAATAATCGAGCAGAATATGGACGCCTTGTACCCAAGGAAAATAGGCCTCTTTTATTTGCTGGCCTTGAGCAGTCTGTACAGGGGCAGCGGCATAAGCAGCCATACAGTATAATGCAAGGGTCGAGGCTGTTCCGCAAGCAAATTCATACCAGCGCATCGTCGGGGCAAAGTGTTTGTTGTGTTCATAAAAATCCTTTAATAACGGCTCACGTTTTTCTTCCTCGACATGCTTGTATACTTGAAAATCAATATAAAACTGGGATACTTCCTGCATATGCGTTTGCATGTCTGCAAATCCAGGAAAAGAAGCAGTCGCTTCCCGGCAAGCATCGACCAATTTCCGCAAATACCCGTTGTCTTCAAAGTGATCACGATACTGATAATAATCGCCATGGGGTTTGTCCGGCGTCAAACAGTCTAAAAGTGCTTGGTGGATGGAACGGAAATCATTTGGATCATGGGCATCATTTTTGTCACAAAGTGTATCAAGATAATCACAAATCGTTTGGTAGGCAACTAAAAATTGAATATGGTTGTCCTTATTTTCTCCTGCCAGCAATGCAAAAATGCTGCCACCTTCACAGTGAAACGTTTTATCATTGACCGTCCAAGCGGCTTGCTCTCGGATATCAACATCGTCGATTTTTAATGCTTCTTGATGCCATTTCTGCAGCTCGGCATGCGCTTTTGGCACGGTTTCCTTAAAAGCTAATTGTATAATTTTAAATGGGTTGGCAGGCACTGTGCCCATATGTATTCCTCCTTCAACAAGGCAAGAAAGTCCGCTGCTTTAACTTTACCATATCAAAGGAAGCAATTCCTCTCAGAAGCACTCACTCTCATTTAATTGTCACGATTAGAAAAGAAACGCTTTATTGAAATGAGCAGATCATCAAAAAATATGAGAAAGGCTAACCCAAACGATATCCAAATCCATGAAGCGCTCCCTTCAAATGCCAAAGCGCCAATTAAAATTAGAATCATCCCTAAATAAAAACCAATGTCTTGTTCGCTGTCCCATTTCCTACTCGAAGTGGGTTCCGCTATTAGCTCGCTCTCCTTTAATAAATAATCAGTCGAAACGTCGAATAATTCACTTAGGCGGACAATATTTTGAATGTCTGGCAAACCTTTGTCTGTCTCCCATTTCCATACGGCTTGCCTCGAAACGTTCAATTCTTTCGCCAATTGTTCTTGTGAAAACCCTTGTTCTTCACGGAGCTGTTTCAGTTTACTTCCAAAAGAATGCATGTTTGCTCACCTCACCCCCTATGATAGCAAATCTAACATCATCGTGTACGCTACTTGCCGTTTATTAATGACCACGATCAGTTAAAAACCTGTTTACAGCCGTTTTACATAGCGGATTATGCTATGTTCAACCCCAGTGTGATCACAAAACATCGTTTTCGATTTATTATGAGCATTTTTCTACTTTCCAAACTTCCTATTGGATTTGCTCGCTCCTTCTGACTACGCTATACTGTAAAAAGACAAAAAGCGAGGTGAACGATGCCAGATAGCCTAAGTTGCCTTTTCTAATACTATTTTTTAATAAAGGAGCTGCTAGGCATAATGAACTCATTGAAAACAAACCGCCTCTACCTTCGGGAATTGGCAGACAAAGATGCCCCCGAGCTGTTCACCATTTGGTCAACACCGGCGGTCACAAAATTTATGAATATCATTCCGTTAACGGATGTCACACAAGCAGAAGACATTATTAAGATGTTTGCACAGCTAAGCAAAGAAAAGAAAGGAAACCGCTATTCGATTTTCCTCGCTGAAACAGGCGATCTGATCGGCACTTGCGGCTTTAACCAGCTTGATGCTGACAATGACAGAGGCGAAATTGGCTATGAATTAGGGGAACCTTATTGGGGCCATGGTTATATGAAGGAAGCGCTCATGAAATTGTTGGAAGTCGGCTTTGCTTCATTTGCATTAAATCGGATTGAAGCAAAAGTCGAACCGGAAAACAGCGCCTCGATTGGCTTGTTAGAGAAAATCGGCTTTCAAAATGAAGGGCTTTTGCGCCAGTATGAAAAGGCAAAAGGCCGGTATATTGACCTTTATTTGTTTAGTTTATTAAAGGAAGAGTGGGCTTAAGCCCACTCTTTGTTTTTTCGTTTTCTTGCGTTTCGATAATGATAACAGCCTCTAACGATGTTGAGTATACACAACCCGCCAAAAATGACAGCGAATGAGAGCGGATTTTCCAAGAGAAAAAGTGAGCCAACAGCAACAGCCAGACAAATCGCTGCGCTTAGAAAATAAACATGATGCCGAAACATTGTGCTTCATCCCTTTGCGGACTTTTTTGTGAAACGCCCGTTTACGGACTTCGACATAGTTGCCAAGGCTCCTCTAATTCGTTGATCATTTTCCTTTTCTATCCTTTGATGCCCGTTAGCGTAACACCTTCAACAAAATATTTTTGCCCCAGAAAGAAAACAAGAATTGCCGGCAACGTCATTGCAGTAGCCGCAGCCATAATTAAATTCCAGTCTGATGTATACGTGCCTTGGAGCTGCAAAAGGCCGAGTGCCAATGTAAACAATGATTCGTCATTTAAGTAAATCAATGGGCCGAAAAAGTCATTCCACACATTCGTGAAAGTGAAAAAGGCAACAACTAGTAGCGCAGGCTTGACAAGGGGCAGGAGCACGAAAACAAAAATTTGCACGTAATTGGCGCCATCGATTAATGCCGCTTCGTCTAATTCCCGGGGAATACTCATAAAAAATTGCCTCATTAAAAAGATGAAGAAACCGCCACCGCCGAAAAAGCTTGGGAACACAAGAGGCCAATACGTATTAATGGCGCCAAGCTCCGTCCAAAGCATAAAAGTTGGAATTAATGTGACGGCAGGCGGAAGCATCATCGTGGCAATAATAAGTGTAAACCAAATATTTTTCCCTGGAAATTGAAGACGTGCAAAACCAAAACCGCACATGCAACTTGTCAACACTGTTCCGATTAGGACAGGAATCAGGATAAACAGTGTATTTTTCACGTACAAACCGAATTCAACAACTTCGAAAATTTCAATAAAATTGCCCCATTGCCAATGATCCGGCAACATTTTCGGCGGAAATTGGAAAATTTCAGAAGAGGTCATGAGCGCACTTCGGACCATCCAGAAAAATGGCAGCAACGACACAGTCGCTCCGAAAAGCAACAAGCAATAAGCGGCGATTTTCCAGCCCCGACTTCGCATTATTTGCCACCTCCGTAAAAAACCCAGCCTTTGCCCCATTTAAAAATCAACACCGTGAACAACGAGACAACAAGGAACAAAATCCACGCTAACGCGCTTGCATACCCCATATTGCTGTGGACAAACGCTTCTCGATAAATTAAATACACATAAAACAAACTGGCATTATTGGGCCCTCCTTCTGTCATAATGTAGGCTTGGTTAAACGTTTGAAATGCGCCGATGAGCCCCATAATCAAATTGAAAAAGATGATCGGCGAAATGGCAGGGAGTGTCACAAAGCGGAACTGATGCCACGCATTTCCGCCATCCAACTCGACTGCTTCCAATTGGTCTTTCGGGATTTCTTGGAGACCAGCTAGAAAAATGAGGGCAGCGCCGCCGCAGCCCCATATGCTTAGCAAAATCAGCGATGGGATAACCGAGGCCTCGTCATAGATCCACATAGAGGCAGGGAGCCCAAAGAAGCGGAGAATGCCATTGAGCAGGCCAAATTCTGGATTAAATAACCACATCCATAAAATATTCGCTGCCACTGCCGGCACAAGCACAGGCAAATAAAAGAGCGTCCGCCACAGCCCTTGCCCTTTTACCTTCATGTTCATCAGCAAGGCGATCAACAAGGCAGCGACGAGTGTAGCAGCAGTGCTGGCAAACGCAAAGTACAGCGTGACGATAAGCGCTTGTTTAAAATAAAGATCTTCCGTGAAAATGGTTATATAATTGTCGAAAGCGATCCAATTGATGGTTTCCGCGATCACTTGGTAATCGGTGAAGCTCAAAACCAAGCTGGCAATGATCGGGCCAATCGTCCACACAAGCAAGCCCAAAATTGCCGGCAGTGTAAACAGGTAGCCAGCAAGATACTCTTTTCTCGCAAACCGGGTCGCCTTTTTCCTTGCCCGTATCGACGGTTTCAGCGGTTCAATGTCCACATTTGCCCCCTCCCTACTCATATTTATCGCCAAACTGGCGTTTCATCCTTGGCATAATGTCTTCATGGACGACTTCCTCTGCTGTTTTGTTGTTTAGCCATAGCTGGTCTAGGGCAGGTGAAATGATGTCGCCTGCTTTTTGCCGATCATCCCAGAAATAATTCGGGTTTTGGACAACATAGTCTTTAGCCCAGTCGATCACTGCCTCTTCGTATTCAGGTGGATGAATCGGCGTGTCGATCCAACGCTCTATTTTTTCACGATCCTCATACCAGGCTGTTTCGTTTGGCATCCACAGCCCTTCATTAATAAGCATTAACACATTTTCCGGATCCATAATGTATGTTAAAAACGTATCGACTGCTTGCCTATGCTCGCCTTCCTTCCCTGTCTCAAAGGCCACAATCGGCGTGCCGTAATTGGTCGTTGCTGGTTGTTCAAAATATGGCAGCACGCCGATGCCAAAATCCAAACCGTCTTCGACACTCGCCCGGCCAAGTTCTTGCATCGCCCATTGGCCATCAACGGCCATAGCGACACGCTTTGTTAATAGCGCCGTGTCTGTCGCTGGAACGGTTGATAAATCCGACGGCTTTGGCATAACATGATGCACATACATTAAATCGGCAACGTGCTGCAACACTTCAATTGATTCAGGTTGATCGATCATCAACTGTTTGCCTGTTTCATCAACAAAACCGCCGCCGTTGCTGAATAAGAACGAGTCGATCCACCCCGTAAAATTGCTGACGCCGTATGTTTCAATCCGGTTCTCATCAAAGCCAGGCTCATTCGCCCTCCGTCCGTTCCGGTCTACAGTGAGCCTTTTGGCAACCTCAACAAATTCATCCCAGCTCCATGCCTCTTCTGCCTTTGTCGGCGGCAATTCTACTCCCGCTTCTGCAAACAATTGTTTGTTGTAATAAATGTTTATCACTTCATTCGCAACGCTGCCCCCAGCAATCGGCCCATCATGAAACTGATATAGCGTATAATCGAGCTTTTCGTTTGCTTCGTTTCCTGTCAACAACGGTGTCAAATCCCGAAGCATGCCGTTTTCCACCCACGGGTACAAGCTGCCTTCTGGAAAATAGCCAACGTCGGGAAGTGTTTTCGATGCAGCCATCACATTCATTTTCTCCACATAGCTATTAATCGGGACAAGCTGTGCCCTCACTTGAATCCCTGGATGCTCGTTATTAAATGTGGAAATTAATGTTTCAACTGCTTCCCGCTCTAGCGGCCCACCCCAGTAGGTAAAACGCAGCTCTACTGGGTCATTGGTGCCGACAGAAGCAAACAGGCAGCCGGAACAACTAAAGGCGGCTAGAAGCGTGACAACATGACAGGCGTCCTTTAACCGACCTTTCATTGGCCTTTCCTCCTTTTTAAAAGCTATCTATGACGCAGCCAAACAGCCATCTCGCCTTCGCCGCGGTTGGCCCAGGCATAATAAGGGATGAACTGCAATGTCACTTCTTCTGTTTGCAACGCCTCTTTAGCTAAATAGAGAGACCCGTTTGCATTGGCTGTGACTGTACGAACGCCTTTTCCCTCGAGCACGATCACGCCATTTAAGCGATCATTAGCAAAGGACGCGTCGATGTTTTCCTGGCAGCGGATTGCCACACTTTGCAAGTTGCTGCCGTTGTCTGCTTCTTCCGCACAAAACACAATCGGGCCCCGTTGCAGCGCAATTTTGCCAGCGTTGGCTCTCACCTCGGGATGAGCATAGATCACTTTCGTTTCCAGCGGAAACTGGATCGAAATATGGTCGCCTTTTTGCCAAGTCCGCTCCACGTAAGCGTAGCCGTTGCGGACTTCCACATCGACAAAGTGGCCATTGACCGTGAGTTGATAGTCGTTTGCCCAGCTCGGAATACGGAAGGCAAGCGTAAATGGCCTGCTCGTGTCCGGATTTACTTCCAATCCCACCTCTCCTTTCCATGGAAAGGAAGACTTCATTTTTAGTCCCACTTCACCTGAACCGATTGTGAGCGTCGATTCGTTTCCGATATAAAGGTGGATAAATCCAGTTTGATTTTTCGTTGTGTAAATATATTGACCAATAGAAGCCAGCAGCCTCGCTATATTGGGCGGGCAACAGGCACAGCCAAACCACGGCTGGCGCTCTGTTTTGACATGCTTTAAATCGTGGCGGTGCTTAGCAGCTTGTGGCCACACTTCAAGGGGGTTGACATAGAAAAACTTCGTTCCATCAAGCTGGATGCCGCTGATGGTGCCATTATAAAGCGCCCGTTCCATGACATCGCCATAGCGGCTGTCTGCTTCAAGTTCCAGCATGTTTTTGGCCCAAAAAACTAGCCCAATCGAAGCGCATGTTTCTGTATAAGCCAAATCATTTGGCAAGTCATAAGCAAATGTAAATGCTTCGCCAAACTCTGCCGAGCCGATGCCGCCTGTAATATACATTTGCTGGTTGGTCACATTGTCCCAAAGCGTTCGGCACACTTTTGCCAACTGCTCATCATCTGTTTCATTCGCTAAATCCGCCATAGCGGTGTACATATAAACGGCACGAACGGCGTGGCCCGTTGCTTCTTGTTGCTGCCGTACAGGTAGGTGTGATTGTGAATACTCGTATCGACCGCTGTACCAAAACGTTCCGTCCTCGCCTCGTTTTTTTGCTTCGTCGTCGAAAAAATGGGGCTCCTTTCCCCGTTCTTCTATAAAAAATTGCGCCAACCGCAAATAGCGTCGCTCTCCTTTAACGCGATATAATTTTAATAACGCAAGCTCGATTTCTTGATGGCCGTCGTAGCCTCTAAGTTTCCCAGGTTCAGGGCCAAACACTTGGTCAATTAAATCAGCAAACTTGCACACCACATCCAAAAGTGCCTGTTTACCTGTCGTTTCATAATAAGCAACTGCCGCCTCGATCAAGTGCCCAGCTACATAAAGTTCATGATTGTCACGCAAATTGGTCCACCTTTTTGTCGGCGCTTTGATCGTATAATGCGTATTTAAGTAGCCATCCGGTTGTTGGGCACGGCTAATGAGTGCGATGAGTTCATCACAGCGTTGCTCCAGCTCAGGATCAGGCCTTTCGGCAAGTGTATAAGCGGCCGCTTCAATCCATTTAGCCACATCGCTGTCTTGGAAAACAAAGCCGTGAAATTCGCCCTCGGCTTCGCCAGCAGCGATTTTTAAGTTTTCAATCGCATGGCTCGGCGCCGCCCCTTCTATGCCATCATGCAATGCTGCCCATTGGTAAGGAATCACCTTTTCCTTTACTATGTCAATGTAACGCCCCCAAAAATCATCGGTTACGTGTATATGGCGAGTGCGTTGTTCAAGCATTGTCATCCTCCTTTTGTTGTAAGCCCTTTCAAAAATGATCATACCAAGCCTTGTTTTTGCTGTCGGTAGCGAGGAAATAAGAAAAGGTGGACTTTTCCGCCCTTCTTTCGTACGATGGAAAAAAATACGGGAAGGCGGACTTATCCATGGAAAGCGACTATTTAATGATTCATGCGCTAGAACCTGTTCGTTATGCATCAGCCGGGCGAGTCGAAACAATGAAGCCCTTTTGCCATCCTACCCGCACGCTGGACAGCTATGTATTGTTGATCGGCATCCGCGGCTCTTTGTTCATTGAGCAAGAGGGCCAGCTATACGAAGTCGGTCCTGGCCACACGTTGCTTTTAAAAAAAGGCATTAAACATAGGGGGATCAAACCGTCTAAGCCTGGCTTATCCTACTATTGGTTTCACTTTAATTTAGACAATCACCGTGCAACGTATCTAGACAAAAAACAAATGGACGAACAGATTATGCGCTTTCGCCAAGAACCGTACAGCCATATTCTTGCTTCATTCATTTTTATACCGACGTTTTTCAAGCCACCAGAAATCGAAAGGCTGAACATTTTGTTTAATCAACTAACAGACCTTGCCCAAGGAGGTGGCCGCACTCATTTAGGCGCCAGTTATATTATGACGTCATTGCTAATTGAATTGTCAGAACAACTGATTGCCTCTTATGCTTCGCCTCTTGCGAAAACAAGCCTTCAACGCGATTTATCCCACATTATGGAATGGATTCGGGTATACGCGAACCAACCTCTTACCGTTAAGCGCGTCTCCGACCAGTTTAATTACAACCCAGATTATTTAACGAGGCAGTTTAAACAACATATCGGCATGTCTTTGCAAAAATACATTACACTTGTCAAAATGACAAAAGCAAAAGACATCCTATCGCGGACGAGACGCACGATCAAAGAAGTTGCTGCTGACGTCGGCATCCAAGACGAAAAATATTTTATGCGCCTTTTCAAAAAAACAGAAGGCATGACGCCGACTGCATTCCGCAAAGCGTTTTACCGAATCCATTTAACAAATTTAAAGGAGTAGGCAAAAACGGGCCTTTCTCCTTTCTCTAAAATTCGATAAGTTTGCTTACACGCTGATCCACTTCAACACACCCTTCGCTATTCCCAAATTTCCTTTCGCCAAATGACGGCATCACGAAACCTACATTTCCCCATTTCTTGATTAATTATTGATAATTATCCGCTATCCTTATCTCAGTTAATGATGACTTGGAAAAGGAGAGGTCTTTGTGAGCACAATCATGTTAGAGACGAAACAACTGAGCAAACGTTTTGGCAAACAAGCTGCTGTAGCAGACGTGTCATTACGCGTACCAAAAAACAGCATCTATGGGTTGCTTGGTCCTAATGGAGCGGGAAAATCAACAACGCTAAAAATGTTAACGGGCATTTTACGCCCCAGTTCTGGGGAGATTTTATTTGACGGGAGCCACTGGAACCGGTCTATGTTAAAAGACATTGGTTCTCTGATTGAAGCCCCGCCCCTTTATGGCAATTTAACAGCATTTGAAAATGTGAAAGTACATGCCTTATTGCGCGGGCTCCCTACACAACGAATTGAGGAAGTCCTCCATACCGTCGATTTAACCCATACTGGCAAGAAAAAAGCTAGCCAATTTTCGATGGGAATGAAACAAAGGCTCGGCATTGCCATTGCCCTTTTGAATCAGCCGAAATTGCTCATCCTTGACGAGCCGACGAACGGATTGGACCCACTTGGCATCCAAGAATTAAGGGAGCTGATTACGTCTTTTCCGCAAAAAGGCATGACCGTCATTTTATCAAGCCACATTTTGTCGGAAGTCCAATTAATGGCAGACCACATTGGCATCATAAGCGAAGGCCGCCTCGGCTACCAAGACAGCATCAAAGGCAAAGATGACTTAGAAGGGCTGTTTATGGAAGTTGTAAAAACAAACAGGAGGAAATAAACAATGTTCATCTCATACATGAAAGCTGAAAACTTAAAGCTAAAAAGAACATTTGCGAGAAAAATGATTGGCATCGTCCCACTCTTAACAGTTGCTTTTTCTTTTATTATGAACATGGAATACTTTGTGTATCTCACCTTCAATTGGTGGTCGATTTTGTTTATGCCGATGATGATTGCTTTGTTTTGCGCTTTGGCCCACGTCCGGGAAAAACAGGCCTCCAACTACAACGGCATCTATTCAGCGCCTGTCGATTTGCGGCTCGTTTGGCTAGCGAAAGCAAGCGTTATTGCCCTTTATTCCCTTGCTTCACAACTCATTTTTCTTGTAATCATGTTTCTGATCGAAATGGTTGTCCCACTATTTCCAGTCGGTCCTTTCCCTGTTATCGCTGCTTGCTTCTTACTGTGGGCCACGACATTATGGCAAATTCCGTTTTGTCTCTTGCTTGCCAAAAAATTCGGCTTTGCGGTTTCTTTGATCGTCAATCTTTTTGGCTGCCTAGCATTCGGCATTATCGCCGCCACAAAAGCTTACTGGTGGGCATGGCCGTGGAGCTGGCCGATCCGAGCAATGAGCCCTACGATTGGCATCCACCCAAATGGCTTGCCCCTTGAAGAGGGCGACCCATTGCTTAGCATGACTGTCATTCCGATTGCTATCATACTTTCTTTATTGTTGTTCGCAGTATTGCTTATGATCTCTGGAAAGTCATTCGCTTTCGCTGTTGTACAGAAGTCGAAACAGGAGGTGGCATAAAGGCGTGCACCTGCTACGATGTTTATATGCCGACGTTCTTAAAACGAAACGCACTGCTTTTATGTGGGTTCACTTACTTGCTCCACTGCTGTATTCAGCGGTATGCCTGCTCTATTTCCACGTCCGGGAACTCGATGGCGCTCATATCTATGAGTTGTTTATGACGCCATTAGCGATTGCCTTGCCTTTTGTCGTTGCCCTTGTGTGCGGTTTATCGGTTTCTCAAGAAGAACGAGCGGGGCACTTCCAAAACATTGTCGGCGCCCCATTACCGAAACTCATTCCGTATTTTAGCAAAATGATCTTTCTAATTTTGTTAAACGGCGTATCCATCTTTTTGGCGATCGGGTTATTGTCGCTAGGTTTCCTCTTATCACATGCTGAACTACCGCTTCTGCCTTTTTTGATTGGCGGGGCATGGCTAGTTGCCACAAGCGTTGTTCTTTATTTTTTCTATTTTTTTGTTAGTTGTTTGTTTGGAATTGGTGCGTCTGCTTTGTTTGGCGTCGCTGGCTTGCTGATGACAGCGCTTATGGGCACAGGGCTAGGCGATGCTTGGTGGAAATACAACCCATGGGCTTGGGGGACACGGTTATCCGGGTATGCGGGAATCGTCGAGTTTGAACAAATGGAACCTGTTTTTTTGTCCTTTCTTCAACAAGAATTGCGTACTGGGTTCATGATCGTCGCATCTGTTATACTATTCGTAACCGTTATAAGCAGTATCTGGTTTCATCGTTGGGAAGGAAAAAAGGCGTTAGAATAAGAGTTTTGACGCTTTTTCTCCTTCGCAAGTAAAAAGAACGTTCAATAAGGAATGGTTAACAGATGGCAAACATTCTTGCAGTCGATGACGAACAAGACATTCTTGTGCTTATCCAAAATATCTTGCAGCGTGATGGACATAAAGTCGATACGATCGCTCAACCAGACAAAGTCGCTCTTAACGCTTTTGCGGGTTACGACCTGATTTTGCTCGATGTGATGATGCCTCATCTTAATGGGTTTGACTTATGCGAAAAAATCCGTCCTATTGTTGATTGCCCGATTCTGTTTTTAACAGCGAAGGCAGAGGAAGCGGCAGTCGTAGAAGGGTTTACAAGCGGTGGGGACGACTATATTTCAAAACCGTTTAGCATACGAGAACTCAGCGCTCGAGTAAACGCCCATTTGCGCCGGGAAAACCGGGAAAAACACCATACTAAACGGGTGATCTCAGGGTTTGTCTTCGATTTTGACAATAAAGAAGTGCATATCAACAACCAAAAGCTAAACTTGACAAAAAACGAATATAAAATTTGCGCCTTTTTGGCGCAAAACAAAGGGCGCACATTTTCAAGGGACCAAATTTACGATGAAATTTATGGGTTAGACGGAAATGCCTTGCATGGCACGATTACTGAATTTATCCGCACCATCCGCAAAAAATGCAAAGAACACGAAGTCGACCCGATTAAAACAGTTTGGGGAATCGGATACAAATGGGAATAGGCAAATCAAACAAGACACTGCGGCGAGAACTGATTTTTTATATGTTAACATTAGGCGTTAGCCTAACGACGGTGGCCGCCCTCTACTTGTTGCTTCATATCATTGCATTAAATGCAGGTTTTGTTTACCCAGCTAATCACTATGAACGTGAAGCTGAAAACCTGAGGCCGTCATTAGAAACAGTGGAACAAGTGACGGATAACATGATCCCTGAAATGATGTCTTACGCCATTTTTGATAAAGAATTAAACGTCAAAACAAAAGGAACGCTATCAGACAAGAGTTTACAAACTGTGCAAAGCATGCTTACCAATGAACCCTATACAAACCATATTCGCCAAACTGGCTATATGGTTGTTGAGCGGCCCGATGAAATAGGCGTCATCGAATACCCATTGCGAGCGGAATTCCGTTCCCCTTTCTTGCGGCAGCATTTGCCGAACTATGAACTAACGAGCATCGCCCTGCTCGTCATCCTGCTTATTGCGACCGCTTTTGCTGTAACGACACACTTTGCCAACAGGATGAAAAAACAGTTTAAAAAACTCCATTCGATAACGAAACAGATTCAAGAGCAAAATCTCGATTTTACTCCTGAGTCTTCTAAAATCAAGGAATTTGATGAGATCATTGACTCCCTGCTGGAAATGAAACAGTCCCTCCAGCATTCATTGAACACGCAGTGGCATATGGAAAAAGCCAAAGGTGAACAAATTGGTGCCCTCGCCCATGACCTTAAAATCCCGGTAACGGTCATTAAGGGGAATGCAGAATTATTAAGCTTGAGCGGACAACAAGAAGAACAGTCGGCGTATACGCACTATATTTTAAACGCGGTCCATAAAATCGAGCAATACATTTCCCAATTGATCCACTTGTCCCATACAGACGGATCTTTGCCGCTAACATTACGTAAAACCGACTTAGCTCCATTCGTTGAAATGTTATTGGCAGACGCTTCAGCCTATAAAGGAAGCAAAAACGTTAAAATCGTCTGCCAAAAAAACGAGTTAACGGCCGCTGAAATCGACCAACATCTGCTCCATCGTGCTTTGCTAAACATTGTCACCAATGCGATCGATTACACACCTGAACAAGGATCTATTTTCATTGAGGCTGCCTGCACGCCAACGACTTTCCACTTTACTGTGACGGACACAGGCAAGGGGTTTTCTGCTGAAGCATTAAAGCGAGCGACAGAGCTCTTTTTTATGGAAGAGAAAAGCAGACATACAAACAACCATTACGGCATTGGCCTCACTTTCGCTTCCAATGTTGCCAAGCTTCATAATGGCAGCCTCTCGATTGAGAATGCCGCTTCAGGAGGGGGTTCCGTACATGTAGCGATTCCAACTACAGCCAAGAACGGGAACGAAGGGATGAAAATGGAATAGTCTTTCTTGGAGGATACAGCCGCTACCGAGGGGGAACGGATAACCGTTTCCACCGGTAGCGCAACCGTGCTTTTTAGGAACCGAGGCACTCCCGATCCTGGCATCACGCCTGGACTGCCTTTGGCTCACTTTCTTCCGATGTGCTTTCCTAGCTATTTGGCGACTCGGCCTCCAACCCCATCATCGCTCCATAATATTGCTGGGCAGTAGTAAAGGCAATAAACGCACAAAGCTCACTTATTTCTTTTGTAGAAAACTGCTCACTCAACAGTTGGAACAGCTTTTCATCAATCGCGTCTCTGTTCTTAAGGAAAACGTCCGCAAAACCAGTTGCCAACACCGTCTTCTCGTCAACGTGGTGCTGATCTGGTTTTCCTTTCGCCTTGCAATAAGCACAGCCGTTTCCTTGGGCCAGTGTCCTTCTAACTTGCTCTTTTAGCTCCACGCTAAGACTTCCTTCCCGCTCTAATTGGGCGGCCAAATTTCCCCATGCTTCTAAAATATTCGGATTGTGGCCAAGCAACTGTTGGAATGGCGTTTGGCCGATAGGTGATTTCTCAATTCTTGCCATTTGTCTGCCTCCTTTGTACAATTCAATTATATAAAGTGATCATTCGGATAAACATAGGAAACGTAATGAATTTATTGTTTTCACTTTATAAATCGAAATCATAAAAAGGAAATACATTAAAATGAAAATGGACGAAACCGACAGAAGTCTATTAAAGCTTTTAAAGCAAAACAGCCGCTTGTCGATGGCAGAACTCGGGCGGCGCGTCAATTTGTCTTCACCATCGGTGGCAGAACGGGTAAAACGAATGGAATCCTTTGGATTGATCAAAAAATATACGATTGAAGTCGATTATGAGAAATTAGGCTTGCCGATCCAATGCATTGTCGAAGCATCGATTAAACATGGACGCTATGATGCGTTCAAACACTATATCCAAACGTTGCCGAACGTCGAATTTTGTTACCGCGTCGCAGGCAAAGCTTGTTATTTGCTCAAACTGCAATTTGCAAGCTTTGCCGACGCCGAAGCATTTATTGATTCTGCAAGCCCGTACGCGTCAACTGTAACTCATTTTATTTTCTCGCAAGTCGATTGCTCGCTGGAAGGCTAGCCACTATAAAGCTGCTAGCCTCCTAACATATCGTTCTTCCTTAAAAAATGATTTGCACGAGTTGGGCGCCAATAAGCAGCGCCATTGCCCAAATGCAAATGGCCGAGACTTTGTTGACGAGCACAAGCCATGTACCTCTCTTATCAATCGCCCGCACCGTCTTCCCAGCAGCAGCAAGCAAACAGAAAGCGAGCCAAGAAACAGCAATGCATGCTAGCGCAAACATCGCTTTCTCACTTAAACTTTCATAGCGAAGCGAACTCGTGCCTATGACGCCAATTGTATCCAATACCGCGTGAGGATTTAAAACTGACACGGACAGAGCAAATAACACTTGCTTTTTCATTGACAACGTTTCATCTACGGCACTGGCATGTTCAGGTTTTGCCCGCCAAATCGATTGTCCGATCCATAGCAAAAAGACAAACCCGCAAACGAGCAAGAACACTTGCAGTCCAGGAATAGCAAGCACCGCTGCCGACACACCCATGACAGCAAGCAAAATGAGAGCCGTATCGCATAATGATGCCGTTATGACAGCGGGCATTGCGTTTAACAGCTTTTTATGTGTCGCTCCTTGATTAAAAATGAACAAATTTTGTGGACCAAGGGGCAATATGAGCCCGATGGATAAAATCATGCCATGTAAAAAAGCGATTCCCATTGCCTTCATCCTTTTATTGATTTTGCTCTTCCTCTCTTACCTTAGCTGTGGTTTAATAAAAACAACACCACCAATTGGCTGGGAAAAGACCCAACCAATTTCGAAGGGATTACACCATGGAGATTCAACTAGACCGACACAGCCAAACAACTCTATTTGAACAAATTTATACACGGATGCTTGACCGCATGTACCAAGGCGAATGGCCACCAGGAACAAAGCTTCCTTCTCAACGAAAATTAGCTGAGCAATTAGGGGTCAACCGCTCAACGATTATCGATGTCCTCGATGAGTTAAAAGCAGAAGGGTGGCTCGAAAGCAAAACAGGCTCAGGCACGTATGTAGCCCACAATAGCTGGCAAACACTCTTCCCCCGTCAATATCACTGGAAAGAACGGATACGAGCAGGCATTCACCAGCCTAACTTGCAGACGATCCAGCTTATTAATGAATATGAAACAAAAGAGATCATCCGCCTGGGCACAGGGGAATTATCGCCTAGCCTCCTCCCGACGAAACAATTGGAAGAAGTGCTGCAATCAATTTCGCTTGACCCGCGCACAATCGGGTATTCAGAGCCTAAAGGGCACAAAGCGCTTAGACATGCAGTAGCGGTCCACTTACAAAAAAGAGGCATCCAGACATCGCCAGACTGCATTCTTATCGTCTCCGGCGCGCTCCAAGCACTCCAGCTCATCTCACTAGGATTGTTGCCACAGCATTCCACCATTTACTACGAGGCGCCCTCTTACATCGAGTCGTTGCATTTGTTCCAATCAGCAGGCATGCGCCTTTCTCGCCTTCATTCTGGCTCCGAAAACATAACGTACAGCAAGTCACAAAAGCACGGATTGTTTTATACAATCCCGACGCTAAACAATCCGTCAGGGACGATATTGACGGAGGCAGAAAGACATGACCTCTACCAGCATTGGACAAATTTGCAAATTCCGATTGTGGAAGACGATGTGTATAATGAGCTCGCTTTTTCCGCCATCCCCCCGGCGATAAAATCGGTTGACACAGCAGGAAATGTCTTATATCTTGGCAGCCTTTCTAAAACAGTCAGCCCTGGATTAAGAATCGGTTGGGTGGTTGCCCCTGAACCAGTCGTCGATAGGCTAGCGGACATAAAAATGCAGTTTGATTACGGGGCCAGCGGCTTTTCACAGCTACTCGCTGCCACTTGGCTCGCTTCGCCACACCATGAAACACACATGCAGCAACTACGGGAAAACCTACAGCAACGGGCCACCTTCACGGAAGCATTGCTAGTTAAACATTTTCACAACATAGCCGTTTGGCAAAAGCCTAAGGGAGGGTTTTACATCTGGCTCCGCTTCCATCAACCGCTGGTGACGAAAGCACTCTTTTTAAAACTATTGCAAAAAGGAGTCCTTCTTCATCCAGGCTACTTGTATGATCGAGACAACCACCACCATTTGCGGCTTTCGTTTGCTTACGCTTCACTTCCAGAGTTGGAGAAAGGAATCGATTTGTTGGCGCAAGCAGTCAAAGCGATGACGACTTGATGGGACATCAGTAAATAGATAAAAAGCCCCCTAAAGCAAACCAACTGTTCGCCTTAGGGGGCACATGCTATTAGCCAAACCCCTTTACGTTGTGCTAACAAAAAGAGGCATTGCTGTGTGAGCCGCTTTAATCACTGACGCTGCCGAAACCATTTTCGCATTAAAACAAGATGGGCTTGATGGTAACGACTATGGTCAGCCATATGCCAAATGCCCCAACCGATTGTCGCTGTATGATCGTTGTATGGGATGATCTTATCCAGCTCTTCATCCTTAAGCGTTTGACACGTTTCCTTAAAAGATTGGAACACGACGTCGTAAGCATCAAGCACATCGACGATGGTCGAGCCGCTCTCAACGGCAGGCAGCTTCCCTGTTGCATCAAGTTCTGGCCCATATGCTTTTTCAAGCTCGACAGGAAGAGGTTCTTCCTTGATTCGGTAATTCCACTGCAAATCCACAAAAGCCAAATGCTTCAACAGCTGGCCAATACTATTGTATGCTTGGCCAGGCCCTTTATAGAAAAGCTCTTCTTCCGACACCTTTTCCAAAAGCCCCCGAAGTCGCTCGTAATTCTCCTCCACCATCGAAAAGAGCATATTCACGCGCGGCTCCATCTCTGTTTGTCTATGTAAATGATAATGCAAAGCAATCCCTCCCTCTCGTCAGCGTACCGAGTATAGTCACAAAAAGCTACTTTCCTGCTTGAGGCAAGCAACGATCCCTTTTTTTCTATTTTGTGGTAAAATGGACGTACAAACGTTAACCACAGCAAAGACGTTAACCACAGCAAACACCACCTATCGCAAATAAAAAAATATCTATAGTAGTTTTTAATTCATCTGCAAATGTTAAACCAACACATAAAAAAGGCGTGGTCTAAATGGGTCCTACTGTTTACGATCCGAAGAAACATGCCGTTATTCTATTTGATGGCGTGTGCAATGTATGCAACCATTCAGTCCAGTTTATTATCAACCATGACAAGAACGGTTATTTTTTGTTTGCCTCTTTGCAGTCGCCGGTAGCGGAATCCTATTTCTCCACACTAGGCATTTCCGACAAAAACCTACGTTCAATCGTGTTGATTGAAGGAGAGCAGTATGTAACCGAATCAACCGCAGTCCTACGAATTTGCAAAAGACTAACGGGACTATGGAAAATTCTCTATGTACTTATTCTTGTCCCTCCCTTCATTCGCGACCCCGCTTACCGCTTGTTTGCGCGAAACCGTTACCGCTTCTTCGGCAAACGAGAGCAATGCATGATCCCCTCCCCTGAAATAAAAACGCGCTTTTTAGATTGATGGTGGAGCAAAAACGGAGCCGCACACGAGCCAGGCATTGCGGCTCTTTTGTTGGGATTGTTTGAGGAGGAAGAGACAAACACAGATATAAATTATGGCGCTCTTCCCGGCTATAGATCCAAGCATATGCCCCTTCTGCCTAAATCCAGACTTATGCCTTTGTTGGTTTCACGGGGAGTTACAAAAGGGTTATGGTATATCTATCAATTGCGTAATGAATGCGATCTCTAAAGTATCTACAATGGAATAGCAATCCCGAAGAAATCGAGTATGCAAGTATAAGGTATACTAAGCTTAGTAACTGTCTCATTCTACACTTGTCAGTCATTCATTTAAGGAGATGCTTATGAAAAACATTTTTAATCAAGCGGACACCACGGAGATCTTGAACCGGATAGACAAATTGAGCCCAAATTCACGCCCTCAATGGGGTAAGATGGATGTTGCCCAAATGCTAGCTCATTGTTCCTCGTTCCATGACATTGCAATGGGAGAAACCTTTCCCCCAAGAGGTTGGTTAGGCATATTAATTGGAACATTTGTGAAACCTATTTTTTATAATGACAAGCCACTGGCTCACAATATGTCTACTATTCCTACAATTATGATTGTAGAAGAAAAAGAATTTGAAACAGAAAAAGGAAAACTCAAACAAAAAATTAGAACATTCCAGAACAATGGCCCGGAAAAATGCACGTCTCACCCACATCCCTTTTTTGGTAAACTGACTCCTGAACAATGGGGAAAAGGATTATATAAACACCTGGACCATCATCTAAATCAGTTTGAAGTTTAGGCATTAAGTAGCACCACCAAAAAGAGACCTTGATAAGCTTTTAGCTAATCAAGGTCAAAATATTTAATTAATATAATATATCAATTAATTCAACCTCATTCAATAAAATTGGATAGGAGTCACAATCTTCAAAAACATTGTTACCCGCTTCCTCATAACTATTAGCAAATTCGATAACGTACGATTTTAATCCTTTAACAAATAGATGCACCCTGTGGGTACCATCAGCTCCTTGGTTGATCCTGTATATACGCTTCCAGATAAATTAGTCTTTAAGAAGCATCCTCTTAGACATGACCCAGCCATTTAATCCATACGAAGCTTGTATCTTATAATAGTGGTAATTATTTTTCTTAATATATTGAACCAATTCCTTTATGTCATTATAGTCCATTGGCCAATAATAACTTTTTCCTTTTTCCAGTAATTCTTTATTCTCTACAACAAATAAATCAATCTCGTCTTCTACAATATCTACAAGTATACTGTTAGGCAGCTGGTCTTCAAAATGAAAAGCATAAAGATCTTCAAACACAATTTTCCCTTTTTCATTTTGTTCACTTACTATTGTCATTTCTATTTTTAAGGATTCAAAATCTATTTGATAATTTACCACCTTACTATCATGGATTTGTTTCATCGATTTCTCTCCTTATCAGAGTTTATGACTTTAAATAAAGTCCATTCGCTATAAAAATCTGAACCGTATTGTTGCTCTAAGTAATTTAATTTTCTAAGCAAAGAGCCTTCATCTGTATTTCTATAGGATAATACACCTTTTTCAAATTTAACTACCATTTTCTTTTTATCTTTTTCATCGCTGAATTCTAATACGATCCCTTCTTTATTATCAATAAAAGTGTCATTGTATAACCTTGAGGGTATTCCATTTGTTGGTACCCACCTTTCCAAATGTTCCAATACTCTTCCTCCTATCATCTTCAACTTATTTCTCTTACTCTTCTGCCCCTTACTAGGTAGCCCCTAAAAAAAGAAACCTTGAGAGGTATTGAACCAATCAAGATTTTTTCAAATTCTATACTTCTTGCTTAACTAAATCTAATAAAAAATCACCAAAGTCATTAGCAATGATTTCATATGTTTGACTCTCTAAGTCTACTCCAGGTACAAGAGATACTACTTTCGGCTCTCCATTATCAGCACGCTGATTAAAGTCTAAACAAAATAGTTCGTCACTTCCAGTATCATATATGACTAAAAGGTTATCTGGTAGACGAATTTCCTTTCGTTCTGTTAGAGTGTACCATATCGCATCTGGAACTGATGAATTTTCGAAATCAGCATCAATAATTCCGTAAATTTCTTGTGCTCCAAAATTACCTGCTCCAAATGTCTTTAAATAATCTAAATATAAACCAGTAAACTTTAACCCTAATTTTTCTTCAGCCAAATTAATTAATTCCTCTGTTCGCCCACCCACAAAATCAGCAATCTCTTCTTCATCCAAAATAATTTCCTTTGCTTTTTGATAAGTCTCTACACTCATTTCCATCCCCCTTTACATTAAATAAAAACCTTGAAAAGCATTTAGCCAATCAAGGTTTCATAGGTATTCCTACCAATTTCCTCTTTCAAAATCTTCGTTATCAAGTTCTTTGACATATACTGAAATCCATAATACCGTGTGTTCTACAGGGTCTGTTTCAATAAATATTCCTTTTGGACTACAGTACACTTCTTCAAAATCATCATACTCAAAGCTTGGCTCTATCGTTAGCACATCGTCAATGTGCATTCCAATATGGATGTTGTCAAACAGTTTACCCTTATAATCTTTTAAAGCTGTTATTTTCCATAATCGCCCATTTAGTATACTAAACCACAAGTAAACTTGATTTTCAATTTCATATCTAACATCAAACATTCCTACTGTTAAAATTTTAGGTCTTGATTTATTAATATACTCATAAAAGTCTTTTAAATGACTATATAGTTCTATATTCCCCATACCTTTCCAAGGAACAATAGGTGCATTTAGATCAACCAATTTATTTCCCCCCTGTGAAGATAATCGTTGCTTTCTCTGCTCCATCAGTTAAATAATTATTTGGACTTCCATCAACAACTTTAATACTACCTTGGTCACTCGTACTTATTTTTAATAATCATGGTAGTAACTAATGATTTTGAATAACACGATAAGACTCCCCTTTTAAAAACAAAAATCCTAAGAAAATTTTCTACTTTTCTCATCCTAGGATAGAATATGCCTCTTAATCGATTAAATCAGCGATATATAAAGGAAACTTACTTGATACTGCTTTTTTAAGGCATTCCATATGACAGAACATTTGTTGTTCTTGTTGACTACTTTTATCTTTGCACCAGTTTGCAACTACAACTAGTTCAGTAACATCTGAAATAATTTGTTTATCACAAAAACAACACTGATACGATTTTTTCTCCATAAAGTCACCTCCAATTGTTTCTGTAATTTTTGGTATTGAGCAGCATTATGTGTAGGATTTCCTTCCCCCTCCCCCCAGTCTTCACCTTCCTCGCTTTCGACAAGTCATATACTACTTCTCCCACTTTCGCTGGCTTCACTAATATAAACGTCAGGGAGAAAGCAAAGGTAAGGTTTTATGAAAGAAAAATTGGTGGTAATTGATAATGTTAAGGTTATTTACGAACAATGAAAACTAGAATTAGGGTATACGTTTTAAAGCGATGTACGTACTAATTGGTAAAATATCCCACATGGATTATGAGGTTTACAATAAGAAACCCTGAAAGGCATTAGCCAATCAAGGTCACTACATTTAATCATCAACTTTTTTCACCTTTAGTGAAGTCTACTCCTATGATGTTATTTCTCTAATATATATGTTTTATAAGGACCATCTTCCCCTTCTTTAAATACATATATTCTCTCACATTTAGGACATCGCCATACTTCATATCGAGGTTCTGGTATAGAGAGAGGGTCAATCTTCTCTGCTTGGTTAATAATATCATCCAATTCTTCATCAGTATAAACCACTAATTCTATATTATTTGGTGATAATGAATTTGTAAGAAGTTCTCCACATTTACAATTTAATCTCGCCATAATTCCCTCCTATGGATAAGTAATCAATCCAGCATTTGTCCATATTTCTATTTTTCCAGGTATTTTATTATCTGAATATGTTCCTGTTGCCCTATTTATTATTTGACGAGCCTGTTCAGTAGTTAATCCTGCCTGTCTCCCATCAATAATAACAGTTTCTGCACCTTGTTTTAATCCTTTTTGTATCCTTGTAACACCTGTATTTATATTTGGATTTTTTAAAGTCTTTAACTCTGTCTTAACACCATTAACCAAGAAATCTAGTGTTTTCACTCCACTTTGAGTAGAAGTAGGTATAATTTCTACCTTCTTCCCATTTGCAAGTAAATCATCTACAACCTTTCTTTCAGCTGATGTTAATCCATCGAGTTTTCCAATTAGATTTCCTTTCCCCTTCCCCCCAGTCTTCACCTTCCTCGCTTTCAACAAGTCATATACTACTTCTCCCACTTTCGCTGGCTTCACTAAGATAAACGTCGTTGCCAAGGCTTTCTCCCCGAGCGAAGCTTCTGGGTCGGCGAGCGTGAGGAAGTCGTCTAAATGATAGTTGACTACTGGGGTAAAGGCTATAACGTGATTTTAATACGCCTGACCGTCCGAGTATCTACATGATTTAAACAAAAAAACCTTGACAAGCTTTTAGCCAATCAAGGTCAAAATTGAAATAACAACTATTATTTAGATGGTTCTCTTTCCCATATCCTCTTTCCATCAGATAAAAATACTGCACTTGGGGGATCATTATGGAGAGAAATTTCAATCAATGTACTTTTTTCTTGTTTCAACCAACTATATATACTACCTTCGTTAGTAGTAGGATGGGATAATATACGCTCTACTTGAAAGGCGACTGCGTCATACTCTATATAATTAACATCATCGTCTTCCAATCCATTGTCGGTTTCATAAAGTGTGTCAGGTTCCCCAATAACCTTTAATCCATTTTTCCATTCTATAATCAAATCGTTATTTTTATACTTTTTTAATGCTGAAATTAAAGAATCATATCCCATTCATATCCTCCTCGGTTATCGTTTCAAAGGTTCTGATGGTACTATATGAGCTCCATTTTTGCTATAATGGATTAGACCTCTAGTAGTCTCCACATAGTTTCCTGTATCTCTGTCATAGTATTTACCTATCGGTTCACCAAAGTCAACTCTCTCTTTATTTTTGGTCACAGTGGTTCCTTTCCCGGCAAACTTATCAAGCAATTCTTGTGCTTTTTTATTATCGCCATAGAAGATACTTTTGTGTTTTCCATTTGCAAGTTCTTGTTTGTAATTTGGAGTATGAGGAATATGCTTCTCTTGTGCACCTGGCTTTACTTTAACTGGAAATCCATTAACTTCTCTATACGGTCAGCTAGGTACTGATTTCTTGCCAATAGAAGGAGCGCCATTCCCCCTCCCCCAGTCTTCACCTTCCTCGCCTTCGACAAGTCATATACTACTTCTCCCACTTTCGCTGGCTTCACTAAAATAAACGTCGTTGCCAAGGCTTTCTCCCCGAGCGAAGCTTCTGGGTCGGCGAGCGTGAGGAAGTCACCGAAGAAAAAGTCGACCACTCCAGCAACAACGAGATTTTCATTCAACCCCTCCTCGTTCGGAGGGTTGTTCTCAAGATACGTGTTGATAGCTGCGACTTCTTGATCCGTAAACATATATCCTGGTGTGGTGACCACTTGCGACGTGTCCGTTTGAATCGCTTGGGTACGGAGCTGGGCTTGGTACCATTGGTATTGGATCGGAACCAGCGGTTTCAGTTGCCGTGTCAGGATTGCCGGCGAGACGGTCGCGTTTGCGGGCAAAGTCGATAGGCGCGCAAACAACGGGAAATACGCCGGGGTAACGGCATGGGTTTCTCCCATCGCTGGCGCTCGACACGCTTGCAGCGCCTGTTCATTGCTTAGAATGGCACTGACAGGTATTGGTTAAATTCTAACTGTTTCTGCTCAAGAGCAGTTAACATTCGTTACTCATTTTTACATTCCCTGTTCTTAGTTGATTTGGTTATAACGGGTTCGTTGTAAAAGAAGACAAAAAAAACGAAAAATGGATTTTTTTAAAATGTCCATTTTTCGAGGAGACAGTTCATTCATAGCTAATCAAGGTTTCTTTTATTATTATTCTTTACCAATTAGTATAGTATTACAAACAACTTCTACATTTAAAGGAGGCATTAAAATGTTACATTTTAACATACTTTTCCCCTCAATCTGCACATCTGTAATCTCAATATCTTGAATAAAATAAGGAATTTGAGTTTTGGTTAACTCTTTTAAGGGTTTCAATCTATCATTAACACTTGTTACAAATGAGAATTTTGAACATCCAGTAAAAAGTAAGATTACATTAAACTCTGTGTCTTCAAATACAATTCTTATCTCGTCCCCAAAAAAACTTGCTTCCATTTGCAAAACTCTAGCATCCCAATAATGCAGTTCTTCAATTTCATTTAGTATTTTTTGTGCATTCAAGTTAACCTACCTCACTTTTTATATGGAATATGGGCATCCGGACTTTTTCTATCCACAACATTTAGGTTTACATCAAGCGGATTACCACTTTCATCAAATATATGAACATGGTCATACTTTGTAACTTTGTCAGGAGGATCAATTCTCATCCGGATATTTCCATTAGCATCTCTAATATGAACAAAACCGTTATATTCAGTGTGTTTCCAGTTACTCGGTAGCCCCTCTAATATATCATTTTTGGTCATGTTAGGAATATTATCGGCATTAATTTTTCCTGTAAAATTACCTACACGATTGCCGTTCCCCTTCCTCCCAGTCTTCACCTTCCTCACCTTCGACAAGTCATATACTACTTCTCCCACTTTCGCTGGCTTCACTAAGATAAACGTCGTTGCCAAGGCTTTCTCCCCGAGCGAAGCTTCTGGGTCGGCGAGCGTGAGGAAGTCACCGAAGAAAAAGTCGGCTGCTGCAGCAATAATGGGACCGATGTCGTTTCTATACGCGATCCCGTCGGCGCCAACACGGGCATCCTTCGTCGGCCCGGGATAACGCCCGTCTTTGTATACTTCCTCGTCAACTTCGGCTATGAGGGGACCGTCGCCGGGAGGGTTGTTTTCAAGGTACGCTTGCATGGCTGCGACTTCTTCCTCGGTTAAAACAGAACGCCCTGTGGCGGCTACTTCCGAAACGGCCGTTTGAATCGCTTGGGTACGGAGCTGGGCTTGGTACCATTGGTATTGGATCGGCACCAGCTGTTTCAGTTGCCGTGTCAGGATTGCCGGCGAGACGGTCGCGTTTGCCGGCAAAGTCGATAGGCGCGCAAATAACGGGAAATACGCCGGGGTAACGGCATGGGTTTCTCCCATCGCTGGCGCTCGGCACGCTTGCAGCGCCTGTTCATTGCTTAGGATGGCACTGACAGGGAAATGGTTCAAGTAATACCAGTTAGCTGCTTTCAGGCTACCGTATAGAGGGGCGTAGGCGCCTGTATACAGAAATTCGAGCGGCAACACGTCTTGGTACAGATCCCCTTCACGGCCTTCGACATGGCTTCGGTCTAGTGGGGCCATTTGGAGCGCTTGTGTCACCACATTTTGGTACAGCTCTTCCATATTCGCATTGATCTCCGCCTGCGTTTCTGGGGAGGCGATCACGCCGCCACTGGTCCAGTTGGCTACTTGGCTGACGACAGTCGTCAGTTCTTGCAAGGTGCTTTTTGCGCTTGCGAGCACCGTTTCGTTGGCTTCGTCCAAGTTACCAAGCCTTTCCGCCGTTACACGGACATGGTCTTTGCCTTGTTGGGCGTAGCGAAGGACCGGTTCCATTGAGAACGGGGGCAGTGGCAATAGGTCGGCGATGGAAGCGCGAATCGACTCAATCGCTGTCGCGTCTTCAATTGCATAGCGCTCGACTCGGTCCAGGCCGTTTTTGACGTCGGCGAGAAATTCTTCCCGGATCAGGGCGGAGCTGCTTTCAAAGTTGAGCAAATTCGAACGGATTTGCTTCAATTGTTCGATGTATTGACCGATGAAAAGCTGGAACGCTGCCAATACAGGGAGATGGAGCGTCGCAAAATGGTCTTTGATTGCTTCGCCCCCTTCACCTTGCAGGGAATCAAGGTGGATGATCTTCTGGATGCTGGCCTGCAAGCGTTCGAGCTGGGCTTGATCGTGAAGCTTTCGTTCCACGATTTCGTCAAGTGCATCGAGTACTTCTTGTACGTCAAGTGTGTTCATCCGTCTGTTCCTTTCTCTATTATCGGCGGCTTGCCAGCATCTTGTCCACAACTCCGTATGTTTGAACGAGTTCTTTTGTTTCTGCTTGTACGTTTTTCACGACGTCCAAATAACGATTGAATTGGTCGGCATACCCGCTTTCTACTTCCAGCAATGAATGGAGAAAAGCCATCGACGACGTATGGAGCGCAGGCTCGTGTCCCGACACGGAATAGCTGGCCTGTTCCCCGGTTTCGCTTAAAGCGCTGAGCACGGAGCCTTCGTCGATTTTGATTTCAGCCATCGGTTCTCTCCTCCTTTCCTTTCCTATTTCGTCGCTTTTAACGTTTGGAGCGATTGTTGCTTTATGTTGATCACGACTTGACAAGAAGACACCATTGTTTGGAGCCGCCTCGTTTCCATTTCAATCGCGCGCATCAGTTGTTCCGTTTCGTCTTGTACGTTCGTGTAAGCCAGTTGCATATGGCGGCGAATGTCATCGTGCGTCGATTCGGCTTGGCCGCGCCACGCATCATGGTCTAGCTCTGGTTCGCTCCCCCATTTTTTATGGTCGTGAAGAGTCGCTTGTTCGGAAACAAGCGCTTGTTTGGCCGCCCGCAATCGCTCCAATTGCGCTTCTGTCTGGAAAAGTTGCGCCCGCATTTGGCTAATTTCATAGTGGAGCTTGGCTATTTCGGTTTGATCGGCCATCGGCCATCCTCCCCCCTGGTGGTTTCATTCTTCGTCTAAAAAAATGGCTATTAATTCCATTTTATTTTAAAACAACTGTTCGAAATCGTCTAGAAAAAACAGACTCGTACGTCAATTAAGTGAAACCAATATAGTAAGGCGTTTCTAAACGGGGAACTATCGACACCCCCCGATCCTCCTGCACATACAAAAAACCTCGAGGTGCTACTCGAGGTCCGTTTCTCGCTGTTGCTGGGACTTTTGGTTCGCCTGATTCGAGGCTTGTTGTTGGCCATTGCATTTTCCAGGGACGGTATTGTGGTAAGCAGGTGGTGCTGGCGGCAAATGAGGCTTTTGCCCCCAGGCATAAGGTTGAGGCGAATAGTGAAAATTCCCTCTACCGTCAAAACTTGGCCCGTATGCCCAGCGGCCTTTCCTGCTAGCTTCTCCTTCTGAAAAGTTGAAGAGCGTATAAGAGACTTCGCTTTTTTCGAGAGAGCGGGGAAAAGTGGTCGGAACGACAATATCTTCTTCACACTCTTCTAATTCTTTAATGGCTGCATACCACATGTTTTGATGGTATGTGTCCCTGGCAATGAGAAATGACAGCATGTCGCGAACACCTGGATCATCTGTCATTCCATAGAGTCTTGTAACTTGCAATCTTCCTTGAGACTCTGCATTCAAATTAGCGCGAAAGTCAGCGAGAAGGTTTCCGCTGGAAATAATATACTTGGCATTCCATGGGTAGCCCTCACTGTCTGACGCCATTGCGCCTAACCCTGAGACAATGGCATGCTGGGGATTGGTCCCTCCTAAAACAGCGGCGAGAGCCGGGTCCATTTCATAAGCGTTTTGTTGTACTTCAAATGGAGCGTTGTCAAGCAGCCTTGCAATCATCGTCGCAAGCATCTCCACATGGGCAATTTCTTCTGTCCCTACGTCTAATAACAAATCGCGGTATTTCTTGTCTGCCCGGCAGTTAAAACCTTGGAAAAGGTATTGCATCATCACGCTAATTTCTCCATACTAGCCGCCTAACACTTCTTGGAGCTTCGCTGCGTATACAGGATCTGGTTTTGATGGCTTCGCTTCATACTGAAGCTCTTTTACGTGGTAAAACAAGGCCCCATCTCCTTTACAGATGGCTGTTATGTACAGCCCTCATTCACTTAAATCGATTTTGTTTCCACCTTCTGTGCATACATACTATACGTTATTTGAGAATGAGCCTGTATCATGCCTGCTTTTTTCCTGCTATCCCAAAAGCAACGCAATGCCATGGTAGCCAAAGTAAACGCCGAAGCCGATTAGGCAGACGCCAGAAAAAGCGGAAATGGCAATGAGCGCCTTTTCATTCATAAAAGCGCGGGCGGTGCTTGAGAGAACAGCCATCGTAAAATCCCATGCCGCTATGCCTATAAAGATCGCCACACTGTACAGCCAAACAGTGGCCATTTCGTATTCAGCAATCGTTTTTGCTAGCACCGAGCCATAAATGCCGAGCCAAAATAAAATGGTCAACGGATTGGAAATCGAGATCAAAAATCCAATTTGGAATGATTGTCTCGGTGACTCGTTTGACCTTACGCCGAGACCCGTTTGTGCCTCTTTTTTCACCTTCATAATGCTCTCAAAACCTGTATAAATAAGGACAAAGCAACCAAACAGCCATAAGAAAACGGTTACGACCTCATACTCTAAAAAACGGGAAACCCCTAAAAACACAGCAAACATGTACAGGGCATCTGCTGCCATTGCCCCAAGGCCAACAGCCCATGAATTCATAAAGCCGCCTTTAATGCCTTTTTCTACTTGAGCCGCATTGACTGGGCCGATCGGAGCTGCCAATGAAATGCCTAACATGATGTAACTTAGAAATACCAATTTTAATCCCCCCTTGTCCCAGTTCTACTATATTCAGGAACAACGGGTTGTACGACCTTAAATTTCGCCTGGTATAGAAACGAAATCAAAGGCAGACGCTAATGAGGAGACAAAGGAGGAAGGTTGGCCTTGAGTAAGAAAAAAGAAAAAAATACAAGTTTAAACTGGTGGCAACTTTCACTTTTAGGCGTTGGCTGCACCATTGGCACTGGCTATTTTTTAGGTTCGAGCATTGGCATTGGCCTCACGGGCCCTTCGATCGTAATTGCCTTTCTGCTTGCTGCTCTCGGCACATACGTCGTCTTTATTGCGCTTGCCAAATTGACGGCTGACGATCCGCAAGAAGGATCGTTCTGTTATTATGCAGAACAAGCATTCGGGAACCGTGTTGGCTTTGCCTGTGGCTGGAACTATTGGATGTCCAACATTTTAATTATCGGCAGCCAATTAACAGCTTTATCGATTTTATCCCGTTTCTGGTTTGACAATGTGCCGCTTTGGGTGTTTGCCTCGATCTATTCGCTTCTCGGCATTGGTGTTGTTTTGCTCGGTACAAAAGGATTTGATTCGGTTGAAAATGTCCTCGCTGCCGTGAAAACGGCGGCCATTCTGTTGTTTATTGTGCTTGGGTTTCTCGCTGTTTTTCAATGGCTAGATGGGACAGGGCCGGATCCATCTGTTCCGTCTTCGTACAATGAGTTGTTCCCCCGGGGGATAAAAGGTTTTTGGGGATCGCTTATCTATGCTTTTTATGCATTTGGCGGGATTGAAGTCATTGGGTTGATGGCGATGCAATTAAAACAAAAACAAGATGCCCCTAAATCAGGTACGGCGCTGTTGTTGCTTTTAGCGATCATTTATACCGTTTCATTAGGACTCGCCGTCAGCATGGTCTCGTTTGACCAATTTACAGACAAAGAAAGCCCATTTGTGACCGCGTTGTCTGACTATCATCTTGCTTTCTTCCCCCATGTGTTTAATGCAGCCATTATTGTTGCTGGCTTTTCGACAATGACAGCGGCGCTATTTGGTGTGACGACGCTGCTAACAACCTTAGCCCATGACGGGAACGCACCTAAATGGTTCGAAAAGAAAATCAAATACAAGGACCTTCCTTTGCCTTCCCTTGGCCTTGCTGTTGTTGGCTTAATCTGTGCAGTCATTGCTGCGCTATTATTGCCCGGGAAACTGTTCGAGTATATTACAACAGCCGCAGGAATTCTTATTTTGTTTAATTGGATATGCATCGTCTTGTCCAATATGCGCTTGCTAAAGCAAACGTTTTTTTCCATAAGTGGAAACATTATTGGCATCTTGTTGATGTTGTTGGCCATCAGTGGCATCTTGGCGGAAAAAACGGGACGGCCAGGCTTTTACTTAAGCATAGGTTTCGCTGCAATCATTGTGCTTATTGCCTGGCTTGTAAAAAAACCGCACAAAGAACAGAGTAGCTCTTGAGCTAAAAGGGCTTACTTTGACGAGAATGGATTTCCATATTTCACTGCATAGATCAAAAAAATGAGTTCATACTAAAAATCGTAAGGACATTTCAATTAGGAGGACAAAAAATGGATTTCCAACAGCAACAAAACATGCACCAAAACATCGAAACAGGCCCTGTGACGCCACAAATGAACCATGGCGGCCATGAAATGTTTGATGTACACGAAGTTCTAGCAGGATCAATTAACACAATGAATACGTACACCATGTTAAGCCAGCATGTTCAAGACCCTGAACTTCGTGACATTTTGGATAGGCAAAAAGCATTTATGAAACAGGAGTACAACACTACTTTAGAATGCTTCCAAACAGGTCAAGATCCTGCAGTGCCGACAAAAAGCTACAAAATGAAACAAGGCAATGATTTTACGTATGGCATGAAGCCAGGCGGCCAACCGAAAAAGCCGATGGAATCAACGGCTGAAATCAACGATGAAACCATTGCCCTTTCGATGTTAAACGCAGTAAAATCAGTTGCTCCTATCAAAACAAACGCGGCAATGGAAGCGACAAACCCAGTCGTCCGCCGTGTGCTTGCCGATTCTTTGCCCAACTGCATTGAAATGGCTTACGAAATTTCGCTTTACCAAAATAAAAAGGGCTATTACCAAGTTCCGCAGCTTGTTCAGCAAGATATGCAACAGCTGCAAAACGGCTATGCCCAAGCTTCGATCAACTCGCAAATGCCTGGCAACTCTACGCATTAAAGCGAGTACATGCCGAGCCTCGTGCTTGGCATTTTTATTGTAAGCGATCAACTGTTTACTTTTACAATATTTTTCACCAATATAATGCTTGAAATCGTCTGATCTTCTGGATTATTATAATAAAGGTTGCTTTTTACATCACTTCGAAGTTTTACATCCAAAATTTATATATTGCGAGGTAATGACATGACGCTACACGACATAGACGATTCATTATTGATCGATTCTTACGTAAAAGCGGTTGAACATCGTCTAGAAGATGATTTTATCGCGCTGTTGCAAGAAGAAGTGTTGCGCAGAGGCATCCGTCTCCCAGAACTTGTTCACTCCTAAAAATAATGATTCATTCTTTTCCTTTTATCCTGTCGCAGTCCAAACAACCGTCCCTCTAGCATTAAAACAAATTCAGACAGCGACAGGCTCGACTTCTTTTATTCGCTCCGTTTCATTTTCGCCAATGCATAATTGGCGATAGCTGTATCTTGCACCCCTGTGCCCGTCAAATCACAAATAGTCCGTTCCCGTTCAGACGTCCTGCCTTCCTTTTCTCCCGTTAAAATCGCCCCTAACTCAATTGTATGTTCAGCTAAAAAATCTTGTACATGATGGAGTTCGCCGATCGTTGAGCTTTGTGAATAAAGATCGCATACTACTTTGTCTGCTTTAAAAAATGCTGCTGGCTCGATTTCTTGCTTATGCTCTGCATCTGAGCCAATCGCATTTACGTGGACACCTGGTAACAGCCAATCGGCTTTCAGTATATATTGTTCGGCTGGTGTTGTCGTCACAATTAGATCTGCTTGTTCAGCAGCCTCTTTTCCATTTTTAGCTACGTGAACAGGAACGTTTAATTCTTCCTCGATCTCTTTTTTATAAAGAAGCGCTTTTTCTTCAGACCGTCCGAAAACAACGACTTCCGCAAAATCACGGACAAGCTTAAGCGCTTTTACTTGCAAGCGGGCCTGCATGCCAGTACCAAATACGGCGACTGTTGAAATCGTTTTTTTCGCTAAACGATCGGCAGCGATTGCGCCTGCTAACGCCGTGCGCACATCTGTTAAGTAGCCGTTATCGGCTAGCAATGCTTTTGGCACACCTGTTTTAGCGTCCATCGCAAGCATTAGTCCTCCTAAGCTTGGCAGCCCAATCGACGGGTTGTTAAAAAAACCACAAGAAACTTTAATCGCGAACGTAGATAAACCAGGGATATACGCTGTTTTAATATCTGCTTCTCCCCGGTGTTCGGGTATATCGACACGGATGACAGGAGGCTGTGAGACAGTGCGGGAATGTAGCTTTTTAAACGCCTCTTCGATTTCAATGAGTGCATCATCGCATAGTGTTACATGGTTGCGGATCGCTTCTTCCTGATAGTGCTCCATAATTATCACTCCTCAGACCTTTTTTGGCATAGCTATCCTTTTTTCCTGCCTACTTCTTAAAATTTATTCGCCAACTGAAACAGGAATTCACCTGTATGTTGTCAAATTGGCAAGTAAGAGCATTTGCTAGGCATGAATGGAGGCATTTCGATGGACACGATTCCTGTCAAAGCGGTATGGCAAGCACGCAAACGGCTTTTTCCTTATCTGCCAAAAACGCCCCTCGTTTATAGCGCTCCCTTATCGGGTCATTTCCGAACGCCTGTTTGGTTGAAATTAGAAACATTACAGCCGAGCGGCTCATTTAAGCTCCGCGGGGCGATGAACGTGCTCTTGTCTATGTCAGCTGAGTCAAGACAAAAAGGCGTTGCTGCTTTTTCCACGGGAAACCATGGCCTTGCGGTCGCCTATGCCGCCAAACAGGCTAAAACGCAGGCGACGATTTTTGTATCGGAAGCAGTACCGACTGCTAAGCAAGCTGCACTTCAAGCCAGCGGGGCAACGCTAACTGTGACAGGGCGCAGCCAAGATGAAGCAGGAGCCGCCTGTATCCGCCATTGCCAGCAAACAGGGCAGACGCTCGTCCCTCCATTTGACGACGACAGGATTATCGCTGGCCAAGGCACACTCGCTTTAGAGCTGCTAGACGATTTGCCTGAACTTGAAACGGTGATCGCTGGATTATCAGGAGGAGGGTTGCTTAGCGGTATTGGGCTAGTAATGAAACATACCGATCCGACGATTCAAGTTGCCGGGGCAAGCATCGTCAACGGAGCCGCTATGGAAGCCAGTTTGGCAGCGGGCCATCCAGTAGAAGTAGCAGAACAGCCGACTGTGGCCGATAGCCTTCTTGGCGGAATCGGTCTGGACAACCGTTGGACGTTTAAGGCGGTGCAACGTTATGTCGACACTCGTGTACAAGTTCCAGAAGAAGACATTGCCAAGGCGATGGCGTATTTATATGAGCATCACCATTTAATCGTGGAAGGAGCAGCTGCCATAGGAGCAGCCGCACTGTTAAATAATAGCATTCGCCCTAAAGGGCCTACCGCTGTTGTCATTACTGGCGCCAGCATTCATCCAAAAGAGCATCACCGCATTA
Organism: Shouchella rhizosphaerae; assembly: GCF_036700015.1. Taxonomy (NCBI): domain Bacteria; kingdom Bacillati; phylum Bacillota; class Bacilli; order Caryophanales; family Bacillaceae; genus Shouchella; species Shouchella rhizosphaerae. The sequence goes on along the minus strand of NZ_CP144921.1, from coordinate 3,125,697 downwards.
TTTGCCCTTACCTCTAGCCGAAAAAAGCGCGGACGGCATCGACGAAGCTATAGATGCCGAGCCCTGTACAGAGGACAACGACAATGCCGCCAACGATATTCATTTTTAATGAATTCACATAGTTGCCGAGGCGGTTTTTGTTGTTCATAATGATCAGCAACATAATGGAAACAAAAGGAAGCAACATTCCATTTAATGCTTGGGCAAACAGGAGGACGTCGAGTGGCTCGAACCCGAGGCTCGATGACACAACTCCGAATAAGATGACAGCCGCAAAGACGATTTTAAAGCGTTTGTCACGCATTCCCCCTGACCATTTTAAAATGCTGCTAGCGGTAATCGCTGCCCCCAGTGGAGAGGCAAGCGCTGAGGAAAAGCCAGCGGCGAATAAACCAATGCTCGTGAATACGAGCGCCCAACTTCCTAAAAGCGGTTCTAATTGGACAGACAAGTCTGACACATTTTTCACTTCCATGCCTTGCATCATTGTAGCGGACGTAATGAGAATAGCCGCAGTAATCAAGCCGCCTACGCTAATCGAAATGACAATATCCCAGCGGGAGTCTGCTAAATGGGCGGGCTTGTTCCAACGCTCAATCACGTTTTCCGAATGAAGGAATAAATTATACGGCACAACTGTTGTCCCAATTAAGGCAATAATCATAATAATTGATTGGTCAGGAACCGTGGGTATGAATGCTCCTTGAAACAATTCGCCTAAAGGAGGTTTGGCGACAACCATCGTCGTCACAAAGGTGATGCTCATAATCACAACAAGGACAATCATTAGTTTTTCGACAAGCTTATAGCTACCGCTCAAGCCTAACGCTAAGATGACGATTCCGAAAAGAGGCGCAAGCACGTTTGGCGATATCCCCGTAAGCGTGGAGATGCCCATAGACGTACCAAGCAAATCGCCGGCCATATAGGCAGATGACCCAACTAAAATCGCGACTAAGACAAGGAACATCGACGCATATTTGAGCAGCGGATGTGCAAAATGCTCACGGATCGCTGCGCCTAGCCCTTTTTGGGTAATAATGCCGAGGCGGGCACTCATTTCTTGTAAGATGATTGTGGCAATAATCGAAAAAATGACGGCCCAAAGAAGGGCGAAGCCAAAGGAAGCTCCTGCCCTTGTCGCAGTTGTAACTGTGCCAGGACCAATGAAGGAGGCTGTAACAATCGCCCCTGGGCCTATCGCTTTCAATTTGTTTTTAAACATTGATGTTTTCATGTTAGTCGGTTCTTGTTGTTTCTCCATTCGTTCCCTCTTTTCTGGCGTTTATCCTTCCGCCCTCGATTGTTCTAAATAGTTATAAATCGTTTGCTTTGATACGCCTAAAATGTCCGCAATCCGCTCCACGGAACCTTGAATGAGAAAAGAACCCTTTTCGTCAAGCTGCTGGACGAAATACATCTTTTCCCGTTTGCCCATTTCTTCAATTGGCACGCCAATTTCCATCAGTGTATTTTTAATAAGCGTCTCAAAAATTTCTTCAATGTTTTCCGCGTAGGATTCATCGGTCACAGGGCTCGGCTGGCCCAAATAAGGGGCAGCCGAAAACTCACTAAGAACCTCACAAACGTTAGAAAAGGCAGTGATGTCATAGTTAATTCCAAAAAAGCCGATGACTTTGCCCGTGTCATTGCGAATAAACGAAATCGACGACCTTAACGTTCGGCAATCTTTCGTTCGGCTCGTAAAGCCCAGTTTATCTGGCACCTCATCGCCGTACTTTCTTAATTCTCTTAACACCACTTCAGTCGTCGGGGCACCGTGTTTTCTTCCTGTCACTGTGCCTTTAATATAAAACAAAGAAGATTGAACGTTCGTCAAATCATGGATAACCGCTTCACAATTTTTCCCAAACGTTGCGACAATCATATCTGCAATTGGAATGTATTTCCTCAGTATAATTTTATTGTCCACTTTCCACCCACCTATTCTCATTAACGTGGGCTTCTCCCCCACTATTTAGGATGATACCATGTTTTTCTCGTTCCATATGTGTCCTGCAAGCGCATAGAGAACGACTGTAGAAGCCAAGTGGGCGGAAAATTGGCTTGGATCTTGTTGTGGGTACACTTCGACAAAATCCATTCCAACGACTCCTTGTTTGCAAATTTCATGGACAAAAGTCAACAACTCATAAGAACTGAGGCCATTTCCGTCTACAGGGCCGCCAGGATTGAACGCGTAGTCGAGCACGTCGCTACAAATGCTTAAATACACTTCATCGACATCTTGGCTCGCTAGCTTGTACATATGAGCCGCATATCCTTTTAAGTCACGCTGTTCACGTATGTCATTAATGGTGATCGTGACAGCTCCAGCCTCTTTTGCATTTCTGCCGCTTTCTGGTTTGTTGCGCGGGCCATGAATGCCGGCATGGACGATGCTTTCATTGCGTACCCCTTCTAATTCATACAAGCGTTTAAATGGGCTGCACCGAGCAAACGGATCGCCTTCGTGGTGGGGAAGGTTATCATAATGGGCATCTAAGTGGATAATGCCTACTTTTTTCCCCTTGTTAGCAAGCGCTTTAACAATCGGATAGGTGACCCCATGGTCTCCTCCTAAGCCAATAAGAAACGTGCCTTTTTTCCAAAACTCAGCGGCAAACCGCTCAATCCGCCTCATCGTTTCATCGACATCCGCTGGAACGACATCCACATCGCCAGCGTCACCGAGGCGAATATGCTCAAATACATCAATATGGTCCAATTCAGGCAGATAGCCGCTATAACGAGCCGAGCAAAGCCTCATTACTTTCGGGCCAAGTTCACAGCCTGTATAATCGCCCCATGTGACCGCCCCTTCCCAAGGAATTCCGTAAACAACGGCATCAATCCCTTCAGTGGACTTCGATTTGGCGATATTTTTTGCATTTAGAAAACAAGGCGTATTGCCATATAGTTTCTCCATCAAATCCCCCTCTTTTTCTACAAGATGATTAGATATCAAAATGGTAATGATTTTTTTACAATTAGTCAATTTATTTTTATTAAAAGTCAAAAATTCTATGTCAAATCATCTTCCATACCTAATGCCGGATTTCCGTACAAAAAGTGAAGCAAACGACTGTACATGTCATTTGCCGCTCTGTTTGTTATAATGAAGCCGTATGAAGAATGTCGTTTCATAAATGGAAAAAATTTTATACAGGAGTAAAAAAATGAAAACGATATCGATTTTAATTGCAGATGATGAGGAGGAAATTGCTGACCTGCTTGCTATTCACTTAGAAAAAGAAGGATACAGTGTAGCAAAAGCAGCAGATGGACAAGAAGCGATTCACATTGTCGAAACGCAGCCCATCGATTTACTTATATTGGATATTATGATGCCGAAAATGGATGGCTATGAGGTAACCCGGCGCATTCGTGAAACGCATAATATGCCGATCATTTTTTTGAGTGCGAAAACGTCCGATTTTGACAAAGTACATGGACTGGTTATCGGGGCAGATGATTATATAACGAAACCGTTCACGCCGATTGAATTGGTTGCCCGTGTGAATGCCCAACTCCGCCGTTTCATGAAGTTAAATCAGCCTCGTCCAGCGGTTGATCCTAAAACACGGTTAGACTATCGCGGGTTAGTTATTTCTCTTGAGCAACGTACAGTCATCCTATACGGAGAAAACATTGAACTTACTCCGAAAGAGTTTGATATTTTATATTTATTAGCAAGTCACCCAAAGAAAGTGTTTAGTGTGGAAAATATTTTCAAGCAAGTATGGGAAGAAGCCTATTTTGAAGGGGCGAATACCGTTATGGTTCATATACGGACACTGCGGAAAAAGCTTGAAGAAGATAAACGGAAAGATAAGTGGATTAAGACTGTTTGGGGAGTTGGGTATGCATTCAATGGCTAAAATGATGCGTAGTTTTCGTGCTAAAATGGTGGCCTTATTTGGATTAAGCATGTTTTTATCAGCAGTGATCACATACGTACTCTTTAAAGGATTGCAGTTCTATTATCACACCGGGGTTGAATACGGGGATCCGGTTACGCACATTCGTAACTGGATAGGTGGATTCGGCGACTTTAACATCTTTTTTGTTTTGTTCATTTCCCTTTCTTTCCTGTTTTTCTTTCTCCTGACAAAACCCTATTCGATCTATTTCAATGACATTTCAAACGGCATTCGCCACCTCGCCCGGGGCGACTTTAGCCATACCGTCGATATCCAGTCAAATGATGAATTTAAAGATATTGCAAAAGACATAAATTTGGCCAGTAAAACATTGCAAGAGGCGATTCAACGGGGAGACTTTTCCGAAAGTAGCAAAGATCAATTAGTTGTCAATTTAGCTCATGATTTGCGGACACCCCTTACCTCTGTTCTCGGTTATTTGGATTTGCTCCTAAAAGACGAACAGTTAACGAAAGAACAAGTTAGACATTATTTAACCATTGCCTTTACGAAATCCACACATTTAGAAAGACTAATTGATGAATTATTTGAGATTACGAAAATGAACTACGGCATGCTTACAGTTGATAAAACCACAATCGATTTAACTGGCCTCCTTCACCAATTAAAAGAAGAACTTTATCCTATACTTGAAAAAAATCACCTAACGGCCCGGATGAATTGTGAGCCCGATTTACTTATGAGTGGGGATGGTGATTTGTTAGCACGTGTATTTGAAAATTTGCTGACGAATGCGATCCGTTATGGAAGCGATGGTCAGTATATTGATGTCAACGGCTTTATCGATGAAAGCGGCGAGGTCGTTGTTCAAATAGTCAATTATGGCAGCAGCATTGCTGCAGAGGAGCTTCCTCATCTCTTTGATATGTTCTATATTGGCGATAAGGCACGAACCGATAGAGAAAATCGGACAGGTCTTGGTTTATTTATTGCCAAGAATATCGTCGAGCAGCATCATGGATCGATTGCGGTGGAAAGCAATGTCATACAGACTACTTTTGAAGTACGTTTGCCTAAAGAGGACGATTCGGTTTAAGAAAAATTTAATATTTACCCTACCTCTTTTTTAAATACTTTTACCTATGCTTTAAGCGAAGACATGAAAAATAGCTTAGGTGAAAGGTAGAGGTTGTATGGGAAAGGCTCCAACGTTTGTAAAGATTTCCGTCATTATAATGATTATGATTATACTCGTGGCATTATTTAAAGTCGCAGATAAAGGAACCAGCGGTGTAAAAGAGTCTTTTCCTTTCTTTCGTACGGACGAATATGTCAGTCCATACATTTATGTGATGGAGCGAGAAACAGGGCGTGTCGTTTATGAAGAAAATGCCGAGGCTAAAGTATATCCTGCATCGCTTACAAAGATCATGACCACCATTGTAGCCCTTGAACAGATTGAGGATCTATCTGCCATTGCCCCTGTCGATGTAACTACGTACCACGAAATGGTTGCTAGCAATGCTTCCATGGCCGGTTTTTTTGGCAGGGAGGACGTAACGTACCGTGACCTTTTATATGGCACGATGTTAACATCAGGTGGAGAAGCAGCAAACTCGTTAGCGGTTCATGTAGGGGGAAATGTGGAAAATTTTGTGCAGATGATGAATGACAAGGCTGCTGAACTTGGATTGAATGGCACGCACTTCACAAATCCAGAAGGTCTTCATAATGAAAAGCAATATACGACCGCTTCTGATATCGCTAAGCTTTTAGACTATGCCTTAAACAACAGTGATTTCAAGACTATTTTTACAACAAAGATGTTTCAAACAACGCCAACCGCCGAACATCCTGATGGCCTTTTACTACAATCCACTGTTCTCACATTCCTCCATAAAAAAGAGCAAGATAGGTTTGACATTCTTGGTGGAAAATCAGGCACCACCTACGAAGCAGGACAATGCTGGGCCACACTTGGCTTGGTCGAAGATACCGAATATATAACGATCGTGATGGGGGCTCCCTTAAAAGACATTAGCCATCCTGATCGGGCCCAAATCGCCGATACGCTCAAATTGTATCGAAAAATCGAGTCTAGTGAATAAAGTGATTGCAGCTGAAACGGCTGCAAGTCGCTTGTAAGAGAAAAGCCAAGTCATGTGATTCACTGACTTGGTTTTTTCTTCTGTCCGATTTGGCAGTTGAAAACAGCGCTGCCGCGTCCCTACATATCGATTGAAAACGTTTCTTTTAAGCCTTGTTTTCCTTCGTCTGTAATTTGAATCGCTCTTGTTTTCGGCAAACGTTGTACCCAATTTAACTCGATGAACCTTTCTAGCAATGCATTCCCCAATGCTCCAGCAAGATGGTGGCGCCTTTCACTCCAGTCTAAACATTTGTGTGAAAAGGAACGGCGTTTTTTCCTGGCGTTTTCCAGGTTAATTTGAAAAGCTTGAAAGAATTCCTCTCCTGATTCAGTAACGACAAAGCCGTCCTTGTCTTCACGAATGACATTCATGTTGAGCAAAGAATCGGTTACTTTCACTCCTAAAGCGCCGGCGAGGTGGTCATAGCACGTTCTTGCCGAACGGATTGCTTTGTCTTGAGAGGCTTGATTGAACGACTTGATTTTTTGTGGCGGCGCAATCGATAAAAGCGACTCCATTATTTTTGCGATTTCTGGATCTTGAATCCCATAGTACCGGTGTCTCCCCTGTTTTTCGACAACAATGACATGGGCTTCGACCATTTTTGCTAAATGGAAGCTCGCTGTTTGTGGCTTGATGCCTGCCATATAGGCCAACTCACTTGCGGGATGGAAACGACCGTCTAATAAGGCGGTTAATATCGCCGCACGAGAAGGTTCGCTTACAAGCGAGGCAACGATGGCGACATTTGGATTGGCATTCATTTGAACACTCCCTCATGTAATCGATATTTCGATTATAATGGAAGTATTTATATTCTACAATCGACTAGGAAGGACAACAGAGGAGGAACAAATGAATGGAACAAGCAGCTCAACGCATTCATACAAAAACAATTAATCCGAGCATTTTATACTACGGAACGCCTGTCGTTTTATTAACAACACTGAATGAGGACGAAACCGTCAATATTAGTCCGATCTCGTCTTCATGGGCATTAGGAGACTGTCTCGTGTTGGGCCTTGGACTTGGGGGAAAAGCAATTGAAAATATAGAACGCCATCCTGAATGTGTCTTAAATATACCAAGCCCTTCCTTATGGGAAAATGTCGAACGGTTGGCTCCACTAACAGGGAAACAGCCCGTTCCAGAAGGCAAGAAACAACTTGGATTTACGTATAAAAAAGACAAGTATGGCAGTAGTGGCTTAACGCCCGCTCCGTCTGAAGGAGTAAAACCGACACGGATTTTAGAGTGCCCGCTTCAAATTGAAGCAACGGTGAAACACATTCGCATTCCAGCGCATTCGCCCGATTTTGCGATTGTCGAAACACAAGCAGTACATGTACATGCTCATAAAGAAATCGTGCTTGGCGAAAACCATATTGACCCAAGTAAATGGAGCCCGCTCATTTATAATTTCCGCCATTATTTTGGCGTAGGCGACCAACTGGGAAAAACGTACCGGGCGGAAACATGAGTACGCTTTATGATTCGGATCATCAAATAAAGCCCGATTTTCTCTTAAACGAGAGTAAAATCGGGCTTTTCGTTGTCTCACGCTTCGCTAACAAGTTCATCATAGTACATCTGTTTTTTCAACAGAATGAACGGCGATCGCAGCAATGCAAAGTCCTACAACTGCCAATGTGAACGGAATGTAAATAATAGTAGCAATTGAAAAGCCTGGGTTGTAAGAGCTAATTAGGGCGACAATGATGATCGAGGATACAATCGTTGCTGGCACTGATTTTTGGCGCATCCCAAAATACAAAGGGATTAAGCTTGTGCCTGCGGCAGCTAATGCATACATGCCCGTACTGCTCACCTTTTCAATTAGCATCGCGAAAGTGACGGTTTGGTCAACGACTTGCAGGACTGAGTTTCCGAGCCACAATGCAGCGCTGACAACGATGTCAGAGCCTAAAATTGTCACGAACGTAAGCAAAAACACAAGCGCCAGTTTTGCCGAAAGCAGTTTTTTCCGCTGCACAGGCAATGCAAATAAAATATTGATCGTCTTGTTTTTATATTCCTCAATCACCAGCTTTGCCAGCAGCACAGCCGCAAACACAATAAACACGGCGCGGACAAACAAGCCACTAATAAAAAACCCTTCTTCCAGCGTATAAAAAGGAATGTCTTCGACCTCAAACTTGCCCATAAACATAAGGGCATAAACGGTGACCACGATTAGAAAATTGGCGACAATCGCTCCTTTCCAATACCAACCTAAGCTTGCTTTCTTTAATTCTAGTTTTAGTAAATGATACATGGCTTTCACTCTTCTTCCTGTGCTTTTTCTTGGTCAAGCACTTGATGGAAATATTCTTCTAACGATTTGTATTTTTTGCTGATCGCTTCAATTTCAACATGATGGTCGAGCATCGCCTGTGTGATTTCGTTTTGCCTATGACCGGCCTCATAGACGCGAATCGTGTTGTTGTGGAGTGCTTTGAAATTGCTTAACTGCAGCACGTCTTCCAACACAAAGCATGCTTGTTTTTGATTTTCAGTTAAAATTTCGATATATTCTGTATTTTCCTCTTTGAGCGCTTTCATAGAGATTTCCTGAAGCCATTTTCCGTTTTTGATAACGCCGATACGGTCAGCAAATAGCTCGACTTCGCTAAGCAAATGGCTTGAAACAATCAACGTTGTCCCGTATTCTTGGCTCATCATTTGAAACATCTCTCTCACTGTTTTAATGCCTGAAGGGTCTAACCCATTCATCGGCTCATCCAAAATCAACAACTCTGGCTTCACCAACATCGCCCGGGCAATGCCGAGCCGTTGTTTCATACCGAGCGAAAACGTATGGACAGGCTTGTGTTGGACTTGCTCCAATTGGACCCATTCCAGCACTTCGTTTATCGCTGTTGGCTCATAATAGCCCATGTACTCAGACACCAATTGCAAGTTTTGCCGTGCTGTTTTCTTTTCATAAAAAGTAGGGTATTCGATCATGCTGCCAACACGGCTTAAATACTGATAAGACGAAGCCTTTATTGGCTCTCCAAACATGTCAATTGTCCCGTAACTCGGTTTTACTAGATTGGTCAGCATTTTCATAATCACGGTTTTCCCTGAACCATTGGGGCCGAGTAGCCCATAAATTTCCCCTTTCCGGACACTCATCGTTACATTTGAGACCACTTCGTGCCCGGCTATGAATTTTGTCACATCGTGTAAACGTACAATCTCCTCCACTATGTTCCTCCTTCTGATCACTTGATTCGTTTATTAGTATAGAACATCGATTTGTCTTTTTTCTTTATCCTTTCTTACAAATTTCTTAACCGGCTTTTTTAGGGAGTGGTCTTACCTGATTTTTTTGAACGTGCAACGAAAGATCGTTTTCTGATAAGGAGTACTGATCGCTGTTATTGTCCCTTTCATGGCGACGACGAGGCGCTTCGTGATGCTTAGTCCAAGCCCGCTGCCGTGGAAGGCTGGGTTTCTAGCGTCATCCAACGTATACATGCGCTCAAATATCCGCTCTTGTTCTGTTTCGGGAATGCCTTTCCCTTTATCCCAAACGTCAACGACCGCTTGTCCCTCTTCTTCCGTTACCGACAGGCCAAAGACATTGCCTTCATACCCATAACGAATCGCATTCGCGATCAAATTGCTCAACACCCGTTCGAGCCCTTCTTCATTGCCTTGAATGTAAATCGGCTTCTCTGGTATGTCAATTTGTACGTCCATTCCTGTTGAAGCCAACCACTCATAATGGTCAAGCACGCTTTGGCGGCAGACTTCATTTAACTCCATTCGCCTTAATGGCAACAGCTCATCGCCTGCTTCTAGCTTTGCTAAAGCAAAGAACTTATTCATTTGCGAAATCACCTGTTCTGTTTTCTCATGAAGGCGGCCAATGATTCGCATTCGTTCTTGTTCAGGCATTTCTCGGTCTAGTTCCAGCTTTTCAATGTAAGCAATCATCACCGTCAATGGTGTTTTTAAATCATGTGAAATATTGGCCAACATTTTACGTTGTTCCAGTTTGGCTTTATGGTAATGAGCCACTTGTTGTTGATTCAAAGTGAGCAAGCGGTTGATTTGCGCAAGTACAAGTTGGAGTTCCTTTTCATCTGTCGCCACAAGCAATTTGCCGCTTGTTTCCTGGTCAACGAGCGCTTTAAGCTTTTCTTCGATAGCAAGCAAACTTTCTTTCGATTTTCTTTGCCGATAAAAATGCCAGCCTATCATAAACACAAACGCTAGGGCGAAGACGACCGTTGCCACACTCATTGTGGTGCTCCTAGTTTATAACCGATTCCCCAAACCGTTTCGATAATCTCAGGTTTGGACGGATTGGTTTCAATTTTTTCCCGCAAACGCCTAATATGGACATTGATGACGTTCTCTTCACCAAGATACGGTTCATTCCAAATTTGTTGATAAAGCTGTTCTTTTGTAAACACGCGCTTTGGGTTTTCCATAAAAACGTGCAGCAACTGAAACTCTTTTGCCGTCAGCTTCACCGCTTGCCCGTTTTTATAAGCCATAAACGCATCTACATCCAAGCGGATGCTTCCGCGCTGAAGGACTCGTTCTTCCTTAGCTTCCGCTACAGTGTAGTCGGTAGCACGCCTGATCGCTGCCTGTACCCGAGCTGTCAATTCAATGAGCGAAAACGGTTTGGCGATGTAATCGTCTGCCCCAAACCCTAGCCCAAGCGCTTTATCTAAATCGCTTCCTTTCGCGGAAAGAATCAATATTGGCACAGAACTATGTACACGGATTTGCTTTAAAAGCGTCATTCCGTTCATTTTCGGCAACATTAAATCGAGCAATACTAAATCCACGTCGCCATTTGCAAACAATCGGGCCGCCTCTTCTCCATCGGCTGCTGTCAATACCCGATATCCTTCATTCTCTAAATGCGCTTTTACTAAATCGCTAATTTCTGGATCGTCCTCAACGAGCAGGATTTGCTTCACTGGTAAAACCCCCTCTTGCAAAAGTTTACCACGGGCACCTGCCCTACTCAACTTGTTGGAAAAGCGGCTGTCTCTTTTAAGAAAGTTTATTATATGCTAATACGAAGCGTACACCTGTTTTTAACATAGAAAAAGGTGAAGGGCATCCGCCCTTCACCTTTTCGTGTTGCTTATGCTGCCTTTTTCCTTCTAAGGAACCAGAGAATGGCTCCAAGAACGAGTAGGCTTGCACCAATGAGAAGCAAATTGTACGTGCTTGTCGCTGTTTTCGGCAACTTGCTTCCATCTGACGGCGACTTGTCTCCTGGTGTCGGCTCTTGAGGTTTGTTCGTGCCGCCATTACCTGGTTTTGGCTCTTCTGGCTTATCGCCAGGAGTCGGATCGACTGGATCTTCTTTGTCTCCATCGCCAGGTGTTGGTGGTGCTGGTGGTTCGGTAATTTCGATTTCTGCTTCAGGTTTGTCTGGATCGTCAATGTTGCTGCCATTTACTGTTGCAACGTTTTTAATCGATGTTCCAGACTCAATGGTTGCTTCAAATGTGACCGTACGCCATTCCGTGTCAGTAATAGTGCCAAATTCAGCTGTAACTGTACCGTCTTCGAAAGTGGCTGTACCGCCTTCACTTACTTTTAGACTGCCTTCAACGAATGCTAAGCCTTCTGGAAGTTGGTCGATGATCGTTAAGTCTTCTACGGCACTATCTTCAACCGTGTTGCGCGCTTCGATCGTATATACGACCGTGTCGCCGACTTCGTAACCGTCTTTGCTCTCATCTGCATTTTTCGCTGACTTTTTCGATTCAAGCTTCGGCTCTTTCGGATCAACGTCTACTTCGTGTTCTGGCTTGTCTGGATCCTCGATGTTACCGCCGCCTACGGTTGCAACGTTCTTGACTGTTTTGTTCGCAAAACCTGGTTCAATTGTTGCTTCAAACGTGACCGTGCGCCATTCGGTGTCTTCGACATTGCCGAATTCGGCTGTAACGGTGCCGTCTTCATAGGAACCTTCGCCACCTTCGCTTACTTTCAGGCTGCCTTCAACAAATGCTAAGCCTTCTGGAAGCTGGTCAGTGATGCGCAAGTCTTCGACTAAGCTATCTTCGACCGTGTTGCGCGCTTCAATCGTGTACACAACCGTGTCGCCGACTTCATAGCCGTCTTTGCTTTCGTCCGCGTTTTTCGCTGATTTTTTCGACTCGAGCTTCGGTTGTTTCGGATCGACATCAACATCTGTGCTTGGCTCATCTGGCTCGTCGATATTTGGCACTTCAACGACTGCGACGTTTTTGATCGTCTCGCCTACATAGCCAGCATCAATTGTTGCTTCAAACGTAACTGTGCGCCATTCGGTGTCTTTGACTTCGCCGAACTCAGCCGTTACCGTTCCGTCTTCAAAGTTTCCTGTACCGCTATGGCTTACTTCCAAGCTGCCTTCCACAAACGTTACCCCTTCTGGAAGAACGTCCGTAATGGTGAGGTTTTCGAGCAAGCTGTCTTCAACCGTGTTGCGCGCTTCAATCGTGTACACAACCGTGTCGCCAACTTCATAGCGGTCTTTGCTTTCGTCCGCGTTTGTTGCTGATTTTCTTGACTCAAGCTTTGGCTCACGTGGGTAGATTTCGACATCTTCACGTGGCTCATCTGGGTCGTCGATATTGTCGCCATCGACAACGGCTGTATTCTCAATATCTTTCCCTGCTTGACCTGGCAACACAACCACGTCAAATACGAGTGTATGCCATTCTGTGTCTTCAACATTGCCGAAGTGGCCCACTACTTTGCCGTCGACATAGTGGCCTTGATCGTCGTCTTCCTCATCCGTTACGGCTTCTCCGTTCACTTTCAGTGTTCCTGGAACATATTCCAGTCCTTCTGGAAGGACGTCAGAGATAGTGAGATTTGCGATCAAGCTGTCTTCGATTGTATTGCGTGTTTGAATCGTATACCGAAGTGTGTCGCCCACTTCTGGGTTGTCCTCATCGGTATTGCCGTCTGCTTTTTCAAGCAGTGCTGCCGATTTTTCTGATTCCGTTTTTGGCTTTTTCGGATCGACATCGACATCTGTGCTTGGCTCGTCTGGATCGTCGATGTTTGGTACTTCAACGAGTGCGACGTTTTCGATCGTCTCGCCTACATAACCAGAGTTGATCGTTGCTTCAAACGTAACCGTACGCCAGTCAGTGTCTTTAACTTCACCAAATTCAGCCGTGACCTTGCCGTCTTCATAGCTGCCTGTGCCGCCATGACTGACTTCCAAACTTCCTTCAACAAACGTCAACCCTTCTGGAAGGACGTCGCTGATTTTTAAGTTTTCAAGCAAGCTGTCTTCGACCGTGTTGCGTGATTGGATCGTATACACAACCGTGTCGCCGACTTCATAGCCGTCTTTGCTTTCATCAGCATTTGTTGCTGATTTTCTCGATTCTGTTTTTGGCTCTTTTGGATCGACATCAATGTCGGTTCCTGGCTCGTCTGGCTCGTCGATGTTCGGTACTTCAACGAGTGCGACGTTTTCGATCGTCTCGCCCACATAGCCAGAATCGATTGTTGCTTCAAATGTAACTGTGCGCCATTCGGTGTCTGTGACTTCGCCGAACTCTGCTGTTACAGTTCCGTCTTCATAGCTTCCTGTACCACCGTGACTTACTTCCAAGCTGCCTTCGACAAACGTCAGACCTTCTGGAAGAACGTCCGTAATGGTGAGGTTTTCGAGCAAGCTATCTTCAACGGTATTGCGCGCTTCGATCGTATACACGACCGTGTCGCCGACTTCATAGCGCTCTTTGCTTTCATCTGCGTTTTGAGCCGATTTTCTTGACTCAAGCTTAGGCTCTTTCGGATCGACATCAATATCGGTTCCTGGCTCGTCTGGCTCGTCGATATTTGGTACTTCAACGAGTGCGACGTTTTCGATCGTCTCGCCTACATAACCAGGGTTGATCGTTGCTTCAAACGTAACCGTACGCCATTCGGTGTCTTTGACTTCACCGAACTCAGCGGTTACCTTGCCGTCTTCATAGTTGCCTGTACCGCCATGGCTGACTTCCAAGCTGCCTTCCACAAACGTTAGCCCTTCTGGAAGAACGTCCGTGATGGTGAGGTTTTCGAGCAAGCTGTCTTCAACAGTATTGCGCGCTTCGATCGTATACACAACCGTATCGCCGACTTCATAGCCGTCTTTGCTTTCATCTGCGTTTGTGGCTGATTTTCTTGATTCTAGCTTTGGCTCACGTGGATAGATTTCGACATCTTCACGTGGCTCATCTGGGTCGTCGATATTGTCGCCATCGACAACGGCTGTATTCTCAATATCTTTCCCTGCTTGACCTGGCAACACAACCACGTCAAATACGAGTGTGTGCCATTCTGTATCTTCGACATTGCCGAAGTGGCCTACCACTGTGCCATCGACATAGTGGCCTTGATCGTCATCTTCCTCATCTGTTACGGCTTCTCCGTTCACTTTCAGCGTTCCTGGCACATACTCCAGTCCTTCTGGAATGACGTCAGAGATGGTGAGGTTTTCGATCAAGCTATCTTCGATTGTATTGCGTGTTTGAATCGTATACCGAAGTGTGTCGCCCACTTCTGGGTTGTCCTCATCGGTATTGCCGTCTGCTTTTTCAAGCAGTGCTGCCGATTTTTCTGATTCAAGCTTTGGCTCTTTCGGATCGACATCAATTTCCGTTCCTGGCTCATCTGGCTCGTCAATGTTCGGTACTTCAACGAGTGCGACGTTTTCGATCGTCTCGCCTACATAACCAGAGTCGATCGTTGCTTCAAACGTAACCGTGCGCCATTCGGTGTCTGTGACTTCGCCGAACTCAGCCGTTACCGTGCCGTTTTCAAAACTGCCTGTGCCACCATGGCTGACTTCCAAGCTGCCTTCGACAAACGTTAGCCCTTCTGGAAGTTGGTCCGTGATGATGAGGTTTTCAAACAAGCTATCAGAGACTGTGTTCCGTGCTTCAATCGTGTACACAACCGTGTCGCCGACTTCATAGCCGTCTTTGCTTTCGTCTGCGTTTGTGGCTGATTTTCTTGACTCAAGCTTTGGCTCACGTGGGTAGATTTTGACTTCTTCTTGCGGACGATCTGGCTCGTCCAAATTGTCGCCATCGACAACGGCTGTATTCTCAATGTCTTCCCCTGCTTGACCTGGCAATACGACCACATCAAATTCAAGGGTATGCCATTCTGTATCTTCGACATTGCCGAACTGGCCTACCACTGTGCCATCGACATAGTGACCTTGATCGTCATCTTCCTCATCAGTGACCGCTTCGCCATTGACTTTCAGCGTGCCCGGTACGTATTCCAAGCCTTCTGGAATCACGTCAGAGATGGTGAGGTTTTCGATCAAGCTATCTTCGATCGTGTTACGTGTTTGAATCGTATACCGAAGTGTGTCGCCCACTTCTGGGTTGTCCTCATCGGTATTGCCTTCTGCCTTTTCAATTAGGCTTGCAGCTTTCTCAGACTCTAACACTGGCTCTTTTGGATCGACATCAATTTCTGTTTCTGGCTCGTCTGGCTCGTCAATATTTGGCACTTCGACGACGGCAACGTTTTTAATCGTCTCGCCTGAATAGCCTGTGTCAATCGTTGCTTCAAACGTAACTGTGCGCCATTCGGTGTCTGCGACTTCACCGAAGTCTGCTGTTACGGTACCGTCTTCAAAGCTTCCTGTGCCACCATGGCTGACTTCCAAACTGCCTTCCACAAACGTTAGCCCTTCTGGAAGGACATCTGTGATGGTAAGGTTTTCAAGCAAGCTATCAGAGACCGTGTTGCGGGATTCAATCGTGTATACAACTGTATCGCCGACTTCATAGCGCTCTTTGTTTTCATCCGCATTTTGTGCAGATTTTCTTGACTCTAGCTTTGGCTCACGTGGGTAGATTTTGACTTCTTCACGTGGCTCATCTGGCTCATCGAGATTATCGCCATCAACGACCGCGACGTTTTCGATGTCCTTGCCAGCTTGACCTTCGCCAACGATGACTTGGAATTCAAGCGTTTGCCACTCGGTGTTCGTTACGTCACGGAAGGAACCAAACGCTTCGCCACCAACGTAATGGCCTTCGTCGTCATCTTCTTCATCGGTAACCGCTTCTCCGTTCACTTTCAGCGTTCCTGGCACATACTCCAATCCTTCTGGAATCACGTCGAAAATGACAAAGTTTTCAACAATGCTTCCTTCAAGTGTATTACGGGCTTGAATCGTGTACAGAAGCGTATCGCCGACTTCTGGGTTGTCAGCATCGGTGTTGCCATCTGCTTTTTCAAGAAGTGTTGCATTTTTCTCTGATTCGATTACTGGTTTTTGATACACAACCGGTGTTTCCACTTCATTGGTATCGGTTGTTTTTTCCTCATCTGCGAGTAAGTCTTTGTATTTAACGTTCGCTTGGTTGACAACAACGTCATTGGCATGACTTGCGAGCGTCTTGACTTTGAATTGGACAGTAATGCCTCCTGGCAAATCGGTTGTATTCGGCAGGTCGCCAAGTTGGATGATGACCTTATCACCATCAAAATGGCCAGCATCGTCACCGTCTGCATCGGTTAAATCACCAGCATTTGGTCCAGTAAGGATTTTAATTGAACCTGGTACATATTCGGTTCCTTCTGGAATCGCATCTTCAAAGACAGCGTTAGCCGCAATGTCCCCACCCGTGTTTTTCACTGTAACTTCATAGGTAAGCTCATCGCCAACAGACACTTCTCCTTCAGGAGAAACTGTTTTTTCAGCTTCTACACATGGCTCCGTTCCAAGGAAAATATCATCTAGGAAGTTACCTGCTCCTAAGCTGCCGCTTGCAGTAGAAACGGCTTCAAACCCGAAACGAGTTACGGTTTGTCCGGCTGGAACGGTATACGTTCCAGTGTACGTCCCCCACGCAGTGTTTCCATCCGACATTTGTTCGATGATTTCCGTATCATAAGGGTCGTCGGTTGCTTGGCCGATGCGAAGTTGCATCGTATCAACACCGTGGCGTCCCATATGTGACAAACGCCATTGGATCGTTTGGCCAGGAGTTGTCGCTACATCTTGATACAACAACCCGTTGTCAAACGCATTTAATTCGGCATAGCGGACACCATCAGGTGGAGCAGGGAAGTTTATTACTCCTTGTGGGTACTGCCGTTCATAATTCCAAATTTCAATAATTTTGACGCCTTGGCTATCATCCGTTGTCTGCCAGCCTGGTACCTCTTCCTCTAAGAAGAAATACGGAGCAGTATACGAGCCCTCAGTAGGCCCTTGTTCAAAACTACCGTTGATCAAGGCAACTGGTGCGGCACAAGCGTCAATTTCTTCCCTTTCAATGATAGGATTCGACACTTCATTCGTCTCAGTCGTTTTGTCTTCATCGGTCAACAAATTTTTGTAGCCTACGGTAGCTTTGTTTACAACCGTCTCGCCGACGTGGCTGGACAACGTTTTAACTTTGAACTGGACGGTAATGCCATCTTCAAGGTTCGTTGTATTTGGCAAGTCGCCAATGTTGATAATGACTTTGTCGCCATCAAAATGACCACCATCGTCATCGTCCTCATCGGTCAAATTCCCTTCTTTAGGACCGTTCAAAATTTTCATTGATCCTGGAACATACTCGGTACCTTCAGGAATGGCGTCTTCAATCACCGTATCCGCCGCAATGTCTCCACCATTGTTTTTTACTGTAACTTCATAGGTGAGCTGATCGCCTTCAAATACCTCTCCTTCTGGAGAAACGGATTTTTCAGCAACGACACATGGTTCTGTACCTAGGAAAACATTATCAAGGTAATTACCGAAAGCCAAAGCGCCAGTCGATGTACTAATGGCTTTAAATCCAAAACGTGTCACTGTTTGGCCTGCTGGAACCGTATAACTCCCTGAATACGTTTCCCATACACTCCCAGTTGAAATTCGCTCTATTTCTGGCGTGGTGTTGAATGGATCGGGCGTAACCGGTCCAATATTCACACTCATCGTATCCACACCAGTATATGATCTGTGATCTAAGCGCCAATAAATCGTCTGCCCTGGTACGGTCGGCAATTCTTGATACAACATACTATGTGTATCAGCATTTAATTCTGCAAATCTACTCGTTAGATTGTCTAGATTCTCAGCATTTGAAGGTATCGTGCTCGGCCGGGCAGGGTCCATGATTTGAATAATCCCTCTTGGTGTACGGGCGACATCAGTCGTTTCCCACCCTGGAACCGTGTCTGCATAGTAATAACCGCCTCCTGCTATCGCGTTATCATAGGTACCAGGTCCCTCCGGCAAATCAAACTCACCATTCACTAATGCCACTGGCTGTGCACATGCATCAATGTCTGGTGTTTCCACAATTTCATTTGTGACTTCATTCGATTGAGCCGACTGCTCTTCATCCGTTTGCAAGTTGCGATACTGGATGTCAGCTTGGTTCACAACCGTTTCACCTACGTGACTTTCCAATGTTTTCACCTGGAATTGCACGGTAACACCATCTGGCAAGTCCGTTGTCGTTTCCAAATTGCCGAGTTCAACAATGACTCTGTCACCATCAAAATGGCCAGCATCGTCATCTTCTTCGTCGGTTAAATCGCCTGTGTTTGGCCCAGCGACAATTTTCAAAGAGCCAGGAACGTATTCCGTACCTGCTGGAATCGCATCTTCAAAAACGGCATCGGCTGCAATATGCTCACCAACATTTTTAATCGTCACGTCGTATGTGAGGATATTGCCTGCAAACACTTCTCCCTCTGGTGAGACCGTTTTTTCGGCTTCAACAACGGGACCTTCACGTGGATAAACCTCAACGAGCTCGCTCGGTTCCTGCGGATCGTCGACATTGTTACCGTCGGCTAAAGCGGTATTTTCAATGTCTCTGCCTGCTTGGCCTGGCAATACGATGACATTAAATTCTACTGTATGCCAGTCTGTGTCGGCGACATCGCCGAAGTTGCCAACTACTCCGCCATCCACATAATGGCCTTCGTCGTCATCTTCATCATCGGTGACCGCTTCTCCATCAACTTGCAATGTGCCTGCCACATATTCCAAGCCTTCTGGAATCGTGTCGGAGATGACCATGCTTTGTACTAAGCTATCGGATACCGTATTACGAGCTTGAATCGTATAGCGTAGTGTATCTCCTACTTCTGCATGCTCTTCATCTGTGTTTCCTTCCCCTTTTTCCAACACTTCCACTGATTTCCTAGCTTCCAACTCAGGTGGAAGGGGGTCGAAAACAGGATAGACGCGTGAAGCTAAATCATAAACTAATGCGCCTGTATCAGAGCCGATGTATGTTGTTTGAAGTGTAGAAGCGCTGAGTACAAAATAGCTTGGTCCAGTTGAATTCGAACCACTTGATATCAGCATGTCACCGTTAGGTAAGAAGCTGAAACCTCGTACTCCTACATAATCAGAAACATTCACCCCATCTGAACTGGTAACAGGGACACTTCGTAAAACTTCCCCTGTAGTTGGATCGACTTGATAAATCATATCAGCATGAAGTGAAGTAAACCATGCGTATCCATTGCTATCAATAACCAAATCTGCTGCACGATCAGAATCGACACCCTTCATTTCAACAGAAGAATGCTCTCCGGTATTTAAATCATATGAACCAATATAGTACGTTCCATCTTCATTTGTGCCCATATAATAATACGTCGTGCCGTCTTGCGAGATAACGCCATTGTCAAGTAGTGGCGGTAAGCTCGTCACAGCTTCAGCAACACCATCAGGAGTAATTTTATAAAGCATATACTCATCATTAGCAGACAAGCCATATGCATAAAAGACATCCTCATCCATTGCGACAGCTAATCCGTTAGAAATGTGACCGCCACTAGGGACTCCGGTGATCGGTACTCTAGCCACAGGAGTTGAGCTAGGGTTGGTTCCACTATATTGATAAATATAAGCGTTTGGCCTTTCCCAAGCTATTCCATAAGAATCTGTATCATTAATGTCTAAAACGTTACTAACTTGGACTTCTTCACTTTCAGTATCTTCTGTAGATTGCCCTTCTTCTGAAACTTGTTCCTCTTCCGAAGACTCTTCACCAACGTTTTCCTCTTCTTGCTGGGCTTCTTCTTCAGTAGTCTCTTCTTCCGCAGGGGCTTCAGCATCAGCTAAAAGCGCGACTGTTACGGGTTCTGCTTTCTCGGCTAATTCGCCGTTGATGAATGCTTCTGCCACATGTTCGATTTCTGTGCCTGCTTCTACTTCATCTTGAAAAGCAGCGGTAATCTTCAGAGTGACATGTTGGCCAGCGACTGTGTCCAGTTGTTCTGGCGTAAGCTCAAGACTGACATCTTGTTCTTCTACAGTTGCCTCCAAATCGCTTTCTTCTTCATTCACAACGACTTCCACATTCTCAATCGCTAGTTGTTTATTGACTTGATTAAGAATCGTTAACGTTCCCTCATTCGATCCGCTTTCTGGGATCAACGCATCGACATTGAACGTAAAGGTGGCGCCTTTTTCAACTTCCTTGCGCTCTTCCCCATCGACATCTTGTTTGAGTTCAAGATCAGAAAGGGAAGGCGTTTCATTCGCTTGCGCATATTGCGCCGAGTAAGGAAGGAAGTTGCTAAGCGAAAGCAAGAAAACCATCGTAACAATGACGAGTTTTCTTAATTCCAGAAGTCTTCTCCTGGTCAATAGTTTTTTCGATTGCAACGTATTCGCACCTTCTTTTTTTAGTCTTCTAACACCTTCTTTTTCTGAAAATTTATTTGGTCACCATGGCCATCACCCCCTTAAAAGGATGTGTTTGCTGGTACGATGTTTGATCAGGCTTCATCCTCCAGTGGATATGCATAAATGACAAACCGTTCTGGAGCGTTGCCAATAAAGTGGAATGGGTAGCAGGTGCTGACCACTAGGACTTCTTCTCCCATTTTGCGGATCACCGACGTATCGTCTTCTGGCACGATTTCGGTATAAGCGATTTCATAGGTAAACGTTCCATAAGGCATTTCAACAATGAGTGCGTCTCCTATTTCTAATTGATCGAAATTGCGGAAAACGGTATCGCGATGTCCCGACAAAACAATTTGTTCATCCTGCCCAGGTAAAGCGGTCTCAGGCAAGTGGCCAACGCCAGCATCCAATGAATCAGGATCAGCCCCTTCAACGATGGGAAGCGTTCTTTCAAGCTTTGGAATCTCCAATGTCGCAAACGCCTCGCCTTGTTTAGCGGAAAAACCTTCTGACGACGCTTTTTCGCCAATCCGCGCCTGTGCTTCCGTCAATGACTGTTGTTCAGCTTTGTGTTGGCTGTATAACTCGAAAGCGAACCACCCTAGAAAAATGAGGCCTGCCAGAAGAAATAAGGAACCCAGTTTTCGCATATATGGCCCTCCAATTTTTTTATCCTAATTGCAACTATTAATAATTTGAAAATAAAGCAATTGTTTTATTTAGATAAAATGGGTAAAAAAAGGTGACATCTATAAATATATCAATCTATTTTTTAATTTAATTCGGTTATAGAAGCAAGTCAAGAGTTCTGAACAATCAAACAACTATAGCCTCTTTTAATTACGTTCGCATGGATTATTTGGATATTTATACCAATTACCAGGTATTATTAACTGATTTTTTATGCCTATTTTTTTGTCATTATTCATCTATCTTCGTTTGTTCATAAAAACTATAAATCTACTACAACTGAAATGATTTTAGGCTACATATCAGTGGTTCTTGGTTTGGCAATTAACCGCTTTAACGGCTTGAAGAGAGTAGGATTTTTTTCCTTCATGTTATCTATTTTTTCCCAACTACCCTTCGCAAGTGCAGAAATTTTGTCATAGGACTAATAGGATTTTAAGTGAAAGAACAAGAATAAGCTGATAAAGAAATCGCCCTCCAATCAATATACGAATGGAAAAACGCTGTATTCGGGACATTCGATAGAAAAATGAATGGGTCGATGTATGTAATTGCCGATTAAATTCGTTCACCAAACCAATTCACAAGACTTGCAGCACATATGCAAGATTTTTGTTATGAGTGACTTAGACCGATGTATAGGCATCATCACTACTAGCACCATAACCGCTGCTCAGCATCATTTTTGTTAAACGGAGAATCAGGATTAAGCCCGGCATAGACTTAGCGTCTTTTCTGCGTTTCTACGTCTCTGCCAGCTTGATTGATAAATGAGAGGCTATACTCTTAAAAAAATGGGGGATTTCATGAAAACATTGTCGGACAACATTTTAATTGAGGCGTGTAAAAATGCAATCAAGCTTAACCTTGATCCAGACTTTATTCATCTTTTACTCAAGGAATGTCAACGTCGAAACATTTCCATTTCACACCACTTGAATGGCAACGACCGTCAAGTACTAGATAAAACATGGAGTGAAAAGGAAGAGGATTCTACATATGAACGTTTTTAATCAATAGACAAGTCTATTCCGATTGACTCTTAAGTATAGACTGGCGATGCTTCCATGTTCTGAAATTAAAATAGATCATGATCACTGGAAAAAATTCGTTATAAAATTTGTATCAATGTTATATACATATTCATGAAAGTTGTAACAACCTAAATGTTTTAAGGAGGACTGTATGGTTAAAGAAAAATGGATGAAATGTTGTCGCGCCGTCTTGTTACAAACAGTCGTGTTTGGGTTGCTTGCTTTTGCAGGAGTCCAAGTTGCTTCCGCTCATGGGTACATTGAAAGTCCTAGCTCCCGTGGGCTCCTTTGCCAGCAAGGGATCAATCAGGATTGTGGAGCGATTGTTTGGGAACCACAAAGCTTGGAAGCGCCAAAAGGATTTCCAGGGCAGAGCGTTCCAGATGGCCAAATTGCCTCAGCAGGTGGCTTGTTCCCAAAACTGGATGAGCAAAGCTCAACTCGTTGGTCAAAAGTGCCGCTTACAAGTGGGACACATACATTTACTTGGCACTTAACAGCCATGCATTCGACAGCAAAGTGGCATTATTACATCACAAAACCAGACTGGAACCCCAATCAGCCATTAACTCGTGATCAATTTGTACTTATTCCCTTTTATGAGAGACATGACAATGGGGCGAGACCAGGTGAGAAGGTCACTCACGAAGTAACGATTCCTGAGCGTACAGGATACCATGTGATTTTAGGTGTCTGGGATGTAGCAGATACAGCCAATGCGTTTTACAATGTGATTGACGTACATTTTGGTCCTAACGATGGCACTTCGCCTGGCGAACCAAGCCCCCCTGACCCTGCGCCGGCCTATCCAGAGTGGAATGCAGGTACTGTTTATCTCGGTGGTGATCGCGTCACCTACGAAGGCCGTGCCTATGAAGCAAGATGGTGGACCCAAGGTGAAAGGCCAGGGACTGCCGAAGTATGGCGCCCCCTTTAACCGCACAGGAAATGATCTTTGGAAGAAAAATGGGACTACTAGTGAATAAAAATCTGCTGTATTTGAGTAAATAGGTGGTTGTAGTGATTTTAATCTGTCTTTAAAACAACATCCCCCTCCTTGTTTGGCCACATGCCAAAGCAAAGAGGGGGATTCTAGTTAACTTAAAACATCACTTGCCCGCCGGTAACGTTGATCGATTGACCAGTCATATAGGCGGCTTTGTCTGAACTATAGAAAACGACAGCATTGGCAACATCTTCATACGTGCAGCCCCTCCTTAGGGGCACTTTGTCGATGTAGACTTGTTCGACTTCGCTTTCTTTGATGCCAAGTTTTTTCGCATAGGAAGGGATTAAACTTTGGAACATCGGCGACGACAGGAGATTCCCTGGCATAATCGCATTGACACGGATGTTGTGCTCTGCTAAATCCAACGCCAAGCTTTGCGTGAGGCCGACGCCGCCGAATTTGGAAGCGGAATAGGCAACATTATGTTTGCTTCCGACTTTTCCTGACTTTGAATTAATTTGAATGATGTTGCCGCTGTTTTGTTTGATCATGATTTTGCTTGCTTCTCTAGCGCAGTAAAAATAGCCTGTCAAATTAACGTCTAGTGCCATTTGCCAATCTTTTGTCGGGAAATGATCAATTTTGGCGCTGCGGGCCACGCCTGCGTTGTAGACGAGCAAATCAAGAGATCCGAACGTATTGGCCGCCGTCTCCATCACATAAGCAACCTCGTCTTCTACCGTAGCGTCAAAGCCAATTCCAAGTGTTTTGCTTCCCGTTTGATTAGCAATCTTTTCGGCGACGGCTTCGGCTCTGCTCCCTTGCAGATCAGCGACAACGACATGATAGCCTTCTTGTGCTAATCGCCAGCTAATATGTTCTCCTAAATTTTGGCCGCCCCCGGCGACAACAGCTGTTTTTTTTGTTTCTGCCATGATATCTCCACTCCTTTATTTATCTAGAAATTGTAATGGTGTCTCCTTCTTTTAGTAGTGGCAGCGACTTTGCTTCGAGTGACAAAGTCCCTGGCAATTCCGCTTCCTTCGCCCCATCGGCTTTTATCGTTATATGCCCGAGGGAGCGTAAATTTTTTTCAACCGCACTGCCAACGGCTGTAACCACAAACGCTTGTCCTGCTAAAATCGCCGTATCGCCTGGTTGGATGTTGTCTATTAATTGGTTTTCCTGATGAAGGACACAATACTCCGCTAACTCTTCTGGCGCATTGTTTTTAAACAAGATCAATATATTCTCTGCCAAAAAATCGCTAGCAAGAGCGCCTAACTTTGTCACAGTTGTTTTGTAAATCATCGTAAATTTCCACCTTTTCGCTTTACTTTCCCTTTTGCAAAAATAGTGATTGCTTGTTAAGCACGTTTTAGCGGTCTCCCGCTATCTGTTATCCATCGTACATGCCGAAACTGGCTAGCCAAGCAACAAAGACAGTTGGCGGGCCGGTTAAGAACCTTCCATACAGAACGGCAGGAACACCGACTTCGACCGTTTCAGGCTCTGCCTCAGCTAAGCCAAGCCCTACAGGGACAAAGTCTGCAGCTGCTTGGGCATTAATCGCAAATAAAGCAGGCAACGCAAACTGGGGCGGAATGTTGCCTCTGCCAATTTCGACGCCGATTAGCGTGCCGATCACTTGGGCAATGACTGCTCCTGGTCCGAGAAAAGGAGACAGCAACGGAAAAGATACAATTGCTGATAAAATTAACAGTCCCCAAATCGTACCGCCAAGTGGCTTTAAGACATTGGCGATGACATCGCCTACGCCAGAAGCTAAAATCAAGCCAATTAAGAGCGACACAAATGCCATAAACGGCAAAATTGTCTTTAAGACGGTATCAATCGCTTCACGGCCAGCTTGGTAAAACACATTGACGATGCCGCCCATCATTTTGCCAATCTTCGCCATTAAGTTGTCGTTTTGCTCGGTTATTTTTTTGCTTGTGTCATAGGTTGCTTGTTTTGTAGCGGCGCTTTCTTCGGTTGGTATGCTTTGTTCTTGTTGATGTCCCTCTTTGTCGACGATCGTCAAATGGCTTGGTTTCACACCTGATACATAAATATCGGGGACGATGAATTTGGCCATTGGCCCGCTTTGGCCAGTCGGCATAATATTGATCGTCGGAATTCGTTTTTTTGGATATAAGCCAGCGCGGAGCGTCCCGCCACAGTCAATCACGACTGCTGCGATTTGTTCTTCTGGCACAGAAGTCGTAAACCCATTGACAAGCTCAGCCCCGCTAAGTTCCGACAACTTTGCAGCCACATCGGAAACGGGCCCGCCTGTAATGTTGACGATCTTATTTTTTTCAGGTGTTGGCGTAATCTCAAGCGGTCCTCCAAATCCGCCTGTCCCTTTTACGACTCGAACGGTTTTAAAATCAGCCATTGCGAACACCTCCTAACGATTCGCTCATAGACGTTTTCAACTTGACTTTCTGCTGCTTTTCTACATACGCGACCATCCAATCAGTCACAAGCCCACGGAACATATTCATGACGACACCGACGAGAAAATACCGTAGCGCTAGCTCAGCGGTGGAGTGGCCTAATTGCGTAATCCCGGCAGCAACGCCAAGAAAGACAAATAGTTCGGCCGGATTGACATGGGGAAACAACCCGTTCATCGAGTGGCAAGAATAGCTGGCCGACGCATAATAGCCAGGCTTGTACCGTTCTGGTAAAAAACGCCCTAATGACAACGTCATCGGATTGAGGAAGAAAAAAGTGCCAATAACAGGCAGGACTAAATACCGGGTAAAGATGTTTTTTGCTGATTTCATCGCCAATTTTTCAATTCGTTCTTGCCCGACAAATTGGACGACCGCATTCATCGCGACAAGCAGCATAATTAAAAGTGGGACGATATCACCGACTAATCCAACAAATGTGGATGCTCCTTCTTCAAATAAACCGATAAAGCCTTCGGCCATTTTTACGAGCCAATCCATTAGCTACTCACCTCACGCTTTCTTGTAAATACCGCCAAAAGTTGGCTAAGCGGGGCTTTCGGCGGTTTTACTTCCCCGCCGGCCTTAACGACGCGATAGACATGTTTTGCGTCCGCCAACGCTTTTCTCGTAAAGGGGTCCAACCGCCTTTCTACCCCTTGGTCGACGTAAAACAACGGCTGCCCTTTTAATGACGGCAATTCCTTAAACCTGGCAAAAATCGTCATTCCTTGCATTCGTTCAGCACGAATAATATTCGCTTTACGGTCTACTAACAACAGCAAGATCACGCCAGTACGGATGATTCCTTTTGAGCGGCCAATCGCCACTTGGCCTTCTTGCCGAAAGGAGCGATAGCGGTTGTTAAAATGCTTGATTTGCCAAAAACCAAGTACACTTTGCAACAGGAAACCGACTCCGAGACAGACAATTGCTAGCAAAATTGCCATTACTGATTCTCCTTCCACTTAATAAGTTCGATCGCTGTTTCTTCATCTGTAATCAAGTGGGAAATATAGCCTCCCTGCAAACCGCCTATGATCGAAGGTACTTTTTCTTTCGACTCGGCGATCGCGACTGTAGCCCGGTTTTCCTTTAAACGATCTAGCTCGACCGCAATCGTCCGTTCTCTTATAGGCGTTTGCACTTCTTTGCCATCAATCGTGTAAAAACGGGAAAGAATATCGCCAATCGCTTGTTTTTTCGCAAGCAGCTGCTGTTCAGCTTCGCCAATAAAACCGCTCCAAACTAAATTGGATGAACGGACGTGGGCACCGATGCCAATGACAGCGACGGTCATTTCCTCCCAAAGCTTTAAAACGTCTTGCAAGTAAGCCGATTCGCGAATGTCTTTTTGCGCGTCGGCTGACGTCACAATAGCCGCAGCATCGATATACTGTGCTTTGCCTTTAAAGGCACGGGCAAAATTGTAGACAATCGTATTGATATGATGCTTGACGTGCATCTTGCCAGGACCGCCTACGATTGGCACAAAAACGGTGTCACGCTTTCGAAAAGAACCAATCGTTTCAGCCATCGTTCCAAGGGTGTCTCCCCATGCAAGACCGATGACATCGCCATCAACGAGGAGGCTGTCGAGCAAATTCGCTCCTGATTCCCCTAATGCTTTTAGGCGCTCTTCTCTGCTCGCGTGACGGTCTACCGGGACAATCACAGCCTCGCGAATGCCGAACATGCGCGCCAACTTTGCTTCCAAATCAACGCGAAGACGCTGTGTGCTGGCAATTTTTATTTGCACAATTCCTGCCTCGCGTGCTTTTTGCAGCATTCTTGTCACCGTTGTCCGGTAAAGGCCTAGCCGTTTAGCAATTTCATTTTGCGTAAGCGCCTCCTCATAGTACATTTTTGCGACAATGACTAGTTGGCGTTCCTCTTGCCACTTCATACCTGTTTGTTCACCTTCTTTCGTTTGCACATATGTGCAACACTCGCTCATATGTGGTTGATAGATCGAATATAACCGCTTTCATTTCATTATGCAATTCGATTTGGCAAATGGAATAAAATTCAAATTCGATTTGCACATTTGTGTTCTTCTTTAGTAAGAAAGCGCAAAAAAAGAAGGCGCGGTCGCCTTCTTTGCCTTCTTTATTATCCTTCTATCATTTTGAACAGATCGCCATTCAACAAGCCATATGCGCAATCAGCAACCTTCTCGCTATAACGGCTTAAATCACGGCCCCACAGTTCGTCTGCTTGCAGCAATGTGGAAATCGTTTCTGCTAATGTCGCTTCACCCGCATCATACTGGCCCCATGTCGCTTCTAGTAGTGCGAGTGCTGTTTCATTTTCACGAATTTGATAGGTTCTGCCTTGCCAGTTTCCTTTTAGAAACGCGCCATCTCTTTCCTGTGACTTCATATAGACAAGCAATGCTGCGAGGCTCGCTAACAACTGACTCGGCTCGTTGTCTTGCTGTTCATGGGCCTCTAATGCTGGCAGCAGCCGTGTCTTAAATTTGTAGATCGCGTTTAAGCCAATATCGGTCAGCTTATGTGCCAAAAACGGGTTTTCAAACCGTTCAATTACGCTAGCCGCATAGGCTTGCTTTTTTTCCTCTGGCGCATTGACAACGGGGATTAGTTCTTGTTCGAGCCCTCGTTCAATAAAGCGCCGCAAGCGCGGAGAGTGAAGGGCGCCTTTGACCGTGTCTTCTCCTGCTAAAAAGCTGAGCGCGAACATCATCGTGTGCAATCCGTTTAAGAGCCTTACTTTTAGCTCCCGATGCAACGCCACAGGTTCCCATTTGACATTGAGCCCTGCTTGCTCGAACGGCAAACGCTCGTCTAGCGGGCGCTCTGGTTCGATCACGAACAAATGGTACGGTTCAGCGACTGTCAACAGGCGGTCTTCGTAGCCGAGCCTGTTTGCCCACGTTTCTTCTTCGCCATGGGGAAAGCCTGTTACAATTCGATCGACGAGCGTGTTGCAAAAGACATTCGCTTTTCTTAGCCATTGCCCAAATTCAATTGGCAACTCCCAGTCTTCGGCAATCGTTTCAACAATGTCTTTTAACACAGCGCCATTGTCTTCGATTAACTCACAAGGCACGAGTGTGATCCCTGCCTCGTAAGCGCCCGCGAACGCTAAAAAGCGTTCGTATAAAAAGGCGGTCACCTTGCCTGGAAACGACAGCGGCGCTTTATCCGCTTCAAATCGTTCCTGTTGATAGACAAGGCCTGCTTCTGTCGTATTGGAAAACAACCATTTTACATCAGGAGAGCGTGCTAATTTTTTGACCTCTTCCCAATCACTGTAAGGGTTAATGCCTCGGGCGATCGATTGGACTACTTCGGCTTCATCGATGACTTTGCCGTCGAGTTTGCCTCGTAAAATCACGGTGTACAGGCCATCCTGTGCTTGAAGGACAGGGACGATTTTTCCGTGTGGCGTCGGCTGTATCGCCGCGACGCGGCCATCATACAGCCGTTGCTGGTGAAGTTGGTCGACCATCCAATCGATGAAACCGCGCATGAAGTTGCCTTCCCCGATTTGAACGATTGTTTCCTTGCCTGCAGGCGTCTCTTGGCCAACGAGCTTTTTTGTCAATTGCTTTGTTTCTATTCGATCCATGCTGTCACTCCTTTTATAAAATGACGCCATCTTTGAACAGGGCGATTTCTTTAAAGCCATTCCGTTCATTATGAGTCGCCCGTTCCCCTGAGGCGACTTGCAGCACATAGGCAAATAGTTCGTCTGCTCGTTCGCCAAGATCTTTCCCGTCAAGGAGTGTGCCTGCATTAAAGTCAATCCAGTTTTTCTTCCGTTCATACAAAGGTGTATTCGTTGATAACTTGACAGTTGGAACAGGGCCACCAAATGGTGTACCGCGCCCTGTTGTAAACAAGACGATATGGGCGCCTGAAGCGGCAAGGGCGGTGACGGACACAAGGTCATTCCCTGGCCCTTCCACGAGTGTTAGCCCTGGCTTTTTGATTCTGCCGCCGTAAGGGACGACATCGGCTACTGGGGCAAAACCGCCTTTTTGTACACAGCCGAGTGACTTCTCTTCCAACGTAGTAATGCCGCCTTTTTTATTGCCCGGGGAAGGGTTTTCATAAACAGGCTGGTTATGGCGGATAAAATAGTCTTTAAAGCCATTGACCATGTTGACAATGCCGTTAAAAACCGTTTCATCTGCAGCTCGTTCCATCAAAATTGTTTCTGCGCCAAACATTTCAGGTACTTCTGTCAGCACTGTTGACCCGCCTTGGGCAATGAGCCGATCGGAAAAGGCCCCGACAAGTGGATTGGCTGTAATCCCTGAAAAGCCGTCAGAGCCTCCACATTTTAAGCCCACTTTTAATTTTGACGCCGGCACTTCTGTCCGCACATCGTTTTTAGCGACAGCAGCGATTTCAGAAACAAGCTGAAGGGCTTCCTCCAGTTCGTCTTCTACTTCTTGGACAGCTAGAAACTTGACGCGGTCGCTGTCGTAAGCGCCAACGGCCTCTTTAAACACGTCAATATAGTTGTTTTCGCAGCCAAGGCCAAGCACAAGGACACCTGCCGCATTAGGGTGGTGGACTAAGCTGCTCAGGATTGCTTGCGTGCTTTTTAAATCGTCGCCTAGCTGGGAACAGCCAAAAGGATGTGGATAATGGTAGACGCCATCAATATTGGCAAAATGCTCTTGTTGGGCGAGGCGGGCAACGAGCTCAGCCGTTTTATTAATGCAGCCGACCGTATTTAAAATCCAAATTTCATTGCGTATGCCTACATCGCCGTTTTTGCGGACGTATCCTTTAAACGTAAAAGCGGGCGTCTCTTTGTCTGTGTCTGCCGTGGCCGCGCTTTGGCTTTGTTTGTATTCATACGCTAACTTGCCGTCTAGAGCAGTCTTTAAGTTGTGTGTATGGACCCACTCCCCTGTGGCAATCGCCTGTTTGGCGATGCCAATCGGAAAGCCGTATTTTAACACCGGTTCCCCTTCGCGAATGTCGCGGAGGGCCACTTTGTGGCCACGTTCGACTGGCTCTGCTAGCTCGAGCTGCTGTTGGCCCACGCTAATGACGTCGCCTTTAGCTGCCTCTTTTAACACGATAAGGACATCGTCTTTTGGGTGGATCTTTACGCCGTCCACAGCCTATACCTCCTCTTTATTGGCGAGCAACGTTTCAATTCGAATCGGAGCGCCCTGTTTCGCCGACTTCCACACCGCTTCGCCGACAGCGACCGAAAGCGCCCCTGCTTCTGCCCCGGCGAGGACGTCGAATGGCCGTGTAGGATCTTCGCCTAAAAACAAGTCTTCCTGGATTACCGGGTCGCCGCCGCCATGGCCGCCCTCTTTTTGGACGACATGGATCGTTTCTTTCGCTCCGAATAGCGGAAATAAGTCAATCGTTTGTTCTGGCACAGGAAATGGCGTCCGCGACGGCGCATGGTATTCCTGCGTCTCAATTCGCCCGTTTGTGCCATTGATCGCCAGGCGGTAGCCTTCATACGGAAGCGAGAAGTTGATCGAATAGCTGAGCAATGCACCGCCATCGTAGCGGATATTAGCGACATACGTATCTTCAATGTCAATTTCTTCGTCAAACACACAGGCGTCGGGACGATAGCCTGTGTACGCGCCAAGGTCCTGCCCTGCCATTAAATGGTCGTCTTTTATTTGCGTCGATTGGTTGCGGCCAAACCAGCGCCTGTAATACGAACAATTTTGCCGGTCGCTGCACGTCCCGCAATGGCGGCCATTTTCAAGCCGTGGGTTTAATTCGCTGTTTGCCCCGTAATAGTGCAGGTCGCCAAAGGCAAACACTTCTTGGGGGCGCTGGCTAATCCACCAATTAACGAGGTCAAAATGGTGCGTCGACTTATGGACAGACAAACCGCCAGAAAAAGCGCGGTTTCGGTTCCAGCGTTTAAAGTAACTCGATCCGTGGTACGTATCGATATACCAATTTAAGTCAATCGACGTTATACGGCCAATTCGCCCTGATTGGATTAATTCCTTAATTTTGATGTGGTACGGGTTGTAACGATAGTTAAACGCGACAGTGACCTTTCCTTTGCTCGCCTTTTCCGCTTCGAGGACACGCCTCGCATCTTCACTTGTTGTCACCATCGGCTTCTCGCTAATTATGTTAAGTCCTAATGCCAAGCCGCGTAAAATGTAATCCACATGTGTATCATCGCGGCTTGCGACAACGGCCATCGTCGCGTTCGTTTCTTTGACCATTTGTTCAAATTGGTCTGGCCGGTAAAACGTGGCATTGGCCAGTGTAGGATACGTTTGCAAACAAACTTCATGCCGTTTCGGGTCAATATCAAGCAAAGCGACAATTTCATTGTCATGATGAAAACGAGCAATAAGCGGTTCAACGAACATCTTAAGCGCCCTGTTGCTCAGGCCGCAAATCACGACTCTTTCCATTTGACACTCCTTCTGGCTCCTTTTCGGAAGAAGCCTTTTGCTGAGAAAGCTGTAATCGTTTCATCGAGCGGAAAATCCGCTCGGCTACCCAAGAAATCAAATAAGCGACGCTTGCTGCGCCAAAAAACAAGATCAGGCCTGGCATCGACATAAACAAAAATTGCAGGCCGTACAAGGAGGCGCCTAACAAAATCACATGCAAGGGATGGCCGCAACTAATGAGCAGTGCAGCGCGGACACGGTTCAAGCCTTTTAAATCAAAACCGACATACGTAGGAAAATAGAGCAGCAGCATGCTGCCGTACAGCACCGACACAATCAGCAATAAGCCACGAACGACCATCATCGCGAGCCCAGAGCCAGCAAACAGCGTAAAATTCCAGTACAGGAGAAAACCGACAAGGAACAAAGCAAGCGCTGCGCCGTTGGCGCGCCAAAATTCTTGTTTGTACGTTTGCCAAAACGTTTTGAAAACAGGCACCTCTTCCCATTTGCCGTTCACCCATCCCCGGGTGACGGCAAACAAAGCGACCGTCGCTGGAGCCACGCCGAACAAGCCAAGCCCGAGCACCGTAAAACCGAGCCAGAGAGCGTTTCCATAAGCCAATTTGGAAATAAATACAGATACACGGTAAAAGCTACCCCACATTCCCGTTAACTCCACGTTGTTCTCCCTCCTGCCATTTTTCGACTTGCTTTTTTGCCTTTCCTTGCTTATCGCTATAAACAGGCAGGACAAGGACAGCTTCATGGTCGAGGGCGAAGCTTGTGGCAAGCACGCTGTCAACAGACACTGCGACTGTCGTCTCTTCTCCCTTTAATTGGACAGGAACGCCGTCCATTCCTTCTAATGAAACGAGCCCTTCTGGATCGATTGCCTCTGTTAGGCTGCCATCCACAAGCAAAATGTCAGCTTCGTGGCCTGCCAACTCAACGACAAGCCTTTCTAAAACGCTTGGAAACACCGTCAGCCTTGCTTCGTCTTCATTGACGAGTTCATGCAACTGGTCTTGCTGTTGATAGAGCTCGTCAGAGAAGGCCATCACATGGAGCCGGTCATCGTCTCCTTGTTTGCCGCATCCTGCTAACGCGATCAAAACGATGGCAGCAAAGCAAACAAATCGCCGGTTCATCGGTGCTTCCGTCCTTTTTCGATTTCCGTACAAGCGAGTGCAAAGGCGCCGACGCCATGCAAGTCATTGGCGCTCGTCGGCCGGCTAATGTAATCGTCATAACGGCCGATTGACGTACCGATGCAAATCATTTTTAAAACGAGCGCGCCGTCCTCTTCTATGTCAACCGCATAGTCCAACAAGCCTGAAAGCCCTTTTTCAGCATGGAAGAACGCGTCTTCGCCAAGCAACCCTAGGCGGTAGCCTTTTGCCAAAGCATAAACAAACAGGCTCGTGCAGGAGCTTTCTAGCCAGTTATCAGGCTGGTTGCCTTTGTCGACGACTTGATACCAGAGCCCTGTTTGTTCGTCTTGGTACGTGAGGAGGCGGGCCATTAAAGACTGGAACGCGCTTTCTAACACAGGGCGTTTCATATGATTCTCGCCAAGCAAGTCAATTAAGTCGGCAAGCGCCATTGCATACCAGCCAAGAGCACGGCCCCAAACTTCCTCTGTCTTGCCTGTTTCTTTGTCGCAGACAGCTACTTGTTTGCTTGCGTCCCAAGCATGGACATACAGACCTGTCGCTTCGTCTTTCGTATGGTTGCGCATCAGCTCTTCTTGCTTCAGGACAAGATCGATCAATTCAGGCTCATTAAATTGTTGCCCGTATTGGACGGCAAATGGGCCAGCCATATAAAGGCCGTCGAGCCACATTTGGTTCGGGTATTTGTCCTTATGCCAAAAGCCGCCAAAGCGGTTGCGGTTTAACGTATGGAGCAAACCTCGGAGTTTGCGGGCTGCTTCTTGGTAGCGATACTCACCTGTACGCCTAAACAGCGGCAAAAGCAAAAGTCCAGCTTGAATCGCGTCTAACTCATCGCGGCGAAACAGGAAGTTGCCGTCTTCATCAATTAAGGCATCGACGTAGTCTTTCACGTACTGAAAGTAGGCTTCGTTGTGATCCATTTCCCAAATCCGGTGAACGCCGCATAAAAACACGCCTTGATGGTAATGCCAGCGGTTGGCTGGCGGCATTTCAACCGGCTCGTACTTGCTCATAATCGCCTCACACGCCTTTTTTCCCCACTCTAACGGCTGTTGGCTCCGTACTTTCGCGAATGATGTCATGTCGATTCCCCCTTGTATTCAAACCAATCAAATGCGGCTGTCGTTGTGCTGTTTTGTCCGTTGCTTGTCGCAAACATGCCAATATAGGTGCCGACAAAGCCCCCTGCTCGATCTGTGCTCAATAGCCTGCCATCTTGCTTATTAGCGACCATGCGCCACTTGCCACCTGGCACACAGTATGAAAACGAAAGTTCTTGCAAATTGGCGGCAACTTGCCATTCAATCGCCGTTGCCGGAATCGACGCCGTGCTTTTACCTGCCACCGTTTCCACGCCATCTTCCACTTTTACGAGCCGTATAAACAACTGCCCACTATGTATAAGTTCAAAGCGGTAATGGTTTTTCTGGCTGTAAAATAAAGCAAGTCCAGCAGCCTCGCCACTTTGCTTAGGATCGAATTCCATAAAAGCGCGGACAGTAAACGATCGATGTTGCTGGCGGCGCCCGATAAAACTCGGATTTGCCTCGTCAGAAAGCGTTTCCGGGCGCACGTTTAACTGTAAATACCCTTTCCTCGCTTCAAGGGAGTAAAACGGCGTCCGCGGCGTGCGGATCATATTCCATTGAAAGCCTAGCTTGCGAGCGTTAAAATCATCCCGGACCGGCAAGGGTTCCACCTTTTGCCGCGGCAAAGACGGGCCTGGCATCTCGACTTCGATTTTCCCTGTCTCAGGACAAACAACAGGCCAATCGTCCTCCCAGCGCATAGGCGCTAAAAACGTCTCACGCCCCATATTGCGGTACATGCCCCCATATGGACGGGAACCTAAACAGACAAGCCACCATTCATCGTCTTGTGTTTGGACGATATCGGCGTGGCCTACATTCGTGATCGGGTAGTCCTGGCCGAGATGGCGGTGCGTCAGCACGGGGTTGCGCCGATTCGCCTCATAAGGGCCGGCAATCTCCCGGCTTCGCGCAACTGTCACCGCATGGGTGAATCCAGTCCCCCCTTCGGCAATAAACAAGTAATAGTAGCCGTCTTTTTTATAAAGATGGGGTGCTTCCTGGGCATGGGCTATTTTTAGCGCACCATCCCAAATCCCAGTTGGTTCGCCAAGCAGGCAGCCTGTAATGAGATCGATTTCCTGGAGCCAAATTTCCATATGCTTGGCGTGCGTTTGCCCTGTAGGTGGGACACGATTGCCTGTGTAATAGACGCGGCCATCATCATCAAAAAACAAGGATGGGTCAATCCCAGGCGCCCCCTTTATCCAAACTGGGTCTGACCAAGGCCCAGCGGGGTCTTTTGCCGTCACAAAGAAATTGCGCCTTGCGCCGTGTTGGCTTTCCACAAACGTGGTAATCATATAGAACAGGCCGTTATGGTAACGGATCGTCGGCGCATAAATGCCCCGTGAATTCGGGGTGCCATCGAGATTGAGCTGCTCTGAACGATCTAACACATGGCCAATCTGCTTCCAATTGACAAGATCTTTTGAATGAAAAATCGGCACGCCAGGGAAATATTCAAATGTAGACGTGACTAAATAATAGTCTTCGTTTACCCTGCAAATCGACGGGTCAGGATAAAACCCTGGAATGATCGGATTGTTAAACGGTTCCACGTTGTTGTTTCTCCTTTCCCAATTCGTTACAAAGCCACGGGATCGCTTTTGTTCCGTTCACTTGATGGCCTCCGGCAAAAAAATCGGCTTCTCCCCATTTGCTTTCTTGCAATGCTTGTTGTACCGATTTAGACGGGAACAGATGATCGTCGTTGCCGCTTTCAATAAACAACGCCCGAGGGTTAATCAATTCAAGCAATTGCGGCGTTTCCCCAATTGCCAGCAAGCCAGGAATATAGTTGTCTAGGCAATGGCGTGAAGCTAAAATGCTGTCGCGCATGAGACTAGCGAAACCGCTCAGTACGGTTGCTTTGATCCGCTCATCTGTTGCTGCCAACAACAGCGCAATCAAGGCCCCACCTGAAAAACCGATACAGCCAACGTTGCCACGGCGCGTTTCGCCTACCCAATCAAGCAAGCGGGCGCATTCAAACACGCGCAGGCCAGCAAGTGTTTTGCCGTAAAGAAGCAAGTGAGAGGCAATGGAAAAACAACTGTTCTGCTCCGCTTGATCTTGCTTTCGTTTCCGGGCGGCAAAGCCGGCGAGCTCAGGCAACACAACAACTGCCCCTTGCTCAACAAGCTTTAAGGCAAAGGCGTTATGGCTCGAATCTTCCTGCAACGCTTCTTCTGCGCCTGCGCCATGGCCATGCAATGCGAGCACAACCGCCTCCCTGTTGCCGCCAACAGGCTCGAATAAACGGAACGGCAGTTTTAGTTCTGCCGTTGTTGGAAGCACGTAAGCGCTCTCCGTAAACGAAGGGTGTTGCCGCTTATAAAGGCATGTCGCCTCAAGCATCGTCGCTTTCGGAAAATCGCCCATCGCTTCGCGCAATGCTGCCAACCGCTCGTCTTTACAAGTGATGGTGCCAACCTCTTGCCGGTAGAGCTCTTGCAAGTAATCATCGATTTCTGCCATAGGCTTACCCTTTCATTGAGCCAATTAAGGCGCCCTTGGCAAAATATTTTTGCAAGAATGGATAAACGAGCAAAACAGGAATCGTTGCGACAACGATCACCGCCATTTTGACGCTAATTTCCGGTGGCGGAACGCTTGTATATTCAGAACCATCGTAGTTCAACCCCGTTGCTAAGACGACAATTTGCCGCAACAATACTTGCACAGGCCACTTATCAGGGTCATTTATATAAAGAATCGCATGCATGTAAGTGTTCCAGTAGGTGACGGCATAAAACAAGGAAATCGTCGCGATGGCCGGCAACGAGCACGGGATGACAATCCGAAACAGCACACCGAAATCGCTACACCCATCAATTTTTGCCGATTCCTCTAGCCCGCTCGGCAAATTCATAAAGAAGCTCCGCAAAATAATCATGTTAAACGCGTTAATCGTTACAGGTACGATAAGAGCTAGCAATGAATCAATTAGCCCTGTTTGCTGGACAACGAGAAATGTCGGGATCATGCCGCCGTTGAACAACATCGTAAAGACGATAAAAAACATGAGAAAACGCCGGCCGACTAAATCTCTCCGCGACAAGCCATAGGCGGTTAAAACGGACAACAGCATGCTCCACACCGTACCGCCTAATGTGACGCCGATGGAAACGCCCATGGAGCGCAGAAGCGTGTCTGTTGAAAAAATATAGCGATAGGCGTCTAGACTAAATTGTGTTGGGAACAGCAAAAAGCTGCGTTGGGCAATTTCAGCGCCTGTCGCAAACGAGCTGCCGATGACATGAATAAACGGCAAAATGCAAAGCAAGGCAATGATGCCTAGAATGATGATATTGGTCGCATTAAAAATGCGGCTTGATAACGATTTATCGCCAACCATAAAACAAACGCCCCCTTTCCTAGTAAATTCCTTCTTCTCCGTATCTCTTCGCCAGCCAGTTGGCCATCACAACAAGAATTAAGCCAACAACCCCTTTAAAAAAGCCAACGGCGGTACTGTAGCTAAATTGGCCTTGCCTCAATCCGGCCGTATAAACATAAGTGTCGAAAATTTCCGCCACTTCGCGGTTGGACGCATTTAACAGCAAATAGACATGTTCAAATCCTAATTCAAGCACATCGCCGATTTTCAAAATGAGCAAGACGATGATGACACTGCGAATCGCTGGCAGCGTAATATGCCACATTTGCCGGAAACGGTTGGCGCCATCCATTTTTGCCGCTTCGTATAACTGGGGATCGACTGCAGCAATCGCTGCTAAGAAAATGATTGTGCCCCAGCCAGCCTCGCGCCAAATAATTTGCAAAATGTACATTGGCCGAAACCATTCAGGGTTGAGCAAGAAATTGATTTGGTCAAACTGGAGTGCTCGCAAAATGTTGTTCACAATCCCGCCATCAAGCGTCAGCATGACATAGCTGATTGAAACGATGACGACCCACGACATAAAATGGGGAATGTAAATCATCGTCTGAATGCTGCGTTGGTACGCGCGGCTCCGCAATTCATTGAGCATAAGCGCCAGTATGATTGGCACTGGAAACGAAATACACACTTGCAACGCAAAGAGAACGAGCGTATTTTTAAAGATCATCCAAAAGTCGGGATCGGAAAACAGCCGGCGGAAATGGTCCAATCCGACCCACTGACTTCCAGTGATGCCGAGATACGGTTTATAATCTTGAAACGCAATGATTAACCCATACATGGGAATATATTTATAGACAAAAAAATAGAGAAGACCCGGTGCAATCATTAAGTAAATCCATTTGTTCTTTTTGATTTTGCGCCATAGTTCCTGGCGCCTTTCTGCTTTTGTCCGGGTCCATTTTTTATTTGCCATTATCGGGCTGTCCATGGCACACCTCTTTCACTCGAATATAAAGGGAGGCAAGCCTCCGCCCGATTAATCGGGCGGAAGCTTGCCAGCCCTTTCAGTCTGGATGATTGCTGCTTATTGCTGGTTGTATGACTCGTTGTACTCGCTGATCATGTCATCGCCGCCTTGGCTTCTCCACGTTTCAACTGCTTGCTCAAAGCCAGCAAGGTCGGTTTGTCCAAGGATATACTGGTACGTTGCATCGTTAATAATTTGCTGCAAACGTTCGCCATGTGTTTGCGCCGTTGGCGAATGAAGCGTCGTTGTCGGGTCGTGAACCAAATAAGACTCGTTATCGATTTCGAGTTCATCGGCCTTTAATTTGACTGGATAATGGCTTTGCCCTAAGTAGCGTCCATTGGTTTCAGCTTCGCCGATTTCAATCGATTGGTACGGTTTGACTTCGCGCTCCGTCCGCTGCGTATCCTCAATCGCGACGGCTTTGCCATCTTCAACGGTGTAGTGCTCGTCTTCGATGCCCCAGAAAATTAAGTTTGCGTTCTCCGGTTCCATGAGCTGGTCATAGAAAGATAGAATGCTTTTTAACTCTTCTTCCGTTTGTACGGCTGATTTTGGGAATATCACCAAATTGCCGTAACCTGGAATCGCCCAAATGTTGTATTCGCCATCTGGCCCTTCGACGTAGTTATGGACATCAAATTCTAAATCAGGATTGATTTGCGACGCTTCTGAATACAGCGTCAATACGTCGCCCATCGAGCCTACATAAATGCCCGCTGTTCCATTTTTTAAGAGCGCTTGTTGGTCTGGCTTGCTTGTAACCGGAAAGTCTTTGTTCATGTATCCGTTTTCATGAAGTTCTTTAAAAAAGTCTAACGTATCGATATACTCATCAAACATAAATTCCGGCAAAAGCTCGCCGTCTTTTTCGCCCCATCCATTTGGCGTCCCATGCCAAGATGCCACTGTTTTAAAGGCCCCATAAATGAGGTCGTTGCGGTCTGTTAAGCCAATCGTATCGTCGCGGCCATTGCCATCAGGGTCGTCTTCTGTAAAAGCGCGCGCCATTTCTGCAAACTCTTCAATCGTTGTTGGAGCTTCAAGACCAAGGTTGTCAGCCCAGTCTTTGCGATAGATGATGCCTGAACGGGCTAACGGACGGCCTTGGTAGAGCGCATATACTTTTCCATCAACCATTGTATTTTCAACGACTTCTGGCTTTAGTTTTTTCAAATTCTCGAATTCCTCTAAATAAGGGCCGATTTCCCAAAATTGCCCATCGCGAATCGCATCTTTAAACTGGTCATAGGTTGTTTGGTTTTTCATATAAACAGCTTGTGGCAACGTCCCTGTCGCAAACGCGGTATTTAACCGTTCTTCATAATTGCTGTCTGGCACCCATTGAATGTCGAGCTCTGTGTTTGTTGCCTCTTCTAATAAATGTTGGACTTCTTTTTCTGGCACTTCTGCTGTATGCAAATTAGCCATGATTGTAAATGTAAACGGGCCTTCTTCCTCCGAAGGCTTTTCCCCTTCAGAGGAAGCGCTTTCATTTTCGCCGCATCCTGCGATTGCTACTAAACTAACGCCCACGCTCAATGCTGCACACATTTGTTTCCAACTTGCCATTTGTAAACCCCCACCTTTTTGTTCATTTTTTCTCCGCTTCCCACCTGCTTGTTTTTTGGCTGCAGCCTTTTTTCTCTGCTTCCCATATTAGCGAGGCGCCGCATTTTTTTGAATAATCATTTGCCCATAATCCCAGCAGCAATCCACGATTTGCGCCTCACCTAACAAAATGATTACTGCCGTTATGGGCCTGTTTTTTGCTTATAACGTCATTTTAATTGTTTTTGTTGCCTGTATTGGCCTGGCGTCATTCCAGTCATTTTTTTGAACGAGCGGATAAAGTTTTGCGAGTTGTTGTAACCAAGCTTTTCGGCAATCGTTTTGACTGGTTCTGATGTCTTCGCCAACCATTCCTTTGCTTTTTTCAAGCGATATTGGGCCAAATATTCACTAAACGTCATTGCCGTGCCTTCTTTAAACACGCTGCTCAAGTAATTGGCATTGTAATGCAAATCAGCTGCGCATTGTTCAAGCGTTACCGCTTGGTGGTAATGCTGGTGGATGTAGTCGATCATTTTTTCTGATAAGTGTTGGAACTGGGATTCGCTCACTTGTTTGAAGGCTGATAGCAATGGGTCAATCAGGCGACTGACAAACCAATTTTTCATTTGCTCTTGGCTAGGAATCGTTAAGCACTCTTGATAAAGGGTGCCTTCTGGCAAGAGCACGCCTTGATCGTGGCGCAATCCGCTTTGTTGGTAAAGTTGCAGCATTCGGTTGAGCAACCGCATAAAGGAAACACGGACTTCACCGAGATGATGGGCTCCTTCGCTAACCTCTGCCAGCAAGTGGTTAAACAAGTCATACGCTTGTTTTTCATCGGCAAGACGGAGCGCTAGCAACAATTCTTCTTCCAAGTGTTCAGGATACTGGAACATACTCGACTTTTCTTTCGCTTGGATGCTTTCGTAATTAATAATGACGTTATCGACAAATTTAAGCCGATGGGTGAGTGCTTCTTTTGCTTCTTTATAGGCGGTGCTCGTCTGGGCCATGTCTGTAAATGGGGCGCTAATGCCAATGCTGACATCAGCATCTAAGTAATGGTGCATAAATGATTTAAGCCGTTCACTCCATTGGTAAATGACTGATTTCCCTTGTTCTTGGCTATCTGTTTCTAAACCGATAAACAGGACAAGCAACTGGTCGACCCACACGGCGGGAAGACGGTATTCATCGGGAATGGTGTCCTCAGCGACATTGAGCATCGCAAACGTAAGCAAATCCATTTCCTGTTGGTCTTCTTCTTTTTGAGTTTGCTCGTAATGGACAACGAGCAAACTGTAGGAATGCCACTTTGCCATTCGGCTGTCGAGCCCATAAAGTTTGAGCCGTTCTTGCCTTTCTGCTTCCGAGAAATGGCCTTGGTACAAACGCATTAAAAATAGCGTCATTGACTGTTTCGCATGGATGCTTAGTTCTTGTTCCAGCATCGACTTTGATGAGAAAAGCTCTTGCAATGTATCTTCAATAACTTGAAACTCCGTCCGCCTTTTCCCAGTTGGCACGCCGTTCTCCTTTTGCGTGACTGCGGCAACAAGCTTTTGCACAGGCAAATACAATTTGCGTGAGAACAGCCATACAACGAGT
The DNA here is from genome assembly GCF_036700015.1 of Shouchella rhizosphaerae. Classification (NCBI taxonomy): domain Bacteria; kingdom Bacillati; phylum Bacillota; class Bacilli; order Caryophanales; family Bacillaceae; genus Shouchella; species Shouchella rhizosphaerae. Next base: position 3,083,695 of record NZ_CP144921.1, on the reverse strand, counting down.
GCTGACAACAAAATGATCGCAAGCACAACATAAAACGTAAACCAGCCAATGCTTTTTGTTTCAGCCATTAATTCGTCCATTGGTGTAACCGAGACATATTTCCAACCTGTAAATGTAGAAGAGGAATAGGTAATGGCAAATGGCTCTTGATCTCGGTCAACCGTAAACTGGCCGGCTGCCTCCGTTGTCCACACTGGTTCTGAAAAGCCTAATTCAGCTAATGTTTTTCCGACTGCCTGCTCATCAGAGTGGACAATGACACGGTTATGTTCGTCTAAAATCATCAGCTCGTCGTCCACTTCATCTCCGCCGATCATTTCTTGGATCGTACACATCGGGATATTGGCAAAGACAAGCCCAAATTTCTCACTAGCACGCGCTGGCAATTTTTTTATAAGACTGAGACTATACGGACAATTACGCCGTATGATCGGCTCTGTAAAAGAATCATTGGCTATCAATTTCCATGTCGTATCATACGGCAAATCAAAAAAAGTCAAATAGCGTTCATAATCTACGTGGCTGTCTAGGCGCCGAATGCCCTGATTGGTGGCAAGCCAATTCTGGTCCTTGTTTAACACAATCGTTTCCTCTACTTTTGTATCAAATGATTGCAGTTTGCTGAGCTCCGTCCGCAAGTCTCGGTAAACGAGAAAATCCTCGCCATCTAAAGACGTGCGAATGGCTGCTTCCATCGTCGGCGACTCAATCGTATTATTTAAAGAATGGTGGACGGTTGTCAGCACCGTTTCAATATTTGCCTGGACTTGTCTCATCAATTGCAACTTTTCATTTTCAACCCTTTGTTCGGCCTGGTTCGTTGACTGGATATAAGCAAACACGCCAACGACAATAACCGGTATGGTGCTCAGCAGGCCGCCATATAGCAGCAATTTCATCCACATGCTACGCTGCAATCAAAACACCCCTTTTCTGCATATATGAAAGCGCTTAAATTTCTGATAAAGTGAAAGATACCGAGCAGGTCACCCATAAAGAAAGGAGTTTGATTATGGACCGATTGGCCATTTCTGTCCGAAGCCGCTCTATTTATGTAGATTACAACTGCAAGATAAAACCACCGTTTGATATGAACCATTACCATCTCCATAACGATTTTGAGTTTCATTGGCTGGAAGAAGGCGAGCGTTTGTTCATGTCCAAAAACGGCTCGATCTTGTTAAAGAAGCACACCCTTTTAATTATTTCACCCCACTTCATCCATAGAATGAAAGCCGCTCCTGTACCCGAACATGCCCGTTATGTCGTTAATTTCCAACCAGCGGTCCTCTCAAACGAGTTAAAAAAACTGGCTAAACCGCTGCTGTCCCCTGCCTTTACGGTTTTGCAAATTCCGCAAAAGCGGGCAGATGAGTTTAATCAGCTTTTTATGCAGCTTCTTAAAGAGTACAACAGTCCTGCGACGAAGGATAGCCTTCTTTATCAGCAATCGCTGCTGTCACAGCTGTTAATCGAAAGCAAACGGGCGCTTGATTTTACGCTGCACATGGAGCAACAGCCGTTGCCAGCTCTTTCCGAACAAACACGCGTGGCATCACAGCTAATTCAGCACATCGAACAGCATTACCAAGAGCGGTTAGACCTTAATCGGCTTGCCTCTCATGTCCACTTAAGCCCTTCATACGTAAGCCGGCTATTCAAACATGTCACAGGTACTCGTTTAAGCGAGTACATTCAAAAAGTCCGTATTGCAGAGGCTTGCAAACTGTTGGGAGAGTCGAACTTGCCTGTTAAAATCGTCTGCCAGAGAGCAGGCTTTGCCAGCCTTGAACATTTTCATCGCGTCTTTAAACGTATAATGGCGGTTTCGCCGATTCAATACCGTCATTCCTATTTGCACAAAAATAGGCAATCTTTAGGTGGCAGATAAACAAAATGAGTCAATTCTTCTTTGTTATGCTAAAGGCAACTTAACGAAAGGAGGATGGTCCTTTTTTGAAAGCGCTTAAACGAATGTCCAAGTTTGCTATTTTTGGATTATGTGCTGGCTTTTTCGTTATGCTGACATCCACTGCTGCTGCAGAAGAAGCAACGGTTTCCAACGAAACGATCATTAAACAAGCGAACCATCTGTTGACTTGGCAAATGGACCATGGCGGCTGGTCGAAAGACATGCCGCAAATGTATACGCGAGACTGGAACGGCAGGGAAGCGAAATCGGTTTGGACTTCAAATGGACAAGAACTTGGGACGATTGACAATGATGCCACCGTCTCTGAAATTCGCGTTGTGGCCGAAGCGTACCAACTGACAAAAGACGAACGCTTTAAAGCGAGCGTCCACAACGGCATTGATTTTCTTTATAAACTCCAATATCCGAGCGGCGGCTTTCGCCAAGTGTACCCCCAACGAGGCAGCGATCCGTCCAGTTCCGTCTGGTACTCCAATTATGTCACTTTTAACGACCATGCGATGGTCAACGTCCTCCGTTTACTCGAAGACGCCCGCCAAGGAAAAGCGCCATTTGAAGGCGACTTATTCAATGATTCACAGCGCAAACAAATGGCCGCATCCATTGAGGGGGGATTGGATTATATTTTACAAGCCCAAATTGTCGCAAACGGCAAGAAAACAGCCTGGGGCCAACAACATGACCCTGTGACGCTACAACCACAGCAAGGACGTGCTTATGAGCATCCTTCAATTGCAACAGATGAATCGGTAGGCATTGTCCAATGGCTGGAAGACCAGCCAAACCAATCAGCTGCGGTCCAAGAAGCGATTGCTGCAGCGCGGGCGTGGATGGATGAAGCTCGTGTCGCTGATACACGCTACGAGCGCCGCGTTGAGCCCCATTTTTTCTATGAGCCTGGGGCAGAGATTTGGTATCGTTTTTATCAAATCGGCACCAACCGCCCGATTTTTTCAGGGCGTGATGGCGTCATCCACCATGACATCATGAACGTTGAACAAGAACGGCGTTATGGCTATGCTTGGGCTGGCACGTGGCCGCAAAAACTTCGTTAAACGTTGGTTTTAGGTTGTCGTTTGGCTACAGTCAAGGACTTTCACAACGTTGGAAGTCCTTGACCTATCTAGCCCATTACATTACCTGACTGTTTTAAGGAGAAAGAAAAAGCGACCTTCCGAATGAAGAATCGCTTCTTAGCCAAACGTATACTCTTCTTTTCGCGCTTCCACAAATTCATCTTTTGTTAATCCAAACAGAATTAAATCTACATATTGTCCGTCCATGTAGACAACTTGTCGACGAACCCCTTCTTGAATACAACCCAGTTTTTCCATCATTTTAACAGAACCTTCATTTCCTTCGAGAACACAGTCATTAAATTTGTGAAGTCTTCGTTCAAAAAAAGCATATTTTAAAAGAATGTTCATGGCGCTTGTACCGTATCCCTTTCCCCGGTACTGTTTATCAATGATGATCCCAATACTAAATGTCCCATTTCTCTCATCAATACGGTTTAAATTTATACTGCCTATATTGTTACCTTCTTCATTTTCGATCGTAAACATGATTCTTCCATTTGTTGACGCAAAATCGGCATGTTCCTCCGCGAACGTTTTAGAACCTGAAACAGTAGGAGGCAACTCAATCGCACATGCTAAAAAACGACGAGCAGGCGTATCAAACTTACTAAGGTAGTCTGCTTGCCAATCTTCAGGTTGCATCGCACGCAATCTAACTTTATCGTCTTGCCAAAAATAATGGCTATCATCTACTTTTTGTAAAATATCGTCCATATTCATAACCCCTTCATTCTATCTGTTTCCTACCCTATCTTATCATTCATCGTCTATCATGCCATTCTTTTTTAAAAAAAGCTGCCCAACTAGACACGCGGCCTTTTTGGACAACCCTATTTCCTTTCCTACTCCTTTTTGCTAGCTTTTCCGCCAAACCCTAGCTCCTGATAAGCGTTTAATGTGCTCCACGGTTTATGACGATTGTCAGAAACGCCGTAATACGTCCCGTAGTTTTTGTCTGTTTCGATCGATGCTTGAACGAGCGCCACTAAGTCTTCATCGGCGAGCAACGTCCGCTCAAGCCGATCATTCGGCTGTTTTCGCTTTTCGGCTGGTGGAACAGAGGCAATCCGCAAGTTGATGACAGATAGCTTGCCTTCTTTAGCAAACAAATAACCTAGCTGTTCGGAGGCAAATTTCAGCACGCCATAAAGGCTGTTCGTTTTCGGAAAATCGTCAACGGTAATTTCCCGTGGCAATAAAGAGTAGCCGTCTTTTTCGTAACCATCCGTCACGTGGTTGCTGCTCGCAACCACGACCCGGCGAATGCCTTTTGTTTGTGCTGCCAATAACAGATAATAACTGGCATTGAAAAACAGCGCCGTCATCTCGTCAAAATGCGCTTTGCTGTCAATGCCCTTTGTTGACTCGATCCGCAACAAATTGACAATTGTATCTGTGTCATCAGGAAGCGTTTCTAAGAGCCCGTCAAAATCAACAGCATCCCCTTCAATAAAAGCCACATTGTCGTCTGGCTTTTGCACGTCCATAATGACGATTTCATACTTGTCCTTTAGCCCTTTCGCAAGAATAGCACCAACCGTTCCTGCTCCGCCTACTAAAACGATCTTTTTCACCACCGCGCCCTCCTTCTCATTCGGCAAACTCGTGCCTCTTAGTGATTATTACCGTTTTTCTTCCTAACATTAACCATTGTTTTGAAATGTATAGCATTGGCCTTTTTCCGCCTTAAACGCATAAAGCTTGCCTGCATCAATCGCCATTCGCTCCCCGTTTTCAGTCGTACTCATCGCATTCGGGAAGACGACGACGCATGCATTCTCGCAACTGGCATAGACGGTACAAGCAAGAACGCTGCTGTTTTGCCATTTGAGGTCAATCGTAAAACCACCTCGGCATCTGACTCCTGTAATGGCGCCTTGTTTCCAACGACGGGGAAGAGCCGGCAACAACCGGATAAACCCTTCATGGGACTGGACGAGCGTTTCAATCACTCCGGCAACAAAGCCAAAGTTGCCATCTATTTGGAAAGGTGGGTGGGCGGAAAATAAATTCGGGTAGACGCCGCCGCTTTCATGCTGTTCATCGCCTTCGCGCACTAGTTGCATAGAACGAGAAATGAGCGCATCTGTCCGATCCCCGTCAAGAAACCGCGCCCATAAACAGAGCTTCCACGCCAAACTCCAGCCAGTCCCTCCGTCGCCCCGTTCGCTTAACGATTGCTTCGCTGCTTGGTAGCGTTTTTGTTGGTGGTTGCTGCTCCACTGGCTGCCTGGGTAGACACCATACAAATGAGAAAGATGGCGATGGTGCATGTCTTCTCCTGGAAAGCCATGCGTCCACTCTTGCAACGCGCCTTCAGCGCTTAACGGCGGCTTTTTTAACTGATTTAAAGCATCTTTCACATCGGTGGCCAACTGTTGGTCCCCGCCAACTAGCTCGTTGGCCGCTAAAAAAAGGTGAAAGACATCTTCCAGTAAGGCAAGATCCATCACAGCGCCTTCTGATACTGGGTAAGGCTGGCCTTTGTACAAAAAGCGATGCTCTGGCGAAGTCGACGGGCTCGTATAGACGGCGCCGCTTTCATCTTGAACGAGCCAATCGAGGCAAAATAATATGGCGCCTTTCATGACTGGATAGGCGCGCTCCGTTAAATAGGCACGATCGGCTGAAAACAAATAATGCTCCCACAAATGGCGCGTAAGCCACGGAGCGGCCATTGGCCAAAAAGCCCAGACAGGATCGCCGCCACCAAAACCGCCGACTGGCTCTGCTTGCCGCCAAATGTCGCTATTATGGTGCGCTGTCCAGCCCCTACATTGGTAGTAATTTTGGGCGACGGCTTTTCCTTGCTCGGACAGCTCTTCGATAAACGTTAAAAAAGGCTGATGGCATTCTGGCAAAGCGGCCGTTTCTGCCGGCCAATAGTTCATTTGTGCATTAATGTTTAACGTATAATTGCTGCTCCATGGCGGTCGAATATGTTCATTCCATATTCCTTGAAGATTGGCTGCCTCTGTCCCCTCCCTTGAGCTGGCAATAAGGAGATAACGGCCCATTTGAAAGAGCAGCTCAACGAGCTTACCATCATTGGCGCCGTACTTGGCGAGGCGTTCGCTTGTGGAAAGCTTCTCTCGTTCCGTTTCGTTAAGCGTAAACGTCATCCGTTGAAAAAGGGATTGATAGTCTTGTAAATGCCGGCTCTGCAACGTCTCATACGTGCTCGTAACCGTTTCGCTAAGGCGTTTGCGAATGAGCGTGATTGGCTCTTTGCCTTGGGGTGCCTGTGCTGACGCAAAACTAGTTTCCATATGAACGAGCACCGTTGCATAACGGGCATCCTCAACAACGAGTTTGTTGTTTTTAACCGCTGCGTTCCCGTCTGTTTCGAGCAATTGTACCGCACTAGCAAACCGGATCGCCGACGATGTTTCATAGCTTGTGTAACGGATCGGCTCTGAAGACGGGACATAGTTAGGGGCTACATATTCTGGGCACCAGCCTGCTAGGCCGACATGGTCCTGATCGGGCCATCCAATCGTACGCAATGGCGATGTTAGCCACGCCGAAAAAGATAGCGGCAGCTCGGCAACAGCCTCTAAACGCAAAATGATCGCTTCGTCAGGCTTACTAGCAAAAACGCTTCTTTTGTATAACCCGTCTTCCACCGTCACCGTTGCCGTTTCCAACTGAAGCGTCCGTTCATAACGAGTGCTTGAATGCGTACACAAAGGAAACAACATATGCAAATCGCCAAGTGGCAAATACGATTGCGTGTATGGGCCTTGCATGTCTTTTGCGTATCGACTTGCCGCTTGAAAGTCTCTTGCGGCAATGGCTGCGCGCATGTCCGCTACCGTTCCTTTCACAGGGGCTTGGTTCCTTTTAGCAGGCGGCCCTGACCAAAGGCTATCCACGTTTAAAGCGATTTTTTCGTGTTCCACACCACCATAAACCATCGCCCCTATCCGCCCATTTCCAATCGGATAAGCCTCGGTCCACGTTTGCGCTGGTTGCTGTTCGGTCAGTTGCATCTGTTCTTCCTCCTTTTGTATATAAAGTTTAAAAAAGAACCTGCTTGCCGCAGGTTCTCAGACTGTAGCCAAGCGCTCGCACCCGTCGTCTCAGCTAATGTGTCGTGGTCCGCCACCGTCATTGTTAGTCATTCCACAATTCAACGCGTGTGCGCACAAGTTCCGTGTATTCTTTTTCGGCTTCTTCGACGCCAGCTCCTTCAAGCTCGGCCATAAATTCATCCCAAATTTGATCAAATTCCTCTGGAGCAGCTAAAATCGCTTCAGGGACTTTGCGTTTGACAATGTCAAGGCAGCGCTGCATAATGACATTCAAATCGGAGGTAGAATCAACTGGAATGTTGTAAGCGGCTCCCCATGGCTTAACTGGAAATTCGTCTTCTTGCGGGTATAAATCTTTCCACATCTCAATGCCATAGTTGCTTAAGACTTCTTTTTCCACTTCTGTATAGGAATCGATAATTTGTTCTGTATTGGCGATTGTAAATGTTTGCCCTGTCGAATCTTCCACGCCATCGCCGTAAGCTGGAGCGAAGCCTTTTAAGACGCCAATGCCCGTTTCCTTCACATAGTTGGCATTGTTATTCCGTTCCTCCATTTCTTCTGGAGGAATGACGCGTTTGCCATCGACGATTTCATAGTGTTCTCCTTCCAACCCCCAGTTTTGCAGGATTTGTCCCTCTTCTGAAACGAGGTAATCCAGAAATTGAATCGCCTTGACTGGGTCTTCATTGTCGATGGATATGCCGATGCCCCAGCCGCCAAGATACCCAGTATCTTGGAAATTAGGGTGCTTGTATTCTTCCGTTAATGTCACAGGATACATGCCGTACATCCGTTCATGTTTGCCTGCTTCTCGCAATGCCCTTTCCGCATCGTCGACTTGCCAGTCTGCATCAATGAGCCCGAGCACACGCCCTGATGAGATTTTCTCTAAATATTGGTCGTATTTTTGCACGAAGCTTTCTGGGTCCAGTAAACCGCTGTCATTCATATGGTTCAGCCAGCGGAAATATTCCTTTTCTTCCGCACGGCGGTAATGCATCGTCGCTTCATAGGTGTCCGGGTCAATATAAAACTCGCCGTCATCTGGAGCGCCAGTCGCATAGAAAGCCGGATTCGTTGTCGATATCATAATCCGCCAATCATCAGCCAATAACGACAAACCGAGCGTCGGCTGGCCATCAATGGTCGGGTTTTCCTCCATGTAAGCACGAATGGCGTCTTCAAAGTCTTTGACAGTACGAATGTCTGGATAACCAAGTTCTTTTACGACTTCATGCTGGAGCATAAAGCCGTTGCCAGGTTCCCAATACGTATGGTCGATTGGCGAAGTCGGCAAAATGTAAATGCTCTCGTCTTCTTCGCTCCATTTCAGGCGGTTAAAATAGTCGCCATACGCTTTCTTTAAATTCGGCCCGTGCTCTTCGATCAAGTCTGTCAAGTCGATAAAAGCGCCAGCGTTGACAAGTGTGCTCGCAGAGCCTTTTGGCAAAATGAAATCTGGGTAATCGCCACTCGCCGCCATTAAGGCAATTTTTTGCTCGCCTCCATTGACATCAAATTCAGGCTGCAACGTAACGCCTGTTTCTTCCATCACTTTTTGGCTTACAGGGCTTTCCATGTTGTCCCACTGGGAGTGAGGATCGGCGCTAAACAACGTAAAAGTAACCGGGCTATCGTCTGATTCATTGCTAGCATCATCGCTCGTGCACCCTGCCATTCCCAGTGCCACCATAACCGCTCCAGCGATGGTTGATGCCCTTACCACGCTTCTTTTCTCCATGTCTTCTTCCCCCTTTTTACTATTTAGCTTTTTACAGCACCGAGCGTCATGCCTTGGACGAAAAAGCGCTGTAAAAATGGGTAAACCAATAAAATTGGCACGACCGTCACCATGGAAATCGCCATTTTAATCGACTCAGGTGAGACCGTTTGTGCAGCTTGATCGCCGCTTATGCTGCGGTAAGCGTTGGCATCGCCAGAACCGCCCATCGTCGTATTTTGCAAGATTTTCATCAGTTCATACTGCAATGTCGTCAAGTCTGGATTGCTGCCATTGTACAAATACGTATCAAACCAAGCATTCCACTGGCCAACTGCGACAAACAAGGCAATTGTCGCAAGCACTGGCGTACATAATGGCATGATAATGCGCCAAAAAATCGTAAAATCATTGGCGCCATCCATCTTCGCCGATTCCTGAAGGGAGTACGGCAGCCCGTCCATAAACGAGCGGACGATGATAATGTGAAATGCATTCACCATTCCAGGGAGGACATAAACCCAAAACGTGTTAATTAAGTTCAATTCCCTCATGAGCATGTAGCCAGGAATCAATCCTCCTGTAAAATAAAGCGTTAACACAAGCATCGTCGACACAAACTTTCGCCCTTGAAAATCGGCGCGGCTTAGTGTAAACGCAACCATAGCCGAGGAAAAAATGCCAAGGACAGTGCCAATGATCGTCCGCAACACAGAATTGATGAACCCTGTCACTAAATGGTCGTATTGGAAGATCGTTCGGTAATTTTCAAGCGTCCATTCCCGTGGCCAAATGTAAATGCCGCCTCGGACTGTGTCGGTTGAATCATTTAAAGAAATCGCCAGCACGTTTAAAAAAGGGTAAAGCGTTGCTAAAAACACGATCGTTAAAAAACAGTAATTGATGACATTAAATAACCCATCGCCTGTTAAAAAGCGCATCGGCTTGCTATGATTCACTTCCCTCCCCCCTTACATGACACTTTGATTGGCATAGCGTTTGAATAGGCCGTTTGCAATAAAAAGCAGAATAATCGCTACAAGCGAGTTGAAAATGCCGATCGCCGTCCCATAAGAAAAACGACTAAGGTTAATGCCATAATTTAACGCATACAAATCAAGTACTTCAGAATAGTTAACAACTGTCGGGTTTCCAAGCAAAAATTGCTTTTCAAAACCGATGGTCATTAAGCTGCCAATCGACAGAATCAGCACGACTAAAATCGTGGGGCGGATGCCTGGCAACGTAATATGCCAAATTTGCCGCCATCTGCTGGCGCCATCAACTTTTGCCGCCTCATAAAGCTGAGGATCGACTCCGGCCATTGCCGCCAAGAAGATGATCGAGTTCCAGCCCATTTCCTTCCACAAATCAGCAAGTGTGACAATAATCCAAAACCATTCGCCTTTCGTCATAAATTGGATCGGCTTATCAGCGGCCCCTGTCGCCACGAGTACTTCATTGACAATGCCTCCATCAACAGAAAGCATTTTTGTGACAATCCCAGCAACAACGACCCACGAGACAAAATGGGGCAAATACGAAACGGTTTGTACAGTCTTTTTAAACAATTTGGCCCGCGCCTCGTTTAACAGCACGGCAAATAATATCGGAAATGTAAAACCGACAAGCAGCCCTAAAAGGCTCATCACTAATGTGTTCCGCAACACTAAGTAAAAGCGTTCATCTTGGAACAACTCAATGAAATGCTTGAACCCTACCCATTCCTGCTCAAAAAAGGCCAACCCTGGGCGATAATCTTGAAAGGCCATCGTCCAGCCAAACAACGGCAAATAATGGAATACAAACACCCAGGCGACAAACGGCAATGACATCGCATAGAGATACCGTTGCTGCCATACAGTTTGCCTAAAGGAGCGTTTTTGCCCTAAAGGCGCAGCAGCGACTGAATGCGCTTTCTTTTTTATAAGCTTCATTTCACCCCCGCCTCTCTGTCTTTCATCTTAGCTGGATTTCGATTTTGGAAATACCAACTAAATCCGACTAGAAATCAGGTCAAAATTGGAGTGTCTAGTCTTTCTTTCTGAATGCCGACGGCGACATTCCCGTGTATTTTTTAAACTTGCGGTGAAAGTAATCGACATTGGGATAGCCTACTTTTTCTGCGGCTTCGTATACTTTGCAGCCAGCGCGAAGCAGCTCTTTGCTTTTGTGAATCCGGACTTTATCCAAATACGTGTTAAAATAATCGCCTGTTTCTTGTTTAAAGCGTTTGCCTAAATAGGCGCTGTTGTAGTTTAAAACAGCAGATATCGTCTCAAGCCGTAAATTCTCGTCATAGCGGCTATCGATCATGTCGATCATTTTTTTAACAGCGGTGTCGTTGCTGCGCACGTTCGTATTGGCCGCAAGCTCGTCGCACAAACATCGAAGCACATGCCGTAACTGTAAAAAGTCTTCCGCTTCTTGAAGCTGTGCCGTGAAACGATAGCCTTTTTGCGCCCATTCTTTTGCCAACACATGGCTAGCGATTAAGCGTTGGATGACGTTCAGTGCCAATTCACTTGCTTTTGCTTTTAAAGATGCCTCCTTCATACGCCGGGCAGCGACATCCGCCAAAAAATCGGAGACTGCCTGTTTGGCCGGCTCTTTCTCGCCAATGTGGAGCGCCAAGTAGGTGCGCTCTTCATAAAACGAAAGCGGCTTTTTCGCTAGTTGCCCGTCTTGGAGCACAGTCGGCAGCTCTGAAATCACACTGCCTTTGTCTGCATAAAAAGCTAGTGAAAGGAGCTTTTTGGCAGCAGTATAGGAAACTTGAATCGCAGACAGCTTACGGACGCACTTCCCTAATGCCCCATGGCGCAAAGGCGCGAGCAAATGAGACGCCCACTGCTGCAACTCGCTTTTCGTTAGTCCCTCTTGAAGATGGCAAATCAATAAGCCAGCGTCCCCGCCTTTGGCAAAAGGCACAGCGGTGTGGGGAATCTGTTCGGCTAAGTGCTCTAATGCGTCTCTCTCCCCAGCGTGCACCAAAAATATTTGATACCGTGAAGCAGCAAGACCGAGGCGAGAGAAGTCCACACTTGGCGGCAGCGGCTTTCCTGCCAACAAGTTGAGCAGAAGGCGTTCTTGCTCAATCCGTACACTTTGCTGGCGCAAGACATGCGCTTGTTTTCTTTGTTCCAATTTGTGAAAGACGATTTGCAAATGCTCAATAAGCTCATCTTCCTCTAAAGGTTTGAGCAAGTACCCGTCTACGCCGTGGCCGATCGCCTCTTGGGCGTAGTGAAAGTCGGCATGCCCACTAAGCAATAAGAAAGGGACCGCTTCGTTTTCAGTGCGAATTTGCTTCAGCAAAGACAGCCCGTCCATTTGTGGCATTCGTATATCTGCGATGACCAAGTCAGGCTTATCGTGTTTGTATTTTTCAAGGGCATCTTTGCCATTGCATGCTAAGCTAGCCACTTCGAAGCCATAGTGTTCCCAGGGAATTAGATTTTTTACCCCTTCCCGAATCATCCACTCATCATCGGCAATCAACACTTTATACATAGCTTCCTTCCTCCTTCGGAATCAAAAAGCGCACCGTTGTCCCCTCTCCTTGGCTGCTGCTAATTAGGAGGCCGTCGGTGCCGTACGTTTGTTTTAACCGCTGATGGACATTGCGCAAACCAATCCGGTTTTCCGGCTTTTCGAGAGGATCTTCGATCATTGCCCGGACTTCTTGCTGCCGTTGTGGTCCCATTCCGATCCCGTTATCGCTTACTTCAATCCATATCCCATCTTCTGCCCGCTTGATGCGAATGTTCACATAACCATCTGCCTCTTTGGCTTCAAGCCCGTGGGAGACGGCGTTTTCGACGAGCGGTTGGATTGTGAGCGGAATCACAGCAACGTTATCGCTTGTGACAGCATCGTCCATGTCATACGTTAGGCGCTCGCCATAGCGAAACGACTGTATCTCTAAATAGCTCCGCACCATTTCTAGTTCCTCCTTTAATGGAATCATACTGCTGCCGACTTCTAAACTTTTTCGCAATAGCTGCCCTAGGCGTTTGACTGCCTTCGCAATGTCCGTTTCATTGCTCATATGGGCGCGCATCCGGATCGCCTCCAGCGTATTAAACAAAAAATGGGGATTCATTTGGCTCGCCATCATTTTAAATTTCATTTCATTTTGCTTCCGTTCAAGGGCTGTTTTCTGTTCATTGGCTTCGAGCAACTGGGCAATCGATTCGTTCAAGTCATCAATCATTTTGTTTAGCTGCAAAGAAATTTGGCCAATTTCATCTGTTCCATCGAGTGCAACTTTCGTTGTTAAATTGCCTTGTGCCACTTCTTTCATCGTCGCACTTAAACGCGAAAGCCTATTCACATAGCCCCATGAAAACCAAACGATCAAAAATAACGAGAACGCAATGCCGAGCCCGGTAACAAGAATGCCAAAATAACTAAGTTTTTTCGCAGCGCCAACGATATCCTCGGTATGGATGATGGAGACAATCCGTAGTTGGTTTTGGCTTAGCTCGGGAAACAAACTTGTTTCCATCATGTGAATCGGTTCCCCATTTGCTTGGCCTTCGTAAAATCCATGCTTTCCTTCTCCCCTGTCTGTCACTACGACAAGCTCGTCTAAGTTTTCGCCAATGAATGACGGTTCCGACGACGAAATAATGGAATTCTGTTCATCGACAACGACCGTCTGGTGCGTTTCCTGTTGCATAATCGTTTCCAACAGGTCAGGGGCAATCGTAATAACGAGCAATCCGAATGTGCCGTATTCAATAAAATTAATCCGTTTCATTAAACTTAAATAGTGGCCGCCACCTTGCGTCTCATCTTGCAAATAAAACCATTGGTAAAAGCCTACATCCTCTTTTGCGATGGTGTACCAACTAGCCATTTGCGACCCTTCCACTGGTATAAACGTCCAGTTATTCAACAACGTTGGGTTGTCCACATAAAGGCGGATCGTTTCAATTTCTGGGTGGTTTCCTTTATGGTAGGCAAAATCAGGGTAAGAGCGGTATGCTTGAAAGACAGAAAATGAGTGTTCGTAGTCGGTGTTGACCAATTCGCTTAACCGTTCATCAAATTGCAAATGATTCGCAACCATAATTGGCCCTTTCAGTACTTCATTGATTCGCTGTTTGACACGTTCGACATTCATGTCTGCCTGTTCTTGCGCATCCTTTATGGCATTGGCTTTTAATTCATTGGTTAAAAACAAGCCAACAACGGCAATTGGAATGACCACGCTAGACAAGAACATCAGAATAAGCTTATCCCGTATTTTGATTTGATTCAGTTTCGTCGAAACATATTGATGAAAAGCATTCCTCATGTTGTCATCTCCTTTAAGCAAACGCTTTCAATTGTGCCCTCATTATAACGTATGCCTAAAAAGCCGAATCCGCTATGGTTGTCGATTCTTCGACAACAATCAGACTGATGAAAACACTTGTCAGACAAAGATGCGAGTAGACCGTAGGAAAATGCCAACGACGACAGAAGCGCCCGTTTGGCTATCGCTGTTGTTCCTGCGTCTACATTCAGTGTAGGACAAAGGCAAGGACGGCATATAGAGAGAAAATCAGTGCAAATTTCATGTTAAAATTATAGGTAACAAAACATTACTGTTGCTGGAAAACCTCCATGCAATCAAGACTTTTCCCCGGCCCTCCTGTCGTTTTTTTGCTTTTTTCCCTTTAGCCGCCTCATTGCGCATGGCGGCAATCTCATGTACGATAATCCCGATTTCGAAAACGCTATCATATAAATGAGGTGAGACGATGAAGTTCAGCAATGGCTGCTGGATGAACCGAGCAGGCTTTGAAATTCGATCTCCGCAAGAAGTGTATGACATTCGCAAAACAGATTCAGAGGCAACACTGTATGGCCCATTCCAAAAAATCGCCCATCCAGGGATGACGCTTGACGGCGGCATGATGACCGTCACTGTATCGGCTCCTATGAATGATGTGATTCGTGTCCATAGCGTCCACCACGGAGGCGGCGTTGACAAGGGGCCCCATTTCCCTCTATATACGGAAAAAGCAGACATTACCAGCAAAGAAGACGAACAGTCCTTTTCTTTCCAAAGCGGCGAACTTGTTCTAACGGTCAACAAAAATGTTTGGCGCTTCGCTTTTTCACGAAAAGGCGACTTGGTTACAACAAGCGAAAGGCAATGCTTAAGCCATATTGTCGATGATAACGGAGCTCCCTTTATGCGGGAACAGCTGTCACTCGACGTCGGCGAATACGTATATGGGCTCGGCGAGCGGTTTACGCCATTTGTAAAAAACGGCCAATCTGTTGACATTTGGAACGAAGACGGCGGCACTGGTAGCGAGCAAGCTTACAAAAACATTCCGTTTTATGTGAGCAATAAAGGCTACGGTATTTTTGTCAACCATCCAGAACGGGTATCTTTTGAAATCGCTTCAGAGAAAGTATCAAAAGCGCAATTTAGCGTCCCCGGCGAACAGCTTGAGTATTTCATTATTTCGGGTGACACGCTTAAAGATGTGCTCCGCACCTACACAAACCTCACCGGCAAGCCGCCACTGTTGCCAAAGTGGTCATTTGGCCTGTGGCTAAGCACGTCATTTTTAACAAACTATGACGAAAAAACGGTCCATTCGTTTGTCGACGGCATGCTAGAACGGGACTTGCCCTTTGATGTCTTCCATTTTGACTGCTTATGGATGAAAGAGTTCGAATGGTGCAACTTTCAGTGGGATGAACGGACATTTCCAGACCCAAAAGGCATGCTTTCCCGTTTAAAAGAAAAAGGGCTAAACATTTGTGTATGGATCAATCCATACATCGGCCAAAAATCACCGCTATTTGCCGAAGCCAAGCAGAAAGGCTACTTGCTAAAGCGCCCTGACGGCAGCGTGTGGCAGTGGGACAAATGGCAGCCTGGCCTTGGCGTAGTTGACTTTACAAATGAAGAGGCAAAAACGTGGTATACAGACATGTTGGAAACGTTAATTGACATGGGCGTTGATAGCTTTAAAACCGATTTTGGCGAACGAATACCGACGGACGTCGTTTATGCAAATGGAGCAGACCCTTTGAAAATGCATAACTATTACACGCACCTTTATAACGAAACCGTTTACACATTGCTTGAAAAGCGCCTAGGAAAAAACAAAGCGGTCCTGTTTGCCCGCTCGGCAACGGTGGGCAGCCAGCAATTTCCAGTCCATTGGGGCGGCGATAGCTTTTCCACATACGCTTCGATGGCCGAGACGCTCCGTGGCGGCCTTTCACTTGGACTAGCCGGCTTTGGCTATTGGAGCCACGACATTGGCGGATTTGAGACAGGCTCTACGCCTGATCTGTACAAGCGCTGGACGCAATTTGGCTTGCTGTCCTCCCATAGCCGTTACCATGGAAGCGGCGATTACAAAGTGCCATGGCTGTATGACGAGGAAGCGGTAGATGTCACACGGTCGTTTACGAAATTGAAAAACCGATTAATGCCTTATTTATTTGCCAAAGCCGTCGAAGCAAGCAAAGATGGCGTGCCAATGCTGCGGCCGATGCTGCTCGAATACCGAGATGACGAAACATGCCACACACTTGACCGCCAATACATGCTTGGCGACCGCCTGCTCGTCGCGCCGATTTTTAATGACACAGGAAACGTCCGCTATTACGCACCAGCAGGCAATTGGACCAACCTCCTGACAAACGCGTTCATCGACGGCGGAAAATGGCATAGCGAACACCACAGTTATGAAACATTGCCACTGCTCGTCCGCGAAAACACGATTCTCCCTTTCGGCGCAGAAGAGCAAACAGCGGACTATGATTATACCGAAAATGTAGCCTTTCATTTATTCGCGATTAGCGATGAAGCAACGTGTACGATCTACGATGAAAACGGGACAGCTGCCGCTTCTGCCCGCGCCTCAAAATCAGGCAACACACTCGCTTTGAGCGCAAACGGCGTAACAGGAACATGTACTTGGCTGCTGCGCAACGTCGACACCATTCTCTCCATAGACGGCGGGACGTGGATACCACATGAGCTTGGCATCTTAATAGAGGGCGAAGAAGTAAGCGTCACATTGCCTGATTAACGTAAGAACGGGGCAGCCGTCGCTGCCCCGTTTCAAACTGTCTATTGCGGCTTTCACTCTCCTGACTTGTCAGGTTCTCATCAACATTTTTCTCTGTCGTCCTCGTCAACCAACTTCACTTATCCGTTCACTGCCACCTTTTCCCGCTTCTGTAAACAACCGTTTGCGAAAATGGAAGATGAGAAACATTAACGCTGTCATCACGAGCGCAAACGCGAAGATCACGAGCAGTGTTACTTGCACGGAATAATGATCAAGCAAGCTTCCTGTTAGACGAGGCAACAGCGCTCCGCCTAGTCCACCCATCGCAATTAACAAGCTCGTTGTCCGGTCTTCAAGCCCTGGCAGCCCTTCATTGACAACAAGCAATCCTAACGAAAAGATGCCTCCCATTAGCAACCCTGCGAAAAAGATGACGATAAAACTGATGATGTAATGGGGAGAAATCGCAAACAGTCCGAGCGTCGCTAACTGGCCAAAAACAGCAAGCAAAAACAAGGTCGCGACGTTTACTTTGCCGACGACAAAGACCATGACCATCCGGCCAATCGTCATCGCCCCCCAAAAGACGGTAATGCTAAGGGCAAGCACAGACGGGGAAAGGTCAGATGTCATTGCTAAAATCGAAGGCAAATAATTCGGGAACGTCATTTCGACGCCAACATAGCAAAAGAAAAAGATCGAGCCAAATAAAACTAATGGCAGCGACGTTTTTGGATAACGAGCCTTTAATGGCTTCTCTCCCCCATCAGCAACGGCAACGGCTTCTTTTGTTAGCAGCGGCTCATGTTCATCAAAACGAAGAAACAGCCATAAACAGGAGCTAACCATTACAGCTGCGCCGACGACCAAAAACACCATATTCCAAATTCCATTTGCAATCAATAGAGCGGAAAGGACGGGCACAGCCAGCGCGCCTACCCCGAAAAACACTTCTGTCAGCACCATAATCGAAGCCTTTTTTTCCTTCAACTTGCCAATAATTAAACCGGCAAGCACGGTCTCTGTAAGCCCTAACCCTGCACCTCCAAGGGGGATGATGGCAAGCAATACATTCCAAGGCAGCATCAAGAACAGCGACAATTGCGAGGCTGCAAACAACGCTAACGCCAACAGCAAAACGAGTCTGCGGCCAAGTACCTTTATAACAAGAGGCGCAAACAACACCCCTACTAAAAATCCAAGAAATTGGTTCATAATTAGCTGTCCGCCATCACGGTAATCAAGCTGATACGCATCCATCATTGGCTCTAGGACAGAACCGATAATAATATGGCCAAACCCGGCAAGCAAATACGCCAAACAGGCCATCCATACGAGTTTTCTCATCGTTTCCTCCGATTTCGTCTCTCATTCATACGCTTTTTCTTCTAGTCCTCTTAACACCATCGCCTTTAAGCCTCGCAAAAAATCAGCACCATAACCGTCGGATACAATCACTTTCGGCGAGACTGGCATCGGATGATCGTGCTCGTGTGCTTGCCAAGCAGCTAGCAATTCTTCTTTGTTGCAGCGATGTTGGTAAATAATGATTTTGTCAGGGGCAAGCACCGCATTAAGCAGTTGCAGCGTGTAGCAAACGAATTCAGTAAAACGCCTGCTTTCAAGCGGCTGGTACCAATCAACGTCGACAGGCAGAAATTTAATTTCTCCCGCCATCCCGTTTTTGCCTTTAAACAATTTTCCGTCTATATACATGGCTGAACCAGGTGGGCGATGTTCTGGAAAAAAGAGGCCAATGACAGACTCCCCTTCATTTGGCGGATATTTTGCACAATAGCCGCTCAAGGCAGCATTAATGTCATTTTCCCACCATACTGGCAAAGCACATCGCTGTTGGATCGTTTCCGTTAACCTCGCGCCAATTAGTTTTTCATGGCTGCTGACTTTCATTTCTCCGTCCACTTGCTGGCCAGGAATGCCCATTCCAATCATTTTAATCGCCGGATAGGCCGCTACATATTCATCGACAAGAACACAAATCGCGTCCACATCAAAATTGGCAACTACATGTGTTTGTTTTTTCAAGGCATCGCCGTTTAAGTTAATCACCGATACAAGTACTTCTTCCTTATGCTCATGAAGGATTACCAACAACGCCATGCAAACGTCATAGTTGTAATGATACGTGACTGGCGGACGGCCTCCCGTTGAATGAGCTGCCTTTCCTTCGTAGATTTCCCCTATCTGTATAAGCTCTTTTACAAGCGAGGCGATTGTCACAACGCTTAACCCAGTTGCTTCCGCCAATTCCGGTTTTGTCGCACTTCCTGCTGTCCGCATGGCACGGCGCACATTGCCCAAATTGATTTCTTTGAGCAACTGCGTATGCGCTTTTCCCATAGGCACCTCCATCCCTATCTTTATAAATTCGCTTTATAAAGTCATTTAACAAAGTAAGTATGGCTCAGCAAGCACTTGCTGTCAAGACAAAAAAAGAGCATAACACTTGGTTATGCTCTTTCTTTAGAACATGGGTAGCACCCTTTTTTTACACTTATGTGCCACAATAGGTCACATAGCCATGTTGGCAACGTTCTGGCACCTTGGCATATCGTTCTTGCTCTTCGCTGTACGCATAAGGCTCTTTTAATACAGCAATCAATTGTTTCACCAAGCTGTCATCTTCTTCATCGACTGCAGCCGCAAGCGCTTCTTCGACGCGGTGGTTACGTGGGATAACGGCAGGATTGTTGGTTCGCATCAGCTTCATCGCCTCATCCTTCGTTTGCGCTTGCCTGCTTTGCCGCTGTTGCCATTGTTCGAGCCACTCGGAAAATTCAGCAGTTCCATTCATCGCCGTTTTTTCTGGTTGGCCTAGTGTTAACAACCGGAATGTATTGGTGTAATCCGCTTCATGCTCATGCATAAGGCGGAGCAACTTCTCTACAAAGTCCTTGTCACCGTCTTCCGCATTGAATAAGCCTAGCTTTTTGCGCATGCCTGCCAGCCAATTGCTTACGTATTGGCCTTTAAAGCCTTCAATCGCTGATTGGGCCATTTCCACCCCTTTAGTTTCATCTTCAGCAAGCAAAGGCACGAGTGTTTCAGCGAACCTTGCCAAATTCCAGTTGGCGATTTGCGGCTGGTTGCCGTACGCATACCGCCCTTGCGTATCAATCGAACTAAATACAGTCGCCGGGTCGTAGGTATCCATAAAAGCACAAGGCCCGTAATCAATCGTTTCCCCGCTTATCGTCATATTGTCGGTGTTCATGACGCCGTGGACAAAACCAACAAGCTGCCATTGGGAAATTAGGTTAGCTTGGCGGGAAATGACTTGTTCCAACAAGGATAAATAAGGATTCTCGCTTTCTGCTAGTTCTGGATAGTGGCGCTTAATCGCATAGTCAGCCAATGTTTTCACATCGCTTACTTCGCCACGCCCAGCTGCATATTGAAACGTGCCCACACGAAGATGGCTTTTAGCGACACGAGTCAGCACAGCGCCAGGCAGTTCTGTTTCCCGCCATATTTCTTCTCCTGTAGTTACAACAGCGAGACTTCTTGTTGTCGGAATGCCAAGTGCGTGCATCGCTTCACTAATCAAAAATTCCCTTAACATCGGTCCAAGCGCCGCACGACCGTCGCCGCCACGGGAAAAAGGCGTCCGCCCTGATCCTTTTAACTGGATGTCAAAGCTATTGCCATCAGGCGTGATTTGCTCGCCAATCAGTAATGCGCGGCCGTCCCCTAACATTGTAAAGTGGCCGAATTGGTGTCCAGCATATGCTTGCGCAAGCGCCTCCCCTCCCTCAGGGATCACATTGCCTGCAAGGACGGCGACGCCTTCAGGCTGCTGCAACGCTTCCCCATTCAAGCCAAGGACAGTCGCCAACGGTTCATTAAAGAGGACAAGCTTTGGCGACCGCACTGGGTTTGGCTTAAGACGGGCGAAAAACGGCTGTGGAAGACGGGCGTAACTGTTGTCAAAATTCCATTTCGCTTGTTCAGTCATGGTATCCCCTTTTCGTATGTGCCATTGATTATAGTCAGTGTTTGTTGTTTATTTTCCATTATACATGGCATCATTGCACATACCAATGATAACGGCCGCCTTCCCTTTTCGTCAGCCAACGCCAGCGGAGATTGAACGTGCTGCTTAAAAAGTAGGGCCAATCCGCCAAATGCCAAAATCATGCTGTTTTAAGATTTCCGCTTTCGTTCGTTTGCCTGACGCAACTGCAGCGACTTCTGCTAATAGGCGTTCGCCTGTTGATTCGATGCTTTCTATTCCCTCAATAATCGTACCTGCATTAAAATCGATGTTTTCGTTCATTTTTTCAAACATCGCCGTGTTGGTTGCGATTTTAATGACTGGGGCAATTGGCGAGCCAGTCGGCGTGCCTCTTCCACTTGTAAACAAGACAAGTTGCGCGCCCCCTGCCGTCATCCCTGTAAGCTGCTCAATATCGTGACCTGGCGTATCCATCCAGACGAGGCCTTTTTTCGTTGGTCGTTTAGCATAATCAACAATTTCATGCAATGTTCGTGTTCCCGCTTTTGCTGCTGCACCTAAAGACTTTTCTTCTAATGTCGTTAGCCCCCCTTGTTTATTGCCTGGACTCGGGTTACCGGTACGAATGTCAACACCCATTTGATAAGCGCGGTTTTCCATTGCTTCTATCACTTCATAAACACGCTTGGCGACGTGGTCATTGGCTGCCCTGCCGGCGAGTAAATGTTCAGCACCGATTAACTCAGTCGTTTCAGCCAAAATCGATGTGCCTCCATAATCAGCAATGGCATCGCTGACATAACCGACAGCGGGGTTGGCCGACAATCCAGAACAGGCATCGGAGCCGCCACATTCCGTGCCGACAATAAGATCAGAAAACGCAATCGGTTCCCGTTCTAGCATGGACGCGTCTTGCACCATTTTGGTCGCAATCCGCGCTGCTTCACAAGTCGCTTGCAACGTCCCGCCATAGTCTTGGATCGAGACTAGTTCAACAGGCTTGTTGCTCTTCTTAGCAATTTCTTCAGCGACACTTTTTCCTTGGTGTGTTTCACACCCGAGCCCCATTACAACCACTCCGTAAACATTTGCGTTTAATCCCATTCCGACGTACGTCCGAAACGTTTGCTCATAGTCGCTTCCCACTTGTGCACACCCGTGCTGGTGAATGACAGAAACAGTGCCATCGACCAGTTTGGTTACGTTTTGCGCAGCCTGGGTGGCACAGACAATCGTTGGCAAAATGAGCACATGGTTGCGGATGCCGACTTGACCATCTTGACGGCGAAAACCTGTTAATTTTAAACTCATACGCGTTGATCTCCCCTTCCCCTTTTGCCTTCCACATTATGGAGATGGACATGCTCTCCTGCTGCAATATCGGTTGAAGCAACACCGATCACTTCTCCATATTTTGTAATGTCTGCTCCCTTTTTGATCGGACAAAGGGCAAATTTATGGCCAAAGCCTATATGATTTTTTAAATGTAGTCGCTGTTCTCCGGCGAGCGTGACTACTTGCCCTTTTTCAAAATCCCGCAAGGCAGTGGCGACATTGTCCTTTTGCTGCATGACGACATGGGTCTTTGTTTCACTCAAATTGCCTTCATCCTTTCCATTCAAATGGAACAGCAAACCAATGTTTTGGTAGCATTCCAATGTGTGGTCATCACTTCCTTGATCAACCTACATACACAGCCGCAAATGGAGCGACGGCCATTTTCATTGGCAACTGCTCCGACACAGGTCTTTGCGATCTTAAGACAAGACAGACGGCAACCATAACGACAAAGCCGGGATGAAAATAATGATTAGCGTTAAGCCAATCAGCAGCAGCCAAAATGGAATGACCTCTTTAATGAACGTTTCAATTTTCACCTTTGTAATCGAGGCCGTTGTGAACATAATCGTGCCAATCGGTGGTGTAATTGTGCCAATGCTCAAACAAAGAATAAAAAAGATTCCAAAATGAACAGGGTCAATTCCGTATGTCTCTAGCATGGGCATAAAGATTGGCGTTAAAATAATGAGCATGACGTTTCCTTCAATAAACATTCCGACAATGAGCAGAAACACCAACAATAACACTAAAAATGCAAGTGGCTGTTCGACTGAAGTAGTCATTGCAGAAGCAAGCTGTTGCGGGACTTGCTCAAGTGTCAACATCCAGCCGAATGCGGTGCCTGCTGCAATAATAATCATGACAGTGGCAATAATTTGCACGGATTCTTTCGCAGCGGAGACTAAATCCTTGAACGTCATTTCCCTGTATATAAACAAGCCAATAACAAGTGCATACAAGACTGCAACGGCTCCAGCTTCAGTCGGGCCAAACATCCCTAAACGGATGCCACCGATAATAAGAATTGGCAGCAAAAGAGCAAGCAAAGCGTCTTTTGAAGCAATCGCTACTTGTTTGAAAGAAGGGAAAGGGTTCTTTTCTTGCTCAAAGCCACGCTTTTTAGCGGCAAAGTGGACATAAACGAGTAAAATCGCTGCCAATAAAAAACCTGGGATAATACCGGCAATAAATAAATCACCGATGGAGACATTGCCTACATAGCCATATAAGATCAAAGCAATTCCTGGAGGCAAAATCGGCGTAATGAGCGAGCTTGTCGCTGTTAATGCTGCTGAAAAACCAGGCGCGTACCCTTTTTTGACCATTTCTGGGACGACAATTTTTGATTGCATTGCGGCGTCCGCTACATTCGAACCCGATAAGCCACCCATTAGCACACTAAGCAACACATTCACTTTCGCCAATCCGCCAGTCAAGTGTCCGGTTACAAGTTTGGCAAATACAAGCATTCGTTTTGTAATTCCGGTATAGTTCATCAAAACGCCAGCAGTGATAAAAAAGACAATCCCAAGCAACGGAAAGGATTCAACTCCGCTTACTACCCGTTGCGTCAATGTTTCATTCATAAAGCTTGGATTGACAATAAAGTAAATAGCCACACCTGCAAGCATCGCGTAAGCTACAGGAACATTCAGGACAATTAGAAGCACAATCACACTAACGATCAAAAGAAGCATCATCGCTATTCCTCTCTTCCTGGTAAATAAATGAGCGGTCCTTGCGCAAAAGTACGCTGACTAAATGATAGAGCGCAAGGATGCCTCCGACAGGAAGCGCCATATAAATGAGGCGAAAAGGAACGCCAAGCACAGGTGTTACCTTCCAATGAGTATCAACGGCTAGCTTTGCGCCCCAATAAACAAAAACAACGCCTGTCACAGCTAGTAACACAAATAGGCGAAAACGTTGCACCCACATGAACGCCCCTTTAGGCAGTTTGCGGACAAAATAATCAATTCCAACATGTTCATTTCGCTTCATGACAGCACTAATGCCGACAAACGTTAACCAAACAAACAGCGCTAAACTTATTTCTTCGCTCCACGTAATCGGCTGGGACAGCACAAATCGGAAAAACACATTGGCACCAATCAACATGACAATCAGGCTCAAAGCAATCGCACCAATCCAATCATCAACCGACTCAAGCCAATTATTCGCTTTCTTCTTCATTCCTCTCCCTCTTTCGGCCTCTGTGCCATTAAATCGCGCACGTTTTCGTAAAGCCCTGGTGACCATGATGGCATCTTTTCGTAAAAAGGAGCGACTTTTTCTCGGAACAGAGCTTGATCGACGTCATTGACCATCATCCCTTCGTCGACGAAAAATTGCAGCGCCTCCTGTTCCTTTTGTTTGGTAATGTCATAAGTATACTCAGCCGCTTCCTCACTCGTTTCAGCAAGGATCTTGGCAAGGTCATCAGGCAAATCTTCCATCATTTTCGCACCTGCCACCCACACACTCATTACTTTAATGTGGCCTGTTAGTGTTAAATGTGACGTCACCTCATTCGTACGAGTGCCCTGAAGCACAGGTAGAGGATTTTCAGCGCCATCAATGACCCCTTGCTGCAATGATGCATATAAATCACCAAGTGGAAGAGGCGTTGGCGAAGCTCCTAACTCTTGGAAAGCACGGATATACAAGTTGTTATTTGGGACACGAATTTTCATTCCTCGCAAATCATCCGGTGTGTTGACTTCTTTTTTGGTCATCAAGTGCCGCTCTCCGTAAATTGTCCTCTTCCCTAATAGAGAAAGTCCGAGCTCGTTCATCTCCTCTTCAAGCCCTGCATACCAATCGGTCGTCGTCAAATAAAGCAAGTCTTCAAAGCTCTCTGCTAAATATGGCGCCCCTAAAATGCCAAAGTCAGGTACGTAATCCATTAAAAAATCATACGCAGTGAAGACGATGACGTTGTTGCCGCGCATCGCCAACTCAATCATGTCACTTTCACTGCCAAGCTGAGAGCTAGGGTATACTTGAAGTTGCAAGCGACCGTTGCTCGCTTCTGCTGCTAGTTCTTGCCATTTCCTTGCCTGTTGATCAATTGGTTCCCCAGGCTGATTCCCATAAGCAATATTAATTGTATACACATCGTCTAACGCCGTCTTCGATGCCACGGTCGGATACCCACAGCCAACTAACAGCAAGCACCACATTGCACATACGACTGTTTTGAACGTCGCCCCCTTCATTGGCATCCATCTCCCTTTTGCTGTAATCGCCTTTCTCACGATCCAGTGCGACCAACAGAAAGCGCTTTCAAATATGGTCCTCTGTATGCTACCATGATTACCAAACACGATAAATTGCGATTGTGGGTGTAAAAGTTGCTTTTTTTAGTCTAAACCAGGAGGTGCTATATGGGGCCGATTCGCAAATGCTTTAACCAATCTCACATTGTGCCTTTCCAGCTTGTCCATAACAAAACCAAATCATGTGACGACGAATTGCCACACCATTTGCATGAATGGCATGAAATCATTATGGTCCATCAAGGTACGTGCACGTTTTTTATTGATGATTGTTTTTTTGAGCTTGCTTCAGGCGATATTGTGATTGTCCCCGGCAACAGCATTCATTGTTCGCTTCTTGACAAAGGCAAAACCGTAACAACGTCCGCATTGTACTTTTGTCCAAGCTTGCTTGCATCGATGATCGGCTCCGAGTCTGACTCACTCCATTCTCTTTTTACAACGGCTAAAACAACAAAACAGTACCGCTATTATATTGAACGAGAGAAACGGGCGTTTTTAGCTGGCCTCTTTGACGAAATAGCCAAAGAAACTGCTATTGCTGATTTGTATTCAGGCGAAACAGTGGCGTTGCTTATCCGCTACGCAATCGTGTTTGTCTCGCGAAACTGCGGCACTGCCCAAGAAAAACTGTCTCCGCTCGTACCTGCATGGATAAAAGAGAGCTTAGCTTATATTGACGCCCATTTGCACGAAGAACTCGATTTAAAAATGTTAGCCGCCCATGCTTGTGTCCACCCCTCTTATTTCAGCAAAAAATTCAAAGCCTCTATTGGCCTGACTTATATCGAGTTTTTAAAGTCAAAACGCCTTGTTAAAGCAAAAGATTTGCTAAAAACGACTGACCTTAGCATCCAAGCCATTGCTGAAGCCTGCGGCTATCATAGTATGCCCCATTTTTATCGGACTTTCCGGGCTGCAACTGGAACAACGCCAGCCGCATACCGAAAAAACAGCTAGGCATTCACAATAAGAGCAAGAGCCCCATCATTGATAGCACGGATAAAAAGAAGCAACTAGTCTACGAAAGAAGTCGATGATTGATTTCTGATTTTTATGCTAAAATAGAACAATCATCTTTAAAAGCAGCAGTTAACAAACCAAAAAAGGAGCGGTTCCCTTGAAATTATGCACGTTGGAACACAACCACTTAGGCGTCGAACGAAATGGGCAAATTGCGAATATTTATGAGGCTTTGCAAGCTCGCCCTGCTGAGGAAGTCCCAGCAACAATGGACGAATTGATCAATCAGCCGGAATCGCTGCCAGCTTTAGAAGCTTACATGCAAACATTAGAACAAACAGGGCCTTACATGCATGCCATTGAGTCCTGTACGTTTGGCCCTGCCATTCCGAACCCAGAGAAAATCATTTGCATCGGCCTTAACTATAGGCGCCATGCAGATGAAACAGGTTCCCCTTATCCAGAAACGCCGATTCTCTTTAGCAAATTTAATAACACCCTTACTGGTCATGGCAGCAACATTGTCGTTCCTCCTGTAACGCAAGCATTGGATTACGAAGTGGAGCTCGCTGTTGTCATTGGCAAAACGGCGAAACAAGTCACTGAGGACGAGGCGCTTGATTATGTGTTAGGCTACTGCACGGCTAACGACTTGTCCGCCCGTGATCTGCAAATGAAAACAGCGCAATGGCTTTTAGGAAAAACATGCGATGGGTTTTGCCCAATCGGTCCGTTTCTTGTCACAAAAGAAGACATTGCTGATCCGCAAAACTTAGCGCTTGAGACAAGAGTCAACGGCGAAATCAAACAGCAATCGAATACAGCCGATATGATCTTCACATGTGCCGAGATTATCAGTTATGTTTCCCGCCACTTTACGCTAAAGCCAGGGGATATTCTCCTTACTGGCACGCCTGAAGGAGTCATTCTCGGCCTACCTGAAGCAGAGCGGCGTTATTTGCAACCTGGAGACACCGTTTCCGTTCATATTGAACAATTAGGGACATTAACAAACAAGCTCGTGAACGCTGAATAAGAGCAAATCGTTCGTTATTAGAGAAAGGATGAATCGAATGAGGCAAATCATTGCCCTTGGAGGAGGAGGGTTCTCGATGGAACCTGACAACCCTTTATTAGACCGCTACATACTGAATCAATCCGCCAAACCTAAGCCAACCATTTGCTTTATTCCGACTGCTAGCGGTGATGCCGAACATTATATCGCTAAATTTTACCACTTCTTCCGCAACGAACATTGCCAGCCTTCGGATTTGTCTTTATTTAGACCGCCGACTCGAGATTTAGAAAGCTATTTGCTTGAAAAAGACATCATCTATGTAGGCGGCGGAAACACGAAAAATTTGCTCGTTTTATGGAGGGAATGGGGCTTAGATGCGATAATGAAAAAAGCGTGGGAACAAGGAACCGTACTAGCAGGCATTAGCGCCGGTTCAATTTGTTGGTTTGAAGAAGGCGTGACAGACTCTTACGGAAAGGGGCTCGAACCACTAACCAATGGACTTGGGTTTTTAACGGGAAGCAACTGTCCCCATTATGACGGCGAAACAGACAGAAGGCCGCGCTATCAGCAATTCGTAGCGGCTGGCAACATCAAACCTGGAATAGCCGCCGATGACGGAGTCGCCCTTCATTATAAGGAAAAAGACGTGTGGAAAATTGTCAGCTCAAGGCCGCAAGCGAAAGCCTACCAAGTCGATTATGATGGCAAACAGGTGAAGGAAGTCGAGTTAGAGACAACATTTTTAGGGGCTGATTGAAAAGGAGCATCCACGGAACGCATGACTTGAGTAGCGACGTTTGCCTTTGGCGCTGCTTTCCGGCGCCTTTCCTGTCCATGCGCTGCTGAGGCCGAGGCAATCGGATACATGCAGCTGTTTTCAAAATCGGTCAACACAAAAGGAGAAACACAATGAAATTAAAACAACGAGTCCTTGAAAAGGATGGTTGCCCAATTCATTATTGGGTGACTGCCAACCATCGCGGCCCTTGGTTGATTTTCATGCATGGCGCCGGTACGGACCATCGCATGTTTGCTGAACAGCTTCATGTAATCGATGAAACGTACGGCCTGCTTTTGTGGGATGCACGAGGGCATGGGCTGTCCCGGCCAATTGGGACAGATTTTACGATCAAGCTGTTGATCGATGACATGTTGGCGATTATGACGAAAGAAGGCATTGAAAAAGCGACATTTATCGGCCAATCGATGGGCGGAAATGCAGCTCAAGAGTTGGTCTTCCACCATCCAGACAAAGTCGAGAGCTTGGTTTTGATTGATTGTACGTGCAATACGCAAAAGATGACGTTCATAGAGAAAGGATTAATCACCCTCACGCCGCTGCTCTTGTCACTGTATCCGTGGAAGATGTTAGTCAATCAAAGTGCACGCGCTAGCTCGATTAAACCCGATGTGCAAGCCTATTTACGCGAGTGCTTTCATACGGTTGGCCGGAAGGATTTCCCAAAAATCTTTCAAGGCATGCAAGACTGCTTGCACGAAGAAGAAACATACCATATCCAAAAACGATTTTTACTTGTCTGTGGCGTCAATGACCAAACAGGCAACATAAAAAAAACAGCACCACGCTGGGCGAAGCGAGAGCCAAATGGAGAGTTCTATTGGATTGACAATGCCAGCCATTGCGCCCATCAAGATAACCCTGAAGCGTTTAACAAGGTGTTTTTATCGTTTCTTGACAACGTTTATTCCTCGCATTCCGATAACGGATGAATACTGCGCGATTCTCGTGTTGGAGGTTTTATGAAAAACATTCTTCTTGGTTTCTTAGCGGCACTAGGGGCGGCGCTCGGATCGGCAATCATCCAGACCTTTTTTGACAGCATGAACAGGTTTTATGTACTCGGCTCCGCTCTCGGGGCATTCTGCCTTATAGCCGTGGTTAGGCCTCTGTATCTGAAAGCTTATAGAGAATGAGCCACTGTTTTTAGAAGCAGTGGCTCATTCCTTATTCTCGTCCTTATCTTGATCCATGTACACTTTTCTAGGATAGAGGCTTGTCCGTTGTACAAAGATCTGCCAACTATCTATTCATTGTGATCTTCAACCAAGCCAAAATCAATACGATTTAAGTCGCAAAAAATGAAGCACGACAATAGTGAAAGCCTTTCGCTAGTTCCTGTTTGTCAAGATGCTTGCCAATAAAAACAATTTCACTTTGCCTCTTTTCCTCTTTCGCCCACGGCGCTCCTTCTGTACTTGCAAATAACATATGTACGCCTTGAAAAACAACTCTTTTCTCAAGTTGCTTTATATAAAGGACACCTTTATAACGATACAACGTTTCCCCTTTAAATTGGACTAAATAGGCGAACCAGTTGTTCACTTTTTCTAAATCAAGGGGATGACCTTCCTGAAACACAAAAGAAGTCACTTGTTCATTATGGCGGTGGTGATGCATTTCGGTTAATAAAGTTGGATCTATTTTCACTACATTTTTTAAATCAAAGGATTTTTTGCCAACGACATCTCGACTATCTACCTGTGCAAATGTTGTATAAATTTGCTTCGCATGTGGGTTCATATGAGTCAGCCGTTGTCCCAGTTTTTTTTTCATCGTCCGTAATCAAATCAACCTTATTTATTAAGAGAACATCAGCAAAAGCGATTTGTTGCCCAGGCTCTTCTTCCGCTAAATGTTGCCAAATATGTTTGGCGTCAACCATCGTAATCACATGATTGATTTCAAATGAATGGGCCGTTTCCTTATCCATTAAAAATGTTTGAATGACGGGTGCCGGATTCGCCATACCTGTTGTTTCAATCATAATACGGTCAAGCGGTTCTTCTCGTTTAATCAAATTCCTTAATCGATTGATTAAATCAGCCCGTACATTGCAACAAATACAACCACTATTCACCTCTATAATTTCTTCCTTAGTTGGCACGACCAAGTGGCTATCAATCGATGTATCGCCAAATTCATTAATGATGACAGCCACATTTTGCTCATCTATCCCTTTTAAGAAGTGATTGAGCAATGTGGTTTTCCCTGCACCTAGAAAGCCCGTTAAAATCGTTACCGGAACCGTTTGTTGTTTTGGCAAGCCTCTTTTTCCTCCATCGCCTACATTTCCAACTTTGATCGTAACATGTGTTGCCGCAAACACAAATCGTATCAATTACGATTTAAAAGAATTATATGATGTTCATGTAGGAATGTAAATAGTAAAGATGGTGCCCTCCCTCATACGTCGTTTTTCGACACAAACGAAAAACAATGGTCAAATCAATTAGAGTTTTCTCCTCTTTTAACAGCGACTTAAAACAACTATGATTACCCTCCACAAATCCACTTTGATCGAAGCAAAGCGAGAGTTTCAATCAACCAACAGCTCCGATATCCCCCTTTATGGATATCGATTATTATTCGAACGAAAGAAATAAAACTCTTGACGGAATAGCAAAAGAAGTGTTAGTTTGTAACAAAACGTAATAATTACGATTTATACTTTTACCTTAAAGGAGAGGAAAGAAAAAATGAAAAAGCTACTTATTGGCTTATCAAGTTTAGTGGTACTCAGTACTTATTTAACAGCATGTCAAGGGACAAAAGAGAAGGAGCAAGTAAACGGAATAGAAAAAGAAGAATCAGAAGTACATACAGATGAGGATCACTCCCATGGTGATACGAACAATTTTGAGGCTCCCGAAAAGATAAACATTGAAGGGGTTGCTGATCACTACCATACTGGCGATGCAATTGAGCTAACTGCAGAACTGGATGAAGAAACAGACTATGATCATTGGCACTGGTATAGCCGAGAAAACGCGGATGAGGAATGGGAAGTCGTTTCAGGGCAGGAAACGGACACATTTACAGGAGAAGCAACAATAGATGGCTTAGAAATAAAGGCTGTATTATTCGATCATGACCATAAGCCTCACGTTCAATCTGCACCAGTCAAAGTGGTGATTGATGATCATCATGGACATGATGAAGAAAGCCGCCAAATCTATCAAGGCTATTTTGAAGATAGTCAAGTTGAAGATCGCGAATTGTCTGATTGGGAAGGTGATTGGCAATCGGTTTATCCTTACCTTCTATCTGGAGATCTAGACGAAGTGTTTGAACATAAAGCAGAAGATGGAGATAAGACAGCAGATGAGTACAAGCAGTATTATACGGTCGGATATGAAACAGATGTTGATCGTATCATCATTGAAGACAATATTGTCACTTTCTTTGAAAATGACAACGAGTATGCAGGAGAGTACGAGTCAGATGGTTACGAGATTCTTACCTATGAAGCAGGCAATAGAGGGGTACGATTTATCTTTAAATTAGTTGATGGATCAGATGAAATGCCTCAATACATTCAGTTTAGTGATCACAATATCTATCCCGTAGATTCCCATCATTTCCACTTATATTGGGGAGATGACCGCGAGGCCCTATTGGACGAAGTTACCAATTGGCCAACGTACTACCCTTCTGAATTAGACAAAGATGGTATCGTACGTGATATGTTGGCACATTAAATGTCGCAGAAGTTCATTTAAAAGAATATAGTTGAAATTCGTACTAATGTGAGGAGAATATAGGATGAAAAGCACTTGGTTCGCTACCATTTTGTTTAGTTCACTTGTGTGTACGACTCTTATAGGCTGTAGCCAAAATGAAGACGAAAATACTGCAAGTGATAAATTATCGGTTGTAACATCGTTTTATCCAATGTATGAATTTGCTCAACAAGTCGCAGGGGATCGTGCCGACGTATCACTCATGGTTTCTGCAGGAGAAGATGCTCATCATTATGAACCAAGTGCCCAAGATGTAGCGGCTGTGAATGAGGCAAAAGTATTTGTCTATAGTAGTGAAGAAATGGAACATTGGGTTTCAAGTCTATTAAACACAGTCGAGAACGATGATCTCGTCATTGCTCGCACAGCAGATGGTGTGGATGTAGTTGATACGAGTGGATCAGGTCATGCTCATGACCACGATCAACATGGAGACGAGGAAAAGCAACAAGCTGCTGGAACGATCAGCATTCAAGGGGTTGCGGATCATTATCATACTGGCAACATGATTGAATTAACGGCGGAATTAGATGAAGAGGTAGACTATGATCATTGGCACTGGTATACAAGAGAAAGTGCGGATGATGAATGGGCAACTGTTCCGAATCAAGGAGGACCTGAATTCAACTATGAGGCATCAGGAGAAAGCTTTGAGGTCCGGGCAGTCCTTTTTGATGAGAACCACAATGAATACGCCGAGTCAGACCCAGTAGAAATTGTCATTGATGATCATGGCCAGGAAGACGAACATGAGCACGATGAGGAACATGGTCAACACCATGAACATGGAAGTGATAGCGCAATTGAAATAGTTGGATTGGCGGATCACTACCATACAGGAGACGTGGTTACACTCGTTGCGCTGCTTGAAGAAGACGTAGACTACGATCATTGGCACTGGTACACACGTATGAGTGAAGAGGATGAATGGGAAGCTGTATCTGGTCAAGGAACCGACCACTTTGAGTATAAAACGACTGGAGAAAGCTTCGAAGTACGGGCAGTCCTTTTTGATGACGATCATCATACGTATGCAGAATCAGAGCCAGTATCGGTCATTATTGATGATCATGAATCACACGATCCACATATTTGGCTAGACCCTGTATTGGCACAAGAGCAAGTTAATGTTATCCGCGATGCCCTGATTGAGGCAGATCCAGACGGACAAGCGATTTATGAGGAAAATGCAGAAGCCTTTAATAAAGAGCTTCAAGCCTTACATGAGGACTATCAAGTTGCTCTTGAAGATGCAGAAAGCCGCGTTTTTGTCGTACAACACCAAGCATTTGGATACCTTGCGCAACGTTATCAGTTAGAGCAAGTAGCGATTGGCGGTTTATCTACAGAAGTAGAACCAAGTCCATCGCGCATTGCTGAAATTGGAAACCTCGTGGAAGAACATAATGTGCCCGTTATTTATTATCAACAAGGGGCAAATTCAGCCATTGCCGAAACAGTCGCTACTGAAACAGGGACAGAGACCGCCGTTTTGTATGACTTAGAAGTACTGTCTGAAGAGCTACAAGCAGAAAATCTAGGATACGTC
Source organism: Shouchella rhizosphaerae (assembly GCF_036700015.1). Taxonomy (NCBI): domain Bacteria; kingdom Bacillati; phylum Bacillota; class Bacilli; order Caryophanales; family Bacillaceae; genus Shouchella; species Shouchella rhizosphaerae. Next base: position 3,050,217 of record NZ_CP144921.1, on the reverse strand, counting down.
GACGCCATGCGTAAAAACTTGGAAGCTTTACAGGTAAGCATCAAATAACAAGATAATTAAACGATGGCAGATAGGAAACAACGAATAGAAAGGTCGTTTCATTATGCATTATATTGAAGTAAAGAATCTCGCCTTTCAGTATGAACATGAACCGCTGTTAGAAAATATTTCATTTGAAGTAAATGCAGAAGATTTTGTGATGCTAACTGGAGAAAATGGTGCCGCAAAGACAACTTTGTTGCGCAATATTTTAGGTTTGCTGAAACCAACAAAAGGCAGCGTCCGCATTTCACCAAAAAATCGTTTTGGCGAGAAGCTCATGATCGGATATGTTTCACAGCAGGTTGCCTCGTTTAACGCTGGATTTCCAAGTACTGTGCTTGAATTTGTGCAATCCGGCCGCTATCAAAGGGGCAAATGGTTTAAAAGATTAGATAAAGTAGACAAGGAGCATGTGCGGCGCTCACTAGAATCCGTGGGAATGTGGGACATGCGCCATAACAAAATAGGCGAATTATCTGGCGGGCAAAAACAGCGGATTTCGATTGCCCGTGTATTTGCAACAGACCCTGATTTGTTTGTCCTAGATGAACCGACGACTGGAATGGATGTGAATTCTAGAGAAGAATTCTATAAATTGTTGAAGCACAATTGTCGTGAACATGGGAAAGCGATTTTAATGGTTACCCATGATCATGAAGAAATCCGTCATTATGCTGATAAACATATTGAGCTAGTCAGGAAGGAGGGCTCTCCATGGAGATGTTTTTCCATGGATTCATGCAAAGAGCTGTCCAAGCCTCCCTGCTAATCTCATTCATTGCACCATTGTTAGGCTTGTTTTTAATATTGCGTAGACAGTCTCTAATGGCGGATACTTTATCCCATGTATCCTTAGCCGGTGTAGCACTAGGTTTGCTAATCGGCGTCAATCCAACGTGGACCAATCTTTTAGTCGTTGCGGCAATTGCCATCATGCTTGAATATTTACGAGTGGTGTATCGTACGTATTCAGAAATTTCGATTGCGATCTTAATGTCAGTTGGCATGGCTCTAGCCCTATTCTTGATGGGGTTAAATGAGGGTGGCGCGACTTTAAGTATGAACCAATTTTTATTTGGCTCCATTGTCACCATTAGTCAGCAGCAAGTATGGATGTTGTTCATCCTAACGATTATGATTAGTCTCCTCTATTTCGTTTTCCGCAAACCTATGTATATTTTGACATTCGACGAGGAAATTGCCTTCACTGCAGGTTTGCCTATCAAAACGATGTCTATTTTGTTTAACGTGTTAACAGGGGTAACGATTGCAATCATTATGCCGATAGTCGGCGCTTTACTCGTTTCAGCCATTATCGTCTTACCTGCTGCAATTTCAATGCGGTTAAGCAAAAGCTTTAATGGTGTTATTTTCATTGGAATCGTGATTGCCTTAATTGGCATGTTGAGTGGTTTAGTCGCTTCGTATGAATTAGGTACACCACCGGGAGCTTCTATCATATTAATCTTTATGATCCTTTTTGCTGCGACTGCACTAGTTAAACAGATTTTGCGTCACACTAAATTAGATTAAATAGAAGTGATGGCGCAAATTTTAATGACCGTTTTGCTTCGCCAGGGCCATGTTGTTCGTTTGGGCAAACCTCGATTTATCGAACCACTTTTAAAAAACGGCTTAAGCTCTAGACATCAGAGCATAAGCCGTTTACATGGTGATTATTTCGACTGCCTACTTGGACAAAGGTTCACTCAACTTCTAATCAAAACCGTTTTAATCGCCGTATAAAATTCTTTGGCCGCTTCCCCTTGTTCACGTGTTCCAGTACTTGAAGCTTTCATTCCGCCAAATGGCGCCTGTAATTCGACACCGGCACTTTCTGAATTGACACGGACTAATCCAGCTTCGATATCATCAATGAAGGAAAGGGCTGAGCCAATATTTGCTGTGTATAAGGAAGCGCTTAACCCAAATTCAGTGTCATTTGCGATATCAATTGCTTCTTCGACACTTTTTACTTTAATAAGAGCAATCACTGGTCCAAATATTTCTTCCTGGGCAATACGCATGGCGGAAGTCACATCTTCAAAAATCGCTGGTTCGACATAGAACCCATTAGCGTATTCATTTTCAGTTAACCGTTGCCCACCGAATAGAAGTGTAGCGCCTTCTTCTTGGCCGATTTGAATGTACTCTAAAACGGTATTTAATTGGCTTTCACTGGCGCACGGCCCCATCCAAATGGTTGAATCCATCCCATCGCCGATCGTAATCTTTTTCGTTTCCGCTAAAAGGGCGGCTTTCAGTTCTTCGTAAATCCCTTCTTGTACAATGACACGACTCGTTGCCGTACATTTTTGCCCTGTTGATTTAAAGGCACCGCTTAAAATTCCTTGCACAGCGCTTTGGACATCTGCGTCGTCTAGAACAATGACCGGATTTTTCCCGCCCATTTCCAGTTGGTATTTTATGCCATTAGCGCTTGCTGCTTTTGCGACTCGTTTACCGGTGGACTCCGATCCAGTGAACGTAATCCCGTTTAATTTCTTGCTATTTATAAGCGCTTCGCCAACAATGGAGCCTTTTCCGGTTATAAAGTTCAATACCCCTTTAGGAAGGCCTGCAAGTTCAAAACACTTAACCACTTTAGCGGCTGTGACCGCACTTTCAGAAGCTGGCTTAAAGACAACCGTATTTCCATAAACCAATGCCGGAGCGATTTTCCATATAGGGATTGCTACTGGAAAGTTCCAAGGGGTAATGATGCCAACTACGCCCAAAGGCGTCCGTTTTGTAAACATTAGCGCCTCTTTATCGGAAGCTGGAATCACTTCCCCCTCTTTTCTCATCCCTTCTGCTGCATAATACCGTAAGATCGCTATCCCACGTTGCGTTTCACCAATTGCTTCGGGCAACGTTTTTCCCATTTCCTTTGTTAACGTTTCGGCAATGTCATCAACGTTTTTTTCTAACTCATTTGCGACACTAGCTAATAGTTGGCCCCGTTGATATGCCCCGGTTTTACGCCAGCCGATTTTCGCTTCAGTCGCCGATTGAATCGCCTCATCGACTTCTTCAGTTGTCGAAGACTGGAGTTGGCCGATCGTTTCAGTTTTGTTCGCTGGATTCACACTATCCATTACTTGTCCGCTCGTACTGTCTTTCCATTCACCGTTGATGTAATTTTGAAATACTTCTACTGTTTGTGTAAATTTCGCCACTTATACGCACCCCTATCTGATTTTATTTAACTTACTAGAATTCCAATCAATCAGTCTTCTTTCCATTTACGATTGATGTTATCGACGATTCTTTCTACTTCTGACCTTGTATTGGCGTTAATTAAATGAAAAGGTTTCTTATGATAGACACGTTCACCGTTAAACCATCTATAGGAAACCGCCTCTTTAATCGTTGAAAAGAATGAGTTGTTTATATCATATAGTTGCATGGCTTCGGCTATTAGGTTTTGGTAACGATTCACTGCTTCGAAATGTTGCTGTTCCATCGCTTTCTTTAGCTTGACGGAGATTTCTGGGAATACGACAGCTGTACTATTAATACTTCCGTTGGTGCCGATCATCATACCAGGTAATAAATGATCATCAAAACCTGTTAAAATTACAAATTCGGTGTTTTTAGGTCTAACGTTTTCAATTAATTTTCTGTATCTGCCTATGTCACTAACCGTTTCTTTTATTCCTTTTAAATTGTCATGTCTTTCTAGTAACTCAGGAATAATGTTTACTGGGATCTCTTGTGATGAAAGCATCGGCACATTATAGAGATAGGCATCTATTTTAATCGATTGAATAATTTCGCTGAAATAATCGATCAGTTGTGCTTCACTTAATGGCCAATAAAAGGGATTAACAATTAAAACTGCATCCGCTCCTGCTTTTTCAGCTTTTATCGCTAAATCTACCGCCTCTTCAACAACATTGCTTCCAACATTCACCATACACTTAACCCGCTTATTGATATAGGGGATGACGTGATCGATATAATCGCTCTTTTGTTGGTGCGTCATAGAAGTGAACTCACCGCTGCTCCCTAATAAGAGAAGTCCATCTACCTCTTTTTCAATCAGAATATCGATTAGTCGGAAATTCGTTTCTTTATCTACTGAGCCATCTTCATCAAAAAACGTAACAAGTGGAGGAATGATGCCTTGCAACAACTTAATCACCTCAGACTTCTTTATTTTTGAAAGGAACCGACATAATTCTTTAATGTGCCGATGGGTTTAGAGCTAATGTCAATCACATCGCCTACCGCTAATGTGAAATCGTTATCGGGAACAATACACGTGCCCGTCAATAAGACCGTTCCAGGTACGATGTCATTGTCGCGTATTAGAAACTCTACTAATTCCTCTAGTTTTCTTTTTAATTGACTCACACTAGCTGACCCCTGGAAAACAACCTCGTGCTCCCTGCTAATCGTACACATAATCGAAAGCTCATATGGATTTTCGATGCCAGTTGGCATAAGGATGGCTGGGCCAATGGAACAAGATTTTTTCCACACTTTCGCCTGTGGCAAATATAAAGGATTTTCGCCCTCAATATCTCTGCAACTCATATCATTTCCTAATGTATAACCAATGATCTCTTCCCCTTCGCCAATAACTAAGCCTAGTTCAGGTTCAGGAATTTGCCAGTTTGAATCACTTCGGATCAATAACTCTTTATTTGGACCTTGGGTGCGCCGTGCAGTCGATTTTAAAAAGATCTCAGGGCGCTCAGCGTCATATACTTTATCGTAAAACGTTAATACATCGAGCTTTCCATTCGTTGCTTCGTAATTTCGGGCCTCTCTGCTTTTCATGTATGTTACTCCCGAAGCCCATACCTCATCTGCCTCTATGGGGATCTCCAAGGCCGTTTCTTCAATTGATACTGGAGCTAGGCTGTTCTCTTTAATATACATTTCTGCTGTTTTCGCATTTTCTTTAAGATAATAATAAAAATTCACATAGTTATCGAAAGGGACGACATACATTTCAGAAAATGTCTGTCCAATCGCAGAATGGACAATATGCTCTTGATCTTTAAATCGAATGAATTTCATATAGAGTTAGTCTCCTTTTTGGATAGATTGTTTAGCCGGGTTTCAAATCGAACCTGCCCACAGCATGATAACGCATTCATTTTTTTAGTCACTAACCGGAATGCATATGAAAGCCGCCTTTTTTCAATCCAAGAAAATGGTCTTGAACCAAAACCATTATTCTTGGATTCTCACAAATTCGTTCTATTGAGGCCCGACAGGTTTTAAAAATCCTGCATGAAGAGAAATTCTCTTGGCCAAGTCTACAATCTCCCGTTCTGCTTCTTCTTGTTTCTTTTCCCAACTTGTTGTTAGCATCGTTACACTAACAGCAGCAATGACTTCATCCTCTTGATTCTTTACTGGGGCAGCAATACAGAAGAAATTTTCTACGGCTTCTTGATATTCCTTAATGTAGCCCTGTTCATCTAATAGGGCAATTTGTGCCCATAGCTCCTCTAATGTTTTGATGGTGTATGGCGTTTTAGCCTCAAGGCTTCTTCCCTCATACAAGTCCTTCATTTCGTTAAACGTATATTTGGAAAGGAGAACTTTTCCCATCGCAGTTGCATGAGCAGGAAATTTCATTCCTGGATCAGTGGCAACCCTTACTGGGGAACTCCCCTCTTTCTTTGCCAAATATAAAATATCGACACCATCCAAAATCGAAAGCTGAATCGTTTCATCTAAATTGTTGACAGTGCTCACTGCCTCCTCCGAAAACGTGCCAATTAAATCAAATTGACTCGAGTACAAAGCACTAAATACACCAAATCTCATTCCAAGGGAATACGTATCATCCTTCCCTTTCTTCACCCAACCGAGCGTTTCAAGTGTATTCAGCAATGAATAAAGTGAGCTTTTATTAATATTTAATTCATTGGAGAGATCAATTAGCCGATATTGATTGGGCCGATAGGCAATAAGATTTAAAATGTTATCTGCCTTCCCAATCGCGGGAACCCAATATTTTTTCTCCATAGCGCCAAACCCTTCTATTTTGTTTAATATAATAAACTTGGTTTTCTTATTAAAACCTAACATGATCAATTCATGTAGTCAATATCGTATTTTTATTTAAGGCAATTGTCCATTCAAGTTGGTTTCATGAGATAGGACGCATCGTTTAGACAGCCATTCATCTTACCGTTCACGGTTTTTCTAATTGAAAAAAATCTATTTCCAACTCATAAATTGTATGCTATCATCAAAATAGTTTAATACAACAAACTAGGTTTCTTATATAAAACCAAAATAACGACGTTTTTAGCTGTATGAAGATGAATGGAGCCATTAACGAAAGATGAATGAGCAAAAAACACCTAGTTGAGCAAAACTTTAAGGGGGTGAATTTCCAATGAAGTTGAAAGCGCTTTATTGAAATTCAGCTTTATCGGTGATTCTTGAAGCAATGATAAGACAATAAAAAGGATTGCTTTCCTTTCGTTGAAAGGAATAATCTCAATCATGGAGGAAAACATATGTCATTGCATTTAATATTTGGCGATGAGGATGTCTCTCTTTACAACATTCAGACTCATGCAAAAGGAGCGGATGGCTCACTCCCCCTTACATCCGAGATGTTGTTAGATTCACCAAGTGGCGACCTTTTTGGACTATCTCAAAACGTTGGTATGGGATGGGCGCCTTCCCGTCTCCTTGGAAAACAAATTTTAATCCTAGGCACTCAAGGTGGAATCAGGCATGAAAATGGCGCTCCGATTGCCTTAGGCTATCATACTGGCCACTGGGAAATAGGCCTGCTCATGAAGGAAGCAGCGGAAGAAATCCGCAGACAAGGAGGCGTCCCTTTTGCCGGATTCGTTAGTGACCCATGTGATGGCCGTTCCCAAGGAACAACTGGTATGTTTGATTCCCTGCCGTTTCGAAACGACGCAGCGATTGTTTATCGAAGGCTAATTCGCTCGTTGCCAACGCGCCGTGCCGTTATTGGCGTAGCGACATGCGATAAAGGCCTTCCGGCAATGATGGTTGCTTTAGCGTCCATGCATGACTTGCCAACTATTATTGTTCCAGGAGGTGTCACGCTTCCGCCTACAAACGGTGAAGACGCAGGCAAAATTCAAACGATTGGAGCACGCTACGCCAATAACGAAATCAGCTTACAAGAAGCTGCCGATCTCGGGTGCCGTGCTTGTGCGACACCGGGAGGAGGATGCCAATTCCTTGGAACAGCTGGCACCTCTCAAGTCGTTGCCGAAGCGATGGGTATCGCGTTGCCTCACTCGGCACTGGCGCCATCTGGCCAGCCGATCTGGATGGAGATGGCTCGACAATCAGCCCGTGCAGCATTAGAGATGGAGAAAAAAGGACTGTCAACTAAAGACATTATGACGGATAAAGCGATCGAAAATGCGATGGTGGTTCACGCGGCTTTTGGCGGTTCAACCAATTTACTCCTTCATATCCCAGCCATTGCCCACGCCGCTAATTGCAAGATACCTACTGTCGAGGACTGGACAAGAATCAATAAGAAAATCCCTCGCCTCGTTGATGTCCTGCCAAATGGGCCTGTTGGTCACACGACTGTTAAGGTATTCCTCGCAGGTGGTGTTCCTGAGGTTATGTTGCATTTAAGAAAATTAGGCGTACTGCATGAAGATGTACAAACTGTGACTGGAGAAACTCTTGGTGCAAACCTTGATTGGTGGGAAAAATCCGAAAGACGCGCTCTAATGAAAAAACAGTTGCTCGAAACAGACGGAATTGATCCAGACGATATTATCATGGACCCAATCAAAGCAAAAGAAAGAGGCCTAACTTCTACGGTTACATTCCCGAAAGGAAATATTGCGCCTGAAGGATCTGTCATTAAATCGACTTCTATTGACCCTTCAGTAGTAGGAGAAGACGGAATTTATAGACATACCGGGAAAGCGAAAGTCTTTACTTCAGAAAAGTCTGCTATAAAGGCGATTAAACATGGAAGCATTGAAGCAGGGGACATCATGGTTGTGATGGGCGGCGGCCCTTCCGGAACGGGGATGGAAGAAACCTACCAACTAACATCGGCATTAAAACATTTGTCTTATGGAAAACATGTTTCCTTGATTACAGATGCCCGTTTTTCAGGTGTTTCTACGGGCGCATGCATTGGACATATCGGACCTGAGGCATTGGCAGGCGGACCAATTGGAAAATTACGCGATGGAGATGTGATTGAAATCATCGTTGACCGCAATGAGTTAGTAGGTTCTGTCAATTTCATTGGAACGGAAAATGAGCGGCTTTCTTTGGCCGATGCAAGTCAAGTACTGAAAGAACGCTCCCTCCATCCAGACCTTCAACCGAATCCAGATCTGCCAGACGATACTCGTTTATGGGCTGCGCTCCAATCCGTAAGTGGAGGAACTTGGCGAGGAAATATTTACGATACAGATCGAATCATTGAAGTTCTAAAAGCTGGAGTAAAAGCGTTAGAGGAAGAACAAATAAACGTCTAAATGGCACACAGGTTAAAACGTGCGTAAAATTTCCCCCATTGTGCTTCATAAATGGGGGATTTATTGAAAGCGTTTTCCGTATATGGTTTTTTTCAATGAACGGCCCTTTCGGATAGTAGACAATCCAAGTATGTTGAAAGCACACGAATACTTATTCATTTTTGGAGGTTTAGGATGCCATTATTTATCGTAGCAGCTGGAATTGTCTTGTTACTCATTTTGATTACTGGATTCAAGTTAAATACATTTGTTTCATTAATTATTGTCGCTTTTATCGTAGCGTTGGCACTAGGCATGCCTTTAGAAAATGTAGTGTCCTCCATTGAAGCGGGATTAGGAGGTACACTTGGCCATATCGCGTTAATATTTGGGCTCGGTGCTATGCTTGGCAGGTTAATTGCGGACGCAGGGGGTGCCCAGCGTATCGCCATGACGTTAATTAACAAGTTTGGAGAAAAGAGAATTCAGTGGGCTGTTGTTGTTGCTTCGTTCATTGTCGGCATTGCCCTATTTTTTGAGGTCGGCTTAGTATTATTAATCCCGATTGTATTTTCGATTGCAAAAGAACTAAGGATTTCTATTTTATACTTAGGCATTCCTATGGCAGCCGCTTTATTAGCAACTCATAGTTTCTTACCGCCGCACCCAGGACCGACCGTAATAGCTGGCGAGTATGGGGCAGATCTTGGAGTCGTTTTACTCTATGGAATTATGATTGCCATACCAACTGTCATTATCGCAGGCCCTCTCTTTACTAAGGTTGCTAAAAAAATTGCACCGGATGCATTCAACAAAACAGGCAATATAGACTCGTTAGGAGAACAAAAAACATTCAAACTCGAACAAACGCCTGGATTTGGTATTAGTGTCTTAACTGCGATGTTCCCTGTTTTATTAATGGCTATTTCTACAATCGTCGATCTCGTCCAGAACTCAGTAGGGTTTGAGGATAATACGATCATAGAAATCATTCGCCTTGTCGGAAACCCTTCGTCTGCCATGTTACTATCTTTATTGCTTGCATTTTATACAATGGGGATAGCAAGAAAGATCCCAATCAAACAAGTGATGGATTCATGTGCATCATCAATTGCAGCGATTGGAATGATGCTTTTAATTATTGGAGGTGGAGGCGCCTTTAAGCAAGTGCTCATTGATGGCGGTGTCGGAGATTATGTAGCCGAACTATTTAAAGAAACGTCCATGTCCCCTCTTTTATTTGCTTGGCTCGTTGCGGCAATCTTGCGTATATCTTTAGGTTCAGCCACCGTTGCCGCTATATCTACAGCGGGATTGGTTGTGCCAATGCTAGCCCAATACGATGTCAATTTAGCCTTGGTCACTCTTGCAACTGGAGCAGGCAGCTCGATTTGCTCCCATGTGAATGATGCTGGATTTTGGATGATCAAAGAATACTTTGGGTTAAGCATGAAAGAAACATTTTCAACATGGACGATCCTATCGACAATTACTTCTGTCGTTGGATTAGGGTTTATTTTATTATTCGATGCATCCTTCATCATCGCAGGAATAGCCATCGTTCTTATTAGTGTGGTAGCCATATACTTCAGCACCATTACCCCAATAAAAGATAAAAGAAAAGCGTTAGGGGCATAGAGTCGTAGACTCGTGCTCCCTCTTTTTTTTTTGATGAAGCTTGCCTTCTACTTCTGTTTTCGACGCCTCATCCTGCTACCGCCTGCCGGTTCACAGTCCAGTAAACGATTACGAGAGAAGCATGCACACCTTCCTATCAAGGACATAGTGTGGCTCATTCTTGTTTTTCGAGCAAGCCGTACTTTTTTTCGGCCTCCTCTGGATTTTCGTAAACGGCGATTTTCGAATCAATAAGCGCCAAATTTTTCTTCAGTGCTTCCATCTGCTTTACGACTTGTTGACGATGGTCGGCGAGCATTGTTTTTCGTTCTTCGATCGTCTGCAAGCCCTCCGTGCACCAATCCGCGTACTGCTTGATGTCTTTGATCTTCATTCCCGTATCCTTTAAGCAGCATACCATAGCGACCCAATTGAGATCCGTGTCCGTGAATACCCGGTTGCCGGATTTATCCCTTCCGATAAAAGGCATTAAACCTTCTTTGTCATAGAAGCGCAGGGTGTGAGCGGACAGGCCAAACTTGCTCGCGACCTCGTTAATGGAGTAATTCAATTTTTTTATTTCACCTCTTGACTTAGAGTTAACTCGAAGTACTACACTCACTATAGACCACTGCTAACGACAGATCAAGTGGTCTCATAACAATCAGAAGGAGAATGGGACTATGATTTCAACGCAAAAGATTGCACTCGTAACGGGAGGCAGCCGAGGGCTTGGCCGAAATGCCGCTATCGCCCTTTCCCGTAAAGGGATTGACGTGATTATCACGTATCATACTCGCAAGGACGAGGCGGACAAAGTTGTTCAAGAAATAGAAAACAGTGGTCGAAAAGCGGCAGCGATCCAGTTAGATACTGGCAACGTATCCTCATTGGACGCGTTTGTTTCCCGGATGTCCGCAGTTCTGCACGAAAGATGGAATCGGGATCAGATCGATATTTTGGTCAACAATGCGGGCTACGGCATTCACGCTTCCGTTGCGGAAACGACGGAAGCACAATTCGACAACATCATGAACGTGCAGTTCAAGGGCGTTTTTTTCCTGTCACAAAAACTGTTCCCTTACATCGTAGACAATGGGAGAGTTGTCAATATTTCAACAGGGCTGACCCGTTTTGTCATTGAAGGGTTTGGCGCTTATGCAGCAATGAAAGGCGCGATCGAGGTCTTAACCAAGTATATGGCTAAAGAATGGGGAAAGCGAGGCATTCGCGTCAACGTGGTTGCCCCTGGAGCGATCGCGACCGATTTTGGCGGAGGAGCGGTAAGGGACAATCCGCAGATGAATGAACATGTTGCCTCTAATACAGCGCTAGGTAGGGTTGGAGAAGCCGATGATATCGGTGGGGTTATCGCTTCCTTGTGCACAGAGGAGTTCGGCTGGGTGAATGGGACTCGCCTCGAAGTATCTGGCGGGCAGATGCTTTAATTGAACAAGGCCCAAGAGCTGCGAAAGCGCTCCGTAACACTTATTTCAACGATGCTCGTTCGATTGCCTTTTTGCATAGGTTCCACATACTTGCTTTAGAATCAAAAGGATGGTCTGTAATGATGATAGACTGTCAACACAAATTTCTCGCTTCTCTTAAAAAGAAAAAGGTAACCGCGTTATCGAGGTTACCTTTTTCTTACTTATGAATCAAATCGGAATCATCGAACGTTTGCTAGTAGCTGTTTAAAGTTGTCAACTACATTTTCGACGGTAAAGCCAAATTTTGCAATTACTTCCTCACCAGGGCCGGATTCGCCAAAGGAATCAATGCTCATAACGGCACCATTGGTACTTGCATATTCTCTCCATCCTAGTTTCGAACCCATTTCAATTGTTAGGCGGGTTTGAAGATTGCTTGGCAATACGCCTTCTTTATACTTTTGCGATTGTTTTTCAAATAAATCCCAGGATGGCATGCTGACTACATTTACATAAATGCCTTCTTTGGCCAATTCCTTTTGGGCATTGATCGCCAAGGACACTTCAGAACCAGCAGCAACCAAAATCCCTACAGGTGCCCCTTCTGCTTTGGAAATCACATAAGCACCGCGTCTTACACCTTCTTCCGCCAAGGTATCGGAATCCTTTAATGTAGGGACATTTTGTCTTCCTAACACAAGCATTGTTGGACGGTCTGTTTGCTCAACAGCTACTTTCCATGCAGCTTTTGTTTCATTCGCATCCGCAGGACGAATTACTGTTAAACCAGGCATTGCTCGAAAAGAAGCTAACTGTTCAACCGGTTCATGGGTAGGTCCGTCTTGTCCAACGGCAACGGAATCATGTGTAAACACATAAGTTACCGGGAGTCCCATTAAAGCAGCCAATCGAATAGCAGGGCGCAAATAATCGGAGAATACGAAGAAGGTACTTACAAAGGGACGAAGGGAATGCAGTGCCAAACCGTTTGCAATGGCGCCCATCGCAAATTCTCTAACACCAAAACGGATATTTCGTCCCCCATAGCGATCATTACCGAAATCGATCTCCTCTTTCAATCTTGTTTTTGTAGATGAATCTAAGTCGGCAGAGCCACCAACAAATTCAGGTATACGTTTGACAAACGCGTTCAAGACTTCACTTCCTGCTACACGAGTAGCCAATGAACTTCCTTCTTCATAAGAGGAGAGATGTTCATCCCAGTTTTCAGGAAGTTGGCCTTCCATGATTCGCTTTAATTCCTGCGCAAGTTCCGGATAGTGCGCTTCATATTGACTGAACAATTGATTCCATTCTTGTTCTTTTTGTTTTCCGCGTTCGCGAATCGTTGCGTAATCAGCATAAACTTCTTCAGGAACATAAAACGCTTCTTCATAATTCCAATTGTAAAACTTCTTCGTTTTAGCAACTTCCTCTTTCCCCATTGGGTCACTGTGGGCATTATTGGTTCCTTGCAAGGAAGACCCATAACCGATCACCGTTTTAATTTCAATAATTGTTGGACGGGTTTCATCGGCTTTTGCTTCTTCAATAGCCTTTGCAATCGCATCTACATCATTTCCATCTTCAACCTTCATGTATTGCCAATTCATAGATTCAAAACGTTGTTGAATATTTTCAGAGAAAGCCAGTTCAAGTCCGCCATCAAGGCAAATATCATTGGAATCATATAAAACGATTAAACGTCCAAGTTTTAAGTGTCCGGCGAGAGATGCAGCTTCATAGGATACACCTTCCATTAAATCTCCATCACCGCAAATGGTATACGTATAGTGATCCACAACGGGAAATCCTTCCCGATTATAGGAGGCTGCCAAATGTCTCTCAGCCATTGCTAAGCCAACACTGGCGGGAATTCCTTGGCCGAGGGGGCCCGTGGTTGCTTCAACCCCTGGAGTGACCCCATATTCCGGGTGGCCTGGAGTTTTGCTCCCAAGACGTCGGAAGTTTTTCAAATCTTCTAGCGTAACGTCAAATCCAGTCAAATGCAGCAAAGAATATATTAAAGTAGAACCATGCCCTGCTGAAAGGACAAAACGGTCACGATTAAACCAGTTTGGATTTTCAGGGTTCACGTTTAAAAAATGTTTCCATAAGCTATAAGCCATCGGGGCTGCCCCCATCGGCATACCCGGATGTCCATGCTGTGCTTTTTCAACGGCATCGAGAGTTAAGGTCCGAATTGTATTAATTGAGAGTTGAGATACATTAATTGTTTTAGTCATTTTTTACCTCCATGTTTTTCTTTTTGAAAATCTGATAGGGATAACTTGGTTTTTAATAATAGAAAGGCCTCTGCCGCCGTTGCATTTGCTTTATCTCCTCCTACTCATTTTTGGTCCAAAATTTAGGTTTTATTTTGCTTCATTTTCTGTTGAAGAAGCTTTTTTACCAAATGGAACCAGCATTAGAGCAACAATTATGACTAGGCCGATCACGATTGCAATGGAGCCAAAGTAGTTAGCCAACGTTCCGAAGAAGATACCAGATACGCCAAAGTCTGTGTCAGAGAAGGTTGTGCTTGCAAAGCCAAGATCTCCTAGTACCGGCATTAAGAATACAGGCAAGAATGAAATAATGACACCATTTACAAAGGAACCAACAACCGCCCCTTTAACACCACCGGTTGCATTCCCTAATACCCCAGCTGCCGCACCAGTGAAAAAGTGTGGAACAACACCAGGCAAGATAATGATTCCACCTGTAAAGGTCATAACAACCATACTTACAATCCCGCCGACAAAGCTTGAGAAGAAACCAATTAATACAGCATTTGGCGCATAGGTATAAATGATTGGCACATCCAACGCCGGTTTTGCATTTGGTACAAGCTTTGTGGAAATACCTTTAAAAGCAGGAACAATTTCTGCAAGAATTAGACGGACACCAGCCAAGATGACAAAGACGCCTGCCGCAAAGTTACCGGCTTGAGTAAGAGCATAGACAATGAAGTTTGTTCCGTCACTTAATTCTGTTTCGATAAAGGGTTGTCCAGCGAACAAAGCCACAATGACATACATAACAGCCATTGTTAACGCGATACTTACAGTACTGTCCCGCAAGAACCCTAAACCTTTCGGAAAATGGATTTTTTCCGTTGAAGTAGGATTTTTGCCTCCGACAGCTTTTCCAACTAAACCACTAACTGCGTAGCCTACCGCACTAAAATGGCCAAGAGCAACCTGATCGTTTCCGGTTAATTTCCGGACAAATGGTTGCACAATTGCCGGGGACAATGTCATGATAATACCTAATGCTACAGAACCAGCAGCAATTAATCCGACTGAGTCAAACCCTGCAACCGCCATGATAATTGCAAGCATACAGGCCATGTATAACGTGTGGTGGCCAGTTAAAAAAATATATTTGTATTTCGTAAACCTTGCTAGAATGATATTGACAGTCATACCAAAGAACATGATAAGCGCTGTTGTTGTACCGTATTCTGAAAGCGCGAGGCCTACAATGGCTTCATTGTTTGGCACAACACCTGATACGTTAAACGCTTTTTCAAACAATGTTCCAAAAGGAATCAATGCTGTTTGTAAAACACCTGCTCCTGCAGAAAGAACGAGGAAACCGATAAAGGTTTTTGTTGTCCCTTTCACAACATCTGCCGTTCCTTTCTTTTGCAGCAACAATCCAACGAGTGAGATTAAAGCAACCACGATGGCAGGCACACTAAGAATGTCTATTAATGTTTGCATAGGATAAACCTCCCAATCAGCTCATATGAAATTTTTAGAGCAATCCATTTTCTTGTAATACTTGTTTCACTTTGTCCCTCAATTCTTCCATGTCAATGATGCTTTCCAAAACAACGACATTCCCTAAATGGGAACCGCCTTCTGCAATATCCTTTGCAAGGAAGAACACATCCGCATCGCCAGGAGTTGCTGAACTTAGGTCAGAATGGTTTACTTCCACTTCCGTTACGCCTAACTCTTCTAAAATTTGTTTAATATTCATTTCAACCATAAAGCTTGTACCTAAACCCGACCCACAAACTGTTAAAATTTTCATCATTTACTCTCTCCTTCATTGTTAATATTTACTATTTCTTCAACCGTTTTTGCTTGTTTCAATTCTTTGAGCTTATCATTGTCAGCCAGTATTTTTGTTAGTTGTGACAATGCTTTTAAATGGGTTTCATTGTCAACTGCGGCTATACAGATAAAAATATCAATTTTATGTTGTTCTTGACCTAAAAGGAGCACCGGCGTTTTGGTTCTTAAGAACGACATTCCGACTTGGTTGACCCCGGCTTGTGGTCTTGCATGGGGAATGGCAATCCCTTTTCCGATATGGATATAGGCCCCTAATTCTTCAACATTGTTAATCATGGCATCCACATAACTGTCTTCAATTTTACCAGTGTCTGACAATGGCTTCGCGGCTAAGCGGATAGCTTCTTTCCAGTCCAACCTTTCATCTGTGAAGCTAATCATATCCTTTGTCAATAATTCTGAAAGCATTGGCGAATATCTCCCTTTCTTAAAACCCTCAAAATAAAGTACATGAACAAGTTCTGAAAATAATCTTTCTTCATCTCGAATATCTGCATATTTTCTGATGACTTCAATAATTTGATCGACAGAGATATTCCGGTAATTCAAACTTGGGAATTCTTTCGCAATTTCTTGAATCAAATAATTTTTTTCGACCTGTGAGAGCAACGGTTTTACTAAATAAACCGGTTTCGTAGATGGAACCCTCACTGTTGAAAAGATAAGATCATAACTGGACTTAGGAATCTCTGTCATCTGATCAATACTATGAACATTTAGGAAATGAATATTAGGAAACATTTCCTTTAACTGCGCTTTTAGCATCAATGAAGAACTAACGCCATTGGAACAAACGATTAACCCATTGACAGTGGAATGGTTTCTTTTATCTTTTTCAAGATAACCGCCAAAGTGCAATGTAAAATAGCCAATTTCCTCTTCGCTGATCACTTGCCCAGTCCACATCGATAGCGGTGCAAGAGCGATTTTCACAAACTCAAAAAGTTCCGGATACTCTTCCTTTATCCTGTTTATTAATGGATTGACTAAAGGAATTTTAAAGGAAATTCTAAAGAATGCAGGAACGAGATGATCATAAAGACTTTTTTTCAATGTTTCTCTATTCTCTAGCGGAAGCAATGTCACCCGTTCAAATTCTTCGATAATTCGTTCTGCCAACTGTTCCAATAAAGCGTTTTCATATTTTGATTCTTGCATTGATATTAACAGCATAAGGCTGACAAAATACTGCTCGCTAACAGCTTCTTTACCAAAGAAAGTTTCGGCCATTTCCTTTCCCGCTAGAAAGGCATTTTGCCTTTCGATAATATGCTCTTGATATTCCGGAAAATTTAAGTTCGCGTATTTTTTTCTTGCTCGAAGGTAAGTCAGAAATGGAAGAATCTCATTTTTCCTGCTTTTGACTAACATGATGGAATGTTTTTTGACGACCTCAGCAAAAACGCTCTCCGTTTCTTCAATAAAATCGTCATAGCCCCAATCATTAAGCGGCAAATGGATTAGTTCATTTCCAAAAGGTGAATCTAACAATATATTCACCGCGTATAAGGCCAAGCGTCTTTTATCAAATTCATCACCGATTAAATAATATCCATCTTTTCTGGAATAGATCATGCTCAAATTCCATTCTTCACAAATCTCTCTCGTTCTTTTTACATCTTCAAGCGCCGTGTTCTTGCTTACCCCTAAAAATGTCTGATAGTGAAAATTAGAAATAGGCTCCTTGCGAATGAACGTATAAAGGTAAAGTAGATAAACCCGATCTTCCTTGGAAATGGTGACTAAGGCTGGATTAATTTCATATAATTCCCCAGATTCAACCGCTTGGATTAAGTTTTCCTCCAAAATAAACGTATTGTTTTTCAATTGAATTGGAGGCAGATGCAAGTTTTTTAACGCATAATTCAGTTTGTCAAAATCATAACCAAATTGTCGTTCCGATACTTGCATCATTCTTAAAACTTCTGGTTTGGTTACTTGTCTGTGCTGGGTAATTGTTTTTAGCAATGTGTAGGATCTTTCATCTAGCACTTTACGTCCCCCATTTCTTGTTTTCATTATAGACCGCCTTTGAAAGCGATACAATTTGATTCAAACCCAATCTTTGTTGCCCATTTTTAAAAACGTTGTACTCAATTGCGCCGGATACGAGTCCTTTCTTTATTGTAAGCCTCTATCAAACACCGCTTATCATGCCGAAGCACCCCCTAGTATGATCAATGTATCAACCAAAAGAGGTGCTTTCTTTCGTAGGGCCGGCCTCCCATCCAATCAAGCCCAAATTTGTATGTAAACGCAACCTCGAGGCTCCAAGTAGTCGAATGCTTTTTCTTCAAAGGCACTCTGTTAGTAACGAACGAAAAGATCTGTAGAGAATCGGCCATTGCGTATCCGCACACGTAAAGTGAGCGTGCTACCTGGGATGTCAGTTGGCGGGGCTAGGAGCCTTGGCGATACTCTTCGCGCCTGTCCCCTCCCGTGAATTTCCTAAAAACAATTGCTGCAAAAGTTCTCCTTGTATTTTTAGGAAACGAATTTGACATAAGTATACGAGCCTAACTATCGATCACCTACCGACTAACAAAACCCTACCTATATTCAATGATTGTCTAGTTGTAATGATATTATGCATATTCCTTTCCCTTACACTGTGCCTCTTTTACTGTACAAAAAAGCCCGTCGACCATCTCGGCAAAAACCGAGTCATTGTCGCCAGGCTGAAGCGGTCCCCATTTAAGATAAAGGGGCGCTTTTTGAATATTATGCGGTTCCATAGATTATCGTTTTTATTTCTTATTCTTCTCGTCCAAAAGCGTTTGTATGAATGTTTTTCTCATCAAGGAATTCTTCTATTTTTTTCTGTTCTTTTCCATTCACTACATCACTTTGATCGATTAATGATTCAAAATCGATTTCCGAAAAATTTCCTTCACTAATGTCGTCAATTAGATGATTGAGCGCATCATTTAATTCATAAAGGTATTGATTGGACGCTGTCATGTACTGACTAATTCTTTCAGCCTCTTCTTGATACCCTTCAGGCAACGTATTATTTAAAATATAATTAGAGAAATTCTCATCGTTTTCTTTTATGAGCTCATTGATTTCGTTAAATGCATCCAAATCACGTTTAGTTAATTGTTCACCTGCATCGATTATCTCCTCGAATGGACCGCTTGCATGATATAAATCTTCGCTGCTGTCTAAATACATTTTTATGCTTTGCTTGATTTCTTCTTCGTCAATGAACTCATTGTTTTTTTCAGAAGTGAAAATCGTACTCGGTATTTCTACGTCGCCTGTGCTAGGTGTGTCATCCTCAGTAGCATCGATAGTTTCTTCTTGCGAACATGCAGCCAACACAAAAATGATGAAGAAGCTAATAACGATTCTTTTCATTCATTTCTCCCTCTTTTCTCTCTCCGCTTTTTCTCCTGCTCTTTAGACTTAACTCAATAAGCTTTTCTTGTTACGAATTTATAACTAAGCTCGCTACAGCTTCTACGTGTGTCGTCTGCGGAAACATATCAACAGGCGTCACTTCTTCCGTCTTGTAGCCGCCATCTTCGAGAATGCGCAAATCACGGGCCAATGTCCCTGGGTTACAGGATACATACACAATGCGTTTTGGCTTCATTTCAATCATTGTCCGCAGCAATGCTTCGTCGCAGCCTTTTCGCGGTGGGTCGACGACAATGACGTCGGCGTCGATGCCTTGGTCATGCCAGCGAGGAATGACTTCTTCCGCTTCGCCGACGGCAAATGTGGCATTGGTGATCTGATTGAGTTTGGCGTTGCGCTTGGCGTCTGTAATTGCTTCGGGGACAATTTCGACTCCGTAAACATGGCACGCTTTTTTGGCTAAAAACAGCGAAATCGTGCCAATGCCGCAGTACGCATCAATAACGGTTTCGTTTCCTGTTAAGTCAGCGTATTCAAGCGCTTTGCTGTAGAGGCGGTTCGTCTGTTCAGGGTTGACTTGGTAAAAAGACCGGGCTGAAATCGCAAAGCGAATACTGTTTATTTCATCATACAAATAGTGCTCGCCCCAGAGCACGTCTGTTTGCTGGCCGAAAATGACGTTTGTCCGTTTGTTGTTAATGTTTTGGACGATGGAGACGACGCCTGGCACATGCTTTCGAATGCCGGAAATGAACGCTTCTTTGTGAGGCAGCTTCTTCTCTTTTGTGACGAGTACTACCATGACTTGCCCAGTCGTTTTTCCGTAACGGGCAACAATATGGCGCAACACGCCTTGATGGCTTTGTTCCTGGTAGGCAGGAATGCGCAGCTCTTTGGCAAGCTGTTTGACTGTCTGCACGACAATGTCGTTTTCTTTATGTTGGATGATGCATTGATCCATATCAACGATGGAGTGGCTCCGTTTCGCATAAAAACCGGCAACGAGATCGCCTTTTTGGAAAGCGACTGGCACTTGCGATTTGTTGCGGTAGCGCCATGGATCGTCCATGCCGATGACAGGGCGGACAGGTACGTCGGGGAGCTTGGCGACTCGGCCCATAACATCTTTTACTTGTTTTTGCTTATAAGCCAGTTGGGCGCTGTAATCCATATGCTGGATTTGGCAGCCGCCACATTTATAGAAAATTGGGCACGGCGGCTCAACGCGATGCTCGCTTTTTGTTTGGACTTGGAGCAAGCGTCCATAGCCATAGCCCGCTTTTGTTTTCACCACTTTAATGTCGACTGTTTCGCCAGGGAGGGCTTGAGGGATAAAGAGGGCGTAGCCGTTTACTTTCGCTACGCCTGCTCCTTCATGGGTCAAATCTTCTATTGTAACGGTGAGCGTTTCGTTTTTTTGTACAGGGGGTGCTTGTTTTTTCATCATTAAAATACGTCCTTTGCAAACATTCCTTTTCCTCGCCCCATTGTACCATGAAGTTTGCTAGGGACAAAGCGCTAAACCATTTGGCGTTGCTTGAGTGCGGTGAGAAATGTGTTTGCAAATGAACGACATGCTGCTCGTTCTTCATCTGTATTCGGATCAAATTCCATTTCAAGCCCTTTGGCGGTGACAGTGGCGCCACCATTTCGTAAAATCGATTCAAATGTATGAACGGCTTCACAAAAAGCAGGGTAAACGCGGTCCCCTGAACCGAAAACAGCGGCAATGACGCCTGTTAAATCTAGTTCAGCTAACTCTTCGGCAAAATCTTCGGCTTCATAGGGCAAGTCGCCGTCTCCCCATGTATAACTACCGATCAAAGCTCCGTCGTAATTCAATAGTTCCGAAGCGTTATAACCGTCCATTTCCTCCATGTCGACTTCAACGCCGTCTGTTGCTAGTTCTGATTTGATCAGCTCAGCCATATCTTCGGTGTTCCCAGACATGCTGGCAAATACAATCAACACGCGCATGGAATTCTCTCTCCTTTCCCGTTCCTTACATTTATAATAAATGATATTGATAATCATTTTCAACGAAAAAACAGGGAACATTCTCGAAAAAACAAGTTAATTTGTTTTTCTGCGAGGGAGCCTCCTTAAAAAAAGGATACAAAAACGCAGCTTTTAAAAGAAAGAAGCTGCGTTTTCACTAGTTTCGTTTGCGGTCTTTCGGCATAAGCATCTGGAAATGGTGATACAAATTTTCAAATTCGGCCGGCAAGACGCCGCCTCGTTCGCCGTCGAGGTTCAGCTTCATTTCATCGTCTCTCATGACCGATACTTTAATGCGCTTCGCTTTTACGTACATTAATTTGGGGTGGTTAATATGCTCGCCCCGGAGTGCAAGCGATGCCAAATGGACAAACTCAGGAAACGATGTCTTTTTGACAATGATAAAATCAAACAACCCATCTTGAATGGAAGCGGCTGGGCATAATTTTTCAAAACCGCCGACGGAGTTTGTATTGGCGATCAAAAACATCATGATTTCGTCTTCAAACTGTTTGCCATCATATTCGACATGGACAAAAGTCGGCTTGACTTGTGGCAATTTTTCCAGCCCTTTAATGTAATAAGCGAGCTGGCCAACCATTGTCTTTAGCTTTGCCGGAACTTCATATGTCAACTCGGTTAATGTCCCTGCGGCAGCGATATTGGTAAAATACTTCTGGTTCATGCGGCCAATGTCAATCGGCTCAAAGTGGCCTTCACACAAAACGTCGCATGCTTTTTCAATATCTCGGGAAATGCCGAGCGCCCGGGCGAAATCATTGGTCGTCCCTGCTGGGATAATGCCGAGCATTGGGCGTTTCTCCAGCCCCGCTAGTCCGTTAACGACTTCAAAAATCGTCCCATCTCCACCTGCAGCAATGACGAGATCAAAGCCCCGTTCTCCTGCTTGGCGGGCAGCCCGTATCGCACATCCTTCCTCTGGAGTCGTCGCGTGTGCTGACGTTTCGTAACCTGCCTTTTCTAGACGTTCTAATATGTAAGCTAAATTCTTTCTTAGTTGCTCACGGCCGGAACTTGGATTATAAATCAATCGTGCCCGTTTCATAACAATCCCTACTTTACTTTTTTGCAATCATGTCATTCTTCTATTGTACTAAAAACAATAGCGAGAATGGGCGTAAGATCTACTCAATTTTGTGAAAAATAACGGCAAGCAACACTTTTTATCTTTTCCCGTTTCTTGCGCTAGTAAACGCTGAGTCCATAAAAAAGCAAGAGAACGGCTTTTGTTCAGCGTTCTCTTGCATGTTCCTTAGCGCTTGTCCATTTCTTCAAGCAAGAGTTTGTTAACCAATTGCGGATTGGCTTTTCCTTTTGTCGCTTTCATCATTTGGCCGACAAGGAAGCCAAGAGCACGATCTTTTCCATTTTTGTAGTCTTCAATCGATTGTGCATTGGCATCAAGCACTTCGGCAACGATTTTGCGTAATTCGCCTTCATCGGAAATTTGCACGAGCCCTTTGTCTTTTACAATTTGTTCAGGGTCGCCGCCATTTTCGATCAACTCTTTAAACACTTTTTTAGCGATTTTTGAAGAAATGGTTCCCGATGTAATCAGCTTAATCATACCGGCAAGACCTGCTGGCGTAAGGGCTGATTCTTGCAGCTCTTTTTGCTCAGCATTCAAGTAGGCAAGCACTTCACCCATCAGCCAGTTGGAAGCAAGTTTGGCGTCAGCGCCTTCGCGAATCGTTTCCTCAAAGAAATCGGACATTTCTTTTGTGAGCGTAAGCACATGAGCATCATAAGCAGGCAAGCCGAGTTCGCTTACATAGCGATCTTTGCGGGCATCTGGAAGTTCAGGAATTTCCGACCGGACGCGCTCTTTCCAATTGTCATCTATGTAGAGATTCACAAGATCCGGTTCAGGGAAATAGCGATAGTCGTCCGAGCCTTCTTTGACACGCATTAAAATCGTTTTATTGCCAGCTTCATCATAACGGCGCGTTTCTTGTTCGATCACACCGCCTGAAAGAAGCACTTGTTCTTGGCGTTTTTCTTCGTACTCTAGCCCTTTGCGGACAAAGTTAAACGAGTTCAAGTTTTTCAGCTCTGTTTTTGTGCCGAATGCTTCTTGGCCGATTGGACGCAATGAAATATTGGCATCGCACCGTAAAGAGCCTTCTTCCATTTTACAGTCGGATACGCCTGTATATTGAATAATCGCTTTTAGTTTTTCTAAATACGCATAGGCCTCTTCAGGCGTACGGATATCCGGCTCAGAGACAATTTCCACTAGCGGCGTGCCTTGGCGGTTATAATCGACTAGCGAATGCCCGTCTGTGCCATGTGTCAGCTTACCGGCATCTTCTTCTAAATGAAGGCGCGTAATGCCAATGCGCTTCTTCTTGCCGCCGACTTCAATTTCAATCCAGCCATGTTCGCCAATTGGCTTGTCAAATTGCGAAATTTGATACGCCTTTGGATTATCTGGATAAAAGTAATTTTTGCGGTCAAATTTCGTGTCAGTCGCAATTTGGCAATTGAGGGCCATCGCTGCTTTCATCGCAAAATCAACCGCACGCTTGTTTAATACCGGCAATACGCCAGGATAGCCAAGATCAATGACACTCGTGTTTGTATTCGGTTCAGCACCAAAATGGTTGGGGCTAGACGAAAAGATTTTTGAGTCTGTCTTCAGTTCCACGTGCACTTCAAGTCCAATAATCGTTTCAAAATTCATTTCCAAGTCCCCCCTTTACAATGAAGGTTTCTCTTTAGAGAAGTTTGTTGCTTTTTCATAGACATCGGCAACACGGTAAATCGTTGCTTCGTCAAAGTGCTTGCCAATGATTTGCAAGCCGAGCGGCAAGCCGTCTTTGAAACCGCACGGAAGCGAAAGCGCTGGCACACCAGCAAGGTTGACTGGTATCGTTAAAATATCATTGGCGTACATCGTTAATGGGTCATCGGTTTTGGCGCCAATTTTAAACGCTGGTGTCGGCGTTGTTGGGCCAATAATTACGTCATAATTAGTAAAGACATCATCAAAGTCTTTTTTAATCAATGTGCGGACTTGCTGGGCTTTTTTATAGTAGGCGTCATAATAACCTGAGCTAAGGGCAAACGTCCCGAGCATGATCCGCCGTTTCACTTCATCACCGAAACCTTCCGCCCGTGTATTCTTGTACATATCAAGCAAGTTGTCGGCATTGTCAGTGCGGTAGCCATAACGAACGCCATCAAAGCGGGCTAAGTTGGCAGACGCTTCGGAAGACGCAATGACATAATAAGCTGCTAGCGCGTATTTCGAGTATGGCAGGGAAACTTCTTCCCAAACGGCGCCTTCTTTTTCCAACACGTTCAGCGCATCGAACACGGCTTTGCGCATTTCTTCTGATACGCCATCGCCAATATACTCAGACGGCACGCCAATGCGAAGCCCTTTTATTTCGCCTGTAAGTGACTCTCTGTATGGCGGAACCGGCAAGTCAGCAGATGTCGAATCAGCTGGGCAGTGGCCAGCAATCGCCTCAAGCAAATAGGCATTATCCTCGACCGTACGCGTAATCGGCCCAATTTGATCAAGGGAAGAGGCAAAAGCAACAAGGCCATAACGGGACACACGTCCATATGTAGGTTTTAAGCCGACAACGCCGCAATAAGCAGCCGGTTGGCGAATCGAGCCGCCTGTATCAGATCCTAACGCAAACGGGACTTCCCCTGCTGCTACTGCTGCAGCAGAACCACCACTTGAACCGCCTGGCACATAGTCGGTGTTCCACGGGTTTGTCGTTACTTGAAATGCCGAGTTTTCATTCGAAGAGCCCATTGCAAACTCGTCCATGTTGATTTTTCCTATTGTGACCGTTTCTGCTCCACGAAGCTTCGTCACAACCGTTGCGTCATAAATGGGATCGAAGTTTTCTAAAATTTTGCTTGAGCACGTTGTCCGCAAGCCTTTCGTGACAATATTGTCTTTAATGCCATTCGGCATGCCAAACAACACGCCTTTTTCACTCGCGTCTACTTCGTCAAGCTTCTTGGCGAGGTCACGCGCCCGTTCTTCGTCAAGCGTTAAAAACGCCTTTACTTTTGAATCAACGTCAGCGATGCGTTTGTAAGAGACATCGACAAGGTCAGAGACGTTGATTTCTTTTGCAGCAAGCAACTCATGCAGTTTTGTTAACGAATGATCAAATAATGACATGCTTGTCCTCCTGTCTATGCTTCAATCTTAAAATACCGACGGAACCCGGATTTGGCCATCTTCATGGTCCGGTGCATTTTTCAGCACTTCTTTTACTTCGAGCCCTTTTTCCGGTTTATCTTCACGTAGGACATTATGCATTTGCAACACATGTGTCGTAGGCACGACGCCTTCTGTATCGACTTCATTCAGTTGTTCTGCAGCAGTAATGATGTCTTCAAGTTGGTTGCGGAATGTTTCAGCCTCTTCTTCCGTAATGGCAAGCCGGGCCAAATGGGCTACATGTTTCACTTGTTCTTTCGAAATTCTTGACATTTTGACACCTCCAAAACGGACTTGTTGACAATATGATTAATGATACCAAATTGCTGCAAGGCAAGCAACTTAGGCGGTATGACGGATAGGTATGTATGAAAAGGCTCCAGTTAAATGGGCATATGTGAACATAAGTCTTTCATACCTATGCCCTTATTCCGACTCACTCCGCTTGACTTGCGGCCAACTTCCGGCCAATGACATTTGCTGAAATTGGTTCCTTGCCAATCTCTCTCGCCCAAACAGACAATTGTCCAATATGATGGATTTCATGGGCAATGATATGGCGCATGACGATGCCCCACGTGTCATCGTACACCTTTCCATTTTCCCCCTTTTCAACATAACGGTTTTCTTCCATTTTCTCATCCCAGCGGTCTACAAACGCCTTTACTTCCACATGGTATGCTTGGTCAAGCGCGCGCACTTTCGCTAAACTTTTAAAGGAATCAAAGTCTTCCTCTGGGTTGGGCTTTCCTTGCAAGTCGCGAATCCAACTCCATTCCACATCGACAATATGGAACAACGTTCTTAAAATGCTGCCCACCCCTCCTGTCCGCTCAGCAAGCAGCTCTTTGTCGCTAAGTTGTTCACACCACTCATACCACTCTTGACGAACTTGCCAATTGTATTCAAAAAACCGTTTCATTGTGTTCACCCCTGAATCTCATGTCTTGCCGTGCTTTATTTTATCTCAAACTGTGCCGCAAGCGTGAAACTAGCATCGATCCCGTGTGCCCATACTTCTTTTACCGCTCTGTACTTGCCTGGGCTAAGTCCCCCAATCTCAATGTCGTCACGGTGCTCCCCACCGATTGGCAATTCGACGCCAATTTCAATAAAAGCCATTTCGAGCGGCACCGTTCGCCACTCTTGGCCGACTTGTTTTTCAATCGTATAATCGACACCTAAAGATAATGGGACAGGGCCTTCATTATGCAAAACAAGCGTTGCCGGTGAATCACTAGCTGAATAAACGCTTTCGGTAAATGCCAGTGTCGCATTCGCTTCAGGAATCGGGACATAGATATAAGACAGTTTGGTATCTTCTACTTCGCCATCAGCATTTAACATTTCAACGCTCAATAAATAGGCTGCATTCTCTTTTTCAGGCAGCGTGTTCTCATAGATTTCGGTTCCGCTCGACTTTACCTTGTCTACATAAATGATGTCTTCATCAATTAAGGCGCTTTTCGCAATTCCATCCCGTTCCGTCAACTGAATGCGGACATCACGCTCTACCGGTTCTCCGTCCATTGTATGGCCAAAAAAGATAATTTCAAGTTTGCTGCCAGCTTGTTGGGTTCCTGTAGTAAGGCCATATCCTCTTATTGGGCTATTTTCTTCTTGTGAAAACCAAACGCCAGTTGGCAAATCATATTCCGTTTGCTGCCAAACCTCCTCTTTAATGTCAAATAAATCGGTAAAAGTAGCATCTACAGCAAGCGTATCGGTTAAACCATCGCCAATTTTAGACGGCAATTCGCCATGCCCTTTTGCCCAAGTTGCTTCATCATCAAGATGAGACTGTTGATCGGAATTAGACGGTGAGTCTGCTCCCTGTATACTCGCTGTGTCTTGTCCGCAACTAGCAAGTGTGACTGCCACACTTGTCGATATAGCGACAAGCACAATGTTTCGAAAACGGTTCATGCCCGTTCACGCTCCTTTATTCTATTATACATATAAATGAGAAAAAGAGGGGGCCCTGCAAGTCACGATTGGGTGGCGTGAAAAGAAGAATGGAAAGGTAGCAAAGGAAAAAGGGAAAGACTCGTAAAGGGGTAAGAGGAAAACGTTCAAGAGGCATAAAGGAGTAAAAGCCGCTTACTTTGTCCGCTCTTTAATAGCGTCAGCAATAGCAGTTAATGCTGCGGCTGTTTTCATTTGGCTGTCTTCGACTTTAGAAAGGCGGGCATTTGTTTCCAACTGGGCAGTCTCTAAGTTGCCAATGCGTCGATTCATTACGACATGCTCTTCTTTCATTTCATCAAAACGTTTGTCCACTTTCAAAAAACGGGTTTCCATATTGCTTTTCATATCATCAAAGCGTTTGTCCATTTCTGAAAAGCGACTCTCCACTTGGTCAAAACGGGTTTCCATGTCATTTTTCATGTCAATCATCACTTTTCTCATCTCTGTGACTAGGGAAAACAACTGGTCAAAATCACGGTCATTTGTCGTCATTTTGTGATTACACCTCCCATTTTTCATCATTATAACCGAGGAAAGCATAAAAAAGAAAGGCTTACTTCCGTGTTTTTGCCATTTGCCAAAAACACATTTCCACCCGAAAAAAGTTGCACAAAAAAAACAAGGCAAACCACGGGCTTGCCTTGTTCAGTTTGTAGCCAATTGCTCACAACGAACAAACGCTTTCTATCATGTATTTTTTAACGCGATCCTTTTATATAAGGCTTGCCTAACGCTTTTGGACCTTCTGCCCGGCCAACAAAACCGGCAAGGGCTAAAATCGTCAGCACGTAAGGGGCAATCAGCAAAAATACAGGCGGCACATCAGAAAGAAACGGCAGCTGCTGGCCGACTACACCCAGTGCTTGGGCAAGTCCAAAGAACAGCGTTGCGCCAATGACGCCAAGAGGGTGCCATTTGCCAAAGATTAACGCTGCCAGTGCCATAAATCCTTGGCCTGTGATTGTAGTTGCGGAAAAGTTGCCGCTGAACGTTGCTGCAAAAACAGCGCCGCCTAGGCCGGCAAACACGCCTGACAACATCACGCCGATATAGCGCATTTTGACTACTCGTATGCCCATTGTATCCGCGGCCTGTGGATGTTCGCCGACAGAGCGGAGACGCAAGCCAAACGGCCGATAATAAATGACATAATAGACGAGAAAAGCAAGTCCAAACGCAAGAAAGGATGTTGCATACACATTTGAAAAAAACAACGGCCCGATGACAGGAATGTCACTTAAACCTGGAATGTTAAAACGGTAAAAGCGGTTTTCAATATAAGCGGTTTGCCCGCTGCCATAAAGCAAATTGATAATATAGACCGAAAGGCCAACTGCAAGAAAGTTTAAGGCAACCCCACTTACGACTTGGTCTGCTTGGAAATGGATCGAGGCGACTGCATGAAACAACGAAAACAACGCGCCGACCACAGCGGCGACAAGCAACCCAATCCAAACAGAGAGAGCGCCTCCCCCTGCCGCCTCAAGAGTGAGCGTTGTGACGATGACAGAAAATGCCCCCATCACCATCAACCCTTCTAAGCCAATGTTGACGACGCCTGAACGTTCACTAAACAGGCCGCCTAGAGCAGCAAGCATTAAAGGGGCAGCCGAATAAATCGTCGTTGAAACAATTAGGGCGAGCACATCCATCGTTACTTATCCCCCTTTTTCCGCTTCAGAAGCATGAGACGAACAACATAGCTTGAAGCGACAAAGAAAATAATCAGTGCAATGACAATGCTAATCAGTTCTGTCGGCACATCGGTTTGCTGGTTCATTGTCAATGCGCCTGTTTTCAAGCCTCCGAATAAAAAGGCAGACAAGAACACGCCAAGCGCTGTATTGGCACCTAGTAGTGCAACGGCAATGCCTTCAAAACCAACGCCTGTAAAGCCTGAAAGAATGCTCATATATCCAAAAGTTCCTAAGCCTTCTGCCGCTCCTGCCAGTCCGGCAAATGCGCCAGAAATGGCCATCGAAAGAATGATATTGCGGCTAACATTCATCCCTGCATAAGTGGAAGCATTTGCATTTAAACCAACTGCGCGAAGCTCATAGCCCGCTGTCGTTTTCCATAAAAAGAACCACATAAACAAGCACGCGGCTACTGCGATTAAAAAGCCATAATGCAACCGTGAATATTCCGTAAGAGACTGAAAGAATGGCGAAGCCAATGAGGCAGAAGGATAAATGCTTTCTGTCCGCTCGCCAGGTATAAGCAAGTAAGTGCGAATAATCGCATTAGCGGTATACAATGCAATATAGTTCATCATAATGCTGACAATGACTTCATGGACATGAAGCTTTGCTTTTAAGATGCCTGGAACAAGTGCCCACAGCGCCCCAGCTACCGCCGCAGCAGCAATAGAAAGTGGGAGGTGGATGGCCATCGGCGCTTCAAAAGCGGCTCCCACGTAAACGGAGGCAAGCCAACCGACAATCAGTTGCCCTTCTACGCCAATGTTAAACAGCCCTGTCCGGTAAGCAAACGCAACAGCGAGCCCCCCTAGGATAAGCGGCGTCATCGTCCGGATCATTTCGCCAAAATAATAGCTGCTGCCAAAAATACCTGCTACCAACGCCCCATAAGCTTCAATCGGATTATGGCCCGTGATGATCATCACAATGGCGCCGACAAGCAGTCCGAGCAGGATGGCAAAAAGGGGAATGGCAATATGCATAGCTTTTCCGGCCAGCAATTTATTCAAGTTCACTTGCTTCCACTCCTTTTTCACGGCTGCCTCCTGCCATTAACAGGCCGAGCTCCTTTTCATTTGTTTGGTCGGCTTCCACAATATCGACAATCTGGCCTTTATGGATCACGGCAATCCGGTCGCTCACGCTAAGAATCTCATCAAGTTCAAGGGACATGAGCAACACTGCTCTGCCTTTGTCACGTTCTTTCACAAGACGTTCATGGATCGTTTCAATCGCACCGACATCCAGACCTCTTGTTGGCTGTGCCGCAATCAACAGGTCTGGAGAACGGTCTACTTCACGGGCAATAATCGCTTTTTGTTGGTTGCCCCCAGACAAGGCTCTTGCCGCCGTTTCCACAGAAGGCGTCCGTACATCGTAGTCTGCGACTAATTCTTTTGCTTTTGCCTTGATGGCTTCCGCGTTCAGCAGACCATTTCGCGAGTATGGCGCTTGGTAATACGTCTGCAGCACCATGTTTTCTTGAACGCTGAAGTCAAGGACAAGGCCAAGTTTATGGCGGTCTTCAGGAATATGACCAACGCCCGCTTCCGTTACTTTGCGGGGGCTGAGATCAGCAACGTTTTGTCCATTTAACCGAATTTCTCCTTTTTCTACCGGGAGCAAGCCGGCAATCGCTGCGATTAACTCCGATTGGCCGTTCCCTTCAATGCCAGCAAGACCGACAATCTCGCCTGCGCGAATCGTTAAATCAAGCTGTTGGACCATTTCCACTCCACGGCCGTCTTTGACATAAAGATTTTTTACCTCAAGTACAGTATCTTTTGGCACAGCCGGCGTTTTTTGTACATGGAAATTGACTTCACGGCCAACCATCATTTCTGCTAGCTCGGCTGTTGTCGCGCTTGCCACTTCGACGGTGCCAATCCCGCGGCCGCGTCGAATGACGGTACAAACGTCGCAAATTTGTTTGATTTCTTTTAGCTTATGTGTAATTAAAATGATGGATTTGCCTTCTTCAGTCAGCTTTTTCATAATATCCATCAATTCTTTGATTTCTTGGGGCGTCAGCACGGCCGTCGGTTCGTCAAAAATGAGGATGTCCGCGCCACGATACAGCGTTTTTAAAATTTCAATCCGTTGCTGCATGCCGACTGAAATATCTTTGACCAATGCATCAGGATCGACGGCAAGGCCATACTGGGCAGACAGGGCTGCAATTTCCTTGCTCGCTTTTTTCTTATTGATGCGGCCGCCTTTTGTCGGTTCCATGCCGAGAATGATATTTTCCGTAACCGTAAACGAATCAACGAGCATAAAGTGCTGATGGACCATGCCAATTCCAAGTTTGCCAGCAACATTTGGGCTTGTGATCGCTACTTTTTCGCCCCGGACTTTGATTTCCCCTTGCTCTGGCTGATAAAGGCCAAACAAAATGTTCATTAGTGTCGACTTTCCAGCGCCATTTTCCCCTAAAAGGGCATGGATTTCCCCTTTTTTCAAGCGAAGATTGACGTTATCATTCGCTACAATGCCTGGGAATTCTTTGCGGATGCCGTTCATCTCAATGACATATTCCATAGGATCAAACGCTCCTTTAATGAACTAAAAAGAAAGGCTAGTTTTTCACACTAGCCCATCTTGATTTCGTTTATCCGGCAAATTCATTAAACTCGTCATCGGTTTTTGGCACTTCCAGCTCACCGTCAAGAATTTGCTGCATATAATCGTCCATGCTTTCGATGATTTCAGGGCTTAAGTTATCGCCAGTCGTCGCGTAATCAATTCCATCATCTTCAATTCCATATTCAAGGATTTCGCCGCCAGGGAAGCTGCCATCCATCGTTTGCTGTGTCACATCTTGAACTGCTGTATCGACACGTTTGATCATCGACGTAAGTGTAACGGATTGGTCGCCTTCATAGACGCCCTCTTCATATTGGTCTTTGTCAACGCCGATCGCCCATACTTGTTCGCCATTTTTGACACGGTTAATCGCCTCTGTAAACAGGCCGTTCCCTGTGTTCCCCGCTGAATGGTAAATGACATCTGCACCTGTCGTATACATCGTGTTGGCAAGCTGCTGTCCTTTTTGCGGGTCTGTAAATACTTCTGCATATTGGACGATGACTTCTGCGTCGGGGTTCACCGCATGAACGCCTGCTTTAAAGCCGTTTTCAAACTTCTTAATTAACTCGCTTTCAACGCCGCCGATAAAGCCGACTTTATTCGTTTCCGTTTGCAAGCCTGCGGCAACGCCCACTAAGAAGGAGCCTTCGTGCTCTTTAAATGTAATATTTGCTACGTTGCTTAATGGATCGCCATTATCATCTGTTACGACTGAGTCAATGATCGCTAATTGTGCATCTTCGTTTTGCTGCGCCACTGTTTTAACAGCATCCGCCATGAGAAAGCCGATCGCCCAGCTAATATCCGTGTTTTCACGTGTAAGAGCGCGCAAATTCGGTTCAAAGTCTTGGGCAGTGCTTGACTGTACATAGTCATAGTTTTTGCCTTCTTCCAACCCGTTAGCTTCGCCAAAAGCTTTCAAGCCTTCCCAAGAAAATTGGTTGAACGATTTATCGTCAATGCCACTAACGTCTGTTACCATTTTTGCAGTAAAATCCGAACTTTCTCCTCCACCTTCTGAACCTGCATTGTTTTCCGAACCATCGCCTTGTCCACATGCACCTAGCACAACAACCGATGCGAGACCTACCGATAATGCCTTGATCCATTTTTTCACGTGAGAATATCCTCCTATAATGACTTCCAGCTGCTGCTGAAAGCGTTTTTCTTCATGTGGCAAGGAATAACGGCAACGTCATTCCTTTTTTGCCAGCAAACATACTATAGCATAAAATCATCATATAAAAAACGAACATTTTTAGCATTTTAATTGATAATGTGAATAAACGGCTCCCGATCTGGATGATACGAGACAATGCTCTCAAGTGAACCGGAAAGCGCTGAAATGTTTACATCTACTGGTATGTTTTCATAGTATTCTTCGACTTGGCCGGCAATGTATTGGGTTAAGGCGACAACTTCTGCCTTGCCTTTATATTGGATATTAACGTCAACATTAAGCTTGACCATTTGATTGTCTTCATAACGTGCACGGCCAACGACGCCGATATTATTTGAGAAGAACGCTTGCACGTCAGTACGGAATTGGGTAAAGCGATCCGCATCGTCACGATGATCTTCATTGGCTGCAGGTGAAGGAAACTGGACATGCTCTTGGTTAATATTTTCCCAATGAGGGTTTTCTCCTGGTTCAAATGTGCCTACTTTAAAAAAATGGCCCGCGTTGACAGAGTCTTTCGGCTGTTGGCTAAATAGCGCCACGACAATTGGCACGTCGCTCAAATCTTCTTCCGAGTCAACGCCTTCGCGCATCCGATTGACAATCGTTTCAGCAAACTCCATTCCTTTTTCCTCTTGGACTGCAGCTTTGATCGGTACAGAATCTGACTTTCCGTCATGGCTAAATTCATATTCGCTGTATAACGATAAGCCGAGCGCGACGCCGCCTGTTGAATAGTCGCCCTCATCATTTACATTCATGTAATTTTGTTCAAGTACGTTCGCTAGCACCCAAGGGCTGTTTTTCTCCTGTTCCATCGGATCGTCTCCATCGCCCAAAGATGGATTTAGCCCATTCGGATTCTCTTCTTCATCGTAGCGGAGCAGCCATGACTTTACCGTTTCCCGAGAAAGATGGGTGCCCTCCTGAAAAAAGTAATCGTTAGGATCAAACCGTTCTTTGGCAATATCCTCCAACCCTAATTCAAGCCAATCCAAGTCTTTGCGGCTATAACCTAAGTCAAGGCCATAGCCACGTGTTTGTCCATGCACATAAGCCCCATCTTGCAGGACGCTTGCATAATAGTTCTCCTCTGATGGTATCGATGGGACAACGGTTAACGAGTCATCCGCTTCCGAAACATCAGGCGTATTGGCCTCATCATCCTCTTCGCCGCCAAAGAAATTGCAGCCAGAGAGGAGAACAGCGCTTGCCAAACCAAGTATCCCCACACGCTTCATCTTTCAATCCCCCTTGTTACTGTTCGCTTTGTTCAACCGCTTGTGTAAACTGTTCCTCTGTCCAAATCTCAATTCCAATGCTCTCCGCTTTTTTTTGTTTAGAGCCCGCATCTTCCCCAGCGACAACCAAATCGGTTTTTTTGCTAACACTGCCCGTCACTGTGCCCCCGAGCGCTTCGATTTTTTCCTGTGCTTCTTTCCGCGTCCACTGGGACAGTTTTCCGGTCAGCACAACCGTTTTGCCGGCGAATACCCCAACTTCTTCGTCAATCGCTGCTTTTTTCGGTCCTGTGTAAGTCATGTTGACGCCAGCATTGGCTAGTTTTTCTAACAACGTGGCCACCTCTGGCTTTTGAAAATAGGAGACAATCGAGTCTGCCATTTTCTCGCCAATCTCATTGACGGCAAGCAATTGTTCAAACGTTGCCTCTTGGAGCCGTTCCATTGTCTCAAACTCATATGCTAGCGTTTTCGCTGCCTTCGCACCGACAAACCGGATGCCGAGCCCAAACAACAGCCGTTCAAGCGAATTTTCTTTTGAGGCTTCAATCGCCGCCAACAAATTGTCGACAGATTTTTCTCCCATCCGTTCCAGCTGGAGCAATTCCTCACGTTCCAACAAATATAAATCAGCCACATCAGCGATCAATTGATGCAAAAACAATTGGCTGATTACTTTTTCGCCAAGGCCGTCGATGTTCATCGCATTTCGTGATACAAAGTGGATGAGCCCTTCACGAATTTGCGCTGGGCACTTCGGGTTTAAACAGCGCAACGCCACTTCCCCTTCCAAGCGTTCCAAAACGCTATGGCACTCAGGACACTCTGTCGGCATATGAAAGTCAACTTCCTCGCCTGTTCGCTTATCCGTCAAAACGCCAACGACTTCTGGGATGATGTCACCTGCTTTTTTGACAATGACCGTATCGCCAAGCTTGACGTCTTTTTCGCGGATCAAATCTTCATTATGCAAGGAAGCCCGCCTTACGGTTGTTCCCGCAACAAGCACGGGATCTAATAGGGCAGTAGGCGTTACCACGCCTGTGCGACCAACATTTAGTTCAATATCGCGTAAAACTGTCAGCACTTCTTCGGCAGGAAACTTAAATGCCGTTGCCCACCGGGGACTCTTTGCTGTAAAGCCTAGTTTTTCATGGTCGGCCAAGGAATTGACTTTGACGACGACTCCATCAATTTCATATGGAAGCTCATGGCGCCGTTCGCTCCATTTTTCTGTATAGGCAATGACGTCCTCAATCGTTTCGCATTTTGCTGCTTCTTCGTTTACTTTAAAGCCGAGTTCTTTCAAAAACATCAAGCTGTCAAAATGGGTTTGCACGTTTTTGCCTTCGACTTCGCCAATCGAGTAGGCAAATAACGATAAATTCCGTTTGGCGGCAATTTTCGGGTCGAGCTGGCGCAAGGAGCCAGCTGCCGCATTACGAGGGTTGGCAAATTTTTCTTCTCCCGCCTGTTCTTTTGCTTCGTTTAAACGTTCGAATGATGCTTTTGGCATATATGCCTCGCCGCGCACTTCGATCGAATAAGGCTGTTTTAACCGCAAAGGAATGGCAGGAACGGTTCTCAAATTGTTTGTTATATCTTCGCCAATCGTTCCGTCCCCACGAGTCGCGCCGCGGACGAGCTTTCCATTTTCATACGTGAGCGATACAGCTAGACCATCAAATTTTAATTCGCACACGTAGGAGACGTGCTCGCCTACCGCTTGGCGGACGCGGCGGTCGAACGCGCGCAAATCTTCCTCATTGAAGGCATTGGACAAGCTCATCATCGGCACTCGGTGGGCCACTTTTTTAAAGGACGGAGCCGGCGGCCCGCCAATGCGTACGCTTGGTGAGTCTTCCGTAACCAAATCTGGATAGTCCGCCTCAAGTTGAAGCAATTCATTCATGAGGCGGTCATACTCCGAGTCGGGGACTTTAGGCGTGTCGAGCACATAATAATGGTAGCCATAGTCCTCCAATAGGAGGCGCAGCTCTTTAAGCCGTTTTTCTGCTTGGTGCTTGTCCATTGGTCTGTCTTCCTCTCTAAGCTTTCGTGATAGGCGCAAATTTGGCAAATAGCCGCTTTACACCCGTAGGCGGAGTGAAGGCGATGTCCAGCTCGATGGAATCCCCTTCTCCTTTTATGCTGACGACTGTTCCTGTTCCCCATTTTTTATGGACCGCTTTGTCGCCGACTGACCAGTCAAAACTTTCTCCGCCTGTTGCTGTTACTCGTGGCGATCCGCTCTTGCCTGCAAAGACGCTTGAGCGCACACGGGCAGCTGCACTTGCGGCGGCTGGCTGCCTAGAACCCCCTGTTCCCCAAGCGGGCATTTGACTGTCTTCTTCAATCAATTCAGCCGGGATTTCAGCAATAAAGCGGGAAGTCGGGTTGGTATTCGTTCGGCCATAGAGCGTCCTCATTTTGGCACTCGTCAAATAGAGCCGTTTTTCGGCACGGGTAATGCCAACATAGGCGAGGCGCCGCTCCTCTTCCATTTCTTCTTCTTCAAACAAGGAACGGCTATGTGGGAACACCCCTTCCTCCATTCCGATCAAAAAGACATATGGGAATTCAAGTCCTTTTGCTGAATGAAGCGTCATCAGCGTAATGGCCTCTTTTTTTGTCGCTTCCTCGTCCTTATCGAGTTGGTCAATATCGGCAACAAGGGCTAAGTCCGTCAAGAAAGACACGAGATCTTTTTCTTCGCTCCGCTTCTCAAACTCTTGGGTGACCGTAATAAATTCGTCGATGTTCTCAAGCCGAGACTGTGCTTCAATCGTCTGCTCGTTTTTAAGCATTTCGCGATAACCGGTTTTATCAAGCAATTCTTCCACTAGCTCTGTCACGGAAAGATAATCTTGCATGTGCACCCAGTTATTCACTTGGTCGCGAAATTCAACAAGTTTCGTCTGCGCTCTGGCCGTAACGCCGATTTGCTCCAATTCCCCAAGCGCTTTGAACATCGAGAGCCCATGGGCATCAACATAAGCAGCGATCTTGTCTACCGTCGTCGCACCAATGCCACGCTTAGGCACATTGACAACACGCTGTAAGCTAATGTCATCATCAGGGTTGGCAACTAAACGCAAGTAAGCAAGGACGTCTTTAATCTCTTTGCGGTCATAGAACTTAGTACCGCCGACGATATTGTAGTCGAGATTAGATTTCACAAAATATTCCTCAATAATACGCGATTGGGCATTGGTTCTGTACAGAATCGCCACATCTTTGTAAGAAAATCCTGGTTCTGCTGCTGCTTCTTTTATTTTTTCGACGACAAACTGTGCTTCAGCTTGTTCTGTAGCCGCCTCGTATACGCTGATTTTCGCTCCTTCGTCATTTTCGGTCCAAAGGTTTTTTGGCTTGCGGTTGCCATTGTTAGCAATAACACTGTTGGCCGCTTTCAGAATCGTTTTTGTCGAACGGTAGTTTTGTTCAAGCAAAATGACAGTCGCATCCGGGTAGTCTTTTTCAAAGGAGAGGATATTTTGAATATCGGCGCCGCGCCAACGGTAAATCGATTGGTCGGAATCGCCGACAACGCAAATGTTTTGCAGACGGTCACCAAGGAGTTTCACAAGGCGGTATTGTGCTTTGTTTGTATCTTGATATTCATCAACATGAATATACTGGAATTTGCGTTGGTAAAAATCGAGCACTTCCGGCACTTCGTTAAACAATTGGATCGTCTTCATAATTAAATCATCAAAGTCAAGTGCGTTGTTTTGTTTCAATCGTTTTTCGTATTCACTATACACGTCGGCCGCTACTTGCTCAAATACGCCTGAAGCGATTTGCGCAAATTTGCTTGCCGTTTGCAATTCGTTTTTAGCAGCAGAAATCATCCCTAATATCGCTTTTGGGTCAAATTTCTTAGGGTCGACGTTTTGGCTTTTCAAAATTTGCTTTATGACCGAAAGCTGGTCAGATGAATCCAAAATCGTAAAATTGCGGCTGTAGCCGATCCGGTCAATATCACGGCGCAACATCCGCACGCACATCGAATGGAAAGTGGAAATCCAAATATCTTCAGCTATTGGTCCAACCAACTGGGCCACCCTGTCTTTCATTTCTCGCGCTGCTTTGTTCGTGAATGTGAGGGCGAGAACAGCCCAAGGCGGCGTCGAATGGCGCCGGAGCAAATAACTGATCCGGTAAGTCAGCACACGGGTTTTGCCGCTTCCTGCACCCGCCATTAACAGCAAAGGCCCGTCTGAATGGGTCACAGCTTTTTGTTGCTCAGGGTTTAACTCAGATAGCATCCGTTCAATTATTGTATCTTGCATGTCACTCACCGCCTACCTGCATTTATGTTCCTTGACGGCCTCCACCGTCTTAAGCGCTTCTTTAAGATTTTCATAAAGCCCATTGCCGACAACGACAACATCAGCATATGCTGCTATCTCAGAGGCATCTGCTGCATTTTTTATCCCGCCTCCATAAATGAGCTTTGTCTTTTCCAATACTGCGCTTGCCCGTTTGACAACATCAATCGGCCCTTTTTTGCCGCTGTATTCCAAATAGAAAAAAGGATAGCGGTACATATGCTCTGCCAGCCGTGCGTAAGCAACAACATCTTCTATATCCAAGTCAGTCTGGGCATTCGCATGTTTGGCCACTCGTGCTTCCCCATTTAAAACACAGTAGCCTTCCAACAGCAGTTCTTGCCAATTAATGATTTCGCCATATTCTTTGACAGCCTTGTGATGGTGGCCAATGACCCAACTAACATGTTGGCTGTTCATGACGGATGGAATCAAATAATAATCGAACCCTGGCGTAATCGCTTCAAGGTCCGATACTTCAAGCGCACATGTCACTGGAAACCGGCGAATGCGGGCAAAAAGAGACAACGTGTTATCCAATGTGACGTTGTCCGTTCCGCCAACAATAATCGCATCAGTACCTGACTCGCAAACGGCTTCAAGCGCTTCATCGGTTATTTCCTTGTTTGGATCAAGTTTAAAAACATGCGCCCATTCATCATAATTTTTCATGTTAAGCGCCTTAACCGCAGGCACGCCCCTCCTTTATTGATAATCAACAAACACTTATCCTCTTAAAAATGCAAAACATACAAACTGGCATGCCACATACCAAGTATACGTACGTTCGTTCTGTCTGTCATTATAGCAAAGTTCCTACTCGTTGTCCCGTATCCATCTGTTGAAAAAATAAGGGATTTCACTGAAAGTTGCCGCCTAGATGATTAGACAAAAAAAGACCTCCGCCAGTAAGGCGCAGGTTAAATGTAGGGGGTCTATATCGACCAGACGTGTATCGTAGCACGTTATCTAAACGATAACGAAAATCATTATCATTGTCAATGAAAATTCGCTAAAAAATTTGCTTCTTTCAGTTATGTTCGATGTTGCCCACGAAATCCCGATAATATTTATAAAGACAACCAGCACTATGCGAGTGCTGGTTGTCTCAGACTGTAGGCAAACGCTCGCATACTTCGTCGTTTGTCTCACTCATATGCTCATGAACCCACGTTCTATTCGCATCTTCCCTCGCCTGCACTCCTCGTCTGTCAAGCGTTTTCTATCAGTCTGCCTGTTGTTGTGGCCAACACCAGGGAACCAGCACTATGCGAGTGCTGGTTGTCTTTCGTCCTGCTGTTGGTTTTGGTCTTTTAACAGATCATACGTCAAACACACGGGTTTGCCTGTTCGTGGATCCATGACGATGTTGGCATCAATATGGAATACATCGCGGAGCACGTCTTGGCACATTACCTCTGCTGGTGCGCCTTCTTTCATAATTTTTCCGGCGCGAATCGATACCATGTAATCGGCAAAGCGTGCTGCATGGTTTAAATCATGGATAACCATCACGATCGTCCGCTGTTGTTCTTTGTTTAGTCGCTCCAATACTTGCAACACTTCGAGTTGATGGGCCAAGTCCAAATAAGTCGTTGGCTCATCAAGCAAAAGAATATCCGTTTCTTGAGCAAGGGCCATTGCAATCCATACACGCTGGCGCTGGCCGCCAGAAAGGGCCTCGATTGGCCGGTCTGCGTATTCGCTCATATTGGTTTGTTCCAACGCCCAGTCGATCATGGAGCGGTCATGGTCCTTCAATTGGCCAAACCCGCGCTGATGAGGGTAACGCCCATATGCAACCAGTTCAGAAACGGTTAGCCCGCTTGGCGCTTCAGGAGACTGTGGCAGTACCGCCATCTTTTTGGCGATTTCTTTTGTTGACTGTTTATGAATGGACTTCCCGTCTAAATACACGGCTCCTCTGGATGCTTGAAGAATACGGGAAATCGTTTTTAAAATCGTCGATTTGCCACAGCCATTCGGCCCGACAATCGTCGTTATTTTCCCATCTGGAATTTGCAAATGCAAGTCATTGACAATCTCTCTTTTTTCATAAGCAATCGAAAGCTTTTCAGTCACTAAACGTGGCATTGGACTTCCTCCTTGTTTATCGGGTTTTCATCAACAAATATAAAAAGTATGGCGCTCCAAGAATGGCGATCACAATGCCGACTGGAATTTCCGAAGGAGCCAGGACGTTGCGTCCAATCATATCTGCAGTAAGCAAAATCAATGCCCCCATTAAGGCTGCAGCCGGGATAAGCACTTGGTGTTTCGGCCCGACGAGGCGACGGGCAATATGGGGAGCGACTAAACCTAAAAAGGAAATGCCGCCGCCGACAGCTACGGACACAGCAGCAAGGCTAACAGCTAAAACAAGAAGCGTTCGCCGTTCTTTCTCAATCGGGACGCCTAACGACACCGCGGACTGAGTGCCGATTTGTAACACATTTAGCGTTCTCGCTTTAAAAAGCGTAATCGGCATCAAAAGGAGGATCCATGGCAAGACTGCCCATACGTGGGGCCACGTCGTCCCCCAAATGCTACCTGTTAACCAAATCGTTGCCTGCATAAAATCATTCGGTTCCATCCGCAATTGGATCACGATCAGCAAGGCACTAAATGCTGCATTTAAACCAATCCCCACCAACACTAACCGCACTGGCGTAATGCCTTTTTTCCAAGCCAGTATATAAATGAGGAAAGCAGCAAGCAGTGCACCGCTTAGCGCAAATAACGGCATCACCAAAAGGTTTGCATTGCCAAGGCCCGTTAAAGAACCTTGTACAAAAAAGATAAACAAGACAACAGCGAGGCCTGCACCTGTATTGATCCCCAAAATACCTGGATCAGCCAGTTCATTTTGGGAAATGCTTTGTAAAATCGCGCCAGAAACAGCAAGACCTACACCAACCAAAAGGGCGATTGCCATTCGCGGCAAACGAAACTGAAACAACACGAGTTCATCTCGGGCAGAGCCATAGCCAAACAGCGTTTTTGCAACCGCATCGGGACTGATCCGAATCGCGCCTGTCTGTAAGCTGACTAAAAACACGATGACAATGGCCAAAAACAGAATCGCTAGCACTGCGATTGGACGATTTTTCAATGCTTGCTTCATGAAAGCCCCCTCCCTTCACGCCTTGCAAGGTAAAGGAAAAACGGTACGCCGATTAACGCGGTCATTGCACCGACCGGCGTTTCATAGGGGGCATTTACCAACCTAGCGGCTAAGTCCGCTAACACTAACAGCAATGCTCCTAATACAGCAGTGCATGGAATAATATAACGGTAATCGACGCCAACTAAGCCTCTAGTAATATGGGGGATCACTAAGCCGACAAATCCAATCGAGCCTGCGACTGCCACACCAGCGCCTGTCAATAACAAGACAGCTACCACACCGAGCGTCTTAACAAGAAAAATCCGCTGGCCAAGCCCTCGCGCTACATCTTCGCCGAGGCTAAGCACCGTCACCGACTTTGATAAAGCAAGAGCAAGGAGCAAACCGATCATGGCGACTGGCACAATCAACTTAATGTTGGTCCAATTCATACCGGATAAACCACCGGCAAACCAAAAGCTTATATCTTGGGCGACGTCAAAATGAATGGCAATGCCTGAGGAAATCGCGCTTAGAAATGCGCCGACCGTCACGCCAGCTAGCGCTAACTTGGCCGGCGTCAAGCCCCCTCGTGCCAGTGACCCGATTGCGAACACAAACGCAGCACCGGCGCCTGCGCCGATAAAAGAAGCAACCATTAAATGAAAGCCAGAGACATGCGCGGCAAAAGCAAACATAATCGCAATCGCTAACGCCGCCCCATCCATGACGCCCATAATCGACGGTTCTGCGAG
This sequence comes from Shouchella rhizosphaerae, assembly GCF_036700015.1. Lineage (NCBI taxonomy): Bacteria > Bacillati > Bacillota > Bacilli > Caryophanales > Bacillaceae > Shouchella > Shouchella rhizosphaerae. The sequence continues at coordinate 3,008,140 of NZ_CP144921.1, read as the reverse complement.
GGCATTGCGCGTCATCCCTTGCATGATAGCGCCTGAGACAGCAAGAAAACTGCCGACTAGCGCCGCCCCTAAAGCCCGGGGAAGGCGGATTTCTTGGATAATTTGATGTTCGGTCAATCCGGGGTCAAAAGAGAAAACCGCCTGCCAAACGGTTTTAAAGTCAATTTGCGCTGCCCCATAAGAAATGGAAAGAACGAGCGCAAACACAAGAAACCCCAATCCAATAACGAGGACGCTTATTGCCGCTAACGGCTTAGAACGTGCCTTCGCTTTTTCTAAATCTTGTTGTGCTTCCTTAGCCTGTGTGCTCATTTCGTGTTTTTTCCCTTTAACGTTCGATCCGTCATTTTTGATGGTATTGATAATCATTATCATACCATGGACGATCAAGCGGGTAAACAAAAAAACCAGCATTTTGCTGGTTTTAGAAAACTTTTTATTCATTAAAACGGCATGCAGCCAAAAAAAGTCGAATGATTTAGCTTCCGTTCTTTGGTGTTTTCGTATTGGACAAAACGCCAAAGCCGCTAATTATATAAACAACACCTTGCAAAGGGCAATCAACCCGCCCCATAAAGGAATGCTAAGAGCAAGAGCCCAGCCTGCGCCTACAACCATATTCTCGCCAACTTCGTATTGAATATCCTCCTCCAACCTCGACGCCTCCTTTTTATCTTGCTGCTTTCAGCATAAGGGCTATGCATGTAGCCAGCATTAAGCAATCGTAAAGATTCTGTAAGCCTTATTAGCAGGAGACTTTCACTAAAGCTGGCGTCTTTTTCGAAATGTTTTAGCCTCATGTGCTACACTTACGATAGCCTGTTGGATCATACATTTCTTTTCGCTAAACAGGCTCGCTTTTCCTTCGGCTCTTTGTTGATCCATACATAATTCGATTTAGGAGGCAAATGATGTCAGCAAACAAACGAAAAGAACGGCCGTCATTCCTTATGATGGTCTATATGTGGCTCTTTATTTTGGTGGCGGTTGTCAACATTACCGGAATTGCATCAACGAAGTTATATGCAAGCATTTTTCCCTTTTTCATTGTTTCTCTCTTAAATATTTTCCTTGCTGCACTGCTCATCCTGCAAGCATTAAAAACAACGAGCAAAAGTGAACGAAGGCTTTCCATTATTTACTTGATTGGCGTTGCCGTTCTAGCGGCCGTCACGTTTTTCCGCTTTTTATTTATGCAATCAAGCTAACAGTGAAGCAATCGCGCCTCTGTTTGCGCGATTGCTCAATAAACCTTGATCTCATACGATGCTTTAAATGTTTCATTGGCACCAATTTGTTGGATGCCCTTTTTCTCCGCTAACCGCCCTGTTGTATCAACCGTATCGGCAACCCCAAACCAGGGCTCAATACAAACAAAAGGAGCGTTCGTTTTTTCTTCCGAATCATATGCTGACCAAATTCCGACATAAGGGAAACGCGGAAAGGAGACAACAATTTTCTCTTCGGGGCGTTGTTTTGGATAAAGCGCGACTTCGTCGAGATGGCTGTAGACGAGTGCGTCATGTTGAAAGAGCGAATCAGTAAGCCCGATATTTTCTAGCACTGGCACGATTTCCGGTTTTTGGACCAAACCGTTCGAAAGGGCATAACGTTCGATTTGCTTGCCTTCTGCTGCTTTAAAGGAGAGCTCATACTCTGTGAATGTTTCTTCAGAGCGAAAGGGAACCTTAAAAGCAGGGTGCCCACCGATTGAAAAATACATCTCTTCCTCATTGTCATTGACGACTTCCCAGCCTACGATGAGCGTATGTCCGTTTAACTGGTACGATAAATAAACCGTAAATTCAAAAGGATACACATCAGCAAACTGGCCTGATGACTCAAACCGGAATACAGCTTTATCGCTTTGCAAATCGTCAGTAACAAACATTTGGTCGCGCAAAAACCCATGTTGGCTCAGTTGATAAGACTTTCCGTTGTATGTATACGCGCCATCTTTTAAACGCCCAACAATTGGAAACAATACAGGTGCGATCCGCCCCCAGTACGTTGGGTCTCCGCTCCACATCACTTCCCTGCTTTGTTCTTTATGCCAAATGCTCCGAATTTCCGCCCCTTTATTTGCAATTTCAACCGTTAATTTATCATTTTCAATAATGATCATATATAGCCCTCCTATCCTTTCTCTCTTGTAGTATGACGGAATGGACTGAAAATGCAACTAGTACCGTCCTTTGCAGGATTAATCAAACTAACCTGCGAATAAAATACAATATGAAAGCGCATTCAAAAGAGGGGAGGAATTTGATGGATTCCATACCATCCACTGGCCAGGCGCCAAAAAAACGGCGGGTTCTCTTTATTTCTGGAGCAGCGATTTTGGTCATTTTGCTTGCAACCCTATTATGGGCGTACATGCAAATCAAAAAACCGCTGCCGCAAACGACAGGAGAACTCGTCGTCAATGGATTAAATGCTTCTGTCAATGTGTATCGGGATGCGCAAGGCGTTCCTCACATTGAAGCCCAATCAGACGTTGATTTATATTTTAGCCAAGGCTATGTTACTGCCCAAGACCGCTTGTTTCAAATGGATTTAAGCAGAAGGCAGGCGTCGGGACGGCTTGCTGAAGTAATGGGAGAAACCTTTGTGGACTCAGATGTTTTCTTTCGGACATTCGGCTTGCGCCGGGCCGCTGAGGCATCGGCATCTGCCTATGACGCTGAAACATACCGGTATTTAGAAGCTTACGCTGATGGCGTTAATGCTTTTATCGAATACGCCCAGGCAACTGGCACACTTCCACTTGAATTTCGTTTGGCCGGCTATGAGCCTGAACAATGGGACCCGATTGACTCGTTAACGATAGGAAAACATATGGCATACGACTTAGGCGGCAATTGGCAAAGCCAAGCGTTCCATTACTGGCTAAGCCAACATGTAAGTGAAGAAGAAGCACTCGATTTGCTTCCTAGCTATCCAGAAGAAGGGCCTGCTGTTCTTGACTTGGCACAAACGATTGACATGGACGTCGAAACAGCATTTGCCAACGTCGGCTCTAAATTGCCACACCCTTTTAACGGCAGCAACAATTGGGTGCTTTCAGGGGACCGGACAGCGACTGGCATGCCGCTGCTGGCTGATGATCCCCACTTGGGATTGGGGGCGCCTAGCATTTGGTATGAAACACACCTAACATCGCCGACTGTGAACGTTACAGGCGTGATTTTCGCTGGCGTCCCTGGCATTATTCTTGGCTCAAATGAAACGATTGCCTGGGGTGTCACCAATGTCGGCCCTGACGTACAACAGCTCTATTTTGAACAGCGCAACCCTGAAAACCAAAATGAATTTCTCTATGACGGGGAGTGGTATAAAGCCGAAGTCATCGCAGAAGAGATTAAAATTGCTGGTGAAGAGCCTTTTTACCATGACGTGGTTTTAACGAAACATGGCCCGATCCTATCCGAATATGCCCACGTAGAAGACGAGTCCGAGTATGCGTTATCTTTGCGCTGGACGGGGCACGATCCAACGACGGAACTAAAAGCTGTACTCGATTTTAACCGCGCCGATAATTGGGACCAGTTTAAGGAAGCCTTAACCCATTTTCATGCGCCCGCACAAAATTTTGTGTTTGCTAGCACGGATGGCACAATCGCGTACCGAGCCAATGGCCTGATTCCAATCCGTGCAAACGGAGATGACGCATTATTGCCAGTGCCTGGCTGGGACCCGGCTTATGAATGGGAAGGGTATATTCCTTGGGATGAGTTGCCAACAATCGTCAATCCTGAATCAGGAATCATTGCCACCGCTAATAACAAAATTGCTGGAGACGACTATCCTTACCACATTTCCCACACATGGGCCCAACCTTACCGGCAACAGCGGATTATTGAGGTGCTCGCAGCAAAAGACAACCATACTGTAACCGACATGCAAGCATTGCAAATGGACGTCGCCAATTTGCAAGCAACCAACATGCTTCCCCTTCTGACAGAAGCGTTACCGGCTGAGGGACTCCGCGCTATTGACGAGGAGGGATTAGATGTTCTCGCAGAATGGAACCAATTTGACGAGCGCGAAGAAGCTGGACCGCTATTGTTCCATTTTTGGATGGAAGAAATCGAAAATTTGTTGTTTGCCGCTAAAATTCCTGCTGAAATCAACGAGCTTTTTTACGGCCGTGCTGGTGTCGTCGATGAATTGCTAAGACGCGCAGCAACGGGTGATCCAGGTCCATGGGTCGAGGGCGCTGGCGGTTTTGAAACAGTCGTCCTTCAAAGTTACCAAGCGGCAATAGACAAAGCGGCGCGTTTACAAGGAAATGCGCCAGCAAAATGGCGTTGGGGCAACTTTCACCAAGTTGAATTTAGCCATCCAATGGCAGCAATCACACCGCTGAATTACTTATTTGATCGGGCTCCTCTTCCAGCAGACGGCAGCCATGTTACGACAATGGCGGCAAGCTACAATCGCGAAACAGGCATCGTCAACCACGGCGCCGGTTGGCGTGGCGTATTTGATTTAAGCGACATTGACCATACGTACCACATCGTCGCTCCTGGACAGTCTGGCCATGTCACAAGCGAGACATACCGCTCGCAAATGGAAGCTTGGACAGAGGGCCATTACCATACGACATCGATTCATCCGGCAACGTATAAGAACAACAGTGACAAACTCGAATTACGTCCCCAGTAACAATAGAAGGACTGGCGTTCTGGCCAGCTCTTCAGACTGCAGACAAACGCTCGCATACTTCGTCGTTTGTCTCAGTCATATGTTCATGAACACTCGTTCTATTCACATCTTCCATCCCCTGCACTCCTCGTCTGACAAGCGTTTGTGCGGTTATCGACTTTGTCGACAACCTTAAGGACTGGCGTTCTGGCCAGTCCTTAAGACAATGCTTATATACTTCGTGTTTTTATTGTTCGACAAAGGCAAACGCATTGACATCAAACAGCCCTTTTGACGTCAGTTTAAGTGCGGGGATGACAGGGAGTGCAAGGAAGGCCAACGTTAAAAACGGATCGATTTTTTCTTGGTAGCCGAGATGGACGAGTGATTGTTGTAACTCATTGAGCTGTAGTTTGACTGTTTCCGCTGAAGCGGTTGACATCAAGCCGCCCAGTTTAAGGGGCATGGCCGCAAGCACGTTGTTTCCCTTTACGACCGCCATCCCACCCCCTAAGCGAGCGACATGATGAATGGCATGGTACAAACTTTCATCATCTGCCCCTACAGCGATAAGATTGTGAGAATCATGAGCTACAGTCGCGGCAATTGCCCCCTCTGAAAAAGGAAAGCCCTTTACAATGGCGAGTCCGATATGTCCCGTCGCCTCATGGCGTTCCACGACCGCAAGCTTTAGCCATTCGCCGCCAGGTTGAAATATACCGTTTTCCGCTGGAACAGACGCCAGCACTTTTTTCGTCACAATCGAGCCGAGCGTTGTTTCAATAACAGGGGTCGAGTGAGCGTTTTTCAGTTTTAGCGTTAAGTCCTCTCGTGCAAATGGAGCAAGATGGACACTGTTCAACAATCGCTCTGGCACGGGGTAAGGAGTGCGGATCGGGCTCGTTAGTTCGCCTTTTTCGGCTACGAGCATGCCCTTTGCATACACGGCATCGACTTGAAACGTGGAAAGGTCTGACACGAACAGAAACGACGCTTCTTTTCCAGGAGCAATGGCCCCTTTATCATCAAGTTGAAAGCATTCAGCTGCATTCAAGGTTCCGATTTGGATTGCTTGGAGTGGCTCCATGCCAAGTGCAATCGCTTTGCGGACATTAAAGTCAACACTGCCTTCTTTCAGCAAGTCATCTAGATGCTTATCATCTGTCGCAAAGGCAAACCGCCGCGCATTAGCTGCTGTAACAGCTGGCAAGAGCGCCTCGATATCACGGGCAGCCGTCCCTTCACGCATCAGTACATAAAATCCACGCTGGACTCGTGCTTTGGCTTCCTCAGCGGTTACTGCTTCGTGGTCATTGTGAATGCCAGCTGTCCGATATGCATTTAATGCATCGCTATTTAGCCCTGCTGCATGGCCATCAATGGGGCGGCCCTTTGCCTTCGCCATTGCGATTTTTTCAAGCATGTCGTCATCGCCATTTAAAACTGCCGGGTAGTCCATTACTTCTCCTAGCCCGTATACGCCTTCGTTCGCAAAAAGCAAGCGTACATCTTCGGCAGAAAGGGAGGCGCCATTTTCTTCAAAAGATGCGGCAGGCACACTTGAAGGGACGGCCATTTTAATATCAAGCGGCAAGTCTTTAGCTGCTTCAACCATGTATGTCACCGCTTCTACACCAGCAACATTAGCGAGTTCATGAGGATCGGCAATCGCCGTAAGCACGCCTTTTGGCACAAGGACACCGGCAAAGTCTTCAGGGCGAACCATCGCCGATTCAATATGGACGTGGCCATCAATAAGCGGAGGGCATACGTATTTGCCTTGGGCATCAATCACTGTTTTGCCTTCTGTATAATCGCCAATGCCAACAATGTAGCCGTCTGTGATCGCAATAGAAGCTTCATAGATGGTTAACGTATAAACATCAATCAGTTTGCCGTTAATGACCAGAATATCGGCCGGCTCCTGTTTGCTTGCTGCGGCAAGCCGTTTTTTGTACGTAGCGTGATGGCGGTCCATTCTCGTTCTCCTTTTGTTTTTAACGTCTATTGTAGCCGATCTCCCCTATTTGCGCTATCAAAAAAACAAGAAAAAGAACGATCCTAAAAAGAATCGTTCTTAGCCTGTAGACAAACATGTTGCCTCGCTCATAGGAGATGGTGTTAATCTTGCGGCTCTTCCTGGGCTTCAATCCGGTCAAGCGCCATCCGATAGCTATCGTTGCCATAATTTAGACAGCGTTTAACTCGGGAAATGGTCGCTGTGCTAGCCCCAGTCTCTGTCTCAATTTTGTGGTACGTATAACCATCACGCAACATCCTAGCAACTTCTAGCCTTTGCGCAAGTGACTGAATTTCATTAATGGTGCAAAGATCGTCAAAAAACTCATACGCTTCTTCTAAATTTTTGAGAGACAAAATCGATTTAAAGAGCTGATCTAGTTCTTTGCCCCGTAATTTGTTGATCTGCAAGCAATGTCACACCTTTCGAGTATTGTGCAATCTCTACGATGCGTGTCTTTTTTAAAGTTTTAAAGCACCAAAGTAATTCTATTTTAACGCATTATCGCCGGAAATAGTATTCCTTTCTTCCGAACATCGTAGATCCCCCGTTGCGTTACCCGAATATAAGGCAAGTGCGTAGCTGAAAAAAACTGCAAACTATACATCGGATCTTCAAATTTGTAGCCCCGTTCCCGCAGGAGGCTGACAAACGACTGTTCTTCTGCCATAATGTCTTCCATTGGCGCCGCGGACATCATGCCGAGAAGAGGCAAGCGGACACGGCCGATCACTTCCTCATTCTCGACGAGAATGAGCCCGCCCCCTTGTGCTTTTAATTCATTGAACGCTTGGATCATGGCTGGAATCGATTTGCCTATCAAAATGATATCGCCTGTATACGAATAGGAACTGGCCATGCCCATTACCGCCGTGGCAAACCCTTTTAATGTAGTCGTCACAAGCCATTTGCCCTGCTTGTCGACCATCGCAAAAAACGATTCGTCATGGCCTGTCGCTAACTCCGTTGCCGCCGTTTCCAACGTCGTTTGGTAAGGCTTTAAAATGACCGCGTTTGTCATTTCAATTCCCATCGGCATCGAAAAATGGAGCTCATCTTCACCAAGACTCCAGTCGATGTGAATCGGGCCAATCCCATAGTCGCCCCACTCAAATGGCGTTGTTTCTTTTCCTTGTGGAGTGCCATTTCTTAACACCCACTGCCCTTTAGCCAAAACGCTTTTAGGCATTGGATTGTCCATGCTTTCGAGAAAGTTCAAATGGGCAATGCGGCCTGGAGCGATCATGCCGAGTTTATGGTCGATATTATAATAACGGGCGACATAATAGGTAGCCATACCGTATGCATCAACAGGATCAAGGCCGGCTTCCAGGGCGATTTTAATACATTGGTTCATTACACCATCTTTGTAGAACGACGGCGGCGAACCATCAGTCGTCATCAAACAACGCCCAAAATAATCGACGCCTAGCTCCTTCAATTCTTCAAACAAGCGAGGCAAATCAGGGCGAATCGAAGAATAGCGCAACGACACAGTGTACCCGAGGTCCAAACGACGCACAACCTCTTCACCCGTAATGGCTTCGTGGTCGCACGTCACGCCAAGAAGCGCCATTTGCGACAGCGTTTTTTCAGAAGCTCCTGGCAAATGGCCTTCAATTGGCTTCCGCAGCCTCGTTGTTTCCTGCATCCAATGCAATGTCGTGTCATCGCCTTGCAGCACTTTCGGCCATGACGTCAGTTCTCCTCCTTGCACCACCAAATGGTGTTCCAGCCATGCCTTCATTTTTGAATTGGAAAACATTTCATCTTTGATTAACTCGGTTTGTGAATCGTAGCGTGCCCACCAGTACATCGTTGTCGGCAATTCTTCCAGTTTCTCGATCAAGGAAAGCGCTTTCTTTTTTTCCAAGTTCAAAAAATAAACCAAGTTGTCATTGATTAGCGTCGTCGTCCCACGCTCAGAAGCATATTTTGCCAAACTGTATGGATTATACAGTTGAAATGGATGGGCGTGATGTTCAATATAGCCAGGAACAATGTATTCCCCTGTACAATCAACCACTTCCGCATCGCCTATCTGCTCTGGCAAACTTTTGCCGACATAAACAATTTGGTCATCCGCAATCCAAATATTTGCTTTCAGCCATCTTCTTCTGGCATGGTTTAAATACGTAGCATTTTTTAAAACGATTGTTGGCGGGCGCTCCCCTTTTACAACACTTAGATGTTCCCGCAGCCTTGTTTTCGTCCAGCGGTGAATCCGCTCCGTGCTCATCATTATCACTCATTTCATCTCGTCAATCTTAGTTTTATTTTACCATATAAAGAACAGCATTTGATTGTTAAATGTGACATTTCTTCACATCTTTTTTGCTATCGGCTATTTGTGATCCTTTGTCTACTTAACATTCAAACACACTTCTACCACTATATATCCGCCATTCTCCTTTTATGTCAATTTCTTTATTGAAAAGGAACTTTAAGACAAGCAGCTTCGTTACATAGAGCAAAAAGCCCTTGGTAGAACAAGCCAACCAAGGGCCAAGACGAGGAGCGGCTCCCTCATGCTTGAAGGAATTCACCTTTTTTTCGCCTGATACTGACCATATAATTGGCCGCAGGCGGCATCAATTTCTCTTCCAAATTGACTCCGAATCGTTACAGGAATTCGAGCTGATTTTACGACACGGTAAAAAGTTTGCAGTTTCTCTTCTATGGTTTGGCCATAGTTTTCAGGCGTACCCACAGTCGGATTGTAGCGAATCAAATTGACATGATAGAGATGGGGATAGCGATTGTTTAGAATCCGTTTAACAAGTGCTTCTGCATGTTTCTCCGAATCATTGACACCCCGAAGCATGACATAAGCAATATATACTTTTCTCCCTGTCTCGTGAATATGCTGATCCAATACATTCATTACCTGGTCTAACGGGTACTTGTTGTTAATCGGCATCAACTCGCTGCGCTGATCATGAAAAGGAGAGTGCAGTGAAAACGTTAGGTTCATCTGAGGAAAGCTGCTAGTCATTCTTTGGATGTTTGGTATGATGCCAACCGTAGAGACCGTTATTCTTCTAGGACTTAATGCAAATAGTTGCCGATCGACAAGCACATTCAAAGCATCAAATATCCTTACATTGGCTAGCGCTTCGCCCATGCCCATAAAAGAGACACTATCTAAGGAATGCCCCTTCAGATAAAAATAGAGCAACTGGTCTGTCATCTCGTCTGCTGATAAGTTTTGTTTTAACCCAATGGCTCCTGTCGAACAAAACGTACACCCTAACCCACAGCCACATTGAGAAGAAATGCAAAACGACTCCCACCCTGCTTCATAATGCATTCTTACGGCTTCCACTTGATTGTTTCCCGCTACTTTTAGCAACACTTTAGTGACTTGTTGAGACGTTGTTTCTAGCACCGGCTCTACTGTAAGGATGGAAGGACCAAATTCGTTTATGAGCGATTCTCTCAGTGCTTTTGCAATGTGGTCATTTTATTAAACGCACCAATACGATGTTTGAAAATCGCTTCAGTAATCTGTTTATACCGGTACGTTGGTTCATTTAAAGCATTCAAAAAATGTTTTAATCGTTCGTATTTTGTCGCATGATTGACAACTTTCATTTTGTACGCGCCTCCTAATAGATAAAATTTCAATATTAGGAGGCTTTTTCATGTACGGGCACCGCTTGTTTCATGCTTCACCTACTTTCATGCATAGAAAAAGACACCGATTTAGAAACCGGTGTCTCATTCCATCGCTCGATATAACAAAGAAGCTTTTTTATAGAGCCCATTCATCTTAACCCTGTATGAAAATGAATAGCACTCCACATCGCTACTTTCTTAATTTAGAAGACACGATACTTCCGGTCACTGTTTTTATGGTATGAAGTTTATTTATCCCATCATTCATAAAAACAGTAGCCATTGTATGTTGCCTCCTTTCATTCGTTAGAAGCATAATAACATGTTATCTGTTAATCTGCCACCACTTTTTGTTCGTTCATTTCACTTTGTTTCGTCCATTATTCAGCTTTCAAATCTTCAATCGAATCAATATCCATATAACTTGGCACTGCGAGGCCGATGCGTGGCTCGCCATCAAGGTTGACACCTAAATCGTCGACTTTGCTTTCATCGAAGAAGCTGCCGTGTGTAATTGGCAACCATGCAGCCACACTTGCATCTTGGTCGCCAGATTCAAGCGATTTCCACATTGGCCCGTTTTCAACAACACTCAGTTCTACGTCATAGCCAACTTGCTCAAGAGCAAGGGCAAGCACATTGGAAGAAGCTACTTCTGAATCCCAGTTTACGAGCACAAGGGAGAATGATTCTCCATCGACTGTATCAACGCCGTCAATCCATTCATCGACTTTTTCTTGGTTGTTATCAACCCACTCTTGAGCAGCTTCTGCTGGATCAGCGCCTTCATGCACAGCGAGCATTACTTCGTTCATGTCATCTTCGCTCCAGAAGAAATTATCAACGACTTGATAGCCTTCAGGCTTCTCGCTTTCCAAACCTTGGCGAGCAATCGTATGAATCTCTTCTGTACCGCCAAATGAACCTTCTGGATCATCCAAGTATTTCAAGTCATAGGCAGCAAATTTCCAATGTGGATTCCATGCCGTTACAACGATGGGCTCGTGTTTTTGGATGGCCGTATCCAACGCTTGTGCCATCGAAGAGGAACTAGATGTTTGCAAAGTCAAGTTTGTCAAATCATAGTCCTCAATCGCCCGCTCTGCTGCTTGGGAAACGCCTGCGCCTGGGTCAATCCCCGTAATGACCGATAAATCTTTTTGAATATCTTCTTTGGAAATCATGCCTTCATCCGTAGAGCCAACTGGCTTAGAGTCTGAACCGTTGCCGTTGTCATCCCCATTCCCGCAAGCTGCAAGTGTTACGGCAAGGGCCAATCCTGTCGCTGTCATCGTAACGTGTTTTACATTCATTTCATTACCCCCTGAATTTAAATCTATAGTGAAAAGAGCGGTTGCCGCTCTTTTGCCACTTATTCGCTTTGTTTTTTGTTAAAACTTTGCGTTAAACGGTCGAGAATAATCGCCAATATGACAATTGCAATACCACCTTCAAAGCCATTGCCAATGTTATTTTGTCCAACTGCGCTGTAAACAACCTGGCCAATTCCAGTTGCCCCGATCATGGCCGCGATCACAACCATAGAAAGGGCAAGCATGGTACTTTGGTTAATCCCAGCCATGATCGTTCCCCGAGCCATTGGCAGTTGCACTTTAAATAGTTTTTGCGTGCCTGTTGAACCGAATGCGTCTGCTGCTTCTATTAATTCCGTTGAAACTTGGCGAATACCGAGGTTTGTCATGCGGACCGTCGGCGGCATGGCAAATATGACAGAAGCGACAACGCCAGGAACCATGCCGATGCCGAAGAAAGCAACAGCTGGAATCAAATAAACAAATGCAGGCATCGTCTGCATAAAATCAAGTACTGGTTTGATAATGGCTTCTGTACGGTCGTTTTTCGCCATTAAAATGCCAACTGGAACACCGATGACGACAGAAATCAGACAAGCCGTCAAGACGAGTGCCAACGTATCAAGCATGCCGTTCCAAAAACCAAGGCTGTCAATTAACAACAGGCCGAGGATTACAAAAAGGGTCAAGCCCCATTTGCGGTTTGTCCAATACGTGAGCGCCGCAATAATGAGAACAAACAACCAGCTTGGCGGCAAGGCGATGATCCAGTAAATCCCGTCCATGACCTTTTCAATCGTAAAATCAATACCATTAAAAAACCAAGCAGCATGCTGCAGCCATTCTACAAACGCTTCAACCCAACTACCTAGTTCCAGACGGGGTAGAAAATCCATTAAAATCAACCTCACTTCCCGATAACGCTCCAAGAACGGCGCTTCTTACAATAATGCCTTGTAGCTTGTTGCCTTTAATGACAACAAGAGGCACGGAACTGCTCGCAAGCTCCTCCATCAATTCATTAATTGGCGTGTCCATTTCGACTTTCGGCACATCTGTTACAATAATGCTGTCAATGCTATTAATATTTTGCTTGATTAACTCCGAAACATCGCTCGCATGGACGATTCCAACTAGCTCCCTATTCCGTTTCGTTACATAAATGCTAGAAATTTTCGCATCGCGCATCCGTTGCAAGGCAACACGCGGTCCGTCTTTTTCCAAATTAATCGTTTCTGGACGGATCATGACATTTTCCGCTGTAAATACTTTTGAGCGGTCCACATCCTCCACAAACCGCTCAACATAATCATTTTCCGGTTGTGTGAGAATTTCTTCAGGCGTGCCAATTTGCACGACCGAACCGTCTTTCATAATCATGATGCGATCTCCGATACGGAGCGCCTCATCCAAGTCATGGGTAATAAAAATGATCGTTTTGTTCATCGTTTCTTGCAAATCTAATAATTCGTCTTGCATATCTTTCCGAATGAGCGGATCAAGCGCAGAGAACGCTTCGTCCATTAACAGGACATCCGGATCATTGGCAAGGGCACGTGCAAGCCCTACACGTTGCTGCATTCCGCCAGAAAGTTGCGAAGGATAACTATTTTCGTATCCTTTTAAGCCAACAAGTTCAAGCGACGATATCGCTTTTTCACGGCGCACCTGCTTCTCAATGCCTTGCACTTCAAGGCCATACTCCACGTTTTCAATCAACGTCCTTGTTGGAAACAAGCCAAACTTTTGGAAGACCATGCTCATCTTTTTGCGCCTAACTTCCCGAAGGCTTTTCCCATCCATCTTAGCGAGGTCCTCACCGTCAATCCAAACACTTCCTGATGTCGGTTCAATCAAACGGTTCAGCAGCCGCACAATCGTTGACTTACCGCTGCCGGAAAGCCCCATAATAACAAAAATTTCACCGTCTTCGACTTCAAAACTTGCTTGGTTAACACCAACCGTGTGGCCAGTTTCTTTTAATATGTCCGCTTTGGATTTTCCTTGTGCCAACATGTCCAGAGCCCGTTTCGGTTTTTTCCCAAATACTTTTGTCAAGCCCTCAACCCTAATTTTTGACAAGTTTTCCACCTCTTCACTTCAGTCGTGCTGCTTTAGACCTTGTAACTATACCTTATTTACAATTTTTTAATCAAACATGATATATCATTCTTTTAGTCGATATTTTTCATACAGTTTAAACTGTACGAAAGCAATGGTCGGTTTCCTTCTATTTGCTCGCAGATGCTGGCAGATGCTGTACTTTGTCATGCTATCACCTGTTTTTGAACTTTGTTACACTCTCTATAAGCAGGCCACTGGAGGAATGACATGGAGAAGGCAAACGAGCATAGCAACGGCGTTGACCAGCAACTTCAGGAAATCAGAGAACAGTTTATCCATGAGCTTTCGACCAATTTTCATCTATATGGCATTAACGAATCAGTCGGTCGTCTTTATGGTACGCTATTATTTGAAAACGATACTTTAACGCTTGATGAAATGAGCCGGCGCCTAGGGATGAGCAAAACAAGCATGAGCACTGGCATTAGACAGCTTGTTGATGCCAATATGGCGCGGAAAGTGTGGAAGAAAGGCGTCCGCAAAGACCTTTATATTGGAGAAGAAGATTGGTACGCTTCTTTTATCGCGATTTTTTCGAAAAAATGGCGCCAAGGAATCGAAAACAACAAAAAAGCAAGCGTGCAAATGGAAAAACGCTTGCTTGCATTACAGAAAGAAACCCCCGAACAAGCAGAAGTCATCGCTTCCGACTTAAAAAAAATCGCCCATGCCAAAGCATATTACGACTGGCTCGACCGCTTTATCGACTTTTTAGAGAGTGGCGAGATTTTTGAGCATTTGGAGAAGAACTAATCGAAAGCCCGCCTTCACACTTGTTCCATACTAAGCAAAGGCGGGTTTAGGTCTTAACTTAAAAATTTGATTGATTTAATTGCAAAAAATGATTACATAGAAACTTGCATAGTTATATTCAAGGAGAGGGTATAATAACTAAACCTCCTCCACCCATAGCCCCTACTCCAAAAAGGATCAGAAGAAAACAGTAGGGATTTCTTAAAATGAATGCACCCGTTTTTGCTAATTTACAGTTAATTCTTTTCATTTGTATCCCCCATCTCTCAAACTAATTGATTGATCTTCTTCTTTACCAATTCAACCATATAAAAATCGTTTTTAGTGAAACCTTCCATTGCATCTAAAAGCAGCGGCACGCTTTTTTGGGCTAGACCTTTATAATAAATTAGAAAAGGTGTCATTTCTCCCTTATCTTCTAAATTTTTTATTACTGTTAATGCCCGCTGTATATCGCCCCTTACTAAGTATTGATGTGCTTGTTCTTCGGGTTTAACATTCGTTAAGTCAAATACTTCTCCCATTGCATTGCGCATAAAAGGGACGTACTCACTAACCAACATTTCATTGTATTTAGCAGCTTTAGCTCTTTTTGCAAACATCACTGCTCGTTGCCCATATTCAGCACAGAGCTTGTTCTCTTTATTAACCATAACCAAAGCTAAACCGTGGTTTGCAGAACACATAAAAATATCTGGTGTTGTTTCATTGACGAGAACAGCTAAAAAGTTTCTTTCTGCAGACTCAATGTCACCTTCTCGATAAAGATTGATGCTACCTAACAATAAAGAAAGGCGACTAGCTAGAACGGTTTTCATAAAACTAGGCTGAAGCTGAGCAAATAAGGTCTTGGAGCGGCTTTCTAGTAACTTGCTACTGTTGATAATCCCCATTTTGTATAAGTTATTAAACTCAATAAATTCTAAGCGGATGCGAACCAATGGATTATTCGTGTAAGCAAACAAAGTTCTAGCAGACTCGAACATTTGCTCTTCATTCTCTTTCCCTTGCAAAAAATTATATATCAGTTCGTATACTAGAATCCACTCTCTTAATAATTCATCCTCTTTATGGGTATGTATCAATCTCTCCAACATATCTAATTGATAATAACTCGCCGCATACTCAAACGCGTCCCGGACATGCTGCAGCTTCTTTGCCGATGCCGCATATACATTCATAAGGGGAATGTACTCGTCAGGCATTAAGTGTTTTGCAATAAGGAGCACTTCTTCAAACGAGTACTCATCACTATTTGCTAGTTCTTTCATGCGTATTTCGTTTAATAAAGGATCGGACCACCCTTTTTGGCGCAAAAGTGTGCCAGCTTTTTCTTTTACTTCAAGCAATGTTTATCCCTTCTCCCGAAATAAAGTTCCATACTAGTGCTATCCTAGTACTTTAGAACGAATAAGACAACAGGCATGGCAATTTTCCCAATATGCTTTTTGTTAAAAACTGGTGTAGAAGGGAGTATCGGTGGGTGGTTGGGAAAACGTACTAAAGCCCTCTTTTATGCTAGTTGTGTATGGGAATTCATTATAAATGATGGTAGTGCTGTCGTTGTGAAGCTTCTAGGCAAGCTCAATATTGTGTAAAAAAGAGGAAATAAAATGGATTAGCCAAATGAAAAAATGGATATACACAACAAAATCCCAACCACTTAGATTACCTTTTCTTGTAAGGTAAAAAGCGGTTTATTCAGTACTAGGCCTCACAAAAAAACCTTGAAAGGCATAAAACCAATCAAGGTATACAGCATCTATATCTCAATTTCTTTCCATAACTCTTGAATACTTTTCCCATCTATTCGTCCATCCACAAACAATTCATTTGATGTTTTAAAGGATTGAGAATAGCTATCTCTAACTCTTGTTAAATAGTACCCATCTTCATTTCTGCTAATCCAAAAACTTTGATTTCGATAGTAGAATTGAAACTCCTCTCCCATCGCTACTCTTTGTTTTAATTCTTCATAATCCATAGTATCACTCCTAGATTATCTATTAAACGTACCAAGCAGGATTTGGAACCGATGTTGTAGTTGAATGATTTGCAGTGGGTGTAACATCAATTGTCTTACCTTTATTCGATTTCACTGTTTGCTTAGGAATTCTCCCCGCACCCTTCCCCCCAGTCTTCACCTTCCTCGCTTTCGACAAGTCATATACTACTTCTCCCACTTTCGCTGGCTTCACTAAAATAAACGTCGTTGCCAGGGCTTTCTCCCTAAGCGAAGCTTCTGGGGCGGCGAGCGTGATGAAGTCACCGAAGAAAAAGTCGACCACTCCAGCAACAATGGGATTTTCATTCAACCGCTCCTCTTTCGGAGGGTTGTTCTCGAGGTACGTGTTGATAGCTGCGACTTCTTGAGCCGTAAACATATATCCTAGTGTGGTGACTACTTGCGACGTGTCCATTTGAATCGCTTGGCTACGGAGCTGGGCTTGGTACCATTGGTATTGGATCGGAACCAGCTGTTTCAGTTGCCGCGTCAGGATTGCCGGCGAGACGTCGCGTTTGCGGGCAAAGTCGATAGGCGCGCAAATAACGGGAATACGCCGGGATAACGGCATGGGTTGCTCCCATCGCTGGCGCTCGGCACGCTTGTAGCGCCTGTTCATTGCTTAGGATGGCACTGACAGGAGAAGAGTTTAAATTCTGACTTTTCTACTCAAGAATAGTAAAAATCGTTTACTCATTTTTACATTTCTCGTTCTTCTTAGTTGATTTGATTATACCTGGTTCGTTGTAATAGAAAACAAAAACCCGAGAAACGAACTTTTTAAAGTGGCCATTCTTCGGGGGCAGTTCATTATAGCGAATCAAGTTTTTCTAAGTATTGCACGTTAATCTTTATCACTTTTTAATTCTTTTAGAAAATCAGGATCAATCCACACGTCTTCAACTTTGTAATCATCTAAAGCATCTTCATGGCCATATGGTTTCATAAAACTTAAAAATTCTTCAAAACTGCTCGCAACTTTAAAACAAGAATTAGCAGGCAAGAAATCTTTATTCATAAGTTCAGTATCATGGTCCCATAAACTTATTATCCCGTTATCAATATTTAAACAAACTATATTACCTCCCTCTGCCCTACATATAGGTATATTCCTACTTGGTATCCGTTCTTTATAAGTTTCATATTGTGACCTTAAGTCATTTATTTTCATGGTATTAATACCAAAAAAATCGGTAACAGAAAATGACTTTATTTCTTCATTTTTAAGTTCAACAATATTCACTTCCGGAGCGCCACCATTATTTTTTTCTAGGAATTTTTTATATTCAATTGGCAAACTTGCCCCTAGTTCTTTTTGAAAATGGTTGAACTCTCTCTCATTAAACTTTGCAGTACTTGGTTTTATCTCAATCATTATTTACACCTCTTTCAAATAACTTTTCCCTTACGGCGCTAATCCTTTTCTTATCTTTGTTAAAACATCATATTGAGCTTACAAGTATCTCTCTATTGTCTAAGTATGACACTCCGTACTCTAACCAAAAGACGGCTATCATTCGATAGCCGCTACTATTGTTAAATTGGTAAACAATATCCACTACCTAAGTGAATATATAAAACATCTTCCTGATCTTTTTTAAAAACCTCCCACTCCTCATGTACTCCATTATCAAGATAAGCAATAAAACATTCCCAATTGTCTCCTTCTTCTATTAGCCTATCTTTATTTAATACCCAATTATTTTGAATAAGATTATTAAAAGTTGTATCCTGGTGTTCTAAACTTGTAGAGAGTGCAAGGATATTCTTTTTAACTGATTGAATTAGACTTGATGTATCATCAATTCGTTCTGCCCCTCTAGCTCCCATCATCCATATGAGTTTTAATTCATCTGAACGTATATTCTTTATAATTTCTAAATCATTTTCTGCCCTATATTTTAAAAATGTCCATAATTCTACAAACTGCCTCAAAGTAAAAACAATCGTTTTGTATCTATAATCTGAGTCCAATGGAAGTTTTGGTATCCATACTACATGGTCACCAAATTTTCTAGCGAGTACCGAATAAGTATTACTCGTACCGTAGTTTAGTTTTAGTTCTAAATCACCTGTTATTGAAGTTATTAAGTTATCTGTATATCCCTCATATATTATTTGTGAGTCATACTTAAGATTTAACATTTCATCTGTAAATTCTCCATAAGTCTTAAAATCAAGCTTTTTCAAGTACTTTCAACCTCCTATTTATGGAGTAACTTGGGATGGCAACTCCCAACGGTTAGAATACCGTTTCCAATCGCTCTGTGGAATAAACGAACGATGGGTTACTATCTCATTTTTAATTGTTATATGATAGACACCTTGTTGACCGTTGATCGTTCCTGTGTGTAAATATTCTGCACGTCCATCTGGTCTAACAACTGATGGCTTGTTAGATAAAATCGTTTTGTCAAAAGACATAGGAAAATTATGATGTGTACCCGTATCTTCTTTCATCCTTTTAAAAGCTTCAGGTAAATATAGTAGGTCGTATTAAAACCCTTGCCACACATTGAGCGTCCCAACTATGGTTATTTGCTTAACAAAATCCAAGAGTAAATAGGGCATACGTTTTAAAGACGTTGTACGTACTATAAAATTAAAGGGACTATAAGGGGATCTTCTAATCTGATAATAATAAGCGGTTCATTCGGCACTAGGTAGCCCCTAAAAAAAGAAAACCTTGAAAGGTATAAAACCAATCAAGATTTTTTCAAATTCTATACTTCTTGCTTAACCAAATCTAATAAAAAATCACCAAAGTCGTTAGCAATTATTTCATATGTTTGACTCTCTAAGTCTACTCCAGGTACAAGAGATACTACTTTCGGCTCTCCATTATCATCACGTTGATTAAAGTCTAAACAAAATAGTTCGTCACTCCCAGTATCATATATGACTAAAAGGTTATCTGGTAGACGAATTTCCTTTCGTTCTGTTAGAGTGTACCATATCGCATCTGGAACTGATGAATTTTCGAAATCAGCATCAATAATTCCGTAAATTTCTTGTGCTCCGAAATTACCTGCTCCAAATGTCTTTAAATAATCTAAATATAAACCAGTAAACTTTAACCCTAATTTTTCTTCAGCCAAACTAATTAATTCATCTGTTCGTTCACCCACAAAATCAGCAATCTCTTCTTCATTCATAATAATTTCCTTTGCTTTTTGATAAGTCTCTACACTCATTTCCATCCTCCTTTACATTAAATAAAAACCTTGAAAAGCATTTAGCCAATCAAGGTTTCATAGGTATTCCTACCAATTTCCTCTTTCAAAATCTTCGTTATCAAGTTCTTTGACATATACTGAAATCCATAATACCGTGTGTTCTACAGGGTCTGTTTCAATAAATATTCCTTTTGGACTACAGTACACTTCTTCAAAATCATCATACTCAAAGCTTGGCTCTATCGTTAGCACATCGTCAATGTGCATTCCAATATGGATGTTGTCAAACAGTTTACCCTTATAATCTTTTAAAGCTGTTATTTTCCATAATCGCCCATTTAGTATACTAAACCACAAGTAAACTTGATTTTCAATTTCATATCTAACATCAAACATTCCTACTGTTAAAATTTTAGGTCTTGATTTATTAATATACTCATAAAAGTCTTTTAAATGACTATATAGTTCTATATTCCCCATACCTTTCCAAGGAATAATAGGTGCATTTAGATCAACCAATTTATTTCCCCCCTGTGAAGATAATCGTTGCTTTCTCTGCTCCATCAGTTAAATAATTATTTGGACTTCCATCCACAACCTTAATAATACCTTGGTCACTCGTACTTATTTTTACATACGGGTTATTCCCATGTCTTCCTCCACCCGGTGATACTTGAACTTGAGTAATATTTCGACCACTACCGAGATTATTTATCTTAATAATTTCAGCTCCTGAAGATGACCTTTTTGATTTTTCTATTACTATATCATATCCATTATCTCTTAACATTTGGGCTATCTCATCCGTTGATTTACCCTTAAATACGTTAGGGTTGGATTTTATCGCATTAACAGTTACTCTACCTTGCGATGATATAACATTACCCGTGCCCTTCCCCCCCGTCTTCACCTTCCTCGCTTTCGACAAGTCATATACTACTCCTCCCACTTTCGCTGGCTTCACTAAGATAAACGTCGTTGCCAAGGCTTTCGAAGCTTCTGGGTCGGTTAGCTCGGCACTCCACCCATAAAAAATACCCTAAGGAGGGTAATCACCCTTAAGGTATTTATCCATTTATTAGTTATGTCGAATTCGTACTAAAGAATTGGTTAGAACATCGTGTAGGGCTTACAAGGTTTAAGTCTATTATCTGAATAAAAATTGTTTTATTCGGCACTCCGTATCGTAAAAAAACCATGGGATAGTATCCCATGGTTAAGAAAAATTATAGTTTGTGAATTTTTAAATCACATTTATCTTCTTCTGCTACGTCAATTGCTGTACGTAGTACTTCAAAAAATGTTTTCCCATCAGCTGTTGCAAAATAATTCGCTAGACTAGTTACTTTTGGACTTATTTTATCCCCCCACGGTGGTTTTTGTGATAAGTCATCAATATCCCATATAACTTGTTCCGGCGTGTGTTTTGATAATTCCTGTTCAATTTCAATTAAATTAGCTTTTACAACAGAAACATCATTCCAGTTTAGTTTGTCATTATACAACTCATTCATAATTAAAGGATATTTTGTACCCCATCCTTCTTTTTCTAAATGATAGGAGATTGTTGAAAAAAATGAATGTACAAAATCGCTATGACCTAATTCGTAATAAAAACAATCTACTAATATTCCTACCGCCATCTAACTTTCACCTCTAATCCATTTTAAAAATTATTTCTGCTACATCATTTGTTCTTTCATTAATTTTTTGTTTAATGTCTCTTAAAACATCCCTTGAGACATTTTGACCCCTAACATCAATAATAACAGATTGCTTTGTTTGTTCAGGTAAATCACTTATCCGCTTATTTATTTGCTTTGACACATTTCTTATTAAGTTACTTCTACCAGAAGATGTAGTCACTTTATAATTCTTAACTTCTATGCTATGACCTTTGATATAGAAATCTGGTCTTGAACTATTTTTAGTGCCATGACTTACTTCATTACCTTGCTTATATGATACTTGGTCACGATACCCAGGATATTCTTTTCCTACATCAATTTCAGACTGTCTCCAAGATGGTCTAGTTTTATCTGTACCCTTCCCCCCAGTCTCCACCTTCCTCACCTTCGACAAGTCATATCCGAGTTCGGCCACTTTCGCTGGCTTCACTAAAATAAACGTCGTTGCCAGGGCCTTCTCCCCGAGCGAAGCTTCTGGGTCGGCGAGCGTGAGGAAGTCACCGAAGAAAAAGTCGGCTACCGGATCTAGAAAAGTCCTGATGTTGTTCTTATACGCGATCCCGTCGGCGCCAACACGGGCATCCTTCGTCGGCCCGGGATAACGCCCGTCTTTGTATACTTCCTCGTCAACTTCGGCTATGAGGGGACCGTCGCCGGGAGGGTTGTTTTCAAGGTACGCTTGCATGGCTGCGACTTCTTCCTCGGTTAAAACAGAACGCCCTGTGGCGGCTACTTCCGAAACGGCCGTTTGAATCGCTTGGGTACGGAGCTGGGCTTGATACCATTGGTATTGGATCGGCACCAGCTGTTTCAGTTGCCGTGTCAGGATTGCCGGTGAGACGGTCGCGTTTGACGGCAAAGTCGATAGGCGCGCAAACAACGGGAAATACGCCGGGGTAACGGCATGGGTTGCTCCCATCGCTGGCGCTCGGCACGCTTGCAGCGCCTGCTCATTGCTTAGGATGGCACTGACAGGGAAATGGTTCAAGTAATACCAGTTAGCTGCTTTCAGGCTACCGTATAGAGGGGCGTAGGCGCCTGTATACAGAAATTCGAGCGGCAACACGTCTTGGTACAGCTCCCCTTCGCGGCCTTCGACATGGCTTCGGTCTAGTGGCGCCATTTGGAGCGCTTGTGTCACCACATTTTGGTACAGCTCTTCCATATTGGCATCGATCTCCGCCTGCGTTTCTGGGGAAGGGATCACGCCGCCACTGGTCCAGTTGGCTACTTGGCTGACGACAGTCGTCAGTTCTTGCAAGGTGCTTTTTGCGCTTGAGAGCACCGTGTCGTTGGCTTCGTCCAAGTTACCAAGCCTTTCCGCCGTTACACGGACATGGTCTTTGCCTTGTTGGGCGTAGCGAAGGACTGGTTCCATCGAGAACGGGGGCAGTGGCAATAGGTCGGCGATGGAAGCGCGAATCGACTCAATCGCTGTCGCGTCTGCGATCGCATAGCGCTCGACTCGGTCCAGGCCGGTTTTGACATCGGCGAGAAATTCTTCCCGGATCAGAGCGGAGCTGCTTTCAAAGTTGAGCAAATTCGAGCGGATTTGCTTCAATTGTTCGATGTATTGGCCGATGAAAAGCTGGAACGCCGCCAATACAGGGAGATGGAGCGTCGCAAAATGGTCTTTGATTGCTTCGCCCCCTTCGCCTTGCAGGGAATCAAGGTGAATGATCTTCTGGATGCTGGCCTGCAAGCGTTCGAGCTGGGCTTGATCGTGAAGCTTTCGTTCCACGATTTCGTCAAGGGCATCGAGTACTTCTTGTACGTCAAGTGTGTTCATCCGTCTGTTCCTTTCTCTATTATCGGCGGCTTGCCAGCATCTTGTCCACGACTCCGTATGTTTGAACGAGTTCTTTCGTTTCTGCTTGTACGTTTTTGACCACGTCTAAGTAGCGATTTAATTGTTCGGCATACCCGCTTTCTACTTCCATTAATGAATGGATAAAGGCCATCGAAGACGTATGGATCGCAGGCTCGTGGGCCGAGACGGAAAAGCTGGCCTGTTCCCCGGTTTCGCTTAAAGCGCTGAGCACGGAGCCTTCGTCGATTTTGATTTCAGGCATCGGTTCTCTCCTCCTTTCCTATTTCGCCGCTTTTAATGTTTGGAGCGATTGTTGTTTTGTGTCGATCACGATTTGGCAAGAGGCAATCGTGGTTTGGAGCCGCCTCGTTTCCATTTCAATCGCGCGCATCAGTTGTTCCGTTTCGTCTTGTACGTTCGTGTAAGCCAGTTGCATATGGCGGCGAATGTCATCGTGCGTCGATTCGGCTTGGCCGCGCCACGCATCATGGTCTAGCTCTGGTTCGCTCCCCCATTTTTTATGGTCGTGAAGAGTCGCTTGTTCGGAAACAAGCGCTTGTTTGGCCGCCCGCAATCGCTCCAATTGCGCTTCTGTCTGGAAAAGTTGCGCCCGCATTTGGCTAATTTCATCGTGGAGCTTGGCTATTTCGGTTTGATCGGCCATCGGCCATCCTCCCCCCTGGTGGTTTCATCCTTCCGTCTAAAAAAATGGCTATTCATTCCATTTCATTTTAAAACAACTGTTCGAAATCGTCTATTCAATTTTTTATAGAAAAAGCGCTTTTTTATCCCGCCATAATTAAATGGGGGGCGTTGCGATTGAATTAAAATAACAACGCGCCCAAACTAGGACTGCATTTCTATATTCCGCTCTGAACTAAGAATAATCTCATCGTTTTAGAACAAAGCTTCCGTTCATTTTTCCACATAAATTTATTAGACTTAAAAAACTCGCACTTTTTTAACGATACATCGTTCAGGAGGTTCTGTATAACAGTGAAAATAGTAGATTACTTGTTTAGGTTGTTAATTGTAACCTTTTGCTTGTTATCGCTTACTCTTTCAACGCCTTTAGCCTCAACCTTCTTTGTGGCGATTTTGTTTTTATATTTTGTTTTCTTGTTTTTTAAGGAAAAGGATCGGAAATGGCGCTATTTGAATTTGGTTTTAGGTTTTTTCTTTCTATCTTTGGTGTTGCTTTTCACTTAAAAAACCGCTCTGTCAAAGATATAAAAAAACGGCCTCTTCCTCTTTGCAACAGGATTCAGCCGTTTTTTTAAACGTATTTTTGCTTAGAGTGCTTTTCTTTCCATCAGCCGAATGCCAATTCCTGTTACGGTTAGTCCGATAAACAACAGCACAGATGTCGGCAATAAAAATTCGGCTAGGCTTGCGCCTTGGTATGTGGCTCCTTTCATCATGTCTAGCGCATGCCTAATTGGGCTCAAATACGAGAGGGCACGCATCGTTTCGGATCGGACAATTTCTAGCGGCCAGAAGGCGCCACCAATCATAGCGAATACGGTTGCGACAAGGGGAATGACGGCATTTAGTTGCTGGCTTGAACGGACAATGCCGCTAAGCAGTAAGCCAATCGCCATAATTGCAAACACGTATGGGATAAGAACAAGCGACAATTTCCAGAAGCCGCCATAATAGTCGTAACCGAAAACAACGTTAAACAGGACGAGTGAAAGGAAAATTTGCACGTAAGCGAGCAAAAATGAAAATAAAAGATTGCCAGCATATAAAGCTGTTTTGGAAGCTGGCGCTAAAATGAGCCGGTTCCAAATCCCTTCTTCTTTTTGCCTGAGCAAACTCATGATTGAAAAGCTCATTGTAAAAATAGCAAAGTAGAGTGCGAAACCGAATAGCGCTTGCAACGAGCGGTCAAAATTCGTTCCTTCTTGCATCGGCTCCGTTTTAATAGCAAAGCTTCCTTCATCGACTATATCCGTTACTCCTGCCTTGGCTAAGCGTTTGTTTGCATAATAATGGTTAAGTTCTGCTTGTATAAGTGGAACAAATGTCGAGCCTTCATAGGCGGCATGAAGCGTATAGTCGAGTTCCCCTGCCTCAATCACGCCGTCTGCCTGCTGCTTGCTCAGAAGCTGCATTGCCTCTTCTTCGGAAACGATACGCACATTCCAGTTGTTTTCTTCCCAATCCGTTGCTAAGTCCTGTAATTCTGGCTTGCTTAATTCCGTTGAAAACACATGCACGACTTGCGCGTTGCTTCCGCTCGTGCCCCCTGCAATAAGCGCAAAGATGATCGTGAGGCCAAGCATAAATACCAATTCAACTGGGTTGCGGATGACATCTCGAACCAATTGGTAAAGAACAGCTTTCACGATTCCGCACCTCCTTGCCGCGGAAAAAACAGCCAAGCGATTGCAAAACATAGACATGAAAATCCAGAAAGCATAAGAATAGCTGGACGTATCTCTTCAAGAGCCGCCCCTTGAGCTGCTTGTAAAAAGGCAGTTAGCGCACGGCCATTTGGCGTCCATTGGCTTAGCTGCGCCAATAAAGGCGACAAGTCGCTGACTGGAAAAAAGCTGCCGCCGACAGACGCAAAAATGGTGATGATAAAAAACATAAATTGGTTTGCGACTTTTTCAGAGCGAAAGCGAAACTGAATCGCGGTGATGAGCAACGCGACGCTGGCGACAGCGATGCCAAGCATGAGCGAAATGAGCAATACCGCAGGCCAATTGCCAATTTCGATTCGAAATAAAGCCAAGTTGACGGCAAAGATTAACATCAATTGAATGAGTACAAGGAAAACGGTCGTCACGCCTTTGCCAACTAAATATCCTACTTGTGAGACATTGGCGAGAATGAGCCGAGCGTAAACCGATGTTTTCTTTTCCATATACGCATACGATGCCATAAATCCGGCTGTGTAGAACACAAACATGACGCCCATTGCAAACATGTAATATTCAAATGCCGATATAGGCTGACTGCCTTGGTAAATAACGTCTCCGATTCCTTCTAACATACTTGATTCAAGACCGGCGTTTGCCAAAGCTGTCTGTGCATAAAATTGGTCGATAAACTGTTTCATAATTGCCTCGACAATCGCTGCTTGCTGCGGCTCGCTTGTATTGGCATAAAAAGTGAACGTGCCAGTCGATTCCCCGCCCCCGAGAAATTGCTGTTCCCATATTTGCGCCCGGGAGCCTTCGCCAATATGCAGAACGCCAGCATACTCCTTGTCCCTTGCTTCACTGAGCTCATTTTCATAATGAAACGTGATGCTGTCCAAGTCTTCTGTGCTCTCAACAGTTTCAATCAATAATTCTGGAACAGACAGCTGTTCAGCTAAGCCTAAAACGGCTGTTTTTTCTTGGGCAGGCCAATCATCCAGCTCGTCAGAAAAACGCTGTACCGCGTCCGCAAGTGTCTCATCTGAAACGATAGCGACGTCGATTTTTTCCGGCATGCCTGTAAACGCGTCTCCTAGGGCAAAACCAAGAATTAGAATAAGCACGAGAGGCATGAACAACATCGTGACCAGCGCGCCTTTGTCCATTAAAAGCTGTTTTGCGTCTTTTCCTATATAAAACATATATGCCTCCTAATCCCGCAACGACCGGCCAGTTAAGTGCAGAAATACATCTTCTAGCGTCGGCTGCTTGATATGGATGCCTTTTACAGTAGTACCGCTGTCTTCAACCATATGCAAAAGCGTTGGAAACAAATTATTTTTTGCTGAAACGATGCGGTAGCCTTCGTCTGTCTCCTTTAAGGCCTGCACATGTTCATGGCTGGCTAGCTGTTCTTTTAATTCCGCCGTTTTCACAGCAACTGTTAGCTCATAAGTGGATTGAGGGCTAATAATCCGCTTGATTTCGCTTTGTGTGCCTTCTGCAATGACAGAGCCACGGTCGACAATATAAATGCGATTGCACAAAAACTCGACTTCTTCCATGTAATGGCTTGTATATAAAATAGTCAGCCCTTTATGTTCCTGGAGGTCTTTAATAAAATCCAGCAAATGCCGGCGCGAGTGTGGATCAATGCCTACCGTTGGTTCATCTAATATTAAATACTCAGGCTTGTGGATGAGGGCGACGGCTAAATTTAAACGTCGTTTCATTCCCCCTGAGAACGTCCGCACAGGTTCTTTTTTTCGATTTGTCAATTCCATCAAATCCAATAATTCGGCTACCCGCTGTTTTAAAGCAGCTTTTTCAAGTTTATAAAGCTTCCCGAAAAACAATAAATTCTCTTCCGCCGATAATTCTTGAAACAGGGCGATTTCCTGAGGCACCACACCAATTCGGTTACGAAATGGCTTCAACTGGTTTGCGACTGGCTTGCCTTCAAACCGGATCTCCCCTGCTGTCGGCTTTGTTAGTGTCGTCAACATGTCAATTAACGTCGATTTGCCCGCTCCGTTTGGACCAAGGAGGCCAACGGCTTCCCCTTGCCGTACATGGAGATGGACATTTTTTACTGCTTCTACTGCAGCAAAGCTCTTTGAAACCCCTTCTAGTTCCAGCATTCTTTTCCCTCCCTTGTCACTATTATCATACGCGTGCTGCTTCGTTATATCGATTCACTGCGGTCATAAAGTGCTTATCCCCAAGCATGACTTAAGTCATCTTTTTGGAGACAAGGGGCAACAAGCCGTGCTTATGCCCATTTCGGCTTTTTGCACGGCTTGTTAAATATCATGTTTGACTGCAAAAATGGCTAGCTGTGTCCGGTCACGCACCCCTAGTTTGATAAACAATTGGCTAATGTAATTTTTAACTGTCCCTACACTTAAATAAAGTTCAGCAGCGATTTCCGCATTGTTGCGGCCCTGCCCCACTAGGCGAATGATCTCTTTTTCCCGCTCAGCTAAAGGTGGAATCTGTTCTTTCTCCTGCGGAGCTGAGTGCTGCAGAAGCTTTGGCATGACCTTTGCCGCCACTTGGCCATCTAAGACGAGTTCGCCTAAAAGTGCCTTTTCAATCGTAGCAAACAAACTTTCCATATCGGCATCTTTTAATATATAGCCCTTTGCTCCAGCTTTAAGTGCCTCAATCGCATAACGTTCATCAATAAACGTCGTTAACATAACGATTTTCACATTTGGATCCCGTTCAATCAGCCGCTTTGTCGCTTCAATGCCTGTCATCACAGGCATACGCACATCCATTAGCACAAGGTCAATGACATGGCGGCCAGCTAAATCAACAGCCTCTTGCCCATTCTCAGCTTCAATCACTTGATAACGTTGACGATGCTCGATCATCATTTTCAAACCTTGGCGGACAATTTGTTGGTCTTCAGCTAAAAGAATCGTTTTCAATTGCCGTCGTCCTTTCTATCGGAAAAGCACCTTCTACTATAAACATCCCGTCTTCATTGCTTGCCCGAAACCAGCCATGCAACTGTTCAAATCGATTGCGCAACTGCGTCAGTCCAAATCCTTCACGAACCGCTTCTGGCTTTGCTTCATTTTTTAATGTCGCTACATACGTCCGTTTGCCGACAACTGCTAAGTGGACATCAATCTCTTTGGCATAAGAATGACGCATGGCATTCGTCAATCCTTCTTGGACAAATCGGTACAGCGCCACGTTCTGTTCCTCTGAGAGCGGCACAGACAGAGCTCCAGCTTCTGTTGTAAACGTGACGCGAACATGGCCCTCTGCCTCTAACTTGCGAATGAGGCGAATAATCATCGCTACGCCCCGCTCTTCTTCACTTTCCAGTGCTCTAACTGCACTGCGCATTTCTGCGAGCGCTGTCCGGGCGGTTTGTTTTGCCTCTGCGATTACCGGATCTTGGACCTTCATCTCTGCGACTTGCAGCTGCATCATTAGCGCTGTAAGCTGATGGCCGACGGAGTCATGAACGTCTCTGGCAATCCGTGTACGTTCCCGCTGCTTCGCGGCATCTTCATGTTCAAGAAAACGGCGACGCAGTTGTTTCTGCTCGTATTGGAGTTCATCTATTTTTTCTTGTTGCTGGCGGTTTTGCCTTTGCCATAAGGCAAATTGCCACATCATATAAAACAAAATAACCGTAGTCAGCAGCCAGACAAACGTAGCCGCTATACCCGTTGGGCTACATAAAATCGACGCAGCCACTAAAGCGCTTGGCAAGGCGCCTGCCTGCCATTGTCCACTACTTGTTCGTGCAAATGGATAAACAGCCAGCAATATTGGCACGAGCCAAGCTGCGTCCATTCCAGCTAACAATATGTATACGCACGCTATGGCTGTCAGCAAACTATATAGCCACATGAGGCGCCGCCATAGCGGTTCTGAAAGCAGACCGCCTAATATCAATCCACTTGTGAGCCAAAACAGTGGGTCAACAAGTTGCGTCTTGTCACTGAGCGGCCAAATGACAATTCCTGCAAAAATAAAGGCAACGCGCACCCAATACGCCACGGCGCACACCTCCTAGTTAATCGCCATTTGGTAAATGCTTGTAATACAAATTCGTCCCTCGTAAGCCACCATAAGGATTTTGGGCAAATTGGGGAATCATCCCTGCAAACGTATAGCCACTTGTTTTGTACAATACATTCGAGGGCGCGCCTTCTTCCGTATCTAGGATGAGCAACGTCCGGTTATGTTCCATTGCTGTTTTTTCGGCAACGGCTAGCAATTTCCGGCCTATTCCTTGCCGCCTCGCTTTGTTAGCGACCATGAGCTTGGCTATCTCGGCACGGTGGCGACCATTCGCTTTGTCGACGAGGTGAAGTTGAATCGTTCCCATTACGTTATCATCTGCTAAGGCCACCCACACATGGGTATGCTCTGAGAGTTGAAGCGATTGCCAATACGCTTCTGCCTCTTGTTTTTCCATAGGGGCGATAAAGCCAATCGAAGCTCCGCCGTCTACAGTGTCTACCATCAGTTTAGCCAACTGACCAATATAGCGACCTACACTTTCTAGTTTGCTGATTTCAACACTCATCCTACCCCATCCTTCTCTCTTCCTACCGTTATTATAACGTAGCTGTTGCATTTTTGCTTAAAGATCTCTATTTAAGCTTGACATTGATAACGATTCTCAATATGATACTTTATAGATCGAACAAGAGAGGACGTCTATTAAAATGAAATCCCGCAATCTCGTTACAGCCTGTATGGCTACCGCATTATTACTTGGCGCTTGCCAAAGCGAAAACGAAAACAGTTCCGATGCTGGTTCTGCTTCCGAACCAAAGACGGTGACTGACGGAGTAGGCAATGAAGTCACGATTCCTAACAAGCCTGAGCGCATCATCGGCTCTTACTTAGAGGACCCTCTTGTTACACTTGGAGTGACACCTGTTGTCCAATGGTCGGTTGCCAGCCGTGAATCCACTCAAGTGTATTTAGAAGAATACCTCGAAGGAATTGATCCAATTGATTCAGTGCTTCCCCTCGAAGCAGTCATGGATGCTGAACCAGATTTGATTTTTGCGCCAGGGGAGACTAGCTTGCAAAGCGGCGATTATGAACAATACAATTCAATTGCACCTACTTATGTATTAGACCAGGAAACGGCCGATGATTGGCGGGCGGCGTTAACAGAAATCGGCGAAGTGCTCGGTTTAGAAGATAAGGCAGCTGAGGCGCTTGCTACTTACGACGCCCGTGTTGCTGAAGTAAAAGAGGCATTAAATGAAAAAATAGGCGACAGCAAAGTTGCTGCCGTTTGGGTGATTGGCGGCGATTTTTATGTCGTTGCGCCAGATGTAGCTAGTGGTGCCGTGCTCTTTGAAGACTTGGAGCTAGAACCGGCCAATGCCATCGCGAATCTGCCTGAAGATGCTGGCGCCCACTGGAATCCGATTTCCCGTGAGGCGTTGGCTGAACTTGACGCAGACTACCTTTTCCTTGTAGACGGCGACCCAGATACAATCGAATCATTGAAATCAGAAGCGATCTGGTCCGGCATTCCAGCAGTTGAACAAGGCAACGTGTTTGAAGTTTCAGGTAAAAGCAGCTGGCTTTATAACGGCTACCAAGCCAATATGCAAACGATTGATTCCGTTTATGAACATATTATCGGTGAATAAACGTGAAATGGAAATGGAAAAAGACTGGACTCTGTTTATCCAACAGAGATCCAGTCTTTTTCGGTGCTTCGCTAACCGGAAAGCGAGACGGCATGTTCTTATGGGAAGACGGAAAAACCGCCGTCCCTGAGATTACCTGCCTAACCATCCGCCGTCAACAGCAAGCAAATGGCCGTGCACATAACTAGACGCCTCAGAAGCCAAATAGATAGCTGCACCAGCAAAGTCGTCTGCACTGCCCCAGCGCCCTGCCGGAATTCGTTCGAGAATTTGACGGCTGCGGACAGGATCGGCGATCAATGCTTCATTCATATCGGTCGCGACATAGCCAGGTACAATCCCATTTACATTGATTCCTTTTGACGACCATTCATTCGCCAGTGCTTTTGTTAACTGGGCGACAGCTCCTTTTGCTGAAGCATACGCAGGAATGTTGATTCCGCCTTGAAAAGAATTCAGGGAAGCGACGTTAATGATTTTTCCCTGTCCATTTGCGAGCATGTGCTTGCCCGCTTGTTGGCACAACATCCAAACCGCCTTTAAATTCACTTGCATCACAGCATCCCAATCTTGTTCAAGAAAATCAACAGCAGGGGAACGCCGCTGAATGCCTGCATTGTTAATCAATATATCGACTTTCCCCATTTTATCGAGCGCTTGTGGAATGACTTGCTTCACTTCTTCAAGTTTACTTAAATCGGCTTGGATCGATGCGCACCGCACCCCTGTTTCTTCTTCTAGTTTTGATTTAAGCGAGTGGTTTTCAGTACGTTGCACGAGAACAAGATCTGCACCTGCATGTGCTAAGCCTGTTGCAATTCCTTTTCCAATTCCCCTGCTTCCTCCTGTAATCACGGCTACTTTTCCTGATAAATCAAATAAGTTTTTCATGTTTCCCTCCGTATATCTCCTTTGACTAAACAAAAATACTTAATATGAATACGAATAGAAGCCCACAAACGGAAATAATTGTTTCTAACACGGTCCAGGTGGCAAATGTCTCTTTCATGGTTAAACCGAATGATTCTTTGACAATCCAGAAGCCTGTGTCATTTACGTGTGAAGCAATAATGCTTCCTGCTCCTGTTGCCAACACCATTAGGGCCACGTTTACGTCGCTTCCTTCCATGAGTGGAATAACGAGCCCTGCCGTTGTTAGGGCTGCAACAGTAGCAGAACCTTGGGCCAAGCGCATAAGGGCTGCAATCAGCCACGCCAAAACGAGTGGGGATAAGGCACTGTCAATAAAGAGAGACGCCACATAGTCCCCTACTCCGCCTACAATTAGTACTTCTTTTAACGATCCGCTTATCCCAAGAATTAACAAAATCATCGCAATTGCCTTTACAGACTGCTCAGCTGATTCCATTAATTGAGCCATTGTCCGTTTCTGGGAAATGCCCATTGTATATAAAGCAAGCAACAAGGACAAAAACATAGTAGAAGTCGGCATGCCGATAAAAGCAACGACATGAAACAACCAATGGTCTGGGAGGTTTGCCGCTTCTTGCAAAAGGCTAGTGACAGTGGCAATTCCCATCAATAGAACAGGAAACAAAGCGGTAAGCGCACTTTTTGCAAAGCCAGGCGTATCTTCAAGGGGCATCGGTTTGCTGTCGCCAAGTGCTGCCATTCCGCCTTTGTTCGCTTTTTCAAACGCGTCAGGTACAAATTTTCGTGCATACTTTGTAAACAGCGGGCCAGCAATCAGCACGGTCGGAATTGATATAATAAATCCATACAGCAACACCATCCCAATATTTGCGCCAAACTCTCCAGCAATAACTGTCGGGCCTGGATGGGGCGGGAGAAAGGCATGCGTGACGGAAAGCGCTGTCGCCATTGGCAACCCTAAATAGAGAAACGACAAATTCACTTGCTTTGAAATTTGATAGACAATCGGAATAAGAAGGACAAGCCCAACTTCAAAAAAGAGTGCGATCCCGAGAATAAAAGCAGTTAAAACAACCGCCCATTGAATCCGTTTTTCACCAAAAGCGTCAATTAACGTTGTTGAAATTCGTTGGGCCCCGCCGCCGTCTGCAATCAGTTTTCCTAAAATTGCTCCGAACCCGAAAATGAGGCCAACACTTGCTAATGTGCCGCCTAGGCCTCTTTCAATCGACCCAACGATATCTGAAAGTGGAATGCCTAACGCAATTGCAAGTAAAAATGTAACGATTGCCAGTGAAATGAATGTATTGACTTTCCACTTCATAATCAAAAGCAATAGAACCAAAACTCCAACAGCTGTAATAAGCAGTGGCATACCAATTCTCCCCTCTGTTCTACGTTATTTATCTGGGTGGATGATGACTTTTATGCTTTTGTCTTTATTTGATGCAGCGTAGTCAAATGCAGCGCTTATTTGACTCATCGGGAAAAAATCGGTCAATAACAATTGGGCCGCTTCTTGTTCCTTTTCCAATAAGGCCAACGCATGTTTAAACGTATGGCGGTAACGGTAGATCGGTTGGTAAACAATTTCCCTCTGCATCATCTTCAGCAACGGAATCGTAGACTTTGCTCCTCCAGGAAAGCCTATTCCGCCGATAGTGCCTCCCCTTTTTAGCAAGTTCACTGCCATATCAAATGCAGCTTCTGCACCAGACGTATCAATGACCATATCAAACCCGCCTAAACGATCGGCTTCAGCCAAAAGGCCGGCCCTGTCTGCTTCATGGTTGCCTTGAATTGTATCCATTGCGCCAATCTTTTTGGCGATTTCTAGTCGGTACGGTTCGATGTCTGTGACGACAATGTTGGACGCTCCGTACCATTTGGCTGCAAGGATCATGCACAATCCTACAGGCCCCATTCCCATAATGACGATATTCGAACCTGGTTGAATCGATGTCTTTTGGGCTGTGTACAACCCTACAGAAAGAGGTTCCGCAAGAGAAGCTAATTCAAACGACAGGCCTTCTGGCATTTTATATGTAAATTTAGCTGGATGGCATATATATTCCATCAATACGCCGTCATTAGGCGGGCTGGAAAGAAACAATACTTTTGGGCAAAGGTTATAGTGACCTACTCGGCACGAAGAACATTCGCCGCACGGCAATCCAGGCTCAATGACAACATGGTCGCCTACGTTTAAATCTGCTACTTCTGGGCCGACTTTTGTAACTACGCCTGCACATTCATGCCCAAGGACAAATGGCGGCTTTGCGACCCTCTCTCCTATGCGGCCATGCTCGTAATAATGGAGGTCTGACCCACAAATACCGACGGCTTTCATCTGAATCAAAACTTCGCCTGCTCCTGGCTCTGGCTTGGTCCGCTCTTCCAACTCAATCGTTTTTAAAGCTTTTAACACGGATGCTCTCATTATTTATTCCTCTCCTTCTTAATGTTTCCTACCAGACTATCCCTAACGGGCTGCATACCCGCCATCGACTGGCAGGATGACACCGCTTACATAATTTGCTGCATCGGATGCTAAAAATACTGCGGCTCCCCCTACGTCTTCTGGGGTTCCCCAGCGCCGAGCAGGAATGCGGGCATTAATTTGCGGAAGCCTCTCATTTGTTTCCTCTAACAAATCCTTGTTCATTTCCGTTGCCATATAGCCTGGAGCAATGGCATTCACTTGCACACCATAGCCAGCCCATTCGTTTGAAAGCGATTTCGTCAGCTGACCAACGGCCCCTTTGCTTGCTGCATAGGCAGTGGCATTGAATCCGCCAAAGAATGTAAGCATAGACGCAAGGTTGATCATTTTTCCACTTCCCTGCTCTACCATTGTCTTTCCGAAAAATTGGCATGCATGGTACACGGCTGTATGGTTGATTTCCATCACTTTATTAAAATCCGTTACTGGGAGATCAAAGCAAGCACGCCTATCATGAATGCCTGCGCTATTGACAAGAATATCTACTTTTCCGTTTAATAGAGAAATTGCTTTTTGAAACGCCTCTTCTCTGCCTGCAAATGTAGACAAATCGCCATAAACACTGTGAACTTTAAAACGTGGCTTTAATTCTTGGACAATATGGTCAAGTTGATGCGAAATATCAATAAGCACCACTTCTGCGCCAGCGTTCCCTAAGGCGGTGGCTATCCCTTTTCCTAATCCTCTTGCTCCTCCAGTAACAACCGCTTTCTTTCCCGTTAAATCAAACATGAATAGCCCCTTTCAGGATCATTTAATCGATTAGATTTCCTTTTAACTTTGAGTCTTACTGTTCAATTTAATCGATTAGATTTTCTTGTAAGCGTTTTTATTATTGTAAACAATCACCTCCCTAATGTAAACCCTTACAATTTATTTTTTCCATCCACATGTTTTCCGTTTAATCAGTTCAACAGGCAACGTCACCTGAAGCTTCCTTGAATCTGTTCGGTTTTTCATCTTCTCAATTAAACGTTCGGTTGCTCGTTGCCCGATTTCAAACCGGGGCATCCGCACAGTCGTTAATTGGACAGAGCGCAAGTTAGCGAGAAATAAATCATCAAATCCAATGACAGCAAGATCGTCAGGGACGCTCAAGCCTTTGTCTGAAGCTGCGTCAATTGCTCCAAGTGCGCCGATATCGCCGATGTTAATGAGCGCCGTTGGCCGTTTATCTTTTGGCAGTTCAAGTAAGCGCATACATTCTTGATAGCTTTTTTCATAATTAGCTAACCCAGTTGGCAACCACTCCTCCAATATATGAAAACCCGCTAGCTCCATTGCTTTTTTATATCCTAGGGTACGTGTAGCATCAATGGGCGAGTGTTGGACCCCTCTCATAAAAGCAATTTTTGCATGGCCTAACTCGATCAGATGGTTGGCCGCCTCAAAGCCTCCTTGGAAATTGTCAGCCATTACGGTATCAATGTCCATTTCAGGGCAACGATGGGCTAAAACAATGGGGTACCCTTCTTGTAAAAGTTGTTCGAGAAAAGGCACATCCGTGTTTAACGCAGTTGTGACAATCAATCCTTCGACAGTGCCTTCTCTTAATTGCGAAATGGCTTTTGGCAAGCTTCCCTGTTCATCATTTGTATTCATAATCGTTACTGTATACCCTTCTTTCTTAGCCGTCTCTTCACATGCTTTAGCCAAGTCAGGGTAAAACGGGTTTGCAATGTCAGCAATAATTAAACTAATCACTTTGCTTCTTCTTACACGCAATCCTCTTGCGACTGCATTGGGTACATAATTTAATTCTTTTATAGCACGTTCGACCCGTTCTCGTTTTTCTGGGCTCACATACCTCGTATTGTTTATTACATAAGAAACGGTTGCTGTAGAAACATTCGCGCGTTTCGCAATATCTTTGATAGTTGGCATCCCATCACCCCTCCGCTACATGCATCGTTTGTCTAGTTATAGCAAAGAGAATAAACATCTAGACTTCAAACACGTTGCATCTATCATTCTCTTTTGCAGCTTGGCAACCTCAGGAAACAGCTTTTTGCTGTTTCCTTGATGCCATTTTTCCTATTCATTTGGACAATCGAACAAGCGTCCGTTCCAAAAGCAATGATCGCTCCTGAAGGGAATCGATTTCTACATACTCCTCTTCGCTATGAGGATTGCCGCCAACAGGGCCCATGCCGTCAATCGTAGCAACCCCTAATGCCGATGTGAATGAGGCATCTGATCCGCCCCCTGTCGCTGTTTCCGTTAACGTGAGATCGAGAGCTTGTGCTTCCTTTTGGATCACGTTAAACAGATCGACCGTCTGCTCATTCCGTTCCATTGGCGGCCTTGTGATCCCGCCTATTAACTCAATGGCTGTTCCCTCTACGGTAGGAGTCTTGCATATGCTCTGTATTTTTTTCTCCAAAACAGCTGCTTGTTCAAGCTTAGAAATGCGGATGTCTATGCTTGCTTCGGCATAGTCGGCAATTGTGTTGACGGATGTCCCGCCTTTTATTAGGCCGACATTGACATTTGTGCCCGCTTTTTGATCGGATAACCCGTGAAGGGCAACGATTTTATGCGCAAGCTCCTCAATCGCGCTTCTCCCATTTTCTGGTTCAATGCCTGCATGGGCAGCTT
Source organism: Shouchella rhizosphaerae (assembly GCF_036700015.1). Taxonomy (NCBI): domain Bacteria; kingdom Bacillati; phylum Bacillota; class Bacilli; order Caryophanales; family Bacillaceae; genus Shouchella; species Shouchella rhizosphaerae. Next base: position 2,970,971 of record NZ_CP144921.1, on the reverse strand, counting down.
TTCCGTTCACTTTCATGACATAAGTACCGCCGCCTCGCCTTGCTGTTACAAGGGAACCGTCTTTGCGTGCCGGTTCCATGACGAGGACTGCTTTTTTGCCTTTTGCTTCGGCTTCAATGATCTTTCTTCCAGAAGGCGCGCCAATTTCCTCATCGCTCGTCAGCAAAATGGCGATGTTCTGTAAGGCGGAATCATGGTTTGCCGCTAGCGCAGAAACAGCTGAAAGCAATGAAACATGGCTAGCTTTCATATCGACTACCCCAGGCCCATAGGCACGGTTTCCTTTGATTGAAAAAGGGCGTTTGGCTGCTGTGCCTGTTGGAAAAACCGTATCTAAGTGGCAAAGCAACAGAATGGTTGGATCACGTGCTTCTTGATGGGTGATCGTCATGTGGTTCCCATAGGTGCTTTGCTCATGGATAACGGCTGAAAACCCTAATGCTTTGTATTGCTCATAAAGAAAAGAGCCTACTCGGTCGATTCCCTCTTTGTCATAGGAACCGCTATCGATATTTACTAGTTTTTCAAGCAAATCTAGCATGTTTGCTTTGGAATAAGTGCCCACTCGCCGGATTCCTCCCTTATATTACTAACATCGACGATCAGCTAATAGCCAATCCGCCGTCGTCAAAAACAAAACAAGCAGTATGACAACGTCAACATCTCTTGATCAATCGTTGCACGGCCGTTCATTTCCATTCTTTAAAAACGATATGGATCCATTATAGCGAAAATAGGGCTCTTGCTCTAGCAAATCAGCACATTGTTTGCTCGATTGACAGGATAATTCCAAAAAAGACCAATGGCACTCATCCCCTAGCGCCATTGGTCACGTTGTAGACAAACGCTCGTTTACGTTGGCGTTTGCGCAAGTCAATTGTTTCAAAGCAAGGAAACCGCTGTTCATAAACGCACATCCGAGTCGATCGCCTACACTCCTCGTCTAACAACGGTACTCTGTTGCTTCGCCGCTTCCATCGCTTTTACTGCAATATCATTTCGGTAATACAAGCCGTCACTTTTAATTTCTTTCACAGCTTGATAAGCAGCCGCCTGGGCATCGGCAATCGAATGCCCAGTGGCAGCAGTCAACAAGACGCGCCCGCCATTGGTTTGCCAAACGTTCCCTTGCTTTGTTGTGCCTGCATGGAACACAAGACCTTTCGTTGCAGCTGCTTCAATGCCAACAATGGACACGCCTTTTTCATAGGAGCCGGGATAACCGACACTCGCAAGGACGATGCCGACAACCGCTTCTTGTTTCCATTCAAGTTCTACCTTGTCTCCGTTTAGCAATTTCACCATCACGTCAATTAAATCAGATTTTAGCCGTGGCAAGACCACTTGTGTTTCTGGATCGCCGAAGCGGGCGTTAAATTCGATTACTTTTGGCCCTTGGGCGGTCATCATCAAGCCAGCGTATAAAATGCCTGTAAATGGCCGGCCTTCTTTAACCATGGCGTCCGCTGCTGGCTGCAATACTTCTACTACAGCGCGTTCCACGTCCGCTTGTTTGAATTGTGGAACAGGCGAATAGGCTCCCATTCCGCCTGTATTCGGGCCTTGATCGCCATCATAGGCACGTTTATGGTCTTGGGCTCCGACCATTGGCACAACGGTATTGCCGCTCACAAACGCCATAAGCGATAGTTCCTCGCCCTCGAGGTATTCTTCGACGACGACTTGTGCGCCTGCTTCGCCAAATGCACTTTCGACTAGCACATGGCGGAGGGCAGCGATTGCCTCCTCCTCTGTCAAAGCGACGGTGACGCCTTTGCCGGCAGCAAGGCCGTCAGCTTTTACTACAATCGGCGCTCCTTCTTGCTTTACGTATGCTACCGCTTCCTCGTAATCGGAAAACGCTTTGGCTTTGCCCGTTGGAATGCTGTATTTTGTCATGATCTCTTTCGCAAACGACTTCGACCCTTCAAGGAGCGCCGCACTTTGGCGCGGGCCGAACACAGGCAACCCTTCCTCTTCAAAACGGTCAACAAGCCCTGCCAACAGCGGCGCTTCTGGCCCAACAATTGTTAAGCCAATATCGCTTTGGATCGCAAATTGCACGAGTGCGTCATGGTCTGATTCGGCAAGCCCTATGCATGTAGCGACCTCTTCCATTCCTGGGTTTCCTGGGGCTACATAGACATTGTCGACTAGGCTGCTTTGTTTCGCTTTCCATGCAATCGCATGTTCGCGCCCGCCGCCGCCAATAATAAGCACATTCATAGGTACCTCCTTAATGTTTGAAGTGGCGTACGCCTGTAAAGACCATGGCGATTCCATATTCATCTGCTTTTTCAATCGATTCGTTGTCACGAACGGAGCCGCCTGGCTGAATAATCGCGGTAATGCCCGCTTTTGCGGCTGCTTCAACTGTATCTCCATACGGAAAGAACGCATCCGATGCGAGGGCAGCGCCTTGCGCCCGTTCACCTGCTTGTTCAATTGCAATTGCTGCGGCACCGACACGGTTCATTTGGCCAGCGCCAATGCCGACTGTCATTTCGCCGTTCGTAAGCACAATTGCGTTTGATTTCACATGCTTGACAACTTTCCAGCCGAGTTTCAACGCCGTCCATTCTTCTTCTGTCGGTTCCCGTTTCGTTGGAATGCGGATGTCCCCGTCGTCAAAACCTAAATGGTCTTCTTCCTGAATGAGCAAGCCGCCATGGACGGAGGCAAGCTTTTTCTCCAGCTCGCCTTTAGTAACAGCGACTTCTAGCAGACGGATGTTTTTTTTCTGCTGCAAAATCGCTTTTGCCTCTTCGCTAAATGAAGGGGCGAGAATGACTTCTAAAAAGATCGCCGCCATTTTTTCAGCAGTTGCACGGTCCACCTCTCGGTTCAGGGCTACAATGCCGCCAAAAATTGATTTCGGGTCTGCTTCATAAGCGCGCGTATAGGCTTCGCCAACAGTGGCGCCAGTGCCAACACCGCATGGGTTCATATGTTTGACAGCTACCGCCGCAGGTTCGCTAAATTCTTTTACGATTTCAAGCGCTGCATTGGCATCATTGATATTGTTGTAAGACAATTCCTTGCCATGAAGTTGTTTTGCTTGGGCAATGGATGACGGCGAACTTGTCCTGCTTTCATAAAAAGCAGCTTTTTGGTGTGGATTTTCCCCGTAACGGAGCGTTTGTTTATGTGTATACGTAACCGTCAAGCTTTCGGGATTTTCCTCGCCAACGGCATCGGTTAGGTAGCTGCCGATCATCGCATCATAGGCCGCTGTATGGCGGAATACTTTTGCAGCTAGTTTTTGCCGTAGGGCAAGTTGCTCTTCTTTGCTTGCGTCAAGGGAAGCAAGCACAGCGTCATAATCGGCTGGATCTACCACTACTGTTACATCGGCGTGGTTTTTAGCAGCGGAGCGGAGCATGCTCGGACCACCGATATCGATGTTTTCGATCGCGTCAGCAAATGACGCGTCTGGGTTGGCGATTGTTTCTGCAAATGGATACAAATTGACGACAACATAATCAATCGGCTCAATGCCAAGTTCTTCTATTTGTTTGATATGTTCATCGTTAGTGCGCATCGCTAAGAGGCCGCCGTGGATGTTCGGATGGAGTGTTTTGACACGGCCATCTAAAATTTCCGGAAAGCCCGTTACATCTGACACATTGACAACAGCGATGCCCGCTTCTTCTAATGCCCGTTTGGTGCCGCCGCCAGTAGATAGGATCTCCACCCCTGCTTCTGCCAACCCTTTTACAAATGGGATTAAGCCTGTTTTATTTGATACACTAACAAGTGCTCGCTTCGTCATTGCTGTTCCCCCTCAACATGCTCGTTTAAAACTTGTTTTACAACCGCCGGATAGAGCGTGTGCTCGACGGCTTGGATTTTTGCAGTTAACGTCTCCCGCGTTTCTCCTTTGGCAATTGCTACTTGCTGTTGGGCAATTACCGGACCTGTATCCATGCCTGCATCGACATAGTGGATGGTTACGCCTGTGGTGTCTGCCTTTGCCTCCAATGCTTGGCCTATTGCGTCCAAACCAGGGAACGCAGGCAAAAGCGATGGATGGATATTGATCATCTTTCCCTCATAGGCTTCAAGCAACGTCGGTCCAATCAACCGCATATAACCTGCTAACACAATAAAATCGATGCCTTCTTTTGTAAGAAGCGTCAAGATTGCTTGTTCATAAGCGGCTTTATCGGAAAAAGATTGTGGGGAAAGATGCTCCGCCTTCACCCCCAAATTCCGCGCTTTTTCGAGTACTGGAGCATGTTGCTTATCGCTGACGACAAGCGCGACTTCTCCGCCAAGTTCGCCTGTTTTTGCTGCTTTGATGAGCGCTTCGGCATTCGTTCCCGTCCCAGAAGCAAAGACCGCGACCTTCATGCACCAATGCCCCCAATCACCGTTCCTTCTGTTGGCGTTACCCGCCCAATAATATAGGCGTCTTCCCCATTAGCTTCAAGAGTGGCGAGCGCTTGTTGGTGTTTGTCCTCAGGTACAGCGAGCACCATGCCAATGCCCATGTTAAACGTATGAAACAAATCCTGTTCAGATAGACCGCCTTGCTCTTGGATCAATGAAAAAATCGGCGGTATCGGCCATGAACCGTAGTCAATATGAATGCCTACGCCTTTTGGCAGCATGCGGGGAATGTTTTCGTAAAAGCCGCCTCCGGTAATATGGGCTGCACCAGCAAGCAACCCTTGTTTGAGGCAGGCAAGCAACGGTTTTACGTAAATTTTTGTCGGCGTCAAAAGCTCTTCTCCAAGCGTCTTGCCTAGTGTGGCACATTCAGTCTGCAACGTCAGGCCTGCATCTTGCAACAATACTTTGCGGACAAGGGAAAAGCCATTGCTATGAAGACCGCTTGATGGGAGCCCAATCAGAACATCCCCTGCTTGAATATGTTCGCCTGTCAGCAAGTCTTTTTTCTCGACTGCCCCGACTGAAAAACCGGCTAAATCGTACTCGTCTTCCTCGTACATGCCAGGCATCTCCGCCGTCTCCCCCCCAATAAGGGCACAGCCTGCTATTTCACAACCATCGGCGACGCCTTTGACAATCGCTTCAATTTTTTCTGGCACTGCTTTTCCACAAGCTAGATAATCCAAAAAATAGAGCGGTTCAGCTCCTTGTACGACAATGTCGTTGACACACATGGCGACTGCATCTTGGCCGATTGTGTCATGCTTATTTGCCATGAAAGCAATCATTAACTTCGTGCCAACGCCGTCCGTTCCTGATACGAGTACAGGCTCTTTTAACCCTAACGTAGAAAGGTCAAAATTGCCGCCAAATCCGCCTAGACCGCCAAGTACCCCTTTTCTTGCTGTTCGTTCCACATGCCGTTTCATTCGGTTTACTGCTTCGTAACCAGCTTCAATATCGACCCCTGCTTCTTTATATGCGTTTGACACGAATGCTCTCCTCCGATTCTTTGCTATACTTTCGCGTGCGGATGCACGGTGTCGGCATAAATCTCCGTTGGGTATTCGCCTGTAAAGCAGGCAAGGCATTGCCCGCAATTATGCATCGCCTCAGAACGGCCAATCCCTGCTTTTAAGCCTTCAGTCGACAAAAAAGCAAGTGAATCAGCCCCCATGATTTCCCGCATTTCTTCGATTGAGTGGTTGGAAGCAATTAATTCTTCCGTCGTCGACGTATCAATTCCGTAAAAGCACGGATGTTTAATCGGTGGCGATGAAATGCGGACATGGACTTCAGCTGCCCCTGCATCACGAAGCATATGGACAATGCGGCGGCTAGTCGTTCCCCGTACAATCGAATCGTCAATCATAACAACTCGTTTGCCTTCGACTACGCCACGCACAGGGGAAAGCTTCATCTTTACCCCTTGTTCCCGTAATTCTTGTGAAGGTTGAATAAAGGTGCGCCCGACATAGCGATTTTTAATCATGCCCAACTCATAAGGAATGCCAGACTGCTCAGCATAGCCAATTGCTGCGGAAATGCTGGAATCAGGCACGCCTGTCACCACATCCGCTTCCACTGGCGCTTCAATCGCAAGCTGTTTTCCTAAATTTTTTCTCGCTGTATGAATATTGATGGTATCCACGTTTGAATCTGGCCGCGCAAAATAAACGTATTCCATGCTGCAAATCGCCCGGTTCCCTGGAGAAACAAAGCGTTCGCTGCGCAAGCCTGTATCGTCAATAATGAGCAGTTCACCTGGCATTACTTCACGCTCATAGGTGGCGCCAATGATGTCGAACGCACATGTCTCTGAAGCAACGACATACGCATCGCCTAAACGTCCGATGGAAAGAGGACGCAACCCATTTGGATCAAGGGCGACCATCAGTTGGCGCTCATTCATGACAGCAAATGCATAGGCGCCTTTTAAGGAAGACAGCCCATTTTTCAATTGTTCTTCTAACGTATAGTAGCCGCTGCGTTTAATGAGATGGGCGAGCACTTCCGTATCCGATGTGGACTGGAAGATCGACCCTTGTGCTTCAAGCTGGTGTTTTAAGTGATTGGCGTTGACAAGATTGCCATTGTGCGCAATCGCAAGACCGCCTTTTTGCGAATTGAAATACAACGGCTGGACATTGGCATAGCCGCCTCCACCGGCCGTCGCATAACGGACGTGGCCAATCGCGCCCTTCCCTTGAAGATTACGCAAGACATCTTGATTAAACACATCATTGACTAGGCCGAGCCCTTTATGGGCAGAGAGCTTGTTTCCGTCGGACACGACAATGCCTGCGCCTTCCTGGCCGCGGTGCTGGAGGCTGTGCAACCCATAATACGTAATTTGCGCAGCTTCTTTATGGCCCCAAACGGCAAATACGCCACATTCTTCGTTCAAGCCTTTGATTTCAGTAAACATGGAATAGCCCCTTTCCAGGCTTTCACTAATTCATCTTGGCAAAGGTCAATGACAGCATTTCCATTTTCGTTACGAATCGTCAATTTTCTACTTTCCGTAACAGCCCCGACGACAACCGCATCAAGGACCGTATTTTCAAATCGTTGTTGATCGCCAGGCTTCACAGTGACAATAAAACGTGATTGGCTTTCGGCAAACAGTTCGGCTGCGCTTAGGGATAGACTGACTTCAGCGCCAAACGGGCATTCCATCATTTTTTCTGCTAAGGAAACGGCAAGCCCGCCTTCGGCAACATCATGGGCAGACTGGACGAGCCCTTGTTTGATTGCGCTCAACAATTGCTGTTGGCGGGCTTTCTCTACAGCCAAATCAATTTCCGGCGCTTTCCCTGACAGTTCGCCAACTAGCATTTTTTGCAGCTCGCTGCCGCCAAACTCTGCTTTTGTTTCACCGATTACATAAATCAAGTCACCTGCATTTTTAAACGACTGCGTCGTAATATGAGCAACGTCTTCAACCAAGCCAACCATGCCGATGACAGGAGTTGGATAAACAGCACCGCCAGACCGTTCATTATAAAGCGACACGTTGCCGCCAATGACAGGCGTCCCTAGCTCCCGGCATGCTTCGCTTAAGCCATCGGTCGATTTTTCTAGCTGCCAGAAAATTTCTGGTTTTTCCGGATTGCCGTAATTCAAGCAGTCTGTTACGCCAAGTGGCTTCGCTCCTGAACAAACAAGATTCCGCGCGGCTTCCGCAATCGCAATTTTGCCGCCCATTTCTGGATCTACATACAAATAGCGGGAATTGCAATCGGTTGTCATTGCTAATGCTTTATTCGTACCGCGGATGCGGATCACCGCAGCGTCTGAGCCAGGCTCGACAACGGTATTCGTTTGCACCATATAATCATATTGCTCATACACCCATTCTTTGCTGGCAATCGTTGGCTGAGCCAAAAGCTTCAGCAGCGTTTCATTCGCTTCTGTGATTTCAGGAATATAAGGGGCCTGTTGTTGAAAAGCATCAAAATAGGCAGGCACTTTTGACGGCTTATGGTAAACAGGGGCATCTTCTGCCAGGGCATCAACGGGCACATCGGCCACGATTTCGCCTTTATGGGTTAAGCGGAGCCGGCGATCATCTGTGACAACACCGACTTCCACAGCATGCAGGTTCCACCGTTCAAAAATCGCTTTAATTTCGTGTTCTCGCCCTTTTTCAACAACGAGCAACATCCGTTCTTGTGATTCTGACAACATCATTTCATACGGCGTCATCCCTGCTTCACGCTGTGGCACTAGGTCCAAGTTCATTTCGATCCCTGACCCTGCTTTGCTCGCCATTTCGGATGAAGAAGATACGAGGCCAGCGGCACCCATATCTTGGATGCCAATAAGCGCATCCGATTGAACCGCTTCTAGGCAAGCTTCCAACAACAGCTTTTCCATAAACGGGTCGCCGACTTGGACAGCTGGCCGTTTGGCATCGGAGGCTTCGCTTAACTCTTCAGAGGCAAAAGTTGCGCCATGAATGCCATCACGACCTGTGCTTGCGCCGACATACATAACGGTATTGCCGACACCTTTTGCTTGGCCTTTTTGAATGTCTTTATGGTCGATCAAACCGACGCACATTGCGTTGACCAGGGGGTTCGCTTCGTAGCACGGATCAAATTGCACTTCTCCGCCGACCGTCGGTACGCCGACACAATTGCCGTACCCAGCAATCCCCGCCACAACTTCTTCAAACAAGTACTTCACTTTTTTTGATTCGAGTTCGCCAAAGCGGAGCGAGTTTAACAATGCGACAGGACGGGCACCCATCGAAAAAACATCGCGCAAAATGCCGCCGACGCCAGTCGCAGCGCCTTGGTACGGCTCAATGGCAGACGGGTGGTTATGGCTTTCAATTTTAAACACAACCGCCTGTTCGTCTTTAATGTCGATAATGCCTGCCCCTTCACCTGGGCCTTGGAGCACGTTCTCGCCGTCAGTCGGAAACTTTTTCAACAGTACTTTTGAATTTTTATAGCTGCAATGCTCAGACCACATGACGGAAAACAAGCCTGTTTCTGTGAAATTCAAAGGCCTGCCGACGATTTTTTCAGCCAGTGCAAATTCATCATCCGTCAAGCCCATTTCTCGATATAATCGCTCGGCTTTAATCGTTTCAGCGCTTGGCTCAAGAAGCTGTGACATGAGATTCCCTCCAGTTGCGTAAGATCGATGTAAAAACAGCCAATCCTTGATCGTTTCCGAGCAATGTTTCCGTTGCCCGTTCTGGGTGCGGCATCATGCCAAGCACGTTGCCCCGTTCATTGGTAATGCCAGCAATGTCGCCTTTGGAGCCATTGACATGCTCATTGTAACGAAAGACAATTTGCTTGTTTTCACGAAGCTTTGCTAGCGTTTCGTCATCACATTCATAGTTGCCTTCGCCATGAGCGACAGGAATGCGAATCGTTTGCCCTTGTTCATAGCCAGAAGAAAACATCGTTTCGTTGTTTTCGACAACCAATTCAACTGTACGGCACACAAATTTTAAATCAATATTGCGCTTCATTGCTCCAGGAAGCAAACCGGCTTCAAGAAGCACTTGGAATCCATTGCAAACGCCGAGTACTGGCTTGCCTGCCTCAGCCGCTTGGATGACTGCTGGCATAATTGGCGCAAAGCGGGCAATGGCTCCAGAACGCAAGTAATCGCCATGGGAAAAGCCACCTGGAAGAAGCACGGCATCAAAACCGTCTAAAGACGTTTCCGTATGGAAGACATATTCGACTTCCTCGCCAAGTCCGTCTTTAATGGCATGGTACATGTCTGCATCGCAATTAGAGCCTGGAAACACGATGACCGCAAACTTCATGATGGGACAACCTCCTCCACTTCAAAGCGGTAGTCTTCAATAACGGTATTGGCAAGCAATTTCTCACACATCTCTTTGACGCGCTCTTCAAGCTTTTCAGTAGATTCAAGCTGCAATTCCATATACTTGCCGATGCGGACATCTGTAACTTCCTGGTAATCCATCGCGTGGAGCGCACTTTTGACAGCGCCTCCTTGGGGATCTAACACACTTTCTCTCAAGGTGACATAGACTTTCACTTTATACATGGTAAAGCCCTCCTAGCCGGGATAAAATTTCTTGATAGCCTTCTTGTAAGTTTCCTAGATTTCTGCGAAAAAGATCTTTATCAAAACGTTCCTTTGTGTCTTTATCCCATAGCCGGCACGTATCTGGCGATATTTCATCGGCAAGGAGCAGCTCCCCTGCTTGCGTGCGGCCAAACTCAAGCTTAAAGTCAATTAATTGCACACCGACCGTAGCAAACAACTCGATTAACTCGTTATTCACAGCAGCGGCCATTTGTTTTAATTGCGCTACTTCCTCTGCCGCAGCGACGTCTAAAATGGCGATGTGGTCCTCGGTCACCAATGGGTCACCGAGGGCATCGTCCTTATAATAAAACTCCACAAGAGGCTTTTTCAGCGCAATTCCTTCTTCAATGCCAAGTCGTTTAGCCATGCTGCCAGCGACAACATTGCGGACGACTACTTCAAGAGGAATAATGTCTACTTGTTTGACCAGTTGTTCTGTGTCAGATAATCTCCGTATAAAGTGCGACGGAATCCCCTTTTTCGCAAGCGTGGCAAAGATGAGAGAAGAAATTTCATTATTGAGCCGTGCTTTGCCTGCAAGCGTCTCTTTCTTTTCCCCGTTGAAAGCTGTGGCGTCATCTTTATATTCGACCCACAGTTCTCCTTCTTCGCTGCTGCGGAAAATCCGTTTGGCTTTGCCTTCGTAAAGCAATTCCCCTTTAACCATTGCTTGCTCAGCCCCTTATGGATATTAGTCGTTTAAACCAAGACGTGTAAAAATTGTATCGACATGCTTCATATGGTGTTCATAGTTAAAGCACTCATTTAATTCCTCTGGCGACAGCACATTCGTAATGCGTGGCTCTCCTTCCACCAGTTCACGGAATTGAACGCCTTCCTCCCACGCTTGTGTCGCTTTCGGCTGGACAAGGTCATAGGCTTCTTCACGGACCATGCCTTTGTCGATTAAGCTAAGGAGCACACGCTGTGAATAAATGAGCCCGTAAGTGCGTGTCATATTACGCTTCATGTTTTCAGGGAAAACCGTTAAATGTTTAACAATGTTGCCGAACCGATTCAGCATGTAATTGAGCACAATTGTTGCATCTGGCAAAATGACACGCTCGGCCGATGAATGGGAAATATCGCGTTCATGCCACAAGACAACATTGTCATAAGCCGTGTTCATGTACCCACGCATCAACCGGGCAAGGCCTGTCATGTTTTCAGAGCCAATTGGGTTGCGTTTATGTGGCATTGCCGAGGAGCCCTTTTGCCCTTTTGCGAAATATTCCTCGACTTCGCGCAGCTCGCTTTTTTGCAGGCCGCGAATTTCGACGGCAAATTTCTCAATCGATGTCGCGATTAACGCCAAGCTTGCCATGTATTCGGCGTGGCGGTCACGTTGGAGCGTTTGCGTGGAAATCGGCGCTGGGTTTAAGCCAAGCTTTTCGCACACAATTTGCTCGACGCGTGGGTCAATATTGGCATATGTGCCAACTGCCCCTGAAAGCTTGCCAAAGCGGACGCCTTCAGCCGCATGGTGGAAGCGTTCAATGTTTCGTTTCATTTCTTCGTACCAAAGGGCGAGCTTTAAGCCAAATGTCGTTGGTTCTGCGTGGACGCCGTGTGTGCGCCCCATCATGATCGTATATTTATGTTCTTGCGCTTTTGTTTTTATAATGTCTAAAAAGCGGTTTAAGTCTTCTGCCAGAATCGCGTTTGCTTGTTTTAGCAAATACGACAGCGCTGTATCAACGACGTCTGTTGACGTTAAGCCGTAATGAACCCATTTCCGCTCTTCGCCAAGCGTTTCTGATACAGCCCGCGTGAAGGCGACCACGTCATGGCGCGTTTCTTCTTCAATTTCCAAAATACGCTCTACACGAAAGCTTGCGTTCTCGCGAATTTTCGCCACGTCTTCTTTCGGAATTTCGCCTAGCTCCGCCCAAGCCTCACAAGCGACAATTTCTACTTCAAGCCATGCATTATAGCGGTTTTCATCTGTCCAAATAGCACCCATTTCTGGGCGTGTGTACCGTTCAATCATTCGTTGTTTCCTCCAACAATTAATGTAAAGTCGTTTGTAGCCACAATTCATCCAGTAAGCGTAGGCAGTGATCGGCATCGTTTCCAAGCGCCGTTACGTGCCCCATTTTCCGCTTTGGTTTAGCATCTTTCTTTCCATACAGGTGCAACGAAACGGAGCCGAGACGGTCAAGGCGGCCAAGCAATGGGGCAACATCGTCTCCAAGGATGTTTTCCATTGCCGCGGCAGCCAACAATTCAGTCGATCCGAGTGGCAGTCCGCACACAGCGCGGATATGTTGCTCAAACTGGGAAGTGCGGCACGCTTCTATTGTATAATGCCCTGAATTATGGGGTCTAGGGGCGAGTTCGTTTACAAGCAACGACCCATCTTTGTTGACAAACATTTCTACCGCTAACAGCCCGACTGCCTGCAAACCATTCACTATTTTGACAGCCAACTCAAGCGCTTGTTCTTCTGTTTCGCTTTGAATGCGGGCCGGAACGATCGTACGATGGAGAATGTTGTCTTTATGTTCATTTTCCGCTACAGGAAATGTCTTCACTTCGCCATTGCGCGATTTAGCGACAATAACCGAGATTTCCCGTTCGAAAGGAATCATTGCTTCGAGCACAAGCTCCCCTGAGGCAAGAAGCGTTTTTACGGCTGCTTCTAATTCCGTTTTTGTGTGTACAACCGCTTGGCCTTTGCCATCGTAGCCGCCGCGGCAAGTTTTCAAAACTGCTGGCAAGCCTACTTCCTTGAGTGCTTCTTCGATATCGGCTTCCTCATAAATCGGGGAAAATGGGGCGACGGGCACCCCTAAAGCAGAGATCGCTTGCTTTTCCTTAAGACGATGCTGTGTTGTCCCAAGCACTTTAAACCCTTGGGGGAAGTCGCTTAACTCTGTGATTTTTTTAGCTGCTTTTTCATCTATGTTTTCAAACTCATATGTGATGACATCACTTACATTGGCAAGGTGTTTGCACGCTTCTACATCATCATAGGCGGCCGTAAACACATGGTCCGCGATTTGGGCACACGGAGCGTCAGGAGTCGGGTCAAGCACGGCAATCCGGTAACCCATTTGCCTAGCCGACAACGCCATCATCCGGCCCAGTTGGCCGCCGCCAATAATGCCGATCGTGCTCCCTGGCTTCACTTCGTTCATACGAGTTCACCACTGCTTTCTAGAACGGTCTTTTTAATGCGTTCACGGCGCGTTGCCAATCGTTGTTGCAAGACCTTGTCCGTTGTTGCAATCATTTGCGCAGCCAAAAGCGCTGCATTGGTTGCACCTGCTTTGCCAATTGCCACAGTAGCCACAGGTACTCCTCCTGGCATTTGCACAATCGACAACAAGGAGTCCAACCCTTTTAAGGCACGTGATTCAACAGGAACGCCAATGACTGGAAGAAGCGTCTTTGCCGCGACCATTCCTGGCAAATGGGCCGCTCCCCCTGCCCCTGCAATAATGACACGAAGCCCCCGCTCTTCCGCTTGTTCCGCGTATTCAAACATATAATCAGGAGTACGGTGGGCGGACACGACTTTTTTTTCATAAGGAACGCCAAGTTCGTCTAAAATCTCACTGGCATGGCGCATCGTTTCCCAATCAGAAGTACTGCCCATAATGATGCCGACAATCGGCTGTTTCATGTCACATCCCCCACTCTTGTCTTTTTTGCAAACAGAAAAAGCATAGAACCGCTTTCTTTCCTGACACTCCATGAGAGAAAGTTCGCAAATTCTATGCCGAAAAGGCTAATATGCGCGTAATGACTTCCCCTCATAGTCCGGCAATTTACGGTTGCCGGGTAGAAACGTTCGAGCCATATTCCCGAGTATATATGAGGTGTTTTCGTTTTTAACTTGCTTTTTCCCTTTTAGTTTACGCATCCTCCTCGTAAGTGTCAACAAATAGTCGAACATTTTATCGAAAGTATTTTACATTGTTCGTTTTTATCTTTTTTAGGCACTGCTGAAACAAATGCCCAATTGCTGCATAGCATAATGTACATTGATTGAATGATATAACTTCATGATTGTGATTGTGATGAGGAGGACAGACAATGAGCGCTTTTGAACAACGAACCAAACGCCTCTTTCTGTTTATTGTTTTCGGCATTGCCTGGGGATGCGCCGCACTCGCGCTTGCTGTCCCGCAAACACCGGTTTTATACCTTGCTATTTTTGCCGCAGCGAGCCCGCTATTTGCTGCTTATACGTTGCATTTATCAAACTATACCGACTCATTCTTTACCCATGTATTTCTATCTGGGAAACCAAACGTCTGGTGGATTGTTGCCGTTTTCGTCCCGCTGTTCTTTTGTTTTGTCCTATTGTCTTCTTTTATGCTTATCGCTCCTGCGCTGATGACGAATCCGTTTATTTGGCTGCTCGTTTTTTTAGCTGCCCTATTGCAAGAGATCGGTTGGCGTGGTTTTTTTCAAAAAGAGTTTACTAGATTGCCTTTTTGGCAATCATCGCTCATTGTCGGCGCCATTATCGCCTGTTGGCATATCCCCGTTATTCTTGTATTTTTCCAAGGCAACGATTGGCATGTTTTGCTTTTGGCTGCATACTTTTTGCTAGCAAGCGCGCCCCTTTCTTTTTTGACAGCGACAAGCAAATCGTCAATAGCAGCTGCGCTTATGCAAACTGGGTTATTTATGGTGTTTTGGCTTAGTGTTCCTTACCTGCAAGCCGTGATTGTCGTTTTTGCTTTGCTTCTCATGCTTAATGGCCTTGTGATGCTCGCCAATGCCGTCTATCCATCGTTATACCGCAATGCGTTTGTCGTTAAGTAACATTGGCTTTTCTCACCCCCCTTGCTATACTAGATGAATCTTAAAAGGGGGGAAGAGACGTGTTTACGTTTGAAATCGACGATCATGTTTACTTAAAAGTACTTGACCTTCAAGATGCGCCGGCGATTTTTGCACTAATTCAAAACTCAAAAGCACACTTGCGTCCATGGATGCCGTGGGCCGAGTCAACGAACAAACTAGAAGACACGGAAGCGTTCATCCGCTCTAGTATGCAGGACTTTGGCGCTAACAGCGGCTTGCACGCTGGCATATGGCATAGAGGCCAAGCAGCAGGCGTCATCGGTTTTCACCAGTTTGACTGGAAAAATAAATCGGCAACGATCGGCTATTGGCTCGGTGAGGCGTTTTGTGGCAAGGGACTCATGACAAAAGCTGCCCACGCTCTATTAAAACTAGCCTTTGACTACTATCATTTAGAACGAGTGGAGCTTCGGGCGGCGACAGAAAACAAAGCGAGCCAAGCCGTCGCCGAACGCCTTGGTTTTACAAAAGAAGGGGTTATCCGCCATGCTGAAATCGTTGGAGATTCGCACCACGACCATGTCGTTTATGGCTTGTTAAAAAAGGAATGGCAAGCAAATGCGGAGTAATCGGACAACGAAACCATCGCCAGGGATTCCATACTAGCTAGATTCCTACATTATACACGCGGATGCGCATCCCTAAAAACCACGTTGTATCCTTTATTCGTGGTTTTTAGGGAAGATGAACCTTATGTCATACTGTTTACAAGATTCCATAGTTCCTCTTCTGTTATGTTTCCAGCTACTCCTGGCTTATCGCGCAAATACGTGACGATCTCCCTTTGCGGCAATCCTACATAGACATACAGCCCTTTCACGATCATCCTTAAGTATTCAAAGGACGGGGCATGGAACGGTACTTCTTTTTTCCACTTTGCCGTAAAAGTGAAAATAGGGAACCCTTCCTCTTCCCCTGCATAAAGCACTGTGCCATACCAAGAAGGAAGTACGGCTTTCCTCCCTCTTTGCTTCAAATCGTCGATGTCAATTGAAAAAGCGAGCCCGTTATTTTCCTGTTTAACGACATCTTCAAATTGCTCCTTCGTTATTAAATATTTCCGGCTGTACGTATAAGCCCCCGCTAAAGGAGTCAAGCCAATAAAAGCAACGCCCTTCTTTTGCCAACGGGTTGAGTTTTGAGCAAAATAAAGCGGGAAAGGCAATCGATGCGCCGTTTCCTTTATTGGGTGGGCAGGATCTGAACAACCAACTTCTTCGATCTCCGCCCCCTCTGGCTGGCCGCCTCTTATATAACAAAGAAACCGCTCCCTGTTCATATTCGATCCGTAGCTGGCATACCAGACATACGTAGCGTTATCCATTCGATTCTCCCCTCCTATTTTTAACCTTAACCTCTCCTTTCATTGTTATAAAATCAGCCTTATTCTATTCCAACTCTCTCTATCGCTTGACGGCCTTCAGCCGTACTAATCCTTTATCAACCGATGTTTCGATATAACCAATGATCTGATCAAACGTAAATACATTTAGTGTCTCGTTTATGACGTCTTCCTCGTACTCCATATCATTGATTACATCAGGAAGAAATGATTCCACATCATGCGATTTTACTTCTTGAAACTCACAAATGGTCGGTAGGGACCGAAGCATGGGGTTCAATTCATTTGCACAGCCATAGTGTTTTAATAACTTTGCGTTCAATAAGCGAAAATCATGATAATACAAGTTAGACAGTTCGTTATCGGCCTCCAACCGGTTTTTCAACCATGGCAAATAAAAACCTTTTAACCATAAATCATCAGCGATCAAATGGACGAAATAGCCTAATATATAGTCACTTTCTGTTTGCGACCGATATTTGTCTAGAAATCCGTTATAGTCAATCCTCCTTGAATAGTCTTGCAACTCCCCTTTAAAGAAATGGGACAACTCTTTCGGCGACACAGCATCCGGAGCAATGCCGCCAAGCAAAAACGCCTGCTTATCTTCAACAGGGAAATACTCCGCTATTCGATTAGCGATCATTAGGTGCATGATTCGTGAACCCAAATTCCTCATCCTCCCATCATTATTCCAGAACTCTCTCCCATCCTAACCATCTTATTAAATGCAACAGCCAACCATACGATAAAGGCACCTCGGTTCTGTTGTCTACACCGAGACACAATACTGGTCATGCATAAAAAGAGTGGTGCAAAACCACTCTTTATATACTCCCGCTTAAATGTTCATGTATTAATTTCCATTCGCCATCATAGACGGTGAAAACATTCGTTGCCCTGCCACTGCCTGAAACAAACTTGCCATTATGGTATCCTTCATACCGGTACGTGTAAATGCATGTTGCGACCTTCTCATCAGCAGCTAACCAGTGAACATTTGTCGCAGAGTAAACTTCCTCTTTAATGATTTGCCACGCGTGTTGGAAGTAGTTTCCGATGTCCTCCAGAGACGTACATGTTTTATCTGTAAACCAGTACACCGCCTCAGGATGCAGAATTTTTTTTACTTCATTAAAATCATGGGTATTCGTTGCGTTAATGTATGCCTCTAATGCTTTTTGATATGTCATGGTGTCCTCCTAAATGATCATGCTTTTCCACCCTTAAAGCTATATGGACGTCTTAGCCTTTGCCGGGTAACGAATTAAAAGGGAAAAGCTAGATGTCGGCTATTTCCCAACTAAACGAAAGAACCGTTACGCAAAATCATTGCCATCTGTTTGAATGCCTTCAAAAACAATGCGCTGCCGCACATACTCAGGCTCTGCTTTGCTGTTTTTCTGGGCAAAAACGGGCTTCTCGATCCGCCTTACTGGCCGGTAGCCTTCACGCTCCATCCGCGCCAAGCAATCGCTAATCGTTTCATTGGCCCCAACTTCAAAAGTTTGTTTTTTCGGTTTCACTTTTTCCTCCTGACATGAAAGCTAGTTTACCTACAGCGATTTTACCACAAGCCACCCTTTTCGCCTCATCTATATGAGTTAAAAAACATTGAACGGCCCATTCCCGATTCGTACCGAGAAAAGGCCGTAACAACCGTAAAATAAGATTTTTTTATAACCAAGTCTATTTTCGCTATTAGAGATTCGTTTTTTAGAATGGAGGCATATTAGCGTATTTTTTAAAAGGCCTGCCAGCCATACAGGAGACCACCTTACATCCGGTTTCAAAACTGCTTGTCAGATAAAAAAAGCCGACATTTTCAGCTCAATAAGCTAAAAAAAGGCTTCTATACTTAATAAAATGGTACGGTTTATCCTTTATGCTCTTGAAGAGAACTGTGCTTGCGAAGCCATTTGCTAATATCGGCCACCTTTAAATGATCCGTCGCAATTGCTACTGTAAATCGTTCAAGCTCAACTTGATCATTTGTCAATTCATAGCCGTTCATAACAAGGAAATATTCAACCGACCATAAGGCCGTTCGTTTATTAGCATTATAAAAACAATGGTTCTGCATTAATGATTGAAACAAAGCTGCGGCTTTCTCATAGATAGTAGAATATGCATCTTTTCCAAGCACTGATTGTTTTGGACGATGTAGAGCCGATTCCAGTAAGTTCATTTCCTTTACGCCAATTTGTTCATCAGGTGAGTATTTCATGATCACATAATGATTAATCCTAATGACTTCTTGCACACTTGGATATTTCATTTTTACCGGTCAACCAAGTTTCGTGTCACTGTCTCAAATTTCTTATCCGTTTTTTTTAAGAAATCGATAAACCCTTGGTCAACTCCTTCGTCTTTTTTCACTGGCTTTACAATCATTGCCCCATCTTTGACCTCAATTTCCACCTCAGAACCGTTTTCAATTCCTAATACTTTACGTACATGGGATGGGACCGGTACAGCACTGCTATTTCCCCAGGGATGGACTTTGAAGGACATATTCTTACCTCCTCTTTGTTCTTTCATTATACTGCCGCTCCTTCTTTGATGTATATACATTAGTATATATTAGTTTATGTCATTATTCCCTAAATGCAACCGGTTTAAAACGACAGGCCTAATTAGCATGCCTTTGTTTGGTATTTACCAGCTTCTAACTAGCTTGTATTGGGCATACTATAATACCATCCAACTCCAAACTTACTGTCCGGAAATGATGTCTTAAGCCACATGAAAGAAACCGCCCATTTCGGGCGGCTTGCCTACATACCGATTGTACGATTGGTGTCCTGTTTTCGGTTTGCTCTTCTTTTCCGCCATTCTGGGAAAATTAACGCAATAAGCGTTAAGGCAAATAGCGATACCGCGAGTGGGCTTTGCAGGAAAATCATGAACGATCCATCTGAAATCGTTAATGATTGGCGCAGCATCTGTTCCATCATCCCTCCAAGAATAAAAGCAAGGATGAAAGGAGCTGCCGGGAAAGCAAAGATCCTCATTAAATAGCCGAGTATTCCAAATAAAACGAGTAAATAAAGGTCAAATGTGCTGAAGCTGACCGCGTATACGCCGACCATACTAAATACGATAACAAGTGAAATAAGCAAAGGCCGTGGGACCGCTAATATTTTTACAAAGTAAGGAATAAGAGGCAAGTTTAAAATTAATAAGAACACATTGCCGATATACATACTGGCGATAACGCCCCAAAACACAGTTGGGTTTTCAGTCATTAACAATGGGCCAGGTTGGACGCCTAGTACGAGAAACGCTCCAAGCATGACAGCTGTTGTGCCTGAACCAGGTATGCCGAGGCTGAGCAACGGCACAAATGCGCCGCTTGTTGCCGCATTGTTTGCTGTTTCAGGAGCAGCAAGTCCTTTAATCGAGCCTTTGCCGAATTCTTCTGGTTTTTTAGCAAGTCTTTTTTCAGAAATGTAGGCGATAAACGATGAAATCGTTGCGCCTGCCCCTGGCAAAATACCAAGAAGAAAGCCAAGGAGAGACTGCCTTGTCATCGGCCCTTTCATTTCTTTAAAATCGGATTTGCTTAATTTTAAGCTGCCGATGTTTTTAAACCCACTCATCGATTCTTTCCGGTTTAAAATAAGAAAGCACACTTCAGCTATGGCGAAGACACCTAGCGCAATAATGAGAAAATCGATGCCATCAAGCAAATTGACGCTCCCAAACGTAAAACGGGTTGTCCCTGTCTGTGAATCAATTCCGATTGTCACTACTATAAACCCAAGCACTGCTGATGTTAGCGCTTTCAATGTTGACCCGTCGCTTAAACTTGCGATAGCAGTCAAACCGAGAAGCATAAGTGCAAAATATTCTGGCGGGCCAAAGTAAATCGCAACGCTTGCCAACATTGGCGCAAACAGCATCAACAACACAACGCTGACTGTACCGCCAACAAACGAACAAATCGCCGATATCGCAAGGGCTTTCCCCGCCTTCCCCTGCTTTGCCATCGGGTAACCGTCAAACGCAGCGGCAACGGTTCCGGCGACACCTGGAGCATTCAACAAAATCGACGACGTTGAGCCACCATACATCGACCCATAATAGACGCCGGCCATCATCACAAGTGCAATCGTCGGATTCATGCCGTACGTAATCGGTATCATAATCGCAATTGCGCTAATTGGCCCGAGTCCGGGGATCATCCCAATGATCGTGCCAAGAAGCACGCCAATAAAAACAAAAAGAATTCCTTCCCAGCTGAATGCAACTTGAAAGCCTTGCAACAGCCCTTCAAATGAGCCCATATTCTCCCTCCTTAAAACGGCAAAATGCCAGCTGGCAGCCTAATCGCTAACCCGTAATTAAACAACCAATAAACGCCGATCGAAAAGACAATCGATGTAATCGCATTAACAAGCCACTTTTGATACCCTAAAAGTCGTGAACATACAAAAATGAATAACGTGGTCATGATGACAAAACCGATTACTTCTAAAAACGTAATAAAGACTAAAATAAGCCCCATGACCGCAAGTAGCATCCACAGTTCTGTTTTAGGAATCGTCCGCTTTTGCTTTTGCTCTTCTGTGTCAGTGTCTTTTGCAAAGAAAAAGCAAACTCCTAGAATGAGCAAACTTGCTCCGAGCAATTTCGGCACTAAGTCTGAATCTACAGGAACAAACGCATATTCTGGCAATTGGAACGCCATCACTAAATAAACAACTGCAATACCAATCAACACAATCGAAATCCCTCGATTGACTGTGAGTCTCATGTTATCCCTCCTTTAGTCGCGGCGAAAGCCTAGTTCATCTAAAACCGCTTCCAAATCTTCTGCTTGTTCTTCCAAAAATGCAGCGAACGACTCGGAATCCATGTACATTTCATCCCATCCATACGCCTCGCGCACTTCTGCAAATGATTCCGACTCAGAAGCTTGTTTAAAGATCGACTCATAATAAGCTAGCTGTTCATTGGTCATATCTGGCGGCCCAAAAATGCCGCGCCATACGACAAATTCTGCATCTATGCCCTGTTCTTTTCCCGTTGGCAATGTTGACAAAAACTCGCCTTCCAACCGTTCAGGGGCTGTGATGCCAAGAATTTTCATTTTGCCGGCACGAGCCTGTTCAGCAGCTTCTGACACACCTGTTGACACAACATCAACGCTGCCATTTAAAACAGAAGTCATTGCCCCGCCTTCCTGATCAGACACGTAACGAATTTTTGTAATATCTACACCAGCTGCATCGGCAAATAAGACAAACTGCATATGGTCCATACTTCCTGGAGATGACACGCCAATCGTCGTTACTTGGCTCGGATCTTCGCGCATATCGGCAAACAATTCTTCCAGTGTATCCCACTTTGCATCAGCTCTGACAGCGAAGGCCCCGTAATCGGCAATTAAGTTGGCAATCGGCGTAAAGTCTTCGTAGCCGTATGGAGACTGCCCGGCCAAGGCGACAAAATGCAACGGTGGCGAGGCGATAAAGATATTATGGGGGTCATTTCGCTTATGGATGTATGCCCAAGCAACCGCCCCGCCGCCGCCAGGTTTGTTGACAACGCCAAAACTATGGTCAGCAATCTTTTCTTCATCGATTGCCTTGGCAAGCATTCTTGCGGTTGTGTCCCAGCCGCCCCCAGCTGCCGCCGGAGCAATAAACTCAATGGAACGGTCCGGCTCCCATTCCCCTTCTGCGTTAACGGATCCGCTTTGAACTGGCATCGAGCAGCCGCTAATTAGTAAAGCAACACCCATACTCATAGTCCATATGCTTTTTTTTATGAACACTCTCTACTTCTCTCCTTTCGTATTATTTTTCTTATCTTACTGAGTTTTCACGATAATGTAACCGTTTTCAAAATAACGTTCATTAAGTGCATATTATTTATTTTGTTCATAAAGTTCACGAAAAAAGCAAGAGATGCCTCTTGCCTTTCTACGTTGCCCAATACTTTCGCTCGGGTCTGCCAACAATGCCATATTCCAGCTCAGCTTTTGCCTCGTTAGTTGAAATTAAATACTCTAAATAGCGCCGTGACGTTGTCCGTGAAGCGCCAAATTTCCGCCCTAATGCTTCGGCCGTTACTCCTTCCGATTGTTGACGGAGCAATGTGCGCACTCTTTCAAGCGTCAACTGGTCGATTCCTTTTGGTAAGGCTTCTGGTGGCGCATGTTTGGTTTTGGCGCCTTGGAAAAATTGATCCGCCGCTTGCTGGTCAACCGGCTGTTTATCTTGGAGCCACTTACGCAAGCTTTTAGCTTTATCGACCGATTGTTGCAAACGCTCAAACGCAATTGGTTTTACTAAGTAATCGACAACGCCATTTTGCAATGCTTTATGGAAAATTGTTTTTTCAGTCGCCGCCGTAATCAAGACGATTTGCATGTCGGGGCATGCTTGGTGCAGCTCTGGCAAAACGTCTACGCCGAGGCGATCTGGTAAGTACACATCCAGCAACAGCACATCAGGCTGGTGCATGTTTGCAAGTGAAACAGCCTCTGTCGCATTTTGCGCTTTGGCGACAACGTCTACATTTTTCATTTTCTTTAAAAACTGTTCGTGAATTTCAGCCACTCGATAATCATCTTCGGCGATCATTATTTTCATGTTGTCAACCCCTCCTGTGCCTTTGGAATATACAAACTAATGATCGTCCCTGTCGGCTTATTCGCCTCGACTTCAAGAAAGCCACCTAGTTCTTTTAATGCCGCTTGTACGAGTGAGAGCCCGAAACCGCGATGTCCGCCTTCTTTTGTAGTAAACCCTTGCTCAAAAAGGCGTTCAGCAACATCGGGATCAATGCCAGTGCCATTGTCGGCAATTTCAATAACAAGCTCCGCCCCAATATCGGTCAAAAACACATCGACTTCTGGTGTTTTTGTTTCCATAACGGCATCAAATGCATTATCAATTACATTGCCAATAATGGTGACTAGCGAAGCCGTTGCTTGTGCTGGCCACATAAATGACACCGCGCTATCTGGGTTGATGGCTAGTGTAACTTTCTTTTCGGAAGCCTTTGAAAGCTTGCCAAGCAAGACCGCCTGAATCGTCGGATCGGCAATTTGCTCAAAAATGACTTTTTCATGACGCGTATTTACGCCTGTTTCTTCATGGATAAATTCAAGCGCCTTGTCGCTATAGCCAAGCTGGAGCCAGCCAGAAATTGCATAAAGCTTATTGGTAAACTCATGTGCTTGCGCCCTGAGATCCTGGGAATACTGCTGCATTTCCGACAAAGCATTAATCAGCTCGTAAAGTTCAGAACGGTCTTGGAAACTGGCAACTTTCCCGCCGTACTCCCCGTTCTCGTCAATCGTTTTATAATGGACAATTAGCCGTTTATCGCGAAAAATCGCTTCGTGTGGCCCTTTACGGTGCTGCTCTTTTAAAACTGCAGCCATTTCAGATTGTGTAAGCACTGCTTCAACGGGCTTCCCGACCGCATCATCTTCAATTTGCAACAAATCTTTCGCCGACTGATTGACAAGCGTGACGATCCCTTTTTGGTCGGTTGCGATCAATCCTTCTTTAATCGATTGGAACACCGCTTGGCGTTCTTTATAGAGTCTGGCAATTTGGTAAGGTTCAAGCCCAAACGTGTCGTTGCGGATGCTTCGAGCCAATGCTGTGCTTCCTGCAATTCCGACTAAAAAAATCAACAGCAGCCAAATTAAAAATACAACCACACCCTGTTTAAAAATCGATTCAATATAGTCGATCATAAACCCGACTGATACAACGCCAATGACGTCGCCTTCTTCATTAAAGACAGGCGTTTTGCCTCGCACTGCAGTGCCAAGGGAGCCATCTGCCAACGAAATATAGCTATTTCCATAAACAAGCGCCTGTTCGTTGTCTCCACCTACCATTGGCATGCCGATTTTTTCATGGTCTGGATGGGTTAAGCGGATGCCATTCTCATCACCAACCACAATATATTCTGCATCTGCCCGTTTTTGGATAGCAGCAATCAACTCCTGAAGCTCGTCTGTGCTCGCCCCCGTCTCTAACGCCTTTTTTACGTCAGGAATTTCTGCAACGGCTTGGGCAGTCGTCAACGCTTGTTCACCAATAAGCTGGCGCGCCTGGTCTCGTTCTAAATAGACATATACCGCTGTGACGAGCACCATAATCAATGTAATAAGCCCGCCTACGTATACGATAAACTTCTTTTCAAGCGACCGCTTTTTCACGTTACGCTTCCCCTCTCTTGTTGTCTAGTATAACGGTTTCAAAGAATCTGGAAAAGGGGGCGGTGGATGACGTTTTTTCTTTCATTATACTGGCTGACTTCCTCTGAGTTAACGACATGTCCAAAAAGTGAACAACACTTCTACCTGTGCTATAATTAATAGCTGAATGGGAAGG
Source organism: Shouchella rhizosphaerae (assembly GCF_036700015.1). Taxonomy (NCBI): domain Bacteria; kingdom Bacillati; phylum Bacillota; class Bacilli; order Caryophanales; family Bacillaceae; genus Shouchella; species Shouchella rhizosphaerae. Next base: position 2,946,458 of record NZ_CP144921.1, on the reverse strand, counting down.
GCAGGTTTGGGCAACTTATTAACATACTTACTTCCAACGTTTTCATACGAAAGAAGGTTATACCAATTAGCACGATTTATCTTGTCTTACTTTTGTTTTTCATTATTGGTTTATCAAACATTATCCAACGCTTTCTGCCGTTTATCCCATTGCCATTAATCCAAATCGCACTAGGTATGTTGTGCTCCATTAGTCCAACTGCAGGCCTTCACATTCCATTAGAACCAGAGTTGTTTTTTGTCTTGTTTATTGCCCCATTGCTTTTTAATGATGGCAAAGTCACGCCTCGAGATGAATTATGGAAGCTGCGCCTTCCTATTTTGTTGCTGGCCCTCGGCCTCGTGTTTGCTACGGTTGTGGTGATTGGTCTATTCATCCATTGGCTGATTCCGTCCATACCACTGCCTGCTGCATTTGCACTTGCTGCCATTCTGTCACCGACAGACGTCGTGGCTGTCAGTTCGATTGCCAAACGAGTCCACATGCCAAAAGGGTTAATGCGCCTCCTTGAAGGCGAAGGCTTAATGAATGATGCTTCCGGCCTAGTCGCTTTTAAATTTGCTGTTGCAGCTACCGTTACAGGGGTATTTTCGATTAGCGAAGCATCCGTAAGCTTCTTGCTGATTGCACTCGGAGGGCTTGGATTAGGTGTGCTGTTCTCTTTTATGCTCATCGGCCTAAAAATGGCGTTGCGCCGCTTTGGCATGGAAGATATTACAACGCATATGATTATTCAAATTATCACGCCTTTTGTCATCTATATTGGCGCCGAGGAATTTGGCGTTTCGGGAATTCTTGCCGTTGTAGCAGCAGGCATTGTCCACGCGATTGAAAAAGAAAAAGTCGAGTCGCGCACGCTAGAGTTGCAACGTGTATCCGACACAACGTGGTCAGTCATTCTCTTCATTTTAAATGGCCTTGTCTTCGTGTTGCTTGGCCTGCAAATCCCAGATACAACGCGGCTCATCTTTGAGGATCCGCAAATTACAAATATGGAAGTGATCGGCTATATTCTCGCCATTACGGCTTCTTTGCTTTTGTTGCGCTACATTTGGCTTGCATTGTTTTGGAAAAAAATCAAACCACTGCTTTTCTTTCAAGCAGAGCCAGAAGAAAAGCATCGTGCCATTGCACTCCTAACGTTTTCTGGCGTACGTGGCGCCGTCACACTGGCAGGAGCATTTACCATTCCCTATATCGTCGCCGATGGTTCCCCGTTTCCAGAGCGTGATTTGCTACTGTTCCTTGCCGCCGGCACTATTCTTGTGACAGTATTGCTTGCCAGCATCTTGCTGCCGCTATTGGCCAAAAAACCAGAACTTCAAGAAGCCGACCAGCAGCTTAGCTTTACACGCGCGCTTGAGCAGTTGACCCAAGAGGCAAGGGTGATTTTGGCTGACAAATCCCATTCTCACAATAAACAAACACTGCGCCGTTTACAGCGCGAATATGACCGTATTGTCATCCCGCTGCTTCATGATGCCAATACCAATCACACCTTGATAGCGCCAAACCGCAAGAAAGAGCTTTTTCTGTTGTTCAAAGCGCTGCAACATGAGTATGATTTGCTTGAGGCAACACTTGAAGACCCCACGTTAACAGAAGCGATGGAAAAACGGCTACGTGCTAGAGCGCAAAACATTGGTCAAATCCTAAGTGTCCGCTCGCCACTTGCTTTCTTACGTTTCGGTTCAAAACATTTTATCGACAGAATGTTAAACAAAGCGAATAAAAATCGCCTATCCATTGAGGAAAAGAACCGTCTCTATTTGATTTACACGCGCCTCTTTGCTGACATTATCAAAAAACTCGACGAACAAATGACGGCAGAAAATGAGTCTGTTACCAAACGAGTCATCCATTTTTACAGAATTCAGCTTAACCGCCTTGATCATGTACACTTGAACTACGATGAAAAGCTCTATAAGGAAATGCTTGGATTGCATTACGAGATTATGGAAGAGATGCGCCGCTCTTTGCAAACCCTTTTCCAAAACAATGACCTTTCTCGTGAAACAACACAAAAGCTGCGCCGTTACTTAAACTATATCGAAGCCAATGTAACCGAAGCGCTGCAACTACCTGACGAGAAAAATGGCCATTGACCACGGCTGTGGCAAGGAATGAAAAAAGACGCGAACAGATAAGGGTTCGCGTCTTTTGGTGTTTAGTGGGGAAGTAATTGGGTATCAAACCTCTTGTATTTTGACCTCGTTGCCCGTGGATATGGTTTAAACGTATTATCGGTTAGGGCGAACCATGTTGAATAAGTTTATGGAACAAGAAATCTGGTAGTCGTCTAATGCAAAAAGGTTCCAATCACTTGACAATCGGAACCTTTTTAAACATGTAATTCCCTAAAAATAACTACTCATTTTCTTTTTTAAAAGCAAGGTTTACTTTTCGTAGCATCAAAGCTGCATCTTGAGACAATTCACTGTATATTTTCCTCTCTTCAGGAGTGCAACATTCTAAGCAATGCGAACAAATGGACAAAGTTCGATGTATTGCCGCTACACATTCCATTAATTCACTGGTAGTCCTCATTTTATTATTTTCTCCTTTTTTGATTGTTTTTAATAAATTCAAAGATAGTTGGAGTGTTCTCAAATTTAACTTTGTCAATCGACTGAAATAGTTTGATCCTCACTTCCTGTTCAACGTCATCGCGAAACCTATTCGGTATGGCTTTCATCTGTCTTCTAATTTGAGGTTCCACTTTTCTAAGAACATACTCACGCTTCTGTTTTATTTTTTTAGCTAGATCTAATTTATCATTCATCTTTATCAACCATCTTTTTGTATAACTTCTCTAGTGCACGATTATGGATTGTTGAAATATTTTGATTAGAGACGTTAAGATATTTGGCAGCACTTTGGTTATCCATATCGTAAATATAGAATAACTCTAATACTTGAAGTTGCCTTTTTGTTAAACTGTTAAGAGCATTTTTTAATTGCTTATTACCAACGCACTGACAAATTGATTCACATTTTTTATCAAACAATACTGCTGGATCGGTCGAAAAATCTACGGCAAAATAGCTTTGTAAAGTGTTAGTAACGTTATCAGCAGGAGCGTCTTTATCAAGAATATACACGTGCTTTTTGAAATGGTTCCTGTATCGCTTAATAACATCAATCGTATAATTTTTAATTAATGTTGAAACATACTTTAACAGACGTAACTCGTAAAAAAATAGACGAAATGCTAAGTCTAATTCACTAACATTTTCTTTATTTGGTTGATCTAACACCTTTTGATAAAGCAAATGGTGTTCTTTAATAGAAAGGAAGGATTTAAGTACAGGATGTTCACTTGGCTGTAGATCAGTTAATAAAGAAATACAGTGCTTGTCTATACGATCGACTAAATCCACAACAATTCCCCCTTTTTTAAATATATAGAGGAATAAGTACCGTTTTTATCAACCGTTTCTAGATTTTGTAATAAAAAACACCCTATTTTGTTGGAAATTTTTTTGGATGATGGATTTTATCAAAGTTATTTTCTCTTACCTAATACCTAGGGGGGATTAAAATGCACGATGTAAACAATTGGGTTTTGCTACTTGGTAATTTTGGTTTCCCTATTTTAATTGCTGTTTATCTACTGATTCGGTTTGAAAGAAAAATTGAAGCCCTAACATCTGTTATTAACGAATTAAAGAATAGTATTAAAAATAGGAGAAAGTAAAGTACTTACTACAATTTAGTGCTAATTTTTCGAATTAACAACATGACGCTAGAAAGCTTAAAAAATCGAAGAAAAGAACATCAAAAAAGGGGATCTTTGAACGAACTGATTTCTTACAAATAAAAGTTGGCTTTACACTGTCACCTATAAAAGACAGAAGTCACCGGCTTTATGAAATACAAAAGAGATTATTCTAAAAGCTCACTTAGCAGTATAGCCCAGAGGAAAAGCAAGGGTCTACAAAATTTTTATCTAGGTTCTAATCCGAGTGCTAACATATTAAATTGTACCACTGCCTTCTTTAAAAAGCAGCAAATCAGTATGAAAAAAGCAGAGACAACACACAGTTGTACCCCTGCTTTTTGTCTTTTTATGTTACAACAACCTTTGTTAAACTTTTTCATCATAGTTGATTATTATCCGCCAAGTTTCTCTATATGTTAACGAGTACAGAAACTTTCCTCTTTTGTACTCAATATATTAGGAAAGGAGGGATAGTATTGGACAAAAAAAATAATGAGGTGAAACCTCAATATATTACTGGTTGCGCAGGTGATAGCAGAGCTTGCTGTTACTACCATGAGAAATGTTTAAGAGAAGTAGGTGTTTTTCCGGATGGTACTCAATTTTACACGGGCAGATGTTGTGGACAATAAATTAACCTGGGGGTATTATAATGGGTCAAACAGTTGTTGACGGTTCATTTCTTGACAAATTCCATAAGCAAAAATTATTAAATCGAATCAAAGAACAAAAACCTTATAAATTAATTTTGGACAAATTGTCTGAGGCAGGATTAAAAAATAATTCTGCTGAATCCGTAGTTGCGTATAACGGCAAAGTCGTGAATAGCTTTGAAGGAAATGAGCATGTTTTTAAGCTGACATTTGCACACTTAAAACTTGAAAATGCATTGGTTTATTACCACCTTGTCGAAGCTGGCAAAGAAAAACTAGAAAGTTTCTCTGCGGACCTCCTTCATACTAATGGATCTTTAATTACAACTTTTGTAGTAGAGGATCAAGAAGTTAAAGAAGTTTTGACAACAGAATACGACGGTCAGTTAGATCAAATGATCGAAGAGGAGCTGCCCGATAATCCTAATTATGACCACGATGAAGAATTACTATCGATTCAAGCACCTTGGGATATCTGTATGCCAGGAGGATACAGACATTGTGGAAGTGATTGTGGTGATAAGGGCAGTAAAGGCGGAGGTACACCCATAAATCCAATTGACACTTGCTGTCGATCTCATGACCGTTGTTGGGAGCGGTATGGAAGATGGGATTGTCAGTGTGATCGTAATCTAATTAACTGTGCTCGACCACACAGGGGCAAATATCCTGCGGCTTATGCAACCATATGGGCAGTCTTTGCTTATAATGCATGCTAAAGAATGAAAACCACTTCTGAAGGTAGAATGTGGTAAAATATGGTGGCCTTTTGCGATAATAAGCGAGGAAAGGCCATCGTATTTTTTTCATTTTCATACTTGTTATTGACTCAGTAAAACATCCGTACGTTTTATCGTACCCTAGGAACGTGCCTTTTTTAGGGTTTAATTTGACGAGACATAGTACATCGTTATATATTAGTACATAACATAATAGGGATATTGAAAAGGAGGATAAAATTGGATAAAGAACAGCTTAAAGGGAACTTAGATTTAATTATACTTGCGCACGTTTCCAAAACAGATGACTATGGGGGTGCGATTGTAAAAAAAATATATGACGAAAGTAACCAACAATACAAAATGAGTGAAGGAACCTTATATTCACTTTTAAAAAGACTTGAAAAAAAGGGACTCCTTTCCTCTTATTGGGGAGACGAAACGAATGGCGGCAGGCGCAGGTATTATTCTATAACTGATGCTGGAAAAGTGACATTCAAAGAAAAATTGGAAAGTTGGAGATCAATCAACAAAATGATTGAAAATTCAATAAGGGGTGGATAAGTTTGGCTAACAAATTTGAAAATTATGTTGACAGTATCCTTAATGAAGTCGAGCTGAACAATCAAAATTATAACGATCTAAAAAGTGAAATTTTGACATATCTTAATGAGAAGAAAGAGTTTTACGAAGGCAAAGGCCTGGATTCAGATTCAGCAGCAGACGCTTCTATCGAAGACTTTGGAGAAAGCAAAGAAGTAGGAAAGGATTTACTTAAAACTTATCTTCCTTATCGAAAAATTGCTCTAATAAGTGTCATCATTTCCAGTTTTGTACTTAGCACTTCTGTTTTTTTATATTCTTCTTTTTTCGCAAACTCTGTTCCTTTAATTTGGCTTTTTTTAATGCTAAGCTCAGCTGGAGTAACTAGCTATTTTTACTTTAAACCCCTTAAAACGGCTAAATATCGAGCTTTCTTTATAGGGTTTATGGTTGTTTTTTCTTTTATAAGCTTGATAGGTCAATTTTATCTTGAAGCAATAAAACACGATATAATATACATGATGTTGTTCGTATTATTAATAATTACGTTTGTCGCAATATTGACCAACATAGTAATTGGGGCAATTCATCAGCCTATCAGCTCTCGATTTCAAATTCTAAACACTACTCAAAGAAGAATAAATGTCTTGTTTAATCTAGTTAGTGGCATTGTTGTATTAGGGTACACCTCTTTAATTTCGGTAGGCTTCTTCATTTTTGGCGTGCCACCTAGCCTTGCTCCAATCACTTTTGTTTTATTCATTTTAGGTATATGGGTGATTAGTCTTGTTTTTAGTCTTATTAAAGTAAATTTGTCGATGGTAGGTAGATTATTACAGGTTGGAGTAGTCGCATTAGTTGTGAGCACTTTTTTCTCTCAAAAAATTATTGACGTAATTAACAATCTGTTCTAAAAATATCCCGTTTATAGAACGAGTGTTCTCTTTAAACATTTAGAACCAAAACCTACCTATCTTCTTTCTCTTTGATCACAGGTTGGCTGGTTTTGGTTTTATTCCTGTCAAGGTAACACCAATAAATTACCCGTTTCTGCGTTGATTTTCCTAGGTCTTTGATGGTCACAGGCATATGAATTTTCCAGAATATGTCCCCGCTTCAGCGTGCGAAACCGCAATTAATGTCCTATGTGGAATTGGTGGCAGATCAGCGTGTAATGCCGCATGTCGTGCCATCCCAATTATAGGTCTCTTACTTGGTTTTACTATATATGGAAGTTTATGTGCTACAATTACTGCAGATGGGTGTAACGCAGCTAAAAGACGATTCTGCTAAATTTTACATGAAAGGATGTGAGAAAGATGAAGTTGATAGCAAGTAAAGATACATCTGATAAGTATTCAGAAGTTCATTTTTACTTTTATAAAGTGTTAAACGTCCTTTCTTTCAAAAAATCAAAGCACCTCCGGAAAAAAATTTTAGTAATTGATGAGCATTTGAAATCAAGAAAGAAAAATTATTAAAATGCAGCTGTTTCAGACCATAGACAAAACGCCTTTGAGGAATGAATCCCAAAGGCGTTTTGTTGATCAAAAAGATGTGGAATGACTTTGGAGTTGGAGGAGTGTTCCCCCTTTAAACTTCAGATGGCTAATTTTTAAAGTTCGTCGCAGCAAAAACAAGCATCGCCTGCATTGAACTTTTCCCAACCCTTTCAGGTTAATCCAACGCAGACCATGCTTTTGTTTCAGATCAGCAAAGACACGATCAATTGTTTTTTCGGATATAGCCTTTAGGGGGCATTGGGCGTTATACGGCATGACTGGATGAACGCCTTCTTCTAGAAGCTTTTTGGCAATGGTCGGCGTTTTAAAGCCCGCCCCGCCCTGCTACAATCTTCGGTCGGCACACCGTGTCTTTCAATTGATCAAACAGGTCTTGGAAAACTTGGCTGGCGTGGATATTTGCTGGTTTCACCATGATTCCCAGAATAAATCCAGGCATCACACGCCGTATGGAAGCTATAAGTCTGTCGACTGTCTCGGTAATATCGAGACAGTGTCGACAGGCTAAACAGACTGCATTCCGCGATCTGTTTCCATTTTACACAGCTTGCCCTTGCTGCAAATAGTACATGTGGGCATACGTCCCGCCTGCAGCCAATAGCTCTTCATGAGTGCCTTTTTCTAGAATCGTGCCTCGGTCGAGCACAATGATCTGGTCAGCATCTTTGATGGTGGACAATCGATGGGCAATCACAAACGTCGTCCGGTTCGCCTTCAACGATTCCAATCCGTGCTGAATGATCATTTCCGTTTCCGTGTCAATGCTCGACGTAGCTTCATCCAAAACGAGAATGGCTGGGTCCGCGACTAGAGCGCGGGCAAAGCTGACAAGCTGCCGCTGTCCACTTGATAAAGTACTGCCCTTTTCCGATACTTCTTCATCTAAGCCATTCGTCAGTTTGGCAAACACGTCCTCTCCGCCAACAAGGCGAACGGCTTCCTCAATTTCAGCCCGTGTCGCGTCAGGCCGCCCATAGGCGATATTTTCGGCAATGGTGCCTGAGAACAAGTATGGTTCTTGGAGAACAATGCCCATATGTGCCCGCATTGCTTGGGGCGATAGTGTTTTCGTATTGACACCATCGATCGAAATCGTCCCAGTCTGCGGATCATAGAAGCGGAACAGCAAGTTGATAATCGAACTTTTTCCAGACCCTGTATGGCCGACAAGGGCAACCGTATCGCCAGGCTTTGCGCGAAACGACAGACCTTTCAGGACAGGCTCGCCGTCTTTGTAAGAAAAACGGACATCCGTGAACGCTACTTCACCTTTAAAACGCGGAATTTCACTATCATCCACGTCTCTTCCTTCTTCATTCATTAATTCAAATACCCGTGTGCCAGCTGCACGGGCTTGCTCCAAATTAGCAAGCTGATTAATAATTTGGTTAACTGGCTCAAACAGACGATTGATATAATCCACAAACGCATACAGCACGCCAAGTGTTAAAAAACCTGCTGTTCCGCCGCTAATCCACCAAATCAACCCCACAAACACCACATTTTTGACAACAAACGTCAAATTGTGGGATGTTAATGAATTGAGTTTAAGCAGTTTTACTTGATACGTATAATGCTCTTCGTTTAACTTTTCAAACGCGGCTTCTGTTTTTGGTTCTTGGCGAAATGCTTGGATAATGCTCATGCCTTGGACTGCTTCGTTCATTGCAGCGTTAATTTCCGCATTTTTGGCGCGGATTTTCCGGTTATAGCCTGCAGCAAATTTACGGTACACTTTAAACCAAGCATACAAAATCGGCAATAGCACAAGCGCCATTAGCGCCAAACGCCAATCAAGGATAAACAAAGCAACATAAATGCCGGCAATGTAGATGCCGCTTGAGAAAAAGTTGGCGAGCACGGTCATATACAACTCACGAATTGCTTCGGTGTCATTCGTAATGCGGGCAACAATTTTCCCAGCAGGCTGATGGTCAAAAAAGCGTACAGGTACTCGGGAAAGCTGGCCAAATACATCAACCCGCATCCGCTGGATAATGCGGTGCGCTGCTTTCTTTAAATAGTAACTTTGGCCGTAGCGGAAGAAGGAAGCGACAAACACAATCCCAAGGTAAAGCAACAACCAGTTGATAATAAGCGGGATTTCCGGCGAATAAAACGCAAGCACTTCGGAAGTTGACAACGGTTCCGCTTCCGCTGTATAAACGTCTCCCCCTGCTTCAATCCTCAGCTCTCCGTCTTGAAAAGAACGACTTCCATCAAGAGGAAGTGGCTCTTCCGTAAAGTAAAACGACGTGCCGATTTGCATAATTTGTATAGGTTCGCCTTGGATTTGGCTGCTATCGACGTAGGCTTCCCGTGTGTAATAGGCGCCGTTATACGAGACTGCCTGGCTGCCTGCTTCGGTCTCATACCAAGGCTCTTCAATTCCTGAAATATGGCGGTCAATCACTGTTTTTGCAATAAAAGGCCCCGTCAACTCTGCTGCTACAGCGACGGCTAACATAAGCAAAGCAGTCATAATTGTCCACTTGCTTGTTAACGCATAACGAACGAGCCGTTTTTCCGTACTCATATATTCACCTCCTCTTCACCAAGCGATTGGTTCCTAACTTGCTCTGCATACCAGCCGCCTTCTTCCATTAATTGCGCATGGGTGCCCCTCTCTACTACTTTTCCGTCTTCAAGGACAATGATTTGATCGGCATGTTCAACCGCGGACATCCGGTGCGTTGTAATAATGGTTGTTTGGCCAGCACGTTCCTTTTGGATGTTGGCAACGATCTTCGCCTCTGTTTTAGCATCGACAGCTGACAACGAATCATCCAAAATTAACAGTTCCGGCTTTGTCACGAGCGCACGTGCAATCGAAATCCGTTGCTTTTGTCCACCAGATAAAGACACGCCATTCTCGCCAACAAGCGTATCAAGCCCCTCAGGCAAAAAAGCGAGGTCTTGGGCGAAAGCCGAAGCTTCGATTGCTTCGTTTAACTGAGCCTCTGTGGCACCATCAGCAGCAAATAGAATGTTCTCACGCACTGATTTGGAAAAGAGCACATGGTCTTGCGGCACATAACCGATCGCACCGCGTATTTCTTCTTGAGGCAAATCGGCAATCGACACACCCGCAAAAGAAATGTCACCGCTTAGTCCTGGATAATACTTCATTAATTGTTTCACAAGCGTCGACTTGCCGCTCCCCGTCTTTCCGACAATTCCAAGCGTTTCCCCTTTGTTGATTGTCAGGGAGACGCTTTCCAACTGATTTCCTTTTGCGCCTGGATATGAAAAGCTGACTTTTTCATATCGGATCGGCAAATGGTGGCCAAGGCCTTCAACAGGCGCATCCGGCGCTTGAACCGCTTTTTCAACCGTTAACGTATCGTTGACACGGTCATAAGAAGCACCACCACGTTGCATAATGTTAACCAATTCACCAATTGCAAACATTGGCCAAATTAACATCCCTAAGTACATGTTAAATGTAACGATTTGTCCGAGCGTCACTTGTTGGTGGAACACCAAATAAGCACCGTAGCCAAGCCCGATCACATAACTTAAGCCAACGACCATATTGACAACAGGGTCAAAAAACGACTCAACACGCGCCACTTGCATGTACCGCTTGTATACGTCGTTGCTCTTTTCGGCAAATAATTTCTCGTCACGACGCTCGCTCCGAAAGGCCCGGATAACGCGCATGCCTGCCACTGACTCAAGCACACGGTTGTTCAAATCACCGAACGCCTCTTGTGCTTTTGAAAAACGGGAATGGATCATACTCCCTAAAATCGTGACGACTAACGCGATCAGCGGCAACGGCGCAACGGCCGCCAGCGTCAGACGCCAATCAATCAAAAGAACCATCGCAGCAAGCAAGATCCCCATAAATAAGACCGAATCCAACAATGTCAGAATGCCGAATCCAGCAGTCATCGAAATGGCCTTCATGTCATTCGTTCCACGGGCAAGCAAATCGCCTGTTTTCCGCTTCTCGAAAAACGGCGGATCCATCGCAAACAAATGGCGCATAAAACGGGAACGCAATTTCCGTTCCAAAATAAAAGCGCCGCCAAACAGTTGCTGCATCCAAATAAAACTAATCCAATAACTAGCTATAATGATAACAACCAACAGCGCTATCAAGCTAAAAGCATACGAATAAGACAATGCACCGCGCTGGAACGCGTCCACCGCTTCCCCAATTAATAAAGCGGGCATCAAATCAACAACGCTGACTACAAGTAGCAATACAACCGCTGCGGTGTACCGTTTTTTTTGTTCTTTAAAAAACCAGGCCAATTGCTTCAATACACGAAACATTTTTTCTCACTTCTCTCTATTCAAACTTTGATCATTGCTTTGCTATCCACCCTCTAGCTCCCCTAAATCAAGCAAAAGTGGAATTCGGCTCATCAACCTATTCACATGTTGTTCCTCCTTTTTATTTCCTTTTATTCCCAATCATTTTGCCTACAAAAAAGACGCTGCGGCATGCCGCAACGTCACTTATGTAAGCATATACGTGTGCAAAGGCGCGCTGATAGGCGCAGCCTCGTTCTGAAAGGCGCAACCTACCGATGAAAAGGCAGCTCGCCGACGAGACAAACGCAGTATTCCGTTTTTAACCGTGCAGTACCAAAAACATTACGTGTCACTTGTCTCATCCCCTTTCAAAAAAAGTAAAAAGCTGTTTATAGCTTACCTGATTTATCTGATAAAAAGCAAGAGGTTTTTGCAAGGTGGTTTGTCATTGCGACCGGTTCTTTCTTAAGCGATTAGAATCATGAATACCCCTATCCCAATCTGAAGAAATATAAAAATCGATTCATCACCAGATTACGTAATGGTAAAAATCATGATGTAAGAAAAGAATCAATTACTTCTCGTCACAAAAATGTTTTATAAACTGCATTAAAAAAGTGTCTATACGTTGCTGCTTTAAATCAACTGCATTCAAAAGCCGTAAATTTTCTCTCATAGAATTAGTACTACCGCTTTAAGGATTTTTTTAAGTTGGTTATGTGAGACCGATCCTCCCCATAATTTATGATAGATAAAAATAAGTTTATTGAGACTAAATAACAATAAAAATATTGGTAGCTTTGAAAAGGAGAGAAGCCCCCTACTCCTGCCAAGTACAAAAAAGAGTATGAGTGGTTGAAAGAAGTAGATATTAGCGTTAGCGAACGCACAACTTAATTTGAAGAAGGCATATAGAGCCTTCTTCAAAGGACGCACCAAGTTCCCAAAATTCAAAAGGAAGCGTCATAACCAAAGCTACACAACGAATATCGTAAAAGGGAATATTCAATTGTTAGATGGTCATATCAAATCACCTAAAGTAAAAATGGGCAAAATCAGACAACATTGAGAAATCCCTTCAGCATACAAACTCAAATCGTGCACGATTTCGATGACTTCATCAGATTCTTACAGAGTACGAGAAGGAGATTGAGAGTAAGGAAATGAAAAAAGTGGTTGGATTAGATTTTGCAATGAACGGGTTATTTGTCGATAGCGAAGGGAAGAAAGCCAATCACCCACGTTTCTATCGTCAAATGCTGGATCGATTAGCAAAAGAACAACGCAAACTATCATCCCCTATAACAACTTGAGACAGTAGCCTCAAAAGATACTATGTTTATCCGTTGAGCCATTAAAGCTCTCCCCCCTAGAGTCTTATTTATAGTTCCTAGTACTGCCAATTCAAAAATAGCCTTTAAATTAAACCATTATACGACTGAACGGAAATTATTCTACTTAAAAATAGTCTATTTTTAAGAAATGCTTGACAATTTAAAATACGAATTTTATAATAAGCACAGTTGATAATTGATTTATTATTATTAACAATAAAAATTATTCAGGAGGAGATTCTGTGGCTGTTGAACAAGTGAGAGGTTTTGTGCAAAATGACGGAAATTTTTGTCAGTTAGATTTGCAAGACAAAAATTTTAATGGCCCTATTATGAGAATTGAAACCTTCAGGTGCAGTCAACCAGAAGGAGAATACGGGGTAACTGGCGCTGGAACTAAGGTAAAAGATTTAGCCGGCATTGATCACTTAACTCCAGAGAGTAATAGGATTTTCCGTCATGTATTCTCAGTAGGCTACGATCCAACAAAGCTAAAAGCTACACTTGAAATACGCGAAACCTTCACTGAATCCGGGAAGTGGGAAATAAGAACAAGAGATCTTGATCCCGAAAGCGCAAGTTTTGGAACTATTTTACTTGCTTACATCTCACCGGTCGAAAATAATGTTTATCACCTCAGATACGAACTCCTAACTAAACCATCTGTAACCCCCATCTTAGTAAGCTCACCACTAACTGCTTCTATAACTGAAATTGCAAAAGGCTTGCCAGACATTGGATCTCCTGTAGAAGAATTAGGTGAAATTGATACCCAATTTAATGGAAACCCGTTAGACGGGCTAATAAATTGGACAACAGAGTCTCAAAAAGCGCAAGAATTATTTAAAAACTTTTCCGCTATTTTTCAGAAAGCCCCGTTCACTCAATGGACAGAAAATGTGAAAGTCTACGAACGAATGGGCGATTTTAGGGATAAATGCATCCATCCAGGCACAAATCTAACTGGTCCACATAGACAATTGGCTTCCGAATTTGTCATGATTCGTGCATACCGCTCTTCCCTAACAGGACTCGCTCCGGTTTTTGATGCCGATATGGCTAAAGGGGCAGAAGATTTGTGGGACAGCCAAGACCCACTTTCTATTGATACAAAGCCAGGAGTGTATACTGTGTTTCTGAGCGCTTACATTTTAAATGTGGGTATTCATAAATTAGGCTTGGATAAAGTTCACAGCGACTACGGTGGAGTACCAATGAAGCTTGCTCCTGGAAGTAAATTAGAAACAGGAATTAATCCAATTGTCGATAGTAGGAGAGCCAACCAGACAATTGCAGAGATTGCATACGCGCTCTTCTTATCTCCTACCGCTCACAAAGAGAAAGTACTTTTATAAAATTGGGTAATACAGGATATAAGAAGGTTTATATCCTGTATTACTAAGTCAAAGAGGGGATTTTTTGAAACATAAGTTCGCTCGTTTATTTGAAAACTATATACCCATTTGGGGTAATAAAGACTATTTATGGTTTCTATTAGTCTCTATGTTTTCATTGGCTGGAGATCTAGTTGCTTGGGTGATCACAACTTGGGTTTTAACAACTCAATTCGATCATCCTGCCGTTTACTTAACGGCTCTTGTCATACTCACTCAATCCGTTTATGCGATTATGTCTCCCTATATGGGGCATTTAGTAGACAAGTGGGGACCGTTTACTAGCTTAATCTCTAGTACTGGAATTCGCACAGTTATTTTAACGTTTTTATTTATATCGCTATTATATGTCAAGGACGGCGTTAGTCCGTGGGTGATTGTAGGACTGATGACTTTAGAATACATATTTGTTCCATTAAGCAAACAATCGGAATTCGTCATGATCAAGGTTTTAGTAAGAGATGAAGAGCAGCTAATACCTGCAAATGCTCTACAAGGCATTCAATTTGATGCCTCTTACATTATCGGGCCATTAATCGGTGGTTTATTTGTCTCTACAATTGGCATTTATTACGGCCTCGTTCTTAACATGGCCTCCTTTCTTTTTCTCGGGATTGTCATGCTAATCATTGCGCAAAGAAACAAAAATTATCGAGACCATTTCAATGTTGAACAAGCTGATAACAAAGAAGCTAAGCCAAAAACGTTTATAAATTCCTTAAAGACGGGAATCTCGTTTATCGTAAACACACCCCCTATGCTATCCATCTTGCTTATAGGATTTTTGTGGAATTTATTTGTATTTGGACCGATTGAAGTCCTTTACCCTATTTTCACCGTTGACGTTCTCGAAAGTAACGGATTTGTTTATGGATTACTTATGTCTGTAAACTCAGTAGGCTTTATATTAGGCTTATTTTTGGCGGGCAATATGAAATGGAAAGTTCCTTTTGCTATGACGATGGGCATATTGATAGGTCTACATGGCCTCCTATATTTCTTTATTGGAATCGTACCGAATATCGTCTTCGTATGTGTCATTCTTTTTTTAGGCGGCATTGTCATTGCACCAACCGATATTTTTTCAAAAACGATACGCCAAAAAATGATTCCCTTTCATATGCTTGCTGGTGTCAGTTCGGTGCTAGCTTTTTTCAGCTTTATAAGCAAACCTATCGGCGCTTTCCTTGTAGGCTCATTAATAAACACTTATGGAAACCAATACTCTGGTTATATTATGGCGTGCCTTGGACTGATCTTGTTCATAGCTTGTATGGTCATTTCATTCAGGCCAGTTATGAAAAAGATATAATGACACTATTTAAAAAACAGCTTAAAAGCGAAAGCTGTTTTTTTATTTCGATTGCCGTCTGATGGAGTGTTTTTAATGTGTGTTTTAATGCACACACAGCCCCTTCACCCAAAACACTTCTTTCCACTTCCATTTAAACAAACTTTTTTCCTTATCAAAAGACAAAAAGCAACTGTATTCCTCGTTTTTTCTTCAGAAACGACAAAAATTAACTAGCTGCGTATTGGGAAAATCAAAAATTAGCAGAAAGTTGTTGATTTGTGTCATTTGCTGTACTATCCTTTAAATAAGCCCAACCACAAAAGGAGGGGAAAACATTCAACAACCTGTAGTTGCAATTGCCAATAACGGTGTATTGCAGAAAGAACAAATTACAGAACAATTGATGAAAGACCTCGCAAACAACCATCCAGAACTTTCATTTGAACAAGTGTTGACAATGGTGAAAAAAACGCTGCCGAATGATTACGTTCCTTTAATGAATATTTACGCCTTACACGTTAAAAAACTCCGTCATGTGCAAGATGCATTTGAGTATGCGAATTTGTTTAGGCAAGTTGACACATTAGGAGAAATGATCCAGATCCATGAAAATGACGATTTATTACATGAATGGGTCAAAGTCTATCGGTTCTTCTATGATTTTTTGCCCCATTTAAAAACCGATGATGTTTTGATCCGTAATATCCGAAATTTATTCGGCTTAGTCGAACATCCCCAATTGCGAATGAGATTAGAAATTGCTGAACTAAATTATTTTGACATTCACGGGAGCATCAATAATTTAACACCCATGATGAAACAATTTAAAGAACAATTTAAAACGATGCCTAGTGGATTTTTCAAAAGTGCACTTGCAGCACGGGTGACTTTGCTTGCAGGCAATGCTAGCTTATTCGGCGATGGGGACTATGAGGAAGCAGAACGTTGTTATTTAGCCGCCACAGTAATAGAGGCCATTCCCGATGTACTTCTGGTCACTGCTTATCATGGCCTTGGGCTTGTGTATTTAAAAGACAACAAGCAACAATGCTTAGATGCACATCAAAAAGCTCTTTTTTACGCACAACGCTCTAAGTTGGATCATTATCATCAGAACTTGGAATATGACGATATCCCGTTTGTTAAAAATATGCTCGGCGAAATTTTCGACATTGATCATGTGATACCGAAAGAACAAGCACATCAATATGTGGTTAGGGGCGAAACTCGAAAAGCTTTAGAAATCATTTCCCAACTAGAGACGCCTGGAAAAAAAGACGCACATTTGCTGTTTTACAAAGCAAAAGCACTTAAAAGTATTCCCTTGTTTTTCGAGGCGATTAAAGCTTTTTCATCTGAAGGATACACCCATATGATTGGATTTGCGGAAAAAGAAATTAAAAAAATCAAATTTTTTTAAGAAGGAGTTAATTTACATGAAAAAATGGTTCGTAGTATCTTCAACTCTCGTCGTTCTTTTTTCCTTTTCCCTTGGATCATTTACTACTGAACAAAGCTCTGAAATTACCACACAAGCTAAACCAGGACAACTCCTTTAAAACTCTGTGCCCCAAACCTTCTTCAAGGCTTGGGGTTTCTATTCGTTTTCACACCAACCAAAACCGCTTCTTTTCCTTAAATCGTTCACCATAGTCTGTCTCTCCTTGCAAGGCTGCCTCTTCCGTGGGAATCCGGATCATCAGCATGACCGCATTTAATAGACTAAACACAATAGCCGTCCAATACGCTTGAAACAGCAATGGGACAAACGCGATTTCTGCTACTACGACCATGTAATTAGGGTGGCGCAAAAAGCGATAGGGCCCTTTTTCGATGACTGGTGCTTCTGGCAACACGATGATTTTCGTGTTCCAATATTTCCCGAGTGAAGCAAGCGCCCAGATACGTATGATTTGGGCAATGACGACAACCGTAAGGGGAATCCCGCTCCAACGTGAAAACCCTGCATTGGATACGGTTACTTCGATCAGCAACGAAATGAAAAATCCACAATGGAGCGCGACCATCCACGGATAGTGGGCCGTTCCCACTTCAACGCCCCCTTGTGCTTTCAGCCAACGTTCGTTTCGTCGCGCTACCCTGACTTCCACGAGGCGTTGGATGATGATCAGTGCCATCATAATATAGGCCCACGTCAATGGACGCCACCTGCCCATTCAAGCACTAACATTTCTGAACAAAATCCAGGGCCGAGCGCCGCAACGAGGCCGACATCGCCGTGCTTATGCGTTTCTTCCATTGATTCCTTTAGCACGTAAAGGACAGTGGGGGAAGACATATTGCCGTGCTCTTTTAACACTTTGCGGGAAAGCATTGTCATTTCTTCTGGAAACCCTAGTGCTTTTTCATACGCTTCCAACACTTTTTTTCCGCCAGGATGGGCGATAAAAGCATTGATCTCCCCGATCTCTTTCCCTTCTTGGTGAAGGAGCTCCTCAACGTTCGGCTTCAGCCATTGGGCAACTAATGTTGGAATATGCCTTGAAAAGATAACATTTAATCCATTGTCCCGTACATCCCAGCCCATGACATCTTCTGAGTCAGGCATCAGTACCGATTGGGTCGCACGGATTACTGGGCGATAGGCTTGGGCGGCGTCTGCGAGCAGTGGCGAGGCTTGCCCAGCGACAAGGGCACATGCGACACCATCAGCAAAGAGCGACGTGCCGATTAAATTGCTTTTCGATTGGTCTTCTTTTTGGAAAGTTAGTCCGCATAGCTCGGCACAAACGACTAAAACGGCTGTTTCCGGGTGGGCGAGGCAATAGTCGTAAGCACGGCTTAAGCCCGCAGCTCCTCCCGCGCAGCCAAGTCCCCAAATAGGCAACCGTTTTGTTTCGGGGCGAAAAGGCAGTTTGTTCATGATGCGAGCGTCTATCGATGGCGTTGCCATGCCTGACGAGGACACAAAAATAATCGCATCGATTTCTTCGGGAGCGATTGTTCTTGATACAAAATGGCCATTTGCCAAGCAGCTTTTTACTGCTTCTACACTATAGTCTGTTGCTTTTTCAATGAAGAGATCGTTCCGCTCTCCTAGACGGTGGCTTGTTTGAAACCATTCCAATGGCACGGAAAAATGGCGCTTTTCAATTTCCCCATTGGCAAAAACGTTTAATAACCGTTCGATGTCTGAAAAACTTTCAGCGAATAATTCCCGGGCAAATTCCACTGTCTGTTCCTGTTTGATTGGATGGGGTGGATCATATGTACTAACTGATAAAATCGTAGGCACGATCGCTCACCTCTACGTTAGAATGCCTATAGCATGCCCGATCCTTTCCCTGTGCATGCATCCCTTCTATGGAGGAAATCTAAACGTAAGAAAAAAAGATTTTATTTGTGTATTGACATTAACGTTACGTAAACCTTTATTGTTAACGCAAGGGGGGAGTTGAAATGGAATATACGGTCAAAAAACTGGCTCAATTAGCAGGCGTCAGTGCACGGACGCTTCGTTATTATGATGAAATTGGTTTGCTTAAGCCAGAACGGGTCAATTCGTCAGGTTATCGGATATATGGGCCAAAACAAGTCGACCTGTTGCAGCAAATTTTATTTTACCGTGAGCTTGATGTAGACCTTGAAACGATTATGCAGCTCGTGACCGACGATTCCTTTGATCCTGTCATGGCGCTCTATGAGCACCGCGCCCACCTCCTAAATAAACGCGCCCGTCTTGACCGCATTATTGCCACGGTTGAGCGGACGATCGCCTCAAAGAAAGGAGCAGAAACAATGAGTGACAAAGACAAATTTGACGCTTTGAAAGAAAAGCGAATTGCAGACAATGAAAAAGCGTATGGAGAAGAAATACGCCAAAAATACGGCGACAAGAAGGTTGATGAGTCTAATGCAAAATTACGTGGCTTCTCTAAAGAGCAATATGAAGCCATGCAAGCGAAAGAGCAGGAGGTTTTTGCCTTGTTAAAAGAAGCACTGGCAACGAACGATCCTACTTCTGCAGCCGCCCGAAAACTGGCCCAGGCCCATAAAGAATGGCTCCAGTTCTCGTGGACGTCTTACTCGAAAGAAGCACATGCTGGCGTTGCACAGATGTATGTCGACGATGAGCGCTTTGCTGCTTACTATAACAAAGTAGTACCTGGTGGCGCCGTCTTCTTGCGCGATGCGATATTGGCTTACCTTCAATAATGTGACGAGAAGTGTGTGGAATAACCCAGTTGAAGAAACTGGGTTATTTCTAGTAAGCTTGCTCTTCCAAGCTGCTCGCCATTATTCATAAACCAGCCTTTTTTCCCATACATTGAACTAATGCTGGATTTTATATGAAAGGAAAAGAGGCGTTTTGATGTATCGGCCCCATTCGCAAGCGTCAACTGAGCTTTTGACTAAACGGTTATTCCTGAGGCTGCCACTGCCTGGCGACGGGTTTGCTTTGTATCAAGCGCTCCAGGCTTCCAGAAAAGAATTGGTGCCATGGATTCCATGGGTGGAGAGAATGTCATCGCCAGAGCAAGCTGAACAAGGTGTACAGCAAGCACATGTTGATTTTTTGCAAAAAAAAGCGTTTCATTTCCACTTATTTGAGCAGCGTTCCGGCACTTTTGTCGGCTCTTGCGGGCTCCATCACATTAACTGGGACGTCCCGCGTATGGAAATGGGCTATTGGATCGATAGCCGATTTGCTGGAAAAGGCTATATGACTGAAGCGGCTAAAGCGCTTATGTCCTATGCTTTTTTTACACACGATACTCACCGCCTGGAAATTCGCTGTGATCGAAACAACAACAAAAGCCGAGCGATTCCTGAGAAGCTCGGCTTTATGCTTGAAGCGACATTGCTAGAGAACGAACGGAGCCCACATACAGGAGAACTGATGGATACGTGCATTTATACAGCTTTTCATCCGTCTGTCTCCCGGCCACCTGAGTCTATTTCGGAAAAGCAAAATAGCGCTTTGCATTATAGTAACTGATGTCCTCTACCACTTTGCCGAGCCATTTTTCGTCAGCTGGCCATTCGCCCCGCTCAACCCATTCACCAATGCGATTGCACAGAATGCGGCGAAAATATTCGTGACGCGTGTATGAAAGGAAGCTGCGGGAATCTGTAAGCATACCGACAAACAAGCTTAACAAACCGTTGTTTGCCAAGTCCGTCATTTGTTTTTCCATGCCATCTTTCGTATCGTTAAACCACCAGCCTGAACCGAACTGGATTTTGCCAGGTATGCCGCCTCCTTGGAAGTTGCCAATCGTAGTCGCGATCACCTCGTTATAAATCGGGTTTAATGTATACAAAATCGTCTTTGGCAGTTCATTCGTCCGCTCTAGCTCGTTTAAAAAACGGTTTAATGATTCAGCAAAGCGGTCATCAGCCATAGAATCAAAACCTGAGTCTGGTCCAACTTGCTCAACCATCCGCGAATTGTTGTTTCGCAATGCCCCTAGATGAAATTGCATAGTCCAGCCGAGTTTGTTGTACAACCGTGCTAAAAACAACAATACGTATGTTTGGTATTTTTCTTCCTCTTGCGGCGTAAGCGTTTCTTGGTTTAGCGCTTTTTGAAACGCCGCTTCTGCTTCTTTTTCGGTCGTGTCTACAAACGGGAGTGTGCGAAGCCCATGGTCAGAAAGAACACAGCCTTCCTCGGCAAAGAATGTCGCCCGTTTTTCAAGCGCCTCCAATAAAGAGCGGAGCGATGAAATGTCCACTTCTGCCGCAGCCCCTAACGTTTCTAAATACGGGACAAAGCTAGGCGCTGAAGCAACTAATGCTTTGTCTGGGCGAAAGGCAGGGTACACCGCTGCTTGGCACGCTCCCTCTTTTCTAATTTGCTGATGGGCTTCTAAATGGTCGCTCGGATCGTCTGTTGTGCAAATCACTTTGACATTAGATTCCTCGATGATGCCTTGGACTGACCGCTCTGGTGCTGCCAGTTGTTCTTTCGTGGCGCTCCATATGGCTTCAGCTGTCTCACTGCTTAACAGTTCGTCAATGCCAAAATAGCGTTTCAATTCCAAGTGCGTCCAATGGTAGAGAGGGTTGCCCATTGTATAAGGGACTGTTTCCGCCCATTTAAGAAACTTCTCTTTGTCATCCCCATCGCCTGTAATAAACATTTCCTCGACGCCGACAGCACGCATTGCCCGCCATTTGTAATGGTCCCCATGGAGCCAAATTTCGCTAATGTTGTTAAATTGGCGGTTTTCGGCAATTTCTTGTGGGGGGACATGACAATGGTAGTCTATAATCGGCAGCGTTTTTGCATACGTATGGTAAAGTGTTTCTGCTGTCTTATTTTGCAACATAAAATTTTCGTGAATGAATGCTTTTCCTGTTGAGATCATTTATTTCAGCTCCTCCATCGCTACTGTGTCCATATCCGTAAACGTGTAATTTTCTCCAGCCATCGCCCAGATAAATGTGTAATTGCTTGTGCCAACGCCTGAATGAATCGACCATGGCGGCGAAATGACAGCCTGTTCATTTTTGATCACTAGATGGCGCGTTTCCTGTGGCTGACCCATAAAGTGGAACACACGCGTATCTTCTTCCATATCAAAATACAAATAGGCTTCCATCCGCCTGTCATGAAGATGAGCAGGCATTGTATTCCACATATTGTTTGGCTCAAGCAGCGTCATCCCTACCATTAACTGGCAGCTTTCAATTCCGTCTTTATGGATATACTTGTAAATCGTGCGGTTATTGGATTCAGCATCTGAACCTAATTTCGTCGGTTGCGCTTCTCCAATCGGTGCCAATTTTGTCGGATATGTTTGATGGGCAGTGGCTGACACTAAATAAAACCGGGCTGGTTGTTGTGGATCGTTGCTTGCAAATTCGACATGTTCATTGCCTCTACCGACATAGAGGCAGTCACGCTTTGCCATTTTATATGTGTCTTTTCCGACCGTTACTGTCCCTTCACCACCGATATTGATAACAGCCAACTCCCGCCTTTCAAGAAAATAATCGGTTTTTAAAGCATCGCCTGCGTCTAGGGCAATCGCTTCATGGCTTGGAACAGCGCCGCCGATTATTAATCGGTCATAGTGGGAGTAGCTTAAATGGAGCGCCCCCTCTTCAAACAGCGATTCGACTAAGAAAGCTTCTCTCATTTCCTCTGTTGTATACGTTTTGAAATCTTTTGGCCCTACTTCATAACGAATATCCATTTCCATTTCCCCTTTTCACTTGTTAGAGTCGCAATGGTTCGTTTATGCACTTAACCAACCGCCATCGACAGCTAGAATATGGCCATTCACATAGTTTGACGCCTCCGATGCGAGAAAAACAACAGGGCCTTTCAAATCATCCGGCAACCCCCATTCGCCTTTCGGAATTCGTGAGCTAATGTAAGTATAACGGCTTTCATCTGTACGAATCCCTTCTGTATTGTCTGTTACCATATACCCTGGGGCAATCGCATTGACACGCACCCCTTTTTTGGCCCACTCATTGGCAAGTGCTTTCGTCAAACCGGCAACGGCATGTTTGCTTGCTGTATAGGCGGCAACGCGCAAACCGCCTTGGAACGACAGCATCGAGGCCACGTTAATAATCGATCCTGATCCCTTTTCAAGCATATGTGCGCCAATTTCCCGAGACAGCGTAAATACAGCATCCAAGTTGACGTGCAGCACTTCCCGCCAAGATGCATCATCCAACACGTTTGCATCAGCCCGCTTAATGATACCGGCATTATTGACCAATATGTCAACGCTTTCAACATGATCCAAAACTTTAGCGGCCAATTCCTTTGCCCCATCAGGCTGAGATAAATCGGCGTTTATCCCATAAAATCGCCCGCCAAGTTCCTCTACTTTTTGTTTTGTTTCCATCATATCGCTAATTCCTGCACCAATGATGTTAGCACCCGCTTCGGCAAGTCCGAGCGCCATCCCTTGGCCAAGCCCTCGGCTAGCGCCAGTGACGACGGCTGTTTTTCCTGCAAGCGAAAACATTTCCATCCCCACTCCCCCTTATTTGTTTGTTTTGGTTCATTTACGTTTGATCATACCATAGCTTTAAACAGCTTACAACTAGGCATTGTTTTTTACTGCACTTGTTAATAAACATTGATGCCGTATTCATCCTCCAAGACGCTTCGTGTTTCACTGTCTAACAAGTCATCGCTGACAAGTTCGTCAATTTCTGTGATGTCTGCAAATCGCATTAAACCAACTTGGCCAAACTTGCTTGAATCAGACAGCAAGATCGTTTTTCGTCCGCAATTGATGGCCGCTCTTTTCCATTCATAGTGAAAGCTGTTTAGTATCGATAAGCCGTGATCAATAGAGACGCCAGTCGCCCCTAAAAATACTTTTTGCACATACAACGACTTGAGCATTGCCGTCGTTTGCTGGCTATACAGTGCCGAAGAAGTGCCAAGGCGTGTTCCTCCGAGCAAAATAAGCTGGATTGCTTCTTTTTCGTAAAGGGCGTTCGCGATCCGGATGTCATTAGTAATGACTGTCATCGGCTTGTCGCCAAGGCGCTCAGCAAGGGCAAGCGTCGTACTGCCGCCATCTAGCAAAATCACGTCATTCTCACAAATCAACGCTTTTGCTTTTTCCGCAATAGCGTGCTTTTCCTTTTCATTTCTTTGCTCCCGTTCCTGAATCGGAAACAAGCTTGTATCGGTTTCCATTAATACGGCACCGCCATGAACACGCTTGAGCAGCTTTTTTTCTTCGAGGCGCTCTAAATCTAGGCGGATTGTTTTTTCGGTAACACCAAGCCATTCGCTCGCTTGGGAAACGCGTATCGATTTGTGTTTCGCTAAATAGGCAAGCAGTTTTTCGTGCCGTTCCAATGTGAACATGATTCTTCACCTCTCTGTTCCATTATCACACATAACCGAACATAAATAAACATAAAAACAGGCAGCTTATTATAAAACTGCCTGTGTGTATACCGCATACCGACTCTCTTATTAACTGCCTACCCTAGAAATGGAATGACAAGACCTCCGTAAACAAATGAGGCGACAATCACTAATGCCGGATGGACTTTTGCCTTTGTCAATAGCAGAAAAGCAACCGCTGCAATTGCCAATGACTGAAGCCAACCAATTTGGGCAGCAGCATCGCCAATGATATCGAACGTCAACACTACCATCAATATGCAAATAACAGGTTGAACAGCAAGGGAAATGCCTTTGACCACATTTGACTGGCGGTACTTTCGCAAAACACGCATCAACAAAATCATGGCCAGCGCTGATGGAACAATGGTCGCTGCATGAGCAACGATAAACCCTGGCCAGCCCCCGGCAGCAAACCCGACATACGCAGCAATTTTTGTTGCAATCGGCCCTGGCAGAGCATTGGCCAAGGCAAGGACATTGGAAAACTCATCGCTCGTCAACCACTGATAGCGGTTGACAATTTCCTCAAACATAAGCGGAATGGAAGCCGGGCCTCCACCATAGCCTAGCAAGTTAGCAAGAAAAAATGCGATAAATAAATATAATAAAATCATGACGACTCTCCTTTTTGCCTGCTCCGCCATTTATCCATCAGTTTATAATGAAACACACCGTAAATAATGAAGGCAATAATCACAAAGCCAGGATGTACGTCAAACCCTTGCAAAGCGGCAAAGGCAATAACAAAAGTGAGCATGCCAAAAACCCAGCCAAAACCTTTAACCGCCTTCTTGCCAAAATCATACGCCATTTGCGCAAGCAAGACAGCGATAACAGGTGTAACTGCGCCTATCATGCCAGCAACCACTTCCGAACCACTGATAGCATCAACAAGCGAAAAAAGCAACACCATCGCTACACTCGTAGGAAAAATGTGCCACAACGTTGCCCAACAAGCGCCCGTCCAGCCCTTCAATCGATAACCTAAATAGGCTGCCATTTTCGTTGCCACTGGTCCTGGCAACGTATTAGCAATCGCCAGCGTCTCGCCAAATTCTTCATTGTCCATCCATTTATACGTATCAACAGCTTCCACTCGAAACAGTGGCATGACAGACGGGCCGCCGCCAAACCCAAACAGCCCTGTCCGCAGCATCGCTAGTGCTAGCTGCCTATATTGCGTTGTGGTTTCCTTCTCCACTGCCGTTATCCCTCTTTTCGCTATTCATTCGTAGTTTACAAAGCTCCGCTTAGCGCTATAACCGAATTTTAGCAATGTCAAAGTCAGGGACAAGCCCTTGTTTCATTGCTCGGCCTAACAAGTTCTCAATCGCTTGATAGCCATCTTCTCCAAGTGACTTCGTAAACTCATTTACGTAAAGTTCAATATGAGCATTGGCGACTTCTGCTGAAAGCTCTTGGGCATGTGAAAGCACATAATCGCTTGTCTCTTCAGGGTGTGCCCATGCATACTCAACTGATTGTCGGGCCCACTTGGCCAATTGCTCTTTATCGAGAGAACGCTTGGCAATAATCGCGCCTAACGGAATCGGATATCCTGTATCTTTTTCCCACCATTCGCCTAGATCTTGCAACAGGGACAAGCCATACGTTTCGTATGTAAAGCGTGCTTCGTGGATGACAAGCCCTGCATCGACTTCTCCTTTTGCGACTGCAGGCATAATACGGTCAAATGGCATCACTTTTATAAAGATGTTATTTTTAGGAAGTTTTTGTTCAGTCCAGAGACGGAACAATAAGTATGCAGTCGAGCGGTCACTTGGCACAGCAACCGTTTTCCCTTCAAGAGTCGCTGCTTCTTGCGGCTCTTTCGTTAACACAAGAGGTCCGCACCCACGACCAAGAGCGCCTCCGCTCGGCACTAGACAATAATGGTCCAGTACATACGGCAACGCAGCATAAGAAATTTTCATAACTTCAGGCCCCGTCTGATCAATCGCCCAGTAGTTGGTGCGGTCAATATCAGCATAGGTTACATTTAACTTAGGGGCACCAGCAATCTTTCCGTGAACCCATGCATAAAAGACAAATGTGTCATTTGGACATGGTGAAAAGGCAATCTCCAAGTTGTTCAACCTCCTTCAATTTTTCTGCTGCTTTCGTCAACGACGAAAAAGCACTCGCAAATTCCCAGCTTGCTTTATCGCGAATGCCTACTTGGTTTGAAATGGACCTAACCTCGGCAAAAGGCAAGCCAAACTCCGCTGCTGCACTAGCTACTCCAAACCCTTCCATCGCTTCCGCCACTACATCTTTTCCATAGGATTGGCGGACGTTTAACGTCGCTTCTGTCCCAGTCACAGTCATCACGGACAAAATTGTACCCGTTGCCACAGATACAGCTTCTTGAAGTTTCCCAATATAAGAATCGTTTGCAACTGCAGGCAACGTTTGTGTACCAAAACCGAGCGCATCAATCGTCAAAAACCCTTCAGGTGACTCTGCTCCTATTTCCGGGGCAATAATCGACGTTGCGACAGCAACCGTGCCATTTGCCGCTTTTCCAGGGAAGCCACCCGCAATCCCCATGTTTATCGTTCCCTGATAATGTTTTTGGGCGAGCTGCCTTGCTGTACGTGCAGCTGCCTGGGCCATCCCTACGCCGCCAACGAGTACTTCATAGGCTGAAGAATTTCCCAACCCTTGTAAGACAGCCTGTTTTTCAGGTTCTACGGAAACGACAATCAAAATAGGCTTCCTGTCTACCACGCGCCAACAATCCTTTCCAACGATTCTAACGGTCTAGTATACCATAAATGAAGTTGCCAACAAAGTCCATTTGTTTGCTTTCGAGCCAGTTCAATATAATAATCGCTTCTATTACCTATACATGCAACAAGAAATCGTTCATAGAATGTATTATCTGACAAATAAGGAGTGAATTTGGATGAAAGAATCATTTTTGAAAGCGCTTACTTTATTTTTGTTGTCCTTCCTGCTTTTATGGCCGCATGCTTCAGCACACGCTGGGTTTCTTGGCGCAGGAAAACCAGCGCCCGGCGCTCCGCCAGGAACCTGGGTTGTTGGTGATACACCAGCAACGACTGCTGGATCGCCGATCTTGTTTGTCCATGGTCTTAATAGTTCCGCGCTCACTTGGTTCGAGCCAAATGACATGTTCGTACACACATATGAGCAAGGATTTCCGAGTGCTTACATCAATTTGCACCCAGATAAATCAAACTGGCAAAATGGCGAGTTACTAGCAGAAAAAATTCGCGATATTTACCACCATTTCGGTGAAAAGGTCACAATTGTTGCCCATAGCAAAGGCGGCGTCGATACGCAAACTGCGCTCCTACATTATGGGGCTGAACCTTATGTAAAAGAAGTCATTACGCTCGGTTCGCCTCACCACGGAAGTGAACTCGCCAACTTAGCATATAGCAACTGGGCTGGCTGGCTCGCGGAAATCATCGGCCAACGCTCAGAAGGCACAGACTCTTTGCAAACAGGGAACATGGCCTATTTTCGAGCGCAAACAGACGGTTTAATCTCTGCACAATCTGTCCCCTTTTCGACGATTTCAGGAACATCTTGGGGCTCATTTGGATCTGCTCTCTATTTCGGCGGAGTGTATTTGCAATTTTTCGGCACGAATGATGGGGCTGTGACAGTGAATAGCTCTAGACTAAGCTACGCCCGAGAACTTGCTTCCAACCGGTGGGATCATATGCAAGTGGCGCAAGGCCATCTTATTTTCCCTTTGCTGCAAGCGCAAATGGGTGCACAAGCGAATGAAGAAGAGCATGCGAAGTCCATGAGCGCCACTATAATCCGCGGCGGCCAATTTAACGAAAATGGCAGCCAGGCTTTTGCCATCGAGCCAAACGTAAAAAAAGCACAAATCTCGGTACTTGCTAATGAAAAGCTTGACTCCGCTGAACTTCACTCTCCAGATGGGCAAGTCTATTCTGTTGCCGCCGTCGCTGCCGAGCAAGAGCACAGTGTTTTTTACGGAGCTTATGCTCATCATTTTAAATTGGACCATCCGAGTGCTGGAGAATGGGAACTAAAAATGAAACACCCGCAAACAACAGCCTATTTAGCGGTTATCGCACTTGAAGGCGGCGTTTCGCCAGCCATCGCTTTTGACGGCGTTCGCCTCCAGTCTGACATTGACCCGAATGCCATCGATGTCAGCAAAACACGCTACACCATCCATGTCAATGATGACAACATCACAGCCAATGCTGCTTCGCTTCACGCGCTGCCGCCCCAAAAAGATACTTCGCAAACGATTACCATTGATATTGAAGGAATGACAAGAAACGGTGATCGCTTTGAACGGACGATCGTTGCCAACCGCTATGTCGACAAGCATGGCACTATTTATGAATGATCGAAAAATCATTTTGATGGCACCGGCAAGTTTTAGAAACCCTACACTCAATTACCCGTAATAACAAAAAGGAACCATACCAAAACAGCAGGTCCATTAAAACATTGAAGTGACAAATACTCAATAATAGTTAAAGGTTCCTTTTTCGATATCGAAAAAGGAACCTTATCGACGAAACATAACTGGCAGCTGCTGCTTTCAATGAATGACATTGCTTACTGTCGGTTGCAACTCATTCTCTTTTAATATAACTCTAATACAATTTTCCAGCCTTAAATAATCTTGTTTCGTTGGATTGTTCACATTCAATATACAGACGACCGCTCCGTTTGCCTTTTCTTTTTTTAACGTTACATAATCGCGGTCTGAAACAATCAAATCTGGCGTTTCCCCTCGCTCACAAAAACGCGAGTGGGGATAAACTTCTTGCACCATTTTTAAACCTACGTTTTTTCCTGCTTCGCCAAAAATGGAATACAGCTTTATTTTTATGGGTTTTACTGCACCATCAAAACCCAGTACATTTCTTAATAAAAATCGATACCTATCTAACAATTCTCGTTTTGTCTTTTTATCTAACCAAACCACTTGTGTGGTCAAATGATTCAGAAACGAGTCAATCAATTGGTCAGGTTCTGTTTCAGAAAGGTCGTTACTGAAAAAAAAGGAATTCCCCCTAAAATAACTTTCTGCCAAATGAATGTTGATTAAGTTAGCATATAATGTCGTATATTCTTCGCCACTAATCGCGACGCCAAAAAAATCAATAAAGCGATCCAACCATTGAATCGTATGTTTTACAAAATCTGCAGAAGCGTTGGAAAAAGCATTCTGGATAAAAGAAACGGAACGTTGGTCACCCTTTTCTATATAAGAAAAAGAAATAAACGCTAAGAATAAAAAAGCAATTTCATCCTCTAAATCCCGATCATTTATTTTTGTAAGCTCCTTATAAAAGGTATAGATGTTTTTCCGAAATTGCTCAAACAAAGGATGTGTTTTCACAAACACGTCAAAAAAACGATCCCTGGCAATGGTAAACCCTTTGCGGATTCTAGTTACGTTTACACCTACCCAATACAACAACGATTCCTGGCAACGCCCAAACGCCTTGTCCAATAACGCTTCTGCTTGTTTAATACTAATTACGTCAAATGGCCATTCTTCTGCCCAGTTGGAATCCCAATAAAAAAGATAGTAAAAATAACGGATTTGTTTTTCGTCTCCATGAATAATGGGCTCCCTTTTTAATTGAATGTCCAAATCAAACGTATTTAAAAGCGGCACTAATCGTTTGAGAGAACGATAAAGGGATCCATAACTAACATATGCTTCATTTGAAAACTTCACGCTATTGACAAACTGACCCTTGAATACAGTATCCAAAAATTGATAAGGCAACGAGTGTTGGTTATACATCCGTTCGATTGTCTTAACAGAAAACGCAAATGAGCGTTCCAACCAATAGCCTTTTGTTTTTTCTGAGCGAACGATTTTGGCTTGGTCTGTTAAGGTTTCTAGTTCCATAGCCAATTCATGTACATTTTTCTTCGCTGTTCGTTTTTCAATACCGCATACTTCTGCTATTTGTGTAAGTGAGACACTTTGACTTTGGGCCTCCAAAAACCTTAGAATTCGTACTTTAGAAACTGCACTCCCATTCAAAAAATAATCCAAGCCATTCACCTCTTCTCTTGCTTCAATAAATTAAATTGTTCTATTCATTCTCTGTCTTTATTTAAATCTATGCTACTGTCGGAGAGACGCTCATGCCTATTTTTTATGTTTATTTACAATGCATTCTCCTTACGAAAAACGCGTCACATAGACCTTTGACATTCAGGTTTGAGAGGTGCATTGGCAAGAAGCATGCCCTCTGGTGACATGCTTACGCAGTATGTTCGCTTTTTCCAAAAGCAAAAACCAATACTTTTGCCTCGTTCACTTTAAGGCTAAAAACGATGCACTGTTTAAGTTGTAGGATACGCATAAATAACAAATCGCTCAGGGGCGCTTCCTACATAATGAAAAGGATAACAAGTCGTGATGACTAACACTTCCTCCCCCATTTTTCGAATGACAGAAGTATCATCTGCGGAAACAATTTCAGTTTCTTTTAGCTCATACGTAAATTTGCCATAAGGCATCGTTACAATAAAAGAGTCGCCTATTTCCAGCTCGCCAAAATTACGAAATACAGTGTCTCTATGGCCAGATAACAATATCTGTTCATTTTGCCCAGGAAAAGCAGATTCGGATAAATGACCGACTCCATTTTTCAAAGCCTCTTCATTGGTCCCTTCTACAACGGCGATTGTCCGATCTAGCTTTGGAATCTCTAATGTTGCAAAGGCTTCGTGAGCGTCTGGACGAAAGGTTTCGACAGCACCGCCGTCTTCGTCTCCTCCAGCATGTAGCCATTCACGTTCGGCTTTTTCTATATACGCTTTCGCTTCTACCAGTGATTTGTCTTGAGCGCGTTCATGAGCCATCAGTTGATAAACAAATGCCCCCAAAACAATTAGACCTGTTATGATTAGCAAATTTCCAATTCGTTTCATATCGCGGTCCTCTCTATTTAAACAATCGTGATTCAGCCCTCATGTGCACAAAATAGCGACAGTAGCCAGATAAGTAATGTTCTACATCATCAATACGGCTTCGAAATGAATGATGGCGAATAAAAAAGCTACCAAGAATCCTAGAAGGGTTTTTATAATACATAGCCAATTCTGGATAAAAATATCCATTTCGTTGATATTCTGCGCGTTTGTGAATGGTGTCTTGAAGTTTTTTTTCATCGAATTCTGCTAAAAGGGTTCGATGCTCTGTTTCTTTCATTCGCTGAATCATATTGTAAGCTGCCAATGTCAATTCTAAAAAAGTCGGGTATGTGGTGATGCGATGATAGATAAAATCCAATTTAGCTTGAACATTTTGTAGGCCAAATTGAAAGTACTTCCGCAATGGCTTATAACGTGTCAATTCCTCTGTACAATAACTAAGCCAGTGATCATGATTTTTCCAATATTCGTTAGCAATGAAGTAATCAAACGCTTTTTCAACTGTCTTCATCCATTTTTCATTTTTGTCTAATTGATAGAGCCTTAGCAAAGCAAAAGCAGCTTCTCCATCATAATAAACAATTCGAAACGCATCTTTTAATTCGAAAGATGGATAATGGAGGACATGGTGAAAGCCGCCATTTTCTTGTTGAAGCTGACATATCCCATTTGCCAGCTGTTGGGCAACTTGAAGGTAACGATCATTTTGGAAAACGTCCGTATACTTTGTAAAAGCAAGGATGGCGGCTGCATTCGCTCCTAATTTAACTTCCAACTGATCTTGTTCGACTCCGTCGACAACATAGGCAGTCCCTTGCTTTTTATCAACATGTAGCCCCTTCAGCAAATATTCGAGGCCTCTTTCAATTGCCGGAATGGCTTCTTTATCCTGAGTAATTTCTAGCGCTTCGATCATCGCATAAAGTGTACTGGCATGTCTCAACAAATTATAAAACTGAATTTCTTTATCAAAACAAGAAAAATACCCATATGTAAATTGGCCTGCCGCTTTATTCATTTTAGCCAAATAATTAAGTCCACTAGCAATCATTGCTTTTACTTCCGCAGCGTCTAAAGCAGTATCCCGTCTTCCGTTGTCCCTTGGCCCCTCTTTAAGGGCATAAAGCTGCTGATTTTCTAAAAAGTAACCTTTCGTTGTAAAGGTGATAACCGAGGAAACTTTGTTGAAGTCTAATTGTTTTAAATGAGGGCGATGGTTCCGAATATAAGATTGAATGTTTTTTTCATTTAAATACCCTCGCTTTGTATCTTTGTCAATTTGAATCATGGCGTTTCCATTGATCTCTTGCTCTAAAAAAGCATGGCTAAAGTTTTCATCAAAACTGATTCCTTGCCTAAAGTAATTCTTTTTTGTTTTGGTCATAATGTTAATAAACGACAAAAGCGAGTGTTGTTCAATACTGGTAACCCAGTCAATTTTCAAACAGGAATATTCCTGCTTCATGAGGGAAATCCCTCTGTTGTAAAGACGTTTCCAAGCGCGCTGAAAACTATTCTCCTTGACGGTTAATACGGTTGCTCGTTTATCTAAATAGCCGATAGAAAGAAACAAGATAACCGGCTTTTCTTTTCGTAGTTCCTTGTACTCCTCTGATTCGGTCATAAATGCATGCAGTTGATCCATATCACGATTAAATATTTGGGTAAGGTTCTGGTTCATGGCTCAACCTCCTGGATTAGTTAAAGGGAAGCAAATGCTAATAGCGCATTTGCTTCCTTATTTAACACTTCTATTTCTTTCTTCTAAATAGACGAGCACTTATTCCAGCTAATAGTGCTGCCATTCCCGTAACTCCTACAGTCCAAATGGAAGTTGCTGTATCAGGGAGCTTCTTCCCATCTTTCGAAGAGTCTTGCCTACCAGTATAGTCTCGATCAACCCGATTTTTATCAGTAACCCTGTCCTTGTCCGTATCAGCGTCCGCGTCAGCATCCGCGTCGGCATCGGCGTCAGCGTCCGCATCCGCATCCGCGTCGGCATCCGCGTCAGCGTCCGCATCCGCATCCGCGTCGGCATCCGCGTCGGCATCAGCGTCAGCATCCGCATCCGCGTCGGCGTCCGCATCCGCATCCGCATCCGCGTCGGCATCCGCGTCCGCATCCGCATCCGCATCCGCGTCGGCATCCGCATCCGCATCCGCGTCGGCATCAGCGTCAGCATCAGCGTCCGCGTCGGCATCCGCGTCGGCATCGGCGTCCGCATCCGCATCCGCATCCGCGTCGGCATCCGCATCCGCGTCAGCATCAGCGTCAGCGTCCGCATCCGCGTCGGCATCCGCGTCCGCGTCGGCATCCGCATCCGCATCAGCGTCGGCATCCGCATCGGCGTCCGCATCCGCATCCGCATCCGCGTCTGCATCAGCGTCCGCATCCGCGTCGGCGTCCGCATCCGCATCCGCATCAGCGTCGGCGTCCGCATCCGCGTCGGCGTCCGCATCCGCATCCGCGTCGGCATCGGCGTCAGCGTCCGCATCCGCATCCGCGTCCGCATCGGCGTCAGCGTCCGCATCCGCATCAGCGTCCGCATCGGCGTCAGCGTCAGCGTCAGCGTCCGCATCCGCATCCGCGTCCGCATCGGCGTCCGCATCCGCATCCGCATCAGCGTCCGCGTCGGCATCCGCGTCAGCGTCCGCGTCGGCATCGGCGTCCGCATCCGCATCGGCGTCGGCATCCGCATCAGCGTCCGCATCCGCATCCGCGTCCGCATCCGCATCAGCGTCGGCATCGGCGTCCGCATCCGCATCGGCGTCCGCATCCGCATCCGCATCAGCGTCGGCGTCCGCATCCGCATCAGCGTCCGCATCCGCATCAGCGTCCGCATCGGCGTCCGCATCCGCGTCGGCGTCAGCGTCGGCATCCGCATCGGCGTCCGCATCGGCGTCCGCATCCGCATCCGCGTCGGCATCCGCATCCGCATCCGCGTCAGCATCCGCATCGGCGTCAGCATCCGCATCGGCATCCGCGTCCGCATCCGCATCACTGTCATCATCAAATATTACTGTATCATAATCACCAATGCTATTTAGCAATTGAAGGTCAATTGTGCTATCGTGTACACCTGCGCCGTAAATTGGAACTTCTCCAGATACGTCGGTGCCATCCACTTTTGCGTTCAGCGTAACTTCTGTACTTCCAAGCAATTGCACGCCTGCCAAGTCATTGGATAGATCAACAGCTCCACTGGAAATATTATCAATTAGACCTAAAAGCGGTTGGACAAGCGCTTGAAGAGGCTCTAGAGGAACAGAAATACCGCCGCCCAAAATGTCAATGCTGACATTGCCGATTGCATCTACAACATCATTCAGTAATTGAACCACCACATCTTGAACCGCTGATTCAAGGTGGTTTCCTAAGCCATCTGAAAAATTAACAAGAATTGAACCGTCTGGCTGGACGACTGCTTCTACTTCATCATTATAAGCAAGCAGATCAGCTAGCGCCCCATCTATATTATTAAGCGCACTTAGAGCATCTTGTAATTCTGTTAATCCACTTACCCGAATTAAAGGAGCCGTAATTGGATTATTTACAATCCCATCCACTGTATTAACCAAGTCATTAACTACAGAGTTTAATTGCTGCGTGATATCCCCTATTAAATTGCCTAAAGTTGGCAAAGCATCCATTGTAACTGGAAGGATTTCTACCCTGACTTGCGCTGGCCCTTCTACGGTCCACTTATCAGCAAGGTCAGGAGAATAAAAGATAACCGTACGCTCTGGACCGAAGAGCTCAGCATCAGCAAGGCCTCGCCCAGTTAAAGAAAGCCCAAGATCATAAAGCCCATTTTCATCAGCATCACCAAGTTGAGCATTGACTGCAACATCCGTCAATAATTGAAACTCTGTTAGACTAGCTGCCGAAGCATAGGCACTTGGGTTCGTCAATACATTTCCAGATACACCTTCAGCATTAATAAGATTGCTGAAAGGCACTATTGTTAGAGTTGTAATCGCCGTAGAAGCGACCACTTTTGAAAGAGTGTTCATTTTTCTTTTTTGCCTATTTTTCATCTTTTTCTTGTAATCGTACTTTTTCGAAGACAATAGTTCACACTTCCTCTGTTAAGTATTTTTTCTCGGTAACTTTATTGGTAAAAAGCAAAAAAGCATACATAATAAAGCCATTTTTCCGAATATTGACCGCGCACTAAAAAGCTATTTTGAATAGCCATTGCTGCCCTGAATCGTATATGCGCTGATAGCCGACAGCGGTTTTGTTTACCGAGAAATGACAAGGATTGCTTGCGAATGCTTCATAACGTACTTTTTAAAATCTGCTTAAACGAATAGGAAAAGAAAAACGATCACTCCCCTTTTCATGTTTGGTTTCTCCTAAGCACACATCTTAAACAAAGAGGAACTAAGGCCTATTTATACGAAACAAATAGGTCTATTTATTTATTTTAGTGTACTTGATACGCATGATAGCATACGAATAGTCTAGTCACGTATCATCTTTTCCCTACTTACATACCATTCACACAACCCAACACAACACTTAAGGCCTGTACCAAAAGATGCATAAGATTGACTGTACGATCCTTCTAGGGAACTACTCCCATTGAAAAAAGACCTGATATGAAGCCACTACTTTTAGCAAAGAAACCGTTAATGTCAGGCGGATTAACACCATTAAAACCCTTTAAATAGAATATGTATGTTGGTTTAATAATTCATTTTTCCTAGTATGTTTTTAATCTATTAAATTTTATTTTCTGTGATAGAAATATCTCAACAAACCTTTAAAAGATTTCCCTTTATTTAGACATGTTATGATAGGTATTCTTTAAGATCTCTATTAAAATTGCTTAACTATATTCATATATATATAAAAATAAAAGCGTTGATACAGGGCTTTGATGAGGATTAAGTAGGAACAAAGGAGATAAAAGACGTGGAAGATTTGGTAGCTTATGAGAACGATTTTTGAAAGGAGGTACTAGAAAACAATTCCGCCATTTAGCCCTGCTTTAAACTAAAAACGGTACATTCTATGCCTCCTAAATTATTTATGGGAGGTTCTTTTCTGTACTTAAAAATCTTTTTTAAACGGCCTCTTTTAGCTGACTGTAAAAAATAAATGGGGCTACTATTAGAGTTGATGACGATGGAGAGACAGCCATACGGGCCTGCTTTGTGCTTTAAGAATACACTTGATCTCCTTCAGCGCTTAATGATTGAATGAATCTGCCTCCAAAAGGGGATTGGTGCCAATTTTGGTGGAAAACCCAGTATCAGCCTTTAACACAAAAAAGCCGGAATGAACCAGCTTTCATGATCCCTCACGGCGTTTCAATGTACGGTTCCTTCTAAACCTATACGCCTTTCAACCACTCATCGACTTTATCTTGGTTGGCATTCACCCATTTTTCCGCTGCTTCTTCTGGCTCCATTCCGTCTTTTGCCATATACAACATGACTTCATTCATATCATCTGCTGTCCAGTAGAATTGGTCGAGAATCCGATACGCTTCTGGCTTTTCTTCGGCCAAGCCTGCGCGGACAATTGTGCGGATTTCTCCATTTGCTTCATAGATGCCTTTGCTGTCCTCAAGAAATTTTAGATCATACGAATTAAACTTCCAGTGAGGTTGCCAAGCGGTAATGACAATTGGTTCTTGCGCCGCATAGCGGTTGCCAAGCTCTGCCGTCATAATCGCATCTGAACTTGCTGACAACGTAACGTCATCCATTCCATATTCACGAAGCGCCTCTTCCGTTGTCATCATTACGCCTGCGCCAGCGTCAATGCCTGTGATGGTACTGACGACGTCAGCCGACAATTCTTCGATGCTGTCAATCTCCATATACGTTGGGACAGCTAAGCCAGTTTGTGCCCCTTCCAAATTAGCTCCTAAATCGATAATGTCATCTTTATGCTGTTCATAGTGGACTTTCATATCTTCTGGCAGCCATCCGGCAACATGGGCATCGGCGCTTCCGTCTGCCACTGACGACCACATGATTCCTTGCTCAACACTTGTTAACGTCACATCATAACCGGCTTGTTCCAAAGCAATCTTCACTACATGGTTTGAAGCGATTTCAGAATCCCATACAACGTAAACGAGTTCAATTTCTTTGGCTTCTTCCCCTTGGGCGCCACAGGCCGACATCATAGGCAAAGCCAATAGCAAAAACGCAAGCAAGCGAATGGTTTTCATTACCGATCATCCTCTCAATTATGTATAATATATTTAAAACGAATTAAATATTTTAGACACTATACTAACATAGCCTCTCGTTCTGTCAACATCCAACAGAACCCGCCAGTCTTTCGCTACCTTGCTTTATTACAGGTAAACAGCTATACTATCGCTAAATTTCGTTAAATTGCAATTGAGGTGTTGAAATGGAAAAGGATGAACATGCTTTTGAAAAATTAGAGCAAGCGCACGCTATCATTAAAGACGGCATAGCCGATACGATGGACATTTATGGTGTAAACCGTTCAGTCGGGCAACTTTATGCGACTTTGTATTTAAACGACGGGCCAATGACGCTCGATGACCTTCGCGATGAATTAGGAATGAGTAAAGGCAGCATGAGTATTGGTGTACGCAAACTTCTAGAAGAAAAAATTATCCACCGCGTGTACCGAAAAGGCGAGCGTAAAGACTTGTATGAGGCTGAAAAAGACTTCTTTCAATTTTTTATTTCCTTTTTTACGCGGAGATGGGAACGGGAACGTAGCGTAAACCTTCAGGCAGTTAAACAAGCCATTCCTCTGTATGAAGCATTAGTGGATGATGCTGAGACGCCAGATGAGGTACGGGCGGAAGCCGCACACACATTAAAAAAAATAACGGCTTCTCTTGAATATTATGAGTTTCTTGGTTTGCTAGTCGAACAGTTCCAAACTGGAAACCTTGCCAAAGATCTAGTAGAACGCTATAAAAACAAAAACGGCACCTCCTAACAAAGAACTTAGCTGCTACAACCATATCAAGTTTTCGTTAAAGAACCTCCTAAAATAGTGATCCTTACAATGGGCAACTATTTTAGGAGGCTTTTTTTTGACACAAACAAACAGAAATGCTATGTTTATTTTGTATAAAACGTTTAATATATATTAAATAAAACAAAGGAGAGAGGTTGATGATTCGCGGAAAGATGTTTATTAACGGGGAATGGACGGATGCAAAGAATGGCCGCGTTCGAGAAATTATTAATCCTTTTAACCAGGAAGTGATCGCAACAGTGCCAGAAGGTTCGGCTGAAGACAGCCAAGCTGCGATTGCAGCCGCCCGAGCTGCCTTTGATGAAGGCGTTTGGTCCGCTGCATCCGCAAGTGAACGAGGTGAACGGGTGCGTCTAATTGGCCAAAAAATAGCCAATCAAAACGAGGAATTTGCCCGTTTGGAGTCGCTTGATACAGGTAAAACGCTTGAAGAAAGCCGAACAGATATGGAAGACATCGCCAATGTGTTTTTTTATTTTGCTGGTCTGGCGGACAAAAATGGGGGCGAGGTCATTCGGAGCCCGCTTCCGAACTCAACAAGCATCGTTGTCCGTGAACCTGTAGGCGTGTGCGGGCTAATTACGCCTTGGAATTATCCGTTGTTGCAAGCAGCATGGAAATTGGCGCCTGCACTCGTTGCCGGAAATACCCTTATTTTAAAGCCAAGCGAACTTACACCTCTTACGACGATGAAGCTATTTGAGCTGTTTGAAGAAGTCGGGCTTCCAACAGGAGTGGCCAATCTTGTGCTTGGCACAGGCAAGGAAGTTGGCGCACCGCTTGCCGAAAGTACAGATGTCGACTTGATCTCATTTACTGGAGGCATTGAAACAGGCAAGACGATCATGCAAGCGGCAAGCAGTAACGTTAAAAAAATGGCTTTAGAACTTGGCGGCAAAAACCCTAATATCGTCTTTGCTGATGCCGATTTTGAAACAGCCGTTGACCAAGCCTTAAACGCTGTCTTTTTCCATGCTGGACAGGTTTGTTCTGCTGGCTCGCGCTTGCTTGTGGAAGAAGCGATTCATGATGATTTCGTAGAAGAATTAGTAAAGCGGGCTAAACGTATCAAGCTCGGCAATGGTTTTGATGAAAAAACAGAGTCTGGGCCGCTTATCTCTGCCGCCCACCGCGCCAAAGTTGAAAGCTACATTCAAATCGGATTAGATGAAGGCGCTACACTTGCTTGTGGCGGAAAACGTCCCGACGCCCCTGAACTTCAAAACGGCTTTTTCTTAGAACCGACTATTTTTACGAACTGCCATAGCAACATGCGCATCGTCCAAGAAGAAGTGTTTGGTCCTGTGCTTACAGTCGAAACATTCAGAACAACAGAAGAAGCGATCGCAAAGGCAAATGACACCATCTATGGGCTTGCTGGCGCTATTTTTTCCAATGATATTGGCAAAGCAGAACGCATTGCAAGCAAACTTCGTTTAGGAACGGTATGGATCAATGACTTTCACCCATACTTTGCCCAAGCACCTTGGGGAGGTTACAAACAATCTGGCTTCGGGCGGGAATTAGGCAAAATCGGCTTAGAAGAGTACACGGAAACAAAGCATATTTTCCGCAATAAGCAACCGCAACCAATCGGCTGGTTCCGCGGGTAAAATGAATTGAGGAGCGATAAACATGAGCATGCATATGAAAATTGAATCAATGTTAAACTACCATACTTTTGAAGTGCCGACCGCTATTAAGCATGGCATTGGCGCTATCTCCCACCTTGGCGAAGAAGTCCGCGCCCTTGGTTCCAAAAAAATATTGCTTGTGACGGACCCTGGCATTTACAACGCAGGCATTACAAGACCAGTCGAACAAAGCCTCGAGAAAGCGGGCATTGACGTCGTCCTTTTCAACGAAGTCGAGCCCAATCCACCAACACGATTAATCGCCAAAGGTTCCAGCGTTTATGCGGAACATCGCTGCGACGGCTTAGTGGCTGTCGGCGGCGGCTCTTCTATGGATACAGCTAAAGCAATTGGCGTGGAAGTGACACACGAAGGCACAGTCCTTGATTACGAAGCAGCAGAGGGCAAGAAGCCGCTTGAACGGCGAATTCCACCATTGGCAACTGTTCCAACCACTGCCGGAACAGGTTCGGAAGTAACGCAATGGGCAGTCATTACGGATGAACAACGGAAATACAAATTTAATACAGGCGGCCCTCTTATTGCTGCACACGTAACCATTATTGATCCACAATTGCATACTTCGATGCCTCCTCATGTCACAGCGATGACAGGCATTGATGCCATAGCCCATGCCATTGAGTGCTACACGATGAAATATGCACAACCGGTTACAGATGCTGTCGCTTTATTGGCGATCGAATATGCAGCCACCTATATACGCCGTGCTTTTGCAGATGGTGACGACTTGGAAGCACGCTATGGAATGGCACAAGCAGCAATGTTAGCGGGGCTTTCCTATGGCAGTGAGTCTGCTGGGGCCGCCCACGCAATGAGCCAATCCCTTGGCGGCATCGTCCCTGTAGCTCATGGACAATGTGTGGCAGCGATGATGGGACCGGTCATGGAATTCAACTGGAAAGGAGCGCCTGAACGTTTTGCCCGCATTGCCCAAGCATTCGGCCTAAACACAACGGCTATGACAACCATTGAGGCGGCCAAGGCAGCAGTCCGCTATATGTATGAGTTAGTTGAAGAGCTGGAAATCCCATCGCTTGAAGACCAAGGTGTTGACAAAACACAAATTAGCCGTTGGGCCGAAGAAGCGTTGAAAGATCCACAAACCATCGGAAATCCTCGTGACTTGACGCTTGCTGATTATGAATGGATTTACAAACGCTGCTTTAACCTCGTACCAAGCACCCTTTAAACAAAACGAAGAGCAAGCCGCTTTTGCGCGGCTTGCTCAATTTACTGGCTGTCGTCCTCTTGTTTTTGCTTATCATATTCCATTAATGCTTGTTCGACATTGACTAAATGAACCATCATCGCCTGGTGGGCTTTGTCTTTGTCTTGCGCTTCCACCGCCTTATAAATTTGCTCATGCTCATCATGAAGCTGTTTAAGCGTTTGTGTTTCGGCGTAAAGGCTGATTTTTCGGCTTTCATACATGGTCATCACGAGCGTGTCAGACAACTTTTGCATCATTTCCATCAGCAAATCGTTTTCTGTCGCCTCGGCCAAGGCGAGATGAAATCGAACATCGGCCTCCTCGCCTAAATCCTTGCCAGCTTCTGCCTTGGCCATTTGCGAAAGCGCCTCTTCGATCTTGGCAAGATGGTCAGCGCTGCGGTTTTCAGCCGCCAAACTCGCGACGCCGACTTCGAGAATTTTTCGCACTTGGAATAAATCCTGTTTCTCTTTATTCGACAAAACGCCCTTGATGCCGACTGGTTTGACCATACTTGAAAAATCGAATTTATTAACAAATGTGCCTTCTCCTTGGCGGATCGTCACAAGCCCGACTGCACGCAATGCGCTCAATGCTTCCCTAACGGCTGATCGACTTACTTGAAATGTCGTCGACAGCTTTTCAACTGAATCGAGTTTTTCTCCTGGTTGAATATCGCCGCTCCGAATCATGTCCTCGAGTTGGTCGCGGATTAGTTCGGACACTTTTTTAGACTTTACTTGTTTTAAGGACATAGCAGACACCTCATTTGCAACTTCTCGCTTTAAGTATAGCATATGCAAACGAGCAACATCCTTTTGCTGACTAGTAAAAAGCATCTGCAGTATCCTTCTTCTACCTGAAGCAACATTTAACAACTAAAAGGCCAGCGGTAACGCGCTGGCCTTGGGTGTTTTTTACTTGTCGTCGACTACTATATAGCACGCTTTTAGCGGGCCGTGCACGCCAACTACTAAACTCATTTCAATATCCGCACTGTTGCTTGGCCCTGAAATAAAATTGATACATGATGGGAGGCGTCCTTCGCCTGTTAGTTGCCGAATGTGGCGCGCCGCTTGCGTCATCCGCGCTACTAGCGTGCTTTTCGGGATGATCGCGATATAATAGCGCGGCAACAAACTGACAGAACGCCCTTTGCCATTGCTGCTAAACAATGTCACTGTTCCCGACTCAGCAAGAGTGATATCGGAAAAGGTAATGCCTACGTCTGCTTTTTCAGCCTGCTCGATTGAACGTTTGCTGTCACGATTGTCCCATAATGAAACAGAGGGGCGTGTCAAAAAGGAGCCGAGGCCAAACTCATGAAAACGACGGTCATCCCAAGCAATGACCGATTTCGCTCCATACATGTCGATTGTTTCATCAAGTGCCGTCTCTAACTGGCCGCTCTCCACTTGTTTAAAGTCTGTATGAATCGCCACGCATTGTTCTTTCAGCACTGTGACCAACTCATCTTTTGAAGCGTTTTTTAATACTTCAAATTGAGGGGAAACTCGATA
The DNA here is from genome assembly GCF_036700015.1 of Shouchella rhizosphaerae. Classification (NCBI taxonomy): domain Bacteria; kingdom Bacillati; phylum Bacillota; class Bacilli; order Caryophanales; family Bacillaceae; genus Shouchella; species Shouchella rhizosphaerae. The sequence goes on along the minus strand of NZ_CP144921.1, from coordinate 2,903,852 downwards.
ATTTGGCCGTAACACCCCTTCTGTTTGGCGAGGCCGGCCAAGTTGATTGGCCACATGGTCAAGAAAAGAATCGCGGTTTTTAATCATGCGACCCCTCCTTTTGCCGTGCTTTAAACCAATCACGGAACCGTTCTTTGGCCGGAGCTGGCAAATGGCGGACATCTGTCCAACCTTTTAGCGGCCCTGGCCCTTTTGGAATTGCGCCATCCTTTACAAACGGGAACAGCAAAAATGGCACTACTTTGGTTCCAGCCTTATACAACATAGGCGAACTTGCACCAATTCCAAACCCTTTCATCGCCAACGCCTCCGTTCGCGCAGTCCGCTTTTGTTCGGCGATAACGCGACGATGCTTAATTAACAGTTCGTGAAGGGGAATTTTGACAGGGCACGCATCCGTGCAAGCCGCACATAAGCTTGACGCGTAAGGCAACTCTTTGTGGTCTTCATACCCTTCCAACAACGGTGTTAATACTGCCCCAATCGGCCCTGGATAAATCGAGCCGTAGGAATGACCGCCGACGTGGCGGTACACAGGGCAGACATTGATGCAAGCTGCGCAGCGGATGCAATGAAGCGCTGCTTGGAATTCAGTGCCGAGAATATTGGAGCGCCCATTATCGACAATGACGAGGTGAAACTCTTCAGGACCATCGGCATCGCCATCTTCACGAGGACCTGTGAGGCCTGTCACATAACTCGTTAATTTTTGGCCGACTGCACTTCGGCAAAGCATGCTAACTAAAATGTCAAGTTCTTCCCATGTCGGCACAATCCGTTCCATCCCCATAACGGCAATATGTGTTTTAGGCAGTGCGGTCGCGAGGCGGGCATTTCCCTCATTCGTGACCAACGAAATGCTTCCTGATTCTGCTACGGCAAAATTGCAGCCTGTAATGCCCACATCTGCTGACAAAAACTCTTTGCGGAGCTGTTCACGAGCAAACAACGTCAGCTCTTGGGGATTCTCTGACTTTGTATAACCTTTGCGGGCTTTAAACGTATCACGGATCTGTTCTTTATTTTTGTGCAATGCTGGCGCGACGATATGGGAAGGGGGATCATGGTCGTCTATTTGTAAAATGTACTCCCCCAGGTCGGTTTCAATGACTTCGCAGCCAATGTCTTCGAGCGCATTGTTCATGCTAATTTCTTCGGTTACCATCGATTTGGATTTGACGACTTTTTGCGCTTCTTTGCTGCTTACAATTTCCTTGATATACTGATTCGCTTCTTCAGCCGTTTGCGCAAAATAAACATGTCCTCCCGCCTTCTCAACGTTTTCGCTAAGCTGGTGCAAATAAAAATCAATATGATTGAGCGTGTGTGAGCGGATTTCTTCTGCGAGTGTGCGCCACTCCTCCCAATTGCCAAGCTCCTTTTCCGCTGAACCTTTTGATGTTTTCAGCCGTTCCTGGGCCGAGCTGACCGCTTGGCGCATAAAACCGTCTTGGAGCCCTTTTTCAACCCGTTTTGAAAAAGGGGCATCGCTTATTTTAATGGCCACATTCCTCACTCCTTGCTATTTAAGACTTGGGCAATATGCTTTACTTCAATCGTTTTGCCGTTTCGTTCGATCCGCCCGCCAATGTTCATCAAACAACCGCAATCGGCGCCAATAAGCAGGTCAGCACCTGTGGCTTCGATATGGCCGACTTTTTCTTCCACCATTTGTTCCGAAATTGCAGACATTTTGACTGAAAATGTACCGCCAAAGCCACAGCACGACTCCTTGTTTGCCAGTGGAGCCAGCTCAAGGCCCTTTACTTGTTCCAACAAAGAAAAGGGTGCCTCTGTTTCCCTTAATAACCGCGACATATGGCAAGAGGTATGGTATGTCGCTTTTTTATGGCAAACTGCGCCAATGTCTTCGACTTTTAGGACGCGGACAAGGAATTGGGTCAGTTCATACGTTTTGCTTGCAAGCTCTTCTGCTCGTTTTTCCCACTCAGGATCGTCTGCAAATAGTTCCTTGTATTCGAGGAGCATAGCAGCGCAGGACCCTGACGGCAGTACAACATAATCGGCATCGGCAAACGTTTCAATAGTATGTTTGGCTGCTTTTTTCGTATCTTCATGATAACCGCTGTTAAATGCCGGTTGCCCGCAGCAAATCTGGTTTTCTGGAAATTTGACGTTACACCCATGGCGTTCAAGCACTTCTACAGTGTCTTTCCCAACACCTGGATAAAAAATGTCCGCTAGACATGTGACGAATAGCGAAACGTTCACATTACCATCCCCTTATAGCGTTGATACTTTTTTGTTGTTTTCTATGTTGGCCAATTTGGCTTTACGCTGGTATTTGAGGATCATGATTAGAAAAACAAGTAAGACAGTTGCCACAAACAACGTGCCGATATGAAGCCCAAACCCATGTATGGCTACGTAGCCTAGCCCACCAGCAAAAACGAGATAATATGTTAGCGGAAGCAACACTTTTCTAATAAGTACGCCTTCTTTGCCAATAATCCCTGCCGCTGCCGCTGCTGCCACAACGTTATGGACACAAATGATGTTTCCTGCTGCTCCGCCAACAGCTTGCAAAGCAACGATCGTAGCAGGAGAAATGCCGACATTTTCTGCCGCCCCAAATTGGAACAAGGCAAACATCATATTGCTGATCGTATTGCTTCCGGCTATAAATGCGCCTAGCGCGCCAATAACTGGCGCTACGACTGGCCAATGCTCGCCAACCATTTTTGACACGCCTTCAGCCAGCAAGAGCGGCATCGACTCATACCCATTTGCATTGACGCCAGAGTTAATAAACACTTGCACCATTGGCACGGCAAACAAAAGTGCTGGTGCGGCACTGACAATCATTTTTGCCGAGTTGCTTACTGCCGTACGGTAAGAAGAGCGATCCATCTTGTAAAGAAAATAACCAACGACCGACACAGCTACCATAATCGTTCCTGGTAAAAACAACGGAGTGCTGGAAATGTCAATCGTCGTTCCAAACACTTGTTCAATGGTAATCGCTACTTTTTTTAAAGCAGCGCCAAAAGGAAGCGCCTCCATGCGAGTAATGACTAGGATAAAGCCAATGAGTATATACGGAAACCACGCTTTAAACATTGAAATGGTCGGTTTAGTAAGAGGATCTGCCGAAAGCATTCCCATCCAGTCCTGTTCCCATTTGGAAAGAGGAGGAAAATCCCAGCTCTTTTTTGGCATGAACCATCCTTTTTTAGCGGCAGGAACAACAATTGCTAACCCAATTAGCCCACCGAAAAGCGACGGAAATTCTGGACCGAGTACATTGGCGATCAAGGCGTAAGGGACCGTAAATGCTAAACCGGCAAACAGCGCAAACTTCCACACTTCCAATCCAGCCCAAATGGAGCGTTTCTCACCAAAGAACAAAGTAAGCATCATGACCAACACTAATGGCAAAAACACACCGATCATCCCATGGAATATCGCCACTTCGCCACCGATAGAACGAATAAATTCGTCGGTCGTCATTCCAAGTGCCGCCGCCTGTTCAGCCACATTGGGCGCTCCCGAGAGCCCAGAGTTCACTCCAATTAAAATCGGCGTGCCGACAGCGCCAAACGAAACTGGCGTTGATTGGATAATAAGAGCCGACAGGACCGCAGCCATCGCTGGAAAGCCAATAGCGACAAGAAGCGGTGCAAGTATGGCCGAAGGTGTGCCGAAGCCAGATGCCCCCTCAATGAACGAGCCGAACAGCCAGCAAATAATAATAGCTTGTATCCGCCTATCAGGCGTAATAGTTGTAAATCCAGCACGAATGGTGTGGATTGCGCCACTTTCTCGCAATGTATTGAGCATTAATACAGCGCCGAACACAATAAATAGCACTTCTATAGCCGTAATAATCCCTTTTGTGCTTGCGGCCGCCACATAGTTATATGGTACACCCCAAAAGAAAATGGCAACTAAGCCTGTCATTAGAAAAGCAAGCGGCATCGCCCGCTTAGCAGGCCACCCCAAAAGAACAAGAAGCAACAACACTGTTAAAATTGGCGTCAGCGCTAAAAGCGCAAGCGACCAAAACCCCATCCTTTCTCCCCCTCTACCATAATGATTATATCATATGGTCATCAGATGACTATATGTAAGCACTTACAAATATAGCTTACTTTCATGAATCAGGCAAGCCAATCTAGTACATTTTTTAAGAAAAGGAGGTTTTGGCTTATCGCTAAATAGCTTCTTTTTTGCTGTTCTTGTCCTTCCTTTTCCATTATACTAAACCGAGAGGAGGTGAAGAAAATGACAAACGACCAATTTAAGCAAGTCATGACTGCATTTCGGGAAGTTAACAGCCAATTGCGGGAAATCAAAGGGGATGTTGCCACGTTAAAAGACGATGTCGCTATCTTAAAAAGTGATGTTTCTATCTTAAAAAAGGATATGGCTGAACAAAAAGTCATAACTGCCCAATTACAAAAACATGCAGAACATGCCTCTACTACGTTTGACTTTATTAAAGAAAAACTCATTAACCACGAACGTGATATTTATGCGTTAAAACGCCGTCCATAACTCTTGCCAACCCCAAAATAAGCATGCTGAAGCAGGACACTGCTTGGCAGTGCCCTGCTTAACCTGTTTCCACAGGCAAATTTTCTAATCCTCTAATGATTAAGCTTTGCCGCCACGCTAACTCGGCTGGTTCCACGCCTAGACGTATGTCAGGACATTCTTCTAAAAGGACACGGATCGCCGATTCTGCTTCCAATCGTGCAAGCGGAGCGCCTAAACAATAATGGATTCCTTTTCCAAATGATAAATGGGGGCTTTTTTCTCTAGTGATATCCAGCTTATCAGGATGTTCAACAAGCGCTTCATCATGATTGGCAGAAGCAAGCGACACAATGACGAAGTCTCCCTTTTTTATATCTTTCCCCATAAACGAAAATGATTCACGAGCCCATCGGTCTGTGCTAAATTCAACGGGACTGTTATAGCGAAGCAACTCTTCAACTGCTTGAGGGATTAGTTGATCGTCGTTTTTCAACAACGCCAACTGGTCTGGATGCATAAGCAGTGCCAACATCCCATTTGCAATCAAATTAACGGTTGTCTCATGGCCAGCAACAATGAGGAGCATGACAACACCATAAAGTTCATTTGTCGTTAATCGGTCACCATCTTCCTCGGCGCGGATTAAATCAGATAAGAGGTCCTCTCGCGGGTCTTGGCGCCGGGCATGAATCAACGCTTGCAAGTAAGCAAGAAAGTCGTCCATGCCCTCCTGCACTGTAGAAGACTCGCCGTATCCATCGTTATCAAGATCAACGATTAACTTTGACCAATATTGGAATTTATCGCGGTCAGAATCAGGGATGCCGAGCAGCTCGCAAATGACGATAATCGGGATTGGAAAAGCATATTCTTCGACAAGGTCAAAGCGCTTTTTTTGCTTAATCCGGCGCGCTTGTTCCATCGCGATAGCATCGATTCTGCCTTTTAGCCTGGAAATCCGCTTTGGGGTAAACCCTTTTTGAATAAGGCCCCTAAGCCGCTTATGGTCTGGAGGATCGACAAACAGCATGCTCTTGCTTATCGGCAGCATTTGTTCGTCCGAAACTTCATCTGGAAAAACAGTACGTGCATCTTTAATAAACCGCTCATCCTTTAACACCGCTTCCGCCACGTCGTAATGGAAAGCCATCCAAGCCGGGATTCCATAAGGCAGCATGACTTTCGCAAATCCGGTTTGTTCCCGAATATCTTTGTAATACGTATAGGGCTGCTGGTGAAATTGATCGGAAAAAAGATCAATTGGCTCGCTTGAGGTTGGCTTCAATTTTATCTTCCTTTCAAATGCGTCGTCCCTTCTACTATTCGTTCCACCGCAACCAAACTCCTTTATACGGCAACCGCTTTCACAATTAAGGCATATAAATAGGCGCATTTGGCCCTAATGGAAGGCCAGTAAAAATCCAGACGATTAACAGCAATGACCATGAAATTAAGAACCAAATCGAAAAGGGCAGCATAACTGAAATCAGTGTACCAATCCCCATATTTTTATCATATTTCTGGGCAAAAGCAATGACAATGGCGAAATAGGTCATCAGTGGCGTAATGATATTGGTGGCCGAGTCTGCGACGCGATAAGTCGCTTGCGCCAACTCAGGCGAGTAGCCAATTTGCATCATAATCGGTACAAACACAGGTGCCATCATCGCCCATTTTGCCGATGCGCTGCCGACAAACAAATTAATGAAGGCGGTGATTAAAATAAAGCCAATGACCACTGGAATGCCGTCTAAATTCAAGGAAGTCAGCATTTCACCACCTAAAATCCCTAAAAATAAACCTAAGTTCGATTCAGAAAAGTAAGCGACGAATTGGCCAGCTGTAAAAGCGAGGACAATAAACATGCCCATTGATGCCATCGTGTCTGTCATTTGCTTCGCCACATCTTTATCGCTTTTAATGTTTTTCGTTACAATCCCGTAAACAAGCCCTGGTATGAGGAAGAGCAACAAAATAATCACAACGAGAGAGTCCATAAACGGTGAAACGACGATCGGTTGGTCGCCCGTGCCCCGCATCGGTCCCCATTCTGGCACAACAAGCAAACTGATTAAGGCAGCAGAAACAGCAAAAGCGATGCCAGCATAAAACATGCCTTTTTTCTCGATTGGTTTTAAGCGTTCTAACTCGCCTGTATAGTCACCTTTATAAGTGCCTAACCGAGGCTCCACAATCTTTTCGGAAACAATCGTACCAACAATCGTAATCAAAATCGTTGATACGATAATAAACCAGTAATTCATCGCGTTATTCATTTGTTCAGCGTAAACTGGGTCTACTGTCGCGGCTGCTTGCATCGTTAATTCGCCAAGCATTGGGTCGGTCGCCGATAAAAGCAAGTTGGCGCTAAACCCACCGGAGACGCCGGCAAACGCAGTGGCAAGCCCTGCTAGTGGATGTCTGCCAAGTGCTGCGTAAATGACAGCGCCTAAAGGAGGGAGCACCACGTAACCCGCATCCGAGGCAACGCTTGACATCACTGCCGCAAAAACGAGGCCTGCCGTGATGAGGCGGTTTGGAATCGAGAGCACAAAGCCTCTTAATCCGGCACTAATCAAACCGCTGCGTTCACAGATTCCGATACCGAGCATCGTTGCGAGTACGACGCCTAATGGGGCGAAGCCAATAAAGTTGTCAACCATACTCGTGAAAATATAGGAAATGCCTTCACCGCTCAGCAAGTTTTTTACGGCAATCGTTTCTCCAGGATTAGCTGGATCCTCGACTGAAATGCCAAAACTTGCTACAACGCTAGATATGACCACGACAAGAACAGCAAGAATCGCAAATAGCGTCACTGGATGTGGCAACTTATTGCCTGCTTTTTCAATCCCATCAAGAAAACGTTGGAAGATCCCCTTTTTCCTTTCCACTGTGGACATACAATCACCCTTTCTATGAAAATGGTCTTCCCACGCCTCCAGGGTAAACAGGTCGTTTCTCAGAGGCAAGGCTACTAAAAAAAGTCCCAATTGCAAATCTTTTTATCGTGAATTTCGTCTCTATTGAAAAAGCCTGCCGACATTGATCATCGGCAGGCTTTACCAAAAGACGGATGTTAAACCATGACTTTGCACATGTTTTGTGAGAATTCGACTGGGTCTTCAAGAGGCAGCCCTTCAATAAGGAGCGCTTGGTTGTATAGCAAGTTGGTATATAGCTTTAATTTGTCTTCGTCTTCCTCATATGCTTGTTTCAAGGAATGAAAGACGTCATGGTTTGGGTTGATTTCCAATACTTTTTCCGCTTTTACATTTTGGTTGTCTGGCATTGCTTGTAAAACTTTTTCCATTTCTAACGTAATCTCACCATCTGCAGCTAAAAAGACAGGATGGCTTTTTAAACGTTTGGACGTGCGTACATCTTTTACTTTTCCATCTAAAATGCTTTTCATTTTCTCAAATAGTTTTTTGTTCTCTTCGCTGTTCGTCTCTTCCTCTTGCTTTTCGTCAGTTTCAATATCCAAATCGGCGCTGGAGACAGACATAAATTCTTTTTCATCATAAGAACGGAGCATTTTAATCGCGAACTCATCTACATCTTCAGTGAAATAGAGAATTTCATAGCCTTGGTCAGCTACCATTTCCGTCTGCGGCAGTTTGGCGATTCGTTCGTTCGACTCGCCCGTCGCATAATAAATGTACGTTTGCCCTTCTTTCATCCGCGATACATAATCGCTTAACGACACTAGTTTTTTCTCTGTTGAGGAATAGAAGAGCAGCAAGTCTTGCAAGTCGTCTTTATTGGCACCAAAGTCATTGTACACGCCAAATTTTAATTGGCGCCCGAACGCTTTATAAAACTTCTCGTATTTGTCCGGCTCTTTCTTCAGCATTGTTTTCAGCTGGCTCTTGATTTTTGACTTAATATTTTTAGCGATCAGCTTTAGTTGCCTGTCATGCTGGAGCATTTCCCTAGAAATATTGAGTGAAAGGTCTTCTGAATCAACCATCCCTTTCACAAAACTGAAGTAGTCAGGTAAAAGCTCTGCGCATTTTTCCATAATCAACACGCCGTTGGCATAAAGCTCTAAGCCTTTTTCATACTCTTTGGAGTAATAATCAAACGGCGTATGCTCTGGGATAAATAAAATCGCGTTGTAACGGATAGCGCCATCTACTGATACATGAATATGTTCAAGGGGCTTATCAAAACCGTAACGCTTGTCTTGATAAAACTGTTCATAATCGCTGTCTTTTAGCTCACTTTTGTTTTTGCGCCAAATCGGCACCATGCTGTTAATCGTTTGCTCTTCCTGGTACTCTGCATATTCGTCTTCATTGTCTTCTTTTGGTTTGCTTACTGTTACATTCATTTTGATTGGATAGCGGATAAAATCAGAGTACTTTTTAATAATTGCTTTTATACGGTACTCCTCTAAGTATTCATCATAGGATTCATCATCCGTATTTTCTTTTATGTGGAGTGTGATGACCGTGCCGACATCTTCTTTTTCAGCCGGTTCAATTGTATACCCATCTGTGCCATCCGATTCCCATTTATAAGCTTGGTCGCTATCAATGGACCGTGTAATGACAGTCACTTTATCAGCGACCATAAAGGCAGCGTAAAAACCAACGCCAAATTGGCCAATAATGTCGTGGCCGTCTTCAATTTCCGTTTCTTTTTTAAAAGCGAGTGAACCACTTTTGGCAATCGTACCTAAATTGGCTTCGAGCTCTTCTTTCGTCATGCCAATCCCTGTGTCTTTCATTACAAGCTTGCGGTTATCTTTATCCGCCTCTACATAAATCGCATAGCGGTCTTTTTCAAATGAAAGCGAGTCATCCGTTAACGAGCGATAATACATTTTGTCAATTGCATCACTTGCATTTGAGATCAGTTCGCGCAGAAAAATCTCCTTCTGCGAGTAAATGGAATTGACCATCATTTCTAACAAACGCTTTGATTCAGCTTGAAATTGCTTCTTTTCCATTAAAAGAGCGCTCCCTTCCATCCAATCACGAATCTTTTAGCACTCGTTTGTTTAGAGTGCTAACAATTCTATTTTACTAAAATTCACTTCTGCGTCAATTCTTTTATCGGTTTAGGCGTTTTTGCAGTTCTTTTGAGGAAGACACATCCGCCTTCAAAACCGTGGTGAAATGGTTTAATGAAGCGTCGTACTCTTCTTCTGTAAAACAGGCAAAACCGTCTTTAGGGATAAGCAGCTGATAATCGCGCATGTAGGCATCGTTGGCCGTAAACTCGACGCACATGTTGCCAACTACTCCTGTCAAAATGAGTGTCTGAATATTAAGCTCCCTTAAAAGCATGTCTAAAGGAGAAGCGAAAAACCCCGAGAATTGGGGTTTTAACACCGAATAGTCCTCTGTATCAGGAGCAAGCAGCTTCGCAATTGGTGCTCCTGGCAAACGATTGTTGACAATATGATTATAGACCTGTGTAAATTCCGATTGCCAATCGCCATAATTGTCGTTAACATAAATGATTGGCCATTCTTTGGCGCGTAGTATTGCCTTTAAGTTAGCAATCGCTTTCGCGCAGTTCTTTGCATCTGGCAATAGCTTATCAGCATCGTCAAAATCAAACGGATTAATCATATCAATAATAAGAAGCGCGCAACGTTCCTTCATGTTAGACCTGTCCCTTCTTTTGAATTAAAGCCAGCATTAAGACAAATACCCTTTTCGCCATGAAACCATATAAACAGATGCCTGCAAAAGCGGCCCTGCCATAACAAGAATGATCGGCAAGTACGGCAGTTTCGTTTGCACCAACGGATAAACAACAAGTAAGGCCGCTAGGACGGGATAGATAATATACATGCTTAAATAAGCAGTACGGCAAGCATTAGCAGTGATTTCTTTCTCACGCTCATCACGCTCCGAAAACTCTGGAGGCATCAACAGCCCTTTTTGGAACATGATACCTTTTTTCTTTAAATAAACGCTCACAATCCCGTAAATGATCGCGCCAATAATTAAAATAGTCATTGGAAGTATATTAATTGACATTTCCCATGAACCTGTTGCTGTTTCAATCTCCCCAAAGCCACGGAAATATTCAACGAGCTGCCATGTAAACAACCCGATTGTAACCACTAAACTTACGATCGTAAACCACCATTTCAAATTCGATCACTCCTCTTCAGTTAAAAAAAACACATCTTCTACAGGTAATTCAAATTGCTTCGCTATTTGAAAAGCGAGCAATAATGAAGGTGAATACCGCCCTTTTTCCAAGGCAACAATCGTTTGCCTTGTCACCCCCACTGCCTCGGCTAGTTCTCCCTGTGTCATTCGTTTTTCAGCACGCAATACTTTTACCCTGTTTTCAATCTCCATAGTCCACCTTCTCGATTCAATTCTGCTTTTATTGTATAGTACATTTTACTTTTTGTCTAGTTGACTTTACAATTAAACATTAAAAAAGTACGGACGTGGATACGTCCGTAAAGGTTATCGACAAGTCGATAACCTCAGACTGATAGAAAACGCTTGTCAGACGAGGAGTGCAGGCGAGGGAAGATGCAAATAGAACTGGGGTTCATGAGCATATGACCGAGACAAACGACGACGTATGCGAGCGTTTTTCTACAGTCTGAAAATACGGACGTGGTTACGTCCGTGTGTGCGGTACAAGAATGGTTTCTCCTGAGAAGATGACATCTTCATCTCTAATTACAGGGTTCATTTCAAGTAATTTTGGCCATTGAACATTTAAACGAAGGCCGATTTCAAACAACGTATCTCCTGGCTGAATGACGTATTCAGCATGTAAAGGTGCTTGTGTTTCTGCTGGTATGGCTGCCATTTGAATTCTGCCTTCTCTTTTAGGAGCGATTTCGCCTGCGTCTTGCAAGTACTCAATCAGCAATTCATCGACTGCGCTAAATTCATTGACAATCGGTGCATTAGCCAAATCCGTGTATTCATCTCCGCCAGCAGCAAGAAAATCATTTGTAGCAAGCAAGTATGTTTCGTTTTCTTGCAGCGGCTTGCCTTTTACGAGAACAGAATGGACTCTCTGTCCAGGTTTATTGTTGGGATCGAACTGAAACGAAAACCCGCTGATTTGCGGAAAACCGCCGCTCGGTTCTGGATAGCCACTCACTCCGTTTTCCAAAACTTTACGCAGTTGGGCACCTGTCACTTCTATGGTTACGGCGTAATTGCCAAAAGGGGAAACCTCGACTAAGTCCCCTTTCGTTATCATTCCTGCTTGAACGGAAGCACGGATGCCGCCTCCATTAGTCAAGGCAATGTCCGCCTCCGTTGCGTTACGAAGCACATCCGCAATGAAGTTGCCTAAATTCGTTTCTTCCACTCGAACATGCTCCCGCTCGCCATTTAAGTCGACGGCAGTGTGCCCGACAGGTTCAGCCAAAATGGCTTGTTGCCCCTCTTCTAACTCTGCCAGCAATGCCTCTATTTTTTCGTCAGGTTCGATCGCCTCTACTTCACTTTGCTGGATCAGCTTTGCGCTTTTTTCAACAAGGATGCCATCTGCAAACACCAAATCGACTACGCCAAGGTTTTGCAAATATTCCCCGGCGCTTGCAATGAGCGTATCATTTTCTCCTGCAAGTCCTGTTGGCAACTCCGAGTGGCTGTGCCCGTCAATAATCACGTCAATCCCTTGGACTTCAGCCGCTACTTTCTGACTTGTGTGTTCACTCGTTTCATCAATGCCTAAATGGGCAAGCGCCACAATGACATCAGCGCCTTCTTGCTGTAGAAGATCGACCATTCTTTGTGCAGCAGCTGATGGGTCTTCAAACGTAACCGCTGCGACATGATTTGGATGTGTTTTGAAAGCAGTTTCCGGTGTAGCTAACCCAAAAATGCCGACCGTTACATCATCGAATTCTTCCAGCATGAATGGTTCAAACAATGGCTCTTCTTCATCGTTAAGGAGGTTAGCAGCAATGACTGGAAAATCAATTGTTTCCTCAAGCTCATACAATCGATCAAGCCCATAATTAAAATCATGGTTTCCAGGTACAAAAGCATCGTAACCGACTGCATTTAATACATCTGCAATCGTTCTCCCTTCCTCAAGAGAAGCAAACGTCGTCCCGTGGAACGTATCGCCTGCATCCACTAACAGCGAGTGCTCTCCGCGGTTTTCAGCGATCAGCGTTTTCATTTTTGCATAACCGATGCCATCTAATTCCCCTTCAAATGCACGGCCATGGGCGTCATTCGTGTGGAGAATACGGATCGTTGTTTCCTCTGCATATGCTTCTTCTGAAAAAAGAATGATAAGTACACTAACCACGCCAATAAAGACATTTTTCTTAGCCATTTTCGCCTCCTTTTTCTTCTATATTAGCTTACGAAGGTTAAACTTGTTTTAACTTAAGTAATTTCCCACTAAAGTTTCCATAAAAAATCAGGAAGCATAAGCCTCCTGATTACGCTTTTGGCGCTTTAGCCGACTTGCCTTCAAGCACAAACCGGTTAATCATTTTTTTGACTCCATAGACAGCCACAATTGTTAGTACTTGTGCGGCCAGTTTACGCATAAGATCCCCTCCTCCACTTTTTATTTGTATACCCGGATGATAGAAAAAACATGTCGTGTATTTCTGCCAGCGAACCGATGCGTTCATGATTCAAGTGGTCACCCGCCCACATTTATGAGCCCACTAGGCCACCGTTATCGATTTTGTAACCATGTTAATTTGGCACGCATCTTGCATGATTCATCATGAATTTAATTTTTAAGGAGGAATTAGCCAATGTTTACCCCTTATAAGCATGAACCATTTACTGATTTTACAATTGAGGCAAACAAACAAGAACTGCTTACAGCGATTAAGCAAGTGGAGGCGAACCTAGGCGGCCATTACCCATTGGTCATTAATGGCGAACGCGTTGAGACGGATGACACGATTTCATCTTATAACCCGGCGAACAAACAAGAATTGATTGGTACGACAGGCAAAGCGACAAAAGCGCATGCCGAGCAAGCGATTGAGGCCGCCAGCACTGCGTTTGAATCATGGAGAACGGTAGCGCCTGCAGAACGCGCCAATATTCTTGTCCGCGCAGCAGCAATTGTGCGCCGCCGCAAACATGAATTTACGGCGCTGCTCATAAAAGAAGCCGGAAAACCTTGGAAAGAAGCCGATGCAGACACTGCTGAAGGCATTGATTTTATGGAATATTATGCCCGGCAAATGGTTGAATTAGCCGAAGGAAAGTCTGTTCACAGCCGGGAAGGCGAACTAAACCGCTATATTTATACACCAACTGGCGTTACCGTTGTTATTTCACCTTGGAACTTTGCGTTTGCGATTATGGCAGGCACAACGGTAGCTCCTCTTGTCACTGGCAATACCGTGTTGCTTAAACCTGCAAGCACAACACCGGTGGTTGCTGCTAAATTTGTCGAAGTGTTAGAAGAAGCTGGCGTTCCGAAAGGGGTTATTAACTTCGTCCCTGGAAGCGGCAGTGAAGTAGGCGATTACCTTGTTGAACATCCTAAAACCGCGCTTATCACATTTACAGGTTCACGGGATGTCGGCGTCCGCTTGTATGAAAAAGCGGCAATCGTCCAAGCCGGACAAAACCATTTGAAACGTGTGATCGTGGAGATGGGCGGGAAAGACACGGTCGTCGTTGACAATGAAGCCGATATTGACACGGCGGTTGAAGCAATCGTTATTTCCGCATTTGGCTTCTCTGGACAAAAGTGTTCAGCGGGCTCACGCGCAGTCATCCATGAGGACCTTTATGACGAGGTTGTCGCAAAAGTAGTGGAAAAAACAGAAGCGCTTACCGTTGGCAACCCGGCAGATGCGACGAACTATTATATGGGGCCTGTCATTGACCAAGCGGCATTTGACAAAATTACAGGTTATATTGAAATTGGCAAATCCGAAGGGAAACTAGTTGCTGGCGGCAAAAGCGACGATGCAGAAGGTTACTTCATTCACCCAACCGTTTTTGCCGATGTTGATCCAAAAGCGCGGATCATGCAGGAAGAAATTTTCGGCCCTGTCTTAGCCATTAGCAAGGCGTCAACATTTGCTGAAGCGCTCGAAATTGCCAACAATACAGAATACGGGCTAACTGGGGCTGTAATAACAAATAACCGCGCAAAAATCGAGCAGGCTAAACAGGATTTCCACGTCGGAAACCTTTACTTTAACCGTAACTGCACAGGGGCGATTGTAGGCTACCATCCATTCGGTGGCTTTAAAATGTCAGGTACCGACTCAAAAGCAGGCGGACCAGATTACCTTACTCTCCATATGCAAGCTAAAACCATTTCAGAAATGTTTTAACTGCTCCTTTGAGAGAGGTTATCGACTTTGTCAACAACCTTAGACACAATCTTGAACAGATTGTGTCTATTTTTTGTTTATACACTTTTGTCTATTTAGACAGTTTCCGCTTACAATTTGTAGTGTTTTAATTTATTGTATAACGTTGCCCGTGAAATGCCTAACAGTTTTGCAGCAGCTGATTTGTTGCCATATGTTTTTTCTAGCGCATTGATGATTTCCATTCGCTCGTCTTTTTTTGGCTTGTCTTTTGAAGCCAACGGCATGTGTTTCAATTTCTGTTGGTACGATTCAGGCAAATGGTACCAATGAACGGACCCTTCGTGGTCGCCGTTCAAAATCACAATTCGTTCGATTAAATTTCGCAATTGGCGAATGTTTCCTTCCCATTTCTGCGTCCTAAGCGCGTATAGTACTTCTGGATCCAATTTAGGCACCGGTTTTTCATAGCGCTGGGCAAATTCCTGTAAAAAAGATTGGACGAGCTCAGGTAAATCTTCTATGCGCTCTCTTAAAGGCGGAATGGAAATGGAAATGACATGGAGACGATAGTAAAAATCTTCACGAAAACGGCCTTCCGCAACCATCTTTTCTAAATCACGGTTCGTTGCCGCCACAATACGGACATCAAGCGGAATCGCTTCATGCCCGCCTACTCGGTAGTACGCTCGTTCTTCCAGCACACGCAACAGCTTTACTTGCAATTCAGCAGGCATTTCTCCAACTTCGTCAAGAAATAGCGTGCCTCCTTTGGCTGCATCGAGTTTTCCCTTTTTGCCACCTTTAGCGGCACCAGTAAAGGCGCCTTGCACATAGCCAAATAATTCGCTTTCAAATAACGCTGCAGGAATGGCGCCGCAATTAATGGCAATAAACGGTTTTTCTGCTCTGTCACTTGCCTGGTGGATGCCCTCCGCGAACAGTTCCTTGCCAACGCCGCTTTCGCCTGTAATTAAAACATTCGCCGTTGTTTTTGCCACTTTAGCGGCAAGATGGATGGCCCGCCTAATCGGTTCACTGCGCCCGATGATTTTCTGAAAAGGTTCATCTTCGCTAGTCGTATTCAAATGATGCAAAGACGCGGTTTTAGACGATAATTCTTCATTTAAGCGAACCACATCTGTAATGTCCCGTTCGATCGAGAGGCCGCCGACGCACGCTTCTCCTTCAAATACTGGAACCGTATTCACTATGACATGCAAGCCAGGCTTCGGCTGGTTGTATTGATGGACGACTGGTTGTTTATCTTTCATAACGGACCAAAGCACGAGCGCTTCCTCATCAAAGTAATCGCGCAAAGGCTTGCCGGCAATGGCACAGCTTGTTAGCGCATACAATTGTTCTGATTTGGCGTTAATTTGGATAATCCGCTGTTCTTCATCAACCATGGTGACTGCGTCATCCATCGCTTCCATCATTGTTTGTAAAAAAGCATTTGTGCGCTTTAGCTCTTCTAGCAAAACATTGGCCAACACTTGTTTTTTGACAATCCCAACCACGTTGTTCATGTGATCTACCGTATAAATGTCTTTTGGTTCTAACAACGGCGGCAACTGTGCAATCAATGTGTCTTCAGGCAGCCGCCACTCGCTGTTTTTTGGTTGATCGGCAATTGGCACCGCCACATCTTTAAGAGATCTACGCAACAGAGTCACACTCCTTTACGGATTTATCCGTTATACACAATTGTCTTATTGTCTTTTATTTTAGACGAACCTGGCCAATAAACAATCTTTTTTTCTTCGCGTATTTTTCATTATTGGCACATTTCTTGCATTGTTATTAGCAACTTCACATTTCAATAGGAGGAATCATCGATGGTTCTAGATCAACCGCTTCGTTCATTCTTTATGCAGCTTGCTAAAAGCAAACCATTAAATAAAGCAGCTAAAAAATGGGGATTAAAATTTGGCGCGCGGCAATTCGTCGCTGGACAAACACTGGAAGAAGCGATGGCCACAGTTATTGATTTAAATAACAAAGGCCTAGTTTGTACATTAGACCATTTAGGCGAATTCGTCACCGAAGAACAAGAAGCGCTCGACTCGACAGAAGCATGCTTAGACGTCCTACGCGCCATTAATGAAACAGGGGCTGACTGCAACCTTTCCGTCAAACTGACGCAGCTTGGCCTTGATATTGATGAATCGTTCTGCCTCAAAAACATGAAACGGATTGTCCAGACGGCACGTAGCTTCGGAATTTTCGTCCGAATCGATATGGAGGATTATGCGCACTGCGAACAAACTTTGCGTATTTTAGAGAAACTCAGGAATGAATACGACGGCGTTGGCACTGTCATCCAAGCTTACTTGCACCGAGCAGAAGAAGACGTCCGCTCGTTAAAAGGCGTTCCTCTCCGCCTCGTTAAAGGGGCTTACAAAGAATCAGCAGAAGTGGCATTACAAGAAAAGGCCCTTATCGATGAAAACTATTTCAACATTATTCGTCTTCACCTTGATAACGGTTCGTATACGGCGATTGCCAGCCACGACCACCATATTATTGAAAAAGTTAAAACGTATGCGGCGGAAAACCGCATTCCTAAAAGTCAGTTTGAATTTCAAATGCTTTATGGTTTTCGCGAAACGCTACAAAAGGAACTGCTCGAACAAGGCTACAAAGTCCGGTTATACGTGCCTTTTGGAACCGATTGGTTCGGTTACTTCATGCGCCGCCTTGCCGAACGTCCGCAAAATATTGCCTTTGCTTTGCGGGGGTTCTTTTCAAAATGACTTAAGCCTCCAAGAAAGAGGACACCCTTTCTTGGAGGCCCTTCTCTTAGTGGCAAGCACCTAACCAGCTAACGTGCTATTATTTTTTGTTAACACCCTAACGCGAAATGGTGCAGCGTAATTTCAGGGCGGCTTCCAAGGCGGATATTTAACCCTGTTTGTCCTAAACCTTCACTAATATAAAACGGTTGTCCTTTATGGTGATGCAACCCTTTTACCATTTTCAAACGTACTAATTTTCCCATTTTCACAAGGTGATAAGGCTTTGGCCAATGGATTTGCCCGCCATGAAAATGACCAGCAAGCAAATAATCAAACGAGACATGATCCATATCAAGGACAATATTCGGATCATGGGTCAATACGAGGTTATATCCATTGGCTACGCCATTAAACGCTTTGTCTATATCCTCTCGGTTAGATCCAGCATCATCAATGCCGATAATATTTAACCGTTTCCCGTCGATCATGATCGCCTCATTTTCGTTTTGCATCGTCTTACAACCATGCTTTTCTAATACTTCCTTCAGGTCTTGAAAATCAGGGTTCTTCAACCAATAATCGTGATTGCCAAATACAGCATACATCCCATAGAGCGGCTTTAATCGGCTGAACATCTTCAAGTATGGAATCATTTTCGGAATGCTTTTCTTGCGGTCTGCGAAGTCACCCGTTAAAGCAATTAAGTCTATCCGCTTATGGCGCAATTTTTCATAAAGCTGGTCAGGAGTGACGGAAATCCGTTCAAGATGCATATCAGAAATATGCAGGACGCATAAGGAATGGTTAGCCTCCCGATCCGACTCAGATGCAGAAACCGTGTTGACTACCAAATGTTGCGTGTTTTTGTAGCCTCTATAAAAAAGCAAAATAACCAATATCGCTAATAGTGTAAAAATAATCACGGAACGTCCTCCTCTATACATCAAGTATAGAAAATTTAACGACGCGTTGTTACCTGCAATTATTGGCATGGCCCCCATAATCGCCCAACAAAACAACCTTCTCATTTTCCTGTGAATAATAGGCAAACAATCATCACATCCTACCAGTACCAAGATTAGGAGGGATAATTGATGAATCGTATCAAACAGTTTTCTGCTATTTGTCTCATAGGCCTCGTCTTAACGGGTTGTGGCATGGCTCAAAACAACAATGATCGTGACCAGCAAGTGGACGACAATGACAACAGAGAAACAGAAACACGCCAACAAGGGTATGATGATAACGCCGGGCCGGTAGAAGATCGCCTAGAGGTCGCTGATGAAACAGCTGAACGCGTGGCCGAACTCGATGAAGTGGAAAGGGCTAACGTTCTTATTGCTGGGGATAATGCCTATGTTGCTGTGATGATGACCGATCGCGGCGAAGATGAAGTCACAGAGGAGTTAAAAGAGAAAATCGCTGAACAAGTTAGGAAAACAGATGAAAATATGAACAATGTCTATGTCTCTTCAAACCCTGACTTTGTTGAACGAGCAAGGGATTATACAGACCGCATAAATAATGGAGAGCCTGTGAAAGGGTTTGTTGACGAGTTTAATGAAACCATTCGACGAATCTTTCCAAATGCAAAGTAATACGTTTAACAACACAACCGGCGTTTCCTGTTGAGATGCCGGTTGTCTTTCTTCCCTTAACGCTTTAAAGGAGTGCGCTCGTATGAAGAAAAAGCTCTTATTTGTGTTTTTAATCGTGTTCTTGCTAGCTGCAGTTTCGATCATTGGATTACACACTCCCGCCAAAAACATCAATCAGCACCATGCTAGCAACAAGCAAGGCAAACCTGTCATCCTCTTATTGGTTGATTCGCTCATGGACGAGCCATTGCAAAAAGCAGTGGCGGACGGAAATGCTCCAGCTTTTGAGTTTCTCATCAACAATGGCCGTTACTACACTGATTTGGTTAGTTCGTATCCAACAATGTCTGTGACCATTGACAGCACTTTGCTTACAGGGACGTATGCAAACGGTCATCGCATTCCCGGTTTGGCCTGGTTTAAAACAGATGAAAATCGCCTTGTTAATTATGGCAGCGGCTTAAATGAAATCATCGCCCTTGGCGTCAAGCAAGTCACAACTGATAGCATGCTTCATTTAAACCAAAAGCATTTAAACAAACAGACGGCAACGATTTATGAAGAACTAGCTTCCCGCAACCTCAAAGCAGCATCTCTTAATGGTTTAATTTATCGAGGCCCAAAGCCGCACACATTAACGACACCTAATGGAGCAGCGTGGCTAAATATGCTGCCGAAAACGATTCAAACACAAGGGCCATCGTTGTTGTCAATGGGGGCGTTTTCCCATTTCAGTCCGAAAAACGATCTTCAGTTATGGAAATCAGCTGGATTAACAGATGCAGCGACCGCAAATGAGTTAGTCTATCTTATCGAGCAAAACCAACTGCCTGCTTTTACGCTCGCTTACTTCCCTGAATTGGATAAACAAGTCCACAAACACGGCTCGATGGCAGTGAAAGGCATTTTACAAGTTGACAAAGAGCTGCAAACGATTTTAAACACGTATCGATCTTGGGAAGAAGCAATGGAACAAGCGATCTGGATAGTTTGTGGGGATAGTGGTCAAGCCGATATTTTGGCTGATGGGCAAACAGCAGAAATTGACATAAATCAGCTATTGTCTCAGTTTACCGTTTGGAATGCTGGTGAAGAGGCGTCTCCAGCATCTTTTCAAATCGTTCCTGCCCTTAACGCGCGCATGACTTATTTGCATTTGCTTGATGAGCAACTTTCCTACTTAGAAGTAGCAGCAAAATTAACAGCCGACTCACGAATCGGCTTTGTTGCCTGGAGCGAAAATGGCATCCATTATGTCTCTTCTCCAAAGTCAAACGAGCTGTTTACCTTTTCTCCCAACGGCGACTATACAGACCCTTACCAACAAACTTGGTCGATCGATGGGGATGAGACAATTTTAGGTCTTACAACAAATGACCAAAATGACATACAGTTCGATGACTACCCCGATGCCCTGGCAAGGCTCCACGGCGCCCTCCATTCACACGATGGCCGCTTTTTAATTGCAGATGCTCTTCCAGGCTATGAATTTATCGCAAAGCATACACCAAAACATTCAGGCGGAGCAGGCCATGGTTCTTTGCATAAGCTTGACTCAACCATCCCATTAATCATTGCCGGCACCAGCATTGAACCCGACTATAGGCGGCTTGTAGACTTCAAACAGTGGGTCGAGGCATTAACAGATTCGCAAAGCAAAAGGATTGAGTGATCACTGCTTAGATGGACGTTGGAACAAGGACAAAATCACCAATCGCTGGCCAACGGTTCGCGATCATTTGATCGTTCTTAAATCGGCAGCAAAAAAAGCGGCAAAAAGGGATAACAACAAAATTGTGCCAAATGTTAAGACGTCACGAGTGCCACTGCTCACTACTTCTATAAGTACGACACCACTTATTAACATGCAAAAGAAACTGGCCAAATAATTGGACTTTATTGTGTGTCTACCAAATACAGAGACAATAAAAGCAATGACACTTATCGAGGCAATGATTAGTATTCCTATAGTAGCCACTAATACATCATTCCTTTAAAAGTTGGGTACCTAAAAACATACGATACTGTCGCAGTTAACAATAACAATGGAAAAACGATCACTCAACCATTTAGACAGTTTAAGAGTTATTACGACAAATATAGTTTTCATTCGGCAAATGAGTTAACCACCTTATCAAGAGAAAACAAAAAACTCCTCCTTACCTCTATAGCAAAAAAGCTGGCGACAGAGCGCCAGCTTTCTTGCTTAATGATGGAGAAAACCTAAATAGACGATAAACACGACAAACAGTAAATACATAAGTGGGTGGAGTTCTTTTCCACGCCCTTTTACTACCATCGTAATCGGGTAAAGCACAAACCCAAGAGCAATACCAGTGGCAATGCTGTACGTAAGCGGCATGGTGACAACCGTGAAGAAGACAGGGATCGCTATCTCCATTTTGTTCCAATCGATAAAACGCAATGATGTCGCCATCATGACGCCAACGATAATTAATGCCGGAGCAGTCACATGGCCTGTAATGATGCTAAGCAACGGCGAGAAAAACAGAGCGACGACAAACAGCAATCCTGTAAAAATAGCCGTTAGCCCTGTGCGCCCTCCGACAGCAACGCCTGATGTGGATTCGACGTAAGCAGTTGTTGTCGATGTCCCGAGCAATGAGCCAATGGTCGTAGCGCTCGCATCGGCAAACAACGCTCTGCCCGCACGTGGAAGTTTGTTGTTCTTTACAAAGCCTGCTTGAGTGGCAACGGCAAATAAAGTGCCTGCTGTATCGAAAAAGACAACGAATAAGAGCGTTAACACAACACCAACCATTTGCACAGTAAACACTTCATTTTGCCAATCTACTTGGAATGCTTGTAAAAACGTCGGTGCGATGCTTGGCGGAGCACTAACGACGCCTGTTAATGTCGTAAAACCAGTAATGACACCGACGATTGCAGTAATCGCCAACCCATAGAACACCGCGCCCTTAAAGCCGAGGACGACAAAAATAATCGTAACGACAATCCCAAAAACAGCAAGCAAAGGGCCAGGAGCTGACAAATCGCCAAGCGCCACAAAGGTGGCAGGGTCGCTTACGATAATCTCCGCATTTTTAAAGCCAATAAAGGCAATAAACAACCCAATCCCTGCACCGGCTGCGTATTTTAATTCTTCTGGAATCGCATCAATAATTTTTTCACGGATTTTAAAAACGGTGATGCCAAGGAAAATGACACCTGAGAAAAATACGGCAAGAAGCGCAGCCTGCCAAGATAAGCCCATGCCAATGACAGCAGAAAAAGCAAAAAAGGCATTCAGTCCCATTCCAGGTGCAAGGGCGATTGGGTAATTGGCAACGAGCCCCATAATGATAGAACCAGTCATTGCTGCAAGTGCTGTCGCAACAAACACTGCCCCAACATTCATTCCCGCTGCCCCAAGAATATCAGGGTTGACAAACAAGATGTACGCCATCGCAAGAAACGTGGTGAACCCAGCTAGCAGTTCTTGCTTAACAGACGTCCCATTCTCTGTAAGCTTAAAAAAACGATCCATCTTTTTCTTCCTCCTAACGCAAAATAACCCCAGGGATCTTCTACCTGAGGCTGACACAAACGGCGCAACGATGTTGCGCTCCATTTATCATGCCGTAGTCAAGCCATTTACGGTGGCTCGGTAGAAACGTGCAGGCCTTATTCCTGCAATTATACGGGTATTTTCCTATTGGACATTGTTAGTGTAGCAATGGTTGGGAAACGTGTCAATATAAAAAACGAACAATGGGAAGTATAGCCCTCCCATTATTCGTCTTCAACTTTGTTGGCTTCATTCCTAAAATCTAGTATACTAACAACACGATTTAATGAGGAGGATTGACATCGATGTATGCCTGTAAAGTCACTTGCAGGACAACGCTTTACCACGATTTCGGAAATGGCACTCCTAACCTCGCCTCTACGAAAGCGCTGTTCCACGCTCATTATCAAAACCCTGTGTCTGATTGCCTCCGTGTTACGGATCTCTCAAACTATAAACATTGGAAAAACCAATTCAACGAAGTCGCGGCCACTGCACTCGTAGAAGTGCTTGTCCCCTATGAGCGTCATGTCGATTTCATCGAAGACTATGAATCACTGGCTTGCCGCCTATCACGCCGCCTTCTTCCTATTAAAGGGGCAGCGATACAAGTTATTGAAAGCGAATGGCTCACTCCCTATCGTAGCGAAAGATTTTATCGAGAAAGCCAGCCTAAAAAGAAAATCTAGTAGAGGGCACACTCATGGCATATGTAGATTTCCATCAAAATGAATAAGGAGGTGGCAGCTAAAAAAACATACCTGCCTTTTGCCGATACCAACTAGGGATGATTTCCGTAAAATCATGATGATCATTCACCACGTCAAGAGAGTAGGCCAATAGCGTGTCATACTGTTCTTCGCTAGTCCGCTTTCCCCAAACGATGGCAGACACTATATGCATCGCGCTATACAGGGCATAAAGTTGCCAAAAACGCTCTCCTGGTTTTTCACCGTTATGGTAGCCGTCAATGGCACCAATGGAAAAGGGAATGCTTACTCGAATGGAAAAAAAGCCAAGTTTTTGCAAGTCATGAAGCGGATCGCCAAAGTCGAAGCGGCCAAAATCAACCAAACCGACAAAACGGTTACGGTCAATAATCATATTCGCCGGATGAAAGTCATCGTGTTGGAAACGATTCGGACGCCCTTTCAGCAACCATTCATTTTCTCCAATATAGCCTGTTAACAACTGTTTAAGGGCAGGGTCAAGCTCTTCTATTTTTTCTAGCGCTGACAAATAGCGGTCGCTCTTTTGTTTTTTGGCTATTTCCCAAGAAGGCCAGTCCTGATCCGCTTCTATTTCATGCAGCTTAGCCAGCTCTTGCCCCGCCACAAAACCGATTTGGTATTGCTCCTTTTCAGACAGCGCTGGCAGTGCTTCTTCACCATCTTTTCCCGGCATGTAAGTCAGCACCATATACGCTTTGCCATCAGCTGGCAAGTGGCCAAATGCCAATGCCTTGGGGACGAAATCAGAATGGGCGGCACATGTTTGAACTAATTCAAATTCTTTTTTACGCCATTCTGCTTCCGTTAACGGAAATAGCCGGACTAGATAGGTTTCATCAAGTACATATTTTTCATCATTGGAAAACCCTTTGACGAGCTGGCGGATAGACTTAGCCCCAGCGACGTACGGAATTCCTTCTAAAGTGTTTTTAAACAAATGACCGCCTCCTTTTCTAAACGAAAACAACTTAGCAATGACCTACCTTGCTTGTTGCCCCGTTTGCTCGTTTGTTGTTTGATCTTCAAAAAATGGTCGATTGCCTGGTCGGAAAACGGAAATCGCAAATAAACAGGCGAGGACAGCCATCGCAAGGGCGAGCACCACAATGGTTAGCCGTAAGGAAAACCAATCAGCCATCACGCCCACCGCTAAAATAAAAAGAATTTGAAAAATGCTTTGGCCTAATTGCATCATGCTTGTAACTCGCCCCATCATTTTTACTGGAATGTGGTTTTGATAAAAAGTCGCCATTCCAGCGTTCACAAATACGTTAAACAAGCCGAGAACGATAAAGCCAGCGGCAATGGACCAAAACGACCAAGAAAACGCGTACATGAGGTAACCTGCTGTCATTAAAAGGAGCCCACTGCCAATCATATGCCGCAACGGAATATGATTGGCAAACAACGCCAAAACGGCGGCGCCAACAATCGAACCGATCCCGGTAATACTAACAAGCAAACTATATTCAACTTGCGATAAACCAACAACTTGCTGTGTAAAGACAACTTCTTGCGTATCCATGGCAAACGAAAACAACATAACTAGCAAAAAAACAACGTAAATGAATGTAATATATTGGTGGTTTCGCAAAAACGCGGCGACAGCAGTAAAATCTTTAGCAACTTGTGCAACCGTTAATTTTGGAACCGTTGCTTGGTTGATTTTCTCTGCCTTTGGCAATAGTGCAAGGAAAATAGCAGCAACGACAAAAAACAAAGCATTTGCCCAAAGTGTCCAGGAAATAGAGGTTGCTAGAATCATAGCGCCGCCAATCGCAGGACCGACAATAAACGCACTCGATGAACAAAACGAGCGAATGGCGTTAAAGCGCTTCCGCTTTTCAACAGGAACGAGCATGGTCGTATACGTCATCGAAGCTGGCGTAAAAAAAGATTGGGCCACACTTAAACAAACAAGAATCAAATAAATAATAGCGATGTTGGGGGCTAAAGGAAGCAAAGCAATAAAAGCGGCCCTAAGTCCGTATGTCACCATCATTACTGCCCGTTTGCTTCGGTAATCAATAAAACTCCCCGTCCAAAATTTCGTGCAAATGTTCACAATTGGGCTAACAATCCACAACCCGGCTACGGCGGCAGCCGAACCAGTCATGTCAAAGACAATAATATTAATCACCACTAAATAAACAAAATCACCAATGTTGGCAATACCGATCGAAGCAAGCAAAATCGCTAACTTGCGCCACTCTTTTTTCTTTTCCATCCTTCCCCCCTGCTTTGCCCTCTATAGGAAAGAATACCGAAGAAAGAACATTCACGCAACCATCTTTTTACAAACAAAAGCCAACCTATTCGGGTTGGCTAATATGCATTATGCTTCGTTATTAGGGTTGGCGCGTCTGTCAGCAGCGGCAGCCCGTTGTTGAGCCTCTATATCGTCTTGGTCCGCAAGTTCGGTGGAATATTCTTCGTCAATTCCATCACTTACGATTTCCTGTTTTGGCGTTTGCGACAATTTAGCTTTGTCTTTATGTTTATTATTACGAGACTGTCCTCTTGTCATTTCACCATCACTCCTTTGTTCCATAACATTTCCATTCAAATTGCTTTCTATGCATATTTAAAAAGAAACAGAAGAGTGACCCGCTCGTTTTTACAGAAATGACAGTTGGTTTACTCCCCTTTCTGGTAGCTGCTTTCTGCATTCCTTTTTACTTCATCGATCCCTTTTCCAAGCCCTGCATGAATCGTCGCCACATATCCTCCTTCGATTAAAGGTGCGTCGCTAATCATGATCGTTCGGTTCGGCTCAAACTCTTGTGCCATTTCCGCATTCATTTTCGCACTTCCTATATCGTAGAAAACCAAAATATCATGATCACTTGGTATTCTGTCTATAACTGTGCGAATCCGTTCGATGCTTGTGCCGATCTCTCCGTCTTCCAAACCGCCACAAGCATAAATACCAACATCACGGTTTGCTTGTTGCATCAATGCTTGGGCGCCGTCCGCCAGTGCTTCCACATGGGAAATAAGCAAAATCGCTACACGTGTGTCTGCCATACATCACTCACCTGCCTTCATTGTGTTGCATAGCGTTTTAAACAAATAATAGCTTGAGACTGCCCCAGGATCGATATGGCCTACTGACTGCTCGCCTAAAATCGCGCCCCGGCCACGTTTGACGACCATATCCTTCGTTGCTTCCATCCCGTCTCTAGCAGACGCTTCCAACTGGTTCCAATCCATGCCGGTTTCCTTTGCTTCATTCGCCACCGTGGACCAAACATCAAGAAGTGTCCCTTCTCCTGGCGCGGCCTTTCCGCGCTGGGCGATGCCTTCAGCTGCTTGTTTGAGAGCAACCACCATCGTCTCATCATCAAGTGTCTGTTTTCCTTTGCATGCAGCGGACATACGTAAAAACGCGGTACCGTATAAAGGTCCTGACGCTCCTCCTACTTTTGAAATGAGAATGGTAGCGACTTTTTGCAGCAATGCCGCCGGCTCATCCTCCTCCTTTATGTTTGGCAGCTCGGAAAGCACTGCTTGAAAGCCGCGATGCATGTTAAGGCCATGATCCCCATCCCCTAATGCTTGGTCTAATTTCGACAATTCGTCTCTGTTGTCCGCAATAACAGCCGCCAGTTCTGTTAACCATTGTTTAAGCTGTGTTGTATTCATACCGGTTCCTCCTCTGTCAAAATGATCGCCCATTGTTTCAAAAACGAGTTGCTTACGATTGCCATTGCACGGTCCTTGCCTCTGCTTGTAAGTAAGGCGCTAACTCGTCATCGACAACAAACAACGTCAAGGAAATGCCTGCCATATCAAGGCTTGTCATATAATCGCCTACATAGGTGGCATGTATTTTATAGGACTGCTTATCTAGTTCAGCTAGCACGTCACGAGCAAAACTGTACTGCTCTACTAACGGCGTGCTGCCCATGCCGTTAATAAGGACAGCTAGTGGATCAGAGCCAGGCAATTCAGCGGCCACTTTCGACACGAGCAGTTTGGCAATTTCTTGCGATGGAGCGACTTTTTCTCGATACATCCCTCTTTCACCATGTATGCCAATGCCGACTTCCATCTCGTCTTCTGCCAAAGCAAAGCTAGGTTGGTCAACGCCAGGCAATGAACAAGGCGTTAAAGCCACACTCATGCTGCGGATACGGCTTATTGCTTTTTCAGCGACTTCCTTTACTTTCGTTAAACTAGCGCCCGTTTCTGCACAAGCTCCTGCAATTTTATGGACAAGAACCGTGCCAGCGATGCCACGCCGTTGTGCTGGATCAGCCACAGCTACATCATCGTTAACGACCACCATTTCTGTCTGAATACCTTGTGCCTCAGCCATTTCCATCGCCATTTCTGCATTCATTTGATCGCCGTTGTAATTTTTTATGACAAGAAGCACACCTTTTCCTTGGTTGGCTGCTTCAATCGCCGCTAAAAATTGATCAGCCCCTGGCGAAGTAAAGACTTCACCGCATACGGCAGCATCGAGCATCCCGTGACCAACATAACCTGCATGAGCAGGCTCATGACCACTGCCCCCTCCGCTAATAACACCGACTTTATCCGTTTTTGGCTGCTTACGGACAACCACATTGCTATTTGGAAGGCGTTTCAATTGACTCGTATGAACAGCAGTAAACCCATCTAGGAAATCGGACACTAACTGATTCGGATCGTTCAACAATTTTTTCATTTTTATATTCCCCTCTCCTTAATGAGCAAATCGATGCTTATCATATAATTATTCGCATACATCTATATTCCCTGCCGCGCCAATCAGTAATCAAATGATCTGTGACAGTTTTTCTAATCCCTTAATTGCGAAATGCCTTAAAGATCTCAGCGAACAATCATATGAACATTGTTTCACATTTTTAAGAGTCGTTTGATTGTATAATCTGTATAAAAGTATATAAGCAAAAACGGTTAAGAAAGGATGATGACAACTGAGCAACTACGCGAATAAACAAGCTTTGATTGATGAAATAATGAAAAGAGCAACGTTATTCATGAATGAATTTCATGCTATTGATGATCTTGATAAAGATGTATTCGTAAAAGAAGTGGACCGAACGCCAGCCCAGATGATTGCCTACCAATTAGGCTGGATCAATTTAATCCTCTCTTGGGAACAAGATAATAAGGATGGAAAGCACGTCATAACACCAACGGAAAATTATAAATGGAATAACCTTGGTGGCCTTTATCAGAGCTTTTATGACAAGTACGCAGCGTGTTCCCTTGAAACATTGATTGACCTGTTTCAACAAGATGTTCATAAAATCGTTCAATTAGTTGAGAGCTATAGCGACCAAGAATTATTTGAACCAGGTGGTAGACAATGGGCGACTTCTACGCCAGCCAATTGGCCCATTTGGAAATGGATTCATATCAATACAGTGGCTCCATTTAAAAGCTTTCGAACGAAAATTAGAAAGTGGAAAAAGATGAAAGGGCTAGGATCAAAGTAACCGAAATATCTAAAAATAGTTATTCAAAAAGTGTAGTTTTTTATGATTACTATTTGATTGAAGTTCGCTGTACCTATTTAAACTTCTATTAATATTGAGATCTTAAAAACGGATTGGCTTAGGATAGACATCTATAAAAAGTTAATCCGTTTTCATTTTGTGCGCTCATTTCCCATAAAAACACAGTGTTATGAATCATCTCCTATCGATCCCCTTTTAACGCCATTTAATGGTCATCCCCTCCTCTACTTAATGGATTGCTGAACCTTTTCACTTCACCAACGCATACGCCACACCAATATAGTAAACCGGATAACTAATAACAAAAAAATATTTTCACACATTTTTAAGGGTTGAATTCTTATTAAAAAAGTCATACAATCAATATTGTTAACCAGTTAATAAAATAAAGATAGGTGAATCAAATGAATAAAAAAGAACAAGCACTCGAAGCACTGGAACAAGTCATTAAAGAAAGAGAAGCCGCTGACAGAAGAAGGAAGGCAATGAAAGGCAGCCAGGAGGAATCGATTGTTTCTGATTGGACACTGACTCAATTACACATTGTGGCGATTGTAAAAGAACAAGAACGAGCAAATAATACCATGCTCGCAGAACATTTAAACGTATCGAAGCCAGCTATTACAAAAGCAGTAAAGAAATTATTGGATCAGCAAATCCTGGAGAAGACACAACTAGCAGATAACAAAAAAGAAGTATATTACCGTCTAACGAAATCAGGAGAGGTGCTCGCCTTTATCCATAGTCAATTGCATGAACAGGCAAGGAATCGCTATATGCGCATCTTTGCTGAATTTAATTCAACAGAATTAGAGACAATTATTCGTTTTTTACATGCTCTTGCAGAAAATATCAAGTCACATTAAAAATGGAAGAAGGAAACGAGGTATGTTACGGCAACAGGCTTATGGAAAAATGCTTATACTATCTTTGTTGAGCATTAGCAGCTTTTTCGCTTCCTTGAATCAAAATATTTATACACCGGTCATTCCCCTTATTCGAGATTCTTTTAACGTGTCGATTCATTGGGTAAACTTCACAGTGAGCAGCTTCATTCTGACTATAGCGCTTGTACAAATCTGTTTAGGCTCAGTGGTCGATCGAAAAAATCAGAAAAGGTTATTAATACTAGGTGTTGTCTTAATGGGGATCTCGACGACCATTTGTGCGTTTACAGATGATTTTCTGCTCTTTACAATTTGTAGGCTCATTCAAGCGGTTGGTGCTGGAATTATTCCACTGGTAACAATCACTATGATTTCACACGTATTTGAAGGGGAAGAAAGAGGAAACGCAATGGGTACTTATCAAATTGTACTGACTCTTGCCCCAGCGCTTTCTCCAGTACTCGGCGGATTAGTAGGAGAGTACTTTGGTTACGAAGGAATCTTTCTATTTCTTTCGGTTATTTGTGTTATATTGCTTTTGTCTATGATGTACGGACTTCCTGACAGCGGCTATAAAATAGAGTATTCACAAAAGCAAGACCATTTTTTACAGACGTACCGTTCCGTTTTTTCTAATCGTGTTGTTTTTATGATGATGTTGATAAGCTTCTTTGTATTTTTTATATACTTTGCCATTCTCGTGTTTTTACCACTATTACTTCGAGATCATTATCACGTTGATTTACAATATATCGGATTATTGTATTTACCTCTAACTGTAAGCATGATTTTAGGCAGTGTGCTCTTTAAAAAGTTACAAAGAAAAATAGCATTAGGTAAGCTGTATAGAGCCACTCTGTTTGTCATGCCAGCGTTGATTATCCTTTTTGGCATATTCCATACGAAAACGATTATCGGTTTAAGCACGTTGTTGTTTTTATATGGCGTCACTATCGGTTTTGCGCCCCCATTGTTTTCGACAATGATCAGTAATAAAATTTCAGAATATAGAGGTGCTGCCTTAGGCTTGTTTAATTTTATCCGTTATTCTGGCATGGCCATCGGTGGTATGTTTACAGGATTAAGCCAAGTTCTACCGAGTACACTTATCTTTATTTCTTTAGGCATTTTGCTATTGATTGTTTCTTTTTGCCAGTACCCTCTTTTCATGAGAAAAGATTTGTGACAGACTGAAGTCTCCTATTTTATTTTCAAGGCTAGAATCGTTGATTTCTTTTTTGTTAGGATAACTTCCCCCTGTATTTTCAAGTACAAGGGAAAGGTTAATAGCTCATGCAAACAACCATTTCTTCAAATTATGGTGAAGAAATGGTTGTTTATGGTTTGTGCAGATCCTTATAAGTTCCTTTCTTTCAATTCGATAAATCTATGTGCAATGTTTTCTGGTGTGAAGCCTAATTTTTCAGCCAATTCCTGCCCGTTTCCTGAATCTCCAAACGTATTAATCGTTATTGTGTCTCCTTTAGGGCCAATATACTCTCTCCATCCAATATCAGACCCCATCTCAACAGCTAGCTTATTATCAAGGTTTGATGGTAAAACACTATTTTTGTAGTCTTCATTTTGTTGGTTAAACAATTCCCAACTAGGCATACTTACGACATTCACAAATATATTTTTACTTTCCAAAATCTTCTGTGCCTTTATTGCCAATTCCACCTCAGATCCAGTCGCAATAATAATACCTGTCGCCTCTTCCGCTCCTTCAGAAATGAGATATCCTCCTTTTTGGACCCCTTCTAAAGAAGCATTGTCTAATACGGGAACGTCGTGCCTCCCAAGTATAATCGCAGTTGGTGTTTTTTTAGAATTCGCTGCGATAAGCCAGGCAGCTTTCGTCTCATTCGCGTCTGCCGGCCGAATCACATTTAAGTTCGGCATAGCCCTTAAGCTAATCAGATGTTCAATTGGTTGATGTGTAGGCCCATCTGGTCCTAGCATGATGCTATCATGCGTAAACACATAAGTTACTGGAACTTTCATAATAGCGGACATTCTAATGGCCGATCTCATATAATCCGAGAATACGAGGAATGTACCACAATATCCTTTTATTCCACCATGCAATGCAATCCCATTAATAATCGCAGCCATTCCAAATTCCCGAACGCCAAAATGAATATTTGATCCACGATAGTCTTCCTTTGTCATAAACTCATTATCACGAAGGGTTGTTTTATTTGATGAAGCTAAGTCTGCTGAACCACCGATAATGGACGGCACTTTAGAAGCAATCTCATTTAATACGGTACCTGACGCTGATCTTGTCGCTACTTTTTCTTCCGTGAACTCCGTTGATAATTCATTTATTTCTATTTCATTTTCCATGCTACGAATAAATTCAGTAGCCAATGCTGGGTACTTCTGTTGGTATTGCTTGAATAATTCGTTCCATTTATTTTCATTATCCAAACCATTCGAAAGGACTTGCGAAAAATCTTCTTTTACCTTATCTGGGATGTGAAATGGATCCTCAAAATGCCATCCGTATTGCTGCTTAATGAGTTGAGCTTCTTTTTCACCAACTGGATTGCTATGAATATGTTCAGTTCCACTTAAGTTTGGAGAACCGTAGCCAATAACGGTTTTAACTTCAATTAAGGTCGGTTTATTCGTTTCTTTTTTACCTAATTCGATCGCTTGTTGTATTTTTTCAAGGTCATTTCCATCTTCCACCAAAATCGTCTGCCAGCCCATTGTTTTATACTTTTCTTGTACATTTTCCGTGTTGCTATCAGTAACAGAGCCATCTGAACATATGTCGTTAGAATCATATAAAACGATCAACTTGCCAAGCCCTAAATGACCTGCAAGCGACATGGCTTCTTGCCCTACACCTTCCATTAAATCGCCATCACCACAGATTGAATACGTGTAATGATCGACGATGTTTAGATCGTCTTTATTATATTTAGCAGCTAGATGGCGTTCTGCGATTGCCATCCCCACAACCATCGGCAGACCTTGGCCTAATGGCCCAGTTGTTGCCTCTA
This sequence comes from Shouchella rhizosphaerae, assembly GCF_036700015.1. Lineage (NCBI taxonomy): Bacteria > Bacillati > Bacillota > Bacilli > Caryophanales > Bacillaceae > Shouchella > Shouchella rhizosphaerae. The sequence continues at coordinate 2,871,123 of NZ_CP144921.1, read as the reverse complement.
CGCCAGGAGTATAACCAACTTCCGGATGACCCGGTGTCTTACTGCCAAGCTTTCTAAAGTTTTTTAAATCAGATAGGGAGACATCATATCCAGTAAGATGCAGTAAAGTATATTGCAGAATCGATCCGTGCCCTGACGATAAAACAAATCGATCTCGATCATACCACTTTGGATTTTTAGGATTATGCTTCAACACATTTCTAAACAATGCATATGCCATCGGAGCAGCTCCAAGCGGCATTCCCAAATGCCCATGTTGAGCATATTCGACACTATCGATAGACAATGTTCTCACTGTAGTGACTGATAATTCTGATATGTTTTCTTTTGTTAATGGCTTCATGATTGAACATCCTCCTAGTAACATTAGAATAAATTTATGAGAAATTGGCCAATGTAATACACCAGTACCCCTACAATCGTAAAATCAGTCTCTGGGAATGCTGTCCCGGTTAAACCGATATCCGCCATAATTGGATAAATAATCGCAGGACCGATTGCAATGAGAATACCGACGACAAAGCTACCTGCCAATGCACCCTTCCAACCTCCTGAGGCATTTCCAAAAACGCCTGCTGTGGCACCAATAAAGAAGTACGGAACGGCGACAGGGATGATGACAGATAGATCAAATACACCAAACATAACCATACATAGTAGTCCACCAGCATAGGCAGATAAGAATCCAATGACTGTAGCTGTAGGAGCGAATGGAAATACAACTGGGCAATCTAATGCCGGTTTCGCATTCGGTATTAGTTTTTCTGATATTCCTACAAAAGCATTCACAATTTCGCCAAGCAACATTCTCACGCCAGTGATGATGACATAAAGCGCTGCGGCAAATGTCAGACCTTGAATCAATGGATAGACTAACCAATTCATGCCACCTGATAAATCCTCCACAAAATTTGGGCCTGCCGCAAAGGTAGCAATATAGTAAAATACAATCATTGTCAAGCTGACCCCTACAACATAATCCTTAAACATCGATAACCATTTAGGTAATTTCAAGTTTTCTGTCGTATCTTCAGGCTTTCCTACCTTTGACCCAACCCATCCAGAAATGGCATAACCGACTGTTACGTAGTGGCCTAATGCAATCTCATCATTACCTGTCACTTTTCTCATATAAGGTTGAGCGATGGCTGGGAAAATACAAGCTGAAAATCCTAATATTATTCCGCCAACAATAACGATAGCTGTATTCCCTACATCTAATGCTTTTAGCATGACGGTCAGTAGTGCAGCTAAATAGAGATTATGTTGCCCCGTTAAAAATATATACTTAAATGGCGTGATACGGGCAAATAGTAAGTTGAACGCAAACCCTACTAGCATAACGAGAGAGACAACTGTTCCAAACCTGTCTTGTGCAAGTGCAGTGACTGCTTCTGCTAATGGGAGCACCCCGTTTAAACCAAATCCTTCACTAAATAAGCCTTGAAAGCTATCTAATGCGAGAACAGCTGCCCCCGAACCGACCGAAAATATTAAAAATCCTACAATCGTCTTAAGGGTTCCAGATACAATATCATCCCATGGTTTCTTTTGTAAAACCAATCCGATAAAAGCCATTAACCCTACTAAAATAGCTGCCGTTCCAAGTAAATCTATAACAAACGCTTTAATAAACTCCATATTGCTCCCCCCTGTTTATTATTTCGACGCATGCATTATTTCGTATCCTCCATAAACTTTTCTAACTTCCTTTTAATTTCTTCCTTATCCATCAAATTTTTAATTCCAATCACATACTTCACTTTATCTTTAACATCCGGTATTAAATCCTCTATCGTAATTAATAAATCCCCATTAAATTGATTCACTGCGCTTAATGTGTCATGGCTAACTTTTATTGGATACTTGTTCTCTCTTACAACTTGATCCACCTTGATTTTTAACATCATACTGCTTCCCATTCCTGTACGACATACTACCAATGCTTCCTTCATGATAAACTCATCTCCTCTTCATATTTTTCTATGAAATTTATGATTTCACTAGGTTCTTTTGCCTTTTCCAATGTTTCGTAAAAGGCATGGTCACCTAACAGTCCAACTAACTCTGATAAAGCATTTAAATGCGTTATATTGTCTAATGCACTTAAACAAAACACATACTTCACCGGATCATTTTCGCTATTTCCAAATTCAACCGGTTTTTTTAAAGTAGTTATGCTAATTGCTAACTCATTCGCCCCGTCTTCAGGCCTGGCATGTGGCAATGCCACATGCTTTGTAATCACAATATATGGACCGCTTTCTTCTGCACTGTCAATCATGGCTTTTACATATCCTTCTGTAATTTTGTGATGATTAACTAAAGAGGTCGCACTTTTTTTAATCGCATCTTTCCAATCAACCGCCTCAACATTCAGTTGAATTAACTCTTTAGTGACAATTTCACTTAGCATCGGTTGTCTCCCTTCAATACCATCAACATATGAATAATTTAAGATTAGATTATTTAACTCTTCTTTTAATTCTGACGGCCTTTTAACTACAGCATGTTTGATAATGACTTTTAGTAAATCTTCCACATAGTAATTTTCAGTAACAACCGTCTTCCCTATTTTCCGATAAAAATTTTTAATCAAAGTCGCTTTTTCTAAATTATTCATAATAGGGCTTACGACAAGAATAGGCTGTGTTGCTTTAATTAATTTTGTAGAAAAAATAATATCTATATCATCTCTTAAACTATCTAATTTACTGATTGGAATCGGTTTCAAAAAATACACTTTAGGAAAAATATTTTTTAATTCCTTGTATAACAATAAAGAAATCCCTGTTCCATTTGGACAGACAATCGCTGCCTTTATCATTTTCGTACTATTTACAGTTGTTACATCTATATCAATTAAAGTCGCGAAGTGAATTGTCAAATAGGCGATCTCATCATCAGAAACCGTTATATTATTCGGTAAATTTAGCGGTTCGAGTATATCCTTTAATAGTTTAAATAAAGCATTGTACTGCTTTTTGATTTTATCTTTTAATGGATTGACAATCGGATATTGAAATATGATTCGATAATAGGCTGGTCTGAAATGCGCATATACTTGCTCTAAAACTTCCTCCTTACTATTTAGCTGAATCCCATACGAAACTTCTAATTTTATCATTATTTTTTCAATGATCTTTTTAAGCATTGGATAATCTGGTGTGTTTAAATAAGAATCCCCAATTGAAAACGCTAACAATAATGACGTTAAAAATTCAATATGTTCATTGTGATCCATACCTAATTTATCCAGAATTTCTCCTGCTACAGCATATTCGTTATGGCCTTCAAAAACAAAGTTGTTTTCTTGTAAAAAGTCTTCTTTGATTCCCCGGCCTCTCATTAAAATAAAGGTGGCGATATACGTTACTTTTAATAGATCATTATCTGAAAAATGAATATTATCTTTGTAAAAACAGGTTTTACAGACAGAAGTTAGTTTGTTAAATAACGATAGTCCCTGTTCTTCCATAATTAAATGAAAAATGTAGTGGCTACGATTATCATCAATTAGCTTCGTTATTAATAACAGAGCAACATACTTAATCGTACTTTCTTCCCCTTCAATGTGATATCCTCTCAACCTTGAATAAGACAGCTTTAATGAATAATCTTCTAACTGATTGGCTAGCTTCTTTAAATCATCATTTATCGTACCTCGACTTACATCCAACATTTCTGTGAAATGAAATAAGGATATTTCCTCTCTACTTACATATAAATAAAGATAAATAGCCATCAATCGTTCGTCTTCATTCAGTATATATTTCACATTTTCCTTCAAAAGGGCTTTGAGTACTTCATTTGTATCATTTTGAAAAAGAAAGCCTTCTTTTCCTTGTTTTTTTATTTCTTTAAATTTATTTTGTAAGAGCCAATCATTAATTCGCGTTAGATCGTAGTTAATCTGTCTCCTCGTTAATAACGTTTTTACCTCTAAATCTTTCATGGTAATATTATGATTTCCCATTATTAATTCTAGGATGTTAAGGGATCTTTGCTGCAGCATAAGCATTCCTCCTCCTACTTATTACATTATATCGAAGCGCTTACATATTCAATCACATTTGCGTTCAGTTTTTGTTCGCTTTATAACCAAGGATTATACTCACAGATCATAAACCTCATTATTAACGTAACTAAACCAATTAGAAACTCAGAATGTTGCGTTGCTTTTATTCTAACTGAGGTTAGGGAAACTAGCTCCTTGTAATTTTAGGAAACCCATTTTATGTAATTTATACGCACTACACTCTGACTATCAAAAGAGGCTTGTCTAGATACTCTAGCGATACTAGACAAGCCTCTTTTATTCATTCACTCACCGACTGTTCGTTGCCTCTGCCCTTACTGTTGAAGTCCCTTAACAAACATGTTACGCTCATTTTATCGTTCGATAAAATCGAGGAGGGGCGTTAAGATGTTTTTAGCAATCAATGAAATGAAGCATTCCAAATTACGCTATGCCTTGGTGATAGGTGTCATGTTCTTGATTGCCTATTTGGTCTTTTTTTTAACGGGATTAGCCTATGGGCTGGCACAGGAAAATCGCATGGTTGTCGATAAATGGGACGCCGATCACATATTATTAGCGGAAGAATCAAATAACAATTTAAACATGTCAATGGTCTCAACCAATGTATTTGACGACGTTTCCGCTGATGAGAAAGCGATTTTAGCGCAAACGGCCGGTGTGATTACACAAGAAGATGTCGATGAAAAGGTCAATGTTCAGTTTTTTGGCATTGTGCCAGATCAATTTTTAGTCCCGAACATAATTGAGGGAGAAATGTTTACAAACGACAATGAAACGGTCGCAGATGTGAGCTTAAAAGAGCAATACGGCCTGTCATTAGGGGATCGTATAACATTAGCAGGCAACGATAAAGAATTGACAATCGTTGGTTTTACGGATGATGCAAAGTTCAATGTATCCCCAGTTTTATACACGTCAATCAGGGCTAACCAAGAAATTCGTTTTGATCAGCCAGAAACAGTCGATGAGGCGCCTATTAATGCAATTGTGACGAGAGGGCAACTGAATGACACGCCTGATGAGTTAGAAACAGTAAATATCGCCACTTTCATCAATGAACTTCCTGGTTACAGTGCACAAGTACTAACGTTTGGGTTTATGATTGGATTTCTCATTATCATTGCCGCCATTGTGATTGGCATATTTGTTTATGTGCTGACTATGCAAAAGTCGGAAATTTTTGGGGTAATGAAAGCCCAAGGCATTTCTAGTCGATATATCTCAACTTCTGTTATTGCGCAAACGTTCTTATTAACAGCATTAGGTGTCATGATCGGCTTGCTGGCCACATTGGGTACATCCTTGCTGTTGCCAGAAGCGGTGCCTTTCCAAATAAAGATCGAATTTTTCACAGGAATTAGTGGGCTCATCATAGTCATCGCTGTTTTAGGTGCATTTTTCTCAGTAAGAAGCATCGTAAAGATTGATCCATTGAAAGCAATTGGATAGGAGTGGAAACATGGGGGCAATTGAATTTAAACAAGTGAAAAAAACGTTCAAAGATGGTGCTCATACAATTGAAGCGTTAAAGAAAACAGATTTCGCGGTAGAAAAAGGAGAGTTTGTCGCTATTATCGGCCCATCTGGTTCTGGAAAGAGCACGTTTCTAACGATTGCCGGGGGATTGCAAGCGCCTTCCGAGGGAGAAGTATTGATTAATGGTAACCCTTTTAGCAAAAAGAAAGAACAAGAGCGCGCCAAACTTAGATTTAAAGAGATTGGTTTTGTTTTACAATCATCAAACCTTGTGCCATTCTTGACCGTACAACAACAACTACAGCTTGTTGATAAAATCAGCAAAGAAAATAGAAAGCAAACAGCCGACAACCTCTTTACACAATTAGGAATTGACCAATTGAAAAAGAAATACCCAGAAGAGCTTTCTGGCGGTGAGCGTCAACGAGTCGCCATCGCTCGGGCTTTGTACCACGATCCAACGATCATTTTAGCCGATGAGCCGACCGCAAGCTTGGACACAGAAAAAGCGTATGAAGTTGCTGAGATTTTGGCAAAGGAAACGAAAAAAAACAATAAAGCGACGATTATGGTCACCCATGACACACGTTTAATCGATTATTGTGACCGTGTGCTAATCATGAAAGACGGGATTTTGAAAGAAAAAATATAGCAAAGGCAATTGTTCGCTGAGCCATTGCCTTCCTCTCACAGCCCCGGTGTTGAAGCAGGTAACATTAAACTCAATTTCTAGGTGATGAAACATGTATGATGAAATTTTAGATGTGGCTGAAACATTATTTATGCAACAAGGCTATCAGGCTACATCGACGAGACAAATTGCTGATACGTTAGGCATTACTCAGCCCAACTTATACTACTATTTCAAGAAAAAAGAAGAAATTTATTATCATGTCATGCTCCGCTTGGCCACAGAGGTATCTGGAAATTTAGAACGGATGTCTTCAAATAATGAACAGCCCTTTGAAGAGAAAATACGAAACATGGTTTATTATTTGCAGCAACGCCATCCCTTTAATCTGTTTATGATGTTGCATGATATCCAACATACGTTATCGCCAGACATTGCAGACAAATTATTTGTCCTTTGGACCACGTCCTATAAAAAGCCGTTTATTGAGTTGCTCACAGAAAGTAAATTGCAGCTAAGAAGTAACATTGATCCAGAATTTGCGGTAAGTCAATTGTTTATCTCAATTTCCTCTTACTTTCGTTCCCCTCAGAAAGAGGGGCAGATAGACCGAGCGATTGATCTATTTTTATATGGAATATTGGATGAATAGAATGAATCAGCCTAGATTCGAGCATACAGCTATCTAGGCTGATTGACTGTACCGATCAGTTACCAGATTAGTTCGGCCGCCGAGGTTCACTTTTTTGATAAACGTTTATAGTGGATGGAACAGGCAGTTTTGTATGGTTTAATTTAAGCATAAATATCCTTTGCTGGTGTTACGTGTCTAATGCCGATTACTCCATCGTACTGTTGAGATGGAATAAGTTTGCGTTTATCTACTCCGGCTTCACGTTCAGTTTGTTCATGGTTATACCACTTGTGGGGATCCTTGTTTTTGAAAGACTCACATATAATATCATGATTGTTTGTAGAAAAAAGATGGTTTTCAAGGCTATTTTTTGAATGACTTTTTATGTTATAAGGTTTGCCCTTATTATTTGCAGCACTGCCCTCCTTCATATAAATCCCCAAATGATAGCTATTGTTGTACCTTTCTGAATAAAATTCACCTAGCGATTTTTCATTTAGCCAACCCTGACTTAATGAATTGTTTTTTCTAATATGGTAGTTGTGCGCCCAAATGATAAACTTTTCTTCAGGCCATTTGTTTACTAGAAAAGAAAGATGCTCAAACATATACTTATCACGATAATAAGAATACATGTTAAAATTCATTAAACATAGTTCTAACAAGTTCATTCTATTCTCGATAGCTCTTAGCATGAACATGTAGGTAGCCTCATCAATAACGTGATTTAACATAACTTCTTGTTTCATATCTGTTAAAAATGCATATACACGACCATAGATCAAATCTAGTCTTTTCTTCGTCGATAACATTTTCTTTCTCATAAACGTTCTAGCAGTTATTGTATCCACCGTTTTCTCAGCATCAGAAAAATCATTCGCTAAACCGTGATTATATTTATCTAAAATTGGAAAAATGTAATTATGCAAAGAATGATTTTGGTATTGAATATCGATACCAAAAGCCGTTAACTCCCTATTTTGGATGATTTTAAATAACTCTAATAACTCTTTCGTATGCCACACCTCGGGCAATGAATCCATTAAAAATGATTTAGTGGACAACTGATGTTTATTATGATTGGCAATCGCTATTTCCCCCATACCGCCCTCAAAGACAATCTTATTAAAACCAAACTGTTCATGAAGGTATTCAACCATCTTTAATTTTAGTTTTTGTATTTCAAAAACGCCATGCCCATTTTCACCAAGAAAAATGATTTTCTTTTCTTTAAAAACATCGTTATATATAATTAATTCCTTATCTAATTGTTGTAGATTCATAAAATAACTCCTTAACACGAAATTCTTGACGCTCCCCTTTATTTTTTGGGGTGTTTACTCGATAAGAATGTTTTGATGTTTTCTTGTTACTATATGATTTAATTTGTAAAGTTGGTCGTTCGTATTTGAAAATACCATTTAGTAATCTATAATAAATTTGATTAATGGACAGTGCTAAAAGGAAGGAGAAGGCATGAATATCAATTACTTAACGTTAAGAAGCTTTTTAGAAATTGCCAAGCACTTAAATTTTAGTAAATCCGCACATCAACTAAATATATCTCAGCCTGCTCTGAGTCAGAAGATAAAGGCATTGGAAGAGGAACTTGGCGTGCTGCTGCTTAACCGTTCTAAAAACCAAGTCACTTTGACAAAAGAAGGAGAATTTTTATATCGGACGTTGGTTCCGTCATTTACGAATATTGATAGTTCCTTTAAACATTTACAACAATTTAAAAGTGTGCCGAAACCTGTTTTACATATTGCAGCCACCCCTTCAGCAGCTATGAGCATTGTGCCGACTTTAATTAAAAGACTAAAAGAGCAACATCCATTACTGGAATTCAACATATTAGAGACGTTGTCTAGCCAAGCGCTTGATTACATAAAAAAAGGCGACTTTGATATGGCACTTATACGTACACCTTTAGATATTTCTGCTGAGTTTCAACAGCCATTAAGATGGCGTACCGTTACTCGTTCTCCCCTATCCGTTGCTGTTGCAAAGGAACATATAATTTCTGGTTATAATGAAGTGGATTTGAATGAACTTAAAGAGGAAGACTTTTTGCATTACGACCCTAAAACATCTTCCACCTTGTATTATCTTATGGAATATGCATGTATGTCAGCAGGATTTTCACCTAAAATCGTTGCAAAAGGGGCCGAGTTTATGAGCCGGGCTGTATTGATTTCTAACGGTATTGGCATTTCCATTATACCGGAAGATATGATTCAGCTATACAGCGCTTATGAAATTAAAGCTGTGCCTATAAAAGACATCTCCGTTATGAGTTCTATTTCAATGGTTTGGAACGAATCAAGGGATAATGACATTTTAAGAGATGCAAGAAAGGTAATAAATGAAAGTTTTTCAGCACCTATTAGCTCAGCTTATAACCATATATGAAATTCGTATTTCCTATAACTAATTTGATTTGCTATATTGATTTTTGTAACCGATTACAAAGAAGGGATGGAAAAGGATGAAGGAGATTAACGTATTATTATATGGATTAGGACCTATTGGTCTCGAAGTTTTTAAAAGTTGTACACGTTCTAATAACATTACAGTGATTGGCGGGGTAGACATTGACCCGAATAAAGTCGAGAAAGATTTGGGTGAAATAGCTGGCCTTTCAAATACGGGAATTAAAGTGACTAGTTCATTAAGCAACATTCCACATGGAGCAAATCATTCTGTTGCTCTCCATACAACCGGTTCAAGTGTTCCACAAGTTTGGCCACAAATTAAATCTCTGTTAGACCATGGCTATTCTGTTGTATCTTCTTGCGAGGAACTTTCGTTTCCATGGGTGAGATATCCTGAGTTAGCTAAGGAGATTGATCAATACGCAAAAGATAAAGGACTTTTTGTCATTGGAACAGGCGTTAACCCAGGTTTTGTCATGGATTCTCTTGCTGTATTTACATCAGCAGTTACGAGAGATATCGAGAGTATTCACATTTCCAGAAAAGTGGACGTTTCCAAACGGCGCATACCTTTGCAACAAAAAGTCGGTGTTGGTAAAACGGTGGAAGAATTTAATGCACTTGCAGAAGAAAATAATATTGGGCATGTCGGTCTTGAGGAGTCCCTTCGATTAATTTTAAATGGGCTGGGTCTCAGTCAGGAAAAAATAAAAAAATCAATTAAACCGACAGTTACTTCAACCGACCTAGAGTTATCCTCTGGTCATGTTGGTAAAGGAAGAGTAAGTGGTTTACACGAAACAGCAGTAAGCAGTGGTACTATTCCTATTACCTTAGATCTGGTGATGTCAGTCAACGTCGAGGAAATCGACCGCATCATTTTTGAAAGTAAGGACCTTGGACATTTGGAATTTACCATACCCGGAGGGTTATTTGGGGATACCGTTACAGCAAATGTGCTGGTTAATGTAGCACAATCACTAATGTTTTATCGTCAACAAGGCTTGAGAACAATGACTGACATCCACACAGTCCGTAATATACTCGATTACGAAAAACTCAGCTAACGACCTTTAATATTTTTAAATATTTTTGAAATTTACGGCATGTACCGGTTCCTCTTTAGAAATAGAGAACTAGGAGTCGGTGGAACAAGCGAGTTGATTCAACTAACAACTTATTAAAATGCGGAAGAAGGAGCTCATCATAAGCCCATGACGTTGTAAGACGATGCTGTCAATATTCGTCGTGTAGGAAATAATGATGAGCCCCTTCCTGCTGTGAAGTATCGCTTCATACTCTTTCAAGGTTGTTTTTAAAATAGATTTCTTAGATTTTATGGTACAATTACAAAGTTTGGTACCCTATATAAAGAATCTATTTGTATTTTGTTAATAAGGAGGAGGGACTATGAAGGATTCAAAACTTAACATGTATGGAGGCGCTATCGGCGGCAGCTTCCCTTTATTGATTTTTATTGTTGGCATGATTATTCTCACTTTTTCGGGAAATGGGGGAATGACTTCATTTTGGGCAATAGGCTGGTTAGCTTTTTTTCTCGGAATCTTCTTGGCAAAAAATAAAAGTGACTACTGTGCTGCACTCATAAGGGGTGTTGCTAACAGCAACGGCGCTGTGGTTATCACATTATATTTGTTTGCAGGAGTTTTTGGGCAAATCTTGACAGCTGGAGGCCTGATTGAAGGGTTGCTCTGGGTGGGATTGGAAGTAAACGTACAGCAAAATTATTTTGCGTTGTTAGCCCTTTTATGTACGATGTTTTTTTCCTTAGCTACTGGTTCCTCGGTTAGTACAGCAGCAGCTCTTACACCTGTACTTTATCCTGCTGGTATTTTATTAGGAGCAGACCCTGTCATGTTAGCAGTAGGGATTTTAGCCGGTGCTGGTTTTGGAGATAACGTCTCCCCTCATTCGGATACGACTATTGCCTCTGCTGCCACACAAAATGCTAGTATTAGAGAAGTTGTTTTAGCTCGTATGCCAATGGTTATTATTGCCGCGCTAGTTTCCATGCTTATCATATTCTTGACAGGTGGAGGCGGCGAAGTAGTAAGTGCACAACAAATGGGAGTGGATGTAGACCCATCTGGGCTTCTTATGTTTATTAGTGTTTTAGTGCTTATTACAGCAGTATTCCTTAACAGGCATATGATTGAAGCATTTGTGTGGGGAATTGTATCTGCTGCTTTATTAGGCATTCTAAATGGCTCAATTGTATTATCCGATTTCTTCCACATCCCAAAAGAAAGCGGTGTCTCATCTGGACTTATTGAAGATGGGATCTTAAGTATTAGCAATACGATGATTTTTGTGTTGATTATCTTAGCTATCACTCAAATTATGGTAGAATCAGGGGCGATTGACCGCATTTTGGACTTTGTTACTAAAAAGGTTGCAAAAGGGGTACGTTCTGCAGAATTATCTATCATTTTTGTTACGACGCTTATTTCTACACCTATTTCGCATAATACAGTTGCAGCGTTACTTGTTGGACCAGGATTTGTTAGAAAAATTGGCGATAGGTTTAATCTGTCACCGTCCCGAAAAGCCATCCTGATGGATTGTTCTGTCACAACCCTTTATTTCACGATTCCGTGGCATAGCACGATCATCACATGGTACGGACAGCTATCCTTAGCGGCTAATAAATGGGGAATTCCATTGCCAAATATTTTAACTTCATTCCTTAATCCGTACGCCTGGTCTCTTTTTATCATCATTGTTATTGCTGCCATTACAGGCTGGAAACGAACTTATGCTACTCAAAAGGATGATGAAAGCACGGCGATATGAGTATGTGCTAAACAGGGTAGCGTTCAGTCGTGCCGTTTTTATTTAAAAAATTGTCAATTCAAGCGCAACAGTTCATGGGTAACCTGCCTCGTGGGCTGTTCGCCATCGTAAGCATTTTCTTAGTTGGCCATTGATAGAATCAATACAAGCAAAATCCGTCCCTTCGGGTAGAACTCTCGCAGAAACCGATTTTCATTCTCGTTACTGCCTCTTGGCCAAGAAGAATAAGGATCCGCAAAATAAAGGAAAGAGTTTGTTTACTCGATGGATGCATAACAAGCAAACTCTTTTCCACGCTCTACGGTGGCTGTTTGAATGGCGTATTTAGGTAAAGAAGTTTTCAGCTTTCAAATGGCTTCCTCCGTAGAGACGGCCATGTCCAGTTCCCAATGGCCAAATGTCTGTCGTTTTCGGATCTCTTTAAGCCGCTGCTTGATTGATGGACTGGACCAACAGTGAGCGCCCACGGGGGCATAGTGTTTTTGGTTTTCCATTGACGACGACGCAGCACAGACGCTGTCCGTTGTAAACGCCCTTGATAGACCCACCACTCTCTCTTTCTTTCTTATTCCTTTGGCTGAATCTTGGTGAGAAACCTATTCGACTCTACTAGTTTATTCATTTGTTACATAACCATCAAGAACTAACATTCGTTTCTGCCTTTATCTTCTCGATACCAAACATCAAAATGAAATGTAAAAAAAATCAAGATTAGGAAACATTCCCTTCACTAATCTCGATTTTTTAAGAAATCCTATTCAAAGTCTTCACTTAGAATGTCTACACGTTCTTCAAAAGATACCTCCCGATGAATTTCATGCAACATCCACACGTAACCATTACTATCAGAAAACATCGCATTGGAGACGCCCATTTTTTCAATTCTTGTGACAGGCTGAATTTCTTTTACATTTGCTGCAATTGCTTTCGCATAGGTTTCTTTAATATCTGGAACCACGATATTAAACCAAAATGATTGTGTGTCACCTTCTTTTGGGGCAAAAAGTTGATATTCATGATTTTCATCAAGCATATGGAAACGTGTACCATAGATATTAAATACTGCTTCGTTATTTCCAACTTTAAAATTTGTCTCCTCCACTACCTCAACATCAAAAATAGCTTTGTACTGCTCCAAAGCAGCTTTACTGTCTTTTACAACAAAATCGAATTCAACTCCATGAAACATTTGACCACTCTCCTATGACTTAGCTTCGCCTTTTACAATTCCTTTAATCATATTCTGCGATAAAATTTATTATATAGCCTGCTTTAAATATTTATTAAATCATATGAAAAAAACATTACATTTGTTTTCAGCATGTTAATCTAATGATTACCATTGACCTTGATATTTTGATTCAATTATTCAGTCCATATAAGAGTAGGTCTTATTTATAACAGAGTCAAGTCGTTTACTTTGTTCGCAATATTGTTCCAGAATATGACTGATTGTGGTATAAGCTTATTTTACTTTCTCCTCCCCTTTAAACAAAGCATATCTACAGGGGTAATTTCACGACTTTTTAAACCATCACGACTTTGTTTTTAACATTATCGGCTGAATAAGACCATTAACCCCTAAAGCACTTTGAAAATAAAACAGACCCCCCCTGCCTAATAAAGAGTGTGCCGTGTTTGCATGGAAATGTGCATTCTCGCTACCAGTGATATCTCATCCCGTATGAGCCGAAGGTGCACCTGAAATTTTCATTCTAACGGAGATCGTCGTGGCCGTATTTTGTATGGAGCGTTCGTTTGTAGTAGCATTGCGACTGCTGCCTCGCCCGTCTTGATTCTCTTCCAGATACGTTTGAATTTCGGCTCGCATAATGGTCTCCAAATTGTCTGTCACGAAGTGAGTAACAAGATATTCAACTAGATCTTTCAATGTACTTTGGGATATAGTAGTCATTGAGAAGGGGGGGGCCTTTCTTGGTGGTTTCGTTACTGCCGAGAATACCCTTCTTTTTTATGCTTAGAAAAAACTCCAAATCTTGCTACATGAACGTTTAATTTGATGGCATTTCATCCTCATTTATAAATTCGTATTCTACTGTGTAGGTGCCTTTGGCGAGTACTTTTAAAGAGTGTTCCTTGATCGATTCTAGTACTGGTGGTAATTGAATAATTTGATTTATGGCCTTCTAATTTCCAATAGGTGGGAAGTATAATCAAATGATGGATTATAAGGATTCCTTCATCAAATTTTTAATTTTTTTCCATTTACTTTAAATTAGACATCAGCAAACTAGATATGAGCTCGTTTTGTCTGAAATATATTTTGAGCATGGGGTTTTAAATTAAGCATTAATATCCTTTGCTGGTGTTACGTGTCTAATGCCGATTACTCCATCGTACTGTTGAGATGGAATAAGTCTGCGTTTATCTACTCCGGATTCGCGTTCAGTTTGTTCATGGTTATACCACTTTTGTGGATCCTTGTTTTTGAAAGACTCAAATATAATATCATGATTACTTTTAGAAAAAAGATGGTTTTCAAGGCTATTTTTTGGATGACTTTTTATTTTATAGGGTTTGCCCCTATTATTTGCAGCACTGCCCTCCTTCATGTAAACCCCCAAATGATAGCTATCGCTGTACCTTTCTGAATAAAATTCACCTAATGATTTTTCACTCAGCCAACCCTGACTTAATGAATTATTTTTTCTAATATGGTAGTTATGCGCCCAAATGATAAACTTCTCTTCAGGCCATTTGTTTACTAAAAAAGAAAGATGCTCGAACATATACTTATCACGATAATAACTATACATATTAAAATTCATTAAACATAGTTCTAACAAGTTCATTCTATTCTCGATAGCTCTTAGCATGAACATGTAGGTAGCCTCATCAATAACGTGATTTAACATAACTTCTTGTTTCATATCTGTTAAAAAGGCATATACACGACCATAGATCAAATCTAGTCTTTTCTTCGTCGATAACATTTTCTTTCTCATAAACGTTCTAGCAGTTATTGTATCCACCGTTTTTTCAGCATCAGAAAAATCATTCGCTAAACCGTGATTATATTTATCTAAAATTGGAAAAATGTAATCATGCAAAGAATGATTTTGGTATTGAATATCGATACCAAAAGCCGTTAACTCCCTATTTTGGATGATTTTAAATAACTCTAATAACTCTTTCGTATGCCACACCTCGGGCAACGAATCCATTAAAAATGATTTAGTGGACAACTGATGTTTATTATGATTGGCAATCGCTATTTCCCCCATACCGCCCTCAAAGACAATCTTATTAAAACCAAACTGTTCATGAAGATATTCAACCATCTTTATTTTTAGTTTTTGTATTTCAGAAACGCCATGCCCATTTTCACCCAGAAAAATGATTTTCTTTTCTTTAAAAACATCGTTATAAAATATTTCCTTATTGAATTGTTGTAGATTCATAAAGTAACTCCTTAACTAGAGTTTTAAAATATCTGTAGTAAAATCAGTCATAGGAAGTCCTCTTTTCTGTGAATTTGGTACTCGCATTCTACTAAAAAGAGGCTTCCTTTTTCCGTCGTTTATTCATTATTTACACAAGATATTTAAAGCTCTCATCACCTATTTAACTCAGCAAAAGACACCTAAACATAGTTTCTTAGGTGCCTCTTTTGTATCTTTTTGATTTATGCCCCGGCAATCTCTTCAGAATTCCGGTTGATCTCATCAATAACGCCCATAACCTTTCGGGCATCGTCGATATTATCCTTAAACAATTCGACAATACTGCCGACTGACTTAAATGGATCTTGTTGCAGTACTTTTTTATCCATTACGCCGTTTTTCACCACATAGTCAATAATCAGCTTGACGAACCTACATTGCTGAATGTTTAATTTCTCATTGGATAGGAATTCTGAAAATGCTTCATTAGCTGCTTTTGGATCTAACCCGACAATTTGCCGAACAAGCTTTGTGATCGGGGTATCGCCGAAGTCCTTTTCATAATCTTCTCTTGTCCCTAATTCATTCCACAGAATGGTTTCTAATGAGTGTAAATCTTGTTCTGTCAGCTTCTTATTGTGTCGAAGCTTATGAATGGCTAATTCATCCCGATGTTCTTGTAAATAGTGATGCACTTTCTTTTTATAATTCTGTAAGTCATTTGTATGGAACAGTGGGCCGCTTTCTTTTACCTCTAGTACTTGGTCTTTGAAGTTGGTGAAGTACATCTTTTGCTTTTCTTTTTCAATAAATTTGACGAGATCCCGGAGCGTTTCACGAACATGCTCTAGTTCAAAGATATCAGCATTTTCCCAGAACTCTTCCGTTAACACTTTATTAATGACAGGCTTTTGCTCAACAACTTGTGGGATGGTTCCTAACTTAGATAATGCTTTAGCAGTCGTTATTACACTACTTATAGGTTTGGTTGCATTTTTCGTTTGTAACTTAGCTAATTCAATCGTGTACATGACCAGATCAAAGCGTTTAGCAAATTCATCCTCATGAAATGGGAGGATAATAGGTGAGATGTACTCTTTGATCTCATTCACATTCATCACGGTTAATGAATTCCAGTTCGCTTTGTTTTTATACTTATGAACAAACTGTAAATGTTGGCGAACTCGGAAATTTTCATCATCCAATGCCTGAATGTCTGCAAAAACCTCATTTATGATTTCATTACGATAGGCTATATACTCTTCTGTCTGATATTCTATACCTTGAAGTTCTTTAATCAGTTCAACCTTTAAATTAAAAAGTTTTTCGGTTAAACTTTCAGTTGCTTTTCCTTCAATCCCTTTTGGATTTTCTCTAAAGAATTCAAAGTTCCCGCAGTAGTCAAAGATGAGAAAATGTGTTTTATTTTGCCCTATTCCTAGCAAATCCGGACACAAGCGCGTTCCACGTCCAATCATTTGCCAAAATTTTGATTTTGACCTCACCTTTTTAAAGAAGACAAGGTTCACTACTTCAGGAATATCGACTCCAGTATCAAGCATGTCTACTGAAACAGCGATTTGTGGCATTTTTTCTTTCGTTGAAAATTCTTCAATTAATGTTTGATAGTGGCTCACACTATAGTCAATTACTTTAGCAAATTCTCCGCCATATTCCGGGAATAAGACATCAAACCGTTCGACTATCTTTACTGCATGTTGGTGGTTTTTAGCAAAGACAATTGTCTTGCCAAGCTTGTCTCCTCCTTCAAAGTGAATACCTTTTTGCATTAAATCCTTGAGAACGGTATCAATTGTATCAGCATTAAAAAGCCATTCATTCAAGGCCCCACTGTCAATATCCTCTCCAAACTCATCCTCAAATGTTTCTTCATATAATTCCTTTTCTTCATCAGATAGATCATCATAATGAATGCCTTCCTCAAGGAATTTCATCTTAGTTTCAATTCCACGAGGTTCAACAAGATATTCATCATTTATAGCTGTTGTTAATTCATATGGATATGTGGGTACACCATTTTCCAAATTAAAGATTTCATACGTATTTTTATCAATTTCATCTTTTGGAGTCGCCGTAAGTCCAAGCAAGATTCCATCAAAATAATCGAATATAGAGCGATACTTTTTATAAATACTACGATGCGATTCATCGATAATGATTAAGTCAAAATGGCCGATTGTAAATAATTTCTTGCCATCTTTTCGTTTGGCTTCATCAATCGCATTCATCATGGTTGGATACGTTGAGAAGACCATCCGACTTTCTTCTGGGTTATCTTTATTATCTAAAAGATTACATAACGATAAGCTCGGTAAAAGGTTGTTAAAGTTTTTCTTTGCTTGAAGGACAAGTGTTTTCCGGTCAGCTAGAAACAAAACGTTTTTAATCCAATTGTGGCGAGAAAGAACATCGACAATGGAAATCGCTGTTCTTGTTTTCCCACTCCCCGTTGCCATAACTAGCAGCATTTTTCGCTGATTTCGTTCCAACGCATCGCAAACAGCTAAGATGGCTTTCTTTTGATAATAACGATTCGTAATGTCTTCGTTAATGTCAACATTTTTTAGTTCACGCTTCATTGTGAGACGGTCTATCACCAGTTTTAAATCAGAAGGATGATAGAAGCCAGATATTCGTCTTGGAGGATAAGGCTTATGCCAAATATACGTTTCAAATCCATTCGTATAAAAAATAACAGGGCGTTGCCCGTGCATTTGTTCAATGCAGTCAGCATATAATTTCGCTTGTTGCTTACCGACATTAGGGTCTTTTGATGTTCGCTTTGCCTCAACGACAGCTAAAGGTTTCCCGTTATCACCTAACAATACATAATCAACAAAACCAATCTCTTGCTCATTTGGCATTCCGGTTATTTGAAATTCCTTTACAATGTTTTTACCAAATTCCCAACCTGCAAGCTTTAAATCAAGATCAATATACTTCTGTCTTGTCTCAAATTCACTGATTTCATCGACTTGGAAATCATACTGATCGGTATTGGCTTCGCGTTTCATTGTATTGACCTTGCGGAGGGCTTCGTTTTCCTTCATCATCTCTTCTAGACGTCGGTCTTTCGAACTTAGCTGCTCATATAAATCTTGTAATTCTTTCGGTCGAACCCGTTTTTCCTCGCCATGCTGCAGCAAGGATTCATCAAATTCTTTGGCTGTATATTCATCCGAATAGCAATAATCAATCCAAGAGACAAACTGATGAAGGTTGTGCAACGAAAGAACCGCTTCGTCACGGCTAACATTTGCATTCGTATGTACAGAGACATTTCCAAGTTTGACGATGTACTTTAACAAAGGGAGTAGATCGCTATCAATCACAGCCAGAAAAGTGGCATCGTGAATCAAACTCGATAAATTGTCCTGGTAAGGCACTTTTAATTCACTGTCCGAACTGTATAGCCATTTGACAGCAAGCTCAAGAGAGCGACGTGACAGAATCGCACACGTCGCAGGACTAACAAGCAGCGCTTTTTCCGCTTCTAAGCAGGCATTGGCAAAGCTTTTATACTGGGTTTTATCTTTAAGAAAGCCAAAGTTTGTCGTCAAGACGATCTCTCCTTTGTTTAAGCGGTAGGAAGTTTTTCCTCGGTGAATAATTCGCCTTTGAAGGCGCGTTGGATGATGGAGTTAAAGTTATGTTCTAATAAGTGTTCACTTTGTTTAAACTTTAACCTTTGTTCTTCTATTTTCATTATGAATTCAGCGAATTTATCTTGTAATTCTATGGGTGGAGCAATTATTTCTAAACGTAGCAGCTTCTTTTTTGATATATTAGGCATTGATCCAGAACTTCCTTCAGCTAACGAGGTTATTTTTTTTCTGAAAAGTTCATTATTTAGCAATCTCCACAAAAATATTCTATCGATCTCCTCTTTTGAGTTAAAAACCAATCGATATATTGTATCCGGTATCATTAAAAATTTTGGTGTTTTAAAAACATATACACATGCTCCAATCAATTCTCTTGTATTTTTTCTAGTTATAAGGATATCCCCTTGTTTAACCTCTAACTGTGCTTTAAATATAGAACTATCCGGCAATGCTTTATTTTCTGAAGGGATATAGATCCCTTTTGTCACCGCACTAAGTTTTAATACTCCTTTTTCATCATTATTAGCCGGAAAAGCATTACACTTCGGACTCCAGCCACTATCAATTCTTTCTAAAAAGTAGCCTAAGGGTTTAACACTCCACTTTTTCTCATTCAGCAAGGGATCCCCAAACATCTCCAAAAACACACTTTGCGTTAATTGGTCTAATGCTTCAATTTGGGCTTTGCGTTTTTTTACAAGTGATGTTGCTAAGTCCAGTATACTAACAATTCTCTTTTGTTCATATAAACTTCGTAGCGGTATTTTTGCCTCAGTTAAGTGCCCAAGCTTTATATATTTAATTACTCCCCCAATAGCCAACTCTCTCAACCTTGCAACATAAAATTCTAAAAAGTAATATAAATATCTAACATTAAGTTTTGTAGTATCTAGAGATTCAATGATATACGTACGTTGATAAGCATCAAATTTCCCCTTATAATGCTTAACATTTAAATCACCATTCCCTGCTACTAAAACGCACTCGCAGTCATATGAATAACTATCAATTCTTAAAGTATCTTTAGAACAAGTGAAAAAAGGATATAAACCATTAGGGTTATTAGCATTAGCATCTAATTTTCCTGTTTTTATTTTTGTCGTTGAACCTAACGAGATAAAATTCACTTTAATAACCCCTCCAATTCATCTAAGCTTTCCATAATTCCTTGTTCCATTTTTTTTATATTATTAATAATTTCTTTTGGTGCTTCATACTCCACGTCTTCATACTCAATCTCTTTATACTTATTAATCGACAGGTCATAGTCATTTTCACGCAACTCATCTACGGGTACAAAGAAAGACTGTTCTGTACGTTTTCTTTCTTTTTCGGCCTCGATATTATTAAATCTCGCAATGATGTCAGGGATATCATTTTGTTCGATCGGGCTTCGTTTATCGTCAAGGGAATACCCATCAGCTTTCATGTCATAGTACCAGACATTGTCTGTACCACCAGCACCTGTTTTCGTAAAAATCATGATCGCAGTCGACACTCCAGCGTATGGCTTGAATACACCGCTTGGCATCGAAATAATCGCTTCTAGTTTATGAGATTCGATAATTTCCTTTCGAATTTGCTTATGTGCTTTGGAGCTTCCAAATAGGACACCATCTGGCACAATAACAGCGGCACGTCCTCCCGCTTTCAAAATGCGGATGAAGAGAGCTAGAAATAGCAATTCGGTTTTCTTCGTTTTCGTTAGCTTTAATAATTCGTTTGAAACTCCTTCTTCATCTAGCGAGCCTTTAAATGGGGGATTCGCAAGGACTAGCGTGTATTGTTCTTTATCTTTGTTTACTTCTGCCAGTGAATCACGGTAATCAATGTTCGGGTTCTCAATCCCGTGAAGCATCATATTCATGGCCCCGATACGCAACATGGTTCTGTCCATATCATTTCCGTAAAACATCGTGTTGTTAAAATGCTCTTTTAAGCCTTGAACTAAAAATAAATCATTATGGTGTTTGCGCAAGTATTCGGCAGCAGATACAAGGAAACCTGCGGATCCCATCGCCGGATCAATAATGATATCTTCAGGAGTAGGTTTCACAAGTTCCACTATCATATCAATAATATGCCTTGGCGTACGGAACTGGCCGTTTGTTCCTGAAGTGGCTACTTTTGATAGTAAGTACTCATATAAGTCCCCTTTGGTATCACGATCTTTCATTGGAATGTTATCGATCCCATCTACAATTTTAGACAGCATGTTGGGGGTAGGGATCATAAACATTGCATCGTTCATATATTTGGAGTAAGCGGAATCTGTCTTGCCATGTAAGCTTTTGATAAAAGGAAATACTTCCTTCGATACGACTTCATACATTTCTTCGGCAGACCCAAGCTGTTTAAACTGGCTCCAACGTAAATTCTGCTTGTCTTTAGGAAATAAGCCTTGGTGCTCCATCCCCAAGAACTCCGCTTCTCGCTCTTTCGTTGTTTCTATTTCATCCAGTCCTTTTATAAATAACAAATATGTAAATTGTTCAATAACCGTAAGGGGGTTTGTTATACCGCCTGTCCAAAACGTTTCCCAAATTTTATCAACTTTATTTCTTATTTCACCTGTTAGCAAGTTATTACCTCCTTGAAATTACAATTTTTATTATACCTCTTTTTATCTATAAGGAAAACAATCGACTCTCATACCGGACTTAACTCCGACTCCTACCTATGATTTAAAATAAACGAGCTAGAACACAGACCAGCGGGCACAATTTTTTTAAAATCACTAAGCTGGAATGGGTTCGGCTTTTTTAATATACCTTTTATAATTTCCTCTTGTATATTAGACCAGACGCTATTTAGAAATGGTGATATAATTATACAAAAAAGATTAAGAGGAGATAAATGAATACAAGGGAAATCGCCATATTGCTTTGGGTCTTTATTATTATTATATTAGCAATCTTTTTTGGAAGAAAAAATGGGGTGTTTAAATCATTCTATGGTATTGCGGTTGCTATTAAGGGGCTATTTTTAAACCCAATTTCAATTTTTGTTAACGGTTTTAACTTCCTTATATTAATAATGATTTATACGATAATGATTAAATTTAATTTTAATCTTTCTATTTGGTACATCAAAGATTACCTAATTATTCTTTTCTTTTCAATTTATCCTGTCTTGGAGATTTTGAAAAATACACCTCTAAAAGTTTTATTCACTGAAAAGAAAAAAGAGCTAATTACATTTGCAGCTATACCTTTGTTTATAAGTTCAACTTATACTTCCTCCATCTTTTTAGAAATGATTTTACTATTTGTAATTGCCATTCTTTCTATGTCTATAGTATTTACAGCAAAGGATAAAGAAACGAAGGCACATAATAAGTTTTTCTATACTATGATGGCTATACTCGGTGCGTTTATGATTTTCATGTCCACAAAACAATTAATTTACAATATATATGATATATTGACTTTGGATTTTTGGCTTTCTTTCGGATTAGAGATAATTGTATGGGTAATAAATATACCCGTCATATTTATTGCAAAAATGATGATTAATATTGAAAATAAAATAATTTTTAGTTCACTTGATAACAAGGTTTTCTCTTATTTGAAGTACTACGGAATAATTTTATTCAATAGAGTTAAGTATCGAAAATTTTTTTCACGAGATAATAATATAAAGAATTATATATTAAATGCAAAAGAGATATCAGCTATTGGTGGAAATAGAATATTAATAGATTTAAATGTAGAAAATATTAGTGATCATATTTTATTAGTATTAACGTTCGATGCAATATATGGAAAAAACAATCATACGGGTATCACAAATATGCGTGGGAAATATCCAAATGTGGTAGAAATACGAAACAGTAAGTCTGATGAGATAGGTTTATGGGAAGATCATTTTTTAGATAAAAAATGGAAAAGGAATGATTTACGTTCACTATGTCGAAAACTTTTAATCAATAACATATATAGAATTAATAATGATTCTAGAGGCTGAAATGATAATTCATTCGCCTCTTTACTTCTCGTACCTACTATATGAAAAGTGAAGGATATCTTAAGTAACTATCTATACTGTTCTATGATTCGAAAAAGCACAAAGATCTGTATTTAGCGCTAAAACCAAAGCGTTACAGTTTGCAAAAGCTGTGAATAACCATCGCCCTAAAAACCCTGCAATTACCAGGACTTTTAGGGCTCCTGCAATTACTCCCACTCAATCGTAGAAGGAGGCTTGCTCGTAATGTCGTACACAATCCGGTTGACGTGTTCGACTTCGTTGACGATCCGGGTGGAGATGATTTCAAGCACATCCCATGGAATGCGCGCCCAATCTGACGTCATGCCGTCAATGGAAGTAACGGCGCGGATGCCGACGGTGTAATCGTATGTGCGTGTGTCGCCCATGACGCCAACGCTGCGCATATTCGGCAATGCCGTAAAGTATTGCCAAATTTCGCGGTCAAGCCCGGCTTTTTTGATTTCTTCGCGCAAGATTGCGTCTGATTCACGGACAATTTTTAGCTTCTCATCGGTAATTTCGCCGAGGACGCGAATGCCGAGGCCTGGGCCAGGGAATGGTTGGCGCCATACGATCTCATCTGGAATGCCAAGTTCTGTGCCAAGAGCACGCACTTCGTCTTTAAATAGCGCATTGAGTGGCTCAATTAATTCAAACGCCATGTCTTCTGGCAAGCCGCCAACGTTATGATGCGATTTAATCGTTTGGGCCGTGTCTGTTCCTGACTCAATGATATCAGTGTAGAGTGTTCCTTGAGCGAGGAAGTCCATTTTCTTATCTTTTAGTTTTGCTGATTCTTCATCAAAGACGTAAATAAATTCGTTGCCAATAATTTTCCGTTTTTGTTCTGGATCGGTGACGCCTTTTAATTTAGTCAAGAACCGTTCTGATGCGTCAATTTTGACGACATTCATGTTAAAGCCTTGGGTGAATGTTTCCATGACGCTTTCTGCTTCCCCTTTGCGAAGCAAGCCATGGTCAATGAACATGCATGTCAATTGATCGCCAATTGCTTTATGGATGAGCACCGCTACTACAGAGGAGTCAACGCCACCGCTTAATGCACACAGGACGTGGCGGTCGCCAACTTGTTCGCGGATTTTCTTGATTTCCTCTTCAATGAAGTTTTCCATTGACCAATCGCCTTTAGCGCCGCAAATGTCAAACGCAAAGTTTTTCAAAAGGTCATTGCCAAATTCGGAATGGCGCACTTCTGGATGAAACTGCACGCCGTACAAGTTGCGGGACTCGTCGCTCATAGCTGCAACTGGGCAAGAAGGATTGGAAGCGTCGACGGTAAAGCCCTCTGGCGGAGCCACAATTTTGTCGCCATGGCTCATCCAGACGGTTTGCTCAATGGGCAAGCCTTTAAAGAGCGGCGATTGGTTTTCGACATTTAGTAACGCTTTTCCGTATTCACGATGGGAAGCCTTGTCGACTTTGCCGCCAAAGTGGTGCGTCATTAATTGGACGCCATAACAAATCCCTAAAATCGGAATGCCTAAATCATAAATGGCAGGGTCGCATTTAGGAGAGCCTTCTACATACGCGCTGTTAGGCCCGCCCGAAAAGATAATGCCGATTGGGTTCATTTCTTTTAATTCATCCGCCGTCAGTTTGTGCGAATGCAGTTCGCTATACACACCGAGGTCGCGGATACGTCTTGTGATCAGTTGATTGTATTGCCCACCAAAGTCAAGGACAACAATCGTTTCATGATTCGTTACTTGCATGCAGCTTCACCCTTTGCTAAAGAAATTCTATATAGGAAAAAATCAATCACTATCGCAAATAAAACGGCTACAAGAGCAATCGCCCCTCGGCATTGCCTTTGCAGCCATATAAATGAATGCTCTCCCATTTGTTTGGGGCTCACGCATTTCTTTATGCAGCTTATACGCCAATAATCATAACAAGCCCACTTGAATGCGGTCAAGTTCTGATTTTGTTCAGGATGTTTTTCCAATTTTCATGAAAGCGGTCCCCGTCAATGTCAGGTTTTTTATTGCTGTATAAATATTGCTCGTAAGCTTCGGTTAGCTCCCGCATTCCAGTAGACTCCAGTTCGCTGTCCACGTCGGTTGCATATTCACGCAATGTTTGCGTTGTTTTTCGCTTGTAGCCATGAAAACCGAGCAACCATAGCAAGCGCTCATAAGAACGGACAAAGGACTCTGTTCGCCCGTCATTTTTGTACATACCGCTTACGTAAGCACGGGCAATTGCTTTGCGGAACAGAAACAAAACCAACGCCGCCACTGCAAGTATCCCTATGGCGGCTCCTAGCCACCAGCTCGGGCCTTCTTTTGTTTGGCCTAACGTTTGTGATGCCTCTGTTTCTTCTTCGTTTTCAGGCTCTTGCACTTCGTCTTCATCCTGCTCTGGCTCTTCTCTTTGTTCAGGCTCGACATCCTCCTCATCGCGGTTTTCGATGTCGATTTCGGGCTGCTGAAAGGAAAAACCTGAAAAACTAGGCGTCGGTTCAAACGGCACCCAGCCGACTTCCGGGAAATATACTTCTACCCAAGAATGGGCATTGCTATTGGCAATTACGTATTCTTGATAGGTTTCATCTTCGCCGACAGTTCCCTGTGCTTCCCCCTCTGTAAACCCTTTGGCCCATCTAGTCGGTATGTCAAGTGTTCGCAGCATAACGGCCATCGCTGTTGAAAAGTTATCGCAATACCCTCTCGCTGTTTCAAACAAAAACTGGTCGACATAGTCTTGGCCTTCTGCGGGAATAGCCACATTTTCTGTTTCGTATTCAAAATTGGGCCCGCTTAAATATTGTTCAATCGCAACGGCCATGTCGTACTGGTTGTCCGCGTCTTTCGTAATGTCTTCGGCCAACTCACCGATACGTTCAGGCAATTCTTCTGGCAATGCTAAATAATCGGCTAGCTCTTCGTCGTTGCTGTAATCAGGTCGGCCAATATTGCGCAAGCCTTCCACATAGTACGTTTGCTCGTAAAATTGAAACTCGTATCGTTGCGGCACCAATTCGCCATTCGCGACTGTGGCCATCGCTGAAACAGGGTCCATTTGCAACGGATAATCTTGTTCGCCGACTAAATCTGTTACCGTTGGCGAGGCAAGCTCTCCTGGGTAAAATAAGTGGCCGAATTGTTGCTCCCCTTCACTATACAATTGCAACTCCGCCTGCTGCGTTTCTACTTCAACGGCATCAGCACGTTTGCTTTCTTGCAACGGCGGGGTCACACTCCGCTCTTCGACTTCTAATGAGTCAGAAAGCTGCCAACCTCTTCCCGTATACTCGTTTTTTGTCTCCCCTTTCCAATATTGGCCGCTTTCTACCCGAGCAATAAAAATAGGCGTGTCATCTTGGACAAAGCCGCCACCAAGACGGCGATCATCCTCACTGTAGCCAATCCGTTGCACAGGTGTGCCTATACCGCTCGGAACAAAGCCAAATACCGATTGGATATAAGGAAGAGGGTCAGGCCACTGCGGCTCAGGTTTTGGCATCGCATAGCCAATCGACGCTGCTAGCATGATAAACACGCCTAGCAAAGCAAATGAGCGGCCAAATGTGCGAAACGATAAAACAGCGTGCGTGCCTTTCTGTTCGCCGCGTTTAAGCAACAGCAGCAGCCCAAACAGAAACAACCCAACGATAAAGGTGCGAACAATCGCCCAGCTCCCGCTATAATCGGTAAATGTGTCAATTATACCAATATAGACGATGCTGATCGCTAAAAAGAGCAATATTCTCCGTGCTTGGACAATCCAGTAAAACAGTAGGTAACTGAGGATGGACAAAAGAATTAAAAATAAAAACGTCCGGTGCATATCGGTAATGTCCGCCAAATTGCCAGCCGTCAGCAAATAGATGTTATAAAAGAGATCATCTAAAAAAGTAAACATCCACATTTGCTCAGTGCTTGATTCTGGAAACAACAGATACAACGCTCCAAGAATGGCAGCAAGGCGAAAAAGCAATGACCAAACAAGGTGGATTTTAAAGAATGTGATCAAGAAAAACACAGCAGAAACGGCGACAAATAGAGCAATCGAATCTGTGTGCGTAATTTCTGAGACAGGATAGAGCCATTCCATCAGTAAAAGAAAACCGAACATGTATAACACAAAATCACGATAAAGTTGCCTTTTTTTATGCATCATCCGCACTTTGCCTCTTGCCCTCCTCAAACTGGGGATGGAAAAGCTGTGCCTTTAACCGCTTAAATTGCTCCTGTTCCCACTCGCCAACTGGAGCAGCAGAAGCAACAAACACAAGCGTTTTACGTTTTTCAAGCTGCCGTACTAAACGAATGGTATTCTCTTCTATTTGCGGCGTTATCAATAGAGTCACCCCTCCTAGTAGCTGAAGATTAGGAGGCAGATGGGCTTGCTTTTTCGTTTTCAATGGCTTCACTTTGGCAAGCAAACGCAAGCCTGATTTCCACGTTCGCTCATTAAGTTGCAGCTGATTCCAACCATTAGGATACGTATGCAAACCAACCTCCGTACGTGCTGACACAAAAGTGGCTGCCAAAGACGCGGCCCAACTCACACTTTCTTCAAACCATTCTTTTTCTAGCTCGGTTTCCACTACGCTCGGCAATAAAAATAACGATATTTCTTCGCTCTGGTCCGTTTCAAACTCTTTTGTGACGAGCCCTCCTACACCTGCCGAGCGCTTCCAATCAATTTGCGCCATGCGATCGCCTGCCACATAGGGGCGTACGCCAGAAACAGCGTGGTCCTCATGATTCTTTTTTAATTGCTTGGCTACATGTGAAACGCCGATTGTTCCTAAGCCATGCTTTACATAGTGATAAGCAGGGTAGACAAGCAACTCCGTCTGAATCGGAATCCTTTTTTTAACGCGGATAAGGCCAAACAAGTCATTTGCTGTTACAACCAGTTTGCCAAATTGTTGTTCCCCTCGTTGCAACGCTTTCGCCTCATACGAAAAGCGCAGCTCTTTTTTTAACGTGAAAAAGAAAATGGCTTCATGCCGCTCTGCCAATATCGAGGCAGGAACGTCGTCACTCGCTTCATAATAAAAAAATGGAAGCAGCCATGGCCTTGAGATCGTGATCTCTACATTAAATTCTTCACCTGCTCTTAGTTCCTGTTTTGATATATGGCGCGTGGCCTTCACTCCAAACAAGGAAAGACAAGAAACAAGACATGAACAAATAAACACAATGACGACGCTATAAAACAAAAACCAACTGACAAAGCCGCCTTGGAACATGCCAAAGACAAAGGTAGCAGCTAGAATAAACAGGACAATCAACCATCGGAAAGCAAAATAAACAAATGGTTTTACTCGTTTCATTAGGTTGCATGCCTTTTCCGCTCTACCGGAACGCGGATTTGTTTTATCAGATCAGCCAGTACTTCATCTGCCGCTTCTTCACGCATGTGGACATCGTGCTGCAATCGAATTCGATGCCCGAGTACATAGGGTGCAACAGCTTTCACATCATCAGGAGCAACAAAATCACGCCCCATTATGAGTGCGTAAGCTTGGCTTGTCCGCATCAGTGCAATGGAAGCGCGGGGGCTTGCGCCTAGTTCAATCTTTCCGCTCGTTCGAGTGGCATGGACGATGTTTACTAAATACTCTTTGACATACTCGTCAATGTAAATGTTTTTGACTTCTTGCTGCAAAGCAGAAATTTCATCAAGTGTGACGACCGCTTCTAGATCCTCAATTGGATGTTTTTGCTCGACACGCCCTAAAAGTTCCAACTCTTCTTCAATCGTCGGGTAGCCTAAGCTAATTCTGACTAAAAACCGGTCCAATTGCGCTTCTGGAAGAGGAAATGTTCCAGAGTATTCAACTGGATTCTGAGTCGCCATGACAAAAAAGGGCGAATGGATGACCATCGTTTCCCCGTCAACAGTGACGTTTCCTTCTTCTAGTGCCTCAAGTAAAGCAGATTGGGTTTTAGGCGACGTACGGTTAATTTCATCAGCAAGCACGACATTCGCCATAACTGGGCCAGGACGAAACTCAAATGCTTGCTTGTTTTGGTTGTAAATCGATACGCCCGTCACATCCGACGGCAGCAAGTCAGGAGTAAACTGGATTCGCTTAAACGAGCCGTTAATTGTTTTCGCCATTGCTTTGACAAAAACGGTTTTGCCAACACCAGGCACATCTTCAAGAAGCACATGCCCCCCTGCAAGCAAGGCGACAAGGCTAAGGCGGATTTCCGCTCGTTTGCCAATCATCACTTTTTCAACATTTTCAATGATCTCATCTATTTTAGCTGTGCTTGTAGTCAACAAATCCTAGGCCCCTCTCCGTTTCTTTTTTTCATTGTACCATTGTCCTGTTCTTTTATCATTACAGAACAAGCGTTAGCTTTCACCGAAAAAACCGCGCACCTTTAAAGTGCACGGCTTTGCTTGTTACAGTTGTGACATTGTTTGCAGCATGTCTGCTTCAATTTTATCCCAAGTTTCTTTTTGCTGGAATAGTTTTCGCGTTTTTGGGATTAGTTCTGTCTTAAACGCTTCTTTATAGGCATCCGTTGCAGGATCAGGAAGCTGCTTTTTCCATTCGGTTACGAGCGCTTCTATCTCGCCAGCCCGTGGCCCCCATTTGCCTGCTTCTTTCCCTTCTCTATCGAAAAAGACGATAATCGGAATTGATCGAGCTCGCCCATTGGTTAAGTACTGATCCATCAACTCAAGGTTTTCATCGCGGATTAAAAAACGAACATCCATTAAAGCCGTTTGCGCTAATTTAAGAAAAATCGGCACGTTTACCATCGCATCCCCACACCAATCAGCGGTAAGCACAACGGCTTTCATGCCTTTCCCTTGGAGACGTTCCATTTCTTGCACGGCGTCCCCGCTAGGAATGTACTGATTGTATATGTGAAGCAACGTCTCTTTGTTTACTTCCATCGACTCTATGTAGTCTTGGGCACTCGCCCCTTTTTCAAACCAATCGAGAAGTGTCATAAGCTTGCTCCTTTTTTATTACTGATCGTACCATGCCTTAAGTCATGGGCGCAAAAAATTTGATCTTTCTAGACATATTTTTGCTGACAATCCAAACACTACATTTAAAGGAGTGGTGAGATGTTCAAACGTTTTTTGCTTGCCCCAACCCTTATTATCCTTCTGCTTTTAGGCATCGGGCAAGTGTCAACTCCAATCGCCTATGCGATCGGCGATAAGCCGTTTACATTCGTGTGGATGTCTGACACGCAATATTACTCGCAGCATTACCCGTATATTTACGACAGCATGACGGAGTGGATTGTCGAAAACGAACGGAACCAGTCCATTAAATACGCGATTCATACGGGCGACATCGTTGACCATATGACGAATGAATTCGAATGGGTTCAGGCAGACTTAGCGATGAAAAAACTAGATCAAGCCAAAATTCCATACGGCGTGCTGGCAGGCAACCATGATGTCGGACATAGCAAATTGGACTACAGCACATACAGCCGCTATTTTGGCGATGCCCGTTTTAAAAAAAGCCATGTGTTTAAGGGATCTTATAAAGACAATGAAGCCCACTTTGATGAAATTCAAGTTAGCGGGCACAAATTCCTCATTCTTTACCTCGGGTTTGGTTGGAATGACGAAACGCTTTCGTGGGCCAAAGAAGTCGTTCAAGACCACCCTCACCATGCAACGATTGTTGCGACGCATCGTTACTTGCAAGTCAATGGCAAACGCTCTGAAGATGGAGACAAACTGTTTAATGAATTAATTAAGCCAAACCCTTCCATTCAGCTTGTCCTGAGCGGGCACTACCACGGCACGGCTCAGCGGTTTGACCGTATTGATGACGATGGCGACGGTGTAAATGAACGGACTGTAGTACAGATTTTATCTGATTACCAAGGCTATCAAAAAGGCGGGAATGGCTTTATGCGCCTCCTGACGTTTCAACCAAAATCCCAAGCAGTGACGATCAGCACCTACTCTCCTTATACAAAGGAAGACTCATTAGAAAACGAGGACTTTCATAAAGCGCCGATGACGTTTAGTTTTCCAATGGATTTTTAGCCCCATGCCCAAATTATAACGGTTCATCACCTTTTTAGATGGATATCCATATCGTGTACTATCCTAGAAAAAGGTGGTGCAATGCTTGGGCTATTATTACGGAGGATTTCAAAACAACTGCTGCTGCCCTCCCCCGCCTTGTGGAGGATACGGTTATGGACCGGGCCCTTACTGTGGGCCGAGAGGATTTGGCGGCGGCGGGTTTGCGATTGCTATAGTTGTGGTGCTTTTCATTTTAATTATTATCATTGGCGGCGCCGGCTTTTGGGGCGGCGGACGCGGACTGCCTTGCTAACTGAAAAGAACATTAGCGTCCATCGCTAATGTTCTTTTATTTAGTAATAATATCCATAAGGTGGGTACCCATAAGCTCCAGGTCCGTAACCATAGGGCGGATAGCCATATCCGTACCCGTAACCTCCGTATAAAAACGGCGCGGCAATGAGTGATCCGCCTAGACCGCCTACGAGACCGCCTAGAAATGCACTTCCCCCATAGCCAAATGGCCTTCCGCCATAGTAACCAGGTGGGCGCCGGTAAACGGGCTGATGATAATGCCATTGCGTTTGCATCGTGGTCCCCCTTCACATCTGATGGGGTATCTTATGCACTAGCAGGCAGGCATGTGCGGAAGTTTTAACGAGTTGCTTCAAAAACTGCCTTTACTTTTGGGACAACTTCGCCGCTCCTTGCCCCTTCCTGCATAAACGCCACCAACATTTCAGGATCATCTTGGTTATAGGCGACAACCCATCCAAGAACATCGTCATTCGATTCACCTTGACTACCGCTTAATTCAGCTGTTCCTGTTTTTGCTGCTAACGGAAAGCCATCGATTTCCATTGCATGGGCCGTCCCTCTTTTTTCAGACACCACTTTCCCAAGGGCATCATCAATAATTGCAGCGGTTTCAGGCGACAGATGGTCTTTCCACACGACGCCGGTTTGTTCACTTTGCTCAAGTACTGGTTGAATCATAGCGCCTTCATTAGAAAAAGCTGTATACATCGTGGCAAGATGAACTGGATTGACGAGCACTTGCCCTTGTCCAGACCCTGAATAAGCGAGCTCAGGCTCGGAACGAAATCCGTCCTCTCCGGTTATTTGCGACTTCTTCAACGGATACAAATAATCCAAAGTTTCCCCAAAACCAACAGCTTCAGCATGCTCAATTAGCTTCTCTTCCCCTAATTTTAGTGCTTCCATCGCAAAATAAATATTATCCGAGTACATAAGGGCACCTTCTAAATCGACTGGACCACCTGGATCCGTAACACGGTGTATATGGTAATCGCCCCAACCAGATGCATCGTCTGGCTGCCAATCGTGGCCGCTTACTTCCATTGTCTCTTCGGGGACAAGTGTCCCTGCTTCTAACCCAAACGCAGCAGTTAATGCCTTCATTGTCGATCCTGGAGAAAAACTGGCACTAAAACGGTTCAACAGCGGCATTTCTTCGTTTTCCTCGATTTTCTTGCGCTCCTCGCTAGAAAACCCAAGTGCTGCTAAATTCGGATCGTAAGCTGGCGAACTAACCAATGCCAACGTTTCCCCTGTAAGAGGGTCTAGCGCCACACTTGTACCTGATTTCCCAGCAAATTCGTTAAAAATCGCTTCCTGGACGTCCATATCAATCGTTAAGTGGATATCCTCGCCATCTTCGCTTTCAGACTCGATAATGGTTTCTTTCCGCTCGCCATCTGCGCTTGCTGTATAAATTTCTATTCCGTCTTTTGCGCGCAAACGGTCTTCGAGCACCAATTCCAATCCGGCTAGACCAATTTTGGAAGAAGAAGAGTATCCTTCGCTACTGCGCTTTTCTAATTCTTCCGCCGTAATCGGCCCAATGTATCCGGTTAAATGGGCAGCTGCTTCGCCAAATGGGTAAACCCGCCCGTTCAAGCGCCTGTAGGAGGCGGCTGTTACTTGCTCTGTAATCGAATCGGCTAGGCGATTTTCGCTAGCAGGTAATTGCTTAAGCGGCACAAACGCCTCTGGTGTCACCCAGCCTTGACTCAACTGCTCTTCAATATAGTCTTCCGTTAGCCCTAACTCATTGGCTAAGATGGGCACAGCATCATCTTGCCCTTCAAGCAAGCTTGGCTGCACACCCATTTCGAGCACTTCGCCATTAGTCGCTAGCGCCTGCCCATGGACATCATAAAGATCGCCCCGCATTCCTGGCGTGCGGTCAAGCCTTACCACATCATCGCCTTCCAACTGAGGAAATAAAAGGCGCGGCTCCCACTCCAAATACCACTCATTTTCTTCTTCCGCTGCTTGAACCCATTCCATTCCTTCCTCAAAGGAATAAGGTCCCGCAACCGTTTCCATTGAAATGGAAATCGGGATCGATTCGATTCCTTCACCATCGTAGTCATCTGGAAAACTCGGATCCACTGAAAATTCTGCTATCAAATCACTAAAAATGCGCTCGTGTTTCGTAATAAACGTCTCCTCGTCGACGTTCTCCTTTGCTTCATTCGTAAGCATAGCGTACATATCCTTGTATTCGCCGTTTTTCCAATGTTCAATATAAGTGTTAGCAGCATCTTCTGGAGACGAACTTGAACAAGCCGCCAAAGCAAGTGTCATTCCGGCGAATGCCGAAAAAAGTAGTAATCCCGACCGCTTCAACTCCCTAACAGCTCCCTTGCTAATTGGTAAGTCTTCGAAAAATATGACAAAAATCATAGGATAAAAGATTCTACTGTTAGAGTAGCATACTTGTCGATACCTTTGAACCTCTTACGTCTAAAGTCACAAGATTGTTTGGAAAAAACAGCCTCAACTTTGCTCTTCTTTCGAAGAGAACCAGGAATCTTACACTTTTTATTTTTCCTCTAAGGAATGGTCACAAAGACACTATACCCTCTACTATCTCTTCTTTCCTGTGTTAGACCCATATTAAGTAAAAAAAGCGTACGAAAGCAGAGGCTTTCGTACGCTTTTGTCATTACGAGCGAATAATATTGATTTTATCAGCAATCGGCGTCCGTTCTTTTGCTTCAGGAATAAAATCGCCATAACCAATCATTAATGTTGCGACAATTTTTTCCCCAGGCTGAACACCAATGGCTTCACGGAAGACAGGATTGTAAATCCAGTCATTCGTACGCCAAATCATGCCAATGCCTCTGGCCCAGGCAGCAAGCTGGATGTTTTGAATCATGGCACAAACCGCTCCATAATCTTCATCCCATGTTTTTTGACGAGGGTCCTCAGGCATGACAACAACAAGATGGAGGGGAATTTCCCTAAAATAAGCTGCCTTTTTTTGCGCTTTTTCGGGGATCTTCCCATCGCTCCCTGCTTGTGTTTTCAAAAAAGCGTCTACAAACTGGTTTTTCCCTTCTTCAGCGTATAGAAGAAAACGCCAAGGTTCCGTTAATTTATGATTCGGCGCCCACTTTGCCACTTCCAATATATCGACTATTTCTTCAATGGATACAGGATCAGGTTTGAATTTCTTAATTGAGCGCCTTCCCTTTATAAGCTCGTCAATTGCTTTTACTTGGTTCAATTCCATTTTCACTCATTCCTTCGTTCTCCATTCTTATCTTTTAGTCTAACGAAAGAATTAGGCAAACGCAAGGAATGATTCTCATTTTCATTTAGACCGTGATAACAATCGCATCATATCCCCGGCTCTTTAGTTCAGCAACAAGTGCTTCTGCATTGGCTTTAACCGAAAAAGCGCCAACTTGGACACGATAAAGGGAACCGCTTTGGATAATTAAGGCTTCGTAGCCGTCTGCTTGAAGTCGTGCTTGAAGGGCTTCTGCATTAGCTCGTTGGGAAAAAGCACCTGCTTGCACACGGTAAATCGTGCCGTTTCCACCGGAATTGCGCCGCAAATTGAACGCTTGCGCCAACCCATTGACATGACCACGAGCGACGCGCGTCAAAAAGGCCGGATCCCGAAGCTTGGCCGCATCGTTGGCATGATCAATAAACAGGTTTTCTGTTAGGATGGCTGGCATCGTTGACGTACGCAACACTGCAAAATTAGCGGTTTTCTTTCCTCGGTCCCTTTCACTAAGTTGCTGCATAATTGCTGGATGGATAATATTTTGTGCCCGAACAGACCCGCTTGTCTGCGATGTGTGAATATACGACTCAAATCCAGTCCCACCTCCAGCATTAATATGCACCGATAGAAAATAATCAGCCCCCCAGTTATTGGCCATATTCGTCCGTTCTGTTAAAGAGACGGCTGTATCGCCTGTTCGGCTCATCCGGACTTCTGCGTTTTCATATTCAGACACTAACATATCACGAATTTGCGTCGCAATTGACAATGTTAAGTTCTTCTCTTGCATACCATTTCCTACTGCACCTGGATCGTTACCACCATGTCCTGGATCAATAAAAATTTTAACCATAAATGATTCCTCCTTAATAATAGTAGGTGCTTGTCCTAAGCGTCTAAGGCTGAAGGCAGCGCCAACAGCCTTCTGCATATAAGGATAGGACTGCTCCCATCCTGTAAGGGTTAATCTCCATACCTCAACTAGTGGCAGTCAACCCTTATAATCTACTTGTATGAAACAAAGGGTCTTGCCGACATGGACAAACGTTAGAAACGAATTGAATTAGGTGAAAAATCCCGCTGATAGCTAGGATTTCTCCTCTTCTTATTTCCATTACACACTAAATTTGGAAGTTACCTATAAATCCTTTTCGTTTTTCTTATTCGGCTTGTCTTCACCTGAGTCCCTATCATCATCGCTTTTCGCAAAACCTAACAATTTTTCCCGAATCACAGGCGGGATTTTCACTCCACTGGCCGCTAAATTTTCTACAACGCTCAAACACTCATTCGCGATATAAAAAAGCACAGTTGCCGAAGCAACCATGCCTTTCAAATCTAAGACGATATCAACCATATTGGCAACAACAATGACAACAAAAATCCCAATTTTCTGAGCAAAGCCATACAAAGAAACCCGGCTGCGAACGCTTTTGTTTTTGATTGCTTTTGCAATGCCGGTGACAATGTCGAACACCATCAGCAATATGAGCAAGTCTAGAAATTTGACATTGCCGAAAAGGTAAAGGCGAGCGACATCTAAGGACAAGTCAGCGAATGTGCCTATATAGCATCCCCCCTTTCAATGGCATGCTGTTGTTTTCAAGCTGTTCTAGTTTCCTGTTAGTAATCCGTTAACCGAATACATTTAATAGAGTATGTCACTCAGAATGGCTTTCTTGTGTTTCTTCCTGCTTCATGTCTTCCTTTTCTTTTTGCAGTAAAGCGTAAGCGTTTTTAAAGGTTTGTAATTGCGCATCGATTTCTGATAACTCTAACTCCCGCTGCCCCAGCCTTTCCGCTAAATACTCAACACGGGCGTTCGCTTTTTGTACCTCATACTCAAGTGATTGGATATATTGCTTTTGTTCAGAGGATAACTCTTTACTCACATCAGCGACCTCCTTTCAGAGCATTGACTTGCTTTTGAATCTCTTTAATCGCGTTTGCCTGTTCTTTCATTATCCGGTCTTGCACTTTCACTTTAGCTAGAATTCCAGCGATAAAGTCATCCATTGACAATGCCGGACCTTCATCAGACGGCGTGCGAAACTCTTCCGGTAAATCCTCTGAAATAGGACCATAATTCGGTCGGACATAAGCACCGTTTCTATCGGGTGTTTTGTAGTGGTAAGACATTAATTCAACTTGATCTATTAAACGGGCGAAGTAATCCAAGTCAAGAGGTTCAATGTTTTCCTTTACGTTACGTGATGAAATTTTGTGCATCGTAAAGTAATGCATGTTATTGGTCCAAACTTCCCATAACCGGAAATTACTCATCCCTACAAGACCCCACCCAGAGGTATCAGGCCTAAAAGTCGGATGAAGTCCCGATTTACTTGACGTATTTCCCCTTCCCATGACCCAATACCTACTGCCGGTACTGCCACGCATTGGATCAAAACGAAACTCCCCGGACCTTGAGATAATCCGGTCGACGGAATCAATAAATGTAGAACTTGCACTGTAAATGGTAAATGTATCGTTTGTGTTTGCACCAACATAACCCATGTTTTTGCCGCCAGGGTCGAAAAACCTAACAAGGGCCGGATCGCTGCCCTGACCATTAAAATTTCGTATGCCGATTAAAATTCGGTTCCGAGCATTGCTGTCAAACGCCTTAAATCCGTCCGCATCCATCTGCACAGCCATACTGCCATTCATCGCCCTAACCATAATATTGGCTGCATCTAACGTGCCACTTGTGATTTTAGCGGCACTAATGTCGCTAATTTTAGCGTTGGTAATCGTGGCATTTGCGATTTTCGCGTTGTCAATTTGCCCATTGCCAATTTTTGCGTTGGTGATCGCGCCATTCTCGATCTGTGCCGTGCCGATAATGGCGTTTTGCAACTTCGCCTTGCTGATCGATGCATTAGCGATCGCAGCAGTCCCGACTGCTGCCTCTCCAATATGGGCCGTCTTAATCACGCCATTGTCAATCAACGTTTGCCCTGTGATGCGTGTTTTTGCGCCATCAATGCGGACACCCTCGCTAGATAAGTTAATAGCAGCAATGACACCGTTTTTCTCGACACGCGCATTGATTTGATCGGCTTGTACACTTAGCTTAGACTCTGCTTGTGACAGGCGGCCACCAAGGACATTGGTCTCAGACGCCACCAAGCTGACTTCACGAGCGGTTTGATCGATTTTTGTTTCTGCTGATGATACTCTATCTTCTATGTCCTCTGGAGCAGGCGTCCAGTCTGTAGGCTTGTTCCCCTTTTCCAATTTTATTTTTCTTATTCGGAATAGCGATTCCTCA
The DNA here is from genome assembly GCF_036700015.1 of Shouchella rhizosphaerae. Taxonomy (NCBI): domain Bacteria; kingdom Bacillati; phylum Bacillota; class Bacilli; order Caryophanales; family Bacillaceae; genus Shouchella; species Shouchella rhizosphaerae. Next base: position 2,833,255 of record NZ_CP144921.1, on the reverse strand, counting down.
GCATTACCCGGGATTTGAAATCTAAGCATTTTCCCCGCCGCGTTATCCTTAAACTTAAAAACGTAAGTATAAGTTTGCCACCCATCCGAGGCTGGAATGTTAAAAACATCCCTGGCCCAACTATTGTTTACGCGGGAGAAAACCCTAAACTCTAGTGTACGACTAACATCTGCTTCAAAAGATATTACATACTCTTGTCCATTTAGAAATCCTTGTGTATCTGCGACATTTGTAGAACCTAACTGGTAATATCGGTCAGTCGAAGAGTCCCCTGTGTTAGTCATAATCAAGAAATCATCCTGGTAGCTGACTGTTATGAAGTTCGCATGCGAAAATGAATCATACACTAATCTTGGTCTTTCATTGTTACAACTAGATCGTGAGATTAAATTTCTTCCGCCTATTTCCAGATTGTCGAAATCCGAACGAAGTTCAGTAATGGATGTGCTAAATCGATCAGCCCTCAACTCTAGCTGAGATGTTCGACTACTGACATTAGTGATAGCTCCGGCATTATTATCTACTCTTGTCTCCACGTTTGAAACATCGGCCTTTAGCCCATTAATTGTTGTCTCAAAATTAGACTGTTTCTCTGACACTCCTTCAACCGTCTTGCTCAGTTCGCCAAAATCAGTCCTTAACCCGCTAGCGGTTAACTCTAATTCGCCAATTTGGCTGGAGAGTTGCCCTGTCGTGTCCTCAAACTCGTCCTTGGTGATTCGTGCAGAAATGGCGTCTGCATTGGCTCGTATGTCTGCTTCTTGAGCACTCAGCTTTCCGTCTATATTCGTTAAACGGCTAGCTGTCGCCGATAGTTCGCCTTCGATGACGTCTACGTTAGTGGCGATGTTAGATACAGTCCCATTAATATCGCCAACCTCACGGGTTAAATTATCGGTAATGCTGTCTAACTCAGCTAGTTTGCCATCTGTGAATTGGAACTTGCCGTCGACATACTCTAACCCGGCTTTTTCGGCCAATTCGCTATTTATTTGCTCGGTAACCGCCTTAATTTCCTCATCGGTGTATTGCTTAGCATCTTGCTGTAATTGCTCGCGGACCGACTCTTCCAGTTGATCCAAGTTAATCGACCCATCGGCAATAATTTGCGCTTCCTTACTCAGTTCGCGCAGTTTGGCAGCCAAGTCTTCGCCAAAGAAAATGTCCTCTGATACGATTCGTGCTGTCGTAGCGCTCACTTCTTCCGACAAAGGCGAGTAACGCTCGTAATAGTTAAAAGCACGGACACGGAAATAATACTGTTTGTTCGGTTCGCCATGAAAGCCATAGGTATTGCTAAACCCCCGATAGACGAGTGTTTCAGGGTTTCCTGCAAATCCTTGTACTTCGCTTGCATAGACTTCAAAGCCTGCAATATGCGTATCTAAATGGCTAAAATCCCATTCCACCATGACGGCAGCGTATAAACCGGTCGCTGTTACATTTGCAGGTACTTCAGGGACAATGTCCGGATACGAATTAGGTTGTATAGTCCTCCCTGCCCGATCCCACACATGGGAATTCTCTTTCACTTTTGCCAGTACTCTTTCCATTTCTTGATTTGGGTTTGAAAAAAGCGGTAGAAACTCCCCTAATACGACTTCATCATTGCTAGGATCAAGCAAGTCGCGTTTCAGCTCAATTACTCTCGTTTTTTCTTGGATGACCGGATAAATGTCTTCATCAAGGACAGCGGCCGTGTCTCCTAATTGAATACGTTCATGTTCAAAATTGGATAGTCTGAATAAATCGACAACCTTTCCAGAATAATGGACAAGTGGCGTACATACCGTTTGCAAATATTCATAGGTTTGTTCCAATAAACGGACAGGGTTGTCTTCATCCGATTCTTCCAAAATGCCAAAGCGGTGCCTTTTTCCTTCATAATCCCCTCGTCCCCATAAGGCTCTTGCCTGTTCATCGCCAAGCCAGTCTTGCCCTTTTGGTTTATCAATAGGGTCGCCTTTCGCTTTGCTCCATTCGATCTCTTTAAACGTAATCGGTTTGCCTTGGTCCCCGTTTTCATCCTCAGTCGGTTTCCCGTAAGCTCTGATCGCCGTTTTGACACTGCTCATATCAATCGTGCGTTCAATTTCAGTTAAGTCTTTTCTATATTCAAATCGTTTGCCAGTATCTGCCCCTCGGCGTGAAAGAATATCAATGTACCGACCGGTAATTTTGCTTCCGTCAATGGTCACACGGCATCTTAGTTCGCCCTTAAACGTATTTAACAACTCGGCTACACAATATTTGGCATTGGTTTGGCCAAATTCTACAGGAGCTTCCCCTAACTCGGCAACGACGCCTGGCTGCCAACGTGTCCGTGCAAGAATACTAGAAAGGGCTTGCCTTGCGTTTGTCCGATGAAACTGAATATGTTCTATAGGTTCATCAAGCAGTTCATTGACTGCATGTTCACATATAACCGTTTTATAGGCAGCATCGCCATGGCGATCTTCTACAACCACAATTTCAAAAAGTTGAAAATCGCCATCGACATCATAAAAAGCAACTTGTTGTCCTTCAACGATTTCAAGGGCATGGTCACAATCAGCAAGGATTGTAAATTCAAAGGAATGTGCATTGTTTAGCTGTTCTGTATGAACCGCTTCAATTAAATGCCGTTCATCGAGAACAGCTCTGCATGTTTCGTGCTTATCAAAAATGAATACGTTCATTCTATCCCCCTCTCCCTTTATAACCATTTCTCCTTATATGCGATCTCTACTGTCGCAGTTTCGGGATGAACGGCAATATGATTTTCTCCAGGATGTAAAAATAGATCTTTAAATCCTGAACGCAGATCAAGCAAAGGCATCGCCCATTCATCGTTATAGCGGATCGCTGACTTTTCACTGTCAATCACAACCCGGTCGCCTGAATGGAACATTCGATTTAACTTAAATCGGTTCCCGTCTTTTTCTATTTGTACGTTTTCTGCTTCTTCATGGAAAAGAATCGAGTAAACCGGCATCGCTGGTGCAGTAGCTACATAGTCGACAGCTATGCTACCTGTGAAATCAAGCTCTTTTTTTGCCCCTTCTGCGACGGGATCCGATACTTGAAAGACTAATTTTCCCGTTTTCAACAACCCTTTGCCTGTAAAATCGGAAAAGTCGACTACAAATGCATGATAGGCTTTATCTGGCTCATCAAAAAATACCAGTTTTCCTTCTTCTGCTGAAAGGTAATAAGCCATTTCCCGCATTGCTTTTCTTTGTTCTTCATAACTTGTGGAAATCATTAAAACATCAAGCTCGATCAAGTACTCGCCCCACCGTTTATTTGAAGCATGGACGCCGTGGTGGACTTCCGTGTTCGTAAATTTCCGTGGCGGCAATGAGGCACGATTGTCATCGACCAGTTTGAGCCACTTTGAAAAATTCACGCCATTAAAAGAAAACCAAGCATTCATTTTCTCGCCTCCTTTTTTAGTAGTGTCCTCTTGCACGCTGTGCCATTTGTCCTCTCCGTCCAAGTTCAACATCCATAAACGGTGCGGTCACTTTAGCAATTTGTTTGCCTTCAAGGTGGACTGGCACTTCAATCGTCATGTTGCTAGAAGGATTTGCTGACAGTCCCTGCAACTCTCTTGCTTGTACATTGCTATCTAGCCGCGCCAACCCCCGGCCAAGTGAAGAACCAATGTCGTGAAGAGAAGGCAGTGTTAATGCTTTCTCAAATGCATGTTCAATTTTTGGCACATCTCGGTAAATTGAGTCTTTAATTGGTCCTCCAAAGTTAAGACGGTGAATGTCTTGCAGCGGGCCTTCTTTAGCAGGTGAGAAAGGCAAGAAATCCCGTATCTTTCCAGCGACATTAGAAATTGCATTTTTCACTGCCCCAATTGCACTAGTAATTCCTTCTGCAATGCTATTAACAATGTTTTTCCCTGCTTCGCGAAAACGGCCAACAAAATTCAAGACCGCTTGCCAGGCGCTTTGAATTCCATTAGAGATAGCCGTTTTGATATTAGTCATTGCAGTTGTCACACTTGAACGGACAGCGTTAAAAATGGTTGTAAATGTGGTTTTTATCGCATTAAGAGCACTTGTTACCGCTGTACGGGCCGCCGAAATTCCGGTTGAAATAAAATTCTGTACAAAGCTAATCGCCGTTGTAACTACATTGCGAACAGCATTAAATACAGTTAAAAATACTGTCCTAATTGCCGTTAACACAGTTTGAACCACATTCGAGGCTGTTGTTAAGCCAGTTGAAATGGCATTGCGGATAAAGCCCATTACTGTCATGACTACGTTTTGAATAGGAGTAAAAATGGTGGAGAAAAACGACCTTATTCCATTTAATGCCGTCAAAAACAAATTACTTATTGCTCCCCACATTTTTGAAAAAACACCCATTAAACCGGTAAACAAAGAACTAGCAATTTTTAAAAGCCGCCCAAACAATAATAACTGAACGACGTTCCATATCGCTTCAAGCGCGCCAGAAAAAAGCTGCTTAATGCCTTCCCACATTAAAGAAAAATCTCCAGTAAAAAGACCTGCAAACGCCTTTACTAGCCCCATGATGATGTTCAATGCTCCCGAAATGACTCCTTGAATATTGCCCCATACCATTTGAATAAGCGACACAATGAACGGCCAAACAAATTGCATAATCGCCAAAATGCCGTTCATAACTGGTTCAATAATGCTCTTTATTCCATTAAAGATATTGGTTACTGCTTGCATAACAGCAGCCCCGTGCTCATCCCAAAACGCTTTGATTTGCGCCAGTTTTTCAGAAACAAAAGTAACAATCGTAGCCACTACCGTTTCCATCGTGGTCTTTATGGCTTCCCACGCTTGGATTACACCATTGCGAAACGTTTCATTTGTCTGCCAAAGATACATAATGCCTGCAACAAGAGCGGCAATTGCGGCGGTAGCGAGTGCTATCGGTACAATAAATCCTGATAAAGAGGTTACTATTCCTCCTAAACCGCTTACAATCACTGGTATTATTGTTGCTAGGCCATCAAAAGCTGCTTTAATAGCTACTATACCTAGTAAGGATGTCCCGGCTCCTGATATAAGACCTAAAAAAACCTCTCCCCAATTGCCATCTGCAAAGCCTTGTGTCACCTTATTAACTTCAAGAACTATATTTTTTAAGCTCTGTTCTAAGCCCGCCAGAGCCTTTCCGCTTTTTTCTATATCGTCAAAATTAAGTCTAACATTAGCTGACTCTCCTATTGAAATCGCCATCATCTTCCCCCTTTCCATTTGTTCGCTTCCATTTGCATGTTGCCTTCATCCCATTCGGCGGCACTGCGTTTCTTTTTGTCTTGCAAAAAACGCTGGAAGGCGCTGTCTTCGGGCAAGCCTCTAACAAATACTAAGAACCGCCTCCAAGATAGGCGGTTCTCAAATCCCTCTTTTGTTAAATTTATGCCATAAAACCGGTAGAAATCTGCTTCTAACGCTGCCCACGCCCAAATGATTATCCGCGAATCTTGGTTTTTTTTTGCGCCGCGGCTGATTGTGCGCCTGAGCCTTTGACATCATATCCCCAAAGTTTCATAATGTCAGGCACAATATGTTTAAAAACGAAATTGACGCCTGCTTTCGACTGTTCGAGATGGGCTAGAAATTCCTTCCCTAACATTAGTTCAATAAATTCATACATTTTTTCTTCTGGCACAGCCATTTGCGTTTTGCCTCTCACTTTTTGTACACAGTGCCGAAAGTAAAATGTCGCAAACTGGAAGGGCATTTCAGTTGGAATTTGAAAATATTCGCCCGCAAACTTGACGTATTGATGCTTTTGTTCATTCGCTAGCTCAGCTAAAGCATCATCATAATCGGCAACAAGCTGTTCTTGTTGGATTTGGGCAAGCTCTTCCGCCTTTTCATTTAGCAATTGCAAACGGTCCGCCGATTTATTCGCCACCTGGAGCACCATCTTCCACAACTGCTTGTTTTGTGTTTACTCGGAACTCGCCAGAGAATGTATATACACCTTCAGATACAGAACCTTCCTCTTCATACGTAGTAAAGAACCCTGTTAAAGCGTATCCAGCTCCGTTAGCGTCTGTATGCTTAATAACCGCTTCTTGACCTAATTCAGCTACTCGTTTTAACTCTGTTTGGCCATCATCTTCAAGTAGTGCGATCCCTTCCATCGCCACCGTCTCCCCTACAGACGCAGCAATGAATTTTTGGCGGAAAACGCCGCCACCATCGACTGTATCCCCAAGACCAGTTACATCTGCCTCTTCAACCTCTAGTGAGTGTGTGAAAGACGTTAATTTTGCCACTACTTGTCCATTAACTTCTACTCGTGTTCCAACAAATTTCTTTTCTGCCATGTCAATTCCTCCAAAATTAAATGTAGTTTCTCCGTTTATCCAAAGCAAAGGCGGTGCCGGCACCATTAACAAATGGATAACGAATGTGCAGCTCGGTTTTAGCTAACCTTGCTACACTACCATCATAATACGGAACAAGCGTTCGATTCTGTCGTGTTTCTGCCATGATTCTGCCACGATTATGGTAAGATAAGAGAAATAGGAGAACACCTTTACGAAAGGATGGTTGCTAGCTATGGAACACACTTTTAAAGGGCAAGGGTCAACATTAGTAGTTTTAGAAGATAAATTAATCCTAAAACATGGAAGAAATAAACGCTTCACTAGTAGTCCTACTGTAGAAATCAAATATTCGGACCTCGATAAGTTGATTTTACAAAAACCAAGTATTGTCTCAGGCTATTGTTATTTTCTACGTAAAGGATTTGATATTCAGGATCTCTCCAAACTAGATATTATGGCTGACGAATACGCTATAACAATATCTTTTGCCCATCAGTTTAAACGTTTTCTAAAAGCTGAAAAGCTTATTAATCAATATCTGGATAATATAGACCAAAATGATACTCCCGTAGTATCTTTTGCTCACGAGAAATTACTAAATGAACTAATAAATGGGAAGACAAAAAGCTATGACTATAGTGGTTTGACTGGGAGTATAGTTATTTCAAAAAGTACGATAACGTTAAAATATAAAAAGTTTCTACATACTGGAGGAAAAGGTTCAAAAACAGTAGATATCCAAAAAATCTCTAGCGTATCCGTATCAAAACCAACTATGACAAGTGGAAAAGTTAAAATTCATTACGAAGGGTTTGCTAATCGGGGTTACTATAGTCCAAAAGAAGAGGCTAACGAAATCACGATCACAAACATTAATCAATACAACCAAATGCTTGAAGCCAAGGAGCTCATTCTCGCTCTCAAACGTTATCTTGAGAATCAAGTACATTCGACTGATTCGCTCTCCCCCGCCGACGAAATCCGCAAGTATAAATCATTGTTTGATGAGGGTATCATTTCTGAAGAGGAATTCGAGAAAAAGAAGAAGGAATTGCTTAATTAAAAAGGGGGTTTTCATGGGAACTGTTCCTACGTTGCAATTGCTTGGGCTTTGTGCAAATAAGCTAGGTGGTTAGTGGTTGTTCCTGTAGCCAAGTACTTGATACACCAAAGTCACCGTTCCTGTTTTTACTAAAATTTCCTCTTCATTTTTCCATATATGTTTGTTCTCATTACCCATTTTTAAATAATAAAGAAGCGCCCTTTCTTTACAGAATGGGCGCTGTTCTGTTCATGCATCTTTCTTCATTATTCATTATTAACTACACACTTTCTCCTTCGCTTCATCCGCAACGGCCTTGGCCACGGCAGGGGCAATTCGTTCATCGAACGGAGACGGGAGAATGTGGCCGGCATGCAAGTCTTGCCCAACAATGTTCGCAATTGCTTTTGCAGCTGCCAGCTTCATCGAGGTGGTGATGGTGCTAGCGCGGGCTTCCAAGGCGCCGCGGAAAATGCCGGGGAAGGCAAGAACGTTATTAATTTGGTTCGGAAAGTCTGAACGTCCAGTGCCCACAACGGCCGCACCAGCAGCGGACGCATCTTCTGGGTAAATTTCAGGCGTCGGATTAGCGAGAGCAAATACAACAGCATCGCTATTCATCCGCTTGACTTGTTCGCCTGTTAAGGCGCGAGGGCCGGAGACGCCAATGAAGACATCGGCGCCTTCGATTGCTTGGTCGAGCTTGCCGGTAAGATGACGTCGGTTTGTTTGGGCCGCTAATTCTTTTTGGCGTTGGTTTAGCCACGGCTCGTTTTCTTGGACAATTCCTTCTAAGCTGACAAGGGTGATGTCGCTGCAACCTGCTTCTAGCAAAAGCGTGGCGATTGAAAGGCCTGCTGCCCCTGCCCCGTTGATGACAATGCGGGCGCTGTTCAACCCTTTATCGACGACTTTTAATGCATTGATTAGCGCAGCTAGGACAACGATCGCTGTGCCGTGCTGGTCGTCGTGGAAAACCGGGATGTTTAGTTCTTCCTGTAGGCGTTGCTCAATCTCAAAACAACGGGGCGCAGCAATGTCTTCCAAATTAATACCGCCAAATGTAGGCGCGACCGCTTTAATTGTCGCGACAATTGCATCGACGTCTTGTGTCTCTAAACAAAGCGGGATTGCATCCACTCCGGCAAATTGCTTAAATAAAACGGCCTTTCCTTCCATAACTGGCATAGCCGCTTCTGGCCCAATATTGCCAAGACCAAGCACTGCAGAGCCATCCGTAACAATGGCGACAAGGTTGCCCTTAATGGTATGGTCGTATACTTCGTCTTTATTCTCAGCGATGCGCTTGCATGGCTCAGCTACGCCAGGCGTATAAGCGAGGCTCATATCGTATTCATTTATTAAAGGGACTGTGCTTTTCATTTCCATTTTCCCATGCTTATGCAGCGCAATCGCTGCCTCCCTTTGCTTTCGTGCTTGTAACACGTTATCATACTCCTTCATTTCTTAAAGTCCTAACCAACGTAATACAAATGTTGCTAAAATAACCGTCCCTGCTCCGCCTAGTCGCGTCGCTACTTGCGCAAACGGCATTAGGCTCATGCGATCGGACGCCGATAAAATGGCGACATCGCCTGTACCGCCTAGGCCGCTGTGGCAACCGGTGACAATCCCCGAGTCGACAGGGTGCATGTTAAGCCACTGTCCGACAAAATAGCCGGTTGCGATCATGGCAAAGACGACTGTGGCGCAAATCAGGACGTAGGAAAAGCTAATAATGCCTGCCACATCTTCAAGGGGAATAAACAACAATCCAAGCCCTACCATAAGCGGCCACGTAAAGCTTGTTGATACAAACTTATATAAATGAAAAGCGCCTTGCTCAAGTTGTTCAGGAATCAGCTTTAATACTTTCGCAATCGCAGCAATCAAGATCATTAAAATTGCTGCTGGAATATGCAAGCTCGATTCCATTAAGTGGCCAAACACATAAAAACTGCAAGCAACGAGGAGCCCAGCTCCCATTAGCGCAAAATTGACTGGTTTTGTATCATCAATCGATTTCGGCATTACTGGCCCTTTTGTCTTAACAAGCACTCCTTTTCCTGTAAGATGGGGCTTTTTTGCGCCGAGCTGTTTTAAAAGGGCTGCTCCGATAATGGCAAAGATATTGCCGATGATCGCTGCCGGAATTAACTGTGATATTAATTCAGCCGCAGGTATTCCAAGAATCGTGCTGTACCCAGCTGACAACGGCAAAATGCCTTCGCCAATGCCGCCTGCCAAAATAGGCACAACAATAAAAAACAATGTATGCTTTGCCTCATAGCCGAGTAAAAGGCCCATGCCGACTCCTGCAGCCATTGAGACAGCGGTTCCGGCAACAAGAGGAACCAACATTTTCGTGATTCCTTGCATGAGTACCACGCGGTTCATGCCAAGAATGCTGCCAGCTACTAAACAAGCAATATAGAAATATAAAAAGTTAGATGTCGTCATTAAATTCGATACAGCATTTACAGTTGTTTCATTTAACCATCCAAAAAACATGAATGCGGAGGGTACGAACAGTGCTAGTATTGCTGGGCCGCCAATGCTTTTTATAATCGGCAGGCGGGAACCAATTTCCCCAAGTAACATTCCGGCTACCATAATAATCGCAAACCCGCCAATCATGTCAGCAGGCAATTTTTGAAAATACGCTGCAGCCAGGACGATGGCAGCAATAGCTATATAAATAGGGAAAGGCAACACTCCTACCTTCCAATAAAAGGGGTTCCAGCGAGAGGATGCTCGATCATGTTCATGCTGGTATTTTCGCTCGCTTGGCTCTGAAACCGTTTTTATTTGCTCCAATTGAAAGACCTCCTCGTTTCTTGCTTTATCTTAAACAAGCTCGAGCAGGGTGAATAGTTTATGTAAATAAGCGCTTTCTTTTTGTAATTAAAAAAAGCAGGCCTTTCTTTTAAACTCAAAACGAAATAAGCCAGTTATTGATTCTAACTGGCTGGAATCCGTCCTAACCTGGCAAAACAGTAGGCTAGGGCACGTATTCGTTACAAATAGGGCTTTATTTTCCGAACATTGTCTTTATCGATTCGATAAATGTGAATCGGTCGGCCTATTGATCCATACGTTGGCTGTAACTGCAACACGTCTAATTCTTTTAAAAACGTTAAGTATTTTTTCACAGAAACACGAGAGAGACGAGCATGAAGGGCGATGTCTTCTGTTGAAAAGCTATCTTGACCGACTTGCCTAATCGCCTCCCAAACTTCTTGCAGCGTTTCTTTCGTAAGCCCCTTTGGCAACGTTTGTTTTTCAAGCGTATGTTTTTTTTCAAAAAACGTTTCATCAAGCTGTTTTTGATCGGTCGTTTCTTCTTTGCGAAAGAAATTGTAACGGCTTTGGTAAGCATGCAATGCTTTTTGGAAACGGGAAAATTGATATGGCTTTAAAATATAATCAACTGCCCCGAATCGAAGTGCAGTCTCGATCGATTCTTTGTCTGAGGCCGCTGTCATCAGGATGACATCTGCTTCGATCTTGTTTTCGCGCAAATAAGGCAGCAGTGACAAGCCATTTTCCCCAGGCATGTAAACATCAAGCAACACTAATTGGATTGTTTTGTTTTCTTTAAGATGCTGCTTTGCTTCCTCTACTCCGCCAGCCTCAGCCGCCACTTGAAAATCTGGCACATCGCGCAAATAACTTTTAACAACAGCGGCAACCATCGGATCATCTTCGACGATAAGCACCTGAATCATGTGTGCCTCCCCCTCTCTATTGGCACAAAAACAGTAAAAGTCGTGCCTTGATTGATTTCGCTTTCCACTGTAAAAGCTGCCCCAATCGCCTCGACGCTTTGCTTTACAAGAGACAAACCATAGCCGCGGTCTTTTCCTTTTGTTGAATAGCCACGCACGTACATCTTCTCCAGTTCTACTTCACTCATTCCTGGGCCATTATCGGCAATGCGGATAATCAATTCTTCATCGAGCACATACAAAGTAACCTTCACGCTTCCGTTTTCCTTGCCAGAAGCAGCATCAATCCCATTATCGATCAAGTTGCCGAGAATCGTGGTGAGCTCAAGCGCCAGCCTTTCTTGGGGCAACGGTTCAATCACCGTGTCAATGACAAGTTTCATATCGACCCCATTTTCCCGGGCGTCGCTTTTTTTGCCGAGCAAAAGCCCTGCAAGGACCGGGTCTTTCACCCTATCGGTCGTTTGCTTTAATTCTTCTGATTGGTTGCCAACAATTTGGGCAACATAGGCCTCTACTTGTTCATACTCTTTTGTATGCAACATACCGAGAATGACTTGCAGGCGGTTTTTAAATTCATGGGTTTGTGCCCGCAGCGTACTAGCGTACGTTTTAACGCCCGTCAGTTGTTCTGCAAGCTGTTTCATTTCCGTTTTATCGCGGAATGTGGCAATCGCGCCAATAATTTGGTCATTTATCCGAACCGGAACGCGGTTAACGACAATGGTAAGTCCGTTTAAATCTTGTTCTTTGTTGTATTCTGGCTGGCCGCTAGCGAGCACATGACGGAGCCTAGAATTTTGCATATAGGCTTCGACATCGACACCTTCTGGCTTTGGCGGCAGGCCAGCACGGTCAAAAATCGCTTGTGCTGACTTGTTGACTAGTGTAATTTTCCCATCGGCATCAACGGCGATCATTCCTTCAATGGTCGATTGCAGCATGGCGCTTCGCTCTTCTACTAATGTGGCGATTGCTCGCGGTTCGAGATGGAATAGTGTTTTTTTAATAAAGCGTGATAACAGAACGGCGCCAACTAAACCTGCGCTTAATCCAAACAGTGTGCCAATGAGCAAATTTACGCGGTTTGCTTGGAGAGCTTTTTCCACCACTTCGAGGGAAATGCCGACCGCGACTGCTCCCACTTGCTCGCCTGTCTCGGCATAAACAGGCGTAAAGGCCCGCAATGACCTGCCTAACGTTCCAACAGACGTGGAGACACTTTCATTCCCGTTCAGCGCTTCTGTTTCATCTCCACCAACGAAAGCTTTACCGACTTTTTCTCGGTCTGGGTGGGCATAACGAATTCCGTCCATGTCTATGATAACGACAAATTGGACATCAGCTTGTCCCATAAAGGTTTCAACGTACTGTTGCACAGGTTCCGTCTCTTTTTCGACTAACGCTTGCTGGACAACAGGCATAAGCGCAACCGCCCTAGCAAGCTGCTGCGCTTTTTCCGTTTGATTTTGCTCAATTTCTTCTTCAATCGTCCGATGGATAAGAAGGTCCGTTACAAGCAACGCCGCAATGACGACTGCCGAAACGAGTAAAAAAATCGTTGTCCTCAATGTTGGCCTTTTATAGGAGCGTTTTTTCTCTCTCGCCTTTTGCATAAATGTCTCCTTTTTCCTGATCCTAACAGGCAGTATAGCACAAAAAAGACCAGCGTTCATTTGCTCATGAACGCTGGCAACGTGTTGACGTTCGCTCAGATGCCTTCCAACTCTCCCTGTTCTTCCTCCCACACAGAAAACAAATAATGTAGCTTTGTAAACGCCCTGTTTTTTATGCGGTAATATTGGCGCTCGCTAATGAGCATATCCATGTATACTTGATAATCAAACCGGTCTGCCTCTTGCAAATAGCGGCGGACAATCAACTCCCGTTCAGCAGGCGGCAAGCGATTGACACATTGTTCGATCATCGTCATGTAGTTCTTCCTTTTTTGGGCTGCTTCAATATTTTTTAGCGCTGTCTGTTCGGTTGTAGAAAAGAACGATCGAGCTCCCGTGTGAGCAGGAACGAATTGAAAGCTCTGTGTCGTCTTTGGAAGTTCTTCATAGGCCATTGTCAGGCGATAAAGATTGTACGTTTCAAGTTTTTTTTCGACATAGCGTTTTTCTGTTTTGTTCATAGCCATTCCCCTTCATGTTCGCTTTCCTACTAAAGAGAACGAAGGTTCGCTAAATCAAAGAAAACAAGAAAATTTTCCTTAGGCGTGAAAACGCCCTAAAAATGTTTTTAGCCGTTCTGTTTTTGGGTGGTTTAAAACGTCATCAGGCGTGCCTTGTTCGGCAATGCTGCCTTTATCAAGAAACAAAATCCGGTCAGCAACGTCACGGGCAAAATCCATTTCATGGGTGATCAACATCATCGTCGTTTTTCCTTCTTCTGCAATGTCGCGAATCACTTGAAGCACTTCCCCGACCAACTCTGGATCAAGGGCTGCTGTTACTTCATCAAACAGCATCACTTTCGGTTGCATAACCAGTGAACGAGCAATGGCTACACGCTGCTGCTGCCCACCGGACAATTGCGATGGATACATGTCAACTTTGTCGGCAAGCCCGACTTTTTCAAGCATGGCCACAGCCCGTTCTTTTGCCTCGTCTTTGCTCAAGCCAAGGACGTGGATAGGTGCTTCAATACAATTTTTCATGATCGTCATATGGGGAAACAAATTGTATTGTTGAAACACCATTCCAATATTGCCCCGTACTTTGCGCAAATGCTTTTCGTCAGCCGGCTTTAGCTCGCCGTTCACTTTTTTATGCCAGAGCATTTCTCCATCCACTTCGATCGTCCCTGCCGTTGGCTGCTCCAATGTCATCAACATGCGAATAATCGTTGTTTTGCCAGAGCCAGACGGGCCGATTAGAGCGATTTTTTCACCTTTTTTCACGTCAATGTCTAAATTGTTCAAAACGACCGTATCGCCAAATGCTTTTTTCACATTGCGGTAACGGACAAGCGTTTCTGCTTGCTCCATTTGCACAACTGAAGCTGGTTCCACTTTCTCCATGACTTCACTCATGTTTTCACTCCTCTAGTTTCAATTTTATTGCCGTGCAGCGTACCGACTTTCCGTTCTAAATAGCGAATAAACACAGCGGACGGATAGCTTAACACTAAAAATAAGAAACCAACGATCGTAATCGGCTCTACATAACGCCAATCGCTTGTACCGATTGACTGGGCAACAGCCATCATTTCTACGACAAAAATCGCCGAAAGCAACGGTGTTTCCTTAAATAAGACAATTAAATAGTTTCCAAGCATTGGAATGACTGGAGGAATAGCTTGTGGCAAAATGATTCGTCTCCATGTTTGGGCACGCGTGAAATTTAACGCCTGGCTTGCTTCCCATTGGCTTTTAGGAACAGCTTCAATCCCCGAGCGGTAAATTTCCGAAACGTACGTAGCATAATGGAGGCCGAGCACGATAGCGCCTGTTTGGAAGCCTGTTAATGGTGTTGTATAGTAAACGAAAAACAGTTGGACAAGCGGTGGTGTTGCCCGAATAAATTCAATCATACCGGCAACCGTTAGTGCCAACGGCTTAAAGGATGCACGCCGCAAAAGCGTTAAAACGAGGCCCGCTGTTAGCGAAATGCAATAAGCAATGATCGTAGCTGCAATCGTTACTGTAATAGCGGAAAGAATTTCGGGAAAAATTGCGATCGCAAATTCCCAATCCCATGTTTTGTTCATGATGTGCTCACTCCTTTAGAAGCCCTTTTTTCCAGCCAGCGGGCAAGGAAAATCAAAGGCAGCGCTAAAATAAAGTAAGCGACCAGCAAGTATGTGTAAATTTCAATTTGGTTGGACAGCGAATTGTTGCTGCCTCGGAGTACATTGGCTTGGAACGTCATATCGGCTAGCGCGATAAAATAAACAAGCGACGTCCCTTTCAATAATTCAATCGCGTTATTGCCAAAACCGGGCAACATCAAACGGACCGCTTGCGGCAAAATCACAAGCCTCATCCGTTGCCATTTTGACATGTTCAATGAAATGGCAGCTTCCGTCTGGCCAACGGCAATTGAATGAATTGCCCCTCTCACCACTTCTGAAGCATACGCGCCGTAATTTAGACCGACAGCAATTGAACCAGCTAAAAAATTTGACATCGACAGGCCAGGGAAAATCATCGGTAGCGCATAAACAAAAAAGAACATTTGCACAAGCAACGATGTGCCGCGGAACAGCTCCACGAAAACAGCAGCCACACTGCGGATGACTGGATTTTTTGATGTTCGCATCAAACCAGCAACGAGAGCGATGCTGTACGCGACGACAGCGCCTACTAAAAAAACTTGGACCGTGATTTCTAGCCCTTTTAGAATAAACGGCATAAAGCTAGAAAAGTTATTGAACATCCTCTCACCTCTTATCAACTAAAAAAGGGAGCATGGGATTCCACCTATGTGAGCACCATGCTTCCCTCTTGCCCTTTAGGCATTGCAGCGATCTTCCATAGTGATGTCTTCAGGAGGCAAATTGGCTTCAGTGAAGCCGAACTGTTCAATGATTTCAAGCAACTCCCCTGAATCAATGAGTTCTTGCAGTGCGGCATTGTATTCTTCCCGCATCTCTTCTCCTGCTTCCGATTGTGGGAAGACGGCTGCACCGTAGGCGATTTGTTCCTCGCCATCAATCACAGGCTGTGTAAAATCTTCCACAAATTCGACTTTGCCTGACGTATTGTTTTGAGCAGCTGAGTTTGCTGTCGCATCTGTGGCGACCATCACATCTGCCTGGCCATTTTCAACAGCAGCAATATTGTCGGCAATGCTGTTTCCGCTGACAAATTGGCTTTCATCTGCTCCTAGTGCGAGCAGCATCGCTTCTTGGTTCGCCCCTGCCATAAGCGCAACACGAATGTCTGGATCTTCGGCAATGTCTTCATAGCTTGTGATGTTTAGCGGGTTGCCTGAGGCGACCACAATCCCTTCCCCGTACTGCATTTCAATATTGCCGAAATTACCATTTGCGCACCGTTCTGGCTGGATGTCCATCCCGGCTGTAACGATGTCAAACTGTCCGCTGTTGACGCCTTGGATCAATGCTCCAAAATCAACAACAGTCCCTTCAATATCCTCATAGCCCATTTTTTGCAGCACAGCCCGGGCAATTTCTGGGCTGGCCCCCGTTACTTCTCCCGCGTCTGTGTCAATGTAGCCGTATGGCTCTTCATTGGCCACACCTACTTGGATTGTGTTTCCGCCGCCACATGCAGCCAATACAACAGCAGATGTTAATAAACCGAAGATTCCTGCTTTTTTCACTACTCGATCTCCTCCTGCTGTCCATCATCAAAAACAAGCTATTTTTTACTTTCCCAACCAACAGCCTCTTTTTCATGAGGACACTTTTTCGGTCTGTTTTTAACATGATAGCACAGATACACATTCTTACAAATTTCGTATCACTTAATATTAGCGCATTTATTCGCCTATTTCTTACTTACGTTCGTTGTCGTTCGAGTATGTCTTAATTTCTTATGAATAAGCCCATATCCTCTTTGATACGCAAATATAACTATAATTTTCAATTTTCTTCATGTTAATTGTCGGCTTTTTTCCTATTGTTGAGAAATCCTAAACAAAAAACCCCTTTCCACTGCAGAAAAGGGGCGCATTCGCTATTCTTCACTGTCTTCGTTCGGTTGTGCCTCTTGTTCCAACTCGGCTTGTTGCTGCTCCATCATTTCCTGTGCTTCTTCAATATCGATTGCTTCGTTTGTGACTTCGTCTGGCACATGAATGTCTTCTACTTCGTTAAATTGACTATACGTGCTCGTAAGCGATTGTGTTTGCACGGCTGCTTCCTCTTCATTTTCTTGCTGGTTAGGCATTTGAAATCCTAATGTCATTGTTGCCTCTTTTTGCAACAAAGAGCTTTTGTCAATCACAATTTCGATATCAAAATCGGTTACTTCTAAGCCCATCTCTTTTGCTTGTTGGCCTCCAGCCATTTCCAAGGCCAATTCCTTTAGTTCCCCGTCCGTTCCTGAGGCAGAGAGGATATAGTCATCGCCTTTGTCATTTAGTTCAAGCTGATCGCTATACTGTTTCATCATGTCTAGTTGCGCTTCAGCCGGGCGGAGACTTTCCGCGCCAGTTATGCCAGCCTCCTCGGCATCAAGCTTAATCCATTCGCCTATGCTTGGCTCTTCATAATAGTAAATGCCGTCTTCAATAAACTCCGTGTTGACATCTGTTTCTCCACTTACAGCATCCGGCTGCCTATGTTCGTTCGTTAAAGCGACCGGATCCCTTGTAAGTTGAAGGGAGGCATTGTTTTCGAAATCATCGCTATGCACAGCCGTTTCTACGGCATAACTGTTCAAATTCCCCATCGCTTCATTTGAATCGGTTAGCAGCTGCTCGATTTCTTCGCCAGTTGCATTGTCACCACAAGCAGTAAGCGCCCCTGCACCCACAAGTACTGAAACAACTGCTAGTCCATATTTTTTCATCGCCTTACGTCCTCCTTTAAACCTTTGTTCATTGCCGCTTGTGCCACACTAACACAAGTGTCTGTAACAAAAAAGGAGTAAGCGCGATTTCCAGCTACTTTATAGATTCATTTGTTATTTTTGCATATTTACCATAGCTCAAGAACAGTGCTTACAACACGCACTTGCTCA
This sequence comes from Shouchella rhizosphaerae, assembly GCF_036700015.1. Lineage (NCBI taxonomy): Bacteria > Bacillati > Bacillota > Bacilli > Caryophanales > Bacillaceae > Shouchella > Shouchella rhizosphaerae. Next base: position 2,815,511 of record NZ_CP144921.1, on the reverse strand, counting down.
AGATCAATCTTTGGCCGTTGTGGATGAATGTATACCGCATCCATTCCGAGCAAAACAGCGGGGGCGATTTCGTTAATGAAATTATCGCCAACACTGACTGCTTCTTCAGGTTTTACTTCATAGTGGGATAAAAGTTGCTCAAAAAGGCCCATCGTTCTAGTCGGTTTCTTGGCAGATGAAATAATGTGCTCAAACACGCCTTCAAGCCCTAATTCTTTAAATAAGCGGCCAACATCATCCCGGTCACTATTTGTCATCACCACCACATGTGTGTGTTTCTTCAGCTCAAGAAGCTTGTCCCGCAGCCCAGGAAGAGGCTCAAGTTGAAATTTGTCTGATACCATATATTCTTTTGTCGCTTGATAGCTGGAATAACAGTCTGTTACTCCATAGTGTTTGGCACAGACAAATGGATACCACCAACCGTCGCCAATTGCGATCATGTCTTCAAAGTTAAACGACAATTCACCAGTATACACTTCTTCGACAGAAGCCTGGTCGTACTGTTCGCCTTCCCATGTATGGGCAGCAGTTACTTTTAATGTCATTGGATCAATCGTTAGAACAGCGTCACGGGCGACATCGTATGCTTTTCCAATTTGCACAACATGATTCCCTGCTTTCATCGCCTCGTAATCAAGCTGAAATTCAAGCCGATCTTTTTTAGCCACCTTTTGTTGCAAATGGGTTGCATAAAAATCAAAATGGTCGGTCCCTTCGTATAACGTTCCATCCAAATCAAAAACAACCAATTTATAGTTCATAAAAAACTCTCCTTTCAAGTCCCTTTCCAGTTTAAACCGATCTCATTTGGCGCGCCAGCTGTTAGCGACAAAAAACACGGAAGTTCAGCAAACTCATCTGTCGGCCACGAGTTTGTACTTTTATTTACAAATTGAAAACGGTTCACTGAGATACTTTTTTACAAGCAACCATAGTTTTTCGCATTTTGCAAACGAACTGTAAGATTGAATAGGCGTGAAACAGGGTAAGATAAAATGGAGGAATATCTTGTAAAGAAATGGAGGCTCGGAGATGAACAAGCCGTTGCTTTCTGTTATCGTCCCTTCATTTAATGAAGAGGAAAATGTTGAACCATTTTATTTTGCTTTAAGGGAAACGCTTAAGGATACCCACTATCGCTGGGAAGTCATCTATATAGACGATGGCAGTTCCGATAGCACGCTGCCGTTGCTCCAGCGTTTATCTACTTGGCATCCACAAGTTCATTATGTGTCGTTTACACGGAATTTTGGCAAGGAAGCTGCTATCGTCGCAGGGTTCCAGCATGCCAAAGGAGACTGCGTCGTTGTCATTGACGCTGATTTGCAACACCCGGTCCATTTGATCAAAGACCTGTTAGAAGGATTTGAAGAAGGGTATGATCAAGTGATTGCTTGCCGCGATCGAAAAGGAGAGGGGTTTCTCCGCAGCACAGCCTCAAAGCTGTATTACAAGTTCATCAATAAAATTGTCGATGTGGAGCTCGAAGACGGTGTCGGCGACTTTCGCCTGTTAAGCAGACGCGCTGTCGATGCGCTTTTAATTATGAGCGAAGGCAACCGCTTCTCAAAAGGGCTGTTTTCTTGGATCGGTTTTGACCAAAAAGTCGTTTATTACGAAAATGTTTCGCGGCAAAATGGCGAATCAAAATGGTCCTTCTCTAAATTGGTCAATTATGGCATTGATGGAATTGTATCTTTTAATATGAAGCCATTGCGCATTTGCTTTTACATGGGCGGCTTTATTTTAGCGGCTGCTCTTCTGTACATTTTCATCATGTTTGCTCAAATCATCCGTACAGGCATTGATGTCCCTGGCTACTTTACCATCATTTCAGCCGTGTTGTTTTTAGGAGGCGTACAGCTTGTGTCTCTTGGGATCATCGGTGAGTATATTGGCAGGATTTACAATGAAACGAAACGTCGCCCCCATTATTTAGTGAAAGAAACAAATGCGACTAAAGGAAAACGGTATGAACGAGCGCACTAACATTTGGAAGAAAATCTACCATAACTCGTTTGTCCGTTTTGCTTTCGTCGGCGGAATTAATACAGGAACGTTTTACTTGCTTTACTTGCTGTTTCAGCAAGTCTTTTCGCTCCATTATTTAGCTGCCCACGTGACAGCTTTTTTGCTGAGTATGATTGGCTCTTATTTTTTAAATGTATTTTTTACATTTGGCGTCAAGCCTTCTTGGAAAACATTCCTGCAATTTCCGTTGACGCAAGCTGTCAACTTTAGTGTATCGACAGTGCTTGTTTTTGTACTTGTTGAATGGATCGGGTTGCCTGCCCCCCTTGCACCTTTAGTGGCCGTGCTATTCACTGTCCCAATTACGTATCTTGTTACAGCAAAAATTTTAAAACGAGATGGAGTCCAGCATGAAGTTTAATTTAAGGACATTGCTTTCTTTATTGATCGGAAGCGTGCTTTTTGCAGCAGCTGCGCACGCTTTTTTCTTTTATCAGTCGGCAAACGGCCAATTCATGGTCGGTCCAAATGATGGTACAGCACAAATGTTGCCCTTTAAGCAATTTCTTTACACCCTGTACAGTGAAGGATCGTTCTTTTACTCCCTTCAGTTTGGCCTCGGTGGAGGGATTTTCAGCCAACTAGCTTATTATTTTGCCACAAGTACTGTATTCTTTCTTACATTTCTTGTTGTCTATTCTGGCGAAATACTTGGACTGTTTGCTGATCCTGACACAGTCCTTTTTTGGGGCCAAGCGGCTGTCTTTGTAAACGCATTCCGTCTTGCGGCTGTTGTGTTCATTACATCACTCTTATTTTGCTATATGAACATAAAAGCAAAGTACGCCTTTATCGGAGCCGTGTTATATGGCGGAAGTGTGATGTATTTTAGGCACGCTGCTTTTTGGGAATTTTTTGCGGATGCTTATTTATGGTTGCCTTTACTCGTGCTTGGCGTTGAGAAAATCATTCGCGAACAGAAGCCATGGTGGTTGATTGCTGCGATTGCTTTGTCACTAGTGAACAATTTTTACTTTGCTTACATAAACTTTCTGTTTATTGGCCTTTATGCACTCTTGCGCTTTTTCTTTCCTTTGGCCGATCATGAAAGTTCCATCAAGCAACAGCTACGCATGTATATCCCGTCTGTTTTCATCGGCTTTTTGATCGGAGCAATTGCATTTATACCGGCGGTTTACGGGTACGTCAATAATTTTCGTCCCGCCTTTACTGATCCAATCCAGTGGATGGACTTGCATGACAACGTTTTTTATACGAGCAGGCTGCTCATTTTGCCAGCCATTTTCATCTTTTGCCTGTTTGCACGCTCTCTTTATAAACAAAAGCCTTTTCGCTTTTTTGCGTTTATGGCCTTGTTGTTTGTTGCTTTCCATTATAGCCCAATGATCGGTAGCGTTTTTAATGGCTTCTCAGCTCCCCAATACCGATTCCAATATATGGGGTCTTTTTTGCTAGCTGCTGCTGTTGCCTTTGCTTTGCCGTCATTAAAATCACTGGCCAAACGCGACTTTTGGATTGCCTTTTGTCTAACAGGTTTTGCTTTCGCGCTCAGCTATGTATTAGGGTATAACACGTCGTCCTTATTCCAATCTGGCCAAGCTTATTTGCTGATAATTAGCGCAGTGCTAACACTTGTGCTTTTGCTCTTCGTGCATAAACATCCTAAAGTTTGGATGCCTGTCCTACTCGTTAGCCTTGCCGTGTTACAGCTTGGACTTGCGAATATTTATCAAAAAGAGCGGCTCTATGAAAACGGAAACTTGAGCCAGACATCGGCAGCATTTTTGCAAAGCCATGAGTATGATCACGACGCTCAGCGGGAGCTGTTTACACAAACAGTCGATGAAAGGCCTCTTTCCAGAGTAGAGTGGGTAGCTGATTTCCGCAACAACACACCGCTTGTCCAGGATTTTTATGGCACGAGCGCCTATTCGAGTGTATTAAATAAGCATCTTCTGTTCTTCTACTATCATGATTTGCAAATTGACATGAACCGGGAAAGCGTCAGCCGTTATTCTGGCTTTGGAGATCGTGCTAACTTGCATAGCTTATTCCAAGTCAAATATAAACTCGTGGATCAACAAAAAGAAACGCCGATCCCTTACGGTTTTTCAGAAGTGGCCAACAATGAACGCTATGCCCTTTACGAGAATGAAAACGTCCTTCCTTTTGCCCGTGTTTCTTCTTCGACCTATAGTGAAGATCAGCTTTCGTCGTTAAGCGTCCTTGATCGGGAACATGCAATGCTTGAAGGCATTATTGTCGAACCAGGTTTAGAAACGGGCAAGTTTATACCACAAGCTCAAAACCGTATAAACGATGCTGAAATTGAAGCAGTAGGCGGAACATACGAAAATGGCCTATTGACTGTGACGGAAGAAATAGGCGGGCTTGACATTTACATAGGTGAACGGGATGAAAGCGAGATCGATGACTACTTATCCTTTTATCTCCGAAACAATTCTGAGACTGCTCCATTATTTCAGTTAACAGTCAATGAGTTCAAAACGTCGCGCAAATCCCGTGAGTCGATTTACCGAACCGATGTAAACCACATAACGATTCGTGTAGCCGCCAATGACGTATTATCGTTACGCGTCCCAGAAGGAAGCTATACATTAAACGAGTTGGCGCTTTACACAGAAACCTATCGCCACCTTGATGAAGCAGTTGCAACAAGCGAAGACATTCCAGTTCAATTGTCTTCGCGGGAAATATCGGTTGATTATAACAATGATGAGGAAAACAACGTGCTGGCCATCCCTGTGCCTTATGAAAAAGGCTGGGAAGTAACGGTTAATGGCGAAAAGGCCGACTTGCTTAAAGTAAACTATGCCTTTCTCGGCGTACCCTTACAAGCAGGGGAAAATCACATCGTCTTTTCTTATTGGCCACCATTCTTCCGCCTTTCCACCTTTTTAACAGCCACTGGTTTGCTTTTAGCAGCAGGTTGGGCGATTGCAAGAAAAAAACAGCGATAACGCTGTTTTTTTTCTTGCCTTTAAACAACGAAACTGTTATTATGGAAGTTAAATCTATAAAAAACGGCCACGGCAATATTCATATGATTATGACAAAATATTAAAAAAGGAGGATTCTTAATGAAACGAATTTTTATTGGCTATGTTGCTTTGCTCATCGGGCTTGGCGTTCTACTGCTTTACTTAGGTGTTTCAGAATTGGCAATTACTTGCACCATGTTTGTGTTACTCGTACTCGGTTCAATCCTTTCTCTCCTATTCAAACCCCGCAAGGCTCAAAGCTAACCATGAACCAGGAACCAGCGACCTTTTGACCGCAACAGAGTTGTCCGCTACAATACATGTAGCGACACTACTGGAGGTTGGACATGTCCAAAGCTACCCAAAAGAAACCACCTAATGAGACATTTGGAATGATTTTTGGCCTTTTGATTGGAATTGGCGTTAGTATTGCTTTAAATAGCATCCCAATTGGAATCGCTATTGGCATTGTTGTCGGTACAATGGCAAGCTTTTATTCAAAAAAACAGAAACCTGACAAAGATTAACCGGCTCATTTCAGGCCGGTTTATTTTGTGAAACGCTAGCAGCTCATTTAATTGTTAATTGTGGCTCTCGTTTTTGGTTGCTCATTCACATTCATCCCTCAACGGATAAGTCTAGTCTAAGTAAAGCCGGTTATTTGTGAATGTCTGCCTTCTTCAGCGCATAAACATAGGTTTATACGATTTATGCGAGGAGGCAAACTATGTTTAAAAAACGGGCCGCTCCCTCTTTCTCGGGGCCTCCACCTACTCCATCTACTGGTCCAGTGACGCGGGGAGCAAGTTCGCCAACTGTATCCAAGGAGCAGCGGGCTGAATTGCAGCAATTTCTCCAGCTAGCTTACCAATCCGTACTAGAATATGAACAACTTCGCAGCCAAGCGCCTACGCAACACTTGGCTTCTCTCATTGATGCTACGATTGAAGAAGAAAAAAGTCATTATCAAACACTGCTTCATGCTTATAAGCAATTAAGCGGCAAAGACCCTACGATTACCGAACCTACTTTACCTCGAAACGACTATATCCCTGCTTTAAAAGCGGCGTTTGAAAAAGAACAAGCTGCGGCTTATACGTTTGAACAGGCAGCTCGCTTTACGACTCATCCTGCTTTGAAAGAAGTGTATGCTTCTCTTGCTCGTGATGAGCAGCGACATGCCTTATGGCTGCTTTCTTTCTTAACGATTTATAGCACTGGTCGAATTTCCCATTAAAAAAAGCTAGAAGCGCATTGCTCTAGCTTTTTAGCTCGATTCGTTCTGGCACCGTATAGACATTCATCGAGCGATTGCGGATAAAACCGACTGTTGTAATGTCCAATTCCTCGGCAATTTGCAGCGCCCTATCGGTTGGGGCTGATTTGGACAAAACTAGCTCACAACCGATTTTAGCCACTTTGAGAATAATTTCTGCCGACAGCCGGCCGCTAAAGACCACTAATTTGCCGTGCAAGGAAAGACCGTTCTGCAAACAATGCCCATAGAGTTTATCTAACGCATTGTGGCGGCCAACGTCTTCTCGCATGAGAAGCAAGCCATCCTTCGTGGCCAATGCTGCATTGTGGACACCGCCAGTTTGTTGAAAGGTACGTGCATTTTCCTGGAGCTCCGCCATTAACCGGAAACAATCGCCAGCATTTAACTTTACATCTCTTGTTTGCACTTTCTTCGCTGTCTTTGCATCGGACGCAAAGACGAACCCTTGCCTGCTCATCCCACAGCATGACCCCATATACCGTTTTGTTTGCAAGTGCTGGTGCAAGCGATCTATGGGCCGTACTAATTCAATATGGATAAACCCTTGCCTATCATCGATCCATATCGTCTTTACTTCTTCATACGCTTGGATGAGGCCTTCGGAAACTAGAAATCCAATTGCCATTTCTTGCAAATATGTTGGCGTACAAACAAGCGTAGCAAACTCCTCACCGTTGATTTTCAGCGTTACAGGCTGTTCCCTCGCAATTGGATCGTCTATCCGCACTGGCTCTCCTGCCTGAAAACGCCATATTTGTCTTGATGTTTGTATGTTTTTTTCCATCGGCATAACCCTTACTTCCTTTTCCAAATAAGCGGAAGTGCGCAAGCAAGAGCGCCCGCCGCAAACATGTACCACTTTCCTTGTGCTGGTCGGCGCTTTGGCGCATTCCGACGGTTAACAGGCTCGGAACGCTCGTGCATCGCTTGGTTTTCTTCTATGTCTTCCTGATTGATGCCCAATCCTTTTACGATTGCAAGCAACACATTCATTCCTTCGATCACTTGCTCGTCTTTCAACGCGCGGAGCAAACCGGCAAAGCCTCCACCTTGGCCCTCAACGTGTTCATAATCGGCGACTTTTTCAATGCTTGAGTTGATTTTATAAACGATTGGTTCCAAGTCTGCCATTTTCACTGTACCTAATGCTTCAACGAGTAATAACATGTTTTTGAGCGACTGTGTCACATTTGGATGATCAAGTGCTATGACAATTCGCTCCAATATTTTATCGCTTTGCCCTATCGCGCCGTGGGCGATATCAAGCGCCCCCTTTTCGTGGATACGGCCAAGGAGCTTTACGGCAGACTCGATCGCCTCCTTATTGTCTAAAAAAACGTCTTCTAGCTCTGTTAAATCGTTTTGGCGCTTTTCTGCTGGGTCTATTTCAAGCTTGCGGATGACCGTCGTCGCCTTAGCCATTGCTCTGCGCTCTCCTTTCCTTTACTACATCGCCAGGAAATACATAATCCTTTCGGGCCCACTTTTCTTGAACGCGCACGCCTATTTGTGGCTGAGGATTGCCATAGCGGTGGTTTGTCTTTGGAAGTGGGTTTTTGCCTTGTGGCTCTAACACTTCCAATTTAGCTGCAACTTCTTTATAGGCAGGCGTGTCGGTATCTTTGTCTGAATGAGAGCTTGTCAAATAATTGATTGCTCCCTCTCCGCTCGTATTCATCGGCAAATAAACTTCTTTTCCGGCGACTCGTTCCGTGACAACGCATCTTACTTTCACGCTGCCGTATGGCGATATAAGCCGTACTTTTGTGCCATCCGTAATGCCCCGGTCTTTCGCAAGTTCCTTCGATACTTCTAAAAATACTTCTGGCGTTTTTCCGCTGATCGCTTTTGACCTATACGTCAGATTGCCTTCATGGAAATGTTCAAGCAACCTTCCATTGTTAACGTGAATGTCATATTCATCCCCAAATTCAAGCGGTTTCGTCCATGTAACAGGATATAGGTGGGCTTTCCCTTCTGGCAGCGGGAATTTGTCTTTAAACAGCAAAGGTGTATCTGTGCCATCTTCTGCAACTGGCCATTGCAAGCTGTTGTAGCCTTCAAGGCGATCGTAGCGTACGCCAGCGAACAATGGAGCTAGCGATGCTGCCTCGTCCATAATTTCAGATGGATGTTTATAAGACCAAGCGGCACCAAGCCGATTGGCAATGTCTCGGATAATCATCCAGTCAGGGCGAGAATCGCCAAGTGGTTCAAGGACTTGATATAGCCTTTGCACACGCCGCTCCGTATTCGTAAATGTCCCTTCTTTTTCAAGGCTCGGGCTTGCTGGCAAGACGACATCGGCGAATTGGGCCGTTTTCGAAAAGAACACGTCTTGGACAACAAAAAAATCCAGCTTTTCAAAAGCAGCTTGCACATAGTTGGCATTTGAATCGACTATGCCCATGTCCTCGCCTTTTAGATAGAGGATATTCAACTTCCCTTCATGGATGGCGTCAACCATTTCATGGTTATTCAAGCCAGGTTCTGCTGGGATTTTAACACCCCATTTTTGTTCATAGCGCTGGCGCACCTCATCATCGCTAACAAATTGGTAGCCAGGAAACCGATCAGGCATGCTGCCGAAATCACTAGCACCTTGGACGTTGTTATGGCCACGCAGCGGGTAAGCTCCTGCGCCTGGCTTCATGTAGTTGCCTGTAACTAGGAGTAAGTTTGAAATGGCTGTGCTCGTATCGCTTCCGCCACCGTGTTGGGTAACGCCCATTGCCCAGAGAATGCAGCTAGTATCAGCCTCGTGGATGGCTGTAGCGACCGCAATCATTTCGTCTTTTGACAAATTTGTTGCTTTTTCAGCGTAATCAAGTGTATATACGGCTAAGCTGTCAATAAATGTTTGCACATTGTTGACATGCTTTCGCAAAAATGCTTCATCATGCCAACCTTGGTCAATGATGTATTTCGTCACAGCCGACAGCCAAACGAGGTCGCTGCCTGGTGCTGGCTTAATAAAGACATCAGCACGCTCAGCAAGCTCATGCTTGCGAATGTCGGCGACAATCACTTTTTGTCCATGTAGCTTTTGCGCTCGTTTCACCCTTGTTGCCAAAACTGGATGTGATTCTGTTGTATTGGAACCGATTGAAATAACCAAACCTGCCTTTGCGATGTCTTCAATTCCCCCTGAATCGCCGCCGTAGCCGACAGTACGCCACAACCCTTTCGTCGCCGGAGACTGGCAGTAGCGAGAACAATTGTCAATGTTATTCGTGCCAACTACAGCTCTGGCCAATTTTTGCATCAAATACGATTCTTCGTTCGTACATTTGGACGAAGAAATAAAGGCGAGTGAATCAGGTCCGTTCTGATCGATCGCTTCCTTAAATTTACGAGCAATAACGTCGAGCGCCTCTTCCCAATTCGTTTCTCGGAATCCGTCCCCTTCACGAATCAATGGTTTTGTCAGTCGCTCTTCACTGTTGACAAAATCCCAGCCGAATTTGCCTTTGACACAAGTAGAAATGCCATTTGCCGGCGCTTCAGGCTGTGGTTCGACTTTTAAAATCTGTCTCCCTTTTGTCCACACATCAAACGAACACCCTACGCCACAGTACGTGCAAACAGTTTTTGTTTTATTGATCCGCTCTTCTCGCATGATCGCTTCTACATCAGAAACAGCCATTAATGATTGGTAGCCTGTTTCTACATTCTTTGTAATGTTAATCATCGGCCGCATTGAGTTTTCCTTAATCGCTGTTAAATACCCTGCCTCACCTTCCATGCCAACTTCCATCATTGCATTGCACGGACATACGGTTGAACAATGTCCACAGTTGACACAAGATGATTCGTCAATAGGTGAGTGCTTGTCCCAAATAACACGTGGCCGTTCCAAACTCCAATCAATCGATAGCGTTTCCGTTACTTGCACGTCTTGGCATGCTTCCACACAACGCCCGCATAAGATGCACTGATCAGGATCATAGCGATAAAACGCGTTACGCTGTACTTCTGCCTTTTTTGAAGAATGTTCCGTTTCCTGGTGGGTCATTTTCATTTCTTTGACCGCATTATGTATCTCGCAGTTGCCGTTATTGTAATCGCATACCGTACAATACAGTTCGTGATTGCCAAGAATGCGGTCCATTGCGATCAATTGAGCCTCATGCACGCCAGCGCTTTTTGTATGAATCGTGTCGCCAGGCTTGATGTCTGTCGAGCATGAGCGGACGAATTCGCCGTTTACTTCTACAATACAAGTGTCGCATGTTTCGATCGCCCCTAAACTTGGATGATAGCACAGGCTAGGCACTTCCACCTTTTTCTCCGCTAAAAAGGTTAAGAGTGAACGTGGATTTGTAACCGTTTCCTTTTTCCCATTCAACGTAACTTCGAACTGTCTGGCCAATTTTTATTCCCCCTCTATTTCCTCTTTCCTCCCCTACCCGTAAAATCCTGCAATAAAACCTAGACATCTTAACCGTTTTAAAATGAAAACGGCTGGGTATACGGGTAACGATGAAAGGAGGGCCATTTATGTATAACAACACACTGGCCAAGCTAGACTCTCAGGCGAAACAGAAACACGGGCTGCTCGACTCTTCTCCTCTCCGTTATTTTCTTGCTGCTATGCTTGCCGGTGCTTATGTGGGCGTCGGCTCGATCGTGCTTTTTTCTGTTGGCGATCCGTTCTATCAAGTTAGCTCACCATTTCTGTCTGTCGTGACTGGCGCTACGTTTGGACTCGCTTTAGCGCTTGTGCTCTGGGCCGGCTCCGAACTTTTCACAGGCAGCCATTTAATTTTTACGGCCAGCTCATTAAGCGGCACCACTACTTGGAAACAAACAGCCTCAATTTGGAGTTGGAGCTTTGTAGGCAATTTAGTCGGCGCACTACTGCTCTCGTACCTCGTCTTCCTTACTGGCATTTTTGCTGATGCTGGCGCCCATCATTACATGATGTCTCTTGCGGCCGATAAGATGAATGCGCCTCTACAGGAGTTGTTATTTAGGGGCATCCTCTGCAATTGGATCGTGTGCCTTGCGATTTGGACTTCCCTCCGAGCGGAAGGCGACATCGCCAAACTTTTTCTCATTTTTGTGCTCATTTTTGCCTTTATCGCATCTGGTTTCGAACATAGTGTGGCCAACATGTCTATTCTTGGTATGGCTCTATTCCATGGCGGCAATGATATGGTCACCATTGGCGGATTTTTTTATAATTTGATTCCTGTTACGATCGGCAATGTCATAGGCGGCGCTCTATTTGTCGCCGGTGCTTATGTAGCCATTAGCCAAAAAAAGAATGAGTCGTCGCCCGAACAAGTTGACAAAAAAAGCGGTTAAAACCTTACAAGGTTTTAACCGCCGCTTACAGGTGGAATAAAAGCCACGACATCCCCTGCTGTCAGCTCTGTCGATTGGCTCGCAAACTCTTCGTTTACTGCAACCATGGCGCCGTTCAGCGAATTAGGAGAAAGCCTATGCGTGTCAATGGCCCACTCTGTCAATTCTTTTACTGTCCTTCCAGCAAAATCAACTTCTGTTTCTGCCTGGCCAGCTTGTTCGGCTAGCCCGGCAAAAAAAAGAACTTTAATCATGTTGTCCCCCTTATGTATACCGTTTGGTTTCAAGCTGATCGCCAATCCACGAACTGCCGTCTTCCCAAATTTCTTTTTTCCATATTGGCACCATCGCTTTTATCCGTTCCATTGCGTATGCATTGGCCTCATACGCGGCCTGTCGATGTGGTGAACTGACTGCGATCACGACCGCTGCTTCAGAAATGTCGAGAACGCCGAGCCTGTGTACAATCGCGACATTTGTACCTGGCCACCTTTCGTTTATTTCAGCGCCAATCCGTTTCAGCATTTTTTCAGCCATTGATTCATAGGCGATGTATTCTAGACGCACTGTTTTTTTGCCATTGGTAAATTCACGGACAGTGCCGATAAAAGTGGCAATCGCTCCGCAGTTTCTATCGGTCACTTGGTTGATTACCTGTTGGACATCAATTGGTTTATTGGTTAACTGAAACACTAAAAATAAGCCCCGCTTTCTAGAATTTGCTTTTTCATGTATGACATATAGCGTTGACGTTCATCAATTCCAAAAACAGGAAAATCCCTCGTTCTCTTGTTATTGCCCCAATCGATGGCGCATTGTACATGTTCCAACTCGAGCAGGGACTGGTCGCTGTCATCGCGCAGCAAAACGACTTTCGGGTACGGAGCGTTTTTCCATCCTTCTACTAAAATAACGTCTGGTTGATCGATAAGCACTTGAAGCTGCAACAATTGCACAAGCGTCCATTCTTGCTTTTTCGCAACGATTTTTAACACACCATCTCCCTCGACCGAGCTCCCATTGGCTCCGGCAAGAAGAAATCGGTCACTGTCTGTGCTGCCTGTAGGTGCTCCCCCATGGCCATGGTGCTTCAGGCAGGATACAACCATCCCTTCATTGCGAAGGACCGCGATTAATTGCTCCATTAATGTCGTTTTGCCTGCATTTTTGTAGCCTACGACTTGGAAGATACGGCAACGCTTTTCCACGGCCATTCACTTCCTTGTTGTTCACCTAAAAGCAATATATCCACTTCCATGCCTGATTGATAGCCACGCGTCCCTCCTGGCAACATTATCAACACATCTGCTTCAGCAAGAGAAATGACCGACCCTGACTTGTCAAGGCCAGAGGGCGCCACTTTATGAATGCCATCTTCTTCTGAAAGAATGCCGCGCACCAATCTTGTAAATGGGTTCGGTTTTGGAAAATCAACCGCTAAAATTGCTTTACTCTTTTTCAAATGAATGTTTTGGGCTTGAAGGCTACGCCGGATAAGGGGGCGGACAAACAATTCGCAGCCAACAAAACAAGCCCCAGGATTGCCTGACAAACCGAAAAACGGCTTGCCGCCAACATGGGCCGCAGTTGTGACGCTTCCTGGCCTCATTGCTACTTTATTAAAAATTTGCTTGGCGCCTAATGTCTCAATTAATTGAGGCACAAGATCATAATCACCGACAGAAGCTCCTCCAGTTGTAATAACAATATCGACTTCTTCAAGCATGTTGCGCACTGCCTGCTCACACAGCTTAAGATCATCTGGTAGCTGTCCATACATGACGGGCTGCCCACCTGCTTGCCTTACTTGGGCTGCAATCATATACGCGTTGCTGTTGCGGATTTTCCCAGGCGTTAGCGGTGCGCCGACTTCCAGCAGTTCGCTCCCCGTCGACAAAATGCCAACGGTTGGCTGAACGGCCACAGGCACGTAATTGTATCCGAACGTCGCCAGCAAAGCGGCGACGCCTGGATGGACATAGCTTCCTTTTTTTACAAGGGGTGTCCCCTTTCGTGTGTCTTCTCCTTGAAAAGAAATATTCGTGTTTGCTGCAAAAGGGCGGACAACGGTGATATAGCCATCGCTCTCTTCTTTTACGACTTCAAGCATGGCTACGGCATCACAGCCGTTCGGAATCTTTGCCCCAGTCATAATGCGCACCGTTTCCCCTGCTTTCACGTCTCCTGCAAAGACAGTTCCCGCACCGATCTCACCAACTGTTTTTAAACGCACTGGGTTTGTTCGGCTTGCTTGTGCCGTATCAAACGAACGAAGCGCATAGCCATCGTAAGGCGAACGGTCAAAAGGAGGGACGTCGTGGTCTGCAACAAGATCAGCAGCCAAAAAACGCTGCGTCGCATCTAAAAGAGGGACTGACTCTGTACGAACAGGGACATCCATTTCTTGCAATACACGCCTTACTGCCTCTTCAATTGGAAGCGGCAATCTTTTCTCCACCATTTTTTACCTCCTATTAACCTCCAATATAAGACATCTCAATTTTTTTTCTTGTTTTTGCTGTTTCTTCTGTCCGAAGCTCTGAATAGCGATCAGCCCGTGCTTCCCATAATTGCTTGATTTTTCGCTGCAATGCCTCGTCTGAAAGTCCCTTGCGCAAATCAGCACGCAAGTCTGTGCCATTTTCCGAAAATAAGCATGTGAATATTTTCCCATCAGCCGATAGGCGCGCACGAGTGCACGATTGGCAAAACGTTTCGGTAACCGAAGAAATAAAGCCTACTTCCGTCTCTGTGCCGCTATAGCGATAACGGGAGGCTACTTCCCCGTAATACGCTTGATTTACCGGTTCTAATGGCGCAATTTGGGAGACGAGCTTGTACAATTCCTTTTTCGATACAACATAGGAAAAATCCCAGCCATTCGTTTGGCCAACATCCATAAATTCAATAAAGCGCAATGTGACACCAAGCTCCTTTGCATAACGTGCAAGGGGAATGACCTCCTGTTCATTTGCGCCTCGTTTGACTACCATGTTTATTTTCACGCCGAGTCCTGCATCCTTGGCAGCAGCAATACCGTTAAACACCGCTTGCGGCTTCGTCTTACGTCCGCTCATTTTTTGAAATGTTTCCGTGGACAATGCATCTAGGCTGATATTGACCCGTTGCAATCCAGCGGCTTTAAGGGCTTTCGCCATCTTTGGCAACATCACGCCATTTGTCGTCAACGCTAGATCTTCTAAGCCCTCTATAGCATGAAGTCGGCCAATCAAATGCGCCACTTCTTTTCGAAGCAGCGGCTCTCCCCCTGTAATGCGGATTTTTTTGACGCCTAACTGCACAAACTGCTCTGCTGTGCGTACTATTTCGTCAACAGAAAGAAGCTCGCTTTCATCCATAAAAGCATGGTCTGGGCCAAACACTTCTGCTGGCATGCAATAAGAGCAACGGAAATTGCAACGATCCATAATTGAGATGCGTAAATCTTGCAATGGCCGCTCTAGCTTATCACAAATTCGTTGGTTCGCCACTTTACGCCTCCTTCCTTCCTCACTTACAATAAGTATGAAGAAGCTATTTCCACAATTTTAGTATAGCTGAAGTGGGGGGTAAAAGAAAATGCATCATACGCACGATGTGCCAGTCGTAAAAGTTGCCGTCCTCACACTATCAGATAGCCGCAGTGAGGCAGAAGACAAAAGCGGCCAAACCATTCAATCACTATTAGGGGAGCACCATCAAATCGTCCGTTACAAACTGATCGCCGATGATGCAGAGAAACTGCACCAGACTGTTACAGAATGGGCGCAAGCCGTTGATATTGATGCGATCATCACAAACGGCGGCACTGGGCTTAGCAAGCGCGATATCACGATTCAAACCGTTTACCCGCTTCTTGATAAAGAAATGAAAGGGTTTGGCGAATTGTTCCGCGTTAAAAGTTACGAACAGATCGGCGCAAAGGCACTCCTTAGCAATGCACTAGCTGGTGTACGTGAGAACACAGCCATCTTTTGCCTGCCTGGCTCAAAGAATGCTGTTGCATTCGCAATGGAAGCCTTTATTGTGCCGATTTTATCTCATTTAGCTGGAGAATTGCGCAAATGAACATTGCCGGCCTTGTCCTTGCTGGCGGGAAATCTTCCAGGTATGGAAGCCAAAAACTATTTGCCGACCATCAAGGACTTCCCCTTGTCATGCGTAGTTTTATCGCATTAGAACAGGCTGGCATTGACGATGTTTATGCCGTAACCAACAGTGCCTTAGCGCCTGCTTTTACCAACATCGGGGTGCCAGTCATTTGTGATACGACCCCTTACGAAGGGCCGCTCATTGCCCTTCAACACGCGATGGAAAAAGGAAGTGCTTTAGGGCATGAGTGGTTCCAAGTCTTGGCCGGTGACTTACCCTATGTCCACTCGGCTATGATCAAACAGCTCGTCAATCAAGCTCGCTCTACTCCGGGCGCTGATATCGTCTTGCCAATAAGCGGCACGAGAGCACAACCGCTCCATGCTCTTTACCATAGACGCTGCTTGCGTTATTTTCCTGAACTCGGGCAGGAAGAAAAGCGAATGCGTGCTTTATATCAAATCGCAACGGCTAAACATGTATCTTTTTCAGAAGATGAACCTGCATTTACCAACATTAATTTCCAGTCAGACTGGAAGGAGTGATTCCCTTGAGCCAATTCTCACACTACAACGAAGACGGGCTTTCTAAAATGGTTGACATCTCCTCTAAATCAGCAACAAGTCGGACGGCGACAGCAGAATGCCGTGTCCGGATTTCGCCTCGCCTTTACGAGGCGATCCATGAACAATCATTAAAAAAAGGAAACCCATTGCCAGTTGCCCAAGTAGCAGGAATCATGGCCGCCAAGAAGACGGCAGAATGGATTCCAATGTGTCACCCTATCCTCATCCAAGGGACTGACCTTTCTTTTAAGTATGAACCAGTCAAAGACGGCTACATGCTCGTGATTGGCGCAACGGTTACCGTTGATGGCAACACAGGCGTTGAAATGGAAGCATTAACAGCTGTTACAGCTGCTGCGCTGACTTTTTACGATATGTGCAAAGCGGTCGATAAAAGCATGGTGATTGAAGAAACATTGCTCGTCAAAAAAACAGGCGGCAAAAACGGCGACTTTTACCATCCACGCAGAGAAAAAATGGATTAGGATTGACCCTAATCCATTTTTTTTAAAAAGGTTTGCACCCATTCCACGTACTTCTGTTTTTGACAATCTGCAAAATGGTAAAGACCAGAAGCGACACGAACTGGATCACCGAAAAAATAGCGTTCGTACAACATTTGCCGGGAGCCAAATTCGCTAATGCTTAAGTCGCGAGCAAGGCGGAGCAATTTCGTTTTTTCCTTCGCGCTCGTATATTCGCCGCGCATAAAACGTTCCAATCTCCCAGCGATCGGCGAGGCAAAATCCTTTTTACTTGGCGCTGAGATGAAGTGGCTCGCGCCAAGCAATTGAATGATCTCAATCAAGCGCGCGTATGTCATTTGAAAATAACACGCACTAGCTTTTAACGGTTCTAGCTTCGGCACCATGATCTCGTACTCATTGGCTTGCGCTTGCGTTTCCGCTGAATAAACAAATCCACGCATTGCTTCCAGAGCGACAATTACTTCTGATACTTTCCCTTGCACATGAGTGTGTTGGCCTATATTTAGTGTATCGACAAGCGCTTGGGCAACGCCGAGCAGCCACTCCGTTTTAACGATTTGCCTGTTCGCCGCCTGATACAGCAAAAATGCTTCAATGCCTGTTCTCGCAAAGAGCTGGCTCATTAGCCATTCATTTCTATACATAAATACCCGTTCCCACGGGACAAAGACGTGGTCAAACACGACAACCGCATCGCCCTCTTCAAGAGTAGCAGATAAAGGATAGTCAAATTGCGTTTCTTTCCCGAAAGAAGGCCTGCTTAAAAATAGGAGCCCTTCTGTATCTGAGGGGACAGTGCAGCCAAACAAGTAATCGCTATCGACAAATGCAGCTGATGGAAGGACCAACAGTTCGTCGGTAATCCCCCCTTGTGTCGCCAAAAGCCGGGCTCCGTCTATCACGACTCCTTTTTCGTTTTCCTCGATAATCTTTGCAGCAACGGGCTGCTCGACACTTTCTCCGTCAGGATAAAATGGTTTCCTGCTAATCGATGGGTTCACAAACGTGTGCGTAAATGTATAGTCGTTCTTTACAGCTCGTTCATAAATGGATTGTATGCTTTCCCCATACTCTTTTCCATCTTCGGCAAAGAAATCTTTTGCCCCTGCCATAATTGCAATCATTGTATTCACGTATTCAGGAGAACGGCCTAGCACGCCTAAAGTCGATTGCGCCCACAATTGAGTTGCTTTCCTGCGCTTCGTTAAGTCTGCTTTTGTACGTGGAATTTCAAAAGAAAAATTAGCGTTTTTGTCGCTTGCTTGCAAAATATCTGCATAGTCATCATCCAGCACCATATCGTACAAGCTCGCTTTTGCTTCTAACACTGCCTTAAAAGCAGGATGTTCTGTGCTTTTTCCTTTTACGAATTCACCATCAATCCAAATTGTGCTTTCCAATTGGGCAATTCGCTTTAAATATTCAGCACCAGTCACCATTGCCATATCAACGCCTCCTTAGACGATATTAGCCTATGCGATGGACACAATGGAGGTGTATAACGACATGAGCCCAAGCAAAAACTAGCTAAAAAGAGAGGAGTGGTTGCTATGCCTGAGATGCCTGAAATGGCCACTTATCAAAAATGGCTTACCCGCACTGTAGTCGGCCAAATGATCACAGACGTCGAGGTAAACCGGGAGAAGTCCATTAATGTGCCTGTATTCGAATTGAAGGCAGCGGTACAACATCAAATCGTTACGGAAGTGTCACGACGGGGTAAGCAATTGCTCTTCCACTTGGCAAACGGGCACATGCTTTTGCTTCATTTAATGCTAGGTGGCTGGATGTATTGGGGGACAGAGGAGGATGCGCCAGATCGAACCAAACAAGTGATTCTCTCCTTTTCAAGGCACAAACTTTATTTTATCGGGCTGCGCCTTGGCTACATTCACCTCCATGACCAACAATCTGCTAAGCCCGTTCTTGCTAAACTTGGTCCAGAAGCAAGCAGCATAAATGCTGACGAATTTAAGAAAATTGCTAAGCATAAGCGCACGATGGTAAAACCTTTTTTAACGAACCAAGCCCACCTGTCTGGGATAGGCAATTGCTATGCAGATGAAATTTGCTACCATGCAAAGATGATCCCTTTACGGACAATCGACTCCCTCTCTTCCAAGGAATTAGCAGCATTGCACCAAGCAATCGCACCAACGCTGCAAGCGGCTGCCGATGCGGGCGGCTATATGAGTCACCCTTTCACTTCGTCAGATCGGTTGACAGGCGGTATGAACAGCAAACTTTATGTGTATGACCGCGAAGGTGAAGCTTGCTTCCGTTGCGGCAATCCCATTATTCGCCAGGAGGCATCAAAGAAAAACGTATTTTTCTGCCAAGTCTGCCAACATTAGTGGTGGTTTATGTACGTTTGTCACAAAAATCTACCTGTACTTCTTAGCTTAGATGTGGTAAAGTGTCCTACGGCAACAACGCAGTTCGAGACCTTCCTGCGTTATCAAAACTAAGGAGATTTTGCTAAATGCCTACAGAGTTATATGGGTTCATTTTTGCCCTCATCAATTTTTTATTGCTTGGTCTATTTTATAAAGTATTCGGCAAGACCGGCATGATTTGTTGGATCGGCTTTGCTACCATCCTTGCCAATTTGCAGGTTGTAAAAACGGTAGAGTTGTTCGGGCTAATTGTCACACTCGGAAATGTGATGTATGCAACTACATTCTTGGCTACTGATTTGCTAAATGAAAAACATGGCAAACAAACGGCGCGGACGGCTGTATGGCTTGGGTTTGCCACTTTATTCATTTCCACTGTCATCATGCAGTTCGTGGTCCACTTCCCGCCGCATAGCGAGGACTTGGCGCAAGAACATCTAGCTTTCATCTTTGACTTCGCGCTCCGTATTGCCGCAGGCAGCCTTATTGCTTACTTAATTAGCAACCATTTGAATGTATACATTTTCGCTTTTTTCAAAAGGCTATTTCCAAAGCCGTCGATGCTCTGGCTCCGCAATAGTGCTTCCAGTTTTATTGGCCAAGCCTTTGATACACTCATCTTTTGCTCGATCGCCTTCCTCGGCGTTTACTCGTTTGATGTCTGGCTCGAAATTGCTTTCACCACGTATTTAATGAAATTTCTTGTCTCGTTGCTTGGCATCCCATTCATCTATTGGCTGAGAAGCATTAAACCATTAGAGCTGATCAAGTAAAAAAAACAGGACTGATTGAGTCCTGTTTTTTTACTTACATATAGTGAATTTGATGTTTGTGCCGTTCCATCATCGCTTCATTATATGCGTCGCCGCCATCTAAATTAGCGCTGCGGAAGACTGGGACTTCACGGCCTGCCTCTTCAAGTTGTTCAATCATTTTTAAAACGATTGAATGAATGATAAAGCTGCCAACGATCGTTGACGTCGGAGCGACTTTTTGCGACAACGACTTTACTGAAACAGCCGCATCACCTGGCTCGCCGTGGTTATCAATTACCAAATCGCTTACTTCAAACAGCCTTTTCCCAGAAGAGTGACGGGACTCGACACTTTTAGAGTAAGAAACGTTTGTCAGCGAAATAACGGTCATTCCTTTTTGCTTTGCTGCTATCGCCATATCGACCGCAACAGGATTTCTGCCAGACACCGAATGGATAAACAACACGTCGCCTTGTTTGACAGGCTTTGATTCAAGCAGGATCGTCCCGTATCCTTCAAGCCGTTCCAATTTAGAAGTCAACGTGATCGGTTCAACATTCAGCATAAGCGCTGGGCTAAAAATCGGATTAAACAGAGCCAAGCCGCCGGCGCGGTAAAAGGCATCTTCAGCAATAATGCCCGCATGGGAAGCACCAAATAGATAGAGCGACTTGCCTTCATTTATCGCATGGACCATGATATCAGCGGCTTTTCCGAGAACCTCTTCCCCCTCATCGACCGTTTGCCGTAAGAGACGGCTAATTGACTCGTAATATTGCTCCACGTAAGACATTGATTTCGTCCTCCTTAAGGAAAGAGTTTGGCAACTAAGTCACCAATAAAAGACCAAAGCGAGAAATCGTTTCCGCCAAAAATGACGATCCAATCTGACACCGTTCCACTCAACACCGGTACAGAAAGGCCGACAAGTAAAATCATCACGACACCGGCTGTGGCTGATCCAGCAATCGCTCCTTTTAACCCGCCAGTTGCGTTTCCAATAATAGCAGCCGTGCCAATTTCAAAAAAGCATGTAATCGTAAGGGGCACAATGACAAAGCTAAACAAACCGAGGCTGCCAGTCACGAAAATTGTTGCCACCGAGGTAATCATAGATACAATAAACCCAATTAGTACAGCATTTGGGGCAAACGGAAACAAAATGGGCGCATCGAGTGCTGGAACAGCATTCGGAATCCATTTTTGTGAAATCCCTTGGAATGCTGGAATAATTTCCGCAAGCATCATTCGTACACCTAGCAACAAAATCGTTAACCCGGCGCCAAACAAAATTCCTTGCATGAGGCTGTAAATAAACAAGTTCTGCTCCGCCCCAAACGCTGTTGAAGCAGCGTCGAACCCGATAATAAGAGATACGACCATATATACTAAGAACATTGTAATCGAAGACGTAATGCTAATTTCGCGCAAGAATTCGGTAGATTTAGGGAATTTTATTTCTTCCGATGATTTTCCTTTTGTACCAAACAGCATTCCCACCCAGCCAGAAACAAGAGATAGGATTGTGGTTGGATGCCCAATGATAAAATCATCTGAACCCGTTACTTTGCGGATAAATGGGCGCAAAAGCGCGGGCGCTATAATAATATAAAGTGCTGTCATCAGTGAAGCAAACAAGATTATTTGCGTATTGCTAAGAGCGTTTTCAACTCCAACGGCTACAAAGATAAACGGAAACCAAAACAACATATGGCCAGTTAAAAACACATGTTTGATTTTCGTAAAGCGTGCGACAAGCAAATTAATGACAAAAGCAATGAGCATCGCGATTCCGATTTGCGTCCCATATTGGCTTAAAATCGTATCAGACCCTAGCGCAGGCGCTACTTCTGCTTCTTGGATGTCATACATTAAATTAAACCCTTCTGTTAGCGGTGCAATCGAGCTTGTTAAAATATTTGTCCCCTGTGTTAAAATAACGACACCAATGATCGTTTTCGCCGTTCCTGAGACAACCGTCGAAAAATCTTTTTTCAACAACAACAAGCCAATCAATGCAATAAGCCCAAGAAAAATTGCTGGTTCCCGGATGATTTCAATAAAAAAGTTCATAACTCCTTGCATGGGAAACCCCCCTTTTTATGTTGGAAAGCAAAGCGGCCAAGGCTTAAGCCTTGATTTCCGCTGCTGCTTTTTCTTTGATCTCTGCCTTATTGACAAAACTGTTAATGATCACAACTGGTTTCCCAGCTGACTCCTGCAACTTTTCCCCTAACTCTTTGCTTGTGAAAATATAGTCCGCAGGCGTACTTTGCGCAGAAGCAACATCTCCAGTAAACACATCGGCTTCTATGCCTAACTCTTTTAAAACACTTTCCAAGTTCATTTTTAGGACCATGGAAGAACCAAGGCCAAACCCACATACTGTCATAATTTTTAATTTGCTCATACGACACACTCCTTATGAAATAATTTGATAAACGTCCTCGGCTGATTTGGCTTCACGTAGCTGACCGACTTTTTCTTCATCAAGCAAAAGACGCGATAGCCTCTCAATTAAGTGCAAATGGGATTCTGCTCCCGTGGCTGAAAATGAAAAGACAAGGTCAACTGGGTCATTCTCTTCATTGCCAAACGGCACAGCCTCTTTTAAGACTGCCAACGAAACGGCGTCCGTATGCACCGCCTCACTAGGCCTGGCATGGGCCATCGCCATCCCGGGGCCAATGACAATGTAAGGCCCGTTTTCTTTGACGGAATCAACCATTTGCTTAACATACTCTGAAGTTACCGCTCCTGACTTGACTAGCAAGGAACCTGATGCTTCAATGGCT
This sequence comes from Shouchella rhizosphaerae, assembly GCF_036700015.1. Lineage (NCBI taxonomy): Bacteria > Bacillati > Bacillota > Bacilli > Caryophanales > Bacillaceae > Shouchella > Shouchella rhizosphaerae. The sequence continues at coordinate 2,792,833 of NZ_CP144921.1, read as the reverse complement.
CTCTCCCAGTCTTTTGCTTGAACGCCAACAGCAACATGTTCTTTTTTTATTAGTTCTTCTGTCATGTTGCACTCTTCCTCCCAATCCATTTCGTTATAAGCTGCTCTCTTTTCTCTTGTGTTTCCAAATAGCGGAAAAGCTGCAAGAAATCCTGGTTATGTGCTTCTTTAATTGCTAGCACGATCACGACTTCCACACGTTCAGGGTTAAAAGAGCCAAAATCAATTTCATGTTCAAATATGGTCATGCTAATGCCTTCTTTAATGACATTTTCAGGTCCGGCATGGACAAACGCTACCTTTGGCAAGAACACCATGTACGTGCCATTCCGTTCCACAGACATAATCATTTCTTGTACATATCCTTGGCGGATGTAGCCAGCCTTGAGCAGTGGTGCTGCTGCCAGAGCAATGCTTTCCTTCCAGTCGCTCGTGTTGGCCGTATGAACGGTTTCGTCAAAAAGCGTTGGCTCCACAGCTGAGGCATGGGCATATACTTGGTTGAAACAAGCGAGCTGTTTACGATTAATCATCTTTTGCGCTTCATGCTGAATCGTCCGTTTGTCTTCATCATTTAACAACGGGCTTACACGGAAAATTTTCGTTTCATTCCATTGTTTGATCGGCAGCTCTTGCGTGGTTAAGACAAAGTCGACATCGCTTTCTTCAAGGGCTTTTTCTAAATCCTCGGTGTTCACCACGTTAATTAAATGGAAACCTGGCTCAGCCTGTTGCAATTTTGTCGTCAAAATGGAAGAAGTAGCAAGTCCAGTTGAACAAACGACAATCACAGTCGGCAAAAACCGTTTGCTTTTGCTACGGTCAAAACCAGCGCTCACATGCATCGTAATAAAAGCAACTTCCGCAGCTACAAGCGTATACCCCATATCTGCTGTAATTTGGTGGACCATCTCGTAAATGGCACGATACCGAACTTTAATTTCCTCTGTATACGGGTTGTCAATAACAAGCCCTTGTTCGATTCTCAAAAAAGCCGCTTTCATGTGATAAAGCAAATCATTCATCAGTTTTTTATCTTTTAGCAAGTCGACTTGGAGAATGGTAGAAATTTGTTCAAGCAAAGACGTGCAAAAATCTTTTTCCTTCTGATAACTCTCCCCTAAGACAGCGTCATTTTTATAGGAAACGACTTTCGCTTGTCCGAGCAACGTATTCAGAAATGCGTGCTCGTGCTCAGCAGTACGGTTATCGCATAGCGCGGAAACAACTTCACTTAATTCACCAAGTCGGTGTCCTGCTTCGCGCTCTTCCTGAGGAATATACACATAATGGCCGTGCAAAATCCGCTCATACCACCAACAAAGGAAAATCGTCAATACACGCAAAGAGCCCTCGCTATAAAACACTTGCCGGTCCTCTTGGCAAGAACGAAGCCACCTATCAATTTGGCCGCGACCGCCATCCTTTTCACAGTCAAACCAACGCTCCACTCGCTCTAAGTCAACCTGTTTGTCCGTCAGCCAATGAAAAATGGCCCGGCGGATGCTCCGCTCCGTTCCATTCACCAAAAACCCTTTACGTGCTTGCCTTGCCAGCTGTAAACCAAAACGGTCAAGTGTCTCCTCAATATCAGGTAAATATTTTTGAATGCTTGACCGGCTTAAATGAAATTCATCCGCCAGCTGCTGGATCGTTACGGTCTCATGCATAATCGCAAACAAGCTCATCATCGCAATGTGGACATTTTTATCAAAAAAGACTTGATGGCCTTCGGCAATACGAAACAGTTCAGCACGCTTTTCCTCACCAACATGCAAAAATACGCCTTTGCCAGGCTCTCGCTTTAACGGGGCACCTGCCTGTTTTAACATGTCATCAATCGCATCTAAGTCATAACGTATTGTGCGACCGCTAACATTTTGCCATTTCGCCAAAAACTCAATAGTGACATAGTGGTTGCTACGGAGCAATTTCGTTAAAACGCTTTTTTGTCTGGACGATAACATCTTCATCACCCTTGCTGTAATCATATCTTGTGGCTGCCTGTAATTAAAGAGTGAAGTTTATCACAGTTGTGGCAAGAAAGTGATGGTTGTTGTCAAATAACTTTACATCTACTAAGCAAAAAACAAAGGATGTTGAAGCTCTCGTTTTCACAAGTAGTTGGCAAAAAATAGTGTGCCCATTCATACTAAAAAAAACCAAACTAGTGGAAAAAAACTAGCCGGCTCGGAATTAGAATAAAAAGACAAAGGAACCTGTTGATGTTTAGCCAGATTCCTTTGTCTCTATCTGTTTTGTTTTTTAGTCAATGTAACGCTAACTGCATGCGGGGACTGCATAAAAAAGAGGCTGCTAGGAGCAACCTCTTTGTAGGATGGAAGAATGCCTTACATCATGCCAGGCATTCCGCCGCCCATTCCTCCCATGCCGCCCATGTCAGCGCCGCCAGCATTTTCTTCTGGCTTATCAGCGATAACAGCTTCAGTGGTGAGGAACATTGCGGAAACACTTGCTGCGTTTTGTAGAGCAGAACGCGTCACTTTTACTGGGTCAAGAATGCCCGTTTCAACCATGTTCACATATTCGCCTGTAGCCGCATTGTAGCCAACGCCAACCTCTTCAGCTTTTAGCTTCTCTACGATGATAGAGCCTTCAAGACCAGCGTTGTGGGCAATTTGGCGAACTGGCTCTTCAAGAGCGCGGAGCACAATGTTCACGCCTGTTGCTTCGTCCCCTGTAGCGTCAACTGCTTTAACTGCTTTAATTACGTTGACAAGTGCTGTACCGCCACCAGCAACGATGCCTTCTTCTACAGCAGCACGTGTAGAGTTTAGGGCGTCTTCAATGCGAAGCTTGCGTTCTTTCATTTCTGTTTCAGTAGCTGCGCCTACTTTAAGAACAGCGACGCCGCCAGCAAGTTTAGCAAGACGCTCTTGTAGTTTTTCTTTATCAAATTCAGAAGTCGTTTCTTCTACTTGCGCTTTCAATTGGTTGACGCGGCCAGAAATTTGTTCTGGGTCGCCAGCACCTTCAACAATCGTTGTGTTTTCTTTTGTTACAACGACTTTTGCTGCGCGTCCAAGCGATTCGATTGTGGCAGATTTCAAATCAAGCCCAAGGTCTTCAGTGATCACTTGGCCACCAGTAAGGATGGCAATGTCTTCAAGCATCGCTTTGCGACGGTCGCCAAATCCTGGAGCTTTTACAGCTACAGCATTAAATGTACCGCGAAGCTTGTTCAATACAAGTGTCGCAAGCGCTTCCCCTTCAACATCCTCAGCAATAATTAAAACTGGACGGCTTTGCTGTACCACTTGTTCAAGTACAGGAAGCACTTCTTGGATATTCGTGATTTTTTTGTCTGTAATAAGAACGTATGGGTTGTCGAGGACTGCTTCCATTTTGTCTGAGTCAGACACCATGTAAGGAGAAGCATAGCCACGGTCAAATTGCATACCTTCTACTACTTCAAGTTCTGTTGAGAAACCTTTTGATTCTTCAATTGTAATAACGCCATCGTTGCCGACACGTTCCATTGCTTCCGCGATGATTTGTCCTACTTCTTCATCAGCAGAAGAAATCGCCGCAACTTGAGCAATCGACTCTCTGCCTTCGATTGGTTTTGAAATTGCTTTAAGCTCTTTCACTGCAGCAGCCGTTGCTTTTTCAATTCCTTTGCGGATGCCCATTGGGTTTGCACCGGAAGTAACGTTTTTCAAGCCTTCACGGATCATTGCTTGTGCAAGGACTGTCGCAGTCGTTGTTCCGTCACCAGCAATATCATTCGTTTTGCTTGCTACTTCAGCAACCAGCTTAGCGCCCATATTTTCAAAAGCATCTTCAAGTTCGATTTCTTTTGCAATCGTCACACCGTCATTGGTGATGAGTGGTGAACCGAATTTCTTTTCTAGAACAACGTTGCGCCCCTTAGGCCCAAGCGTTACTTTTACTGCATTTGCAAGAGTATCTACGCCTTTAAGCATGGAACGGCGCGCTTCTTCACTAAATTGAATATCTTTAGCCATTTGTATTCGCCTCCTAGTGTGTTCTTTCCCTTACTTAGCCAATAATCGCTAGTACATCGCTTTCGCGAAGAATGAGGTATTCTGTGCCTTCATACTTCACTTCTGTACCTGCATATTTAGAGAAGATGATTGAATCGCCTTCTTTTACTTCAAGTGCCACTTTTTCGCCGTTGTCTGTTACGCGACCAGTGCCGACAGCAACAACCTTGCCTTCTTGCGGCTTTTCTTTTGCAGAATCAGGCAAAACAATCCCACTTGCAGTTTTTTCCTCAGATTGAATTTGCTCAATGATGATGCGATCTCCTAATGGTTTTAACAAGGAAAACACCCTCCTTTGAAGACGTATGTAGTCTTATTAGCACTCGGATTCGATGAGTGCTAACACATTTATTATAATAATCATTCCCCACTTGTTTTGCAAGGGGGTTGCTTAACTTTTTTTGTCGATTTACAAGAGATTTTTATTCTAAGTGCTGTTCACTGAATTTATGGATAAACTATGGTATGATGAAGCAACGAAAATCTGATTAGGCTAAAGGAGTTACGCTGTGACAAAACGTTATTTACTCGTCGTGTTTGCTTATATCGTTATGCAGACTGGTCTGGCTATTTTGGTAAGCTGGCTGCTGATTCGTTACTTTGCCATTTCCGGCGCCTTGAACATCGGCTTGTCATCCATTATTACATTTACGATTGGTTTAATCGCCATCCTCCTTATTTTACGCAAAGACGAAGACAGAGGCGGGGGCCTTCCTGGAAAGAAAGCGACCGTTCCAGAAACAATCGCGTGGTCGCTTATCGGTATCTTCCTTGTATTTGCGACACAAACTGTTGCCGGCTTGATTGAACAACAGCTTCTTGGGATTGACCAAGGATCTGAAAATACTGCGCAACTGGTTGAAGTCGCCCAAGATTTTTTGCCTTTTATTCTTGTGGTAGCGATTCTTGGGCCGATTATTGAGGAACTCGTTTTCCGAAAAGCGATTTTTGGCTGGATTTATGTCCGCACCAATTTTTTTGTTGCGGCTCTCATAAGCTCGATAATCTTTGCTGTCATCCACTTTGATTTTGAACATATTTTGGTTTATGCTGCTATGGGTTTTTCGTTTGCCTTCTTATACGTAAAAACGAAACGGATTATTGTACCTATTATCTCCCATATGGCGATCAACAGTTTTGTCGTCATTGTCCAAGTCGTGTTTGCTGAGCAACTGGCGGAGATTATGGAGCAATACGAGCAGCAGTCATCCTTTATCCAGTTATTCTTTTAGGGGTGCCCTATGACAAAGTCGCCAATTTTTATAGGTCTATCGTATGTGTTGCTTGGTGTTGGCTTCATTGCGCTGACGTTTATTAACGTCAACCAAAATGGTTGGGGATTTATGTCTTTTTTTACCGCCTTTATCGCAGCCGTCGATTTGTACGTGGGCTGGCTCAACCTTCAACGAGGGTTTAAAAAGAAACCAAATCAATCAGACTGAAAGTAAAGATGGGAAAAAACGAGGGTTGGAAACATTTGAGTAAACGTGTTGAGGCTGCACGCAGGTTACACTCCTGCTTGCAGCCCTTCGTTTTTTTCTTCCAATTTTTTTATGGCAGAGACCACAGCATCCGCTGATACTGGAAACGGCATTACATGAATGGATTCTTCTGCGACTGTCGCTTTTTCAGCAACTGAACGCAAATCAGCTTGGAGGGAAATGCCTAACTGAGTTAATGAATATGGAAGGCCAACTTTTTCATAAAATAGCCGCAATGCTTCGATTTCGTGCCATTTCTCTTCTAACGCCAATTGGACGAGAATGCCGTATGCCACTTTGTCGCCGTGGAGAATACCATGTGTTTCCGCTAAAACCGTCAAGCCGTTATGGATCGAATGGGCTCCTGCAATCCGTCCATATTGGTCCCCAAATCCTCCAACCATGCCACCTAGCATAATAATCGTTTCTGCAACTTTACAAAAAGCAGTGCTCACTTCGCCTATGTCAAAAGCGCGCAAAGCTTCATCGCTTTTTTCCAACAAAATGTCACGACATAGTTTAGCCGTATAATAAGCCACCTCTAATGCTGGGGACTTTTCATCCATCGAACCAAGCTGGACATCCGCTTCGTACCATTTTGCAAGCGTATCGCCTATGCCAGCGACAAACAGCTCTTTTGGCGCAGTCAAAAGCAAGCGCGGTTCAAGTAATAGCAACGACGCATTTTCTGGGTAAACGTCGTAGTGTGTATAGGTCCCCTCATCTGTATAAACGGCCGCAAGCGGCGTCCAAGGGGCACAATTTGAGGCTAGCGTCGGCACGAGCACATAAGGCCGTTTCGTTTGGTAAGCCCCTCCTTTGACTAGGTCAAGGAGTTTGCCGCCCCCCACGCCGACAATCGCATCGTACTCGCCGCTTTGCACAACAGCTGCCAGTTGGTCCATTTGATTTTGTGAACAAATTCCATTGTATTGCCAGTAAGTTGCCTCAACAGCTGTAAATTCCGGCCAAAATCGTTCTGCCGCTTTCCAAGAGGCATCGCCGTGGACCACTAAAACATGGTGAAATCCTCTCGCTTTTAGTTTAGTTTCTAAGGAAGACAGTATCCCTTCTTCCAATACATATTCATGTGGTGCTCCGCGAACAACAAGCGACTCCATCCTTATTCCTCCATCCAACTTGGCTTGCCAAAGCCTGCAAATTCTTTATCGATTACTTCTTCAAATTCAGCGGACTCAACAACCTCTTTAATATCGTTAGCCAACTCTCCGTCTGCATCTTCTGAGCGAACAGCCACGACATTTCGATATTGGTCAGGCATGTTTTCCAACTTGATTGCGCTGTTTAAATCAAGTCCAGCCGATAAAGCAAAGTTGCCAGGAACAGCCGTCAATGGCTTTTCACCCACTTCACGTGGCAATTGAGCAGCTTCTAGCTCTACGAATTGAAGGTTCTTTTCATTTTCAGTGATGTCTTTTACAGAGACAGTCAGCGGGTCTATGCCATCTTCAAATGAAATCAGCCCTTCCTCCTCAAGCATTAAGAACGCTCGGGCTCCATTCGTTGGGTCATTAGGGATAGCGATCTCGGCACCATCTTCAATTTCATCAAGCGAACCATATACCTCCGAATAAATCCCCATTGGCGCTGTCGGGACAGAAATCAAACTAGATAACTCTAAGTCATTATTCTCGGCAAAATCATCTAGATAAACTTGGTGCTGGAATAAATTTGCGTCATCTTTGCCTTCAGCCAATTCACGGTTCGGAATGATGTAGTCTTGATATTCATTTACCGTTACAGTGTAGCCTTTCTCCTCTAAACCAGGAATAATGGCTTTTGTAATCATATCGCTGTATGGGCCAGCGGTAGCTCCAAACCGAATTTCTTTTGAGTCTCCAGCATTTCCACTTTCACTTCCACTTCCACATGCGCCGAGAGCGAAGATGACGCCTAAACTTATTGCACTTTGTACCCATAATGTCTTTTTCATCGTTTCTCTCCTTCTTTTCCTATCTATTTAACAAAAGGCAAGCTTGCCTTAACGTTTATTTTCTTTTATCTGTCGCTTTTGCAGTCAAATCTCCTATAAACTGAAATACTTGGACGAGAATGATCAATATCACCACAGTCGCAATCATAATTGTATGGTCATAGCGATAATGCCCGTAGCGAATCGCCAAATCGCCAACTCCGCCACCGCCAATGACACCCGCCATTGCCGAGTAAGCAATTAAGCTGATAATCGTAAGAGTAAGCCCTTGTACCATCGAAGCACGCGCTTCTAAAAAGAGCACGTCTTTTATAATCATCCATGGCGTCGCGCCCGAAGCGATTGCTGCTTCAATTAACCCTTTATCTACTTCCCGCATTGAACTTTCCACAATCCGGGCAAAAAACGGAATCGCAGCAACAGACAACGACACGCTTGCTGCGATCGGACCTGTCGTTGTACCGACGAGCGCTTTCGTAAAGGGATAAAGGGCCACAAGCAAAATGATAAACGGAATGGAACGAACAATGTTGACAATAAAGCCCAACCCTGATTGGACAAGTTGATTTTCCCAGAATAAGCCTCGGTCAGTCGCAAACAAAATGACGCCAAGTGGAAAACCAACGATTATCGCCACAGCTGTTGAGATGCTGATCATTAACAACGTCTCTACAAAGGCGTTCCACATATCTGGCAACATCTCAACTAAATGCACGAAGTCCATCGCGGATCACCTCCACTTCAGCGGAACGTTGCTTAATATAAGCAATTGCTTCCTGAATCGCTGTTGGCTCGCCCTTCAGTTCCATAATAAAAATGCCAAGCGGGCGGCCGCCGATATATTCGATCGCTCCATGGAGAAAGTTTCCTTTTACAGAAAACTGTTGCAATGTATCCGAGATAATGCCTTGTTGGGCAACGCTACCTTTAAAGATTACTTTAGCAATCGTGCCAGAAAATTGGCTCAATGTATGTTCAGGAATATGAAAAGAGACGACATCTCCAATAAACTCTTGTGTTAACGGTGCTTTTGGCGCAGCAAACACATCATACACATCTCCCTGCTCAATCATTTTGCCATCTTGCATAATCGCCATTTTATGGCATATTTCTTTAACGACTGCCATTTCATGGGTAATGAGCACGATTGTCAACCCTAGTTCTTCGTTCAACTTTTTTAATAACGCCAAAATCGATTTAGTTGTTGTTGGGTCAAGCGCAGATGTGGCTTCATCACACAACAGCACGCTTGGTTTGTTGGCTAGCGCTCGGGCAATGCCAACACGTTGCTTTTGGCCGCCAGAAAGCTGCGCTGGATACGCATTGCGTTTATTCGAAAGGCCAACAAGCTCTAGCAGTTCTTCCACCCTGGCTGGAATTAGATCCGCTCTCACGCCAGCAGCTTTTAAAGCAAAGGCAATATTGCCGAATACCGTTTTTTGGTTAATTAAATAAAAATGTTGAAAAATCATGCCGATCTTTAGACGTGCTTGCCGAAGCTCGCGTGTACCTAGTTTGGTCAAATCCAAGCCGTCAACACGAATCGTCCCACTCGTCGGCCGCTCTAATAAATTAATACAGCGAAGCAGTGAACTTTTGCCCGCTCCGGAGTAGCCAACGATACCAAAAATCTCCCCTTTGCCTACTTTAAAAGAAACATTGTCTACGCCGATAACACGTTTTTTCTTTGTTTTGTATACTTTTGTTAACTCGCTTGCCTCAATCATCGGTTCTCCACTCCTACATAAAAAAGCTTCTCTCATCATCATGAAAGAAGCTGCGAAAATCCGTTTCCGTTTTTCCGGCTTATCTTTCAGAATGATCCCATTCTGCAGGAATTGGCACCTTCCCCGTAACGGGAGGTTGCTGGACGTCATTGGGCCTAATCCCTCAGTCGCTCTTGATAAGTCCTTTTTTAATTGATGTAACCCGTATATTACGCTTTTTAAACAAAATTGTCAAAACATTTATCGGCAGCAACGCCAAAAACACGTTTTTCAATGTGAAAAACATGTTTTGGTTTTGTATGTTTGTTTCATTTAGCACTTTCTTGGCCATTATGGTCGGTAGTTCCATGGTATTTTCGGTATGTAATCGCCGAAATGGTAATGCTGATCTCATATAAAATAAGCATCGGCACCGTAACAAACAGATGCGACGTTAATTCAGGGGGTGTAATAATGCCAGCGATCACAAGCAAGGCAAAATACGCGTATTTACGGATTTTCCGCAGGAATGCTGGCGTGACCACTCCTAGCCTCGTTAAAAACATCACAACTACCGGGAGCTGAAACAAAAGCCCAAAAGGGATGGTCAGTTGGAACAAAAATGAAAAGTATTCATTGATTCCATACATCTCATTTATTTCGAGGCGGTCGGCCATTTGCCCCATAAAAGAAATGACAAAAGGCAATAAAATAAAATAGGAAAAAGCAATTCCTGCCAAAAACAATAGGAACGCAATTGGAATGTACGCGAGCGTCGCTTTTTGTTCGTTTTCTTTTAATCCCGGTGAAACAAAGGCCCATAATTGGTACAAGATCACTGGAATGATAAGCACAAGCGCTGTTATGACAGCAAAGTTCATATAGACACGAAGCGGGTCGGTCAATCGAAAAGCATTAAACGGCATATCAGCGGCTTGGGGGGAGTTCTGCAAAAACGTAATAACGGGAACCGCCAAGAAAAAACCGCCAATAAGCGCGACAATAAAAAAGGCGAGGACCACAAAAATCCTGCGCCTTAGCTCTTCCGCGTGATCCATAATGGACATGTCTTGCATAGGGACACGCCCTTTTCTGCCTTTACGCTTTTTCTTTTTGGACGTTTGTTGATTTGGTGTCATCATCGTCATCCGCTAATCCTTTGGTAGCATTTTTAAACTCACGCAATGTGCTTCCCGCTGCTTTTCCGAGTTCCGGCAGCTTTTTCGGCCCGAAAATTAGCAATGCGACTAGTGCAATTAATACGACACTCCCTACAGAAAGTCCTCCCATTGTTGTTGCCTCCTTCTTATAGTGGGTAATGCTTTAAAAAGTAAACAAGCGCCTGCAGTTCCACTGCAAGGTCAATATGATGAACGCGAATATGGGCTGGTACGGATAAGCGCACTGGGGTAAAGTTTAAAATCCCTTCAATTCCCGCTTTAACGAGGCGGTCGGCACTTTTTTGTGCCTGGGAAGCAGGCACAGTCAGAACCGCAATCGAAACATTTTGCAACCCAATTTCTTCAAGCTTGTCCCAGTTATACACAGGAACTTCGCCGACTTTTGTACCAATTTTTTTTTCATCGACATCAAAAGCATGGGTGATCACGGTATTGTTGTTTTTTGAAAAATTATACTGCAATAATGCAGTTCCAAGGTTTCCTACACCGACTAAAATCACGTTTGTCCGCTCATCTTGGTCTAACGTCTCCCTAAAAAAAGAAAGGAGATATTGGACATTATACCCATACCCTTTTTTTCCTAACGCGCCAAAGTAAGAAAAATCTCTTCGGATTGTTGCAGAATCTACTTTTACTGCCTGGCTTAATTCAGTTGAAGAAACCCGCTGTTTTCCGGCAGCATGCAAGCTTTCGATAAAGCGGTAATAAAGCGGCAAGCGTTTTGCTGTTGCCTGAGGAATCTTCAGTTGTTCTGATTTCATGTCCGCCCCTTTCTGAGCTTTGGCTGCTGGCGCAGCATGATTCAACTCTATTGTACACGATTTTCGCTAAAATGAAAGAGCTCTCATTATGAACCTTTATTGTTGTTTCGATCTAAATTGATGTACACTTATTAAAGAACTTATTATGAACGCGAGGTTTGCTTTTTATGATTGTACTACAATGCGTAAACGTATCAAAGGCTTTTGGCACAGAACCTGTGCTCGAACAGGTGAAATTAGAAGTACAGGCGAGAGATCGAGTAGGCTTAGTCGGGCGAAACGGGGCAGGCAAATCGACGCTTTTAAAAATAATTACTGGTGAAATGAGCCAAGATACAGGCGAAATCGTCATTCCAAAGCAAACAACAATTGGCTACCTAGCCCAGCATACGGGGCTTGCTTCAAACCGTTCTATTTGGGATGAAATGCTTGAAGTGTTTGCGCCGCTGTTGGAAATGGAACGCTCACTGCGTACGTTGGAACAGCAGATGGCCAATCCAGAGGCGATAGAGCAAAACAATTACCAAAAACTGCTTTCTGAATACGACCAGTTGCAGCTCGCTTTTAAAGATTCCGGTGGCTACCAATACGAAGCGGATATTCGCAGTGTGCTGGCTGGACTCCATTTTCATCATTTTGATTACAGCACAGCCATTTCTACGCTTAGCGGCGGGCAGAAAACAAGGCTCGCTTTAGCCAAACTGCTCCTTTCGAAACCAGACATTCTTGTCCTTGATGAACCAACGAACCATCTGGATATGGAAACATTGTCTTGGCTCGAACAGTATTTGGCTAACTACTCTGGGGCAATTTTAGTCGTATCCCATGACCGTTATTTTCTGGACAAACTTGTGACGAAGACAGTGGAATTATCACGGGGCAAAACGACAACTTTTCACGGGAACTATAGCCATTACCTCGACGAAAAAGCAAAACGGTATCAACAAGCAGTCAAACAATACGAGAAACAGCAAGAGGAAGTCGCCAAATTAGAAACATTTATTGCCAAAAACATTGCCCGTGCTTCGACTACGAAACGAGCCCAAAGCCGAAGAAAGCAACTCGAAAAAATGGACATGGTTGATCGCCCTGATGGCGATAAATCAGTTGTTTTTTCGTTTAACATCAACAAGCAAACAGGAAACGACGTGCTCACCATCCGTGACTTAGCTGTCGGATACGGACAAGACACAGTGTTTGAAGGCTTGCATCTTTCATTAACACGAGGTGAATCAGTCGGGTTAATTGGTGAAAATGGAGCAGGCAAATCGACATTATTAAAAGCCATTACCCAACAACTCTCCCCACAAAAAGGGTCGATCATTTACGGCAGCAATGTCGTTATTGGCTACTACGATCAAGAACAAGCAAAACTGTCGAGCAACAAAACCGTTTTACATGAATTATGGGACGAGTATCCCACTACTCCCGAAAAAGACATCCGCGCGGTGCTTGGCCGGTTTTTATTTACTGGCGACGATGTCCTCAAACCCGTTTCCTCACTAAGCGGCGGCGAGAAAGCCCGTGTCGCACTCGCCAAATTAATGATGCAGCAAGCCAATTTTCTCATTTTAGACGAGCCGACAAACCATTTGGACTTGGATGCTAAAGAAGTATTGGAAGCCGCACTGCTGGACTATCCAGGGACAATTTTATTTGTTTCCCATGACCGTTACTTTATTAATCGCCTAGCGACGCGAATCATCGAATTGGATCAAGGTGACACAAATGTTTATTTAGGCAATTATAATGATTACCTTGAAAAGAAACGGCAAAACGCCGAGCGTGCTGCTTTGAAGAAAGAAGAAACCTTAACAAAGCAGGCAGCGGAGACAGATAGAAATTCGTTTCAGCTTGATAAAGAGGCGAAACGACAAGAGCGGCAAAAACAACGGCGGATTGAAGCAATCGAAACAGAACTGGAACAAATTGAAGCGTCCATTTCCGCTCTTCACGAACAGCTTGCTGACCCAGACGTTTATACCGATCATCAAAAAGCGCAAACGATCCAAGCCGAACTCGAGCAACAAAACAACGCTCTCGAAGCGTTAATGGAAGAATGGGAAACACTATCGACATAAAACAAACAGCCTAGAGTTCATAGGCTGTTTGTTTTTAAAATGAGGAAAGCGGCAACCCTGGCCGTGCATTCATAGCCATATTCCCAGCAATGCCACGTAACCACATGCTGTGGGCACAAGCGCCAATCATCGCAGCATTGTCCGTACATAGTGATAGCGGTGGAACCAACAACGTTACGTCTTTGTTGGCAAACGCTTCTGTCAATGCTTTGCGCAGCCCCTTATTAGCAGCGACGCCACCGGCAAGCACGACTTGTTTCACGTTAAATTGCGCTTGCGCTCTTACCGTTTTAGCAACCAGAACGTCAACCACACTTTCTTGAAACCCTTTTGCGAGCGCCGCCCGATCGGTTACAATTCCCCGCTGCTTGTCATTGTTCAGCCGGTTGAGCACAGCCGACTTCAAGCCGCTAAAGCTAAAGTCATAGCTGTCTTTTTCAAGCCACGACCGGGGCAAGTCCAGAGTCGCTTCAGCTGTATCGGCTAATTGCTCCACATTCGGGCCCCCTGGGTAAGGCAAAGCAAGAGCTCTTGCCACTTTGTCGTACGCTTCTCCCACTGCATCATCCCGCGTTTGCCCAATGACTTGGAATTGCCCGTCTTTCTCCATATAAATCAGTTCCGTGTGTCCCCCGGAAACGACTAAGGCGAGCAACGGGAACTGTAGCTTCGCAACGAGTTGGTTTGCATAAATATGCCCAGCAATATGGTGGACGCCAATTAGCGGCAACCCATGGGCAAACGCAATCGCTTTGGCAGCATGGATCCCCACTAAAAGAGCACCGACAAGACCTGGTCCCTCAGTCACCGCCACAGCTGTTAAGTCCTGATAAGTCACCTTTGCTTTTTCTAACGCTTCCTCTACAACGGCAGTAACTACCTCTACGTGGTGCCTAGAGGCTATTTCGGGCACTACCCCGCCAAAGCGGGCATGGCTTTCCATTTGTGTCGCAACAACATTCGAGCGAATTGTATCGCCATTTTCAATGACGGCCGCTGCCGTCTCATCGCAACTTGTTTCAATTGCTAGTATCGTTGTCATTTAGCTTCACCCACATGACCCACGCATCTTCTTGGTTGTCTGCGTAGTAGTTTTTTCGAATTCCAGCTTTTCGGAAACCGAGTTTTTGATACAAAGACTGGGCTGGCGTATTCGATACGCGCACTTCTAAGGATAGGCTCACGACGCCTAGTGCCTTTAACCACTCCATCACGTAACGCATTAAGCTTTCTCCATAAGAATGGCCGCGGTATTCCGAAGCAACTGCCACATTGGTAATTTGCGCTTCATCCACCACTTTCCACAGTCCACAGTAACCAACGACTTTCCCGTCTACGACGACGACATAGTAACAAGCAAATTGGTTTTTCGTCAGCTCTGTTTCAAAAGCTTCCCGTTCCCACGGCGTCGTAAAGGCATCACGCTCAATCAGCAGCACCTCGTCGATGTCGTCGAGCACCATTTGTCTAATATAAGCCTTCGTGTCTGTCCTTTTGGGCACGCTGCCAGTTCACCTCCGCCTCCGCTTGGCGCAAGTATGTTGGCTCAAACGCATGGACATGTTGAACAGGCTCCCGCTTGCTCGCAAGCGCACAAAGCTCGCCAGGCCGTGCATCAGCAAGCATCCTAGGGGCAAATACAGCCTGTTCCCCAAGGGCTGCCACGATCGCTTCACGGTGAAGACGGGCATCCTCGCCGACAAACAAAAATGGGCCATCGAGCGTTTGCAAATCGGAGAGCCAGTCTGTTAAAGAGCTATGTCGATCAGGCAGTTCCATCATTATGTCTCGAGCCCCACCGCTGCGATAAGCACCTGTAAACACCGTTTGTCGTCTCGCATCAATGATTGGGACAACATAGCCATGAAAATAAGCACCTGCTTGTGCCATAAGCTCAATCGTTGAAACCGCCACAAGCGGAAGGCCAAGCGTCCAAGCCAATGTCTTCGCAGCTGTTGTCGCCATCCGCACTCCTGTATACGAACCGGGACCTTTCGCCACAGCAATGGCATCAAGATCTGTTGGCTTTATCCCTACCTCTTGTAAAAGAGCTTCTACAGCAGGCATAAGCCGCAAAGCATGGTTCTTTTTCAACTGTGTCATGTATTCCCCTATAACGGTATCACCATCACTTACAGCAACACCGAGCTTATAGGAGGATGTATCCATTGCTAAAATTTTTGCCATTGCACAAGCCCCTCCAAACGTGTCCGATTCTCCTCGCCAACGGGTTTTAGGATAAGCTCCCTTTTCGTTTCGCCAAGCAAATGAATCGAACAGGCAAACCGGTTGTTCGGAAGCGCTTCTTCCAAAAGGCTCGCCCACTCTACAACCGTTACGCCATCCCCATAAAAATATTCTTCCAACCCTAAGTCTTGAACTTGCCCTTCTGCTCGGTATACATCCATATGATAAAAGGGCATGTTGCCCTCATATTCTTTAATAATCGTAAATGTTGGGCTATTGACGACACCATTTACGCCAAGGGCAACGGCAATGCCTTTCGCAAAATGGGTTTTTCCTGCCCCAAGGTCGCCATCGAGCGTCACGACATCTCCAGGCTTTAACATGCTTCCAAGTGCCGCTGCTAGCTCAATCGTTTCCTCAACAGAATTTGTTTGTGCTCTCCAGACAGTCATGTCATCACCTACGTTTAAAATGATTGTATCCACTCATTTGCAGCGCTTGTTCACCTGTTTCAGAAGCCAATAAAACCGCTGGCTCTCCGGCGCGCACAAACCCTATTTTATATAAATGCCGCCCTTGCTGCTGTGCTGCTTCACAGCAAGACGAAAAGGCGCTATCAGTCATTGTCCCTACCAACTGGAAATCCTCTCCGCCATTCAAACTCCATTTTACCCTTTTTTCCGGCAAAACAGAATCCATTTGCGGAGAAAGCTCCAACACTTTCTGTTGATCCAAAACGAGTTGGACACCGCTCGCTTCTGCAATTTCCATACTCTCGCTCGCAAGCCCGTCACTAATGTCATTGAGTGCCACTCGATAAGGTTGTTCAGCCAGCATCTTCCCCATTTCCACTTGTGGGACTGGTTCTTGATGCATGTGCACATACCGTCGTTCCTGTTCAGTAAATGCCCCAAACCGGCCGCGCTGATCAAGCAACTCCAATCCAGCCGCAGATCCTCCAACAGGCCCCGTTACAAACACGACATCTCCCGGCTGCGCTTGGTTTCTGAAAAGAGCGCAACCTTTCTTGACACGTCCTATTGCCGTCACAGAAAGAACAAGCGAATCTTTTATAGAGACTGTATCACCGCCAATTAAATCCATCCCGTAACGATCGCCAACTGCCCTCATTCCTTCGTAAAGGGATGTTAGTTCTTCAGCACTCCAATTTGGCGGGATCGCAATCGAAACCAAATAAAATTGGGGAACGGCTCCCATTGCCGCCAAGTCACTGACATTGATCGCAAGTGCTTTACGACCAATTTGGAATGGACTTAACGTGTCTTTACGAAAGTGGACACCTTCTACCATGGCATCTACACAAACCACTTCATCCCAAGCATCCTGACCTGTATAAACAGCCGCATCATCCCCAATTCCATGCGTTAGCCTCTCCTGGTATGTTTCCCGCGGCACGATGCTGCGAATAAAGGAAAATTCATCGTCCATGTCAGTACCCCTTTCTTTAAAAGGCTCTAAAACAGAAAAAAGCCGAGACATCAGCCTCAGCTTTTGGTATTGCGGGGGACGGATTTGAACCGCCGACCTTCGGGTTATGAGCCCGACGAGCTACCAGACTGCTCCACCCCGCGTCGCTCTAAAAATGTTGATTTTCTGGTGCTACTGTTTGAAAGAGGACTGTCTCTTCCTCTGCTTGCTTATCCGGGGAGGTTTTTGCGTCGAGACAACTCGCTTTCGCTCGTTGCTCCACCCCGCGTCGCTCTAAAAATGTTGATTTTTTGGTGCTATTGTTTGAAAGAGGACTGTCTCTTCCTCTGCTAGCTTATCCGGGGAGGTTTTTGCGTCGAGACAACTCACTTCGTTCGTTGCTCCACCCCGCGTCGCTTAAAATATTGTAGTATTTCACTACTAGTATTTCCGTCGACAACAATTAATATACCATATTTATTTTACAATAACAATGATTTTTTTATAAAAAAAGAAGCTAAATTAGTTGCGTTTCTTTGAAAATAGGAGTATAGTAAATTTCAAGTCTTTTTCATGACAGTTTTGTGACAAAAAGGAGATGATTTTATGAAACGAGCATTCCGTATGATCCTGCTCACACCTGTCGCGCTTATACTTGGAATTGTTCTCTTGCCAGCACTAGTTGCAGTGGATTTACCAATGTTTACCCAGTTTATTGATTCGATTGTCTCAGGCAATCACAGATCATAACTTTTTTGCTTGGCTACCATATTTAAAAACGGCGGATAAATCCGCCGTTTTTTAGTTTTTTACTGTTATTTATAGCAAGCTTTTCCTTACCGCTTCCTGAAACTCGGCAATAATATTTCGGCCATCTTCAATTCCTACTGAAATTCGGATAAGATGGGTACCAATATTTAATGCTTTTCGCATTTCTTCAGGAACAGACCGGTGAGACGTATTTAATGGATACGAAATGGACGTCTCTACACCAGCTAATGTTGGTGCAACTTTAACGAAAGTAAAAGCAGAAAAAAAGCGTTCGACATTAGCCTTTTGGTCGAGCTCAATGCTAACAATCGCCCCGTTTCCTTTTTCAGAGACAAATGGTGGATAGTAAACATGCTTCACACCATCCGTCTCTTGCATCGTTTTAGCAAGTTCGGCCGCATTTTGGCATTGCCTTTCCATGCGCAGAGCAAGCGTTTTAAGACCACGGCAGGCAAGCCACGCTTCAAAAGGGCTCAAGTTGCTTCCTAACGCAATCACGCGGGCCCTCGCTTGATCAACAAGCTCCTGTCTGCCTACAATTACACCGGCAGTTACATCACTATGACCGCCAATGTATTTGGTAGCACTATGGATGACCAAATCGGCACCTAACGTATAAGGCTGCAACAAATATGGCGTCGCAAACGTGTTATCAACGATTACTAAAAGGTCATGCCTTTTAGCTGCGTCAATCAAATCCTCCAAGTTCTCTACTCGAACAAGTGGGTTGGAAATCGTTTCGGCAAATACACCCTTTGTATTGCTTTTAATAGAAGCTTCCCAATTCTCGTTCGGATGGACAAAACTTACTTCAATTCCAAATAAAGAAAGCTCTTTCTCAAGCAAAGCATAAGTGCCTCCGTAGACATCCATCGTCGCAATTAGGTGGTCACCTGTTTTGCAAAAAGCTAAAATGGCACAAAGAATAGCCGACATTCCTGAAGAAGTAGCAACTCCATCTTCTGCACATT
Source organism: Shouchella rhizosphaerae (assembly GCF_036700015.1). Lineage (NCBI taxonomy): Bacteria > Bacillati > Bacillota > Bacilli > Caryophanales > Bacillaceae > Shouchella > Shouchella rhizosphaerae. The sequence continues at coordinate 2,774,285 of NZ_CP144921.1, read as the reverse complement.
CAAGCAAAGCTACCCCTTTGCCAAGATCATCGGTATTCGGATTTCCATACCGAGTATACAAATAATCCTTCTCGCCTTTGAAATATTGCTCCATATCAGCTAAATCCTTAAAAACAAAGGCTGAAGTTTGGTAAATAGGCCGTGCTTTGCTTTGATTTTCCCCTTTTTCTTTTTGCAAAAAATGTACAGATTTTGTGTTAAAAAATGGTTCCACGTTTCTCTCCCTCTCTCCTATGCTCTTACATTCCATCCAAACAAAAAACCAAACAGCGAGCCAACAATCGATATAACCAGGTAAATCATAGCTTGTTTACGCTTTTTGAGGCGCCATAGCTCTAATGCTTCCATGCAAAAAGTTGAAAACGTCGTAAATCCGCCCAGCATACTAATAAACAGCAACTCAATCCCTTCTGGCAAAGGCTTGGCCAAAATCCATCCTAACATCGCACATCCACTTATATTGATGACAAATACTGCCGTCATTAATTGAGCGTTCTTTCCAAATTTCAACCAACACTCACTTACAGCAAACCGTAAACACGCTCCAACTGCGCCGCCTATTATTACATACATCATCTTGTCCTCCCTCTTGCTCCTAAAACGAATCCAAGGGCGACAAAGCCCATTCCCCCTGTAACAGTGGCCAACAAATACACGCTTCCTCCAAGCAGATGACCGTTTTGCAACATGGCGATCGTATCAGCCGCAAACGTGGACATCGTTGTAAATCCACCAATCAATCCGACTGTAATGCCTTTTTTTACAGCAAGAGGAATAGACTTTTTTAACTGCAAAATTGGAGTGAGAAAACCTAAAAGAAAACACCCACCTAGATTTGCAGTGAAAATTCCCCATGGCCAGTTGTGAAAAGGGAAGATAATCGTTAAGATAAAACGAAAAGCACCACCGAGGGCGCCTCCTAAAGCGACAGCGACGTAGGTATAGACGAGTTTCACGTAATTGCCCCATTCTGTAAGATTAAACCGATTTTACTATAAGTCCATTCCTTTAGACAACTTGTTTTGAATGGCGTCATTCATTTTCCCATATAGATAAACTGATACTAATGAAGAAGGTGATAACATGGATATTATTTTACTAAAATTAAGCGCCGCCCTGTTTTCAGGGTTCCTGATTGGCATTGACCGGCAAATCAAGCATAAGCCACTCGGTTTAAAAACAAGCATGGTCATCTGCATCGCAAGTTGTTTAATAACCATCGTCTCAGTAGAAGCCTACATGCACTACTCATCTGCTGGCGAGGGAACGCAAAATATGGACCCAATGCGACTCGCTGCTCAAATCGTCAGTGGCGTTGGTTTCCTTGGGGCAGGGGTCATTTTACGGAGAAGCAACGATGTTATTTCCGGACTAACAACAGCAGCCATGATTTGGGCCGCATCTGGAATCGGCATTGCCATTGGCGCCGGTTTTTACGTTGAATCGCTTATCACAGTCATACTCATTCTCATTGCAGTTAACTTAATTCCAGCTTTGTTAAAGCACATCGGTCCTACATCGCTAAGTCAAGTCGATGTTGCTCTTCGCGTTGTCATGTTTGAAGAAGCAGACTCCACACACTTGATTAAACAACTGCAACGAAAAGAAAGTACTTGGAAAGAACGGAAACAAAGAAACATCGTCATTCGCGACGTGAAGATAAAAGATGTTGACCAAGGCGGCCAACAACTAGACATGGCTCTTTCTATTCCAAGAACCATGTATATGACAGAGCTATACGATCGGGTCAAGAACATCGAACATGTGAAATCAGTGGCTGTTGAACAACGGTAATAGAATAATTACCAAGAACAGCTAGCAATTCTTCATGGAAGTCCCATTAACGAGTTAGATGAAACTATTGGCGTGGCCATTCTGGCGAATGCAAATAGCCATTTATTTGGAACGGCGTTAATGTGACCGACAGTTAGGCTGCCAAGACGAGAACAATTGGTTTTTTTTCATACCAAGATGGAATGAACACTTTGCTATCTACGATGAAAGGCAGCCGTGGCATCCACGATACGAAAATCGATGACAAGCCGTGCAACCATGCTTTAGAGGGGTATGCAGGGACGTACACTCACACTGGCTATGGAGAAATCTCCATAGCCTTACCGTCCAAGGCAACGCACCACATGGACTATCATGGCCACATCTCTTCACTACAATATTTTTATCTCTTTTTTTAAAAAAGCGAGTCGACGCTCGATAAAACAGAGCCTTTCTTAACTGCTGGGTAGAGTGAGGCTTGTGTTTACTCTACCTATTGACTCAAGATGCTGCTTTATACAAAATGGGTAGTTCTCAAAGATTCCAAGTTAGGAAGTGCGAAAATGAGGGTGTTAGCTAGAAAAAACACAAAATTTTTTAGTTTATTGGCGGTATTTATTATAACTGTTGTCCCTAAAGTCGGTGTATACATTAACACTAATAATTACAATACTATTAGGTATGATCTCGGTTTTCCTGCTACATGGCTATTCAGTAACACAACAGTTTAATTTTGCAGATATTAATCTGATAGGGCTCGTACTCAATGTTGCCTTTTTTTACTTATTTTTTGTGTTCGTTGATATGGGTATTAAAAAAATTGTCAATAAGCTTAGAAGAACCGACTGAATGGATAGCGCGGAATAAAGGGCAGAGTTGCTGTATGGTTGATTCTGTATGTATTTTACTGCGCAGCAGCACTCTTTTGCTTCCTGCCCATAACAAAAAAAGACACCTATTCAGGTGTCTTGCTGTTGCCCGGCAACGTCCTGGGTCCGGGATCTTTTCCTACGGGAGAGTTGAGCATGAAGCTTTTTCAAGATGTTTTTCATGTTGTTTTACGAAAATGATCCCTACGTCTCGCAGGAGGGCACGAGGCTTTTCCAGTGAAGCCTATTCACGTAGTTTTTTATATGAGCTTATCTCCAAATACTCCTAATAAGCATTTAACTCTGCTTCTTCGAAGCAGCCCTCTTTTGCCTCCTGCAAAAACAAAAAAGACACCTATTCAGGTGTCTTGCTGTTGCCCGGCAACGTCCTACTCTCGCGGGAGGAAGCCTCCAACTACCATCGGCGCAAAAGAGCTTAACGGCCGTGTTCGGCATGGGAACGGGTGTGACCTCTTTGCCATTGTCACCGGACTCTACTTCAGATAAGCGGCGAATCGCTTCGTCTGCACTGAAAGGTATGGAAAGAATCAGTGATTCTTTCAAAACTAAATCCGAAATAGACTCAATTGTCAAGAATGTGTATAGGATAAGTCCTCGACCGATTAGTATCAGTCCGCTCCACGTGTCGCCACGCTTCCACTTCTGACCTATCAACCTCATCATCTCTAAGGGGTCTTACTGGCTTACGCCATGGGAAATCTCATCTTGAGGGGGGCTTCATGCTTAGATGCTTTCAGCACTTATCCCGTCCATACGTAGCTACCCAGCGATGCTCCTGGCGGAACAACTGGTACACCAGCGGTATGTCCATCCCGGTCCTCTCGTACTAAGGACAGCTCCTCTCAAATTTCCTACGCCCGCGACGGATAGGGACCGAACTGTCTCACGACGTTCTGAACCCAGCTCGCGTGCCGCTTTAATGGGCGAACAGCCCAACCCTTGGGACCTACTTCAGCCCCAGGATGCGACGAGCCGACATCGAGGTGCCAAACCTCCCCGTCGATGTGGACTCTTGGGGGAGATAAGCCTGTTATCCCCAGGGTAGCTTTTATCCGTTGAGCGACGGCCCTTCCATACGGCACCGCCGGATCACTAAGCCCGACTTTCGTCCCTGCTCGACTTGTAGGTCTCGCAGTCAAGCTCCCTTCTGCCTTTGCACTCTACGAATGATTTCCAACCATTCTGAGGGAACCTTTGGGCGCCTCCGTTACTGTTTAGGAGGCGACCGCCCCAGTCAAACTGCCCACCTGACAATGTCCCTGGCCCGGATCACGGGTCGAGGTTAGAATGCCAGCACCATCAGGGTAGTATCCCACCGACGCCTCCACCGAAGCTAGCGCTCCGGTTTCCAAGGCTCCTACCTATCCTGTACAGATGATACCAACACTCACTATCAAGCTACAGTAAAGCTCCATGGGGTCTTTCCGTCCTGTCGCGGGTAACCTGCATCTTCACAGGTACTATAATTTCACCGGGTCTCTCGTTGAGACAGTATCCAAGTCGTTGCACCATTCGTGCGGGTCGGAACTTACCCGACAAGGAATTTCGCTACCTTAGGACCGTTATAGTTACGGCCGCCGTTTACTGGGGCTTCAATTCAGAGCTTCTCCCGTAAGGGATGACCCTTCCTCTTAACCTTCCAGCACCGGGCAGGTGTCAGCCCCTATACTTCGCCTTACGGCTTCGCAGAGACCTGTGTTTTTGCTAAACAGTCGCTTGGATCCTTTCACTGCGGCTCTCTCGGGCGATTAACCCTACTAGAGCACCCCTTCTCCCGAAGTTACGGGGTCATTTTGCCGAGTTCCTTAACGAGAGTTCTCCCGAGCGTCTTAGAATTCTCTTCTCGCCTACCTGTGTCGGTTTGCGGTACGGGCACCTGTATTCTCACTAGAGGCTTTTCTCGGCAGCGGAGGATCAGGGATTTCGGACCCGAAGGTCCTTCACGGTCACAGCTCAGCCTTACGGAACACGGATTTGCCTATGTTCCAGCCTCGCATGCTTCGACGCGCACAGCCAGCGGCGCGCTCACCCTACCTTTCTGCGTCCCCCCATCGTTCAAACGAATACGAGGTGGTACAGGAATATCAACCTGTTGTCCATCGCCTACGCCTTTCGGCCTCGGCTTAGGTCCCGACTAACCCTGAGCGGACGAGCCTTCCTCAGGAAACCTTGGGCTTTCGACGGATAGGATTCTCACCTATCTTTTCGCTACTCATACCGGCATTCTCACTTCCAAGCACTCCACTAGTCCTCACGATCTAGCTTCGCTGTCCTTGGAACGCTCCCCTACCCAATCCCTTACGGGATTGCCATAGCTTCGGTGATACGTTTAGCCCCGGTACATTTTCGGCGCAGAGTCACTCGACCAGTGAGCTATTACGCACTCTTTCAATGATGGCTGCTTCTAAGCCAACATCCTGGTTGTCTGGGCAACTCCACATCCTTTTCCACTTAACGTATACTTGGGGACCTTAGCTGATGGTCTGGGCTGTTTCCCTCTTGACTACGGATCTTAGCACTCGCAGTCTGACTCCCGAGTTAAAGTCATTGGCATTCGGAGTTTGACTGAATTCGGTAATCCTGTGGGGACCCCTCGTCCAATCAGTGCTCTACCTCCAAGACTCATCACTCGAGGCTAGCCCTAAAGCTATTTCGGGGAGAACCAGCTATTTCCGAGTTCGATTGGCATTTCACCCCTACCCACACCTCATCCCCGCAATTTTCAACTTGCGTGGGTTCGGGCCTCCAGTCGGTGTTACCCGACCTTCACCCTGGACATGGGTAGATCACCCGGTTTCGGGTCTACGGCATCGTACTAATGCGCCCTATTCAGACTCGCTTTCGCTGCGGCTCCGCTTCATCAGCTTAACCTTGCACGATACCGTAACTCGCCGGTTCATTCTACAAAAGGCACGCCATCACCCGTTAACGGGCTCTGACTAGTTGTAGGCACACGGTTTCAGGATCTCTTTCACTCCCCTTCCGGGGTGCTTTTCACCTTTCCCTCACGGTACTGGTTCACTATCGGTCACTAGGGAGTATTTAGCCTTGGGAGATGGTCCTCCCGGATTCCGACGGGGTTTCACGTGTCCCGCCGTACTCAGGATCCACTCTGGAGGAAACGAAGTTTCAGCTACAGGGCTGTTACCTTCTTCGGCCTGCCTTTCCAGACAGTTCACCTACTCCGTTTCTTGATCACTCCGTTGTTGAGTGTCCTACAACCCCAAGAGGCAAGCCTCTTGGTTTGGGCTGTTTCCGTTTCGCTCGCCGCTACTCAGGAAATCGCATTTGCTTTCTCTTCCTCCGGGTACTTAGATGTTTCAGTTCCCCGGGTCTGCCTCTCGACATCCTATGTGTTCAGATGTCAGTACCATCCCATTACGGATGGTGGGTTCCCCCATTCGGAAATCTCCGGATCGAAGCTTACTTACAGCTCCCCGAAGCCTATCGCGGTTCGTCGCGTCCTTCATCGGCTCCTAGTGCCAAGGCATTCACCGTGCGCCCTTTCTAACTTATCCTTTTTTGCTTCAGATAACCTTCGTATCTCTTCGTCTGGTTCATGTTTCTCAGTCGGTCACGTACCTTTGTACGCTCCCTCCTTCGAACATTTCCCATCCTCGATCTACTCGGTTCTCTTCGCAAAAATTAAAAAATACATAAAAAGGTATGCATTGAATTCTTGACGTCTCGTTCAAACAGTTATACAACCGATGAACAAAGATCAATTTGAGTTATTTCTGGATTCAGTTTTCAAAGAACCTAGTAAATGGTGGAGCCTAGCGGGATCGAACCGCTGACCTCCTGCGTGCAAAGCAGGCGCTCTCCCAGCTGAGCTAAGGCCCCATTTTGTTCCGTTTATGGTGGGCCTGAGTGGACTTGAACCACCGACCTCACGCTTATCAGGCGTGCGCTCTAACCAGCTGAGCTACAGGCCCCTCTTTTGACATCCCTACCTTAAATACACATTATTAAAGTTTAAGTTGTATCTAAAAGTATGGATTAGTCAATACATATGGGGAAAATATTAATGGAACAAATGAGAGTATTGAGTCCTCTCAAAACTGAACAAGGCTACTGATTTCAATTACATCATGTAACACTTCTCAGTTTATGCTTCGTGCTGCCTTGCGACGAGTAACCGCAGGAGCAATAGCATTTAATAGAGAGTTTTGAGTCCTCTCAAAACTGAACAAATAGCCTAAGCGCTATACGACCAGAAGGTCATACATCGACTAGAGTAAAAACTCCATAGAAAGGAGGTGATCCAGCCGCACCTTCCGATACGGCTACCTTGTTACGACTTCACCCCAATCATTTGTCCCACCTTAGGCGGCTGGCTCCAAAAGGTTGCCTCACCGACTTCGGGTGTTACAAACTCTCGTGGTGTGACGGGCGGTGTGTACAAGACCCGGGAACGTATTCACCGCGGCATGCTGATCCGCGATTACTAGCAATTCCGGCTTCATGCAGGCGAGTTGCAGCCTGCAATCCGAACTGAGAATGGCTTTATGGGATTGGCTTCACCTCGCGGTTTCGCTGCCCTTTGTACCATCCATTGTAGCACGTGTGTAGCCCAGGTCATAAGGGGCATGATGATTTGACGTCATCCCCACCTTCCTCCGGTTTGTCACCGGCAGTCACCTTAGAGTGCCCAACTCAATGCTGGCAACTAAGATCAAGGGTTGCGCTCGTTGCGGGACTTAACCCAACATCTCACGACACGAGCTGACGACAACCATGCACCACCTGTCACTTTGCCCCCGAAGGGGAAGCCCAATCTCTTGGGTGGTCAAAGGATGTCAAGACCTGGTAAGGTTCTTCGCGTTGCTTCGAATTAAACCACATGCTCCACTGCTTGTGCGGGTCCCCGTCAATTCCTTTGAGTTTCAGCCTTGCGGCCGTACTCCCCAGGCGGAGTGCTTAATGTGTTAACTTCGGCACTACGGGCATCGAAACCCCTAACACCTAGCACTCATCGTTTACGGCGTGGACTACCAGGGTATCTAATCCTGTTTGCTCCCCACGCTTTCGCGCCTCAGCGTCAGTTACAGACCAGAGAGTCGCCTTCGCCACTGGTGTTCCTCCACATCTCTACGCATTTCACCGCTACACGTGGAATTCCACTCTCCTCTTCTGCACTCAAGCTCCCCAGTTTCCAATGGCCGCTCGGGGTTGAGCCCCGAGATTTCACATCAGACTTAAGAAGCCGCCTGCGCGCGCTTTACGCCCAATAATTCCGGACAACGCTTGCCACCTACGTATTACCGCGGCTGCTGGCACGTAGTTAGCCGTGGCTTTCTGGTGAGGTACCGTCAAGGTACCGCCCTATTCGAACGGTACCGCTTCTTCCCTCACAACAGAGCTTTACGACCCGAAGGCCTTCCTCACTCACGCGGCGTTGCTCCGTCAGACTTTCGTCCATTGCGGAAGATTCCCTACTGCTGCCTCCCGTAGGAGTCTGGGCCGTGTCTCAGTCCCAGTGTGGCCGATCACCCTCTCAGGTCGGCTACGCATCGTTGCCTTGGTAAGCCGTTACCTTACCAACTAGCTAATGCGCCGCGGGCCCATCCCCTAGTGATAGCCGAAGCCATCTTTCACCCTCTCTCCAGGTGGAGAAAGGGATTATCCGGTATTAGCTCCGGTTTCCCGGAGTTATCCCAGTCTAAGGGGCAGGTTGCCCACGTGTTACTCACCCGTCCGCCGCTAACGTCCGGGAGCAAGCTCCCTTCTGTCCGCACGACTTGCATGTATTAGGCACGCCGCCAGCGTTCGTCCTGAGCCAGGATCAAACTCTCCGTTAAAAAGTTTGACTTGCTCATTGCACAACCGAAGTTGTGGCTCACTATGATTGACGAGATACCTTGTATCTCTTTTACGCTTGGCTTTTGTTCAGTTTTCAAAGGACTCGTTTGTCAGTCGTTTTTTAGCGACTTTCCTATCATACAAATTCCCACCGAAAAAGTCAACTACTTTTTTCATAATGGTGGGCCTGAGTGGACTCGAACCACCGACCTCACGCTTATCAGGCGTGCGCTCTAACCAGCTGAGCTACAGGCCCAGAAAATCACAATCTACTAAAACATTGATTATGGAGCGGGTGATGGGAATCGAACCCACATCATCAGCTTGGAAGGCTGAGGTTTTACCACTAAACTACACCCGCATATTTTATTAAGCAATTCCCTATTAATCCCTGTCCCGAACACCATGCCTCTTCCTCTGCTCGCTTATTCAGCGATGTTGATGCGTCAAGGCAACTCGGAGACTATTCGCAGATGTTTCGCTCGTGGCTGAGGTTTTACCACTAAACTACACCCGCATATTTAATGTAAGACATTTGACGTTACAGATGGTCGGGAAGACAGGATTTGAACCTGCGACCCCTTGGTCCCAAACCAAGTGCTCTGCCAAGCTGAGCTACTTCCCGCAATGGCGCGCCCGAGAGGATTCGAACCTCTAACCGCTTGATTCGTAGTCAAGTACTCTATCCAGTTGAGCTACGGGCGCTTGTTGTCATTAAATTGTTTTCGCTAGCTCGCCAGCGACAAGTAATAATATAGCATAATCATTCTGCATAGACAATACTTTTTTAAAAAATATTTATTACAACGCAACCGTAACACTAACTGTTATTATACCACATTTTATATGGATCTACGAATATCATAGTTTTTATTATGATTTAAACAAAAAAGTGGAAGGCTTTTCCTGCCGTTATTTAAGCATAAGCCTTCCCTAGCCTCTATTGCTTGACACTATGAGATTAAACTTAGAACCACAGTAAACATTATCCCCATTTAAGGACAATTGACATTGCGCAGCAATTGCCGCCTTCACTAATGACCGGAGACGCTAGCTGGAATACAATGCCTGTTGGTGAAAACTTAATGTCGTTGACAGCCGTTAACCCTGGAACAGATTGAATCATGTGCTGCACGGTTAGGTGGTCGCTCTTTTGCGCAGCTTCCATTAAATGCTTCGCAAATGGCCGATTTCCTAATTGGTGCAACAGGAGTTGGCCCTGTTTAAGCAAAAACTCAAACTGATGAACAGACTCCGTCAATTCAGTCGTATCAACCGGGGGAAATTGCCTGTAACACCCAGCTTGTTGTGGGCATTGCTGAAAAGCCCATCGCTTATAGTCGTTCATCTTCTCTTCCTTTCACATCGCATACTATCTTACATTTGTATGCATATATGCCTATCCAAGCTACAAAGGAAAGAAAGGAACAAACTAGGCTTTACTTCTTAGTTCTATTACTGCTGTGCAAGTGCACCAATCGTTGATAAGATAAAAACAGCAACAGCCAAAATAGCAAATAGCAGCCAAAACTTAGGCATTTTTTTCTTTTTAATGCCACGGTACACGAGTCCGCATAGCCATGTGATCAATAATGCAATCAAACATGCCCCTAACAATCTACCAATCATATAACCGATTACATAACCCATTTCCTTCGTTTCCCCTCACGTTCCATCTTTTATAAGAAAATTATACAGAAGACCAAAACCAGTTGCCTCGTTAGCTACTAAAAGAATAATTGATATAAACCCGTTTCATCATCAATTGCTTGCGCTCGCTCAAAAGCTGTCCTTTTTGTACTACTATTATTTATTAGTTCATACATAAACATTAACACGAATAGAAGAGAAGCATTTCCATCCACATCATCCTTTGGCGCAATGTATGATTCCGCTTTGCCGTGTTTAAACGCTTCTGCTAGTTTTTTATCTCCTAAAGTACAACCTGTAGCCACGACGTGAACGCCCTCTAGATGTGCATGCTGCAACACTTGTGCGGCTCCGAAATAACAGGAACGATGTTCATTTTCTTCATAAACGTCTTCAGCCAATTCTGGCAATATAAATTGCCCTTCTTCTCCATGAAAACATAAAATTAGATATTCGCTTTTGTCCCTTGTTTTTCCTGATAAAATGCCAACTAAGTCATTGGGCCTCCCTATCCAGTGCATATGTACACGCGCTCCATAATACTCAAGGACAGACCGTAAGGAGAATGCTTCCAATTCACAATTTGGCCCTACCGCTAGTGTGATACGCATATTTGGCTCGCTCAATACGAATCATCTCCATATGAAATTGTTTATGCATTGCTATTGTAATTGAAGTTTATTGAATTTGAAAGATCAAGTAGTTGACCATTCAAGGGAAGCCAGCGGATTTGCCCGCTAGCTATCGGCGATTTTTCGTCCTTACATTTTGTCGCTAATATTCTCCGTTTCGAGCATTTCTTTGAGCCCACTAAACATCAAACTCCAGCCATGCTCACTCTCATCATGATACCCTCTTAGCGCTTTTTCAATATCCGCTTCAAGAATAAACAAGTTTATGGCAGTGAATCGTAGATACTAGCAGAATAGGCTGTAATCGCTTCGTCGTAATCTGGATAGTTGTAGCCAAGACTGGCCGACAATCCTTTCGAGTATTTTCTAAAAAGCTCATAACAAGTAAATAAAGATTGCCACGTTTCTGCGTAGCCCTTCTCACAATAAGTCGAAAGCAGTGCTTCCCAATCCTCTTTAGGAAGATAGCGATCAATAAATTTATAATTTTTCCCCACACTAAACGTATATCCTCGGTCTGAGCCCACGTACCAAGCCATCATTCTCAACAAGTTAGGCCGAGCAATTCCATTTAAATGGTCGATAGCAAAGAGGATTTCCTTTCTGGCTAATCCTTTGACCACATAGGTGGAAACCATCCAAAATTCATTGCAACAATCATCAAATTCTCTTTCTGTTGGCTTTTTTAGCCAATAGTGGCGATCATCAGCAACGATTTCGTTTTTGACGAGCCGATCTTTATCAAGCAAAACCTCAACTAGGCCATCACTTTGAGAGAAGTAATCTTTGACTTCGTTGAGAGGAATAAGGGTTAAATCCAATTTGTTGCCATCCTCAAAAAGAATAATATAAGAAAACCAATTGCCTAATTCAGGCGGAAAAAGCTTCATGTCCTCTGGCTTTTGCATCATTATTGCTTTTCCGAATGGATCAAGCCACTGGTCATTTTCTTTAAACGAGTCGATATCCGTTACAAAGTAAGAAATATCGTAATCCTGGAATTTATCAGGAGTGATCGCTTTATTTGTACGTGACCCTTCTAACGTGACTAAGCGAATTCGCTCATCGTTTTTCGCAAAATCTAAAAACAGCGCCATCATTTCTTGTTCGCTTCGCAATGTACTCTCCTCCGATCTTCTATTTTATTCTTATTTTTATACCCTCTTCCCTTTCTGCAAGACTTTCATTCGCTTAAAGTTACATGTCATTGGCTTTTTTATATCTTACCTTAATACCCCGCTCGGGATGTGCGTTTAAATAAAAAAAGCCCCCTTGGCGTGAAAGGAAGATTGACTTTCCACTCAACCAAGGAGGTTCATACTCCCAAAGGCTAATCCAGAAACCAGTGTAGTCTCATCATTCAATCTTAATGAAACCCTCGATACAAAACGCTTGTCCGAGCGTCCTGCCCTCTATTAATGGCACAACTGATGCCTTAAAGAACACTGCTCATTTTTTTGACGTTGTTTCGGTCCTTCTCAGGAATTGGTTTTTTCAAAAAGCCAATGATCAAGCATGTAATGATCGACCCAAGCAAGATGCAACCAACGTACAATAATGGTTTATCACTTGCAATCGGGATCACAAAAATCCCGCCATGAGGGGCCTTTAATGAAATATCCAGCGCCATGCACAATGCACCGCCTACTGCAGCACCGATAATATTTGCCGGAATGATTCTTAATGGATCAGCAGCGGCAAAAGGGATTGCCCCTTCGGTAATAAAGCTTGCTCCTAAGACATAACTTGCTTTTCCTGCTTCTGCTTCTTGAATCGTAAAGCGATTCTTAAAGATTGTTGTCGCCAGCGCAATTCCAAGTGGCGGAACCATTCCGCCAACCATCAATGCCGCGGAAGGTTCAAAAATATTGGCAGCAAACATCGCTAGCCCAAAGGCAGAAGCCGTTTTATTAATCGGCCCGCCCATATCCGAAGCCATCATACCGGCTAATAAAGCGCCTAACAGTGCCGCATTTATGCCAGTAAGACCTTTTAATACAGCTTCCAAGTATTGGTTAAGCATAGACATAGGTGTGTTCAAGATAAAGAACATAAACGCGCCAACGACTAACGTACTTAATAATGGAACAATTAAAACAGACACTAAACCTTGAAAAGATTTCGGTATTTTGGCCATTGCCTTGCCAATAAATTTTGCAGCAAAACCGCCTACAAAGCCAGCTATCATACCACCAAGGAAACCAGAGCCTCCGATTGTAGCAACCATGCCACCAATCATGGCTGGGGCTAACCCTTGTTTGTCGGCAATGCTGTAGCCAATAAACCCAGCCAGAATAGGAACCATCAATGCAAACGCCGCTTCTCCACCGACCTGACTAAAGAAATGGGCAATCACATTGTATTGATCGCTTTCAGGATCTGCCGCATAAATGCCAAACATAAAGGAAATCGCGATAAAAATGCCGCCGACTACAACGAATGGGATCATATACGAAACCCCACTCATAATATGCTTGTAAAAATTCAATCCTGTTTTTTCTTCTTCTAACTCTGGCTCCTGCTTCTGTACGGCTTGCTCAACCTTTTCATCCCGAATACGATAGGAAAGCGCTTGGTCAATTAAATGATCTGCATCACTAATCGCTTTCTTTACAGGTACATCAATAAAACGTTTGCCTTGTAATGAAGAAGTATCCACTCGTACATCGTGTGCAACGACAATGGCGTCTGCTTTCTGAATATCGGCTGCTGTTAGTTTGTTTTCAGGGCCATTTGCGCCATTGGTTTGAATTTTTACTTTCATGCCCCGTTTTTCGGCTGCTTCCTTTAATGATTCTGCCGCCATATAGGTGTGGGCAATTCCAGTCATACATGCCGTAATTCCGATTAAATATTTTCCTGAGTCTGCTTCGTCAGTTGTATCCTTTTCCTGTAAGCGGTCCTGTTCCTCAATCGCTTTCATCACCTCATCTACTGATGTAGCGACAAGGAGCTTTGCTCTAAACGTTTCACTCATTAAAAAGGTTGAAAGTCTAGACAAGAGCGCTAAATGTTCATTTGAAGCATTTTCCGGCGCAGCAATCATAAAGATTAAATTCGTATGTTGCCCGCCAAAATCAATTCCTTGCAGTGTCCGCCCCATTACAATTGTCGGTTCCGGCACAGTGCTAGATTTTGCGTGTGGAATCGCAACGCCATAGCCGACTGCTGTCGAAATTTCTTGCTCTCTTTTATAAATCGCTTTTTTGAATGCTTCCGGGTTATCAGTAAGGCCGTTTTGTGCCAATTTATCGACTAACTCATCAATAACAGCTGTCTGGCTATTCCCTTGAAGGTTCAAAATTATATTGTCACGCGTTAAAATATCGACCAATTTCACGTTATTCCCTCCTTTAAGTGTATGAGTTTAGCAAAAATAGAGGTGTGCCTTATTTGTCGAATTAAATAAATCCATTTTTTGTTTTACAACTTGTTGTGCTGCTTTCCGCGCACTTGGCATGATCACGTCTGGCTCATAGGCGCTTTGGTTAGCCGTTAAGAAACGCCGCATTTCTTCAAAGAAAGCACTTTTCATATCTGTCGATAAATTGATTTTTGCAACACCATGAAGATACGTTTGCGATATCTCTTCATCTTTATTGTCACTTCCTCCATGAAGGACAAGAGGAATTCCTACTTTTTCGTTGATTTCAGCGAGCAAGTCTAGCTTTAACTCTGGTTTGCCTGCGTGCTTATATTGACCATGAGAAGTACCAATCGCAATCGCCAACGTATCGATCCCTGTATCTTCAACAAATGTTTTTGCGTCGTTAGCGTCTGTATACAATATTTCGTCAGCCCCGCCTTCAGAGCTTCCTTCATTTGATCCAATTGTCCCTAACTCAGCTTCTACGGAAACATTTACGTTATGTGCAAGTTTGACGACTTCCTTCGTGATCGCGATATTGTCGGCAAACGAGGCATGTGAGGCATCAATCATCACAGACGTGAACCCATTTCGAATCGCTCTCATCACATCTTTGACAGACGCGCCGTGATCAAGATGAATGGCCATCGGCACTTTTGCGTTTTTGCATCTTTCCCGGACGTAGGCCACAAATTCATCGCCAAGCAACTCAATTTCATTCGGATGGATTTGGATGATGGCAGGGGCATTTTTTTCTTCGGCTGAATCGACAACGACTCGTACAAACTCACTGTTTGCGACATTAAAGGAACCTACTGCAAAGTGGTGTTCGTATGCTACAGCTAACAATTCTTTCATATTCATTAACATGGATTTTCTCTCCTTATTGGTTAAATCTGATTCCAAACTTTGATAAATTCTGTTTTCTGTTCTGTATGAAGAAGCTCTCGTACATGTTCGATTCTCTTTGTCTTCTGAAAAAACTCTGTAAAAGCGTATTCATTCCGTTCAATATCGGAAGAGGGAATGTAAATGATAATTAGCTGAACTAGCTCATTCCCCCACTGGATCGCTTTCTGATTAACGCCAATGATCACCCTCTCTTTATATTCTTCCATTTCAAAATAAGGGTGAGGAATAGCCACTAAGTTGCCTATCGACGTATAAGACATGCTCTCCCTTTTCATCGTTGGTTCATAGTAATGCTCTTGGCCATTTAGCGTAAGCAAGTGGCGGATCGCTTCTTCAGGGCTATTCTCATTCATCCAGTGAATCGCCGCGTCCTCAATAATCGAATTCTGGGCTTCAAGGAAGAAACGAATTTTCTTTATATCAATGCTTTGAAAGCCATTTTGAATCATAATGAAATTGGCAGTCGTTTGTGGTGTAAATGCTAGATTGATGCCAATGTATAAATAGGAATGGTCAAATACATAATCGGTCGAGCATTTTTCGATTTTGCAAATGTCTAGTTCATCAAAATATGTTGCAATTTTAGAAGCAATAAGCTTTGTCCGCTCATAGCTTCTACTGTAAAGAATGATGGTTTTTAATTTCTTCCTCTTTTTATCCTGTGAATCGAGAATGACTTGAATATGATAGGCTAAATAAGCAATTTCACTGTCCTGAATTTCGACAGTAAATTCTTTTTCAATTTGTAGAGCAATATTAGAAGCAATACTGAAAGAGAAAAAATATTCTGCTTTCGTTTCTTTCACAAACGGGTTATAGATAAGCAAATTATGTGAAGCAGGATTAATAATTCGATAAATGTGATTGGAAATGTTATTTCTAAACCTTGTCTGTGAATAAGTAGGAACTTGATAGACCTGTTCCACTTGACGTAAAATCTCTTCAATTTTGCCTATCACTTCTGGGTTCTTGTTTTTTATTTTGGCATCGTCTAAGTCTAACTGTAACGATATTAAATAATTGACAAGAAAAATCGCTTCATCGTCTGTGATATGGACGCATTCATGCAACTGAGACCGAAACGCTTCTGCGACTTCAAATTCCTTAAAGTCTGTCAAATTCACCAGCTCTGTATCTTGAATAGCGACAAGATGACCAGCATTGATTTGATGGATAATAATAATCAATTGAGTAGTCAGTTTTTTGTAAATCGAGAACTCCATGTTAAGCTGGTGATTTTTATTAATTTCATCCACTACTTTAAAGACACTTTCAATCGTTTCTGGCTTCACCCATGACCGGAATCCATTGATGACAAAATCCTTGAACATCTCTTTCTTTACAGAAATGGACGTAAAAAAACTTTCCAACAAAATTCGTTTTTGCATTTCCGTGCCAATCAATTTCATGCCTTTAAACACTTTTGTATCTATGGAAACATCGATTCCTAAAGCGTCAATATTCATTGTAAGCCGTTGCATTCGACTGCGAATCGTCTGTGGGGAATAATAAAACTGGTCGGCAATTTCGTCGTATGTGGTGTACCGATCCTCATTCATTAAGAACTGGATAATTTCAAACTCCAGAAGCACTTCTTCCATTTCTTTATTCGTTGATCCGACTCGCTCTTGATCAATTTGGCTATCATCTTTGAGAAGTTTATAGCCTTGCGGCGATGAAATAATGACGATGTCACTAAAACTTTCATTAATATCCTTAATATAGTTGCGAATCGTGCGGTCCGTGACATTTAAGATCTCAGCCAACGCGGAAGCGGATACATATTCTCGATTTTGGTTCGCTAGAAAGTCAATTAATTGATTACGCTTTTTCTGCAATCTAACCACCACCTTCCTATGTCATCACTGTATAATAGGAATGACATAGACGCTATATCCGTATATTTTCCTATAGCTAGGAAAATATGCGCTTTCCATTTCTAAACAATAGGCGATTTTGCTCATATAGCCTAAATACTTTACGCAGAGGAAAACTTATAAATGTAAAAACGAATGGTCTAACTTGGATTACGTTGAATGGATACTAGAAGGGCGATGACGCTTAGAAGGAAGTGAATGGATAAAGGGTAAGAGGGTTGTTTCCTTTTTTAAAGCATAAAAAGGGGGACAGAACGCTCCCCCTTTAATAGTTATACTTTAGCTGCCCAAATTTCGATTTCAATTTTAATCTCAGGTAGTCCTAACTCCGCAAGGTACCCAATGGTCATCGCTGGATACTCCTTTTCAAACAGCCGATCCCACTCTGCATATAAAAAATCCCAATCGATTTGCTCAGTCCCCCATATGTTGACCTTTATAATATTTTCAGCACGTAGCCCTTCAGATTCCAACACTGCTTTCACATTCGAGAACGTATTGCGCACTTGGTCATTCATATTTCTCGGGAATTGCCCTTGTTGATCGACGCCAACTTGACCGGATGTGACAAATAACTCTGCATTTCTAGGAATCTTTGTAATATGCGTATAGTTGCCCACTGGTGCTGGCACACTTGCGGGGTTTTTTCTTGTTATTTTTTCACGCATTCGTATCCCACCATTCTAAGATTTTTCCGCTGTTTCCCACTACACTTTAAATGACTTCGCCTGTAGTTGCTATTCTTGTAGTTTATCAGCCTTACTTACGTAATCAATAGCCTTAAAGATACGCACATCCCTATACTAACACGAACAAGCGATGAAACCGTCGTCCAAAGCACAGACTCCCAGTAAGTTTGAAGCCTATCATGATATACTCAATTCTAGTATCCTTGATGTATAACGCGGGGAGAAACGTTTTATAAAAACAAGGAAGAAGGTCTAATCATACGCGACTTTCATTGCCCTTTATGGGAACAGAGGTAGAACTTCCCTCTATTTTAACCCCTTCCGTAACAACAGCTTGCAAGGAGAGATAAATGATGATTGCCGATAAGTTTGATGTATTTTTATTTGATTTAGATGGGGTCGTCTATATAGGACCAGACCCACTTCCTGAGGCCGTAGAGTCGCTTCAACGATTACGAAAAAAACAAAAGGGCATTCGATTTTTAACAAATAACCCTTGTACCACACGAGAAAAAACAGCAAAACGATTGCGCACTTTAGGTATAGAAGCAAGCTGCGACGAAATTATCACCTCTAGTTGGGTGACGGCACAATACCTCCGTAAGGAGAACATCAAAACGGCCTTTGTTTTAGGTGATCAAAATTTAAAATGGGAATGCCAACAGGCTGGTATTGATATACAGGACCAAGTAGATGTAGATGCAGTCGTTGTTGGATGGGACGACCAGGTGTCTTTTCATGACATCAAAAAGGCAGCAAACCTGATTCAAAAAGGGGCCACATTCATTGCTACAAATACGGACAAAACCTTTCCGACACCCGAAGGTCCTTCACCTGCCGTAGGGGCCATCGTGGAAGCGTTACGTGTGTCAACAGCAAAAGAGCCTTTGGTTATAGGGAAGCCCTATCCTCATATGTTTAAGGAAGCGCTTCGTGATTTTCACCCGTCTTCTCAAGCAGTAATGATAGGCGATACTCCTTATACCGACATTTTAGGAGCGCATCAGGCAGGAATACCAGCTATATTAATAGCGGACAACGATTTTAAACCATATCCTTCAGCAAGAGATTTGCGTAACCCAGATGTTGTCGTGCCTCATCTAAAGAGTCTATTTGACGACAATATCAACATAAAACCATCAGTCACTCCTTCCTTTTCTTGGCCCGATAATATCAAGGCAGGAGTAGCGGGCATTATTTTTGATAAAAAACAGAGAGTTCTCCTCATTAAACGTCTCGATAATGGATTATGGGGTATTCCCTCAGGTCATGTTGAACCAGGAGAAACAGTCGAAGAAGCGATCATTAGGGAGATTTGGGAAGAAACTGGTTTGAAAGTAAAAGTGAATAAGTTAATTGGGATTTATTCAGAGCCTTCCTCTCAAGTTTTCTCTTATCCAAACGGGAAGATAAGTCAGTTTATCACCTCATGTTTTGAATGCGAGGTTGTAGGCGGAGCACTAATCAAAACAAGCAACGAAACATTAGATGCGAATTATTTTGATTGTGATGATTTACCAAGCAACCTTCTTCCTATGCACCCCATGTGGCTTCAAGATGCGTTAGCAAAGGAAGTAAAACCCTTCATTAGGTAGTATTTATATACGATGGGCAACGGTCCTTTCGTCGATAAAGAGCATGTACCAAGATAGGCGCATGCTCTTTTTACTGACAGCTCGATAAAGTATGAGGCAACAGTGTGCAAAAGTGACTAGTATGAGGACAAAAACAATAAAAACCTCTATGTCATTTGATACAAGTATGCCAAGAGCCTAAAACAAAATTAGTTAGACAAGGGGCATAAAAAATTTCAAGAGTTTAGGCTCTTGAAATTTATAACGAACTTGATTCACTTAGAAAAATTCAATTCCCATGATACCCCATTTCTGTCCTTGACAATTGCATGCTTGGCTCCCCAAAACGTATCTTGCAATTCCATCTGCACTTCTCCGTCTTTTGACAACTCGTTGTAGATACGCGTTATTTCTTCTTCGCTGTCAAGGTCAGGCCCGAGCAAAATATGACTGCCTTGGATCGTCTTTTGCCCAAATACATCAGCCATGTATAAAATGCAATTCTCATTGATATGCAATTCGGCATGAATGTACTTTCCTTCATGGCCTTTAAACATTTCAATGCCGTCAGACAACTGGGTATTTTTGATTTCTCCGCCGAAAACGTTTTGATAATACGCAATTTCTTCTTTGCAATTCTCGATCCTGAGATGAGGCACGATTCTTTTCATGAATGCTTCCTCCTAGTATGGCTTATAAGGCATAGCGTTTCATAACAGTATACCCTTTATTCAATGAAACATCCTTCATTCCTTCTTCTAAAATCTGCGGCTACTATCATTTTTTCAAAGATACTTTAAACACATAACTTACTTTTTCATAGTCCATTTTTTGTTCATAAAATCGATGTGCGCTTTCCCTTTGTAATCCTGAAGATAAGGCCACTTGTTCATAATGATGGTTTTTTGCCCATTCATGTACATATGTAAGCAGCTTTTCTCCGTACCCTTTTGAACGTTTTTTCTGATCTGTGACTAAGTCGCAAACCCAAACAAATCGTCCGTAATAGAGCGTCACCATTGGTTTAAAGCCAATAACCGCCACGATTTCATCCTCCTCAAACAAAGCAAGCATTTTGTATCGATCCTTTTCCTGCGCCTCGATTACGAATTCAAGATACTCGCTTTCGTCAAGATGAGTGCGCAACTGCTTTACTACTGGAAAGGCGGCGAGAATTTCTTTTTCTGATTGCAGTTCTTTTATCATTACCATGTATATCCCTCCAACTTCTTTAGCTGCTTAAGAAATTTAATATAGCCCGTTTCTTTATTCCATTAAACCTGTTAAATTCTTATTTTGGCAGTGCCTTATGGGAACAAAAAGGTTCTTTGAATCGCCTTTGTATGTTATAACTAATGAAGTTGCTTGATCAAGGAAGTGAGCCAATGTCAGACAAAAATAAACTACTACCGGCTTTAAAAGCAGCGTTTCCGTATACCATACCGATTCTAGCTGGTTTTTTATTTTTAGGAATCGCTTATGGAATTTACATGAACGCTTTAGGATTCGCGCCCATTTATGCTATTTTAATGAGCTTAACGATCTTTGCAGGGTCGATGGAATTCGTCGCAGCGCATTTGTTGCTCGTTGCCTTTAACCCGCTTAACGCGTTATTGCTTACACTCATGTTAAACGCAAGGCATTTATTTTATGGCATATCGATGTTGGAAAAATACAAAGGGACTGGGAAAAAGAAGTTTTATTTAATCTTTGGTCTTTGTGATGAATCGTTTGCCATAAACAATACCGTTCAAATACCACCCCATGTCGATAAGGGCTGGTTCATGTTTTTTGTCACTTTGCTCAACCACATTTATTGGGTTGTGGGCGCCACGATAGGAAGCCTCTTCGGCTCTATTGTTACGTTTAACACGACTGGTTTAGAGTTTGTGATGACTGCTTTATTTGTCGTGATTTTTCTTGAACAGTGGTCAAAAGAGAAAACGCATCAAAGCTCATTAATAGGGTTAGGCGTTTCCATTTTGACGTTAATCGTATTTGGTGGAGAAAACTTTATTATCCCTGCAATGGCACTGATGTTAGCCATTCTAACCTTCATGAGAAAACCTTTAAAGAAAGTAGAGGGAACAGCTAGACAATGACCGTGCCGCAACAAGTTATCATCATTCTCATCGTTGTTTTTGGAACAATGATGACTCGTTTTTTGCCCTTTTTAATTTTCTCAGCTGAGAAACCAACACCTTCATATATCAAATATTTGGGAAAGGTTCTTCCACCAGCAGTATTTGGCTTACTTGTCATTTATTCGTTAAGAAAAGTGAACGTCTTTGAAGGAAATTACGGCATCCCAGAACTCGTTTCTGTCCTTGTCATCATCGTTTTGCATTCCTGGAAAAGAAATATGTTGCTGTCTATCGCAAGTGGGACCATTTTGTATATGTTCCTCGTGCAAATCGTATTTTAAACGGATTTCATAGATTGTGAAGAATGGTTTGAAACGAAAGAAGAAAGACTACTAAATGCTTACAAATAAGTTTACCGACGTTAAATAAAAATTTTTTTATTTTAGAGGTGAATCATATGGACGCTTTTAAAGAATTTTTAGATCGTATTGATAACCCGCAACACCGTGCTCGAACGGAAGAGGTTTTGGCCTGGGTAACGAAAACATTTCCACATTTAGTCCCGAAAATCGCGTGGAATCAGCCTATGTTTACCGATCACGATACATTTATTATCGGCTTCAGCGTCGCTAAGCATCATCTGGCTGTTGCCCCTGAACAAGCGGGGATTCATCACTTCGTTGATGAGATTGAACAAGCTGGCTATGATCACACTAAGGAACTGGTACGTATCAAGTGGGATCGTCCAGTTGATTTTTCATTATTAGAAAAGATGATCGAGTTTAATATACGGGATAAAGCAGACTGCACAACTTTTTGGCGGTAACGAGAGACAGTTGATGGAACAAATTTTTGGGGGAGGCATTGTGGTACGATGCCCCCCTTTTTACATACACTCTGGCTGAATCCTACTACTGAACATGCCCTTTTTCAAAATATGTCCTAAGGCAAGCCGCAATACTAGTGAACCGCTCTCGCTAGAGGGACATTTCAAGTTCATAACAACCATCCCTCTCCCTCTACACTGCTACCATCACTTAAGATTTTTTTATTCACGCCTGGACTCGTCTTATAAAAAAGATTGACACGCAACCAAACGGTGTCCTATAATCAAAGCGTCACTAAATGGTGTCCAATTATAAGTTGTCAAACAGCCACTAGACGGGCTGACTTTTGGCAATCATTATTAGGAGAGGGTGTTGTGAACGAGTATAGCCCATCGCGGGACGTGTTTGACGCGATTGCCGATCCAACTCGGCGCCATTTAATTCATCTTTTGGCAGAAGCAGATGAAATGCCACTTTATGAATTGACGGCACAGTTTCATATGGGCCGAACAGCCGTATCAAAGCATTTGACTGTCTTGAAAGAAGCCGATTTAGTTCGTGACCGAAAAGTCGGCAGAGAAACGCGATTTCGGCTAAACGCTGCTCCTCTGAGAGAAGTTCAAGATTGGGTCGCTTTCTACAGCAAGTACTGGAATACGAACATGTTGCGCTTAGGCCAACTATTAGAGGAGGACGAAGAATGAGTTTAAAATTAGAATTGGATTTCCAATACAAGACGTCGATCGAAAAACTTTGGTCAGCTATCACTGACTCAAACAAGCTTGCCCAATGGATTACGGAAAATGATTTTAAGCCTATTGTAGGTCATCGCTTTCAATTTCGCCATGAGCCATCCGAATGGTGGGATGGTATTGTCGAAGGCGAAGTGCTTGTTGTCGATGAACCGAATCGCTTGTCTTATACTTGGGCAACCGGAGACGAAAGACATACCGTCACTTTGACGCTTCAGGATTTAGGGGACGGAAAGGTGAACCTTCATCTCGAACAAACTGGATTTTCGAATGTTCATGGCCTCGAAGGCGCGAAGCATGGTTGGAGTGCTTGGGCCAACGAACTTCCACAAGTGTTGGAACAATAACTTGCACTCGGTTGTTAATCGTTGCAAACCGGCTGCAAACAGCATGCAGCCGGTTTCGTAATGACTAAGCGAACCATACAAGAAAACGATTTCTATTGGAAGGATGTTACGTATGAGCGAATCGAATCGAGAATACATCGTCATCTCGGGTGCAAGGGAAAACAATCTTCAAAACGTCTCATTGCGCATCCCTAAGCGAAAGATCACCATTTTCACAGGCGTTTCTGGATCAGGCAAGTCATCGATTGTCTTTGATACCATCGCCGCAGAATCGACCCGTTTGCTGAATGAGAACTTCAGCATGTTCGTGCGCAGCTTCCTCCCCCGCGTTCCTCAGCCAGATACAGACGCGATTGAGAACCTAAGCATGGCAGTAATCGTAGACCAGAAGCGGCTAGGCGGCGGCTCTCATTCCACAATGGGCACGATTACTGATATCTCACCGATTCTCCGTCTTCTTTTCTCCAGAGCAGGCCAACCCTACGTTGGAGAATCAAACATGTTCTCCTTTAACGACCCCCAAGGTATGTGTCCCGAATGTAACGGTATTGGACGCAAACTGAACGTCGACATGGACAAAGCAGTTGATCTGTCAAAATCGTTGAACGAAGGGGCCATTAAACTACCTGATTATAAAGTCGACGGTTGGGACTGGTCATTGGTTGTACAGGCAGGACCCTTTGACCCTGATAAAAAACTGAGCCACTATTCGGACGAAGAGCTAGAAAAACTGCTTTACAGCAAAGCGAAAAAAGTAAAGATGGACTTTGCAGGAAAAGCAACAAATGTCACAGTAGAAGGCGTCATTGAGAAGTTCACCAACAAATACATCAAGCAAGATTTGAAGACGAAGTCTGAGCGTACACAAAAAGCAGTTGCGCCATTTATCACCGAGGGCACGTGCTCCACTTGCCACGGCTCGAGACTTAGTCAGGCAGCACTCAGCTGCAAAATAAATGGCTTTAACATTGCAGAAATGTCTTCCATGGAGGTCGGACAGCTCATTCGCATCATTCATGAGGTCGACATCGCTGTTGCTGCGCCGATCATAAAGTCGTTGTCAGAGAGGCTACAACATCTTGTCGATATTGGTCTTGATTACCTAACATTAGATCGGGAAACAGATACATTGTCCGGCGGCGAATCGCAGCGCGTCAAGATGGTCAAGCACCTGAGCGGTAGCCTAGTAGATGTCACGTACATCTTTGATGAGCCGAGCGTAGGCTTGCATCCCCGCGACGTACACCGCTTAAACGAACTGCTGCAAAAGCTGCGCGACAAAGGCAATACGGTAATTGTTGTCGAGCATGATCCTGATGTAATCAAGGTCGCAGATCATATTGTTGACGTCGGGCCTCACGCTGGCAGCCATGGAGGTACGATCGTATACGAAGGAAGTTTTCAAGGCCTGTTGGAGTCAGGTACTTTGACCGGTACCCATATGAAGCGGCCACTTGAGCTGAAACATGACACAAGGCAGCCCTCCGGCAAGCTGTCCATCAAGAATGCGACATTGCATAACTTACTGGACGTAAATGTCACAATTCCAACAGGAGTGCTGACCGTTGTTACAGGTGTGGCTGGCTCAGGCAAAAGTACGCTCATTAACGACGTATTCCTCAGCCAGAATCCAGATGCCATTGTCATCGACCAGTCGGCAGTAGGCGTGTCTACACGTTCAAATCCCGCAACCTACACGGGCATAATGGATGATGTGCGCAAAGCGTTTGCTTCTGCTAACAAAGTTAACAAAGGATTGTTCAGTTTCAACTCCAAGGGAGCTTGCGAAAACTGCCAAGGGCTCGGCGTCGTGTATACAGATCTTGCCTTTCTTGAAAGCGTGAAACTGCCATGTGAAGTATGCAGAGGCAGACGGTTTAAGGAAGAAGTCCTTGCCTACAAGTTAAATGGCAAGTCTATTGCAGAAGTTCTTGAGATGACTGTAGAGCGGGCATTGGAATTTTTCGAACAAAAAGAGATTGTCCGCAAGCTTCAGGCAATGAGTGACGTAGGGTTGGATTATATTACACTTGGCCAGCCACTTAGCACCCTTTCAGGCGGGGAGTGCCAGCGTATCAAGTTGGCAAGCGAACTTCACAAGCAGGTCAGCATCTACGTGATGGACGAGCCGACAACTGGCCTGCATATGTCAGATATCGGCCTGCTTTTAACGATCATGAACCGCCTTGTCGATGCCGGCAATACAGTAATCGTCATTGAGCATAACCTCGATGTCATTAGCCAAGCGGATTGGATTATTGATATGGGACCAGACGGAGGCAGCAACGGCGGCGAGGTCGTGTTCGAAGGCACGCCTTCACAGATTATCCACGCAGAGCAGTCGATCACAGGAAAATATTTGGCATAGAGCAGGAAATCGTTTAGAAAAGCCCGCTATTCGGGAAAAGGAGCTGAAACATGACATTTTTTCAAGATGTATTCTCGGTATTCAAAAAGAGAGAATTGGTTTTTCAACAAAGCTACAAAGAATCCGATGACATCTATTCTTTTCTTTTTGAAAAAGAGCACAATGTAACATGGAAAGCAGGACAATATGGATTGTTCAGTATTACGCATAAAAAAGTGAAAAATCCTACAAAACCGTTCAGCATAGCCTCTGCCCCCACAGAGAATGTCATAAAAATAACAACGCGCATTAGCAATAACCCCAGTGATTTTAAAAAAGCAATGCTCGAATTAAAACCAGGTGTGAAAGTAAAAATGAGCGGGCCAGTAGGAGCTTTTACTCTTCAAGAACAAAAGCCCTCACTCCTGATCGCAGGAGGAATTGGCATCACCCCATTTCGATCGATCCTCACACAACTAGAGGCAGAAAAGAATGGAGACGACAAACACATTCATCTCCTCTACCTCGATAGCAAAAAGTCATACCTATTTAAAGATGAACTTGATGCGATTGCCAACCGCGCATCTATTCACGTGACTTACCTTGATTCACAAGACAGCTTGCATCAAGAGATTGACCAGTTTGCTGCTTCACATCAAAACAATGGCGTTTACTTTATTGCAGGACCAAAATCCATGGTCGAGTCCATTTCCACTTACTTGAAAAACAAACACATTTCAAAACGGAATATTAAGAAAGATACTTTTTTCGGGTATTAAAGGGAAAGAAGGTAGAGCAGGTATGGAGACCGTTCTACCTTCCTAATTGATACAGGCACGTGCCGGCAGACCAGAGCCTTAGTCTCAGTGACCATAGGAATCGGCGCCCTAGATGATAAAAACGAAACGCTAGCTGCGTTTGTCACTTGTGGTCTTTTTATAATTCTTTTGCATCACCACTATAAAGTACTATAATCTAAAGACCAATATACAGGAGTACCCTAATAACACTATGTCAGGGATGGAAACTGTCATCTAAAAACCAATAAGCGAATCATTAATTTTTTATTGTTAATTAAGCGGCCGTTTCCTTTATTGTTTCTACTTCATTATCAATGAACTTAAAAAAAGGCAAAGTAAGGCCGACGAAAGCCGCTGTGCTAATAATCAATCCAATCAATAAATAAAGTGGTCTAACACCAAATGCTTCACTTAATAACCCTCCTAGCAATATACCAAGAGGCATTGTCCCTCTAATGATAAATAATCGAACAGAAAAAACTTTACCCATTAAGTCGTTTGGAATCACTTGCTGACAAATCGTAGTATTGTGTATACTAAAAATCGCCATCACTATACCGCCTATTATTTCTGTTGTTATTGCGAAGGATATACTATGATTAAAGGCTAGAACGAGAAATGTGATTCCACCGATAAACAAGGAACCCAACATGATTAATCTTCGACTCTTAAATACAATTTTCGGTACTAATATCGCTCCTATAAAATAACCTATAGGGAAACCTGCCATAAAATAACCATATTGCGCATATGAGCCATTCAAAACCTCTGTTATATAAGGAAGCGTTGTGACCATAGTTACACCTACTCCAAATTGAACAAAAGCTAAAAAAAACCCTAACCAAACGACAATACGTTGTTTAAAAAAGAAATAAATGCCTTCTTTAAATTCCAACAACCACGTACTTCGTACTGTTTGATCTGCTTTTTTTCCTTCGTTTATAAGTAATAAGGTACAGCCACTCATTAAGAGCAGAATACTAACCAATAATAGTGTCACGTCTAAACCTAAATATTGTATGACAATGCCTGCCAGTATTGGCGCTAAAAAAGACATGATACGAACCGTTCCATCAATATAAGCATTAGCCGACTTTAATTGTTCTTTCGGTACGATCATAGGCGTCAATGCATGGTTAGCGGGCACGTAGAGAGGCGAAATGAAACCGACTACAATTTGTACAGTGTATATTTGCCATACCTCAAGGTTTCCAGTATATAACGCTATTAAAGGAATGAAAAAGATCATCCCTCTAGTCCATTGAGACAAGACCATAATCCACTTTCTACTCCAACGATCGATATATGGACCAATAACCAATTGCAAGATAAGGGATGGAATAAAATACAACAACCACATACTCCCTAACGCAAAAGTTGACTCGGTTAATTGGTATACTAAGATCGAGTTGCAAAATGTGCCAAACGCCCCTCCCATTTCTGAAATTCCATTTCCTGCCCAAGTAGAAATAAACGAACGATTTTTGAAGAGTTGTGTTTTCATTAGAGAACCCCTTGATCAGCGATTTAGATACTCGCTTAATTCTTCTGCTAGCATATTTAACGCATTTTCTTTTAAAGCGTATTTCGTTTCTTTCATACCTACAATTTTTGACGCCCTTAAGATTTTTAAGTGATGGTGAACAGTAGATTTTCCCATGTCCAGCATGTTAGTAATATCTTGAAGCGAGCGATCCTTTTCACATAACAACTTAACAATTCTGAGTCTTACATCATCTCCAAGCGCTTTATACTTTTGAACTAAGAAGTTGGATGGCATGTATTTATCGTCTGGCGACAGGCTTTCATTAGCAACTGGATAATAAAATACTTTTGTCCCCTCAATGTCTGCTTCAATATTCCAAGGACGATAAATAAATTGTGGTATTAATAATACTTTGTAAACACTAGGCTCCGGCACATAATGCACGCCTCCCGTCGCCCAATGAACCAACTCTTCCGGGTTTAATTTTTGTTTCCTATTTAGCTTGGATTTATAATCAAACTCAAGTATCTGCTCAATACGCTCCAATTTAGGTTTGATAACAGTATTAAACCAACTTGTCATGACATAAATGAGATGTTGCTTCAATCGTGCCGTTTCTACCTTGAATAGAAAATCTACGTATTGTGGAAAAAATGGATTATCCTCAGTAGCTTTAATTAACTTTAAATTGGCAGCAGAATCTCCTTGGGCAGCGCTTTTCCTTACCTCTTGATAAGGTTCCCCAATATAAGGAAAGCAAATAAATTTGAGTTCATAAGCGTCTAGCTCATTAATATACTGACAGAAATCAGAAAGGCTAGTTCCTTTATAGTAATGAAGCAATTGTAATAATGCCTTCCATGTATTATTTTCCTCTACATACAGTAATTCCCTCAATAGTTCATCTGAAAAATTTTCTTTTAACGTTGGCCAATAGGAGTTTGGTTTTTCTAGTGTGTCGATTAATTGTTTATTAGTAATAGCCGCAATCCCTAAAGCACATTCCCATAATGGGGAATGGGTTAATTCGACCTGGTATGTGTCTCTTTTTCTACTTGTTATATGTAATATGTCCACTGGCACCCTCCTACATTTGTTTATATACAGAGTACACTAAGAAAGAACACCGTTCAATATTTTTCGAATGAATAATTCTAAAACAACCGAACGATTTGTTCTGTCTTCCACATCCACTCAGGGCGACACAATAAGCAGGAGTTTTAAGTTAAACGCAGAATAGCTACCTATCAAGGTTTAAAGGAGTTGAAAGAGAGTTAACTCTGGTGGGCGTTGGGAAATAATTTTAGGAGGGGGTGGGCTCATGGGCAATCCAATATTAAAACAAATTGGCACTGTATTCATTCCTGTCAGTGACATAGACAAAGCTAAAGATTGGTACTGTGATATTTTTGGATTTAATGGAGATGGGGAGATTCTGTTTGGTCACCTTTATGTCATTCAACTAGAAGGAACGGGGATTGTACTAGATAGCAAAATATATTCGCCAGAAAAAACGTTTCAAACACCAGCTTTTCACTTCAATACCAATAATATTGAAGAAGCTTATCAATATATGCAGAGTAAAGGCGTGAAACTTCTTACAGGAATAGAAAACAACCATTACTTTAATTTTGAAGACTTAGACGGAAATAGGTTAATGGTTTGCAAGTGTTAATTGATTCCATCGATCATCATTGGATTAAGCCTATTAGGCAGATAACACCTCCCCAGGCGATAGTCCGATACAACTGAAGAGGTGATTTTAGATTTTTTATAACCTATTACGGAAGGTTCTGTTAGTAACCTCTCTGTTATAACCGTTAGCGTAAAAGAGTTTTGATGATCTCCGATGTCACTTCAGTAGTGGAACTAGTTCCACCAATATCTGGAGTTCGAATACCTCTGCTAGTTACTTCTTCTATAGAATCAAGAAGATGATCTCCTAATTCAGTTTCCCCATGATGATCTAACATCATCTTAGCAGTCCAGATCTGACCAATAGGATTAGCGATTCCCTTCCCTATAATATCAGGTGCTGATCCATGAACTGGTTCAAACATAGATGGATATTTACCATTGATGTTAATATTAGCTGCAGGGGCAATGCCAATACTCCCCATAATCGCAGCACCAATATCGGTTAAAATATCACCAAATAAGTTTGAAGCAACAATAACATCAAAACGTTCAGGTTGGGTAACAAAAAATGCTGCTAGTGCATCGATGTGTTGCGAATCAACTTCAACTGACGGATAATCTTTACTAATCTCTTTAAACACATCATCCCAAAAAGGCATGGAATACACGATACCGTTTGATTTTGTAGCACTTGTCACATGTCCACGTCTCGTTTTTGCTAATTCAAAGGCGTAACGCATTGCTCTTTCAGTTCCCCGTCTTGAAAATACAGCGTTTTGAATCGCAAGCTCTTCATCTTCATTATAAATTCTGCCACCAATCGAACTATACTCCCCTTCACTATTCTCCCTAACAACAAGCAAATCAAAATCTTTCGGGTTGGATAACGGGGAGTTAATACCTTTAATTAATTTCGCTGGTCTTACGTTAATAACTTGTTCAAATTCTCTGCGGATTTTAATTAAAAGCCCCCATAAAGATATATGATCAGGAACTAAACGTTGATTTCCCACAGCTCCTAAGAAAATCGAATCAAAATCCTTTATTTGCTCCAATCCATCTTCAGGCATCATACTTCCATTTTCTAAGTAGTATTCGCAACTCCAAGGGAACGATGTAAATTCGAATGTCAATCCTCCATGCAATTCTGCAATCGCTTTCAAAACACGTTCTGCTTCAGGGACAACCTCTCTTCCAACTCCATCGCCAGGAATACTTGCAATGTTTACTATCTTCATTGGACATCCTCCTATTCTCCTAAAAGCGACAGTCGACTAACGACCGTCGTTCTTTTCTGGATTATACTATTAGAGAATCTGAAAAACAATACCCGACTTAGTGTTTTATATATCAATTTAAAAATTTGTAGGGATATGTACAGAATGAGGGGGTTTATATCTTCTAAATAAAAATCAGCAGTAATGATCTCCTATCACTCTGCTGATTTATATTAACTTATCATCTTTTGGGAAGTACTTTTATGAGATGGGCTAAATCTAACTCAAGATGTGAAATCATCGCTTTAGCAGCTTTTTCCGGATCTCGCTTTTTTATAAATTCAAAAATCCGGTAATGTTGCTCAAGGATAACGTTCGCGCGATTATCCCCTTGGAAATTTAATATACGAAAATAATAAATCAACGCTTTTAAATCATTGATTTGCTTTTTTAGTCTTAAGTTCTTTGTATAATCTATAATGGTACTGTGAAACAATTCGTTTAATGAAATGATGCGATCCTCTTCCTTTTTTGAAGAAATAGCTTGGTCGGTCCTTATTAATAGCTTCTCTAATTCATGAATGTCTTCATCTGATGCAATCTTAGTAGCCTCACTTACTGCAAATGATTCAAGTGCCATTCGACAGAAATAAACCTCTTCAACATCTTTTTGGGTTGGTTTGTATACGATAACCCTTGATTTTTCATCTACAATCACTAAACCTTCTTTTTCTAGAATTCTAATAGCCTCTCTAATTGGACTCTTACTAACATTAAACTCTTTTGCTAGTTGAGTTTCAACTATTCTGTCACCAGGTTTAAAGTGTCCGGTAAATATCATTTTCTTGATTGAATGATAAAATTGTTCGTAATACGGAATAGGTCTTTCAACGACAAACTCTTTCATTTAATCACCTTATTCTTCCTCTATATTTCACGAATTTCCGGAATGAATCTTGGTTAGCTAGCATTCAGAAGGCTTCTTTACAAGTCCTATTTTACGTCATCCTTATAATTGTGCAAAGAGAAATCCAAAAACCGTTTACTTTATCTAACATTCGGTAGCATAAAAAAACCGACTGGCTTTGTCAGCACAAAATAGTCGGTTTCAAATAATCTCATGAAATTTATAGCTGGTACGACACCAAATTTATATTGATTAAATCGATTACCCAACAACAATTAGTTCACATACAAATGAATTTGGTTTCCAGATGGATCTTCGGTGATAAACTCCCCATTCTCTTCAATGACTCGATAACCCATAGCCTGTAATTTTACAACGATTGATTTTCTTTTTTCCTCGCTTGGAATAACAACCGTATAAAAAAGCATCCTCACACTATTGGACACAGGTTTTGGGGCATTTTTTCCAAACCACATGTTGGTTCCAATATGATGGTGATAGCCACCACTAGAGAAAAAGGCCATTTGATTTGGTATATCCATAGTAATGTCAAACCCTAAACCTTTATGGTAAAAGTCCTTCGTTTTTTCTAAATCAGATACATGTAGATGAATATGACCAATCAGTGTTTCATTTGGAATCCGATTCCATAGTTCTCCGTTTGTTTCAGCAATAACGCCCTCGACATCCATTGGAGCTTGCTTCGAAAAGTCTAATTCTCCTGCTGTATTTCTCCACGTCGATGGATCAGTGTCTACAGCTACTTCGATACCATGACCATCAGGGTCTTGAAAGTATAAAGCGTCATGGGTCCCATGATAGGTAGCACCTTGTAATGGATACTTTTTATTCAACAGATGAATGATCAATTTCCCTAAATCTTTGCGAGTCGGAAAAAGTAAAGCATAATGATACAAACCGGTTGTCCGCTCTTGCCTAGGAATAATAGTGTCAGGTTGTTCAATCGTAAGCAAAGGCGTGGTTCCGTTTGCTGTCAATACTGCTTTTTTTCCTGATTGATTTAATACTTGAAATCCCATTAAGCCTTCGTAAAACTCAAGCGAACGACTTAAATGTTCAACTTTTAAATGAACGTGATTCACAAATGTATTTGGTTTTCTATGATAGACATTCATTTTTTACCTCCTAATAGATTCTACAAACAAAGGTTCATATCAGGCAGAGCGTATAGTGGGTCCCAATGTTATTGTTTAACGATTAAGGTCATAATAACCCCTTAGAATAATAAAAGGAAGTAGGCACATTAACGTTCTATAGTATACAAAAAGATACCAAAGGATAATAAAATAGCTCTCTTTTTTTAAAATAAAAAAGCACCGAAGCCTAAAAGACTTGGTACTCCTCACTTTCAAACTATTATAAACACCATTTATATTGTAGGGTACTTCACAACAGGCCATTTTTCTTTCCTTAACTTATTAGTAAACTTGGAATCGACATGTATATTATGTTGGACAAGTTCCGTTGGAGTAAGAGCCAACCATTGATTTAAAGATACATCTTCAAACCGATCACTTTTGAACATTTCAAGAAACCACACTGATTCGTTGCCTGTATTTTGAATATAGTGCCCTGTGGCAAAAGGAACATACCCAACATCGCCAGCCCGATAATCAAATGTACGCGCTACGCCATTCCCAGTAAACACAGTCATTCTTGCCTGGCCAGTTAAGTAATACTGCCATTCATCATTGTTCGGGTGCCAGTGCATTTCCCTCATAGCTCCTGGTTCAACTTCAACCAAAGCAGCAGCAATTGTTTTGGAAACAGGAAAATTCCTTGAATCGACAATACGTACACTGCCTCCAGGTGTGACCAATGGGGGCTGTTTTAATAATTCATGCTTAAACGTTTGTGGCACAGCGCCATAAGGGGAGTTTATTTGTTGCGACTGCAACGGTCCTGGAACTTCATCCTGGTAAATATACACTTGTTCAGTTGGAATGGTTGCAAATACAGATTCAGGTACACCAAAATTTGCCGAAAGAACGTCTTTCGGCGTGTGGGCCATCCAATCGGACAACGACAATGTACTTAAATCAGAGAACATCCCATCATCAAAAACAAGCAAAAATTCACAACCGTCATCCAAACCTTGAATCGAGTGGGGAATCCCAGGGGGAAAATACCATAAGTCTCCTGGGCCGACATCTGCTATAAAGTTCCTGCCATTTTGGTCAACAGCCGTAATCCGGGCATGGCCAAGTAACATATAAGACCATTCTGCTTGCTTGTGCCAATGAAGCTCACGTACGCCTCCTGGTGTTAAACTCATATTCACTCCGGCAAGTGTTGTCGCAATCGGCAAATCCCTTTGCGTAATTTCTCTTGACCAACCGCCATGATTTAATTGCATATGGGCATCGGAAAAAGAAAAACGCAAATTAGGAATCAACCCACGATCGGTTTCCGGTGGAACAAGTATATTAGGATTCTGAAGATCACGCATCAAATTCCGCGGACCACGATCAACGCCTCCAGCGCCATCAGCTCGAATAGGCTGCGGAATATTTGGATTCCCTTTTAGCGGCTTCACGTTATCTCCCCGTTTCATTTTTTAATCCCTCCCATCATATTAAACAAGAAGCCGCTTTATTCTTAGTAGTTCGTCAACTTAAGAACTTGTCTTATTTTGAATATAGTTATCCTCTATATTTTTTATCCTCAATCGTCTACTTGAATAAAATAACTTTTCATTGGTATAAATAAATCATTCGTGTTTTAATAGATTTATCAACCGACGAGGTGAACGCTATGAAATTGAAACCATTCATAATTTTTGGTTTAGTTGGTTTTATTGCCGGTGTATCAATAAGCCTGTTTGACCCGAAAGTTTTTCAGGAATATTATTATGGTGGCGTGATCATTGCTTATACTGGAATGGAGATTTTTTTTAACATAGCTAGATATGGCGTTCTCGGCGCTATAACTGCGCTCGTATTCGTATTGGCCTATCAGTTAAAACCGAAGGCAAATGTAGGCTAGTCCAGAAACTAATCCATTAGAAGATGGATGTTAAGCCAGCGTGAAAGACTGTTGGCTTAGTACCATTTCCACATTAATTAATATGAAAAAAGGCGCACTATCTAGTGAAAGTGCGCCTTCTCCATGTCATCTACGAATTTACATGTTCCTATCTCATCTCGGACTCTTGAAAACCATCCATTTCTCTTCTGTGGTGTGCTGGCGTTAACGGGCATTTGGCTGTTTCCTGTACATAAAAGTTAATGGTTTTCTTTTCCATATACTTTCCACTCCTTAATGGATGATCATTAACCAGAAGTATAGACTTAATAACGTTATAAACAACACAGGCAGTGTAATAACTATACCAGTCTTAAAATAAGTACCCCATGAGATTTTTACACCTTTTTGTGTTAACACATGGAGCCACAATAATGTGGCAAGCGAACCAATAGGTGTTATTTTTGGCCCTAAATCAGAACCAATCACATTTGCGTAAACCATCGCTTCCTTCATTAATCCAGTCGCGCTTGTCGTATCAATGGCAATCGCATTAATCATTACTGTTGGCATGTTGTTCATCATCGAACTTAAAACAGCGGCAACAAACCCCATCGCCATCATAGCAGCAAAGACACCTTGCTCCGCGATCCTCTCAAGTCCCAAAGCGAGCAAATCAGTTAAACCGACATTTTGTAAACCGAACACGACAACATACATCCCAATCGAGAAAAAAACTATGTTCCATGGCGCGCCTTTCAATATAGATCGGGTTTGAACAGCAGGGCTTTTTCTAGCTATCACTATAAAGAGCAACGCAATCAGTCCTGCAATCATAGAAACGGGAATATGCAAAAACTCACTGACTAAGTAACCCATTAACAATAGAACAAGCACCCACCAAGACAAGCGGAACATGTTATTATCTTTAATTGCCGATGCAGGTGGTTGCAACGTCTCGTAATCATAGTTGTTCGGGATGCTTGTTCGGAAGTAGAGATACAGCACAAGGATACTAGCGATTAAAGAGAAGACATTCGGAACAATCATCCGTGTTGCATATTCAATGAAGCCAATCCCAAAAAAATCAGCCGAAACAATGTTCACTAAGTTACTTACAATGAGCGGCAGCGACGTTGAGTCCGCAATAAACCCACTGGCCATGATAAAAGGGAACACCATGTTTTCATTAAAGTGTAAAGCACGCACCATCGCTAAAACGATTGGCGTTAAAATCAAGGCAGCGCCATCATTGGCAAAAAACGCCGCAACTACGGAACCAAGAATGCACACATATACAAACATCAGCTTGGCGTTCCCCTTCGCTGCCTTGGTCATATGTAAGGCGGCCCATTCAAAGAAACCAATCTCATCAAGGATTAAAGAAATAATAATAATTGCAATAAACGTCAACGTGGCGTTCCACACGATCCCCGTCACTTCCACCACATCGGCAAATGAAACAACGCCAAATAATAAAGCGAGAATAGCTCCCCCACACGCTGACCAACCAATATTCAAGTTACGTGGCTGCCAAATAACCAACGCGAGCGTCGTAATAAAAATCAATGAAGCGAAAAGAACCGATAACAACGCTTAATCCCCCCTTTACCCACAGTCTACAGGTGTTTCCTTCTCTATAAGACTGCGGTAACGTTCATCTTGATCTGAAATTTGCTTCAAGACGACTTGAATAAGTTCAGCTTTCGGAGAGGACTGGTTCAAAGAATAAAAACGCCATTGGCCTTTTCGCGTTTCCACTACTAGGCCAGCTTCCTTAAGTTTCTTTAAATGCTGACTAATTGAAGGTTGACTCGCATTAAACATATCGACAAATTGACAAACGCAATATTTTTTCTTTGAAACAAGTTTCAACATAAGCAACCGAGTAGGGTCACTAAGCACTTTCATGCATGTCGCAATTTCTTCGGAACTTAAACTGAATACCATTCATGATCTTCCCCCTTCCAGACACCATTATAAATGCAGCCATTATATAAGTAAACGCTAATATATATGACAATAATTTATGTGTTCCATAAAAAAACGAGCACCTGAGCACTCGTTTTTTTATCGTTCAAGATATTGGAGTATTGCCTTTCTACTCACTGTCTTGTTTTGTGTAGAAATATTCCCATCCGTTTCGATCGGGATCCGTTACCCCAAATTTATCTTGCACAGCATAGCAGCAAGTAGTATTCAATTCTTCACGGGCAAAGAAACCTTCACGTTCGAGCCTTTCTTTATGTTTAAGTACATCTTCTTTGGTCTCAACCTGTATACCTAAATGATTAATTTGATTTCCTGCCACTTTATTTCTTTGTGTTAACGTCAAATTTAAATTAGGTTCTTGGGTCAGAAATTTGACATAATCGTCTTATACTTTTACCGGTTTAACACCTAAGAATCGTTCATAAAAGGTTTGACTTTCACTTAAGTTTTTTTACATTCACCGTGACCGACGACGCGGTAATGTCTTCTTTTGCTTGAGACTGATATCCGAAAAAATCTGTTTGTTGACATTAAAAAAATCATCGTGTTATAATTAAAAATTTGTTAAATAAACAAATGTATGGTAACCTTAAGACAGTCCCGTATATGGAGGTGGATTATATGTTTCAAATTGGCGATAACATTGTTTATCCGATGCACGGAGCAGGTGTAATTGAGGCGATAGAAGAAATAGATCTTTTAGAGGAAAAACAACAGTATTATATCATAAAAATGTCAATCAACAATATGAAAGTTATGATCCCAACAAGCAAAATTGTGAGTTCAAGAATACGGCCAGTTACTGATATACTTGCGATAAACCACATTATACACATATTTCAGCACGGAGAATCAGATACGTTACTGCCGTGGAAACAAAGGTATAAAGTAAACGCGGACAAAATAAAAATGGGTGAAATGCAAGAAGGCGCTGAAGTGGTACGCGATTTAAGGCGCATTAAGAAAGAAAAGACACTTAATACAAGCGAAAAAGAACTGTTGGATAATGCCTATGAATTTTTGCTTAGTGAACTGGAAGTCGTTAAAGGAATCACCGATAGGCAAATAAAAAGTTTCTGTTAAAAATAAACATCATTGCACATCAGAAATTCACTAAATTTTTTGGTAATATTATAATTAAAAGTCATCATTTCAAAGACGTTCAAGTAGGTTTTTTAGTGAGCATGATACAGAGAACATAAAAAAACAGGCCCTATTTAAGGAGCCTGTTTTTATGAAAATTAATTTTTTTGAACGTTAGCAGCTTGAGCTCCACGAGCACCTTGCTCAATGTCAAACGATACTTTTTGACCTTCGTCTAAAGATTTAAATCCTTCACTTTGGATAGCAGAGAAGTGTACGAAAACATCGTCTCCATCTTCGCGTTCGATAAAACCAAAACCTTTTTCTGCATTAAACCATTTCACTGTACCTTGTTCCATTTTTGTTGCCTCCTAGTGTGTTGCCACACATTATATTACTACTCTTGTCCAAAGTATCATCAAGACGAAAAGTCAATATTCATACTATCCTTTACACCGAACAAAAATAATTCTCTTTATTATAACAGGAAACGGAAGTAATAGCAAATTAATTTTAGTTTTTTTTCCATAGCCGTATAACGTGTAGATGTCAGGGTAAGAACGGCATCGAGCATGTCATCATCTCCCCTAAAAAATTTTACTTTTTAGCTGGCGAGATTGCTTCACGTATGGTATATGATGACTATACCTAAACAGTGAAGATTTGTATGTTTATTAAGTAAATGCCTTGGAAGAAGTTATATAAGTAAAGGCTAATTGGAGGATACGTTAGATGAAACCTAGAATTGGTATGATTGGATTAGGTGGGATTGCTCAAAAAGCGTATTTACCTATTTTATCAAAGGAAGTAGATTGGACCTTTGTCGGAGCATACTCGCCGAACAAACAGAAAAGAGAACAAATTTGCAACCACTATCGCATCAAAGCATTTGAAGACCTACCTACATTAAGTGAATCATGTGATGCCATCTTTGTTCATAGCTCAACAGAAACACATTATGAAATTGTATCTCAACTACTTCGCGATGGAATCGATGTTTATGTCG
This sequence comes from Shouchella rhizosphaerae, assembly GCF_036700015.1. NCBI lineage: Bacteria > Bacillati > Bacillota > Bacilli > Caryophanales > Bacillaceae > Shouchella > Shouchella rhizosphaerae. The sequence continues at coordinate 2,735,648 of NZ_CP144921.1, read as the reverse complement.
ATAAACCATTAGCAGCTACTATTCAACAGGCTGAGGAATTGGTTCATTTAAGTGAGACGCTTGGCAGGAAGCTCATGGTTGGATTTAATCGACGCTTCTCACCAATGTATGTGAAATCAAAAAAGTTACTGAAAGAAAAAGACACTGCTTGGATAAACCTTGAAAAACATAGAATCGTCTCAAACAATGATACGCTTTCTTACGAGCACATCCTGTTGGATGACTATCTCCACCTAGTAGATACAGTTAGATGGCTTTCGGATGGAAACATACGTTTTGAAAATGGCTTCTTAAAAACGATTGATTCTAAGTTAGCCTTTACACAGCAACAATTCCAGTCTGATGACAATATCATCTATAACAGTTCCATGCATAGGAGTGCAGGCACTAATTTAGAACAATTAGAGATAGTAACAACTGGGGGAATCTTTCGTGTGAAAAACATGAACATCTTTGAATGTGAAACAGATAATCACCTTTCCACTTTTTATTCTGGCTCCTGGGAATCGATCCTCAAACAAAAAGGATTTGAGCATGCTGTAAACCATTTCATTCAATGCATTCAACAAGATATTAAGCCAAGTGTACCAGCTAGAGAAGGTTTAGAGTCGCAGGTTTTGTTGCAAGAACTCATTCAACAGTCCAAGCGCCTTTAAAAGATCGCCAACAGAAATTAAATCATTTATAGTCGTGTAAGTCTTTTCCTCCTCATGTTATTTTTTCGTTTATACGATTTTTATATGTGTCTAATTTCTTATAATCGATGTAATATAAAATAATGAGTATACTAGGAGAGGAAATTTATGTCGACGACTACATTGAAAATAATCGCCTTATGCGCTATGTTCATTGATCACATCGGGCAATTTTTTCCTGAGACACCGGAATGGTTTAATTGGATTGGAAGAATATCCGCCCCTATTTTTATTTATTGTGTTGTTTTAGGAATTAAACACACTATGAATAAAAAGAAATACCTGATTCGGTTATACTTATTTTCATTAAGTATGGCGATTATAAATATGGTACTGAATCAACTATTTGATTATACCCATTTCTATATTTGGAATAATTTTTTTAGTTCTTTATTTGTTGTTGCGGTAGTGATACTTTTACTAGACAACTTTAAAGCAAAAAACTTGTTTTTCTTCATCATTTGGCAACTATCCACCCTTATTTTATGTTTCGTTTTAGTTGAAAAATATGAGGTATTAAGACTAAGTGACCCATCAGGTACATATTACTTTTTAGGTTCAGTATTTGGTAATATCCTCTTTGTGGAGGGCACTTTTTTAGGGGTTGTACTTGGAGCTATATTTTATCTTACTTTATCGAACCGAATTAATTTAATTATTCTATATAGCTCCTTCTCCTTGTGTTTTTATATGCTTCATTTAAAGGTAAGCAATTACGGAAACCCAGTCATTCACACATATTTGTTCCCGTTTGCAGACTATCAATGGATGATGGTTTTCGCCCTTCCATTTTTATTGCTCTATAACGGCAACAGAGGGATTGGCTTAAAGTATACCTTCTATATTTTTTATCCATTACACTTAGTTATTCTGTATTTATTAGCTGTGTCTCGATTGTAGGAGATTAGGTTAATACTTTTAACCTGATAAAGCTTTACCTCAATACAAATTTTTATTGGAATTACGACATATTTTTTCTTTTAATAGGTAAATTTCATTCGATCTTCCAACTCCTTTTTCAAACTTTCTTTTAAGTTTCCATGTTTATTTTCGGCATATTGATATTCTTCATCGCTCCATTTCAAAGCAGAGTATTTCCAAACAGGTTGAGTAATCATTTCGTTTGATTCCCAATTGTACCTAGGAAATATATGCGCATGTAAAAATGCGTCTGTGTTTCCATAGATTGAATAGTTGATTCTTTTTGGTTTACACACTTTTAAAATTGCCTCTCCAATTAAGGTCATATCAAGCATATAATTCATTCGATCTTTCACGACTAAATCTTCGATTGAGTTCACTCGATTGAAAGGAAGTAATACACAGTACCCAGGAAGAAATTGAGTATCGCCAATGACAGCATAACCACTTTTCATAACGGTAATAACCATAGGGTTTTTACCATTTCTTGCTGCTAAGATCCGGTCTTTTTTCCAATCAGTTAATTCCTTCATTGTAAATCGCCCTTTTCTTGTAAAGGTTTTATATAACTTCTATACTCCTCTGTCAAACCATTTGGTAAATTAGTTAGTTTAAAGAACTGCAAATCGATTGATTTCTTATAATCTATCCTTATGTTTCCTTCCGCTTGTTTAGTAACATACACAGCCGTAACGGAATAAACTTCGTCTCCATTATCAAACTTAAAAAAATAATCAGAACCAGAAAATACATCTAGTAATTTTAATTCACCAATAATAAGCCCTGTTTCCTCTTTTACTTCTCTTCTTGCGGTATCTTCCAAACTCTCTCCCAATTCCATTAACCCACCCGGTAATCCCCATCCCCCATCTGATCTATGTTGTAATAACAACTCATTTTTGTTATTTATGATTAAAACACAAGCACCAGTTAGAATTAAAGGTCTATTACCTACTACCTTTCTTAAACCCATAACATAGTCCATCTTTATCCTCCTTCTTAATGGAAGCAACGATACACTCGTTTTTATATGTATACCTGTACAATTTGTAATTCTATAACCTTTTCACAAATCCCCCCATAAAATGAAAAGCAATAGAAAAACATTAGACAACTACGAATCGTAAACATTTCATTCCTTTAGTGAGAGGACTCAAGCCTTTAGGGAATTTAATTCCTGATTTCATGGACGTTTGATTTCAGTCATGATAGCCCAAGCCCTGTAAGAGGTGTTTTCCAATTAAATCCAACCTGTCTTGTCATCAAGTTACAAAACCAAATATATGCTCGTTAAATGCAAGCACTCTTACTAGGCAGTTGCATATACTGTAAAAAAGCCTAAGGAGAGATTTGCTGTGAATTACTACTATAATTCATTTTACAACAGTCCCCAAAACCTACCTGAATGGAGAGGTATTCCCTATTACCAAACACATAACATGTACAGAACAGTGCCATACCAACAACCCAAAACGGATTTTGGGAAAGAGCCCTTTACATTAAACATCTCACAGGCTTCCAAAAATAATAATACCTACCGCACTGTCATTTGGACTGGTGAACATCTACAAGTAACCTTAATGAGCATTAATGTTGGTGACGATATCGGGTTAGAAATACACCCTCAAACGGATCAATTTTTAAGGATAGAACAAGGTCAAGGCTTGGTACAAATGGGTAGCAGCCCCAATCATTTAACGTATCGAGCAAATGTTTCCGAAGATAGCGCAATTATGGTTCCTGCTGGCACATGGCATAATGTTACCAATACTGGCCCTGTCCCTTTAAAACTTTATTCCATCTATGCGCCTCCACATCATCCTTATGGAACAATCCAACCAACAAAGGCAGATGCTATGGAATCGTGAGAAGGAAAAAGGCCTTGCTTCGGCAGGGTTATTTTTTATCGTTTGCGCTCCTTTTTTTGGGTTTGTGGTTTTTAAGACAGCACCATCGTAACCAATCTTAAATCAAGGGGGGTCCTATTAGATTACGACAAAAGAAGAAACCTGGTATTCAGCAAGTTCTTTTCTTAATAAGGTTCACTTACAACATACATTCCTGAGTCTTTACTAATATGGATATATCCTTGTGTGTTTTTCTTACTTTCTAAGAAACTAATAAATTGATCATATCTGCCTTGCTTGTTTAAAGCATCTTCAAGTCCTGTATCTATCGAAAAGATATAATCAGCCAAATCTTGAACATTCGTAACTCGTAAGTTAGATTCGTACTTCAATAACTGAACACGATTAAAAGAGCTTCGTAATGCTTTTTCCCCATTCTCAAGACCAAAATACGTTGAATGGATCGGTTTAATGAACGGTAATGAGGAATCAAACTCTTTAACAAAATGATAAATCTCTTTCATATGACTATTACCATTAGTCGCAGCATAAAAAAGACCATTAGGTTTCAATATTCTTTGAACCTCTTTTAAAGCTGCTTCTATGTTTGGAACGTGATATAACATATGATTCGCTATAACAATATCAAAAAGTGAGTCCTCCAAATGCGTAGCTTGAATATCCATTTCTCCAAAAGTTATATTTTGTTTTTCAGGAATATTTCGTTGCGCTTGACTAACCATCCCTTTAGAAAAATCAGTTAGTATAATACTCCAGTTTTCTCTAATTTTCATTAAATTTTCCGTCCATAAGTATCCTGATCCGCAACCAAATTCTATAATGTTACTCTCATCATCAAATTGAATATTGTCAAACACCCATTCATGCCAATCTATTCGATTGGTGCTATATTCTTTATGTAATCTTATTCGAGCATCAAGTTTTGATGAATTTACGTACTGTTGGTTTAAGAATTGATTAGAGTTAGTTCGCATAAGATTCACCTCTCTGCTATTTTAAAATATGATTTTAACTTGGATAGAGTTGTCTATGTATACATTCACTAAATAATTCCTTTAACCTGCAATAAATAATCGTAAGAGAAGGTGACTAGCCTCCGACCTCTGTCACCACAATACGCACGGTTCCGTATATAGCGGCTCAATTTTAAGCACGGAAGCTATTGTAATGTTGTACACAGGAAATTAGCCGAAAACATATCGTTCGGTCTTTTATGTCTTCACATCTCCTTTTTCTAATCCCAAGCCCCTATCATTGAAAAGATTGACAGATAGAATACATTATTCATATTAAAAAAGGCTATCTTTTCTTGGATAAGAACGATAATACACTTCCGCACTGGCATTCCAATCCCAAAATACTGATCCTTGTGAAAGAATGTATCTCTCCAGAAACATTTCAAAACTTGAATTCAAAGGTCTAGGCTCATCCACATCTTCTAAAATATAAAGATAGTTCGGGTTTCTTTTTTTAACCTTTTTCTTATTGATAATTAAATGACACTCTTCAAGTAGAAATGCAATAGGGATGTCTTTAGTGTCAAGATACTTCTGAGCTTCTTTCATTTGATCAAGATTAAACAGCCTTAAGCCACCACCCGCAGGCTCACCAAAAAGCAAATTCCCATAAATCCTTGCTCCATTATGGAGAGACAGGAACTCTTTAAAATCTGAAGGGATGTTTATGCCTTGATCTTTTTCGAATTGTGAAAGATGATTTTCAGTAACTGGCTCATTGAATGAACAAAAGCATTCCTGTGATGTGAGAAGTGATTTAATTTTCCCCTCCTCATTTAATGCTTCTTTAAGACTATCTAAGATTTCCTTCAAAGTGCTCGACATTTTCTTGCCTCCTATTATCTAGTAAGCGTTCCACCAAGGTGTTGCTTTTTTGTAATGAAAGTCTCTAGGTAGATGAAAAAGGTTGTTCATTGCATTCGTCCCACCGTACTCTAAAGGAATGACGTGGTGAAGATCATAAGCTTTCCAACTTATTTTTGGAGCAGCATACTGACCAATATATTAGCGTCTCTTTGATCAGCACGTACAACCTTCATATCTGCTTGCGCAGGAGCTAGCATATACCTTTTATTATGTAAATTATAGTGTTAAGGATTATAACACTGCTTTGCCGTTTGTCAAAAATGCCCAGTAGAATGTTGCTTGTAATGGGAGCTAGCCCTGTCCACGCTGCTAGCATTATTAATAAATCAATAAGAAGACCATGTAACTGGTAAAAATTAAAAAAGCACCAAAGCTCTAAAAGCCTTGGTACTACTAGTATGCGGTTGAGAGGAATCGAACCTCCACGGAATTTAACTCCACCGAAGTTTTTGGATTGTCACCTTATTCTTTTTCTTCTTTTTTAATCTCATGTAATAATTTTTCACCTTCTACATCAATGTTAGGCATGATTCTGTTTACCCACTTAGGTAAATACCAAGCATGTTTACCTAAAAGAGTCATTACCGCCGGTACTATAGTTAACCTTACAATAAATGCGTCAAACAACACTCCAAAAGCTAATGCCATACCGACGGATTTTATCATTGTGTCAGGAGTCGCCATGAATGCAAAAAATACAGTCATCATAATCAATGCAGCTGTTACGACTACTTTGCCCGAATCCTTAATCCCTTGTAAAACAGCTTCTTTTGCATTTCCAGTTTCACTAAAAACTTCTCTCATTTTACTAACTAAGAATAACTCATAGTCCATAGCTAATCCAAAAAGAATTCCAATAGTTACAACAGGTAAAAATGATAAGATCGGACCGGATGATGGAAATCCGAATAGTTCAATTAGGTTACCATCTTGTATGACAAAAACCATAAAACCTAAAGTAGCACCTATTGATAAAACAAATCCTAACACGGCTTTTAATGGTACAATTAATGATCTAAATACAGCTACAAGTATTACATAAGCTAATACGATAATTAAACCACCGAAGATTGGCAATGCTTCAAATAACTTGGTCGAAATATCAAAATTCATAGCCGTAGTTCCACTAACCATAAGATTAATGTTATCTTCGTTTTCAACGTCAACTGCATATTCTCTAATATCATCTATAACATCTTTAGTTTCTTGATCGTCTGGTCCAGTATTAGGTGTTACGTTAAAAAGAAAGAAGTCTTGTGATTCATTAGGTATTGGCCCGACTACTGAACTTACCCCATCTATTCCTTCAATGTCTGTTAAAATTTGACCTAAAGATTCTTCTGTATTCTCAATGTTAGTAGGAACCTCGGCTCCAACAATTAATGCAGAATGAATACCTTCACCATAAGCCTCCGTTTGTAAATCATAAGCTTTTCTTTCAGTGGTATCTTCATGATTGGTCATCTCAGTTGATGGTAAGCCTAATTGCAAATTAACTACTGGAATACTAATCAATATAAGTAATCCTAATGAAACCAGTACTACACTTTTGGGGCGTCTTACTATAAACTCTCCCCATTTATTTGATGAACTTCCGTTTTTATTCCCTTTTTTAGATAATCTTCTTAATAATTTATTTTCATTGTCCGGACTAATTTTGTTACCCAGTAATGACATAATTGCTGGGAGTACAAGTATAGATACAACTACTGATAAGAATATGCTAATGGCTGATGTTACACCCATTACCGTTAAGAAAGGAATACCTGTAACGGCTAATCCTAATACACCAATAATAACAGTGATACCAGCAAAAACAACGGCTGTTCCAGCTGTACCATTTGCAATCGCAATTGAATCAACAATGCTATTCCCTTTTGCCCTTTGTATCTTAAATCGATTAATAATAAATAGTGCATAATCGATCCCTAAAGCCAAACCTAGCATGGCAGCTAACACGATAGAGACAGATTGAATTTCAAAAATATGTGTTCCTATAACGATCGTTAATAAACTAATACCTAACCCTAGAATAGCTGAAACAATTGGCAATCCAGCTGTAACAAACGATGCAAACATGATAGACAAAATTAGAAATGCGATTACGACTCCCACTGCCTCTGTCATATGAGAAAAGCCATTCGCACTAAATACTACTGAATCACTAATTAGTTCTGACTGAATATCATTATCTCTTGTAATATCCAAGGCACTTACAATATCATCTTTAGTTTCTTCTGAAACTTCTGCCCCAGCTAGATCGAGATACAGTTCAGCATATCCAATCATATTATCCTCACTAATATTTCCTAAATCCCAAGGTGGAATAACTCCTTCCACATGAGCAATATCCATCAACTCAGATATAAGTTCACCTATATTTCCTTGCACCGAATCTGAATTTAAATCTTCTCCCTCAGGAGCTTTAAATACAATTTCAATAGTACTGGTTTCATCATCTTCCATACCATCACTAAAATTTTCGGTAATGAATGTTGCCGCCTCATCTGCCGGTGTACCTGGTATAGTCATATCCTCTTCGAAATTTAAACCAAGGTTTAAACCAACAATTGCAAGCAATACTAGTATTGCAACCGTTGAAAAAATTACTTTCTTGCTATGAGTAATTGACCACTTAGCAATATTGAAAAGTTTATTTGCCATTTCTATATATCTCCCTCTATCCCAAATTTAAAACTAACAAATGTAAGTACATTTGTTATCATAACAACTAGATATTATATTCGCAAGCATTTAATGTTACAATTTTAAGAAGTAGTTTAAATTAAGGAGGTATACTATTGGAAAAATTAACAAGCGGTTTATCTCAATCTCAAAAATCAATTATGCAGGCAGTAGCTACCCTATTAGAAAAAGAACAATTAAAAAACCTTACAATCACCAAGGTTTGCAAAGAAGCAGGTGTTGCAAGAATTACTTTTTATAAATATTACGACACCATTAATGACGTCATTGAAGCTACAGCTCACTTGAAAGTAAGTGAGTTATTCATGCAATTTAGTAATAATACAATTGAAGATTTAGATGACTTTATTAATGGATTAACTTTAAGAATTTCAAGGAGTAAGAGTAGTATTAAAAATATGTTAGACCTTAATATGTCTCATATTTTATTAGTACATTTCATTTATGCAACCAAAGTTTACTTAGAGAAAAGTAACTTAAAGGTAACAAGAACAAAGCTTAATTTTTTTGCTGGTGGTATATTCAATGTAATCTCTGAATGGGTAAGGGATGATTTATCACTCGAGGATGAACTAAGAGGTCAATTAATCGAGATATTTGAATATATGCGTGTACTTAGTAATGAATAAGGACTAATAAATAGTTCTTATTCGTTTTTAACTTGAATCGATTATTTTAATTTCATACTTGCAATCCCTAAAATAAAAAAAGACCAAAGCTTTAAAAGCCTTGGTACTCCTACATTTCTTCTGTATGCGGTTGAGAGGACTCGAACCTCCACGGGATTTAACTCCCACTAGGCCCTCAACCTAGCGCGTCTGCCATTCCGCCACAACCGCGTATTCTGGTGCGGGTGAAGGGACTTGAACCCCCACGTCATAAAGACACTAGATCCTAAGTCTAGCGCGTCTGCCAATTCCGCCACACCCGCTGGCAAATTAATTTAAAATATAGATGGCGGTCCGGACGGGACTCGAACCCGCGACCTCCTGCGTGACAGGCAGGCATTCTAACCAACTGAACTACCGGACCTTGTTGATGGTGGAGGATGACGGGATCGAACCGCCGACCCTCTGCTTGTAAGGCAGATGCTCTCCCAGCTGAGCTAATCCTCCATTTTAGCTGCAGATAAGCTGCAAATCTCTTCGTCTAATTCGTGATTCTCTGTCAGTCACGTACGTTTGTACGCTCCTTCCTTCGAACACTTCTTATCCTCGACCTTTTTGCTTCTCTTTGCTAAACGTCTGCTGATAAGCTGCAAATCTTTTCGTCTCGTTGTTCATTCTCTAACAGCGATTGAAACGAACTGGTGCTGGAAAGGAACAATGGAACAGAACATGTCCATTTTCCTTTCAGCGCCTCGTTTTGCAAATGACCCGTACGGGATTCGAACCCGTGTTACCGCCGTGAAAGGGCGGTGTCTTAACCACTTGACCAACGGGCCAGAAGAGCGGAGAAGGAGGGATTTGAACCCTCGCGCCGCTTACACGACCTACTCCCTTAGCAGGGGAGCCCCTTCAGCCACTTGGGTACTTCTCCATGGCTCCACAGGCAGGATTCGAACCTGCGACCGATCGGTTAACAGCCGATAGCTCTACCACTGAGCTACTGTGGAATATGTACGCTTTTTTCCGCCTCTCCTTGGCGACTCTTATAATATAGCATAGTCACTTCCTTTGATGCAATACTTTTTTCGATAAAAATTTTAGTTTCCCGTGGCAGGTACCACAAACATATTTTTGCGTATTGATTTTTCGCCGCCGGTGGTATGTTCGGCTACAAGATGTACATGTATACACAAGAACGGTCTGTTCGTCTTGCGCTGTTTTGCAGTAGCGAGGTGCTCCTGTTTTGGCAAGCCATTCCTGAAAATCTTTATCGCCATGTTTGTAGCCTTTCCCTTCGAGATGAAGGTGGTAATGGCAAAGTTCATGTTTAATGATGCCGATCAGTTCTTCTTTGCCGTAGCGCTCATATTGCTTTGGGTTTAGCTCGATATCATGGCTTTTTAGCAAATACCTTCCCCCCGTCGTGCGAAGGCGGTTATTGAAGCGGGCTGTGTGTGTAAAAGGGCGCTTAAAAAAAGCAAGAGAAATCGTTTCTGTTAGCTGTTGCAATTCTTTGTTTGTCATTCTTTGTCCTCCATTAAAAACTATTCAACTCTGACAAACAGCCCAACATATACTACTTGAAACATGAGAGGAGCGTTCGATATGCCTATTTGGTTAAAGAAACAGCTTCGTAAAGCGTATGCTGAAAAAAATCGCCATCAATTGAAGCTTTTAAATCAATGTTGGTTTTATTATAAAGCAACTCATGGAGAAAACACGCTTTCTCAACATAAAGAACCGATGTAGGGAGCTTGAGACGCTCCCTTCATGCAGTTAGACAACAATTGGCGCCTTCATTGTCAGGCTGATGCGTCCTTTTTTCTCGTCAACGTCCTCTACCCAAACAGTAACAACATCGCCAATGGATACGACTTCCATAGGGTGTTTAATGTAGCGGTCCGACAATTTGGACACATGCACGAGACCGTCCTGTTTGACGCCAATATCGACAAAGGCGCCAAAATCGACGATATTGCGCACGGTTCCTTGAAGTTCCATGCCTTTCTCCAAGTCCTCCATCTTAAGAACATCTTGTTTTAACTGTGGCGCCGCTAATTCATCCCGTGGGTCTCGGTTCGGACGGGCAAGTGCGTCGATAATATCGGCTAATGTTAACGTGCCAATTTCAAGTTTTTCTGCTAATTCGCCTTGATTGAGGCTGTTTAGTCTTTGTTTCAGTTTGTCTGTGCCAATGTCTTTTGGCTCTGCCTCTACATACTGAAGGAGTTTTTTCGCCTCGTTGTAGCTTTCTGGGTGAATGGCCGTCGCATCCAATCGATTTTTGCCGTCTGGGACACGTAAAAAGCCAATGCATTGCTCATATGTTTTGGCACCTAAACGGGGAACGCTCTTTAACGCTGTTCTTGTTGGAAATGGCCCGTGTTCGTCTCGATAGGCAACAATGTTGGTCGCTTGCGTTTTATTAAGCCCAGCCACATAAGAAAGCAATGCTGCTGAAGCGGTATTGACATTGACGCCGACACGGTTGACGGCGGTTTCGACAACAAAAGCAAGCGACTCATTTAGCTTTTTTTGTGACACATCATGCTGGTATTGGCCGACGCCAACTGATTTTGGATCAATTTTGACTAGCTCTGCCAACGGGTCTTGCAGGCGACGGGCAATCGAGATCGCGCTCCGCTGCTCGACTTGGAGATCAGGGAATTCTGTGCGGGCAATTTCAGAAGCAGAGTAGACGCTCGCCCCCGCTTCGTTGACGATACAATAGTAAAGCGTATCATCGATCTCTTTAATCGTATTTGCGACAAATTGCTCGGTTTCACGGGAAGCTGTTCCATTGCCGATGGCAACCATTTTAACGCCGTATTTTGTCGTCACATTCCGTATGATCGCTGCTGCTTCTTCCGTTTTATGGTGTGGCGCTGTTGGGTACATGACCCCTACTTCAAGCGCTTTGCCTGTAGCATCTACAACCGCCCATTTGCAGCCTGTCCGAAAAGCTGGATCGATGCCTAACACGACTTTGCCTTTCATTGGCGGCTGCAAGAGCAGTTGCTTTACATTTTCTGCGAAAATCGCGATCGCCTGCTCTTCGGCTTTTTCAGTCAAAAATGCCCGTACTTCCCTTTCTAGCGAAGGCTCGACCAAACGCTTGTATGCATCTTCAATCGCCTCTTCCATAATGGGAACGACCGGTGAACCATGCTTTTTGATAATGAGGCGTTTAATTTGGTCGATAAAGGCATCGCTTGGGAAGCGTACGTGCACGCGCAATACCTCTTCTCGCTCACCGCGGTTAACGGCGAGTGTCCGGTGGGGCACCATTTTTTTAATAGGCTCTTGGAAATCATAATATAGGGCGTAGACGCCTTTTTCATCTTCTGCGCCGCCATTTTTTCGGCTTGTTTCAATGGTTGATTGCTTTAACGCCCGTTCACGGAGCGTCGACCGTATTTCTGGGTCTTCGGCAAACATCTCTGCTAGTATATCTTTCGCGCCAGCGATTGCCGTTTCACTGTCTGGCACTCCTAATTCTTGATTGATAAAGGGCGTTGTCGCTGTTTCTAGCGAAAATTCTCTCGGGAAAGATACTATTTCTTGCGCCAATGGCTCAAGCCCTTTTTCTTTGGCTGCGGTTGCCCGAGTGCGCCGCTTTTGTTTATATGGCCGGTATAAGTCTTCTAATGTTTGCAGCTTTCGAGCCGCTTTAATTTGCGCCTTTAATTCGGCTGTCAATTTGCCTTGTTCATCAATGAGGCGAAGCACTTCTTCTCGCCGCTGCATGACGCTTTCAGCATATTCGTGCGCATCTGCGATTGCTTTGATTTGCAATTCATCAAGACCGCCCGTTTGTTCTTTCCGGTATCGAGCAATAAAAGGGACCGTATTGCCTTCCTTTAACAACTCGACAACTTGCCTAACTTGTTTCGGGGCTAAGCCTGTTTCCGTTACCGTTTCGTTTACCAATTCCTCCATTGCCTTACCGTCCTCCAATCTCCGTTTATCATAGCACAAAAGCAAATAAACAAAAAAGAAACACCTCGCCCTGTAAGGTGTTTCTTTTCGCTTATCGCCCTATCCCCTATGTACCGCTGCAGGCACTCTAAATTTGCCGACCATTAACGTCGCGTCATCTTTTTGATTAAACCGTTTGGCTGCCACCACGTTCTCACTTACGTTGTATAAGCCACTCTGGTCAATTAGCGCTTGTTTTGGCGGAAGCCGGTCGACGCCATCTGTATAGATCATAAAGGCGCTACCAGGAGAATATAAGAACTTGTCGCTTTTGATTTTGCTTTTGCGGCCACACAAATAGCCTCGCGTCGGCATTGGCTGAATAAACGAGCCATCAGGATGGAATAAGACAAAGCCAATGTTTCCGAAGTTTGCGTAATGGAGGATGTTGCTTTCGTAATCAATTTTAATGACTGTCATAACAGCCCCCCGTTGATGGATCAAAGCCCTATTGCAATGTTCAAGAATCACATCGGCAGACTCAGCATGATACGTTTGCACCGCTTCTAGTGCCGTCATAGTAGAATGGTATGCCCCTTGGCCGCTCCCTAAACCATCGACAACGGCACATACTGTGTATGTGCCTTTTTGGATCACCATGTGCCCGTCGCCGCAAACAGCATTACCTGGTTTGATTTGCTGGACAGTCGCAATATCCGTATATTGGTCTTTAAAATACGTTAGCATTTCAGAAAATCTCCGTAGGCTCCACACGTATGGAGTCGCGCAGTTTTTGAAGTGCACGGCGTTGCAAACGGGATACATGCATTTGTGAAATGCCCAATTTTTCGCCTGTCTCTTTTTGGCTTAAATTCTCATAATAGGTGCATTGAAGAATGTCCTTTTCCCGTTCGTTTAGCACCTCGAACGCTTTTTCAAGCAATAACTTTTGGTCAGCTTGCTCATAGCCAGCCTCTTCATTGCCAACAAGATCAAGGAGCGTCACTTCTCCGCCTTCTTGGTCTGCCTCAAGAGGGCGATTGACGGATAGTGCTTGGTAACTTTTGCTCATTTCCATTGTCTCAAGCACTTCTTCCTCTGTCACTTGAAGGTACTCGGCAATTTCATGAACATAAGGGGAACGTTGCAACTCAATGGTTAGCGTATCCGCTGCTTTCTTAATTTTTGGCCCCAGTTCTTTGATGCGGCGCGGCACATGGACACTCCATGTTTTGTCGCGAATAAAGCGCTTGATCTCTCCTACAACTGTAGGAACTGCGAACGATTCAAAGCTTCTGCCATAGTCTTCGTTATAACGTTTCATTGCGGCGAGCAGACCAACCATGCCGACTTGATACAAGTCTTCATCGTATTCTCGCCCTTTTGAAAACTTCCTAGAAAGGGAGCGGACAAGCGCTTCAAAATGGTTTACCAATTTGATTTGGGCTTCTTCACTTCCAGTTTTTTGGTATTGTTCAATCCAAAGATAGATATCATCCTTGTTCTGACTGTAAGGAAGAGATTCCGTCGACACTTTCCTCCACCCCACTCTCGTAAAGATACTTTGTCATGACGAGCATCACGCCGTTATCTTCATTGATTTCAACTTTATCCATTAAACTGCTGATGAGGAATAAACCAAGCCCTCCTTCCTTTAAATCTCCAACTGGCTTTTTCGCATCAACTGGACCTAGTCGACTTTCCACATCTTTAATGTCAAAACTCTTGCCTTGATCAGCAACGACTACTTGAATTCGATCATCATAAATATAACAAGCTAAATAAATCGATCCACCTTCAGAATAGGCATGTTCTACGACATTCGTACATGCCTCGGCAACTGCGATCTTAATGTCTTCAATATCGTCGTAAGAAAAACCAAGACGGTTCGCGACGCCAGAAACGGTTAAACGCGCAATGCTGACGTATTCGGGCTTGGCAGGGATTTCCACGTGGATACGGTCATGTTGTTCCATTAACTCTGCCCCTCCTTCACTTCTTCAATCGTAATCACTTCATCCAGTCCCGTTATTGAAAATAGCCGTCTAACTCGACTAGACATGCCACAAAGCTTTAAGTTGCTGCCATTTGCATCCGTTGTTTTCAACACACCAACAAAAACACCAAGTCCAGTGCTATCAATATATTCCACCTCATTAAAATGAATCGTCATCTCAATACCTTTTTCCTTTGCTAGAGGAATGAGAGATTCACGTAGTTGAGGAGCTGTATAAGCATCAATCTCGCCAGCAAGGTAAATATGATAGGCGTTGTCTGTTTGTTCTGATCGTATTGTAAGGTTCATATGTAAACCGTCCTCCTCAAGCAATTAAGTTCCATTTCTCTTTCATACCCGGCCACTCCTATTTTTAAACGGTCCTCCGCAAAAGAATAAGCGTAAAATCATCACGTAATACAAAATCTTGGATTTTTACAAGTTCCTCATAAACGCGGTTGACCGTTTCTTGGGCAGGTAAATGCATATATTTACGAATTAATTTCGTGATTTCTTCCCGCTCAATAAATTCGTCGCCTATGCGGCATTCTGTTACACCATCAGACAAAAGCACAATAAAATCGCCTACATCCAAATGGCGGGTATATTCTTTATATTTGGTTTGCCGGGACACGCCTAATACGAGCCCTTTGGCGTGCAATTCTTCAAATGCATCGTTGGCCACGCTGTAAAAAAAACCTGGTTCGTGGCCTGCACCTGAATAGTGGAAATCACCAGTTGTTCTGTTATAATACCCGTACATCATCGTAATAAACATGCTGTCTCCAACGTTTTGGGCAACAACACGGTTTAAATTTTCAAGTAAAAGCGAAGGTTGGAGTTGCTGCTCTGACGGCAAACTGTCCATCGCATATTTGATCATAGACATGCAAAGAGCCGCAGGCACGCCTTTGCCAATAATATCGGCAATAGCCATACCCAGCCCTTTGTCATCTTCATGTACATAATGGTAATAATCGCCGCTCATTTTCTTTGCTGGTTTACAAACAACACCGACATCAAGAAATTCTGTTTCTGGCTTTTCTTGCGGGAGCAGAGTCTGCTGCATACTAGCTGCGACATCAATTTCTGATTCAAGTTCTTGCTGTCGGTTCCTCAATACTTGATGTTCTTGATAAGCAAGCCCATATCCCATCATGACTTCCAATAGGAGAACAAACGAATCTTGAACTTGCTCGTCCAATTGAGGGAGCATTTCTGTCAACACTTTAAAATGGATGCTGACAAATTCTTCAGGCGAAATTTTTTGCTCCAACAAAAACTTGCTTACTTTTTGCGCCTCGTACAGACTTTGTTCCGATTTGTTCTCTAAAAAGTCTTTCAAGATGCGCTTATAGGAAAGCTGTAACTTATAGTCTACAACAGACATCTATCTCACATGCCCCCTCATTTGGGCCCATTTTGTTGCCGTGATCGTTGTTCCTACGCCTATTTCTGAATCAATTGTGAATTCATCCATAAGCCTTTTCACGCCAGGCAAACCTGCCCCTAGGCCGCTGGAAGTCGTAAATCCATCTACCATTACTTGCCGTATATCTTGAATGCCAGGACCATCATCTTTAGCAATCACACGGATGCCTTTGATGATCCCGAGGTTGGAGGGTTTCTCCACCAATTCAAGGCGAATTTCTCCCCGCTTCGCATACAAGTAAATGTTTCTTGCTAGTTCAGAAATGGCTGTCGTGATCCGAGCTTGATCAACACTGCCAAAGCCGATTTGGCGTGAAAGGTCGCGCCCTGCCTGCCTAGCAGCGACGATTCCCCATTCATTTTTCACTTCCACACAGGATTGGATGTCCATCTCTAACCCTCCAATTCCTGTTGCAAGCTTGCGAGTCCTTGTTCAAGATCTAACGCGGTTGAAACACCTTCTAATTTGATTCCCATATCAATTAATGTAATAGCAACAGCAGGACGAATGCCGGTCAGTACGACACGAGCCCCCATCAAATTGGACATGTCGACAACATCGCCAAGTACTTTGGCAATGAACGAGTCAATCATATCGACACTCGTTAAATCAATAACGACTCCTTTTGAACCTTCTTCGTGGATTTTTCTAAGCAAATCTTCCTGAAATTGGAGGGCAGTTTGATCATCTAACTCAATTTGGATGCTGATTAATAAATATTGTTTGAGCTTAAGAATTGGAATCCTCATTGCATTTCCACCTTCCATCATAAATCGACCACTTTCTTTCCTGTCATTTCTAAGGCCAACACAACCCCTTTGCGTAGTGTGCTCTGCGTTGGAAATCTAGCCAAGTCAATGCCCAAGTTGACAATGGTCTGGGCAATTTCAGGACGAATCCCCACTAATACAGCCTTCGCTCCAATTAAACGGACAGCTTCGGAAGCTTCAATGATATGTTGGGCAACCATTGTATCGACGACCGGGACACCTGTAATATCAATTAAAACGACTTTTGAGCGGTGTTCGATCACGCCTTCAAGCAAATTTTCCATGATCAGTTTCGCTCTCGCTGTGTCAATCGTCCCGATTAACGGCATCACCGTAATCTCTTCAAAAACAGGAATCAGCGGAGCGGATAACTCTAACAGCGAAAGCTTTTGCATTTCGATCGTATATTCCCAATTCCCTGCATAATCGTTTACAATTCGATCCGTCCGTTCATCAATCCATTCATTTAATTCCGCTAACATTTCCACAGCCTGACTTTCTTTTACATCAGACGCAATTACGAACCTTTGGCATACCTTCCTAAACAAATGCATCGATTTTGAAAATAAGATTAGTGAACCGCCATTTTGAATAAAACGGTCGACATGCTCTTTTAATTCCGCATAATAACTGTCTTTATGCCCTTCAGCCGTAGACAGCACCAATTCCATTAGTTTTTTGTTCGTATGTTCAAACGCATCGTTAGGCTGCGTTTGCAAATCACTCTCTGAACGAAGCTTCGCCCATTCTTTTCCCCATTCCTCAATAAGTCTTGTCCGGTTTTTTAAAAGATAAGAAGCAATAAACGATTGCATAGCCTTCCCCTTTCACCCTGTATTTCTCTACTGCTATTATTTCATGAGTCGAGATCCCATGCAAAGATTAATCGTTTCCAGCGATCGTTTTTCTCAGTGTTTGACAATTCCACATTTTAAGGAATCGTTCTTATAAATGGCAAATAAAAAACCCTGTACGAGTGCTGTCCCCAGTTAGGGTCACTACGATGTACAGGGAATTGCCTGAAAAAAGATTCGTGATGCACACCAAATAAATGGTTGCCACGCTTTCTTTTATCCTCAAATGTCTAAAAATCAATTAATCCCAAACTGATTGTGAGTGCCTTGTCAACAGACCTCATCATTTTGTCGTCAAGATGGGTAATTTTATCTGTCAGTCGTTGTTTGTCAATCGTGCGTACTTGCTCAAGAAGAATGACCGAATCCCGGTCGAACCCATATTTGCTCGCATTGATTTCCACATGTGTTGGGAGTTTTGCTTTTTGGATTTGGGCTGTAATAGCTGCTACGATCACTGTCGGGCTAAATCGGTTACCGATATTATTTTGTATGATGAGTACAGGCCTGACCCCACCTTGTTCTGAGCCGACAACGGGGGAGAGATCTGCAAAATACACATCGCCGCGTTTGACTATCACATCGCTACACCCCACTAACGAGACGCGTCAGCGTATGATTCGCTTCCTCCTCAGCAAGAAAGGCTTCTGATGCAATTGTAAGATTGATTTTCGCCATCTCCATATAGCCTTGTTGCATTGACTCACGAATTTCAGCTTTTAGTTTTGCACGCTTATTGCTGTTTTCTTCGTTGTCCCACTTTTCCTGCTCAAGCACAGCATCCACCTCATTTAATCAGTGTAAGGCCTATTTAGGCAATTCGTTTCTACGTCCGACATTTCGCCGCAAGTTATACATCATTTATCATAGCATTGCCAATAGGTCTTTGCAAAGCTCTTTTTCAAAATCTTGCTTTGCTATTTAGCCATTATCCATTCTGTTGGTCATTTTTCCCTTGCTCTTCTATTTTATGCATAACCCTTGATTCTATTTGCACAGATTGATATTTGCCGTTTTTTACGTAAATACGGGGCAAGCGAGGATTGAGCATACAGGCAGCTTCATAATTAATCGTATCAAGCCGCTTCGCGACGTCATCAAGCTCAATCTGCTCTTGGCCGTCTTTGCCAACAAGAGTAACTGTTGTACCATTTGGCACTGGCTCAGAAAGTTCAATCATGCATTGGTCCATACAGATTCTCCCTGCAAAGCGCGCTGTTTGCCCATTGACGAGTGCATACCCGCCTTTCGTGCTGTTTTGCCTTGCCCAGCCATCAGCATAGCCAATTGGCAACGTCGCAATCCATGTCGGTGCTTCTGCTTGATAAGTAGCTCCGTAACTGACAGCGTCCCCTTTTTGAATAAGCTTCGTGAAAACTGTTTTTGTTTTTAGCGATAAGGCTGGAATAAGCTTAAATGGCAGTGCTTGTTTTATTTCTACTGAAGGGGTGAGCCCATACATGGAAATGCCGAAACGTACCATATTGTACATATCGCCTGGATAGCGCATGCTTGCTGCACTATTGCCAGTGTGGATGAACGGAATCGAAACGTTTGCTTCTTCCAATTTGTCAACACATGCTGCAAACCGTTCTTGCTGTTTTCGGTAATACGTATGATCGAGCTCGTCAGCAGTGGCAAAATGGGTAAACAGCCCTTCAACAACACCGATTTTTTGCGCAGCACAGACAACCGCCATCGTGTTTTCAACCGTTTGTTGGCCTAGGCGGCCCATGCCCGTGTCCATTTTGACATGGATACGGAGTGGATCGTTCGGTGATTTTGCCAGAAACCGTGTAGCCTCTTCTAGCCATTCTTGCTCAAATACAGTTACCGAAATCCCCTCAGACCGGGCAAGCTCTGCATTTTCTGGGCGTGTTTTACCAAGGACAAGGATCGGCGCCTGAATGCCTGCCTTTCTTAGTTCCAATGCCTCGTCTAATAAAGCAACACCAAGAAAGGTCGCTCCAGCGGCAAGCGCCTCCTTAGCAACGGCTATAGCCCCATGGCCATAGGCGTTCGCTTTCACAACTGCCATAATGGCGACATTGTGGCCTTGGCTTTTATAAAAGCGCGCTAGCGACGAAACATTGCTCGAAATTGCATTCAAATCAACCTCAACCCATGTATCCCTAAAGAAAGGGAGTGCCGTTCGATCCATCTAATTACCTCCAGGACAGTTCACATTCTCACCCTAGTATAAAAGCTTAATGGAAAATTGTCGAACGGTGTTTGGCAACAACGTGCCTTTGTTTATATATAAAAAAGCCACGAGTTCGCTCGTGGCTTCAGACTGTAGACAGTGGTTACTTTTCGGTCGTGGCGTAAACAGAGCGCGCCACATCGGC
Organism: Shouchella rhizosphaerae; assembly: GCF_036700015.1. Classification (NCBI taxonomy): domain Bacteria; kingdom Bacillati; phylum Bacillota; class Bacilli; order Caryophanales; family Bacillaceae; genus Shouchella; species Shouchella rhizosphaerae. Next base: position 2,715,649 of record NZ_CP144921.1, on the reverse strand, counting down.
CATCTCTTCTTCTGACAAGCTCTCTGAAATCAGGGAGTAGTCGATGCCTTCATGGGACCACATAATACGGTCAGCCGATTGGATTCCAATCGTGAAACCGAGGTCAACGGGTTCTCCCTTTACTAAATTTAAGGGCGCTGTTGTCGCTGGGACGATCGAGCTCTTCTCTTGAATCAGTGTAAAAGGCTTATCGCCAGAATATTGTTGCACATAAGCTGTACGCTCGCCTGTTTCGACGGTCTCCAATTTAGGCTCACTATCGACTCCATCTGGGATAAACATCGGGTAGCGAATCGAAATTTCTTCCTCTTCTTCAGGAGTAGCCATTGTCGGTTCGGACATTTGTGCGCCATCCATTGTTTTTTCTGTATTAAAGTCTTCATTCGACAGCTCTGGATTTCTCTCGAATTCAGTAAACGTCAAGTCGACTAAAACATTGTTATCCGCATCCATAATCTTAACGGAAACTGGCGCTAAATCTTTTTTATTCAGCCGGATTTCTTGGCTGTTTAAGTTTTTGTTTTGATACGTTGTCGCTGTTTTAAAGACATAATGGTTTTCGTCTTGTGAAAACATGACATCAGCGTCAAGGCTAATATCCTTTAAAAGCGATTCATACAGATAAGCTTGGCTGCTCGTTTTGGGCCAATCGCTTTGGAAACGGAATGTTTTGTTTAGCGCTGGGGTCAAAACGAAAACGCCGTCGTCATTTTTTAAGATGATTTGACTTTGTTCGTTTTTCGCATTTTTTAAATCAACTTTGTAATAAGCGTTATCTTTTTGCCACACTTCTACATCATACGTCTGTGGTTCTTGGCCCGTTTCCAGCACCATCGTCGCCTTTGACTTGTAGCTCTCCGTGTTTTCTAGGGCCTCTTCTACGTCGTTTAAAACATCCTCTTGCGACTTTTCTCCACACGCTGCCAATACGACTACCATTAGGACAGCAACCATGGCCAGCCATGATTTCGTCTTCTTCATGCCTACCTTCACCCCTTCGGCTCACTTTAGGCATGGACGGCGAGTCCATTGCCCTGTTGCTGTAAACTATATGAGCCGAATGACGGCAATATGCAGACGAGTATTGACAAGTAGCATTTTTATGTTTCAATCACGACTTGTGCAGCAGCGTATTCTTTTGAATGTGTAATGGAAAGATGGACACGGGCACTGTCGTCGTTTACCACAATATACGGTTTTCCACTGCCTTCAGTGCGGATTTCAATATCATGCCAGGAAAGGCCGGCGCCAATTCCAGTCCCTTTCGCTTTCGCAAATGCTTCCTTTGCAGCAAAACGGCCTGCCAAATATTCAATTTGGCGGTTCGGCGCTAGCTGTGCCATTTGGTCTTGTTCATAAGAAGTCAATACCCGGCCTGGGAATCGAGGCTGTCTCGCAAAAGCAGCCTCAATTCGCTTTAGTTCAATTAAATCAATGCCAATGCCAACAATCATTTGCACACCACCTGTTTATCATTCTGTCCGGTTATGCGGCACAAGGCGCAAGCTGCTATAATGAGACTAGTTCATGATGGTCATGACACCTTACACGGCTAATCACCAAAAAGGGGGAATCCCATGTTTCACCGCAACGAAACCTTTTCGAGCTATATTCGCAACTACCCTGTGATCACCGCCATTATAGCAACCAATGTGATCATTTATTTCCTCTTCCTCATTATACCTTACGGGGGCTGGCTTCACTATTCTGGGATGGGATGGAATGCAGCGATTCTCGCAGGCGAGTACTGGCGCCTCGTGACGCCGATCTTTTTGCATGGCGGGCTGTTCCATTTGTTTTCAAACATGTTCGCTTTGCTCATTTTCGCTCCTGCCCTTGAAGTGATGCTTGGAAAACGAAAATTTGTCACCATTTATCTCATTTCAGGCGTATTGGCAAATGTGGCCACTTTGTTTTTGGAATCGCCAAGCTATACCCATGTCGGTGCATCAGGCTCCATCTTTGGCTTATTTGGCGTCTTTTTGTTTATGTACCTTTATCGTAAAGATTTAATGGATAGCCAGTCAGGGCAAACGATTCTTCCGATCATTGTCATTTCTGTGATCATGACGTTTGTCGGCTCCCATATTAACATTTTTGCCCACTTATTCGGGCTGTTATTTGGCTTCTTGCTAGCACCTTCCTTTCTAAAAGGAGCTCGTCCTTTTTATAGCCAGCAAACGACCAGTCGTGTTCGCCGCGCTTATTTTGACGACGATGAAATCCAGTTTAACCCTCAGCGCTGGAAACGTGCGAATAGCAATCGGAAACTGAAAAAAGTGTTGTGGGTGCTTGCAGCGATTATTGCCATTATCCTATTGGGAACGATTCAGTTATAAGGGGCTTTGTGCCCTTAAAGGCTCATACACATCACCCGTCATAGCGATACGTTTGTCCGCATAGAATGAAAGAAAGCTTGGCTACTGAGTGGGTGAGGGTGATAGGGTGATAAAAGGACTTCGTTACGTAATAGTGTTGTTTGTAGGCTGTTTGCTAATTAGCCTTGGGATTAACTTATTTTTTGTTTCCTACCATTTGCTAGACGGCGGCATTATTGGCGTCGGATTGATCGCCCATTACATCTGGGATTTTCCAGTCGGTATGACCATAATCGTCGTCAGCATTCCCATTTACATTCTTGCTTGGATATACTATAGGCCGTTTTTTTACAACTCACTGGTAGGCGTCATCGTTTCTTCCTTAATGATCGATTACTTTGCCGCTTACATACCGGCTACTCCCCTTTTGCCTCCACTTCCTAGCGCCATCATCGGTGGCCTGATGCTCGGCATAGGCGCTGGTATTATGTTTCTCCTAGAAATTAGCACTGGGGGTTTTGACTTGCTGGCGCAGATGATTGCTGCTAAAACAAAATGGAATGTTGGTGTTTTAATTGTCGGTTTTGATTTAGGAGCAGTCGTAGCTGGCATTCCCATTGTGACACACGATGAGATCATCTTATCCGCAATTGCCGTCATTGGTACTGGCTTTGCTACCACTGTGATTACAGCCGCCGGCGGCGTGAATGGCCATGGCAGCATGTCAGCGAAATAAAAAACCGTCGCATACGCGACGGTTTTTTATTCTTCAGAGCGATCAAACATATCGTTGTCTGGCTCGAAAAAGCGAAGTAAATCACCATAAATAATTTTATCGGAGTACTCTAAGTCTGATTGCGCACGTGGGATAAACTCTTCACAGCTTGATGGATCTTCCATCTCTTCTCCTGTATGTTTGTCATAACACGTGTTGCTGGCATACACAAGATCATCCGTGATAAAGTTGCCGTTACGTAAAACCGCATAAGACTCATGTTCTGGCGAAAACAAGTCGCTGCCAAACTGGATGTCCTCTTTTGTCGACAGACCGAGCAAATGCATGAGCGTTGGCTTAATGTCAATTTGCCCGCCGACTGTGTCAAACGTTTCCCCTTCATGGCCCGGAATATGAATGATCAGTGGGACACGTTGAAGCTGGACAGAATCGAATGGGGTAATCTCCTCTTTGTCGAGGTACATCGCCATTGCCCTGTTATGGTTGTCAGAAATTCCGTAATGGTCTCCATAAAGGATAAAGATGCTGTCTTCATATAGGCCGGCTTCTTTTATATCCTCAAAAAACTGCTCCACTGCATAATCCATATAACGGACAGTCGGAAAGTAACGGTTTAACGTGCCGCTGTTCGAATCGTATTCCTCGATCATTTTGTCTTCCTCGCCCAGTTCAAATGGAAAATGGTTTGTCAGCGTAATAAACTTTGTATAAAATGGCTGCGGCTGTTCCTTGAGCAAGTCAATCGACTGTTCAAAAAACTCCTTGTCTTTTAAGCCCCAACCGACCGAATTTTCTTCCGTTACTTCATAAGAATCCACGTCAAAAAAGCGGTCATAGCCGAGTGTGTTATAAACGACATCACGGTTCCAAAACGTTCGGTTATTGGCATGCATGACAGACGAGTAGTAGCCATTCTCCCCTAAAATTTCCGGCAACGCATTGTAGTCATTTTGGGCATGGGTAAAGAACACGGCTCCACTGCTTCGGCCAAACAGCGAATTGGCAACAATAAACTCAGAGTCCGATGTTTTGCCTTGTTCCGTTTGGTGGTAAAAATTCTCGAAATAATAACTTTCTTCTTTTAATTGGTTTAAAAACGGCGTGATTTCTTGTCCATAAACATCGTTGTCAATGACAAAACTTTGCAGCGACTCAAGAGAAATCATAAACACATTTTTGCCTTCAGCCACGCCAAATAAATCTGGGTTTGGCTCTTTATGGTTTGCCTGTGTATAGTTTTTCACTTCGACAATGTCGGAACTATCGGCTAATACACGCTGTGCTCTCGATTGTGATTGCAAAAAGACGTCGTAAATATGGAAGTTAAAAACGCCGATGTTTTTAACGATCATATCCCTGTCAAAAGAGCGCGTAAGCAGTTGTGGACGTTCTGTTTGCGCTAGGGATAGATTCCCTAAGAATAGCAAGATCGCCAAAGCAAAGATCAAGCTAGGTTCTCTTTTTAAGCGTCCCACTACAGGCACTTTTTTACGTGCGACCAAAATCCAAAGTACAGCAACATTTGTAAATAAGAAAACATCCCAAAAGCTCATCAGTTCAAATACGCTGCCCGATAAATCTTGCATATTGTTAGTTTGCAGCAGTACAGGAAGGGTCAAGAAGTCAGTATAGAACCGATAAAACAACAAATTGACGTACAAAATGAGTGAACCGACAAACGATAGGACGACAACCATGATGTTGCGCATTCTGTTTTTGAATAACAGGGCAATCCCTAAAAGCAGGACAGACGAACTGATCGGATTAATGAGCAGTAAAAATTCTTGCATCATGTTATCGGCAGGGATCGCAAACGCGACTTTGTAAAGCACGTACGTTGTAATGGTTAGCAACGCGACAGCCAGCCAATAAAATGTCAGTCGCCTGAAGCCGGCTTTAATTTTTGTCATGAATTTTACTCTCCTCTCATGAACTTTGCGTTTAAAACTACTTCCGCCTAACTGTTATCTATTTGGCGGGCCAGAAAACGGTTTTATCTATCATCAAGCAAAAACAGTCATTTGCCATTCAAGCAATCAGTTTATCAAAATTTCTGCTCCTTGAACATAGTTCCTTTGACATACCGAACTTTCACATCGTTTTTACAACTTCTTGACATTTTCTAGATATTCTTCAAGGGTAATAAAGTGGTTGTAAATGTCGTTGGCCACATCGCCCACATAGCGCAAGTGCCATGGTTCATAGCCGTACCCTGTAATTCCTTCTTTTTCGGCCGGATAGCGTATAATAAAGCCGAACTGGTGGGCGTGTTCCGCAACCCACTGCCCTTCTGCCGTTAAACCAAATGCCTCAATCAAGCCATAATCGACAGAAGCGCTGCTAATATCCATCGCTAATCCCGTTTGATGTTCACTGTGCCCTGGCATGGCCACTAAATCTTGGTCTTCTCCTTGATTTTCCAGCGCTTCTTCATATAAAAGCTCTTGCCGTTCATATGATCTAAAACCTGATATGGCAAACAGGTCATAGCCTTCCTCTGCTGCGGCAGCAAACAATGCTTCCAAAGCTTCGGCAGCTTCCACCCTGAGATAACGCCTGTCATCTTCCTCATCAAAAGGAAAAGGAACATTCGGTATGGTTAAGTCGCCAGGTCGATAATCTTCGGGAAGACGGTAGTCTTTATTGACGTTGACCACAATATTGTCCGGATTCATAATGGTCATTTGCCCATTTACGACCTCGGTTTCGTTAAAATAACGCTCTTCTAAGAAAAAAACAGGTGCAGAATCGCCGCCTTTTTTCATTTCCTTTTCATGTAGTTGCGGATGAGAATCGCCTCCACAAGCTGTCATAACCACGAGTGCGCAAACAAAAGGGATAACAAGTTTGAGCATAGTCCTACCTTCCTCAAAGGTTTAATTTCTTCACTATAGCACAGCTCGTCCCGATAGAAAATCCCCTTCAGGTAGGATTTATTGACGATCATTCAACGGTTTGCCATAAGCATAGACAGGGTATGGCTTGGTTAATTGTTCCGCTAGTTGTAAGCTTGGCATATCCATTATTGTATGTTAGAGATACAGGTTCTATGTCTTAGTGTGTCGCTTTCTGTTTTGATACCCAAAATTCTGAAAACGAAACACGTTCTTCCTTTTTTAAACCGTGTAGGTGTAAAAAAGGAAGAATCGGGTATCAAGAGGGAACAGAAAAAATTGGAGGGACGATTGCAATGGGCCGAAAACGTTATTTTGTTACAATTGATATGGCAATGATGCGCCTCTCGACCACAAAAACGCCTGACAACTCGATCCAATATGAGATCTATGCAACTGATGAGGAAGCAGACAAAATTAAAGCGCTGCTGGAGCAAATCCGATCTGAAGACTTTCGTGAGGAGCAAGTTTTTCAACACCCGTTCCAAGAAAAGAAAGCCGACCAAGAAAAAGAAGCCACACAAAATGAACTTCAAGAGTTGTATCAAATCATTTATGATTTAGGGACAATTGAAACAAAAGAAGTCGTGAAAGATTTAAAATAAGTGAGCGATGTAAAGGGAGCGGCAATTTAATAAGCCGTCTTCCTTTTTTTGTGGTACAATTAGGATAACGCTTTCAAAAGGTGGTTAGTGCAATGGAAATGAATGGATTCATGGGAGGGATTTACAAAGCTGCCGAGTGGATCATGCGGCTTGCCATCGTCAACTTGCTTTGGCTTGGGTTTACATTTGCTGGACTGATTGTTGGCGGTTTGTTCCCAGCAACACAGGCTGCCTTTGCCATTTGCCGCCAGTGGATTCGTGGAGAAACAGATATTCCTTTGTTTAAAACATTCCTTTCGTACTTTAAAAAAGACTATTGGAAAGTACAGCGCCTCGGCTGGATACTCGCCCTAATTGGTTTTGTCCTAGTCGTTGATGTCATGTTTATTTACAACCATACCAACCCTTATGTGACGATGCTCGCCATGCCGATTCTTCTTCTTTGCCTTTTGTATATATTAACAGCCGTTTACGCGTTTACGTTATTTGTCCATTACGAGATGCCCATTTTTCGCCTATTAAAACATGCAGTCCTTCATGTGCTTGTTCGTCCTTTTCTGAGCATAGGCATGCTAATTACATCATTTGGTATCTCTATACTCATGCTTCGTTTTCCAGGCGTTCTTCCTTTTTTCGGTGTGTCAGTCCCCGTCTTTTTACTCATGTGGTTTTCCCATACGGGATTTGTCCGCAACGAAGAAAAACAACGGAGCCAAGCGGCATAGCTTGGCGCTGATTTTGATGTGCCATTCTCACTGGGAAAAGCCTATATTGCCAGCTAACGCTCCTCCTCTATTTTTGTTTTTTGTCGCCTTGCATTTTCTATAGAAAGGACAGATCGTCCATTGCTTCTTATATCGAAAAAAACGGCACGGGCCTTTTTGCATAAAACATTTATTGCCACACGCTATTCAAGCATGCCCGACCTTCTTAATGGCTTGGAAGCGATTCAACTTGATCCTGTTGCGGTTATTGAGCGTAACCACCATTTGACTGCAAGTTTGCGAATGAAACGGTATGACCCAGCTGAATTAGAGCAGCTGCTTGAAAAGCAGCAAGCATTCGAATACTACGCCCAAGCTGCCTGCTTATTGCCGATCGCCGACTTTCCCTTGTTTGAAGATGTTCGGCAGCGGCTCTTAACAGCTTGCGCTTCCGATTTATCCGCCCACAAGGATGCCATTCGCGTCATATTCAACCGGCTGGCAACCGAAGGTCCTCTCGCTTCAAACGCCTTTCAAAGCGAACGAAAAGTGATTGGTGGTTGGGATACAAACAGCGCCTCCACTAAAGAAACGTCTCATGCCTTGCAATTGCTTTTCCTAACAGGGCAAATCCAAGTTGTAAAACGCCAGGGGGCGAAACGGTTTTTTGCATTAACGGAAGACGCGATTCCAAACCATTACTTGAAATCGCCTTTGTCGACACAAGAACGGACAAGGGCGTTACTCCTTAAATATGCTCGCGCGTACCGGTTATTTAGCGCTGACGATCCCCGTTATGGATGGCAGAAGCACCGAGCTGCAATGCGAAAAAAATGGCACGCACAGCTTGTTGAGGAGGGCGTCTTGACTGAAGTGGCGATTGAGGGCGTAAAACGGCCTTATGCCGTGCTTTCAACAGATGTGGACGAGCTGCTTTCACATAGCGACAACCAACCTAAAGGCATTGCCTTCCTATCGCCGCTAGACCCTCTTTTATGGCGGAGAGAACGTTTGCAAGATATTTACGACTTCCACTACCGCTGGGAAATTTACACGCCAAAAGCAGCCCGGAAAGTGGGCTCCTATGGAATGCCGATTCTCTGGCATGGAAAACTAATTGGCCAAATTTCGCCATTAATGAATCGGGAAACGGCTACTTTACATATTGAGAACATTGTGGTTGAGCCGTCATTCAAATGGACTCCAACGAGAAAAAAAGCGTTTGCCCACGCTTTGGAACAATTAGCCAAGCGTGTCGGCGCAAAACAAGTTGCCTATGATTGTTTATTATAGGTAAAAAAATGAAACGCCCACATGGCTTGGGCGTTTCATTTTTTAAGACAAGCGTTGTATGTTGTTAAAGCTAATTGAAATGCTTTCTAGAGGGGAACGCTCACAAATGTCCTGTTCGACAAAAAAGTAGCGAGCCCCTGCTTCTTTCCCTGCCTGGATAATGTCTTTTATATCCAATGTTCCCTCTCCAACTTCGGCAAACGACTTATCGGTTGCTTTCATGTCTTTCAAATGAACCATTGGCACACGTCCAGTGTATTGGTTCATGTAACGTTTGGCATCCACACCGGCAAACTCGACCCAGTACGTATCACATTCTAATTGCACATGTTCCTCTGTTGTCTGGCTTAACAACAAATCAAGGGCATACTCGCCATCGAATGTTTGCAATTCGAAATCGTGGTTATGGTAGCAAAATCCAATGCCAGCTTCTTTGCAGGCATTTCCAATCGTTTCAAGATCTTTCGCCAATTCGAGGTAATCGTCTTTTGCCTGCCGCTCTTCTGGCGTTAAGTATGGACAGACAATATATTGAACGCCGACTTCTTTATGGTAGGCAAGTACATCGTCAAGAGACTCACGAAGCTGAGCAAGAGGCACATGACTGGACCATGCTTCTAGACCAACTTCCTCTAACATTGCTTTTATCTCTGAAGCAGAGTGGCCGCCAAAACCTGCAAATTCGACACCCGCATACCCAATTTCTTTTACTTTTGCTAATGTGCCTTTAAAGTCTTTTGCCAGCTCGTCACGCAGTGTAAATAAGGCAATTCCCCATTTATCCATGCTTTTCCCCCTTATTTGATCGTTGCTACAGACACAAACGTTTTGGACTTCGTTGACTCCAGCGCTGCAAGGACAGTGCGTAGTGATTCCATTGCCGATTCTCCTGTAATGGAAGGCATGCGGTCATTGGCAATCGCATCAACAAACTCGTCAATCACACCACTTGCAACTTGGCCTCCAGCTTCATTGGTGGCAATTGCCCCCACTGAATACCTTTCAATGGTGCCATCGGCTAGCTTTACAACAACTTGGACATTAGGATCATCGTGGATTTCCAACACACCTTTTTCGCCGTAAATCGATGTCGTGTTGTCTTCACCTTTGTAGTACGTCCAACTTGCCGCCATTGTGCCAATGGCTCCGTTTTCCATGCGCAGTAACGTTGTCGCATTATCGTCTACATCGGCATCCTTATCGAGCGTCTCAACAAATGCAGCCACTTCAGCCACTTCTTCGTCAAAAAGCCAGCGCATTAAGTCAATCTTATGGACGCCTAAATCACCCATTGCCCCAACAAAAGCCTTGTCTTTTTGAAAGAACCATGTGTCTTTGCCTTGAATGCTCCAGGAATCAGGGCCACCATGGCCAAATGTCGTTTTAAATGTTAACGGCTTGCCGATTTTTCCAGATTGCAAGATTTCTTTCGCTTTTACATGGGGCGGCATAAGCCTTTGATTGTGCCCTATCATCAACTTGACATTGTTGGCTTTAGCGGCGTCAATCATTTGTTGCGCTTCTTCAATCGAAGTAGCCATTGGTTTTTCGCACAATACATGGCAACCTGCGTTTGCTGCATCAATCGACACTCGTGCATGGTCCACATTTTGTGTACATACACTAACTGCATCCATTTTTGCCTCTTTAAGCATCGCTTCGTGGGAGTCGTATACCTGCTTGACTCCATATTGATCAGCGAGTTTTTGGGCGACTTCGATGTTTAGGTCACAAAAAGCGACCAGTTCTACATTTGGATTGGCCGCATATTCAGGTACATGGCGGTGGATGGCAATCGACCCACAGCCAACTACTGCTACTTTCAATTTCGACATTGTCTTTTTCCTCCTTACAGCCACCACATGTCTGGAGCTGGCTCTTTCATTAAAACTTGCTGCAAATTGGCAACGGCTTTTTGGAAACCTTCGTCAATGGACATTAGCCCATCTTCATGTTCAATGCTGACTGCCCCGTCATAACCTACAAGGCGCAGAGCACTAATAATATCCGCCCACGTTTTCAGGTCGTGCCCATAGCCAACTGAGCGGAAGTACCAAGCCCGATCTTGCATATTTGCGTAAGATTGCATATCAAGTAAACCGTGCATATTGACATTTTCTTGATCGATGTACGTATCTTTTGCATGGAAAAAGTGGATGGCGTTATGCTTGCCTAGAATTTTAATGGCTGCAACTGGATCGATTCCTTGCCACCATAAATGGCTCGGGTCTACATTTGCGCCAATCGCTTCGCCACACGCTTCACGAAGTTTTAACAACGTCGCTGGCGAATGCACTAAAAAACCACCATGCAGTTCAAGGGCGACCTTGACATTGTGATCAGCTGCATATTGGCCCCATTCGCTCCAGTAAGGGATCAGTTTTTCTTGCCATTGCCATTTCAATATATCTCCATACTCGTTCGGCCACGGGGCGACAGGCCAACTAGGCTGCTTTGCGCCTTCATACGCGCCTGGCGTTCCTGAAAAAGTAGTAACGGTTGGCACTTCTAGCTTTTCTGCCAATTGGACTGTTTTCACAAAGGCATCATGCGACTGATTAGCAAAATCGGCATCTGGCGTTAGGGCATTGCCATGGCAGCTTAAGCTAGAAATCGTCAAACCGCGATCCTCTACTGCCTTTTTAAACGCTTTCAATTTCGTCTCATTTTCGAGTAGTTCGCCTGGATTGCAGTGCGCGTTCCCAGGATACCCTCCTGTACCAATCTCGATTGTTTCTAGGCCAAGCGCTTTTACGTGGTCTAGCATTTCTTCAAACGGCTTTTCCGAAAATAGGACAGTAAACACGCCTAATTTCACTTTTACCCCTCCTCTGAGATCGATCTCATATTAAATGATAACGCTTTCTAGATTATTGTACTTCTTTTGCTGTTCGATTTTAACCCCTTTTTTTGATTTTCCTAAAAAAGATTTGCGTTTGGTCTACCTCGAAAACGGCTATACGAACATTAATACGAATTCTGGAGGGAGAAAATGATGCTGATCCATGCAAAAACGCTCGAAAAGTACACGATGCGCGCCACCGATGGGGAACTTGGTTCACTTGCTGATTTTTATGTGGATGCAGACACGTTGCACCTTCGCTACTTTGTTGGAGATACACGCACTTGGTTTTTTGGCGGTAAAGTCCTCTTAAGTCCCCATGCATTTTCGAACGTGGATAAAGAAAACATGGCCATCGACGTTGATGCGACGAAAGCTCAAATTAAAGATAGCCCGAAGCCAGAAGAACATGCACCCATTAACCGGAAATATGAAAAGGAACTGAACGAGCATTATGGCTGGCCACTTTATTGGTTTGGGCCCGCAGCCCCCCTCAATCAAACATATGGAGCCGGTTCTCCAGCAAGTGCGCCGCTAATCCCGCCTGTTCATATCCCAGAGCGCAAAAACCCGGAAGGCACAGCCGATGCAATACGGACAGGTGCAAACGAAGCTCAAACAGAAGCACAATACCAAGAACAAACTCGCCTATTTAGCCTGGAAGAGCTAACAGGGTATACCATTCATGCCAAGGGCGGCAAAGTCGGCAAAGTCGTAGATTTCATCATTGAAAAAGCAGTTGACTGGCTTGTCCGTTATTTTGTCGTTGATACAGGAGGTTTTTTGCAGCGGGAGCTTGTGCTCGTCCTCGTGGAAGACGTCGAAGAAGTTGCTTGGCATGACCATGCGATCCTTGTCAAGACGAGTAAAGCCCAAATTGAGTCGGCACCTGCCCATTCACAAGAAAAAGAGCTGACAAAAGAGGATGAAAAAACCGTTTATGAGCATTATGGCAAAACGCCACATTGGAAACATGAGGGGAGTCTAGGCAACAGCCATTAACCCTTTGCACTTCCACAAAAAAGAGCCGTCTGTCAAAACAGCAGCCCGAACGCTAGATTCATTTAAACACTTGTCAGCCGATAAGTGAAGGCGAGAAAAGAGGCGAATAGAACAGGGGTCACCTTGCATAGGAAACGATTGTTCAGTTCAAAGCAGCTGACCGAGACAAACGCTAGTGGATCGGGGCGTTTGTCTACAGTCTAAAGGGGCGTGCACACGCCCCATTATTTATTTGCATCCGTGTGCTCAACTGGTTCGTTGTAATTTTCTTTGTTTAAAACTTCCTTCAGTTCATCTTCTACGCTTTCTTCCGTAAGTGGTACTTTAGACCGATATGCTGCACGCGTAATCAAATGTCCCGCCACCGGCGCTGTTAAGAACACAAATACAATGCCGAGTATGAGGCGAATGCTAATATAAGCGTCTGCAAGCCAAAAATAGATAAAGCAACCTGTCAGCGTCAACAAAACGGCAAGCGTTGCACTTTTTGTGCCGGCATGGGACCTTGTATACACATCAGGAAGGCGGATAATGCCAATCGCGCTAATCACACTCATTATCGCACCAACAATAATCAAAATAGAAGCCAGCAGTTCACCGGTTACGCTTGCGTTCAATAATGACACCCCTCTCTATAAACTTCGAGAAAGCAATGGTGCTAATAAACGCGAGAATGCCTATAATTAAAATAACTTCCAAAAACGCTTTTGTATCAAGGATAATCGACACGATCGCAGCAATCGAAATTAAATTGACGCCAATCGTATCCAAGGCAACGACACGATCTGGCATCGTCGGCCCTTTTATAATCCTGAACGCACAAATGCCAATAGCTACTGCGAAAAGCACAAGAGATGCGACCATCGCCATTCCAAACATTATCGCGTCACCTCCATAATCGCTTTCTCAAATGTAGTCATTGCCCGGAGAACCGAATTTTTAGATTCGGGGATGTCCATCGCATGGATGTAAAAAACATCATTCGATGGGGAAATTTCAATCACGACAGAACCAGGCGTCAACGTAAGCAAAAGTGCTAAGGCCGTTATCTCTACATCACTTTTTAACTCTGTTCGATACGTAAAAATTCCCGGGGTGATTTTAAGTTTTGGGCTTAAAATTTGCTTGATGAGCACGACGCTCGAGTAAAAGAGCTCACGGATGAAAATGAACAACAGTTTCACTACCGCAAACAGCCTATGCAAATAAAATTCGTTAAAAAAGAAACGGCGCATCACATAAAGAATGCCGATCCCCACTAAATAGCCGGCAAAAAACGTTGAAAAGTAAAACTGGTCCTCATCTTGCAATAATACCCACAGAAAGGCAATCAAAATGTTTAGCAAAAGCTGTCCGAACATCGAACCACCCCCCTTTGTTGTCGATCCTTCCATACTTAAGCGCCTCCTCGATTTAACACAGCATCAATATAGATTTGTGGGTTTAGCAACGTATTTACTGCATCTTGGACAATGCCAGAAATACTTTCAGCGCCGAGACCTAATGCCAGTGTTGCTGCACCAAGAAGAGCGCAAGGGAGGATCATGCCTGTTTTCAGTGGAACCATCTCGTCAGTGCCAATAATCGTTTCGCCCCAAAACACAGTGCGGAAAATCCGCAACAGCGAATAAAGGACAAATATACTTGAAATGAGCGTAACGGCCAATAGAACAAACGCTTGGCCGTCAATGGCACCCTGCGCGACAAACACTTTGCCGACAAACCCACTTAATGGCGGAATACCAGCTAGTGAAATGGTTGCCAGGAAAAACAGCCAGCCTAGTAACGGATAGTTGCGAATCATGCCACTCATCCGTTCAAGTCGTTGTGTTCCTGATAAATAAATCGTTACCCCTACTAATAAAAACAAAAACGCTTTGACGATCATGTCATGCACAAGGTAATAGATCGAACCTTCAATCGCCGCTTCGTTGAAGATCGCAAGTCCGCTCAAAATAAAGCCTACTGCGATAACAACATTATAAGAAACAATTTTCCGCAAATCATTGTAAGCGACCGCTCCAATGCTGCCACCAACCATCGTCACAATCGCCATAACCGCTATGATCGTATGGGTTAGTTCTGGTTCGTGGTAAAACAACATCGTGAAGAAGCGGAACAATGCATATATCCCTACTTTGGTAAGCAATGCCCCAAACAACGCTGCAATGGCCATAGGCGGCGCCCCGTATGCCCCAGGCAACCAAAAATAAAGGAGCAAGCCAGCTTTTAAACTAAAGACGAGTAAGAAAACAATCGCAATTGTCGTTAGGATTGGTGGTTGACCAGCTTCAGCAATCCGCACCGACAAATGGGCCAAGTTTAACGTCCCCGTCACACCGTATAAATAAGCGATGGCAATTAAGAAAATAAAAGAAGATAGGACATTGACAAGCACATACTTAATTGCTTCCCGCAACTGGACACGTTCTCCGCCAAGCACGATCAAGGCGTACGAAGCAAGAAGCATGACTTCAAAACAGACATACAAGTTAAACAAATCGCCTGTTAAAAACGAGCCAGAAACGCCCGCCAACAGCAAGTGGACAAGAGGATAAACAAACATGTTTTCTTTGTCTTTGCCCATGGTTGAGAACGAGTAAAGCGAACAAATGGTGGCAATGAAATAGGTCGTGGCCGTTAGCAACAATGAAAACGAATCGCCGACAAAAGAAATACCAAACGGAGGAGACCAACCACCAAAATCAAGCGTTATAATGCCTTCCTGCTGAACATGAAACAACAAATAAATACTAAGACCAAAAGTAAAGAGCAACGTCGCAAAACTAATGACTCGCTGCCATTTGACAAAAGGCCGCAAAAAAATGAGAAGGATGCCTACAAGCAGCGGGAGAACCATCGGCAGTACAAGTAAATTATTCATCATCATCGAGTCCCCTTAACTTTGTAAGATCATCCGTGCCTAAGTCTCGGTACGTCCGATAGGCCAATACTAAGAAAAGCGCCGTTACGCCAAAGCTAATCACAATTGCAGTTAAAATGAGCGCCTGTGGGAGTGCGTCTGTGTAAGAAGTTGCTTCCTCCCCAAGCAACGGGGCGCTTGAGTCTCCCGAAAAGCCGCCCATAATCATAATGAGCAAGTGAACAGCGTGGGACATAATGGCAGTGCCCAAAATCACACGGAGCAAGCTTTTGGAAAGGATTAAATAAGTGGCGACCGTAACAAGCACGCCGACCAATAGAGACATCATAGTTTCCATAAGCTAAACATCCTCACTTATACTCAGAATAATAGTAATGACAGTGCCAATAACGGCGAGTGCGACACCTGCTTCAAACAAGATGACAGACGCAAACGCCACATCACCTAAAATCGGCAAAGGTAGATGGACTTCTTCTTGAGTAAGAAAAGGAACACCAAAGGCAATCGACGCCGTCCCCGTGGCCACAGAGAGGAAAGCCCCTGCCCCTGCAACCATTTTAAAATCGATTGGCATGCCTCTTTGCACGGTTTCGATATCAAATGCCAAGTACATCAGCACAAATGCCGAAGAGAGGACGAGTCCCCCGACAAAGCCGCCGCCAGGTTCGTAATGCCCGGCTAAAAATAAATGAACGCCGTACGTTAAAATGATGAAAACGGCCACTTTCGTCACTGTCCGTAAAATGACATCATTTGCCTTCAAGGTCACGTCCCCCCTTACTCGCCTTCAGCTTGATAAGCACATACACGCCAAGACCAGCTATGAGCAACACTACGACTTCAAGCATCGTATCGAATGCACGGAAGTCGCCGAGAATGGCGTTAACAATATTCTTTGCGCCTGCAAGTTCATAGGCATTTTCATAAAAAGCGGAAATGGAGTCAAACAAGCGATTGCTGTTGACTGACAGCGCCAGAACAGTCACCATGGCTCCTGTTGCCACTGCAATAAGCCCGTTGAGTAGCTTTGGCTTCGTCTTGTGCTTTTGTTTGTCCCAATCAGGCAGGAAATAAAAACAAAGCAAGAACAATGCAGCTGTTACCGTTTCGATGACAAGCTGTGTCAGCGCTAAATCAGGGGCACGGAAAAAGACAAAAAACAATGCTACTAAATAACCAAGAACGCCGTTTAAAAGAATGCCAGTCATTCTGGATTTAGCAAATAGGATTGAAATCGCTGTAATCGCCATTACAGCGGCGAGAATTCCTTCATAAATACTAATAGGAGCATCATTCGAGACATTAAAAGACAACGCGCCTGTCGTTAAGGCAACCGTATATACAAGCCCCAATATCACAAGGAATATATAGAGCAAATAGTGGTACATATTCCCTGTCATATAGCGGTTTGTTATTTCATTCGAGCGTCTTTCAACCGAAATCAGCGCTCCATTGTATAGGCGATCAAGCGATAGCATTGCCGGAAAGAGAGAATACACACCAACCCAACGTGGCAACGACCGGTATAGAACTAGACCTAAACCAACAATCCCTAGCGTCATGAGCAATTCTGTATTGATCCCGTGCCACGCCTTGATCTGATAGTCGAATACTCCTGCATCTATAAACGCAGGCATAACGGCCCCGTATGCTGGTTTAAGCAAAAATTCGCCTAATACATTCGGGAAGAAGAAGAACGCGACAACCAGGCT
This sequence comes from Shouchella rhizosphaerae, assembly GCF_036700015.1. Classification (NCBI taxonomy): domain Bacteria; kingdom Bacillati; phylum Bacillota; class Bacilli; order Caryophanales; family Bacillaceae; genus Shouchella; species Shouchella rhizosphaerae. The sequence goes on along the minus strand of NZ_CP144921.1, from coordinate 2,698,659 downwards.
CGCTAAAATAACAGGCGAGACAAGCATGCCAAACGGTGCTTCATGCGCTGACTTTTCCAGTTTTTCTGGCTGATGTTCACCAAAAAACGTTTTGAATATGAGAATCAAACAATAGACAAAGGTGAGCACGCTCGCCAGCCATGCAATGATCGGAAATAGCAGGCCCCATGTCTCAACTGAGAAAAATGGCAGCTCTATTATGCGCAAAACGGCCGTAAAAAACATTTCTTTGCTTAGAAAGCCATTAAATGGCGGCAAACCTGCCATCGAAAAGCTGCCAATCACCGCTACTGTAAACGTGACTGGCATGACTGTCATCAATCCGCCTAGCTTGCGAATGTCCCGCGTCCCTGTTTCATGGTCGACAATACCTACAACCATAAACAGTGCCCCTTTAAACGTCGAATGGTTTACGAGGTGGAACAAAGCTGCAAAAATCGCGAGTGAATAATAAAAAGATTGATTGTCTATAACGTCAAAATGCAGCGCTGCCGAACCGAGCCCGAGCAATGTCATAATCAATCCTAATTGGCTGATCGTCGAGTAAGCAAGAAGGGCTTTTAAATCGGTTTGGCGAATTGCTGTAAATGAGCCCCAGAATAGCGTCACAATTCCTACGATACTGACAACCCAAAACCAAACGGCCTCTCCGCCAAAAACAGGCGTAAACCGGGCAACTAAGTAAATGCCCGCCTTGACCATTGTAGCTGAGTGGAGATACGCACTAACAGGCGTTGGGGCCTCCATTGCGTCAGGCAACCAAATATGAAACGGAAATTGGGCTGATTTCGTAAATGCACCTAATAGAATGAGCAGCATCGCTGGCACAAAGAGGGCATGGCTAGCATAGTCGCCCATCCCGCCAATAATTTCTCTTACGCTGAATGTGCCTGCAAACGAACTAAGCATTAAAAATCCTGCAAGCATGCCAATTCCGCCCATCACCGTAATCAACATCGATTTTTGGGCGCCGTATCGAGATTGGCGGCGATGGTGCCAGTAAGCAATAAGCAAAAACGATGAAATGCTCGTTAATTCCCAAAATACATAAAGCACTAGCAAATTATCTGAAAACACAACGCCGAGCATAGCTCCCATAAACATGAGTAAATAAATATAAAAATGATGCAATGATTCCCGTTCTTTCGAAAGGTAATAAATCGAATAGAGGATCACCAAGCTTCCAACGCCTGTGATAAGCAACGCAAAGATTAAACCTAACCCGTCTAAATACGCTGTAAAATTAATGCCAAGTGACGGCAGCCAAGGGATTGAGGAATAGAATGTTTCTCCATTAGCAACAGCTGGAATATAACTAGCCAATATCGCGAAAAGGGCGACTGGTACAGCCAGTACAAACCAACCCGTATGAATGGCAGATAACCTTTTATATAGGAAGGGGATGAAAAGAGCGACTATAAAAGGTGTTAAAATAGCAATGTTTACAGTGTACAAAACGCGACCTCCTTTTTCTCAAGTTAAACTGCGTAAATCTATGTACGTATTCATTCCTTTCGCTTATGTCCTTCCAAGTGTACCCTAAAAAAACCAAGCCAATCAAAGCTTGTGCTTCCTAGAGAGAAAGTGTATGATGAAAGCAAAATATTGGAATGTCTGCTTTATGCCAGCTCGAAATCGCGCAACGGAGTGGATGCTGCACGGAAAAGCCAATTCGCCTGCTTTGGACGCTAGGCCTTTTATATACTTTTCCAGAGCACGAGGGAAGGCCAAAAAAGCATGAGGGTTGTTTGTAAAAAATGAACCGTTGGTGATTTACTTGTCGATTAAAAGTATATACTATTTTTAAAGGCAATGCACACAATACGCCTTGGGCCACACAAAAATGTCACAGGCAGTATGTCGGCCCAAGCAAACGAACGTAATTGGCATTCAATAAAGAGGAGAAAGAAATTTAATCTTTTTTGTAGAAACAATTGAAATTCGTCCATCGCCGTTATATAATAACAAAGTTTTCAATATGCCTCGGTGGCAATGAGCTGACTGAGGGCAGAAGCCATATTCAGACCTAAACGTCATTCTTCATTGTTGGTTCGATAACATAATTAACTGAGGTGATTTTTTATGAAAAAAGCTAAAGGACGCATGGATGAAAGCATCCTCGTATGCGTTTATTACGGGCCAAACGGCGAACGGTTAATTAAACGCGGTGCTAAAATTGCTAACATGCTTGACTGCCCTTTATATATATTAACGGTTGACCCACTCCCTTATGATGAGTTAGATGCCGAAAAATCGGCCTATATTGATAGGTGGAAAGAGCTGGCGGAAGAATATGATGTTGAAGAATTTATTATTCGTGATAATGAAAAGAAACCGGCGGTAAAAGTAATCGCTGAAGTGGCGAGAGAACATCATATTACGCAAATCATTATCGGCCAAACAGCTAAAAGCCGATGGGAAGAAATTACGAAAGGTTCCTTTATGAACGTGCTTCTCCGCGAGATTCCTTTCGTCGATTTCCACGTCGTTTCCTGTGACCGGGCGATCAAAGGACTCGAAGGCCACTTTGAAAAAGGCGTGCGTGCCTATCTTGTAGAAGACGAAGAAGGGTATCGTCTTATGTTCAGCCATACGAAAGATGCTAAATATGAAGGCATATTCTTTAAAGAAACGGGAACGGACTTCAATAACGGCATTTTCAAATTTATGCGCCATAACAAAATGTGCCAAGTCCACATTACTGATGACCGTGTGACAGAGCCGACCAAAATTTATCCACAATTAAAAGAAGAAGCGTTGCGAAAATAAGATTGTTGCCTTGTCGCGGCAATCAAAAAGCCAGTTGAGGACATAAACTCAACTGGCTTTTCGTATTACTTATATAATTTAACACGATCTTCAAGCGGCAAAAATTCTTTCTCTCCTGGCTCTTGCACAGGTTTGCCAAAAGGCATTTGCGCACGAAGTTTCCACGTTTCTGGAACATTCCATTCTTTTATCACCAATTCGTCAACAATCGGGTTATAATGTTGCAACGAAGCACCAAATCCTTCGTTTTCTAAACCAGTCCATACAGCAAGTTGATGCATGCCTGAGGATTGCTCTGACCAAATCGGAAAGTTTTCCGCATAAAGCGGGTAAGACTCTTGTAGCTTCAGAATTGGCTCCTGGTCTTCAAAAAACAATACAGTACCGTACCCTGCTTTGAATCCATCCATTTTCTGTTGTGTGCCTGAGAAGTCTCCGTCTCCGACTACTGCTTTTAAAGCATCTGTCGTTAAATCCCAAAACTTGTCATGTTCTTTTCCAAGCAGAATGATCACGCGTGCTGATTGGGAATTAAACGCAGACGGAACATGTTTTACAGCATGCTCGACGACTTCTTTAATGCGTTCATCTGATGCGACAGGGTCTTTGCTAATTGCGTAATAGGAACGCCGTTTCTCAATTGCTTCAAAAAAAGTAGCCATTGAAATTCTCTCCTTTGTATGGTTTTTCTTTTTTAGTCTATCCAATCCCCAATGAATAAAACAGTACGCACTTTAAAGTACGTTAGTATAATAAAAGAAACTATAGAGGCTAAAAAGGCCAGGCAAAAAGATTGTCTATATCCATTTGTTTGTCATATAGTATATAAAAAGAAACTGTTAAAAGGAGTGGAAACGATGGAATCCTGCGAAGTAGATACAGCGTTAGAAATTCTGGTCGGAAAATGGAAACATAAAATTTTATTTCAGTTAATGACACATGACGTTATGCGGTTTAATGAATTGAAACGTGCTATTCCGGGCATAACCCAAAAAATGTTAACATCACAACTTCGAGAGTTAGAATCTCATGATATTGTAGAGAGAAAAGTTTATCCACAAATCCCGCCCAAAGTGGAATACTCCATTTCTGAATATGGGAAAAGCTTACAGCCTGTTTTAGACGCCATGCACGAGTGGGGAAAGAACCATACGGACCACCTCAACAGGACATACGCTGAAACAAACGAACAATCTTAATCAAAGACCCCCCTCGCCAAATGAAGGCAGGGGGTAAACGTATTTTAGCGCTTGCTCCTAACGGGCTAGTTAACCGTGAGTCGCAGCGGCTTCTCCATGTTTCGGCGTGGTGCCTTCGTATAGATGACAAGCTGCAAAATGGCCGGGCTGGTATTCCAGCATTTGCGGTTCAATGAGCGCGCATCGCTCCATTGCTTTCGGGCAACGTGTCCGAAAAACACAGCCACTTGGCGGCGAAAGCGGGCTTGGAATCTCTCCCTTTAGCAAAATTTGCTCACGCTTGTCTTCTAAATCTGGGTCTGGAATCGGAATCGCTGAAAGCAATGCTTCTGTGTATGGGTGAAGTGGATTCTTATAAAGCGCCTCGCTTGTTGTCAGCTCGACTAGTTTGCCCAAATACATCACGCCAATGCGATCGCTTATATGGCGGACCATCGATAAGTCGTGGGCAATAAACAAAAAGGTTAATCCCTTTTCACGTTGGAGTTTACGTAGCAAATTGACTATTTGTGCTTGGATGGAGACGTCTAAAGCCGAAATGGGCTCATCAGCAACAATAAACTCTGGATCGACGGCAAGAGCCCGAGCAATGCCAATTCTTTGCCGTTGGCCGCCACTAAATTCATGTGGATAGCGATTGGCATGCTCAGCGCCTAAACCAACTGTTTGCAACAGCTCATAAACCTTTTCCTTACGGCGGCTCCCTGTATAGAGCTGATGGATGTCGATTCCTTCGGCAATAATGTCCATTACGACAGAACGAGGATTTAATGAAGCGTATGGATCTTGGAAAATCATTTGCATGCTTCGATTCAGTGCTTTTGCTTGCTTTTGTCCAGTTTTATGGACATCGGTGCCTTTAAACTTCACCGACCCAGACGTTCGTTCATACAAACGAAGGATTGTGCGGCCAAGCGTTGACTTTCCACAGCCTGATTCGCCAACAAGTCCTAGCATTTCTCCTTTCTTAATGGCAAAAGAAACGCCGTCGACCGCTTTAAGCGTTTGGTTTTTGCGTATAGCAAAATGTTTTTTTAAATCCGTCACTTCCAAAAGCGGCTCACTCACTAAATGTCCCTCCAACTAGGCGCGCTTAAAAAACGGCGCACTGCGCAAAGTTCTTTTTCATATATAGTTCCAGCAAGGGGTATTTGCTCGACTGTTTTCCCTGTTTTTGGAGCATGAATCATTTCTCCATTGCCAGCGTACATGGCTACATGGTGAATCGCTCCTGTTCCATTGTCATGACCAAAATAGAGCAAATCGCCGATAGCCGGCCTGCTTGTATCAACGATTTCCCCGGTCAAGACTTGATTGGAGGCATCCCTCGGAATAAGAATGCCGCTGGCACGATGGATCGCATAAACAAACCCGGAGCAGTCAAAACCAAATCCACTCATTCCTCCCCATAGATAGGGAAGGCCAATAAACTGGCGAGCGCTTTTTAACAATGCCTCCCCTGTCCGTTCCCTCGGCCCCTCTTCTATATCAGTCCGTTTAACAATCCCTGTTCCAAGAGGCGTGTCGACATGGATGACATACTCTTCAACTTCCACGACTGCTAGTTCTGTACCAAAACTAAGCGTCAGCCATTTTTGGTGTTTTTCAGTAAACAACGGCGCGACCGTGCTTGAAATCCGGACTGTTTTCATAGCAGGAGGGCTTTTTTCCTGGAGCTGGCAAAGGGGGATCCATCCTGGGTACCCTTCCTTATGTTTCGTAGTTGGCTGGTTTGGCAATAGCACTTCAGCCCACTTGCCTACTTCCTGTATGATCAGCACAGCCTCGCCAAACAAAACCTGGCTTTGGACGCGGTTTTCCGTACAAAGTGCTAAGCGCTCGTTATAGGAAAGTTGTTCAAGCCACTCTTCATAGCAACTGGTTGCACAGATTATTTTTTCGTCAATCGCTCTTGGCGAATCCTTTGATGTCCAAAGTGTCACAACTGGCTCAGCTGCCTGTGCTTCCTTCATTGCCCTTCCCCCCTCACACCAGCTTCAACGACAAAACGTTTGCGCTCCGTATCTAAAACGGCCATGGCTCCATATGGAACAGACAATGCAGGAGAGCAATGGCCAATTTGAAAACCGCTTATACACGGCTTGCCAGATGCAGAAAAATATTCATCCAATACTTCTTGCAGTGTAAACGAATGTTGGCGCTTTTTCGGCTCACAGCCGTTAAAGTTGCCGATAACAAAACCTGCAGAATCATCAAGCTTTCCGGCAAGCCTAAGCTGGTTAAGCATTCGGTCAATTCGATAGGGTTCTTCCTCAATTTCTTCAATAAACAAAAGAGCGTCTTTTGTATCGATTTCATAGGGCGTTCCGATCATGCTAGCAAGCAACGTCAAATTCCCGCCAACCAATTTCCCTGTAGCCATGCCTTGTGCTAAAACGCGCAACGGCTGACGTGTTTGCTCAAACACTTGCTGGCGAGGCGCCATGATCTGTGATAATCCGGCTAATGTTGCCCCTTCCAATTCGCTATTGCCAAGGTCAGAACTAAGCATGGGCCCATGAAACGTCACTAACCCTGTTTGCTGATGGATCGCAACATGCAAGCACGTAATGTCGCTATACCCCCAAAATACTTTCGGATGTTCGGCGATTAATTTGTAATTCAGGCGGTCTACAATTCTTGGTGTTCCATATCCTCCGCAAGCACAAAACACGCCACGCACGTCTTCATTGGCAAACATCGCTTCCAAATCAGCCACACGCTCGGCATCCGTGCCCCCTAAGTAACCGTGGCGTTTGCCTACCGAGGGAGCAAGCAACACCTGAAGCCCCATCTCTTCATACAAAGATTTTGCTTTTTCAATACGGGCGAGATCTGGTGGACTTGCCGGAGCGACCACGCCAATGACATCACCCTTTTTTAACGCTTTTGGTAAGATAGCCTCCACAAGCCATTCCCCCTTTGCAAAACGGGCATGAGGGAAGAGCGCCCTCTCCCCTCATGCCTTTTAATTAATGTCAGCCCATTTCAGCTCAATATAGCCAACAGGATGGCGGACAACGCCTGTCACGGAGTCGTTTTCTAAGATTGGCTGGTTATAAAAGTAAAGAGGGAAAATCGGCATTTCTTCCATTAACAGTGCTTCTGCCTCATGGAGCAACGCAAACCGCCGCTCTTCCTCGCCTTCCTCCTTAGACTCGGCAATCAACCGATCATACTCTTCGTTCTCCCAACCAGTCCGGTTCATAGAGCTGCCTGCGACAAAACTTTCAAGGAAGTTGACTGGATCAGCGTAGTCGGCGATAAACGAAGACCGGGACATTTGCAGTTCTAAATTGCGTTGCTGATCTAGGAAAACACTTGATTCAACGACTGCCAGCTCAACGGAAACGCCTAAGTTTTCTTGATACATTTGTTGGAGTGTTTCAGCAATGCGCTGATGCTCATCCACTCCTGAGCTATATGAAAGCGTGACAGGAGGCAATTCTGAATAGCCTTCTTCAGCCATCCCTTCTTCAAGCAATGCTTTTGCTTCGTCTGGGTCATACTCAAGCAAGTCACCGCCTGATTCACGGAAGTCACCGCCGCCAGGTTCGGTAAATCCGTAGGAAACAAATGCCCCTGCCGGTTCCTGGTTTTGGCGAATGACGCTATCAACTATCGCCTGGCGGTCAACTGCTTTGGCAAATGCTTGGCGGATTTTTTGATTTTGGAACGGCTCTTCAGTCACTAAAAACCGGTAAAAGTATGTGCCTGCTTGTTCTAATAGGTCAACCTCTCCCTCTGCAATCAGCTGTTCGGCCATGTCTGCCGGCGGTGCGGCTGCATGAAGGTTTCCTTGTTCATACATTTGGTAGGCAGTCATTGCATCTTCAAGCATGAGCCATTTGACACCGTCAAGAGCGACATTTTCCGCATCCCAATACTGGTCGTTTCTCTCCATCCGCAATTCCGAGTTATGGTCCCAACCAGCGAGGACAAATGGACCGTTGCTTACATACGTGTCTGCTTCTGTATGCCAATCAGGGTTTTCTTCTGCTGTTGCTTTATGAACTGGGAAAAACGATGGATTGGCAATGATGCTAAGGAAATATTGTTGCGGGCTAGTCAATACAACCTCAAGTGTTTTGTCATCGATAGCCGTCACGGCCATATCCTCGGCTGAGCCTTCTCCTGCATTGTATTCAGCAGCCCCTTCAATCAATTCAGCTAAAAAAGCTGCTGAGGAAGCGGTCTCTGGATTGACAAGTTCTTTCCAGGCATATTCAAAGTCTTCTGCTGTCACAGGCTCCCCATTGGACCAATTGGCATCATCGCGGATATGGAACGTATACGTCAAACCGTCATCGGAGATTTCCCAACTCTCAGCTGTTGCTTCCTCTGGCGTATGGTCAGAACCAAGCCGTGTAAGCCCTTCCATTATGTTATTCAGCGGCGCATTCGAAACTGCTTCGAACGCAATTTGTGGATTCAAAGAGACAGGCTCATTGCCATTGTTCAAAATCAAGATTTTTTCCTCTGCTTTTTCTTCTGTCCCTGTTTCCCCCTCTGTTGTTTCTGGTGGATTTTCGTCAGTTGACGTCCCGGTTGTACAAGCCGCGAGCGTCCATACAAAGCTTGCCGCTAGTGGAGCATAATACCATCTCTTTTTCATCGTGCTTCCCCCTTTAAGCTAACTCTTTAAAAACTTGTTTGGCGCGTGGATCTTGGAGCCAGCATGAAACAGCATGCGTTCCTGTTATCTTCGTTTCCGCTGGCATATGGGAACGGCAAACATCCATGGCGTACGCGCAGCGTGGCGCAAATGGACATCCTGCCGGCGGTGCAAATAAATCAGGCGGCGTGCCGCCAATTGGTTCAAGCTCAGCTTCACTGCCGTCTAGGCGGGGAACTGAATGTAACAATCCTTTTGTATAAGGGTGCTGAGGGTTATAAAACAATTCTCTGCGATTGCTTGTTTCAACGATTTTTCCGGCATACATGACATGCACACGGTCAGCAAGCTGAGCGACAACGCCCAAATCATGGGTAATTAACATGATCGCGACTCCTGTCTGCCGTTGAATGTCTTTAAAAAGCTTTAAAATTTGTGCTTGGATCGTAACATCAAGCGCCGTTGTTGGTTCATCAGCAATGAGAATGTCCGGTTTGCAAATAAGCGCCATCGCAATCATGAGACGCTGCCTCATCCCGCCACTAAACTCATGAGGGTACTGCTTTAGCCGTTCTTTCCCGTTGGCAATGCCCACGACTTCAAGCATTTCCAACGCTTTGTGATTAGCCTCGCTTGCAGAAATTGACGTATGCTTGCGGATGCCTTCAGTCAATTGTGTGCCGACTGTTAATGATGGATTGAGCGAGGTCATCGGGTCTTGGAAAATCATCGAAATTTCGTTCCCTTGGATACGGCGCATTTTTTTAGCGGACAGCTTCGTCAAATCTTGGCCTTTAAATAAAATTTCTCCCTGTTTGATCGCGGCGCTCCCTTTTGGCAACAGGCCCATGATGCTTTGTGCTGTTACGCTCTTGCCGCAGCCGCTCTCGCCAACAACAGCAAGTGTTTCTCCTTTTTCCAGACTCAGATTGACTCCTCGGACTGCTTGAACTTCACCGCCATATGTTTTAAATGCTATATGCAGCTGTTTTAATTGCAATAAAGCCAAATGCTACCGCCTCCTTGTTTTTGGGTCGAGTGCATCTTGCAAACCGTCGCCAAAGACGTTAAAGGCAAACATGGTGAGCGAGATGAAAAAGGCAGGGAAAAACAGACGCCACCAATGGCCTGTCAATATAGAGGACAAACCGTTATTGGCGAGCGATCCCCAGGAAGCAAAAGGCGCTTGAATGCCAAGCCCTAAAAAACTTAAAAATGCTTCCGCGAAAATCGCTGAGGGGATGGTCAACGTCATTTGGATGATGATCGGCCCCATTGTATTCGGTAAAAGGCTCTTTCGAATAATATGCGAAGTGCTCCCGCCAAATACTTTTGAAGCAAGCACATATTCATTTTGTTTTAATGACAGCACTTGACCGCGGACAATTCGGGCCATTCCGACCCACCCGGTTACAGTCAACGCGATAATAATCGTAAGCAAACCTGGCCCCATAATAACCATAAGCAGTATGACAACTAGCAAGTAAGGCAAGCCGTACAAAATTTCAACAATCCGCATCATGGTCGAATCGACGCGCCCACCTTTGTAACCAGAGATTCCTCCATAAACAATCCCAATTAGGCAATCGATCGCGGCTGCAGCAAGGCCAACAAATAGTGAAATTCGGGCACCGTACCAAGTTCTGGCAAACATATCACGGCCAAGCTCGTCTGTACCAAACCAATGTTCAGACGAAGGGGGCATGTTGACTTTCGTTAAATCGCCGGCAGTGACGCTATGAGGAGTAATCCATGGGCCGATCACCGCCATGACGCCAAGAGCGACCATCGTCGCAAGTCCAAACATCGCCAATTTGTTTTCTCGCAAGCGGACCCACGCTGAATGCCAATAAGACAAAGAGGGACGAACGACTTTTTCGGCACTGTCAGTCTGTACCGCTTTTTTAAATAAAGCGTCATCAACTGGCTGCTGGTTCGAATCAAGAAGCGCCATTAGTGGCCCTCCTTCCGATGCAGTTTAATTCTTGGGTCAAGAAAACCGTAAACAATGTCAACAAGGAACAGCATAACCAGCAGAATGGCGCTATAAAAAATCGTTGTACCCATAATCACTGGATAGTCGCGGTTATTGATCCCTTCGACAAAATAACGACCAATACCTGGTATGGCAAAAATCTTTTCAATCACAAAACTGCCAGTTAAAACGCCGGCGATTAGTGTGCCCAGTATGGTCGCAACAGGCATGAGGCCATTTCGCAACGCATGTTTGACGACAATTGTCACAGGGGATAGCCCTTTTGCCTGTGCCGTCCGGATATAATCTTGTGTCAGTACATCAACCATCGTTGACCTTGTTAATCTAGCTATAATCGCCATTGGCGACGTAGCAAGGGCAAAAACGGGCAAGATCATATGCTGCCAGCTCTGCCATGTCGCAATTGGCAAATAATCTTTAAATGAGTGTATAAGTAAAGCAGCCAAAATGAAATTAGGAACTGAAAGGCCAAGCACAGCAAAAGTCATTAGCGTATAATCGATTAGGCCATTGCGCTTTAGCGCCGACAGGACCCCTAAAATAACGCCTGAAACAAGGGCAATGGCAATGGCATACACTCCAAGTTCCAAAGAAACAGGAAAGCCTCTTGCGATTAAATCATTGACGGATACGCCTGGTTGTGCAATCGAAGGCCCGAATTCAAACTGCATGAGTGATTGCAAATACGAGAAGTACTGGTCGATCACTGGCTGGTCAAGCCCAAAGTAAGCTTCTAAATTGGCACGTACTGTTTCATTTGTCGTCTGTTCACTATTGAGCGGCGAACCTGGCACTGCATGCATAAGCGTGAAGGTAGCCGTAATAATGACCCATAACGTGAGTAACATTGCTAAAAAACGTCTGCTCACATATTTAAGCATGTGGATCGCCTCTTTCTAGCAAAACGTCGTTTGCATGGCAAGCTCAGTCATGACAAGCATCGCCTGGTACGCTTCCTTAACGTCTTTTGCTGCAAATTTAACAGTTGTGCCTGTCTCTAATTCAGCGCCAGGCATTAACGCTGCCCATTCCGCTTGCCCGTAATTGGCAAATTCAATATGTAAAATAGGCTGCTTGTTTGCAATGAGCGGTTCCACTTTGCCGCTTTTCATTAAAGCTTCCTTTGTTTTTGTTTGCAACAACGCTTTGCTTTTTGCAGGCGTTAAACAGAGAGCAGACGAACGGGATTGTGCTGTTTTTACTATAGCAGTTGTCACATTAGGAATGAGCGCTTCCGCTTCTTTTGCGGCCTGGTCATCTCCTGCTACAAGCAATACCGGAACGCCGTAATAGCCGGCTAAATAAGCATTTAACCCCATTTCCCCGATTTCATGGCCATCAAGCCACATCGAACGGACGCCAAAAATCATCGTATGGCTCATGACTCCTGGCATAGAAGCCCTGGAGTGGTAGCCTATAAAGAAAGCGCCGTCGAACGAATCGTCGAGCCCTTGTACCATTGAATACGGTTTAACCTCGCCAGAAACCAATTCAATTTCTGCAAGAAGCCGCTCCACAAGCAAATTATTCATTTTCCCATGTGAGTCATTGACGACAAATCGTTTGCAACCAAAGGCAAACGCAGCTTCTGCTACATGGTTTACCTCGTCTGTCATTAACTGTTGGCCCCGTTCATAAAACCGTTCGCCGGGCGTTACAAACTGGCGGTCAACAAGCCCTGTGATCCCTTCCATGTCAACTGACGAATAAATGTTCATTTATTTCCCTCTCTTCAGCCTTATCTGTCCAGTATGATAGTTAGTATTCTAAGAAAAAGATCGTTTTCCTGCTCTTCTTGCAGAAAATAAAAAAGAATCGTGTCAACTTTTCTGGCAAAGCCATGACTATAGCACATTAGACTTACGCTGAATGAACTAAAAAACTTCTTATTACGACAATAAAAGTGCTGATTTATTTTACTCCTTGTGTATAATATATGGACATAGCGTTATTTCTCCTAGATATCGGCTAGTGCTGCATTGCCCGCTTTGGGGCTCAATTTTTGTTCCATTTGCAATTTTTCAATGAAACAGGTGGACTTATGCGTTCGAAAAAATGGCTTACTGTCGTCTTCATTGGCGTGGCGACTGCTCTAATGGGTGAGCTCCGTTTCGCCCCATTTGGTTGGGAATTCCGGTTTGGCATGGGTAGTAGCACATTCTTTTTTCTGCTCCTTGCTTTTAGGCAAGCCCCCCCTTTTCTAACGGGGATTTTGACAGGAGCGGTTGTCGTACTGTTTCGGGTATTAACAAGTACCTTATTTTTAGAAGATCCCTACTCTTTTGTAGAAGTTCTATTTGTCCATCTTTCAGCTATGTTTTATTACTGGGCTTTCGGCTTAGGAATCACCCTTTTACCGACCAAGCTTGTCCAAAAGAACATGCTCTGGTTTGGATTATTTGTTGTCGTTATTGATATTGCCTCTAATTTAACTGAGCTCTTTGCCCGTTCGGTCTTACAAGACATTACGACTCTGTCGTGGACAGATTGGTTGGCATTATTGGTGGTTACCGTTATTCGGGTTTATTTTGTCCTTGGCGTTTACGCCAGCATCGCCCAGCATAAACAGCAGACGATCTTAAAAGAACAAAAAAAACGCTATGAAACGTTATTAAACGTAAGTGCAAGCCTTTTCGGCGAAAGCTATTACTTAAGCAAAGTGATTGAAACAGTGGAAAACATGACGAACAGAGCATTCTATCTCTATCGGAAACTAAAACAAGAACAGTCAGCGTACCACCAAGAAGCATTGCAAATTTCACAGGAGATTCACGAAATAAAAAAAGACGCACAGCGCATCCAAGCAGGATTAGCGAAACTAAACAACCATGGCCACACATTTGAGCAGTTAAACCTCAAACAATTAGGCGATTTTGCCATCAAAGGAAATGAAAGCTATAGCTTTTTTCTAAACAAACGTATTCGTTTTCGCCAAGAAATAACATCTACTTATTTAACAAATAAACATGTCGAACTTTTAAGTTGCTTAAATAACTTGTTAGCAAATGCAATCGAATCTATTGACAAGGAAGGCACGATTTTACTTTCTATTTATGAAAAAAATGAGATGACTTATTTTGAGGTGACTGACAATGGCGCTGGCATTGCAGAAGAAGATATGCATCATTTATGCGAACCGGGTTTTACAACCAAGTATCGTGAGGACGGAAGTCCCTCAACCGGAATCGGACTGACTCACGTGCAGCATATTGTCACTGACTTAGGTGGATTCCTGCAATTTGAGCGCAGCCATGTCACAAAAGTTTGTCTAGTTATTCCAACGAAGCGATTGGAGGGAAAACAACAATGATAACGTTCGCAATTATTGACGATGAGCCTGGTTGTCGGCGTATGTTAGCGTCCATTATTAAGAAAACCGGACTTGGAGAGATTGTTTTAAGTGATGAAGGGAACGCTGCTTCGATTCATGCCATTATTGCTCGCCAACCGGATATCGTCTTAATCGATCTGCTCATGCCGAAAATCGATGGTCTTGATATGATTGAGCAGTTGAAAACTGCTGGTTATCGTGGGCGTTTTGTTATGATCTCGCAAAATGACAATAAAGAATTAGTAGGTGAAGCCTATCAGCTCGGAGTGGAGTTTTTCATTCATAAACCAATCCATGCGATCGAAGTAGAGTCTGTTTTATCCTATGTAAAACGCCAGCTTCAACCTTCCCTTCCAGAAATGCAACTGGCATTAGCTCATGTGAGCCATGCGACTCATCCGCATGTTGCCCTGCAACGAGCAGCGCGGCGGACACTTGCAGAGCTAGGGATTTCAAACGAAGCAGGCGCCAAAGACTTTATCCATGCGATGGATTATTTGGCCGAGACAGGGAGCGAGCCCCTTTCATTGCGTACTTTATATAAAAAAATGGCCATAGCCCGCTTTTCCAAACCTATCGATCAAGAAAAAGAGGCAAAGGCCATTGAACAACGGATGCGCCGAGCAGTAGGAAAAGCACTGACAAACATTGCTTCCCTTGGTCTAACTGATTACGCTCATCCAAAATTTGAGTATTATGCGCCGCTTTTCTTCGATTTTCGTGAAGTGAGGCAGCGGATGAAAGAAATCGATTTAGACATGGCTCATAGTGTCGTACGCATTCATATTAAAAAATTTTTATTTGCACTTTTTGATGAAGCAAACGAAAGTAGAAAAGGTGCTTAAACGTGCTTCGCTTCAAGTTTCTTTGCAATTTTGGACAATGCAAAATTGACGACAAAGTACATGACCGCGACAAAGAATAGAATCGCGAAGACCGAATTGGAGTTATGGGCACTTAGAATGCGTGCATGGTGCATGACTTCTGGCAATGTAATAATGACCGCAAGCGAAGTATCCTTTAAAAGGGCAATGAATTGAGAAACCGTCGGTGGCATCATTTTTCGTGCTGCCTGAGGAATCAAAATCGCCCGCAACGTCTGTGTGTACGTCAATCCAGATGAACGCGCGGCCTCAATTTGCCCTTTCGGAATCGAATTTAAACCACTGCGGATAATTTCAGAAATCATCGCACCTTCAAATACGGTCAAAGCGACAATAGCTGCTACAAACGGGCTTACTTGAAACCCTAGTTCCGGTAGCAAAACAAAATGGGTAAAAAATAAAATCAACAGCAAAGGCAAACAGCGGATAATATCAACGGCCGCGCCTAATACTCTCGAAAAAACCGGAATCTTTGCATAGCGAAGAATGCCGAGTACAATGCCGACTACATAACTGCAAATGATGGCGATTAATGCCAATAATAATGTAACTTGAAATCCTTCCCATAAATAAAGGAGGTTGGATGGCGTATATGCCGATAGAAAGTCCATTTAGGCGCCCCCTTTAGCAAGGCGTTTCTCATAATAGCCGATTCCCCAGCTAAGCGGAATCGTTAAAAGTAAATAAAATAACGCAACAATGCCATATACGGCATACGGACTAAACGTCATGCTGTTAATGATATCGCCTTGGTACATTAAGTCAGCCCCTCCCACTACTGCAAGAATCGAGGAGTTTTTCACCAAGTTCAATGTTTGGTTCCCAAGTGGGGGAATGACTGTTTTGATCGCTTGCGGCAAAATGACGAAGCGCAATGCTTGTGTATAAGTTAAACCTGAGGAGCGCGCCGCCTCCATCTGGCCGGTTGGGATTGCCTGAATGCCTGCTCGTATAGCTTCAGCAATAAAGGCGCTTGTATAAATCAATAAACCTAGCGTCCCTGCTTCAAAGCCGCCTAGGCGAAATCCAAGCCAAAAAATAAAGACAGTGAGCAACAGCGGGATGTTACGGAAAAACTCAACGTAAGCAGTTCCTAGCCAATTAAGTACACGGATCGTGGAAATGCGCATGACTGCAATTAGCGTGCCGACGACGAAGCTGCCTACAAGGGCATAGGTGCTTGCTTTTAACGTCTGCAAAAAGCCAGACAAAAACGCATCCCAATAGTCAATTAAGATTGTAATCATCGTTTCGCCCCCTTTTTAAAAAGGGCAAAAGCGCAAGTTTGCGCTTTCCCCTAAGCAGTCTTATTCTGGAGACTCGCCGATCCATTTTTCATAAATTTCATCATACCGGCCAGAAGCTTTTAAGTCTGCAAGAATTTCATTGATTTTTTCCGTGAATTCGTCGTCGCCTTTGCGGACAGCAATCCCATATGGCTCGTCGGTAAATGTACCGCCAACGACTTCATAATCGCTATTTTCCTCAGCCATACCATAAAGAATGGAGTTATCCGTAGTTAGCGCATCTCCTTGACCGGACTGAAGAGCCAAGAATGCCTCTTGGTAATTTTCGAGCTCAATCACTTCGGCATCAGGCGCTTGTTCTAGCAAGTTTTGGCCTGAAGTTGCGCCCTTAACTGCAAGCACTTTTGTTCCGGCCCCGATATCGTCAATTCCTTGAATGTCGCTGCCTTTTTCCACCAATAACGACTGTCCTGCTTCAAAATACACATCAGAGAAGTTGACTTCCTTTTTGCGTTCTTCCGTAATGGTCATCGTCGCAATAATGGCATCGATTTGCCCATTGTCTAATAGTGGAATTCGTGTTTTAGACGTCACTTCTTTTAATTCGATTTTGTTTTCATCGCCTAGCAGCTCTTTTGCAATTTCCTTGGCAATATCGATGTCAAACCCTTCCACTTCGCCAGTCCCAGGATCCTTTAAGCCAAACAACCTTGTGTCAAATTTGACTCCGACCACAAATTTGTCCGCTTCCTCAATTTTTGCAAGCGTGCTTTCTTCATTGCTATTTTCTGTGCTTCCGTCTACCGTTTCATCGCCACCACCGCATGCAGAGAGAGCCAACACAGCCGCTCCTGCAAGCAATCCATTCATCCATTTTTTCATTACTTTTTCCCCCTTTAAAGTATGTGATGACCACAGCAAATACGCCTTTTAAAGCCTAATGAAGCAAACGGCTTAAGAAATGCTGTGACCTTTCTTCTCTCGGGTTTTCAAAGAAATCGATAGGCCTCGCCTCTTCTACAATTTGGCCTTCATCCATAAATATCACTCGGTCAGCTACTTCTTTAGCAAATCCCATTTCGTGGGTGACGCATACCATCGTCATCCCTTCTTTCGCTAACGTTTTCATTACGTCTAGCACTTCGCCTATCATTTCTGGGTCAAGTGCCGATGTAGGCTCGTCAAAAAGCATAATTTTCGGCTTCATCGCCAACCCTCTGGCAATCGCCACTCGTTGTTGTTGTCCGCCTGAAAGCTGGGATGGATAAGATTTTGCTTTTTCGGGTATGCCTACTTTCGTTAAGTACTGCATTGCCGTTTCTTCCGCTTCTTCTTTAGAAACTTTCAATACTTGGCGTGGGGCTAATGTAATATTGTCCAATACATTCATATGGGGATATAAATTAAAGTGTTGAAAAACCATGCTAATGTCACGGCGCAATTTATTGATATTTACTTTTTTATCATGTAAAGCAAAATCATTGACTAACAGTTTCCCATCAGTGATGGTTTCAAGCCTGTTAATGCAGCGAAGCATTGTTGATTTTCCAGACCCGGATGGCCCAAGTACAACGACCACTTCTCCACGGTCAATTGTCGTTGTTATATTTTTCAGAACATGGAAATCGCCATAATGTTTATTTACCGACTCAAATGTGATCATTGCTGTCCCCCCTCTCGATTTTGTCCATTCTTGGGCTTATACGAATGGTAAAGGCCTGCCTATAAAAACCTACAAAAACTTATAGAAACTTATTTATTCGCCCTGCGAAACAAAAATAAGGTAAACTAAAAAAAAAGTGAATTGGGGAGAGACAATTGAATACGCACAGAGGAGATACATTTGGCATTGTCGCGGCTTCTAGTTCTTATTTCATTTGGGGATTGTTGCCGCTCTATTGGGCATTGCTAAAACATTTGCCATCACTAGATATTTTAATGTACCGGATCGCGTTTGCTTTTGTTTTCATCGCTATGCTGCTCTTGTTTTCGAAGCAAAAAGCCCATTATCGTACAGAGTTGAAATGGGTATTTACGAACGGACGCGTTTTTATGAGCATCTTCGCAGCGTGTATTTTAATAAGTTTAAACTGGTTTATTTTCATCTTTGCCGTCAGCGGCGAAAAAGTGGTTGATGCAAGCCTTGGCTATTACATCAACCCCCTTTTAAATGTTGTCCTTGCCACTTTTTTCCTAAAAGAAAAACTGAGCAAAGCGGAAGTCGCAGCAGTTGCCTCAGCGACAATAGGCGTATTGCTGTTAATTATCATTGATGGCCACATTCCGTGGGCCTCTTTCGGCATGGCGCTCACTTTTTGCTTGTATGGATTCATTAAACGTGCTGCTCCATTAAGTGCCACAGGGGGCTTATTCATTGAAACGCTCCTTGTTGTCCCTGTTGCGCTTTGCTATTTCGCTTTTTTCACAGCCTATCCACTAACTAGCTTTACGCCTCTGATGATCGCCCTTCTTTTTGGTGCAGGGGTGGTGACGGCAGTGCCGTTGCTTCTTTTTTCTTATGGGGCAAAGCGGATTTCCTTTTCATTGATTGGTTTTCTACAGTATGTCGCGCCAACATTAATGCTGTTGCTAGGAATCTTTGTATTTGGCGAGCCCTTTTCCATTGTTCAGTTTTTCGCGTTTTTCTTCATTTGGGTTGGCTTAGTTGTCTTTACTTCTTCACGGCTCCTTGGCCATCGTCAGCAAAGAATAAACGCTAAAACATGAATGATTTCTGCAAATCGGTTATACTGTTGGAGACATTGTACGAGAGGAGTGTTTGGTTTGGCGATTTACCGAGGATACATTGGCACTTATTCCAAAGGAGATAGCAAAGGTGTTTATACGTTTACACTAGATACGAATACAAAGGAAATAACCGATCTTAAGCTAGCGACTGAGTTGAAAGATGCAACTTATGTGACGATCTCCGATGACAATCAATTCCTTTATGCAGTTATGAAAGAAGGCGACGCTGGCGGCATTCAATCCTTTTCCATCAATGCGCAAACCGGGGCCCTCGAACCGATCAATAAGGAAATAACAGCAGATGGTGGACCTTGCCATATTAGTGTAGACAAAGCAGGAAAACGGGCGTTGTCCGCCAACTACCATAGCGGTATGATTCATGCTTTTGCCTTGAACAATGATGGCTCAATCGCAAAAACAGTAGCAAGTGTTCAACATAAAGGCAGCGGCCCAAATGCAGAGAGGCAAGAAAAAGCCCATGCCCATTTTGCCGGTTTTACGCCTGATGAACGATACATTGTAGCGGTCGATCTAGGTACAGACGAAGTCGTGTTGTATACACTTGATGGCGAAAACGTGGCAAAACATTTTACGTTCAACGCCACGCCTGGCTCTGGGCCCCGTCATATTGCTTTCCATCCGACGGAACCATATGCCTATATTATGACTGAGTTATCCAATGAAGTCATTGTGTGTGCTTTCGATGCGATTCCTGGAACATTAAAGGAAATTCAAGTCGTGCCAACTTTGCCTGAAGGCTATGAAGATCTTAGCCAAGGCAGTGCGATCCATGTTTCCCGCGACGGCAAGTTTGTTTATGTTGGCAATCGCGGGCACAATTCAATTACAAGCTTCCGTGTTAATGAACATTCTGGCGAACTGAGCCTAGTCGAATTTGTTTCGACTGAAGGCAATTGGCCGCGGGACTTTCGCCTCGATCCAACCGAGTCCATTGTCGTTGCTTCTAACCAAGAATCAGGGGATTTAACCGTCTACTCCCGAAACAAAGATACAGGCAAACTAAGCCTTCATAAAGCCAATATTTCTGTGCCATATCCTGTTTGTGTAGCATTTTTAAGCACGCCGCTTTAAACGCAGCCAAATAAAAAGAACGCTTGCCCCACATGTGGTCAAGCGTTCTTTTTGTTTAAGGCAACTCAGCTAAAACTTCTTCTGCTTGCTTATAAGGATAGTTTAGATCACGTGCAACTGCTTCATACGTAATAAAGCCATTCGCTACATTTAAGCCTTTGGCAAGTGCTAAATTCGTCCGTAATGCCTCTTTAGCGCCTTTATTGGCAATTTGTACAGCGAAAGGAATGGTGACGTTTGTCAACGCAATCGTCGATGTCCGCGGCACCGCTCCTGGCATATTAGCGACAGCATAATGGATGACATCATACTTCGTATAAGTCGGGGCATCATGTGTTGTTACTTTATCAGCTGTTTCAATAATGCCACCTTGGTCTACAGCCACGTCGACAACGACACTCCCTGCCCCCATTTTTTGAATCATTTCTGCCGTTACGAGTTTAGGCGCTCTTGCTCCTGGAATGAGCACGGCGCCAATAACAAGATCGGCCTCGGCCACAGCACTGGCAATATTTAAAGGGTTCGACATGATCGTCTGAATGTCATTTCCAAATTGATCGTCCAGTTGGCGCAGCCTTTCTGCACTCACATCAAGCAGAGTGACATCAGCGCCAAGGCCAACAGCCATTTTTGCCGCGTTTGTGCCAACAACGCCGCCGCCAATGATCGTTACTTTGCCCCGTTTAACCCCAGGCACACCGGAGAGGAGGATTCCCTTCCCTCCTCGCGTCTTCTCCAAAAACTGGGCGCCCACTTGCGTTGCCATCCTTCCAGCCACTTCACTCATCGGCGTTAACAATGGCAATGTCCGGTTTATCTCTACCGTCTCATAAGCAATCGCCGTCACGCCTGAGTCGACTAGTGCCTTTGTTAACTCAGGTTCTGCCGCCAAATGCAAGTACGTAAACAAAATTAACCCTTTGCGGAAATACCGATACTCTTCAGAAAGCGGCTCTTTGACTTTAATGATCATGTCTGCTGCCGCCCACACATCTTTCGCGTTTTTTTCAATGATTGCGCCTGCCTTCTCATACTCCTCATCTGTAAAGCCGCTGCCAATACCTGCGGCTGCCTCCACTACGATACGGTGGCCGCTGCCAACAAGTGCATCCACTCCAGCTGGCGTAATCGCTACCCGATTTTCATAGCTTTTAATCTCTTTCGGTATTCCGATAATCATATGCCAAGACCTCCCTCGTTAACGTTTATTTTCTTAGTATACCCGAGTTACGGTCTTTTTTTCTTTGGGGCATCCACCCTAAAATTTCCTATGCCATTTGTGGAATTCACCGAAAGTTGCGCTTTTTTGCGCTGTAAATCTAAATATAAGCCGATTCGTTCAGCTGGGTTACGCAAATGCAAGCCCGTCAATTCGGCAATTCGCTTTAATCGGTATTGGAGAGAATTAGGATGAACATGAAGCGCTTTCGCTGCGGCGGTAAGGTGCCCGTCTTTTTCGATATACATGGCCAATGTTTCCAACAGACTTGTTTGATTTTCTGCATCATATTCACGCAACTGCTCAATTGCTGGATGGTCACCAGCGATCATCGCTGTGTCTTCATAAGGTTGTATATATTTGTACGCCCCTGCTTCATAATAGAACAAGCAATCCGCGAGCTCGCTGCCAAACCTCTTTTTCAATTCCAACAATGCTTTCGCCTGTTCATAAGCCCGGGCGCATCCATCAACGGCAAACGAAGGATTCCCCGCGGCTATGTGGACACCGTCTGGCAGTTTCTCAGCAAAGGCGCCAACTTGTTTCCTTAAGTCTTTTCCATAAATAAAGGCAATAAAAAATTCACCATCAAACATAAAAAGCACAGCGTTGCTGTTTTCAAATAGTGTTTGTACAGTCTCCATATGTTCAAGCTGGTTTGCCAAATCGATTAAAAGGATGCTGCTTTGCCGCTCCTCCTGCCGCACTTCTTCTGGTATGTCGCCCAGTTCGTGGGTATTCGTCAATAGTTTCCAAAGTCGCTCCTCATTTGAAGCTTCCCCACGTTTATATCGATTCGCTTTTTGCATAAGCCGTGCTGCTTTTCGAGCCGCCTTTTTCAACCATTGCTGTTCATATGCCGTAAGGGTTCGATTGGTTTCCGACACCCAAATATAACCAAGCACACGACCTTCCTGGTCCCGAACGGATAAAGCAACTCTTGGCCCAAGTCCCATGTCAGGAATCTCAGCAATTGAAATCGGTTCAGACGATTGATTTAACGAAGCCATAATCCCGTCTTTCCAAAAACGGTGAATTAACGGCGCTGGCACTTTACGGCCGATAATGGTGGATACTCGTGCTTGGTCTGTTCCTTCTCCATGCTCTGAATAGGCCAGTAAATGATGGTGACTGTTTTCTACTGTAACAGGACATTTCAGCAAGTCGCCTAATTCTTCCACAAATTGATCAAGGGTGGAAAACGAATGGCGCAAAAATTGATCGTATGCAAAAGCCAACATGATCACCACTTTTTCTCATTCAATCGCTCATTTGCGGGAGCGATTGTTTTTTACTAGTATAGCAACTGGAACATTTTTCTGCCTAGCATCTCTCCACAAAAAAACTCGCTGACGTGGGCGCTAACAGCACCGACCCCGTCTCGCGAGTCTATTTCATTTATTGGCTTGGGTGGCCTGTCTCTACTGGATAACCGCTGCGTGAAGACCAATCGCTCCAACTTCCTGCATATAGTGTGACCTGTTTAAAGCCTGCCCGCTTTAATGCAAGTACATTTGGACATGCGGAAATGCCTGAGCCGCAGTAGACAATCACTTCCCGATCACGCGGGAGAGCGGCAAAATGCTGCACGAGTTCCTCAGCAGTCTTCCAGTTTCCGTCCTGGCGCAGCACGCCGCCCCACGGAAAATTGAGTGCGCCTGGAATATGCCCGGCTTTTGGGTCAAGTGGTTCCTGTTCCCCTTGATAACGTTCTCTAGAGCGAGAGTCAACCAAAACAGCGCTTCCCAACTTATTTTTCACTTGTTCGGCGGTAACTAGCCAATCTTCC
Organism: Shouchella rhizosphaerae; assembly: GCF_036700015.1. Classification (NCBI taxonomy): domain Bacteria; kingdom Bacillati; phylum Bacillota; class Bacilli; order Caryophanales; family Bacillaceae; genus Shouchella; species Shouchella rhizosphaerae. The sequence continues at coordinate 2,675,770 of NZ_CP144921.1, read as the reverse complement.
TTCACATGCGGATCAAATCGCGCCTCATCTGGGGGCTTCACCTCATCCGTCGTCGGGTAGCCACTGTTCTTCCAAGCCTGAATCCCACCGTCAAGAATAGCGGCGTTGTTGTTGCCTAGAAATTCAAGCATCCACCATGCTCGTGCTGCCGCTATTCCACCATTTTGGTCATCGTAAATAACGACTTTGCTGTCTTTTGATATGCCTTTTTTGGCAAACATCTGGGCCATGTCCTTTGGAGATGGCAGCGGATGGCGCCCTGCCCCTTGGATGCGTTTGTCCGCCATTTCTTCGGCCATATCGATAAATAGAGCGCCTGGCAAATGTTCTGCATGATAAGCCTGTTTTCCCTTCTTTTCATCAAATAAATCAAAACGAGCATCAAGGACGATGACTTCACCAAGCCTGTCATAAAGCCATTTAGGCGTTACAATCATGTGCACTCCTCCCTTTTCTATCCATCATACCAAAGAACAATCCCAAAATGAAAAATGTGAACGTAAATAGCAGAATGCCGTTCTGGGGAAATGGACTATTGCACTCTTGTTTTCTAAGCCGTACAATGAAGTGTACATTTTTTTGGGGGTGGTTCCTTTGGAGAAAGAACAGCAGTTAAAGCGTACGCTTACGCTGGTACCGCTGCTCGTCATTGGCCTTGCCTATATGGACCCGCTAGTCGTCTTTGATACGTACGGCGTGGTCGCGCAACTCACTCAAGGCCATGTAGCAACATCATACTTGTTTACAATCGCAGCACTACTTTTAACCGCTTATAGCTATGGACGAATGGTCCAAGCCTTTCCAAAAGCGGGCTCAGCGTATACGTATGCGCAACAAAGCATCCATCCAAATGTTGGTTTTGCCGCTGGTTGGTCTTTGCTTCTTGATTACTTGTTTTTGCCAATGGTCAATTTTGCAATTGGCATGGCTTATTTAAACGCCGCTTTTCCAGAAGTGCCCGCGTTTATTTGGGTCGTTATTTTAGCAGCGGCGATTACGACCGTCAATATTCTCGGCATACAGTTAACTGCAAATATAACTGGGTTATTCGTCGCGTTCCAAGTTCTAGTTGCTGCCGTATTTGTTGTTTTTATGATTCGTGGTTTGATGAATGGCTTAGGCACTGGCGAGCTATTATCGCCTGTGCCCTTTTTTAGTGACACATTCGCATTCCAAACCGCTTTTACAGGTGCGTCCATTCTTTGCTTTTCCTTTTTAGGGTTTGATGCGATCTCGACTTTGTCAGAGGAAACGAAGAATCCGAAAAAAACAGTCCCACTGGCGATTGTACTAGTTGTTTTAATCGGGGGCGCCTTGTTTGTAGCTGTTTCTTACTTGCTGCAGCTTGTTTATCCTAATTATGATGCGTTCATTTCTGCCGAAGCGGCATCTTTGGAAATCGCCCAGTACGTCGGGGGCGCATTTATGCACGCCTTCTTCCTTGCTGGAACAATGGTTGCTGTGGTCTCATCCTCCATGTCTTCCCATGCAAGTGCTTCAAGGCTGCTATTCGCGATGGGACGCGACAATACATTGCCTAAGCGCTTTTTTGGCTATGTTCATCCGCGTTTTAAAACGCCAACGTTTAACATTGTCCTAATTGGCCTCCTTTCTTTAACCGCCATTTTTGGCGAATTGGAAATCATATACTCATTCATTAGTTTTGGAGCGCTTATTGGTTTTATTAGCGTAAATGCATCGGTCGTGTTCCATTACTATATTCGCGAAAAACGCCGTTCCCTTAAAGGAACAGTGGCAAATTTGCTGTTGCCAGCACTAGGAGCGGCCTTTTGCATTTGGTTGCTTTATTCCATTGATAGACATGCGTTAACGATTGGCGTTATCTGGACCATCCTTGGGCTTATTTATTTTCTTGTACGTCGAAAAAACAGTCCACATTTTACAGCAGACGCTGCCAACCGCCATAAGGAATGAACGGGGGAATTTCCCCTAGCCTGCTGAGTTCTATAAGGCAATTGCCTCGCTTGCCTTTCTGCCAGTCTGGTTTGTACCATAAACAAAAAGAGCTAGCGTCTGGAAGGGGGGCATTTTGTGCGGCCATTTTTACGATTGCTGCTGTTTTTGGTGATCTGCGTCGGCCTTGTGTTCATTGCAGGATTTATCTCTAGAACAGGTTGGTTCAACGGTTTGGTCCAACCTTCTCTTACAGCGATAAACAATACAGAAGTCGAAATAGAAGAGATTGTCCCAGCGGATGGGCTTCACCCAGTTGTAGCTGACTATACGGAAAAATTGATTGAAGAAGCAGAAGCAATCGGTATCTCGATCCTCATTACAGACGGTTACCGCACCCCTGAAGAACAAGACCGTCTCTATCAAAAAGGACGCGACCAACATGGGCGTATTGTCACAAATGCAAAAGGCGGTCAGTCTTACCACAATTTTGGCCTTGCTATTGACTTTGCCCTTTTAGATGAGGGCGGCGAACCTTTATGGGACATCGCTTATGACGGCAACGAAAACGGCGAACCCGATTGGTTTGAAGTCGCAGAATTGGCGAAAGAACTTGGTTTCGAATGGGGAGGAGATTGGGCAAATTTCACCGATTATCCACACTTGCAAATGACATTCGGCTATTCAATCGAAGAATTGCAACATGCCCACACTGAGTTTGAAAAAAGCGAGCTTCCTTAACGTAAAGGGATCTCGCTTTTTTTGAACAAACTCTTTGTTAGGCCGATTATTTTCACTCAATTTGCAGGAATTTAAATATTATTGGCGAATAAAGTATATATAAAATTAAACATTTTGCTTCTTATAAATAGGTTAACGATACTTATACAAAGTGGGTTGATGAAACGTGGAGTTAGGCAAAACAATCAAATACTACCGAATTAAGCATAATATGACACAGGCAGAACTCGCTGATGGTATTTGCTCCATTCCACACCTTAGCAAAATTGAAAACAACATCTATAAGGCCAACCATGCTACAGCTTCCCTTTTGCTTGACCGGCTTGGCGTCAATATAGAAGATGAATATGCCCAACACAACGAGATTAAGCAGTCGCTGGAAGCCTTTATTGAAGCGATACAATTTGTGGATGTACAGGAAGCAAAACGGATTCAAAAATTATTAGTCGAGAAGGAATTTATCATTGCCCGAACGGATTACATTAATACGTACCATTTATACATGATGCGCTACCATTTGATGAACGGAGCGAACCACCTTGCCCAAGAGCAGCGAGCCATCTTAGATAAAAACCGCACGAATTTGTCCGCGATCGAAGAACTGTCTTATCGTCTGTTCAACGGCATCCTCCTAGTAAACCGTAACCGCTTAAAGGAAGCAAAAGAAATTTTGCTTGACTTGCAAAGTGAAGACTATTCTTCCAAGTACATTTTTGTCCGTGAAGTCGCTTTCGTGCTTGCACAGTGTTTTACACAGCTAAATGAGCCAGAAAAAGCAATCATTTATGCAAAAGAGGCGCTTCAAATTTTTAAGCAAGAGGACAATTACATTCGCGCTTTTCACACGCAAATGTTACTAGGGGTCAATTATACACAAATGAATATGACAGAGGAATCCCTTCGCCTCTATAAAATCCTTTTGCGAAACACACGCTTGTTTAGCCGCGACACGCTTTATTACCAAGCCATGTACAATTACGGCGTCTTGCTTAAAAAAATCGGCAACTATGAACAAAGCCATGAATGTTTTACAAAATGCAGTGCCTATTACGATAAAGACAGCCAAAATTACGTATTCAGCCTTCTCGCAGACATAGAAGTTCTCTTCCAATTGAAAACGGACAAAAAACAAATTGAATCAAAATTAAATGAAATTATTGAAATTAGTGCAAAACGTGGATACAAACGTTCTGAGCTTCAAGCCCGCTACTATGCGCACCGCTTAAAAGCCGACGATGCGATGTACAACTTTATCGAACAGGAACTGCTCCCTCATCTCGATAAGCTTGATAATAAAGAAGAGCCAGTCCACTATGCAATTGAGCTGGCACAATGGTATCAGAAAAACGGAGAGTATGAAAAAGCAAACGAATACTTAAATAAATACGCCATGAAAGTCAAAAGACGTGAATTTTCCATCGTGTAGCGGCAAATCCTGCGAGCGTAAAGAGCTTCAATAGCCCTTTACGCTCGCTTTTTGAAATCGGCGATCTATGCTCTTTTTCGATTCATACACACTAAAAAACGCTGTGTGCTTAAAGCACACAGCGTTATTATTATTGATTAGCGTGTTGCCGCTTCTGCATTGACAAGCCCGCTTCCATACAAGTTCGTGTTTCCTAAGCCCGTTGCCGTATTCTTTAGATGATTGCGGATTTGTACATTGGACCAAGATGGATTCTTTTGTTTAACAAGGGCTGCTACACCTGCAACATGAGGAGTAGCCATCGATGTACCGTTTAAGCTGGCATATGTTGAACCTGGGTATGTGCTCTGCACATTGACACCTGGCGCGACAATGTCAAGCCCAGCTCCATACTGTGAAAAGCTAGCGCGGTTGTTGTTTTGGTCAGTCGCTCCGACTGCCATTGCGTTCGCATAACGGGCCGGATAGCTGATTGAGCCTGCACCTGAATTACCAGATGCTGCTACGACAAGAACGCCTCTAGAAGTAGCGCTATTAACAGCTTGCTCAAGTGTTGCACTCGGCGACGGGCTTCCTAAACTCAAATTCGCAACGTGCATGCCATTGTTCCCTGCCCATTCCAATCCTTGGGCAATCGAGCTGACCGAACCTGAACCGCTCGCGCCTAATACTTTTACAGCGTATAGTTCCGCGCTCGGTGCTACGCCCAGAACGCCAATCGAATTGTTTAAAGCAGCAATCGTCCCTGCCACATGCGTGCCATGTCCATTTCCATCTTGAGTGGATGGTTCCCCTGGCACAAAGCTAGCACCACCGCGAATATTTAAGTCTGGATGGGTGGAAATACCCGTATCGAGGACAGCAACTTTTACACCAGAACCTGTCAATCCACGGTTATGGGCAGCTGGGGCTTGTACACGGCTAATTCCCCATGGCACTGATTGCGCCATTGTCGTTACTTCTGCATCCTCTTCAATATACGAAATCGTTGGATCGAGCTCAAGCGCGTCCACATCTTCTGGACTTAACTCAACAGATAAAACAGGAATCGTTTCAAACTCATGAAGCAATTCAATTTCGACTTCCTCTTCCTCAGAGAGAATCGCGACATCGTCATTTGCCTCTATTTGCTCTACAAACTCACTAACTGCTTCCTGCTCATTAAAGCCAATTAAATATTTTTCTTTTGCTTCCTCAGCAGCCGATGCGATCGATGAACTAAAAGCAACAGAAATGAGTAGTGCGGTGCTTGCGACAATTTTCCCCAACGGTTTCTTCATTCGGTTCCCTCCTCACTTTTATCCCAACTCGTCCAAGCTGGTAGTTTAAACGTATCAAAGTTAGAAAGATTTGCCTATTGGGAAACAATTATTAACATTAAGTTAACAGAATTTTCCCACTTTGTTTTTTGATTAAAACGGTTTCAAGTGGGGAAAGCTACCAATAAAAGGAGGTTGATGGGTTTGGAATCTGTCCACAAACCAGCCAGTACAGAACGAAAAAGACTGCGCTTCAATACGCGGCTTTCTAAACATATTCTCACTTACAGCGACTGGTACGACTCGGCGACAATTGAACGTGCGAAAACGGATTTAAAAAACGCGTAACAGCCAGATTTGTCTTTGTCGTAAAACAACGAAACAAGTGTTCATCTGTCTACGCCAAAAAGCCATTTGAACGAGAAGCATTCAAATGGCTTTTTTCATTATTGTTCTTTTGACACACAGTAGCTTTCAACCCGCTTCAAGTCTCGTTCATGCAAATCGGCAACGATATGCCAGCCGTCTTCTTCAGCACGTTGTGTGTGAACATGGGCATGGTTGTTTAAATAAGCAGCCGCCTCCCCGTCACGATAAGGAACGATGAACAGATGTTTTTCCAAATCTTGAAAAACATAGCTTGCTATTTTCTGTGCTAATAAATCAAGCCCTTGTTTAGTCTTAGCTGATATAAACAGCTCATCGCCATGCGCTTGAGGAAATGCCTCTTTCAATCGATCCATTTTGTTATAAACATAAATCATCGGGCGGTCAATTTCCATCGCCTGGAGTGTTTCATTTGTCGTCTTTGCCATTTCGCGATGGCGTTCATTTGAATAATCGACGACATGGAGGAGCAAATCGGCTTCCCGCGCTTCTTCCAATGTTGAGCGGAATGCTTTAACGAGGTGTGTTGGCAATTTAGAAACAAAGCCAACCGTATCCGCCAATAAAACAGAATGGTTTTTGTCAAGTTCCACTTTACGCACAGACGTATCGAGAGTGGCAAACAACATATCTTTTTCAAACACTCGCTTTTCCTCGGCATTGTCCAGCATCGCATTCATCAGCGATGATTTCCCTGCATTTGTATAGCCAACTAAGGCAACGACCGGCAGCGCTTGTTTTTTCCGGCGTTTGCGCTGTAACTCGCGGCGTTTGACAATTTCTTCGAGATCTTTTTCCAACGCATGAATACGTGCTTCAATTTTACGGCGGTCGAGCTCCAACTTTGTTTCCCCGGCGCCGCGGTTGGCCAAGCCAGTGCCGCTACCGCCTTGCCTGCTTAATGAAGCGCGCATGCCGACGAGCCGTGGCAGCAAATAGCGGAGCCGCGCCATTTCTACTTGAAGTTGAGCTTCTTTCGTCTTCGCCCTTTCTCCAAAAATATCTAAAATCAACATGGTCCGATCATATACGGTTACTTCCAGCAATTTCTCAAGATTGCGGATTTGTGAAGGCGATAGCTCATCATTAAATACAACGAGCGTAGCCCCAAGGGATTCACACATCATGGAAAGTTCAGACGCTTTACCAGCACCAATATACGTCGCTTGATTTGGTACAGGCAGCTTTTGCGTGAGCTGTCCGACAACCTGCAAATCAAGAGCATCGGCCAAATTGTTTAACTCTTCCATCGAATAGTGGAAATCTGTGTCTTTTTGCAACTCCACACCCACAATAATTGTTGGTTGTGTCGTTTGTCTCAATTGTTCATGCATATAATAAGTCCTCCAGTTGTTATGTCTATTTTGATTTTACTAGGCATAACAAAATACACACGCCTAAAAAGCCTGTGTGGGCAAACGAGGGTATTTAATTTAAGGTTCGGCCTTCATTACTTAGACGCACCTTTCCCGTTTACACTGGTACACAGTAGACAGTATTCAGTTAGCGGCCTTGGCAATCGTCTTTGTAATGATCATGATAAAAACCTCCCTTAAGATAACACATGTATCGTACCAGACTGATTGCCAAAACGCAACGGCGCGGCACAGCTTCACACAGGCCAAAGCCGCTTTTTTTGTTTTTGTAAATGCTCAAGCATGAGATGATTCACAATTTCAGGATGCTCATGGTGGAGCCAATGGGTAGCGCCATCTACTAACACGGCATCGCCATTGCTACACCTTTTCAAACTGGCTTGTGCGAGTGCTTTACTTAAAAACAGGTCATTGGCTCCCCAAATGATCCTTGTCGGCACAGAGACTGGCAGATCAATCTCGGTCTTCCTGTCTACCCCTTGGAAACGGATGGCACGATACCAATTAAGCATTCCTTTCAGCGCTCCTGGCTGCCGCCAAGCCAGTTTATAGTGACGCAATTCCGCCTTTGTAAAAGCCCGCTCATTGGCTGTTTTCGTCATTCCAGCTTCCAAGTAGGCAAAATCCCTGGCGGCAAGCAGCTTTTCTGGGGCATGGGGCACTTGGAAAAACAGCATATATGCGCTGCGGAACAGCTGCAAAGGGTGCTTCTTTAAAGCAACACGCATATCGGCTGGATGGGGAATATTAATGGCGACAAGCTTTTTCACAACTTCTGGCTTTGAGGCAGCTAGATGCCAAGCAACTGCTCCTCCCCAATCATGACCGATTAAATAAGCTTGTTTCCGCCCAAACGCTTTAATAAACGCTACACAGTCATCACGAAGGACATCGAGCGTGTAAGCTTTAATGTCTTTAGGCTTATCGGACTGGTTATAGCCACGTTGGTCTGGCACAATGACGCGGTATCCTGCTCTTGCCAATGCATTGATTTGATGGCGAAATCCGTACCAAAACTCAGGAAAACCATGCAGCAAAAGGACCAGTTCTCCATCTTCTTGTCCAGCGGACACGATGTGAAACGTGTGGCCTCCTGTTTCGACGATGTGATGTTTGTATTTTTCCAACCTGAATCACACCTTTCTCTTATAGTTCATGTTTACCCAAGAGCAGGCTTATTCATGCCCTGTCCATTCTATTTTTTAAAAAGGCTTGACGTTTCTATTAATCTTCACGTATACTATCGTTAATTGCATAACATTCCTTCAAAGGGGAGTAGCTGCAAGTTATTGACATAACTTGAACCAAAGTCGTCATTACGTGGATTTTCCACCGGCTTTGTTGTTGGCATGATACATAAATGTCTAGCAAGACCTTTGCCTCGTTTTTAAAACCAAGGCAGAGGTCTTTTTTGTGTATTTTTTCCTCTCTTTGGTGAAAACGAGCTGGAGTGGACATTAACTAAAGAGAGGCGAGTGGAGCGATGGATGTATCATTACTTTTAGAGTACAGCTGGGTGCTTGTTGTGCTTATTGCATTGGAAGGTGTATTGGCGGCTGATAATGCGCTAGTTCTAGCGATTATGGTCAAACATTTGCCTGAGACAGAACGTAAAAAAGCGCTCTTTTACGGTTTGGCTGGCGCGTTTGTTTTTCGGTTAGGTTCGTTGTTTATCATTTCTTTTCTTGTCGACATTTGGCAAGTTCAAGCGATTGGTGCCGCATACCTATTATTCATTGCGCTAAACCATTTATACCGAAAGCATATTGTCAAGAAAAGCGAGGAAAAGGCCGGCATTGCAAAAGCTAAAAAAGGAAGCGGCTTCTGGACGACTGTGTTAAAAGTCGAAGTCGCCGACATCGCCTTTGCTGTTGACTCGATTTTAGCTGCCGTTGCCTTGGCCACCGCTTTAACGCCAACTAACCTCGGCACGGTCGGCAGTATGGACATCGGCCAATTTATTGTCGTCTTTCTTGGCGGTTTCATCGGCCTCTTAATCATGCGCTTTGCAGCTACAAAATTTGTTGCACTGCTCGAAAAACGGCCTGGCCTTGAAACGGCCGCATTTATTATTGTTGGCTGGGTTGGCGTCAAGTTGACGGTGCAAGTGCTTGCCCATGATGCGATTGCATGGATCCCACACGAATTCCCACACTCAACGGGCTGGAAGCTCTTTTTCTACGGCGTTTTAGTTCTTATTGTCATTGCCGGATGGTTCTTATCAAGCAAACCACAAGATGGCGAACAAGAAGCGCAGTCAGAAAAACGAGCTGAACGAAAAATCGAAGGATAAGAAAAAACAAAGCTCAGCTTCCGCTGAGCTTTGTCTTCTATTCCAACGACAGCCTCGGCTGGCCATCATTACGTCTATGTTTGGCGTAAGCCTGAAAGTACCTTCTTCTCCATTATTGCAGTTTAATATGCAAATCGCCTGTTTTCGCCCAGCCAATCCGTTTGATTAACTCATATAACGCCAATGAAATGATCCCTGGCAAAATGATGCCTGTGCCTATAAAAATGAACAAGCCTGTTATTCCTTGTGTGGAAAAAATCGTAATAGGCGCAATCAAAGAATTCAAGCCTAAACCGGCAAGCTCATACGAAACTTGGAACTGAAAGGCTAGTGAAGCAATCGGAGCGCAAATAATTGCTGCGGCAAACGGAGGCAAACAGAGGCGCGGGTTTTTAATTAAATTGGGAAACTGTACTTTTGGCGTGACAAGCCCTTGGGCAAGTAATGCCCCAGCATCGTTTTGTTTCCAAGACATAAGGGTGAAACCGACAAACTGAGCTGTGCAACCAATTAATGCTGCACCACTTGAGATCGGGTCCATTTGCAAGGCAATCGCAAGTGCAGCCGATGAAGCTGGTGTCATAAGCAAAATGCTCCATGTGAGAGCGATGGCCATTGGAGCGATAATAGGCGATCCTTGTACAGACGTAGCCAGTTGCGCGCTTATCCATTCTAGCATCGGTGTCGTAACAGCTGCCATAACAAGTCCTACAAGCCCGCCAACAAAAATACCGGAAAAAGGAATTGCCATCATATCCAGTTTCGTCTTTCCAGTTATTCGTTTGCCGACATAAGTCGCAGCGACTGCTGCAATAACAGCGCTCACAGGTTGTCCTGGTGCGAGAACTGGCAGCCCTTCGACAAAACTAATCGCATTGCCGCCCACCGTACTCGAAGCCATAGCTGCATAAATGACGAGCGTGTTTCCTCCTAGCTGGTAAGCGATCCCGGCGCCAATTGCTGGAGCGAGTAGAATTTTAGTAATGGAGCCAATTGTGACAAACGCACTCCAACCAAAAATATTGCCGAAAGATTCAAACAAAAGTCCAATACCTAACGTAACAAGCACTGCATTGGCGACCCCTGCAGATGCTTTATACATCCGATCAATTACGTATGATTTCATGCTGTCTCCCATCCTTACAATATTTCATTTATCTGTCTATTTTTAGTCTCCGAAGCATCATAACACCTTCTAGCGTGCCTTGCAAATGTTTTTTGCCAGTGGGCAACGTACCGTTAACAGCTATTCATTGCACTTTGTCTGAAGATATGGTTCACTTTAAGAAGAACCACTAGGGGAGCCATCTGGCTGAGAAAAGCGCTGCTTTGACCCTTTGAACCTGATCTGGCTTGTACCAGCGTAGGGAAGTGGAGAACAATTGCTTATTCATGTAAAGCAACTCTCCTTTCTTTGCGTCAGGCATCCCTTTGTGGAAAAAAAGGAGGAGACGATTTTTATGAGTTTTACTGCCGAACTTCGCAAAACCGCCGACCCGATTTACAAAGCCATATTTAGCCATCCGTTTGTACAAGGTATTGGCAAAGGCTCGTTGCCCGCAGATTCCCTTATTCACTACGTCAAACAAGATTTTGAATACTTAAATACGTTTATGCAAATATACGGCATTGCTATTAGCCGGTGCGAAAACCGCGAAGACATTGCGATGTTCGCGGAACAAATTGGCTTTATTTTGCACAGTGAAACACACCCTCACCATAATTTTTGCAAGGTGGCAGGCGTCCGCTATGAAGATTTGCAATATGAGCCTCTCGCCCCAACTGCCCACCACTATACACGCCACATGCTTGATGTCGCCCACCGTGGTTCTCTCGCCGAAATATTGGCTGTGCTTCTGCCTTGTCCGTGGACATACCAAGCGATCGGCGACTATTTGTACGAAACGTTCCAGCCAAAAGCGAACCATCCATTTTTCGACTGGATTTCCTTTTACCGCTCAAACGGAGAAATGGGGGTAACGAAACAATTTTGTAAACGCCTCGACGACCTTGCGGCACATGCTACCGAACAAGAAAAAGAACGGATGCAAGACCATTTTTTAAAAAGCTGTCAACTAGAGTATAGTTTTTGGGAAATGGCTTATGTAAAAGAAAAATGGCCGGTTGCTTATTAACAGTGCTCCGGCTTATCGTTCAAATATGAGGAGGTTCCTATGCCAAAGCGTTGTAGTTGGGTAAGTAACAGCCCCCTCTACGAGCACTACCATGATAGCGAATGGGGGCGCCCTACTTATGACGACCAACAGCTATTTGAAATGCTTATGTTAGAGCTTATGCAATCAGGATTAAGCTGGCTAACTGTCTTAAAAAAACGAGATGCGCTCCGAACTGCATTCGCTAGCTTTAACTGGGAGTCATTGGCCCGTTTTACAGAAGAAGATGTGGCGCGCTTAAAAGAAATGAAAGCGATCATTCGCCATGAAGGAAAAATCCGTGCCGTTCTTACAAATGCGGCTGTAGCTCGTACACTTGCAAACGAGCATGGCTCCTTTGCCCATTTTATCTGGTCCTTTGCTCCAAATAAACAGGACAACCTTTCCGAACAAGCTATAGCGCTCAGCAAAGTGTTAAAGTCTGCTGGTATGGCCTTTGTTGGGCCAACCACTTGCCAGTCTTTTATGGAAGCTGCTGGCTTAGTCAACAGCCATGAACAAGACTGCTACCTTTATCAACCAGCAAAATAGGAATTTCTGTTTTAGTAGACAACAAAAAATAGGTTGTCGGCAAAGTCGCTAACCGCAATCAGACTGATAGAAAACGCTTGTCAGACGAGGAGTGCAGCCGAGGGAAGATGCGAATAGAACGGGGGTTCATGAGCATATGAGTGAGGCAAACGACGAAGTATGCGAGCGTTTGTCTACAGTCTGAGGTTGTCGGCAAATGCCGACAACCTCCACTGACTAAATTATTTCGCGCCTTGGTCTGTTTGCTTGGCTAATACTTCAAGTGAAGCAGTATAAACAGCTCCTTGGTATTCATTGCCTGCATTCTCGTCTAATTTCACGCCAAAATTAAGATCAATGTATTGGCCTTCATCCAATTGCCAAAATTCGTTGTCAGGTCCTTGCAAGCTGCCATCGCCAAGCACAAACTGATCAGCATTTTCGTCATAAGCTTGTTCATCAATTAAGGCAGCTACAACTTCAACGCCATTTGCCTCGGCCGTATGTGAAAAAGACTGAACTTCATTAGTAATGCCATTAAACAATTGGTCTAACTTATATTGTGCATCTTCATACACATCCCTGCCTGGCGTTGTTGTATACTTAATCGCAATGTAGCCAACTTTATACGCATCGATGGGTACATTCAAGTCGACAGAGTGGTCATAGGTTGCTTGCAAATGAGTGTCCAGGGTGCCTGTATTTTCAATTGAGAGCCAATCGCCAAAGATTAGCTGTGAAGGAGCAAAACTTTCCGCTTGGACGATGTTGCCGTCAATGTCCTCGCCATGGTTAATTTCCAGCGTTCCATTTTTAATTTCCCCAGTAGCAGACGTTTCCCCTGTAAACCATGAAAACGACCCTCCTGAGCCGAGAACAATAACTAACGCTCCTACAAAAGCTGTAGCGATCATGGCTAATTTCAATGATTTTACCTTTTTCATCAAGAAGCCTCCTTGCGTTTTTTTTGGATAGTTTCGTAGAACGATAACAGCAAATACCCAGCAATCGGCACGACAATCAACAAACCATAACCAATTGGTTGATTGATTTTTTCAGCAACTAAACCAACTTTAGGAATGGTGAACATATGGGTGCCGACAATTTGTTCTTTTACGATTGGGTCTTCGTCTACAACGTTGTTGTTATCGCCTTGCGTCTTATAATACGTCTTTCCATTGCTTTCAAACTTCTCAACAATCCGGTGTGTGAACAAGCGCCGTTCAGGAGCCATAAACGTTACAACATCGCCAATGCTAGGCTCCTCATTCTTTTTCATGATGACCACATCTCCGGCGGAAAATGTCGGCTCCATGCTGTTGGACAAGATGGTATAGCTTGTCCAGCCAAACAGCTCAGGTCCTCTGCCGTCACTGCCCTTTCCTTGAAGGACAAAAAAGAGAACGAGGAAGAACAAAAACGATGCAATCCCGGTAATCGCCAATTTTCCGATTGTTATCCACATGTTGACCATAAATAAACCAGCTTCCTCAAAAAAAGGGGATCCCCCCTTCTTTATTAAGATGCAAAATCGAAAGCATAGACAGGCGTGCCAATTGGTTGCGCAACCAATGCTTCTTCTGAAACATACGTGCCAAACGGAATTCGATATACTTCACTTTGGTCAGCGACGTTTGTCAACGTCATATACCCTCCGTACAACCCTTCTGCTGCCGTTTTCGGTGCAATGAGAAAGGCATTGTTCTCGACTGTCTCGCCTGCTGGCACCGTAATCGTTGAATTGGTTTGCAGAGTAAGGCCATTCTCTCCGGCAGGAAGCGTTCCATTGGCAGTGTGGAAGGATGCATGTACATTGAATGTCTTTGCTTCAGTACCGCTATTTGTCAAGCGTAGGCTGTGACGTTCCCGGATATTGCCTGCATCCGTACTAACGAAACCAAAGCTTAACCCGCCTGTTTTGTCTTGAATCAAGGCTAAAAGGTCGTCCTCGACGTGGTAACTGTCAATCGATGCCTGAATCATGACCGTTGATTCAATCGCAGCCACTGGGTTGATCCGGCCTGCCCCTATTTCAAACACATTGTATTCCTCTGTCATTGGCACAGCCGTATTCATTAATTTGGTCTTGATGTCCGCAGGTGTCTGTTCTGGATTGGCTTGAATCATGAGTGCCGCAACCCCGGCCACGTGAGGGGAAGCCATCGACGTACCTGACGAGCGTCGATAAGCAAACTCATAATCGCCAGTGAACTCCGGTCCTGCCATATAGCTTGGTACGGTAGAATGGACATCGACCCCAGGGGCAACAACTTCCGGTTTAATTGCCGCTGTGTAGTTGACCGGCCCCCGTGAACTAAAATCGGCTAGCAAATCACCGGTCGTCACGCTTCCACTCATTTCGCCAAATGTTACTGTTGCCCCGTCTTCCAATAATGAAGCGATCGCCTCTCCGTCCTCATAAGTTAAAGAAAAACTAGGGACATAGTTGTGGCCCGCACCAGCATAGATCGGATTATGGCCATCCCCTGGAAGATTGTTATAAATAATGATTGCCTCTGCTCCTGCTGCTTTAGCGTTTGCAATTTTATCAACAAATGCAAGTTCGCCACGAATCACAAAAGCGACTTTTCCGCTTACGTCTACTTGTTCAAATTCTGCAACGGTACCAAGCCCGGCATCAACTAGCTCAAGCGTTTGGTTGCTGAAATCCTCTAGGTTGCCTGTAAACGATTCGGCAATGACACGGAGGTCGCCTGTCAGCTCTTCCTCTCCTAATTGATACGTACTCGAAAATTCAGGGATCGTAAGAGAAACATTGCTTGCCCCTACAGAAATAGGCAATGCTGCTGCCCCAGGAGCGCCTACTGTGCCGAGCCCATTACGGCCATTGTTTCCAGCTGATGTCACAACCGTCACTCCAGCCAAGGTAGCATTGTTTGTTGCTATGCTCGTCGGTGCTATTGGATCGTTGGCATTGTTTCCGAGTGATAGATTGATCACATCCATGCCATCCATTACGGATTGCTCAATGCCAGCAATGACATCAGCCGTTGTTCCGGAGCCATATGGGCCGAGGACACGATAGGCATACAAATCGACTTCAGGGGCGACGCCAGTGACAGCATATTCTGAATCATTTTCTCCTGTTCCTGCCACGGTACCGGAGACATGTGTGCCATGGCTCGTATAATAGGAGCTTCCATTTGCATTAAATTCTGGCATTCCCGAGTTTTTCCAGTCCTCATAAGTCGCTTCCATTGGGTCGTCATCATCGTCGACAAAGTCATAACCGCCTTTGTATACAGCTTTTAAATCTGGATGTTCGTAGTCAATGCCTGTATCAATAACACCGACTTTTACACCTGCTCCTTTCAGCCCTTGTTCATGGAGCTCATGAACACCGAGGAAAGGAATGCTGTCGACCATCATTGCTTCCACAGGCTCATCAACGGCCTTTTCCTCAACAGGCTTGATTAACTCAATGACATCATTGCTATAAATCGCTTTTACGCCTTCACGTTCAAGCAATTCTTCCACTTTGTTTGCTGGCAAGTTTACAGAAACTCCATTAAAAATGGTCGTATATTCCCGTTCTACATAAGAAGAAGCGTTCTCGGACGTATCTAGCACATCGGCCAATGTTTCTTTAAATTGCTCGTGCGATTCTTCTACATTTTCCCGTGCTTCTTCCTCTGTCAAATCGTCTTCAAGCTCTTTCGAAACAGCAAGGGCCACTTGTTCTGGAAGTTCATCAAACTCGACAATAACCGAAACGTCTTCTGTACTGGCCAAATCAATCTCATCAGCTAAAAAGAGCGATTGCGCCTCGCCCCTTTCAGCGATTGCCAACTGGGGTGCAACCGGTACAGAGCTTGCCACCATACAAAGAGACAGCGCACTCATATACATCGTTTTACGTCCGCTTAATGCACGCGCTTTTTTCAAATAAAAACACCCTTTCTGAATCTTTTTGTCATGCATAACCGAATTATATCGAAAATGCAGAAAACAACAACAAAATTCATAGGGCTTTTGTCTATTCAAGAAATCGTCATTTCCGCGAGAAAATAGAACCATTTTTTCATTTTTAGGCTCCAGAAAAGACTGTGCCAATACCTTTTTCTATTTTCCCAACTCATCTTCAATTTTTAACTGAAAGAAAAAAACCAGCCCTTCTCCCTATTTTTAAAACATGGTCAATTGCATAGATTAATGGCTTTATTATCCAAATGAATAAAACTTTACACTCATTTCCGGGTTTCCCCTCTACTCTTTCCACTGCTCACTATATACCCGTTAAAAAAGAGCCTGCAAGGCAGGCTCTTTTCGCTTATAACATCACGGATTTCTGCTCTTTCCCAACAAAGAAAACCATCTCTTTAAATCCAATCTCCTTTAGCATACGTTGAACTTCATGATAATCATCAGCAACGCGCTCAGGCGTGTGGGCGTCGGACCCAAACGACACAGACACACCATAATGGTGGGCTCGCTCTAATATTTCATGGGAAGGATACCAACCACCACAATCTTTTGTTTTTCCTGACGTATTGACTTCGATTGCGACCTGTTCATCGGCAATCACTTTAAGCGTTTCTTCAATAATGGGTGTTTCAATAGCTGAGAACGCTGGATAAAATCCTTTCATAGCATCAATATGGCCAAGCACTTGAAACATTCCACTTTTTGCAGATTGTTGAATCAGTCGATAATAGGCCTCTTTCACTTCGACACGCTCTGCCTGATTTAACCCTTCCCAACGCCCTTTTCGAAAAATGTTGACCTCATTTACATAATGGACGGAGCCAATAACGTAATCAAAAGGGTATTTCTCATACATACGTTTGTACAGATCTTGGTGGTCTGGAAAAAAGTCGCTCTCCATTCCTAGTAGGACATGGATTTGCTGCTTATACTTTTTCTTTAACGCCAGCACTTCTTCGACGTAGTTAGCTAATTCGCTTTTCCCCATCGCAATGCCCGGATACAGTTGGTCTTCATCGCTGTAAAAATACGGCGAGTGGTCAGCAATGCCAATATAGTCCATCCCTTTTTCAATCGCCGCCTGTATGTAATCTTCTATCTCCCCAAGGGCGTGGCCACAGCGATGGTGGTGGGTATGCAAATCAAATACAACAGTCATCAAATCGCTCCTTTCTTATTGTGCAGCCTTATTATACAACTTTCCTTTCGGACGGTTTAGCGAAAAAGACCGCCCTTCTTGGCAAAGGACGGAAAACAGCCAGTGTATGGTCATTCGTTTATGATCACAAGCTTGCCAATCATGTTTCCTTGTTCTAACAGCCGATGCCCTTCTTTAAGCGTTTCGGCATTCATCGGTGAAAGCGTTTTTGTCATTGTCTGTTTTAATTCACCACGATCAAACATAGCAGCTATATCGATTAACAAGCGATGCTGTTCAATTTGATCTTCTGTTTGGAAGACAGGACGGGTAAACATCAGTTCCCAAGAAAAAGTAACGCTTTTCGAACGTATTTTGCCCATATCAAGAGGCCGTTTATTTTCAACGATCGCACAAATGGCGCCTTGAGGCTTGATGCAAGCAGCCATCCCATCCCAATGCTCATTCGTGTCAGCCATGCAGAAAATATAATCAACGTCTTTATAGCCAAGCTCTTGAAGTTGAGGAAGCAATTCCTGTTTGTGGTTAATCGTATGATGGGCGCCCATGCTTTTGCACCATGCTGCCGTTTCCTGTCTTGAAGCAGTCGCAATGACATTCAAGTTCGCTTTAGCGGCTAATTGGATCGCAATGGAGCCAACGCCTCCAGCTCCGCCAATCAGCAAAATCGATTTCCCTGCATCCCCTTCGCTAATCCGCAGACGGTCAAACAATGCTTCCCAAGCGGTTATAGAAGTTAACGGCATCGCTGCCGCTTCTGCAAAAGATAACGATTTTGGCTTTGGTCCTACAATTCGTTCATCCACCAGTTGAAATTCGGCATTCGATCCTTGCCTCGCAATATTGCCAGCATAATAAACTTCATCGCCTACATCAAATAGCACACAGTCTTCGCCTACAGCCTTTACAACCCCGCTCGCATCAAAACCGAGAATACGAAGCGCCTCCTCCGTTTTGTCTTTAGGAGCTCTTACTTTCGTATCAACGGGATTGACAGACACAGCCTTTACTTCGATCAGTAAATCCCGACCGCTTGGCACAGGATCTGGTACTTGTTCTTCTACTAAACTTTCCTTGTCATCAATCGGCAAATAGCGGTACAACCCAATTGCTTTCATGTGAACCAGCTCCCTTTTTTTGAGTTTTATAAAACCATTCCCAGAAAAGCGAGAAGCAAACATTTGGCTAACTTATGGGAGAATGCACAGAAATGACAGTCGAACTCTCTAGCGCTCAACTGTCATTTTTTTAATCACTTGCTCGTGCCCAGCAACTGGCCTGCCCTCTTGGGCACCACCTGTTTCTGTCTCTGTTTGTTCGGCGATCTCATCGACTACGTCCATGCCTTCAATCACCTTTCCGAAGGCAGCATAGTCGCCATCAAGGTCTAAAGCATCTTCATGCATAATAAAAAACTGGGAGCCGGCTGAATCCGGTTCTTGCGTTCTTGCCATCGAAATGACGCCACGCTCATGGGAGAGGGGGTTATCAATACCATTATTTGAAAACTCACCTTTAATTTCATAACCTGGACCACCTGTGCCATCTCCATTTGGATCGCCACCTTGAATCATAAACCCTGGTATTATCCGGTGAAATGTCAGGCCGTCATAAAAACCATCTTCCACAAGCGCGACAAAATTATTGACTGTTTTAGGAGCAATCTCTGGATAAAGTTCTAATTTCACAATGCCGCCATTTTCCATTTCCATTGAGACAATGGGTGTCTCTGTCTCTCCCACAGCTACGTCCGGTGCGCCTTCTTCATTTTGCCCTTGCTTGCTGTCGGTTCCTCCGCACGCTGCAAGCGTCAACAAAAAGCAAGCCACAATGAACATGCCGATCTGTTTCTTATTTATCACTCATCTTCATCCCCTGTATCGGCAGAGCCCGACTCCTGCTCTTCCGTTTGCTCATCTTCGTCTTCTTCTGCTTCCTGCTCAAGGCTCTCTAACTCTTCTTTATCCTCATCCACAACGACGACACGGGCAGCATCTGCTTCCTGTGGTATAGTTTCCTCTACATTCCCTCTTGGCACCACTTCTACAACGAGGCCACTCTCTAAGTCTTGTGATTTTAATGGTTCATATTCGTCCTCATCGACAAGCTCTAGTACTTCGGTTGCTACGTCGTAATGAAAACGCGTGCCAGATTCATAATGGCCATCTTCCCCTAAAACAAAGAATGTGTTTTGCTCTTCATTGACATTCGATACAATCCCTTTAATGGAATATTCTTTTGTTAAGATGACAATTTTTGTCGCTTTCGTTTCTTCTGGCTGTTGAGACGTTGTTGGTTCTCCATACACTTCTACTTCTAGCTCGG
Source organism: Shouchella rhizosphaerae (assembly GCF_036700015.1). NCBI lineage: Bacteria > Bacillati > Bacillota > Bacilli > Caryophanales > Bacillaceae > Shouchella > Shouchella rhizosphaerae. The sequence goes on along the minus strand of NZ_CP144921.1, from coordinate 2,656,261 downwards.
GCTTTAGAAAGGACTGGTCGACACGTAAATAATCATTTAAGTGTTTGACATATATTTCCGTTCTTCTATTTATAAGGACATTCATTTGCGGATTTGCGTCTACATCAAACGAAGTGATCGTTGGTGCAGGTTCGCTGCTTTCCCCAGAAACGCCCACGCTTTTGGCGTCTGCATTCGCTTGGTAATCGCCCTCAAATTCGACGTCTACAATCGTCCCTTCCGTTTGAACAACATCATCTTCTGTCAAAGAGATGCCGTCATTTTGTCCGCAGCCTGCCAAACACCATAGCGCACCTACAGCAAACAGGACTTGCTTCAACGCATTTCACACCCCTCTTGCTCCTTTTTACCTAGTATAACCGATTCTATATTTGATGTAGGGGATTCAAGCAGATTTCATTAATATCACACAACCAATTTGACAAAAGCCCATAGTTTGCTTTCTTTTGGTCGTTGACAGTCACCATGCTATACTGTTTGTTAAACAAAAGCAATCACGATGATTTAATAGGAGTACGATATGGAATTTACCGTTCAATATTTATCTTTTTATGCCGTTCAAGTCGACCATGAGTCGGATACAAAACAATATAGCCATTACCAAACGTTAGACACCGATGCTTTTGAAAAAAGCCCCCTTTCTTCCTTTTTAGAAGGGGAGCTAAAAAAAATCGTCAAACGAAAAGCCCAGCACCATCCAAATTCAGACGCAGCGCCGACTAAAATCGGCCGCTTTGTCGCAGAACCTGGCCATCCTTTAAGTTCTAATCCAAATTATAACCTCTTTCAACGTGCCTTAACGGCCGACTCAGTTGCTGCTTTCCAAAAAGAAAGCGAAGCCTTTGTGAAAACCTATCTACAGACAAGCGCAGTACGTGGAGGCGTCTTTTTAGTTTGCAAAGCTGTGCCCAAAAAGTATTACAGTGACTTATTTTTATTCGTGCTCAAATGCGATTTTCAGGAAAACGTCGCCACGCTTGCCGATTCCAAAACACTGATTAAAAAAGTCGAACGGGCTATTACAACGAAAAATATGAAATCAATTCAATACCCACATATGATTGAGGAAGGCATGGTGGAACAAGCGGAAGTCAAAATCCACCAGTCTTCCCACGCCCGATACTTCGAAGATTTTCTTCCTTACGTCGAATATGGCGATTCAATGCCGCAAATTTTGCGGACACAGGTACAAACGATTATGGAAGAACATGCAGAGGAAGCATTTGCCCACTCTGTAGAAGAACGCAACGCTTTCACCGAAAAAATCGAGCTTTGGGCTTCAAGCGAAACGAGAGAGCTGCAAGAACAATTTTCTACCCATGAAGTGATGGAAGCGTCTGCACAAATCGCCGAACATGCGCCTGATGCTTCGACACGAATGAAGCTCGGCGACACAGACATTAAAGTGCCCATTGCTGAATTTGGCGAAACCGTCCATTTAGCAAAACTCGGCGACCGTTATATGCTGCTTGTCGAGGCAGATCAAGTCCAGTTTGACAAGCATGTATCGCCAATTGAGTTTTTAAAGCCAGAAGATGTTCAAACCGTGTTTGAGCGCATTAAAGCAAAGTCCTTGTCTGTCCAGCAATAAGGGGGTGTCTAGATGTTGACGCATGAACTGGCAAATGAAATTGTCACACGGACAATGGACATCGTTCCTAGTAATGTGAACATCATGAATGCAGAAGGGGCCGTGATTGCAAGCGGTGAAAAAAAGCGGCTTTTTAACATTCATTCGATTGCAGTCGACGTTTTGCGAACAGGGAAATCGATCTCTATCAACCCAACTGGCGACTGCCCCTCAGGGACAAAACCTGGGATCAATTTGCCGATCCGTTTTCAAGGGAAATCAGTCGGCGTCATCGGCATAACGGGGAATCCCGTGGAGGTGGCGCCATATGCCGAGCTCGTGCAAATGGCAGCCGAATTGTTAGTCAACCAAGCTTATTTAAGTGAGCAGCTTCGGCAAAACGAACGAATTGCCTACCAATTACTGCGTGCCTTAGTCGTTGGCGAAGTCGAAAACGAGCGTACTTTTATGGAAAGGCTCCAAGCAACTGGTCTTGACTCCCTTTTCCTGCCGCTGCGCGCCTGGGCGTTGTCAAAGGCGCACGAGCAAACATTCCCGAAAGAACTCGGCCATTTTTTCCAATACGAAGAGCGTGGAGAATTATTCTTTTTTGAAACACGTCCTGAAGAAAAACGGTTCGAATCGTTCTTGCAAAAAAACAACTGCTTGCTAATCGCCACGTCAGGGCCAGTCGCCCATTCCTTTGGCACCGTTGCTTCCTCATGCAACATAGCCAGGGCAGCACTGTCTCTTTATGAAGAAGACGTACCCACCACTGAAAAGCGTCTGCTCTACTTTGAGGAAACAATGCTTGAAGGACTTGCATTCGAGTGGCAACAATCAGGAACGATTCAACCTTTTTTGGCGCTACTCTCTCCACTGCTCGCATCTAATCAATCTGCTGAACTGATAGAGACCATCAAACAGTACTTTATTCATAATGGCGATATTAAGAAAATCGCCAATCACCAATTTGTACACAGCAATACAGTCCACCACCGTTTAAATAAGATCAAGGCGCTGACTGGAAAAAACCCAAAAGTGATTCGTGAGTTAACTGATTTGTTTATCGCCTGTTTGCTGTACCAATTAAATGGTATACAAGCACAAGGAAAACTCTTGTAGATTCGTTTTCTTTGTGCTTCGCCACAGTGCTTACAGGCTAGCGTTGCTTTATAATTGTTATTGTAACCGATTTCAAATATTGAATTAAATGCAACGGCGCCTAGCGTAACTGTGAAGTGGAACGTTGCTGACAGTGCGAGTCCCTTCACATGGTTTACTTAGCGCAATCGCATTTAAAACTCGGCACCCGCTCCTCAATAGCGACGGATGCTATCCACGATTCCATGCACGAAAGGAGAAAACGATGCAAAAAATTTCAATTGCTCCTGATTCGTTTAAAGAAAGCTTGACAGCCCTCCAAGCAGCACAAGCGATTAAAGCAGGATTTAAACGAGTTTTCCCCCATGCCATTTACGAATGCATCCCTATGGCCGACGGAGGAGAAGGAACAGTTCAATCACTCGCCGATGCACTTGGCGCTACAATTCGTACAGCTACTGTAACAGGACCTCTCGGCAACCAAGTCGAAGCAGCCTACGCCTTCGCCAAAAAAGAACAGATAGCAGTTATTGAAATGGCAGCTGCGTCTGGCTTGCATCTCGTGCCAAAAGATAAGCGCGACCCGCGGAAAACAACAACGTTTGGAACAGGCGAGTTAATAAAAGACGCGCTGGAACAGGGCGCTAAACGGATTATTCTCGGTCTAGGCGGCAGCGCTACGAATGATGGCGGCGCAGGTTGTGCACAAGCACTTGGCATCCGCCTCGAAGATGCCGAAGGGAAAGAGCTTCAACAAGGCTGTAGCCCCCTTATTAAGCTTGCTCGTATTCGTACAGAAACAAAGCATCCCTTGCTTGCGGATGCTTCGCTTGAAATTGCCTGTGATGTCGATAATACGCTGCTTGGTCCAAAAGGGGCTTCAGCCATTTATGGCCCGCAAAAAGGCGCTACCCAAGAAATGATCGCAGAAATGGAAAGGGCGCTCACTCATTATGCAGCCGTCATTAAACAACAGCTCGGCAAATCTGTTCAGCACATTGCTGGCGCTGGCGCGGCAGGCGGTTTAGGAGCAGGATTGCTCGCCTTCTTTCAACCAAGAATCGAGTCTGGCGTTACGCTCGTTTTAGAAGCAACCGGTTTTCATAAGCGAATTGCTGGTTCAGAGCTGGTTGTGACAGGAGAAGGACGGCTCGATTCGCAAACCCCTTACGGCAAAACACCAATAGGCGTGGCGAAAGCAGCCAAAGCACAACAAATCCCTGTCATCGCCGTAGCTGGGCAATTAGGCGATGGTTATGAAGCGATCTTCGACCATGGGATTGACGCAGCCTTTTCTCTTGTCCCAGGCGCGATCCCATTGGACGAGGCAATTGCCAATGGGGCCGCCTACTTAGAAGCCGTTGCAGAGCAAATCGCTCGAACGTACGCACTGGGTTTGGAAAACAACCGAAACGACTAATTTACATGGCATTCTCCCCTTTCTGTTTGCATACGTTGTAAGGAAAGGGGTTGTCTGTTTCTATGGCCATTTTGAGGCACTCATTTAACGCTGTAGCCGGCATCTTAGTTTTTCTCGCGTCCCTTTATTTAAGCTCCCATAATGAAAACGTGGAAGGCACCAGGCAATTCGCTCCTGCCTACTTGTTGTTATTTGTTGTATGGGTATGCGGCTTCTCCCTCCAATTTCGTCCATCTACACGTCTTACCGGCATTGCGATTACGCTCGTCCCACTGTTTTTTTTGTTGTTTTCCTTTTTCTTTCATATTGAACGAGGCGGGCTTTTTTAACGATAAGAAGCAGGCAACATAATAGCAAAAAGGGTTCTGACTGTTTCATCAAAACCCTTTCCCGTTTTTTCATTTATCCTGTGCATCCAGTCTGCTAAAAAGAGAGCCGTTTCCCTTTTATTCTCCACTTCGAGCCCCAGACTACCGCTTGTACGTTAGATTTTTTTATATTTTCCTTCGTAATAAACAAGCGGCTCTCGGTCTGTAACGAGCACATCCCTCACTTTGCCGAAAAACAACGTGTGGTCACCTTGCACGACAGTATCGTGAACATCACAGGCAATTGTCGCAATTGCCCCTTTTATCGCGGGAATGCCTGCAAACTCGCTAAAGTCGACATGGGCCAACTCTTTTTGCCCGGCAAAATGCATAGACAATTCTTCATGGCCTGTGGCCAATATATTGACCGAATAATTTCCGGATTGTTCGATAATCGGTTTCATTCTCGCTTTATTAGCAATTGAAACGACAATCAACTTCGGCTCTAGGGAAACAGACATAAATGCATTTGCTGTCATGCCATGGTTGTCATTTTCCCACTTCGTCAATACAACAGTGACGCCTGTGGCGAACTTTCCCATCGCCGCTTTAAACAAACGATCATCCATCGATATAACCTCCTCTAGCGCCAATTGCTGTATACGCATTTCTTTCCAGTCCATAATAGCCAGAAAGATTTAAACTTTGCAAGGATAAGGTCTTCTGCATGGAATACACCAATTGCTTTGCCTACACTTACGTTTATGCAACATACAGGCCATTTACAACTCGTTTCCGGCGTGGACGTTCGTTTAACCTTTACAAACATTGTTTTCGTTCCCACGAAATTGGAAAAAGCACCCTCTCTGCTACCTACTTTTGCAAAAATGCGTTACACTAATGAAGAATGCATCACTATTGTGAACGTGCCCAACCATAAGCACATATGTTAAGAAAGAAAGTAGGCGATACGATGATAACACTTAAATCGAAGCGTGAAATTGCGCTAATGCATGAAGCGGGGAAATTGCTAGCCGATTGCCATAAAGAAATTGCGGAACGGATCAAACCTGGAGTGACAACAGAAGAAATTGACCACTTCGTTGAATCCTACTTAAAAAAACATGGCGCAACCCCGGAACAAAAAGGCTATAACGGCTATAAATACGCCACGTGCGCGTCAATCAATGATGAAATTTGCCATGGGTTCCCACGAAAACAGCCTTTAAATGAAGGGGATATTGTCACGATTGACTCTGTTTTTAACCTTAATGGCGCCCTTGCCGATTCAGCTTGGACTTACGCGGTGGGGAATGTATCCAAACAAGCTTCAGATTTGATGAAAATTACCCATGAAGCCCTTTACAAAGGGATTGAACAAGCACACGTAGGCAACCGCCTAGGCGACATCGGTTACGCGATCCAATCTCATGTGGAGCAAGCAGGCTATTCCGTTGTCCGCGACTTCACTGGCCATGGAATCGGACCAACGTTGCATGAGCCGCCACAAGTGCTCCATTTTGGTGCTCAAGGCAAAGGACTGCGCTTACGAGAAGGAATGGTCATTACGATCGAACCGATGGTAAACATCGGCAAGTACAACAGCACGCTTGATGCTAACGGTTGGACAGCGCGGACAGTTGACGGCACATTGTCTGCCCAATACGAGCACACGGTCGCAATCACAAAAGACGGCCCATTGCTATTGACCGACCAACAAGAAGAACGCCCGTTTTAGTCTGATAATACGATTGACTTTGTCGATAACACAAAAAAGGCAGCTAAATTCGCTGCCTTTTTTACATCTATAAGTCTTGCGACAAGCGGATCATATCGACACATGGCAAACCGTTCTCTTCAATAGGCTCTTCGTAATGACGCACAAAGAAATCACGGTCCACATGAGTGATGCGAAACCCACATTTTTGATAAAGCATTAATTGGCTCGCTCCTGAGTTCCCTGTCCCTACTTCAATCGTTTTATAACCCTGTTTTTTTGCTGTTGCTACCGCATGCGACACAAGCTGTTTCCCGATTTTTTTGCCTTGGTGTGCCTCTTCCACAGCGACGTTGACGAGTTCAACCGTATCTGGTCGGGTCGGCACTAACACATATTCGCCAATAATCGTGCCTTCTTCATCCTCTGCTACATAGCATGTGCCCCGCTGGCAATAGTCTTGGACAAGTTTTTCAGACGGATCTGCCAATAGCAAGAGTGTCCATGGCAACGGTTCGCCCGCTTCTAGCCTTCTAATGTTCATGCAGCTAACAACTTTTCCACAGAAGCCAGTTCGACACAGACAGACACGACTTCCATTGCTTTTTTCAACTCTTCAACAGACGGGAATGTTGGTGCAATCCGAATGTTGCGGTCACGCGGGTCTTTTCCATAAGGGAATGTGGCTCCAGCACCTGTCAAAATAACACCAGCTTCTCTCGCCAAAGAGACAACGCGCTTTGCACAGCCATCTAGCGTGTCAAGGCTAATAAAATAGCCTCCTTGCGGTTCGGACCACTCGGCAATGCCTTTTCCGCCTAACTCCTCTGTTAGTGTGCGGTTGACTTGATCAAATTTTGGTTTGATCAGTTGGGCATGTTGTTTCATAAGTTCGCCAACGCCGCCAATTTGCTCAAAGAAGCGCACATGGCGAAGCTGGTTGATTTTATCGTATCCGATCGTTTGCACTGACAGCTGCTTTTTAGCGTAAGCAAGGTTGGCTTCTGAGCTAACGAAGGCAGAAATGCCTGCTCCAGGAAACGTCACTTTCGATGTGGATGCAAACATGTAAACGCGATCAGGGTAGCCAGCCTGTGCACAAGCAGCAAAAATATCGGCTAGTTCATCTGGTGTGTCTGTCAAATGGTGAAACGCGTAGGCATTGTCCCAAAAAATGCGGAAATCTTCAGCCTTGGTTTTCAATGCAGCTAGACGTTGAACGGTTTCATTTGAATAAGTGACTCCACTAGGGTTGCTATATTTAGGCACGCACCAAATGCCCTTAATCGTTTCATCGTTGGCCACAAGCGCCTCTACTTGGTCCATATCCGGCCCTTCAGCGGTCATATTAACAACAATCATATCGATATTAAATAATTCACAAATGGCAAAATGGCGATCATACCCAGGGGATGGGCATAAAAATTTCACTTTCGGCAGCTTTCCCCACGGCGTCTGTCCCTCACCTGTCCCAAACAACACCGCGCGGGCGACCGCGTCATGCATGAGGGACAAGCTCGAATTGCCGCCGACAAATACGTTGCTTGCTTGTACGCCGAGCAACTCGCCAAAGAGCGCCTTTGCTTCAGGAATTCCATCCAGCTGGCCATAATTACGAATATCGCCATTGTGGGTTGCTTTCACATCTTCTTCCGATAAAGCACGGAGGAGGCCATGTGAAAGGTCAAGCTGTTCTGGTCCAGGTTTTCCCCTTGACATATCAAGCTGTATGTTTTCCATTTTGTACATGTTGTATTGCTTTTCCAATTCTTCTTTTCTTAACTCCAGTTCCGCCGTCGACAAATTTTTCAAATCGCTCATGCTGTGCAACTCTCCTCGTTTTAGCTTCTATCTATTTCATTGTAGACCAGCTTTATTCAAATGTTCAACTGCATGATAACACTTTTAAAAAAATCGAAAAATGAAAGAGCGATTGGGACATTTTAATTGGGGGAGACTAGGCAAAGGTCGGCGATGATTGCATTAACGTGCACAGCGTTTCCATTACGAGCAGCTATGACATTAAAATAGAGCTTGGCAAGCGCTACCAGATGCCTTGCTTTTCCAACACACCTATGGTATTTTTAGAGCGCTTTTTCCATACTGTTCCTATTAAATTAGGCTCGACGTATTTCCTAATAGAGTGGAGTGAGATGCAATGATTCGCCAAGGCACGCTGAACGATTTGCCACAAATCGAGCAAATCGCCATCGATGCAACCAAGCAAATGAACTTAGAAGGCAGCGATCAATGGACGAGCGCCTATCCTACAGCTGCCCATTTTCAGGAAGACATCGAACAAGGCACTCTTTATGTTTATCTAGAAAACATGAGGATTGTTGGTTCCATTTCAATTGATCAAAACCTTCCAGTTGAATTTAACGAGTCCCAATTAAGCTGGAAAACGAAACACGAAACAGCCGGAACGTTTCATCGTTTAGTTGTTGACCCAGCTGCCCAACAAAGCGGCGTTGCTGTAAAATTGGTTCAGTTCGCCGAATCGTATTGCCGCGAGCAAGGCTTGGCTTCTTTGAAAATGGATACATACTCGAAAAACAAGAAAGCGCAAAAGCTGTTTGCCAAACTCGGGTATAAACCAGTCGGAACATTTTACTATCCGAATAAAAAAGACCCGTTTTTTGCTTATGAAAAAGCATTAACATGAATCTAGCAAAACAAAAAAGAAGGGTACCCCTTCTTTTAATGCTTTTCCAATTTACTCATATCTAGCTCGTAATCGCCCTCTGCTGCTTTAGCTGGTTTAGCGTTAAAGATGCTGTCGCGGTTAATGTTCAACTTTTCTGCTGCACGGTCAGCGTAAGGGTCGATCAACTCCGTATCTTCATTCAACACGAATTCCAATGCATTGATTTGCGTGCGCAAACGTTGCATCGTCCGGTCTAGGTAAATGTAAACTTGCTGGTCATGTTGGCTCATGTTTTTAAAACTTTGTTCGTCGACTTTCATTTCTTTAACCTTATTAATACACTTGCCCAATTCTTCTCTTAAAATATTGCGTTGTTCTTTTACGGTTAGTACGCTTCTCATTTCTGTCATCCTTTCAGAATGCCATTAGTTTTTTGGGAAAGCCCATAGTGCATTTACTACAGTATAAATGTTTTATTCAAAAATATCAGCTCATTGCAGACATTTCCTCATAGATTTACAAAATCCGTAATTGACAGCTACCAAGAGCTGCGTTATTATAATTTCTAATTCGAGATGATTAATTTCGAGGTGAATCCATTGAACCAAAGCCAAACAGATTCGCTGAAGCTGTTTACGGTGATGACGAAAGCGCTTCAGTCTGTGCGCATAAAAGCGATTGCCGATATTAAAAAACACGGTTTTAATCCAACCGAGTTTGCCGTGCTAGAGTTGCTTTATTCAAAAGGCGAACAGCCAGTCCAAAAAATTGGCGAAAAAGTGTTGATTGCTAGCAGCAGCATTACCTATGTCGTTGATAAGCTTGAAAAAAAAGGGATGATTGTCCGCAAGCCATGCCCAACGGATCGGCGTGTGACGTTTGTTTCCCTTACAGAAAAAGGGCATGATTGGATGGCTGACATCTTTCCCCGCCATGCTGAAGCAATTGACACCATCTTTGCTTCTCTTGACGAGGCAGAAAAACGCCAGCTCATTGATCAATTAAAGAAAATCGGTTACTATGCCGCTCAACTTCCTTGATGGGGGGGCGGCACAAAAGCCGCTTTTCCAAACAGCTCGCAGCAACAGCCCGTTCCTCGTCAAGACTCGTCTTTCTACTGCGTTCGTTTGCGCAAGAATGGCCTCTGCTTTCTTTTCCTTTTCTCGCTTTCTCTTTCATTCCATTTTCATCGGCTTTTCCGATTTTCAACAAAGAAACGATTGACATTGCCGCTTAACAGTTGTAAAGTGAAGCATGCAAGAAAACGATATATTCCTCGTTAGGTGAGGCTCCTGTGCAGGAGATACGCTGCTACCCAAAAATGTCCAAAGACGCCAATGGGTCAACAGAAACCATCGACATAAGGTGGTTTTTAATGTAGCTGGCAATAGCCTATGCCGCACAGTGCTAAAGCTCTACGAATGGAGGCTATTTTTACGCATGCGCGTTTATTCGCGTTTATTTATCATGTGTTCGAACACCTCCATAGAGGTGTTTTTTCATTTTCTTATAAAAGGTGGTGGTGTGGGATGGATAGTTTGCCCAATCCGAGGTTAGGCTGTTATCGAATGATCATAAATAAAATAATGGAGAGGGTTCCTCCTGCGCCACGTGGAAGCAGCCCTCTCGTTTAGGGGGGATACACATGGATCAATTAAAAACCGATCGGAAACGAAATGAATATAAAAAACAAATCGTCAAACACCTCGTCTCCCGGAATCTCCGCGCTTTTCGGGAAACCTTTCTAGAGCTTCATCCCGCAGACCAAGTCGAGTTGTTCCATGAAATTGAAGTGGCACAACAAAAGCAAGTGCTGCTATTTTTAAGCCCAGCGGAATTCGCCGATTTGTTTGAAGGACTTGAGCTTGAAGACCAGCTCACGGTATTCCAAGGCCTCAGCTATCAATACGCTGTTTCGATGTTCAATAACATGTCTGCCGACGATGTTGCCGACTTTCTCGCTGAAATTGAACCGGAACGAGCTAAAGACATTTTAAGTTCCATGGATATGGAAGAGGCAAAACGAGTCGAAGAACTGATGGCCTATGCGCCAAAAACAGCTGGCGCGATTATGACTAAAGAATTTGTGCGCTTGTCCGTCGAATCAACCGCCAAGGAAGTCATTGAGGAACTTCGTGAATCAGCACCGGATGCGGAAACGATCTATTATTTATACGTGGTTGACAAAGACCAACGTCTTGCTGGCGTTGTCTCATTACGTGACCTCATTATCGCCGTCCCAGAAATGACGGTTGACGAGATTATGAGCACACAAGTCGTATCGGTCAACGAAAATGAAGACCAAGAAGACGTTGCCCGCCTGATCCAAGAATACGACTTTCTCGCCGTTCCAGTCGTGACGCCAGACAAGCGCCTCGTCGGCATTATTACCGTCGATGACGTGATGGACGTCCTTGAGGAAGAAATTACGGAAGACTTTGGCGAGTTTACTGCTTCCCGGGGCGCCACCGACTTGTCGTTGACCGCCTTTACCGCCGCGAAAAAACGGGCGCCTTGGCTGATCCTCCTCATGTTTTTTGGTTTGATTACGGCTAATATTATTGGCCAGTTTGAACAAACACTCGAGCAAGTCGTCTTACTGGCAGCGTTTATGCCGATGTTAATGGGAACGGCCGGCAACACCGGCACACAGTCACTCGCTGTAGCCGTCCGCGGGATTGCCACCGGCTCGTTTGAGCGGGGCGGCGTTATGAAAACAGTGAAGCGGGAACTTGGTACAGGCATTATGCTTGGCATTACATGCATGATTGTCCTTATGGGCATTATTAGTTTGTTTTACAAAGGGAATTTCTTGCTTGCTTTTATTGTCGGCATCTCCCTTTTCTTTGCCTTAAGCGTCGCGGCCGTCATTGGCGCTACCGTCCCTATCATTATCAACAAGCTGAAAATCGACCCTGCCGTTGCTTCTGGCCCGTTCATTACTACAATGAACGACATCGTCAGTTTGCTGATTTATTTTACAGTCGCAACGACATTGATTGACAAACTGTAAAAACAATCTAGGTTTCTGCTTTTTCAAATGTCGAGTGGAAATGAGCGTGACAACAACTTACCGTCCTGATCCAGGGCGGTTCTTTTTATCCTTTTCGCCCCTAATGCGGCTCCTGTTCTGCTATCTTAACCAGCCTTTTTTCTGATAGTACGAAATCGCTTCAATCCGGTTGCCGACTTCGAGTTTATCGAGAATAACCGACACGTAATTGCGCACCGTTCCGTTTGTTATCTTCAGCTCATCAGCAATTTGCTGGGTCGTGCGTCCTTCGGCAATAAGCTTAAGAACTTGCTCTTCTCGCTCCGTAAGTGGCGTTTCATTGTGGTAGACCATATCAACCAATTCAGGTGCGTAAACTCTACGCCCATCCATAATCGTGCGTATCGCAGCAGCCAAATCCTCACTTGGACTATCTTTTAGCAAGTATCCCTCAACACCTGCTCGCCGAGCCCGTTCAAAGTAGCCTGGCTGTGCAAAGGTGGTCAACACCATGACTCGACAGGAGTGGTCTTTCAGTTCATAAGCAGCATCTAACCCATCCATGACAGGCATTTCAATATCCATAATACATATATTCGGGTTTAACGCTTTAACCAATTTAATCGCTTCTTCGCCGTTGTGCGCTTTGCCAACCACTTTCATATCAGCTTCAAAATCAAGAAGCGCTCCCAGAGCCCCTAACATCATTTGTTGGTCTTCAGCTATGACAATTTCAATCATTGTACACTTCCTCCGTCTTTTTCACCGGTAACTGGAACACGCATAGCCACCAAGAATCCGTCTTGCGACTCGTAATGCAAGTCCCCATTAATAAATTCTAGCCTTTCTTTCATTCCTTGGAGCCCGCCCTGTTTCTCATCTGTCTTGCCAGTGAGGCCGTTTCCATTGTCTTTTATCTCCATGCAAAACTCTGTCGGTGTCTGGGCAAATGTAATCGTACACCTATCCGCTCCGCTATGTTTCACGATGTTGGTCACCGCTTCTTTAAGGCACATACATAGAACATTCTCAAGAAGAGGTGGTTTTTTCAACAATGCATCATCTTCCCCTTTTATCTTCAACTCCACTTCCGCCGCCGTAAGAATTTCTTTTATCCGTGCTATTTCATCACTTAAACGGCTACGTTTTATATCAGATACAATCTCTCTCACCTCATTAAGAGTGGTTCGGGCGATCTTTTGAATTTCCTGTAACTCTATATTGGTTTTTTCTTGATCGATCGGTAGCCACTTTCTCGCCAAGTCACTTTTAATACCGATCAACGAAAGCTTTTGGCCAAGCGTATCATGGAGATCACGGGCAATCCGCTGCCGTTCTTCCGCTAATAACAGTTGTGCTATTTTTTCATTCGCTGTCTCAAGCTGACTTTCAAGTCGCTCCCGTTTATGGCGGTTCGAAATGGTAAACGGCAATAAGAGAACGCCAATTAACGCAATGGCTATAAATGGGAGCTGAACCATAAACGTCTCATTCTGAATGTAAAAGCCAATCGTTGTGGCAGCAGCCGTAGTCGTTACATGTGCAGCATATATAGCAAAGAACCCTTTTCTGTTTTGTACATTCCCGATGAAAAAGGCCAGAAACAAAGCGAAATAAATATACCCAAAATAAACCGTCATCCCAATGTTAATGGCCATTTCAATTGCCACCGACACATACATCGTCCAGCCTTTTTTAATGAAAGACAGTCGGTATGTTGTAAAAAACAGCATAATCATAATGCTGCCGATTGTAATCTCAATAAACGTTGCCGATGAAATCACAAAATAAAAGGGCAAGACACAAAAGATAATCCAAACATAGAGGCTTAAGCCCGTATTCTTAGGAAAAATATGAAACCAATTTTGCACTGTATTCCCTCCTTGCTCTAGTATACCAAGTAGCGCGTTGAATAGCCTTCCCCGCAAACAAAAAAGGCTATTCTAATCGAACATTAGATAGCCTACACGGATTCATTATAAGGAGCGATGGGCCGCCAGCTTCATCTTTCTCATCTTTTTAAAGTCTCCAAAACTAACGAACGTCTTATTCTTCTCATCAAACAAGCGAAATTTTAGTGACGCTAAGCTTGTCGCAAGGGTGATGGTAGTGGCTTTTTGTAATGGCACCACTTGTTGGTGTGTCTTTTCCAGATTGTAATTAGGCACTTTAGGGCTTAAATGATGGACATGGTGGAAGCCAATGTTACCCGTTATCCACTGCAATGGCTTCGGCAACTTGTAATAAGAGCTGCCCTCCACAGCCGCCTTCACAAAATCCCATTCGGCTTCATTTTCAAAATAGGAATCTTCAAACTGATGCTGAACGTAGAAAAGCCAAATACCGGCTGCACCCGCAATAAACATAAGCGGCCCTTGCACCAAAAGAAACGCTTGCCAGCCAAGCAACCAAATGCCGGCTGCATATAGCGCCACTATTGCCACATTGGTAACATGTGTATTGAAACGCTCCTTACGTTTCGCCCCTCTTTTATTCAACCGATTTTCAATTAAAAACAAATAGAGTGGCCCAAGCCCAAACATGATAAGCGGGTTGCGGTATAACCTGTACGCTGCTTTTTTCCAGATGGAGGCTTGTTCATACTCCTCAATCGTTAACAACCAAATATCGCCTGTGCCTCTCTTATCCAGATTTCCGCTAGTCGCATGGTGCATCGCGTGGCTCCGCTTCCACTTTTCAAAAGGGAAATGAGTAATGATGCCCAAAAATGTCCCTAGCACCCGATTGGCCTTGGCGTGTTTAAAAAAAGAACCGTGTGTACAGTCGTGGAAAATAATAAACAACCTGACAACAAATCCACCGCCTATTACCGAGAAAAGCAGCGACAGCCAAATAGACAGAGACAGGCTTTGATAAGCAGCCACCCATAGAAATGCTAGTGGTAATACCGTGTTACAAAGTTGCAGAAGACCTGCTCTTGTATCTGCTTGCGCGAATGTCGCCGCTTTACGTTTAAGGTTCATTTGTTTTGTTTGGCTCTTCATGGCTCACTCCTCCAGTCATTCTGTATGGATTCATGATACGAAAATCAATCAGCCATTTACAGTCACATCTGTCAGGAGCGTTACATGACAAATGTCATGTAGGGTGGGAAGGCTTGCCAAAAGCCCACTCCTCCATTTAAACGCCAAACAAAAGAACAAGATCGAAATAGTTAATCACGGTTTCTATCGATGTGGTCTCTCTTACCACTCTGTGACAATGTAATCAATTAAATGGTTGTCTTCGTTTTTACGAAATTTGCTAGCAGATACGCCTACAGTCTTTTTAAATACTTTTGTAAAATAATTGGGGTCATCCATTCCGACTTGGTAAGCCACTTCCGCAATGGTGTCATCGGTTTGCGCCAGCAAAGAGGCCGCTTTTTTAATGCGGATAATCGTTACATAGTTCATTGGCGTAATGTTTAATTCTGTCTTAAACTGCTTAATAAAATAATATTTCGACCAGCCTGCTTCTTGTGCGATTTCCTCTAATGTCAGTGGTCTTGCATAGTTCGCTTCAATATAACGGATTGCTCTTGCAAGGGGTTCTTTTACTACTTGTTTCGGAGGAACTTCTAGAAAGCGGAAACACGACAGTATAAATTCATATGCTTTTTGTGAACCTGTATAGGAGTCTTGGATTTCTCCAGCTGCCGTTTCGGCATACAATTTAAACAAACGACGAATTGGTTCGCTGTCTTTTTGTAAGGAAAAAACGGGCCCGTACTTGTTCTCCATATGTTTTTGCATACGCAATGCTTCTTTTCCTTCAATCGTGACATAAAGAAATTCCCACGGCTCTGTCTCTTCTTCTGGATAGTAATAACAATGGGCACTTGGCAACGAAACGAAAAAAGCTTGGCCCGCTTCCACTTTATAAAGTGTCCCTTCATGGACCAATTCTCCGTAGCCTGAAAGCGTGTATTGAAACACAATTTTTTCTCGTTCCATCCGTTTTGTGCCATCCCAACGATAAGCTTGATCGGTTTGTGTTTCCCAACCAACATTCCATAAATTCATGACAAACGGATAAGGCTGCTCCTGAAAACGAAAGCCATAGGAAACGTTTTCACTTGTTTTCGACATTGCGCTCCCCCCTTTCTCCCAGTATAAAGACAACCGTTATGAAAGCGCAATATTATCCATAAATCAAACAGCAATTTTCTACTGTTTTCACAGCCGCCTCTCTATACTATGGATAAATGGAACAAAGGGGGAAACGCCATGAAAAAGATTACGTTTATCGGCGCAGGCAGCACCATTTTTGCGAAAAATGTACTCGGTGATTGCATGCACGTGCCGGCGCTGCAACAATTTGAATTTGCGCTTTATGACATTGACAAGCAGCGGCTTTCGGAATCACAGACATTGCTTACACACTTAAAAAATAACTTAAACTCAACGATCACAATAAAAGCCTATGACGACCGCAAAGAAGCGCTACGCGGCGCCTCCTATGTTATTAACGCCATTCAAGTTGGCGGCTATAAACCAAGCACAGTCATTGACTTTGAAATCCCTAAAAAGTATGGCCTGCGCCAAACAATCGGCGACACCATCGGAATTGGCGGCTTGTTCCGGTCATTGCGTACCATTCCAGTTTTGCTTGATATTGCCCAAGACATTGAAGAAGTGGCGCCAAACGCTTGGTTTTTAAACTATACGAACCCAATGGCTGTCTTAACTGGCACGCTTTCACGCTACACAAACGTGCAAAATGTTGGCCTTTGCCATAGCGTTCAAGTATGTACACGTGACTTATTTAAACATCTTGGAATGGACCATACAGGGATTGAGGAAAAAATTGCTGGCATTAACCATGTCGCTTGGCTCCTTGAAGTGAAAAAAGACGGCCAAGACTTATATCCTGAAATCAAACGGCGCGCCAAAGAGAAAAACAAAGAAAAACACCACGATATGGTACGATTTCAGCTAATGGAACGGTTTGGCTACTATGTAACCGAGTCTTCCGAGCACAATGCCGAATACCATCCGTATTTCATTAAATCAGCCTATCCTGAGCTGATCGACGACCTCAATATCCCTTTGGATGAATACCCACGGCGCTGCGTCAGCCAAATTGAACGATGGGAGCAAATGAAGCAAGATCTTGTCGACAATGCTCAAATTACCCATGAACGTTCGATCGAATATGGATCTCGAATCATCGAAGCGATGGAGACAGGTGAAACATTTATGTTCGGTGGAAATGTTCTCAATATAGGTGGCTTAATCGCCAATCTTCCTGATAAAGCGTGTGTAGAAGTACCATGCGTTGCCAATCGTTCTGGCATTACGCCTACCTATGTTGGCGAGCTTCCAGAGCAACTGGCTGCTCTAAACAGGACGAACATTAATACACAGTTATTAACGATTGAAGCGGCAATAACAAAAAAACGGGAACATATTTACCATGCTGCTATGCTCGACCCCCATACGTCTTCCGAACTGTCCCTCGATGACATTGTTAGCTTATGTGACGATTTAATCGAAGCACATGGCAATTATTTGCCTGAATACCGTTAAGGCAAAAGACGCGATTTGCAACATGCAAAATCGCGTCTTTTATTTCCTTTTCGTGCGCAAGCGAATATACCATAGTAGGATCGCTATCACAGCAATCGCTATTCCTACATAAACGACGTCTGAAAAGACACTCATCGCCTCAACAATATCATGCCAGTTCTCACCAACAGAAGCCCCTAAATGAACAAGAATGGTATTCCAAACAGCCGTGCCAAGTGTCGTTAAGCAAATAAATAGCCAAATGTTCATTCCTGACATGCCAGCTGGAATCGATATTAAACTACGGATAAGGGGAATCAGGCGACAGAACAACACCGTCCACGGACCATAGCGATCAAACCAACGATCAGCCTTCCGTACATCCTCTTTCGTCAATCGTAATACATGCCCGTACCGATCAATCAGCACTTCCATCCGCTTCACATCAAGCCATCTGCCAACGGCAAACAAAATGAGCGCTCCACACAGCGAGCCGCCTGTGGCAGCAAGGACGACCCCTGTTTTACTAAGTTCCGTTTGCTGCGTCATAAACCCGCCAAATGTCAAAATCACTTCTGACGGAATCGGCGGAAACACATTTTCCAATGCAATCAACGCGAAAATTCCCAAATAACCGAATTGTTCCATTAGTTGAAGCAGCCACTCTTCCACTTCATCTCCTCCATCTCGTTCCTTCCTAAAAAAGTATAGCATGCCCTTTTTTGATTCTTTGTAAAAAATTGTGGTACAGATTTCCCAATCGAAAACGAATTGCATTAGGAACGTATGTTCGTTATACTCGATTATACGAAAGCATGTTCGCCTTTTTTATTTTTTCTTTGATTTTTTCTGGATAGCTTTCTCTTTATACAAAAAAGACTGACAAGGAGGCACTCTCATGAAATCGTATGAAGAAGAACTTTGCCGGAACCCGATCATTTCTAGGTTTTTAGAAGATCCGGAAAACAAACGGCTTTACACCCAGGCAGTAAACGAACCAACATCTAAAAACAAGCAAATCCTTGACGAGGCTTTTAAACATTTTTTCGTCCGTGTTAAAGTGATCCATTATATTAGCCGCTTAATAGCTGGCTATTCTGTCGATTTTGACAAGCGTATCCGTAAAAACGAACAACAGCTGCTTTCCTTAGATGCCCTCTTCCACAATGGACAAACGACATTGCTTGATATGTTGGCAGCTGGCGATGTCATTAAAGATGCGGAACTCGTTCAAGAAGAGGACGGGCACTATGAGGAGCTATTTGAAAACGAGGTACTGCAACAGGCCTTCCAGGAACTAAAGCCTTTGCAACGTGAAGTGCTCGTTTACTCGTTCTTTTATGGATACCGGAATAAAGACATTGCCAAGCGGCTTGCTATATCGGAACAGCGTGTTTCTTACAACAAAAAACGAGGCCTCGAACTGCTGAAACAAAAAGTTGCAGGGCAAACGAAAAAACAAGGAGGCATGCCCTAATGGCGAAAGAATACCAGGACTATGAAACAATTTTGGCAGCCTTTGATTTAAAAATAAAAAAAAGCCTCTATTCAACAGACCCGGCTAACCGCGAAGATTTAGAACAGGAAATCAAGCTCAAAATCTTTGAAAAAATGCCTGTGATCGAAAATATGAACGCCCCTGGCTTTTACGAATTCGTCCATGGCGCTAATATGGCAGCGGAAACAAAGGCACTGTATGCACTAAAAAAAGACGGGCGCCGATAGCGCCCGTCTCAGACTGTAGACAAACTCTACTCTTTTACCGAACCAAGCACAATCCCTTTGACAAAGTACTTTTGCAAAAATGGATATACAATGATAATCGGCAGTGCGCCAATGAAAATTTGAGCAGAACGGACTGTCCTCTCAGACAATGCTTTCACTTCATCAGGATTGACATTGAGCTGTGAAAAATCATTTTGGACAATAATTGTTTGCAAAAATGTCGATAACGGATACTTGGTGGAGTCAGTCAAATAAATGAGCCCGTCAAACCATGAATTCCATTGGCCTACCATGGTGAACAGCCCAACTGTCGCCAATGCTGGCAAAGAGATAGGCAAATAAATTTTAAATAATATTTGGAAGTGGCCCGCCCCATCAATAAAAGCGGCCTCTTCCAGTGACTTTGGCACGCCTGTTCGGAAAAAATTTAACAACAAAATCAGATTAAATACATTTACAGCTCCAGGTAAGACAAGGGCCCAAATCGTATTGATCAAGCCAAGATTTTGGACGAGGATATACGTGGGAATGAGGCCGCCATTAAAAAGCATGACAAACACAAGTGCATACATGTACATTTTTCTGCCTTTAAATTCCCGGTCTTCTTTTGAAAGTGCATAAGCGGCAAGTGTAATCGTGACGAGGCTGATTATGGTGCCAAGGACTGTCCGAAAGACGCCATTCCATAACGCACGCAAAAAGTTTTGGTTGCCAAACGTCTGCTCCCAAGCAGACACCGTAAAGTCGACTGGCCAAAAACGGACAAGATTGGCATTGGCGGGAGCGGGCGCACTAAAGGAGACGGCGAGTATATGGATAAGTGGCATGATGCAAATGGCGCTAAGCACCAGTAAAAAGACAATATTAAACACAGAAAAAATTCGGTATGTCCGGCTGCGGTAATGCATGCCACCCCTCCTAAAAAATCCGGTAGTTTGCGTATTTGTAGGCAAGGCGATACCCAATTACAATCAAGATGAACGCAATGACTGATTTAAACAAGCCAACGGCAGTTGCATAGCTAAAATTACCGCCAATTAACCCTTGCCGATACACATACGTATCAATAATATCGCCTTTGTCATATACCAGCGGATTATATAAGTTAAAGATTTGGTCAAACCCTGCATTTAAAATATTACCGAGCGCCAAAGTCGCTACTACAATTGTAATAGGCAAAAGCGCAGGCAACGTAATATAAAGCACTTGCTGAAAACGATTGGCACCGTCAACCACTGCTGCTTCATACAGACTCGGGTTAACCCCTGCAAGGGCAGCTAAAAAGACGATCGCCGAAAAACCGAAGTCTTTCCAGACATCACTGGCAATGACGGTTACGCGAAACCAGTCGCCATCGCCTAAAAAGAAGATTGGATTAATGCCAATGCTAGCAAGGATTTGGTTCACTAAACCGCCATCGACCGACAACAAATCTAACAAAATGCCACCTAAAATCACCCATGAAAGAAAATGAGGCAAATACACGAGTGTTTGGATCGATCGTTTTAACGCCATAACCCTTACTTCATTTAACAGCAAGGCAAACATGATCGGAATCACCAGTTGAAAGACAATTTTAAAACTAGAAATAACAAGCGTATTCCAAATCACTTGCCTGCCTTCACTAAATGCAAAAATTCGCTGAAAATGTTCAAATCCAACCCATTCTGAGCCGGCAAAGCCAAACCAAGGTTTGTATTCTTGGAAAGCCATAATGATGCCGCCCAATGGGATGTAGTTAAAAACGATGGCTAATAAAATGGCAGGCATGACGAGGACATGCAACGGCCAATTCCGTTTCATGTCCCATGATTGTTTTTTCTTCAACAAAGTCGGCAGCGGTTGCCCTTCTGTCTGAGCTGACTTCACGCAATTCACTCCTTTACCTGCTTCTAAACTCTTGTGGGGTCATATGAAACTCTCTCTTGAATACTTTGATAAAATAAGATGCATCTTTGTAGCCAAGTTTTTTTGCGATTTGCGAAACTTTCATATTTGTCTCTGCAAGGAGCTCCACCGCACGATCCATGCGTAGACGATGGATGTAATCGCTAAACTTCTCGCCTGTCTCTTCTTTAAACCGCTTCGATAAGTAGGCCGCGTTTAAAAAGAGGTGATCTGCTACCTCCTGCAAGCTAGGCTGTTCAAAAAAATGCGCTTCTACATATTCATAAACGCGAACGGCCAGCTGTTCTTTTTTATGGCGAACTTCCTGAACCAATGGCGATGTCCCTGAAAGGAAGCTTTGGTAAATCTTAGGCCCTTCTTCCCAGAACAAAAATGGCAGCGAGGTAGTCAATGTGATAGGTGCCTGGCATTGTTTTCGTAATTGCGTTTTCAGCAACAATATTTGCGGTTTCACTGCGTTTAAAAGCGATTCATCCCCCTGCGTGCGGAGAGGATAAAGCAATATGGCATAGAGGTTTTTGTACAGATTGAATGTTGCTGTTGCCGTTATTTTCGTTAGATTGCTGGCCAGCACCGATTTCATTCCATCAACATCGTCCGTTGACGGCTCCTTATGAATATGAACGAATAACCATAGTGCTTTTATGTTTGTATCCGTTGGCAAGCCGTAGCTTTTTAGCTCTTGTTTGGTTTCAAAAGTGCTCTTTTTACTGGACAGCCACGGTGCTATGACCTGTTCAAAATAATCGCCAATGTTGTTGCGAATCGCTTCCATTGAACGCTTTTGCAACTGCAACTTCTCCAATTCGCTTTTCCGTATCGACAAAGCGCGACCAACCGCTTGCATTAGTTCCTCGTCGCTGACTGGCTTTAGTAAATAATCAACTGCTTGGGCTTGAATAGCTGCTTGCGCATAGGCAAATTCTGCGTAACCAGATAGCAATAAACATTTTGGTGCATGTGGACTCTTTTCCACTTCTGCGAGCAAATCAATGCCTGACTTTCCTGGCATTCTAATATCGGTCACAACAACATCTACATTTCCTTTTTCCAAAGAGGCTAGCGCTTCGCTTGCTGAACATGCGCAATGTACACGGTTGATGCCAAGCGTTTCCCATGGCAAAGCCGATAAACCAAGCACCGTTGCTTCCTCATCATCAACAAGTAGCAATTCGAACGATTTCCCTGTATCATCCATTCAGACGACCTCCTGTTCGAATAAAATTTCGACTTTTAAACCGCCGAGCTCTGATTCCGATAGCACGAGGCCAGAGCGGCCAGCAAATGTCTGTCTTAAACGTTGATGGACGTTGCGCATGCCGTAACTTTCAGAAAGTACGTCCTCTTCAAGCATTCGTTGTAATTGATTGATTTTGCCTACGCCAAGTTTCGGGCCATTGTTTTCTACTGTCAGGCGGCAGATATTATCCCCGCTTATTTCACCGGTAATTTGGATGTATCCATCGCCTTCAATGTTTTCAATTGCATGGACAATCGCATTTTCAACAATCGGTTGTATTATGAGCCGGGGAATCGTAATCGTCTTCATTTCATCCGGAACTGCAATGTCATAGTGCAAACGCCTTTTTCGCAGCGCATGGATCGCCAAAAAATTTTCAACAAGGTTTATTTCTTCTGCTATCGTTGTTTTTTCTTCCTCCACTTTTACACGATAGCGGAAATAATCACCTAAATGCAGGGCCATTGCTTCCACAGCATTGGTGTTATTCACTTTTGCCATATTTTTAATGTAAAACAGGCAATTGTATAAAAAATGAGGATCAATTTGTGCTTGCAACAGCTTCAACGATGCCTCTTGAGAGCGGATCTTTTCAGCAAGCACCTGTTCAATCAATGTTTGTATTTGTTCAGCCATTTCATTAAATCCATTCATTGCAATGGCGAACTCTTTTTGCTTAGGCACTTTCATCCGCACGCTATAGTCGGCTCCTTTAAACGCCAAAATCCCATCTTTTAACCTGTCGATTGGCCGATGAATTTGCGTGTATAAAAGCCATGCAGCCGCAACACCAAAAAACAAGAGCATCGCTACAGTCACATAAAACCACAAGCGCGTCGTTTTAATCGGCTCTAATACCTTTTCCATAGGGACAACGTCAATTAATGCCCAGCCGAGTGAAGGAGATTGTACATAGGTGACAACGTATTCATTGTCATCTTCTTCATACGTGAACATCCCCTCCCTTTGATTGCCGCCATGTTGGTTAAATTTTTCAATCACGGCCTCGTGATTGCCGGCCGAAACAATCGCATGATGGTCTTTGTTGTAAAACAAAGCGGTTTCTTCCCCAGAAGACTCTAGTGAGAGCAAATGGGCTCGTATGCTTTCCGCATAAAGCCTTGCCTCAATGACAACATTGTTGCCGACAGGTTTCCCTTGGCTTGGGTACTGAAAATGTTGGATAAAATACGGTTTAGCATGGTCATTATGTGGTCCAGCATCCACATACGTCCACGAAGGTGATAGCGCCCCAGGCTGTTCTGGCACTTGCGGCATTGTCGAAATCGTACGTTCGCCATCAGGCAAATAGACACTTACATCGACAAGCATGTTGCTAAGTTGCTGATAAAGAAGGAGTTTTTGCTGGACTGCATCTTTATTCACAACCGCCTCATAGGGGCTCATCAGTTCGATATTACGAAGCTTGTCTACATCTGAATCAATGCTAAGCGCGATCAAAAACTGCGAAAGCTGCCAGATGTCTGCCTCCAACCTGTTTATTGTCACTTCAAGGCGGCTTAAATTACGGGAGTGCACTTCCTCACGGACAACTTGTTCGCTAACATAATAAAAGTACGTATAAAGGGCCATAACCAGTAACAGCAATAAAACGATACTAGCGACCATTTTTTGAAACAAAGATAATTGCTTCATTTTATTGGCTCTCCTCCTTCGCTTTTAGGATACAACCTATTCAGCTTGCAGAGGAGAGCTGTTTTTTTACTCTTTGTTTTCTTGAACCGATTTAAACCATTCATTCACTTCCGCTGTCATATCATCGCCACCTGAAGCTTTCCATTGGTCAACAAGAGACTCAAAATCATCAATTGGTTTTTCTCCATAAATCATTTTGCTAAAATTCTCCTTTAGCAAACTATCAAGCGTATCGCCTTTTTGGAGCATGGTGTCAGTCGGGGCTCCCGTAAACATGCTTGGAATTTGAGCATCCTCCCCATCTACGACAATCCGTGCTCCCTCCCAGGCTAGTTCTGGGTATTGTAAGTACATTTTCTTTTGGAACGGCGTTTCTGGCTCCTGTCCTCTGGCAAAATCAGCAAGTGTTTTAATATAAAGCGATGGCATCCGCGCTCCGTCAAATGTAAGCGTATATTTTACAGGATCAATGCGGCCGCCAGGAATGTCGTCATCGCTGTATTTCACTTCCCCATCTTCTATGACGTAGTCGTAGCCTTCTGCAAATCCATATTCAAATTCGCTACCTTCAGTTGGGTTGGCAAAATGATCAAACAAATAATTTTGGTAAACAAAGAATGCTTGGATTTCTTCTTCTGTCGCGTTCGCATTGATCATCACTGCCCCATTGTGAGATGAAATTCCAGTAGAACGCCCTTTTTGCCCGTCTGGACCACTTGGAATGTCGTAAGCCTGGTACTCAGCACCCTCTACATTTTGCTTTAGCTCGCTTAAAGGCCAGTCAGGCATCCAATGAGGACCAGCAATGATGCCGGCTCGCCCAGACGTGAACAGTTCCGCCGCTTTGCCCTCGTCCCAAAGGCCTGACTCTGGATGGATATAGCCTTTCTCCATCCACCGCCTCATGGTTTCCAGTCCTTCTTTTATTTCTGGTTGAACCGAGCCATGTTCTAAAGTACCATCGTCAGCTAAATTCCACTGGTCAGGCATGCCGCCATAGGCGCCAAACACCCAATCAACTTCAGACATCCATGTGTTTAAAGCATTGGCAAACCCAACAGCTAGCCCATACGTTTTCTCGCCAGTGCCAGTCGGATCTTCATTGACAAAAGCATCCATAATTTCTTCGATATCATCCATCGTTTCTGGAGGTTCGAGCCCAAGGGCGTCCATCCAGTCTTGGCGGATAAACAAGACCGAATCGCCATTCATCTCGTAATCCAAAATAGGGATAGCCATCCGCCCTTCCTCACGGATATAGGGATCCCAAGCGTGTGGATCAGCGGCCATTGCTTCTTTCCATGTGTCTGAGGCATACTTGTCAAACAGTTCACCGACTTCCATCACACGGCCAGAATCAATGAGATCTTGTGTAATATCGCTGCGCAATGCTAAAATCGACGGCAATTCTTCATTAGCTGACATGCTTAGCTGTAGCTTGGTGTCAAAGGTTTCCCCTGGCCCACTCGTTGTCCATAAATAATTCAAGTCAATATTAAATTGTTCTTTGACCCAATCTGTGTGGACATTGTCTTCTATCGTTTCCCCGTCGCGAAAGAAAATATCGCCCGACACATGCTTGATGACATTAAGCGTCACCGGCTCTTCAAACGTTTGTGGCAACTCATTTGCAGATGCGACTGGTTCGACTGAGCTTTCCTTTTGGTTTGACTCTTCGCTACACCCAGCAAGCACCAGCGTGAGCATGCCAAAACATAAATAAGTGATTTTCGTCTTCATGCTTGCTCCCCCCTCATTAATGAAAACCCTTTCATAAATGAGTGTACGCGCTTTTCTCGTTCGGATAAATAGGAGTTTTTTAAGCTTTACGGTATTTCTTTGTGAATGATCGGGCTCCCTTGAGTAAACAGAAAAAAGCCCTTAAGAGGGCTTTCAGACTGATAGAAAAATCACCACTGCCACAATAAGAAACTGAACGGCGTCGACAATTTCCAGAATGCCCACTTTCATTGGTTTCATGGTTGTACCGGAAAACTTTAGGGCGCGCAGCAGTGGAAATAAATACGCCAGGCTCAGCCATGGATTGCCGAACAACAATGGCACCGCTAAAATGACAACATGATAGATCTTCGAGTAGTATGTATATGGCCTGTTCTTCCGCTCACGAAATACGGATTTTACGAAAAACACCGTCCCGGTAAAATAGAGGAAATTAAACAGAACCACAGCCGTAAGCCCGTTATCGAACCTGCCTCCACCTAGAAAATAAGCGGCTGCACCTCCAGTGCAGAACAGCAGAATCGCACAAATATCATTGAATAGCGCGCGCTCCGCTTTTCGGCGAACGTGCCAGATATGGACCATCATGAATGCAAGCAGTACAGGCGCGAATCCTAGCAACAAAGGTTCCAGCAGCACGACTGGAATGAGAAACGCAGCAGCGCTGGCAGCATAGCCGAACCCCCATTTTAACCAGCTTCTTTTCTTGCTCCCCCTCCTTAACGCTTGCAACAATGGATAGGAAGCTAAATACAGCAACAGCCAGGCAAGGAAGAGCGGCAGATGGAGCAACACGGGCTGTGCGGCCATCATGCCGATGATATAGGGCACGCTGATCATCGCCCAGCCGCCATGCTCTCGTGGAAGGACCACTTTTGTTTTTTTCATCTCTTCGCCCCCCTTTTTCAGCCGAGTGGAGCGTGCTTGTCGCCCCTAGCTTGCTCATTTGACTCAGGCGTGCTTCCTTGGGGGGTGATCTGTAATATCGCTGAAGGTGCCGACATAATGAACGATGTCCCCGGTTTCGTCCTTTACAGCATTGATGGTTAACAGTTCGAGATACTCTTCCCCATTCTTTCTGCGGTTCCAAATTTCACCCTGCCAGCTGCCCTTCTCCATAATTTCCGTCCACATGATCTGATAAAATGCCGATGATTGCCGCCCTGATTTAAGCAAGTTTGGATTCCTGCCCAATACTTCCTCTTCTTCGTAACCCGTCAATCTCGTAAAGGCGGGATTCACAGCATGTATGCGCTTTTTAGCATCAGTCACCAAAATGCCTTGACCAGTCGAGTTGAACACTTGGGAAGCAACAGTCAATTTGTCCTGATAATACATCCATACGACTAGCACAAAGCTGGCGAGCGCAACCTGCGATAAAGCCATGAATCCAATCGAGTATTGACCTGTCACTGAATGGATGAACGAGAGCATCAACGGCGGGAAAAATCCACCCAAACCGCCCATCATCGATACGATTCCATTGACAATGCCTGCTTGTTTATTAAAATAAAACGGCACCAACTTAAAAATAATGCCGTTGCCAAGACCTGCACAAACGGCTATCGTCAGACATCCAACCGTATACAAAGCGAGTGATGGGGAAAACGCCAGCACCACCGCCGCCAATGTCATACCGATAAATACCCCCATTAGCAAAAACAAAGGCTTGAATTTATCGGCAAGCCACCCTCCAACGGGACGGAGAAACGTTGCAATCAAGATAAAGCCTGCGGTCCGCAGCCCTGCATCCACTTTCGGCAGCTCGAAGTGACTGACCAAAAAATTCGGCAAATAGACAGTGAAGGCCACAAAAGAGCCAAACGTAATGAAATAAAAGAGTGAGAAATACCATAATTTGTCGTTTTTATATACACCCTTGACCTGTTCCATAATCGGGGTTTTGACTTTCGTTTCTTTGCGGTCGCCGAAGACGGCGTTTAGGGCAACAAATACCAGCAGCAAAATTAAGTATAGTTGGACGGTAGCTGACCAGCCGATCTGCGTAGCAATGACTGGCGCTGCAAATGTCGTGATCGCCGTCCCCAAATTGCCCATTCCATATATGCCGTTTACTAGACCTAGCTTTTCCTTCGGATGGTATTTAGGTAACGAAGTGACCCCCACCGAAAACACCGCTCCTCCGATACCAAGAAACAATCCCCCGACCACGAGATGGGTAAAACTTGTCGCGATGCTGATAAAGTAAACCGGAAACAATAGCAGAATAAAACTAGTGATAAACACCATTCGCGCGCCCACGACGTTGGCGTAATAGCCGAGAGGAATCCGTAGAACCGATCCAAGAACAACAGGGATTGCGGTTAAGATAGCAACCCGATCGGCGGGAATTGCAATATCTTCCTGTATAAAGGGCAACAGCGCCGAGATGATTACCCACACCATAAACCCTAGTACTAGATTCATCGTTTGCAGCGGTAGCTGCAGCTTATTGATCATTCTCATCACCTTTTCTGTGCATAATGAATGGCTCTTGCGCTTGATCCCCGTCTCTTATTTTAAGTGAATTTATTCACAAACATAATAGGGAAGTTCCCTGATTCTTACCAAGGAACTTCCCTATGATCTTATCAACAGACTCCCTAAAGCCCTTTAAAAAGAAGTAGATAAACGAAGATTCTGCCAATCCCTAACATAATAAATGGCCGTGTAGCACACGGCTCTAAAAATCTAGCAGTTTTTTCTTCAACGCATATTCAACCAACTCCGGCCGGCTCTTCAGATTAAGCTTCTCCATGATTTTAGCCTTATGCGCCTCGACGGTCTTGACGGATACATACAGCTTCTCGGCAATCTCCTTGTTCCCAAAGCCTTTTGCAATCAACGGCAATATTTCAACCTCTCGCTGGGACAAGCCGTTGAACAGATCTTGCTCGGCCCTTTCGCTGTCTTTTTTTATGAATTCCCGGACCAAAGAAGTAGCCATTTGAGGATGAATATAAGTGCCACCAGAATGAACCGTTCGTATGGCCGATAGGAGTTCGTCATCAGGCGCGTTTTTGAGCACATACCCTGCTGCTCCATTCTTGAGTACATGAAACAAGTAATCCTCGTCATCATACATGGTCAAAATAATAATTTTCGTATCTGGAAACTCGCTGCTGATTTTGCCTGTGGCAATGAGCCCACTTTCCCCGGGGGGCATGCTTAAATCCATTAGCAGCACATCTGGACGATGCCTTGCCACCATTGCGTAGGCTTCCAGGCCATCGGCTGCGGTGGCTACCACCTCCATATCCGGCTGATAGTTCAAAATCATAGAAAACCCGCTTCGAACGACAGCATGATCGTCTGCAATGACAATTTTCATGCCCCCACCTCCCGTTTCTCCTTTATCTTCGGCAGCGGGATGCTTAGCTGAACAGTAGTCCCTTCGCCCACGGCGGAGTGGATCGTAAACTGACCGCCCACCAGCTCGGTCCGCTCACGCATTCCATACAAACCGAGTCCAGTTCCCTTTGCTTCGTTAATGACCATATCAAATCCCACGCCCTCATCTCTAACCACCAGTTGAAGCTGACCGTGCTCCTCGCACAGCCGCACGTAGACCTCATCAGTTTCTGCATACTTCAAGGCGTTAAGCACGGCCTCTTGACATACACGATAAACGACCGTCTCAATTTCGCTTCCATAGCGAGCTGCGGCAAGCTCTGCGGAAAACTTCACCAGCAGTCCGTAATTTTTCTCCATCCACTTAAAATGGGAGCGAAAGGCTGCTTCCAGCCCGAGATCATCTAGCGAAGAGGGGCGCAGCTCCACCGCTAAATGGCGGATGTCATCGAGCAGCCGTGTCAAAGATTGCTCGGTATGCTGGAGCTTCTTCAGCACATCTTCCCCGACATCCATATATTTGACAACACGCAGGTCGACGAGTGAGCTTAACAGTTCCTGGGCTACGCTGTCATGAAGCTCCCGAGAAATCCGCTTACGCTCGTCCTCCTGTGCTTTAATGACATATTTAAGCATATGATTGCGCTGTAGCATCTCCTGCGTTTTCTGCTGCTTCGTCAGATCCAGCAACATGAGCACCCGCACGCCAGCTTCCTCGTCAATCGTATGGTAGCTCGCGGCAAACGGAACGACAGCCCCATCCTTTGTCTTAAGAAACAATTGAAAGGATGAAAACTCTCCTTGGGGATAATCGAGGTAGCAATTGGCACAAGAGATCAGTTCTTGTTCATCCGTGTAGCCTTTGCAAGTTTGACAGAACGATTCGTCAGTTCCGGCGCGAATTCGCCTAATGACTTGCGGGTCAATAATCTGCTCCGCCGCGGGATTCATATCAATCACGTTGCCTTCTTCATCGATGAAGATCATAGCCTCCATGCTATTCCGGTACAGCTTGTTCATCAATTCGCTCAAGTGTTCCCCGGTCATCGTTTTCAAGGCTGTGACACCTCCCTGATCTGAAAAGCTCCAAACGTCGAGCCTAAGCTTTCTTGGAAGCTCGCAAACGATGGTTGATTTAAAACATTCTCCTTGCGAAAGCCGACTAACAGCACGCCAACGACACGCGCCCCTTCCCATAGCGGCAACGCCCCGAGGCTTTTCAACTGTTCTGACACAATAATAGGATAATTGAACAAGTCCCTTGTGCCGATATCGCTGTTCACATTTTGGAGCAGTATTGCTTTTCCTGTTTTAAAAACGATCCCGGCAACGCCTTTGCCTGAATGGAGCACAATCCGCTTGTACCGGTCATTCATGTTCCCGGACACATACTGCCACGTTAATACAAACCGATCTTCGGCCGGCTGGACGAGAGCTAGAGATACAAAGTCAAACTTCCATCTCTTCCGGATGTCGTCAATCTCCTGTTGATAATTGATTGAAGGGAGATCCGCCATTGTCATAACCATAACTCCTCTGGCGTAGAAAAGAAGGCTGCTTTAGCCTTCTCTTAGCTACGTTCATATTTTACGGTGCTTTCTATAAAGGATATATCGTCTACCGATATAATTCAACGGCACACTCCATACATGGACAAGTCTAGTAAACGGCCACAACGCAAAAATGAGCAAGCCAGCAGTAATATGAATTTTAAATGACAGCGGCACGTCTATCATTAAGCCCGCGTCCGGCCGGAAGAGAAAAAGCTGGCGAAACCAGACCGACACCGTCTCCCGGTAATTGAAGTCCGGCTGCAGAGCATTGGTGACAAGGGTGCTGTACATGCCTACCGCTACAATAAACAGCAGCAGGACATTTACGATCATATCCGAGGCGGAGCTGAGCTGGCGCACATTTTTCATCGTAAATCGTCGAAAAGTAAGCAGGACCATTCCAGCAAGAGTTAAAAATCCGA
Source organism: Shouchella rhizosphaerae (assembly GCF_036700015.1). Taxonomy (NCBI): domain Bacteria; kingdom Bacillati; phylum Bacillota; class Bacilli; order Caryophanales; family Bacillaceae; genus Shouchella; species Shouchella rhizosphaerae. The sequence continues at coordinate 2,625,398 of NZ_CP144921.1, read as the reverse complement.
ACGCGCTGCCTATATATACGGCTCCGATATGGTATAGATGTTCATTCACACCGACTGCCTCCATCCAGGACTGGGGTATGCCCAGTCCTGCCACATGGCCCATAATGACCGGGATGATGCCTAAGTGAAACATCAGGCTGCCTGCCCTTAGTCTTTTTTTCTCAACAAACTCGCTCGACTTCGCCGTCCAGTTAAACTGGTCTGTTCGATACCGGTAGATATGTCCGACCACAAAAACAGAGAAACATATATAAGGGTAAATCACCCACAAAAACGGATCCATTATACTCATGTGCCTGGAGCCTCCTGTATAACGCATACCTTAAACGTTTCCCGCAGTCCCTTAATTAGATGAAAATAAGGGCTGTCTGCTTTTTCTAAAGCATTTAGCAAATGATAAGTTCCATCCTCCATTACCGCCAGCATCAAATCCAGGCTGCTTGCAGCTTGCTGCTCATGGCCCTGCCAAGGGGCGGCGTACAGAAATTCACACATGAGCGGCAAGTAATCTGAGAGTTCGGTGCCTTCGATCGCAAGACCAAACAGCTCATATGCTTGTTTGAGCCGTACGAGGAGCGCTCCCCGCTCCCGGCTGTCCTCATATTTGTAAAAGGTCATGTACAAGGTTGTGTCTTTTTGAAAATCAAACGTCTTCACATACATCTCTTCGATCTGCTCGAAGCTGTAATTTTGCATGAGATGCCAGTATTTCTGGAGTGAAGGATGGGCCGGGTGTCCGGCAGTCAGCGCTTCCGTCCACACATCAGGATGAAAATCCAACTTCTCTGGGTACATAAGCTGGCGGGCAAAAAAGGCGAATCGTGACTTCTGCTCATGTAGCTTCTCAAGATCAATCACGCCAAATCCCCCCGTAGAAATTTTCTTCATACATCTCTTTGCCGCTTTTGCCGCCAAAGCCCTCTGGGCCGCAGCCCGTGCAACCGAGCCCAAAGCCTTCATCCCCTTGGGAGCGATACACATCCATGTACGCCTCCTTATGCGAAGTAGGGATGACAAACCGATCTTCATATTTGGCAATTGCCAGCAAACGATACATTTCTTTCACCTGAGTTGAAGTGAGCCCCACCCGTGTTAAGCGACGTTCGTCAAAGGCAGCGCCAGAGGAGACGGCCCGCATCATCGATCTCATCATGGCCATTTTCTGAAGCGCTCCCTTTACCGTCTCGGTATCCCCGGCCGTAAGCAAGTTCGCTAAATACTGAATCGGCGTGCGCATCTCCTCGATCGCAGGGAATATTAAATCTGGGTTCCCGATCGAATCCTTGCCTTCAAATAGATTCATGATCGGGCTGAGCGGCGGTACATACCAGACCATCGGCAGCGTCCGGTACTCTGGATGAAGTGGAAATGCCAGCTTGTATTCAATTGCCAGCTTATACACAGGCGACTGCTGTGCCGCTTCGATCCATTCCTCAGGAAGCCCATCTGCCCGGGCCTGGGCAATAATGGCCGGATCGTTCGGGTCAAGAAACAAATCACACTGAGACTGGTACAAATCCTGCTCATTCGCTACGGAAGCCGCTTCTTGTACACGATCGGCGTCGTAGAGCAGCACGCCGAGATAGCGGATCCGTCCAGTACACGTTTCGGAGCAGACAGTCGGCAAACCGGCTTCGATTCTTGGAAAGCAAAATGTACATTTCTCCGCTTTATTCGTTTTCCAGTTGAAATACACTTTTTTGTAAGGACAGCCTGTCATACAGTACCGCCAGCCCCGGCAAGCTTCCTGGTCAACTAGTACAATTCCATCCTCATCGCGCTTATACATCGCCCCTGACGGGCAGGAAGCGACACAGCTCGGATTGAGGCAGTGTTCGCACAACCGTGGCAAATACATCATAAACGTTTGCTCAAAGTTGAACTTGATTTCTTCTTCGATCTTTTCGATATTCGGATCGCGGGGGCCTGTTACGTGGCCTCCCGCAAGATCATCCTCCCAATTGGGTCCCCACTCTAGATCCATCGTGTCCCCGGTCACTGCCGATTTCGGACGGGCTACTGGCTGATGCTTCTTCTCCCCAGCGTTTGTCAAATGTTCATAGTTGTAAGTCCACGGTTCATAGTAATCCTTCATTTCCGGCATATCAGGATTGTGAAAAATGCTGCCAAGGGCGATTTTGGACAACTTGCTGCCAGATTTCAGTTCCAACTTGCCGTTTTTAAGTGTCCAGCCCCCTTTGTATTGTTCCTGATCCTCCCAGCGAACCGGGTATCCGATCCCCGGTTTTGTCTCGACATTGTTGAACCATATATACTCGGCCCCTGGTCGGTTGGTCCACGTACTCTTGCAAGTCACGCTGCAAGTATGGCAACCAATGCATTTATCTAAATTCATCACCATGGCCACTTGCGCTTTAATCTTCAAGCCAATCCACCTCTTTCATTTTGCGAACAGCCACGTACACATCCCGTTGGTTTCCGATCGGTCCGTAGTAATTAAATCCATAGCTCAGTTGGGCATAGCCCCCGACTACTTGTGTCGGCTTCACGTGGATCCGAGTCGGGGCATTGTGACTACCGCCGCGGTTTTTCGTAATTTCGGAGCCTGGGACGTAAATATGTTTGTCTTGGGCATGGTACATAAACATCGTCCCTTTTGGCATCCGATGGCTAACGACAGCTCTGGCTGTGACCACTCCATTTCGGTTGTATACCTCGAGCCAGTCGTTGTCCTGAATGTGATGAGCAGCAGCGTCTTCATTGTTCAGCCATACTGTCGGCCCGCCCCGGAATAGTGTCAGCATGTGCAGATTATCCTGATACGTGCTGTGGATATTCCACTTCCCATGTGGTGTTAAATAACGCAGCACGAGCGTTTCGTCGCTGCCATCCACCTGCCTGTCGCGAGGCCCAAATACCATCGGCGGCAACGTCGGTTTGTACACTGGCAGCGCTTCGCCGAATTGCAGAAAAATCTCATGATCGATATAAAAATGTTGTCTGCCAGTCAATGTCCTAAAAGGTACCAAGCGTTCAATATTGGTCGTAAATGGGGAATACCTTCTTCCCATCTTATTGGATCCGGTAAACACCGGTGTTGGGATAACTTCCCGTGGCTGGGCCGTGATGCTTTGGAACGTAATCCGCTCCGCTGACCGATCCGCTGAAATATCTGCAAGCTGGACGCCGGTATCCTGTTCGAGCGCCTCCCAGGCACGCTGGGATACACGGCCGTTGGTGGCTGATGATAGCGTCAATATGGTTTCAGCCGCATGACGTGCCGTATACAATTTCGGCAGTCCCTGCTTAATCGTGTCGTCCTCATAGATGCCGTTGATCCGCTTCAGTTCCTCGTATTCCTCGGCCACCGGGAAGCTGACGCCGTGCGCCCCTACCTTGCCGTTGGCCAGTCCTGGGCCAAGCGAAATATATTTGTTATAAATTTGTGTATAGTCCCGTTCCACAATCGTCAAATTCGGCATCGTTTTGCCAGGCACCGCTTCAATCTCGCCCTTGCGCCAATCCTTGACGACGCCATAAGGCTGGGCAATTTCACTCGCAGAATCATGGGCGAGCGGCGTAGCGACCAAATCTTTGTGTACGCCGGGGAGGTGGTCTTTGGCCATTTCTGAAAAGGTCTTGGCAAGGGTTCTGTAAATATCCCAGTCTGAGCGCGATTCCCACAGAGGATCAACGGCCGGATTAAACGGATGGACGAACGGATGCATATCGGTTGAAGAGAGATCCGTCTTCTCGTACCAAGTTGCTGCAGGCAGGACGATATCGGCATAAATCGGCGTTGCAGTCATGCGAAAATCAAGCGCAACTAGCAGGTCTAGCTTGCCGACTGCTTCTTCCCGCCAGACCATCTCCTCTGGCTTTTGCTCCTCGTTCGGAGAAGAGAGCAAATTATCCGACGTGCCTAGCAGATGTTTCATAAAATATTCCTGCCCCTTAGCCGAGCTGGAAATTAGGTTAGACCGCCATACAAACATCGTGCGCGGAAAATTTTCCGGTGCATCGGGATCCTCGGCCGCAAATGTGGTTTTGCCAGAGACGATTTGCTCATAAGCATGCTTGACGATGTCCTCGTTGTTTGTTTTTCCTTGCTGCTTCGCCTCCTCTGCAAACGCTAGACTGCTCTTGTTGAACTGAGGATAGGACGGGAGCCAGCCAAGCCTTGCAGCCAGAACGTTGTAATCGGCAGGATGGGTGTACCGAGTTTCGCCACCAGTAGGCGATTTCAACGATTCGGTGTCCATCTCCTCATACTTCCATTGATCGGTGGCAAAGTAGAAGAAGGAAGTCGCGTTTTGTTGCCGCGGTGGCCCCTGCCAATCTTTCGCAAACGCTACAGTTGACCAGCCTTCGATTGGGCGGCATTTTTCTTGACCGACATAATGGGCCCACCCGCCTCCATTGACGCCTTGAGATGCGGTAAGGATAACCAAGTTCAGAATGGCTCTGTAGATTGTGTCGCTGTTGAACCAGTGATTGATCCCAGCTCCCATAATGATCATGGAGCGTCCACCTGTATCCAAAGAATTCTGGGCAAATTCCCGGGCAATTTGTACGACAACGGAGGCTTTCACACCAGTGATGCTCTCCTGCCAAGCAGGCGTGTACTTCGAGGTTTCATCCTCATAGCCATCAGCCTCCCACTCGCTTCCGATACGCTGGATGCCGTACTGGCTCAGCATTAAGTCGTACACAGTTGCTGCCAGACGTTTCGTTCCATCGGCCAACTGGATCGTTCGGACGGGAATCACCCGTTTAAATGTGCCGCTGCCTGCGTTATCAAAGAACGGAAAATAAATCGTTTGAAACGCCTCTCCATGGGGTTCCACCGAGAGTGCAGGCGATATCACCGAACCGTCCTCGCGCTCCAAAATGAGGTTCCACTGTTTCCCCTCTTCCCAGCGCTGTCCCATCGTCCCGTTAGGCACCAAAACTTCTTCTGTTGTTTCATCAATAAGAACTGGCTTCCATTCCGCATGAGGGGACGTTTCCCCGAGATCACTTGCCCGGAGGAAGCGCCCTGCTTTATAGCCGTCCTCAAACTCCTCTAACAAAATTAGAAAAGGCATATCTGTATACTGCTTCGCATAATCCAGGAACATCGGCTCCTGGCGTTTATGATAATATTCGTTCAAAATAACATGAGTCATTGCCTGAGCAATCGCTGCATCAGTTCCAGGATTCGGCGCCAGCCAGTTATCAGCAAATTTAACGTTTTCGGCGTAATCTGGAGCAACAGAAACTACCTTGGTTCCTTTATAGCGTACCTCGGTCATGAAATGGGCATCTGGCGTGCGTGTCAGCGGTACATTCGACCCCCACATAATAAGGTAGCCGGCGTTATACCAGTCGCTCGATTCTGGCACATCGGTTTGCTCTCCCCAAATTTGCGGAGAAGCAGGCGGAAGATCGGCATACCAATCATAAAAGCTAAGCATCTCGCCTCCCAGCAGAGAAATAAAGCGAGAGCCTGAGGCATAGCTGATCATCGACATTGCCGGAATCGGCGTGAATCCGGCTATCCGGTCTGGACCGTATTTGCGTATCGTATAGATTAACTGGGCGGAGATTAGCTGTGTCGCATCCTGCCAGGATACGCGAACATGGCCGCCCTTTCCTCGTGCCTGCTTGTATGAGTTAGCCTTCTCGGGATCCTCCACAATGCTTGCCCAAGCGGCGACTGGATCATCGTGCTGCTTAAGGGCCTCTTTCCAGAGCCGCCATAGCCGTCCACGCATATAAGGATATTTCACGCGCAACGGACTGTACTCATACCAGGAGAATGAGGCTCCCCTCGGACAGCCTCGCGGTTCAAATTCAGGCATATCCGGCCCGCAGGAAGGATAATCAATCTGCTGGTTTTCCCACGTAATGATGCCACTCTTCACAAACACCTTCCAGCTGCAGGAGCCGGTACAGTTAACCCCATGGGTGGTTCTGACCACCTTGTCATGGGACCACCGGTTTCGGTACATATCCTCCCATTCCCGGCTCTTCTCCTCGAGAATGGACCAATTGTCCGAATAGCTTTCTACTTTTTTAAAGAATGTCAATCCCTTGTTTCGTTTCATAGGACGCTTCAACTCCTTGTGCTTGAATGACGATGATTGGCGGGGAATCAATGCGTCGTCCATTCGTATACCTTTATTATGAAGAATCCACCGCGGCTGCTCCTATTAGGGAAACGCCTATATTGCTTCGTGAACTCCCTTGTTTTGCGGGATGAACCGTTCTAACCCAACAAAAAACGCCGCTCGGATCTTATCGATCCGAACGGCATTTTTCAACGATTCTATATTTGATTGGTTTTTAAGCTTTGGTTTCCATCATATCACTGTACAGACATTCCGGAATAATATGTTGTTTTCTAGATGAATATGATCATACGTATCTTGTTCAAGGTAGGCAAGGCGCTGATATACAAGACGATAAGTACCGCAAGCATCAGCCGCACGGTTCCATTGCTCGGCAGTGCTTGTCTTGTTTTCTAACGGCCTTTCTCCACACAGCCTTCGCCTCAAACAGCGATTTTGCTTATAGAAGTGCTTCCCCGTCATCAGGCGGCATCACTTATTTTGCCCGCTGAGCAACAAGATTGGCGATATTGACAATCACATGGACTGCTTTTTCCATATTATCTACTGACACATATTCATAGCGGCCGTGGTAGTTTTCTCCTCCAGTAAAAATGTTTGGTGTAGGCAACCCTTTATAAGAAAGTTGCGAGCCATCGGTGCCGCCACGAATCGGCCCTACTTTCGGGTCAATGCCAAGCTTCTCCATCGCCTCCAACGCAACCTCGACTATCTCCTTCTGTGGCTCTATTTTTTCACGCATATTGTAATATTGGTCACGAAGCTCAATGGATACTTTTCCCTTTCCATGCTTTTCTTGCATTTCCCAGGCAATGGCCTCCATTTTTGCTTTCCTATTTGCAAATTGCTGACGGTCAAAATCACGAATAATATAATGGAGTTCAGCAAAATCAGCATTGCCTTCCATTGAAAGCAAGTGGTAAAAGCCTTCATAGCCTTCCGTGAATTCTGGCGCTTCGTTCGCTGGAAGCTGTGAATGGTATTCGATCGCCCGTTTGATCGCATTCACCATTTTATTTTTGGCCGTTCCCGGATGAGTGCTAACGCCATAAAAGCTGACTTTTGCTGCCGCCGCGTTGAAACTCTCATATTGGAATTGGCCTAAAGGTCCGCCATCAAGCGTATAAGCAAAGGCAGCGCCAAAAGCATCAACATCAAAATGAGCCGGTCCCCGTCCAATTTCCTCATCTGGCGTAAAGGCAACACGAATCTTCCCATGCTCTATTTCTGGATGCTTAATCAAATAATCCATTGCTGTCATTATCTCGGCAATCCCGGCTTTGTCGTCGGCGCCAAGCAGCGTGGTTCCGTCTGTGGTAATCAACGTATGGCCTTCGTACCCTGCTAATTCCGGGAATTGCTTAGGCGAGAGCACGTAGCCATGGCCAAGCTCAATGTCACCGCCGTTGTACTCGTGCACTTGCGGATTAACGTTTTTGCCTGTAAATTCCGTTGCCGTATCAAGATGAGCAAGAAAGCCAATAGTCGGGACTTCCTTATTCGTATTGCTTTCCAATGTCGCCATCACATAGCCATTATCGTCCATCGTCACTTCTGTTAAGCCAAGCGCTTTCAACTCTTCTACAAGGATGCGGCCTAGTTCCAATTGTCCTTCTGTTGTCGGAACAGTATTGCTCGCCTCTGTTGATTGTGTGTCCACTTTGGCATAGCGAGTAAAGCGGTCAATGATCTCTTGTTTCATATTTTGCAATCCCTTCACCGATTTGGTTTATTTCTTTCCATTATAGCAAAAACCGCAGAAGAAACAGAAAAATGCACTCTACATTATTTTCTCGCTAACTGGAAACAGTCGCAGTGACCTCTACTCAAGTATTCAACGTACAGATGATAGAAGCGAGGGATAAATCGTTTAAAGCTGAGGAAAAATGAATTTAGCAAATGCCTCTCTTCTCATTCATCTATGAAAGAGTCAAACCGCTTTCATTTATTTCCATTGCCAAATTAGGAAAACAACTATATAATCTTTGTAAATAATTTACCTATAAGGAGTGAAAATGATGAGTGTTTTCTTTGAAAAAGCACAACGGTTCGGTAAATCGTTTATGCTTCCCATCGCCGTGTTACCTGCCGCTGGTTTACTATTAGGCATTGGCGGCGCTTTAAGCAACCCGAATACGCTGGTTGCTTATCCGTTTTTGGACCAGCCGTTTTTGCAAGGCTTGTTTACGATCATGAGCTCAGCAGGAAACATTGTCTTTACTAATCTTCCGCTTTTATTTGCGATCGGCCTTGCGGTCGGACTAGCACGGGCCGATAAAGGCACCGTCGGCCTTGCCGCCGTTATCGGCTACTTTGTTATGAATGCGACGATTAATGCCATGCTAACGATTACCGGCACGCTCGCGGAGGACTCTCTTGCTGATGTCGGCCAAGGGATGAGCGTAGGCATTCAAACACTGGAAACAGGCGTTTTTGGCGGTGTACTCGTCGGAATTATGGCGTATGTTCTCCATAAACGTTACTATAAAATTGAGCTCCCTCGTTTTCTTGGTTTCTTTGGCGGCTCCCGTTTTATTCCGATTATTACCTCTGTCGTTGCGATGGTTCTTGGTGTCCTATTGTTTTATGTATGGCCCTTTATTCAACAAGGCATTTTCTCGCTCGGTTCTTTAGTAGAAATGACCGGCTATATTGGAACATTTTTATACGGCTTTATTCTACGTTTGTTAGGGCCATTTGGCTTGCACCATATTTTTTACATGCCATTTTGGACAACAAGCCTTGGCGGCTCGATGATTGTCGATGGCACACTTGTCGAAGGCACACAGCGAATTTTCTTCGCACAGCTCGCTGATCCAAGCGTGACTCAATTCTACGAAGGCACTTCTCGCTTTATGTCCGGGCGTTTTATTACGATGATGTTCGGTTTGCTCGGTGCATGCTTAGCCATTTACCACACAGCAAAACCTAAAAACAAAAAGATCGTTGCTGGCCTTTTACTCTCAGCAGGGCTCACTTCCTTTTTGACAGGCATTACTGAGCCAATTGAGTTCTCATTCCTGTTCATTGCTCCTGCTCTTTATGTCGTCCATGCCTTTTTTGATGGTCTCGCCTTTATGCTCGCCCACATCTTTTCGATTACAATCGGGCAGACATTTTCTGGCGGCTTCATCGATTTTATGTTGTTCGGCGTGCTTCAAGGCAACGATAAAACCAATTGGGTGTTTGTCCCGCTTATTGGCATTGTCTGGTTTTTCCTTTACTATTTCACGTTCCGCTTTATGATTAGGAAATTCAATTACAAGACGCCAGGCCGAGAAGACGAGGAAATCACTGCACAAACTGTATCTGGCACAGAGAGAGCCACCGCCATCGTCGCTGCTCTCGGGGCTGCGGCAAACATTAAAGATGTTGATGCCTGCGCTACCCGCCTTCGCGTTAGTGTCCAAGATGGTGAGAAAGTCGATAAAGATCAATTCAAAGCAACAGGCGCCAAAGGTGTTATTGTTAACGGCAATGGCGTACAAGTGATCTACGGACCGGAAGTGACGGTCATTCGTAATGAAGTTGATGAACTGTTAGGAGATAAATGACATGCATGCTGTGTTAAAAAAAATGAAAAACAAACTGGTCGTTTCCTGCCAAGCATTAGAAGAAGAACCGCTTCATTCTTCCTTTATTATGGGGCGCATGGCTCTCGCCGCTAAACAAGGCGGCGCTTCAGGAATTCGCGCCAATTCGAAAGAAGACATACTTGAAATCAAATCAACGGTCGACTTGCCTGTCATCGGAATTGTGAAGCGCCATTATCCAGGAAGCGACGTTTATATTACGGCGACAATGACGGAAGTGGACGAATTAATGGAAGCCAACGTGGACATGATTGCCATGGATGCGACCAAACAAAAACGCCCTAAGCAATCGCTGGCGGAAATGGTAGCAGCAATCCGCAACCAGTATCCGTCCGTTGCCCTTATGGCGGACGTTTCTACGTTGGAAGAAGCAATCGAAGCAGACCGCCTTGGCTTTGACTGCATCTCGACCACATTAGTCGGCTATACCGCTTATACCGCTGGCGCGTCGGCGTCAGACAATGATTTTGCTCTTTTAAAAGAGATGGTCCAAGCGGTGAAAGCGCCAGTCATCGCAGAAGGAAAAATGAACACTCCTGCCCTTGCCAAATGTGCTCTTAAAGCAGGCGCCCACAGCGTTGTTGTCGGTGGAGCGATTACCCGCCCTCAGCAAATCACAAAGACGTTTGTGGAAGCCTTGCAGTAAAATTCAGTTATAGACAAAACGCCTTTGGGAATGATCTCAAAGGCGTTTTGTTTATAGCAGCGGCTACTAGATCTTTTTTAATTGGCTGAGCGCGTGAAGTGTTTTTCGGCGCGCTTTTGCTCGTTCTTCATTTTGGGCGAGTACAAGGCTGATTAAATCAAGCACGTGGACGATGGAGAGCTGGGCGTTGAGAAAGCCACGGGCGTAAAAAGGTTTAGGGCTGAAACTTAATAGCAGCAAGTCTGCCATTTCGCTTAATGGCGTATGTTCATGGTTCGTCAACAAAATGACCGTTGCCCCATTTTCTTTGGCTAACGCTACCGCTTCCTGAATATCAACGGTATGGCCAGAATTTGAAATGGCGAGAACCACATCAGCCGCTGTCAAAAGCGAGGCGTTCATCACCATTGTATGGGAATCGATATGGCAGTCAACGCGCATCCCCATCCGCATTAGCCGAAACTTCATTTCCTGACCAGACAAGCCTGAACTACCGATTCCATAAATTTCAATCCGGTTCGCGTTCTCAAGCAATGTAGCCGCTTGGACAATGTCGTCCTGATTTATCAGTTCCCGACTTCCGCCAATAATCGCTTTGTAAATCGACTCCATTTCAGCGATTAGTTCTCCGCCCTCTTCTTCTGTTCGAATGCTGTCTCTCACCGACATTTTAAATTCAACAAAATTGGCGGCTCCGACTTTTCGGCAAAAACGGGTGATTGTCGCTACAGAAACACTGCATTTTGCCGCCAAGTCTTTAATATGGATATTGGCAAGTTCTTCTGGCGCGCTCATCACATAATCAGCAATACGTTTCTCCGCAGCGCTGAGCGCATGATAATTCACTTGGATTTGTTGCAGCATTGGCAACATGAGCGAAACCTCCCTGCCGTTCTTTCTCTATCATACACGATTTTTCGTCGTTTTACCCTTTAAGCGATATCCGACTTTAACTAACAAATTAAGACAAGGCTCAAAATAGCGTACATTCTTGAGGGCATTCGCAACATGAATCACTATGAAACCATTACACGCCATCCCTGTTAAGTTCCTTGATCATCGAGCATGTTTCTACTTGATAGCCGGCCTTTTGATAAAGAGAAATAGCACGCTTATTTGCTCCAAAAACATCTAATTTCAAGTATGTATAGCCATGATCCTTGGCCCATTGCTCCCCTTTTGCTAATAACCTTTTGCCAACATTCTTTCCCTCATGCTCACTAGCAACCACAAGAGCAGCCACATACCCTTGCTTTTCCTCTGTAAAATAATGCATGTGTTCGCGAAGAGCAATATACCCGACAACCGCCTCTTCTTCTTTGGCGACATAGATCGTAAACGATGGATCGGTTAATGTTTCATTTAGCAACGTTTCTTGTTTTCGTCTGAATGATGTGAAATCATTGACGCCAACCACATCCGTCCTGTTCAAACGGACGGCTAATGCGACAATTTGAGCTTTATCATTTTCCTTCATCTCCCTAATAACCATCGTTTCCTCACTCCTATCTTCAATTATAAACCATCTCCTACTATCCAATTTTTGAAGTTATTTTAAAGTCAAATCTCTTAATCAATACCTACTTACGCGAACTTATGTTCTCATATCTTTAAATATGGTATAATAAAACAAGGCAATTGAATAAGGCTTTGGAGTGGTCGTTCGCCCCCTTGCATGTTTTTGCTAACGAAAGGGGGTGAGGCCTTGACAGTATTTGAAACGCTAGTTGTCACGTTTGCAGCAGCAAACCTACTCGTTGCCATACTGTCGTATAAGAAAGACAAATAACCACTCCTAAGCCCGGGAAGCTAGAGTGGTTATTGGAATCACTTAGGCGAACGCCCCTTTAGGGCATTCAATTGCCGCTGGCCTCGGTGTTCGCGCACCAGGCCTTTTTTATCCTATGTCTTTGTATCCTTATTATACCGGCGATTTGGCCTAAACGCAAACGGAGCTTATCAAAAAGGCATTGTAGCGGCATTTGCCGTTTTAGACTCTCCCCCTAAGAAAGAGGTTGATCGGAAGACCATCCACCCACTTTTTACGAAAAACTTCGATTCGCGACTTGGTTAATCCAGTTCAAGTCTGCTTCTAAATGCAGCAACATGCCTGTAATTAATAAGTACTTGTTTTCGTCGCCTTCAAGCAAAAACGTTGTTTTTAATTTCGTTAACTCCATGACTTCTTTAATCACTAATGCTTTTTGTTGTTCCAACATGTTCTTTTCTTGGGCAAATTCGATTTTCCGTGCACAACTCCATTTAAAGAAAAAATCATCTTTTGTTGAATCGTACGTTACTGGTTCCAGCAACCATTTTTGTAGCTCTTTTTCACCGGCAGGCTCCAACGCGAATAACTTCCGTTCCTGCTCATCCGACCCGGGAGAGGAAACGAGTTGATCCCGAATTAAGCGATCAAGGGTCGTATAAATTTGGCCCGGATTGATCTTTCCTTTAATCCCCAATAGCGAATCGAGTTCTATTTTCAATTCGTATCCATGGCGATGTTGCTGGAACAATAATGTTAAAATCCCATATTTAACTGACAAACGATCACCCTTCTTTAAGAGATGACTGTATATCCATTTTACTTGCACTGTGGCTAGATATCCAGGCTGCACCAAGGCTTAACCCAATTCCGGCAATTAGAGCTAAGACCATATTGCCAACAGGCAACTGAAAAGACATAAAGCCTTCCATTATTTCAGATTGACTGGTGACAAAAATTAATAATACACCAATAGCCATCCCTATCACCACGCCTGCTAAACCAATCAAGAATCCTTCAGCCATGATCATTTTTCGAACTTGTTGCTTGGTGAAGCCAAGTGCACGCATCGTCCCAATCTCCGTTATCCGTTCCATTGTATTCATTACCAACGTATTTGCAGTGCCAATACTCGCTAATCCGATCATCATAAACAACATAACAGAAATCAGTTCATTCATGCCGGACACCGCTGACGTCGTTGAGCGAATTTCATCTTCTACCGTTTCCACTTTTGAAAGCTGCCCACCAAACTCAGACCATATCTGTTCGCGAATCGTATTATACGCTTCCTGCTCGGCAGTAAGCAACAAATCAAAGCTATTGGTCCAGCCAAATTCGTGCTGAAGGTGGCTCTCGTCCATAAAAGCGACATAACCTGAATAGTGGGACGTCTGCACGACCCCAACTACTTCAAAAGATTGTCGGCCGTTTGGCGTGTTCATTTGTATATGCTTGCCTATCTGTCCTCCCCATTCTTTAAAAGCGCGCTCCCCAAGCAAAATAGATGGGTTCTGGTTTAACTGTTTAAGGAGCTCCTTCTCATCAGGATCGGCAAATAAGGAAGGGCCCTCTTCGCTAGCAGCAAGAACAGAAAATTGCCTGCTTTCTCCACTCATCGTTTCCCACGTTATCGGCGTTGCTTCTGTAAACGGCTCAACCGCTGTAATCTCTTCATAAGAAAGGAGTTTGGCACGATCTTCCTCTGTCCATGGCGCCTCAGACGTTAGTTTCAAATCTCCACCATACGAGTTTCGAATGTCGTTCTCAAATCCTTCTGGAGCAGACTTTATGACTGCGCCAAGCAATAATATAACCGACATGCCGATGGCAAGAATCGCCGCTGTATTGGCATTGCGATTTAACTGCTGGCTTATATGGTTGGTAGCCATGATCCCTGGATACTGAAAAAGCTGTTTCAATAGCGGTCTAAGGAGTTTGTTTAACCCTAATAACAGCAAAGGAAACAACAGAATCACACCAGCTACAATAGCAGCGTAAGCGGCAGGATGGTCGAAAAATCCTAAACAAAGAAGCCCAGCGCCAACTACGGCCCGTTGCCACAACCGTCTCGACGAATGTTTCGTTTCAGTTTCCATTTTTAACGTCAGTAAAATCGACGTCTTGCCAGCATGGTAAATCGGGAAAAGAGAAAAAGCAATCGGAAACAGCACACCAATGATGATGGCCATCAATGCCGGCAGCTGCCAGTTTAGCGTATAGACCATATCAAATTCAAAAACACTAAGAAGAACTTCCATGAATACATCCCCGAGCCATACCCCGAGGGGGACGCCTATTGCCGTGCCTAACAACGACAAAAGCAATATTTCCATAAGCACGAGCTTAGAAACAGCACGCTGTGTGTACCCTAAGCTTTTCATAATCGCAAATTCTTTTCTTCTTTCAATGACGCTCGTATAAATCACATTAAATACAATAAAGCCACTAATAAACATCGACAAGCCTGCGACTAAATAAAAGAATGTATAAAGCCCGCCAATATCGTTGCTTTGCAAGTCATCAGCCACTACAGGTTGAATAAATACTTGAGTATCTCGAAATTGTTGTTGCAATGACTGAAACAAATCCGTGCCGTCGCCTTGCACTTGAAAACGCATATAGGAAATGGCATGGTCGTTTCCTGTCCACTCTCTTAATAAATCAAGTGGCGCCATAATCCGAAAACTAGACGACTCTGCGATTTCCCAATTATTAGGACTTGCTAGCAGTTGCGTATACTCAACGATCGCAGAGACTCGCGCCTCGCCCATATTAGCTAGGCGAACCGTATCGCCAACCCCTACCCCTAAAAGATTGGCGACGCTTTTGGGTACGACCAATCCTTGATTGTCTAGTTCCCCTTCTATCACAGGCAATTTTAGCAAAGGACTGTTTTGGTCACTAACTCCTGTAATTCTTACAGCCCGTTCATTTAAAGAGCGGTCGCCCTCAAGCTCAAAAAAAGCGTGCTTGTCGAGGGCTTCTAATGTATGGGTGACAATCGGATCATTTTGGATGGGCGCAATCATTTCTTCAGGATACGTATGTTCATCGCTTAATACCCAATAATCAGCATTGCCGACATACATTTGCTCGTAGTAATCAAAGACGTCATTTGTTGTTTTATCAGCTACTAGCATAGCTGTTACAAAAGACGTCCCTAGTATAATAGCGAGCAACGTCAAGCAAAACCTTTTTTTGTTGTCGGTAATATTACGCCAAGAAATTCGCCAGGTATTTAGCATAGTCACGATCCTCCCTTGAAATAACTTGGTCGATGACCCCATCCCTAAACAGAATGATGCGGTCTGCAAAACCAGCAGCAAAAATGTCATGTGTTACCATCACGACCGTTTGCTTGTCCTTTCGGTGGAACGTTGACAACAAAGCAAGTATCTCTTCTGCTTTTGCTCGGTCTAAATTTCCAGTCGGTTCATCTGCCAACAAAACAGTCGGATTATGAACAAGTGCTCTCGCTATCGCTACGCGTTGCTGTTGACCCCCACTGAGCAAGTTCACCCGTTTGCGGTTCAACCCCTTTAATCCTACTGAATCAATCAAGTCATTGACCGCTTGGCTATGTTCACTCGTCCACTTACCGTCCGCATGGAGGGGAAATGCGACATTCTCTTCTACCGTTAACGTAGGCAACAATTGATAATTTTGGAACACAAACCCTAACTTTTGTCGCCGAAAGATCGTTCTCTCTTTTTCCTTCATCTGATGCAACGGTTTTCCGTCTATCTCTATTTCCCCAGCAGTAGGCACATCCAGTCCACCTAGCAGTTGAAGCAACGTGCTTTTCCCAGAACCACTCGGCCCCATGATGGCCACGAATTCGCCTTCCTTTATAGTAAAATCAACCCCTTTTAACACTTGTGTGGCCTCTTGCCCTTGCATAAATTCTTTCGTCAGGTTGCTCACTTTAATCATTCTGTCCCCTCCTATTAACAATCTAACTCATTATATACTAAGTATATATAAAAAAGAAGAAAAAAATGTGGAATTCATTTTTTTTGCGTAATAAACCACAATAAGATGTCCAAATTGTTATATACTAAGTAACTACCCAGAGTAGTAGAGCGGGATTGGTGTAAACAAGAAGTTCGCTAGTCAGCCAATTGGTTAAAAGGTGACACGGTTATCCTCCGACGTTATTTTTAAACATCGGCCATTTCTCATAAAAAAGAGCCCCTTGAAAAGCATTTTTCGCTTTTCAAGGGACTCATAACCATACTTACATGTCGTTTTCTAAACGCGACAGTTTCACTGTCTCATTCGGGTCAGGGACGGGAAGTTTTTGCGGGCTCAAATCTTCTTTTTCCGCGGCGGCATTAGGGTTCACTTTGTTTTCATGCTGGTCTTCCTCAAACTCAAACAATCTTGGCGTAGATCCTGTCGTTGGCTTAAGTTCTCCCTTGCTTAGTCGATGCTCGTTTTCGCTTTGCCCGTACATACTAATAGAGGCTGAGAATACAAGCAACGTACTAACAAAAGCAATCGCTGATCCAAAGATCAAAATGTTCTTTTTTTTCAGCATCTATATCACCCTCCTATACAAATTGTACCATATACAAGGGTAAAATATAACAATTGCTTTACAATACTGATCGTGCAACCTTAATTAATTGGTCTAGGTTTAAATCTGAGGACTCAAGTCTATACCCTAGACCACCTTTATCCCAACCTAGTTGTTGAACCGATCCATCCCACCCCTTTTCAGCATCTTCAAAACTCTGATTGTCTTTAATCAAGACTCTTCCATAAGTCCAAAAAACGTTTTGCTCTGTTAGTTCGTTTTTTTCGGATATATTTAGCACATTTTCAGCAAGTACCTGAGCACCTGAAAAATGACCCTGTCTAAATAAAAAAGTATTTTTCCCGTTAATATAAGTCAAAATAACCGTCTCATTCTTATTAAATTGTTCATCCTTACTATCCGGGATAAAGTGTTGTACGTGCAAAAGGTTATATCCATTAGGTATAAAAGTAGGATTTAGGATGTTAAAATTAGATGCTGTATTTGCCTCTTCAACAGTTTTAAAAATCCTTCGTTTTGTCTCTATAATTTGTACCTTTGCTTTTTTATTCATTTTAGAGTTCCTCCTTTTGATAACAGTTTAAATGTAACAAGATCCACAACTACCTGTATGAGCACTACAATTTCGACAATTACTCGTATAGCAAGTAGGACTAATTACATACCGACATTGCTGTATATTCCCACATGGGCGACATTGATATGTGTAGCACTGAGACATACCATTACATCGTTCATTACATTTACAAAAACGATCCCTACTAACGCAAGCAAAAATTCCACAACTACTCATTTTTTACCTCCAAATATAAATTTAGTTATTTTTATCCGAATGACCGTGCTCTTTTACTTAACCGATAAAACCAAAATACATATCACTTTAGTCAAATAACTTTAACTTTCATTTACCTCCCTCCTTTCACTTCAAAAAGAGAGTAAATAAACGAAAAAACAAAATAGCAATTATTTTTTTATTGCATCTCTAAGTTTATTTATCATCACTGCCGAAGTCTCAGCAAGTTCAGCATAAAGCTCTTTTTCCTTCCCATTACAGCAATTTAAACATTTCGAACAAATTGACAATGTTTTATGCACAGAAAGTAAACACTTTATAAGAGCATCTTCTCTATTCATCAGTTTCTCTCCTTTCTTCCTTATTCTTAGGATCACTCAAAAACTCTATCCCGTATAAACTAAAAAGACAGTTCAACACAATTATCAAAATCCAATGGTAAAAACAATTAAAAACCCTAAACGGACTCACTTTTTTGAAAAAAATCGATTTGCTGTATGCCTTAACTGTGTATGAAACAGATCTTGTTGAGCCACTTGAGGAAACGGGCTTATATCAACATCTAGGCGATATACAAACAGAGCAAACCGTATCTTTCAAAAAGGCGAGGCTTTTTTTAAATTGATTAAATAAATCGAGAATGATCATCCGCTTTGTCTCTACGAGCATTAACCTAAACTTGCTAATTCCTAACATCGATATTGTTTTCTCTCCTATTTTTAATATTAAGACAGGAAAAATAGGAAAGGGCAAGAAAACATAAGACAAAGGTCAATTCGCAGTTTGATAAAAAGATCAATTGGTAGAAAAGTCCAACTTTAAAGAGCTTAAAGGGGTGGTAGGGTGAACTATTCAAGAAAAATGGTGGAATTGCTTCTTACACAGAAAAATATAAAGCTCCACGAACTATTTAGTTCAGAAAGCATGATTAAAGAAATAGCACAACAATCTTACTTCCGTTTTGAAGAGTGGATGTTATTGATCAAATATATATGTCCCCAAGACACAATTTCAATTATGAATGTTTATGCCCCTAACGTGAACCAAGTTGATGATATACGTGATGCTTTTGAATATGCGACTATTTATGAAAAACTTGACCTTTTAGAGAAACTTCTTGCACTCCATAAAGAAAGAGAGTCTTTACGAGAATGGATTGTTGTTTATGAAATTACTTTTCAGGTACTCTCTGGTTCGATGTCTTTGAAACAAGCATTGGAACAAGTTAAATATCAATATAGCCGTTTGCAACATCCAATAACGCGAATGCGCCTACAATTAATCGAACTAACCACAAACTTTAAATTAGGCAATGTTAGAAATGCCCTACTTTTTGCCGACCAACTGCAACGTGATCTTATGAAATTGAATCCGTGCTACACAAAAAGCGTAACGGCCTCAAGGCTTCTTTTATTAATGGGGCTGGGAAAACTATACGGTGAAGGAAATGCATCAACTGCAGAGGAGTATTTACAAGCAGTTCACTCAATTAAAGTTGCACCAGAACCTGTACGCGCATCTAGCTACCATGCATTGTCAATCTTGTATTCAAAAAAAAATAAAGAGCACTGTTGGGCCTACAGAAAAAAATCGATTATCCATGCTAAACAAGCAGAGTTACGGGATTATATTAAAGCCTTGGAATATCACAAAGTTCCATTTATAAAAAATTTGCACGGCGAAATGTTCGAATTAAATAATACGATTCCAATAGAAGAACATATTCATCAATATGTTATCCGAAATAACAACGAAACAGCATTAAACCTTATTCACAAACTTGAAAACGAGGGAAAACAAAGCCCTTTCATGCTTTATTACAAAGGCAAAGCTACTAAAGACGCAAACCTATTAATGGAAGCAATAATGAGTTTCTCCACAAACGGGAGAGCAGACGTTGTCCCTTTTATTAAAGAAGATATTGCTGCTTTATAGGCAGTAGTGGATATGTTGATGACGAGCAGGAAGACTAACAGATAAGGTTGTTGTCTTTGTTGGCGTTTGCGACAGCCTGCTATATTTTCTGTTTTTCTTCATGCGGGAAGTTGTCTCTCTTCACCATTGAGATTTGCCAAGAAAAAACAAACCTCTATGGGCGTGTACTCGTGTTTTTCTCATTGCAAACAAAAGCTACTTTTTCCCAACTGATTTCTATTGTGTTCTTTTTTATAATGGGCTTAGAAGCTTAATAACAGCCAAGTCTAACACCATTTTTCTTTTTAGGAGGATGGCTAATGAAAAAGACTATTGGTACGTTGATTGTGGTGACTATGATGGCAATGGGGGTTTCATCTAAAGTCGCTGCATCAGAAAATTCCGCCGAACAGGAAGGGTGGAGACTCGTCTGGAGCGATGAATTTGACGGCAATACTCTTGACCAGAGCAAGTGGCGATACGACATTGGAAATGGCTATCCAAATTTGCCTGGCTGGGGAAACGAAGAATTGCAATACTACAGCGATCACCCGAAAAATGTACGGGTGGAGAATGGCGAGTTAATTATTGAAGCTCATCAAGAAACTGTTTCCGACCAATATGGTACCTATGGCTATACATCAGGAAAAGTGTTAACAGATGGCCGCTTTAGCCAAACATACGGGCGGTTCGAGGCAAGAATGCGTTTGCCTGCCGGACAAGGGTTTTGGCCCGCCTTTTGGATGATGCCACAACATGACCGTTATGGCGGTTGGGCCGCATCAGGCGAAATTGATATTATGGAAAACGCAGGCGCTACGCCACATAAAGTCGGAGGAGCGATTCATTACGGCGGCCCTTGGCCCGACAATCGATTTTCTGCGGGTGATTACTATTTCCCAAATGGGACAAACGCTACTGACTACCATGAGTACGCGGTCGAGTGGGAGCCAGGTGAAATTCGCTGGTACGTCGATGGGAACTTGTACCTGACACTAAACGATTGGTACACAGTTGGAGGCCCTTACCCCGCACCCTTTGACCAAGAGTTCTATTTGATTCTCAACCTTGCTGTTGGCGGTTGGTATGGCGGCAACCCAGATGGCTCTACCCCATTCCCTTCCACCATGGCCGTTGATTATGTTCGCGTGTATCAGCGATAGTATTAAAGCTAGGTGGCTTAAATGAGTTGCCTGGCTTTCACTTTTGTTTATGGCTAATATAAGATGTCCATTGATTTCGATTTATTTATTCAATGATCCCCTTTTCCTTTAATAAATTTTCAAAGTTGTCTTCTTCTATATTTCCATTATGTACATACAAATAAAGGCTTTCCGTTCCGCCTACCTCTTCTCCATTTGAGAGTACAAGAGGTACGCTTCGCATTTCTCCAAAGCTTTTAGTAATTTCTTCATATACTTTTATCCAATTTCCTTCCCCTACTTCTTTTTGAGGAAATTCAATCGTAGGGAAAGCTTTAGAAACAGCCTTCCACCTTTCCATCATCTCTTTCGTCCGTTCTGTAGGCGTTAGCGTAATATCATCAACATTTTCTCTTTTTCCATAATCACTATAATCAATTTCCATACGAAGAAAGTCCGCTGTTTGAGCATAAACCTTTAATGCATTTTCTTCTATCCGCATTCGCTGTTGTTGCTTTTCCTCATGCTGAAAATACCAAAAAAATAAGGAACCTACACTTATAACTACCATTGTCACAAGGACTATCCATTTCGTCTTTGTCATTCAAAACGCTCCATACGATTCCTTCTTTAGTTTCTCACGTTCTCCCCAAGTCTAAAAGACGGACGCCTCGTTACGTGCAACTCCATATTTGAGAGACCATTTGTCACTTTTCCCTATTCTTAGTTGATGGTCGATTCTCTCTTGCCCAGCTTGGTGCCTGCCCATTTCGTTCGAGAGATTCCTATTACAAACTCCTACAACGCTATTCCTATGTAATATCGGACTCTCAAGACAACGCTTGTTTTAACTTAAGTTTCCTATCATTCTTTTATGTTAAAAGAAAAAGTCCGCATAGATCGCTTCAACGATTTCCGCATCATTGATTTTCCATTCTCCGTCTTCTTTTGTCATTTCGATGTCGACATAATTTATTTTTTCAGGTGGTTGTACTTTTTGAGGATGGAGCCGAAACTGGACCGTCCCTTTTTGTCGATTGACTTTTGTATGGAGGACACCGTATTGAGGATTAGCCACCACGGCATATTCGGTTGTTCGTATGAAAAATATATTCATGCTTGGGGATTGACCAGCTTCTATTAATTCATTTATTTGATTTTGATAATCTTCGGTAAACCACGCACCGTACTCCCTTTCAATTACTTCCTGTATTGGTTCGCTACTGCCGTGCTCTCGAAGTATTTTCCCATCCTCATGGAATGCCAGTAGCGTTTCTAATGCCTCTAAACTTTCTCTTTCCGCGGCTTTTGTATTCACAATGCAGCCTGTGGCAAACAAAGCGATCGCAGCTAATAAAATAGGCAACCGTATTCGTCTCACTTGATCACTCTTTTCCACTTGTAGCGTAAAGTATGAACTTTCATATCAATTTGCCTTCATCATGCTTATTCAATAATTTCTTTTTCCTTTAATAACGTTTCAAAATTTCCTTCTCGTATCACCCCGTCACGAACATATATATATACTTTCTGTTCCCCCTAAATCTTCCCCTTCTGGTAATTCTTTAGATAGAGCGACTACTGTATCCTGCATGGTCTTTTGACTTCCAATGAGCTTTCGATACACCTTAATCCAATCTCCTTTATCGACTTCATCCCAAGGAAATTCGATTGAAGGAAACGCTTTAGACACAGCTTTCCACCTTTCCATCGTATGTTCTGTTTCTACTGTAGGCGTCAGCACAATATCTTTCACGTTTCCGCTCTGTTCATAGTCACTATAATCAATTTCCATGCGAAGGATGTCTGCAGTAGTAGCATACATTTTCAATTCACTTTCCTCTGCATGCATTTGCTGTCGTTCTTTTTCTTGATATTGTAAATACCAAAAAACTAAGACTCCTACACCGACAACCATTATTGTCACGAGAACTCTCCATTTCCATTTTGCATTCTTAACGCTCCGGCCCCATAACTAATTTTCCTCATTATATCGTTTGTTCTGTTCAACTAATTTCGAAACCGTGACATTCCCCAATTTGGTTGCGAGTGATATATTCCTGTAAAGCAGGATAAATTGCCGTATTAGAATCATGACCGCTTCCCCTCAAACTTCCACTGACCGTTTGCCATTCTTGATTTCGAATCACTGGAAACTAGCACTTTGTCGTTTATCCGTGCTGGCAAAGGCTATTCTCTAATTGCTCACGCTTTTCAATTGATTTATGCACTAGAATGAAAAACTACCGTTCAAGTTTTGGATTGCTGATGAAGGAGGAAAAAGGAAGCCATCTAGCCTCCCTAAGTTGTGTTTCTTATTAAAATTCGTTCTTCCCTCGGTTATTTCCACAAGCATCTTTTCCTCATGTGACACTAGCAATCCTCACTACTCTAACCTCCTCTGATCTGGCGCCTCAATTCCACTTCAGGAAATTCACGGAAGTAGTCATTGTGTACAGATTCTTTATATAAATATAATTATTAATCCTAGAAAGATCATTAAAAGAAAAAGTCCGCATAGATCGCTTCGACGATTTCTGCATCATTGATTTTCCATTCTCTGTCCTCTTTTGTCATCTCGATATCGATAAAATTGAGGTTTTCATGAAGCGGGTTTACTTTTTGAGGAACTAATCGGTATTTGACTGTTCCCTCTTGGCGTTTGACCTTCGAGTAAAGGACACAATACTCATTATTAGCAGACAACCCAGCCTCAGTTTTTCTTAAAAAAAATAAATTCATGCTAATAGACTGGCCTGACTCAATGATTTTACTCACTTTGCCTTGATAATCTTTAGTGAACCATCTCTCATATTCTTTTTCGACCATACCTTGGATCGGTTCTTCATTACCTTCTTCTAGCAATATTTCACCCGTTTCAAAAGCTGATAAAAATCCTTCTAATACTTCTAGACTCTCTTTTTCTGCTGCTTTCGCATTTAAAATACAACCTGTAGTAAATAAAAGTACCATTCCAAATAAAATAGGCAACCGTATTCGTCTCACTTGATCACTCATTTCCTTATTACTTTAAAAGGCTAGCGTCATCTGATCTCAAAAAATACAACGTAGCAAACGTCCCAAAGGCTTTGTTGCTGAAATTCATTTGATAACCCCTTTCTCCTTTAACATTTCTTCAAAATTCCCTTCTTGTATAACTCCATTCTGAACATATATATTTAAACTCTCTACACCACCCATAGTTTCTCCTTCAGGCAACTCGGAAGCTAGAGACACAACTACTTCCCTCATTTCTCCTTCACTCCCAAGAAGCCTTTGACATACTTGAACCCAATCTCCTTCTTCTACTTCTTCCTGTGGAAATTTAATTGATGGGAACGCTTGAGATACAGCTTCCCATCTTTCTAAGGTTCTTTCCGTCTCTATGGTAGGCGTTAATACTATATCTTTTACAGTTCTAGTCTTCTCGTAATTACGGTAATCAATTTCCATACGAAGTGTGTCGGCGGTACGTATATACAGTCTTAACTCCCTTTCCTCATCTCGAAGCTGCACACGTTCCTTCTCCTGATAATTCCAATACCAGAGGGATAAGGCCCCTACAAAGACGATACTCAATATAATAAGGATTTTCCATTTTCTTTTTTTCATTTCATCGCTCCGCTTCTATTCCTTACTTTCATGACGCTGTTTATTTCTTTTTACTAGATCCTCCACCGTATCATCCTCCCGAATGTCTCCACTTATAATATACTCTTGCAAACTTGGATAAATGGTCGTCGTTGAATCATCACTGCTTCCTCTCAAGTTTTGACTGACCGTTGGCCAGTCTTGATTTTGAATCGCTTCTTCTGGATACTGAATGTTTGGATCAATTAATTTAACTTCTTTCCAACGTTCCAGTATACTATAAGTTACATCGGTTGGCTGTACCTCTACGGCATATTGGTTCTTACCATAAACATTCCGCTCGGAAATAAGCAACTCCATTCCTAAATTGCCTGCTGTTACCTTCGCCTCTTTCACTGTTAACTGATTATCGAGCTCCTGTTTCCCCGTTTCGTGCCTAGTAACTACATCAGCTATATTAACTACTCCACCGACTCGCTTACTAAGCTCCCCTAGTACTAGCTGCTGTATTTCTTCTCCAATAAAGTTTTCTGTATAATTTGCACGCTCTTTCATCAGTTCTGCATACTCTTCTGCTTCCAAACTATTTACTGCATTCCCACCAATATAATAGTTCACTGTCGATTCATTGATTCGGACTAAAACTGGGAACTCCATATTGAGAAATTCTTCCCTCGTCATATCGCCGGCATATTGCGAGATGTTTAACGTCAGCTCTGTTTCAAAGGTATGAATATGCGGATCTACGTTTCGTTTATATGATAAATGGTCAACTTTGGCAAGGAAAGGAATATCGACCCCGCCTGTTTTAGCCTCTGCTTCCAAATCCAAAATAGCAGTTTTGTATTGGGTTAACAACGACAAATATGCTCTCACTTTTTCAGCACTATACTTTTCCTCTTCACCACCAAAATGAGTGTTTGGCCCATTATTCCCCAAGTACAAATACGCTTGTAACATCGCTATCTCTTGATCAAGGGCTTCTTTGGATACTAACACTTTATCATTTAAACGATCCTGCAAAGCCTCTACACCTTCGTTGCTGATCATGCTTTCGATTTCTTTAATTTCGGCGATGGTGGCCTCGTCTAACACCTCACTCTGTATATACTGGTACAGCAACTCTCGCTCAGCATAGTTGAGGGCTTCGCCGCTTTCCATTTTGATGAGCAGGCTGGTAATCAGGCTCTTGTCTTCGAAGATCGCTTGTTTTAGCTGTTCGACGTTTAAGGTGGCGAGGTTTTCGCCATTTTGGCCGAGTCCGTTTGTGAAGGCGTTCAGGGCGGAGTCGAGGGCACTCAAGCCGGTTTGTGCGGCGGAAAAGTCGGCTTTTGCGGTTGAGTCGGCTGTGACCATGCCGTCCCAAAAGCGGTGGATGGCTTGGAGGTCTCCGTAAATGTCGCCTTCTTCTACGACTGCAATGTGGGGAGGGGAAAAGCCTCGTTTCGCCAATAGTTCTTGCGCGCCTATTCGGACGGAGTTTGCACGAAATACGCTATCCATGTAATCTGCCATAATCTGTTTGTATTCCTCAATTAACCGGTTTAGTTCCTCGCGGTCGGCGCGGTGGTTGCCCACAGGATCACCTTCCTCCTATTGATTTTATAGAGCACGGAGCTTGCTTTGTGTACTGGCGATGTTGGCTTTGACAGAGTGGATCGACGCTTCGTTGGTGGCGATTAGGCGCTCTAGTTGAAGGGTCGCTGCCTGTTGTTGTTTAATCTCGTGTTGGATTTGCCGGGCTTGATGCTCTAGTTGTTCGATCATTTCTTGGATGTTTTGTCCTGTCGTTTGTTGGGTCATCCGCCGGGATTGTATTCGTTCTTGGATCTTTTCTAATGCTCGGCTTTCCAGTTGGCCCGTTTTGACGAATTGGACTGTGGCCATGGGAGATGCTTCGCCGCTAGTCAATTCCTCGAGTCGTGCTTGTTCAAATGCGATGTTTTGTTGGTATTGCCGAAGTTCTGCTAATTCTTGTTCTAGTTTTTGGATGGCCATCATGCCGCTGTCGTAGCGTTGCTGGTAATCGGCATTTTGCCGGTATAGCGATTGTAACTGGGATTGGTTCGCTGACAAGTGCGCGTTTAGCTTTGTCAGTTCTGCCTGTTTGTCCATAGTACCCCCCTTATCGGCTTATTGGTCCGCTAGATAATGGTCGACTTTCGTTTCAAATTTGCTGCTCATTTCTTCGTCTGTCTCGTTCATCTGCTCGATGGCTTGGTCGAGCGTTGCTAGCATTGCTTCCATCAACGCCTGCGTTTGCACAAGTGCCTTTCTCAAGTCTGCGCTTGCGAGGTCGTGCTCGGCTTTGGCGTCTCCTTTCCAATCGGACACAGCGTCGATTAAGGCGTCTAGTTTGCTAATCGCTTCTTCCATCCGTTCGCCTGGGATTATTCTCGCTTTCTCGATTAGGCTTTGTACGGCAGCGGGGTCGACTTTGATTTCAAGTGACATGTGTTCACCTCACCCTGTAAATGGTTCGACTTCATTGATTTTTTGTTGGAATGTCGCAGCGGCTGCTTGTAATTCTTCTAGCGACAGGGAAAAGCGGGTTAGGAGATATTCTTTGATTAGCGCGCTGCTTTCCGCAAAAGCGTAAGCGGACTCGCCTGTAAAGATGCCCTCACTTTGCATCAGTTCAAAAGGTGTAAAAAAATCAGTCAATATGCTGATGACTTCTTCTAACAGCTCTGCATACGTGTCGTTTAACTTGTTTAATTGCTCGTCGCTTATTTCAATTTTGTCTGGGCCGACCAACATCGTCTCTTCACCTCTATTCTCGCTTGCATGTCCGTATTTTCTGTTTTGACAAAAACATGGTTATTCGTTCATTTGCGCGGTTTTAGGAATAATATAAATCAATAAAACAGAAACGAGCACGGTGGCCACAGCTGCTAATATCCATGGCAGCACGTTTACTTTTTCTTCTGCCTGCACCACTTGGCGGACCAACTCTTTTTCCTCTGTAAACAGCCCGGCGCTTGCGGCGAGGTTTTCCTCACGGTTTGCATCAGCACTACTCGCAAACAGGCTGTCTTGCAGTTCCGCGTATGTTTCTTCCAATGGCTGAGTAAATGTGAGTATTTTTTGCTCTTCAGGCACTCTAATTTCTCTCTGCTCTGCTTCTGGTTTGTACTGCCGGAGCTCTAACAGCACTTCCCGCTCTTTGTAAACACCAGGTTCCACTCGTTCTTCTTCGGCAAAGCTTGGAGTTGCCAAGGACAAGAGCAGCGTGACGCATGCTCCTGCCCCGGCAATGATGGCCTTACATTTCATAATCGTCATCCTCTTCTTTTCGGCTGTTCACGACCAAATGGCGAATGATTGGCAAAGCAATCGTTGCTGCTGCAATGAGAGCCAATGGGATCATGCCTGCGAGAAACGCATTTTGCGGGCTCGCCTGAATGGAAATGTATAGCTCCGCAATTGGGTTATTGGTACGGAAGTTTGGCATCGCCATATCAAGAAGCGGGCTTGTAAAGAATAGAATAAATGCGACACTAAGCAGCCATCCGACCCACGGGCCAGCCATAAAGGCAACGCGGATAAGGCCAGCTGTCGCCAAAATCAAGAGGACGGTAATGATCGTCCATTGAATCGATTGGCTCTCGCTCATTGTGTAAATCGTCAGTCCATAAATGCTGATGACTAAACCAACAATGATCGATAAAATGCTAAACAACGCGATATTAACGGCAATTGGCACAGAGCTATAGTGGTGTGTCAAAAAGCCGATCAGCAAGCTCGACAATAGTACGATCACAAGAACAATGATTGGCGGCGTCATTCTTTCTGCAGGTCCTGTTACTTGCTCTCCGCTTATATCAACAGGGCTAGAAAGATGGTTATAGACATAGTCATTATGGTGCCCGTCTGACAGCGCGTTGCCAAGAATCGTGTGAATGTCCTCGTAAACAAGTTCAGTTGTTTGGACATTGTCCGACCATCTCGAGTTTAAATCATCGGATTTGGCTTGGACTGCCGTCACATTGTTGTGTAGGTCTTCTGTTTGGGCAATAATATCGTCTTGGCGGTTGCTAAGAGACTCAACTGCTGCTCCTAATTGTTGGACTTCGCCTAATGACATTTGTTGATTGGTCACGACCATTTGCCCATTTAACCCTTCGACAGGCGCTGGTTCTGTTTCAATCGCTCCATAGCTTTCAGATAAGTTCGCTCCAATAGCGTTGCCCGTTTCTGCAATCGCCGCCACTTCTTCGCGAATCGCTTGTTGTTCTTCAGCAATTGCTTGTTCTAACTCGTTCAGCACGTTGTTTGCATCGGCGATAAATTGATTAAATTCTGCTTCTGCTTCCTCAACCGATTGTTGGGCTTCTTCCAATTGCGTTCGCTTGCCCATAAACGAATCGACTGATTGCCGCGCCTCGTCAATTTTTTCCTGAACCTCGCGGACACGGTTGTCTTCATCGACAATTTGCTTAATCCGGTCTTGATTCAAATAGCCTTGCTGGCTGTATGCCCAATCCAATTTGGCCAGCTCGCCGTAATAGGTAAGCAGTTCACGTACATTTGTTGACTGAATCGGACTGTTAATAACGGACGGAGATGCGCCTATTCGGTTGAAAACGGCTTGTTCTTGCTTGTGCACTTCCTCGATGACTGGATCAATCACTTGCGCTTCCAGTTTCTCCACATACTTTTCCAAACGCGTTGCATAACGTTCCAGTTTTTCGACGTATTCGAGGAACGCCTCGGTCACTTCTCGATGGTCATCGATTTTCCACTGTGCCACTTCTAACGTTGGCTCCATACTTTCAAGAAGCTCCATTGCTTCTTCCCAAACGATTTGCAGTTCTTCAGGCGTAAAAGTGACAAGTTGGGCATGGTACGGCGTAAAGGACAGCGCTTCTTCTCTATCTTCTTCTTGTTCGCCTTCTCCTGCTGGTGGCTCTTGCTCAGTATCCCCGTCGCCGTCTCCGTCGCCATCTCCACCGCCATTGCCGTCTCCGTCGCTATCTTCAGGAGGCTCTGTTGAATCTGGCGGGGGTTCCTCTCCACCGTTCCCATCATCATCGCCATCTCCTGGTTCTGGCGGCGTAGGCTGTTCATTATCGTCGCCGTCACCGCCATCGCCATCTCCGTCCCCATCGCCTGGATCAGGTTCTGGTGGCGGCGGCTCTGGAAATTCAATTTCTTCAGGGTTTAACTTGCCGACTAGCTTTTCAATTTCGGCAATCGTTTCTTCTGCGTCTTTCAGTAGGTCTTCGTCAATCGGCTCTAGTGTTTCCTCTGGTTGTTCAGGGCGAGGGATGTTCTGTGGTGGCCGCTCGTCCTTTGACAAATGGCGGCGCACATTTAACGTTTGCCGGAACTGCGCTTCTGCCCGTTCTCCTTGCGTCGCATTTGCATATTTTCCAATCAGTTCAGCCTGTGCATTTGGCAGCCGATCGACGGCTAGATCTTGGGCAGCATATACTTGGTTTATTTCGCTATTAAACCCATTCATTTCGCCATTAAACTTATAGGCGCCAATTGCCCAATCATCAAACAAAGAGAAAACTTTGTCGCCTTCATTGGAAAGCTGTGGCGCAAACGCATGCTGGCCTTCCTGGACGTTGCCGCTTCCTGCCTGCAATGCCTGTTGGTAGTCAGCCACTGCTTGGTTGACAAGCTCCCCATTTTGAGCGTTCGCCTGCACCATCATCTCCGTTTGCTCATTATGGTAAGCCATGTAGGTATCAATCGCATTGGTAAGTTCATCAAAGCCAGCTTGCGCTTCTTCTAAACTAGTACGAGAGCTTTCCGACAAATTGACAGTGTCCGAAGAAGTAGCGAATAACTGGTCAAGACGGCCTCGCTGCGTTTCAATTTCATCTGCCAATTCTTGTGAGCTTGGCGAGTAAAATGAATACATTTCATTTAGGAAATCAACTTCTTTTTGTAGCACTTCATCAAAGTTGTTTCGAACTCGGTCGACTTCCTCAGACACATAGCGCCAATATTGGGTGCTAATTTGCTGGTTCATTTTTAGTTGGGCACTCTCTAGCTCTTTTTGCACCCGTTCTTGGTTTTCAGCATTTAAGTTATTATAAATTTCGTATTGTACACTGGCTCGGTTCGGCATTGAATCTTGAAAGGACATAATGTTCTCGGAAAAAGAGGAATCAATATAAACGATCGCATCATATTCCTGATTCGCTAGTCCTGCTTGGGCAGAGGCCCTGCTAGCCACTACCCATTCGTATTCCGAGTCATCTTGCAATGTTGGCACAATATCATTTCCTAAAATAAGGGGATCATTCTCCTCATATTGGTACCCTTTGTCCTCATTGACAATCACGATCTTGCCAGACGCTTTTTTTTCTTCACGCATCGGTTCTTTCCCGATGTACTGAAAAAAGGCAAACGGTACGGCGATGATGATTGCCACAAGCACCAATAGTTTTAACATATGTTTTTTCTGCAATTAAACCACCTCGCTTGTTCTTTCATTTATGGAGCTTCCGGTATTTTGATTTTCGTCTCGATTCCATTGACGACATAGTAGCCAAAACCTGGGGCAATCTCTTCTTCATTTCGCGTGAACGAAAGATTGACAAGGGTTTGGTCTGACTTTTTCATGACGATGATATAGTGGCGCACCAACTTCAATTCTGCAGTAAGAGGATCGAAGCCTTTCGTAAATTCTACGGAATTGCCGCACACAATCATACGAAAGCCTAAGTGGCTCGAATTTTTCATTAGCTTCGCCAACTTATCTTGAATGGCTGCATCAACCGTTTGTTGGAAGCGGATCAGGCTGTCGATTAATAACAGCACTGGGGCAAAAGCTGGAACCGTTTCTCCATTGTTTAACGCGTCCATATAAGCTTGTTCCCGCACAGCCATTTTTTCTTCAACGGCTGACACCCAGTCTTTAATCTGTTCTTTTTGGTCTATATAGGAAATAAGCTTTTGTCCGACAAAAGCAGACAGCTTGCGGTCTGTGCCGTCAAACAGCCCAATTTCGTCAACTTCCTGTTGCAAATAGTAGTTTAATAGGACTTTGGCAACGTTTGTCTTTCCTTTCCGCGGTTGGCCGACAACTAACAAATGAGGCTCTGACTTCGTTTGCAGGAATACGGGCTTGACCGTATCTTCGTCAAGAGCAAAGGGAATGCTGTCGCCTGGATCGCCAACACGCGTTTGGAAAGAAGCCAGCGATAGCTGTGTAGGCAGCATCGCAATTTTTTCCGGGAGCTTGGCGTCTTGATAACGCTGGCCTAAATCGGCAATTGTATTTCTTGTGGCTGCCATCATTTCCTGGTCATCTTCACCGGCTTCTGGCAAATACATTTGCGCAAAATAATGGCTGTCTTTCGCTAAAATGGCGCGGCCAGGTATCGGTTCGATTTCGTACTTGCTGCGGCCGAGCAGCGTGATAACATCGTTTCGGTCGTTCATAAAGTGGACGATCTTTGTTTTCATTGTATTCATGAGTGGCTGACGCAAAGCATTTGCCCGCGTCGCTGTTAGGCTTACGTAAATTCCTAGAGACTGGCCATCACGGGCAAATTGGATAAAGGTTGATTCCAACTGCTCGTATTCTTCCTTGATTAAATCAAAGTTGTCAATGAACATAAACAGAACAGGCAATGGCTCTGTTGCTGTTTGGTTATACATCGTCAAACTATTGACTTCTTGAGCCAGGAACCGTTCGCGGCGATCGTCCATCTCCGCTTTTAGCAAGGCAATGGCCTTTTCGATTTTGCGCTTTTCATCGATTTTAAAATAATCGGCTGTATGAGGAAGTTGCCTAAACGGCAATAACGCGCCATTCCCAAAATCAAAAATGTAAAAGTGAAGGTCTTCTGGGCTAAACGACTTTGCAAACTGGAGCATCAACACCATAAGCGTTGTCGATTTTCCGTAACCGCCAGAGCCAAATACAGCAATATTGCCGTCTTTTAGCCATTCATAATGAACATTGAATTGCCTTTGTTCCTCTGGCTCATCAGCAAGCGCCAACGGAAACATGCCAGCCTCTGTATCTGTTTGCACAGGAGAGAGCCATTCTTCAAGAGGGTCAAGCCATGGGCTTGAAGCTTTTTGAATGCATAGACGTTCAGTTGTCGCTTCAATCTCTTTAACAACAGCTTCAATTTCAGAGATGCTCTTTTGTTTTTTCCCAGTAGCAGCTTGGACGTTGGAAATGGGCACTAAGCCTGCATCAGTGACTAATGCCACATCTTCCTCGCCTTCATGGGTTTCGCGCAAATACGGCGCCCCGCTCCATGCGGATTGGAACAATTCATATAGTTCGTTATTGCCGACTTGCAAATAGGCGCGCCCTGTTACCGTCAAATTGGCGGCATCGGGATTTTTCAGAATTTCTTTAGAATCTAGAGCGTCTTGCACTTTTAATGCGACTCGGAAGCGGGCGTTACTCCAAATTTGGTTGTCGATAATTCCGCCTGGCTTTTGTGTGGCAAGAATGAGGTGGACGCCAAGGCTACGCCCGATCCGCGCTGCACTTACGAGTTCTTTAATAAATTCAGGTTCCTCGTTTTTCAATTCCGCAAATTCATCAGATATGATAAACAGATGTGGCATCGGTTCCAATACCTGCTTCTGTTTATACAACTCCATATAATCATCGATATGGTTAACTAAGTTTTGGTCAAACAGCCGCTGCCGCTTGCGCAGTTCGCTTTTGATCGACGCCAACGCCCGCATACTAAAGTTCTTGCTGTCGTTGATGTTGGTAATGGTGCCGAGCAAATGGGGAATATTTTTAAACGGCTGTGCCATCCCCCCGCCTTTGTAGTCAATGAGAAGAAAAGCAACTTCATGGGGATGGTAATGGACGGCTAACGATAAAATATACGTTTGCAGAAATTCACTTTTTCCCGAACCTGTTGTCCCTGCAAGCAAACCATGGGGCCCATGCGCCTTTTCATGGATGTTCAGCTCAAGCAGTTCATCCTTTGCTTTAAATCCGACGGGCACAGCAAGCGACTCGGCGCTGTTTGTCGTTTGCCACCGTTGTTCAATAGCAAGTTCTTTTGTATGCTGGACGCCAAACATTTCGAGAAAAGACGCCATCTCCGGTATAGAACGGCTCATGCCTCGTTGGTGGTTCAATGATGCCAGCAAGCGGGCATACTTTTCATTTGTTGTTGCATCCTGAGGGTCAAAGGTAAAGCGTTTATGCTCCGCTTTCCGTTCCCGGATGACAATCTCGCCTTCTTTTTGGTTAACAACCTTGACGATCGTATGGACATACTCCGTTAAATTTTCTTGTGCATCGGTGAGAAAAATAACCGACATGCCAAGAACTTTATCCGGGCCTTCCAAATACTCCATGATGGCATGGTCGCTTATCAAACTGCGATTGGCGACTAAAAAGACAAAGTGAGGGATGAAACGCTTTGGCTTGTCTTGGCTTTGTTCCAACTCCCGCTCCCGCACCATTTCATAAATCGATGTCAATAGTTGGTCTCGTGTCCGCTCATTGTAAATAAACCCTTTCGCGTACATGTGCGGTAATTGAAAATGAGGGAGCCATTTCATCCATTCCCAATTTGCATACTGCTCTTCGCTGAAAACAGCAACGAAACGAAGGTCATGGTAGCTTTGAAAAAAGGCAAGTTGCCCAACCATTTGAGCGACTTCCCGTTGTACCGTCTTCAGCTGGCCGACATAGCCAATGGAACCGCTCGCTAAGCTAAGGCTAAGGGGCGCATCATTAATATGAGAATAATGCTCTTTTAACTTTTCGCCTTCTTCTAGCAGCTCGTCACGATCTCGATTCGCTAAATCGCCACCTGGATCGGCAATCTGAAAACTTATCGGGATCGACGATTTCCCAACACGGACATGCATAAAATCATCGTCGCCAACTGTTTTCTCCCAGATACGGCCATTCAAGTTCGCTGCCAT
The DNA here is from genome assembly GCF_036700015.1 of Shouchella rhizosphaerae. Taxonomy (NCBI): domain Bacteria; kingdom Bacillati; phylum Bacillota; class Bacilli; order Caryophanales; family Bacillaceae; genus Shouchella; species Shouchella rhizosphaerae. The sequence goes on along the minus strand of NZ_CP144921.1, from coordinate 2,591,452 downwards.
ATATTTATTTTCCTCAAACGACGGAAAATGGTAATCAAGTACATGCCGTTGTTTGTCAGCCATTTCCTGGAGTTCGACGCGCTTTTCCTTCAAGTAGCGTGTATAAACACGTTGCCGTTTTTCCTCTTTTTGCTTGCGGATTTTCCGCTCGCGAAAATAGTTGACGGTCGAAGTAATCAGCGTTACGGTGAACATGGTGGCCGAAATAATGATAAAAATGCCCCGAGGAATGAGCAATGCGACAATTCCCATGACAATGAGCATCGCTAACGGCGGCAATACGATGAGCCAGAGGGCACGATGATTATCGTCCAACTCCTGGCCTGGAATGGAGAAAGTCACCCGGTCTTTTGGCTCTTCATAAATGATCCGCGGCGTCCGCCTGTACTCAGGGTATTTTTTTTTGCTTTCGGAAGTAGGAACCGCTATGCGTGCGAGTCGCGTTTGCAAAGGATCGCTTGATTCAATTGCCAATAAGTCGCCTTCTTTAATGACAAGCGCTGTATAGCCAAGCAATAGCACATCGCCATTCTTTAATCGTTGCTTGTTTGTAAGGGCTTTGCCATTTACAAACGCATGGCTGTGCTTTTCTGGATAAGCAAACCAATTGCCGCCTTTCTTTATGAGCGTACAAGAGGCAGAAGGCTTCTCACTAGGCAGGACAATGTCGGCTGATTCCTCAGGCCCAATGGAAAGGAACGTTTCTTCACCAATAAAATACATCCGTTCGCTTGCCGCTTCGTTTTTATATACAAATGTGACGGCAGCGTCATTTTCTTTATACTGGAATGATTCACCAGCCGCTAAAATTTGCTCACCTGCTCCTTCTATGTCAAGCACACATTGCTTTTGGTCACTTGCCATTTTCGCGCGGATTTTAGCATGCAGAGGCGGAACGAGCAAATCAACGTCCTCGCTTGCGCCTAACAAACGCTCTGCTTGGCTTAAGTCAAGTTGCTGTACATACGAATCATAAAATACCCACAGTCTATCCATTGTCCCATCTCCTACGTGCGCACTTACTCATCTGCGTTCTCCTCTTCCTCGTTTTGCTCAGGCTCGTCCTCTTGCTCGTTTTCTTCGCCATCTTCCGAACGCTCTTCGCTTTGCTCTGGCTCTTCTTCAGTCGCATTGTCATCAGCAGCGGCGTCCTCTTCTTCCTCCGCTTCCCGTTCTTGTTGCTCTCGCATATAACGGTCAATATCCGCTTGAATATCGTTAAGCAATTCTTCCCGCTCATCTCCTGACAAGCTGAGATCCTGGCGAATCGCATCACGCCACTTTAAATTCGCATACATTTCCAATTCCCCGTCCTGCAACTGGCGAGCAATTTCATTGGCTTCCTCATGTTCACCACGGCCAATCGCAATCCAATATTGGAAATAAAGCTCTTCAGCTTGAAGCGTCAACGTATTTTGCACATTTGCAGTCTGATCCATGTTCAAGTCTTCATTAGCAACATACGATTGAGCCAACTGATACTGGACAACGCGGGGCATTTGGCTCGGGTTATATGGTTCTAATGCCGTAATGACATCGCTTGGCTTGCTGTTAATATAGGCCTCATTGCTGGCAATAAAGGCGTCGTGACGCGGATGAAGGAAAAAAAGCGCATAGACGGTAAAAACAATAGCCGGTATAAGCAGTCCTGTAACAGCAAAAAACAAGCTTTTTTGCAAGCGCCATTTTTGCTTTGGCACCATATGCATTTGGCTAGCGCGTCGCTCTTCTTCTTGGATCCATGTCTCTACACAGCTCAAAAGCGCTTCAATTGTATCAGCCTCTAGCAATTTTTTTGCTCTTGCCGACAATTTCATTGTGTCAGTAAAATTCATATATTCAACAAAGCGGTACTCGCCATCAAGCAACACAAGCAACGTTGTCTTAAGCTCAGTGAACAGCTTCTCTTCGTTCTTTTCATATGGTGGGAGGCTTTCTTTGATGCCATAATGGATAAAGTGAACATCAAGCCCCTCTGTTACTAATAAATTCTCCGGACAGACAATTAAATGCAGCCTGGAACTGTGATGCTCGGCAACCGCGCGAATAAGTGAGTGGCCGATGATTTGTTTTGCGTAATCGCCCTTTTTCCGAAACTTGCTAAAAGGCTGCATTGTCTCTTGCGGATGAATGGTAATGACAAGCTCATCTTCTGCTTCAGCAATTGTACGCTCGAGCAGCGGATCTTGTTGTTTTAACAACTCCGCTTCTAGCGAATTCGACAGCTTTATTTCTGCGGTTTGAAATGTTAATGTATATGTATTCGATTCTGCGTCCCTGTAAAAAGCTGCACCCGTTTGTTCTTCTAAATAAAATCGCTTTTTCTCCATTGCATGTCCGACCCCTTCAACCAATGCTATAAGATTTCCAAGCGGTCTCCATTTGTTACACCACGTTCAGCAAGTATTTGGCTGCCGTAGACATGAGTTTCTTTGTTTTGGACACGGATCCAGCTCCCATCACGCCGTGGAACTTCCAGCTTCTCAATGCCCCAAACGAGATCAATGACTTTTTTTGCTGTATATTGATCAGAGAGGCGCAAATCAAACCGTTTCCCTGAGTATCGGTTCATGTCAACTGTTACAGTGATGTACATCAAATGCCACCCTTTCATAAGGAAGGACGCAATTGTAAGGAATTGCGTCCCAAGATGTTTCTATTCGCCGCCAATTAACCGCGAATGTTGCCCGCGATTTGTTGGTCTGTTTCTTCAAGTGTCCGTCCGCTGCTGCGAAGCTGTTCAGATACTTCACCAAGCAAATCGCCCATGCGGACAAAGGATGGCTTCAATTCATCGTACTGTTGAATGAACGCCTCTGAAGCTTGACCATCCCACATTCCTTGAAGCTGGTCTCTGTAACCATCTAATCTGCTCACGAGATCATGGATCTCACCACTTGAGCGGTTGTAATCATCAGCTTTTTGGTAAAGTTCTTCTGGGGTAACGCGAATAAGTCCAGACATAGTAAATCCCTCCTTAATGGTTTATATTATCATGGTAGCCAGTGGAGATTTTACCAGTCAACCATGATCTTACAAATTTATAGAAAACAGTTATATAGTACTGATATTATCAATTTTCACACACCGAAGTCGAGACCTTCTTCCTAGAACAACTTGGCTAGTTTTTTGCCTCCCTAATACTAATTTCAAAATCATATGATAAAAGATAATAATCATTTTTATTTAGGCATAAACGCACTAAAAAACCCAGCCTATTTGAACTGGGTTTCACAGAAAATCCTCTTTTCCCGCCTAAACGACTGTTTATCCTTTTACACCAGTAAGGGCAATCCCCTCAATAATTTGCCGTTGAGCAAAAAAGTAAACAATCAGCACAGGGACGACGGAAATGGTTGCACCTGCCATCATGAGCGGCCAGTTAGTGACGTAAAGTCCTTTAAATGTTGCTAGCAGCAACGGAACAGTGAACAATGTCGTATCGCTTAAAAACACGAGCGGCTGGATAAAGTTATTCCAAATGCCGATAAACGAAAAAATCGCGAATGCTGCTAGTGCCGGTTTAATGAGTGGCAGCATGATTTTCGCATAAATATACAATGGGTTGGCGCCGTCCATCACGGCCGCCTCTTCCATTTCTTTTGGAATTCCCATCATAAATTGCCTTAACAAAAACACGCCAAACGCATTAAATAGTGCATTCGGAACAATGATTGACAGATGCGTGTTGACCCAGCCGATGTTATCCATAATGATGTAAAGCGGAATGAGCGTTACTTGCATGGGCACCATCATCGTTGCCAAAAAGGCGATGAACAACACCTTGGAACCTGGAAATTTCAATTTGGCGAAAGCGTAGGCTGCCATTGAACAAGTCAAGACTTGGCTGACGACAACAATGGTTGAGATATAAAAGCTGTTAAAATAGGCACGTCCAAAAGGCATCGCTTGCAAGGAATCGGTGAAGTTGCTCCAGACAAACGGATCAGGAATCCAAACAGGCGGAACGGCAAAAATTTGTTCAAACGATTTTAAGCTGCTAAGCGCCATCCAAATAAACGGACCTGCCATAACGATCGAGCCGATGACTAAAGTCACATGTAACAAGATTTGTGAGATGCGGATCCGGCCGCGTTTTTTTTGCTTAACTGGCCCTGGGTTAAGAACTGGATTATCTGCCGCCGTCTTCATAATGCACCCACTTTCTTGATACAGAGAATTGGATTAAGGTAAAAATGAGGATGATCGCAAACAAAATCATTGCTGAGGCTGTACTTGGCCCAAATGCCGTCCGTGTAAACGCCATGTCAAAAATATGGTACACAAGCGTATAACTCGCTTTTCCAGGGCCGCCTTGAGTCATGACATAAGCTTGGTCAAACACTTGGAAGGAGGCAATCACAATCATGATCGCCACGAAAAAAGTCGTTGGCGATAGTAGCGGAAACGTAATATGCCGGAATTTTTGCCACGGTGTCGCCCCATCAATGTCAGCCGCTTCATAATAACTGCGGGAAATTCCTTGCAACCCTGCTAAAAAGATGACCATGTTTGTCCCAAGCCCCCACCAAATGCTAAGGGCAGCAATCGAAGGCAACACAAGCTTTTGATCAGTCAGCCAGTTTGGTCCGTCAATGCCGGCCATGGCGAGGAGCTGATTGATCAAGCCAATATCCCCATTTAAGAGCCACATCCAAATAACCCCGATCGATACAGAACTAGTTACAACAGGCATGAAAAACAGCATTCGATAAAAATCTTTGCCTTTGACTTTATTTAATGCAAGCGCAGCGCCTAGGGCGGCAATAATGCCTCCAGGAATGACGAACAACGAATAAAGCGTCGTATTTCGCATAGCTGTCCTAAAAACAGGGTCTTGAAATTGTTGAATATAATTATCTAAGCCGACAAACGTCCGCTCCCCAAAACCGTCCCAACTCATGAAACTGAGGGCAAATGCGAATATGAGTGGAAGCAATGAAAACACAATCATGCCCAGCAGCTGGGGAGCGATGAACGCATAGCCCCACCATTTTTCCCGTTTTGTATACATCTCCAGCTCCTCCTTAATCGATGCGCAAGAATTCAAGGGGCACAAGGCCCCTTGGCTGTTACTCTTCTAACGCAGCTTTCGCAATTTCCGTCGCTTCTTTAAGAGCGTCTTCAGGCGTCTTGTCGCCAAGTAGCATCAATTCGTATACATCATTTATGTCCCTATGGAGCCCCGGCGATGTATATTCAAGACTGACGACACGCCCTGCTTCGCGGGCATCGAGTAAGTACTGGCCATGCTCTGGTTTATCTTGGTTTAATACCACTTCATCAATTCCAGTAACGGAAGGGACAGCGTTGCCTTCACCATCAAGGCGTGTTTCCTGGCCTTCCTGGGAAGTGTAAAACGAGATGAACTTCATTGCCTCTTCAACGTGCTCACTTTTTGAGTTTGCAGCCATATACGCTGTGGCAATATTCGCTGTTTCTAACGTATTTTCTGTATTCGAAGGCCATGGAATATAATCAAAATCAATGCTTGTTTCCAAAAACATTGGCGTCAGCCAACGTCCGGCCCCTACAAAGCCAACTTGGTTCGACATAAACATCGCGTCCATGCCCTGTCCTTCTGGCAGTGTCCCTGCAAAAATAAAGTTGCCTTCTTCTACCATACGATGGACAAATTCGAACGCTTCCAGCACTTTTGGATCAGCGTCGCCTATGACTTCGTCATCTGTCGCAAATTCGCCACCATTTGTCCAAATCCAGTTTAGCAAGTGTGGGTGTCCACCCTCTTGGACAAATCCGTATTTGCCGTGGTCACGCAATTTTGCAGTGACTTCTTCAAACGCTTCCCAGTTCCAATTGCCTTCTTCGTAATATTCTTGCGGCGACTTTGCGCCAGCTTCTTCAAGCAATGTTTTATTGTAGTACATTAAATACGGATTACAATCAACAGGCAGTCCGTATATCGTTTCGCCTTTCCGTGACGCTCCCCAAATGTCATCGGTAAACTCATCTGCTTTCACGTAAGAATCTTCTGTCTCCAAAAAGTCGGACAGCGGTTCAATCGTTCCGTTCTCAATTAACGTTGAGATATCCTCTGCTCCAACGTAGAAAATATCAGGCGCTTGCCCTCCTTGGAGGCGTGTTGTCAATGTTTGAAAGTAATTGTCATTCGGAATACCAGTGAGCGTGACTTCGATCTCGTCTTGCATGTCATTAAAGGCATCGACTGCACGATTGTACACTTTTAGCTCAGCCGGATTGCCCCATGCCGAAAATGTCAGTTCTACTTTTCCATCAGCGCCTCCCCCGCCTGAAGTATTACCACTACAGCCGATGAGCAAACCAGTCGCAAGTGCAACAGACAGAGATGAGCATATAACCTTTTTCATTGAAAAGCCTCCTTTTTCACTTTAGAGTAAACGTTTACATAAATAATTAAGAACGACCAATTTTCTGACGCGTTCTTCTATACATCTGCGAAAGTTGGTATATAATAAGTATACAATGTTAGCGCTTTCTTTTGGCTAGTAACATTTTTGCGAAAGAGGGTAATATTTTGCGGTATAGACCATAATAAGGATGTATGAGGAGGCTCCCAAATGAATAAACAACAACCATTTACAAGAGGGTCCCATTCTTTTACTTTCCATTTATTCCCTGAGACTGGCTTGCTCAATTTATGGAACGTCGGTTGGGAAGTGCAAACCGACACAAGTTACTACTGGGACGGGAACAAACGCGCTAAAGATAATGACAGCATCATTTTCCAATATACAATTGCTGGTTCAGGCGTGCTGGAAATCGGCAAGGAGCGTTACACCGTTGGCCAACATCAGGCGTTTATTGTATCTGTACCAAGTGACCATCGCTACTACTACCCTGAAAATGCGAAAGAACCGTGGGAATTCATTTACATTTCTTTGCAAGGGGCATCTGTGCAAGACATTTGGCAACGGCTGATCCAAAAGTCAGGGCCGATTGTTTCACTGCCGCCAAATTCGCCGCTTATCCGCTCCCTATATTCGATTTATGCGGACACAAAAGCGGACGGGCTGCGCGATCCTTATTTGGCCGCAACGCAAGGGTACCAATTTTTAATTGAATGTTTTCGGGCCATGGCAGAAGAGCGGCCGCAAAATGAGCCCTATCATTACCAGCGTGCCCTCGCTTATATCGAAGCCCATTATCATGAACAAATTTGCCTAGATAACATTGCAGAAGAAGTAGGCGTTTCCCGTTATACACTGACACGTTTATTTAAAAAGCAATTGCACACAACACCAATATCCTATGTGACAGACTTGCGCATGCGCAAAGCTTGTTCGCTTCTTCTTCATACAAACCGGACAATCAAACAAATTGCTGCAGATGTCGGCTATCCAGACGACAATTATTTCCACAAAGTATTCAGACGTTACACCGGTTCAAGTGCAACCCAATTCCGGCGCAACGGCGATTTATCGCAGTTATATGCAAGAAAAATCGTCAAATAAAAAAACAGAGGCTGCCAAAGATCGTACAATAACGTCTTTGGCAGCCTTTGTAAGTTCTCCTAATGAAACGACTTTCTTCATTAAATATCGCAACGTTTTCTCAGTCTCCGTTGTCCAGCCCATGTGCAAATGCGGTTGTTGCTTTTACCCATGGCCGTCCATTTGCCCACTCGACCGTAAGAGGCAGCCCCAACGCCTCACTTATTAGGCTAGCTGTCAATACTTCTTCTTTCCTGCCCGCAGCAAGGACTCTCCCCTTTTTTAGGAGCAATACATGGCTGATGGACGGAAGAATTTCTTCTGGATAATGAGTCACATACAGCAACGTTGGCGCTTGTTTTCTTGTCAACATCCGTTCTACTTCAGCGAGCAACTGCTCCCGCGCAGACAAATCAAGCCCGCTTGTTGCTTCATCCAGAATCAGCAATTCTGGCTCATTGATTAACGCCCTCGCCATAAAAGCTTTCTTGCGTTCCCCTTGCGAAAGCTGGCTTAGAGGCGAGAAAGCAACATGTTCTAACCCCATTGAGCGTGCTAGCGCTAACGCCCTTTCCCCATCTGCTTTTGTGATCGCTTCGTGAACACCAATCGAGGCATGAACACCACTGACAATCACATCTGCACATGGCATCCCTTCATGCATTTGGTAACGCTGGTCAAGAGAAGCACTGACCCAGCCAACCTTCTTCCGCAACTCATGGATATTGACAGAGCCAAAAACAGACCCTAATACCGATATCCTTCCAGCAGATGCCCATTCATACCCTGTAATCAGCTTTAATAACGAGGTTTTTCCTGATCCATTTGCGCCTAATATCGCCCATTGCTCCCCAGGCCTTACTTGCCATGAAATGTCCTGTAGAATAGGTTTTTTCGCTTTTTGAAACGAGACATTTTCTAAATCGATAACCATGTTTCTCTCCCCACCTCTTGTCCTTTTCCCCTTTGGAACCACTTTGCAAAAATGCCGATTTTGCCGCAACAGCTCACCTTGCAGCAGGCAATTCCACGACTTCCCCTAAGGCCATACCGAAAGTTCGACACGATCATCGTGCTATTGGCCATTAGCACGATTATACAACAAAAAAGACAAATGTTTCAGAACAAGGAAAAACATCTTTCTAGCGGGAGAAGAGAAGGAGACCAGAATAACTCTCGGCCTTTGAGTGAGTCCACATTTAAAACGGGCCTCCTTCGCATCCTTATTTGAATCAGTTTAAGTACGGTCGGTCTGCGAGACCGTGAAAAATCGCCAAGATCCTGTCGCTAATGAATATTACGTTTTCTGAAATTGCCGCCCCTCACTTCTGCAACGTCATATACAGTCACAAACGCATCTTCGTCAATTTCTTGAATAATTTCTTTCATTTTACTTTCTTCCAAGCGGTTAATGACGCAAGTGATTTCCCTAAATTTTTCTTTCGTATAACTGCCATATACTTCATTGTACGTGGCACTTCGGCCTAAGCGGTCACGTATCGTCTCCCCCATTAATTCAGGTTGGGTTGTAATGATTTTAAAGGTTTTAGACCCACTTAAACCAACCTCAACGACGTGAATCACTTTAGAGGCGATAAAATAAGCAATACCGGAAAGAATGGCGCCTTGCAAACCAAATACAGTTGAAACAAAAATAAATACAAACAAATTTAAGAAAAGGATTAGATCGCTTGTCCCAAACGGTAATTTTCGGGAAAGCAGCACAGCCAGCATATCAATCCCATCCAATGCCCCACCATTGCGCAATGCCAGTCCCATCCCAAAACCGAGGACAATACCGCCCACAACGGTAACCAACAACGTATCCCCTTCAATAATCGTGGGAATATGGTGCATAAGACTGGTGCTAACCGCTAATGAAGCGATCCCGATAATCGAATAAATGGCAAAACTTTTGCCTATTTGTTTATAACCTAACCAAATAAAAGGGATATTGATGACCGCAATTAAAACACCTAACGGCAATTCAAATAACTGTGAACCTACGATGCTTAGGCCAGTGACCCCCCCATCAGAAACGTTGTTCGGGATTAAGACCGCTTCTAACCCGTATGCGGCAATAAACCCACCAAGCACGATGGCCATTCCCCGCAAAATCAGTTTAAGTTTTTTCGACTTATGATGTTTTATCGTGCTCATATGTAACCTCTTTCCACTATTTTTTCTCCACTTTCGATAAAATGACGTTTTCTGACCTGGTTTTATAAAAAAGGGATAAACTTAAAGAACCCTTCATTGAAGTTATGGTATTTTTTATATCAAACCAAGCAAAAAAGTTAAAGCAATATGTACTTTTTGTTATAATTTTATTACGGCAAGGAACCAATCCTTAGCTATTTTAATTTAAAAAAGAGGGATAGACTATGGCAAAAGTAGCAATTGTAACTGGTTCTGCAGGCGGCTTAGGTAAAGGGATTGCGGAAAGATTGTGTAAAGATGAATTTAGCGTTGTTCTCCATGATATTAATGAATCACTATTAAATGAAACTGTCTCAGAGTTCGGTAAAAAAGGGTATAACGTGATTGGCGTAAAAGGAGACGTTGCTAAACGAGAGGACCAATTCAATTTGGTAAAAGAAGCTGTAAATACATTTGGTCGTTTAGATGTCTTTGTAAACAACGCTGGTATTGATGCGGTATCTCCATTTTTAGAAATTACGGAAGACCAACTCAACAAATTATTCAGCATTAATGTAAATGGTGTGGTTTTTGGCACTCAAGCAGCGGCAGAACAATTTATAAACCAAAAATCAAAAGGGAAAATCATCAATGCTTGTAGCATAGCTGGACATGAATCTTTTGAAATGCTTGGAACCTATTCTGCAACAAAGCATGCGGTTAAATCTTTCACTCATTCAGCTGCTAAGGAATTAGCCAAACATCAAATTACTGTTAATGCTTATTGTCCCGGCATAGCTAAAACGAAAATGTGGGATCGAATTGATGAAGAAATGGTGAAGTATAGCGACGATCTAAAACCAGGTGAAGCATTTGAACAATACTCCTCACAAATCGCCTTGAAACGATACCAAACACCGGAAGACGTAGCAAACTTAGTTTCTTTCCTTGCATCCGATGAAGCTGATTATATTACAGGCCAAGCAATACTAACCGATGGCGGCCTGGTTTATAGATAAGAACCAACTGAAAGGCCTGCGGAAATGAGCCCCCAGGCCTTTCAGTTTTTCATCCAGCTGTCTTGAAGCGCTCTTCTTATTCCCTTTTTTTTCACTTATAGTAAGATAGCTATGAAAGTTGAGGAGGAGTTTCCATGGTGAGAATCGGAATTGACTTAGGAACAACCAATAGTTTAGTAGCCTACTGGGATCATGATCAGCCTCGCCTTATTCCTAATGTTTTAGGAGAATACCTTACTCCTTCTGTCGTAAGTGTAGATGAAAATGGCGAGGTCTTAATAGGGCAAATTGCAAAGGAACGCCTCTTAACCCACCCGCATTTAACCGCTTCGATCTTTAAGCGGTTCATGGGTACAGATAAAAAGTATACGTTAGGCGCTCACACTTTCACCCCTGAAGAACTTTCATCGTTTATCATCCGAGTATTAAAAGCAGATGCGGAATCCTATTTCCAGGAGAAAATCACAAACGCCGTGATCAGCGTCCCCGCTTATTTCAATGATGCCCAACGAAAAGCAACCAAACGAGCGGCTGAACTTGCCGGGCTAACAGTGGAGCGGCTTATCAGTGAACCGACAGCTGCTGCACTTGCTTACGGACTAAACCAAGAAAAACCGGAAACGAAATTTTTGGTGTTTGATCTAGGCGGTGGAACATTTGACGTATCGATACTTGAATTATTCGAAGGGATTATTGAAGTTAAATCGATTGCCGGTGATAACTATCTTGGTGGCGAGGACTTTACCAATCTATTAATCACGTATTTTATCGATACCCATCAATTAGATAAAAGTGCACTAAATGCAAAAACGATGTCATTTCTCTATACGCAGGCTGAACGATGCAAACTTGCCCTCTGCGAGTCATCCTCTAGTTCGATGAGCGTTACGATTGATGGCAAGACATATGAAACGACGCTTCGCAAGGAGGACTTTGAAAAACTTTCGAATCAACTGCTCTTGCGGCTGCGCTACCCGATTGAACGGGCATTGCGTGACGCTGATTTATTGCCAAGCGACATGGACGCTGTCATCTTAATTGGAGGGGCAACACGCATGCCGCTTATTAAATCAGTCGTCTCCAAAATGTTTGGCCGGATGCCTTATACACATATACACCCTGACCAAACCGTTGCTTTAGGAACCGCTATTCAAGTTGCTTTAAAAGAAAGAGATAAAACGTTGGAAGAAGTGATTTTAACGGATGTATGCCCCTATACCCTTGGAACACACGTTGTGGAAGATTTCGGGAATGGCAAAACAGAAAGTGGCTATTTCTTTCCGATTATTGAACGCAATACGCCAATCCCGGTTAGCCGGGTAGAGCAATTGTATACGGTCCAAGACAATCAAAAAGTGCTTAACGTCGAGGTTTATCAAGGGGAAAGCAGGAAAGTCGCCAATAATATCAAACTGGGAGAACTCTCTATCCAAGTACCTCCAGCTCCCGCCGGGACACAAGCCATTGATGTCCGTTATACATACGATATCAACGGCATTCTTGAGGTTGAAGTGGTCAGTAAAGCGACTGGAGCGAAAAAAAGAGTCGTCATTGAGCAAAATGCTGGAGACCTTTCTAAGGAAGAGATTGAAGCCAGATTAAAAGAACTAGAAAATATTAAAATTCATCCGAGAGATCGGACGGAAAATAGGTTGTTGCTCGCTAAAGGAGAACGGCTATATGAAGAAATGCTTGGAGAGGAACGAGATAAAGTAGCCTTCTTTTTACGGGAATTTGAACGGGTATTGCTGACTCAGAATGAAAAAGAAATCAAAAAAGCAGCAACAATATTCAATGAGCAGTTGGAAACGATTGAAAGGTGGATGTACTCTCGATGACCGCTTGGGAAACGTTAGAAATCGAACCAACGGATAATCTAACAGCTATTAAAAAAGCCTATGCGAAAGGGTTAAAAAAACATCATCCGGAAGAAGATCCTGAAGGCTATCAGCAGCTTAGGGAAGCCTATGATTTTGCCATGAAACAGGCTAAGCAAGGGATTGTACATACAGCGACAAAGACGGCTGAACCTTTACAAGACTGGGCATTGGATGAGAAGGCAGTGATTCCAGAACACCCAGTAGACGAATTTATCAAAAAGGTTCAGAACCTCTATGATGATTTTTTCGCACGTCTTGAGATTGATAACTGGGAAACGTTACTGCAGGCAGACATTATTTGGAACGTGCAACATTCGGAACAGCTTCAAGATGAGTTAATTGATTTTTTACAGGAGCATCCTTATTTACCCTCCTCCGTTTGGCAGCTTCTTGAACAAACATTCCATTGGTCCGAACAAAAGGAACAATTGCAAGAACGCTATGGGGAAGAAACGACATCCTTTTTGATCGAAAATATAGCCCATTATCAACAAGTAGGCTATGATTGTTTCCAAAAAGAAGTCGATATAGATTATGAGCGCTACCTTCAATTACGGGCGGATGCACAAGCTTATTTACGTAATGATCAATTAGAAGCCGCCAAAGCAGCAATTGACCGGGCCTTCCAATTGTTTGCCCGTGACCCTGACTTATGGCATTTAAAGGGGGTCTACTATTTACGAAACAACGATTACCGGGCTGCTTTGCACATGTTCCAGGAAAAGCTGGCATTATCTCCAGCAGACCCAGATGGATTGCTTTATAGCGCTCAGCTGCATTTTCACTTCAAAGACTTTCAAAAAGTCATTGCCGACTGTGACCAACTTCTTGCCTACCACGAGCATCACGTTGAGGGATTATTTTTAAAGATTAAAGGCCATTTAGAATTAAACGATGAAGTAACAGCCCATCAGTGGATTGAGAAGGCAATTGAATTACATCCTGATCGGCCGGAGTTTTTTCCATATCGATCAAGAGTGCTCAATGAAAAAACAAGAAATGAGCAAATTGAACTCCCGGAACCGACATCCAAAAAGAAAAGACGCTTGAATAATATGCTCTTTTATTTATTTATGGTTCTACGGAGAGCATGGATATACGTGTTCGTTTTTCTTATTATGCTTATCCCGCCCATCCCTTTTCACTATACTGCGCTTTTTCTAATCCCGATCCTTTGGGAATTTGGGAGAGTGGCATTGGTATCCCTTAAGCCGGCAGGAATGTTCAAAAAAACAAAGAAAAGACGGCAAGCTCTTTATTTCCGCTGTCTTTCAGCGGCTTGCATCAAAAGTGATTTTCTTAATCATTATTTTACTGTATACGATTTTACCTATGTTAGAGATCGCCTGATCGGGAAAAAGTTTTTGCAAAAAGTGTTAGAAAAATGGGAGGTTTCCAGTGCCGCCGAGTTAAAACAAAGGATTCAATGGTTAATGGACGTTGGGACCCGCCGGGAATTCGATTACTATCTCGATCAGCTGACGCCTTTATCAGAAGAAGCACGGACCCGGTTCGTCCAATCCTTAACGAAGGATGACCCTGACTATCCGAAATTCTTTATAGCGAATCGGGGAATTCATACGTTAACAGAAGCAGGAGTTGCAGCAGTAGACTGGGCTTGGAGCATTTACTTGTGTCGCGTCGGCAGACGACTAGGCTGGTTATCAAAAACAGAAGCAAATGAGATGATGTTAAAGGCTGCCCAACAATCGCAACAGGCCTATTTAAATTGGAATGAATATTTCACAGCCTATCATTTGGGCAGTTATTTCAATGCCGACGATAGTGAACATGATCAATATGCGAAACATGGCCTTTCCATCATATTTACCTTACTTATCCAAGGTAATTCTCCGTTATTAAAGCTCGACTGGAAGAATGAGGAGCTTGTCCATAAATAAAGGAAGAAACATGCAAGCGCCTTGCATTGCTGTATGGGACCGTGCCACTGTCATCATTTACGCGGTCCTATACTTTGGAGAGATCATTAAGTTCGTTATTGACTTTATCAACACAATTAGGAGTTGTCCCAAAAGGTCATAGATAAATGACCTTTTGGGGTGGCTTTTTTGCATTTAGATAAAAAAGCACAAAAAAACCGCCCAATCGTTTAAAATGAAGGTACCACTACCAAAATTCAAACGAAAGCAGGCGATTTTTTTGCGTAACCCAAAGGTCACTTTCCAAGAGTATACCATGAATCAACTCTATCTGCCTATGGATTTTTCCGATCTTATCCCCGAACATCATGTCGCGCGTGTGGTCAGTGACGTGGTGGATGGGTTGGATGACGATTTCTTTGTTCGTGCGTATGAAGGCGGAGGCAGACCCGCCTATCATCCGAAAATGATGACAAAGATTGTCCTATATGCGTATACGCAACGTTGGTTCTCGTGCCGAGCCATGGGACAAGCCCTCAAAGAAAACCTGCCGATGATGTGGCTCGCTGCTGGACAAGCCCCGAACTTTCGGACGATCAATCGCTTTCGCTCAGAACGTTTCCAATCGTTGATGGAAGGCCTGTATACCGAAATGACGCATCTCCTAATCGAGGAAGGCTATGTCGACTTGGAGGCGTATTTTCTCGATGGCACCAAAATCGAAGCGAACGCCAATAAATACTCGTTCGTTTGGAAAAAGAGCACGCTTTCCCACGAAGAAAAGCTTCAAATGAAAATCGAGGAAACGTTAGAGGTCATTCAAGAAGCGATTGCGTTGGATACCGAAACCTTCAAGCAGGAAGATGCCACGTTTGAACGGCAACGGATCAGCCACAAACGTCTTCAAGACGTCGTCACAAAGGTGGAAAAGGAACTGAATGCGATGGACCAAGCAATCGCAGTAGCCCCATCCAAAGAAGAAAAACGCGCCCACCAAGAAGCGAGCAAGCCACTACGAAAGGCCTACCGAAGCTTAACGAAAGACCATCTTCCTCGTTTGGAAAAATACGAAGAACAGATGGGCCTCTTTGGCGAGCGCAACAGCTTTTCTAAAACCGACCCAGATGCCACGTTCATGCGGATGAAAGACGATCACATGAACAATGGGCAACTCAAGGCAGGGTATAACTGGCAAGTGGCGACACAAAACCAATTCATTCTTCACTACACGGTTCACCAAAACCCAACCGATACCCGTTGTTTGATCCCGCATTTTGAGCACTTTAAAGCGACAGGTCTGCCTTTGCCAAACTGGTTCATTGCCGATGCAGGCTACGGAAGTGAAAGCAATTATCTTTACATGGAAGAGCAAGAAACGGTCACATCGCTCATTCCCTACAACACCTATCGCCAAGAACAAAAACGATCATTCCTAAAGCAAGCCTACCATCCGTATAACTGGCGGTATGACGAACACGAGGATGTCTATTGGTGCCCAAACAACCGGAAGGTCGCCTTTAAAGCCTATAGCCGACGTACCGATCGTTATGGATTCAAGCGCGACTTCAAGATGTATGAATGCGAGTCCTGTGAGGGGTGTCCGTTCAAAGCAGACTGTACGAGGGGCAAGGGGCCTCGGCAAATCCATTACAACCCCATCTACGAGGAACTCAAAGCCAAAGAAGCGGCAAAACTACATAGTGAAAGAGGAGCCACACTCTACGCGCAAAGAAAAACGGACGTCGAGAGTGTATTTGGGCATGCCAAACAAAATCTCGGGTTTCGACGATTCCACCTTCGCGGGTTGGAAAAGGTGACGGTGGAGCTTGGTTGGCTGGGGTTGGCCCTCAATCTGAAGAAAATGGCGGGCCTTGCCCGCCATCATTCACCGAAATACCGATCCATCCAAATAAAGGGGAGTCGAGATCAAGTCAGATCTCGACTCCCCTTCTTCATTTTAAAGGCTTTTGGGACAACCTCTCACTAAAATGATTTCCCCTCTACTTCCCCGTTAATTCCGGCAAGAAACTTGTACCAAATTCGGGCGTTTGTACGCCTGTAAAGTCACTTAGTGTCGCCGCAATATCGGCCATCGTGTCTCGAACACCTAAACATACTGGCTGAACTTGTTTTCCATATACCAGTATAGGGGTGTACTCCCTCGTATGTTGGGAGTGGCCGCAAGTCGGGTCATTTCCATGGTCGGCTGTAACGATAAGTAGGTCGTGCTCTGCCAGTGTCGGCAAAAACTCAGCCAAAAAATGATCGACCGTTTCAAGCACTTCTTTATACCATGACGGATCTTCTTTATGACCGGCCAAGTCAGTTTCTTGGACATTCACGAGGAAAACAGCATCTTCTTCCGCTTCATTGTACATTTTTTTGTATATTGAAAGCAATTCAGGCGTATGGACGACAGGGTTTGCAAAGCCTTGCGCCTGAATAACATCCGCTGTTTTGCCAATTCGATAAACTGGCTTTCCTGCTTGTTCGGCCAAATAGGCAAATTGCTTTTCAAATGTCACGCCATAACCTAAATGGAGCACTTGATACCCTTCGCCGTATACACCTGTTTTAGGCGCATTAATGCCCCACTGGCCTGGTTTCCCTTCTTCTGCCGCGGCTACAATGTCTGTCAGCGGCACAGACTCGTTTCCAAATACAATCACACGGCTTGTATCCACATGCTTTCTGACTACAGCAGCCATCTTTGTTGCCGCTTCAAAGGAAATTTGGGTTAAATCAGCAGTCATATTGATGATATTGCCGAGTGCCGACTCTAAATTGTCTCCTACGACGACAGCGCCGTCAACTAGCAAAATCGGCTTGCCTTCGATTAGTTCTTCTACATGGTACCCATTTGCGATTAAACCGTCGGCGATTTGCTGCCCAACTTCTTTCATGAGGCGCTTAGCTGGTTTTCCTGGCTTCGACCCCATTAGTTCTTGGTGGCCCATAAATGTATCCGCTCCGTGATGGGCAAGTTTGCTTTTGCCATAAGCGGCAATGGCTTCGCCTTCATTGTTGACGATTTTTCCTAAGCCCATTTTCATGAGTGTAGGCAAATTTAGTCCGACGGTTTCCTGTAGATGGGCGTATGTGGAGGCGTGGATGTCTTCTGGTTTGGTTTCACGGCAATCTGCCATTGCGCCAACACCAAAGCCATCCAACACGAGCAACGTTGCTTTTCCCATATAGCTACATCCCCCTTTTTTGCTGATGGACGATAACCGGCTTGCCGTTTGCCACACCTCTGACAAAGGCAACGTGGGAACGGGTCACAAACACTTGTGAACGGTAAGCATATACAACCGTATCACCTGTCTGCATTCCCTGTTCACGCTTCAATGCACCATAATAATCAATATTGCCAGGTGAAACGAGATCGACTTCCGCTTTATTGAAAATCGTCTTAGGTGAATCACCGTAAAACGCATAAGCCATATTTGAGCGTGGGTAAAATCCCCCAGCAATCGTATAAGCATGGGTTTGGTCCTGGTGAGAAATTTCAGAGACATACACCATAGCCGGCAGCTCAGCTAAATCCTCGCGGTAGGCATGCAACGGCGTTGTACCAGTAAGGGCATGGCCTGGCTCTGCGTGTGTTGCGCCAAGTTGTTTAAGCATTGGGATTGTATTTACACTCGTGGCGCTTGGCGTATTCACATGCTTCACTTCCACTCCAGCTTGTTGGAGAAGACCGACGGCTTTGACAATCGTTTGCGCATTGCTTGCATAATGGTAGCTATTGTCTCCAGCGGTATACGCTAAAACGGGAAAGCTCGTCACACCGATTAAGCGAATTCCTGTTAATGCCGTTAACTCTTTGATTGCTTCAGGCAATTCTTCCAATAAAAAGCCGCCATATTGGCCTGGAAAAACGCAATCTCCTTTGCTGATAACACGGACAATAACGTCTTGTACTACTCCTGCTTGTACAGCGGCTTCATTTAATTGTTTAGCCCGTTCAAGTGAGAAGAGCGTGACGACTTCCGGTTTCATGTCTGTTAATACAAAAGGCCATTGGTTTTTGCCAGGTTGGACCAAATGCCCTAAGTTGCCGATCGCACAGCCGCCGTCCTTTAGTTGAATTGCTTCATCGATATCGACAGCAACAGCTTTGTGAATGCCGCTTTTCTCAATGTGTTTGCCGACAAAGCCGCTTCTGCCGATCTGCTTCGTCATGTAATACAGCGTCATGCCATATTCTTCCGCTGTCTTCGCAAGAATGGCGGCATTTCGTTCAAGCGCATCGAGATCGATTAAATGGGTATTAGGCGCAAGAGCTCCGCTTTGATGAAGGCAGACGGCTGCTTCCACCAACTTCGGGTTACGCTTAGCGATCATGCTAGTAAACATCTCTTGCATTCATCCTTTCTGTGCTTCTTTCACAGCCAAGTGTAAGATGCGCAGAACAGTGCTTGCACTTGATTTCATCGGGTTAACACGCAGGCCATGCTTTTCTAACTTTGGATCTGCTTCCCTAAAGCTGCCAGATGGACGGTACACCATTGGGGCCAACTCATAACGGGACTCCGCGCCGACTGGATAGGTGGCTGCACCAAGACGGGCCGCGTTGGCAATGACTTGGCTCGCAATCGGTTCAGCAAGCTCAATCATCACGTTTTTAGACTGGGCATTGACCATGTAAACATCTTCGACTCCAGGTAAAGCACCATTTTTAATACGTTGATAAAGTTCTTCGACTTGTTCATTTTGCGTCGCCAACATGACTGGCGCTAGCGTCAAGCTCCGTAACAGCTCATGAGCTTCATGGCCTTGTACTTGGCCCCCTCCTGAATAATTGCGGGCATGGAGGCGTTCAATCGCTGCTGCTTTTCCAACAATAACGCCAATCCCTTCTGGCCCAAGCAATTTAAAACCAGAAAAAGTCGAATAATCCGCGCCATATTCACAGCCGATTTTTGGCATCTTGAAGGCGCAATAGTTGTCATCGACTACGACTGGCAAATCAGGACGTATCGTTTTCGCCGCTTCAATGACTTCGCCAAGCTGATACGTATCATGAGGAGCCTGACGTGCATGTTGGACATAAACGAGCTTTGCTTCTGTAGCAGCCACGGCGCTTTTAAAAGCAGAAAGATCATTGTAGTCAACCGCTTCTTGCTTCAGTCCAAGCTGCCGAAATGTTTCTTTTGTCGTCATGTACATTGGCGCTGTATGAACAAGGCATGTATCGCCTGCTGCCACTAATTCTGCTAAAATGAGCCGAATCGCCCCTGTGCCGCTACCACGGACAAGTGCACAAGCTTCGCTGTCAAATACTTGAGCTAACACACGTTCTGCTTTAGCTGTGGTTTGCGGGCGCCCAAAATCAGGATGCAGCCCGACATCGCCAAGTTGATAAAATTCGTTGTCGGTAAACTCTTTTGTTATTTCATCGACCATTTTAAATTGAAGAGACTGCGCTTCTTCCATTGACCGATTTTTCAACAGTGCCTCGCTGTATTTCATGATGTCCCTTCCCTCTTTGAAAACGCGTTTGCTGGGTTTTCAATCAAAAGTTTTCGTATTTCCTGCTGCGACAGCCCAGACGCTTCCATTCTCGGTTGAAACTCCCGTAGCGTGTAATCAAAGCCTTGCCCGCCGGCAGCAAAAAGGTGGGAATTTCTTGTGATATCAGTGGATAACATAATTTTGTCCCCATAGCCTGCTTCGATAAAGCGCAACAGCGAAGTGAGACGTTCCTGATCAGAACGGTAATTTTCTTTGCCAATCGTATCCATAGCGACGTAACAGCCAGCTGCTAGGACTTCAAGCACCACGTCATCGTTTTCATTTAAATCTTGGTGCCCAATAATTACTTGGTCGAGCGGCAACCCTTCCTTAGCGAACAGCTCGACTTGCTCAAGCGCCATTGTCCCCAATGTGGTATGTGTGGCCAACGGCAAACCGCTCTCCTTCGCTGCAATGATTGCCCCATGAAACAGCTCTGTCTCCACTGGTTTGAATTCATTTAAACTGCTGCCGATTTCCCCAATAACACCGGGCTTGCTTGGAGAACCATCAATGCCTTCCTCAATCTCTTGCAACATAAACGCTGCAAATTGCTCCCGGTTCCATGAAAGGGCCTCCGCCGGAATAAACGGGTCTTTGTAACAGCCTGTACTGGCCACAATATGCATATCGAGCTCTTCAGATAAACGCCGCATAAATTGAATGTTCCGCCCCATGCCGACATTGGTCATTTCAATAAAGGCTTTTCCGCCGGCTTTAATAAAACGGGCTACGTCTTCTTTTACACGGTCATAATCGGTTAATGCGGTGTCATTAGACTTTTTAATATGGCTTAAATCAATATGGACATGCTCATGGCAAGCACATATGCCAAGTTCTTCGGGCTTAATCGGTCCCCTCACCGTTTCAATCATCGTTTTTCCTCTCCTCTATGCTGGTGGCGTGAAAATCCCTAATAAGGCTAAGATGTTGCCAATAATTCCAACAGCTATCGCGCCAACAGGGCCTACTGCCATCCGTACAATTGGGCGGCCTCCGGCTTCGTTTAGTAAATAAAATCCGGCGATGGCAAAGAAGCCAAATCCAGGGACAATCGCATTTGCCGCATTGGCGCCGCCGATGAGCAATGCTACTTCAAGAACACGTGTCATCGCGGTACGGATATTTTCCCCAGAAGCACGCACGCCTGGATAACGGTCAAGAAACTTCGCTAACTTTGATAACAGCAGGACTTCAAGCAAGATCACAATCGCACCAATCGCCGCGGCAATAAACGGGTTTGGCGAAAAGATACCAACAGCAAAAACGAGTGTAAACCCGGCTGGACCATATACGCCTGTAGCAATAGCGGTGCTGGCAATGAGTGGCACAAAGCCAAGTGCTTTCGCTAGTGCGGCAATGCCTCCCTCATTAATCCGGCCATCTGCAAGCAAATTCAGTGTGATCGGATCTCCAGATACAATTAACAAATTTGCAGCTGCAGCAAGCAACGCACCTGATGCCATGAGCACAACTGCAAACTTTTTAATCCGGTTCACCCGGTCGACAAACAATGTCGCCATTTGTTCCATGCTAGTGTCATCCGATTTTTCCTGCATGGCAAACGCCATTAAAAACACCATTCCTACAACGAGGGCAATCCCTTCCGGACTAAGGGTCACCGATGAACCACCAATTTCAATAAGGCCTTTTTCATTGGAAAATACAATCAGCTGCCGGGCAAGCGCTGCCACCAAAAACGTGACAACCCCTTTCTTGACAGAGAACTGCAAAGCAACAGCAATCGCTGGGAAGACCATAAAGGCCACAACAACCGGTTCGCCAACCAAATTGAAG
Source organism: Shouchella rhizosphaerae (assembly GCF_036700015.1). Taxonomy (NCBI): domain Bacteria; kingdom Bacillati; phylum Bacillota; class Bacilli; order Caryophanales; family Bacillaceae; genus Shouchella; species Shouchella rhizosphaerae. The sequence goes on along the minus strand of NZ_CP144921.1, from coordinate 2,569,787 downwards.
CCATCTACAAAGTTCAGCGGCAAGCGAGCAAACAAATCAACAACGACTTGAAGCCCATAATAGATGCCTGCTCCGTAAAGTCCCCCTAACACACCTGCTGCCATTGTGGAAAATTTGCCTCTTGCGATTGACAGACCAATGATATCCGTTCCTAGCAAAATGCTATGGATCAAAATAATGCTGCCAGCAATAGATATAGGAATGCCGAAACCAATGACAAGCCCAAAGCTCATTGCAAATGCGGTTACTCCTAATTCCTTCCGTGACATGCGCCCTTCCAAGTTCTCTGGTACAATTGGGCGCAACCCATCATTAAAAACGGCGATTCCTAAATTGGCCATCACTGCGCTTAGCGCACCGATTGCAATGAGCAAAATTACATCTACCATGGTATCCCTCCGTTAGCTCTTTATATTAAGCTTTTAACGCATCGAGTAAATATTCGACCGCTTTTTCTTTATGATCGCCGGTGAAGCCAAATGCCTTGCCGCCTTCCTGCACGGCTTGTTCAACTTTTTCTTTCACAGGTGGTTTCCCAGGCATCGAGATCGTGTGGCAGCTTGCCTTGCCAACCAACGAAATCGCCATCGCCAAAGCACCGCCGCCCCCAGTATGGCATGCGCCAAAATAGTAATCTGCTTGGCCTTGTTTGAGCAGCATCGCTGCTTCTAAATCAGACTTGACAACGGTTTCAATATCAGGATTCTTCTCTTTAATTAATTTCTCTATTTCCTTCTTTTCTACTTGGCCGCCAATAACAATTTTCATCGAAAAACACTCCTTTAGTTTTTGGTTTATTTTCTCACTATACTGCTTTCCTTATGAAACAGACGAAAATGTGCTGACAAAATGCATATAGAGAAACTGCTGTTCTTCTTTAGGGAGCGGTTCGCCAACAAGGGATTCAATTTTTTCGACGGCCTCCTTAGCAGCAGGCAAATGTGGGGAAGCAAGGACTTCTTCCATAACGGCATCCCCTGGACCAGTCAACGCTTCGTTCTGTTCAATTCTTGTCAACGCCATTGCCAAATGGGTCACTAACATTGCATAATTCTCATGCAAGTGGTCAGGAACTTGCTCGTCCACTACTTGGGTGGTGACACGGTATGCTTTGTCCGTGATCGTTCCTGCTTCTTTTAAAATCTGCAAACGTGTATACAATTCCATCTTCAACCCTCCTTAATATAATGTACATTTTTTTGTATATTGAATGTGAAGGAAAGTTCCTAATAAGAAGGAATGATCTTCCCTTCAACGACTTGCTTCTGGATCGTTAACAGTTCTTGTTTGTCTATTAATCCTAACAAATAAGAAATCGTTTGTTTATCTCCATGGGCCACAAGCGCCGTTTCACTAATCTCCTGCGAGTTTCTGACTGCAAGAGAAGAAGTAAGTTCTTTTGCATAAAGTGTCGGGCGCTGCACTTCATCTGCATTCCACACGGTCGCATCGATCAATCCAGCTTCTAGACTTTGCAGCAAGTGCATGTACGTCGTTTCTACAAATGTTACCTTCTTTCCTTGTGCTTCCGCTTCAGCTAACGTTCTTTGGTCAGCCGATTTTGAGTCAATACCGATTCTCATGCCATCTTCAATTTCGGTTTTGTCGCTGTCAGCAAAATAGATTTTATGCTTGCTGACGTAAGATTGGGCGCCTAGTCTTTTTTCAATCGTGATGTTTGCCTTTTCTACGGCATTTTTGGCAGCCATAAACGAAACAACGGCAAAATCATAACGTCCTTCTTTGACTCCTTCAAGGCGCGGGTTGCTTCCTCTCATGAAGGCAAGGTTTAAGCGAATGCCCATGTTATGGAAAACAGTCGTCAGAGCGGTCGCCAAGCCTTCGTATTTTTTTGAGTACGGCAAAGGCATAACCGCCGTAATCGTGTTGACACCAGCAAACTCCAATAATTTCGAGACATCTTTCTGTAACAGGAATGTGCCCAAGTGACCACGGGATAAAAGCTCAATCGCCTTCGCTTCTTCCAGTATTTTTAAAGAACTTTGTATAGTGCCTCGTCCTACATTTAGTTCTTGTGCTAAAGATTCGACTTTCGGAATCCGTTGGCCTTTCTCAATCGTGAGTAACAGGGACGCAACTCTTAGTAATGTTTTCCCTTTTTTTGACAGAAGTGCTTCGTTCATGTTCACCTCCACCAATATACTGTTTTTTGTACAATGAAACATTATCATAGAAAGCGCTTTTACACAAGTGTTTTTGTTAAGATTTCTAACGTACATTTTCTTAGTTGTCATTTTCCTACTATTACAATTCGGTCACACCGCGATTTCAAGTTACGTAACACTCTTCAAAAATTACCGCAAACTACAAGCAAATGACTGCACCACCCTATAGCCCTATGTAAGTTTTGCTCACAAGGTTTTTCGAAAACAGAGGATGTGTATACTAGCATTGTAGAGCCACACCTGGAAGTTGATACAGAAAGGGGTTGCTTTGATGGACAGCCGAATTAAATGGATCGATGCGGCGAAAGGGCTTGGCATTGTTCTTGTTGTCATGAGCCATGCGCCCATCGACGAAACGCTTAAAGCCTTTTTGTTTGCCTTTCATATGCCTTTGTTTTTTTACTTGTCTGGAGCAGTATTTCGTCCTCATTCCATGAGTATTTGGGCCTTTATTAAGAAAAAAGCACGAAGCCTGTTATGGCCATACTTCGTTTTTTCAGCTGCCTCTTATCTCATTTGGTACAGCATGACAAGACATTTTCCTTTCACTGCCGGTGACGACGTCAATCCAATTAATCCGTTTGTCGGCATCTTTTTGTCGACACCTGGGAATTATCAACTTACGTACAACCCGGCCATTTGGTTTCTCACTTGCCTATTTGTTGTCGAATTGCTCTTTTTTCTTTACTATCGCCTGTCTAAAGGAAGATTCATTGCGACGTTTCTCATTGTCGCTGCTATCGCCGGTTACGGGTCGACCATGCTTTCGTTTGCATTGCCTTGGAACATTTTCGTTGCTTTAACGGCGATTGTATTTTACGGCCTTGGCCATTTGACAAAACATTTATGGAAGACGCTCCCATGGTCAAGAGTACTGCTTATTGCCATGCCCTTATTTATATTGGTGTTTTTCGTCCAAGCGTTCAATACAGAGCGTGTTGACATGCGGGCAAATGTACTTGGCGAATTCGGCTACTTTTATTTAGCTGCAATTGCAGGCATCGCCGCCTTTCTTGTGCTCATTCCTAAGCTGCAGCACTCAAAGACACTATTGTTTCTCGGCCAAAACTCGATTGTGATCTTGCTTATCCACTTGCCAATGCTAAACTTTGTCCGCGCTGCCCTTTATTACGGATTTCAAGTTGACTTAAGCACCGCTAACAGTTTGCCTTGGACGTTGTTTTTCACCGTCGTTACGATTGTCCTTGTCGTCCCATTTATCTATTTGTTGCAGAAATACCCATGGCTGCTTGGAAAAGCACCATTGAAAAGGCAGGGGCGGTTGCAGAAGCAACACGCCTTACAAGGAAACGCTGTGCCCCGCTAACAGGGCACAGCGTTTCAGACTGTAGACAAACGCTCGCATACTTCGTCGATTGTCTCGGTCATATGCTCATGAACGCCCGTTCTATTCGCATTTTCCCTCGCCTGCACTCCTCGTCTGACAAGCGTTTTCTATCAGTCTGATGATTTTGTCGACAACCTCCACTATGCCCGCTAACAGGGCACAGCGTTTTTTTAACCGATCGGCCAGTTTTCTTGTTTATAAGCCATATCCCAGAACATATATTCATAGCGGCTCGTATTCATAAAGATCGTTTCAATGCGGTCTAGTTCGGCCTCGCTCTTTTCTGCGGCAAGCTCGTCTAGCTTGGCAATCAGCCAGTCCGCAATTGCGCCAAACTCAGGCGAAGAGTACATTTTCACCCATTCTCCGTATGCCTCATGTTCTGTGGCGCCTGGAATCTTCGCGAGCGCTGTGCCAATTTCATAATAGCTCCAAGCACACGGCAAAATCGCCGCAATGAGCTCGGCAAGGGATCCTTTTTGTGCTTCAGCCATCATCGCGCTGCTATAAGCAAGCGTTACTGGGCCAGGAACTGTCTGTTCCAACTGTTCCTGTGTAATTCCGAGGCGCTTCGCATATGCGCGATGCAGATCCATTTCGCTGTTAAGCGTTTCATCAAGCGCTTTCGCAAAACCAGACATCGTTTCCAAATCAGGTGCCAATACTGTGCCTAGGGCAATGACGCGGGCATACTCAATCAAATATTTATAATCCTGGCACATATAATATTGAAATGCTTCTAGTTCAAGAGTGCCGTGGCCAATTCCTTGGACAAACGGATGATTGTGGCTCGCTTGCCAAATCGGATCAGCGTTTTTACGAATACGTTCTGAAAACTTCATAAGTTATTCTCCCCTTTTTTCGGTATTGCACCATTTATAAATGAAGGCGACAAGCGCTTTCGTATAACGGACGAGTTCATCAATGTCAAGCTGTTCATTCACGCCATGGGCGTGTGCTAATTTCCCAGGCCCATAACAAATCGTCGGCATTCCATATTCGGCCAACCAGCCACCGTCGTTCACGCTAGTTGACATTTCTATTTCCAATGGAGCCTCGAAAACAGTCTGATGGACGGTCTTTAAAACAGATAATGCAGGATGAGCTTCATCGATTGAAAAAGCAGGGAATACTTCCCCTTTGTCTTCAATCATAGAGGCGCCGCCCCAAGTAAAGGTTGGAAGGTGGTCCTTCAACCACACATCCGCTTTAGCTGTAGCAAGAAGATGGGCTTCAATTTCGTTGGCCACTTCTTCGGCAGATTCATTTGGATAAAAATGCACCGTTACCCACAACCTGCATTCATCAGCAATAAACGCTGGATGGCGCCCGCCTTCAATGACAGCTGGATTAATCGTATTGGTTCCAGGCGGAAAACCTGGATACGACTTTGTCACAGCCCAGTGGCGCTCAAGTTCTTGCAAAGCAGCAATCAGTTTAGCCATTTTTTCAATCGCACTAGCTCCCTTTAAGCCGCCACCGGCATGGATCATATTCCGCCGCGTGCCATCATGGTGAGTCGAGTCACTTTTTACGGTAATCCAGCCAGTAATGACACCGCCTTGTCCATGGACACGGCAGTTGCTTGTGTCGGCTACAAGTGCATAATCTGCCGTATAGCCTCGCTCACAACATTGTTTCGTGCCAGCCTCGCCGACTTCTTCGCCTGTAACTGCTTCAAGCAGGACGTCGCCCTTTAGTTCAATGCCATGATCATGCAAAAGACGCAAGGCGAACAAACAAGCGCCAAGCCCGCCTTTCATATCGGCGGCACCACGGCCATACAGCGTCCGTTCTTCTACTCTAGGAGAAAAAGGAGCGTATTTCCATTGGCTTTTTTCTTCCTCTTCGACTGTAGCGACATCGACATGGCCATTTAAAAGGAGGCTATGGTACTTCGTTCTATCTGTGCCTTCTTTCTTTGCCGCGATATTCCAATCGCCTGGGTACGATTCCCACTTATCGACAGCCATCCCCGCAGCACGCAAATAGCCTTCAATATACTGCTGGATATCGGCCGTATTTCGGGCTGGAGGGGCTATGGTCGGATAGGAAATCAAATCAGACACAAGCCGAATGAGCTCCTCTTCCCGTTCTTCCACTTGCTTAAGCAACGATTCCACCTGGTTGTTGTCCTCCTTTTCCACACAAAAAAACCGCTACTTAAAAAAGAAGCGGGTGGCATGTCGAGAAAACGTGCCCGCTTCCCTCCGCTGGTCCGAACCAGATCAGGTGATAAGGGTTAAGGCGTTTGCCTCTCTCAGCTTCCATCATTCGAAGCACCCCTAGCGGTTTTAGTGATTGTTTTGATATACTAACGCTACCATATGTAAGCGCAATCGGCAAGGCTTGATCTTTTATGAACACGATAGGAGATGGCTTTTATGGCTTTTCCACGTAAATTGAAACGCTTGGGTCTTTTTGGGCAAATGACTGCATTAATGGCTATTGTTCTTCTCGTTTCATTGCTGCTTGTAACGGTGTTCTTTTCATCCATTATCGACGGGATGATTGAGCGAACCACGGGAGAAAAAGCACTGGCGGCAGCGGAACTAATCGCTGAACACCCGGACATTATTGATGCGTTTGCCGACCAAAATCCAGCAGCACGGATTCAGCCAATTGCTGAAACATTGCGCAAGCGCACGGGCGCTGATTATGTTGTTATTGCCAATACGGAAGGGATTCGGTATTCTCATCCTCATGAAAACCAAATTGGCCAGAAGACAGAAACAAGCAACGAAGCGCCTCTTGCCGGCAAATCAACCGTTTTTATTGGCAATGGAATTCTTGGCGAGGCTGTAAAAGCCAAAACGCCGATTTTCAACAGAGAAGGAAACATTATCGGCGTTTCATCAGTTGGTTTTCTAACGACTGAAATTAAGGATGACATTCTTTTTTACCAACTGCGCGTTGCTGGCTTTGGCGGTTTAGCCCTCTTGATTGGCATTCCCGGCGCACTCTATATCGCTAGACGCGTCAAAAAACTTATCTTCGGGTTAGAACCGGAGGAAATCTCGCGCGCCTTTTCGGAAAAACAAGCAATTCTCGAATCGGTAGGGGACGCAACGCTGGCAGTTGGCCCCGATCTCCAGATTCTTTCAGCAAATAAACGTGCACGAGTAATTTTAGGGAGCCATGTGGATGGCGAATTAACTGAACCTCAATTGCAAGCGTTTATTAAACAAGCTGCTGAAAACCCGGAAAAGATGACCCAACAGAGGCTATTAATCGCTAACACTCTTTATATTGTGGATGCGGCGCCAATTTTAGCTAAACATGCAGCAATCGGCTTTGTGTTGACGATCCGCCCGTTTTCAGAAGTAGAGGACCTGGCAAATGAATTGTTGGAGATTAAGCAACATACCGAACATATGCGAGCGCAAACCCATGAATACTTGAATAAGCTTAATACATTAAATGGCTTATTGCTGCTTGAGAAATACGAAGAAGCAAAAGCGTTTATGAAAGCGGAAGTAACAGAGTTGCAAGAAACAGTCACCTTCCTCATGGCTTCTGTGAAAGACCCGCTTATTGTCGCAGCTTTGCTTGGCAAAGTAAACCGTGCCAAAGAAATGAAAGCAGCCCTTACATTTGCAGAAGGAAGCACTTGGCTCGATTATCCTGCGACAATCAAAAGCGACCATGTTGTGACTGTCATCGGCAACTTAATTGACAATGCCTTAGAGGCGGCTGTTGCTCACCAAGGAGCAAACGCCCATGTCCATATTGCTTTTACCGATTTTGGGAATGATATGATTATGGATATTGAAGACAACGGCAAGGGTATGACCCCTAAAGAAGAAGCGCACTATTTGGAAACAGGGGCAACAAGCAAAAGCGAGGGCCAGCACGGCCTTGGTTTAACCATCATGCAACACGCCCTTCACCAGCTTCATGGCACTTGGTTCATGGCCGAACGCCCTGGGGGCGGCATGCGTATGACGATTGCTATACCTAAACATAAAAGACTGTAAATCATACAATGCATCTTTATAAGGAAACAAATCAGAGGAGCGAATCAAACTATGCAAACCCCTTCCATCGGCGTGCTGATTGTTGAAGATGATCCAGTCGCCGCTTCTGTTTACGAACAATTGATTCAAAGCAAACTAGATTTTACGATTGTTGGAAAAGCGGAAACAGCGAAAGCGACAAAACAGCTTCTCCAAGTCATTACGCCAGATTTAGTGTTGCTCGACGTTCAATTGCCCGACGCTAACGGCATCGACTTGCTGTTTCACATTAAGCAACTTGACCATCATGTCGACGTCATCCTTATTACTGCCTCTAACGATGCCCAAACAGTAGGAGAGGCCAAACGAGGAGGCGCATTTAGCTATATGCTAAAACCAATTATTGTAGATCGTTTTTTCCAAACACTTGAGGAATACAAAGCAGCGAGAACGAAAGGCAAGCCGAAAAGTACCGATGCCGAAAGAGACATTCAACGTTTGTTCCACCATGATAAAACGGGCCAACCGGCTTCCAATGTTGGCCTGCGTACGTCTGGGCCACTCCCAAAGGGAATTGACAAGCATACGTTAAAAAACGTGGAAAAAGCACTCGTACATATTACTGAAAGTGAAAGCCTAAACGCTGAGCAAGTCGGCAAACGCATTGGCACTAGCCACTCCACAGCAAGACGGTATCTCGAATACCTTGTTTCGATCGGCGCTGTCAAAGTGGATGTCGTTTATGGACATGTGGGCCGGCCAGAACGGCGCTATAAGCAAGCAGCACGCAAATAAGCGGCTTGCTTTTTTTCTACGACTGCCGAGAATGAAAAAAATGAAAATAATAGCCACTTATGCAAAAAACGCAAGTAAACTATCGCTTTCGCACCTTCCTTGCTACATTAATAAAAAAGAAAGCGGTTTCAGTAAGGAAGGGGAGAATGTCTATGCTTGCAGTTTTAGGCTACAGCATGATTGTTGTTTTTATGGCTTTAATTATGACGAAACGAATGTCAGCTTTGCTTGCATTAATAATTGTTCCAATTGCATTTGCCTTAATTGGCGGCTTTTATTTGGGCATCGGCGAAATGATGTTGGACGGCATTTCACAAGTTGCTCCTACTGGTGTCATGCTCGTATTCGCCATCCTTTTTTTCGGCATCATGATCGATGCCGGTTTGTTTGATCCCATTGTCAATTTGATTTTGCGTGTTGTCAAAGGCGATCCGCTAAAGATTGCGATTGGCACGGTTTGCTTGGCATCGCTTGTTGCTTTGGACGGTGATGGCACGACTACATTTATTATTACCGTGACGGCGATGCTTCCATTATACAAAAAGCTTAAAATGAACTTGTATATGTTAGCGACTTTGGCGCTTCTCTCGATTGGCGTTATGAATATGACGCCTTGGGGCGGACCAACTACCCGGGTAATCAGTTCATTGCAGTTAACGACAGAAGAAGTTTTCTTGCCGTTGATCCCAGTAATGGCATTCGGGATTGTTTTCGCTTTACTTGTTGCTATTTATTTTGGCTTGAAGGAACGCAAACGCCTTGGCATCCAGCAAATTGGCGAACCAACTGCTGTAGATATCCATGCTTCGGAAAGCCAAGTCGCCGCTGCTGTTGCGAGCGAAAACGAACTAAAGTCATTGCAACGTCCGCGCCTTATTTGGGTAAATGCCTTCTTAACTGTTGCTTTGCTTGTTGCTTTAGTTGCCGGAGTGCTTCCACTCCCGGTACTGTTTATGATCGCCTTTGCTATTGCAACTATGATTAATTATCCGAACCTAACGGAACAAAAAGAACGTATAGTGGCTCACGCCGGCAATGTCCTTTCTGTTGTCGCTCTCGTGTTTGCGTCAGGCATTTTTACAGGCATTATGAATGGAACAGAGATGGTCGATGCGATGGCAACCTCACTCGTTAACATTATTCCGGAAGAGCTTGGTACGCAACTGCTGCTCATTACGGCTTTAACAAGTATCCCATTTACGTACTTTATGGCCAATGACCCGTACTATTTCGGCATTGTTCCTATTATTGCTGAAACGGCAAATAATTACCAAATTCCCATTGCCGAAATTGCCAGGGCTTCTGTCTTGAGCCAACCAACTCACGTACTAAGCCCGTTGTACGCTGCTGGCTATCTCCTTGTTGGGATGCTTGGCATTGACTATGGGCAAAATCAACGCTTTGCTCTAAAATGGGGCCTCGGCTCAACCCTGTTTATGGTTTTAGCAGCCATCTTGTTAGGCGTCATTTCTATTTAAGGGAAAATGCAAAGAGGTTGTCCCAAAAGCCTTTAAAATGAAGAAGGGGAGTCGAGATCTGACTTGATCTCGACTCCCCTTTATTTGGATGGATCGGTATTTCGGTGAATGATGGCGGGCAAGGCCCGCCATTTTCTTCAGATTGAGGGCCAACCCCAGCCAACCAAGCTCCACCGTCACCTTTTCCAACCCGCGAAGGTGGAATCGTCGAAACCCGAGATTTTGTTTGGCATGCCCAAATACACTCTCGACGTCCGTTTTTCTTTGCGCGTAGAGTGTGGCTCCTCTTTCACTATGTAGTTTGGCCGCTTCTTTGGCTTTGAGCTCCTCGTAGACAGGGTTGTAATGAATTTGGCGAGGCCCCTTGCCCCTCGTACAGTCCGCTTTGAACGGACACCCCTCACAGGACTCGCATTCATACATCTTGAAGTCGCGCTTAAACCCATATCGGTCGGTACGTCGGCTATAGGCTTTAAAGGCGACCTTCCGGTTGTTTGGGCACCAATAGACATCCTCGTGTTCGTCATACCACCAGTTATACGGATGGTAGGCTTGCTTTGGGAAGGATCGTTTTTGTTCTTGGCGATAGGTGTTGTAGGGAATGAGCGATGTGACCGTTTCTTGCTCTTCCATGTAAAGATAATTGCTTTCACTTCCGTAGCCTGCATCGGCAATGAACCAGTTTGGCAAAGGCAGACCTGTCGCTTTAAAGTGCTCAAAATGCGGGATCAAACAACGGGTATCGGTTGGGTTTTGGTGAACCGTGTAGTGAAGAATGAATTGGTTTTGAGTAGCCACTTGCCAGTTATACCCTGCCTTGAGTTGCCCATTGTTCATGTGATCGTCTTTCATCCGCATGAACGTGGCATCTGGGTCGGTTTTAGAAAAGCTGTTGCGCTCGCCAAAGAGGCCCATCTGTTCTTCGTATTTTTCCAAACGAGGAAGATGGTCTTTCGTTAAGCTTCGGTAGGCCTTTCGTAGTGGCTTGCTCGCTTCTTGGTAGGTCCGTTTTTCTTCTTTGGATGGGGCTACTGCGATTGCTTGGTCCATCGCATTCAGTTCCTTTTCCACCTTTGTGACGACGTCTTGAAGACGTTTGTGGCTGATCCGTTGCCGTTCAAACGTGGCATCTTCCTGCTTGAAGGTTTCGGTATCCAACGCAATCGCTTCTTGGATGACCTCTAACGTTTCCTCGATTTTCATTTGAAGCTTCTCTTCGTGGGAAAGCGTGCTCTTTTTCCAAACGAACGAGTATTTATTGGCGTTCGCTTCGATTTTGGTGCCATCGAGAAAATACGCCTCCAAGTCGACATAGCCTTCCTCGATTAGGAGATGCGTCATTTCGGTATACAGGCCTTCCATCAACGATTGGAAACGTTCTGAGCGAAAGCGATTGATCGTCCGAAAGTTCGGGGCTTGTCCAGCAGCGAGCCACATCATCGGCAGGTTTTCTTTGAGGGCTTGTCCCATGGCTCGGCACGAGAACCAACGTTGCGTATACGCATATAGCACAATCTTTGTCATCATTTTCGGATGATAGGCGGGTCTGCCTCCACCTTCATACGCGCGAACAAAGAAATCGTCATCCAACCCATCCACCACGTCACTGACCACACGCGCGACATGATGTTCGGGGATAAGATCGGAAAAATCCATAGGCAGATAGAGTTGATTCATGGTATACTCTTGGAAAGTGACCTTTGGGTTACGCAAAAAAAATCGCCTGCTTTCGTTTGAATTTTGGTAGTGGTACCTTCATTTTAAACGATTGGGCGGTTTTTTTGTGCTTTTTTATCTAAATGCAAAAAAGCCAACCCAAAAGGTCATTTATCTATGACCTTTTGGGACAGCTCCTTTTTGTGTAATTAGCCCCGATGGTTTGCATAGAAACGATTCGCTCGTTCACGTTTGGGTTAAAAGTGGCAAGCAGATAACATGACCACCATTAACAAAGGGAAAAGCACACAACTACCTTGAGATTTTCCCACTATCTATTATCCTCTTCTTCCTCCTTTAATTCAGGAAAATTCTCAATCATTGATCGAACATCTTTAACAAACTATTCCTCTGTATATTGACCATCCGCATGTTTTAAAATATCCAGTTTGCCACAAATAATCTTCATGATTCCCTTTGCGTGCTCTTCTTTCAAGCCGTTTACTTTATCAATCATCTTATCCAACTCAAGCATTCAATCATTACTCCTTCCGCTTCCTCTACACCTAATATTAACATACCACCAATTCGTTTTTATAGATGAAGGCCCATCCTTGCTATACGAGCGCTTTTAAGGAATGGTTTTGTTCCAACTTGTTATTGTCAAAAATAAACATGTATTATTTATTGAAAATACAGTATAGTATAATCTACATTTATATTTTCATTGGTTTCAACTATTTTGTAAGCGCTGTCATACATGCCAATGATCCTTAGAAGGAGGTTCCACCATGAAACGTCTTTTCCTGTTTTTCAGTGTGTCGCTCCTTGTTTGTTCTAGTTGTCAATTTGCCCCTATGTCAGGCGAGTCTAAACCGGTCATTACACTTTGGTATTGGAACCGTAGCCTGAGTGATGATGTGATTACGAAAGCGCAAGAAGCCTTTCCTCATGTGACGATTGATGCCCAAAAGATCGGCGGAGATGAATACAAGACGAAGTTGCATACGGCACTCATTGCGGGGAGGGGGCCTGACATTGTCGCCATGAATGACTGGGCCTATGAGTATATCGCTTACGCCGAAGAGTTTGTCAATTTGCTGGATTATGGCGCAGATCAATTAGAGCAGGAGTACTTGGATTGGAAATGGCAGGCTGTACAAGACCCAGAAACCGGTGCGCTCATTGCCCTGCCGATAGACACTGGCCCAACTGCCCTTTATTACCGAGCAGACTTATTTGAGGAAGCGGGATTGCCTACCGAACCCGATGAAGTGCATGCCCAATTGCAGACATGGGAGGATTATATCGAGGCGGGCATTCAAATGAAAGAAACAACAGGTGTCCATATGTTTGAATCGATTACAAAACCTTATTTGCAAGTGATTGAGCAGCAATCAGACAAATACTTTGCTGAAGACGGCACTTACATCGGCGATGGAGAAGCGATTCAATATGCTTGGAATACAGCAGTCCGCATCCACGAAGAAGGCCTGTCTGCACGTCTGACAGAAGGGCAAGAAGTCAATGCCGCTTTAAACGGGGGCGATGTTGCTTCACGGGTAGGAGCAGTTTGGGAATCGCAAATTTTACAGGATGCTGCTCCTGATACAGCAGGGAAATGGCGTGTTACGAGAGCCCCTGGCGGAGACGGCAATAACGGTGGTTCCTTTATTGGCGTTCTTGATAGCTCCGCCCACAAAGATGAGGCAGTGGCGATTACAAAATGGCTTGTATCACCAGATGCCCAGCTCGACCATTTTTTAGACGTCAATCTTTTTCCTTCTGCGATTGAGACGCTTGAGTCAGAGCTTTTGCGTGAACCTGATCCTTTTTATGGCGACCAAGTAGTAGCGGATGTTTTTGTTGAGTCGGCGAAAAACGTCCCTCCTACTTTCTATGGAGAACATTACGGCAAGTTTCGCACGATTTTTAATGATGAGATGGTGCTGATCGATCGAGCCAATAAGAATCCAGAGAAGGCTTGGGAGGATGCACAGAAGAAAGCGCAACGGGAACTGTCAAGAATCGATCAATAAGGAGGAATACGCGATGATCACTAAACCACAAACAGAACTCGATGAGATGCTCCGTCAATATAAGCCTTCTCTTTGGGCTGAAATATGGAAAAAACGCACCCTCTATCTGTTCATCTCTCCTTTCTTTCTTTTATTTGCGGTCTTTGGCATTTTTCCAATCTTCTATTCCTTGTATCTGTCTTTCCACAGTTGGTCTGGATTAGGCGAAAAGACATTTGTCGGCCTGTCCCAATTTCAATATTTGCTTGGCGATGCTGAGTTCTGGCAAGCTGTCGGAAACACATTTGCGATTTGGTTCCTCTCAAGCATTCCTATGTTGTTCTTTGCTTTAGTTATCGCTTTCTTACTTAATCTCCCTTCCCTCAAAGGGAGGAGCACCTACCAAACGATGTTCTTTATCACGAATGTCACCTCCATTGTTGCCGTAGCGATTATCTTCGAAACGATTTTCAGCAACCAATACGGCTTAATGAACTACTTGCTCTCACTCATTGGCATCGCGCCTCTCGAATGGCTGAACTCAGGTTTCTTAGTGAAAGTCGTCATCGCCTCCATGGTTGTTTGGCGGTTTGTCGGCTATAATGCGATCATTTATTTAGCTGGCTTGCAAAATATCCCAAAAACCCTTTATGAAGCTGCCATAATTGATGGAGCCAATAAAACGCAAATTTTCTTTCGCATTACCATTCCTTTACTGCGCCCAATCATTTTGTTTACGGTCATCATGACAACAATCGGCTCGATGCAAATTTTTACCGAGCCGCAAATATTACTAGGCAATTCTGGCGGTGTTGGCGGAGCTGGCATGACGATGACACTTTATATGTATAATGAAGGATTTTTAAATAACCAATTTGGTTATGCTTCGGCAGTTTCATGGGCCATGTTCATCATCATCGCCTTGTTCTCCCTTATTAATTGGAAACTAGTCCAGAAAGCATAAGGAGGAAATCAGATGGCATCCGATAAATTTCTCACGAAAGCATTAACCCATTTTGTCTTGCTTATTGGCGTCATTATCTCGATTTTCCCGTTTTACTGGCTAGTCGTCATGGCCACGAATACAACAAGCGATATTTTAAGATTTCCTCCAAAACTGACTTTCGGCCATGAACTGTTTACAAATGTGAAGAATGTGCTGGCTTCGATTGACTTTTACCAAGCTTTTTTTAACACGTTATTTGTGTCAACCATCACGGTCATTGGCGTGTTATTCTTTTGTTCCCTTGCCGGATTTACATTCGCGAAATTTCGTTTTCCAGGAAAAAACATGCTGTTCACTGCTTTGCTGTTAACGATGATGATTCCTTCACAAATGAGCTTTGTCCCGTCTTTCCTGCTGATTGCCGAGTTTGGCTGGGTCGATTCGTACAAAGCGTTGATCATTCCTGGCCTCGCCAGTGCGTTTGGAATCTTTTGGATCCGCCAATTCTGCCAGGACGCGGTTCCTGACGAATTGCTTGAAGCAGGAAGATTGGATGGCTGCAACACGTTCCGCCTATACTGGAATGTAGCGCTGCCCTCGTTGCGGCCAGCGCTGACCTTTCTCGGCATCTTTACATTCATCGGTGTCTGGAATGACTATTTATGGCCGCTCGTTACGATTAACTCACCAAGCCGTTATACACTACAAGTCATGCTCGCACAACTAAATGGGGTGTATGACACCGATTACGCGATCATCATGACAGGCACATTGATGGCGACATTGCCACTCATTGTCTTATTCATCATTTTCAGCAAGCAATTTATGAAAGGTGTCGCGGAAGGAGCTGTGAAGGAGTAAGGTACACCTTCGTACCTAATGCGAGAATTACCATTCCTCGAATTTAACGCGTGCGAAAGGGAAATATTTACGGCCTTCCTTTAGATTGAAGACAATGGGAAGGCCGTTTTTTTGAGTACAGAGGGTAGGTTGCGAAAACTTGAATAGAATACTACCTCAAGATCAATAAATTTCCGTAAGTAAAGGCCTAATCGACTCTACCTTCAACCAAAAATATTCCAATTTTTCGAAGATCTTCTTGTCCTGAATACACGTTTTACGTCCATCCTAACCTAGCTGCGACCATCTCTATAAAATCGTTTTTATAATTTTGAGCTGTATTTCTATGCATATTCAGCTCTATTGCAATTCCTTCCCAAGTCAGATTCTTTTGACTCCAATACCTAAGTTCAATCACTTTTTGTTGATCTTTAGTCGCTTCATTATAGGTCTCATTAATGGCATCTATAATATCTTGCATTTTACGGGCCCTTTTATTATAGAAAGCAACTGTTAGACTTTTTCTTGGTATGTGGTTCCTGTCCTCACCCTCACACTCCATATACATTTTTGTTAACTCTTTTTTAGTTTCTTTAATAGTCTTAATCTCATTTTCAATATGCTTTATAGTCCCACTCTTTAATTTCATGTTCGAAGTATTCATTTCTAGAACAACTCCTTTGTATATTAAATAGGAACACCTGTTCCTATAATACATAACTCTTACGTTAAAATCAACCTATTATAAAAGTCTTTATCGTTGTTACTTACGCTAGGGAGGTATAGAATATATGTAATATGTAATGGCTTGAAACCAGAGGTAGAACTTTTTCTATTTTAATATATTTAATTCTTTTAATTCTTTCGGTATCATGTTTATAGCCTAAAAATACCATGAATCTATCATTGGTTTTACAAACTAATTTTTGTTAAAATCCTTTTGAAGGATAGTGATAATTTGTCTAATCTAAGTAAACAAAATGAGATAAGAAGAAAGCTAAATCTTATTATTTTAATAACTGTCATTCCTTTATCTATTACACCATTTTTGTATATCGAATTGCTCCGTTCTACACTATATTTTTACTTACCCTATCTTTTGTTGATTTTAATCTTTTTAAATAACAATAAAAAACACAGAATCATTATGCTCATTGTAGGGGCACCATTATTTTTATATACGTTGTGGGTAGTTTTACTACTTCTGATTCTGTTCTTTACTTGGAGATAAAAAACATGGCCCGAAAGCCATGTTTTTTAATCCTCTTTATCAAGCCACTCTGCACAAACATCTCTAAATGCTTGCGCAACACTGTCCGCCTCGTTATCTGTCCAATCAGATACATTAAATGCAGATTTAAATTGGCTTCGCGCAAAAGCAATTGCAGGCTGCGAAGTTGTTAAATACCTTTTCGCCTCGTTATAGAACTGTTCCCTATTATAATCAAATCGTGCGCGAGCAGCTGCTTTAAACCTACGTCTGTAGCCTAAACGATAATAGGTATCCATTTCTTCGAATAGATTTGAGGTTCTATCATTCATATCTAAGGCCCTACCAATATTGATTGCATCCATATCTCCCAATAAATCCTCTAATGGGAATGTTCCTGCCGCATCCGATGTATGACCAATATAATGTCTTGCTGCGCTATACACTGAAGTGAAATTCCCATTTTTGTAAGCATCTTTTGCATTATCTACTACGGTAATCAAATCCCCTAACCAACCTGCAAAATCTGAAAGTGATGCCGTAAAATCGCCAATAATGAATGTTTTTTGGAATAATATTGCATTAAGCGTTGCAGCCATATGCATAAAATCCATATCCGTCCCTGTAACTGGATCATAGAGAACAGGGAAACTTGACGGCTTGCCAAAACGTCTTTCCGCTGTCTCTACAAAAGTAGAATCAATGGCACCAGCTATAGGAGTCCAA
This sequence comes from Shouchella rhizosphaerae, assembly GCF_036700015.1. Taxonomy (NCBI): domain Bacteria; kingdom Bacillati; phylum Bacillota; class Bacilli; order Caryophanales; family Bacillaceae; genus Shouchella; species Shouchella rhizosphaerae. The sequence goes on along the minus strand of NZ_CP144921.1, from coordinate 2,552,628 downwards.
ACGCTTGAATTATAATTTTCGCTTCTTAGATAATTTAATACTAAGATGTTGGCTATTCGATTGTCCCCGTCTGAATTTTCATAAGAAAAATTATATAATTCTCTCAATTTTTCAATGAACGGTTTATTGTATTGAACATAATCATTAACTTCTGGACTTTCAACACTATGATCTTTAGCATTCACTCCTCTATCCCTATTTGAAACAATTAGGTTGTCGATCGCTAATCTACCTGACCCAGAACCAATAAAATGTTCTTTCACTTGGTTGAATGCCCAATTCAACGGTAAGACATGACCTTTATTTCCAAAAAATCCTGTAGACATACCACTTACGAAACTATATACAGTTAAATTTTGATTCATTAAAACTGTACAAGCATAACGTGGCCCATAAACACCAATCCGATAAGATGCACCTGCATTACGATTTCTTCGAATTTCCTCATTAACGCCATCAAAATATGGGATAATATGGCTATTTATTTGACTAAGAGACACGTCAAAATCAACCGCAAAATAAATGACTGTTTCATATGGAAATTTCAAAGCTGTAGCAGCTCTTACTGCATCTCTTGCATCAATAATACCTTGGTTGTAAGAAAACCATTCAACATTGTCCGCAAAACGCTGATAGATAGGAAACACCCGGAATCCATTGCTAAACAATGTGTTTAATTCAGCAGATGAAAGCGCAAATGACCCCGTTAAATATCGCCCAACCATTTCCCGCCCGTCTGCTTTTAGAGTCTCTGCTCTAGAGTGGGTAATGGTATTTGATGTATCTATTCCTTTCCCCTTAACATCTGGATTTCCTGTGCTAACTAACAAAGACATCCATGTGTTAAGATCGACTATACCATTCTGAGGGAGCATATGAAATCCTTGAAATGCTTTTAACCTTGTTTGCATAGCTTCATCAAATGTTCCATTGAAATTCCCCGGATGGTAATTGTTAACGTACATAGCATACTGTACTAATCGGACATGATTTACACGACTATCTCCTAATTTAATTGTTGGTGTAGCAGCTTTTGTTCCTTCTCCAAAATGCCCATTGGCACCTGCCACGTTGCTTTCAATTTGCAAGCCATATATTAAAGCAGTATTTGTATCTCGTGAATAATTTCCATCCGCTGGAAGGATACCTGTATATTTATAATACTTTCCATTCAAATAACGTTGCATATCTACGACATTCTCATCTGCTGAAGGACCTACCGCTCGATAAGCATCCATCCTCAACATGGCTTTAAAAATGTCAGGGTCTACAATTCCATTTACAGGTACTCCAGCTTCTTCCTGCATTTTCCGAACACCTGCAGCGGTTCCTGGACCAAACTTGCCTGTAAATCCCCCTGGACTATACCCTTTACACCACATAGCTCCTTGTAAAATCCATACAAATTCATGTTCATCGCCTTCTCGTAGCGTTGGACATAACCTATAGGTCGTGGGACCAAATGAATTGACTGGATTCTCTATACCTAATTCGATTTGAAGAGCACGAGTTAAAGCATACATGATCTCCCAACTGGTACGTCCATTTTCTTCAACGGGACTTCCAAAATTAGGTCTATGAGCATAATTGACATTAACGAACTTTTGAACTTGCAACACCATTTCATCCATATTAACAGCTCCTTAATAAGCAAATATATCCTTTTAGTTTCTAATGATAGTGAGACAAAAAATATAAAAAGGTATTTATACTATAGTCCAAATAAGTAATAACGGCTAAGAAAGTGACCTTCTGACTGTGTGGATCAGCAACAACCTCGTTATGTTGATTGATTTCTACAGTGATGATATTTTAAAACACGCTAGAGCAATTACCCCTATGGTAAAAAACAGATGCTATAGAGCAGTTTTCATCTAAATCCTCTTGAACAAGCAGTAAAGTATAGCAGTGAGTACAGCTCTCATAGAATACCCGCCAAGTCATTAATACACGGTAGATTACTGTCATAAAAAATCTCTCCTTTCTATTTAGTAGAAACATGTTTCTTTAAATACATTTTAAAATTGTTAAATTAATAAAAAGTACATCTTTTGCACATGCTTTCTAATTCCGTAATTTTAAACAATGTAAGGTAGGCCAGAATACATGGTAGTCCATCCACAAAAAAGGGCGGTCTTTTTCGGATAACTCTATATTTGGAAAATACTAAGGATCACGCTTCCCTCAGAAATCTTGACCGATTTACCGATAATGTTTTCTGCTAAGTCTTTCAATGGAAATGCAATCGGTGCGCAACTTCTTCATTATTCTGTTTACGTATGTGCAGCGCAGTCCTAACAAGGAAGTAACGCACAATCACCCCTTCCTTTTTTCTTTCACCAAGGCCCTGTTGGACAACCGTTTTTCCAGTCTCATAGTTACTGCAACCAGTAGCCAAAAGAAAAAGCTTCCCGCATAGGAAGCTTTCCACCTTAAACGAACATATTTGCAATGAGTAGCATAATAAGGGAGATAAACCAGGCAATCGTAGTCGGCACTGACCAGACAAGGATTTGCTCTTTCGCCTGCTTAATGCCAATTGTGCGGTTGACTACCCAGAACAAACTATCATTAAAATAAGAGAAGAATAATGAACCGAGAGCGGCTGCTTGTCCAGCAAGCACCATATTGACATCCATATCGGCTAAAATTGGCGCTGAAATGGATGCAGCTGTAATCATCGCGACAGTGCCGCTGCCTTGAATAAAGCGAACGAGTGTAGCAATGACGAAAGGAAGCATAATTGCAGGGATTCCTGTGTTTACGACGATTTCTCCAATATGCTCGCCTACGCCTGTCTGTCTTAAGACAAAGCCGAGGGCACCGCCTGCGCCGGTGACAAGCAATACGATACCCGCTTGCTTAATGCCTTCTTCCATCCGCTCCAATGCTTCTGAGCGCTGGATATGGCCGAACAAGCCGTAGATAGCAAGCAGTACAGCGATTCCTACTGCAATGACAGGCGAACCAAAAAAGGTCATATAGTCGACAAATGGGCCTGATGCTTCCATTGCATTTAATGTAGTATTCATAAAGATCAGCACGATCGGCACCACGATTGGCAAGCACGAGCGGAGCAATGAAGGCAGCTCTTTTTGTTCTTTTTCTTCCAACCATTGTTCTACATCTAGCTGTTTTTCGGGACGAATCCAATCCATTCCGTCTTCGCTCGGAACTTGGTAAATCCGCTTGCCAAGCCACTTTGCGTAAATGACCATTGCAATAACAATTGGAATGGCAAACAACATGCCAGAGATAATCATCCAACCGATGTCAATATCGAATATTCCTGCAACTCCAAGGGGACCCGGTGTCGGTGGAACAGCACTATGAATGACAACTGCGCCACCAGCGAGAGCAACAGCAAGAGCGACAATTGATTTTCCTGTCTTTTTTGACAACGCTTTCGCAAGTGGACTCAAAATAATAAAGGCTGAATCGACAAAGATCGGAATCGCGACGATATAGCCTGTAATGGCCATCGCCCACTCTTCCTTACGTTTTCCAAGAACTTTAACGATCGTGTAGGCAAGCCGTTCAGCTGCACCTGATACTTCAAGAATTCGGCCCATCATCACGCCAAAACCAATCACAATTGCAATCGAGCCAAGCGTGCTGCCAAATCCTTCTGTAATGGCATTCACCACATCTGGAGGCGCCATTCCGCCAACGAGCCCTGTAATTGAAGCAGCAATAATTAAAGCCAAAAAGACATGAACCTTTGTTTTAACGACAAGAAAAATGAGCACAACGATAGCTAACACGAGGCCGACCATCATTTGTGTTTCAGATACTTCCATAAGTGTTTCCTCCTTCTTGTAAGCGCTTTATAATAAGATAATTAGCTGGGCTGCTCGTCGCAGCCCAGTCGGTTACGCCTGTTTAAAATGAGGCGCGTATTTAGCGGCAAGCTTAATGCTTTCTTCCATGCTGACTGAACTTGCAATTCCTTGGCCGGCAATATCAAATGCTGTGCCGTGGTCGACAGACGTCCTCAGGAATGGAAGTCCATTTGTAATGGAAATGGTGCGATGGAAATCGGTCATTTTCGCAGCAATATGCCCTTGGTCATGGTAAAGAGAAAGCACGGCATCGTAACGTCCATTTAACGCTTGGAAAAAGACCGAGTCAGCAGGAACTGGACCGACAGCGTCTATCCCGTCTGCTTTAGCAAGCTCAATTCCTGGCTTGATTTCATCCACTTCCTCATATCCAAATAATCCATTTTCTCCACTATGTGGATTTAAGCCAGCTACAGCGAATTTGCGCTTTTCAACACCAAGCTTTGCGAGCGCTGCATCACAGCGGAGCAAATAATCGTGGACACGTTCCTTCGTCATTTGTCCAATCGCATCTTTTAACGACAAGTGGCGTGTCAAAAAGAAAATGCGCATGTTGCGGACTTCAAACATCGTAAGCGGATCAGCAACATCAGCTAGGCCAGCAAGCATTTCCGTATGCCCAATGTATGGTACATTTGCTGCTTTAAGGGATTCTTTATTGATCGGTGCTGTTGCCATTGCTTGTACTTGGTTGGTTTTGCAAAGCTCAACCGCATGTTCAATATAAGCAAATGCTTGTGCACCGCATTCGGCGCTAACTTTCCCAAACTGATAATCACCGAGGTTTGGAAAATCAATGACGTCAATTGTTCCATATTCGCCCCGTGCTTCAGCTGGAGTGTTAACTTTGTTAATCGTTAAGTCTGCTTTGACTACAGGCAACAGTTTTTCTAGTACTGCTGCATTGCCAATCACGACAGGCGTGCAAAGATCATAAATTTCGCTCTTATTCAGTGAACCAACTGTAATTTCAGGTCCAATTCCTGCTGGATCGCCCATTGTTACTGCAATAATTGGTTTTGCCATGTTATCCCTCTCCTTTGTTTACATTGCTTTTGTCTCAATAAATTTGACACATTCGTAAATCGCTTTTTTATCGCCAATTAATCCGCCTTTTGTCACAACTGGCAAACCGTCAAAATAGCCGCCGTCAAATGTGCCATATGCAGCAAGGGGCATGACTTCGTCTTTTAAAGCAATGCCATTCGCGCGCCCGAGCGCACAGACGGATGCTGTCACATCACCGCCGCTTGTAAAGCAACCAGCAAACTGGACACGCTCGCTTGTTAGCAATTTCCGGCTAATCGTTGCCAGCCCATCGGTAATCCGTTTCGCAAGGGCATCACTGCTCTTTCCTTCTTCTATCGCTTTTGCTTTTAAATCGACTAGTTCTTGGCCAGGCTTGTGTGTTGTTACAATGAGAACGCGGTCTGTTTCAGCTTGCTTTAATGCAGCTTTTGTTGCTCGCTCCACTTCCTGTTTCCAAGACCCCCCATAACTAGCAAGGGGCTCAGGGTTCACATACACGGGCGTGGAACCTGTTTTTTCAATCAGATACGCTAGTTGCGTCCCTGTTAGACTTGTTGCACTGCCGACTGCCACTAAAATGTTTGCTTTCTTCGCATAGTCGCGGGACATCGCTCGAGCATAACTAGCCGTCAGCGGGCCAGGATCAGCACACAACACTGTTCGCCCACTAGACGCAAGTGCTTCGGCTACTTCATCAATCTGTTCATTGGTCATCGCATCAACAACGATGATTCGTGCCCCAGTTTGCAATTGGAGCGACAGCTCATTTAAGAAAGACTCTTGGCCTTCCATGACAGCGCTAAGCCCGACATAGCCCACTTGGTGATGGGATTGGTCTCCGATTAAATCAGGGACATAAGACTTTTTAATTGGTGCGATCGGGTCTTTTGACACATACGTTTCTTGAAGGGGAATGCCATCTAGCAACAAATAGCCCCCTGCCATCGCCCGGCCGGAATCTGGAAAAGACGGCATGACGATGCTTATGGCATCTTCCGCCATTCCTTTAAGCATTTCATCGATCTCTGCACCAATGTTGCCTCTTAATGTGCTGTCAATCCGTTTTGTAAAAATGGCAGCGCCCCAATTTTGCAACTGCTCCATCGCTCGGGCAACACGCTGTTTGGCGACGCCTTCCTCAATGTAACGGCTATCGGTATCCATAATGACTGCATCGTAGAAACTGTTGGCAGGCAACGTAGCACTATGGACAATCGTTGACGCTTGAAACCCTTGTCGAACCAGTTTCACGCCAGAGGCATTCGCCCCTGTTAAATCATCAGCAATAACGCCTATTTTCATTGTTCTCCCCCCGTTCGCCTACATCGGCGCCAACCGCATGTTTTCATGGCATGCCTCCATCTCGTGCCCTTGGATTCTCGAGTCGGTCACAATTCCTTCCAACTCATTCAAACCACAAACACGGGCGAATGACGTTTCATCAAATTTTTTGGAATCGCATACAAGCCATGTTTTTGCTGCTGCTTGCATCATCAACTTTTTGATTTTCGCCTTTTCAAGCGTAGGCGCTGTGATCCCGGCTGAGGCATGGACGGCATGGGCGCCAAGCAAAAATAAATCAACGTGAATATTGCGCAATAGCTCTTGGGCATGGGGTCCGTGCAGCGCCCCGAGTTCGGGCTGGACTTCACCCCCGGTTATAATACAACGCGGCTTTGCCTCAATCAGTTGTGAAGCTATCTTTATATCATTGGTAATAATGGTTAAATCATTCCGGTCTTTCAATAACTTAACAATTTCAAGCGTTGTTGTCCCCGAGTCTATTAGTACTGTTGATCCGTTTTCTACAAGTTGTGCCGCTTCCCGTGCAATTGCCTTTTTCGCTGGCAATTCTTTCGTTTCTTTACGGGCATAAGGCGTCTCCTTGACAAGTGCTTTTTGCAGCACAGCTCCGCCATGTGTACGAATAATTTGGTTTTCCGCTTCAAGCAAAGCCAAATCGCGCCTTACTGTCATATGAGAAACATCAAGGGCCTTGGCCAATTCATCAATATCTGCTTTTCCAGCGGTCGCCAACAACTTTTGAATATACAAACGTCTTTCTTTAGGATTCATGTTCTTTTTTCACATCCCACATTGTTAATTTAGAACAAAAAATAGCGGTTGTCAATTAAAAAATGTTCTTTTTAAACATAAATCGACATATTTCTGCACAAACCAAACAAAAAAGCGGTATATCCTTATTATACCTGATCGTTTTTCACAAGTGTACTAGCGTGAAAGAATGAGATTGGAAAAGTTAACGAGTAAAGAAAGGGAGGAAATCATCAATTGAGCCTTCGATTTGCACTTAATGCCAGAATAAAACGCATAGAAAGGAGTTGGATGCTACATACTACAACTATTCTCACTTCAGGCAGGAGGTGTCCCTCTAAGATGAAACAATCCGCACCGCCTCATGACTACTTAGCAAACAAGAAGCCTAGCTCTCATCTCGCTGATACGATTGACTTTATTTTAACTACTACCGGACATAGCGAAGATATACTCGTACGGCCTTTTTCGTTTGGGAGAAACCAAACATTAAAAGCAACTTTTATTTATGTAGAGGGACTTTGCAATGAAGACGCAATTGAAAAAATGATAAGCAGAGCGAAATTTTTTGATGAAAAGGAACCTGTGTTTGAAAGCGCACAACAGTATTTAGAGGAAGTAGGCCATACAGAAACGCTTAATTGTTTCCGCCCCCTCATTGACAAACTTTTCATTGGCTATGCCATTTGTGTAATCGATGGTTTTTCTACACCTATTGCTGTCGCTATTCCCTTTTATAAAGAAAGGCCTGTATCAGAACCGATGACAGAAAAGGTCGTCCGCGGCTCACGAGAAGGATTTGTTGAAAATGTGCGGACGAATATCTCCCTATTGCGAAGGCGAATAGGCGACGAACAGTTATGGGTTGAGACAAAAACAATCGGCACCCGCACCAAAACGAAAATCATGATTGCCTATATGAATGATATTGTCGATAAAAGCATATTACGGGAACTACATACAAGACTAGATCGCATCTACACTGATTCGGTTTTAGAAGACGGAAACATCGAGGAATTAATTGAAGACCAAGTATATACGCCTTTTCCGACTGTATACTCAACTGAGCGCCCTGATACAACGGCAGCTCATTTATTAGAAGGCAAAATTGCGATACTGAGTGATGGTTCGCCAATGGCTCTTATTGTTCCGGCCCTATTCGTGCAATTTTTTCACAACGCTGAAGACCATACACAGCGTGCTGACATCGGAACCCTTATTCGTCTGTTACGGTTCTTGTGTATTTTTATCGCGATGTTGGCCCCCTCTTTTTATATCGCGATCACCACATTCCACCAAGAGCTGATCCCCACAGGGCTGCTCGGCAATTTAGCCGCGCAACAGGAGGGGACGCCATTTCCGACATTTGTTGAAACATTAATGATGGAAGTCACGTTTGAAATTCTCCGCGAAGCTGGGATTCGCATGCCTCAGCCAGTCGGCCAAGCCGTATCGATTGTCGGCGCTATTGTCATTGGCCAAGCCGCAGTGCAAGCAGGCATTGTCTCCGCAGCAGTTGTCATTGTTATCTCGATTACGGCGATCGCCAGTTTTGTGTTTCCAACATACAGCATTGGCGTACCAATCCGTATTTTGCGATTTGGGTTTATGGCTCTTGCTGCTTCTTTTGGCCTTTTAGGCATTTGCATTGGCTTTACTGCGGTGCTTTTACATTTATCTACTTTAAAATCATTTGGCGTCCCTTATTTAAAAGGGCTTTCCCCATTTATATGGAAAGACCAAACCGATACACTTTTCCGCGCGCCTAAGTGGTTGATGAATGAGCGGCCAGAAGCTACGACAAAGTCGAATCAAACGCGGCAACGCACGCCAAAGCCTAGCCCTAAAGATTGAGTGAAAGGAGGAAACGGCTTTGAAAGCAAACATACAGAAAACGATGATCATGGTCGTCTCCTTTTTTCTTTTAAGTGGTTGCTGGGACCGTTGGGAGCTCAATCAGCTTTCCTTAATTGTCGGCATAGCTGTTGATAAGGAGGGAGATGATTATGTGTTGACGATGCAGGCAATGAACCCTGCAGAAATCGCTTCCCAGGAAACCGGCAGAGGCTATGCACAAGGAATGGATGTCCGTGAAAAATCGGAAACGATTCATGAATCGTTACGGAAAATGATCCAAAAAACACCAAGGCGATCGTTTGTTTCCCAATTAAAAGTGTTGATTCTTAGTGAAGATGTTGCGAGAGACGGTTTAGACCATGTATTGGATTTCTTTTATCGGGACCACGAAATGCGCTCTGATTTTTTCGTGTTAATTTCCAAAGATACAGCCGCTGAAAACATTTTAAATGTGCTCACACCGTTAGAAAATTTGTCTGCACAAAGCCTTTTTGATTCGGTCGAGTTTTCAGGCCGTTCTTATAGCAGTACCAAAAAACTGACAATGGATCGTCTGTTTTATGAAATAAAGGCTGTCGGCATTGATCCTTCGATTATGGGCGTAACGGTTTCCGGAGATATACAGCAAGGGAGGACGAAGAAAAATGTCGAGCAAAACATGGCAGCTGCCTTTGTCGAAACGAATGGCTTAGCTATTTTTAAAGGCAGCAAAATGATTACGTGGCTTTCTCAACCACACAGCAAAGACATTGAATACTTAAACAGTGGAATTGAAAATAGTGTCAAAAGCTTCACTTGCCCTGGCGGTGGCAACATCGCACTAGAAATCCATTCAAACAATCCGGCTATAAAAATGGAGCTAAAAGATGGGATGCCTTCAGTGACATACGATCTCTCACTTGAAGCCACTATTTCAGAAGTAGATTGCGTGGATTTGGACTTGTCCGTCCCTTCTTCCTATGAACAGGTCGAAAAACAGGCGCAAACCGAGATGGAGGCTAACATTCATGAAGCGATTGTCGCAACCCAACAAGCGGGTTCGGACATCCTTGGCATCGGACAGGAATTGTATCGAAAATTCCCTGATTACTGGGAGCAAATCCAGGACGACTGGTACTCGATCTACCAAGACCTCGATGTAAAAATAAATATTGCTATCACCATTACTGATAGTGGAAGCATTATCAATTCTTTTTCAGAAGGTGAACAGTAATGGTGCTATCCTTTGTTTGCGTCCTGTTAAGCGCATTTGTAATCACATGGGTAAATTGGCGCGACTTAAAAGGCAATCGAAAATTGCAGGTTGTCTTTTATACGATTTTGGCCATTGCTACAACATACGGCGCACTATACACAATAGGATTAGAGATACCGAGCATTGCCCGAGGGCTCACTTCACTCGTTAAGTCATTTTAAAAAGCAACGGCAAGAAAAGGAGGATCAGAATTGAGAAACACAGTGGAAACATTTTCATCGCGTTCTTTTGCTACGATGGTCCTTTTCGCGACAGTTAGCACGGCAATGCTCGGTCTTCCAGGGTCGTTGAGCTTTTTTATCCAGCAAGATGCGTGGCTTATTCCAATTATCGGCAGCATCGTAGGCATTCCGATTATTTTCCTTTACACGTTGCTTGCCCGGTGGATGCCTTCTGATGTCATTTTTGACATGAACAAGCGTACTTTCGGGAAAGTTATCGGTTGGCTTGCTTCCTTTTTCTATATTTTGTTTCCACTGATTCATTTCCCAGCGATTATGAGCTATGCCGTTACGTTTATTAACCATTTTTTGTTGCCGTCGACGCCTTTTTTCGTATGCTACTTGCTATGCTTGTCCATCATTGTATTCGGCGTCATTTGCGGGATCGAAGCCATAGCCCGGACAGCATCGCTATGTTTGCTTTTCTTTTTCGTTCCACTCACACTGCTAATTGGCTTAACTTTGCACGACGTTGATATTGGCTATATTATGCCCATTGCCCATTCTCCAATGGCAGCAACGATCGAAGCGTTCGCCATTTATATGGGCAATGTCGTTTGCAACGTCGTCATCCAACTTTCGATTTTCCCTAAGCATATAACCGATAAAAAAGCAGCCGAGAAAGCGCTCTGGCTCGGTTATTCTCTTGGTTGTCTGATTTTAATCGTGTTTACATTCCTATGCATCACGGTTTTAACGCCGCAAGTTGTATCTCGTGATTTTTACCCAGCCCTTTCACTTGCACAGCGCATCGATGTCGGCCAATTTTTCCAGCGAATTGAAGCAACAATCACAGTCATATGGTTTATCTCAATTTACTTCAATTTACTTCTATATTTCTATGCGATCTTAACGGGAATTGGTCATTTATTCAATTTGAAAAAAAACAAACCATTAGTGTGGCCAATCGCGATGCTGTTATTGTTTCTTGGCGTCACTTATTTCACAAGCATTATTGAAGAACGTGAATTTTTTCGATTCGTAAGCATTCCTCAATCAATTTTAACTGGTTTTTTCCTGCCTCTGTTTCTCGTTGCCGTCGGCCTAATCAAACGACGCAAAAAGAAACAGCCTCTTTGGCCGAAGCACGCTAAAGAAAGCACAGGGCTGCCTACTTCCTAACAAAACGGAGTTACACCCACTCATTCAGTCTCTAACGAGAAAAGAGCTGCCCTTTTGTGGACAGCCCTTTCTATGGCTATTATTCGTTTGGAATTTCCCAAATTGCTTGGCCTGACAAGAGAATTTCTTCAAAAATAAGCTCATAATAGTCGGCTTCACTTACATCAAACACCACTTGTCCAGCCATTGTCCGACCAGCGCCTATCGTACCGTCGAGTTCCCCATCTTGGTCGCTTACAATCGTTATATCTTGTGAGCGACCCTCGTTTGTCACCAATTCAAATTGCATTAGTGAAGAAAGCGTATAGTCTTCGTCACCATTATTTACAACCGTTATATCGATGTACGCATACTTATCCTTAGAAGGCTGCTCCCACTCGCTGCCTTCACTAAAATCTACACTGTTGACAGTGATTGAAAGGTCATTAAAGTTTACTTCGTCGCCAATTTGAAAACCTGAAACTTCTTCCCCTTCGTCAACCTCAGCTCCGTCTTCAGCCTCTGTTTCACTGTTGTCTTCGCTTTCCTTATCGGTGTTTGTCTCTTCCGCCTCAGCATCCGTATTTGAATCGCTGGCGCTAATATCAGCTTCGTCCCCGCAAGCCGCAAGAGCCAATGTCGATGCAAGCACAAGCGCTGACAGTGTCATATACTTTTTCATGCCAGACCCCCCTATTAACCTATAAATATATGTAACAATCCTCCAAAAATATAACATAATGGACCTAGTAATGTAAACAAGAAATTTTGCATTTTTAGTAAATTTCCCATGCTTTTCGACAGATAGACGACAATTCCGTCTAGTTTTATTATCGGTGGAATTTCATTTCATTTAAGGCTTATAGCTAAAATTGCCCTTTACAGAGTACGATCAAAGCAAAAAGAGCATTCTTGCAGAAAGGATCTAAGGAATATGAATCGAAGGACACTCCCGCTACACGTTTAAATTTCCGTCCGTAAATCCCAGAGCTCAGGGAAAAAACGTTGCTCAAGGACACTCTTTAAGTAGTTGACTCCAGATGAGCCACCTGTGCCAACTTTAAAGCCAATGATTCGCTCAACTGTTTTCATATGGCGAAAACGCCATTGTTGTAACCAGTCTTCAATATCGACCAGTTTTTCCCCTAATTGATAGAGGTTCCAATAACGATCTACATGTCGATAGACGGTCAGCCACGCTTCTCGGACAGAATCATTTGCCACATAAGGTTTTGAAAAATCCCGTTCTATCACGTGTTGGTCAACGGCTAGGCCAGCATTTGCCAAGGCTTGAATCGAGACGTCATACAAACTCGGTGCATGATAGGCTTCAACAAGCCTTTCATGCAACTCCTTGTCTTTTTCGTAGATTTTTAAGATCGCTCTCGTTTTATGGCCAAGAGCAAACTCTATGAGACGATATTGATACGACTGGAACCCTGATGCCTGGCCGAGTTGTTCCCGAAATTCCATGTATTCAGTTGGTGTCAACGTAGAAAGAACGTCCCACGCTTGAATGATTTGTGATTGTGTTTTCGAGACGCGTGCTAGGCGCTTAAACGATGATGGCAAGTCGTTTTCTTTAATAGAAGCAATAGCCGCGTAAGTTTCATGGAGGATGAGTTTCATCCAAAGCTCGCTTACTTGGTGGATAATAAGAAAGAGCATTTCATCATGATGATTCGACAACCGTTCTTGCGCTGTTAAAATTTGATCAAGTTTCAAATATTCCCCATACGTCATCCTGTTTTTAAAATCGGTATGGATTCCTGCTTCTTCCTGTGGCGTTTGTTGGGGAAAAGGCTTCTGTTCGTTTGTCATACCCATGCCCGCCTTCCTGTTTAAATGGCTCGGATAACAGCCCGTACTGGACTACCATCTGCCTCTTCCATTGGCAAAGGCAAGGCAATCAACTCATAATCGCCTTCCTTGACCTTATCTAACATGAGGTTTTCTAAAATAGAGATGCCATTGTCTGCTAAAGCATGGTGCCCTTCTAGCTCTTTACTATCGAGTGGGTCAACAGAAGGAACATCGACGCCAATTAGTATAATCCCTTTCTCCTTCATGTAGGCAGCACCGTCTGGAGTTACATATGGAATGTTTTCAGGAAATGCCGTTGCCTGGTTAGGGACAGCTGTCTTTATTAACAACCTTTTTACTCCTTCTAAATGGAGAGAACAAAGGGCAGCTTGGTCGATTTTTTCGTATTTAGATAAATCAACGACTCTCGCTTTTCCTATAAACACATGAATATCCAAGTCTGTTATTTTGGCACCGTCATTTTTAAAATGAAACGGCGCATCAACGTGAGTACCAGAGTGGACACTCATCGCCATTTGGCCAATATTGACAGAACCTGTTTGCTGTTTGGAAAACGTCAACTGGTACGAATACGGCAAATCACCTGGCCAGTGGGCAAGTTTTTCATTAAGTGGCTGTGATACATCGATCCAGCGGTTCATGTTATTTGTATGATTCATTAAGCAACCACATCCCGTTCATTTTTAAATTTTTTGTAACGCTCTTCTTTCATAATGAACTTTAATACTTGAATGGTATTCCATACTTCTTCAAACGTATTGTAAAGGGCAACCGGTGCGAGGCGAATGCCTTTCGGGCTGCGAAAATCAGGAATGACGTTTTCTTCCTTAAGCGCTTTGCAAATACGAGCGGCTTCATCATGTTCAATGTAAAGATGGGCGCCTCGTCTTTCATCCCTTGGGTTTTGGATCGTAAACTGGTAATCGGAAAGCTCGTGCTCAATTAGTGTCATCATATAGTCAGTCAGTTTTAACGACTTTTTGCGAATTTGTTCGATTCCTGCTTCTGCAAAAATGGCAAGAGACCCAATCAAAGGGGCGATGCTAAAAATATGAGGTGTACCAATTTGAAAGGCGCCGGCATGTTCAGCGGGCGTGAGCGTATGCTCCATGTCAAACTGTTTTTGTTTGTTTGAACTAAACCATCCGGCCAGGCCAGGACGCCTGCCAAAGTGCTTTTCGTTTACAAATAGCGCTGCTACGCTGCCTGGCCCACCGTTTACGTGTTTATACGTGCACCAAAAAGCAAAGTCGACATCCCACTTTTTTAATTGGTGGGGAATAGCACCAATTGAATGACATAAATCAAACCCGATCAGAATGTTTCTTTGGTGAGCGGCTGATGTCAACCGTTCCATATCGAGGATTTGCCCGCTTCGATATAAAACACTCGGCAAAACAATTAAAGCAATATCCTCCTTCATTTCCGCGATAATGTCCCCTTCATTTAGAAGGTGGCCATTATCACTTTTCACTTGAATAAGGTGTTCCTCTGGATCAAAGCCTTGAAGATGGAGCTGGCTTTTTAATGCATAAATATCACTAGGAAAATTCAGCTCATCTGCCAGTATTTTTGTTTTCTTTCCTTCAGGCCGAAAAAAGGAGCTAACTAATTGATGAAGATTTGTTGTCGTTGACCCAGTAACGATCACTTCCTCCGCCTTCGCCCCTACAAGGGAAGCCATTTTCTCTCCCAATGATTCAGATAAATAAAACCAAGGATGCTTCCCTTTCGTCCAGCCATCAATCCCATACTGTTTCCAGGAGTCCAATACGTCAAGCAATGACTGCTCTGCCCGTGTAGATAGCAAGCCAAGTGAATTGCCGTCGAGATATATGCTATCTTCATCTATGTAAAACTCATTACGAAAGCGGGCAAGTGGATCAACTGCATCCAGTTGTTGCGCATATTCTTTTGTGTAAACGCTATCAAAACAAGGCATAGGAGCCCTCCTTAATAATTATCGTTCCCGTTCATTTTACTGTTCCTTTTGAGACCGCGTCAATGCTAAGGAATTCGTAACAGTGGCTATAATTAGTTACACGATTGAGGCGGAAAACACCGCGCGAAATCAATTCGTCCATCATCATTGCGCCTTTAACACACAAAGACCCAATCCTGCCTTTTGTTGCAGGATTGGGGTCTTTTTTAGTTAACCTTTACTTTTTTCTTCTCTTGTTTGCTTCTCAGTTGGCCGCAAGCCGCATCAATATCTGTGCCGTGCTCTAAGCGGACGCCGCAATTGATGCCCTTTTTCTTCAATGTGTCGAAAAACTGGGAAATGGCCTCAGGTTCGCTGCGTTGGTATTGGCTATGCTCATCGACTGGATTGTACGGGATCAAGTTCACATAGGAAAGGTGGCGTTTATCACCAATTAGCTCAGCTAACTGCAATGCCTCTTCTTTATGATCGTTGACATCCTTGATTAAAATGTATTCATAGGTCACACGGCGGTTTGTTTTTTCTATATAGTAGTTGATCGAATCCATTAATTTTTCAATCGGAAACGCTTTGTTGATTTTCATAATCCGTGACCTAAGCTCATTGTTTGGAGCATGCAAAGACACAGCTAAGTTGACTTGCAGTTTCAAGTCGGCAAACTCATAAATTTTGTGGGCTAGGCCGCTCGTTGATACGGTAATATGCCTTGCTCCAATCGCCAACCCTTTATGATCTTTAATGATCTCAAGAAAATCGACTGTATTCTGGAAGTTGTCAAATGGTTCGCCAATGCCCATTACGACAACGTGGCTCACGCGCTCTTCTTTTCCTACTTGATCCAAATGGAACTGGACTTTCATAATCTGCTCGACAATTTCACCGCTGGACAAATCGCGGTTTTTAGTCAATAAGCCGCTCGCGCAAAAGCTACAGCCAATGTTGCAGCCGACCTGTGTGGTGACGCAAACGGAAAAGCCATACTTGTGGCGCATGAGCACCGTCTCAATTAAATTGCCATCTTGAAGGCGGAAAAGAAATTTAATCGTACCGTCCTTTGACTCTTGCCGTACATGTTCGCTCATTGTCTCAATCGCAAAATGGTCTTCCAAGAGCTGGAGACAGTCTTTATTGACGTTGGTCATTTCTGCAAACGTCGTCACCCGTTTGCGATAAAGCCAGTCCCACACTTGCGTGGCACGGAACTTTTTATGGCCACGCTCCATCAGCCAGTCAGTCAACTGAGCCATTGTAAGGCCGTAAATCGATTCCTTTGACATGTTTTTACCCTCATTTCGTTCGTTGCATGCTTATTCGAAGTTCGCCTCATGACACGGCAAACGGATAGTCGTATTCTCAAACCCTAATTATAGCATAGAACACGAGAGAAAGAAAATTTGTTTTTAGGTTCACCTTTCTGGTTCAGGAAGGAGAAACTTACAGATGGTGGCCGCCACCAGCAACGCAATGGAAATATAAATCGCATACTGATAATGACCGTATTCCGAATAGAGCCAACCTGGCAAGTACGCTCCTAGAGCAGAACCAATTTGGTGACTTAAAAACAGCCACCCAAGAATAAAGCCGACTGAATAACGTTTAAAATACTGTGTGATTAACATTTGCGTAGGCGCGACCGTGGCAAAGCTGACCAACCCATAGATCATCGCAAATAGAAACAATAAGGCAGGGTTATGGCTATTTAATAAAATGAACAACGCGACCGCTCTCGTCAAATACAACAACAGCAAAAACTTTCGGCTACTAAAGCGGTCCGCGACAACACCTGACGCTAAAATGCCAATGACATTAAATGCTGCTAAAATGCTGACCGCGGTGCCGGCAACTTGGGTGGAAAACCCATGGTTATGGGAAAAAGGAATTAAATGTGTATCCATTAACCCCGTAGTCGTAAAGCCACAAATGGCAAATGGCAGCAAGACAAGCCAAAATTCACGCTTAACGATGACTTGCTTAAAAGAAATGTCTGCTCTTTTGCCTTCTTGGCTAATTTCTGCCTCTTCTTGCCTTTCTCCGCCAACCGGCGCCAATCCTTTTTCACGGGGGTGGTTCCGCAAAAATAACATGATGATTGGAAAGACGACGACGATTAAAAACAACCCAAGTATAACAACCGTCATCCGCCAATCAGACCAATGGATTAATGACAAAGAGACGGGCACAAGAACCATTTGCCCGGCGCCAAAGCCTGTCTCCATAATCCCAAATGCCAACCCTCGCTTTTCGTTAAACCAGTTCGTAATCACAACCGTTGCCGCAACATTGGAGGCACCACCGACACCAAGTGAAACGAACAAGCAATACAAGACAAACAGTTGCCAAGGTTGGTGAACAAAAGCGGTTAAACAAATGCTGATGCCGACAATGAGCGTGCTGAATGAGAGAACAAGACGTGCTCCCCATTTGTCTACTAGCTTCCCAATAAGAGGTTGGGAAACGCCGTATACAACGAAACTCAATGTCGATATAAGCGATGTTGTCCCTCGATCAAGGGCAAAGTCTTTTTCCCACGGTTCCACAAAAGCGCCAAATGAAAGGCGTAATCCTTGAACTGCCAGAAATGTCAAAAAGATAATGATGACAATCATCCATGCGTAATGAACCTTTCTGTTCATCTTCTCCCCACCTACCTCCGATTCCATCCTACTCTCATTTGAAAGCACAAACGATTTTGGCTATTTTGCCTGCCTATCCTCTTTTTCTCTCCTTGAGCCATTGCACGCAAAGAAAACGCAACTGGCTGCAAACAGCCTGAGACGCTCTCCAAAAATTGCATGTGTAGTCGGCGTTAATCCAGTAGCTTACTTATAAAAAAGACGGCCAAAAACAAGCTGGCCGGAGACTGAAGACAAACATTTACATACGTTGTTGTTTGCCTCGCTTATCTGTTTATAAATACACGTCCTGTCCCATCTACACTTTCCATGAAACGTTTTCTATTCTATCAGCTAGCAACGGTTTTTCACTTAACGATGTCACAAATTATTTATGTTCGATAATGCTATCTGATTGTTTCATCATTCTATTAAATCAACTATTGGGACAGCTTGTAAAGAACATTTTTATACTTCTTTAAAATGACGTACGGATTTCGGCAGGAATATCTTCTAGCTGGACTTCTTCCCAGCTATCGACAAACGCTTTTTTTGTCTTTAACCGCAAAAACGCCCCTTTCCGCAAGTTTTTGTTTGCTTTAAATTCGACTGTCCTCTCTTGGCCTTGTTCGTCAACCCCCTGTATTTCATACACGTAGTCACCCAATTCATTTTTAGTGCCGTCTTCATCTATTTCTACATACACATCTGTTACTGCTACAAATGGATTTACTTTCAACACGACCACATTGTCCTTAAACAAAAGCCAGCCAGCAATGATTAGAATGGCTCCTATACTGAAGGCGATAGCTAGTTTGCGTTTCAATGGACTCACTCTCTTTCTTTTTTATTCAATTGTCTCTTTTCTCTCTTTAGAGAACCATTGATCTGCCTTACAATTCGCGGCACCTCACTTACAATTTTGTCACCATCTATATAAATAGCAAAAAGCCTTCCTAGGATAGGAAAGCTCTTTTAAATGAGGCAAGACGCTTAAAATGCAGCATACGACGCTTTTTAAACGCTGTAGTTTTTTTGTAATGATTAACAAAACACGGTGGCATCTTAGAATGACTTTAAGTACTCTTAAGATCAGAGGTCTAGTTTTTAGCCAAGATTGAGTATACTGTTTTCACAAGCAGCAATTTTTTCTTGGCTAAAACAAAAAATAAGAAAAAATTCTTTTTACTGAGATCAATAGCCCTTTAAAATAGCAAAAAGCCTTCCTCGAATAAGGAAAGCTGCTTTAATGGACCAGACGGTGCTTGCGAAAGGCGGCAAAAAACCAGATCACATTTACAATTATCGACAACAGGCTACAAGCTGCTGCTGCGACTCCAGCCGCCGTGAAAAATGTCGAGATAAGAAGGAGCACGACTATAATGAAATGAATAAATATCCCAAAGCCTGATAGAATCGCCAAGATCGCTTTTGAAAACGGCAGTCCTATTCGATACAATCCAAGGGGAACGATGTACATTCCAGCAATCATGGCTACAGCAAGCCACATGCCAATACTGTTAAACTCATTTGCTGCATTCCCATACTCTGCTAATGGCGTGAGCGATAGGAGTATCACTTGCACACAAAACAGCAACATCGACAACAACGCCCATCTTGTCACACTACGCTTTTCCATGTCTTCCCCCCTCTTCCTCTTCCAGCTTACAACGAAAACAGCTTTCGTTCATCCGTCTGCAGTCGGAGAAAGGAGTTCCTTGAACAAGCAAAAAAAGCCAACAAAAGCGTTTCACCCTTGTTGGCAATTAGATTTAATGGCTGGCAGATTCATGTCAACTTGCCTTGCATTGTCGCAAGTTTGTCGTTTTTCCTATCACAAATGATGGGTTTTTTAAGCTTTAGCTAGTACGTTCGCTTTCCTTCAAATGATACAAACATGCTATAATTTCCCTACGCAGACAGCCAAGATACTATCCGCACTCTCCAAGCAACTTCCATACGCCCCATTCTCCTGTTGTTCCTGGTTCTTCTCCTGTCGTCCACCATTTCGCCTCATATAAATGTCCTTTATGCTGGACTTGGTCTCCGCCTGTGTAGACGGCCGTCTGTTCCCAGTTAGGAGCAGCACATGCCTCACCGCCATTTTCTGCTTTCGTCGTCACGCTTAAAGCTTGTCCGGTGTGCCGGCTGCCATCTTCATATTCAGCAGAAACAGTAAATGTATACGCCGTGCTTGGTTTCAGGTTGGTAATCGTTAGAGACGTTTCGTCTGTCACTTGTTCCTCTGTGCCGTATTGAACGATATACCGTGTCGCTGCTTCGTTTGACGGTTCCCACGAAAGGGTGATGGATGTGGATGTAACGTCCACGGCGCGAATATCGCGAGGCGCCAATGATGGTTCTTCAGGATGTTGCCCTTTTCCCGGCTTAAAGTCCAGTTGCTCCGCTAATGCTGTAAGCAATGTTCCATTTCGGTCCCCGCTTACCTCCCAAAACATCGAACCTGCGAGATGGTTGTCTTTTATAAAATCGGTCTTATGCTGGAAGGATTCTACATCATCGTACGTAATAAAGCCACCGTTTGCTGCATTGTACAAGAAAGGAACTTTCGCAACATCGTTCCAATAGCGTTGATAGCCATTTTTGTTTACATAATTGTCCTCAAGGTCTGAGAAGTCAAATATGCCATTTTCCCACGTTCCTTCTTGAGGGGGAGAGCAATGTTGATACTCGCCATAATTTGCTTCTTCGCAGTTCATCCAGCCTCTCCCATAAAAAGGCATCCCTAATACAAGTTTATTTCCAGGTACTCCCGCCTGTAAATGGCCCTCGACAGCGCTTTCAACATTAAATTGCTCAGGTGTTGGAAGCTCTGAATCAGCTGTAGCAGGATCAAAGTAGAGTGGGGCGTTGTGGCCGCTCGTATTTTGCCAACCGCCGTTAAAATCATAGGTCATAATGTTGATCCAATCGACCACTTCAGCAATTTCGGCTAGCTTGTTATTTTCTACATATTCAGAACTGGCTCCCGAGGCAATTGTCACTAAGTACTCTTTCCCGTCCTCTTGGCCTGCCTCGTTTAATTTGTTGCGTACTTCTTGCAAGAGCAGAAGATGATTCTCCTTATCTTCAGGACGGCGGCTATTGCCTGGAAGCCCTCCGCTTACTGGGTATTCCCAATCAATATCGACGCCGTCAAACCCATATTGACGGACAAAATCAACCGCCGAATTTGCAAAGTTTTCTCGTGTTTCCTTTGTTGCGGCGACGTCAGAAAAACGGTTCGACCATGACCATCCGCCAACAGAGATCAACGTTTTTAAATGGGGATGCTCTTCTTTCAGTTTTTGCAACTGCTTAAAGTTTCCCCGTATTGGCTCGTCCCATGTATCGCCTGGGTTCGACTTTTGTGCATCGATCCAAGGATCGCCCATAACAATTGACCCGTTCGGTACATCGATGACGCCATTTTCATCTTGACATGACCAAGTTTGCGGGTTTGGACTCGCAGGGTCTGGATTGCCATGCCTGCCATCCCAGCAAATGTTGGCAAATGCGTAATTAATGTGACTTACTTTCGAAGCATCGATCTCCCAAACTTGAAAATCGCGTCCATAGGCGCCCCAAGATGGATAATAAGCGACAATTTTGTAAGGGTCGTCATCTGACTTTGTTGCAGCATTTACTTGTCCGCCTCCATCAGATACAAGTAGCAAGATGACAACAAATAGAGGTGTGAGCAGTTTTCTCAATCGTTTCCAGTCCATTCGTACTCCCCCCAGTCCATTTATTAAGTAGCATCAACTCAAAGTTGTTACTACTAATTCGATCATAAAGGTAATGACAATAACAATCAATGTCATTATTATAATTTTCGAAAAATAGTTCTTTTTATCTATATTGGACTTGTAAATTCATTGGTTTTGCTAGTTTCATACAATCGTTTTTCTATTTCATTATCTGATTTTTAGCTGTTACTACCTTTTAGACGTCCGCAAATACATATTCGTTAGAAAATGTTATAATAACTGTTGACATAAAACGTCTTAGTCGTACCAACTGAAAGGAGTAACAACATTGAACGTGAATAAAAAAGGCACTGACCAGTCGCTCCATGCTTTCGTTAAACAAGAGTTAGTTACCGCCATTCAACAAGGAGTTTATCCCGTTAAATCCCAGCTGCCAACTGAGGCAGAACTGTGCAAGATGTATGATGTTAGCCGAACGACGATCCGAAATGCACTACAACAACTTGTCATCGATGGGTATGTAGAACGTATCCAAGGGCGGGGCACCTTTGTCGCCAGCAGAAGGGTGAAGCAAACGTTGTCTGCAACGCAAGGGAATTATCGAGAGCAATTGCAATTGCAAGGAAAAAAACCAAAAATACAAGTGATTGATTTGAAAGTCGTTCCTTCTGATGAATTTTTGTCTGCCATGCTTGAAATCGAGGAAAATGAGCCGATCCACCGCCTAGAACGAATTCGTTATGCAGATGATGCCCCCTTGCAATACGAAATCGCTTATTTGCCTTGGCGCAAGACGACTTGGCTCACGAAAGAAGGGGGAGAACACTCACTCTATCAATTACTGCAAAGCCAGCCGGACCTCTCGCTTCACCAGACAAAAGAACATTTGCATATCGCCCTCGCAGATGAAGAAGTAGCCGCAAAGCTAGGGATTTCAGTTGGCGACCCTTGCATACAAATTGAAACACACGCTTATTTAGCGGATGAGTCTAAAATCGAATATTCAATCGCGTATTTCCATGGAGAAAAAGCTAGTTTTACGATTGAACGAAATTATCAAAAACCGACTAAGACTGGTTAAGTCTGAGTCGGTTTGTTTTTTTTGAGCATGTGTCCTACCGTTTGTTTTACTTGTGTCAAAACCCTAAGCTCCCGGGCACGGTCGTCAACATAGGAAGAATATGTTCTTAACGTTTCATCTATGTATGCTGGGTGGCACATCACTTCAATGGTGCCATCATACCCTTTGTATTGTTGGGATAGTTCAGCAAAATAGTCCTCGTTTACGCCTTCTTTATAAAAGTTTGTATCGAGTAGATCAGACCAGAAGCGCAGGCCAGCAGGTGCTTGTTTAAAGCCGGTCCTTACAGGCAGGTCATACGTTTGTGCGAGGTGCTTGATTACTGGGATGACAGGCTCCCACGTATGGATGTGGTGGTGGCTGTCAAGGTGCGAAGGCGTGATCCCTCTTGTATAAAATTGTTGAATTTGTGCATTCCACTCCTTCTCTACTTCCTCCACGTTGATCTCATCTGTTGCTTGCCGAAATTGACTAGTAAGACGAAACTCGCCTTGTTGGTTGATTAATGTAGGGCAGTCGGACGTTAATGGCGCCCCGCAAGTCAACGTTAAATGAACACCCACTTGCAAATCAGGATAACGATCCATTAATTGAAAGGCATGGTCTGTTGCAGGCATGTTTGTAAGCATAGTCGTTGATGTGACGATACCTAGTTCATGGGCGTCCACGATCCCGTAATTGACACCGCGGGATAGTCCAAAATCATCTGCATTTACAATCAGCTTCACGGTATGATCCTCCTCTTACTCCTTGCTTTTTCCTTCTCTATCATACCACAAAATTGTAATCTCGTATAAAAACAATGCCAAAATAGGTAGTTACAAATTTAAGTTGATTAGTAATTACAAATGTGATATATATGGTTTAGAGGAAGCGCTTCCTCTGCAATCAAGGGAGGAGAAAACATGTCACTTAAAGTCGTTATCATCGGCGGTGGGTCGAGTTACACCCCTGAAATTATTGAAGGATTTATTGAACGGTATGAACGAGTGCCCATTAGTGAAATCGTTCTTGTCGATATTGAGGCTGGCGCAAAAAAATTAGCGATTGTTGAAGCGCTATCAAAACGAATGATCGAAAAATCAGGCTATCCCATCCACGTACGCAGCTCATTTAACCGGCAACACGCTTTAGAGAACGCTGACTTTGTTACGACGCAAATACGAGTAGGCGGGTTGGAGGCAAGAGAAAAGGACGAACGAATTCCATTAGAGCATGGGCTAGTCGGCCAAGAAACGAATGGAGCAGGTGGCATATTTAAAGCGTTTCGCACGATTCCCGTTTTGCTTGAGATTGCCGATGACATTCATAGGATTTGCCCGCAAGCGTGGATGATTAATTTTACCAACCCAGCAGGCATCGTGACGGAGGCGTTGCTCCACCATAGCCTCCATAAAAAAGTAATCGGCGTATGCAACATTCCATTCAATATGAAAACTGGAATTGCAGAGATGTTCTCCTGCCCTGTAGAGCAAGTGGAGATCGAGTTTATGGGGATGAATCATTTTGTCTTTGGAAAGCGTGTCTTTATTCGCGGCGAAGACCGCACCAACGAAGCATTAGCAAAACTCACGGCGGACAATGTCCATTACTCTCCTGCAAATATTGTCTCTCTTGGATGGTCTAAGGAGTTTGTTCGGGCACTACAGCTTCTTCCAAACCCGTATCATATGTATTATTTCCAAACGGAGGATGTGCTGAAAAGGGATCTTGCAGCGTTTAAAGAGCATGGGACGCGAGCGCAAATCGTCAAGCAAGTTGAAGAATCACTTTTTGTTACTTATGAAAATCCAGCATTAGCTGAAAAGCCAAAAGAACTGGAACAGCGTGGCGGGGCTTATTACAGCGAAGCGGCGTGCAATTTAGTAGAAAGTCTTTATACGAATAAACAAGATATTCAAACAGTGAATACACGTAATAACGGTAGTATCCGAGATTTGCCTGATGATGCAGTTGTTGAAATCAATGCTGTCATTACGAAAGAAGGCCCTAGGCCTCTTGCTGTAGGAAACATCCCTCTACAAGTCAAAGGAATCATCTCGCAAATGAAAGCGTTCGAACAGCTCGTCATTAAAGCTTCATTGTCCGGCGATTATGACGATGCGTACAATGCACTTGTTATGAACCCACTCGTTGCCGACGAGAAAAAAGCCACGGCCATTTTAGACAAACTGCTTGAAGCCCATAAAGACCACTTACCACAATTTTATCGTAAAGGAGTTGTTAGCCAATGAATCCAGTGATGCAGTGGATGGAGAAACATTTTATTCCGATCGCGGGACGGATCGGTTCACAACGTCACTTAGTTGCGATTCGCGACGGTTTTGTCGCGATCATGCCGTTAATCATTATTGGCTCATTTGCTGTCTTGATTAACAATTTGCCCATTGCGTTTTTCCAAAACTTTATGGCCGATCTGTTCGGCGAAAGCTGGACAACGCTTGGCGGCAACATCTGGGATGGGTCGTTTGCGATCCTTTCATTGCTTGTTGTAGCAGGAATTAGTTACAATTTAGCTAAGTCTTATGATGTCGATGCGCTGTCTGCTGCACTTCTTGCTGTTGGCTGCTATATCATTCTGACGCCAACGACCGATGATTGGGGCCTTTCCTATGCCTGGACGGGAGCGCAAGGTCTGTTTGTCGGTGTATTAACAGCTGTTCTTGTAACGGAACTTTTCAGGCTTTTGTATCACTCAAAATTCACCATTAACATGCCTGAAGGCGTCCCGACTGGCGTTGTTAAATCCTTCCGTGCCCTTATTCCAGCTGCTGTCACTCTCATTGTCGTCTCCAGCCTGCAAATGTTGATTACAGCGCTAACAGACGGCAGCATTCACGAACTCGTCTTTGCCGTCATTCAACAACCATTGCAAGCGTTAGGAAATACGCTACCTGCCGCATTTATCATTACCTTTTTGAATCAACTGCTTTGGTTCTTCGGTTTGCACGGCACGAACATCTTAGGACCCGTCATCGATTCGATCTACCTTCCTTTGCTCGAAGAGAACATTCGTCTATTTGCAGAAGGCACTAGTGCAGCCGATGTCCCTTACATTGTAACGAAACCATTTTTAGATGCCTATGTGTTCATGGGCGGATCAGGTACGACACTTGCCTTAATTGCCGCAATCTTTCTTGTAAGCGCGTCCAAACATTATCGAACGATTGGGAAATTATCAGCGCCAGCAGGGGTGTTTAATATTAACGAGCCCGTCCTATTCGGCTTGCCTGTCGTGCTAAATCCCGTGATGCTCATCCCATTTTTAACGGTTCCCGTACTTTTAACACTCACGTCCTATCTCGCTATTGCCAGCGGACTTGTGCCAAGGACTGTTGCGCTTGTCCCGTGGACGACGCCGCCCTTCATTAGCGGCTATTTGGTGACAGGTGGGTCATTTGCTGGCGTCGTGCTCCAGCTTTTTAACATCACACTTGCGACTATTTTTTATATTCCATTTATAAAAGCAGCAATGAGAGCCGAACAAAAGAATTTTGATGACAAAGGAGATACTGGCGATGACGGCACAACAAAAGCCTCTTGAGGAAATTTCGTTTCAAATCATCCTTCATTCAGGAAACGCCCGTTCATTTGCGATGGAGGGAGTCCAGCTAGCGAAAAAAGGAGAATTTGCAGCAGCGCACGAACATCTCGAACAAGCAGACAACGAATTCTACCAAGCCCACCATGCACAAACGAATTTGCTGCAAAGCGAGGCTAGAGGCGATCAAGTTGCCCCTTCTCTTTTGTTAATCCACGCCCAAGACCATTTAATGACATCAATGACAACGAAAGAGCTTTGCTTGGAAATCATTGAACTACACGAAAAATTTGCTGAGGAGCGTCGTTAATATGAATATTTTACTCGTTTGCTCTGCTGGAATGTCAACAAGCATGCTTGTTGACAGAATGAAAAAAGCAGCTGAAGAATTAGAAGTACACGCCACAATTACGGCAACGGCTGAAGCAGGGTTGGCTAATGAGCTAGACACGACAAACGTCATTTTAATTGGACCGCAAGTACGCTATTTGGAAAACAAAATTACCAAAAAGGCAGAACCCCATGGCATTAAAGTCGCTGTTATCGATTCAATTGCTTATGGGACGATGGATGGAAAAAAAGTGCTGCAACAAGCATTGGCTTTATGAACGTTGCCGACACCATCATCGAGCGCGTTTGTTTAACCACGACGCCAAACCGAGTAAAGTCTAAATCGCACAGGGAAAGGAACGTTTAGCGAAAGTCAGGCTTGCCACGGATAACGGTGGCAAGTTTTATTTTCACCCCGTTAGGAACTGGCGTTTACTTTTGCAAAGCCCGGTTGGTTTCTACTAAAAAGGAACCAATCGGTTTATCATTGACTACATAATCGGCGATTGTATCCAATGGGGTAGAATCGTGGTTTACAATGATGAGCTTTGCCCCGTGTTCTTTCGCTATTCTTGGAAAAAGATTAGCTGGTGATACAACTAGGGACGAACCTAGCACGATGAAAACATCTGCCTCTATCGAATGCTGCTCCGCTAAAGCAAGTATGTTTGAATCGAGCGGTTCTCCGAATAAGACAACGGATGGACGAATAAACCCACCGCAGGAACAATTTGGTTGGTTATTCATGTAGCAGTCAACGTCGTAGTGTTGACCGCATTGAATGCAGTATAGCCTTTGAATCGATCCATGGAGTGGGAGTACCCTCTGATTTCCTGCTCGTTCGTGTAATCCATCTGTATTTTGGGTAATGATCGCGGTGACTGGGAGCTGCTGTTCCCATGAGGCCAACACATCGTAGCCTTTATGAGGTTGTACATGCTGAAGCTGCTCCATGCGCAGCCGATAGAAGTCAACAAACGCTTCGCGATTATCGGCCATTGCTTGTAAACTCGCCAATGCCTCTGGGTTGTTCCCTTTCCACAAACCTCGGCTCGAGCGAAAATCAGGGACACCGCTTTCTGTACTCATACCTGCTCCGGTGAAGACGACAATTCTCTGCGCTTGGCGTAACGATGTTGTGAACAAGTGACCACCTCCATACTGAGAATGTTCATCGTCTCCATAGGTTGTCCTACCCTTTTATTCAGACCAAAGATTGTTGGTCAAACACTGGCTTTTTGTTTTTCCATGAATTGCTCCATGTATGTAATCACTTGATCTAAAGGAACCGAAATTCCTTGGGCTGGAATGTTGATTGGCGCTTCAAATCCTTGATTCATACGCATCGCCATTTGTTTAAACCCTTTTTGTTTGGCTAACACACGATCTATGTCTTTCGGAACAATGCCGAGAAAATGTTGCCCTAATACAGAGTAAATGAAGTACCGATCTACTTCCTCCCAGCGAATAAGCCCTGCCCCGGCCGCTGATGCATTGTCTATAATCCCTTCTTGGTTAATGTGCAACGAAGGCTTTGGCTTCAATACACGGTATAAAAGATAGATAAAGCAAAGACCAAAAAAGACAATGGCTACAGGCGCGACAATCGGAAAAAGCGTCTCAAAGATTCCCGCGCTTCCTTGTACCAAACTTTCCTGGTTCATCGCCAAAACAGCCGTCAATGCCGTAAGCAGAAAGGCAAGTGTACATAATAAGGCTAATTTAACCGGATTCGGATAAATAATGACTTGATTCTCTTCGACTATTACTTTCTTAGACATACTCCACTTCTCCCTTTTTTGAAAGATCAATCGCTCGAACGAGCAATGTTGGCCAACGCTTCATTTCTTGACCCGTCAAGGTAGCGATTCGGCCATTTTTATTTTATCCCATTGTTTGCCAACATGGAAGAGCTTCAATTGTATAGTTTTTAACGAAAGGGGCGTGTTTCCCTTTCCTTCTCCCCCATAGGACTCGTCGCCCCCTCACCATAGACTGAGCGAACGTTTGATGATAAGATGACAGCGAACAACGCGTATAAAAGGAGCACACGTTAAGTGGATCGATTGGAAAAATACCAGACTGGCATTTTGTTTATTGCGGTCATTGTTGGCGTCTGCCTCGGCCAGATCGCCCCTATTGCCCAAAGCGCAGAAATGCTTATTCTTCCGTTCTTACTGTTAATGTTATATGGTCTTTTTTTAAACATTCCGTTAAAACAAATAAAGCAGTCCTTCCAACATAAGCGCTTTTTTTGGGCAAGCCTCCTTCTTAATTTTGTCTGGACGCCACTTCTCGCTTGGGGGCTTGGAGCCGTCTTTCTCAACGATCATCCAGCTTTATGGCTCGGTTTTATTTTATTGTTGGTCACACCTTGCACGGACTGGTACCTCGTTTTTACAGCTATGGCCAAAGGAAATGTTCCGCTAGCTGCTTCGTTATTGCCTGTTAACTTGCTTTTGCAGTTGCTGCTTTTGCCGCTCTATTTGCTACTTTTTGGCGGAACTACAGAGCTGCCTTCCCTTCAGTCAGCTGCCCAAGGCGCAATTGGCGTTTTGGTGATTCCGTTTGCATTGGCTTATGGGACAAGGGGAGTATTAAAAAAACGAAAACGATTTTTAGAACAAAAACTTGTTCCGTTCTTTTCTTCCGCCCAGCTGCTCTTTCTGGCATTGGCGGTTATGGCATTGTTTGCTTCTCAAAGCCAGAGTCTATTTCAGCACGCTTCGCACTTATTAAGCTTGCTGCTGCCGATTTTTCTTTTCTTTATCATTAACTTTTGCATAGCCCTAGCAACTGGAAAATGGCTTTCATTCTCTTATAAGGATACAGCTAGCCTACAGCTCACTGTTCTGGCCCGCAATTCGCCACTTGCTCTAGCTGTAGTCGTTGCCGCTTTTCCTGGTGAACCTTTCATTGCCCTTGCCCTCGTCATTGGCCCTTTGCTTGAGTTGCCGATCCTTGCGCTCGTAGCCTATGCGTTGTTGTATATAAAGAAGCGGACCCATGTTTTCATCTAAGCGTAGCTCTTATGGCAGCATTCTAAGATGAGTTCGTCCCCCTGCTAGCATGCAGCGTTTCATGCCTGCTGCTTTTTCCACGTTACAAAGCCTACCGACTTTTTACGAGATCGATAGGCCTTGTTTTTTATTTGGTTGGCATTGATTCTAGTTCGACAAGCGTTAACCAGTTTGCAGCGCCTTTTCGACCAAAAACACTATGTGCCGTTGACCAATATACCAATCCGTCCCATGTCGCCAAGAAATATCGGTCCAGCGGAAAACATATATGCATCACTGCAGTTTTTTATCCGCTGACTGCGCCGCCGAATACCGTAGCCCCGTGCTGAACAAAACAAACACGGCAATGATGGCGATAAGTACGCCGAGTACCCCGAACCAAGTAATGGATGCCAAAGAAATACGGTTAACGATCAGCCCACCCATTCCTGCGCCAACAGCCATGGAAAGCTGCATCATGGAACTGTTCAAGCTCAACATTACTCCTGAGGATTCAGGAACAAGAGAGACCAGGTTAAATTGCTGCGCAGGTGCGGATGACCAGGCGGCAAAAGACCAGAGGATCAAAATGGCAAATACGGCGATGACCGATTGCCCGACTAAGGCTAGCAAAAGCAACGAAATGACATGAAGCACCATCCCTGAAATAAGCGTGAATTTGATGCCACGTTTATCCGTACTGTAGCCACCGACTTTTGAACCAATTAAACTGGCAATGCCGAACACAAACAGAACTGCACTTATCAATGATTCATTTATATGAGTCACCTCTAGCAGAAAAGGGGTGATGTAAGTATAGGCGAGGGAATATCCTCCCAACCAGAAGAACGTAATCGCTAAAGCTACCAGAACCTGAGGTTTTTTTAACAAAGCAAATTGGTTGATTAGTGGAACAGGTTTGTCGCCCTTCATACGTGGAAAAACTGCAGCTATGACAAGCATGGAGATGGCCCCGACAATTGCGATGACCAAAAATATCGCTTTCCAGCCAAAAGCCGAGGCTACCATTCTGCCGAGCGGGACGCCGATGATGAGCGATGCGGTAATGCCCATAGTAACGTTAGCGATGGCGCTGGCCTGCTTGCCGGACGGAGCGATTTTGGCGGCGATGCTGAGCGCGTTAACGGTGACTACCCCGGCGCCTATTGCCGTAATGATTCTCGCGGCAATGAAAAGACCGAAGCCGGACAATATATATGTCAGCAAATTTGCGGCAATAAAGAGACCTAGCGAATAAAGAAGGAGCTTGCGCCGGTCCATCTTGGCCGTCAGCGCCATCAATATAGGTGTAACGACCGCGTAGGCCAGGGAATAAACCGTAATAAGCTGGCCTGCTGTCGCAACGCTTATTCCTAACGTCTCTGCGATCCGGTCTAATATCCCAGAAATGACGTAATTGGATGTTCCAACTAAAAAGCTAATCAAGGCTAGAACGTAAACTTTCCATGCGCTCTTCATCATTCACTCTCCCGATGTATTTTAAATAACCATTTTTCCAAATTACCCCTTAAACATTTTGTTAAAGAAAAGTGCATCATCGACTGCCGGCCTCGTCGTCGGATGACCGGACTTCGCCGCCTTTTGCGCGGTAACAAGCATGAGTGGCACCGATACTAGCACGTTATGACTCTCCAATCTTCCAGTACTACAATGACAGCCGAAGCCTCAATCTCTTGTTTGTGAAACCAACATGTTTCCCTCCTCCTTTTGGAAAAGAAGTATTCTGAGTTCGTATCTATGCAACATTTGTTGCTTGAACAACATTCGTTGTATTCATATGTTATAATTCCAACCAGATGGTGAGCAATCATCAATAGCCATGAACCGTTGTATAAACAACACCCTTTCTATAATGTCGTTTTATTGGGGGAGATTTTAACAATGACAACTAAAAAGAATGAAGCTGATCCTCGTGTGATACGTACACGGCGACTTCTTCAAGACGCTTTTGCTTCATTAATTCAAGAAAAAGATTTTGAATCGATCACCGTTAAAGATATAGCAGAGCGGGCTACTGTTAACAGAGCAACGTTTTATGCGCACTTCATAGATAAATTCGAAATTCTTGAGGCTAGACTAATGGAATCATTTATGACAATCATAAATCGTAGAATTTGCGGTCACGAAGTATTAAATGAAGAAACCATTCAGAGCATCTTTCTGGGTGTATGCGATTTTCACAAGGATCTAAGCGCTATGTGCAAAAGAAGGAATGCATCGCTCGGAGCTGTATTTGAAACTCAAATAAAGGAAAAAATCCAAACGATACTTCTTTCCTTTATAGACAAAGACAAGATGCTATCAAGTTCAAACGCGCAATTCTTAATCAATACAGCTTCTATTATGTTAAGTTGGGGGATGTATGGATTGGCTTACGTTTGGAACAAGGAGGGGCGTCAAATAAGTGCGGAATCATTCGTTAAACAAAGTATGCCCTTAGTAATGAATGGAGCCAAAGCACTGCTGGAATAGCTCCTGTCGCTATTGCTGTGGAAGAAACAAGATGCATACAAAAAAGACCCACTCCCACGCGAAGTGATCGCGCCCACCATATGATTTATAAACACAGCTATAGTATGATAGATTGGCTGCTACCTCTTTCTTGTTTAGCTAAAATCGATCATACTGAAATAGAAACGAAGAACACACATATACTTGCATGAGAGAATGATGAAGCGGAGTGGTCTGAATGAAACTGATTATAGGAATGACAGGGGCTACAGGGGCCATTTTTGGCATACGTTTGCTCCAGCAACTACAAAAAACAGAAGTGGAGTCCCATTTGGTGATGTCGCCATGGGCTGCTGCTACGATCCAAGCCGAGACATCTTTTACCGTAAAAGATGTTGAACGGCTTGCCGATTATACGTATTCGCCTAAAGATTTAGGCGCAGCGGTTTCAAGCGGCTCTTTTCAAGTCGATGGCATGATGATCGCCCCTTGCAGCATGAAGACGCTCGCTTCAATTCGGACAGGCCTCGCAGACAACCTGGTTACACGGGCCGCTGATGTGATGTTAAAAGAACGAAAACCGCTATTATTAATGACACGGGAAACGCCACTTAATGATATACATTTAGAAAACATGCTGGCTTTGTCGCGAATGGGGGCTCATATCGTCCCGCCAATGCCCGCTTTTTATAACCAGCCGCAAACGATTGATGATCTTGTTGACCATATCGTTTACCGCGCTCTTGACCAACTCGGCATACACTTGCCTGAAGCAAAACGCTGGCAAGGATTAAAAGCAGAGCGCCGCGATCCTGGTTTTTAGGTGAACTACATGTAAAAGGAGCTGACACCCAGTGTCAGCTCCTCTTTTTTATAGGCATGCCCTTAAACGCCTGAATACGCCATGAATCCTCCATCTACGGGGATCGTAACGCCTGTTACAAACCGCGAAGCGTCTTCGTCAGCAAGCCACAAAAGTGTTCCGAGCAAATCTTCTGGTTTGCCAAAACGGCGCTGCGGTGTGTGAGCGATTATTTTTTCTGCTCGCTCCGTTAATGAACCGTCTGGATTTGTTAATAAAGCGCGGTTTTGCTCGGTCAGAAAGAAGCCTGGGGCGATGGCATTGGCGCGAATGCCTGAGTCAGCAAAATGAACGGCAAGCCACTGGGTAAAGTTGTTAATGCCTGCTTTTGCAGCGCTATAGGCTGGGACTTTTGTCATCGGTGATGGAGCGGACATGGATGAAATATTGATCACCGAACCACCGCGGCCGAGCATTTGTTTAGCAAAGGCTTGCGTCGGAATGACGGTACCTTGCAAATTTAATCGAAAAACGGAATCAAACCCATTTGGCGACAAATCAAAAAACGATTTTGCTGATTCGTTTTCCAAATCGCCTTCCTCATAAGTCTCCTTATCCGTAATGGCGTCGGGGTGGTTTCCGCCAGCACCATTTATAAGCAAATCACAAGGGCCAAACTCTTCCTTGACCGTAGACGCCGCTTGTTGGACCTGTTCTTCCTTAAGCACATCACACGCTAGCGCAATCGCCTTTCCGCCTTGTTCTTTAATTTCCTCGGCAACTGCCTCGCCTTTTTCTTTTGTTCGGTTGAGGATCGCGACTTTCATACCATGTGCAGCAAGCTCTTTTGCCATTTCCCGGCAAAGAATACCGCTTCCGCCAGTCACAACCGCGACTTTCCCTTTTAAAGACGCATGCCCAACTGCCATTACGATTGCCTCCTTTTTGCTTCAAGCTCATACGCATCCCAAAGTCCCCATAAATGCATGATGCCAAGAGCACGGTCATAGAGGCCATAGCCTGGACGGCATTTTTCATTCCAAATATGGCGGCCGTGGTCAGGGCGCACATAACCAGTAAAGCCATTTTCATGGTAGGCTTTGACGACATCAGCAATATTAACAGAACCGTCTTGTGAACGATGAGATGTTTCGATAAAATCGCCATTTTCATAGATTTTGACATTGCGGATATGAGCAAATGGAATTCGGTCGTGGAAACGGCGAATAATTTTCGGAATATCGTTTTCTGGGTTTGCACCAAGAGAACCGCTGCATAGCGTGATGCCATGGGCTGGGCTGTTTGACAGTTGCAGAAAACGCTCAACGGCGGCCTCACTTGTTATGATGCGCGGCAAGCCAAAAACAGACCATGGTGGATCGTCAGGATGGATCGCCATTTGAATGCCATGTTCCTCGGCAACTGGAAGTACTTGCTCTAAGAAATACTGCAAATGCTCCCATAAATCGTCTTCTGTCACATTTTCGTAAGCTTTGAGCGATTTTTCAATATGGGCCAAACGCTCTGGCTCCCAGCCAGGCATCGTAAAGGCCGCGTTGCTTGTCGTTTGTCGAACCAATTCGCGGGGATCCATGTTGTCCACTTTTGCTTTTTCATAGAAAAGAGCAGTAGACCCGTCTTCCATTTCTTTAAACAAATCTGTGCGTGTCCAATCAAACACAGGCATAAAGTTGTAGCAAATCACCTTCGCACCGACCTTGGCGACGTTGCGAATGCTTTCCTTATAATTCTCAATGTATGCATCACGCGTCGGCAAGCCTAGTTTAATATCTTCATGGACGTTAATGCTTTCAACCACATCTAAATGAAACCCATAACGGTCGGCCTGTTCCTTTACTTGCATGATGTCTTCCAAAGGCCATACTTCGCCAGCCACTTTATCGTGCAACGCCCAAACAAGCCCTTCTACTCCAGGGATTTGTTTGATTTGCTCCAGTGTTACGCTGTCGTTGTTTTCTCCGTACCACCTAAATGTCATTCTCACTTGCTCTCATCCTCTCTTTCAAAGATTAACACTGCTTTACGGACATGAGCAGGCTCCTTTTCAAGCAACTCAATTGCCTTCTTCACCTCATCAAAGTCAAAACGATGAGATATAATCGAGGCTGGGTCAACCTTTTGCTCATTTACTTGCCTAATAACGTCGGGAAATTGGTTTGTTTGCAGCCTTGAGCCTGCTACAGTTAATTCTTTTTTCGTTAACAACAAAGACGGAATATCCGAGGGCGTTTCATTGAATCCTAATGTCACTACGGTTCCAGCAACTGAAGCAAGCTTAACGGCTTCAGCAAATGTGGTACTCGTACCGACTGCGTCAATGACAACATTCGCGAATTCGCCATCGGTTTTTTCAAATAGGACTGCTTCCGGCTTTTCATGCGGCAAATGAATC
Organism: Shouchella rhizosphaerae; assembly: GCF_036700015.1. NCBI lineage: Bacteria > Bacillati > Bacillota > Bacilli > Caryophanales > Bacillaceae > Shouchella > Shouchella rhizosphaerae. Next base: position 2,517,542 of record NZ_CP144921.1, on the reverse strand, counting down.
GTAAAATCAGCGCCTACTTGTTTGGCATAATCGAGTCGGTTGGCTTGTAAATCAGAAATGAAAACCGTTGCGCCTTTTTGCTTCGCCATGATTAAACAGGCGATGCCCGTCGGCCCTGCCCCCATGATAAAAACAGTGTCTCCAGGCTCAATGTTTCCACGATATGCCGCCTGGGCGCCGATTGTCATTGGTTCGACAAGAGCAGCTGCTTCAAAAGGCAAATCCCCGTTTACTTTGTGCCAGTTCGCTTCAGGAGCGACCATCCATTCACGCATCCCCCCATCACGGTGTACGCCAAACACCTCCAACTTTGCGCAAACATTCGGGCGGCCTTTCTTGCAAGCGTAGCATACGCCGCATGATGAAATGGGCTCAAGCGCTACACGGTCGCCCCGACGAAGGCCATGGACACCGCTCCCCACTTCTTCAACAATGCCTCCGACTTCATGGCCGATAATGCGCGGATAAACCGTAAACGGGTTACTGCCATGGTAAATGTGCATGTCCGAACCACATATCCCTACAGCTTGCACTTTAACCAGCACATCCTTGTCCGTTTCAAGCTCTGGCTTTTGGACTTCAACTACGTGAATGTCCCCTGGCTTTCTTACTTCAATTGCTCGCAAATGCGCCACTTCCCTTTCCATTAGTTTGGCTTTTTCATGAATCCGCTTACAGGATAGGCTGTAAAAATACGAAATAAGAGGATGCCAATGTAGCCTGCACACAATGTGGAATACGATTCTACCATACTACCATACAAGTGTGGTAGTCAAGAGATTTGTTACTCATGAGACGAAAAATGGGGAGAAATTGTTTTTTTCAATAAAAACATTAAAAAGCGATTGACTAACGTTTTTATAATGGCTAGCACTGTCAGATGCGCGAAGGGAAAATTGGCTCTATTACACCCTTTTACCGTGGTAATCTTCGTAAATAGCCTGCGGGAACAAACAACATGTGCATTCCCTTCAAGACTCCTTTGAAATAGACGATTTGCTGATCGTACTCTTGAGAAGAAACAAACAAAGACTAGGGACTCGAGTCTCCTAATCTTGTTTGTTCTTGTTATAAGAAGCATTATGATTTCGAGGATAACGGTTTTGTTCGATTGCAAAAGGTAGCTGCTTGTTCTCCAGCAAGCCGCCCAAACACAGCGCCTGCCATTAAACCAGAACCACCAGGATAGTTATGGTAAAACAGCCCGCCAACCATTTCTCCGGCTGCAAACAAGCCAGCAATTGGGCGTTTATCATCGCCGAGAATTTCGCTTTCTGGGCTGACGTGTATGCCGCCAAACGTAAATGTAATGCCGCATGTTACCGGAAATGCATAAAATGGCGCTTTTTCAAAAGTTAGCGCCCAGTTTGATTTAGGCGGACACACTCCTTTTGTACATTTCCCGTCTTTTATCGCTGGATTGTACGGCCCCGGTTGGACTGCCTGGTTATATGCACGGATCGTATTTGCTAACGACTCAGGACAAACGTCCATTTTCTCTGCTAATTCCTCCACGCTATCTGCTTTGTAACAGGTTGCTTCTGGCAGGTGGTATTCCTTGCGGAGGTTAGGGCTCACTTGTGCATCGAATAATTGAAATGCTTTTTGCTCAGGCTGCTTCAATGTTTCTTTTCCATACTTTGCATACGTGTAATTGCGAAAATCGGCTCCTTCATCTACAAACCGTTCTCCTTTTACATTTACAATCAACCCTAACGGATAAGATGATTTTTTATAAATGTCCCCTGGCTTGTTAAAATCGCCTGTCTTTGGGGCATGATAATCGGTCGTATGGGCGTGGCAGCCATCCCATTGTCCATATCGGACGGCCCCAGCTTTCAGGGCGAGTGTTAACCCTTCGCCTGTGTTAAAGGCTGTGCCACGGACGACTGCTTTTTCCCATTCATTCCCTAGGTGGGTCTTGCGCATGTTGGCATTGGCTTCAAATCCTCCGCAGGCGAAAATGACGGCATTGGCTGTGATTTCAACAGGTTCTCCCGCTATTTCAACAATTAGCTTTTTTAATTGGTCTTCTTGTTTTAACGCTGTTGTCTTTGCGTCGTACTTGATGTCGATGCCAAGTGCTTCGGCACGCTGAAACAAAGCTTGAACCAGCCCCACTCCTTTGTTTTTCGTTTTTAACGGCAGCCCTCCCCAAAACTGGCGCTTCCCGTCTTTCTCATAATATTGGTTCTCATTGACTGTAAATTGCACGCCTTGTTTCATCATCCATTGAATCGTATCAAAAGAACGCGACACGAGCTGGTTTGCTAATTTTTGATCTGTCTGACCGTCCGTTAAACGCAACAGGTCGGCCATAAACGCTTCCTCTCCATAGTCAGGCATGCTGATTTGCTGGATCTGCTCCTCATCCAAATCCGGGAGAACAGCCCGTAAATCTTGAAAACGACCATATGCACAACGAATGGCTCCGTCGGTAAAATACGAATTTCCGCCTCTCTTGCTCTTTGGCGCCCGTTCCAACATACATACGCTGGCCCCTTGCTCTTTTGCAGCAATCGCTGCACAAAGGGCGGCATTTCCTGTCCCTAACACAACCACATCGACGTCTGTTTTTTTCATACTCATTCCGCCTCCTCGATCTTCTCGCAAACAACATCTGTAAATTGCTGTGTGCTTGCTGTTCCGCCTAGATCCTTGGTACATACTCCACTTACCAATGTGTCGGCAACCCCTTGGTTAATTCGTCTCTCGACAGTGCTGCATAATTGGCTTTTATGTTTTTTGCCAATCCAACCTAACAACATTGCACTGGAACGAATCATTCCAATCGGATTGGCCAAACCTAGGCCAGCAATATCAGGCGCTGAGCCGTGTGCCGCTTGTGCCATTGCTTTGCTTTCACTTGCATTGATCGAGCCGGCAAGCCCTAAACTTCCAACAAGTTCTCCAGTAAGATCCGATAAAATATCGCCGAACATATTTTCTGCAACAATGACATCAAACTCAGCAGCGCGCCTAACCAAATGGGCACACATGGCATCGATGTGGTAATCATCAACAGACACATCTGGATAGTGGTGGCCGACCTCTTTGCAAACGTTTAAAAACAAACCAGATCCTAGGGAAATCACATTCGCCTTATGGACAATTGACACTTTTTTTCGTCGTTCCCGAGCAGCACGAAACGCAGCATGGGCAATACGTTCAATCGCTTTGCGCGTAAAGACACCGGCTGTTACAGCAACGTCTGCTGTTACCATCCATTCGCCGATTCCTTTATACATATTGCGGTCAACATAAAACCCTTCTGTATTTTCTCTGTATATAACCAAATCTGCGCGTTCCACCACTCCTTTTACATACGGCTCCGACTTAGCTGGCCTAATGTTGGCATACAAATCGAAATGGTGCCGCAATTCTCCGCTTGGGTTGCGTACGTTTTGTAGCTGTTTTGGGTACGACTGTGAATCATGGGGGCCCATTAGCCACCCATCGAGTTTGTCGAGTGCTTGTACCGTCTCCGCTGGCATGCTTGAACCTGTCTGTTTAATTGCGTCCAGTCCCATTGGCAACACATGCCAGTCAATAGCCAAACCTGATTTTGCGGCGGCAGCGCTTACAATTTTTACAGAAGCACTTACGATTTCATAGCCGATTCCATCCCCGTATAATACGCCTAGCTCTAATGGCTCCATGGCACCCTCCTTAACAAGACTTACCTTTAGGCTACTAGGAAAATGTTATAGAGGGAAATATTGATTTTCTTTGACATTTCATAAAAATTTTTTATGATCGCTCTTGTTGCCACTGGCAGATGTAATCGATAAAATGCCTTACGACTGCCAGCTTTGCTGCCTCCCTGCTCGCTAATAGCCATGTCCGACGCAAAAGTGGCGACCCGTCCAAATAGTAGAGTGGCTCTATGTAAAGCTGGTCTTTTTCTGAAAGGGAAATTCCCGGCACAATCGCGTAGCCTAGCCCGTGTTTGACCATTTCCTTGCATGTTTCAAACCGATCTAAATCCATTTCCGTGTATGGCGGCTCCTCAAATCGGTCGTTCCACCAATGCTGAATCGTATCTTTAAGTGAACTGTCTGTCCGGTAACTTAAATACGGCTTCTCAGGCAATGTACCTAGTTCAAGCTTTTCCTTCGAAATGAGCGCCAGCTGTTCTTCCCCCAGTAGATGCTTTTCTCCTGGCCATGTAAAGTCACTTCGCAAAATGCCGACATGAACAGAAGCACTTTGTAAATGTTCTAATACTTGCGTACTCCATCCTGTCCGGACTTGGAAACGAACATTGGGATAGTGGCTTGAAAACCCTTTGAGCACTTTTGGCAGTAAGTATTGGGCATAATTGCTCGATGCACCAATGCGAAGCGTTCCGCTTACATGCTTTTGCATATGCAGCAACTGGTCTTTTGTTTGTTGGATTTTCTCTAGCATTTCATTTGCGCATTCTGCAAGATATTCTCCTTCTGCCGTAAACCCGATCCCCTTTTTCGTTTTGAAAAACAACTCCACTTGAAATTCTTGTTCCATTCGTTTTAATCGGTAACTCAAGGACGGCTGTGAAACAAATAGCTTTTCTGCTGTCTTGGTTAAATTTTTGTATTTATACAGCGCGTTAATTAACTCCCAATCTTTTTGGTCCATTATGGGCCCCCCTTGCCGTTTTTGTGTGCCTATTATACATGATTATTAAAAATATTTATCGGATTTTATAGAATTCTACTATTTTACTTATGTTTTGCAATCGCTTACAATTCGATTCAAGACATTGCAAAAGAGGTGAAAGAATGAGAAAAACGTTTGGGCTCGTAATAGCTTATTCTGTATTATTGTTTGCAGCTGCAGGCTGTAATACGATTCAAGCAAATGACAAGCAGGCGGACAACGAAGGAAGCGAAGGCGCACTCTATGAAAATGAAGTCATTTCGTTTGTTGTCCCCTACCAGGCCGGCGGTGGTTCCGATGTATTTGCCCGCTTTATGGCCAACTACTTTCCTAAACATATTGAAGGCTCCCCACGGGTTCAAGTGGAAAATATTCCTGGAGGAGGCAGCATCACAGGGACCAATGAATATGCACTTTCGCGGCAAGCGAATGGACGAAATATTTTAACAACAAGTGCTTCCACCCATATTCCGTATATTCTCCAACAGCCGTCTGTCAAATACGACTTGTCGAAAATGACGCCAATCATTGGCGCTCCTACAGGTGGCGTTGTCTACACTTCTCCCGAATTAGCGGCATTAGGAATGGACGATCTTTCAAAACAGCAAGGGGAGCTTTTCTATGCCGGCATTTCTCCAACTGGGTTGGACCTTGTGACGCTATTGTCGTTTGAAGTCCTTGGCCTTGACGTCAAGGCTGTGCTTGGCTATGAAGGCAAGGGGCCAGCCCGTGTCGCCTTTGAACAGGGGGAAAGCAACATTGACTACCAAACAACAACGGCCTATAAACGGAATGTCATCCCTTTAGTCGAAGAAGGCAGCGCTGTCCCCCTCTACAGCCTTGGACAAATGAATGAAGACGGTGATTTGGTAAGAGATCCCCAGTTTCCTGACCTGCCCACGATTGAAGAAATCCATTACGATCTATACGGGACAGCACCAGTCGGCGAAGCATGGGAAGCCTATAAACAATTTGTAGGTGCTTCCTTTACGATGCAAAAAGTCATTTGGATCCATGAAGACGCACCAGAACAGCATCAACAACTTTTACAAGCATCGATGGAAACACTTATCCAGGACGAACAATTCATGGCCCAATCAGAGGAAATTTTGGAAAATTATCAGCCTTTGGTCGGTGACGAGCTGCAAACAAGAATTGATTCGATGTTAACGATGTCCCCTGAGACATTAGAATGGGTTTCCCAATTTCTTTTAGATACCTACGATGTAGATATTACTAAACTTTGATTTAATGGGAATGCTTGCTCTATCTATTCAACTTTCTTTTGAAACGACACCATCCATAAAAAGGAGGCGACTGCTATGCTCGAAGCTGCATGGGAAGCATTGCTTATCGTGTTGCACCCATCTAGAATCGGCTTCATGTTTCTTGGCATATTTATTGGTATTTTTGTAGGACTTCTCCCAGGTTTAAGCGGAACGGTAGGCATGTCCTTGCTGCTACCCTTTGTGTTTGGCCTCGACCCATTTGTCGGCATGGCCTTGCTGATTGGCATGGTTGCTGTCGTCCATACGGGCGATACATTCCCGTCAATCTTGCTTGGCATTCCCGGCACTTCAGGGTCCCAAGCAACGATCATGGACGGTTTTCCTTTAGCTAAACAAGGGCAAGCCTCCCGGGCTATGGGAGCCTCATTCTTTTGTTCCATGGTAGGTGGCGTCATTGGCGGCCTTGCCCTTTATTTAACGATCCCGTTCGCCCGCCCGCTTATCTCTGCTTTTAGTTCACCAGAGTTATTTATGTTGACGATGCTAGGACTTAGCATGGCTGGGCTGCTTGCTGGCAAATCGCCGATGAAAGGGATTATATCAGGACTGCTCGGCTTGCTGATTGGCTCAATCGGCAGCGCCCCAGCTGTCGCAGAATACCGCTACACATTTGGATCACTTTATTTATCAAACGGCGTCTCTTTGCCTGTCGTGGCATTAGCGATCTTCGCTTTCCCGATTATGATCACGATGTTGACCAACAAAGGCGCTGTTTCTAACCATGGCCCTTTAAAAAGAGGCGTTTTAACAGGGGTTATGGACGCGCTGCGCAACAAATTCCTTGTATTTCGCAGCGCTGTTATCGGCACGTTGATTGGTTTTGTTCCAGGACTTGGAGGCAGTGTTGTTGACTGGATTGCTTATGGCGCTGCCCAAAAAACAGTTAAAGGAAATTCATTTGGAAAAGGCGACATTCGCGGCGTCATTGCTCCAGAGAGCGCCAACAACGCCAAAGAAGGCGGCTCCCTTGTGCCAACGCTTTTATTTGGCATCCCTGGCTCTGGGACAACAGCGATCTTGCTAGGCGGGCTTACCTTAATGGGATTAGAAGCAGGACCACGAATGCTTGGCGCCGATTTGCCGGTAACGTTATCGATTGTATGGACGCTCGTTTTTGCCAATATTTTTGGCGCACTGCTGTGCATGCTGCTTATCCGGCCAATCTCCAAGATTAGCATGGTGCCTGGAGAAAAAATTGTCCCGTTTCTCATCGTCCTGCTTGTACTAGGCGCTTACCAATCAAACTTCTCATGGGGCGATCTTATTGTTTTCGTCGCCATTGGCCTCCTAGGCTACGTGATGACGATTCTAGATTGGCCACGCCCGCCGCTCTTAATTGGGTTTGTCCTTGCTTTGAGTGCTGAACGCTATTATTGGATATCGATTGAGCGGTACGGTTGGTCGTGGATTAGCAATCCACTTGTCATTGCCCTTGCTCTATTTATTGTTCTATTGTTGTCAGGCGGGGCGATTATGAAAAAGTTTAGTAAATCCGTTGAGTCAGGAAAAGGGGTCTCCTCATGACAAAAGACTTACTTAATATTGGTTTTACTAGTTTCTTGATGCTTGTTTTTGGATTTGCTGTTTTTGGCGCTTTGCAATTTTCACGGTTGGCACAGTTTTTTCCACTGTATGTTTCAATTGCCGGAACCGTTTGTACAGCGATTTACTTAGTTGTTTTAATTATCCGTTATCGAAAAGAAAACGCATCAAGTTCAAGGGCGGTCGTTTCCATCGCCCGGCCACTACGCTATATGGCGTGGCTTCTTGGCTACATTGCGTTCATTTATCTTGTAGGCATGTTGATTGCCACTTCGCTGTTTCTCGTCGCTTTCTTGATGTTTGAATCGAAAATGCCATTTATCAAGACTGCCCTTTCTGTCGCAATCGTACTGATCGGGATTTCAGCCGCTAGCTCCCTGCTCGGTGTTTACTGGCCGACTAACTTGCTCGGGCTGTAAAAAAGAACAATAACCATTAGGAGTGAAAAAGATGAGAGAATATGAACGCATACGCGCTGCCATTATTCGCGGCGGCACAAGTAAAGGTGTCTTTATTTTACAAAACGAGCTGCCAGAAGACCCTAACGTACGCGACCAAGTCATCCTGTCCATCTATGGGCAGGATGCACGGCAAATTGACGGCCTTGGCGGAGCAGACGCCTTAACAAGCAAGTTTGCGATGGTCCGTCCGTCTCCTTTGTCAGCAGCTGACATTGAATATACATTCGGCCAAGTGGGGATTGGCACTGGCCATATCGATTACAATACCAATTGCGGGAACATCCTTAGCGGCGTTGGACCGTTTGCCGTCGACGAAGGGCTTGTTTGCGTGACAGAACCCTATACAAAAGTTCGTATCCATAACACCAATACAGATCGGATCATCATCGCCCATGTACCCGTAGAAAACGGACGCGCCAAGCAAGTGGGGAACTTTCATATTGACGGCGTCCCCGGCGGCGGTGCTAAAATTATGCTTGATTTTCAAAACGCTGCTGGAGCAAAAACGGGTGCCCTGTTTCCAACAGGCGCACGAAAAGATTGGCTTGATTGCTCGCATGGCAAAATAGAAACGAGCATTGTCGATGTTACTACGCCAGTGGCTTTTATAAACGCTTCTGCAGTAGGAATGACAGGAGTAGAACTTCCCGAGCAGCTGACTCAAGAGCAACTGTTTCTGCTTGAGGAAATACGGGGAACAGCGGCAACGAAATTAGGTTTTGTCGCCCAACCGTCAGACGCTGCCCACTTGACACCTGCAAGCCCGAAATTAATCATCGTTTCTGAAGCACAAGAATACCAAGCAGCTGCCGGACAGTCTGTTCATAAGGCAAATATTGATTTCGTTGGCCGAGCAATGTCGATGCAACAGATGCATAAAACATTTCCTGTCACAGGCGGGCTGTGCACGGCTGTTGCTTCTAAACTACAGGGCACTGTCGTCCACGACTGCTGTTCTGATCATGCTCAAATGGAGGAAACCGTCCGTGTGGGACACCCTTCTGGCACAATGGAGTTTCATGTGTCCGTCAAAGAAGCAAACGGCATCGAACCAACGATTGAAAAAGCAGCTGTCGCCAGGACAGCACGGCGTATAATGGAAGGATTTGCGTACGCACCAGCTGCTTTGTTTTGGGGGCACTGATCTGTAAAGCGATTTAGAGATAAATAGACGCTGAAGCAAATCAATTAGACAAATCACATCATCTCTCCCCCATGAGGGAGAGAACACTACTCCAACAAAGATAACGGCAAGCAATCAAGCACCTAAAGCATTACGCTTTGGGTGCTTTTCCTTTCATTTGAGCTTTCTACCCACTTGACAATTAGCTCCTTCTCATATATGGTTAACTACATAACCAGCTAACCAAATAACAAACTCCTACTGCCCATCTTCATGCTCTCTACCATTCCAAGAAAGGAGGGGTCACATGAAATCTTCACTGGATGAAAACAAACCTATCTTTCAACAAATACGGGAGATGATTGAAGATGACATTGTGAATGGCACACTGACAGAAGAAGCACAAGTCCCGTCAACGAACCAGCTAGTGGCTGCTTATCAAATCAATCCAGCAACGGTTTTAAAAGGATTTAACCAATTGGTTGACAATGGCATTTTGTACAAGAAAAGAGGCGTTGGCATGTTCGTCAAAAGCGGAGCTAGAAGCACGCTTATTAAAAAGCGAAAACAGGCGTTTAAAGAAAGTTATGTCCGCAGCATGCTGCAAGAAGCACGAAAACTTGGCATTACTGACGGAGAGTTACAAGAAATGATTAAGTCGATAGGAGGCGAAATAGAATGATTGACCCTGTGATTGAAGCGAAACAGCTGACGCTACGTCTTTCGGACAAAACGATTATTGACAATGTCTCGTTTACACTTGAACAGAACAAAATCTATGGATTGCTTGGTCGGAATGGCGCGGGAAAAACGACGCTATTGTCCTTATTGGCGGGATTCCGAAACCCGACAAGTGGAGCGATTACTGTGAATGGCGAGGACGTGTTTGAGAACAGAGCAGTTGTTGAGAACATCAGCTTTATTCGCGATGTCAAAATGGATTCAGATTCAGATCGATTAGAAGATTATTTAAAAGGCGTTGCCCTCTTTCGTCCCCATTTTGATTGGGAATATGCAATGACGCTTGTAGAACGGTTTAAACTGCCTATTGATTCGCCAATGAATAAATTGTCACGGGGGATGCAGTCTGCCGCCCATGTCATCATCGGACTAGCAAGCCGGGCACCCATTACGATATTTGACGAAGCTTATTTAGGGATGGACGCGCCAGCTCGGGATATTTTCTATAAAGAAGTACTCAATGAATATATGGAACGTCCGAGGACGATCATCCTGTCCACACACCTTATTTCCGAAGTAGCTTCGATGCTAGAAGACGTTCTCATTCTTCATCAAGGTTCCCTCATGCTCCATGATCGTACAGAGTCATTGTTGTCGAGGGGAACGACGATTACGGGCGATGCCGCAGCAGTTGATGGATTTACACGAGAAAAGAAAGTACTAAATGAACAGATACTAGGACAGACAAAGTCGGCAATGGTCTATGGAGAGTTAACTGAAACAGAGCGATCACAGGCCGAACGACAAGGTTTGCAAATTGGCCCAGTTGCTTTGCAAGAACTATTTATCCATTTGACAGGGGAGAAGCATAATGAATAAAAGCACACTTGTTGCTAAGGCGACATTGCATACGTTTGTGAAATGGAGTAAATGGTATACGGCAATGTTTATTGGCATCTTTCTCGTTATTGTCGTTTTGCTCAATCATCTATCAACCTATGACTGGTCCCTTCTGCAAGGCTATTTGCAATCAACGCGGATTTTCTTTTTGATTCTTGGTTTGATGTCTATGAGGGGCTTCTTAGAATATTTTGTATCGAACGGCGTTACGCGCAAAGACTACTTTAAAGGCATGGCGTCAGCCAGCGCGCGCTTGGCCATTGTTATGACCATAGCTGGACTTATCTTGTACGGCCTGGAACGGCTCGTCTACTTCGTTGCCGGTTGGGAACTCAGTCATACGTGGCCCTTTATGGAACAATCGCTTTTCATCCAAACTGTAGCGATGCTTTCGACTTTTTTCCTGTTCTACTTGTTAGGTTGGTTCATTAGCGCCGGGTACTATAAATTTAACCCTTATGCTGGTTTTGGCATGGTCATGCTTTGTGTTGCAGTCGTCATTGTCCACAACCGCTTTTGGGGCTTAGACGTGCCAGATCCCGTGGTTACTTGGAGCGATGGCCTCGCGTCTTCTCCCTTTTTGTCGATTCTTCTCACTGCAGCGTTCATTGCTGGTTTGCTATGGTTGCTGCGGCAGATGACGAAAAATTTGGAAATCACCGCTTGACTTCTCTCTGGCATAAAAAGAAGCCGCCACTAAGCTCAGTGCTTATGGCAGCTTCTCTTTTTATTGATGGAAATCGGTTCCCGACTCGACTGCTTTTACATAGCCTTTGCGGATGACAAAATCGCCAAAATGCTCGCCTTCTTCTCGTTCTTTCGCATAAGCAAATAGGATCGGTTCCAATGTTTCTAAAATTTCCGCCTCGCCGATATTTTCTTTGTACATTTTGCTCAAGCGTTCCCCAGCAAATCCCCCGCCAAGATAAAGGTTATACTTACCTGGCGCTTTACCAATAAAACCGATTTCGGCTAATGCAGCACGTGAGCAGCCATTAGGACAGCCAGCCATGCGGATGACGATGTCTTCTTCGCGGATGCCCGCTTCATCGAGGATAAACTCCAGTTTATCAATGAGCGAAGGCAAATACCGTTCTGATTCAGCCATTGCTAAGCCACATGTCGGAAAAGCAACGCAAGCCATCGAGTTTCGGCGCAATGCTGAGACATGTTGGCCGTCTGTCAGCCGATAGGTTTCGACAATGGCTTGAATCGCTTTTTTCTTCGCGGCCGTTATGTTGCTAATGATCACATTTTGATTGCCAGTCAAACGAAATTCTCCTGTATGAATTTTAGCAATCTCGCGCAAGCCAGTCATTAGTTGGTAATCGTCTGTATCTTGAATCCGGCCATTTTGGATAAATAACGTCAAGTGCCAACGCCCTTTTACTCCTTTCGTCCAGCCATAGCGATCACCGTTATGATCAAACTGAAAGGGGCGTGCTTCTCCTAGCTCCCAGCCAAGGCGTGCGTGCAACTCGTTTTTTAACCAGTCTAAGCCACGGCGATCAATCGTGTACTTAAATCGGGCATACTTCCGAACGGAACGGTTGCCATAATCCCGTTGAATCGTAATCAATTTTTCAGCAACATCCATGATTTGCTGAGGCTCGCAAAAGCCAATAATACGGCCAAGTTGCGGGTAGGTTTTTGTATCGCCGTGTGTCATGCCCATTCCTCCACCGCACGCAACATTAAAACCGGTTAGCTTGCCTTCTTCCAAAATGGCTATAAAACCAATGTCTTGTGAAAAGATATCCACATCATTTGCAGGTGGAACGGCAACGCCAATTTTAAATTTTCTTGGCAAATAAAGAGGTCCGTACATTGGTTCTACTTCATCTTGCTGAGGCGTGCCCGCGACTTTTTCTTCGTCAAGCCAAATTTCATGATAAGCCCTTGTTTTTGGCAATAGCGCTTCACTCAATTTTTTCGCCCAGTCGTAGACTTCACCATGGACTTCAGATTGGTACGGATTGGGCGTGCTCATCACATTTCGATTGACGTCGCCGCAAGCAGCAATCGTATCCATTAAAGCAGCATTAATGCCTTGGATGTTTTTCTTCATATTCCATTTTAAAATGCCATGCATTTGGAACGTTTGCCGTGTCGTTAGCCGAAGCGTGCCATTGCCGTATCGATGGGCTAGATCATCCATAGCCAGCCATTGTTTCGGTGTGGCGACCCCTCCAGGAAGACGGACGCGCACCATAAATTGATAGGCCGGCTCAAGCTTTTGTCGGCGCCGCTCTTCACGCAAATCACGGTCATCTTGCAAATAACTGCCATGGAATTTCATTAACCGGTTGTCGTCGTCTGGGATGCCGGCGCTTAATGGTTCGTTTAATGATTCTGCTAAAGTGCCACGTAAATAATTGCTTTCTTCTTTAATGCGTTCGACATCACTAGGAGGTCCATCTTGTGTCGGTGCAAATTTTTGGTCTGCCATTATTTTCTCCCTCCATTAATACACGTCGCGCTGGTAACGGTTATTTTGCTGTAAGTGACTGAGATAGGCTTCTGCTTCTTCTTCGCTGCGGTTGCCTTGTTGGGCGATAATCGAAACGAGCGTTTTATGGACATCTTTCGCCATTTGTTTTTCATCGCCACAAATATAAAGAACAGCGCCATCTTCTAGCCATTGGAACACTTCATCGGCTTTTTCTAACATTTTGTGCTGCACATAGACTTTTTCGTCCTGGTCACGGGAGAAAGCGACATCCATTTTCGTTAATACGCCTTCTTTCATCCAGCGCTGCCAATCCGTTTGGTATAGAAAGTCAGTCGAAAAATGCTGATCTCCAAAAAATAGCCAAGCGGGCCCCTCTGCCCCCGTCTCTTCCCGTTCTTCCAAAAAGGCTCGAAAAGGAGCTACTCCTGTTCCTGGACCGACCATTAAAATCGGTGTGCTCCCATTCTCAGGCAAGCGAAAATTTGGATTACGCTGAATAAAAATGGGCAATGTCTCCCCTGGCGCTTTGCGCTCAGCGCATTGTACGGAGCAAACACCTGCCCGTTTACGCCCATGAGCGTCATAGCGGACAGCGCCAACAGTTAAATGGACTTCGTCTTCATTTGCACGGTAGCTGCTAGCAATCGAATACAGACGTGGCGGGATTTTGCGGAGAATAGCGGTAAAGTCTCCTGCTGTTCCTTCCCATGGAGCGAAATCCCTAACCAAATCAAGAATGTCCCGTCCTTCTAGGTAAGCTCGAAGCTGCTGTTCATTGCCAGCTGCCACTAATTCCTTTAAAGCATTGTTTTTGGAAAGCAGCGACGCTTTTTCGAGCAAAGGCTTTGTTAAAACCGTTATTTCAAAATGACGGATTAGCGCCTCCCGCAATGGCAACACATCGCCTTGCTTGCCAATTGGCACCGATTCATCACCGTTCCAACCCATTTTGGCAATCAACTGATCAGCCAAATCACTGTCATTTTCCGGAAAAATACCAACCGAGTCGCCAGGCTCAAATGTAAATCCCGACCCTTCAAGAGAAAGCTCCAAGTGGCGCGTCTCCTTGTTTGAACCACGGCCATTTAAATTGATATTTTCAAGTATTTCTGCTTGATAAGGATTTGTACGGCTGTAAGTAGTAGCCGTGGTATCTGGTGATAGCAGAGCTGTGGAACTCGCCGACGACGTACCCGTTGCTTTTTCAAGGCCAGCAACAACACCTGCCATCCATTCAGCTGCATCCTCGTCAAAATCAATGTCGCAATCAACACGAGGATACAAGCGCGTTCCTCCAAGCTCCTCTAAGCGTTGGTCCAACTCTTTGCCTGTTTGACAGAAAAATTCATAAGATGAGTCCCCTAAAGCGAGCACTGAAAAATGCAAATCCGCCAATTTCGGCGCCTTGCGCCCAAGCAGAAATTCGTGGAAAGCAATAGCGTTATCTGGCGGTTCGCCTTCACCATGCGTACTAACAATAAGAAGTAAATTCGTAACGTCTTTTATGTTTTTTGGCTTATATGTATGCATCGATGCCAATGTCACATGATACGCTTTGTCTTCCAGTTTGCGGCTAATTTCTTCAGCAAGCTGTTGGCTATTTCCTGTTTGTGAACCGTATAACACAGTCACTTCTTTGTTTTCCTGGGCAGCTTCGCTCGGTGCGCTAAGTTCAGCTGGTACCGTTGTCGCTGCTTCACTAAGAACCGTGTTTGCTGTTGCTGCCAAATAACCGCTTATCCAGCTTTTCTGCGTAGCGGTTAGCGTTGGCAGCAACTTATTTAAAAGCTCTATTTGTTCTTGGCTGAATGGGCTGTTTGTCGTCTGGAGCTGCACCACAATCCACCTCTCGTATCGTCTTCATTTTTGGTTATCTTCGGCTATCCGTCGCAGTTGGTCATCTAGCCATTGCTCGCGCCTTTCATCTTGCAGGCGTTCTGGTGAAGCAAGCTCTTGCAAAAGCGCGCGTTTTTCCCCGTTTCCACCATTGCTCGCTAATACAAGCTCCCGTGCTTTCTGGAGAAATGCAAGTTCTTCGGCAGCATGCTCTGGCAACATGTTCGCGATTTGCCCCTTTATTCGTTTGGTGTAACTTGGGCTTGCTCCTGCTGTTGAGATGCTAACAGTGAGCAACCCTTTTTCAATTTTAGCTGGCACATAAACATGGCCTGCTTGTGCTTGGTCGCCAACATAAACGAGCTGACGCGGGGCACGGTTTTGCAACAACTGTTGGTGCAAAAGTGGCTGATCGGTACAGAGGAAAAGCAAATCAGCGAGAAAGCATTCATCTCCACTTACATAACGTGCTTCCCAACGCAGCTTTTCGGCTAACGCTAACGCGTGGAGCTGCGGATGAAGTGTGGGCGCCACAACAGTTACATGTCCGCCTGCTTCAATGATGCTTAACGCCCGCTTATAAGCAAGCTGCCCCCCGCCGACTATGACGGTATTTAACATGCTTAGCTCGAGCATAAACGGCAACGCACTCATCCGCATCCCCCTTTTATTTCACGAAGCGCCTCATTGACGCGGCCTACCAGAACAGGGGCCAGCCCGTCATCGCTCCCAAGGAATTCGCATAACACATAAGCAGTGTCTGTGTTTCCTTTTCTGTCTGCCAACGTATCCGCCAATTCGTTCATTAAAATGCCGGTAAAGAGCAAATACGGAAGCACATAAACACGCTGCGCACCAAGTTTCTCCACTTTGGCTAACCCTTGGGCCACTGTCGGCGTTGTTGCTGCCATAAAACACGTTTCGACATTGTCACATGCTGTTTTCTCATAGAGCAAACGGGCAATTTTAGCGACATCACTTGGTTGATTGCCGTCACTCGATCCTCTGCCGACCACAAGAACAGTCGTACCTTCTTGCCGTTTGCCTTCCTCCGCAAGCAGTGGCAGCCCTGCATCAGCAAGCCGCTTTAAAGCAACATCAACGACATCCGCTTGAATGCCAAACGGTTTGCCATAGGCAAATACAATGTCGGGATATTTCCTCTTAGCCGCTTGTATTTCCTGTGGGATGTCCATATTCGCATGGTTGGCCGTCAATAACAATACAGGAATGACGGCAATTGCCGTTGCCCCGTTTTGTACACACCGATCAATCCCTTCGGCAATCGTCGGTTTACTCAATTCAATAAACGCTTCCGTTTGGAAATAATCGCCGGAAAAATCGCTTTTGGCTTTTTTAATAAAAGCACGAAACTGGTCATTTCCCTCTTTGACTCGGCTACCGTGGCCCACATATAAAATCGCCTGCATAGTTCCCCTCCATCCATGCCGACAGTACCGATTGCTTAATTTGCGGCGACAAACCATAGGAAATCGCTGCTTTTTCCGCTTCATCGCTTAAACAAAGCACAGTTAACTCGCTTATCTCCTTCTCTCTGCCAATCGCAGCAAACGCTTCACAAAAACATTCAACGGACTCACGGCTTAAAAAGACAAGATCAGTCAAGTGCCCTTCATCGAGTAGACGGTTTATCGTCGTTTGCGTGGATGGGGCAACGGTTCGCTCCCGTGTTTGAATGTGTTTCCAGCCAGGCTTGCCACCTAAGCCCCCTCGGCTTAAAAAGAGTCGGTCTGACCCTATTGGTCTGCTCCCCTGAACAGGGGCAAGCCCACGTTGTTGAAGAGCCTGCACCGCCGAATCCGTTTCACCGCTAAATTGGGCAGAGAGGGTACGGATATCAAGTCCTCTTTTTTGGAGCCATCGAAAAAAGACAATGACATCCTTCTCATCATAGAAGGCAATGTCTGTAGCCGTTTCCCAATGAATAAGCGGGGCTTCCTCCTCTACCTCATGGAAACGGGGGTATACAAACGTTTCAGCCCCTTCTTCTTTTAATAAAGATGCAAGCTGGGCAGCACCGTCACTATTGGCAATTAGCGGAAACGAACCAAACAATGGTTTACGCTCAAACCAACTTTTTCCTTGGTTAAGGCCTGCAACATCACCAATGAGGGCAATCGCCGGATTCGTGAACTGTTCCGCTTCTGCTTTTCGGGCAATCGTGCCTAAGTCGGCGGTAAGAGTCCGCTGTTTGCTCGTTGTCCCCCATTGAATTAACAACACTTTTTCGTCCTTTGGGCGGCCATGTGTGATTAAATTTTCTGCAATGGTGGGCAAGTGTTTAATGCCCATATAAAAAGCAACCGTGTCGATGGAGGCAAGCCCATTCCAATCGATTTCAGGCAAGCCGGTGTCTCTGCGGCTATGCCCTGTCGCAATGGCAAAGTTGGCGCCGTGAAGGCGATGGGTTACGGGAACGCCTGCATAAGCCGGCGCCGCAATTCCTGCTGTCACCCCAGGAACGATTTCGTAAGGTATGGCGTATTCGTCGAGAAAGGCTGCTTCTTCGCCAACGCGCCCAAATACGCTTGGATCGCCGCCTTTTAAACGGACGACGCATTTTCCTTTTTGGGCATGGCGCACCATTTCGTCATGAATCGCTTCTTGGCGAAGAATATGGCGGTTCGGCAGCTTGCCTGCATACAGCAGCTCAGCCCCTGGTTTGGTTTCT
This sequence comes from Shouchella rhizosphaerae, assembly GCF_036700015.1. Taxonomy (NCBI): domain Bacteria; kingdom Bacillati; phylum Bacillota; class Bacilli; order Caryophanales; family Bacillaceae; genus Shouchella; species Shouchella rhizosphaerae. Next base: position 2,499,925 of record NZ_CP144921.1, on the reverse strand, counting down.
TCTAGCAAAAGTGGGTTGACAAGACGGTCGTATAATAAAACGTCCGCCTGGCGAAGAATGTCAAGCCCCTTTGCCGTCAATAAACCACAATCGCCCGGCCCTGCACCAATTAAATAAACCGTTCCCTTTTGTGCCATTGCTATCACTGCCTTCCGTTTACTTTGCCTGCCTGTTCACCGAGTGAGAATATGATGCTTTTCTAGCCAGCCAATGATTTGTTCTACTGATTCTTCCACTGTTTGTACGCTCGTATCGACGGTAATTTCAGGCGTTTCCGGCTCCTCATAAGGGGAACTAATGCCAGTAAATTGAGGTATTTCCCCATTACGCGCTTTTTTATAAAGTCCTTTGACATCACGGCGCTCACACTCTTCAAGGGGACATTTCACGTACACTTCTACAAATTCGCCGTCTGCCAGTAGAGCCCTTGCCTGGTCTCTATCCGATTGAAACGGCGAAATAAAGGCTGTCGATACAATTGTACCAGCATCAACAAACAATTTGGCAACTTCTCCAATACGGCGGATGTTTTCCTGCCGATCTCTATCGGAAAAACCTAAGTCCTTATTTAAGCCATGGCGGATGTTGTCGCCGTCTAGTACGTATGTTGACAGCCCTGCATCAAACAATGAACGGTCTAAAGCGTTGGCGAGCGTCGATTTTCCTGAGCCTGAAAGTCCTGTAAACCAAAGCACGCAGCCTTTATGGTTATGGCGTGCATGCCTTTCCTGTTTGCTGACACTTGCTTCATGCCAAACAAGATTTGAATTCGTTTTTGTCATTGCTAAGTCCCCTTATGTAAAATGTTTATATGCCTTCCCCATCACGCATCGTTTGTTCTTTGTCTTGGCGGACGGAACGGTATAAGCTGATTGCGCCTACTGTCGCGATAAAAACGCTGACAATTACAACAAGCGTATAATAGTCTTGCGAGCGGAAAAGCAAAATCAAGCTATAGGAAACAGCCAACGCAAACAAAGGTGATACAATCCAAACTTTAATAATCCGTCTTATGACAGACTTCTGCCATAAGACAAATCCGTTTTCCGCTGTGCCGATGCCGACAATGGCCGCAGTCGTAATTTGCGTCAGGGGCACAGGAAGACCAAAAATCGAAGCAATGATCACAAGCGCTCCACCCGTAAAGGAGACTGTACTTCCTTGCAGCAGCGAAAGATTGGTAATGTGTTTGCCATTGGTCTCGAGCACTTTTCCGCCGAGCAACAAGGCGCCAAGGGCAACAAAAAATCCACCAGCAATAACAGCCGTTGTCACATCTAGCGCCCCTACCCCGACAAGAGGGCCGACAGCATTGGCCACATTGTTCATCCCAGCTGAGAAAGCTTCAAGGCAACCACAAGCAATTAAAATGAAGGTGAGAGGCTTATGCCATTTTCCATCGCCACGCAAAAAGGGCAAATGGGCTTGATACTTTTTGATCATTTTTCCAGCCCCGAATGCGAGAAAAAACGCGGCAAACGGAATGACAATCCAAAAGCTCACAATCACAAGCAAGTACTGCCAATATAGAGCTTGGTACGCAAGGCCAGCCCCAACAAGGGAGCCGACAACGACTTCGCTCGTTGACAAGGGAATGCCAATTAGGTTGGCAAAAAATAAGGTAAAACAAGCCGCAGCTAACACAATAACAACGACTTCCATTTGCATCACGGTAGGCGGCAGAATCCCTTCGCCGATCGTACGCACGACTTCGCCACCTGCTAGCGCGCCAAGCCAAGCGCAAGCGCCCACAAGAAGCATCGCCACTCGTTTCCTTTTAATCGCTCCACTTCCGTAAGCAGGGCCCATCGCTGCCGCTGTTCCGCTTGCGCCGATATTCATTGCGAAGAAAAAAGCAATCACAAATGCTGCCGCCTCTATCATTGACGCTCCCTCTTTCTCTATTTTTCTATCGCCCTATCCACGCATCAACACTTCAACCACTTCTTTGCGGCTGAATTCTTGTGGAGGAAGCACGCCTTCTTTTAACATTTGCCGCACTTTGGTCCCCGATAAAATAACATGGTGCTCAGAATCATGAGGGCATGTTTTTTGCGAAGCCATGTTGCCGCAAGCTTTGCAATAAAAACTATGTTCAAAAAACAACGGCTTAATGCCAAGCTCGCCTTCTTCAAACTCTTTGAAAATCTCTTGTGCGTCGTAAGTACCATAATAATTGCCGACACCTGCATGATCGCGGCCAACAATAAAATGAGTACAACCGTAATTTTTGCGAACTAACGCATGAAAAATAGCTTCCCGGGGACCGGCATAACGCATGGCTGCCGGGAACACCGATAAATGGACACGGTTTTTTGGATAATAGTTTTTAAGCAACACTTCATAGCTTTCCATGCGCACATCGGCTGGAATGTCCCCTGCCTTTGTTTCCCCGACAAGTGGATTCAAGAACAGTCCGTCAACCGTTTCAAGGGCTGCTTTTTGAATGTATTCATGGGCGCGGTGCACCGGATTTCGCGTTTGGAAGCCAACGACCGTCTTCCAGCCCTTTTCAGCAAAAATCCGCCGCGTATCGATTGGATCGATATAGTAAGAGGCAAAGCGTTCATAATTGACACGTTTTGTTAATACAATCGGCCCGCCTACATAAATCGGAGGACGTGCATACATCTTCGCTACCCCAGGGTGGGCTTCGTCAGTCGTACGGTATACTTCCTGAGCTTCGACTTTCTTATCAGGCGTATAAATTGATTCGATTTCAATGACGCCGTAAATGTCATTCTTGTAAACGAGCTTTGCACGTTCGCCAACGCGCAAGGCAGAAGCCTGGTCGGCGCTAACAGGCAGTGAAATCGGAATGCTCCAAGGCGCTCCATTCGCTAATCTCATTGACTTGACAACAGAATGGTAATCATCTTCGTTTAAAAAGCCTGTTAGCGGCGTAAAACCACCAATGCCAAGCAACTCCAAGTCAGAGAGAGCAAAACCATCGAGTGCAATCTCGTTTGTGATGCCCGTTGTATCATACGCCGGATCATATCGGTGAACCAGTTCTGTTTCTTTTACTGCTTCCATTCATGAATCTCCTTTCGTTGGTGCATGCAACCCGCATTCCGTTTTTCCTGTTCCCGCCCAGCGGCCGCTTCGAGTATCTTCCCCAGGCATGACCGCTTTCGTGCAGTACGTACAGCCAATGCTCGGATAGTGCTGGTCGTGCAACTCATTGTAGGGCAATTGATGCAATTTGATGTACATCCATATTTCTTCTTCCGTCCAATGAATCAACGGACAAACCTTCACCTTTTTAAAGCGCTTATCCTGATTAACAAACTCGGTATTTGCTCGTGTTGGAGACTGCTCACGCCTTAAGCCTGAAAGCCAAGCATCGTAAGGCTCAAGCTCACGGGCCAGCACATCCAATTTTCGAATTTGACAGCACTGGTCTGGATTTTTAAGCCATAGTTCATCGCCGTAACGTTCCGCTTGTTCCTCTGGAGACAAAGCCGGTTTAGCCATGTTAATACGAAATGTCGGGTATCGTTCTTTTACACGTTCGATCAATTCGTACGTTTCGGCAAAATGAAAATCTGTATCTAAAAACAAAATGTGGGCTTCTTTTTGTATTTTTGACAACAAGTCAAGCAGCACCATGGCCTCGGCTCCAAAACTGCAAGCATACACGAGCTTTTCACCATACGTTTGATTCGCCCAGCGCAAAATATCCAGGCTATCCCGATTTTTCAACTTGGTATTTACCTTTTCATAGTCGGTAGCCTCCATTTGCTCAAAAACGTAAGCCATTACTCTCCCCTTTCTCCTCTACAGACAAACCCATGTAAGTTGATATGATTTATAAAAATTCTAACTGTGTTCGAATAGACTGTCAATGGCAGATTTTCAATCCTAGAACTGCTTTAAACATGAAATAAGCGCCAACGCCTTCTGATTGTACGTGTTTTTTAAATAATGGATACGAAACAGGGGCATAAAAATAGCCAGCAAAAAAACCGCCTTGTAGAAAAACAAAACGGTTTTTGGCTATGACCCATTTGTAGGTACGAGAGAAACAACCATCGGCAAGAGAAAAAATGCTTTGTTTATCCTTTTATGTTTATAACAGGTTAAAAAGTTTAGGGATAATTAGACTAATGGAAGGGATATAAACCACTATAAATAATGCTGCAACAAGCGCTATAAAGAAATAGCTCAAAGGTTTTATCACTTCTTCAATGGACACTTTCCCTACGCTACAACCTATAAATAAAACACTCCCTACCGGTGGTGTCATAGCACCAATAGCCAGATTAAATACAAGCATGATTCCAAAATGGACAGGGTCTACCCCCATTTGCACAACAATCGGCAAGAAAATAGGTGTAAAAATGAGTACTGCTGGCGTGAGGTCCATAAAAATGCCAACAACTAATAAAATCAACATCATAATCAACAATACAATATAGCGATTATCTGAGATACTTAAAAGCCCGTTACTAATAGCTGCCGGCATGCCTGTTAATGCCATTGCCCATGACATGATAGAAGAGACAGCAACTAAAAATAAAACAATTCCTGTCATCACAATTGTTTCCTTGAAAATTTTAGGAATATGGGCCCACGTTAAGGAGCGATAAATCAATGAAAGAATTAAAGAATATAGAACCGCAACTGCGGCACCTTCTGTAGCAGTAAAAATGCCTGCTACAATTCCACCAATCACAATAACAATCAATAGTAAACTAGGAATTGATTGTATGATGATTCTGTTTGCCTCTTTTAGACCTATTTTTTCAGAAATCGTATAATGATTTTTTTTAGCAATAAAGTAAGCAACGATCATAACTGTTAATCCCATCAAAATGCCAGGCAAATATCCAGCCATGAATAATGCAGAAACAGAAGTTCCTCCACTGACTAATGAATAGAGGATTAATACACCACTAGGGGGGATCAAAATGCCCACTGGTGAAGAAGTTATATTTACAGCTGCCGAAAAACCTTTGTCATAGCCTTCTTTCTTCTGCAAAGGAGCCATAACACTGCCAATTGCTGCCGCAGAAGCCACTGCTGACCCTGAAATAGAGCCAAAAAGCATATTCCCAACTACATTTGTATGTGCCAATGATCCAGGTAACCTTCCTGCAATCAACTTTGCTAAATTAATTAATCGTAATGCGATTCCTCCATTATTCATAATGCTTCCTGACATAATAAAAAAGACGATAGCTAATAACGCAAAACTGTTCATTCCAGAAAATAAACGTTGCGCACTCGTATAAAGGATCACGTCTAACGGCGTAGCTACCATAACAGATACAATAGAGGATAGACCAATGCTTATTGATATTGGAACACCTATCGCAAGAAGAAAGAAGAATATTCCAAAAAGAAGTAATACCGATAATATTGCTATATCCATTTTGAATACGCCCCCTAAATTTACTCGTACGAGACGAAACAGAAGGATTTATCTACTGTTCCGAAGATTCATTCTGCCCTCGCCTTTCCGCTAGGCTTAATAATTGATAGATGATTATTAATACCCCTGTTACAGGAAGAATCGCATAAACATAGCCCATTGGAATACCAAGGATAGGGGAAGTTTGGCTTAATGTCTGAGAAGCAAGATTGTAGCCGCCTTTAATTAAAACCGATCCTGCAAACATAATAATGGTGACGTCAATAAAAATCTCAACTAATTTCTTTTTTAAACCGCTTAATTTTGATTTCAGAAAAACGATTGCTAATTGTTCTTTTGAACCGAATGCATAGGCGGCTCCTAGCATTGCTGCCCATATCAGAAGAAAACGGGATAACTCTTCCGTAATAATGCTAGGGGAACCTAACACATACCTGCTTAATATCTGCCATAATGCACAACAAACTAATACAACAGTTAGCATAGAGGCAACGGTCATAATCAACCGGTTTAAGAAAGTCTTCACACTTTTGACTGTTAAAAGCATTGGAATCCCCACTCCTTCCTTTTTAACGCATTTCATTAAAAGCATCTAGTAATGCTGCGAGCCTTTCATCTTTACGATATTCCTTGTATATTGGACTTGCGGCTTCGCGGAACGGACCTTTTTCAGGATAGTAAAATTCTACTCCCAAGTTCTCTGCTTCTTTCTTTGCTGCTTCTAAAGCTTCAGCCCAAATTTCTTTTTGATATTCAGTCGATTCCTCCGCAGCCTCTTTTAATATGTTTTGTTGCGTTTCTGTCAGATTATTCCACGCACTACTGCTAATGACAACAATATCTGGAATACGAGTATGTTCATCAAAAGAGAACGCCTTTGCTACCTCACCATGTTTCCCAGTTGTTAGTGCTGTTGGGTTACTTTCAGCACCATCGATTACGCCAGATTGCAGAGCAGTATAAATTTCACCATATGGCATTGGTGTAGGTGCACCGCCTAATGTTTTCACCATTTCAATTTGTGTTCGACTATCTATTACACGAATTTTTAACCCCTTTAAATCATCTGGATGCATAATTGGTTTATCTGCCGTGTAAAAATTACGAGAACCAGAATCATACCAAGTTAGTCCTAGAAATCCCTCGTCTTCTGTAGAAGCAAATAAATCACTTACTGCATCAGATTCCATTGACCGAAAAAAATGTTCTTCATCATCAAAAACATACGGCAAGCTAAATATTGAATATGATGAAGCAAAACTTTCAAGTGAAGCCGCACTTACTTTCGTAATATCTATTCCCCCGCCTTGTATTTGTTCCAGCATTTCACGTTCATTTCCCAATACTCCGTTAGAAAAAATTTCAACTTTCATTTGGCCTTCTGAGCTTTCTTCAACGGTTTTAGCAAACTTTGTTAACGCTAGATGGACGGGATGATCCTCCCCTAAATCGTGAGCTAATTTTAGTGTCTTGCTGCCACCTTCTGTATTCGTTGCTCCTGAGGTTACTACCGTTTCCCCACATGCAGCTAATAATACTAGTAGACTACCAATCATTAGACTATCCATTATTTTTTTCAATGATGTTCCTCCTTAGCTGTCAGTATGAGTTCAATAGCCTCAACCTCGTAAACCCCTTCATTGCGTGATGAACGCTCCAAAAATAATACTGAACAGTAATACGTACAGACATGTTTTTATCAAGTAACAAGATACGTATTCCTATTATATCTTCCAAAATGTGCAATCTTTTCTAAACACTGTTTCGTTTTGTTAAGAAAAAAGCCTAAAGCTATGCATTGACTTGTATACAATACTAATTCATATGCACAGCTAACGTTGGCGTAAAAATAGTACTGCGAGCTTTGGCTATTTAAATCTTCAACATTAAGATTAAAGGTCTCTTCTTCAATTCCCTCAAGATGATTTCTGTCTATCTTCACACTTTGTCTTAGAACGCTATTGCCATCCACTAATACTTGTTATTCCCGCAACTTTTCCTTTTCGATTTTCATTATCGATAACGACTTTTGTATTTACTTTGCAACAACGCTATTTGCTGCCTCCACTTGTATCGCCATATTCTGCGCTTCAATACATAATTCAGCGGCTTTAAATGCATGTTCCTGTGTCATCGCATTTTCTGTTCCGTTCAAACAATCTAAAATAAATGCCCCAAAAAATGGATACCCTATGTTCCCTTGGCACTCGTAATGCTTTTCTCCTTCATGATTTACTAAATAGACATGATCCCCACTACCACTACGGGCAATATCAATATATTTACGCACCTCAATATACCCATCTGTCCCTAAAATAATAACGCGCCCATCACCCCAAGTGCCCAAACCATCAGGAGTCAACCAATCGACCCGAAAATAAAAAGTAGCACCGTTATCAGCAACGAGAGTGGCATCGCCAAAATCTTCAAATTTAGGATGCTCTTTAAAGTTGTAATTGGCTACTTTACTATGGAGTACTTTTGCGTCCTTGGCTCCAGCATAATGGAGAAACTGTTCAATTTGATGGCTCCCAATATCACATAAAATGCCTCCAACATAGTCCCTATCGAAAAACCAGTCAGGTCTAGCTGACGGACTTGCACGGTGTGGCCCTGTTCCAATCATCTGTACTACCCTGCCAATCGCTCCCTCTTCTATTAACTGCCCCGCAAAAACAGCCCCTTCTACATGAAGTCGCTCACTGTAATAAATTCCCCATCGTAAACCAGTCTCTTCCGTCTTCTTTTTAGCCTTTTCCAACTGTTCTTTTGTTGTAAATGCAGGTTTATCAACAAAATAGTGCTTTCCATGATCTAAAACCCTAAGTCCTAAGTCACAGCGCATAGATGGAATACTAGCACCTGCAACAAGTTTTATGGAAGGGTCTCCTAATATTTCTTCTTCTGAATTGGCTATTCGGGTATTAGGAAATTTCTCCACAAAAGCTTTTACCTTCTTTGGATCAGAATCATAAACAGCTGCTAACTCTCCCCCTGCTTCTAATAATCCGTTGCACATTGCATAAATATGCCCATGATCTAAACCAATTGCGGCAAAGAAAAATTCTCCTTCTTCTACTACGCGATTGGGTTTTCCTTTTGGAGCATAATTCATTCCATCGTTTTTATTCATTTTTAACCCCTCCATGAAGTGATTCCCGCTAATGTAACCGCTTTAATTTTTTGGCAACTTACTCGTATTTTCCACCTGTTGTAATCTCGTTTACTTTGAAATTTTCGATACTCGTTTTTTTCTCATAAAAATATGTCGCATTCTCAATAATTCCTTCTCTTGAATAAAATGGACTCGTTTCATCTAAAGGGAGTTTTACCGTCTTTCCCAAACTTGCAGATTCGAAAATGGCAGTAATCAATTCGAGTGTCTCCCTTCCCTCATTTCCATCTACTAGTACCTCTTTTTTCCCCTCAATCGCGTGCAATACATCTTCTATTTGCCCAGCATGTCCTTCATACTCTAAATCATTTATAGACTCATACTCTTTCTGCAGCTTTTCCTGTAATTCTTTATCCTCTACAGGGAACCCATTATCAAGCGATTTAGATGCCTTCAATTTCCACGGTACAGAGACACGGGCATTTTTCCCTTGGAAAATAAGCTGTTGCTCTTCTCCATGATGAACAACTGAACTTGTAATTTGTGCAAGACTTCCATTTTCATAGCGCCCTATCGCGATAGATATATCTTCTACTTCTGCATTATCATGAGCAACATTACTCATTACTGCTGTGATTTCTGAAGGCATTCCATTCATCCAGCGAAAAATATCAATATGGTGAACTGCATGGTTTAATGTACAGCCGCCGCCTTCTTTTTCCCAAGTTCCTCGCCACCATAAATCGTAATAACAATGGCCTCTCCACCAAAAAGAGTCTACTTGAGTATGTACAATGGGACCCATTAATTTCGTATCTAATACATGTTTTAATTTCATCATTGGTGAAGTAAATCGATTTTGGGCAACAACTGACAAGATTTTCCCAGACCTTTTAGCAGCTTCATTCATTGCGTCACATTCTTTTAAAGATGAGGCCATTGGTTTTTCTACAATTACATTCTTGCCTTGATTTAGAGCTTCTATTGTAATAGCCGCATGCGTATAAGGCGGGGTGCAAACAGATACAAGATCAATATTCTCTTGCCTGAGTAGTTCTTTATAGTCACTATAAATAGCTACGTTTAAATCAAATTCTTTTGCTTGCGCCTCTGCTTTTTCAGGATAAATATCGCATAAAGCCGTAATTTTGCACCTATCTTGAAATTCTAAATACCCTTTGATATGGGATGGACAGATTGCCCCTGTCCCTATAATGGCAACGTTCATCATCTCTACCTACCCTTTCCTTATTTTATCTACTTACATCATTATTAAAAACGATCTTACATTACTGAAAATAGAAAGCGCTATCATTTTTATCTTGACTAAACCATCAAGAAGTCGGCCTCTGTCACTTGTTCAAACAAAGTGAAACCAGAAAATACTAATTAAAGTATTCCGGGTTTTCGGCCTTTAATTCTTTCGATTCTACAAACACAAGTTTCATATGCTTTTCCATAATCGCTTCTGCTTTATCAGGATTTTTTTCAGAAATACATTCAAAAATTTCTTTATGCTGGCCTACAATTACTTCAAAATCATGGTTTTTCGCCAGCCTCAGCATTCTTAATCGATCAAAATGACTATTCATTTTTCTAATATTGTTCCAGGTTCTGATCTTAGTGCATATTTCAAATAATAATTGATGAAATTCTTCATCTAATTGAAATAATTGATTGTGCGAGCCTTTTTTTAAGCAAAGCTCTTGCATCAAAAGGTTCGTTTCTAATTGAAATAACTGATCATCACTAATTTTTGTACAAACCTCTCGGACAATCGCCTTCTCAATATGCTCCCTTACAAATCGGCCTTCTTCAACTAAGCTTAAATCTACCTTGGAAACAATAGTCCCTTTTTGAGGAATAATGATTAATAGCTCTTCTTGCGCTAGTTGTAAAAAAGCTTCTCTGACAGGTGTCCGACTCACATTAAGGTTTTGGGCAACTTCCTTTTCAGAAATTTTTGTACCTGGTTTTAAATCCCAGTTTATAATTTGTTCTTTAATGTGATTGTAGACAAAATCACGTGTCGATCCTTTTATTTCAACATCGATGCTAATCTGAATCACCTCCCGTTTTCTACTTATACTAGTATGGTAGATATACAAGCATTGTAAGATTGTTCTGTTATTTTTGTCAAGTGGCCTATCGAGCATGTATGAGATGGATTTCAAGAAGCGTTTAATAGAATCAACTGAATGACCAAAAATGAAAGATTGGAATGTCAACATAAATTGGACAAATTTCTAAAGGTGTAAGGCTTTGTAGTCAACGGGTGATAGATAGTTGAGTGAACGGTCGATGCGTATATGGTTGAATCAGTAAAAAAAGCAAGTTTTAGTTCGTGTTACATTCTCGATTTAAAGGTGGCTTCTGCGACGGCGTTGTCATACGGGGTGTCTATGTTGCTGAGCGAATGGGCGATCCCAAAGGTCGCTAGTATCTCGTCTATCTTGTGGTTGATAAACGCTCTACCACAATCGGTATGAAACAAAGCAACAATGGAGATCAGCCAAATCGAACAATTTGTCTTGACAAAAATCTAATTAGACCTCACACTCAATGCCTAAAGTCTAATTAGACTATCACAATTAGAAAAGAAGGTTTTACGATGAAATCGATATTATTAATCGGACAATCAAATATGGCTGGAAGAGGATTTGTTAAAGATGTACCGCCTATTTATAATGAGCATATTCATATGTTGCGGAATGGCAGATGGCAAATGATGGCTGAACCGCTCAATTTTGATCGTCATGTATCTGGTATTGGGCCGGCTGCTTCTTTTGCTCAGGCTTGGACAACGGATCATCCAGGGGAATCCATTGGGTTAATACCATGTGCGGAAGGTGGCAGCTCTATTGATGAGTGGGCAATGGACAGTCCATTAACAAGACATGCGATCTCTGAAGCCACGTTCGCTACGGAAACAAGTGAATTAATAGCAATTTTATGGCACCAAGGAGAAAGTGACAGTTTCGGAGAACGTTTTAAGACATATGAGAATAAGTTGCTCTCATTATTTACACATTTGAGAGAAGAATTGAATGTACCAGATACCCCAATTATTATCGGTGAATTAGGGCACTACCTTGGAGAGAGCGGATTTGGAGAAAATGCTGTAGAGTTTAAGCAAATAAACCAGATTTTGTATAAAATTGCTTATAATGAAGAAAACTGCTACTTTGTAACATCGAAAGGCTTAACAGCAAATCCAGACGGCATTCACATTGATGCGATTTCCCAAAGGAAATTTGGATTACGGTATTATGAAGCTTTTTCAAAACAAAAACACGTTTTAGATCCTTTGGGCATCGAGGATGAATGGATTGCTAAGGAAGCAAAGCGTGAACTCACTAAAAATGAAGCTATATTTGTTCAAAGTACGAAGTTTGCTTTAGGACAATTAAGTTTTAAAGAATTTTCTTCTCATGTTTCCAAAATCCATCAAAGCGAGGAGTGATCGATTGATCCCACTTTTAATTTTAGGTTTGTTAAAAGAAAAACCAGGTTCCTACGGGTATGAGCTTCTAGCCATTATGAATGAGAGACATTACAAATTTGTTGTCAATTACACCAAAGGATCCTTTTATTACAATATTCAACAGTTAGAGGAAAAACGAATGATTCAACGCATTGTTGAAGAAAGAGAAGCTGAATCAAGAGAAAAAAACAAATACATTCTTACTGATTTAGGAGTGGAGGAGTTTAATCGTTTAATGACAACGTACGGGTCAAAAACAGATTATATAAATCTATCTTTTTATAGCGCAATGCTTTTCGAAGGGGCATACGACAAAGAAAAAATGAAAGAACTCGTCCTTGTTCAAATTAAACAAACAGAGAAAAAAATTGCTCTCTTAGAAGACACTTTGAAAAATCGGACAGATCTTATGAAAAATTTCCGCCGCATGTTAGAAAATTCCCTTTCACACCATAAAGTGAACGTGGACTGGTTTCATGAAATTTTAAAGGAAATCGATACAGAAATCACGGAGAACAGGTTATCACATTAGACCTTTGAACCAATTTTTTCTATACCTACGCTGATGTGGTGAATTATCAATGTTATACGACGCTGCTCTAAAAAAGAAAGAAGTACTCCCCAAACAGTTAAATGGGCTTACCCAGGAAACTAAATGGGGACTACTTCATGGCTACGAGTGTGTTTCCTTTTTCAATTCCTATAGAATTTAGCCCCATCACACAGGAGAGGCGCTACTCTAGTGTCTAATCAAGAAAACCACTTTACTTGATATTTGATAACGAAACAAGATGGCCGTTCGTTGCATTTACACCTAGCACCCGGTTTAAAATTTCTTCTGCTGTTTCGACAAATTCGTAAGAGGATCGTTTTCTTGGGCGTGGAAGATTAATATCATATGTGTTAGCGATGCTCCCGTTTTCAATCACATAGACCCTATCCGCTAATGTGACTGCCTCATCAATATCGTGTGTAACAAGGACAACACTAAAGCCACGCTGTAGCCATATTTTTTCTATTAATTGCTGCATTTCACGTCTTGTTAGTGCGTCAAGTGCTCCTAACGGTTCATCTAAAAGCAAGACATGAGGAGAGTGGACAAGGGTACGGGCCAAAGCGACGCGTTGTTTCTGTCCACCTGATAATGCCCGTGGCCACTCATTTTCTTTGCCTTCGAGCTGAACGCTTTTGATCGCTTCCAGCGCCTTTCGTTTCCGGTCGTGCTTTAAACCTAACATGACATTTTGCAAGACCGTCTTCCAAGGGAGCAGGCGCCCTTCTTGAAACATCATCCGGACAATGTCTCCGTTCGGGATGTATACTTCTCCAGCGGTGGGCTGCTCCAAGCGGGCTAACAAGCGCAATAAAGTACTTTTTCCACAGCCGCTTTTGCCGACAATGGCAATACATTCACCTTTTGTTAATGAAAATTCTACGTTTTTCAATACACTCGTTGTGCCAAACGATTTATGGACGCCTGATAAAGAGAGAGCCATCTGTGCGCTCATCGGATCCTCCTTTTACTTCTGATAGCTGAGATGCCATTTTAAAAAGCGAAATTCTAGCGCTTTGGCCATCATGTCGGAAAGTTTGCCTAATAAGGCATATAAAATGATCGATAGCACGACAACATCCATTTGCATAAATTCTCTTGCATCCATCGCCAAAAAGCCAATCCCGTCTTTAGCGGCAATGGTTTCGGCGACGATCAACGTCACCCACATGATACCAAGCGCATAACGCAGGCCTACTAAAATAGAAGGAAGGGCTCCAGGGAGAATAATGTGCCAAAAGGCCGCCATATTCGATAGCCCATAGTTGTTGCCCATCTCTATATAGTCTTTGTCGACAGAACGAATGCCGTGAAACGTGTTTAAATAGATAGGGAACATGACCCCAAGGGCAATTAAGAAAATTTTCCCTTCCTCTCCGATTCCAAACCATAAAATGATTAATGGAATCAAAGCCAAGTGGGGGATATTCCGCAACATTTGAATGGAAAAATCGAAAAACATAGCTGAAATTTTCGATACCCCATTGATCAAACCAAACATAAAACCAATGCCTCCACCAATGAACAAGCCGATTACTGCTCTGTTTGTACTTGCCCATAAGTGCGGCCATATTTCACCGGAGTGAACAAGGGTATAGGCTGCCGCGGCAATTTCCGAAGGCGCTGGCAGTATACGTGTTGGCAAAATCTCAAATTGGGAGGCCAATTGCCAAATGAGGAGCAGCAAAAGCGGGATCACCCATGGAATGACTTGAATGACCATTCGTTTACTCATGTCATCACCCTTTCTATCTCGCTGCGATGCCGCCAAAAGGACTGGTCCACTGCTTTTCCGGCACGGCTTCTTTCTCCTCCTGGAAGTAAGGGAAAACCAGCTCCGCAAACCGATAGGCTTCTTCCAAATGGGGGTAGCCTGACATAATAAATGTTTCGATTCCTAAGTCTTTGTATTCTTGAATGCGGGCAGCCACACTTTCTGGGCCTCCTACAAGAGCCGTCCCAGCGCCACCCCTGACTAATCCGACGCCAGCCCATAAATTCGGACTGATTTCTAATGATTCTCTGCTGCCTTTATGGAGCGCAGCCATTCGTCTTTGGCCTTGTGAATCAAAGCGCGCAAATACTTTCTGTGCCTCATCAATATCTTTCTGCGATAAATGTTGGATTAGCCGGTCAGCTTCTTGCCATGCCTCTCCTTCTGTCTCTCTGACAATGACATGGAGGCGGATGCCAAATTTGATTGATCTTCCCGTTTTCCTTGCGTATTGCCTTACTTTAGCGATTTTTTCTTTGACTTGTGCAGGTGTCTCCCCCCACGTTAAATAAACGTCAATGTGCTTGGCCGTTACTTCCATTGCTCCGATGGAGGAGCCACCTAAATAAAGGGGTGGGTATGGTGTTTGAACAGGCGGGAAATTCGTTTTCGCCTCTTTAATATTGACATGCTTCCCTGCAAATGTAGTGGGATTTCCAGTCACAATAGACCGCCACGCTTCCAAGAACTCATCAGTTAATTGATAGCGCTCTTCATGGTTTAAATGAATGCCATCTCCGCCTAATTCGAGTGGATCTCCTCCAGTCACCACGTTTAATAGCAGCCTTCCATGGGATAAACGATCAAATGTAACCGCCATTCGCGCTGCTGCAGTTGGACTGATAACACCTGGCCGTAAAGCAACAAGAAACTTTAATTGTTCTGTTGCGGAAATGAGGGAAGAGGCTGTTACCCATGCGTCTTCACACGACTGTCCTGTAGGAAGCAATACGCCTTTGTACCCTAATTGATCGGCAGCTTGTGCTACTTGCCGGGCATAGTCAAACGTAACAGGCCTCCCACCAACGGTTGACCCTAAATATCTGCCGTCCCCGTGTGTTGGTATAAACCAAAAAAAACTCATTATTCGCCCTCCTCTAAGGTCGCTTCTTTAATCGAAACTTCTTCCGGAATTAGCCCAAGGTTATAAAATGTATTGGCGATGCTCTGCTGAGCTTCTAACACTTCTTCGTCTATCGGATCCATTCCAAATTCGTACCGTGTGAGCACTTTCTTTAATGTTTCTTCATCGATCCCGACTTGCGGCGACAAAAATTGGGCAGTCTCTTCGATATTTGTTTTAATGTTTTGCTCAACTTTTTCCAATTCCTCTAAAACAATGTCAATAATCTCCGGATTTTCTTCCGCAAAGGCACGGTCTGCCAA
This sequence comes from Shouchella rhizosphaerae, assembly GCF_036700015.1. NCBI lineage: Bacteria > Bacillati > Bacillota > Bacilli > Caryophanales > Bacillaceae > Shouchella > Shouchella rhizosphaerae. The sequence goes on along the minus strand of NZ_CP144921.1, from coordinate 2,484,236 downwards.
CAAAAATTCTCGATTTGCAGCCAGCCCTTCTGCATCCCTAATAATACGGGCGCCTATATCATCTTCTGCCGCCTGTAAAAACGGGTCCCAAATGACCCAAGCATCCACGTCTCCTCGCTCAAATGCGGTTCTCGCTTCTGCAGGGGGGAGGTATATTGTTTCAATGTCTTCATTAATGGATAGTCCCGCTTCTTCCAGTGCTTTTACAAGCAAATAATGAACGTTTGAGCCTCTGTTTAAAACAACTTTCTTTCCTTTCAATTCGTGAACATGTTCAATTGGCGAATTCTCCTGCACAACAATAGCCTCACTTTTAGGCCGAGGTGGACCATTCCCTACATAAACGATTGGAGCGCCTGCCGCTTGAGAAAAAATTGGTGGCGCTTCGCCAGTATGGCCAAAATCAATGCTGCCTCCATTTACTGCTTCTAACAGTTGCGGCCCAGCCGGAAATTCTGTCCATTCAACATTAACGCCAATAGCCTCCAATGCACCTTCCAGCGTATTTTCTGCTTTCAGAATATTTAACGTTCCAAATTTTTGATAGCCAATATGGATTGTGTCTGCCCCGTTCTCCTTTCGGTCCTTTCCTGTACTCGCCGTTTGCGCTCCTCCTGTGCAAGCAGTGAGTAGCAAAAATACGCTTAAGATAATGCTTAATTCCTGCCATTTAAGATTCATAGCTTGACGCCCACACTTTGTTTAACAGGTGTTCAATCGCTTTGTCAATTCGCTCTTTCCCTTCTTTACTAACAATCTCTACTCCTATTTCTGTTCGTTTCAAATGGGTATCAAGGATAAAAATCGATTTTAAAATCGTTGTAGCACCCAATGTTTGTAAAACAGGTGTAAACGAATAGTCCAAAGCGAGATAATGGGCCAGCGTTCCCCCTGTAGCAATTGGCAAGATTGTTTTTCCTGCAAATGAACGTTCAGGAAATAAATCAATCAAAGATTTAAGCACGCCAGTGACAGAAGCCTTATAAATCGGGCTGCCAATTACAATGACGTCAGCTACCTCTACTTTTTTAATAATAGAAGCAACTGCTTGTGAGTTAAAATGGGCAAACACCAAATCGGCTGGCGGCACATCCGTGACCGAATAAAAAAACGTGTTCGCGCCTTTATTTTGGAACGCTTCCTCGATCTGTCGCAAAAGTTTATCCGTCTTTGAAGAAAAAGAGGGGCTTCCTGATAAAAATAAAACGGTAGTCATAATGAATCTCCTTTCTGTCACTTTGGCTCTTTCCTGCAATCACAGAAAAGCCCGTTATTCCTAAGAATAACGGGCTTTCAGTCGTCTGATCAGCCTATTTTACTTTTTGCTTTTTTACATTTTCAAATCGTTTTTTCTCCGTCCTCTCAATTTGCGTGATCTGGCCATTATGGATCGTAATGTGCAAGGAACCAAAATCAATTTCCTCAATAAACTGAACAATTGCTTGTATCTTTTCCTCTTCAATTGCGCCCATATTCACCCTCTCCTTCCCTCAACTTATCATCACTTCGACAATTCCAATGTGTTAAGTTGGTTTTAATGCAAAAATTTAATCATTTTTTGACGCCATGTTTCCTTTGTACATCAAATGGATTATCGGTTTTCCTCAAGGACACATAGGATCAACCCTTCCTATAATGCATATTGACAGAAAAAAGCGCAACCTAATCTTACGAGTAAATTGCGCTTTCGGTTTTCCGATCAGCTGTTTTTATTTCCCCTTATATTATTCTGATTTATCTTATATGTCAAGAAGGTTTTAATTATGTACCGGTTAATGTGCTTTAGCATTTATTAGGAAAAAGAACAGGATCAATTGTTAATGACACCCATAATAAAGCACAAGAAATAAAATTGGCCAGTAAAAAAACCGCCTTGTAGAAAAACAAAACGGCTTTCGGCCATGGCCTAATTTGTAGTTAAGCAAACATTTGTGTTTGCGACATTTTCGTTATTGGAAAAGGCGGAAATGTCTCACTAGAACTTAGAGGCAGCTTATTATTTTTTTAGACTAATATGCCGTGGCTTATGGAAACACTTCAACAACAAACTCTTCAAAAAACTCATCATCTACATAAGCTTTGACTTTCCAAATACCCTCCGACGGAAACATTACTTGTGAGGGGGAATGACTAATTAAGCCATCTTCTGTAGGAATTAGCATTTCATAATCTATTTTAATAGGATCAATCTCTTCATTGGTTCCTATGTTTATAGCAACGGCACTAAATTCTTTGTATTGAACCTCTTCCCCCCAAAAGTGCCACATCCATTTTTGATCTTCACCAGCAGTAACCTGGCCGCCAATGATACCGATTTTTTCCTTAACCCCAAACATTTCACCAAACTCATTATCAAACGAAGGACTCACCTCAATTTGCTCATTACTGTCAAAATTTGAGCATCCAGCCAGTGCATTAGAAATTACGAAAATAGAAAGAAAACAAAACCATTTCACGCCACTACCCCCTCTAATCCATAATTATAAAGAGAAAGTGCACTTATATTTTAATTATCCTTCAGGGGCTATTTCGTCATGCTTCCAACTTTTCCAACCTTTTTCGCATTTTCCCTTTCCACTCATCTGCTAGGGCATCGACTGCTAAAATTCGTTCCATCGCCTGCTTGTCTGTTGGCTTGCGGAAATACGTGTCACAGACATATAACACCGACACTTTGTCAGGGTGTGGGTCAAGAAGGGCTACTTCCCCATCTGCTCGTACAATCCCTTCATGGAGCACACGCGCTAAATAACCAGTATATCCTGTTTCGACAATTCGTTTTAATAGCGAGTGAAACCCTGTATGTTTGTCGATTGTACTGCATGGGTTGCGTGCTTGTGTAATTTGAATGATCGCCTCTCCTAATTGAAAAATATCTCCTATGTGAACATCTTTTTCTAGCATATTCGTCACCGTCACGTTTTCACCAAAAGCTGCTGGTGGGAGAGGCTTTCCAAATTCTTTCTCCCATTTTGCATAATGTTCGTATGGATATAGGCAGACAGCTCGATCTGGGCCGCCGTGGTTTTTCTTATCGGCAACATCATCGCTGTCAAAGCCATGTTTAGACAAAAACACCGCTTCTGTTTGCTGTTTCTGGATGCCGCTAATCATCTGTTTGCCGTCACCATACTCGAGCGTGTTTGGCTTTCCAATCGACAGCCTCTTTATTTTTATCGAACTTGTCATCCATTACACTCCTTTTCAAGACGAAATGTCGTTTTTTCGTTTGCTCCATTATCGCATGATTTCTCGTTTTATACATGTTTTCTCTCCTTGTTTGTATAGAGGGTAAAGTATATTTTCCTTCTGCGGTTTTAGTCTTGCCCATTTTTTCAACATTATCGTCAGATTGCTATTGAAATATATGAAAAATAAGGTTATAAACTAGTATAAAAGGTCTATTCCTTTATTCTTACGAAGGAGGTGCACGAATGTCAGAAGACGCCTTTATAACAAAACGCAATGGAGGAGAAGAAAGCTCGGTTTCTATCAACCAAGCCAAGAGTGAAGAAGGCAATTGCCGCGAGTCATTACGTCCAATTGAAAGAGAGGGCAGTAAACATTCGTTGTCTACCTACCCTATCTTGGCCGATGTACTAAGCTTAAAGCTAGATGAATTGCCGTTAGAAACGGAAAAACCAGTCGATGATTGGGTTTCCTTCATTCTGGAAGAGATTAGGCATGCGATCCGTCGTGATGACTTTGCAGCAGTGAAAGCTCTTATCGTAGAGCACTTAAATAACCCGGCTTTTCAGTCACCTAAACTACGGCAGTTTCTACTCTGGCATCAAGCTATCCTTGTTTACTATGTAGACCATAATCAACACAAAGCGATGCATATGCTCAACAGCGCGTTAAACGCTACAGGATATGCGACTAAATCAATGCCTAGCGCCCAAGAGCTAGGGATTCTAATCAGTTTAGCGCTTCTTCATTCCGAAGAAGGCAACAATGGCCGAGCAATTGGCCTTTTCAAGCAAGCCTTAAAAAAAGCAACTTGTCCAAAAACTGTCCGTACAAACCTCACCTTCTATTTACGCATATACGACCATTTGGTGCAGTTGTTGTTTGAAAGCAACGATTTTCATCAAGCGATTGAATATGCAGAAAAAGGATTGAAGCTCACAAGTGAGGACGACTATTTGCCTATAAAAGGAGACTTCCATTACATGCGCGGCCAATCGTTTCATCGCCTTGGCCAACAAGAAAAAGCGCAATTAGAGTTGCACCTGTCCTTTTCACTCTTTCAAACCGTTGGCCTGAAAAGCAAGGCTGAAATGGTGCAAAAACAGTTAGCACTTCTTCAAGAAGGGAAGGAACTGCCTTTTCACTGTTAACATTGCCTAAACGTATATGTACGCAAGAAGCACTACCATGTATTCATGCAATCATCAGGCTACATGCATAGGCGATCACAACGATAAACAACAAATAGCTAAAAGCAAATGCAAAGTTTTTGCGAATAATGCTATACGGATTGGCATTTAGCTGCATTGCCAAGATTGTTGGCGTAACATTAAATGGGCCTATCATGACTGTGCCAAGTCCAACGCCAATGAGCAATAGGCTGATGCCGTAAGGATAGGCTGCAACTTGTTCTTGTAAAAACGGTGATAGAATCGCAATTGAAATAAGCGGATGAAAGCCGACAAGGGCAAAGCCAAAAATGCATAATCCAACGAGCAAATAAAACAAAAACAACGATCCTTCTTGATAAGTAAAAGCAAACAAGGCATTCATATGCTCAAACCAAACCGTGTAAGGGAACACTTCAACAAAAAAGCCAGCCGCCAAGAACAAGAAAAACAAGCTGTGCAGCTGTGTCGTATTGCCTTTTAAATAGAGAAAAGCAAGTTTTTTAAAGCGCCTTGGCCTTTTAATCACCAGTGCCCATAAAAACGTGAAAGGAATAATGAGCACGGTTACTGAAAATAAAAATGATTGCGGGATACACGCATTTACAGCAAGAAGCAAAACGATAAAACTCATAATCGCGATTGCGAGCTGCATTAATTTCCGCCGCAATAATTTAGGGTTCCCGATTGGTTCCTGCTGTACGATAAGCTCTCCCCCTTTTAATTGGCGGTTGTGCAACAACCAATCAATTGAGAGAAACAGGACGCTTGTCACAAGTAGTGTCGGCAACAACGCTACATAACTTGTACCTGTCAAATCAATCGTGGAAGCGACGAGAATTTCCGTAGGGCTCCATAACAAAACAAGGGCATATGCCCGCAATATACTGTGGGCAAAAAAGCGTTGGATGACCGCAGAGCTGAGTTGGCTAAGTTTGCTCTTGACCGTCGCCACAACAACGGGGACAGTGGCCACATTTAAAAACAGCGTTAGCATATACGACATCACCGATGTGCGTCGATATAGCCGAACCATGTTTAATGTAGGAGGCTTGCTAATCATTTGCCCAAGTGCGCGGTCGTACTTGCCTGCTGCTATAATGGTACTCATAAACGGTAAAACGAACAAAAGTGCCAACAACCCGGTCATTGAGCCAAACAAGTTAAAAAAACCAACGTCTTTTGGAACATAAATCAAATAAAAAAGAAACCCTAACAAAAAGAAAGAAAGGCCAGCCCATAAGTATAGCTGACGAGCTCTTCGAATATTAACGACTATCACAATAAATGCGAGAATACCACTCACTGTTTGAACCACTGGAGTGTGGTATATCTGGTCAGTTATATAGAGAAGGACGATTAGAAAATATAAATAAAAAATGGCCCGCACCTCCCTCTGTTATCATTCTACTCAGTATAGCACCAATGATTGCACCACTTGAACCTATCTATGGCTAATCGAAAAAAAATCATCCTCTTATGAATGGACATCAAAGCGCAAATTCCAAAGCAAAGATTGAATCGGCATTCGTTATTGTCAATTAATGAGAAGTATGATATATATGTAAAAAGACTTTGTGAAAACGTTTTCTTCTAAATATTCCACATCGATTAATTGTTTGTTTATGGTCTACTTATTCTTTAAAGCATTTGGAAGGATGGACAAGCCTTGAAAATCGCTATTATAAAGGAGACTACTTTGCCATGCCATTTCCTACTTATGATGAATTCATGAGCATGAAAACAGCAGACCAACGCCGCTTGTTGGAAGAAGAGCGTAAGCAGTACGGAAACACGCGCATCATTACAGTCGAAGGTTGGAATACAGCAAACTTAGCAAATGTCCTCAACATTCTTGGCTTGCCGAAATTAGACAGAAAACCCCCTACTGGCGAAAATCATTCAAGCAAAATTAGGCAACTGCCCTTTTTGCCAAAAGACCACTTGGAAGAGTACAAACATAATTACAAGAGAATGAAAGACTTCACAGAATGGGAAAAAATTAATATTACAGACCGCAAGGAATTAATTACTGCCTGGATTGAAAAGAAAATCAAACCTGCTGATTTAGCAAAGCATTTCGGAAAAAGCCCAAGCTATTGGTATAACTACATGCACCGTGTGAGACAATCACCGGCTTTGCGCCCTTCCGCCACCGAGAAACAAGTTTCAGCTACCATTGAAGAGGCAGGGGAAATCATTCATTCAGAACATAAGCTAGACAGCCAACAAACCCAGTTAGAAGCGATCCCATCCAAAAAAAGTGGCCTCCATTATCACATCGAAGGCGAGTACTTTGCCAGTGAGGCGAGGCGGCGGATCCAAAGCCTCGACGCCCTTCTCGCAAGTTTGGATAGCAAATTTAAGCTGACCCTTTCTTTAGAAGAAATCGATACAGACGAAAAGGACCCTGAATTTTCCGAGCAGGAAATTTTAGAGATCGCGCGCTTGCTCAAACGAAAACGGTAACGCCTTGAACAGACAGCAAAAACCAAGTTGGGTATACGACTCAACTTGGTTTTTGCTTATATGAGACCACTTTATTCGCTATACGATTTATTGGATAAACGCATCTAAGTATTGGTCTTGATCTAAGATCATATAGCTACCGCCAGCGCGGTTTACTTCCACACTTACTTCGCGCGCTTCTGCCAAGTGGTCTTCAGCAGCCACTTTTTCAAGCACGCTTACCATCGCCTGAACAAGCTCTTCTTCTGATGATTCTTCACTAATGCTGCCGCTACTCAATTCATTTTGCAACAACAAGTCAATTTCGCGCTGAATGTTATCAAGCATAATGCCTTCTACGCTTACTACGACTTCAAACGTGTCCTCGCTTTGGGCATTTGATTCTAGCATTAAGTAATTGGAGCCTTGTAGCAACTTCAAGTAAGCTGCAGACGCTTCCTCGATGACGTCTTCATTAACGTTCAACTCTTCCAAACCTAACCCAAAAAACATTTTGAATAAGTCGCCAAATTCATCCTTTTGCTTTGCCCCTTCTTCCTTTTTCTCATCCTCTGATTGATCTCCAGGAGCACGGGCGGCATACTCTTCTTCATTTTGGAAAACAGTTGCTTGAATCACAGCATCGACATAATCGGATGCCTCTTGTTCATACTGTTCTTGCTGCTCGTAAGACAAGTTCCCAACAGCTGTTAAATCTTTGTCTGGCTTTTCAATTGCTGCTACTTCGTCGAACGCAGAAAAGATATAACTGTCATCTGCTTCAAATTCACGTTCGTAGCCGTCGATGTCAATTGCATAATCAGCCTTTATTTTGTAGCTCATAATACGGTTTGTATCTTTATCAATATCAAAAGACAACTCAAATGAATCAGCAGTGACTTCATCAAATTCAATGTCTTCTGGGTCCTCTTCCCACATTCTTGCATTGTAGTCTACATATGATTGCGCCAAACTTTCAATCAACAATAGCTGGTCGTCCTCACTACCGTTATACGTTAACAAATAAGAACCATCCTTTTCTTCGAGTTCAAATTTGTCGAAAAGGTTTTCATCATACTCCTTGAAGTGAGCAAGCGGATTTTTATGTTGGCTTGTCATTCTGTCTAAAAGGCTTTCGTATTTCGCTTTTTCGTCCCGCGTATAAGTAGAAATATCGCTAATAAACAAAAACTCTTCGCTGTCTTTAAACAGCGTCAATTTAGGCGACTTTGTTTCGATATGAGTAACGTTTTCAGCAAAATCATAGGAAGCAACACCCTCTTCTTCCCAGCCATAATCATCCATTTGTGAAAAGGACACTTCAACCGATTGCAGGTCTTGATGGGCCTTTTCAGCTGCTGTTAGAACCGATGAGGCTGTAAGTTCCTCCTCTTTTGCCTTTTCCTCTTCTCCTCCGGCGCCTTGATTACATGCTGCTAACATACTGACTCCGATCAATACAGCTAACTGCTTTTTCATATCCTCTCTCCTTTTTACCATGACAATAGTCCTTATTTTCACTAAATTTCACCTAGTCGTCTGACCCTGCTATTCCTTTTGTTTCCTTTTCAAACCTCCCGTTGCAAAAAAATGCCGCTACACTGCTTTTTGATTTGCCACAACCCATATTGTGCCTCTTTAATCGTAACGAATCATTGTTTTTTTCGCAACTACATATTTTATAAAGGAACGTGCTCTGAAGGGGCCTTTCTTTCTTTTAGGTGTTTTTTCAACGTAGCTCCTAAATCATCTGTTATGATATACTTTCCAACGTCCTAATAGGTTTCACCCTTTATGAGGCCCGGGAAGGATTTGCCTTCCTATTAGCGAACTTTACCAGACAATCAATTGCTCGATTTTGACAAGGAGGGACAACATGTTAATGAGAGAAGAGACAATCGGAAGTTTATTAGAAAGAATGGCTGAGGAGTCCCCTTCGACCGAAGCGCTAGTTTATCCTGACCGTCATTTACGCCTTTCCTACAAAGACTTTAATCACTCGTGTAGACAGTTAGCAAAAGGGTTTATGCAATTAGGCATCCAACGTGGGGAGCATATGGCCGTTTGGGCGACAAATTGTCCAGAATGGGTGACCACTCAGTTTGCTACAGGGAAGATGGGGGCTGTCCTTGTTACCGTCAATACGAATTATCAGCAATCTGAGCTTGCTTATTTGTTAAAACAATCTGATACGACCACATTGCTCGTCATGGAAGGATATAAAGGGACTTCCTATTTAGAAATGCTTTACCGGCTAATTCCTGAACTACAGACGGCCGAACCTGGAAAACTAGAATCAGCTGAATTTCCATATCTTAAGCATATTGTTTACTTAGGAAAAGAACGCAAGCCTGGCATGTGGCTTTATGACGACATTGTCAAAATGGGCGACCAAGTAACCGATGCCGCCCTTGACCGCTTAATGAGTGAGCTGGATGTCGATGATGCCATTAATATGCAGTACACTTCTGGCACAACAGGCTTTCCTAAAGGCGTCATGCTGACACATCGCAATTTAATCCATAACGCAAGCAATATCGCTGCTTGCATGGAACTTTCTCAGCAAGACCGCCTCTGTATACCTGTTCCATTTTTCCACTGTTTTGGCTGCGTCCTTGGGACACTGGCCTGCGTTAGCGTTGCAGCGACAATGGTGCCTGTAGAAGAATTCCATCCAGAGAAAGTTTTGCATACAGTCCAAGCTGAAAAGTGCACAGCGCTTCATGGCGTACCAACAATGTTTATTGCCGAGCTGAACTTGCGGACATTCGATACGTATGACCTTTCTTCATTGCGTACTGGCATAATGGCAGGTTCAAACTGCCCTGTTGAAGTGATGAAAGATGTGATTGAGAAAATGGGCATCACCGAGATTACCATTGCCTATGGCCAAACGGAATCTTCTCCTGTCATAACGCAAACACGCGTTGATGATTCGCTAGAACGGCGGACAGACACGGTTGGGCGAGCTTTGCCAAATGTTGAGGTGAAGATTGTCGACCCTGATACACAGGAAGAAGTAGCTGCAGGCGTTCAAGGGGAACTGCTAACCAGGGGTTATCATGTCATGAAAGGCTATTACAAACAGCCTGAAGAAACAGCCAAAGTGTTAACTGGGGATGGCTGGCTTCATACAGGCGACCTTGCGATTATGGATGAAGATGGCTATTGCAAAATTACGGGCCGCTTAAAAGACATGATTATCCGTGGTGGGGAAAACATTTATCCACGTGAAATAGAGGAATTTTTATATACACATCCATCCATTTTAGATGTTCAAGTCGTAGGCTTGCCTGATCCTAAATACGGGGAAATCGTGTCTGCTTGGATTCGCCTCAAGGCAGACCACTCTCTGACAGCAGCCGAAGTCCAAGACTATTGTAAAGGGCAAATTGCCCATTTTAAAATTCCACAAGTCGTTGAATTTGTTGACCATTTTCCAATGACGGCTTCAGGGAAAGTACAGAAATTTAAGCTACGTGAACAAAAAGAAAAACAAGAAGAAAAAGCTTGAGCAGTTTGCGATGTCATACCTAGTTTTATAGACCTGTCAAGGTGAAAGCTTCCGCCATTTGTCGGAAGCTTTCAGTCTGTAGATAAACGCTCGTAAACGTCGCCTGGATTCTCATCCCGTTATATTTCGTCTTCCCTCGACTGCCAAATCGATCAACCCAATTAGGTTGATTGTTTATCTTCGAGTGAGACGCCGCTTGTACGGTAATGCATTTTGACGTTGGTTAGAACTTCTTCAGCTCCTGCTTGGACGGCTTGTTGGTGAACATCGCGCAACAATGCCATTAAGGAATCGAAGTCTCCTTCAACTACCGTTTCAAGCGGGCCAACCCGGTGCCGCAAACCAGACTGTTCAATGACGTCAATCACTTTATTGGCAATGCCTCCTGTGTGGTCTTCTTTGCCATTTGGTATAAGCTGAATGCCCGCTAGCATCGTGGCCATGTAGAAAAACCTCCTCGATTTTTTATGCCGTACTACACCATTTCCTGATATCGACCGATTTAAACATTTGCGATGATTTTCAGATTCATGTTTGTAGCATGCCCCACTTGTGGCCGAACATTCGTCTCATAACCAAGGGCCTTTTCTACTGCCTGCTCGTCACCGTTTTTTCCAATCCTTAAAGCCATCTCGTTCCTGGCGCTTCACCTTGTTGTAAACAGGAGTTGACGCCTAAAATGAATGAACATGGGCGATTTAACAAAAACGAGCAATTCAATTAATAGCAAACTGCTCAGAAAAACAGCAAGCCACATCCTGCCCCGACAACAACAACGACCCATGGCGGCCATTTCCAATAAGCGAGCATAGAAAACAACACAGCGGCTAAGGCAAAGTCAGTGGGATGTTTGATCGTACTTGTCCAAATCGGTGTATAAAATGCTGCAATTAATAGACCGACAACCCCAGCATTCGCTCCCATTAACGCCGCCTTCATTTTCGCGTTTTCCCGTAAGGCGCTCCAAAAAGGCAGTGTGCCATATATAAGCAAAAACGCAGGCAAGAAAATCGCTGCTGTCGCCAACAATCCTCCTGCCCATCCGTCCATGACTGCCCCCAAGTAAGCGGCAAATGTAAACAACGGTCCTGGCACAGCTTGGGCAGCCCCATAGCCAGCCAAAAACGCTTCCTCGCCTATGTAACCAGTTGGAACAAACTCCCCCTCCAATAGTGGCAAGACGACATGGCCGCCGCCAAACACGAAAGAACCTGCCCGGTAAAACGAATCAACCATGGCTAGCCATTGAGAGGGCATTGCCGTTGCCAACATGGGCAAACCAACAAGCAAAATGAATAACAAGGAAAGGGACACGACTCCAATTGTTTTCGATAACGGAAAGGCAACGGAACGATCGTGGTTCGTGTTACCCTCTTTTGCAAATATAAAATAGCCGAGCAAACCTGCCAGCAAAATAACGACCACTTGCACAAATGCATAGGGCACAAGCAAAACGGCAAGCAAAGCAAACAAACAAATCGTTTTGCGGCGCAAGTCAGGAGTCAAGTTTTTCGCCATGCCGAGAATCGCATGTGCCACCACCGCTACAGCAACGATTTTCAGCCCGTGAATAAGGCCCATTTCGCCAACGCCAAACTTGCCGACGAACAACGCAAATCCAATTAAGGCAAGGACTGAAGGAAGAGTAAAACCAATAAATGAAACCATTCCTCCTAATGCACCTGCGCGGATAATGCCAATCCCTATCCCTACTTGACTGCTTGCCGGCCCAGGAAGAAACTGGCATAATGCAACGAGATCCGCATACCGTTCTTCATCAAGCCATTTTCGTCTTCGTACATATTCTTCGTGAAAATAGCCTAAGTGGGCAATGGGACCGCCAAAAGAAGTGAGGCCCAGCTTTGTGGAAATAAGTAGTACTTCAAGTAACGATCGTCGTCTATTATTCATGCCAGCCCCCCTTAATAGAATCATTTAATCAACATGCCAGTATGAGTATAGCAAAAAAGCGCCCTTAAAGCCTTTACATTTGACAATTGAACATTTTTGACTATTCCCCTATAAACTCTCTCCAAACAAAAAACAAAAAATCTCCCTAAAGGCCGTGTTCTGCTTCCTTTTAGGGAGATGGCTAATTAGAAATCCCATGCTCTCTTTTATTTTCCTGCTTTTCTTCGATCAGAGATTTGCTCAGCTCCAAGTCCATAATTATCCATGTCAATTTCATCAATGACCACTACGGTTGAAGCCGGATTTTTGTTTAATGTTTCGGCCAATAAATTGGTTACACCTTTAATTAAAGTCAGCTTTTCCTCTTTTGTCAGACCTCCATTTTCTTTAGTAACTTTGATGTTTACGTACGGCATTTGACGCATCTCCTTTCCGTTCCTTTATGGAATTTATGGTGATCAAAGCAGCTACAAGCACAACTGCTGAAATCATAAATGGAAGGGTAAAGTCATTTACGGAAATAATTGTTCCAGCGACAATCGGTCCTAATAATTGACCAATCGCGTAGGCTGCCGTTAACCCACTTACTAAATTGGGCCCTGCCGCCTCTAATGATTTCGCAAGAGTGAGGGTAAGCGTCGTAATCCCCATAAACGTAGCACCGAATCCTAACGCCGAAAGCAATGTCAGCAGCAAGTGGTCTGTAAACACTGGTATTAAAATACTAATGATTTGCATCATATACGCCCATTTAAGCGCACGAACCGGAGACAGCCTTGTTCCAAGCCAAGACCAGAAAAGGCAGGATGGAATGGCGCCAACGCCTACGATCGCCCACACATAAGAGGATTCAAACGCAAAAGATGGATTTTTGACCAACATAGCCGTTATAAACGTACCAAAGATAATATAGCCAAACCCTTCACCTGTGTACGAAATATATAAAGCATACTTTGCTTTTTTTGGATTTTGCACGACTTCCGGATGCCTATTTTTTCGTATTTGGCCACTTAGAGAAGCTGGTCCCGGGCTTGTCCCTTGCTTCCACATCCCCAGCATGATCGCAACCATAAAGACGCCACTGAGAAGTCCTAAACTGATCCATGTGCCTTCCCAGCCATAATTGGATTGGATGGTTGGGATCGCTGCTCCTGAAACGCATATCCCAAACCCTACCCCTCCATATAGGAAGCCAGAATAATACATTTTGCCGGTTTGGTTTAATCGAGATAAAATCAAGTTAGAGACAATGACAAATACCATGCCACTCGTCATGCCTGAAAGCAACCGCCATATAGACCAGATCATATAATTATCCAGTAAGCCCATTAATAATGTCGTTCCAATATTGACACCTAGCCCAATGTATAGCCACTTGTCGCTTCGTGGTACATATCTAGCCCCTAATGCCCCTAAAAAATAGCCTATGTAATTAAATGTTGCTAACAGCCCTGCAGAAAAAGGAGTCAGCAATTGGTCCAATTCCATATAGGGAAAGATCGGTGTATACGAAAACCTTCCTATCCCCATAACCACTGCTAAACTTAAAAAGCCTGAAAGCAATAACCGATTATGTTGATTTGCAAATGTATTCTCCATTTGTTGGCCCCTCGTTATGTCCGTCATATACTCTACACAGATCATATTGGAGTGCTGTACTGAACTTGCAAAGGAATTCCCTTCGCTTTTTCTCAGTTTACCATTTTTTAGGGGTATTGTCCCCTCCTGCCTAACAAAAAAAGCTCCTCCCTGTCTCCAGGCAGAAGCTTTTCCTTCATTGCACCATTTTTCCCTTTTCCAACACATGCTCGTCTCCAAGCCAAACACTTGGTGAAAGAGTCACACAGTCCAAGTGGACACCGGCTTCGATTGTGCCGCCGAATGTTTTACTTGAGCCAAAGGCAATGTGAATCGTACCGTATGCTTTTTCATCTTCAAGGATATTGCCAGTTACGCGGGCAGCTTCATTTGTGCCGATGCCAAATTCGGCTATGTAACGTCCGTCGCCGTCACCTAGCAATTCTAACAACTTAGCCCCTTCTGTCCCACTGGCGCTCGTAAGCCGTCCATCTTTGACTGTAAGCAACGTTGGCTCTGACAGTTTGCCAATGCCAGCGATCGAGCCGTCCACCCAAAATTGGCCGTATGAGCCTTCAATTTGCGGGGCAATATAGCTTTCTCCGGAAGGCAAGTTGCCTGACGCCCCTTGTCCTGGAAATACGCCTGTGCTGCTAATGCCGTTGCGTCCGTTAAGATTTAGGAACAGTTCATATTCGCCATTTGGACCTGTCTTAATCACTGCTGAATCAATTTCGTCAAGGCGTTTCGTAAATGATTCTGTTAAAGCGACCACTTTCGTGTAGTCTGCTTTCATTGCCCCTTCGGTGAACATGTCCATCGTGATCCCTGGCATTGTCAGCACTTTGGTTCCTTGGCTACTTGCCGCTTTTCGAGCGCTTGTATGTGTTAAGGAATGTTGGCAAATGCAAAAACAAATGTCCGCTGCTTTCATCATGTCGGCGACTGTGGACGGCGGCTCTTCCCCTGAACGGCTCCGTGTTTGCATTAATACAAAGTCAGTAGCGTAGCCGAGATCACATAAAGAGTCAAACACGCGCCGGCCAATTTCTTCTTTCTCTAAATCAGCAAGAACAACAACATGCTCGTCCCCTAATGCGTTTACATTTTGTACCATCATATTACTGACAATCTGTTTAAATTCCATTTCCAGTCCCCCTTTCCTTTCCATACAGTATAAAGCGAATAGGCGAAATTCGATAGCTTTTCAATCAGACGCTCATGCCAGCTCTGCCGCTGCCCGTGCGACTGCACTGCGGGCAAGAATTACAGGCAGCCCCGTCGCCGCTTGAGCCCGCTGTTTATGGGCATTTGTATACCCCATGCAGTCGAGGACGAGCAACGTAGCACCTTGTTGTTTTAGAGCTGCGGCCGCTCCTTCAATATCAGACGACGCGTAAGGCGTAGCCGCTTCTGAAACAAGAGGGAGTTCGCCCCATTTGCCGGCAAGCTGTTGTATTTGTTCTTCTAAAGGCACAATCGCGCCAAGTGTCCCGTCACCGATAACGGCTTGGACAAAATGGCAGAGGATTTTGTCAGGAAACAACAGCGGCTTTTCATGTTGAATCGTTGGGAAGTGGCCGGTGCAGACAATGATCGAGCTTGAGACGAGCTTCTCGACTTTTTGCAATTCCGCTTGCAAATGTGGAAGCAACTTCCGCTTAGAAAGTTTAGCACTGTCCCCGTTCCTGAGGCGTGAGACATACGTCTGCTCATCAGGATCGGGAGCGAGCGCTTTTATTTGCTCAGTTGATAAAGAATCAAGAGCGCCTGCTTCCACAAACTCGACGTCAGCGCCAAGAAAGGGGCGCATTTCTGGGGTCATGTCCACGCGCGGCGACTGTCCAATTGTGACAAGCGCTATTTTTTTCATGTTACTTGCCCTTCCCCATCGTTTGCAGAACGTTCATCGGTCCATACAACTGTTGCAAACGAGCGTATTCATTTTCATCGTAGAAACGCGTGGTTCCCGCCGTATATTCCTTCGCTGTCTCAATCGCAAACCGCACCGCTTGGGCAATGTCAACCTCATGGCTAGCGCCTGTGCCACAACCAGGTACAGCAGAAGTGGCTGTAATGGCGAGACCAACAACTGGCGCATTGGTCGCAACGGCAGGTTGGAGAATGGAATTGATATGGTACACATCATTGCCATAAGGCGTAATGTCCTGTGTCGTAATCGCAAATGTAGACGGAAGGTCGCCTGTCGTCATTTCCATAATCCGCAAAAGGTCATCGCTAAACTTCAGAATATATCCTTCTTTGACTGTAGGCGAGATGGCGACCCCTTTATGTTTAATGATTTTATTGCCTTTCGTCGTGTCAATCGAAAGAATCGCTTCCATTTCCGGCAGCACTTCATGTTTGTTCATTGTCAAAATGTCAACAGGAGAACCCATGAAATCAACTGGCTCATGTGGAACCGTTGGCGCATTGGGGCAAATATGTGTCGTGATCAACACATCGCCAGGAAGGCGATCGCCTTTTTCAGCCATCTCCGCTAACTTGAGTGCAGCGGCAATTGCTGCAACAGCGCCGTCTGCGTCAGAGACAAGCCCAATCCGGCTTGGACGAGCGCCAATCCCGCCAAGGCGGCCGACGATTCCAAAAGTCGGCGCATTTCCGCCAGATTGTTTTCCGTTTGTGCCTTTGATCTCGATTTTCACAAAATCAGTCGAGCCTTGCTCACCAGACACCGTTGTTGTTTCTGCTTTTGCATAAGTATAGCCGCTAAACAACGCCGCTACTTTCTCGCCATTAATAGCAGGATCGTCTAACATTTCAACTATTTGCATCGTATACGTCAATGACATCTTCGCTCTCTCCCTTGTGTCTATGTTTGTAATATGCCTTCACACGATTTTCTTTTGAATAACTGGTTCAATCGTGCGTAGCAACCGTTCATTCTTCATTGTGGAGCTAAGAAGTAGCTCCGATTGCGGCACGCAAATGACCGCCAGTTTTTGGCCGTTTTTCACTTCAGCGCTTACGACAGGCTGCCCCGTATCGGCATCAAATGTCATGATTAAATCAGGAAAAGTGCCTTTCCGTTCGCCGTTTTCTTCTAATGTCATAAATTCATTCCAAAATGTTAGTTCGATTCCGTCAACATCCAAACGGCCGACATCAAATCCGCCTTCTGTTTTCAATTCAAAGCCGCTCACATGGCCAACTTTGACCACTCGGCCATGTAAAGCTGCTGTGACAGCCTCAATTTTACTGCTGCCTTCTTTTTCTGCTAAAAAAGCTTTGCCAATTTCCATCGCTTTTGAGATGCCGCCGACTGCCCCGTGAGCCTTTACATAAGCGACACTGACTGGATTGCGGGCAACGCCCACCATTCCACCAGCCTCAACCGACATGCGGCGAATGACATTTCCGACATAGTCAAGCGTCCCGGAGACAAATCCGCTAATCGCATGGCTGCCAAACCCGCCAGCAGCTGCCTGGTACGATACATAATCTTGTTGCTCAGACAAGTTTAGCGCCCCCATCGCCCCGGTAGGGTGTGCTCGGCCGTTGCAAGGAGCGTCAATAACAGGCAGGCCAGTCAATGCTGCTTGAAGCCAGCCATTGACTGTCGTCGCTGCGCCATTTTCGTTGGTCATAATCGCTTTAATGGTGCCTGGATAATTTTTTTGCAACAATTCAACAGTCATAAGCAATTGGTTGTCGTCAACATACTGGTCTTTGGCGGCTGGTGCACCGACGAGGGAAACGCATACGGCTTCATCATCGTCGTTCAATTCATCAATGCTAATGAGCTCTACTGTGCCTTTCGCCAGAGCGGCACGGCCTTTTTCAAGCCCTTGGGCAATCCAGCCGCCACCGCCGCCGCCCAGGATCGCCCCGCCGTAAACAGCTTGTTCAACCATCTCTGCTGTCAATACTGTTCGTGCCATTCTCTCTCCCCTTCCAAATTACCGCGCTTTAAAGACAGAGCTAAAGAAACTGTAAAGCGCATCTCCAGCAATGAATCCAGCTGCGGTTGTAAACATCGCCGATTCACCGGCTTCGCCTTTCCATTTCAAAATCACGACCCGTGCTAGTATGCCCACAAGAACGGCCCAACCAGCCCAAGGGTTCATCACAAGCAACCCAGTTGCTAGCATAATGCCAAGCTGGCGTTTGGCGCCGCCAATCAATTGGATGATCGCTCCAGGAATCGCCCAAATTAGCAAGTACTTTCCTGTTTCGCCAGCAATGCCTTCTTGTATTGTTGCCGCAAATACACGGTCGACAGGAGGAACCAAGTCTTGGGCAAAGTACATCTGGTGGAAAAGGAGCACCATCACAATCGCTACAACAAGACCAATCATGCCAGCAATCAGCTGCAAGCGCCGGCCATAGAGCTCTTGTTCCCAATTGGTGCGGCCCCTGATTAGAAATCCTGTCTTTAAATCAAATCCAAAATCGGCAAAAGCTGGTCCTGTAGCAGCTGTGTAACCGGTAAGCAACGCTAAGGCGATTGGCGGAAACCCAAGCATGATCCCGATTAACAGCACGATCAGCGTAACGGCAAAAGCCGGGAACCAGCCAGAGTGCATCGCAGCAACACCAACAATCATTTCTGAAACCAATGTCGCAAAAGCAGCGAAGAGAATAAATAGCACTAATTGGCCGACTGGCAATTCAGTGTAAAGGCCAGCCATAAAAGCAACGAGCATGGCGCCAATGACATAGGCAAGAAACCCAAAGCCAAACCCTTTTGCTACGTCAAGTTCACTGCGTGTATACACATGATTGGTAGCCTGTTCTGATTTCTTTGTAATCGTCCGTTTTTTGCTCGTTTGTCCTTTGACAATGGTATAAATGAACTGAAGCAAAGCAACGAGACCAGCGCCGATCATCATCCCGTGGGGAATGTAATAATCGTTGATGTTAAAGTGAAACCATGGCTGTGAATAGCCGTTGATCAACAAACCAATGCCAAACATCGACAACGCCCAAATGTTGCCAATAAAAGCAACGCCTAACGCTGACATAGGAATGCCTAACGCCGAACCGGCCAGACCGCCGGCAATGCCGATGCCAAGGAATTTTGCCTTCTTTCCGCCTTCGTCTCCTGCACGGAGTGCTTCTGCGGTCGCAACGCCAGACGGCCATGCTTCATTGGCACCAAACAGTTTGGAATCAAACACTTTGTATAAAATAAGGGCATCAATGATTAAAGCGAAACCTGCCCCGACAAGCATCGGGAAAACAAGTTCAGGCAGCCCCATTACGAAAGGGATGCCAATCGGGATAAGCAAACTGTTTGCTGCTCCAAAGGTGGCCGCTGAAATGGTCGTCTGCACCAAGTTTTGCGTTTCCAATTGGCGATAGCGTTGGAACATTTGCATCGGAATACGAGCAATTAACATCGCAATCATCGCGCCAATAATAGAAGTATTTGGCGTTACGCCAAGAGTAGTAATAATTTGCATCCCGATAATCGCTCCAAAAACGGCAATTAATACGGAAAGCAAAATTAAAGTCCAATCAAATGTGCGTTGTTTCATGTTTCCTCTACCTCCTCTGGCGTATCATTGAATACGCCATGCCCTGTGCTTCAACTAAATCAATCACAGGCACTGCGAGTTCCTTTATAATGGTTTCTTTTAAATGAATGGTCGAATAGCCTGTACAAGCAAACAAGATAGCAGTCGCGCCTTGGTTAATAAGCTGCCGGGCCGCTGAAACGGCTGCAGCTGGCGTTTCTTTTTTAACCAAATCAGTTGTATTGGTCACGCCTTCCGGGACAAGGTGGCCAACTAGCCGTTCGCCTAACACTGTTTCAATGGCCTCAGGTATTTTATTTGTTAAGCCAAGAACACCAATCTTGTCGCTGATCATGCATGCGGCATGCGCTCCTGCCTCGCCAGCACCTATAACTGGAATGGATACGGCTGCCCGGCTCAAGTCAAGCGCTGGATCAGCTGCACAACTAATGGAAATCGCATCAATGTCGGCATCGGCCGCCATCTCTTTAACTAGCGCTGTTATTTTCGGCAAAGCGGCAGCTTTTGATTCCTGGTTGTAAATGCCATATGGTTGATCTGGAATGCAATCGCTTTTAGAGTGAATGCCCATCCGTTGCCGCATTAGGACAGAATGTTCTTGCAATAATTGCTCGTCTTCGGTTGTCCATACACGAACGATGCCAAGCATATTCCCCACCATCCTTTTTAGACACTATAATTTTTTGATCCGATATTAAAAATGCCCAATGTGTGCAAAATGATTAAAGCATTCATTGCACACATTGGGCAGAAGCATTGTCAAAATACGCGCTGTTGCTACGATTTAGCGCTTTTCTCATGTCATGTTTTCTTACATCTATTTTCTCATTTTTAAAACAAAATAAAGCAAAAACCGGACTTCACTATCATTAAGATCGACCATTAGTCGCTCTTCTATTTTTTCTAAACGGTATTTTAACGTACGTCGATGAACAAACAGTTTTTCCGCCGTTTTTGAATGGTTGCCATTTTCACGTAGAAACACCTCTAGCGTGTGAAGCAACGCTTCGCCTGCATAGCGGTCCGCAGATTCTAGCGATTTTAATGTGTTCTCGGCAAAGGCCTGAACATCGTCATCATTTTTGAGCTTCGTCATGATCCGCTCAAACCCCATCTGTTCGTACAAACAAATTTTTTGTGTTTCCCCGCTCTCCTCCAAGGCAGTACGAGCTTCCAGATAAGCCTGTTTAGCCAGCGCGATCGCGTCGTAAGCGAGGCTCACCCCTATCTGAAACGAAACATCCATTTCTTCCTCAAGCTCTTTTAACATACGACCAATGGAAGATATCGTTTCTGCACGGCCTTGATCACGAGTAAACGTATACAGAATGCAAACGTTTCCGTCTTTGCAAAACAAGGCGGCATTTGGGAAATAACGGTCCAATTTTTTATATAATTGATGTAAAAATAAAGCAGAAATCGGTTCTTTTTCCACGGGCGCCCCCGCTACTCTTCTCATTGCCAAAAAGCCGAAATAGCTCGTTTTGTCAATCAACATACGGATCGAGGAATGATCGGGCACAGCGTTTTTGTCAATTAGCTCCGTCATCCATGCTTTTTCTTCATCGGCGCGTTTATTCACTTGGTAAAGCCGCTTCCGCAATAAAAACCGGATTTGTTCTTCTAAAAAGGTCGCCGCTTTCTTTAATACAGATGTCCATACGTGTTCCTTTTCGTGTGGCACACCGATTACTACAGAACAGCGCAAACCTGCCTCTGCTTTTTTGAAAACAAGTCGAACTTGCCGTTTATCAAAGCGCGTTTGTTTTGCGGGTTGCGAAAAAAAGATAAACGATTGCCGCTCTGCTGTCACTCTGTTATTCGCGTAAGCAATGAGCTGCTTCTCTTCGCTTTCAAGCAACACATTCTCCCCTGTAAGCTCTCCTAGCCCTTCCAAAAAATGATGTAATCCCCGGGCTTCACCAAGCTTATAGACCGCCTCTAGAAGTTGCGCTTCCACAGACTGGGCTTCTTTAAACTTTGTCTCGAATAAGATGGTCAGTAAGCCCACGAAAGAAACTTCTACTGGAATGGCAATAATGGGCATATTATGTTCATCAGCAAGGCGCAACATTGTCTCTGGCAATGTATGAACATAACGGCCAATTTTGACAACAAGGCCGGCGCCATTTACTTCAATTAACTTCCGAAACATGCTAATTTGCGCTTCTGGATTGTCTTTGACTGAATAAAAGGTCGAAATAATTAAGATTCCTTCTGTTAGCCATTCATTAATATCCGGGACTTCCATCACTTCGGCTGCTTTAATTTTCCGATACAAACCACCTTCACCAGCAAGTACACGAGCGAGCTTTAAATCACCTAACTGTAAAGCTTCGCCTACAATCATTTCCAACACCATCCTCTATATAAATAGTATTTTACTATGGACCGACATATATCGACAAAATCTTTTGCCGGTTGTTAGCAAGATTAGCCAATTAATGAGCAATTATCTACATGCCATAACAAAAACCGCCTGTCTTGGTTTTTGCACCGAGACAGGCGGTTTTTGTCGTCATTTACATGTACTAACTCTTTACAAGCAGTTCCTCGACATTGACCCAACATTGCTGTTGAATCGATTGTTCTATGGCAGTAAGGACAGCTTGGTTGCGCAAACCGTCAGCAAAATCAGGTTTTGGCTGTTCGCCACGGGCAATGCCTTGGAGGAATTCATACAACAAATGAATAAAGGTGTGTTCATAACCAATCATATGGCCAGCGGCCCAATAGGATCCAACATAAGGATGGCTGGCTTCGGTTACGTCGATCGTCCGAAACCCTTGCAAACCTTCTTCGTCGTGAGCAAAGTACACTTCCAACTGATTCATGTTTTCCATATTCCAACGCACAGATCCATGTTCACCGTTGATTTCAAATTCATTTCGATTGCGGTTCCCGCCAGCAAAACGTGTCGCTTCAAACGTGCCAAGGGCGCCATTTTCAAATTTAGCAATAATCGCAGTGGCGTCATCAACGGTAACAGGTGCCATTTTCCCTTCGCTTACTTTCGCGCTTAGCCCTCCCGTCATAGAGCCGATTGGCCGCTCTTTAATAAATGTCTTTGCGGTGGCAATGACTTCAGTGATTTCACCAACTAAAAAACGTGCAATGTCGAGGCTATGGGCTGCAATATCGCCAAGTGCGCCAGAACCAGACACCTTTTGATCGAGACGCCATGTTAGCGGAAAGGAAGGGCTCATAATAAAGTCTTGTAAATAACGAGCACGAAAATGATAGATTTCTCCAAGCTTTCCCGACGCAACGAGCTGTTTAGCTAGCTGGACAGCAGGCACATAGCGGTAATTGTGGCACACCATATGGATCACATGATTTTCCGTAACTGCGGCATGCATACGCTGCGCTTCGTCTAAATTCATCGCTAGAGGCTTTTCGGTGATGACATGTTTGCCTGCTTTTGCCGCGGCGATTGCGATTTCTGCATGTGTGTTGTTCGGCGTCACGATGTCAATGACATCAATGTCATCACGTTCCACAACTTTGCGCCAATCCGTTTCGTAAGATTCGAATCCCATTTTTTCTGCCGCTTGTTGCACAGCTTCCTCATTGCGACCGCAAACGACCTTTAAAACCGGCTTTGCCTCCACATCGAAAAAGAAAGGAATATCACGGTATGCATGGCTATGTGCTTTCCCCATAAACTGATAGCCAATTAAACCAATGCGAAGTTCTTTTTTCTCCATTCTGTCCCCTCCAAACGATCATTTTGTTAACCAATTCCACTTATATGCGGCGATTCCCTTTTTTCATTATGAAAACGTGCTATCTAGCGGCCCAAACCATGCCTTTCCTCATCAATTCCATTACTTCAGGCATGCGGACAATTTTAGCTACGTGGCCCAGGGAGCAATAGTAGACATTGCCCTTTCCCCATTTCTTTGTCCATACAACTGGCATTTCCACGCTGCCGTTTACAGCATGGGGGCCATCAGCAATCGGAAAGGTGGTAGTCGCATGTACGGAAACGGCGGGATCAACATGCATATAATACTGCTCCGATTCTACTTCGAAATCGGCCATTCCGTTTGTTAATGGATGGTTACGGTCCTTTATCTGGACTGTATAACGAACGCCGTCATTGCCAGGATGAGCGACCCACTGCCCTCCTACCATAAACTGATAGTCCGTTGCCATGCGGAACGAGTCCCCCATTCCGCCATGCAAACCGGCAAGGCCTGTTCCTGTTTCAATTGCTGCCATTAATGCTTTAAGCTGATCGTCTTCAATTTGCCCTTGTGTCCAGTTTGGGACAATTAAGTCGTATTCAGGCAAATGTTCTTCTGTTAGCACCGCCAATGAATCGGCAACATTAACAGAAAACCCTTCTTCAATAAGAATGCCTTCAAGAATAGAGGCGACTTGCTCTGGTTCATGTCCATCCCAACCACCTTGAAAGATCAATGCTTTTTTCACGTGTACACCCCTTTATTAAAATTGTTTGTCACTTGAATAGGCAGCGCTAAAAAATCAACTGCTTGTTGTAGACGCTTCCATTGCTTATAATGTTTATTATCTAAACAAAGTCAAGGAGTCCAATGGATGATTACCATCGACCACGAAACAATGAAAGACATGAACAAATCAACGGTTTTCCGCCTCATTCAAAGGCACGCTCCCATTTCCCGGGCGGATATAGCCAAGAGAAGCGGATTAAATAAAGCCACTGTCTCTGCTCTAGTCGCACAGTTAATTGAAAACCAATTTGTCTATGAAATCGGTACTGGCGACTCAAGTGGAGGCAGAAAACCAGTGTTGTTGTATTGCAATGATCGGGCCAGCCATGCCATCAGTGTGGACATTGGCGTCAATGGCTTGCTCGGCATTATTACGGACCTCTCTGGCAAAACGATAGCCAAACGGGAAATGGCGCTAACTAGTAAAGAATTCAACATTGTTCTGGCCAACACAGAAGCAATCATTGAGCAATTGATTCACGAAGCCCCTCCATCGCCGTATGGGATTTGCGGGATTACCGCTTCCGTCCCTGGCATCGTCGATTCGAAAGGCAACATATTGCTTGCCCCCAATCTAGGCTGGGAGAATGTTGATATCAAAACAGCACTTGAGCATACATTCAAACTTCCCGTTGTTGTTATTAACGAAGCAAATGCTGGAGCGCTCGGCGAAAAACAATATGGCGTCGGCAAACCTTATTCGGCGATCTCTTATATTTCCGTCAGCATTGGGATTGGCACTGGCCAAATTATTGACGGCAAGCTATTCACAGGTGCAAATGGCTTTGCAGGCGAATTTGGCCATATGTCCATTGACCGCCATGGAAAACAGTGCCGGTGCGGGAATCAAGGCTGCTGGGAGCTGTATAGTTCTGAAAAGGCGTTACTTGAAATCGCCGCAATCGACATGAACCGACGAAGCATTTCATTTGAAGAAGTGCTCGCAGCTGCCGAAACCGGAAACCAAGCTGCTCTAGATGCCTTTGCCACAGTCGGTCATTCACTTGGCATCGGCCTTGTCTCGATGATTCATTCCATGAATCCTGAGGCGATCATCATAGGCAACCGTTTTGCTAAATTAAAACCGTATATTCAAATCCCAATTGAAGAGACGCTCGCAAAACATCTTCCTTCCTATTATCAAAAAGCAGTCAAACTGTTGTTTTCAGAGCTTGGCCAGGAGGCGCCTTTACTAGGCGGATCTCTTCTTGCAACAAGCCAGTTTTTCAACCGCCACCGCATCCACTTAACGGTTCATTAGTACAGGCGACCCCTTCATTGTGTCGAGAAGCGGTACACCGTTTCATGTTTGTAAATCGTACCGGGTTCAAGCCAAATGTGCGGCAAATCGTCATATTGGAGGGAGGCAGGGGAAGCTTGCGCTTCTAAGCAAAAACCGCCATATTTTCTTGAAGGCCCGTCTGTAAGTTCTGGTTCTGAACCAAGCCCATTACCTGTATAGAGGACAAGACCAGGCTGTGTGGTTTCCATCGATAGCACACGGCCGCTTTTTGGTTCATAAACACGGACGCTTTCATGTTTAGTGTGATCAAGTAAAAAATAATGATCATAGCCATTGCCGACACACCGGTTTTGCTCTATCCCGTCTTCTAGTCCTTGCCGGAAAGCACGGCCTTGGCTGAAATCAAATAAACTGCCTTTTGCCTTTACGACGTTTCCAGTTGCAATCAACTCATTGTCGAGCTCAAGGTAGGCAGATGCATCCATTTCCAGCACATGGTCATGGATTGTTGCCCCTTTTTCTCCGGCCAAATTAAAATAGGTGTGGTTGGTTAACGTAAGCGGCGTCCGCTTGTCAGTCTTCGCTGTGTATGAAAGAATCCATTCATTGTCATCGGTCAATGTGTACGTGATGTCGATGTCAACATTGCCAGGATAGCCGCCATCCCCGTCAGGAGAACGGTGATGAAACCGCACGCCTGAACCCCTTGCAGATGTAAACGTTTCTGTTTCAAAGCGGATTTGGTGAAGCCCGTTAGCTCCGCCATGCAAATGGTTTGCCCCTTCATTTGCTTGCACATGTATTTGTTTCCCCTCTGCTGTAAATGAAGCGCCTGCAATCCTACCAGCAACTCTGCCTATTAACGCCCCAAAATAGGGACTGTTGTCCGTATACTCATTCATGTCCTTGTAGCCGAGGGCAACGTTTGCTAATTGCCCGCTGCGGTCAAAAGCATCTATTCTCGTTACGATGCCGCCGTAATCTAGGCAGTCAAGGCACATCCCATGATTGTTTTGCAAACGAATTTGGTTCCAGCCATTTCTGACCATGTTTATTTTCGGTTCCATCAACTGTCTCCTCTTATTTGCGGAATGACGAGAGCGCTTTGCAAATGGCTGCTGTCGCCGGATAGACTTGTTTATACAATTCATATAACGTCTCATATGTTTTTGCCCTGTTACAGTCTGGCTCAAACACTGCATCCTGTTTAATAAATGCCTCTGCACATTCCTTCAGCGAACCAAACCAGCCAGCTCCGTATGCAGCCAGCATCGCCGCGCCCATGCCCGGCCCTTGCTCACTTGTCTGCTTCACAATTGGCGTTTGAAAAATGTCAGCTTGCATTTGTAGCCACGTCTCGCTTTTTACTCCTCCGCCAATGGAAACAATTCTCTCAATCGTCTTTCCTTGTTCTCTGAACAAATCGAGTGACTCTCTTAATGAAAAAGTAATGCCTTCAAGGATCGCCCTAGTAAAGTCGGCCTTCGTATGGCTGCTATCAGCACCGATAAAACTAGCACGGATAGTAGCATCAGCATGAGGCGTCCGCTCTCCAGCAAGATAGGGGGTAAACAACAATCCATTTGCCCCTGGGGGGACTTCTGCCACTCCTGCAAGCAATTGCGGAAACGTTTCTTCAGGAGCAAATGTTTGCTTAAACCAACTTAAACTATATCCTGCCGCTAATGTGACGCCCATTGTATAAAATGCATCTTCAGCTGCATGGTTAAAATAATGGACGCCTCCTCCAAATGTCTTCCCTTTTTCTTCCTGATACGAAAGCATAACGCCTGACGTGCCAATGCTAGCGAGCGTCTTGCCGTCTTCTAAAATTCCAGCTCCTACTGCTCCGCACGCATTATCGGCTCCTCCAGCAAAAACGGGTGTTTGGCGAGGCAGCCCTGTTGCCAATGCGGTGTCTTCCGTTAATTGGCCGACACAAGCATGTGATTCCACTAGCGGCGGACAAATCAATGGATCAATGCCAAATGCGGAACATAGCGGTTCGCTCCACGTTCTTCCTTCGATATCAAGCAAGAGTGTACCTGCTGCGTCAGAATAGTCGGTATGCAATGCACCAGTCAACTTCAAGCGCACGTAGTCTTTTGGAAGCACGAATTTGGCCGCTTTGGTAAACACTTCCGGTTCATGCTCCCGTACCCACATCAGCTTTGGCAATGTAAATCCTTCAAGTGCTGGATTTTTGGCTAATTGTTGCAACCTTTCAGCGCCTAGCTTTTCGTAAATCGCTTTGCATTGAGGCGAGGTGCGTGTATCATTCCATAAAATCGCCGGACGCAACACTTCATTTTGTTCATCGAGCAAGACGAGTCCATGCATTTGCCCTGAAAAACTGATTCCCTCAATTTGGGTCGTTGCTTGTGGCAAGGCTGCTGCAACCTCTGATAATCCAGCAATCGTTTCCCTGACCCAATCATTTGGATCTTGCTCGCTCCATCCTGATTTAGGATGAGACAACGGGTACGGTTTAGACACTTCCATGACCACTTCACCCGTCTCGTTGACGACAAGCAATTTCACTGCGCTTGTGCCTAAATCAACACCAATGACATGTTTCAATTTGATCGCTCCCTGCCGGTCGTCTACTTTTTATGCGAATGCATTTAATAAATACTGGTTAATGATTGCTTTTATCCGCTCCACTCGCCCTGAACGGGTTTTGATTTCGCCAAGTGACAGCGCATGCGCTTCAAGTTGGTGAAAATCCGTATTTCCTAAAACAATCTCACGGCCGATTCCTTCCTTATAACTTTGATAACGGCTGTCGACAAACTGTTCAAGGACGTGGTCATCTATAAGCTGCTGCGCAACTTTCAAGCCGATTGCAAAACTGTCCATGCCAGCGATGTGGGCGAAAAACAAGTCATCAGCTTCAAATGAACCACGCCGTACTTTCGCATCAAAGTTCAAGCCACCTCTGCCAAGTCCGCCGTTTTGCAAAATTTCATACATCGCCAGCGTTGTCGAATAAAGGTCTGTCGGAAACTCATCAGTATCCCAACCAAGCAAAGGGTCTCCTTGGTTTGCGTCCACTGAACCAAGCATATGATGAATACGGGCATAACGCAGCTCATGCTCAAATGTATGTCCTGCAAGCGTTGCATGGTTTGCTTCAATATTAAATTTAAATGAATCTTGGAGCCCATAATGCTGGAGAAAGGCATATCCTGTAGCCACGTCAAAATCATATTGGTGTGTTGTCGGTTCTTTTGGCTTAGGCTCAATTAAAAACTGGCCATCAAAGCCAATTTCTTTTGCATAATCAACTGCCATATGGAAAAAGCGTCCGAGATTGTCCATTTCAAGCTTTAAGTCCGTATTTAATAATGACTCATAGCCTTCGCGGCCACCCCAGAATACATAATTTTCAGCGCCAAGCTCTTTGCCGATTTCCAAGCCTTTCTTTACTTTTGCAGCGGAGTAGGCGAAGACATCAGCTTCATTAGAAGACGCGGCACCGCCTACAAACCGAGGATGTGTAAAATTATTCGCTGTGTTCCAAAGCAATTTTGTGTTGCTGTCTTTCATATAGTCCTTGATCATCGCGACGATGACATCTAAATTGGCATACGTTTCTTTCAAAGAACTTCCTTCTGGGGCAATATCGACATCGTGGAAGCAAAAGTATGGGACATTGATTTTCTCGAAGAACTCAAATGCTGCTTCAACACGGGCCTTTGCTAAGTCCATCCCTGTGTACGCATTCCAAGGCCTTATCGCTGTCCCAGCCCCGAACGGGTCTGACAACGCTTCTGTAAATGTGTGCCAGTAGGCAATGCTAAAACGTAAATGTTCGGCCATTGTTTTACCGCTAACGATCTCATCCGGATTATAAAATTTAAATGCAAACGGGTTGTCAGACTTAGCGCCTTCATAAGAAATGTGGTTTACAGCAGGAAAATAGCTCATTCGATGACCTTCTTTCATTAGGTTTGTTTATTATTTAAACTAAGTTTAGCCTCTTTTTGTAAGCGGTGTCAATCAGATTATGAAAAAACGTTTAGGCGATATTAGGAAGGAGCAGCAAACCAGACACGTTTACTATGGAAAGTAGGTAAAAAGAAACGTGCTCATGGAGAGAAATAGAAAATGGGAATGCAGAGGATGTCTGCATTCCCTCGTAAAATATGTTTTTGATTTAGAAGTTCGTTCGGCCTCACCAGACTGGGATATGATCCTTTTATTTCAGCACAATTTGGTACCGTTCGATTTTTTCGCTAATGTCTGTAATCGCTTCCCGTAATAGCGGCAAGCAGGAGTCAAAACGCTCCTCATTAAAGCGATAGGCTGGGCCGGATATCGTAATCGAACCGACGATCCGCCCTTCATGGAAAAGCGGCATCGCCAAAGCGATAACATCTTCCGTATATTCGCCATGGCTTATAGCAAACCCGCGTTTGCGAATGGTTGCCAGCTCATTGCGCAATTCAATTTCACTCGTCATCGTCCTGTCCGTATAGGCTTTCAATCCTCCCGCAATCACTTCCTCGATTGCCTCGTCAGGCATATACGCCAAGATGCTGCGGTAAGACGCACCTACATATAAGGGAGCCCGGCTGCCAGCAGACACGGAAAACTTGACTTTATTGGCTGGTTCAACCACTTCAAGCGTAAGCGCTTCTTTGCCGTCCAAAATTGTTAGAAACGTGGACTCGCCTGTTTTCTCTGTTAAACGGGCAAGGCTTGGGCGGATCAATTCTTTTACATTTAACTGGTCATACATAATCGAACCTAGCTCCCACACGGCAAACCCGAGGCTATATTTCTTTGTCTCTGCATCTTTCGTTAGAAAGTTTTGGGCTTCCAGTGTTTCAAGTATCCGATATATTTTCGTATGATTGATCCCTGTAGCGTTGGACAGCTCCCTACCTCCCCAAACAGGCTTTTCTTTCGTAAACATTTTTAAAATCTCCAATGCTTGATGTACAGTTTTTAACACAGCTCCTCCTAGGCCATTGCGGCAAGCTTAATTATTACTAGTTTTCAAAACACTGCCCATGGGTGACTGACGTTTCACTTACTGTTGCAAAAAATCAATCACAGCAGCTACATACACTTTTGCACAAAGGACAACGTCCTCCACTTTTACTTTTTCGTCAAAATTATGGATGCTTGGCAAATACGCAGGCCCGTATTGGAGAACTGGAATATGGTGATCACGGAAATGGCGAGCGTCGCTGCTTGCCCACTGCATCACGCCGTACGCTTCTTCTTTCGTTACATAGGAAATATTATTGATAATGGCTGTGCAAACTGGATCGGTTGCAGGCGTATGGTTGGCATTGCTGCGAAATCCAAAAGGCGTAATCGCATAATCAATCCCTAGCTCATCAAGGCGCGCTTCAATGTACGCATACACTTCCTTTTGCGTAATCCCAAACGGCAGGCGGCAGTCAACTTCGACTGTACAGGTGTCAGGGATGACATTGGATTTTGTCCCCCCATGGATCGTGCCAATGTTGACGCTTATTTTTTCAAGAATTTCTTTGTATTTTTCACGTTCAACTTCGACTTCTTCCATATATTTTCGGGAAACAGCAAGGAGCGGTTTCACTTCTTCAGGGATATCGACGTCGATGTCAAAAACGGTACGGATTGCCGCAATTGCCTTGATTGCATCGGTGATCGCATTTCGGCCTGCAAGCGGGGACAAGCTTCCATGGCCCGCTTCGCCGTAAACGTCCAATTTAAACCAGCAAGACCCCTTCTGGCCAATTGTCGGATGCAAACGAGAAGAAGGCTCCGCAATTAAGCAACCGTCTCCCTTAATTAAGCCCCTTTCTAGGAGCCAAGGAACTCCGTACTCTCCGCCTGTTTCCTCGTCAGGGACGATTGCAAGCGTAAGTTTCCCAGGCAGTTTCACTCCCACCCGTTTAAGCAAAGCAGTCGCAAATAGCAAGCCGCCAAGGCCCGCTTTCATATCGCTAGCGCCACGTCCTAGGATCCAACCGTCTTCGACAATGCCTGAAAAAGGGTCGAACGACCACTTATCCCGGTCCCCAGCAGGAACAACGTCCGTATGGCCGCAATATATTAGCTCTTTTCCGCCTTCCTCGCCAATGCTTGCAATCAAATTATACATCTGTTCATTCGATTGGTGCCAAGTAACATCGATTCCATCTTTGCCTAAATAATCAGCAATGAAGCGACTTATTTCAGTTGTATCGCCAGGGGGGTTTTCGGTATTGATTTGAATAAGAGAACAGACTAAGTCGATAAGCTCTTGTTTGTTTTCTTCTACAGCCACAATTAGTTCGTCTTTTATATTCATTTTACAGCCGCCTCTTTCCCGAGCGTTTGCAAATGCGTCATTTTTCCGTACAGTTTTTCTAACAAGGCAAATTCTTCTTCATTATAAAACTGGCAATTTCCTTCGCCGTATGCTTTCGCCGTTTCAATCGAAAAACGGGCTGCTTGTTCGACATCTTCCAAATGGGTCGCTCCAGTGGCACAGCCAGCAACCGCCGCTTGCGCTGTGATCGCAACACCGACAACTGGACTTTGAGTAGCGACAGCCGGCTGCAGAATGCTGTTGATATGGTAAACCCCGTTTCCATAAGGCGTAATATCTTGTGTGGTAATTGGCAACGTAACAGGCAATATTCCCGTTGACTGGCTATAGAGAAACAGCAAATCTTCGCTTACCCGTAACACATACCCTTCTTTTACAGTTGGCGTTACGGCAATGCCTTTATGGTTTGTAATTTGGTTTCCTTTCGTCGTATCAATGGACAAAATCGCTTCCATGGCTGGGTCGACTTCATAATGATTCATAGTTAAGATATCCACTGGCGAACCCATAAACGGAACCGGATCATGGGGCTGTGTTGGCGCATTGCCGCAAATGTGCGTGGTCAGGATAACGTCCCCATCCAAAAAGTCGCCTCTCTCTTGCATGTCTAGAAGCTTCGCCGCTGCTGACATCGCTGCAAGAGCACCGTCCCCATCGGAGACAAAGCCTGTCCGTTCTGGACGGGCTCCAATTCCGCCAAGCCTTCCAATGATACCCATGGTTGGCGCTGAACCTCCTGCTGAGCGACCGTGCCGTCCACGAACATGGACTTTAACAAAGTCTGTTGAGCCCTTTTCCCCATCGACGCGTGAAATGTCGACATCTGCATGAGGCGAAACCTCCTTTAAATAAGCAGCGACCTTCTCTCCTGATACACGGGGGTCGTCCATAATGGTATACAAACGCAAAACATGATTTAATGGCATATTGCTTCCTCCTCGGTGTCGTTCATCAAATGGCAAGCGACTTGCTGGCCATTCGTTTGTTTAATGAGCGTAGGGGCCACTTCCTGGCAAGACGGCATCGCCTCTGGGCAACGTTTGTGGAAGGGGCATCCTGGCGGCGGATTGACCGGGCTCGGCACATCGCCTGATAAAATCGTTCTCTGTTTTTGTTCAAATGGGCTTTCTTTCGGAACAGCTGACAACAGCGCTTTCGTATACGGGTGTTTCGGGTGATGGTAAATTTGTTCATATGTGCCCATTTCCACGATTTTCCCTAAATACATGACCGCAATCCGGTCACACATATAACGGACAACATTTAAATCATGGGAAATAAATACGTATGTCAATTGGAACTCATTTTGCAAATCCTTTAACAAATTGATGACTTGCGCTTGGACAGAGACATCCAGAGCGGAGACCGGTTCATCGCAAATAATAATGTCAGGATGAAGTGCTAACGCCCGGGCAATATTGATGCGTTGTCGTTGCCCGCCTGAAAATTCGTGTGGGTAACGTTTGGCGTGTCCTTCATTCAGCCCGACTGTTTCAAGCAACTCATAAAGCCGCTTTTTTTGGCTATCCCTCGTGCCAACGCCATGGATGACAAGTGGCTCCATAATGAGTTGGCCAACGGTTTTACGTGGATCCAGCGAGGCATACGGGTTTTGGAACACCATTTGGATATGTTTACGCACTTTTCGAACTTCAGCTGCAGAAAGGCCAGCTAAATTTTTACCATGAAAGTGAACGGTCCCCTCCGTCGGCCGAATCAGTTGATTGATCACCCTAGCTAGCGTTGATTTGCCGCAGCCAGATTCGCCAACCACACCGAGCGTTTCCCCTTTAAATAGGTCAAAACTAACGCCGTCGACCGCTTTGACCGTTTGCGTTTCCCGCTTCAACAACGATTTTTTGATCGGGAAATGCTTCTTTACCTGTTCGACTTTCAAAATCGGTTCAGTCATGCCAACACTCTCTCCTTCCGTTCGAGCGTTTTGTCTTTTGTCTGAAAATGACAAGCCACTTGGTGCCCTTCCTCTGTTTCGATAAGCTCCGGCTTTTTCTCTTGGCACACCGCTTTTGCATAAGGGCAACGGTTTGCAAATGAACAACCTTTCATTTCAGCACGTAAATCAGGAGGCGAACCAGGAATCGGGTGAAGCCGTTCTTGTTGGCTGACTGTTGATAAAATTTGCGAATCAAACAACCCCCATGTATACGGGTGTTGTGGATTGTCATAGAGCGTTTTAGCAGACGCTGTTTCCACCGCGCTGCCAGCATACATGACAATCACTTTGTCGCAGCTTTCCCATACAACGCCTAAGTCGTGTGTGATCATAATAATGGCGGTATTAAATTGCTGCTGCAGCTCTTTCATCAACGTTAAAATTTGCGCTTGCACGGTTACATCGAGAGCCGTTGTCGGCTCATCAGCAATAAGCAATTTTGGGTTGCATGCTAGCGCAATGGCAATCATCACACGCTGGCGCATTCCCCCTGAAAACTCATGTGGATACATCGAGAGCCTTTTTTTCGGCTCTGGAATGCCAACAAGGCGCAACATTTCCTCTGCCCGTTCTTTTGCTTCTTTTTTGCTAAGCCCATTGTGAAGGCGAATCACTTCCATGATTTGATCGCCAACTGTAAATACAGGATTTAAAGACGTCATCGGATCTTGGAAAATCATTGAAATTTCATTGCCGCGGATGCTGCGCATCCGTTTTTCAGGCAACTTTAGCAAATCTTCGCCGTTGTAACGAATTACACCTTTTGGATAATTCGCGGGTGGCGATGGCAATAGCCGTAAAAGCGAGGTGGCCGTGACGCTTTTCCCAGAACCCGACTCGCCGACAATGCCGACTGTTTCCCCGCGATGAAGTGTAAAACTAACACCATTTACCGCTTTGACTGTATGGGCGGAAGAGCGAAAATGAACATGCAAATTGTCTACTTCCAATAAACGTTCTCGTTTTTCCATGAGCTCCCTCCTATACTTTCATTTTCGGGTCTAAGGCATCACGAAGCCCATCGCCGAACAAGTTAAACCCGAGTACAGTCACTAAAATTGCTAATCCAGAAAACAATGCCATATGAGGCGACAACACCAGATAGCTTGTCCCATCTTTCAAAATGCTGCCCCAAGATGGCGTAGGCGGCTGCACGCCTAAACCGAGAAAACTAAGCGCAGCTTCAGAAATGACAGCGCCAGCAATGCTCATTGTTCCATATACAATTAAAGGGGCAAGGCAGTTTGGCAAAATATGCGAAAACATAATTCGGCCATTTTTAGCGCCAAGAGAGCGTGTCACTTCAATAAATTCTTCTTCTTTTACAGATAGGACTTGGCCACGAATTATCCGCGCAAATCCGGGAACACTTGCAATGCCAATTGCGATGATGACATTGACAAGCCCTTGACCGAGGACAGCCATAAGTGAAATCGCTAGCAAAATAAATGGAAATGCAAATAGACCGTCCATTGTCCTCATAATGATTGAGTCTAGTTTTCCTCCATAAAATCCAGCAATTAAGCCAAGGAATGTACCGACAAGCGCTCCAAGGACAATGGAACCTAAGCCAACAATAAGAGAAATCCGTGAGCCATAGACGATGCGCGAAAACAAGTCACGGCCATAATTGTCGGTCCCAAGCAAATGGCCGCCTGACCCTGCAGGTTTAAGCGAATTGGCGGCATCCATCGCATTTGGAGAATGAGTTGCGATCAAAGGAGCAAACAAGGCGAGAATGACCATCATGACAATAATCGCCATCCCAATGGCAGCCAGTTTGTTTTTAAGAAGTTTGCGAAAAAATCGGAATTTGTTTCTTTCTTCAAACGAAACCGGTTGTTGTTGTTCGATGACAGGCGGCTGTTCCATTAGGATGTTCCTCCTTTTGAGCCATTTAAGTCGACTCTCGGGTTAACGACTTTGTACAATAAATCAACGACTAAATTCACTAATACGAAAATGAGGGCAATAAACAAAACAGACCCTTGGACAACAATAAAGTCACGTTTGTCGATTGCATCAACAATCATTCGCCCCATTCCTGGCCACGCATAAATCGTCTCTGTCAACACCGCGCCCCCTAGTAACATCGACACTTGCATACCCGTTACAGTCAACAAAGGCGTCAACGCATTTTTAAACGCATGTTTGCTGATGACCCAAAATTCTTTTAATCCTTTTGCCCGTGCCGTTTTAATATAGTCCTGCGCCCCTACTTCAAGCATGCTGGAACGAGTAATACGGGCAAACTCAGCCATTGGTATCGTCGCGAGTGTCACACTAGGGAGAAGCAAGTATTTAAAGAAATCCCACAGGCCGTTGTCAAGTGAGCCCATCCCTGTTGCTGGCAACCAGCCAAGCTGGACGCTGAAAAAAAGCACAAACATCACGCCAAGCCAAAAAACAGGCATCGATACACCGACAAGGGAACCGAATGTGACAAGGTAATCAATGACAGAATTTCGTTTTGCTGCGGCTATCATTCCAGCCGGCACACCGACTAACAAAGCAATGGCCAGTGCGGAGACGGCGAGCAGCAATGTGTTGGGAAAACGGTCCATGATTAAAGACAAGACTGGTTCGTTATAATAGGCAGATGTGCCAAAATCAAGCTGGAGCAAGTCTTTGAAATAGTGGAGAAGCTGCTGAAAAAACGGCTGGTCTAGCCCCAGTTCGCCTCTTAATGCTTCCACGTCTTCTACACTTGCTTGTGGACCAAGCATGACACTTGCCGGATCCCCGGGCAAGAGTCGGGTAATGATAAAAATAACCAATGAAACGACGAATAAAGTTGGGATTAAATCCAACAACCGTTTGCCGACAAAATGAATCATGACGATCCCCCTAGTAAAAATTGAATCATTGATTCGTTATCTGAAATTTAAAGCTGATTATAGCATAACAACGACCTTTGTAAATGGTTAATTTTCTGTATTTCAGAAAGTTTAATTTTCGCCGTCAGAAAATCTGACAGTGAAAAACCCTTTGTTTAATTGGTTTTTTAAATGAAAACCCTTAAAAATAGACGGATAAAATAAAAATCTGAAAAAATAACCATTTACTTTTCAGACTTCTTGCGCTAAAGTGAGCGTAGGAATTTTCAGAATCAATGTTTCACTATTAGAAACACACAAGGGGGATATCAGCAAAATGAAAAAAACAGCACTTCCATTCCTTTTGGCAGCTTCGCTGTTTGCATTAGGTGCTTGTGGCGGAGGGGGAAGCGATACGGCTTCAGAAGGCGATGCTAGCAATGGCGGCGCCAGTGCAAATGCCGATGGCACATTGACAATAGGTTTATCAGCCAATCCGAAAACGTTTGATCCAGTTGATTACTCTGGCCAATATGAAAGTCATATTATTCGCAACGTTGCTGACACGCTCGTCGTCTATAACGAAGATCTAACCGAAATCATACCTTCCTTGGCAACCGAATGGGAAGCTGCTGACGACTTAATGAGCTACACCTTTAAGTTGCGCGACGACGTTTACTTCCAACCAGGCGACTACCAAGACGGCCGGAAAATGACAGCGGAAGATGTAAAATATAGTTTGGAACGTTCAGCGAACGAATCGGCTTTAAACCGCCTCCGTATGGTAGAAGAAGTCGAAGTTATTAACGACACAGAAGTCAAGCTTATTTTAAACGCACCAAACTCTGCCTTATTGGCTGTTTTAACCGATGCCGGCAATGTGATTGTTCCAAAAGAAGAAGTGGAAGGCCACGGGGATAGTTTTGGCTCACACTTGGTCGGAACAGGCCCTTTTACACTGGAACAATGGCAACAAGACCAAATGGTGAAGCTAGAACGTCATGAAAATTACTGGGGGGAGACACCTAACTTAGCCCAGTTAAACTTTCAAATCATTCCTGATCCAACTATGATGACAAATTCCTTGCGTTCAGGCGATATTGATATTGCCACTGATGTGAAAGGACAAGACCGGGAATTGATTGAACAAGATGGCAACTTAGAACTTTTATCTGTACCTGGGTTGGCAACAACATACTTGGATTTAAACAACGTCGAAGGACCGACAGCAGACCCGAAAGTACGTGAGGCCATTTACAAAGGCACGAACGTGCAAGAAATGGTAGACGGTGTGTACCAATGGGGTGGGGCAGAAGTTTCTTATTTGCCAATTCCGCGTCAATCATGGGGCTATGATGAAGCACAAGAAAGCTTAGCGCCTTCCTATGACCCAGAAGCAGCAAAAGAGCTTTTGGCCGAAGCAGGTTATCCTGATGGCTTCGATACCGAAATTTACGTAGCAGAGAGCCGCGTCCCATACGCGACAATTTTCCAAAACCAAATGGCAGAGATCGGTGTTAACGTAACGATCAACACAGTGGAATGGGGCACTTATTCCGACATCGTCTCTAAAGGCCAAGCACCAATGTCGATTGGCGGATGGACATGGTATCCTGACCCAGATTTCTATTTGTACCAGCTGTTCCATAGCGACCAAATTGGCGCGCTCGGAAACGGAAAAGGCTACAAAAATGAGGAAGTCGATGCGTTGCTCACAAAAGCGACGTCGGAAACAGATGACCAAGAAGAACGTGCAGCGATTTATCAAGAAGCACTTGAACTCATTATGGCCGATGTCCCCCGGATCGAACTTGATAATACGGAAACAGCGGCTGGCGTTTCCTCCCGCGTTCACGGCTTTAACGTTAACCCAGACGGTTCTATCCGCATCGTTACGCCTTACGGTACCAATGTCTCCGTTGACTAATGCATCTAGAAGAGAAGCGAACAAACGCGCTTCTCTTCTTTTGTACATGCCCCAAAGTAGCCATCATGTTAGAAAGGATGTTCTCTAATGTATACAGCTATTCGTTCTACCCACGTCTACGATTCCGATTTAGCTGCGTATCAAGCGAAAACGATTCTGCTCCAAGGCCCGTCCATTGAGGCATTGCTTCCCTATCACGCATCGCTCCCTGACAACTGCGTGGTTATCGATGTAGGCGACCACTATGTTCTACCGGGTTTTATAGATGGATTTAGCCAAATTGGCGCAAAAGAAATCGGTATTCGCTGGGAAGGCGAGGATGAGACAGAAACCGCACAAAGCGACGACTTGGCTCCTTATCGAATCATCGACAGCATTTATCCTTTCGACGCTGCCTTTAAAGAAGCGCTTGCCAATGGCGTGACGGTATCCCACGTCGCTTCCGGACCAGGGAGCGTGATCGGCGCACAAACCGCGATCGTGAAGCATGACGGAGTAACTGTGGATGAGATGGCGATTACGCCTTCGTTTGGCCATGCTTTTTCACTTGGTGACATTCCTAAACGTACATTTAAACAACAGACCAATCAACCATTAACGAGAATGGGCATTGCTGCTTCCTTGCGACGTTACTTTGACAAACACGGCACGCCAGCAAACGTATTTATCCGCGCTTACCACGGGACTGACATTGACACAGCGTTGCGCCTCCAAGAGGAGTATGCATTTACATTGACGCTTGTCCATGGTACAGGCGCCAATGAACGTCAACTGAATGAGTTAAAACAACGGGGGGCGTCTCTATTTGCAGGGCCGATGTTCCAAGCGCGGGAGCGTCACGAACAACAAACATTGTGCCCTTCCTTTCATAAAGAAGTTGTTTTATTAGGCATCCCCCATGCGATCATTTCAGACCACCCTACCACTTCTGTGCGGAACTTAAAATTAGAGGCCTCGCTGGCCGTACGTGAAGGTTTGGACGAAAAACACGCATTAAACGCCCTTACACTTGCCACTGCCGAATGCTTAGGGATCTCTGACAGAACTGGCTCGATTACAGCAGGAAAGCAAGCTGACATTGCCATTTGGAATGGCGATCCTTTATCGTTAACAAGCTCCGTCACCCACACGTTTGTAAGTGGCAAACTCTGTTATGAAAAGGAGAAGGAACAGCGATGAATACAGTATTTCGTGGCGCAGATTTGTATACAGTCGATACCGATTTCACGGTTATCCAATCAGGAGATCTTTACGTCGCTAATGGCAAAATTTCAGCGCTTGGCCGCCATCTGAATGTGCCAGCTGGCACAAAAGAAGTCGAGGCAAAAGGGATGGTTATAACGCCAGGTCTCATTGATATCCACACCCACGTCGGGATCTGGGCTGAAGTGACAGAGGACGTAAACGATGCCAATGAATATTCTGAACCGTTTACCCCCCTCATGGAGGCAACGGACGGCATCCATTTAGACCATTTTTCCTTCCAAGATGCCGTGCGTGGCGGCGTTACCACTGTACAAACGGGGGCTGGAAGCGCCAACCCGATTGGCGGCATTTGGTCCATTTTGAAAACAGCTGGCGCTACATTAGAGGAGCGACTCTTAATAAAACGAAGCGGGCTGAAAGGCGCTCTAGGCGAAAACCCTAAAAATGTATTCGGGCAAACATACCGCAAAAAGCCATTCACACGTATGGCAGTTGCTTCGATTATCCGCAATGGCTTCTTGAAAGCTTTGCCTTATCGGCACTTGTCAAAAGAGGAACTCAGTGTTGATCTCCAAGAGCTGTGGCCGTTTATTGAAGTTTTAAATGGCAGCATGCCGCTCCGCCTCCACTGCCATCGTGCCGACGACATTGCAACTGCTCTTCGCATTGCCAATGAATTTGGCGTCAAGCTCCATCTCGAGCATGCGACAGAAGGCTATATGATGATCGATGCGATCAAAAAAGCAGGGGTGGCGGTCACACTCGGTCCATTTATGATGTCTGCTTCTAAATATGAATTGCGGAACAGCACTCCTAAAAGCCCTGCCCTAATGGACGAAGCAGGCATCCCATTTGCAATTATGACAGACCATCCTTTTACGCCTATTCAATATTTATCCGTCTGCGCAGCGGAAGCAGTCAAATACGGACTTTCCTCTGAAACCGCACTCGCAAGCATTACTCGCACTGCTGCAGAATTAGCCGGCATCTCAAACCGCGTCGGCTCACTCGAAGTAGGAAAAGACGCTGATCTAGCTGTTTGGACAGGTCATCCATTTGCAACAAAAACAAAACTTTGCGCCACTTATATTAATGGTAGCTGCGCTTACCATTCTAATCCACAATAGACGCTAAAAAGCCGCCAAATGATCCTTGGCGGCTCAGACTGTAGACAAGCGCACGCACCTTTCGTTGCCCACCGTTCATAGACTTATGAACCTCCGTCTACTTGCATCGCCCATGTTAAGCGACCTTGTTCTATTTACTACTCTGACGTTACGCCTCCAACTTTTGTATTCGCCTGCGGATTGCTCGGATCGCCACGTCATGTTCGCTCAAAATTTCATAGGTTGATTTTTGGTTCTCCAATAACTGTTTCACATTTTTGTTCGTTTCCATCACTGCTTGTTTGATCATGCCTTGTTCTTCTTTCAACTTATTCACGTCGTTTTCTACTCGTTGAAAACGCTTTTCTAACCCATCAATACGTTCTTCTAAACCGTCAAAACGCTTTTCTAACCCATCAATACGCCCTTCTAAACCGTCAAAACGCTTTTCTAACCCATCAATACGCCCTTCTAAACCGTCAAAACGCTTTTCTAGCCCATCAATACGCCCTTCTAAACTGTCAAAACGCTTTTCCAATCCACCCAAACGGGCAGCTAATTCCTTGACATTCTTTTCCGTGGCCACCGTTTTTTCCAAAATCAATTTTAACAGTTCTCTTTCCTCCAAGTAGATCGCCTCCTTTACAATTTGATGCCCGTCCATGTTGTTCACTCTTATTTTATTCTACCAAAAACAAAAGAAAAGGGGAACATTAGTTCTGTTTTTTTCACATTACCCAATTTAATCAGACTCGAGTTTATGGCAAAAAAAGAGCCGAATCGGAATTCGATAGCGGCTCTTCTTCTATTGATTTATTTTCCGAGATAGGCAATGGAATACTGGTCTGCAGCAACCATGGCATCAACGAGGTCATCGGCAGAAGGAACGCTTGCCAAGTTATGGCTGCTTTCGCCTTCTTGCAAAGCTGTTTGTGCGACTTTTAATAACTCATCGCGGCTTATTTCTTCAATATGCAGGTCTTTAAATGTCACAGGCAAACCAAGTTTTGACAGTAATTGAATGTAACGGTTAATCTCGAATTGATTGCGGTCTTCCCACGCTAGTTGTGTCAATATGCCAAACGAGACCTTTTCCCCGTGGCTTAGATGATGGATATCGCCATCAAGCACGGTAAAACCATTATGGACAGCATGCGCCAATGCGAGACCCCCACTTTCAAACCCGAGGCCGCTTAACAGTGTATTGGCTTCTATGACTTGTTCAAGGGCGTGGGAAACAACTCCCCGTTTATTGGCTTCATAAGCAAGCAACCCGTAATCAAATAAAACTTGCTCACACTTCTCAGCAATCGCTAACCCAGCGATGGTTGCTTTTCCTCCTGCCATTGTAGTGCCACGCCCTTCAAAAGAAGCTCGAGCCTCGACCCAAGTAGCAAGAGCATCAGCAATGCCTGCTGCTAAAAATTTCGGCGGAGCACTAGCAATGACGGTCGAATCGACAAGGATCATATCTGGGTTCTTGCTATAAAAGGAATAGCGTTCAAACACACCGTCCTCTGAATAGATGACCGACAAAGCGCTTGTCGGCGCATCGGTTGAAGCCGTGGTCGGAACAATGGCACAGGCGGCACCTTTCAAGCGATCTCGAACCCCTTTAGCTGTGTCCAATGTTTTTCCGCCGCCGATTCCAACGATAA
Source organism: Shouchella rhizosphaerae (assembly GCF_036700015.1). NCBI lineage: Bacteria > Bacillati > Bacillota > Bacilli > Caryophanales > Bacillaceae > Shouchella > Shouchella rhizosphaerae. The sequence goes on along the minus strand of NZ_CP144921.1, from coordinate 2,442,225 downwards.
TATCAGCACCTTCACTTTCGGCTTTTTTTACAATCCGCTTAATTTCCGCTTCTGACGATTCACCTTCAAATGTGACTTCCACCACGTCAAGCCCAACTTCTTTCAAGCTGTCCGCCACTCGGTTTGCAGCTATCCCCCAGACAAATTCATCAGCTATAAGCAGCGCCTTTTTGCCTAAGTCTTTCACGTATTCTCCTGTCTTGTCGAGAACCCCTCTGCCTTGCACATACTTGCTTGGACTAATAAAAATTTTCTCGTCCATTCTGCCTATCCCTCCTATCGATCTTTCTACCTATATAATTCCACAGATCGACATGATGCAAACCTTTTCGAGGAAAATATATAAAACTAGATCCCCTTTATCCTTCCGGAGATAGACCGAACGCTTGCTTATTCGCTGTCCCTCCGTAAGATGTTACTTTATGTTATAAAAGCAAGAAATTACTTAAGCTCTTGATTGTTTCCCTTTTGAGGGCGTCACCAAAAAGTGGTCTTCAATATCGGCAAAAACGGCTTTCATATTTAACACAATCAAGAAAACAATTACACTTCCTGTAAACAGGATAAAAAAATTCGTTGTGCTAGCCGTGATGACTCCAACGATAAATAAGATTAACAAATTTCCTGTCGTTTGTTTCACTTTCGTAAAACCATAATAAATCGACAACCTGAACAGATCGCGCACCCTGAATTTGTAGCGCGCATTGATTACTAAAACGTTTAACATTACCATTGTCCACATAATCAATAGAACAACTAGGATTGTCGATCCAATTTGACTTATGTGTGATGGCGATTTGCGAAAATAGTGGAAGTCGACTAATAAAATAAAGCAGATGACGAGCATAGGCAACCAGATGGAAAATGTATCTTTTAGATTTTTTTTATAACCTTCAAAAAAATCCCGTGTAGGGGACAACTCCTTCGTTCTCACGAGCTTCTCCATTGAATAGCACATCGCAGCAATCGCAGGTCCTGATGGTATCAATGCCAAAAAGTATAAAAGGATGTTGGAGAAAGAAGGTTGCAATGTCATGAAGAAGAATAAAAATACGCTATTCATTAAGATAAAATAGATATTTGTCAAAAGAAACCAATAAATATAGTTTGTCACCGTAAACAAGATTCCTTGACCATATTCTTTTTTATCTTCCATGTCCGTTCACCCCTTCCTTAGTAATTTCATTTATGTAATAACATGATCGGCAAAGGCTGCCCTTCAAAGGAGAAGGACAACCTCGAATACTCCGATCAGTTATGCTTATAGTCTTGGTATGTTTGGTTGGCGAGGTCGACATACCTTTGCAATCCTTGTCCTTCCAACTCTGTTACAAACGTGTCAAATTCATTTAAATCACGTTCCCCCAAAATAAACTTTAATGTATTTTGGTCTGTATAATCCTTTAATGGTGTGCTCAATAATGTCGCCTGTTCTCTATCCTCTGCTGTATAGGGAATGAGCGGTTCTAAAGGAATCGTCGTTTTTATGTTTGCCATATCCTCTTGAAATTTGATTTCTTCTTCAGTAAACATTGAATGGAGCAGCTCTGTAGTCCCTCCATAAGCAAAGACGCCGCCAGAGAAACCATAATCAACACGTAAATCCGTTGTTCCGTCAGGGTTTAATCCATTGTAATTTACATCGTCTACTAAATTTCGCACCCCATCTGCTTTCGTATAGGTCGTGCCTTCCACACCCCATTTTGTAAATTCTTGCCCCTCATCACTGTAATAAAGCCAATCAATAAATTGCAGCAGCGCTTCGAAGTTTTCGCTTTCTTTTGCTTTAGACGAGATCATGACGCCATTCTCGAAGCGGCTGCCAGCCATTAAATGGCCGGCAGGGCCGCCTGGCACCGTTATTTTTGCAATTGAATAATTGCCTTCACCTAGTAATTTGTCCATGCTTGTTCTATATGTCACAACGTCTTGGGCATTTCCATTAATAATAAAGGAATTTCCAGAAACAAATTTTTGGGTAGCTTGTTCATCTCCCTGTGTAAAGCTTTCTTTATCTAAAAGGCCTTCTTTCACCAGTTTATTGAAATATGTCAACAGTTCTTTGTATTCGTCTGTCGTTGCGCTATACACAAATTGATCTTTTGACTCATCATAGGTTAAGCCATTGCCAAAACCCCAGCCTGCCTTCGTGCCAAAACCTGTTGCGGCAATGCTTAGAGTGCTGTTAAATTCATAGCGGTCGGAAAATGGAGTCACATCGGGATAAATGTCTTTTAGCTTCTTCATTGCTTCGTACAATTCGTCCCAAGTAGTTGGCAGCGCAATATTATTTTCCTCAAAAATATCGGTTCGCACAATCAATGTATACTCTGGCCATACGTTCTCATGCAAGCCTGGAAGAAGATAAAATTTTCCGTCACTTTGTCGCAACGTTTCTAATTCATCTTCCATTTCCCATTTCTCAATTTTATCTTTAAAATGGGGCATTTTATCCATATAGTCACTTACAGGAAGAATCGCTCCAGAAGGGACAAATGAGGCCTCTTCTCCCGGGTACGTTTTTGGGATAATGAGTGGTGATTCCCCAGAACTAATTAACAAGTTTCGTTTTTGGGTGTAATCGCTCATTGGAATAATCGTCGGATTTAGCGTCACATTTGTGAGTTCTTCGATTTTCTCCCACAACAACCAATCCTCTTTATAAGGGTAATTTGGGTGGTCGCTGTACATCATCGAAAACTCAAGCGCTTCTTCAGCTTTAAATGTGTCGCCGACATTATACGATTCCATCGCCCCTTTGGAATTCATTTCTTCTTCGCCGTCAGAGTCTGTGCTGGAACAGCCGGCAATTACTAGTAAAAGCAAAGCCGTTAGACAAAAAGCAGTCCATTTCTTTTTTAGACACTCGTTCATTTCTATTCCCTCCCTTTTTATTCGAAAAGCACTAAGCTTCTTCTTCCTATCTTTAGCGGTAATGACTGACACCATTGCTCGTTAGCACTTAATTTACTTAACAGACCCTAACATCACGCCTGAGACAAAGTATTTCTGGACAAACGGGTAGACAGTTAAAATCGGTAATATCGTCAGGACCATCGTAACCGATTTGATATTGGCTGAAATCTGTATTAAATTATCTGCTGATGTTGCGCCCGCTGCCGCGCCGCCAGTAGCCCCAGCAATCATATTCCGCAAGTAGATCGTAACGGGAAACAAGTCTTTTTGGTCAAGATACAAAAAGGCTGGAAACCATGAATTCCAGTGTCCCACTGCATAAAAGAGAACCATTGTTGCCATCACAGCTTTACTAAGTGGTAGAACAATTTTGAGAAGAATTCCATACGTATTCATCCCATCCATTGCGGCTGCTTCTTCTAGCTCATCAGGCATATTTTCAAAAAACGATTTCATAATAAGCATGTTATAAATACTAATCGCTCCCGGGATCACAATCGCCCAAATGGTATTATGAAATCCTAAGTTATTGATTAGTAGATAGTTCGGGATTAAACCTCCATTAAAAAACATCGTAAATACGGCAAATAATGTTAAAAAACGGCGGCCAACTAAACGTCTTTTTGACAGTGCATAAGCAAAGATCGTCGTAAAAAACATAGAAATCGCTGTACCAACCACTGTATAAACAACAGTATTTTTATAGTTAATCCAAAACATTCTATCTTCAATCACTGTCTTATACGTTTCCATATTAAAGCCTTTTGGAATTAAATTGACTTCTCCAGCGCTAATATAAGCTTCACTACTAAAAGATTGTGCAACCACATTTAAAAAAGGATAAAGCGTACAAAAGACAATGACTAGCAAAATAAACACATTGAATACTTTAAAAATCTTGTACTGGATGGATTCCTGCATATTTCCTCCTCCCTACCACAAGCTTCTTTCCGTTAACTTTCTAGAAATACCGTTTGCTGTTAAAATCAGTACTAAGCCTATGATGGATTCAAATAAGCCAATCGCCGTCGCATAACTAAAGTTGCTCGATTCCAGACCTACTCGATACAAATAAGTTGAAATGACATCTGACGTTTCATAGGTCAATGGGTTGTATATAAGTAAAATTTTCTCGAAACCAACAGCCAAAAAACTCCCAATATTTAGAATTAACAATGTAATAATCGTTGGAAGAATTCCTGGAATGGTAATGTGCAACGTTTGCTTCCAACGATTGGCTCCGTCAATTTTTGCTGCCTCATAGAGAGAGTCATCAATCGTTGTTAAGGCAGCCAAATATAAAATTGCACCCCAACCCATCCCTTGCCAGATGTCAGAAGTAATATAAATGGTCCGAAACCATTCAGCCTGCTGAATAAAATTAATTTTTTCACCTGTAAAGAATTCAACGATCACATTAATCGAACCGTTGAGAGCCGTTAATTGCAAGATCATGCCTGCTACAATAACGATGGATAAGAAGTGAGGCAAATAGGAAGCTGTTTGAACAAATTTTTTGAATTTTTTAGCCTTGATTTCATTTAATAACAACGCAAAAATAATTGGCATTGGAAAGCAAATCAATAACGTAAGCCCGCCAAGCATGAGCGTATTTGTAAAGACCTTCCAAAAGGTAGGATCATGAATAAACATTTTAAAATAGTGAAAACCTACCCATTCTTCCCCAAACAAATGGCCCCCAGGAACAAAGCGCCTAAATGCAATGACATTTCCAATCATCGGACCATATTTAAAAATTATTAAGTAAATAAGCGGTAATAGCAGTAAGGAATACAGTTGCCAATCTTTCCGAATAACAGTTCTTAATCGTGTCAGCTTACGCATTTTTGTCCCTGTCAAAACATGCGCATTTCTAGCTTTGTCTATCCCTGCCATGTAACCCTCCCCTAACTTTGATAAACAGCTTTCCTACGTTACTTATTTGACAGACAATAGGTTCAGGCGCTTACGGTCCCCCTCTGCCAAAAAAAGAACCGCCGTCCCCTAATGAAAAGTGCCTTTGACAGCACAGCTTTTGTGATTTTCACTTATAAATTGTTCTGCCCCGTTCGTCGTTTATCCCCGACATCCGGTAGTAATACGTATTTACTTGGTCGCGCCATTCGCGGGCATTCGCTAATTGAGCTTCAAACCTTTCTTTTACATGCATATAAAGACCGTCAGGCATTGCTTCCTTCTGTCCCTCCCATGCTTCTAGAAACGCTTCAACCTCCTCTACCCCTTCAAAATGGGCATCATAAATATGTTGTATCACAGTCTTTCCACTTTTTAGCATATGGGTATAAGGAACATGGTGAAAAAACAACAACAATTCGTCTGGGCACGTCGCTACATTTCCATACAACTCGGTCACAGGTTGTTTGTATTGGCTAATGTAATTACTTCCGGTTTTCGTACGGTCAACCCCTAAGCCGTTTCGGTCAGAGAAATGGTACGTCCCCCACGGCGAGTATTCATACCCATTTACATTTGGCCCATAATGATGGCCTGTGTTGACCATCCAACCGACACCAAGAGGGGCTGTATAAGCTTCATAAACAGACCATGACCGCTTTAAAATCGAACAAATCGTTTGCCGCACCTCAGCCGACAAGTGCGCATACGTCCGCTTTGCCCATTCTTCGGCAATCTTTCTTGGGCACTGCTCAGGATTCCAGGCGAGTTGGCCATAACCGTATAAATTGGCTTGGGCAAATGGATGCCCCGTCCAGTTTTGATTGTTTCCTATGTTTGTAACAGCTGTTACGCCTTTCCCCTTTCCGTCCTGTTGGCGGCTAGATAGAAGGTCGGCTATTTTTGTGCCCTCTCCATTTGCATGTGTGTCGAATGACCATATTTCTTTCCATTGCATTGGCAAATAACAAACATCTATTTGCTGCCCGGTGTATTCCTGGGTAATTTGTAGTTCCATGACGTAGTTCGTTTGTGTTAATGCCCCAAATAGGGGCGAGACAGGTTCCCGCACTTGAAAATCCATTGGGCCGTTTTTAATTTGCAAAATGACATTGTCTGCAAATGTCCCATCCAAAGGAGCAAAATGCTCATAGGCCGCCTTAGCCCTATCGGTCGAACGATCACGCCAATCTTGCAAGCAATCATAGACAAAACAACGCCAAAATACAACGCCACCATATGGTTTTAATGCATCAGCAAGCATATTAGCGCCTTGTGCATGCGTCCTGCCATATGTAAATGGTCCAGGCCGATGTTCGGAATCGGCTTTTATCACAAAGCCGCCAAATGTAGGAATGTACTTGTATATTTCCTCGACTTGCGTTTTCCACCAGTGAACAACACGCTTATCAAGGGGATCCGCTGTTTGCAAATGCCCCAGTGTCATCGGACTGGCAAAGTTTGCACTTAAAAAAAGCGTAATGTGGTAAGCATCAAATAAGTTTGCTACTTTTGCCAATTGTGGCAGCCACTTTTCTGTAATCAGTTCTGTTTCTTTTGCATGGACATTTACATTGTTAATAGTCAAAGCATTGATGCCTATGGAAGAGAGCATTTCCGCATATTGGACGATTTCTTCGTCTGACGCTGCCCAGGCATTGTTGTCAAAAAAAAGCGATTTCCCTGCATACCCTCTTTCAACCGAACCATCCAGGTTATCCCAATGGTTGATCATCCGCACTTCCATCGCAGGCTGGTCTTCCGCTTCCATCGTTAGCAACGGACACCCTTGTTGGCTTTTCTTTAGAAACTCGTAAAAGCCATATAGCACGCCAAATTCTGTATCGCCTGCAATGATTAGCTGACTGCCGTCAGCGAATATACGGTACCCTTCTTGATGGCCCACCCGTTCGCTACGGCCCAAGTCGGCAAATGTTCCTACGATTACATTTGCAAACTCGGCATCTACTATGTCCACATCGGCAAATATCCGTGGCAAATATGTCTGCGCCACCTTTTTAATCGTGTCCAATCTAAAACCATTCCTTACTACGGAAATGTGGACTTTTTCGGCTCGGTGCCCTTGCCCTTCTTCAGGAAGCCAGCAAGTATCTCTTGCTCTAGTTTTCTCTTGAATAGGCATACTCCCAGTCACCCTTTTCTTTTTCGCTCGTTTATTTCCAATCCCTTGCTCTAATGCAGAAGTCCACGGTGGAAAAGCGCGCTAACGACGTTGGCGTCGAATGGGGAAGCCAGTCTGGCAGGCATTTATACGAAAAAGGCGATTGTATAAACTTCCTTCCCCCTTCGATATCGTTTGCTTTTCACTTTGCCAAGCAATCGTATGTCGTCGCCTAGTCCGTCATCCATGAATCACACTTTTCCTAGCGCTTGTACCTCCTTCTGCTTGATTGAGACTGTTGCTCTCTAACTCGTGATAAGAAAACGAGTGGAAATCTGCATGTTTGCGTACACCTGACGTGTCTTGGCAATGCATGCCGACAAACGCTCCTGTAAAAAACCCACCATGGGCGATGTAGTCGTCAGAAAGTTTATAGGTGTCAAAAGAAACGCCAATATCCTCAAAATGGCTGCCATCAAAAGAATAAGCAAACGAGAATGTATTGTAACGGACGCTGACTTTAAGGTGGACAGTGGCTGCCTGTTCTGGCACAACGATTTCGCTGCCTTGCAATGGCTGGGAGACATGAAAATGGTCGCATTGGACAAGATCTAAAATCCGTCCTTTCTGCTCATGCCAAGTTACTTGAAGCGAAACCCAATTTTCAGTATCGTAATAGCAAATTAACCCGGCTGCCTGTTGAAAAGTTTCTGGGTAAAAAGATACTTCCGTCGCAGCGTCAAAGTGAAAACTTTGCCAGCGGCGGGCGACAAGTGCTTGTGTATGTTTGGAGTGGAGTGATTCCCGCCCAAACAGGCGCAGAATGCCCGCTTCATGGTCGATCATACCAATTTCTTGATTAAATGGAATTCGCAATGTTTGATAGTGGTGGTTCAACACCGGGTGATCAAATGGATCACACTCGGGATAGTCTTGTGGCCATTGAACTTCTGGCAATTTTGGTCCAGCGACTTCTACTGATGGCAAAGGGCCATTGACAACATAAGGCCAGTCATCTTTCCACTCTATTTTTTGGATCGCCGTTTCACGGCCAAGTGGGCAAAAGCCTCGCTCCTCTAAGAGCTTCTTCCCTTGCCTCTTAATGGGCCGGCCTAATAAGTGAGCCATATACCAGTCGCCATGTTGCGTTTCTACAAGAGAGGCATGGCCAGCTTTTTGCAACGGATGGCTCGGATCTGCCCAGCTCGACAATATTGGGTTTTGTGGATGGACTTCGTAAGGGCCATAAATATCTTTCGAACGGGCAATTGTGGCCGCATGCTCATATTTCGTTCCACCTTCTGCTGTCAGTAAATAATAATAGCCGTTTGCCTGGTAAAGGTGAGGGGCTTCTGTTAACCCTAATTCCGTCCCTTTAAAAATCATTTGCGGTTTGCCAACTAATCGTTTTTCCAATACGCTGTATTCCTGTATGCAAATTCCATAAAAACGATGATTGTACACCCGTTGGTCCCACACCATATTCACCACATACTTGCGCCCGTCTTCATCATGGAATAAAGAAGGATCAAAGCCAGAGCTGTTCAAATAAATAGGCTCGCTCCATTCCCCATCAATCGTTTCACATGTCACAAGATAGTTATGGCCGTCTTTCCACGTATTGCCTTCCACTACTTTTACATCAGAGTAAACAAGCCAAAATTTCCCATTGGAGTAGCTCAAGCACGGCGCCCACACACCACCAGAATCGGGGTTGCCAATCATGTTTAATTGACTGATGCGATTAAGTGGCCGACTAATGAGGCGCCAGTTGACTAAATCGCGGGAATGGTGGATTTGTACACCAGGAAACCATTCAAACGTGGAAACGGCCATATAGTAATCATCGCCCACCCGGCAAATACTCGGGTCTGGATTAAAGCCTTTTAAAACAGGGTTTCGTATCATTTGTCCGCTCCTTATTCATTCTTGTTACCGCTTTCATTTTACCAACCAATTAGAGGGAAAAACATGTACGTTTCTGCGCATTATTTACCCATACCTGCACAAAAGGGCTTCAAACATGGGCCTGATAAAAGCCAGATTCAGAGTGAAAACGAGGGGAATTGCAGATCGAACGTTTACTCGCCAGAAAGCAAAGCTCTGATACGCTCCCTCCTAAGACGAGAGCAGACATTGTGGCATGCCTGCTCCCTCGTAAATTATTTTCAGTAAAGTGACTCATGTTTTGCGCGAAACTGGCTTGGTGCTAGGCCAGTCCATCGTTTGAATTGGCGGCTAAAATGGGAGATATCGTAATAGCCAAGTTGATCGGCAACCATTTCAATCGTCATATCTTTTTGCACCAACAGCGCTTTTGCTTTATTTAATTGTTTAAAGGACCAATACTTGCGCGGAGACATTTGGTATACTTTTTTAAACAATTGATTGCAATACGAAACACTTATGTTCATTTTTTTGGCAATTTGTTCAATATTGCTTTTTTCTAACTGTCCGCCTCCCTCCAAGTTCTGTTCAATTTGCTCCGCTATTTGATAGGCGAGTGCAACGGTCCGTTCAGAAAGACGCTTGCCTTCTAACTCTTCGAGCCCCATCACAAGCATGCCCAGCATTTCAAACATCACTGCTTGCATATTCATTTTTTCGACGAGGCCAAAGGTATCGTGCCCCAGCAATTTAGCAATCCGTTCAAGAAATGGTGCCATTTTTTTGGCGAGGCTGCCACTGGCTTTAAAAAACAATGGGTCAATATTGGTTAAATAAGGTAAAAACAGTTTGTCATCAATATTAAAATGAATGCATAAGTACGTGAAAGGCTCTGTATTTCCACCTTTGCTAGTATGAAATTCCCCTGGCCTTACGAGCACCAAGTCACCAGCATTTTGTTCATGGCGCTTCCCATTCGTTGTAAAAATTTGCTGCCCTTCTATGACCCAATTGATTTCATAAATAGCATGCTGATGTTCTGGATAGAACCATGAGCCCTTCACTGTACGAACATGGACGCCAAACAGTTCAAGTTCCGTTTTCGTATTTGGGTAAACCGATTCGCTGATTAAATATCGTTTGATTATATCTGCACTTGTCTGCCCGTTACCTTTAAAAATGAGGTTCATTGCGCTCCCCTCCATTTTCTTCCATTATAGCGACAAACTCTTTTAGGAAAAAGGCGCGTCGATTTGTTACGGTAAAGTGTAAAAATTTTCTCTTGCCAAGATAAGTTGCTTTTGCTACACTTAATTTCAACAACTTTAATTGTATACGAATTCTTATTAAGAGGAGCAGAGGGACTGGCCCAATGATGCTTCAGCAACCCCGCCATGAGCGGAAGGTGCTAATTCCAGCAGGACTACGTCCTGGGAGATAAGAGATTGAATTGAACATTCACCCCTCTTTCTTTCCAGGAAGAGGGGTTTTTCGTTTTTCTTAAAAGAAGGCCAAATCCGTTGTTGAACAAGACTTAAAAACCTAGTAAGCATAGCTGTTTACTTAATTTAAGAGGAAGTGAATTTTCGTGATTGAATTTAAACAAGTGACAAAAACATTTCATTCAGGCAACCAGACAGTCACTGCCCTCGACAACGTGAATTTACATGTCGCCCGAGGGGAAATTTATGGTGTGATTGGTTTTAGCGGCGCCGGGAAAAGTACGCTCATTCGAAGTGCCAACTTGCTTGAGCGACCGACATCTGGCGAGGTCCTCATTAATGGTGTTAATTTGGCCACATTAAAAAGCCGAGAACTGCAAAAGGCAAAACGAAATATCGGCATGATCTTTCAACATTTTAACTTGCTCCAAAGCAAGACAGTGTTCGACAACGTTGCCACGCCATTAAAATTAACAAGAACGCCAAAAGCGGACATTCGCAAAAGAGTTACCGAACTGCTGTCATTTGTCGGTTTATCTGACAAGGCAGATAACTATCCAGAACAATTGTCTGGAGGGCAAAAACAGCGGATCGGCATCGCCAGAGCGCTTGCGACGAATCCAGAAGTGTTGCTTTGCGATGAAGCCACTTCCGCTCTTGATCCAGATACGACAAGCTCGATTTTACAACTATTAAAGAAAATAAACATTGAATACAACATTACGATTTTAATGATTACACATGAAATGTCGGTCATTCGCGAGATTTGCGATAAAGTCGCCGTTATGGAAAAGGGGCGCATCATCGAGGAAGGATCGGTGTTGTCGATTTTTTCAAATCCACAACATCCGACAACGGAAAAATTCGTCCGCTCCATTATCCCGACTGGCCTGCCTGCCCGTGTCAAAGAAGCGCTGCAGCAGAAAGAGCCGAACCGGCGCATTTATGAAGTGACTGTCACAGGCGATAGCTCCCACTCAGATTTGCTGCGCTCGTTAATCCAGACATTTGGCATTGAAGTTGACATTTTGCATGCGACAATGAACGACATTCAAGGCACATCGTTTGGGCGGATTTACTTCGACTTACGGGCAGAACCAGAAATACTTGCAGAAGCATCCAATTACTTAAAATCGCATCCGCTTCAACCGAAGGAGGTGACAGGCGATGCTCGAGTGGCTGCCTGAAGCAATTCGCCCTAATATTACGAGCGAGCTATTGCTCGAATCCTTATATGAAACTGTCTATATGGTCGGCTGGTCCTTGTTGTTTTCTGGGGTGATCGGCATTTTGCTTGGTGTTACCCTTGTTGTTACTCGGCCAGGGCACATACTCGAAAACAGCTTTGTGTTCCATACGCTCAACCCAATCATTAACGTGCTCCGCTCTGTGCCTTTTATCATTTTGTTGGTGGCGCTGATTCCCTTTACCCGTTTTTTGATGGGCTCTGCGATTGGAACGACGGCCGCGATTGTGCCGCTCGTGTTTTACGCCGGCCCTTATATTGCCCGGTTAATTGAAAACTCGCTGCTTGAGGTGGAACCTGGCATTATTGAAGCCGCTGACGCAATGGGCGCATCAAAAGCGCAAATTATTTTTCGCTTCATCTTACCCGAAGCGCTGTCTTCTTTGCTTCTCAGCTTAACAACAGCGACGATCGGTCTTGTTGGCGCGACAGCGATGGCAGGAGCAATTGGCGCAGGCGGAATTGGCGACGTAGCGATCACATATGGCTACCAGCGTTTTGACAATGGCACGATGCTCATCACAGTATTGTTGTTAATTGTCATTGTCCAAGGCTTGCAATCTTTAGGAAACATTTCATCGAAACGCGTCCGTAGACGATAAAGAGACCTACAGATATGAAAGAGGAGAGAAACCATCTATGAAAAAGACAGTTACGACCGCATCGCTTTCCATTTTAGCCGCATTTGCCCTCACTGCTTGCAATGCTGGCGCAGACAGCTTAGACGAAACGACGGACTACAGCCCCGACAATCCTGTTAGCGTCAAAATTGGCGTTACTGGCACAGATACGCCGCAATGGGACTTCATTGCTGACATTGCTGCTGAAGAAGGCATTGAAATTGAAATTGTTCGTTTTAATGACTACGTCCAGCCAAACCAGGCTCTAGCCGACGGCGAAATCGACGCCAATGCATTCCAAACGATTTCCTATTTTGACCACTTTATCGAAGAACATGACCTTGACTTAACAGCGATCGGTTCTACAGTGCTTGCGCCAATGGGGCTTTATTCCACTAAGTATGATTCAGTTGACGACATTCCTGATGGTGCCGAGATTACCATTGATAAAGAAGCGACGAACCAAGCACGCAACTTAATGCTCTTGCAAGAAGCAGGCCTGCTTGAACTAGAAGATGACTTCGGCGTTACAAGCGGCGTTGACCAAATTAAAAACAATCCAAAAAACATTAAATTAACGGAAATTGTCGCTGGCAACGCTCCTCGTCTCATGGAAGACGTGGATGCAGCCCTCATCAATAATGGCATTGCCGTTGATGCCGGGCTCGTTCCACCTGAAGATGCGATTGCCTTGGAAAGCGAAACAGCTACGCCGTACATTAACATCATAGCGGCACGAAGCGAAGACGCAGACAACCCTGTCCTACAACGCATTGTCGACATTTACCAAAGTGATGAAGTCAAGACGTTTATTGAAGAAGAATACGCAGGCGCCACTATCCCAACCTACATTTCACTGGATGAGTTAAACAGTTATCCACGTTAAGGAGCGAAACCAATGCCGACCTATACTTTTGCAAAGCAAGCAATTGAATCAGCGATTGACAGCCAAGCAGAAATCTTTATTCGCACAAGCCAGCAAATCCATGAAAACCCTGAAATCGGCAATGAAGAAGTGTTTGCTTCTTCCCAACTAACGGAGCTCCTTACATCCGCTGGCTTTAGTGTCAAACTCGATGTGGCTGGCCACAAAACCGGCTTTTTTGCCGAAAAGGGCGACCCAGCTGGACCAACCATTGCTTTTCTAGCTGAATACGATGCCTTGCCTGGCATTGGCCATGCCTGCGGCCATAACATTATCGGCACTACAAGCGTCGCTGCAGCCATTGCCTTAGGGGAACAACTCCATGAATCAGGTGGGCGTGTCGTCGTTCTCGGTACACCAGCTGAAGAAGGCGGCGACAACGGCAGCGCGAAAGGCAGCTTTGTCCGTGAAGGGCTCTTAGCTGGCATCGACGCTGCACTGATGATCCACCCTAGCGGAGAGACACGAGTATCAGGCCGTTCTCTCGCTGTCGACCCTGTCGATTATGTGTTCCATGGCAAGCCAGCTCATGCTGCCGGTGCGCCTGAAAAAGGCATTAACGCCCTTGATGGGGTCATTCAACTTTTTAATGGCATTAATGCATTGCGCCAGCACGTGACCGATGATGTGCGCATTCATGGCATCATTCCTGACGGAGGCGACGCGGCTAATATTGTCCCTGACTATGCACGGGCACGCTTTTACATTCGCGCCAATACACGTCCAAAAACAGACATCATCCGCCAAAAAATCGATGCGATTGCCCAAGGGGCTGCCCTTGCTACAGGGGCAACTCTTGAAATTGTTGAGTTCCAAAACAAAGTCGACGACCTGCTGCCAAACGATGTCTTAAACGAACGATTTGTATCCATTTTTAAAGAGCTAGGCGAAGACGTCCAAACAGACGAACGGGACGGCCTCGGCTCCACGGACACAGGCAATATTAGCCAAGTGGTGCCTACGATACACCCTTACATTAAAATCGGCCCAGACGATTTAGTCGGCCACACGGTTGCCTTCCGGGAAGCTGCCGCTTCGCCCCAAGGCAATCAAGCGCTCATTACCGGAGCAAAAGGCCTAGCCCTTATCGGCTTTCAGCTATTAACCGAGCCAGAATTGCTGGCAAAAGCTAAGCAAGAACATGCTGAACGGAAACACGCAGCAGCACAAGCAGTTGTATAAACAAAAAGGAGTGCCCCAGTTATGGCACTCCTTTTTTTATTGGTTCCCAGCACGGTGACTGCTTATTTGTTCTGTAAGTTCCTTAACCGTTTGGTGAAAAGTCGTGCGCAATAAACTTATCAAGATAACAGCGGATAACACAATATTAATCACGAATAAAAACCGAATATTAAGGAACTCTGCCCATAAGCCGCCAGCGATAATCCCGAGCGGCATCGTCATTTCCACGAGCGTTGCTATTGAGCCTGAAACCCGTCCCAGCATCTGATTAGGGGTAATCTCTTGCCGGACAGCAAGATAAATCACATTCGATACGCTTGTGGAAAAATTAAATAAAGCCATAGCAATTGCAATCATCCACCAAGAGGTAGCGAAAGCAAGGATCGTAAAAGCAACCACATCAAACATGTTCGTATATGTATAGATTTTCCCTCTTGGCAAGAGTGTGGCTAACTTTTTAACAATAAGCACTCCGACAAGCCCGCCCGCTGCACCAATGCTAATATACAAGCCAACTTGTGCTTCTGTTGCTTGCAGCTGATCGACTGCGAAAAAGACCAAAACTCCCATCATCAAACTAAAGCCAAAGTTTTGAAAAAAGATCACGACGGTTGTCACTTTTAGCAGTGAATTGTTAAAGAGTTCATGGAACCCTTCTTTAGCATCTTTCCAAAAGGTGATCTTTTCACGATCTTCTAGCCCCTCTATTTTTAGAGAGGGCAGCAGTACCGTACATAGAAGTGTTAGTGTTATAAAGACAAGCTGGACAGCCATAGTTCCAGCAAAGCTTAAGGCAGCAAGCGTTAACCCAGCAAACATAGGTCCAATCAAGCGCACAACGTTTGAAACGATGCCTAGTTTTGCATTTCCCTCAGTTAGCTGGTCTTTCTGTACCACCTGTGGGAGTGCAGCATGTGTGGCGTTTGTATGTAGAAGACCGGACGTAGCAAAGAAGAAACCTAGGAAGTACAAACTCCATAGCTGTACATTTTCAAAAAACAAAAGTAATGTTAAAAGAGCGATTGTCACCCATTGAAGCCCCGCCGCTGTAACAAGTACTTTTTTACGGTTGATCCGGTCAACCAAAATGCCTGCAGCAACCCCTAGTAGGCCACTTACTAAAAACTCCATTAAGCGCATTGTACTAATAAGCAATGCACTTTCCGTCAAGTCATACATCAATAAAGGAATCATGACAATATACATGTAAAGCCCTAAGTTACTAGTTGCATCACTCCCTAATAACAATAAAAAAGGGCGATTTTTCCAAAGAGAGTGTGAAGGCTCGATCGATAGTTTTCGTTCCCGATTCCCCAAGTAGTAAACTCCTCCCCCATTTTTTAAGCCAGGATTTTATACAAACTTCTTCAAATCCTCTCCAACGAAAAATCAATGTACAAAAAAGCGTTGTGGAGGGTTATCCTTTTCCTACACAACGCATGTTTCCTCATTTCGACTGTTTAAGGAGGACTCCTTTTTTTAACGCTTGAAAATTTCCGGAACTGAAAACAGCGAGTTATGAAATTCACTCAAAAAAAGTTAGTTTGGCAGAGTTATGATCAAATTTTTAGTAAAAACACCCCGACAATGAAGTGAATCCTCATTTTCGGGGTGTTATCTGCTTTTTTACCATTTTTACTTAAAAATGAAGTAAAAAGGATAGGCACGCTTAACAATAAAATGCTACCCACGCCACCAATGGATACCACTCTTATTACATCTTTTTTACTGTGCTTTCACATCTTGGCTGACCAGCGCTTTCGATCTAAGCGGAGCCGAATCCGAAACACCCTTTATTAAGTACACGCTTACTACTATGTTTACACAGCAAGCTCTGACCGCTTCCCTGCCTTCATGACAAGGCCTTCAAGGCGTTTTCCCATCCACTTTTCAACTTGTTGGGCAAGTGTAATAAGGCCATCCAGGTCGGTGCCTGTGTCAATGCCCATTTCATGGAACATGTGGACTAAATCCTCTGTACAAATGTTTCCTGTGGCTTTTGGCGCAAAGGGACAGCCACCAAGACCTCCAACAGCCGAATCAAAGCGTCTGACGCCTGCATCATACCCTGCCACTGCATTAGCCAGCCCGAGCCCCCGCGTATTGTGGAAATGGAGGCCTAAAGGAATATCCTCTCCAAATGTACGATAGAACCCACGAACAGTTTCTGCTACTTGGCGAGGGTTTGCCATCCCTGTCGTGTCAGCCAAGACCATTTCCGTTGCACCAGCTTTAAGGAAAGACTCGCATACCGAAAACACGGTCTCCATTTGCACGTCCCCGCTAAAAGGACAGCCAAAAGAAGTGGAAATGACCGCGACAACTGGCAAGTGGGTACTTGCCTCACCTACAACCGGAAGCAAATCGCTTAAGCCTTCAGCAACGGTTTTGTTGGCATTTCTCTTATTAAATGCATCACTTGCTGAAATGGTAATATGGAGAACGTCAATTGGTGTTTGCAATGCACGTGTTATTCCTGAACGAGATAGCGCTAATCCGGCGATGCGGACACCTTCCCGGCGATGCCATGCGGCCATTACTTCTTCGGCATCAGCCATGGCCGGAACGAGCTTTTTGTTTACAAAGGAAACGGCTTCAATTTTTGAAATGCCAGAACGAGCAGCGTGTTCCATCATCTCTATTTTTTGTTCCACCGACAGCTTTACCTGTTCATTTTGTAGCCCATCTCTAGGTCCAACCTCACAAATCTCAACCAAATTTGTCCCCTCCCTCGTAATAATGAAGCACATAATCCCTGCCTTTGAAAATATGTTCGTTCATTGCCGCTTTTGCCCGTTCCCCATCCCTCTCTTCAATCGCTGCCACAATCGTTTTATGGGCAGCGAGAGACTGCTGCAACCCTTCTTCGCCAAACCAATAAAAAGATCGGTAAATAAAAGGCAACACGACTACTTTTGCGATTAATTCTTGGATATGCTGGTTGCGGCTCGCACGGTATACCGCATCATGAAATTGAGTGTTGGCAGCAATGACCGCACTGATCCGCTCTTTATGGGGCAAGGACGAATCCAATATCGTTTGTTCATACTGGCTGTTTGCTTGTTGGATGGCCGCCAAATCTTCTGATTGGTGATGTAGAGCAGCTTGCCCGGCGCCATAGCTTTCAAGCATTGCCCGTAAATCGTAAATTTGCCGTAAGTCTTCTTTTGAAAAGGAGCGGACGAAAAATCCCCGTTTTAGCGGTTGGACTAGCCCATCAAATTCAAGCTGTTTTAATGCGCTTCGAATAGGCGTCCTGCTCACATTCCAGTCAATTGAAAGCGCTTCCTCAGTTAGGCGCTCCCCTTGTTTATAGCGGCCAGTTATGATGGCCTCTTTAATTAGTTCGTATACGCTCATTGCCACACCTCTTTCAAATTAGTGTAGCTGATGTTCCCAATGATGGCAACGCTTAAGTTGTATACAAAACAATCCCCACTCGATCTTAGTAAGTATTTCCCCTCATCATACACTTACTACAAAAAGACGAATATTAACAGAAAGAAACTCTGTTTAAAATCGACATTGACGCGTATAACAAACATTTAACTGGCTAAAACGTGTTTATCATTCGCCTTTAAATCTATTTATCTCTTTAAATTCCAATATTCTATACTAGGTAAAAAGACTCAATATCTAATTTTTCTAACAAATGAGATAGACTTTTTGTATACAAAGTGATAGATTGTTTTAAAAGAAAGCGCTAACAACAGGAGGGTATGTATGTCACACTCAACACCAGCGCCTTTACCATTGGACGGCATTCGCGTGCTTGAATTAGGATCTTTGATTGCCGGCCCTTTTACGGGCAGATTGCTTGCCGACTTTGGCGCAGAAGTCATTAAAATCGAATCACCGGATAAGCCAGATCCCATGCGAAAGTGGGGAAAACATAAAAATGGCATCGGGCTGTGGTGGCCGATCCAATCAAGGAATAAACGCTCCATTACACTGAACTTACGGGAACAAGAAGGGCAACAACTCTTTAAAAAGCTTTCCGAAAAATCGGACATCATCATTGAAAATTTCCGCCCTGGCACGATGGAGAAATGGGGACTCTCGTATGAAACGCTTTCTAAAGAAAATGAAGGGCTGATTATGGTACGCACATCCGGTTTCGGGCAAACAGGACCATACAAAAACCGTGCTGGCTTTGGTAGCGTTGGCGAAGCAATGGGCGGCATTCGCCACGTAACTGGCTACGAAGACCGTCCTCCATCCCGGATTGGCATATCGATTGGCGATACACTAGCGGCTTTATTTTCGGCAATCGGCTGCTTGGCTGCATTGCAAGAGCGCAACCGTTCAGGCAAAGGCCAAATCGTCGATACCGCGATTTATGAATCGGTCTTTGCCGTCATGGAAAGCACAGTGCCTGACTACTTGCTCGCAGGGGCGATCCGTGAACGGATGGGCAATACGCTTCCTGGCATCGCTCCTTCTAACATTTATTTGACAAAAGACCGTACCTTCATTGTCATTGGCGCTAATGCAGATGGCGTGTTTCGCCGGCTTTGTGAAGCGATGGGCGAACCGGAGTTGGCAAACCATCCCGATTACTGCAGCCATGAAGCACGCGGGGAAAATATGAAAGCGCTTGATGAACGAATTGAAAGGTGGACAACCTCTCTTTCTGCCGAGGAGGCGCTTGCGATTCTCGAACAAAAAGGCGTTCCGTCTGGACTGATTTATTCGGCAAAAGAGATGGTTGAAGACCCTCACTACCAAGCGCGGGAAATGATTGTCCACGTCGATCATCCTACACTTGGGCCTTTTCCAATGCCTAGTGTTGTTCCTAAACTTAGCCGGACGCCAGGAGCGATCAAACACACTGGCTCTCTTGCTCCTGGTAGCGATAATGAAGCCGTCTACGGGCAGTTGCTGAACCTTGACAATGAGGCGTTATCCGCTTTGCAGAAACGACAAATTATATAAAACGGAGGTGCCAAATGCATAAGAACATAAAAGAACCTGTGAAAAAGCCATGGATTTGGGTGGTAATGGGCTTGCTCGTCCTTTTTAACGCGCCATGGTATTTGCCTCGGGGTAGCGCTGAGCCTTTTATATTTGGGTTCCCGTATTGGGCTGTGATTACCATTATCCTCTCACTCGCCCTATGCGGCTATATCAATTGGTTAATGTTTAGCCAGTGGAATATTGTTGAAGACGTTGAAGAAAAATCCGACGAAGAAAGAAGGAGCAGCCTATGAACTTAACGTTTTCCGGAACAGACGGAATCATTATTTTATGTGCGTACGCTGTCATCACGTTATTGATTGGTTGGTGGGCAGGCAGGGGCGAGAAAGTGAGCAATACACTCGGCGATTATTATTTAGCAGGCAAAAACCTAGGGCTGATTTCCCTATTTTTCACGCTGTATGCCACCCAATATAGCGGAAACAACGTTGTCGGCTATGCACCAACCGCATACCGGGAAGGCTTTTCGTGGCTGCAATCGATTCCTTTTATGACGATCATTATTGGCATGTATTTGCTAATCGCGCCGCGCCTTTATGTATTATCCAAACGTTTTCAATTTATCACACCCGCTGATTGGATCACACACCGGTTCCGCTCAAAAAGCGTCACGCTTCTCGCTGTTGCCTTAATGCTTTGGGCGCTTTGCAACTATTTGCTTGAGCAGCTTGTTGCCATCGGCCATGCGGTTGCCGGCCTAACTGGCGGGGCGATTCCGTATGAATATGCAGTGATCGGGTTTATTCTTGTCATGCTTGCTTATGAATGGATGGGCGGCATGAAGGCAGTTGCCTATACCGATGTCCTACAAGGCCTGTCCTTATTAGTTGGCATCATTATCTTGCTAATTGGCGCCCTCACATTGACAGGTGGCAACTTCGCGGAAATGACACAAGATTTAGCAAACACCGTTCCTGAGAAAATAGGCGTCCCTGACACGATCACATCGATCAACTGGCTAAGCATGATTGTGCTGATCGGGTTTGGTGCGATCATCTATCCCCATGCGATTCAGCGAATTTATTCTTCCAAAAGCGAACGGACGTTAAAACGGTCGCTGGCAAGAATGGCGTGGATGCCGCCAGTTACAACTGGTTTTGTGTTCATCGTCGGCATTATTTGCCTTTCCCTGTATCCGAATCTCGATGTTGCCCAGTCCGAACAGCTGATTGGCATCCTTGCCAATGATGTAGCAGCCTTAAACAGCATCTATTATTGGGCAATGGTCATTTTTTTCGGGGCGATCGTATCAGCCATCATCTCAACCGCCGATTCGGCTTTGCTTAGCTTTTCTTCGATCATTTCCAAAGATATTTATGGCGAATACATAAACCGTAAAGCAACAGAAGCACAAAAAGTAAAAGTAGGCAAAGTTGCCGGTGTAATCGCTGTTGCCTTGCTGCTATGGATTGCTTGGAACCCTCCAGGAACGTTGTACCAAATATTCGTCTTGAAATTCGAATTGCTTGTTCAAGTGTTCCCGGCATTTGGGCTTGGCCTCTACTGGAAGAAGCTTGCCCCTAAACCTGTTTTTATCGGCATGTTAGCTGGAGCGCTCCTCGCCGGGCTGATGACACTCACAGGCAACAACACCTTTTACGGTATTCACGGCGGCGTGCTTGGACTTGCTTTAAATGTCTCTATTTGTGTGATCGGTTCACTAATCGCGCCAGCTTCTCATGAAGAACAAGAGAAAGCAATCGCACGAACGGAATTAAAAGTCGCGGACTTCCGTGACAAAAAAGCAACAATCGGATAAGGCCTATTCCACTGCATCGTGCTTGTAAAAATCGAGCATCACATAGACCGCGGCCTCAAAACACTCTTTTGGGGCCAGTGCTTTTACATGAATTTCGTTTGTTTCTTCAATTAGACTATAGTCGACGTACCACATGAACCCTTTGCTGCTTTTTAGAAAGAAATTAACTTGAATGAGCTCACTTTCATCACGGGTATAATGAGAGATCATCATGGAGATGTTGTCCAGTGAAAAGCCATGGTTGCGAAAATCATCTAAAAAAATATTAAAGTTCTCCGGATAAATTTGATCACGGATAATCGCATCAATTTCCTCGCTTGTCGCTTGCGAAAACAGATCAAACCCTTGGGATCTCAGCCTAAAATTCTCGGGCAAGTCAACGTCCTCGTCTGCTAAGCCAAAGAAATCAGCCATACGCTCCCATAGCGAATCCGAATGTTTGCACAGCTCAAAACGATGCTCCATGCCTTTAAACGTTTGGACAATCATTTCGTCCCCTTCAATTTGATGAAAAATCAACACATGGTTCCCATGGACACAGCGTGTTTTTTTCTGCGATTTGATCAGCAAGTGGATAAAACTTTCCAACCCTTTGACAAGATTGCTAGAGCGTGTTTCGTCCCAGTAACCACGGTTGTTTAAAAGGGTTTCCGCCTGGTTTGAAAACGTAACAAGCTGCTCCTCCGTTTCCGCTAATTGCAATTCATTTATAATATCTGCAGCCGCTTCCTCATACCCACATAACACTAACGCAGCAACAAATTCCTCTGTCGAAAGGGCGATTTGCTTGTCCTGTATCATCCATTCCACCTCAATTTTTTAGTTTTATTTGTATAGATTTATCTAAATGGGCGATAAAAACTGTTTTGGTTGTCTTTTTCAAGCGAAAGTAAGTTATGGGAGGACAGAATGATAAAAAACAGGGACTAATAAAACAAGAATTCCCCCTATAGTAAAAAGAGATAATACTTTCATTACGTCTTTCTTTTCTTTATTGTCCAGAAAGAACCCCCCAACTCCTATTGTTATTTTCAAGATGATTCGATAAAAAGGGGAGTAACCTTCCCTCCACCACTCTCCCTTTTAACTACGATCAACTACGCTTTACGTTTCCCTTTTTTTACAAGCCAAACATATTAATAATCCCACCTAATACAAGAAAATACCAGATACACAAAAGCAGCGTAATCGGCCTCTGAACGTAGAAAGGAAAACGGGATAATAGATTTTGAATCTCGCCATTCAATCCACAGAAATAGATAGCGATATAGCGAAAGCCCTCACTCCATGCCGTTTTCGATTTGTCATATGCATTCGCTGCATAAAACGTCAACACATAACTTGGCATGATGAAGGATAAAAAACTAAGCGAACAATTAACCATAAGAAAAACCGCTAAAATTCCTGACGGAAAAGGAAGTCCTCCATCAAAATCTGCATACCAAGTGACGAGCGTAAAAAATAGCAGGACAGGAATGAGAAACCATAAACTTTTGAGAAACCCTCTAAAAGTAAACACATTCCCTCTTTCTTCCGGTTCAATCTCAACTGTCTTTTTTGTACGAAAGCCGTCAATAAAGGCAAGTAGGAAAATGACAGGCTGTATAAATAAAACAATGAGTGTCCAAGCCAAATAAGGATCTTGCCAATATGTAACATAGCTTAGGAGTATTAACAGCATTAGAAGGAACCATAGCTGCCCTTTGACAAATGTTTTTAGACTCTTGCGGATGGAAAACATTTAGTACGCTCCTGGCTTAGAAAACTAATTTTTTTAGGAGGACATTCATAAATACCTTTTTAGATTCACACTAGATAATAATAGTGTCAACTTAAAAGTCTGCCACGATTAAAGCCCTGTTACGAAGGAAGGAGAAGTCTTTCACTTAAGGAAAACCTTTAAAAACAGACGGATTCCCTCTTCCTTCCCCTCCAACCTATTACCAACCAAACAACGATCCAATAGATATATAAGCAAAGATATACCATATACACAGAAGAAGTGTAATCGGCCTTTGAATGTAAAAAGGGAAACGGGATAATAGATTTTGTATCTCCGCATTTAATCCAGAGAAATAAATAGCTATATAGCGAAAACCCTCGCTCCACGCAGTGTTTGCTTTGTCATACGCATTCGCTACATAAAACAAAACCACGTAACTTGGCACAAACAATGATAAGAAATTAAAGAATCCATTTACCAGCAAAAACCCTAAGATTAAGGCAGAAGGAAAGGGAACAACAGCATCACGGTCAAAATGCCCCATCGTTAATGTCATAAATAGTAGCACAGGAGCGAGAAACCATAAACTTTTGAGAAACCCTTTTAATGAAAACACACTCCCTCTTTCTTCGGGTTCCACTTCAACTGCCTTTTTTGTACGGAAGCCATCAACAAATGCCAGCAAGAAAATGCCCGGCTGGATTAACATTAGAATTAAAACCCAAGATGCTAGTGGATCACGCCAATGCGAAACATTGGTCAGCAAAATGAATGTCATAAGAAGGAAACAAAACTGCCCTTTGGCCAATGTTTTTAGACTTTTTTTTAGTGAAAACATTACAATCTCCTATTGTCTGTCTGGATTAAACTACTTAAACCAGCTGGTAACAAATTTTTTGGCACTATTAACGGTATCGCCAATATTGTCTGCCACCTTTGAGGCCGTCTCCTTTATTTTATCAACACCCTTATCTATTTGTTTTCCTACCTTCTCTCCCAAATCCTTCACTTTCTCATCCAAAGCGATCGATCCAATGATTCCAACTGTCGCTCCTACTGCCCCGCCAATGACTGTGCCTGGCCCTGGCAGAATCATGGAACCGATTGCCGCTCCTCCAGCGGTTAGTCCAGCTACACCAGCATCCATTGCGAACCCAGCTGCTACTCTGCCAGTTTTTTCTGCGGCACTTTTCTCTTTATTTTCATCCTTAAATGCTTCCATTATGTTGCTTCCGGCTGACACAATCGTACCTACATAAGGCACGCGCTTAAACGTATTGACAAATGTCTTTTTAGCTTCTTTGGCTGTTGCTTTTAAGTCAGGTTTAGCGACATATTGTTTCGCTTTTGCGTCATCGATAGCTACGCCGGAGGCATTTTTGCGAAATAACTTAGTAAATGCTACAGAGGAATGGCTCGGATCTACATTGACTAGTTTTCTCAAAATGTTGGTCGGTTGGTTATTGAACCTGCCAAGTTCCCGGAACAACTTAATCGGTGAATTTTTATTGCCGAATTTGCGCATGATTGAGTTTAGGCCCGCTGCTAACTTTGAATTGTAGACGCCGTTTTTCTTTACCCAGTCTTGATGGTTTTTAACGCGGAAAATGCCGTTTCCAGCTTTTTCAAACTTTAATCTTCCCGAGACAATAACGGCAAGAGCGCCAATGCCTTTGGCAACATCCATTCCTTTATAGAAGGTGCCTGCTGTACTAAACCAATCGGCGATTATTCCCATCAGTGTTGGGTCTTCAATGGAAGCAAGCTCCATTGCTTCTGACCACATATTGTAATAGACGTCGTTTTCTTTAAAATAACGGTCAATTTCTTCTTGTACAGCTGGGGAAGCAATTGGCCCTCCCGTTGTCCAGTTAATGACCTTTTCAGTTGACTGCATTAATTCTGTTAACGTCGCTTCGGCTTCGTTGGCGAGATTGATGTTTTCTGCATCCAATTCTTCGAGACGATCGGCTGTGTCTTGGGCATGTTGTTTTAACATGTCTGCCCATGATTGCACGCCATCCATTGTGAATGTGCCGGTGTGGACTAAGTCTTGGATCGAGGCGCACGCGCTGTTAATTGCCTCTGTGCTCGCTTCGGCATTTTGTTTGATGCGGTTGATGCCATTTGGGATTGTTTCTGTTAGAAAATCTTGGCGAAGCAACGCGTTGCTTGCTTCGAAGTTTAATAGATTGTTTTTCATTTTCCCGAGTTGCTCGATGTACTGCTCGAGATAGGTAACGAAAAAGCGCAGCGCCGGCAAGTGCAGCTGTGAAAAATGGTTTTTAATCGCTTCTCCCCCTTCTCCTTGGAGTGAATGGAGATTATGGATTTTGCGAATGCTTGATTCCACCGCTTCTAGCTGGGCAATGTCTTCTTTTTTCGCATCAACTAACTTATCAATGCCATTGATTACTTCCTGGACATCTAATACTTTCATCTCTTTGGCTCCCCTTACCCTTGGTTTGCCAAGGCCCTGTCCGTCTCACCGTACACTTTAATAAGGCGCTGGCTTTCCTGTTCCATTTTGTTGAGTGCTTCCATATACGCTTGTATTTGCGCTTTATAACCGTCCTCTATTTGATTGACTTTCTCAAGAAATTCGAGTAACGATGTCGCCATTTCGATATTCGCGTTTGTTGGCGTAAAGCCATTGGCGGCATTGGCGACATTTTCGAATACTTCGAGTGCTTCGGCTTCGTTCACTTTAATTTCTGCCATCGTTTTCCTTCACCTCATTGTTTTTGCAAGCGCTTGAACATCGATACTTGTGCTTGTTTTGCATCAATTAATCGGTAGCTGTTTTCAATACTGCTTTGCAAGTCGCTTATTTTTGTTTCAATCGATGAAATGATTTCCTCAAGATGGTCTTGGGAGTGTTGATAAGACGTTTCCAAATAAAATCGTTTGCCGTCATGGTCGTTGGCCTCATTTCCACGCCAAGCGTCATAGCTTAATTCTGGATCTTGGAGATACGTCTTGTCTTGGTGGAGAATGTTCTGCTCTTCTATTAATGTGCTCTTTGCTTCCTGCAGCCGCTTCACATCTTGCTGGGCAGTTACAATATCTCCCCGAAGCGAACCCATTTCCTGCTGAAGTCGTTGAATGCTCATTGAATAATCCATTCGTATACGTCACCTTCTACCATTTCCATATATAACTAGCATAAAAGACTGTGGCAGGATGTTCAATATACCAATAGCCCTAACCACGCCTAACAAAAACAAAAATTTGAATGAAAAAGATTCTTATTACCTAGTTCTTTCGTTCAAATCAACCATTTTACATAAAATGGAGGCTTCCTAGCGCCAAAACGTTTATGCCGCTCCCCTCTTCTACTAGCTTGTTTATTCCTGGTAAACTACTACTAATACCGTTTTAATAGACTGGGGGAATCAACGTGAACGAATTTCCACAATCGATTCAATTTCGTTATCAATGGCGTACATACCAAAAAAAGATCTTAGCGGACATGGCTGCCCTTCTCCAAAACAAACGCGTCCATCTCGTTGCGCCGCCAGGCTCTGGCAAAACTGTTTTAGGGCTTGAACTAATGGTGCGCTTAAACAAGCCAACGTTTATATTGGCTCCGACAGTGGCGATTCGCAACCAATGGGCGGAGCGATTTCTAGAACTGTTCTGGCAAGGCGATAAAACGCCGGATTGGGTTAGTACAGACATCCGCCAACCTGCTTTTGTGACGATTGCCACTTATCAAGGGTTGCACAGCCTTTGCAGCTTTGAAGATAGTGGAGGCTTTGAGGGAGATGACGTAGACATTGCGACTGAACATCAAACGGAATCACTAGGGGGAAAAGAGAGGAAGGAGGCATACAAGCGATTGCTAGATATGGACTTTCAAACGTTGATTGTCGATGAAGCCCATCATTTGCGTGCCGCTTGGTGGAAAAGCACGATCGATTTTCGGCGTTCCCTTAACAAGCCAACGATTGTCGCACTTACTGCCACTCCACCTTACGACGTTTCCCAAAAAGAATGGAAAAACTATATTGATCTGTGCGGGCCGATTGATGCAGAAATTCACGTCGCCGAATTGGTTAAAGAAGGCGACCTCTGCCCTCATCAAGATTATATTTATGCGACAACGCCAACGGTGAAAGAAGCCGAGCCGCTCCTTGCGTTTCACAACGAAGTTACGTCATTTATGCAGCAGCTTAAAACCGATAAAGCGTTTATTTCGTTTGTAGAACAGCACCGCTACATCACTGATCCAGCAAATCAAGCCCAAGAAATGCTCGCCAATCAGGCTTACTTTTCAAGTTTGCTTATTTTTTTGCATGCATGTAGTAGCGAAGCGTGGAAACAGCCGGCAAAATTGGCTGGCCTTTATGAAAAAAACATCCCACCTTTTGAAGAGGAGTGGGCGGAAGAGCTTTTAGACCATCTGCTGTTTAAAGATGCCGAAATGGATGAAAAGCAGTCGCCATTAAAGGACATTAGACAACATCTACAGCGAATTGGCGCTATCGAGCGTAGAAAAGTCACGCTTCGTTCTACGAAAACGTTTGACCGTTCTCTTGTCAATAGTCTATCGAAGCTTGATGCAATGACAGACATTGTTTCTTTTGAAGCAAGCAAGTTAGAAGACAAGCTTCGCCTTGTCATTCTCGCTGACTACATCCGTCTTATTGATTTGCCCAAACACCGAGGTGATGAGCAACCATTAACACGATTAGGGGTCATCCCGATTTTTGAGCAGCTGCGCCGGCACATCGATTCGAAAGTTAAGCTAGCGGTCCTGACTGGCTCGACGGTTATTATCCCCACTTCAGCTAAGAAACGAGCCGAAAAAGAGGCTGAAAAAGTAGGATTGGAGCTCAAGCTGCAACCGTTGGCCCATGATCCGAATTACTTACTGCTTACCGTTGATGACAACACACGCGCCAACATGGTTAGCATTATCACCGCTGTTTTTACAACTGGCGGCATTCACGTCCTAATCGGCACAACGGCTCTGCTAGGAGAGGGCTGGGACGCACCTAGCATCAATACGCTTATTATGGCATCCTATGTCGGCTCATTCATGTTGTCTAATCAAATGCGCGGCCGGGCGCTGCGAATTGAACGAGATAATCCAAATAAAACCGCCAATATTTGGCACATGGTTTGCATAGACACGGAACAGTATGATGGTGGCCATGATTGCCTCTCGCTCCAACGCCGCTTTAAGTCGCTTATCGGCCTTGGCACAGAGGACAATATCATCGAGTCAGGCATCAACCGCCTTGCTTTCCCTAAACCACGTTATCGCCGCCGTTTATTGAAAGAGTCAAATGAAAAGACGTTTGCCCAGGCAGCAAATCGGCAACTACTTGCCGACCGTTGGAAAAAAGCGGTTGCGATGGAGGGAAGGCCGACTGAAGAAATAAGCGCCGATGCTCGTTCTATCCCTCGACCACTTTGGTTTGGAACAACATTAAAGGCGATGATTGTGATTGGCTTTCTTACTTTATGGCAGGGCGTAACTGTAGAGCGTCCTTCTAGTTATGGTAGCAAAACAGAGATGACCTTTTACCTTGTTTACCCAATTGTCGTTAGCGCCCTTTTTGCGGCCCCATTTTTTTGGAAAGCGATTCGGATTTGGTGGCGCAATTCGACGATTGAAAAAAGCATGGAGAGTGTTGGGGAAGCCCTTTACAAAGCACTACATCAAGCGGGCATTGTCGAGACTCCATGGGAGAAAGATGCGATCTCGACTATAAAAGCAGGGCATGGCACCCTCGAATGCTGGCTTAAAATCGGGACAACGTATGAGAAAACCGTTTTTCTAAAAGCGCTCCAAGAAGTGATCGATCCGATTGAAGATCCTCGTTACCTTCTATACCGGCAATCAAAGGCCCATTTCCGCACGCGCAAAGACTATTTTGCCGTTCCTACCGAACTAGGGCGTAAGAAAGCTACTGCTGAAATGTTCCACCGTGAATGGAAAAAACATCTTGGCAAAGCAGAACTTGTCTACACCCGCAGTTTTGAAGGCAGGCAAATCCTATTGCAAGGACGGGTAAAAGCGATGTCGGCTGTATTTGTACCTCGGTCTGAACGAATTAGCGCTTGGCGGTAAACAAACGGATCCCGTGCCGCATAGAGCAGGACGGGATCTTTTAGTAGAACGGCAATACGCACGTTTATGACCCAGTGACATATCGGTCGATGACATCTAAAACAACACGAAGCTCCTCAATCGGCATTTGTCCAGGAGCGGAGCTTTCATTGGCGATCGCAAACGTAAGTGCTGACCCACAAGTGCCGCCTGCCATTCTTGATAATGTACCTAGACGGCCCATGGCCATGGTGATGACTGGAATTGTCAGTGTGGAGGCGGCTTTTTGCGTTGCCTGCATTAAAGTGAGCACATCGGCCATTGTCTCGGGCATCACTGCGACCTTGCCTACATCGGCACCATACGTTTCCGCTTCTTGCAGTTTTGCCAATATATCCGCCTCAGACGGCGTCCGCTGAAAATCATGGTAGGACAGAATCAATTGCGTTTCCGTTTCCTTAGCAATCGCTCTCAGGCGCTCCTTTTCGGCTTCTGGGCAGCTAAGCTCTACGTCAACTACGTCGACAAGCCCTTGTTTCATTACTTGCTCATAGAGCACAGTCACTTCCTGCTCGCTGACAGTGATCGGTTCGCCCCCTTCTCGGATCGATCTGCGCGTAAACAAAATCGGGATCCCTTTGCTATGCGCCTTTAAAAGGGAAGCCGTCTCAAGGACATCCTCGGTTTCGCCAATATGTTTATAAAAATCGACTCTCCACTCTAGAAGATCCGGCTTTTTTGCAGCGACAGCGTCGATTTCTTCTATCAGCGCTGCTTTTGTTTTTCCGACTAGCGGCGCACAAATCAATGGCCTTTGTGGCGTAGGCCCATCTGTTTTTTGAATCGGTTTGCCCATGCAAACACCCCTTTATCCCATTTGGTCAATCGGCAAGCGGCTTTTCTAGTTCACAATGCCTTTATTTTTGCGCTTTAAAGCAGCACTGTCAACCTTTTTCTTATTTCTTTTATGGCGCCAAACAGGAAAATGCTGTGCTTGCAACGAACTCACCTGTAGCTCCAAACAGAAAGGCGCTGATGATGTTGAGTGACATGCTTGTCCCGTTATATAGCCTGCCTGAGGAACCATCCGTTTCAAAGGAAATCACTATTAGACGCGCACTTGCCCCAGAGAAAACGATTGTGCTTAACTGGGTCAAATCCCATTTTAGCCAAGGCTGGGCTGATGAATGCGACGTTGCTTTTAGCCGCGCTCCTGTTTCTTGCTACCTCGCTGTAAGTGGTGAGGAGCTTCTCGGCTTTGCCTGCTATGATGCAACGCTTAAAAATTTTTTTGGGCCTACTGGCGTGAAAGAGGACGCCCGTGGCCAAGGAATCGGAAAAGCGCTATTGCTCCGCTCTTTCCATGCCATGCGCGAATCAGGATACGGCTATGGCATCATCGGTAGCGCTGGTCCAGTAGATTTTTACGAAAAAGCGCTAGGCGCGATCGCCATTCCAAACTCAAAGCCAGGGATTTACAAAGGCATGCTTCGCCAGAATTGAGAAGGCTTCCCGAAGCGCCTTCACGACTGATAGCAGCAGGAAAGCGCAATGAAAATGAGAATAGTCACGTCGCTGTTAGCGACAGGAAAAAACCGCCCTCCGATCCAAAGGCGGTTTTTTCCTGTTGGCACACCATCGCACCCTCGTTTTGCCTATAGCTCTGGCAAGTCGATTTCTTTCAGTCTCCAGTTTGCAAGCCTGTAACAATGGCTTTAGCGACTGTGACTGTCCGTTTTGCTTGCTGTTTGACAGCCTGTTCGACGTCTTCTATTTGATTTCCGTCTTGGTCAATTGTCACGCTCGTTCCGTAAGGATTGCCGCCTGAAGTGAAAGCACTTTGGTCCGTATAACCAGGCGCAACAACAATTGCACCCCAATGGTACATCGTTGTATACACAGACAAAATTGTCGCTTCTTGGCCGCCGTGTGGATTAGAGGCAGAGGACATGGCGCTTACTACCTTGTTAGCGAGTTTGCCTTGTGCCCACAAGCCGCCGAGCGTATCAAAAAATTGTTTAGCTTGTGCTGGAAGAACGCCAAAACGTGAAGGCACGCTAAAGATATAGGAATCGGCCCATTCCATGTCATCTGGTGTTACTTCTGGCACGTCTTTCGTCGCTTCCACATGGGCACGCCAGGCTGGATTGGAGTCAATTGCTGCATCTGGAGCAAGTTCTGGAAACTTTAATAACCGCACTTCCGCGCCTTCTTTTTCAGCTGACTCTTTTGCCCATTTTGCCAATTGGTAGTTTGTTCCGGTGGAACTATAATAGATGACCGCTGTTTTCACATTTGCCATTTTCAAACCTCCTTTTTACTTTATTATATGTATACCCATTTATCTCGAATTTAATATATCTTTTTTCGTCCTATGCTAAAATAATAACAAACGAGTAGGAAAGGCAGACGTTTATGTACAACAAGGCAATTGTTTCCTGGATAGCGGCGATTTTATGGATGGCTACGATTTTTCTTCTCTCCCACCAGCCAGCAAACGACTCTTCAAAGCTAAGTTTGGGTGTGCTTGACTTTTTCATGCAGTCGCTATCGGCGATGATGCCACAGGTAGAGATGCATGCCGATCTTCTCCACACAGTTGTCCGCAAAGGTGCCCATTTTGGCGCTTACTTTATTCTTGGTATCCTCATGCTGAATGGACTTCGCCAAGTTGGCGGCAAAGGGGTGAAGGCGGCGGTCTTGGCGCTCTTCTTATGCTTTTTGTATGCGATCACCGACGAAATCCACCAACTGTTCATTCCAGGACGCAGCGGCCAATTTACCGATGTGCTTATTGACACTGCTGGAGCGGCAACAGGCATAGGCATATTCTCGCTCGTCCTCCACCTTTTTAGGAAAAAAACGTGAAATAGAGCGAGCTGCAATAAGCTCGCTCTATTTAAGAAAAACTTAACACTTCCGCAATGGATCGTATGGAGCTAAATCAATAGGTGGCTCCTCGCCTACTGCCAAAGCGGCTGCTAACGTCCCTACATAAGGCCCCATTGTCAAACCTGATGCGCCAAGCCCTGTTGCGATCACTAGCCCTTTTAATGCTTTTACTCTGCCTAGAAGAGGCTTTAAGTCTTTGCTTGCTGGGCGAAAACCGATTCGGACTTCGCGTAGCGAACCTTCACTTAGTCCAGGGGCAACACGGAGCCCTTCATCAAGTACTTCATAGACGCCCCCTGCCGTTAGGCGGTAATCAAACCCTGATCCTGTTTCTCTCGTTGCCCCAATGACGACCCGGGCATCATCAAAACAGACTAGATAATGGCTCGTTTGTGGAAGGACGACTGGCCATTTCGACGTATCATACCCTTCCATGCCAATGTGGGCAATTTGTCCTTTTTGCGGCTCAACTTCTATCGTTATTCCAATAGACTCGGCCAATTGTTTCGCCCATGCCCCTGATGCGGCAATGACCGTGTCGCCTTCATATACGGTCCCCTCTACTTCAACGCCGCAAATGGCTTCTTCCTCGTATACAAGACACGCTTCACCCTCAACTACTTGTGCGCCATGCTTTTTAGCGGCACGGCACAAAGCGTCGCGTAACAACCGACCGTCAAGGCGGGCAGCTCCTTCGACATAAACAGCTTCTAGCCCTTCCTTTAGCGGTGGGAATAACGCCTTCGCCTCCCCATACGATAACCGTTTAATTTCGCCTACTTCTGGGGTATCTTGTTTCCTTTGATGGGCGCGGGCTTCCATTGCGGCAAGCTCGCTTTCCTCTTCATTGACACCTAGTGCTCCGACGAAAGCAAAGCCAACATGCTCCTCCCCATCTTGTTTCAGTCTTTCCATCAGCTCTGGGTAGTAAAGCGCTCCGTTACGAGCAAGCCTGTACCAATCTGGATCATCTGTTTTCGAGATCCACGGACAAACAATGCCCGCGCCTGCGGCTGTTGCTTCCCCTTTAAAACGTTTATCGACCAAAATAACATCTTCCCCTTTTCGGGCTAGATGATAGGCCGCGCTTGCCCCAACTATCCCGGCTCCAACTATAATTGTTGTCATTTGCCTCCCCCTTGCTCCTATCGCTTTTTAATTAGTCTATCATTTCAGTTTCAGCGATGTAAGCTAAAGTAGAAAACAAATATAGATTTTGCTATGAAGTCACTTGCCAATCGCCGATCAAGCGGATGACGATAGCAGGAATAACGAGCAGCACTACAATGGCGCCATAAACACCGATTGTATAGCTAGTTGGATAATCAAGGCCAAATCCTCGGTTCACCATGGCAGTAATTAAATGAAGAACCATGTTCGTAAAACAAAAGGCGTAACTGCGGATCATCCAATTGCGATGTTGGGTCATTCGTTTCTTTTTGATCTGAACGAGCGCGATTATTGTGATAAGCGGCCAAATGATGTTGATTGCATTGAAACCAATGCTGACGATTTTGCCTCCTGTTGCGTATGGAGCCATGTAGCCTGACGTGAGGACGACAATAAAGACAGATACGAAATAAAGGTAGCCGTTTAAGCGGTGGAACTTGCGACTTTTGGCAAAGATTCGTTTTGAAAAGTTAAGCAGTCCCGCCGCCATCGCAACACAGGCAAACGCCACATGAATGTACATTACGTTTAGCCAGACCGGCACATTTAACTCTCGCGTGAGCCCGGTTTTATGGCTTAAAAATGTTTCTGCTCCTGGGTCAATGACATAATTGTATACGAACGCGTAAACGATAAAAACAATACTGATGCAGACGAGTAGCCTAAAGAACATTTTCTGCTTATTCATGTATAATAAAACCCCATTTTCGTCATAAAATCCGCTTCCCGATCAACTTCGACGCAGGCAACACACCAGCCTTAGCAGTTCCTATCATCTTGTCTCCGTCTACACTGACTTCAAATTTCAAATTTAAACGCAAAGGTTTTGTAATGGGCAGCGACCAAGTCATCTTATTGCCTTGAATGACGGGATGGATGAATTGGACCGTTTCCTCTCCTTGTGTGGCTTTGCCACGGATCGTCTCCTTGTCTGTCGAGATCGATAGTGCAACATCCAGTTTTCCAATTGGCGTCATGATTTCTGTGGCCCATTCGCCCTCGAAGATAGACGCTATTCTAGATTGGTTAAGCATGGCGCTATCTGTATGTCCAACTTTATTCGTTGTACTGTTTTCATCGTCCTCTGCCTTCGCTGTACCATGACGTGGGACAAGTCCTACGTCTCGCCAAACCGTTCCCCTCCGTTCAAATTCAAATAGCTGCTCAACAGCATGGGCGATGCGAGGGCCAAGTTCTCGTTCAACAAGATAGAGGGCAAGATCCAGTCCCGATGTGACACCGCCGCTGCTTACGAAATTGCCATCATCAACGACACGTGCTTGGACAGTGGTCACGCCAGTAGCAGCAAGTGCATCCATGCCTAGATGATGTGTAACCCCATGTCTGCCTTCCAGCAAGCCACCCATCGCTAACAACAGGGAGCCGCCGCACACCCCAGCGATGACCATGTCTTTCTGGTGGAGGGCATGCTCGACCATTCTGGTTAATTCTGTATTCATCGCCCGGCCTAATATCGCCGGGATTGAATCAGGCCCCTCCCCATCGACAGCCCCGGCTGCGCCAGGGACGAGAATGATTCCTGGACGTGTCGGGTCTAGTTTTTCCTCTGCTTCGAGTAGGACGTCGTTGACGCCGCTCTTCACAGATCTTGGTCCTTCAGCAGTCACAAATTCGACGCTGAGATTGTCTTTGACATTCATTGAAGCTGCGTGAAAAACTTCATAGGGGGCAATTGCATCCAAAAGGTCGAATCCATCAAATAGAACAATTTGTATCGATACCATCTTCGTTTCTCCTCCACATCCATTTAGTTAACAAACTGAGCTCCTTGCATTGGAAAACGAGGGGAACTGCTTCGATACAAATCATAACAACGAACACTCTCAAATGACGTGAGAAAAAAATCACAAAACGATCAACAATCGATCACAAAACAGGCGTCTGCATTGGTTTTGACCGGAAAAATGATAAACTAAAGTGCAAAGGTGGGAAGTTTATGAATGCAAAGACCATACTCGTTGTCGACGATGACCAAAGTATTGCCGATTTGTTAAGGGATTTTTTAGAAAACGATCATTTTTACGTGTTAACCGCCTCCAATACAGAGGAAGCATGGGAGGCTTTCCAGCAAAGCGCTGTCGATTGTCTAATCCTGGATATCATGATGCCTGGAGAAAATGGATTTGCGTTCTGTCGTCGGATTCGCGCAAAAAGTGACGTTCCGATCTTGTTCTTGAGTGCACGGAGCGCTGATGTCGACAAAATTCGCGGCCTGACCCTTGGAGGCGACGATTATATTGTAAAAACGGCTTCGCCGGGAGAAATTGTTGCCAGAGTGAAAGCCGTCCTACGACGCTCTGCTTCAAATCAGCCACCGACTGAAACGATCTTGGAATTTGGCCACCTTACGTTAAATCTGACAACACGAGAACTTGCTGTGGACGGAAAAAACGTGATGCTGACCCCAAAGGAATATGAACTGCTGCAATTATTTTTAGAACACCCCAGGCATGTTTTTTCCTATGACCAACTTCTCGATAAGCTGTGGGATGGCGTAGGCGACAAGCACACCGTTCGCGTTCATCTTAGCCGTCTTCGCGAGAAAATAGAAGCGAACCCGAATGACCCTCAATATATTGTAAACGTATGGGGAATTGGGTATCGCTTCGAAGGAGGATAACATGCCTACATTGCGTATCCGTACATTTACAGTACTCTGTTTTTTCTTCATTCTATCATTACCGTGGATTTTTTATGTGACAGCACACTTCATAGAAACAAAAACGTTTCGCTTCTCTACACCTGATGAAAACTTGCAAAGGCATGTAACCGAGACCATTCATACGATCGAAACAAATGCAGACAACTGGACAGACGCCAATTGGCAACGCCAACTAGAAACCCAACTGCGGAAGGCCAATTTGGAAGTTGCGATTTTGTCGGCGGCGTCTAATCAGGAAATGTATCGCTCGAATCCAGAAAGCAGCAGTTGGTTTTCGTCAACAGAACGATTCTCCCTCATCGAGGACGGCCAGTTACTTGGCAAAGTGGTCATTTACGTGCCAAGCTCACGAATGGTCCCGACGATTTCAGCAATCGTTGGCTTTTTGCTCGCATTTATCATTGTTGGCATCGCCTTGCGCAGGTTCTTTCTTCAACCACTCGAAAGAATGGGTTTGGTCGCTCGAAAAATAGCCGCCGGAGAGTTTGATGGACAATTGCCAATAGGCAGGATAACAGAAATTGCCGATGTAGGCGCTGGATTTGAAGTGATGATGAAAGGACTGCGGACATCCCAGCATAAACAAATGGCACTGGAAGAAGAACGGCGCTTCATGATTGCAGCGATTGCCCACGATTTGCGAACGCCGCTGTTCGCCTTACGGGGATATTTAGATGGGCTAGAACAAGGCATTGCTAAGTCTCCAGACAAAATAACAAAGTATGTGGCGGTTTGTAAGGAAAAGTCAAGGCAATTGGACCGGCTAGTAGAGGATTTGTTTACCTTTACAACGATGGAGTATATGGAGCAGCAAAAGAATGTACGTCCAATTGATTTAAAAGACCTTTTTCAACAGACGATTGACGGCTTCCGCCCACTCGCCCAACAAAAACACATCTCGATCTCAACAGATTTTGAAGAGAACTGCATGATTCGCGGCGACAGCCACTTGCTAGAACGTGCTTTGAACAACCTTTTCGATAATGCCATTCGCCATACACCCTCATCGGGCAATATCGTTGTCCGTTGTTATAAGGAAGACGCTAACGTGACGTTTTCTTTAAAAGATACAGGGCCAGGCTTCTCCTCTGAAGAATTAGAGCGTGTGTTTGAACCTCTATTTCGTGGCGAAGTGTCACGAAACCGTTCCACAGGAGGAAGTGGGCTAGGATTAACGATTTCTCAACGAATTATAAAGCAACACGGGGGCGAACTAGCTGCCAAGAACCACTTAGATGGCGGGGCGTTCATAAGTGGTTGGCTGCCTGGAGACAATTAACGCGAAACAAGGAACGCTTGCGTTTGCCAAAGCGTTCCTAAAAGTTGTTGTGTTGTCGCCATTTCGTTACAACTAGGGCCATTTCTATTTATATGTTCGCTCTGCTGTTTTCTTGCAACAATAAAGAGGCGCGTGCACTCCGGCGCGTTGCTTTGTACCACTGAAAACAAAAAACAACTAGAAGAAACAAGTCGATTGCATCCCCGCCATAATACATGAGCATCGCCCCTGTCTGTGCTTGTTCAGGAGCAACACCTACGGGCGGATTGGCATAAATCCATTTCGATAAAATGCCGTGTCCAGCGAGCGCGATGACTAGCACAATCGCCCTGTACAAAAAAGGTTTGCGATGTGACACAGGGTCAATGTAGATCATGGAAATCGTGAACATATAGCCTGCCAAAAAAACGTGAATGTGGATCAAAAAGTAAAGAAATGGATGGGCATGCATGAATGCAAACAAGCTTGTTGTATAAAGAAGCCATAAAGCGCCAATGTTTAATAACGATGCTACACTAGGATCGGCAATCATTTGTGGTATCTTGCTGCGTAATAATTGGCTAACGCCTTTTGCCATTGGCACAGGCAATGTCCGCACCAACAGCGTCACCGGCGCCGCTAATGCCATCAACAGAGGCGCAAGCATTCCTAACAGCAAGTGTCCGATCATATGGAAGGCAAAATCAGTATGTGCCTTTTCCGCTATTGGCCCCGCCCCCGCTAGATAGGCGGCGAAACAGCCGGCGATCCAAATGAGCGACCGGTAAAGGGGCCATGGCTTTCGAGTCCTATAGGATAATAAAGCAGCAACGATATAGAAAACGAAAGCACCGACAAACGGCAATGTGAGTAACAATTGGGCAAAAAACCATTCTAACTCGTTTGCCATAGCTGGGTGGTTCATGGCTGCCGCCTTTGGCCTGTTCTGTATACAAGAACGGCACCGCAGATCACTAAAAGAATGGCAATCGCATTCCAGACACTATCATAGATATACACATTTTCCACGTAGCGAATTTGATGAATCCGCATCCACTTATGTTGAATCGTGCCATCATACAATTGGAAAGCCCCTGAGCCAAGTAGAATTCCGCCAAGCCACCTTTTGCCCCACCAACCGCGGCGGGATTTCAGGTCGGCCAGCAAGAACATCCCCGAAACGCTCGCAAACCAGCCAAATGCATGAAAGATACCATCCGAAATGATCCCTATTGTTCTAGTCGACTTGTCGTAGAAATGATGCCATTGCAATAATTGATGGAACAAGACTTCATCTAAAAAAGCAGCGATGCCGACGCCAACTAACACGCCGGACCAAAGATTGCGTTTTAAGTACAAGTGCCGCAGTTCCTGCTTCATCGGCTTTGGCATTCTCCCAACCTCCTTAATCGTTCACTATTATTAGTCTTTCCTTCTAGCAATTAAATCAAACACATGGTATAAGGCAGCCAAAGCGGCAAACGCAATAGCCAGAAAATAATTCTTTTTGTTATAATGTAGTGAATGATTACTCATTCATAAAAGAGGTGGAGCAAGGATGCGTATGAAGAAAACGATGGAGCAACATTCCGTAAATGGCGTGTCCATGGCGAACGGGACCGTTTCATTTCGTTCGGTCACTTTAAATGTATATAGCTTCGCTATCGATGGGATTATCATTGACGCTGGTGCTTCCGCACTAAAAAACGGCTTTCTCCCTTTCTGGAAACAACAGCCAATTGATGCTCTATATTGCACCCATCTCCATGAAGACCATACAGGCTGTGCCACTTGGTTTGAACAACACCTGCATGTTCCGATTTACTTGCACGACTCTTCTCTTGCTGCTGCTAAGAAGACTGGCGACTACCCCCTTTATCGAAAACTGTTTTGGGGCAAGCGCAAACCGTTTCACCCAGCTGCAATTCCAGCAACATTCCAAACGAGGCACTCGAACTGGGTCAGTATTTTTACGCCTGGACACGCCACTGACCACGTTGCCTTCCTAAACAAATCGACTGGGCAACTGTTTACAGGCGACCTCTATGTACAAACAAAAACAAAACTTATTATGGACAGTGAGTCTGTTCCACAAATTATCGCCTCGCTCCATAAATTGCTGCAGTATGATTTTGAAGACGTTTTTTGCAGTCATGCTGGCTATTTAAAGCAGGGCCGCAAAAAGCTAGTACAAAAACGAGACTATTTAGAAGCATTAAGCAACCAAGTCCACGATCTTTACAAAAGCGGACTCCCCATTAAAGAAATCCAAAAGCGCCTGTTTCCTCGGACATACCCCATTACCCGTTTTTCAAAAGGCGAATGGGACTCTGCTCACTTGGTCAAGTCGGCATTAGAGTATACCGGAAGCAAATAGTAGAAAAAAGCAAGCAGCCTCTACACAGGAAGCTGCTTGTCTATGACTTGTCCGCTTTTTTAGGCGGCTTAGTCAATACACTGCCGCCTTTCGACGATCAACCAAGTAATAACCTCCAAATTTCAGCAATGATGTTTAGCAGCTTACCACTCTGCAACGCTGTTGTCTTGATGTCTCCAGACAGGGTTTCGCCAATTGTGGCCTGTTTCGCTCATCTTGCGGACATGGTCCTCATTGATTTCAATGCCAAGCCCAGGTTTGTTCGGTATGTCCACATACCCATCTTTATAGTGGAAAACGCTGCCATCGACGAGATAATCGAGAAGATCAGATCCTTCATTGTAATGGATGCCAAGGCTTTGTTCTTGGATAAACGTATTGTGGCAAGTTGCATCCACTTGCAAACATGCCGCGAGTGCAATCGGGCCGAGTGGGCAATGGGGAGCGGCAGCCACATCAAATGCCTCAGCCATTGATAGAATTTTCTTGCATTCAGTAATGCCGCCAGCATGGGACAAATCTGGCTGGATAATATCGACATAGCCGTCAACGAGCACTTGTTTAAAATCCCATTTCGAAAACATCCGCTCTCCTGTTGCGATTGGAATAGCTGTATTTCTGGCAATTTCCCGTAACGCTTCATTGTTTTCTGGCAACACAGGCTCTTCAATAAACATCGGCTTAAATGGTTCTAACTCTTTGGCTAGTATTTTGGCCATTGGTTTATGAACGCGTCCATGAAAATCAACGCCTATCCCGACATACGGGCCAACAGCTTCGCGAATCGCAGCCACATTAGAAAGGACGCGGTCAATTTTTTCGAAAGAATCAATGTATTGCATTTCATCGGTTGCATTCATTTTCACTGCAGTAAAGCCTTTGTCAACTACTTGTTTCGCTGCAGCGCCAACTTCATTAGGGCGATCTCCGCCAATCCATGAGTATACTCTTATCTTTTCCCGTGCTTTGCCGCCAAGCAACTGGTGGACAGGTACGTTGTGATACTTCCCTAAAATATCCCACAATGCTTGGTCAATACCGGAAATGGCGCTCATCAATATTGGCCCACCACGATAAAAGCCGCCGCGGTACAGGACATTCCAATGGTCTTCAATATGAAAAGGATCTTTGCCAATCAAGTATTCCATCAGCTCATGGACAGCAGCCTCTACAGTAGCAGCACGCCCCTCGACTACAGGTTCTCCCCAGCCAGTCATTCCTTCGTCCGTCTCTATTTTCAAAAACAGCCACCGTGGCTGGACTTTGAACAGTTCATAGCTTTTAATTTTCATTTGTTGTTCTCCCCTCTTTCTGTTATTTCATTGCTTGCTCTAGTGCCGCTACATAATTTTTCGCTTTTGCCGTAAGCTTACGCAGATAGGCAGGCGTCACTTCGGCCTTGCTGTCTACTAAAGAACTGCCAATGCCAAATCCGACAGCGCCTGCTTGTTTAAAAGCGGCAATGTTCTGGTCATTGACTCCGCCTGTTGGCAAAAGCGGGATATGGGACAATGGCCCGCGAATGTCTTTCACGTAGCCTGGGCCGGCACTTGCCGGAAAAACTTTGACAATATCGGCGCCAAGCTCGTAAGCGCTTAAAATTTCTGTCGGCGTATAGGCACCAGGGATGCTGACTTTGCCATAGCGTTTCGTCGTTTCAATCGTTGCCGCTTTTACAGTCGGGGAAAGGATAAAATCGGCCCCCGCTTGAATCGACAAAAACGCCGCTTCTGGATCTAACACCGTTCCAGCGCCAATCTTCATTTCGCGGCCCAGTTCCCTTGATAACAACCGAATCGATTCGAATGCGTCAGGGGAATTGAGGGTCATTTCAACTAAGCGAATGCCTCCCTCTTTAAGAGCGCTTCCAATTTTCACTGCGTCCTTTGGCGGTACGCCACGGATAATCGCAATCAGTTGGTGCTGATAAATGGCTTGTAACGTTTCCATATTTTCCTCCTAACGATTCACGTCTTCTCGATTTTGTTGGAAAGCATGCAATGTTTGCCGAGAAGGCAAGCCTTCAATGTCGCCGTGCACTTGGGTCACAAAAGCGCCTATCGCACAACCGCGTCCGACTGCCTCTTTAATGGCGAGCCCATCGAGCAAACCAGACAAAACGCCTGCGGCAAATCCGTCGCCAGCACCAATTGGGTCAACCACTTCCTTTACTGGGATTGGAGCAACATAGCCAGACTGGTCTGTGCTCTTGTAATAAGCACCTTTCTCACCGAGCTTGACAACGGTTAGCTGGGCGCCAAGCTGTAAACAGCGATCGGCAATTTCCTCGCTATTGTTCGTGCCGAATAAATAGTGGCCTTCTCCATACCCTGGCAAAACAATATCAGCAATGCCAATCAAACGCTCTAACAAATGCTTCTGTTTCTCTTCCGTCAGCAATTTTTTGCGTATATTCGGGTCAAACACGATTTTGACATGATGCTTCTTGGCCATTTCTATTAATACGAATGTTGTCTGCTCGCATGATTTGCTCAATAATGGCGTAATTCCTGTTAAATAAAGAAACTTCGCGTTCTTAACATAGTCCTCATTAATATCGGCAGGCTCTAGACGGCTCGCCGCAGAACCCTTTCGGTAGTAGAGGATATTCGCCGTCTTCACAGTCGTTTGTTCTTTCAAAAATAGCCCCGTTGGAGCCTGCTCATCCATGGCTACATACGTTGTATCAACGCCTTCACCACGGACAGATTGGATGATTTTCGCTCCTAACTCGTCAGCGCCGACTCGACTAATCCAGCCTGTTTTATGACCAAGTTTCGCTAATCCGATCAGCGTGTTCGTCTCTGCGCCGGCCACACGGGCTGAAAAATTAGAAGCGTATCGAAGCTGACCATCCTCCTTAGAGGCAAACAACACCATTGTTTCGCCTATGCTTACTACATCCATTCAAACACCTCTTCATGTACTGGCTTCCTCTACAAAACGTATCCAAGCTTTTGTGAAATGCCGTTTGCTGTGTCGATAACGTTGTTCACGATTTGACTTTTTTGTCTCAACATCCGCTCTTTTGGCCCTGCTACGCTAATCGCCGCCTGCATTCCTTTTGATGCATCAAATATGGGCGCCGCCACACAGTACAGCCCTTCTTCATTTTCTTCATCATCAATCGCGTAACCTAGCTGTGCATATTCTTGTAAACGAGCCAGCAGTGTGTCTTTATCGGTAATTGTGTGGGGGGTGATCCGCTTAAGGGATACATGTTTTAAGTAATCGATACGTTGCTCCTCCGGCATGAATGTCAAAAAAG
This sequence comes from Shouchella rhizosphaerae, assembly GCF_036700015.1. Lineage (NCBI taxonomy): Bacteria > Bacillati > Bacillota > Bacilli > Caryophanales > Bacillaceae > Shouchella > Shouchella rhizosphaerae. Next base: position 2,399,803 of record NZ_CP144921.1, on the reverse strand, counting down.
CCTTGCCAAGTCCCGTGCAATAAAGGGGCTTTCGTCCGCCTAAATACGCTGACGTCCGAATCGAGCGATTGCTATCGATTTTCGCCACATATACAAGTTCCTGGTTGGCTAGTAGCGCCATAAATACCGTCTCCTCTACTGCTGAAGCTAACCGTTGCAGCGATTCAGCGCTTAACAAAGCAAGGTCGAGTGATTCACGAGCAGCATTGCCAATCGGAATCAGTTTTGGACCAAGAGCAAATTTTTTCGCTTGGTTTACAGATAAATAATTTTCACGATAAAGCGTATGGACTAAAGCTGACGTGCTACTTTGCGGCAACTCAAGGGTTTCGCTAATTTCTTTAATACTGAGGCCATTGACATGGCTGCTTAACAATTCAAAAATACGCAGAACCCTTTCCGCTGATTTAACGGACAATCATACTCGCCTCCTAAAATCACATATGTGATTTTCGATCATTAATGTGATTTGAAAACACTCTAACATAGCGATTTGCGTTATTGCAACAAAATTTTCAAAGCGCTTTCAAAATGTTTGCTAGTTTGCTCGTTTCGGTGATTCCCCATTCGCCCTACTTGTATTTTCATAAACGGCAGCCCAAAACTCCATGTTTGGAACAAACCTTTTTTCACCTGATATCACGACATAAATTAGGGTATGATGGCCGCCGTTCCACCTTTTCCGACTGTCCATACACTAAAGAAAAGGAGGGAGGCCATGTATGTATATGTTGCAATTGGGGATTCGCTTGTAACAGGGGTTGGCTCAACCAACGGATTTGTCGTACCTTATCGGGACATGGCTAGCCGCCGATTAGGACAGCCGATCCAACTCATTAAACTGGCTAGAAACGGGCTAACCTGTGAACAGATCTCCAGTTTGACTTTTAGGCATTCTAAACAAATCGAGCGCGCCAATATCATAACGATTACAGCTGGAGGAAACAATTTTTTAACAGCCTTACGGCAAACGAGTAGAACAGGCTCTGTCGATCATCTCCCTAAAACAACGGCTGGCGTTTATGCCTGTTTACATCACCTTATCCGTCACATCACTTACGTAAAACAACATGCTCGAACACCATACATCGTCCGTGTGTTTAACCTTTATAACCCGTTGCCAAATATTCCAGTTCTTCAGTCGCATTTGTTTCGTTTTAATCAGAGCTTATATACGTTGGAACGCTATCCAAATGTGCGGATCGTTGACATTAGCTTTCTTTCAAACGGAGTTCATTATCTAGCAAAAGATGGGATCCACCCAAATAACCGAGGCTATGAGAAGATGGCTGAGGCAGTTTATCAGACGGGGTTCCATCCTCTGTAGAGAGCCCGCTTGATTTACATCATAAAAGCCAGCTAACTAGACAGATAGCTGGCTGTTCTTCTATTTAAATTTCCGTTCAACACAATCCTGCCTTACACCACCACAAATCTTTTCCCTAATGAAAACCTAGCTCGTCGCCGCCTTCCCACCACTTGCCAGTCTTGCTTTTCTTTTGTTCTTTTTTCATCGATTTGATCAGTTTGTTGATATCTACTTTGCCAGCAGCATGCTGTTCCATTGCCGCCGCTATAAACAGTTCTTTGATTTGCGCAAAAGAAAACCCTTCGGTTTCACTAACAATTTTGTCTAAATCGGCTCCTTGGACAACCGTTTGGAAATTAAGAACCTTTACGTAACGATGGCGTAGCTCTTTATTAGGAAGAGGGATTTCATAGCCTCGGTCAAATCGGCCAGCCCGGTTAATCAAACCTGGATCAATTTCTTCTGGATAGTTGGTTGTGCCAATTAAGAAAATCCCCTCTTTCGAAGTAGCGCCATCCAGCGTATTTAAGAAATAGGAACGAGCTTCTTCAGGCATAGAGTCGATGTCTTCTATGACTAAAATCATCGGCGCAAGACGTGTCGCTGACTCAAACACTTGGCTAATCGATTCACTTGAAGTAAATTCGGTAATTTGCCAATAGGCCACAGGGGCGTCAACGGTGCCAGCAATTGATTTAACGAGCGTTGTCTTGCCATTGCCAGGAGGGCCATAGAGCAAGATCCCCCGTTTATAAGGAATGTTAAACTTGGTAAAAAAAGACCGGTCTTCTGCGAAGAAATGGTCCAACATCTGGTATATTTCTTCCTTTACATCAGCCCGAAGCACAACCTCTTCCCGAGAAATAGCCCGCGTTACAGGTTGCTGTTCTTGAACAAACCCGTCCATCCCTTCTTTAAACACAAGCACTTCGTTCCGACTTTTATGCCACAGCCGGTTCCGTAACGTTTGCAGGAAGTTTTCCATTTCTAGAGGACTTGTCGCCAACACACACTGCATGTACATAATGCTTGAATCATCAAAAACCGGAATGCGAGCAAAAGCAATGCCTGCCTTTTTATAGGCATACACATTATTCTGGAGTGCCCGATGCACCCGATAAACAGGTTCACGCGCTTCCTCATCATACTCGAACGTTTGTGTCTCCAGCTTATCAAAAATTTTGGCTACATGCTCCACTTCTGGATTTTCATTTTTAACGTCTTCTTCAAAAATCGTCCATAATTCAAAATGGGCGTCATCCGTTTGATAAGGCTCAAATGTTTTGCCATAGGCAGCAAACAATGCATCTTGAATGCCTCCAATCAACCTCGCATACCCTGGATAGCCTTTCACGTCGTTTTTTTGGTCTGCACTTTGCTCATAAATGCACTTCATCTGCGTTACTCCTTCTCCTTTTCTCTTGAAGAAGTTCCTAAAACATAGCCTTCTTCCCCATAAGTATAGCGCAACTTTTGTCCTAGGAGTATCCGTGCTTATTCATCAAAGTTGCTTCAATCATATTTTCAAAGGGGCGAGATCGTCGGTAATGCGTCCCACCATAAGTTCAACTGCTTTCTCTCGCTGCATAGACAGTGACAAAAAAAGCGCTTCCTGCCTTTTCAAGACAGGAAGCGCGAAAGTGAACATCTACAAGACAATTGTTATACAGCCAGTCACATTTTTTTAAGCATTCCACTCAACCATTACAGCGCGTTCTCTGCTCATTTCCTTAAAGGCTACTGGCCGCTTTTTGTCCTATTAGGAAGCCCAAACTTACGGAAAACGGACAAAGTTGATAGCGGCGACGACGACACTTACCTGGATGTTTGGCCCGTATCCAGTTGATGTTATTACAACAACAATATTTGCCGTTGCACTTAAGAGAATGCCTTCTATGAGGTTGTTATCTGTTGCAATTTCAACCGTTTGGCCAATTCGGGTCGCCAACTCATTTGTAAACAAATTTTCAAACACGTATATCCCTCCTTTACTGTCCGCTTGCTGATTCAATTTCTGCTAAACGCACAAGCACTTGCGACCCGGTGTCTTCAATTATCACGATGTAGTCAGTCAGGACGGAAAGCAATGTCCCTGTTATTACACCAAATGGCGTTGTTACCGTTACCGGTTGACCAACTAAGCCAAGCAACAAATCTCTAATGGCTCCTGTCCCATTTGGAGGAGTTGTTCCATTAGTCTGTTTCGCCAACCGAATTTCCAATAACAAGTTTAACAACTCGAGAGTGAGAGATAATTCTCCGTTTGCCATAATGATTTACACTCCTTTCTTGTCTACAATCAATAAATGCGAATTTTGTCATCTTGTATAGATACGTTCCTACTTTTTAAACCTATTTTGCTAAAATTCCACTGGAATCCAAGTTCCCTTCAAATGGTTAACTTGAATACCATGGCTCATAAGACAGCCGTCTGTCATTTGCCCCATTAGAAAAAATGGTCGGCAACATAAGGAGGAATGAACGATGCGCGACATCTTGGTATTTTTTTTAAACTATGAGAGCGGGGTTTCATTGCAACAAGCACTGTCTTCACTCAGCTCTCTCAAACCCCGAATCAAGACGGTTTACCTTATTCACCCGCCAACAGCTATTGACAAGCAACAATTTCAATACGAAATACAAACCATCGCTGTACCCAATGGAGAAATTGCTGGCGCTTTAAACACTCTCCTCCAAACATGCGACAGTACGTATGCCCTTTTCTTGCATAACGGCGACACCCTTTGTCCAAACATACAGCCTAACCGTTTGACACTTCCTTCTGGTAAAGCAGTAATGACATTTAAGCAGGCAATTGGGACCCAGTATGTGGAACAGCCTTTCTTAGTACGGACAGCTTTCTTCCAGGAAAAGACGTTCGCTGATCTTGATCACTTGCCTTTTCCAGACGCATTATTTCCAGCTTGGCTGCAAAACGTAGAAACACGCCAAATTGTTCAAACAAAGGATCCCTGGATCAAACGGCCAAGAGCCAACACATCAAAAAGCGAACGCGAGAAATATGCATACATGATGAAATACAGACGAGCAAAAGCAGAGATCCCTTCGCCTACCCTGGCCATCATCATGTCCGCCTTTAATATGACGGACTACCTTGAAACGGCGATTGCCTCTTGTTTTTTACAACAATCACCGCCTGACCAATTGCTCATGATCGACGACGGGTCAGAAGATAATAGCTACGAAAAGATGTGCAAGTGGAAAAAAAAGCGGGGCGTAAAGGTGTTCAAACAAAAAAACGGCGGCAAAGCCCGTGCTTTAAATGCATTGCTCCCTCACATTACAACCGACTTTGTGATGGAGGTAGATGCAGATGATTGGCTTGACCCCGATGCCCTGTTCACAATCAAGAAAAAATTGCAACATCTCCCTAAGCATGCTGCCGTTTTATATGGCAATTTTAGAAGGTGGAAACAACAGCCAACAGGCACGCTCCTTTATAAAACAATAGCGAAAGGAAAACCTGTCCGTTCAGCAAGTGAACTCATGTCCTATCCATTTCCACTAGGCCCCCGCATTTATCGCACAACGATGTTAAAACAAATAAACGGGTTTCCTGTCACACCTTTTGAAAACGGCCGCTTATATGAAGACGTGAGTGTGTTAATGAAATTAATCAAGCAACCTAATTCCGTTTTTTGCTATGACGATTTCACTGTTTACAACATTCGCGAACATCCTACAAGCATCACCCGACTCAATCACCATAAATGGAATGCATTTTTGCCTTACGCAGATAGTGATTGATAGACAGGTATGTGTTTATCTAGGTTCATTTCAATATAAACAAATAAAGGATTATTCATAGCAGTCTGGTGACTAAAATGAATAATCCTTTGTGTCCTAATTTATTTTATAGGTTGCTCGACAAAAGCATCCTTCCAGTATTAAACTTTCAAACTCATAATAAGCTGTTCGCCAATTGGGCCGATTTTCCTTTTTCCTGTAGCGTGAAATCCTGTTTTTCCATACAGTTGTTGGGCAGCTATGTTTTTATGGTTCACAGCCAGTACAATTTCATTGCAGTGAGGGAATTCCGTGGTGACAAACTCCTTTAGCAACAACATCGCCTGCTTTGCATAACCTTTTCCTTGTTTCGCTTGGTTAATGGATAATGCAATGAGCAACATAGCCTATGGATTGTCGGAATACTCTTTTACTCTATCCGTCGAATGTCTCCACCTCTACGTTGTGATACAACAAGAACAACCGTTCCGCACCTCTTGACTGCCAGGGCTCACATCTCGTCTCTCGCACTACTTTTATTCCATTCCCCACATAATTAATTGATTCCCGCATGGCCACACATCGACTTGCCTAATTCGTTCTCTGATGGAGCCAAATGCCGTTTCCGTTTTTTTGAACTGAAATAGAATGAAGAAGCCGCAAAAAGAATGGTGAGAAAGGAGCTAAAAACCAATTGCGTCCATATGAAAATCCGCAACTTTATGACCCCGTCCATACGAAAGTTGGCGTTATTGGTTTAGGATATGTTGGCCTTCCGCTTGCGCTGTTGTTTACAAAAAAAGGCTACCATGTTACCGGAATCGACATTGACGCAGACAAAGTCGCCTCGTTGCAACAAGCGTCGAGCTATATTCCCGATATTGAAAATAGGGAACTTGCTCAAATGTTGGCTACAAACAAGTTAACGTTTGCTGCTGATTATCAAGGAATCGAAGACTTGGATATTATTGTCGTATGCGTCCCAACACCGTTAGCAAACGATAACAAGCCTGATTTACGCTATTTAAAGCACGTAAGCGAAGCCCTTTATCCTAGACTGCAAAAAGAACAGCTCGTTATTGTCGAAAGTTCGACTTACCCTGGTACGACACGCGAAGTGATCCAACCTATTTTAGAAAAAAGCAATTTGATCCCTGGAAAAACGCTGCACTTGGCTTATTCGCCTGAGCGGATTGATCCAGGAAACAAATCGCTTGCGATTGAGGAAGTGCCTAAAATTATCAGTGGGCTTTCCGAGCAATGCCTCATGCGTATTACAGCCTTTTATGGGCGTGTGTTTAACACCATTGTTCCTGCCTCCTCACTGGAAGTTGCCGAACTTGCCAAGCTTTTAGAAAACAGCTACCGCTTTATTAATATTTCGTTCATCAATGAAATGGCGATGTTTTGCGACAAACTCGGCATTGATTTATGGGAAGCGATTTCGACAGCAACTACTAAGCCTTATGGATACCAGGCGTTTTATCCTGGCCCTGGGATTGGCGGGCACTGCATCCCGATCGACCCTTTATATTTATACTGGGTCGGCGCACAGCGTGGCTTCCATGCCCAATTTTTATCATTATCCGAGCAAATGAACCAGACGATAACCTCTTATGTTGTCGAACAGATTAAAAAGCTAGCTGAAACCAGCAAATCCATTTCCGATGCATCAATTGTGTTATGCGGGCTCTCTTATAAAAAAGATTCCAATGATGTCAGAACATCTCCTTCACTTGACATTATGAAGGCACTCATCCAACTTGGCGCCAACGTCAGTTATCATGACCCCCATGTTCCGGCGGTGGAAGTTGGACAAACGCTCTATTCTTCGCAACCACTCTCTCAGGAGTTGCTGGAAAATGCCGATCTTGTTGCCATTTTGACCGACCATTCCAACTTGCCAATAACATCGATTCTCGAACATGCAAAAGTGGTATACGACACAAAAAATGTGACAAAAGGGTATAAAGGCAAAGCAAAGACAGTCGTGTTAGGAGACGGGGGAACGAACTACCTAGCGGATGGGAAAAGCTAATGATTTCGGTCATTACATGCACAAACAGAAGCGACAATATGCAGACTGTATTTGACAACTATGTGCGCCAAACAATGAAGAACAAAGAGCTTATTGTCATCTTGAATCATAACAAGATCGATCTTAGCGTTTGGAAAGAGCAAGCAAAAGAACTGCCTCGCGTCTCCGTTTTCCAAGTGCCAGAGCACTTGTCTGTCGGTGAGTGCAAAAATATCGCCGCCGAAAAAACGGCCTACAGCCATATTGCGAAATTTGATGACGACGATTATTATGCACCACTCTATTTAGAGTCAGCATGGTCGGCCTTTGAAAAACAATGTGAGGCGGATATTGTTGGAAAAAGCAGCGTTTATTTCTATTTCCAAAAAAGCAAATGCTTAGGTTTATTTCCTTCTTTGTATGAAAATCAATTTGCAACACAAGTGGTTGACTCGACATTGGTATTTAAAAAAGAACTATTAAAAGACGTTTGCTTTCCTAAAATGAAAGTTGGTTCCGATAAAAAATTCCAAAAAGATTGCGCAGCAAAAGGATTTCGGATTTTTTCCACTGATCGCTATAACCATGCCGTGATCCGAAATGGAAATCCTAATTTCCATACGTGGAAAGCAACTGACGAGCAATTATTAAAGAAATGCACCAACCTTGTATACACGGACGATTACCAAGCATTGGTTTCCAGCCCTAGCTAAGTCTTCTAGGAAGACGGCTGTCAAAAATCACTATGGAGTTGTCCCAAAAGGTCATAGATAAATGACCTTTTGGGGTGGCTTTTTTGCATTTAGATAAAAAAGCACAAAAAACCGCCCAATCGTTTAAAATGAAGGTACCACTACCAAAATTCAAACGAAAGCAGGCGATTTTTTTGCGTAACCCAAAGGTCACTTTCCAAGAGTATACCATGAATCAACTCTATCTGCCTATGGATTTTTCCGATCTTATCCCCGAACATCATGTCGCGCGTGTGGTCAGTGACGTGGTGGATGGGTTGGATGACGATTTCTTTGTTCGCGCGTATGAAGGTGGAGGCAGACCCGCCTATCATCCGAAAATGATGACAAAGATTGTCCTATATGCGTATACGCAACGTTGGTTCTCGTGCCGAGCCATGGGACAAGCCCTCAAAGAAAACCTGCCGATGATGTGGCTCGCTGCTGGACAAGCCCCGAACTTTCGGACGATCAATCGCTTTCGCTCAGAACGTTTCCAATCGTTGATGGAAGGCCTGTATACCGAAATGACGCATCTCCTAATCGAGGAAGGCTATGTCGACTTGGAGGCGTATTTTCTCGATGGCACCAAAATCGAAGCGAACGCCAATAAATACTCGTTCGTTTGGAAAAAGAGCACGCTTTCCCACGAAGAGAAGCTTCAAATGAAAATCGAGGAAACGTTAGAGGTCATTCAAGAAGCGATTGCGTTGGATACCGAAACCTTCAAGCAGGAAGATGCCACGTTTGAACGGCAACGGATCAGCCACAAACGTCTTCAAGACGTCGTCACAAAGGTGGAAAAGGAACTGAATGCGATGGACCAAGCAATCGCAGTAGCCCCATCCAAAGAAGAAAAACAGGCCCACCAAGAAGCGAGCAAGCCACTACGAAAGGCCTACCGAAGCTTAACGAAAGACCATCTTCCTCGTTTGGAAAAATACGAAGAACAGATGGGCCTCTTTGGCGAGCGAAACAGCTTTTCTAAAACCGACCCAGATGCCATGTTCATGCGGATGAAAGACGATCACATGAACAATGGGCAACTCAAGGCAGGGTATAACTGGCAAGTGGCGACTCAAAACCAATTCATTCTTTACTACACGGTTCACCAAAACCCAACCGATACCCGTTGTTTGATCCCGCATTTTGAGCACTTTAAAGCGACAGGTCTGCCTTTGCCAAACTGGTTCATTGCCGATGCAGGCTACGGAAGTGAAAGCAATTATCTTTACATGGAAGAGCAAGAAACGGTCACATCGCTCATTCCCTACAACACCTATCGCCAAGAACAGAAACGATCCTTCCCAAAGCAAGCCTACCATCCGTATAACTGGTGGTATGACGAACACGAGGATGTCTATTGGTGCCCAAACAACCGGAAGGTCGCCTTTAAAGCCTATAGCCGACGTACCGACCGATATGGGTTCAAGCGCGACTTCAAGATGTATGAATGCGAGTCCTGTGAGGGGTGTCCGTTCAAAGCGGACTGTACGAGGGGCAAGGGGCCTCGCCAAATTCATTACAACCCCATCTACGAGGAGCTCAAAGCCAAAGAAGCGGCCAAACTACATAGTGAAAGAGGAGCCACACTCTACGCGCAAAGAAAAACGGACGTCGAGAGTGTATTTGGGCATGCCAAACAAAATCTCGGGTTTCGACGATTCCACCTTCGCGGGTTGGAAAAGGTGACGGTGGAGCTTGGTTGGCTGGGGTTGGCCCTCAATCTGAAGAAAATGGCGGGTCTTGCCCGCCATCATTCACCGAAATACCGATCCATCCAAATAAAGGGGAGTCGAGATCAAGTCAGATCTCGACTCCCCTTCTTCATTTTAAAGGCTTTTGGGACAACCTCATAGCTGTTAATCAGTGTCACCGCCTACTCTTTTAAGGATAAAAAGAATGTCTCCCACTCTTTTTTGCATCGCTCAAGTGTCCAATGGTTGACGACTGTTTTACGGATCGCCTTAGAGAACTGCTCCCTTTTTGCAGTGTTATCCATAAGTATCTTCACGCCCTTCTGAAAGGCATTCGCTTCTCTTGGAACAATGAATCCATTGGTATTGTTTTTAATGAGTTCTGGGACAATGCCGACTCGTGTGGAAATGATCGGCACCCCGCATGCAGCGGCTTCTAAAACAGGCAACGGAATATGTTCGGATGAACTCGAACAAATAAAACAATCTAATTGCTGGTAAAAATCAACCATTTTTTCACGAGGCACACGATCTTGGTACGTGCGTATATCCAGCTCTACATCTAGCTTCTCTAATCCTGCGGTAACGATGTCATACCCTTTCAGTTCTCGGTAATCTTGTTGGTCTATTCGCCCTACCCATCCTACTTTGAAACGATCGTTTTGCTTTTTAGGGACTGGGGGTTTAAATTGCTTTTCATTGATCCCCACTCTCGTTTTCTTAATTGGCACCAACGGCCCCAATAACGTTGCGATTTCGTCAGATCCGGTGTTTAAGCCACGAAACTTTTTTAAAAATTGGATGAATGCTTTTTTATCCCCATCGTTTTTCATATGGTTGTCAAGAATACGGATCGATGTCATCCCTGTTGCCATTTGATCGTATGGAATGGTTGTTAGTTTATGAAGCTTCCTCGCTATATTCACTGACATCGGGTAAAACAAATCATAGCGGCTTCGGTCGCCTGCTTTTACTTGGTTCACATATTTGAGGTGCAAGTTGATTTTTTCATACTGAAGAGACAATAGATCTTTTGCACGGTAGTCAAACGCCCAACCAGGCCCACCTGCGACTAACAAAATGTCCATCGTACCCCCCCTTTCAAGCCGACTGTATCACTTTCAGCACCTGCTATTTACATGCTATCGCCCTGTTTTTTAAAATAGGCAATGTGCTTTTCAAACAATTGGTCGATCCGATTGTCGTAATCTTTATCTTTTGTAATCGCAGTAGGGCCGCCCATTTTTTGGATCCAATTATCAGGCCGTTTAATCGCAATTATAGGCACTCCCTCTTTCGCGGCTTTACAGGCAATAAACGCATCCCTCATATTCTGATATGGAAAATCGCTCGGTTTGACAACAAAAGAACTGGAGTGCATGCATGACGTTCCCACTCCTGGAATGAGGACTTGGGAATCAACGTCTAAGCCTTTATAGGAAAGATGGGGATTCGTTTTGTTTTTAAATACTTGCTTAATAGGGGCTCGGTAATCAAAGCTCGAACCATGCACACAAGCAATAATGTTGTTGTTATGGGCCTTCATTAACGCCACCATTCGTTCAACATAGTTCACAGGGTAGATTAAATCGTCGTCTACGCAAAAATAGTAGCCTTGTGTTTGAGGATAGCCTCGAAATGCCATTTGTCCACCTAAGTTTTTGTTGGAAAAGGACAGTTTGATTTTGCTTTCTTTTTTTAAAAACGCCGGACAATCATTGGCTCCGTTTATATGAATGTACATAATGTCGCACTGTTCTAAAAGAGTCGGTATAATCTTTGGCAAATGGGAAAACCGACTAGGCAGTGCAGCCATGCCAATCGCAATCATGAACTTTCCCCTCTCTTAATGCTGTTTAAGCAGTTGTCCCAGCAAGTGGATTTCTTTGGTTGGCACCAAGTTCTTGATTTCTGTAAACAAACGATCCTGGTAAAAAGCCAATAGCGATTTTTTTAATGAATCGTACGGGGGAAGCTGGTGATATGGGTTCGTATGTCCTTGTTCCACATAATTTTTAAAATGGTCTGGCCCGTTTCGTAATATGCCTAAATGGAAACCATGATGAGGCCGATAATGGTGCTTATCGATGTCGCCAAAACCAATTCTTTTCTCCACTAAGTTATAGAGAAATTCTTCATCACGGATGCCCGTACGAAATGCTTCTTCAATTTTTTCTGGGCGCTCCAAGTAATAGGCAATTAAGGAATCCATTTTCTTATAATATTCCTTTGTTTTAATAAAATGGAGGCCTGTTAGCCGTTTTGACTGAGGGCGAATTTGATTGCTGTAAGGCAAGCCAATCTTTTGGCAATGCTCGATATGCCCCTCTAATAAAGGCGTGTTTTCTTTAATGATTAAAAAATCGACATCACCAATATAGACATAGTCAAATCCAGCAAATTCACTTGCTGGCAATAAAAAACGCCGTGCTTTGCCTTCATTTGCTAGCGATACTCGTTTTAACAATTTGGTTTCTTTGATTTCCACATTTTTCGATAATTGTTGTTTGATCCGTTCTAAGCTTGCGTGTTCATCCGTTGACAATTGGCCGTTCACAAAAATCTTGATAAAATAATCGGGATAGCTTTTTAGAATGCTATAAACGTAATAAGGGATGAACTTTTTGTAATTTCCGTACACGTAGGTAGTTACACACAACCGTTTCGAGCTCATGTCGATTCTCCTTTGCTTGGCTTTGGTTTAATCGCAAACAAGACTTCCAACCAATCGCCAATCGTCTTTTCAACTGTAAAATGGGCCACCATTTGCGCCCGCGCTTCTTGTTTCAGCTCTATCAAATAGTCCTTGTCTGCTTGCAGCTCTCGAATTTTGTTTGCAAAATCTTGTAATGCGAGGCTATCGATAACAAGCGACCGACATTTAGGACCTGCTACAGTTTTGACATAGCCTACATTTGTCGACAATACTGGCACGCCGCTCGCATAGGCTTCCATCGCTGGAGCTGGGCCCCCTTCGTTGGAAGAAGTGATTAGCAGCAAATCCAACTTGTTATAAAAGGAAGGCATCTTTTCTAACGGCACCGTAGCCGATCGGGTTGCTTCTATAAAAACAACATTTGGGTCATTAGCAAATGCGCGCACAAGTGCCTTGTATAATGTATGGTAATTTTTTACTTTACGCTTGTCATTTCCCACCCAGCCAATGACGATTTTTCCTTTATTATCAGCTGGCTTAGTCGGAGACGGGCAAAACCGCTCCGTATCCACAAATGGCCGGATAAAAGAAACGGTCTTATGAGGAAGCCGTTTTTTCACCTCGTATGCCAATTTAGGGCTGATCGCCCCGTACCTAGCTGCTTTCATCGTGCGCCGAAAAAAATCATGATTGGCTTTAAAGTGGTCGCTCCATTCCCGGTAGGCTTGGTGGTTTTTCGTCAGGTAATTATAGGATCCGATTTGAGACGAATCGACACGGATGCCAATAAAAGAAAGGGTCTGAGCGATCCCTAACCCCAATGCGGCGATGACGTCATAGGAAGAATTAATCGCGCTAGCCCCCTTTTCGGCTACACTTCCTTTCAGTTCTGCCAATGAACAAATGTCTAGAAAAGGATGATGTTGTTGAATCATTTTTGCTTTTGCTCCTAACACCCACCAATCATAATCGTATACGAGCAAGTGTCTGGCCACCTTAAGCGCTCCTTTGCTATTTTGGCCAGCTATGTTCATGCCTCCGGTCTGACCGATATTCTGATAACCCATCGTATGCCCAAAAGCTTTTTATTATGCGTTGCTGGCACGGTGAATCACGACTCCTGTTCAATTTTGGAAACACCGGATTTTTATTTGCATAAACTAAGAGGGATGTTTACCAATAGAAGGGGGTGTCCAAGTGGCAACTTACCTAATTACAGGGGGAGCTGGCTTTATTGGCTCTAATATTGCTAAAGCACTTGTGGCAAAGGGAGAGAAAGTCAAAATTTTAGACAATTTTAATACAGGAAAAAAAGACAACATCGCTGAATTTATAGATGAGATTGAAGTCATCGATGGCGACTTTACAAACGAGAAAACGGTCCAATCTGCGTTAAAGCAGGTTGATGTTGTTTTTCATCAAGGAGCGATTCCGTCTGTGCCGAAATCGATTCAAAACCCGATTGAATCGAACCATGCCAATGTCTCTGGTACGCTTCAGCTCTTGCAAGGTGCGGTTGAAGCAAGAGTAAGTCGATTTATTTATGCGGCATCGTCATCCGCTTATGGGGACTCGGAAACATTGCCTAAACATGAACAATTGCCTGGCAACCCTATGTCCCCCTATGCGGTCAGCAAATACACAGGCGAGCTTTATTGTAAAGTTTTCTATAACCTTTATGGTTTGGAAACCGTTTCGCTTCGCTACTTTAATGTCTTTGGCCCTCGTCAAGACCCCAATTCCAAATATGCAGCCGTTATCCCAAGCTTTATAAAGGCAATGCTAAACGACAAACCACCGACTATTTTTGGCGACGGCACACAATCACGTGACTTTACGTTTATTGACAATGTCGTTGCTGCCAATTTATTAGCAGCCAATGCCCCTAAACTACAAGGAGAATCGGTAAACATAGGGGGAGGAGCCAGCATTGACCTCAACTCCCTGGTAGATGAAATCAATGTACTCTTAGGCAAACAAATTCAGGCAAATTATGGGTCTGAACGGCCAGGGGACGTAAAACATTCCCTTGCCGATATCCACCTTGCCGAAAAGCTCATTGCCTACCGCCCTACCGTTTCATTTCAGGAAGGATTAAGACAGACTGTCGAGTGGTTTAAACACCACTGACTAATCGCTGAGCCTGTCAATGAGCATTCCAATAAAGCTGAGTCAATTTAAATGCTGGTCACATGTAGGTGTGCTTTACTAAGTTCCTTGGATACTAGGAATACGTTTTTATGTATCGGCTTGTTAAACGGATGCTTGCGCAAATGTGGCCCTAACGGATAACATCAAAAAACAGCACCCAATGGAGGTGCTGTTTTGCGTGGCGATTTGTCGGGAAAAAGTACTGCCACCGGAAGCATGCGCCTATTTTATCTTTTCGACTTCCTTGCCTAAATCGTACCTTCCTAGATCCATGGATGTGTCATTGATTTTTCCATAATAGTGGACATCGACAAAGCGGCCATTTTTAAAAACGGCCTCTTTGCGGACACCTTCACGTTCATAGTGGCCTTGTTCCATCATCGCCAAAACCCGTTCGTTAGTGGCCAGCACTTCCGCTTCAATGCGCCTTAACCCAATGTCGTTAAAGCATATATGTTCAAGTTGGCGAAGAACTTCTGGCCCATATCCCTTTCCCCAAAAAGCAGGCTTAATCATAATCCCTAATTTGCACGTACGATTCACTCCATGGATATCGTGGATTTGCGCAATGCCAACTGCTTCTTCAGCCATAATTTTAAAATGCTTTTGCGATTTATTCGTAATCCAAGACTCCAATTTCCCTTTAAGGAGCAAGCGGCTTTGCGGGTAGTTATATCCCAAAATAGCGGTTTGAAATACCGCTTCATCATTGTACATTTCATCAACCAATTCAATGTCTTCCATATTCAAAGGCTGTAGAGCCAGTTTCATCTTCTCCACTCCCTTTAGCTAATTCTTTCAAGCGTAGTGGTCGCTTCCTGGTTAAATGGATGGAACCAATAGCGTACGATCAACGCTAATGATAAAATACACAGCAAGGCGAACACGATACGGATATGAATAAACTCTGCCGCCACACCACCGATTAAACCAGCAACAGGCAACGTCGACTTGCTTAGCATTAAAAACAGTCCGTTGACTCGGCCAATTAAATCATCAGGGACAATTTGCATCCTTAATGTTTTATTAACGACATTAAAAATAATGATCGGCACTGTATGAACCATCATCGCTAGGCCTAGCGTCACCCACCCTGTGCTAAGCGAAATAATGCCAATGCCGCCGCTGCTGACCATTAAGCATACGAGGAGCATCCGGTTCGTTCGTTTGAATGTTTTCGTAATCAATGGAATAAAAAACGTCAGAAGCACTTGCGAGACGGCAGCGATCGTATAAATAAGGCCCGTCTGTGATGAATCCAAAGCCAATGTATCTCTTGCAAAAAAGACAAGCAAGGCGACAACGACGGCATTGGAAATGTTGACTAACATCATAATCAAAAGAAGCGGTTTAAGAATTTCATGGTTTTTTACGTAGCTTGCTCCTTGAACTAGATATTTCCAAGAGCTGCCGCCAGCAATCTTTTTAATGTTTTCTTTTTTGATTCGGTAAAACAAGACAACGGCGCAAATGATAAAAAACGAAATAGCGTCAAAAAGCAACACCGTAAAACCGCCGAACATGCTAATCAACATCCCTGCCAAAGCACTGCCAAACAGCAGCGAAGTGGAGTCAAGGAACTGAAATGACGAATTCACGTTCACAATTTTATCTTTTGGAAACATTGACGGAATGATACTGTTTAATACAACGCTAAACACCGCTCCCCCACAAGCAATAAAAAATCCGCAAACAAAAATCCAGATAATCGGAATTTGGCTAACTGCTGCGTTTCCAATGACAATTGTTAACAAAAAGAACCCTTGTAAAAAAGCAGAAAGAAACAGCAACAACTTATGGGAAAAGCGATCCGCCAACAGCCCTGCCAATGGGGAGACGAACAAAAAAGGAATCGTCTCTAGAAAGAACATGACTCCCATATAAAAAGAGGAGCCCGTTAATTCGTAAATGATCCATGGCATGGCAATCAAATAGAGCTTATCGCCTATTTTCGAGACGAGCGACCCGAAAAAAAAGAGAATGAAATTACGGTTTGCTAATAGCTTCAACTGCTTCAATCCTTGTAGTAGTTTTTCATCAACTCGGTGATCCACCCCGGTTGCCTAACTTCACCAATCGGGCCAAACTCGTTGACATAGGGCTTAATGTCAATGACAGGGGTGCCATCGATCGCGTCTAACGCTTTTACAGTTAGCTTATTTCCGTTCATTTCCAACAACGCACATCTAGACACACCAATTGCGTTCGGCCTGCCTTTCGCTCTTTGCGCAAATATGCCGACGCTTGGCCAGTCTGTATTATTGCGTGGATGGCGGTCTTGGTAGACAATTTTGTTTTGGTCCACTTGATCCATGTGGAAGACGATTTCCAAATGGGAAAAAGAATCTAGTCCTTTTAAGGCAGAAAGGGGAATCTTCTCGTCCACAACAATTTCGCTAATGACGGAGCCCCAATGGTCATCAGTCATTTCAGTCCGCGGCGAACGGACGTGGCCAATGTATTCTATCGTTGTCGTTTGCTTTTTGCCTGTCATGTCCACACCTCGTCTCGAATCAGCAAATAGCCTCTTTCAATCTTTTGTACACAGATGAAAATCTCTTCTTCCTGACACCCTTCACAATAAGCAATCACTTGCTTCATTTTTGGCAAAAGCGCTTCTAGTTTTTCAGATGAATGGCTTTGTTTGCAAACCATTTTGACAATTGGAGCAGGACAAGGGTTCATCAGCCAATCTTGTTTATAGGCGTGCTCAATTTTGTTCCATAGTACCCAGCAATAGTCTGCGGGGATCGCCAACTCTTTTGTGACCGTGTTGGCGATTTTGCCTAGTAACTCTTCATTTGAGGGACAGTCAAGCGGCGAATGAATTGTAATCACTGGCATCCCTTTTCCCTCATTTCGTCAGAAGGAACATTGCTGTCCTTACAGGAATGTAAAAATCATCTTCTCGTTTTTCAATTCCCATCGTCTTTAAAAAATGGGCAGGTGCTTGTTCCAATTTAGCGCGGATTTCACGCTCTGCTTCCCAACCAGAAGAAGCAATTTCACACCACCGTTTGATGCTGATGCCTCCTGGCTTTTCGCTTAAATCGCTAAATCCTTCTACTACTGTTAGGTCTTCGTGTGTAAAAAGGTTGAGCCATTCTTGGTAAGAGTAGCTTTTAATATGCGTTTCGTCGTGGAGCAGCTCCAATTCATGATTGAATTGGTCAACTTGTTTGTCTTCATACCCTTCCAAGTCAATAATCGCGATTGTTCCACCTTTTTTGGTTACTCGTTTCATTTCTTTTATCGCTAACGCGATATCGGTAAAATGGTGGGCTGCCAGCCGCGTTACGACAATGTCAAATTGCTCCGAGTCAAAAGGCAAGTCCTCAGCGTAAGCGCAAACGGTTTTAACGCTTTTTCCTTTTGTAGCAGCAAGCTTTTCAACATTGGCCAACATAGATTCAGAAGGGTCAACACTCGTCAATGAGTGGGGTGCAAGCGCCAACCCCAAATGGCCCGATCCGCATGCAACATCACAAATCGCTTTGTCATGCACCTCTCCTAACAGCATCTTTAACTGGTCAATCGAAGGACTTGCTTTGTGGACCTCGCTATTTAAAAAATTGTCTGCGATTTGGTTAAACCGTTGGGCACTTTTATTCATGAATCGATTTTCCTCCTCCTACTAGGCGAACAAGACGGGCAATTGGCCCTTCCGCCTCACTGTTCATTGGATTGAGCGAGTGTCCCAATCCTTTTAAAATCAATGTTTCGACTGGCGCTGCGCTGTTTATACAGCTTCTCACAGTTTGGCTGTACTTCGCAGGCGCGATCAAATTAGCAAGGCTTATATTCTCACCAAACGCAATGTAATCCTCGCTTCCATATACAAGACTGATCGCTTCAACTTGTTCGGCAACAGTAACCGGCTCATCAACATACAAACCAATTAACACTGCTGACGAAGGGCTTGTAACGCTTTGCAGCTTCTCTAAAACGAGGTTTGCTCCTAATGACATCCCTATAAACGTAAGGCCACACGCAGGGTGTGCTGTTTTAATCCGTTGGTAAACCGCACTTAAACGCGACGCCCGATCGCGATACTCTTCGTCTGATATGCTTTCTCTGCGGTTGACCCGGTCAGGAAAATCAAACCGGCAGACACCGATTTTTTCTTCGACCAAACTTGCTTCCAATTGGTCGTATAGCTTCCGCTCTCCTTCAGCGCCTTCTTCATCGAATTTTCCCATTTGCCCCGATTGGACAATCAAAACGATTTTTTTAGAACGAAAAGGGATGTTCTCGTGCAATCGATATCTGGTTGAATTCATTTCCATGTGATATCGCCTTACTTATGGCAAATTTCCGAAGAAAATTGCCCAATTTGCCCGTGGAAATAGACAGAGATGATTTCTTCATGCAGCGCTTCCCCTTCAAGGGTAGGCAACAAGCGGTCGTCATCCAGTTTCATTAATAAATTACTTTCGAGCAATGATCGAATGACTCCTGCATAAGGTTCGTCATTGATCAAGTCGACATGAAACTCTTTTTGATAGCGGCTCAACTGAATTGGTTGGTTTGACTTGTAATTAAACCCTAATGAAGTGGAAATCGCTTCATTTCCCGTTAGCATCCTGCCAAAAGAAGACGGTGATTCATCGTTTTCCATCCGTTCCACGTAGCGATTAATATCGCTAACATTATGGGTTTGCAAAATAGTGCCTTCCTTATCATTTAGCCAGCCATATACGCCTGGTCCGTAGGCAATCATGGAGTCATAGCGCTCCCATTTATTTTTCGAAATTTGTGGAATATTCCCTTCAGGATACGTGTTTTTTCGACTCCACCATCCGCAAGGGCTAGGCTCATAACCATACTTGAGGAACACCTTCAAAATCTCCTCGCGCATTTGATATGTTTGCTCCAATGTCGGAAATAGCCCCTCAGCTTCCATCTTTTCCCTCACACGGTCATTATTCCATAATGACACATTGCCAATCCCCATCTTTTGCCTATCGGCATTGCGCAAACGGTAAATCGTAATCGTCGGCACACCCATATCGCAGAGCACTTCTATATCACGGGCAACACTGTTCGCTGTTTGGTGAGGCAACCCAAAAATAATATCGACATTGAACGGTTTGTTAGACAAAAGCAACTTGTTAATCGCATCAATTGACATTTTTCTGTCATGTTTGCGGCCGACCGCTTTAATCACATCGTCTTCCAATGATTGCACACCCATGCTAAAGCGGTTAAATCCCATTTCTAGCGCCTGTTCAATTTCATCGCCCTGGTAATTGTCTGGATTTCCCTCGAGTGATATTTCACAGTCATTCGCGATCGTGTAATGTTCCCTAATGTGTGCAACAATCTTTGCCAGTTGATGCGGTTTCATCAGTGAAGCAGTCCCGCCGCCTAAGTAAATCGATTCAATCTTTGCTTTCGTTACCCAAGGCGCTTGTCCAATCGTGCTGGTTGATTCTTTAATTAAAAGGTTTACCCACCGATCGAGCACTTCTTCTTCTTTCCCATTTTGAGGCAAATACTTTTTCACGTAATTGCAAAAATAACAGATGTAGGAACATAAAGGCACATGAAAATACAATGTTGCTGGCTTGTTTGCGCCATCAAAGTGGTTATACAAATCAGCCAACGCTGCTCCTTCAATTGTTTCCCCGAAATTAGCAGTTACATTAATGTTATAATTATTGTGAGAAATTTGCAATTCAGGATGCCTCTTAAGCAATTCGCCTACATTCAATTCCGTTTGATTCAGAGCCATCTGTACTCCCCCTATTGGTCAATTTGCAATTGCAATTTGTAACCTGCTCGCTTCCTCTCTTCCCAGTAACGGTTTGCCTCGAGCATAAAGCGCTGTAAATATTCGGTTGCCCCACACCCAAGCTTGTCGCCAGAAACATTCTTTGCCAGTGGCGGGCAACGGAACTGGCACCAAATGCCTTCTTGGTAAACATCACAACTTTGGCATCCTGCAAATTCATCAAATGTAATGCTACGAAACTCGTCAAAGCCTTGTTCCCATATGTCTTTAAAAGAATGATCTCGTAAATTGCCTGCTTTGTAATCGTCGTTGCTCATACAATTGCTGCAAGGGTAAACATCTCCAGCACTGTTAATGTAGGCAATCGTCCTTCCACATTTCTCTTGGTTTGTTTCTCGTTCAACTTTCTGGCAAAACTTAACCGTTTCTAAACTAAACATCCGCGTCGCTTCAACTGGTTCACTAGCAGGTGGTTTCTCAAATTCGGGCTTGCTGAAACGATCCATGCATTTCTTATAAATGGCAATTGATTTATTAACGAGTTCCGGCGGCAACAAGATGTCGGGATGCATAAGCGCTCGGCCAATTGGATGGGTTTCGAGCCATTGCGGGCGCGGATAGCCGTTTTGGGCACACCATTCAAAAATTTCCTCAGCGTCATCTAAGTTATAGCGATGGACAGAAATCGCTGTCCTGAACGCATGTCCATACTTTTTCATCCATTCAAACTTTTGCCTCAGTTTCGGAAAATCCATTCCCCCTCGAATCGTCCGCTCTGGATCAGCGGTATCAAAACTAATGAAAAAAGACGTATTTGGCGCTAGCGCCGCCAGCTTTTCTTCTGTAATGAGAAGGCCATTAGTAAAAACTTGTGTATAAAAAGGCTTTGTTCTCGCGTAGTTGATAATTTCCACCGCATCTCGATGAGCGAAAATTTCTCCCCCGCTTAAAAACAGTTGGAGAATGCCAGCGTCTGCAAGTTGGTCAATCGTCTCTTTGATTAACTCGGTTGACATCTCATTTGGCCTTTTGTACGCCGAGTTAGCGTAACAATGCTTGCAGCGCAAGTTGCATAAATTCGTTGTTTCAATAAACGCAATCGCAGGCGCGCTTAAATGAAATTTATTTAAATCGACTAACGGGTCAGGGATTATGTAACGATTTAAAGCTGTGAGGTCAATGCGCTCACCTTTATTAAACCGGTCGAATTCCGCCTTGGCCGCCTCTTCAAAAAAGTGAACCTTCCCAGTCGGCAACAGCCCGACAATCCCTCCGTCGTTTACTTGATACGGAATCATTACCATTAAAACCACCACCCACTATGTTAATGGGAGGCGCTGTTGCACCTCCCGAAGGCCAATTAAATTAATTGAGTTCCATGTCTTCTAATTTCACGCTACCTGTCCCTGCTCCAACCACAGCTAGTGTGATACCGTCTTTTGGTTGCTCTTGGTCCAAGCGGATTCGTTTTAAGTTGCTAGATGATTTCTTTTTCATCGCCATCCCTCCTCCCTCGCGGTTTAAAACATAATAATTATGTTTGCTCAGGTTATTCTGCTTCCCCAACAGAACCCCTGCTTCTTTGCAATAGATTCATGTTGGGAAATGTTTTTATTACTATTTCACTAGGCTGAAACCCTCATTTTAGACAAATTTACTAATAGAGCCATCACCAGTACGTATTGAAAAATATGAATGATTAACCCAAAATAAACCAATGCCAGTAAGCAGCTCAAAAAGAAATAAGTCATTCGCCTTAAAACTCGGTTTTTCTTCAAAATAAATTAAAAGCGCTTTAGAACTAATTGGAAAAGTTAAACAATCATTAAGAGCAACCATTGTCATAAACAACAACACTTGTGGTTGAAGCCTTTTGCTAGCTCTAAAGCTAACAATGGCGGGACAAGTATGACCGCTCTATGTAAAGGTGTGCGCTCATACAAATAGCAATCAGGAAAAAGATCGTCAAGGATTCTGAAATGTCCCTTACACGGACGCTAGTTGTTTCCACGATTCGTTCTGCCAAATTTTGAAGACCACGATCCAATAAATCAATTTGCATCTGGGATGCGCCTTTTTGCGCCCCAAAAATACGGGCAACCCTATTTTTTCCACATAAGACGTTATGCCAATTACAAGCAACATCTATGGGGATATAAGCTAGACCGGTCTATGCCACTAAGGTCAATGGCAGCAATAGATGGCAAAACAACAGCCCCCTTCCTTGCGTCGAATACCGATCCAGTTTGATCGAAAAAACGAATGCCTAACGCTTGTCCCATCCCTATGCCCATCACTAATGCCTGAATCGCCACAGCCAACAAGGATACGCTCCGCCCCAAAATCGAGGGCTTTTTTGATCAATTCCCCTACACCAAATGATGACGTGAACAACGGGTTCCTCTTCTCTCTCGGTACATGTTTCAACCCCGCAGCTTAAGCAATTTCAATCACAGCCGTACGTTTCTCACCAGTGCCAAAAAACCAAATATCGCTTTCACCTGTTGGTTTATTGGTCCAGTCACCTCAGCTGAATGCAATGTGCCGTCCGTCCACGCTACCATCGTTTCTGTAAACCCTTCCCCTCCATCGAATAAAGGGACAGAGATCACCTTCGCCTCAGGCAAAGCCCAAATAATTCCCTCCTTCATGTTGGCAGCGACATGTTCTGCGCTGACACTCTCTTTAAAGCCTGATGGAGCCAAGACAATATTCATAAGTGATCACTCCTAACTTTTATAAACCAAGAATAAACAGCAAAAAATAGAAAGCGCTGTGAAGTATATGAAGAGACAATTATAAAACGGTTTTATTTTGCTTAAAAACCGATATAGAGCAACAAAAAAAGCAGCTAGGCATAATGCCTAGCTGGTCGTATAAGTGTGGTTTATTATAATTTAGTCATCCATCTCCACTTCTAAGACTTCTCCGCTTACAGCAGCAATGTCAATGGTTGTTTCATCATTCTTGCTGGTTTCGACTTCGATTTCATACACATACTGCCCATCCTCTTTATCCAATTCCACTTCCGATACGGTACCATCTACTTCTTCAAGGGCCCGTTTGATGGCTTCATCGGTGGAAAGCGCATCAGCTGGCAGTTTGCTGCCTTCGTCGTCATCGTCGTTATCCTCGTCGTCTATGCGCTCACTTTTCCTTTGTTTGACCTCGCCCGTATCAGCAGCAATGTCAAATTCATATTCTTGGCCATCTTTGTGGATTTCTACTTCATAGTGATCTTCCCCGTCATCACGATCTCGCTCCAATTGCAGAATATGGCCGCCTCCTGTTTCACGAATGGCAATCTCCTCTGCTTCTTTATAAGTGATGCCTGACTGATTCTCTGCCTTTTCATTCGCTAATACGGCATCACTGCTCAAAGCGTATCCACCCAACGCAAGCCCACTGATCAAAACGGTTCCCGCAAGCACCAAATTCATTCGTTTCATCATGTTCCACTCCTTTGTTGTTGTTATGTTTATCATAAGCAACAAAGATTAAAACAAAGGAAAGGAAAGATTAGAAAACAATGAGAATCTCTTTAGAATGTGTTTGGTCATTGAACAATGATTAACCTAGTGTCACACAAATGTTTCTAGCCCTACCTTTCTGTCTAGTGTCAACCAAGTCGTTAGTGAAAACGAACTTTCTGCATTGACGGTCTTTTCTAATCATCATCGTCACGGCCTTCAATAGCGACGCTCTCAATCGCCCCGGTAAATGCATTGACGACAATTGTTCCTTCTTCGCGGTCTGTTTCAATTTCAATCTCATAGACAAGCAAACCATCTTCTTCATCTAATTCACTGTCGACAACCGTTCCATTCAACTCCTCTAAAGCAATTTGCTTTGCCTCTTCGACGGAAATTTGCCCCCCAGTTTCAACTGGTTTTTCTTTGGAACGTATGACGTCACCGTTACCCCCGTCAATGTCCACTTCGATTTTTTGGCTGTTCTCTTTTATTACAATCACTTTATAAACGTTCCTTTTCTCATCATAATCGATTGACTCAACTATGCCGTTCCCTTCAGTAGCGGCAATTTTTTCAGCGTCTGTTTGTGGAATTGGCTCCTGATTCTCTCCATCATTGGGGTGGTTGTCATTGTTCTTCTTATCTTGTTGAAGCTGCTCAATCTTTCCAGTCCCTCCATCAACAAAAAGCACATACGTATTGGCGTCTTCCTCTAGTATAATTTTATATTGCTCTTTTCCCTTGGCGTGCGTCAGTTCAGAGGAGACAATGTTGCCGTCATATTTGGTACTTACTGTTTGCCTGACTTCCTCTTCCGTCAAAAGCGGGTCATTTGTCCCCATTACGATCGTAGTAGTACCAAATACAGCTGCTGTGGTAACGACAACAATGCCTATTACCCAATACCATTTCCTTTTCATAGCCATCCTCCTCCCTTCTCATTTTCCCCCAACTTTATTACAGCTACAGGAAAAAGACATTAAAATCTGCTGAGAAGCTCAGTGATTTAGGTGCAACGGAAGATAAACAGTTGCGGTTGTCCCTTCGCCCTCTTTGCTTACAAGCTCGATCTTTCCATGATGGGCGTCCACGATTCGCTTAGCAAGCGGCAGTCCTAAACCAGTTCCACCTGTTCCCCTTGTGCGGGACTTATCCACGCGGTAAAAGCGATTATACACGTTGTCTAATTCATCTTTCGGAATGCCTATGCCCCTGTCTGTTATTGCGATTTGTGCTTCGGCTTCAACTGAGGCAACCGTGATTTTGACAGGCGCGGCGCTGTATTTGATGGCATTGTCCAATAAAATAAACAGCAGCTGCTTTATTTTTTGGGGGTCGCCGTGCAATTCAACTTTGTTTGTGGCTGCATCTACAATGATTGACCGTCCAAATGCTCTCTCTAAATTTAGCGCAGATTCCCTTGCCACTTCCACTAAGTCGATTTTTTGGCAATCAATTTTAAACTGCGACTCATCTTCGGCCAAGAGCAACATTTGCTGGGCCATCTCCTTCATGCGGACAGATTCTGAGTAAATGGCCTCTACCGCTTCTTCCAAAACCTCAGGCTTTTCCTTCCCCCACCTTTTCAACAATTTGGCATAACTTTCTACGACCGTTAATGGCGTTTTTAGCTCGTGGGAAGCGTCGGAGACAAATTGTTCTTGTTTTTTATAATTGGTTTCAAGCAAATCCATCATTCGATTAAACGTTTGCGCCATTTTGGTCAGTTCGTCATTTGACTTCTTTTCAAACGCGATACGTTTAAATGTGCCACGTTTTTGGATTTCCTCCATTGTCTGGATCATGGCAGCAATCGGATTAACAATCAAATTGCTTAAGACGCGCCCGCCTATAAAAGAAGGAATTACAATCATTAAGGTGGCGATCGCCAAAATGACTTGCAGCACTCTGAGCGTATTCTCCATAGTCCCCTGTTTTTCCGTTAGTTCAAGGGACACTACTTCTCCATTCTCCCAAATGACTGGATGAGCTGCTACAGTATACAATTCCCCCTCTATGCGGCGCATTTCGCTCTGTTCCCCTTCACGGTAAACCGTAGGTAGCTCTGTCATCTCTCGACTTCTCGCTACGTCAAGCAAACTTTTTCCATCTTCCGATATGATCCGAATCATCGAATCGGCAGGCAAATAAGCTCTTAGAAAGCGAGACATATCCATACTGGCATCAGCGGTGTGCAATGCCTCGGCCATATTATCCATTTGTGTTTCAGCACGCTCAACTGCTTCATTCTCTATTGTTTTTTGGAAAACGACATAAATCGTCCCATTTGCCGCCAACACTAATAAAAGCAGCCAAATAGTGGAGAACAAGGTAATCCGGTTTTTAATATTCATCGCTCATTCCTTCATCGTATAGCCAACTCCCCGGACCGTATGGATGTATGGCTTAGAAAAGTGTGTGTCAACTTTTTTGCGTAAATAGCGTATATAAACATCGACAACGTTCGTTTCTCCGTAATAATCGTATCCCCAAACGTGCTCGATGATCTGTTCGCGGCTCAGTACTTGGCTTTTATGAGAAACAAGAAAAACGAGCAAGTCAAACTCCCTTGGCGTCAATTCTATCGGCTTAGATTCTCTTGTGACTTCCCTTGTTTGCACATCGATTGCCAAATCGCCTAATTCGTACCGCTCCTCTTTTTGCGAAGCCTTGTAAGCCACTGACATGCGCAAACAGGCACGAATCCTCGCAAGCAGCTCTTCAATTTCAAAAGGTTTTGTAATATAATCATTTGCCCCTAAATCGAGGCCGCTAACTTTATCAGGCAATGAATCGCGTGCTGTTAGTAAAATCACTGGCGTCTTACTTATGCTACGGATGCGCCTCAACACTTCCATTCCGCTTAATTCAGGAAGCATGACATCGAGGAGCACCAAGTCCCATTGCCCTCTTTTAAAAGCTTCTAACCCAGAAAATCCTGTCGATGCTGCTTCTGTTTCATACCCTTCATGTTCAAGTTCTAACTGTATTAGTCGGGCAATCTTTCTTTCATCCTCAATAATCAAGATTGATTCTCCGCTCATTCGCTCCTCCGTTTCTTCCTGTTCCATCCCTCTTTTCTGATAGGATACTCGAACCAGCCAGTTTTTATAAAATCATAGCACAGGAGGGGACAATACAAAAGGCAAGCCAAATTAGGCGTTTTGCCCTTATTATGCCTGTCCTTTCTCACCACATTGCGCTGACCTTTTCGCGCTTATGTCCGTTCGTTTACTAACTATTACAGCGAAATAACGCTATTCCTATTCCCTTACAGAATACTTGTTGCCAATTCTTCTTAACGTATTTCCATTAAAACCTTTCTATTGACTTGTCAATACAACTTGTTATAACATGTATGTATAACAAGTTAGGAGGAGAAATGAATGGAAACAAAAGCGGAAATTACACGGTACTTGGATTATTTGACTGAAACATGGAAGTCTGTCACCGAAAACGAAATTGACCACATTAATCAAGCTGCTGAGTTCATTTTTAATTCTTGTAAAGATGGAGGCCGTTTTTATGTGTTTGGATCTGGCCACTCACATATGATTGCCGAAGAAATCTATATTCGTGCCGGTGGGTTAGCCTATGTAAAAGGAATATTACCTCCAGAATTAATGTTGCATGAAATGCCCAATAAAAGTACTTATCTAGAAAGATTGGATGGATACGCCAAAAGCATTCTAAATCTATACAAAGTGGATGAAAAGGATACGTTAATGGTCGTTTCGAATTCTGGAAGAAATAATATTCCTGTAGAAATGTGTTTGGAGGCAAAGAAACTAGGAACAAAAGTGATTGCATTGACATCAATGGACCATGCAAAGAATGTGTCTTCTCGTCATTCCTCTAATAAAAAAATACATGAAATTGCAGATGTGACGATTGATAATCATGCTCCTAAAGGAGACGCTGCCTTTCAAATGCCTGGTGTCAAAGCAGGACTAGGACCAACCTCTGACTTCACAGGAATAGGCATTGCCCAAACGATTATCATCGGTGTCATCCACAAGTTAAAAGAAGCTGGATTGGATGTTCCTGTATTCCAAAGTTCCAATTTAGATGGCGCAGACAAATATAACGATCACCTATTTGACACTTACTACGGTTACTGGAAGTAATCCCTTCTCCTTCTCAATTTTCAAGTAAAATGAACATACATGTTATAATAAGATGTATTAAATTTTCTTTAAGGACTGAAAAGGATGAAGGAAGCATTACCGAAATATCAAGTTGTAAAAGAATATATATTGGCGCAAATAAAAAAAGGGGTTTATTTGCCGCATCAAATTATTGAATCAGAATTAGAATTGATGGAAAAGCTGAATGTCTCAAGAATAACCATTAGAAGAGCGTTAGAGGAATTGGTGCATGATAAAGTATTGACAAAGAAAAAAGGGGTGGGCACATTTGTGAACCCCCTTCCTAAATACACGGGTTTTAAACCAGGTGTAAGCTTTACTTTGGAAGCAAAAAACAGAGGGATGCGACCCTCCACCGAACTATTACAATTAACAAAAGTGTTTGCTGATGATAAACAGGCAGAGGATATGCAAGTGGCAATTGGCGATCCATTATGGCTAGTTGAGCGGATCCGATATGCAGACAATATCGCCGTATCTTATGAGTTAGAGTATTTTGATCATCACTTGGTGGGCGATCTTACAGGAGAAATATGCAACCATTCGATTTATGAATTTTTAGAAAAAAAGGGCCTTGAATATGAGTTTGTTGATCAAAAAATTTCTGCTGTGTTAGCTGATGAGACTTCCTCAAACCATTTAGGTGTTCCTATAGGGTCTCCGCTCATATCAATTAAAAATATTGCTTGTTTAAAAAATGGCAAACCGTTTAATGTTGGCTTTGCTTTATATCAAACCGATTCCTTTTATTTAATGCATACGATTTATCGATAACGACAAAATGGCCCCAATCAAGGATTAAGCTTTTCTTTCGTAAAGGAGAATCATACGATGAAAGTAATATTGGTGTGTAGCGATTACCAAAAAAAGATGTTTCCATATGATAAAGAATGGCAAACGGCTAGTCTAGAAATTTTAAACACGCCTAATATTATTCGGCAAATCGACTTTTTTCTACAAAATGGTATACAGCCAAATGATCTATATGTGTATCTAGCCTATCAGCAAAACCAAGTGATTCCCCTTCTTAAACAATACGAAGGCATCCATTTAGGTAAGAATTATAAAGACTTCCGAGAATTTCTTTCAGCATATGTCTCCACCTTTGATGATCAAACACTTATTGTGAAATCTGATTATGTGTTTGTCAATGAAGATCTCCATCAAGTGATAAACCACCAAGATACAGACTTTGTATTGTTAACCGAGAAACAGGAAAGTACGAAAGCCATTTGTGCAAAAGTGGCAAATGAAAAAATCACTTATTTTTTAGGACATCCCCGAGATCATTATGTGACACATGAAGTTGCTGGTATCTATTGTTTAAGCAAACAAGCATTAGATTATGTTATTCATAGTTCAAATGGGTTTGATAAAAGAATTTCTGGTTCTATGATACCTGATCAGTTTTATATTGAAAACGGCTTGAATCAATTTATTGAATCCGGAAATCAAATCAAAAGTGTCATTGCTCAATATAACGTATTTCAACTATTGTTTCCGTGGAGTATTCTCGATGCCAATAGTTATCATCTGAATCGATTAGTCGATCTCCTTTCAGAAGAGTCTATTAGCTCCAGTGCGAAAATCGAACCATCTGCTTCTATAAACGGGAAATTGAAGATGGGGGAAAACTCCTATATTGGAAAAAATGTAATTATTAACGGAAATGTTGTTATAGGCGAAAATGTTGTAATCGACAATGGCGCCATTCTAAACGGCAATATCCTCATTGGAGATCATTCGTATGTAAAAGATTATGCAAAGATTGAGGGACCAACAGTAATTGGGAAAGAAAACAAATTTGGTCACAATGCAGAATTCAAGGGCGTTTCTATGAAGGGTGTCTCTGCCATTCATTATAGTGAAATGTTTGGTGTGATTGGACGTTACGTAGATATTGCGGCAGCATGCGTATGCGGCATTTTGAGATTTAATGATACAGAACAACCTCATAAAATCTCTGGCCAAACTTACACAGCAAAAAATTCAAACGCCGTATTTATAGGAGACTATACCCGTACAGGCATCAATAATGTATTTTTGCCAGGAAATAAAATCGGTAGTAATTCCGCGTTATACCCTGGCTTAATTGTTGAAAAGGACGTACCTCATGAAACCATCGTGCTCAAAAAACAAGAAACCGTTGAGCGGCATTGGGGTCCAAACAAATACGGTTGGTAAAGTTCTTGAAACACCTCTTTTGTTAAGCAACCGACTAAATTAAAATGGGAATAGCCTACTAGCATTACAAAAGCATTACAAGTCATAATTGAATGGCTATAACGCTTATACGGCAAGTGATATTCCTGTAATCTAACTTACTTGATTATGCCCAACTGATCTCCATTCGGTTGGGTTTATTTTCTCTTAAAAGGACTATTGAAAAACACACGCGGCTTTGTTTCTATGGCTTTACAATGCCTGTTCATTTTCCGTTTAAATAGAGAGCAAGTCTCACATCTACTTAAACGAGCCTACCCCGTTTATGAGAATTCTCCTGCCCCGAATTTTCTCATCGAATTGAAACTTCCAATCTTGCATTTCACCCCATTTATAGTCTCCCCTACCCTACACTATTATTCTGACTTTTTTGTTGATTACTAGCTATTACAGCGAAATAACACTATTTCTATTCCCTTACAAGTAGATTACTTGTTGCCAATTCTGTTGAAAACGGCTTTTGCTTTCTGTATAGTGTGTACTTGCGAACACAACATCCCCTTTTTAACTCGTTATGTTCTAAAACAAACAAACTAGTGTTGGGGGATTCACTAGTTGAATAAGGAGAGTGCAAGACATGAAAAAACTAATCGCTTCACTTGCAGTAGTCGGCTCAATACTTATTGCTTCTCCTGCTTTTGCTTATGAAGTACAAAGTGGAGATACGCTAAGCAGCATCGCTAACAATAATCAAGTTTCAGTAACGGCATTAATGGAGGCCAACCCGCAAATTTCTGATAAGAATCTAATTTTTGCTGGGCAAGAGCTAAATATGCCAGGAGCTGAAGAAAGCAACGAACCGCAATTGAAAGGCGAGACGGAAACAAATGAACAAGCTCCTTCTGAAACCGAGTCCAGCCCGAAGGAAGCTTCAACGACTTTGACTGTTGAAGCAACTGCCTATACCGCCAGTTGCAATGGTTGCACAGGCGTTACCTATACAGGAATTGATTTAAATGCGAACCCCAACCAAAAAGTAATCGCAGTTGACCCTAATGTGATCCCTCTTGGCAGCAAGGTCTATGTTGAAGGCTATGGTGAAGCCATTGCCGCAGATATTGGCGGAGCTATTAAAGGCAATAAAATTGACGTGTTTATCCCTAATGAAAGCGAAGCTTTACAATTCGGCCGTCAAGAAGTAACCGTCCACGTCTATTAAACAAACGAATGGGCGCCTGATGGCGCCCATTAACGTTTATCTGCTAAATAAATAACAAGGCTCTTTAGCGTTTATATACATAATCTCAAACTCGTTTTATCGTCACTATTGCCCCTGTTGTTGCATGAAATGGTGCATAGCGCCAATGAGATTGGCGTTTCCTTGGAAATGGCAACGTGCAAAGCGTGGCATTTGCAGGGTGTAGCCGGAAAGCTGGTCTATCAATTGCATATAGGCATGGCGGACACCGTCCAATAAATCATTACGTGCTGAAATGCCGCCGCCAAGCAATATTTTTTTTGGATTGTAGACATAGTGGACATTGTGGATACCTGCCGCTAAACAAAAGTAAAAAGCATCGATCGCCTTTTTTGCAGCATGATCGCCTGCTTCATAAGCAGCAAACACATCACTTGCGGTTAAACGATCCCCTTGCTGACCTGTCCAGTTTGCGTAGCGACGGACAATCGCAGAAGCGGAGGCCATCTTTGATCAACGCTCCGCCAATGCCTGTGCCAATCACGATTACAGCCACACCCTTGCAGTCCACGCCGTTCCCTTTCCACACTTCAGCTAATGCGGCGCAACAAGCATCATTCTCAATCGAGACGGCCAGTCCAGTCGCTCGCTCAAGTTCTTGTCGGAAATGGCCTTCGTGAATGTAGGGAATCGCGCTTGTCCCTTCAATTAAAAAAAGCCAACCCCTACGATTTAGGAGTTAAGCCCTTTATTGCTAAATTCAAATATTTCTCTTGCCACGTGTGCTACTTTATCAACCGGCACACAGCCTAATTGACATCCACTGTCAGCCGCCTTGCCGAATTGAAAACAACCAACAAGTGTATGCTTTGTTTATAATGGTTCATAATAAGCTCCACAGGAGAGTGATTTTATGACTTTAAACAAGCTTCTATCTGGATTACTTGTTGTTATTTCTCTATTTACAGGTGGTGTGGAGGACCCTTTAACCCCTGATCCAAACAAACCTTTAGGCGACGTTCTCCCAATTGAAAAAGCCGTACAAGAATTTAATTACCTGTACGGAATTGAAGTGGTTTTACCTCAATACTTACCGATTCATTACACAACTCAAGGTGGGTCGATTGATCAAGGTGCACTAAGAGTCGACTATATGGATCAATCCAATAATGATGACTTACTAAGTATAAACGTTTTTGTCGGGGAGGAACATCTAGAAAGTGAGAAACGGGCTAAAGAAGTATTACTAAATAAAAATATTACAGGCTATCATTTCATTATGCCTGATTCCAACATCAATTTCTTAATCTTTAGACAGGATAGGCTAACCTATATCATTGCACTAG
Organism: Shouchella rhizosphaerae; assembly: GCF_036700015.1. Classification (NCBI taxonomy): domain Bacteria; kingdom Bacillati; phylum Bacillota; class Bacilli; order Caryophanales; family Bacillaceae; genus Shouchella; species Shouchella rhizosphaerae. The sequence continues at coordinate 2,367,433 of NZ_CP144921.1, read as the reverse complement.
CCTCACACTACAAGGACAATAAGGTGGATGAACTAATCAAAATCGCCAATTCAATATGATTTTGATAGCCCGAATAATCACTTATTCCCTTCTCCTCCTGCCAATTCATTATAAGAGGGGATTTAACACCAAGCACAAAAAGATTTACTTTGTCGTGACCGGGATAAGAATTTCAAAATGAGGATCCAGCAAATCTCGATCCATTGGATATCGTTCATGCTTAATTGGTAATGGGTCATAAAATTGTCTACTCGAATCTTGAAAAGGAGTATATTCACTTTCAGCTAACCATTGCTTAATTTGCTCGTAGGTTTGTCCGATATTTTCTCCTTTTTGATGAGTTGTAACGAAATACGTCATTTCGGGCACGTCTATTTCTACCATTCCTTCAAGGAGAGGTTGTGTGCGTTTTACTTCAAATACCGAATAATGTTCAAAGCCATCGTTTCTAGTATGATACGATAATCCGAGCTGGATATTTGGATTTATGACATCCTTTAACTCTTCTACTCGATGTTCCATTGTATGGATAACTTCTTTTAACTGACTGACATCTGAATAGGGACCATTCCATTTCATCCCCATCGCTCGATAAGCGGGCAAAGTGACAATATCACACTGAAATTTTTTCATCGAGTGCACTCCCTTTTCTAATCGTTCCTCTCTATCATATTCGCCTGTTTCTAGTTGAATCCTTTCTAAACATAAACAAAACGGCTTTTTCTAGTAGACACTCCAAAAAGCTGAACCTGTATGTTCAGCTTAAGGTAGCGAATAGATCAGTGTTTCTCGGGCAAAGGTTTTTGTGCCGGGAACGACGTTCACCGCTGTGAAACGGCCGCGAGAAATCGGGTTGCCTCCTCGGCCTTTATGCACTCTTGGACAATGTCACGATGGTCAAGTACATAAAGCAATTGGTTATAGACACGTTCTAAATCTTCGGTGCTGCCTTGTTTGACACATAATAAGCATACCAACTGGACCGGTTTTCCATTCCAGCTTACCGGTTCTTTTAAGGTGACAAAAGCTAGGAATGTTTTTTCTGTTTGTGGTGTAATCGGGTGTGGGATCGCGACTAAATTTCCGTACGCGGTTGAGGCAAGATTTTCCCGTTTCACTAGTGCTTCATAAAAGCCTTTGCTTACCACCCCTCTTTCTCGTAATTGTTTATCCAGAAACCGGAGAACGTCCTCCTTGCTTTTGAGCGATTGTTGTAAAAACACAAGGCCTGCTTCGGTATAAGAGAGCAAGCTGTCACCGTGTCTTAACTGGATTTCAATTCGTTCTAAGTCTTCCGTGCCTAATATCGTATTCACCTCTACTACAGGGACTGGCATCTTTTTTTTAATAGGGATAGAAGTGACGATTAAATCAATATTTGTTAAGTCGGCTTGGTCGATTTGGTAGTATTCAGTCGTATCAACAATAAAAAGCCGCTTCTTAAAATTGGCTTCTAATTTATACTTTAATAATTGAGCGCTGCCTCTGCCCGACGCGCATACAATTAAGATGCGCTTCGGTTCTTTTTGTTGGTTGCGGCGTTCAAGGGCAGCTCCTATATGAAGGGCAAGGTAGCCAATTTCGTTTTCATCAATGCTGATGCCAAGCTTATCTTTAATTACTGCTTGGCCAATGACAGCTGCTTCAAAGGCCAGCGTATAATGCTGTTTAATATCGGCTAGCATTGGGTTGCGAATATTCATGCCGTAACGGTAACGGTTGATCGCGGGCTTTAAATGGAGCATAAGGCTAACAAGTAGCTCTTGGTCATTTGCAATGTTCAAATCGAGCTCCCTCTCCACTTTCTCAACGATAGCCTTGGCAAGCTTATAATACTCATCATCAAACACTTTTTTTAAGTTATCGTTTGCTTGCTCGTTTTCTGCAACTAGGCGAGTGCCTAATAAATGAATAGCAATATAAGCAATTTCCATTTCAGGAAAGGATACCCCAAGATGCGTGTTAAGACGGGCAATCATTTTTTGGGCAACGTAATATTCATGTTGGCTGCAAATATCCGACATATCTTTTCGGTAAAGGGAAATATGATGGCCTGCTTCGATTCGTTTAAAGGCGATGACAATATGAATAAATAAATTATTAATAGCAATATCAGACAACGTGACTCCATTTTCTTGCATCGTCGTCACCAAAATGTCCCAAATGTCGGCCAATTGTTCTTCTTTCATAAACGCCGTCAATTGCAGGCTTGTTAAATCAGCCGCAACGTTTTTTCGTTCAAACACATACTCAGCCATGCAAAACCGGCGCTTAAGTTCATCACCTTTAAGATATAAACCGTAATTGGGCCTTGTAGCAACTTGAAGCCCGTACCTAGCTAAAATCAATTTGGCGTTTTTTAAGTCATTTTGCAAACTTGATTTGCTAATAAACAGATCATCAGCTAAGTCGTCTAATTTAATATACTCTTCAGCTAGCAATAGTTTCTGAATTAACCAGGTCACTCGCTCTTCTGGGCTGATCGGGGCGCCGTGGTTGCCCGTCGTTTCTCGTTGTAAAAATTGGCGGAACTGCGCCTCATCTTCAATCGTCAGCTTATAGCCTTTGCCAGGCACGGATTCAATGCCAGCATGAATTTGCGATAACTCACTTTGCAGTTGTTTCACATCTTCACGCACTGTCCGCGGTGTAACTTGGTTGACGCTGGCCAAGTAACGGCTGGTGACGTACCCCTGTGTGCCAAGCAGCTCTCTTAAAATTGATTGTAAGCGTTGATTCATGATGCCCTCCTTCCTGTGAAAAGAACGCAAAAGGAACACTCCTTTTACGTTCTCAACCCTCGTTAAAACCCATTTTGCTGCGATACTGCTTTTATCCACTCCGCGCTCTTTTTCGGTGTCCGTTTTTGCGTTTGCACATCGACTGAAATGAATCCATAGCGATTTTTATAGGCATTGGTCCATGACCAATTGTCCATGAACGTCCACAAATGGTAACCGCGGACATTGCAGCCTTCTTGAATCGCCTGGTGGAGCCATTTTAAATGCCCTTTTATAAACTCAATCCGGTACTTATCTTGAATTTGCCCATTTTCCATAAACCGTTCTTCGTTTTGTACGCCCATGCCATTTTCAGATACAAACGACTCAATGTTTCCATAGTTATCTTTTAAATTGACCATAATGTCATAAATGCCTTTTTCGTAAATTTCCCAGCCACGGTAATGGTTCATTTTCCGTCCAGGCATGTCATAATGGTCAAAAAACCATTCTGGCATAAACGGCGACGCGGGATTAGGCAGATGTTCTTTTGCTTTTACACGCCGGGGCTGATAATAATTAACACCAAGCAAGTCAATCCGCTGTGCGTTAATCAGAGCAACATCTTCTTTTTCATAGGTAGGCAATTGCCCATACTCATCAAGCAAGGCGACAAGCTCTTTAGGAAAAGAACCAAGGACAACAGCGTCTAAAAAACTGCGGTTAAAAAACAAATCGGCAATCGCGGCTGCTTTTTGATCCCCTAGATGGTCGCTGCGCGGGTATGAAGGCGTCAAATTAAGGATGATGCCAATCTTTCCATCTTCGATAGAGCGTGTACGGAAGGCCGCCACTGCCAGTGCATGGGCTAAAACGGTATGGTAGGCGACCTGGAATGCCCTTCTTGCATCCACTATGTTTGGGTAGTGAAAATCGTAAAGATAGCCGCCCTCGACTGGCACAATCGGTTCGTTAAATGTAAACCATTTTTTCACTCGATCGCCAAACAAGTCATAACAAGTAGCAGCATACTGGGCATACAATTCGACCACTTCGCGGTTTTCCCAGCCACCTTTTTCTTGCAGCTCAAACGGCATGTCAAAGTGGAACAAGTTGACAAACGGCTCAATGCCATTAGCGATCAGCTCATCAATGACATTGTTGTAAAAGGCGACTGCTTCCTTATTCACTTCTCCCTCGCCGCCTGGAATCAGCCTTGACCATGAAATCGAAAAACGAAAACTATTATGCCCGATCGCTTTCATCAACGCAATATCGTCTTGGTAACGGTGATAAAAATCAGACGTTGCACTCGGCCCTACTTCTTCAAAAAAGCGGTTTGGCTCGAGTTCATACCAGTGGTCCCAGATGTTTTTTCCTTTTCCGCCTTCATTGGCAGCTCCTTCGATTTGCGTTGCCGATACAGCCGATCCCCACCAGAAATCTTTCGGGAAAGAATACGCATGTGCCATCTTTATAAAAGTCCCCTTTTCGTACGGTATATTTCAATGATTTCAATTGCTAAATCACGTACGGTCATCGACGTCATCAAGTGGTCTTGGGAATGGATCAGCAGCACGTTTAACTCTGTCCGCCCTCCATTTGCTTCTTGCTGGATTAAATTTGTCTGAAATTCATGGGCTTTGGCCAGCTCTCTTCCTGCCTCTTCTATTAACTCGTCCGCTTGTTCAAATGAGCCTGCTTTTGCCGCTTGAATTGCTTCCATCGCGCTTCCTTTCCCATTTCCAGCGTGCAAAATGATACGGAAGGAAACCTCTGTTATATCCGTCGATTTCTCCACTTTTCTCACCCATCCTATCTAAGCTGTTTTCGTTGGTTTGCCTTCGCTTTGTTCATTTTCATAGTATTGCTTATCCATCACTTTCAAGAATGGCCACCAAATGACAAACACGATCGCCATGTTTACCACTTGTAAGACCGCTCCTTGCCATGAATTCGTTGCCAGTGCTCCGCTAATAATAGGCGGCATTGTCCATGGCACGATCGCTCCATACGGCGCCGGCACAAGCCCGGCCGCCATCGTGAAATACGTGAAAATCGTTACCACGACTGGCGCGAACAGCCACGGGATAATGACAAGCGGATTCATAATGATCGGCAAGCCAAAAATAATCGGTTCATTGACATTAAACAAACCAGGAGGACCGCCGATTTTTCCAAGTTGTTTTAGTTGGCGGCTGCGGCCAATCAAGAAAATCGCAATAATAACGGCTAGCGTCATACCGGACCCGCCAATACCGACAATAAACGATTCCATAAACGGCTTGCTGACAATATGAGGCAACTCATTGCCTGCGTTGTATGCATCCAAGTTTTCTCCCGCCAATGTGAACCAAATCGGGTCAAGGACAGAGTTGATAATGATTTGGCCATGCAAACCGAAAAACCAGAAGATTTGTGTCAACAGCACGGCAATGATTGTTGCAGTCAATCCGCTTCCAAGTGCCGTTAACGGCGCTTGAACCGATGTGTACACAAAATTTTGCACGGTCTCAAAAGGTGTAAACGAAAAGGCGATACGCACCAACAAGAAAAACGAAAGGGTCATCGTAATGGGAATCAAAGAACTAAACGAACGGGACACCGCATCTGGTACGCCGCTCGGCATCTTAATTTGCCAATTTTTGTTTACAAAAAAGCGATACAGTTCCGCAGACACAAATGCTGTAATAATCCCGACAAACATTCCTTGTGCGCCTAACACGCCAACTGGAATAACACCGGTCGTCTCATCGACGTGTTGCGGGATTAAAATCAGAAAAGCAGCAAGAGCAGTCACGCCGCCAAAAAGCGCCTCGCCTCCGTAGCTTTCCGTCAGTTTATAGCCAATGCCGACGATGACAAACGTCGCCATAATCGCCAACGTTGCCGACGAAGCACTGCCGATCAGTTCCTGGTACTGGGCGTAAGTGGCCTCAGTCATCAAACGGTCAATAAATGGAAGGTTGGCGATAACGACAAAAATTGAACCGAAGATAATGAGCGGCAGCGCCACCATAAAGCCATCACGCAATGCTGTTAAATAACGATTGTTGTTTAACTTGTCTGCAAGCGGCATTAATACATTTTCAAGTACATCCATGAAGCGATTCATCAACCATCACCCTTTCCGGCGACTATTTTTTACTTATCAGCTAGTTCTAGTGCCCGCTTCATCACAGCCATGCCGTCGACACGCCCATACGCAACCGCATCAATAATCTCAACAGGAACACCAACTTCCTTGCCTTTTGCCTCGTATTTCTTTTTCATAAAGCGCATTTGCGGTCCTACTAACAGCACGTCCGCTTTTTCGATTTCTACCAATGCCTTATCTTGGGCAACCGCCCAAATTTCCGCTTCTACCCCTAATTCGGCTGCAGCTTCCTTCATTTTTGCTACAAGCAAGCTCGTAGACATTCCTGCTGAACACGCCAACAACACGTTCATCGTGCATTCCCCCTTAACTTCGCATCTTTCACATTCATCTTAAAATGAATCCGCTTACAACTACACCTAATTTTTTTCCGCAGACTGCGGAAATGATGGAAATTTAGCCATATAAACGGAAAAAACAGGCATAAAAAAATAGAGCAAACAAACTCATAGCGAGGTTGTTCCCTCTATTAAAAACACTTGTTAACTTCCCCAGTGTTGGGGCCTCTCCACATAATCAGGCAATACCGTTGTTTTATCCCCTTTAGCCGATTGAATCTGTGACTGTGTTAAGAAGAGTGCTCCAGCCAAGTTTGCCCCGCTTAAGTCGGCATCTCGCAAGTCTGCGCCAATAAAGTCCGCTCTTCGTAAGTCACTATTGGTCAAGTTGGCAGCAATGAGAAACGTCCCTCTTAAATCATGCCCTTTCATATCGACGTTGGCGAAGTTTGCGCCTATATAATCTACCCGTTTCTTTTTTGTCCCGCTGCCTTTCCCCTTCTTCCGATATTGTGACCGGTATATGTCACTAACTTCTATGAACATAGGATTTATTTTATTTCTATGTGCTTCAACATCTAACGCCAATATTTCTTCCGGTGCTTTAATTGTTAATGTATAAGTTAAATCATACAAAGCCTGAATTTCTAGTTTGAAGTCTTTGGCTTCTTCTAACTCGATCGCTTGTTTTAAATAGAAAAGCATCTCGTGGAGCTGTTGAACAACTGGAAATACAGAAAACATTTCCTCGGCCATTCGATTATCTTCACGCCAGTCCTTACCCTTATAGACAACTTGTGATACCTTTTGCCCTGCCCCAAAACATTCGTAACTCACACAGCCACGAAATCCTTTGTCTCGTAGTGACTCGTGAATCGAACAGCGATGATCGGAACATAAGTGGCGGCACGGCTCTCCACTGTCTTTATCATAAGGGAAGTCATTCGATTTCATGTAAGGCAGGGACACACAGCACAACCCAAAACAGTTTAAGCAATCTGATTTTAAATCACTTTGCATTGATATATACAGCTCCCTATAATGGCAAACAAGATATGTTTATTATAAAGAAGTTTTGTGCCTAAGCAATCATCGATTTTTCAACACTCGTTTGCTTTGTATACCGGACGTCTGCCAGATTTCTAAATGCTCGCAGCAAACGAACGCACCAAAAAAGGCAGGCAATATCGTTCGTCAAAGCAGCTCAATCAGTGATCTTCGCTAATTTACGTAGGACGTTTATAAACAAATAATTCATACTTTTTGATTGGTACGTCGTCTGATTAAAACTCCCTGTAAGATAGACATCCATCGCTGGCAAATAGAGCATAAAAGAACCGCTAGCGCCGAGATGCCCCCATACTGTGTATTTTCCTGTGAACGGGAGAAATTGCAGTTTCATAAGACCATATCCGTATTTCAATCCTAACCGCATCTTTCCCCAGTTTTGCATGAGGCGCATGCTCTCTTCTGTTAACAGTTGATTGTTAACAAATGCTTTCATAAAAAGCAAGAGATCTTCTAATGTGCACACTGTCTGACCACCAGAATAAAAACTACTAAAACTGCGGTATTGCTCCACATTTACTTTAAGATCGTCAAGATAAAGATGGGCAACTGGATAGTCGCTTTTTGCTGCCGGCTCGGAAAACTGCGATAAATATGAGTGTTTCATCTTCAATGGCTTAAAAATGTACTCATGCAATACGTCCTCATATGACTTTGACGTAATCGACTCAATAATCAGCCCGAGTAAATTGTAGCCTGTGTCTGTATAGTGGAAACCTTGCCCCGGTGGAAAATGCGGTAATAGATGTTCTTTCGACCACTGAACCGTTTCTTCAGGTGTCCAGAAACGGGACGGCTCAGCCAGTATTTCCTGTAGAAATGGTTTGTGGCGTTTAGGCTTATCTTCGAAAAAATCGGGCAGTCCTGATGTATTGCTTAATAAATGTTTAATCTGAATATCAGACGAATACTCTTTTTCTTTATAAATGTGTAGCCCTTCCACTAGGTTTCGAGGCAAATAATTGGCAATTGGATCTTCAAACTTGGCCAGACCGTTTTCAACTAACTTCGCAACGATCGCTGAAGTGAATGTTTTTCCCACACTTGCCGTATGAAAGAGCTGATCTGTATTCGCCTCGATATTGTCTGTGCGTCCTGCTGCCATCGGCCAGTGAATGCCGAGTCGTTCTGAATGTACTAACAAGTAGACGTTATGCAATTTCGGATCGGCGTTCACTTTCGTTGCTAGCCTTTGCTCGATTTCCGATCGAACCGCTCCTTGTTTCATTTCGTTTCCTCCCCTTCGTTTGCCTAGTCTGTAACAATCAGTCAGATGAACCCTCTTGTTTACGTATCTTAGCAGCGATTACAATCTCTCCGGCAACGCTATCCAAAAGCTCTCTCATGCTCTTTAAGTCAAACTCAGGTGGCAGTTGCCGATTGACAACCATCATTGTTAATCCTGTTTGAAAAGCCCTCATCTTGAGTAAAATCATTCTCAGTTCCTTTTCATCAAAACCTGCCAGCTCCGGATCGGTTTTCATATGATTTACAAGCTCTGTTCCCATATCCTGGTCATAATTTTGCAAGTAATCATTTGGCTTCATAACTAAATCTCTGACCAACGCTGGATACTCCTGGGCAAACTGCAGGCTCGCAGCTCCGATATCACCGAATGGACTCCCTGTATTTTGCTCATGAATCATCTGTTGCCCGAATTGGCTAACTTTCTTTACCACTGCTTGTTTAAGCTCCTCTACATCTGAAAAATTCACGTAAATCGGCGCAATCGAACTTCCAAGCTGGTTCGCCACTTTTCGAATCGTTATGCTGTCGATCCCTTCCTCTTTCGCAATGCTCCACGCCGCTTCAATGATTTGTTCCGTTGAAAATTTCTTTTTAGGTGGCATATTGACGCTCCTATTATATATATCAGTTGTTATATATCATATGATATTTAATTAGCAAAAACCAGCTTTTTATCATCCGGTAAGAGCAAAGCTTATAGCCAGAAGGGAAATTGAAGCAGCTAAAAGACACGCTACCGGTTAACAGAGGCAGAATTAGACTCGTTTACGTGGTGATAAACGCCTGATCTGAAACATGAGCGTGATTACCTATATAAACAAAAGGAAGCAACCTTCCTCCTACCAAAAAGGTTGCTTCCTTTTTTACGATTACAAAACTTAAGCCAAATGCGCTATCCCTCGCCTCGCCGGCATTGATCGCTTTGTAAGCAATCACTTTTTCTCCCTCCAGCTGTAAGGCAATAGTTCTTGCAGCGAAACGATTTGGTCTTCTGATACCATAACCTGAGTCTCGCCATTAGCATCATTGATTTGGCTAATAAATTCCCGGCACCTTCCACAAGGGGGTAAAACACCACCATCCCAATCAACAGCAACCATTTTCTTAATATGGCTTTCTCCAGCCGTAATCATCGTCGCCGCTGCCGCATGTTCCGCACAAAAACCCATGGAACAGGCAGTATCAATACAAACACCTGTATAAATGTTGCCGCCCGCAGTTTCAATTGCCGCTCCGACACCGCCGACTTCAACGACGTCAGATAATTTCCGAGGTTGTATAACCGCTTTCGCTTCTACGTAAAGTTGATCAAATGTCACTTTACCACTCCTTTATTGGAGATATCTTGACTGAAGTATATCAAAATTGACTCATATAAAGATATTACAAATGACATGCTCTCTTTCTTTGACACCCTCCGTTTGTCATAAATTCTTATGTTGCCACCGTGTTAACGGAGAAAGTACAAAGCCAAGCGCTACTCCGATAACGTCCTTCAGCTATTTAATAGAAAATTCAATCATATAAGTACATAAATTTATCAGGCAGAGAGCGAGAACAAAAGTGGAACTTGTAGAAGCTTGTCCGAATATGAAACCCTACTTTATTCCACTTTAGCCCTCAAACTATATAAGAGACTCTTTATTGCACTCATTTATTTAACTTAGTCTAATTAAGCATTTATTTTAACTAATAATGGGCTCTTCTAGTAAGAGCTTTATACAGTGTGATTTTTTGACGCACCTAGGCCGCATAGGAGCAGCACAGCGCTAACGACAAACAACAACAATAGTGGCAGATTCCAACCTGCTGTGACATCATGAAGGAAACCGAACAAGATCGGTCCTGTTGCCGCCAACAAATAGCCAACAGATTGGGACATACCGGATAAAGAAGCCGCATCGTAGGCATCTTTCGTCCGCAAGCTTAAAAAGATCATAGCTAAACTAAACGCACATCCTCCAGCAATTCCGAGTAAAATCGTCCATAAAAAAATAAGTGCATGATCGCCGAAATAAAAACCGCCTAATGAAACAAAAAACAAGACAGCCATTATGATAACCAGTAAACGTTGGTTCCTCATGCGTCCTGCAAGAATTGGCACGATAAAGGATACAGGAAGCGTAGCCATTTGAAAAAGCGATAGCATCCAACCAGCGCTATCTTCACTCAAACCCCTGCTTGTCATTATTTCAGGCAGCCAAGTGATCAAAACATAGAAAAGGAGAGACTGCATTCCCATAAAAAGTGTAATTGTCCACGCCAGTGGTGAACGCCACAGGCTTCGCCTTACCACTCCACCAGGCGTTGGGACTACGGCTGATGTGTGACTCCCACGGACTCTAGGGAACCAGAATAGTGCGGCGATCAAAGCAAGTATGCCCCAGACTCCAAGTGCGCCATTCCAGCCGAAACCGAGATTACGGGCGAGTGGAACACTAATGCCAGATGCTATCGCACCGCATAAATTCATCGACACTGCGTATATCCCGGTCATTAGTCCGACATTATCAGAAAAATCCCGTTTAACTAGACTCGGAATGAGCACGTTGCAGACCGCGATCGAAAGGCCAAGTAAAACAGTGCCTGCAAACAAAGGAATAGTTGCACTCAGCGAGCGGACAGCGATTCCCGCCATGAGGAGAACCAATGCACAAAACAAGACCCGTTCCATCCCGAAACGGCGCGCCAACGTAGGCGTGAACGGGGAAAGAAACGCGAAAGCAAGCAATGGCAATGTCGTCAGCAGGCCTGCGACAGTGTTCGATAACCCGAGAGATTCGCGAATCGATCCTACCAATGGGCCTACTGACGTTAGTGGCGACCGCATCGTTAGTGAAATAAGGATGATGCCTATGATGAGCGGCCAACTCAATGAGAGCGAACGTTTCAACATAGCTGGCTTTGTACCACTTTGTACGCTCATGGCCGCTCCCCCTCTTTGCCGGCAATAATCTCCTTTGATTCTAAGATATAGCGATGAACGGCTGCCACAGCACGATCACCGTCCTGAGCAACAATCGCTTCGACTAGTTGCCGATGCATTTCCACGAAGTCGGCATCGACTTCATAACGAGTTATGCTTGTAATCGAATCATGCAACGCTTCGGCAATGTGGCTGTATAATTCAATCAATATTTCATTGTGAGACGCGTGAATGATCCGTTGATGTAGACGAATATCCGCTGTTACAAAGCGATCAATATTACCCGATTCCGCCGCTTTTTCGCAACGTTCCAACTGAAGCAGAAGTTCCCGCGCCTCATCATCGGTTCTCCGTTGGGCAGCTAGATGAGCTCCCTCACGTTCGAGCGCATACCGGACTTCTAAAGTTTGCAACGTATCGGAGCGCAAAACACGTTTTTTCAACACGACTCCCAATGCACTTGAAGAGCAAACGTAAGTCCCATCCCCTTGTTTCGTTTTCAAGAGTCCCGCATGGATCAACGCCCGAATCGCTTCTCTTAAAGTATTACGGCTCACATTCAACTCGGCCATCAACTCCGGCTCGGCCGGGATGCGCATGCCAACACTCCACTTACCGGATTCAATCATATTTTCCATTTGTAGTGCCACTTGCTCTACCAGCGTTTGCCGGTTTGTTTTCTGAAGCATGTATCGATCCTCCTGTCACGCAGTTATCAAACATAGGATGTTTGGATGATTGTTATTATATCATTTCCATTGAATGAAAATCAACAAGCAGATAAACCTACACCCAGAAAGAGAGGCTTAAACTTGCGTAATCCGATCGATGGCTAAATAGGATAGCTTACCTTTTTTCCGCTCTAATTTTGCAATTCCACCTATTTGTATTACAATTAAAACATAAGATAAAGAATGCTTTTGGCAGAATGGTGGGACAACAATGCCTGAAAATAAACTTGATTTGATTGGAAGCCGTGTCAGCCGGCAAACATTGGCGCAACAGGTGGAGGAAAAAATTGTCAACTTGTTGATTACAAACAAGTTGAAGCCGGGAGACAAATTGCCTCCAGAAATGGAATTGATTTCGATGCTTGGTGTCAGCCGCCCAGTGCTGCGCGAAGCAATGAGTTCCCTTGAATCATTGGGAATTGTGAAGCGGAAAACACGGGACGGAACCTATTTCACAGAAAAAATTAGCAGCAAACCGTTTTCGACCATGCTTTCCCTTGTGAACGACAATATTGAAGCGATTATTGAAGCCCGCACTTCGCTAGAGTTAGGGCTTGTCGTTTTTGCCGCTGAAAAAATATCAGCACACGACTTGGAGCGGTTGCAAACGACGATTCAGGCGATTAAAGAAAGTGTGGACGATGATTATGGCGAGCATGACTTGCTGTTTCACCGCATTATTGCCCAAAGTGTAGACAATCCGATTTTGCAAGGAATGGTCGATTCGCTTTTGCTGACCCACGCAAAAGTAAATGTGCAAATTAAACATAGGGAACGGGATAAGACGGTAGCGCACCATCAAGCTATTTACGATGCTCTTGCCAATCGCGACGGCCAAGCTGCCTTTCGGGCAATGCATGAGCACTTAATGTTTGTTCGCAACAAAGTCCTTGAGCCGAACCAGTAACGCTTATGAACTCCCGCTCTATTCGTATCTTCTCTTGGCTGCCTCCTCTAACAAGTTTTCTATCAGATGAGTGCAGTTATCGACTTTGTCGACAACCTCAAACGTGCCTTATTTGGGCACGTTTCAGCCTGTCGACAAAGTCTCGGTTTTACCGAGACAGTCGACAGGCTTTTTTGTACAATAAAAGAGAGAAAAAAAGGTACAGGGTGAGGAAGAATGTTGTCCAAACAGTTGGAAGATAAGCGAATGCAAATGGAAATGGTCTGGATTGAAAAGCTGGTGCCAGAGGATCATCTCGTCCGGAAGCTTGATGCGGCGATTGACTTTGATTTCATTTATGACCTTGTCGAAGACCTTTACTCAAAAGACAGGGGCCGGCCGAGTGTTGATCCCGTGGTGTTGATCAAAATGGTTTTCATTCAATACATCTTTGGCATTCGTTCGATGCGCCAAACGATTAAAGAAATCGAAACCAACGTGGCCTACCGTTGGTTTTTAGGATTTGGCTTTGAGGATAAGATCCCCCACTTTTCTACGTTTGGGAAGAACTACGTTCGTCGTTTCCGGGACAGTGATGTGTTTGAACAACTCTTTTATCGGATTCTGAAACAAGCTATGGACAAAGGATTTGTGAGTCCAGAGGTGGCTTTTATCGACTCGACTTCCATTAAAGCCAACGCCAATAAACGAAAGCATCGCAAAAAGGTCGTACGCACCGAGACGCGTGCCTATCAAACTCAACTAGAAGAAGAAATCAATGGGGAACGGGTGAAAAACGGAAAAAAGCCCTTACCTCCCTCGCAAAAAGACCCGTCGAGGGAGGTCAAGGAAAGTACCACCGATCCTGAGAGCGGTTATTACGTCAAAAGCGAGCGGGAAAAGATGTTTGCCTACAATTTCCATACGGCTTGCGATGCCAATGGATTTGTTTTAGGAACGATCGTAAAACCGGCGAATGTCCACGATAGTCAGGTTTTCCACGAACTGTTTGATCAATTGAAAACGAAAGTGTGCCAACCAAAGGTTGTCGCGGTGGATGCGGGGTATAAAACGCCTGCCATTGCCAAAAAACTTCAAGAAGAAGGCGTTCATCCCGTCATGCCATATAAACGCCCGATGACCCCTAAAGGCTATATCCGGAAAAACGAGTTTGTCTATGATGAATACTACGATTGTTTTCTTTGTCCCCAAAACCAGGTGCTTTCTTACCGAACAACGAATCGAGAGGGATATCGTGAATATATCTCCGACCCTCGGATTTGTGAGTCGTGCCCACTGCTCACCCAGTGCACAAAGAATCGGAATCACCAAAAGCTCGTCCTTCGCCATATTTGGCAGGATGCCTTGGATGAAGCAGAACATCTGAGGCATACTGAACGGAACCGAGACATCTACGCCAAGCGGAAAGAAACGATTGAGCGTGTCTTTGCCGATCTGAAACAGAAGCATGGTCTGCGTTGGACCAACCTGAAAGGGTTGGAAAAAAATGCAATGCAGGCGATGTTTGTTTTTGGTGCGATGAACTTGAAAAAATTAGCCACCTGGAGTTGGAGGAGGAATCTTCCTCCAACTCCAAAGTCTCCAATATCCACCCATCTCTTTATCATCAAAAAAACGCCTTTGAGAATTATTTTCTCAAAGGCGTTTTGTCTACGATCTGAAACGTGCCTTATTTGGGCACGTTTTTTTGTGGTTTCCAAATTTAAAATTGACTAACTATTTAATTTGTCTTACAATAAAACAAATTACCATAAGGAGTTGATCGGTTCGATGCAAACCAATAAGCTGACTGGCATTCTCGGCTTCCCTGTTTCGCCCTTTGATAAAAATGGGGCGCTTGATGAGCATGCACTCCACCGAAATATTACGTTTTTAATTGAAGAAGGCTTGGAAGCGATCTTTGTCGCCTGCGGGGCGGGGGAATTCCATGCCATTAGCAAAGCCGAGTATGGGGCAATATTGGATGTTGCTGTAGATGCGACCCAAAAACGCGTTCCCCTCTATACTGGAGTTGGCGGAAACATCCAAGACGCCCTTTCCTTCGCACGGCTTTCAGAAGAAAAAGGCGCCGACGGTTATTTAATCCTGCCCCCCTACTTGATTAACGGCGAACAAAACGGTCTACGCGCTTATTTGTCAGCAATTATTGAATCAACTTCCCTTCATGCGATTGTTTACCAGCGTGATAACGCTGTATTAGAAGGGGATACACTTGAATCGCTGCTCGTCTACCCACAGTTAGTCGGATTAAAAGATGGCATCGGCAATATGGAGCAAAACATTGAATTCACTCAGCGATTTGGCGAGCGGTTGCTATGGCTAAACGGCATGCCGATGGCAGAATTAACGATGCCTGCTTATTGGCCCATTGGCTTCCACTCGTATTCATCGGCGATATCTAATTACATTCCACACATTTCCAGATGCTTTTTTGAAGCTTTAAAACGCGGCGATCATGAGGCTGTTCGCACCCTTTACAAGGATGTCCTTCTGCCAATTAATGTGATTCGCCGCCAGAAAAAAGGCTATGCGGTTTCTTTAATTAAAGCCGGAATGGAGATCGTTGGCTTGCCTGTTCAAGAGCATGTCCGTGCCCCGCTTGTGCCTGTCGAAAAAAGCCATTACAAGCAGCTGGCGCAGATTTTAGAAAACGCTCACAAAAAGTACCCACGCAATCATATTTCGCTATAGCCGATAAGGAAAGGAGTCTTATTTATGGATGCACACAATTTTATTTACGGCCAATGGGTGCCTGCTGTGGACGGTCAAACAGCCAAGAGCATTAATCCTGGCAATCTAAACGATACAGTCGGCACGTATCAGGATTCGACCGAAGCCGATGTAGAACAGGCGGTGCAAGCAGCTCAAGAAGCAGCGAAGCCGTGGCGCAAGTTAAGCGGCGCAGAGCGGGGGGCTTTCCTTTATAAAACCGCAGACATTATGGAAGAACGGCTTGATGAAATTGCCAAGACTGCGGCACGGGAAATGGGCAAAACATTGGCCGAAACAAAAGGCGAAACGCTGCGCGGCATTGCAATTCTCCGTTATTATGCAGGAGAAGGGCTGCGCAAAAATGGCGATGTCATTCCTGCAAGCGATGCAAAGGCGCTTATGTATACAACCCGTGTACCCCTTGGCGTCGTAGCGGTCATTACGCCATGGAATTTTCCGATTGCGATTCCTCTTTGGAAAACGGCGCCTGCTATCATTTACGGCAATACAGTCGTCCTCAAGCCTGCTTCAGAAACGGCAGTTACATGCGCAAAAGTGGTTGCATGCTTTGAAGCGGCCGGGTTGCCCCCTGGCGTCTTAAATTTCATTACAGGCTCAGGGGCAAAAGTTGGCCAAAGCCTTGTTGAACATCATAGGGTGAACGCGATCACATTTACTGGTTCGAACACAACTGGCAAGAAAATTGGCCAAACAGCCCTTGCCAGGGGGGCGAAGTACCAGCTTGAAATGGGGGGCAAGAACCCTGTCATTGTGGCCGCCGATGCTAACATTGAGCAAGCAGTAGACGCGACATTAAGCGGAGCGTTTAAATCAACTGGCCAAAAGTGCACAGCGACAAGCAGAGCGTTTGTCGACCGTGCTGTTTACTCCACTTTTAAGAAATTGCTATTAGAAAAGACAAAAGAAATCGTAGTAGGTGACAGCCTTGATGCAAAAACGTGGATGGGACCACTCGCTTCCCAAAATCAGCTAGCCAATTGCCTTGCCTACATAGAAAAAGGCCTGAGTGAAAAGGCGACGCTATTAACTGGCGGGCATGCCATCGATCAAGAAAAAGGTTCCTTTATCGAGCCGACGATTTTTGAATGCCGAGATCACCATTCCTCCATCGCCCAAGAAGAAATTTTCGGCCCTGTCCTGGCTTTATTTGAAGTGGACGGCATCGAAGAAGCGCTTCGTTTGGCCAATGATGTGCCATACGGGTTAAGTGCTTCAATTTTCACAAAAGATATTGCCAATATGCTTGCCTTTATTGAGGATATGGACGCTGGTCTCATTCGGGTCAATGCCGAAAGCGCAGGAGTTGAACTGCAAGCCCCATTTGGCGGGATGAAACAATCCAGCTCCCATTCCCGCGAACAGGGGGAAGCAGCGAAAGAGTTTTTTACAGCGACCAAAACGATTTTTGTAAAAGCATAACAGGCCATGCAGGAGGTCTTTCCTGCAATTCTATATGTAATCGCTTACAACGAAGGAGGGAATTAGATTGCTCAAACGTTACCATTCCGATGTTTACGCCAGCATTGCTCTACAATGTTTAGCGGTGCTTATGTTTGTCGCCTCCTTGCGAATGGAGACTTTGACGATTTTATCGATTGGCGTTGGCTCACGCTTTTTGCCAATGTTGATGGCTGCTGGCATTTTTCTGCTTAGTACGGTTCTTTTGCTCAGCGGGCTTAAAAAACAAACAGAGCCAGTTAGGGAAACAGCATCTGCCGTTGACGCCCCAGACGTAGACAACAACCAGCCGCAGCAAAAAACAAGCAACGAAAAGACAACGGTTCTAGCAACAAGCCTGTTGCTGATTGGCTACGTTGTAGCACTGCCGGTGCTTGGCTTTATTTTGGCATCGACATTGTACATGGCCGGGCAATCGATGATGATGACAAGTCAACATAAAAAGCGCTTTTTTATGTTTGTTTTGCCGATATCGTTCGCAGTCTCTTTACTGCTGTATTACGTCTTTCGGGTAGGCTTTAACTTAATGTTGCCAATTGGCCTATTCGGCTAACTAATGAAGGGGGCGTGTCTATGCTTGAACTGATTGAAACTGGCTTTCTCAGCATCCTTAACATAGAAACGATTGTGATTGTATTTATCGGTGTTGCTCTAGGCCTTGTGTTTGGCGCCATTCCCGGTTTAACGGCTGTAATGGCGATCGCGATTTGTTTGCCGATTACATTTGGGATGACACCCATTAATGGTTTGTCCTTGTTAATGGGCCTATATATTGGCGGCGTCTCCGGGGGCTTCATCCCCTCTGTCCTCCTAAACATCCCCGGGACTCCTGCAAGCATTGCCTCGACATTTGATGGTTATCCGATGGCACAAAAAGGGGAAGCTGGCCGAGCCTTTGCGTTAACGATTGTATTTTCGTTTTTAGCCGGTTTGCTTAGCCTATTGGTGTTGATCTTTATTTCTCCTGTCTTAGCCAGTGTAGCGATTCAGCTTTCGCCTTTTGAGTATTTTGCCATTACTGTTTTTGCGCTGACGATGATTACATCCCTTTCAGACGGTTCCATGTTGAAAGGCCTCATTGCAGGTATGCTCGGCATAAGCCTGGCTACAGTCGGATTTGCTCCGATTGACTCTTATCCACGTTTCACATTTGGCCTACCTGAACTTGAGGCTGGCTTCAACGTCCTACCAGTGCTAATTGGCTTATTTGCGATAACGGAAATTTTAAAAACATCGTCTGATCGAAAGCAAATTGAAACGAAAAGTATCCAAACCGCTTACCGTTTAAAAGACCTTGGTTTAAGCTTCAGTTATTTTTTCAAGCAAAAATGGAATTGGCTTCGCTCTACCGCTATTGGCGTCATCGTCGGCATTTTGCCAGGGCTTGGCGGATCGGCGGCTAACATCATCTCCTACGTAACTGCTAAAAATCAGTCAAAGCATCCTGAAACGTTTGGAAAAGGGAATCCTGCCGGCGTTGTCGCCGCTGAATCTTCCAATAATGCGGCCATTGGCGGGGCACTCGTGCCGCTTTTATCGATCGGTATTCCTGGCGACGGCGTAACGGCACTTTTAGTCGGCGGGTTAATGCTCCACGGCTTAAACCCTGGCCCGCTTTTGTTTGAGCAAAATGGTGAAGTAATGTACGGAATTTTCGCTGCTCTCCTTTTGGCTAATGCCTTCATGGCCCTTTTGCTTATTATCGGAATGCGTTTCTTTATCCGTGTTCTTCATGTGCCGCGGCATGTGCTGTTGCCCATCATTGTCGTCCTTTGCGTCATTGGCGCATTCGGTGTAAACAACCGGCTATTTGATGCGCTCGTTCTTGTGCTTTGTGGTGTCATTGGTTACATCTTCGCCAAATTAAAATTTCCGGTTATGCCGATTGTGCTCGGTTTTATTCTCGGCCCGATTTTAGAAACCAATTTGCGGCGTGGACTGATGCATTCCAATGGCGACTTTCTTCCATTTGTCACGTCACCAATTGCCGCTGCCTTTCTATTGCTTGCCGCTGGTTCGTTTTTAATGGCAATCTACAAAAATCGAAAGCGTTCAGCCACTGTTTAATAAAGGAGGAATGACCCGTGAAAACACATACGCTTTATCCTGTTCTTTTGGCTTCTGCTCTGTTGTTCTCAGGCTGTACAACGGTTGGCTTTCATGCGCCGACATTTGGTTCAGAAAAGAAAGTACCCTCTGCCAGCCAGATTGACGCCTACCCGAACCGCCCGATTGAAATCATTGTCCCGACTGGAGCCGGCGGGGACACCGATTTAGGAGCACGGCTTCTTGGCCGTTATTTAGGTGAAGAAATGGATACATTGTTTGTTGTCACAAATATTGCCGGAGCTGGAGGAAGCATGGGCTCCAGGGAAGTGCTCGAAGCCGATCCAGACGGCTATAAAGTCTTGTTTTTCCACAACAACTTGCTCATCAACAAGCTATATGGCTTATCAACTTTTAACCACAATGATTTTAAGATTGCCGGCATTGCCCTAATGGATCACGGCGACACGTTTATTGTTCATGGGGATGCCCCTTACCAAACAGCAAACGAATTAGCGCAAGCCGCCATCGAACAGCCTGGTGAACTTTCGTTTGCAACGGAGGTCGGTGGCTATACACATTTGCAGATGATGGCGTTTGAGGAAGCGACAGGAGCGGACTTAAAGCCAATTGATGTCGGTGGCGCGTCTGACAAACTCGTAGCCCTTTTAGGCAACCAAGTTGACATTGTCCCGATTGCCTACGGGGTAACAGCCGATTATATTGAAAACGGCGATTTCGCCTCAGTCGGCGTCCTGTCATCAGAACAACATCCCCTATATGACAACACGCCTACTTTTTTAGAGCAAGGCATTGATGTAGAGTTTGAGAAATTTTTCTTCTTTGCTTTTCCGAAAGAAACGCCCGATGCGATTGTCGCCCGCTTTTCTGAAGCGCTAAAAGAAGTCGTAGAAAACAATGAAGCCTACCAGGAACAAGCTGAATCGTATTACACCATCCCGACTTATATGGCCCCTGAAGAAGCGACACGATATATGGATGATGTGAGTCATTCCTACGAGCGCTTGATTGAACGTCTAGAAACACAAACGAACTAAAAAGGGCTATCCCATAAGGTCAAGTAACTGACCTTGTGGGATAGCCCCTTTATTTCCGTTTACCATTTTGTCCCTGTCACTTCATTCAAGGCATTAAGCAATGCTTTTATGTAGCCAATTGAATAGGCAAAACCAATGCTTCCATAACTCCACCCAATATTAGAGTGGGCCCAATTGGCATTTAAATCTGGGCTGTCTCCTTCTAAAACGGGGACATGATCAGGATTGAGGCATCCATCATAGCCGACTTTTTTTAATTCGAGCAGCAGTTTAAACATGTTCATATCGCCATCATCGAGGAGTGCTTCCTCAAAAGCACCCGCTGTTGGCAAAGCCCCGCGCACATTGCGGAAATGAATCAAAAACAAGCGCCCTTTTCGGCCGTAATGATTGATTTCATCGACAACAAGGGAACTGCCTCCCTCTTCTGCACGCGTTCCCATACAATAGATGTAACCAACTTGCTTGCTCGGGAATTCATCCATAATCCGCCTGTAGCCAAGGCCGCCAAAAGGCGTTCCTTGCAGCGGCGAATCAGACGGATGCATTCCCAACTTAATGCCTGCCTCTTCCACCGCCGGGACTAGTTTTCCATACGCATAAAGAAAGCGCTCCCACCATTGCTCATGGGCTTCTAAAGTCGGCGCTTCATAAGGCGTTTGGCTAAAAACAAGGCTTTCACCTCTCGCCAAAGCCCCGCCCCGTTGCCTTGCTTTGTAACTTTGAGTCAAATGATTAAACGTATCTCCAGCAAACCGCTGGCGTACAATCGGTATTCCTGCTTCAGCAAATACGTTGATGGCCGCCACCGAATGATCGACTTCCTTCTCACTTTCTTCAGCTCCTGCCATAAAAGCGGCTGATAAATCAGGAAGCGTAACCCGGTTAATGTCGAGCCCAAAGGAACGAATTCGCCGTTTCAGCCGGAGCAACGCATCCAAATCAGGATAGCCTTGCTCCTTTACTCCAGGGAAGCTTGAACCACTGCCAAAATCAATACAATCCACGCCCAATTGTGTCATTTGCTTTAAGTCGCCATCTGATAAATCACACGTTGTTGTCGTAACCGATACCCTCATTCCTGATCCCCCTAGCAAATTTTTGATAAATTAATTGTAAGACAAATAGACATTTCAGTCAATTACATTTTCACCTATACAAAAAAACACCCTGAGCACAATCAGCGTGTTTTCAATCAATGTCTTTTATTCATGAAGCATACGCCTATAATGAAGGGAGACACGTTGCTTCGAGATATTCTCCAAGTAGTTCTCAGCTAATTCTGTCGCTTGTCTTGCTTCAGAAGAAACAAGTTCAATCCGCATCGCCATATCTCTTGTCAATTCTTTTTCCTTCTCCTCAAGGGCGTCAATAAACGCGCCGCTGCTTGCGCCTAAGCTGGCTCGCAGCGATTGGCCCAAAGCAGCTTGAACCACATAAAGCTGCTTAAGCGACAGTTCAAGCTGAAGTCGCTTCCACACATAGCTTGGCGGTTCTTTAAATTGGTGTGTAATCACAACCGCTCCTGTATCATCAGGAATCATCACTCGTCCTCCTTCCTATTACCCCGAAAGTGTAAAAATCGCGGCAACGTTATGTTCTTCATCAAAAATATCTTCGATCCCTTCACGCATCTTTTCAAGGAAGGTGCGCTGCTTTTCCAATTGCTCCACCAAAGCTGCTTCCCACACTGGCCCTTCAGGCAATGTGATTCCGCCAATTTGGTCATGGACGACAATTCGCTCTATGCGGCTGCCTGCTGGCGCATGGCTTTTATTTAACAAGTGCTGATAGGCCTTAGGGTTGCTTTCCATATCATCAAACGCTTGGACAAGCGCCTTTTTTTGGTTTTCGACATCCTCTACGACCTCATGCTCATACAGGCGCACAAACGCTTGCACTTTTTCCTGTTGCTGCTCAACAATGGATAGGCCGTTGTAATACGCTTCGACAGTGGCACTTAAATTAACACGGATTTCCTCGCCTCCGTGTTGTGTGCTCACTATCATTTGGTTGTTGTAGTACGAGACACCGTTTTCTGCATTCAGCGCGTTCAACAATTCATGGATGCTGTGGCTATGGCCGATTTCATCCATAACTTCTTGCAATTCCTTTTCTAAAGCCTGCCAATGGCCATACAACTTTTCACCATGTTCGATTAACAGCAGCAAAAAAGCCACGTCACTTCCTAACAGTCCACTTCCTCCATCCCGAATTAAATACGGTGATTCTTTATATACGTCTTCAAGATGCTTATAATCATGAAGGACTTCCAGCGATTCCGTCAACCCATTCAATTCCTTAACAATGATGTCTTTCGAAGCCTCATCAATATAGCCTGCCTCAACCAAATACCCGAACACCTCTTCAGCCGAATCATTTAAGCCTTGAACCGTCTCCACGATCGGCCCTACGTTCCGCTGGAATTGCTTAATATGGTAAAACTCTGTCAGTCCCTTGCTTAACAAATCAAAGGCCTGTGGAATTTTCGCCCCTACTTGCCCTAGCGCATGGGAACGGGCCATCTCTCCCCGCATAAAGACAGGATACTCTGACAAATCAATCGTGTCCGCTTCCAGCAATTGTTGAAGATCAGCCTGCAACTCGTTAAAATCATCAAACACCGTCCGCTTGAGACCCGTCATTTCTTCCAACACGTCGAGGGCACCATCTACTCCATTATCCATATACGCATCAGCGGCTGGCATAAAAATCGCTTGCCACTTGGCGATTTCCTCATCTGGCAGATTGGCAAGAAGCGGCGACAGTCCTGCATAATTTTTGTTCGTTACAATCCCCTCTTTCGCTTCTACTGGAACAGTCACAAACCCTCTCGTATTTTCCATCAACGCATAAAGGGGGTCATTGCTCGAACGGAGCTGATGGATAGAACTGGTGTCGATTTTTTCTTCTATGTACTCGACGGCGAACTGTTCGAGTTTATCAGGAGGGAGGGTGTAGATGGCGTTTGGAGTTGATCGAGTAAGACCGAATTTATTATTAACTTTTCCTGCAAATACTGCATCTGCAGTATAAAGTTGATACACATTGATTTGTGCACCATTAACCCCATAAACCTTGTCAAAGCTTTCATTTAACACTTGAGCGGTTAAATTATTGTTATTCGCGAGCGAGTGGCCTAAACCGACTGTCAATACCTCTGCATCGCCCACATTAAACGCCTTTTTCGCTTCATCGACAAAAGTATCAGCATCGATTGCCTGCGACGCGTCTTTTCCTTGGAACAGCCCAATCGCATTGTATAGCCAATCCCCGGGATCATTAGAGCCTTGTGATATTACGTAAAGCTGATTGATGCTTTTCTCTTCGTTTTCAAAATAAATTGCTGTCCCATCATAATCTGATTCCAAATCGTTGCTTTCATTTGAAGTGTAAACTTTCATGTCTGCTGGAAGCGCTTCTCCCATTTCTTCAATGTAAATTCGCCGCACTTCTTTTTCAAATTCCTCTTTAGACATACCCTGTTTCATTTTGTATTCCAACTGAGTAATACGAAGCCATACTTCGTCTTTTATTAATAGTTCGTCATTCGCCATCCGTCTCGCCTCCATCGCCACGAGTTCCTGAAAACTGAATCGACTTTACCCACTGGAGTATATAAGCTTCTTCCTCTGCTAGATCCATTTGACAACTTTCGGCCTCTTCATCAACACAGGAAGAAATATAAAGAAACTCCATTGCTTGAGGCGCTTCTTGGGAAGATACTTTGTAGCCCATGAAAATATAGCTTTGATAACCCTCAAGATCTTCTATCGTATACCCATAGTATGTAAGGCCATGTTCATCTTCCATTTCTCTCCATTCTTCTTCATAATCCCAACGCCCTCTTAAGTTATCTAAAAGCCGTTCTGGTTTTTTGGCATTCCCTCCATAATTATATTGGAAGTCAACCAAAAACCCCCGATTCTCTTCTTCACTTTCATAAGCAAAACGCAATTTTTCATAATGATCTCCGTCAACGCCGGAAGCATTATACATAAACACAGCCTCTTCCGGAAACCAAATTGTAAAGGCACCGATTTTTGAGCGCATTAAATAATACCCGTCAGCTACCGGCTCTGTCGATACCATCATTTCTCGCGAATGTTCGCTTTGAAACGCATCAATTTGCGGCAAGTCTGCTGGGTCCATTTCTGCTGGTGTTTTTTCTGGTTCTTCTTCTGGTGAGCTACCCATTTGGCCACAACCTCCTAACATCATGGCAATGACAACTGCCAGCAATGTCTTGCTTTTGTTCATTCTGCTCGACTCCTTAGGCCTCACTACCGCTTTTTTATCATTTTTAGCATAAATATGAAAATAACGACACTGACATAAGACTTGTGAGGTTAGACCTAGAGTTGTTACTTGAAAGCACTTAGAAAAGGGGAAATGCTTCTAGACTCTGCTCTCTTGTTGGTTGTCTTTTATTAATAGTTCGTCATTCGCCATCCGTCTCGCCTCCATCGCCACGAGTACCTGAAAACTGAATCGACTTTACCCACTGGAGTATATATGCTTCTTCTTTTGAAAAATCTATTTCGCAACTTTCTGCTTCTTTATCTAAACATGAAACGACATATAGAAACTCCATTGCTTGAGGAGCTTCCTGGAATGACACTTTGTACCCCATAAAAACGTAATTTTGATAGCCTTTAAAATCTTCTATTGTAGACCCATAGTATGTAAGACCGTGTTCATCCTCAACTTCTATCCACTCCTCCTCATAATCCCATCGTCCCCTTAAGTTATCCAAAAGCCGTTCTGGTTTTTTTGCGTTTCCTCCATAGTTATACTGAAAACCAACTACATATCCCCGGTTTTCCTCTTCACTTTCATAAGCAAAACTAATTTTTTCATAATGATCTCCATCAATACCAGACGCATTGTCCATAAACACGGCCTCTTCTGGAAACCATATCGTAAAGGCGCCAATTTTTGAGCGCATTAAATAATACCCATCCGCCACTGGCTCTGTCGACACCATCATTTCTCGGGAATACTCATTTTGAAACGCATCAATTTGCGGCAAGTCTGCCGGGTCCATTTCTGCTGGTGTTTTTTCTGGTTCTTCTTCTGGTGAGCTACCCATTTGGCCACATCCTCCTGCCATGATGGCAATGACAACTACCAGCAATGTCTTGCTTTTGTCCATTCTGCTCGACTCCTTAGGACTCACTACCCGTTTTTTCATCATTTTTAACATAAATATGAAAATAATGACACTGATATAAGACTTGTGAGGTTTGAACTAGCTGGATGTTTCAATGGAAATCACCTGTGTTAAACTTTTTTCACCGGAATTTTCCGAATGATGAATAACAGGGGGAATTGTCTATGAGAGATAGAAGTTCGGTGGTCATAATAAAAGATGAGAAAGTCGTTTTAATTCAAGAATTAGAGATGATGCTATGTATTATGTTTTCCCTGGTGGTGGAATAGACCCAGGGGAAACACCAGAAGTCGGTGCCAAAAGAGAAGCATTGGAGGAGTTAGGAGTCGACGTAAAAATTAATGAGTGTATTTCCAAAATTGAATTCAACGGAACTCAATATTTTTTTCTGTCTGAAATTATTTCTGGAACTTTAGGAACTGGACAAGGGGAAGAATACCTGGACAAAAATAGAGATAGCGGAACGTACTTGCCAATGTGGGTAGATATAGAAAGTTTATCATTGATTGATGTTAGACCCAGTGAAGTTGCTTTAAAAGTTCAATCGCTATTCAATTGACGCATCTCCCAAAAAATCAACACTCTATATAATCGATAGGAAACGTAATGAGATGCCTCATTCTCATTGCACGGTATGTCTATTTGTTGTGTTTTTGGCGAGTGTGAGTCACAATTTTCCCTTGCAAATATGAATGGCGTATTCGGTTGATTCTATTAAGTCTTTTTGCCCCTTCTGAATTCTTAAATTTAAGGCTTTGTGAAAATAACTTATAGCAAGATCGTAATTTTCTTGGTCAAACAAATTTTTGGCATAATGTTGATAAACAAAATCTAGTATACCCCGACGTTCATCACATATTTCGGCTTCTTCCATCAGTTTCTTAAACATTTGATTAGACGTATAAAAGTCTTTCTGCCATTGATATGTGTGGGCCAAACGTAGTTTATTAACAAACAAGCTATTGTCATTACTTGTGCTTTCATATGTTTGAATCGCTAACCTTAAATATTTTTTACTTTCTTCCAATTCTTTAACAATCCGCAAATAAACGCCCATTAATCCATAGATTTTTGCTACTTCGTTTTTATCGTTCTGGAATATTGGTATTTGTTTTTTTAGAAATTCGATACCTTTCATCATTTCAGCTTTTGACAGAGGAACTTCTCGCAAATTTTCATCAAAATAAAAACCTAAATTAAATGGGATAGCAGACATGTCCATCCTTTTATTTAGACCACCTTTCAAAGAATCATTCGCTACCGCCTCGTCGCCCTCGCTACGAGTTCCGGAAAATCGAATTGATTTCACCCACTCAAGGGCAAACTGTTTTTCCTCTTCTAAATGAATCTCACATCCTTTAACCTGTTTGTTTACGCAGCTTACATCGTACACAAATTCTATGACCTGAGGGGCTTGTTTTGTAGAAACTTTATATCCTATTACAACAATTCATTTTGCGCCATTTCTTTTGCCCCATAAAAAATCATGCTCTCATCTTCTTCAATCTCATTCCATTCCTCTTCGTAATCCCATCTCCACCTTAGAAGATGCGGTCAGTTTTTTTAAAATTTCCCCCGTATTGGTATTGAAAATTCCTTGTATATCCGCGATTTTCCTCCTCACTCTCATACGCAAAACGCAATTTTTCATAATGGTCGCCATGTTGGTTTTAAAAACAAGCATGATCCGAAAAGTGCCGGACCATGCTTGTTTACTTTAAACTCCTTGCTGTTCTTGTTTGCCTTTTACTAAAATGGTATCGCGGTCTCGGTACAGCAAAAATGTCGCAAGGATAAACGATAGCAAATCGGCAATAGGAAATGCTAAGAACACGCCGGTGATGCCCATATATTGAGGCAGCAACAACACAAGGGGAATGAGGAAAATGATTTGCCGTGACAGTGATAAAATCAAGGCAGGGATTGGTTTGCCAAGAGCTTGGTACAAACCGCCGGCGACCACTTGTACGCCAGCAAGAAAGAAACCAGCGAACATGATTCTCATCGCTGTTGTGCCTGTCTCAATCGCAAGAGGGTCTGTCGTGAAAATTCGCATCGAAAGAGCTGGGAAAGCCATCATAATAAAGACAACGCCAATCGAACAGGCGACCACGACTTTTAATGTCAGCCAAATGGTCTCACGCATTCGCGCAAATTGTTTGGCTCCATAATTGTAACCGACAATCGGCATCATTCCTTGCATAACGCCAATCATCGGCATCACCGTAAACATCATAATCCGCTGGATGATGCCAAATACACCGACGTGCATATCGCTTCCATGTTGAATGAGCATCGCGTTG
This sequence comes from Shouchella rhizosphaerae, assembly GCF_036700015.1. Classification (NCBI taxonomy): domain Bacteria; kingdom Bacillati; phylum Bacillota; class Bacilli; order Caryophanales; family Bacillaceae; genus Shouchella; species Shouchella rhizosphaerae. Next base: position 2,339,627 of record NZ_CP144921.1, on the reverse strand, counting down.
ATGGCGATCATCATCAAACTCCCTGATGCTTGTTGGACAAATGCAGGAAAGCCGACAGACAAAATTTCCTTTACGACAGAAAACCGCAGAGACACGCTTGTCCAACTGAGGCGCAACGAACTTTCACCTTTAACGTAATACCGCAAAATAAAGAAGCTCACCGCTCCTTGGGCAACAACCGTGGCGACGCCTGCCCCTTTAACGCCCATATCGAGAGCAAAAATGAAAATGGGGTCGAGAATGATATTCAGAATGGCCGGAATGACCATCGTCACCATCGCAAACCGAGCGTTTCCTTCCGAACGAATAATATTATTTGTTGCAAATGTAAAAGCAAAGAATACCGTACCTAGCATGATCGGGAACATGTAGTCATAGGAATACGGCAAAATATCCGGAGTGGCGCCGAATAAGACAAGCAAATCATCCAGAAAAAATAGCGCCGTGATTAAACCGGCGACGCTCATGACTACAATGAGCGCAAGCACTGTACCGAACACGCGATTGGCGTCTTCGTGCCTGTTTTCTCCTAGCCTTCTAGAAATGACAGACGCGCCGCCAATTCCCACAGCTGCCGAGACCGCCATCATGATCATCATGACGGGGAAAGCAATCGTTAGACCCGCCACCGCTTCAATGCCAACACCATAGGAAATAAAGAGAACGTCGACGACATTGTAAAACGCCATGACAAACATACCGATCATGGCTGGAACCGATAGATCTCGAAGCAATTTTCCGATCGGTTCGTTTCCTAACTTTGTGCTATTGTTCGTCTGTTTCATGATAAAATCCTTCCATTAAACGGTTAACATCCTCAAGCATTGGAGGAAAACGCTCCTTGCTTTTCATATGAACCGTCCTTTTCCTTTTAACCTAAGAGCTCTTTGCCATCTCCCCTTTTTCCTCAACTTGCTGCTTAGCAAGCTAGCTTTAGTTATTGATGGACAGACAGCCAAAAGTTTGACTCTAATATGTTCTCCATGAGGAGCGTGTTTTTCCTTCTACCTAATTATAGGAAGGGAAACACCGTATACTAATGAAATGTTGGGGCACACAAGTACAGAATCTGTCTAGAAGGCCGACTCCATTAACCCTTACGGCCCTAACCATACAAAAAAACTGCAGAATGCCTGTTCTGCAGCTTAACGTAAACGGCTTTACTATTGGGAAGACGCCCTAAAAAAAGAAAGGCAGACGTATCCGCCTTTCTTCAAGTTCTTTTTACAAGCCCCGTAGAAAAGTTATAAACTTGGACAGACAGACGGATTCCGTTTACTCTGCAGCATGCAGAGCCTTGAACTATGAAATTACGTGTCCAAAACAAATCCAATCTGGCTGCGCATCGTTTAAACCCCTCCTCTTTCAAGTAATCTTACTATACTGGTGAAATAGCTGTCTGTCAATGTATATTATTCTGTTTTATAATAAGCTAAATCGTCATTCATTTGCTGGTTTAGAGCTGTTAATTTTTCTGCGGCGGTGGCGATCGTTTCTAAGGCCGTTCCTTGTTCATCAAAGGAGGCTGTGATTTCTTCAACGGATGCGGCTGTCTCTTCTGCTACACTTAACGCTTGTTCCACCGAGAAAGTCATCGTTTTTGCTTGACCTGTAATATTTTCCATTTCATTTTCGATAATATAAATGGCGCCGCTTGTCTTTTGAATAGAAGCTTCGATCCCTGTGAATACTTCTGCTGTTTGTTTGACTGCTTCTTTTAATTCATCTGAGTAGTTGCCCGTTTGTCCGATTAGCATGATGATTTGCTCCATCTCGTGTTCAATTCCAGAGATGACCTCTTTTATTTCAGCTGTACGCGTATTCGCCTGTTTCGCAAGCTTGCGTACTTCTCCAGCAACGACGGCAAAGCCATTGCCATGTTCTCCTGCCTGGGCTGCTTCAATGCTTGCGTTTAAAGCTAAAAGATTCGTCTGCTCGGCGATGCCATTAATCACTTGCGTTACTCGCGAAATGTCTTGGATTTTTCCATATAATTTAGTAATGCCGATGCTGATATCTTCTGACGCTTGGTGGGAATTGGAATGGGACTGTTCCAAGTGGGAAACCATTTCTCTTCCTTTTGCAGAAGCAATGGAAGACTCAACGGATGTTTCCACCACTTTTTGCTTTTGCTCGTTGATTGATTGAATCGACTGGTTCAATTCCCCGACTTGCTCATTGGCTTTTTCCAGTTGGATGGCTTGATCTTGCGTTCCTGACCCGATTTCATTAACAGCTAAAAGCATCTCTTGGGCCGTTGCTGATGTCTCTTCTGCTACTGCTGACAAGTCCGAGGCCCGATCGAGGACATTGATGCCAGATTGCTGCAAATCAGCAACCAATTTTTTCAATTGGGTCGTCATTGTATTGAATGACCGACCTAACCGGCCAATCTCGTCGTTGGACTCTGGCAAGTTCGAGTAGGAAATGTCGCCGTCAGCAATTGCAGCTGCCGCAGTCGCCACTGTTTCCAGCGTTTGCACTCTTTTGCGGATAAGCCAATAAGCGGCAAGCAATGCTGCAATGGAGACGATAGCTGTTAATGCCGTTATATAATAACCAAGCTCTTGAATGTCGCTATAAAATTCGCTTTCAGTTGCCGTCATGCCAATATGCCAGCCCCAAGGTTCGAAGTATGTCATGTAGCTGATTTTTTTTACTTGTACACCGTCTTCAACACGATTATAAAACGTAAACCGATCTTCTACATTTTCCTTTCTAGCACTTTCGACAAATTGTTCCCGATTTGTCGTGTCTTCCGGAATTTCACCGATCTCATTAGTAGGGTGAAGTTGGGTTGCGTAATCTTCTGTATACGCTACCATATATCCGTCTGATTTATAAGAAAACAGCGATTTGGAATGCTCATATCCGTTTTCTGTTTTAGGTCCAGAAATCAGCAAACGTGCCCGTTCCTGCCCTTCTTCTAGCGATATTGTGCCATTCTCGATATCCTCTTGTATGGCTGTTAATAGAGGCAGCGCTGCATCGACAGTATGTTTCATATCAAGCATGCCCGCGTCAATCAGTTGATTTTTCGCTAACGTATACGTAGTAGTGCCAATTGCTAAACTTGTCATTAGCACACATGCTACAAGCAAAGCAGTTAATTTAACTAAGATTCTATTCCTAAATCTTTTCATGAACATCCCTCCCCCTTTTTGTATCGGTTAAAAAGTGACAGGGATGAATATTGCTTATCTCATATCAGGATGCTTATTTCCCGTCGGCACGAGGAACCGTTTAAACGTAGCCTATTAATCGAAAACCTCGAACCGATCATTCTTCTTTCGTTTAGCGGCAATAACCCGTTTTAGCTTTATCACCAGCCAGACAACACGCCAGTAAGCAAAGCAAATAGCGCCATCCATAGTGTCGTTAAAAAGGCCCACTTGAACATAAACCGTTGATGGTCGCCTAGTTCTACTTGCGCGAGGCCAATCAATAAAAACGTTGATGCCGTCAGCGGACTAAGGGGAAAGCCGACTGTCATTTGCCCAAGTACGGACGCTTGAGCAATTTCAATTCCAGGCACGCCATACATTTCTGCCGATTGGGCAAGAATCGGCATGACCCCGTAATAATAGGCATCAGGATTAAAGACAAGGCTGAGGGGCATGCTCGCAACGGCAACGACGATTGGCAGCGAACGACCAAGTTGTTCAGGTACAAGGTCGACTAGTGCTACCGCCATTGCCTCGATCATCCCTGTGCCTGTCAGGATGCCAGTAAAAATTCCCGCTGCAAAAATAATCGATAACACCGGCACCATTCCTGACGCCTGCAGCTGGATTTGTTGCATTTGTTCTTTTGGATTCGGGTAATTCATTAGCAACGCAAGCACAAAGGCAATAATAAAGACAACAGGCAGTGGCAACCATTGCATCACCAATGTTGTTAACGTCAAGGCGGTCAACAACAAGTTGGGAATAAACAACTTGGGGCGTTTCATGTTCATTTGTTCTTCTGTTTGGCCACTGCTCATTGAATATTCAATCGATTGGACACCAATGCGTTGTCGCTCTTTTTTTCCAATCCAGTACGCGACAAATAAAAGCCAAAGAAATCCTACCGCCATCGAAGGCAATAGTGGGATAAATATTTCACCAGGATCAATGCCAAGCGCGCTGCCGGCGCGGGCAGTCGGACCTCCCCACGGCATAATATTCATGAGGCCAGCTCCAAGGCCAACGATTCCTGCCAAGACGATCCTGCTCATGCCGAGTCGATCATAAAGAGGCAACAAAGCTGGGATCACGATTAAGAACGTTGATGCCCCTGAACCGTCAAGATGAGCAACCATCGCAAACAATAGTGTGCCAACTACTACTTTTAATGGGTCGCCTTTTACTGCTTTTAAAATCCGGGCAAGAATCGGATCAAACATGCCCGCATTGTTCATAACGCCGAAAAACAAGATCGCAAAACCTAACATAACGCCAGTCGGGGCGACAAGTTGAATGCCCTCGAGCATGTGCTCGCCGAGCTCAAGGCCAAACCCGGCAATGATGCCAAAAACAATTGGAATCAACACAAGTGCAACGATAACTGACAGCCGCTTCGAAACGATGGAATAGAGAAACACCGCGATCGTAAGAAAACCAAATAATGCTAGCATGAAATCCCTCCTTATTTAAGCGCTTTCAATTGTATAAAATACTAAACGAGCATAGACGATACCCGCTCGTTTATAACCAAACTTCCATTTCAAGGAGATACCAAGAGAGCGATTTACCATGTGCATCAAAATCAAGGGCGGCCGCTACGCCACCTGGACGAGTGCCATGGATGACAAAATGGAGTGCGGCCAATTGAGGAAGCTCATAACGGTCAACACTGCCAGAGGCTAGTCGGCGAAAATGTTGCTTGACCGCCGCTGCCGTTATTTGTTGACTTACGTTTTCGTAAAATCGTTCATCGTACAGAAACAGGCTGACCGTTGTCTGTTCGCCTTTGTCGCCTGCCCGAGCATGGGCAATTTTATATAAAGGTGTAGTCATGCTATTACCTCCGTTACGAACACTTTTGTCTTCACCATGGTTCGTGGAATCGATGCTGAATAGGCAGAAACGACACGTTTTGCCTGTGATCGAACTCCGCCTGGACCCCCTGGGCCATTTAGCCACAAGGCTTCCACTTCTTCCCCAACACGTTCAGCTTGCCGGCGGTCCTTCGCTCTAGCAGCTACACGGAGAAGGACTTCATATGGGCGGGCGGACGGCTTATTCTGAAAAAGCCCATTCACCCCAAGCAATTCATGTTTAACCTCTTGCTGGTTAAACCCTGCACTTGTCAATCGGGCCAATACGATTTCAGCGGCGAGACGGGCCCGTTCAGCTGCACCGTAGCCTCCATAGGCAATCATGCCTTCACCAATGTAGCCTTGGTTCACGCCAATTGTCGCTTTTAGTTGAGCGGGCCGCTCACGACCGTTTCCCCCGTTCACTGCAATCCGGTTGTCAGCAACTTCCTTAAACCATACAGATGAAAAATCGGCGGTAACATCGGGCGTCATATAGGCAGTTGGGTCCATTACTTCATACAATAATTGCTCTTTGCATGTTTGGAGCGTCACCGTTCCCCCGCTTCCTGGCGTTTTCGAAATGATGCCAGTCCCATCAGCAAAAACATCAGCAAATGGCATTCCGAGCCGGTGCAACTCCGGCACACGCTTATTGCAGCCATCAGCAAAATAACCACCACTTACTTGGGCGCCGCACTCAAGCAAGTGGGCAAGTACTGTTCCTGCACCAAGCAAATGCCAATCTGAAAGCTCCCAGCCAAACTCATAAACCATCGGCGCCAAAAATAATGAAGGATCTGCAACACGGCCAGTTAGGATCACATCGGCTCCTTGCACCAAAGCAGGCAAAATCGCGTCAACTCCTAAATAAGCGTCAGCGGAAATAACATCATCACCGAATGTGGAAAGAGGGGCGCCCGTTTCCCATAAAGGCGGGTCGGCTTGTTTTGCTTGTTCAAGCACATCCGCACCAATGACCGTGGCGACTCTCAGCTTTGAAAGACCGAGAGAAGAAGCAATTTCTGCCGTTTTCTTTGCAGCACTTTCCGGATTAGCTGCCCCTAAATTTGTAATGACCGTTACCCCTTTGTCTTGGCATAACGGCAATAAAGCTGCCATGCGTTCTTCTAAAAACTGGCCATAGCCTTTTTCACGGTCTACCGCTTTTTCTAAGTGAGCAAGCGCCGTTGTCCGCTCAGCAAGCCCTTCCAAAACAAGATAATCTAAATCCCCGTGCTTCACTAAATCCACTGCTGCATCAATTCGGTCGCCGCCATAGCCAGCGCCAGTGCCAATACGTATCGATTTCATACTCTCCCTACTTTCTGCCATCTTTGCTATGCCTATTTGAATGCAATCATTGTGCCAACTGTTAATACGCAAACTTCCTAGGCTACAAGGCGCCATTTCTAAAAACAAAGAAATACATTCTAATAATTAAGAACAAAATTGGCCGTTTATCGCAAAGGCTGATATGATAATGAAAACGCTTAAAAAGGGGGCTTCCAAGTGAATGGACATGCCATTCTTGATGCCATTCAAGACGGCATTCTTGTCATTGACAAGCAAGGGATTGTCAAGAAAATTAATAACGAATATACACGCATCACAGGCGTTTGTGCACAGGACATTATCGGCAAACCCCTTCTAGAAGTCAGGCCAGAAGCACAACTTGTTTCCACGCTAAAAGACAAAAGCGTACGTGTCGGCGTTTATAGAAAAGTCAATGGCCGAGAATACTTAGTCGATATGGCGCCTATTTTTGATGGCGACCAAGTGGTAGGAGCCGTTTCAATCTGTAAAGGCAAACAAGAAGTGCTGGATTTGACAAAGACAATTGAACAGCAAAAACAACAAATTCAATGGTTGCAGCAAAAAGTAGAAGCCAGTTTTCAAGCGGCCCATCATTTTGAATCGATCATTGGATATAATCAAGGGTTAAAAGAGGTAACAGCGATTGCCCGCAAAGCAGCAACCGCTCCTTTTCCAGTCTTGATTACAGGAGAGAGCGGAACAGGGAAAGAGCTTTTTGCGCAGGCCATTCATAGAGGAGGGAAAAATGCCTCACAGCCGTTTGTACCAATAAACTGTGCAGCGATTCCAACAGACTTGCTCGAAAGTGAATTGTTTGGCTATGAAACGGGGGCTTTTACAGGTGCCCAGAAAAATGGCAAACTTGGCTTGTTTGAGTTGGCTGACAACGGTACGTTGTTCCTCGATGAAATCGGCGAACTGCCCCTTTCCTTGCAAAGCAAACTGCTACGCGTCTTACAAGAAGGAACGATACGGAGGCTGGGTGCTTTAAAGGAAAAACGCGTTTGTACCCGTATAATTGCTGCGACTAACCAAAACTTGGCGGACTTAGTGAGCAAAGGTTTGTTTCGCGAAGACCTCTATTATCGTTTATGTGTGTTCCAACTTCACATTCCACCGTTGCGTGAGCGAAAAGAAGATATCCCTTTGCTTGCCAAAACGCTGCTTGCCAGCCAATCTGACGCGAAGGCAGTGGGGCAAGTAAACATTAGCGACGAAGCATTGGAAAGGCTTAAGCACTATCATTGGCCTGGGAATGTGCGTGAACTAAAAAACGCGCTTCAATTTGCCCTTTGCATGATGGATGAACCCGTTTTGCACCCAAGCCACCTGCCGCCGCATTTGGCAACGGACCAATGGCAAAGGTCCACGCCAATGTCGTTTACTCCTCCTACGTCATTAAAAGCAGGCCTGGAGGAAGCAGAACGGCAGCTTATTACAAACGTACTTGCCAATTGTGACAATCATTTAGAAGGCAAAAAGCAGGCAGCAAAACGATTAAACATTTCCTTGGCAACGTTATACAATAAAATGAAGAAACACCGTTTGTAATTGTAGGGAGAATGGAAAAAAACCGGACGGAAATTGTCCGGTTTTTTCTGTATAACTTGCGCAGAAGCCGTTGCCTTTTTTAATGAGCTTCCAACACAGAGCGCTCTGCTACCATCTTTATAAACGCTTGATGCAAGCGGGCGTCATCCGTCAATTCAGGATGGAACGAACATGCAAGGAAAGAGCCTTGCTTGACGGCAACGATTTCTCCGTTGTATTCGCTCAAAATGTCTACATCTGGTCCGACTTCTTTAACAAGCGGCGCGCGAATGAAAACAGCAGTCAGTTTTTCGGCTACCCCTTTCACATCAAGCGTTGCTTCAAAACTATCCCGTTGCCGCCCAAACGCATTGCGCTCAACAACCATGTCGATAAAACCTAAGTGCCCATCTTGCTCACCCGAAAGAGTCTTTGCCATCAATATCAGTCCAGCACATGTTCCTAATATCGGCTTTCCTGATTCGCCAAATTCTCGCAACGGCTTAAAAAGTTGATACTTGTCAATCAACCTACGCATTGCCGTCGACTCACCACCTGGCAAAATAAGCCCATCGACTTCTGCTAGCTGGTCTGCACGCTTTATTTCGATTGCTTCTGCGCCACTGTTCGTTAATAAACGGATATGTTCACTAACCGCGCCTTGTAAGGCTAATACGCCAATTTTCATAGACTTACCACCCACGGTCCTGCATCCGTTCTGCCGGCGCCAATGTCGCCACGTCAATTCCTTTCATAGCGGAACCAAGGTTTTTCGAAAGCTCGGCAATCCGTTCATAATCTGTGTAATGGGTTGTCGCTTCCACAATTGCCCGAGCAAATTTTTCAGGATTGTCTGATTTAAAGATGCCCGATCCAACAAAAACGCCGTCAGCGCCTAGATGCATCATAAGAGCGGCATCTGCTGGCGTGGCGATGCCCCCTGCGGCAAAATTGACGACAGGCAATTGGCCCGTTTCCTTAATGTGCAGCAATAATTCATATGGGGCGCCTAATTGCTTGGCTTCCGTCATCAACTCATCTGTCGACATATGGGCTACTTGTTTGATTTGCGCCTGCATTTTCCGCATATGGCGGACTGCTTCAACAATATTGCCCGTTCCTGGCTCTCCTTTTGTGCGAATCATTGAAGCGCCTTCGCCAATCCGGCGCGCTGCTTCGCCGAGATCGCGGGCTCCGCAGACAAACGGCACTGTAAAATCACGTTTGTTTAAATGATAGACTTCATCAGCCGGTGTTAGCACTTCGCTTTCATCAATATAATCGACACCCATCGCTTCCAGAACTTTCGCTTCAACGATGTGGCCAATGCGTGCTTTTGCCATGACTGGAATCGAAACAGCGTTTAACACTTCTTCTGTCACAGTTGGGTCTGCCATTCTCGCCACACCGCCAGCTGCACGAATATCAGAAGGCACCCGTTCCAATGCCATGACCGCCACAGCACCCGCTTCTTCAGCGATTTTGGCTTGTTCGGCATTAATCACATCCATGATAACGCCGCCTTTTTGCATTTGCGCCATTCCTTGTTTCACCCGGTCTGTTCCTACTACTTTTTCCATTTGTCCCACTCCTTTATCGTTGCTTTTTTTGGATTTGCTGACTAGTATAGAAAACAACTGACCACATTGTAAGTGTCAGTTTTTAAGAAAATGATGAGGTCAGAAAAAGGAGCGGTCTAACATGGAGCTGCTGTGGTGCGAATTAAATCGAGATTTGCCAACGCCCTTATATGAACAATTGTACGCACACATCAAAACGGAAATTACGGAAGGCCGCATTGGCTATGGCACGAAACTTCCCTCTAAACGCAAACTAGCCGACTCTTTAAAATTAAGCCAAAACACGGTTGAGGCAGCTTACGAGCAGTTAGTGGCAGAAGGGTATGTCGAAGTGATTCCAAGAAAGGGATTTTATGTACAAGCCTATGAAGACTTAGAATACATTCGGGCTCCACAAGCACCTGGAGATGCGTTAGCAACAAAACAAGACACGATTCGCTACAATTTCCACCCGACCCATATTGACACAACCAGCTTTCCATTTGAGCAATGGCGCAAGTATTTCAAACAAACGATGTGTAAGGAAAATCACCGTTTATTGCTGAATGGAGATCATCAAGGCGAGGCTTCATTTCGGCGCGAAATTGCCTATTACTTGCATCATTCACGTGGCGTCAATTGCACACCAGAACAGGTGGTAGTCGGCGCTGGGGTGGAAACGTTGTTGCAACAGCTGTTCTTGCTCCTTGGCGAAAGTAAAGTCTACGGGATTGAAGACCCAGGCTACCAACTAATGCGGAAATTGCTATCCCATTATCCAAACGATTACGTCCCTTTTCAAGTAGATGAAGAAGGCATTGATGTTGACAGCATCGTCCGCACAGCGGTAGATGTCGTTTACACAACGCCATCGCGCCACTTTCCTTACGGTTCTGTCTTATCGATCAATCGGCGCAAACAATTGCTTCATTGGGCGGAAGCACACGAAAACCGCTATATTATTGAAGACGATTACGATAGTGAATTCCGCTATACAGGAAAAACCATTCCATCCTTGCAAAGCATGGACGTCCATAACAAAGTCATTTATTTAGGCGCCTTTTCAAAATCATTGATCCCGTCTGTCCGCATCAGTTATATGGTACTGCCGGCACCACTTGCCCACTTATATAAAAACAAGTTTTCTTACTACCACTCAACGGTATCGCGCATTGACCAGCAAGTGCTGACGGCCTTTATGAAACAAGGGGACTTTGAAAAACACTTAAACCGGATGCGGAAAATTTACCGCCGCAAGTTGGAAAAAGTTCTGAGCCTGTTGAAACGATATGAAGACAAGCTATTGATAATCGGTGAACGTTCCGGCCTCCATATCGTTCTCGTCGTAAAAAATGGAATGGATGAACAGACACTGGTTGAGAAAGCATTAGCCGCCAAGGCAAAAGTGTATCCACTGTCTGCTTACTCCCTTGAACGCGCAATCCACCCGCCTCAAATTGTACTTGGCTTTGGAAGTATTCCTGAAGATGAATTGGAAGAAGCGATTGCGACAGTGTTGAATGCATGGGGGTTTTAAATTCACCCATCCCTTTCTAAATGGATCGTATGCCCTGTATCAGGGTCAACATAAGACGAATGAGATTCGGCCTCAACATACTCCAATCCATTTGTATCAGGAATATCTTTAGGATCAAGATGAATGACATGTGGGTTCAGTATCGTTTCCCGTAGCAGCTGAGGCGTGTCTGTTGTTTGTGGGGTGTTTGTTGGTTGTGAGGTGTTTGTTGGTTGTGGCGTGTCTTTTGCCTCAGCGCAGCCCACTAAAACAAGTGCAAGCATGGGTATTGCCAAAAGTCTATACATGGAGAAACCCCTTTCCCATTCTACTCGTTAAGAAAAGGGTACATGAAGCGAGTTGAAAATTCAATATTTTGCCACCATCTTTTTTCTTTTTCAAAGCGGACTGCTACTCCTTGGCACTCAACGCTCGTGTTTTGCAACTCTAGCATGGAGCTTGCTTAAAGCCCTGCCTCAACCAATAGCCTTCCGCCTACCTTAAAATCCCCTTCAGGCAGTATAAACGCTGCTTAAAGGGGGCGTGTGCTTACATAAGCAACTTAGAGCTGTTGGCCGTTCACGTTATCGTGTAATGCGCGGATCGGTAAAGATGTCACTGGCGTCGTCGCTGTGGGATGAAAATTCACTGATAATCGCCCCTTGGGGCCCTGCTTGAAACCAGTGGCGCGTGTTTGGCGGAATCGTATATTGCTCGCCTGGCAAAAGCACGATTTCTTGAGCGGCTGTGTAGTAAGCAGCATCCTCAGCGGGCGGGTCGACACTTGGATCGTCCGTTGCCTCCCCTTCAACAAATAGATGGACACAGCCAAAGCGGCAGCGGAATGTTTCTTCTTTTCCAGGGGTGCCGTCTGGCCGAGGTGGGTGTTTATGTTCTGGGCACGTTTGGTTCGGGAACAGCACCAATTCCTTGGCACAGTAGCGCGGGCTGTTTACATAAGTGAACAGTTGCAAACCGCTTTGCTCAAGGCGCCCTAGCCCAAAGTCAGCAACTTCAATAGTGTCCGCTTCTTGGTCCGTTAAGAGAAACCCTTGTTCTTCAAGGGCTTCTCGTGTTTTTTGCTTTGCCGTTTCCATATCCACTACTTACAACCCCTTCGTCAAGCTGAAGTCGTCAAGGTCGACTTCCTCCTCTTCAGGTTCTTGTTCCATTGCCTCTTCCTCTTGTTTGACTGCCGGTTTCCACAATGACAACATCGTACCGGTAATGAGGCTGCCGATGGCAAGCGCTAACACAAAGTACCAAGGTTCAATCATCAGTGGTACCACAAACAAACCGCCATGTGGCACAGTGCTTCCGACTCCCCATACCATCGAAAGCCCGCCGGCAATTGCTGAGCCAAATGAGCACGAAGCGACAACGCGGATCAAGTCCCGCGCAGCAATTGGGATAACCCCTTCGGTAATCATGCAAATGCCCATTGGCACGGCTGCTTTTAATGTTTCTTTTTCTGCTTTTGTATATTTGTATCTTGTAAATAGGAAAGATAGAGCAATACCGAAGACAGGCACCATGGAGCCAATGAATTTTACTGCTTCTGGTTCATAAATGCCTTCTACAAGCAGCCCATCGGCAAATAACGAGGCCGTTTTGTTGACAGGGCCACCGAAGTCAAAACTGGACATTGCGCCGAGGATCGTCCCCATAAAGAAGCGCGAACCACCTTCCATTGATTGCAACAGACCTAGCAGTGAGTTTTGCATGCTGGCAATGGGCTGGCCAATGATTGTCAACATGAGCAAACCAGAGAAAGCGGTTGCAATTAAAGGAATAATCATGACAGGCATCAGACCAATCATGCTCTTTGGCACTTTCACATACTTTTTGATTGCCAACACGACATAACCTACTAAAAAGCCGCCGAGTATGCCGCCGATAAAACCGGCCTGGATTTCATTGGCAATAAAGCCAATGACGAGGCCAGGGGCGAAAGCGGGGCGATCGGCAATCGACATGGCAATCGCTGCTGTAAAAAGGGGAACGACGAGCGTCATGCCCCAACCGCCAATTTGGTTCAAGTAAAAGGGGATCGTTCCTTCATGGTTGGCGACATCGGCTCCTCCGAAGATTTGCCCTAAAGCAATGCACAAGCCGGCCGCAACAATCAGTGGGATCATATAGGAAATACCAGTCAACAGATGTTTTTTAATCGTCAAGCCGATTGATTTCATGCTGCTTCTCCCCTTTACACGTTTGCGTTCAATTCAGCTTCGATTTTCTTGATGAGCTGCTTTGGCGATTTGATGGCAATATGTGTCGGGATGCGGATGACTTTTTTCTCTTTGAAACGATCGCGCCCCGATATGCTAATGTCTGCTGCAATGATGACGACGTCCGCTTCCTTGATCTCGTTTGCTGTCAACTCATCTTCCGTGCCGATCGTCCCTTGTGTTTCAATCTTAACTTCGTGCCCTGCTTCTTGTGCCGCTTTTACAAGCTTTTCTTTCGCTAAAAATGTATGGGCAATTCCTGCCGTACAAGCCGCAACACCAACAATTTTCATGATTCTCCCTCCTGTTCATCAAATGCCTGTATAATGTCGTCTTTTGAGTTCGATTCAAGCAATGCGGCACACACTTCATCGCGGGCAAGCGCACCAGCTACTTTGGCCAGAAGCTTTAAATGAAGATTGCCCTCATCTTCTTTGCGTACCGCAAACAAGATAATCGCCTGAACCGGTTTTCCGTCTAACGTTTCCCAACCAATTGGCTGTTTCGTCCGGCCGATGGCAATCGCTGTGTGGCGAACAGCATCCGACTTGCCATGGGGAATGGCGACCCCGCCGCCAATCCCCGTCATGCCTTGAGCTTCCCGCTCATATACATCTTTTTCAAAGCCTTCTTTTGATTCGATGGCCCCATTCTCATCAAGCAAATCAATTAATTCTTTAATCGCGTCTTCTTTCGAGGTCGCGCTTAAATCAAGCTTGATCACATCTTTATGCAATAACTCCGCTAGCTTCATTGGCCTATTTCCCCTTTCACTCACTGAGCTTGTACAACGGTGCTTTGCCTGTTGAACCGAAAAGCGCCATTTTTTTGCGCAACACTGCTTTCGCCGCTTCTCGGGCTTCAGGCATTAACACGTCCGGTTCAAAATCGTGTGGTTTCTCTTGAAGCGTTTGGCGCAACTGGTTGAAAAAGGCGCGTTTCATATCGCTAGAGAGGTTGATTTTTGCTACCCCTAATTGTGTCGATTGGCGGATGTCCTCATCTGGGTTATCCGAGCCGCCATGGAGGACTAATGGGATGCCTACTGACTCATTGATTTTCTCCAGCCGGTCCAGTTGGATTTTTGGCTTCATATGCTTTGGATAGAATCCATGAGATGTGCCAATCGCGACGGCAAGTGTGTCGCAGCCAGTACGTTCAACAAATTCCCGTGCTTCATCTGGTTCAGTGTAAAGAATTTGGTCTGCGCCTCCTTCAGAGCTGCCGTCATTGTTGCCGATTGTTCCTAGCTCGGCTTCTACGGAAACACCGACTGAGTGGGCTATTTCAACCGCTTGTTTCGTCAAGGCAATATTTTCTTCAAACGGCAAATGGGATGCATCCATCATCACCGATGTATAGCCATTTTGGATCGCCTGGGCAATATCAGCCAATGTCGCCCCATGGTCGAGGTGGATCACGATTGGCACGCGAGCACGGTGTGCTGCTTCTCTGGCGTAAGCGATAAACTCATTGCCTATAAGCGCCAACTCATTAGGATGGATTTGTAAAATTGCTGGCGATTTTTCTTCCTCTGCCGTCTCAATAATGGCGGATAGCAATTCGCTATTAGAAACATTGTAGGAGCCGACTGCAAATTTTTGTTCATATGCGACTTTAAGCAATTCTTTCATCGTGATAAGCATATAGTTTCCTCCAAGTTAAGGTTATAATGACAAACTATTCCGAAATCCTTGGTACGACTTCATGTCTTGAAGACGTGCCGTTTTACTAAGTTGATAAATTTCGCGAAAGATTGATTCGTACAACACGGTGTCCCGTTCACTCACCAACAGCAAGAACACCATTTGGACTGTCCGCTCCCCCCATTGGACGGCACGGCTGTTCATGCCAACAAAAATTTTTGTTTCCGGGGCATCGATTGAAATAAGCGGATGGGGCACAGCCATGCGGTTGCCAATGTCTGTAGCAGACAATTGCTCCCTCGATTCAATCGATGGCAAGTACACTTCGGCTCCTGCCTTTTTTACAAGCAAGCGCAGCAGCTCTTCTTTTGTCTGCCCATTTAAACGGAAAAAGCAATCTTCGGTAACACGTGCCTGCAAAATCCCGTAAGTTAAGCATTCCTTAATGCGGGCAATATCTTCTTTTGTGATGAAATCGCCTTCAATATACAATGTCTTATGCTGTGTCTTGAGCTCCTTGGACGTTGTCAGTACAAACGCGGCATCGCGGGGCACTGCAGAAGGAGCATAAGGAATATAAATTTCCTGAATCGACACTTGCGGATACGCTTGTTCCACTTTTTGTTTCATTAGTGTGGTCATAGCCAAACTTTTTGTGCTAATTAAAGGAACACGGATTGGCTTTCGTTCCATTCGGTCAATTGCCGCCTGCAAATGAAGGGCTAAGTAGCTTACTTCCGCTTCAGGAACGGAAATAGACAACTTTTCTCCTAGTTCCTCAGCAAAGACAACCGCCATCTGAAACGCATGAATGTATTGGGCTTTAATCATCGATAACGATGGAGCTTCGATTTCATATTGGTCTTGTAATACGGACAACATATTTTGCAAATGCAACGTTAAATGCCTTAGCAGCTTTTGGTCGCCTATTAAATCGACGCCGTACTGCTTCTCGAGTAACGACAACCCTGCTAAGCAGGCCGCCTGTAGCCGTTCAGAAGCGGCTGTGTTGCCGTTTTTTTGGATCGGAAGCAACTTGAAGGCGATGCAATTAGAAGCAAGATAAGCAAGTTCCCCATCGGGGCAACATGGCCAACCAATCGCATTCGCTATTTGTTCAGCCAGTTTCCAGTTTGCTCCTGCTTGCGCGCTCTTGTTTGTGCTTAATTCATGCGTTTTTCCGCGGTGCACAGCGACAAGTACTACAGCCAATAACTTTGCCCAGACACTGGCCGACACATAGATGCTATTTGCACCTAAAACATCGCTTAACTTTTTGCCTATATCGGCAATGCTTTGCGGCGTATGCCATCCTGAAAAGGCCGTTGTCATTTGTGAAATTGCTTCTTGCTTTGCAGCAAATTCATTGTTGAACAAACTTGTCAACAACATCCGTTTATCTTGCTCGTTCCCAAGCAAGCGAATTCCACAAAAAGGCTTTGTGTCAAACATGGCTTTTCGGTCATACTGCTTCAGCCATTCCGACATCCTCATCACATCACTATGGATCGTTTGCGGCGAGACGAAATGGCTTTCCGCAAACTTGTCATAGCTCATCCATCCATTTGCATCAAGCAATTCTTTGACAAGCTGAAAAGCCCGTTTATGGTAATCTAAATCTAAATGAGAGCGCTTGTTAAACTGCGTTAATGTCCCTCTCAATTTATATCCAAGGCGGTTGTTGGAAACAATTTCTGCATTGATTAAATAGTCTTCATTCAAAATGCGAATGTCATTGCGAATCGTCCGGTCGCTTACGCCTAGCTGTTCGCCTAGCTCCCGGCCTGACAAAAAACGCCCCTCCTTTTCTTTTAATAATTGGAGCAGTCTGGCATGCCGTTTCTTCAATGCGACCACCTCCTAATTCTCACTATAGTTGGGCTCGCCTTCTCCTGCTAGGCTATCCTATTTCCTAAATGGTTAGGAAGTAAGCGCTGTCATAAAAGGAGATGATAAGAATAACCTATAAATCGATTTATCTCCATGTTTATTTTATCATGGTTGTTTCAGCTTCCCTTCTAGTAATTTCATCCATTCTTCTAATAAATTTTGCCACTGGTCAATTTAGACGCACTCAAGCAGAAGAGCATGATTTAGTGGATGAAAAAAGGAACCACATAAGACAATCGATACAGCGGGCATAATAAAACCGCCCCTCTCTAACCAAACTGGAGAAAGGGACGGTTTTACTTACTACTTAAACTCTATTTTCCATGAATGATCGTAATGCAGCTTTCATCCCATGTTCTCCTATATTCTGCACATGGAACGTAACGGCTTCCTTCAATTGTGGGACAGCGGTTAAATCGGTCTCCCAAAGCTGCTGATTGCTAAGAAATGCATGAATTGTACGCTGCAAATCCTCTCCATTATCATCGGACAGAATTTGAATGGAACGAAGCGTTTTTTCATTCTCTCTAATCGGATACACAGTATCCCCGCGTTTGCCAAACCATACATGGTCCTTCACATGATCAGGACGATAAAAGACGTATAAAGCGGCTAGTGAAAAGGTTAAAGCTGCTGGAAGCGCATTGTTTTTCCTTACCGCTTCGAGAAAAGAAGGCAGTATCCTAGTTTTCCATTTAAAGATGGAGTTCAATGAAATGTCTAATAGCTTGTGCTGATTAAACGGATTGCTAAACCTTTCGAATGTAGCGTCTGCAAAGCGGATCTTTTCCTCTTCATTGATATGAAGCAAAGGCAAAATTTCTTCGTAAACGCCTGTTCGGATAAATTGCTGGAGTTCCTCATCCTCCATTGCTTCCTTAACGGTATCCAGGCCAGATAGATACGCCGCCGCAAACATCATGGTGTGGGCGCCATTAAGAATTCGCACCTTCAGCTCTCGAAATGGAGCTACAGGCTTCCAATGGACGTTTAATCCAGCCTTCTCGAAAGGCAACTGTGCCGCTATTTCCGGTTTGGCTTCGATCGCGAATAAATGAAACGGTTCACAGGTGGTTAAAAGAGTATCCTCATAGCCTAGCTCTTGATTAAACTGCTTAATCCCTTCCCTAGGAAAGCCTGTGACAATACGGTCTACAAGCGTATTGCAGAACTGGTTATGCTGGTCGACCCAGTCTATAAAGGATTGAGGGAAGTCCCATTCCGTTGCCAGCCTAATAACAATTTCCTTTAGCAGTTGCCCGTTGTTGTCCAATAGCTCACAAGGAAATAGGATCATGCCCGCTTCCTTCGCACCTTGGAACGTTTGAAAGCGGTGATAGAGATAAGCGGCCACTTTTCCTGGAAAAGACAGGGGAGAACGCTCCTTGTCGTACTCCTCTTGCAAATACGTCAATCCAGCTTCAGTGGTGTTGGAGAACATAAAACGAACGTCTATGTTTTCTGCTACCTCAAGAACCTTTTGCCAATCTGTGTAAGGGTTAATCCCCCTGCTGATCGACGTCACAATCTCCCTTTCATCTACCTCTGTTCCATTCAACATTCCCCGCTGCGCCAACGTATACAACCCGTCCTGTGCGTTTAATTTAGGCACCACTTTACCGTGTGGAGTCGGCTGTATCGCTACAATCGAGCCATTAAACAAGCCCTTTTTATTCAACGTATGAATCATCCAATCGACAAAGCCTCGCAAAAAATTCCCCTCGCCAAACTGGATGATACGCTCTGGCAAATGCGCGTTGCAAGCTTCGTTTGCGTCCTGTAGGAGCTGCTTTTGAGCTTGATTGTGAGCTATGAATTTTTTTGATAATTGTTCCATTTAGAGGTCCCCTTTTTATTTGATGAGCGTTAAAGGGTCACGCCATCCTTAAAAATAGCGATCTCTTTAAAACCGTACTGCTCATTTTTTGTCTTCTTTTCTCCCGAAGCGACCTGAAGCAAATAGGTGAAAAAGTCCTCTTTGACATCGTCCATGCTGCTGCCTTGAATGAGCTGTCCGGCGTTATAATCAATCCAGTTCTTCTTCTTTTCAAATAGAGCCGTATTGGTTGAGATTTTAACCGTTGGCACAGGCCCGCCAAACGGGGTTCCCCTTCCTGTTGTGAACAGCACGATATGGGCACCAGCTGCAGCAAGGTTTGTGACAGATACTAAGTCGTTTCCTGGCCCTTGTACGATGTTCAGCCCCTGCTTTGTAACCTTAGAACCATAAGGGAGGACGTCGACGACAGGGGCAAATCCACCTTTTTGGACACAACCAAGTGACTTTTCCTCCAGTGTTGTAATGCCTCCTTTTTTATTGCCTGGAGATGGATTTTCGTAGACCGGCTGGTTGTACTTAAGGAAATACTCTTTGAAACCATTTACCACATCGACTAAATCGTTAAATACCTTTTTATCCGTAACCCGCTCCATCAGAATCGTCTCTGCGCCAAACATTTCAGGCACTTCCGTCAAAATCGTTGTCCCTCCTGCGGAGATAAGCATATCGGAAAACGCTCCGACCATCGGATTCGCTGTAATTCCTGAAAATCCGTCAGATCCTCCGCATTTTAAACCAACTTTTAACTTTGATAGAGGAATAGGCTCTTTTTTAAATGTTTTTGCATAGCTGACCAGACTCCCGAGTAAATCCAGTCCTTCCTCAAGTTCGTCCTCGACATCTTGGACCGCGAGAAACTTTACTCGTTCTTTATCAATTTCCGATAGAACCTGTTTAAAAGATTCTATAAAGTTGTTTTCACACCCTAGACCTAATACGAGAACCGCTGCAGCGTTAGGATGCTCTACGAGTCTTCCTAATATTTTTTGAGTGTTATGCAAATCATCGCCTAGTTGGGAGCAGCCTAGGGGATGAGGAAAATGATAGATGCCATCGATCCCTTCCTCTTGAAATGCCTCATTTCCCATTTTCGCGAGAATCTCTGCTGTTTTATTAATACAGCCCACGGTATTGATAATCCATATTTCATTACGAATGCCCGCTTCCCCGTTTTTGCGCCAGTACCCATCAAAAGTGGTTGCGGATTCCCGAACACGAAACGGCTGTGATTTATGTTGATACTGATATTCGAGCGTTCCTGATAGCTTCGTTACAACATTATCGGTGTGTACCCAATCGCCTTTTTGAATTGGCTTGCTTGCTTTGCCAATAGGGAATCCGTATTTTACGATGTCTTCTCCTACAGCGATGTCTCTGATTGCAATTTTGTGCCCAGAAGGAACGTCTCTGGATAAAGGAATATGCTCTTCTTTAAACTGGATACGTTGATCTTTTTGCAAGTCTTTTAAACTGACGATGACATTGTCTGTCGGGTGAACTTGAAAAAAAGCGTTAGACAAAATCAAAACCTCCTTATTTGTTAAACACGGATTTAATCTACCTCACAGTGTCCAGTTGTCGCTGAATACCGTTAGAGTGGATGGCTTCATCGATCCTTATTTAATTAGGAGAACAGAGAAGGCAGCCATAGGGAAATTGCTGGGAAATAGGCAACAAGCAAAATCGCAATGATTAAAACAATATAAAAAGGCCATGCCTCTTTAATAAAATCTTCAATTTTCACTTTAGTAATTGCCGTTGTCGTAAACATAATCGTCCCGATAGGAGGAGTGATCGTTCCAACACTAAGGCAAAGAATAAAGAAAAGCCCAAAATGCACAGGATCTATACCGAATGTTTGAATCATAGGCATAAAGATAGGTGTTAGTATAATAAGTAAAACGTTGCCTTCAATAAACATGCCTACTACGAGTAAAAAGACCATAATGACTAATAAAAACAGAGCAGGGCTCTCGATAAAATTGGTTACCGTGCCAGTTAGTTGCTGTGGAATCTGCTCCAGCGTTAAAATCCAGCCGAAGGCCGTTCCCGCCGCAATAATGATCATGATCGTGGCCGTTAAATTGACCGATTCTTTTAAAGCGGTAACGAGCTGATTGCCCTTCATCTGGCGATAAATAAAAAACCCTAAAATAAGAGCATAAATAACGGCAATCGCTCCGGCCTCCGTTGGGCTGAACACGCCAAAGCGAATTCCACCAATAATGATAATCGGCAACAAAATCGCAAACGCTGCATCCTTAGAAGCAATGAGCATCTCTTTTGGTTTAGCCGCTGGCTTTTTTTCTGTTTCAAAGCCTCTCTTTTTAGCAATAAAATGAACAAGTATTAAGAAAATCACACTAAGCATTAAACCCGGTACAATGCCAGCTAAAAACAGGTTGCCAATAGACACGTTCCCGATATAACCGTACATAATTAAGGCTATCCCTGGTGGAATGATCGGTGTAATCAGAGACGTTGCCGCTGTTAATACAGTCGAGAAAGCAGGCGGATAATTGCGCTTCGTCATTTGCGGCACAAGTACTTTGGACTGCATGGCCGCATCCGCGATATTAGACCCCGATAAACCTCCCATCAGCACACTGAGCAATACATTGACTTTCGCTAGCCCACCTGTCATATGGCCAGTCATGACTTGGGCAAAGTTAAGCATTCTTTCCGTAATTCCGGTATAGTTCATCAGAATCCCTGCTGTTATAAAGAAAACGATCGCAAGGAGAGGAAAGGATTCTACGCCACTCATCATTCGTTGGATTAAGATTTCATGGGTGAAGCTATCATTCATGATAAAGTAGTAGGCGCAGCCGGCAATAATGGCGTAGGCTACAGGAATATTCAATATGATCAGAGCAAACATGATGATTAAAGCGATCGTTAAATCCATCCTTACTCCAGTCCTCTCTCTTGATGTATATAAGCCCGGTCTCTTTTAATAAACACGTTAAGAAGATGAAACACGGCTAGCAACGAACCGATCGGCACCGCCAAATTAATGAATGTATAACTGATCCCAAGCACTGGGGTTACTTTGGCGACACCGTGAAAGGCAAACGCAGCCCCCCAGTAGACAAACACAAGGATAGTGGCAGCCAAAATCACGACAAGCCTTGCCACCTGAACATAATGGCGTATTTTTTCCGGCATTTTCCGGACGAAATAATCGATCCCTACGTGTGAATTGTGCTTGATTCCAGAGCTAATACCGATAAACGTAAGCCATATAAACAACGCCAAACTGACTTCCTCAGTCCATGTGATCGGACTGTTTAAGACAAAGCGGAAAAATACGTTTGCGCTAATGAGAACAATAATTCCTGATAAAGCAAGAACTCCTAGATAATCATCCAAATGATGAAAAAAACGCTTCATGTTTATCACCTCTACGTTGTTGTGAGTGTAGGCTTTCCTCTAAGCATCGATCCAGCTTCTACCAGAGACAAAGGAGTTGTTCATTCCTTCTAATCACGGTTATCCAGCAGTTCTTGAATCGTTTCCTGTAGATCAGGGCTCCATTCAGGAATACGGTTAAAAATCTCCTGCGCTCTTTCTTTAAACGGCTCAACATCAATCTCATTTATCTTAATTCCTTGTGAAGCAAAATCTTCGAGAACCTTTTCCTCCTCCTCTGCCACAATCGTTTTTTCAAATTCTCCCGCTTCATCCCCCGTTGTCTGTAAAATGTCCCGCAAATCAGCTGGCAGAGAGTCCATAAACTCGTTTCCAGTCACCCATGGGCTAATAATCTTCGTATGTCCCGTTAACGCTAGAAATTTCGCGACTTCATGCGTTTTTGAGCCAGAGAGGACAGGCAGCGGATTCTCAGCCCCATCAATTACGCCCTGTTGCAAGGAAGCATACATATCGGATAGAGGAAGCGGTGTCGGTGAAGCGCCAAGCACACTGAACGTGTGAATATACATCTGGTTGTTTGGAACCCGGATTTTTAGCCCTTTTAAATCCTCTGGTGTCAGAACCTCTTTCGTTGTCATGAGATGGCGCTCACCATAGAGTGTGTTTGTTGTTACAATCTCTAAACCCTCCTGCCTCAAGTCATCCTCGAGCGATTTAAACCAATCGGTTGTCGTCAAGTAGAATAAATCCTCTACGTCGTCTACTAGATATGGAGCCGTCATCACTCCCAGATCAGGGACAAAGTTCATAAGGAAGTCATAGCCTGTAAAGATGATCACATTGCTCCCAAACAGTGCCTGCTCAACTACGTCTGCTTCAGAGCCTAGCTGTGAGCTAGGATATAACCGTATATTCAACCGTCCGTTGCTCCGTTCTTCGGCAAGCTCCTTCCACTTCCGCGCCATTTGGTCTACTGGTTCACCTGGCTGATTTCCGTAAGCGATATTCACGGTGTAAACCTGGTCTGGGCTATTGCCTGCATCAGCCGTACTGCATGCCGTTAACAAAGCTACCATTACAAGAAGTAGGAGGGAGGACATTGTTTTCCCATTCTTCATTCCATTCAGTCCTTACGTATAGTTTTTCTTATTGCTCGCCTTTGTTGATAACGCTTTCATTTTTGCCATAACAATCTGTTACTCTGACCTGTACCAATTTAAATCGTTGATAGACTCAGGCAAGGGACGAGCTAATTTCTCATCCCTTAGAGCTCTACGACCACCTTTATCACTTTTGATTCCGGTAATAGCCAGCTATCAAACTGTTCAACCATCTCCCTAAAGCTGCAGCGATGGGTAATGTACAAATCCAGTTGAATAGAGCCTGTTTCCAACACCTGTATAACGTAGTTAAAATCCTCTTTGGTCGCGTTCCTGCTGGCCATTAATGTCATTTCTCTTTTATGAAATTCTGGATCATCAAATTGAATCATTCCGTTGACAAGCCCTACGTAAACCAATTTCCCCCCATGAGCAACATAGTTAAAAGCTTCTGTCATGGAATCGTTGTTTCCCGTCGCATCAAAAACAATTGTCGGCAACTCGTCATTCAGTCGATCATTTAGTTCGGACAGAGGGTTATCCAATGCATGGACGACTGCATCTACTTTGGCCCATTGCTGGCAAAATTCAAGTCTCTCTTCATTGACATCCATAGCAATGACACGGGCACCCTGTTCCTTGGCAAAAAGCATCACGCCCAACCCGATGGGCCCTGCCCCAATCACTAGAACCTGTTCATTTCTTCTTGGCTTCGCCCGATTTACAGCGTGGGCACCAATAGCAAGAGGCTCAATGAGGGCTGCTTCATCATAGGAAAGACTAGTAGTTTTCATTAATTGTTTGGTAGGAACAGCAACCAGCTCTCTCATACCACCATCGATATGAACACCCAGCACATTCACCTTCGTACAACAGTTCGTTTTGCCGTTTCGGCAAGCATGGCAATTTCCACAGCTTAAATAAGGGATGATCGCTACACGATCTCCTGCTTGCAGCCCTTCAGGATTATGTTCGACCTCTTCAATGACACCAGACAGCTCATGCCCTAGTACTCTAGGATAGGAAAAAAAGGGCTGGTTTCCTTTATAAGCATGAAGATCAGTCCCACATATGCCAATTCGTTTAATACGAACTAACGCTTCACCGGGCCTAATTGAAGGCGCTTTCTCATTTGTCATCTTGAATACATTTGGCCGTTCGCAAACGATGCTTCTCACAGTTTTCCTCCTCATTCTGTCCACCCTTCATTGTTGCCAAGATTCATTTTATCACCATAAATAAGTTATAAATATTGCGTATTCTGCTCAATATGTACCTTTTATTGATATAATATAAAAAGATTAAGATTTTAGGTTTGGAAAAGAGGTGTTGAAATTGGAGCCTGTCCGCAAAACATTTGATTCAGAGAATGATTTCCCCTTTTTCATTGCTTATAAAGATACGAAAACGCCTAATCGCGAGCTTCCTGACCATTTGCACGACTGGTACGAAATTGTCTATGTCTACCAAGGGAAAGGAACCTTTTTTATCGATCAGAATTTATTTCAAGCTGAGCAGGGAGATATTATCACCATCCCTGGAAATACGATCCACCGCGTCATCCCAACAGCAGAAAATTTGATTACCTCAACGGCTATTTTTTTCAGCCCCGTTTTATTGCAGCGCTCTGTATTTTGGGATTCTCACTCCTATCTAAGATTGTTTGAGGAAGGCAAAGGACTCAAAAATTACAGGCACCGGCTAGAGCCAAAAAACCGGGCTCAGCTCGAATTGTATATCGATCAGCTCTGGGAGGAGGAAAAAGAAAAGCGCATTGACCAGAGGCAGATGTTAGCCCTTTTGTTGCAGCAAATTCTTTTGTTTCTAAACCGAAACTGCCTCAAGAGCGAGCATGTCGGGCATCATAACGCTGGGCCAGTGTGGATCAATCAGGTTCTTGACTATATCGAGCTCAATTTAGAAAATGAGCTCGAACTGAATAACCTAGCGAAAATAGCAGCTGTGTCGCCGGCGCACTTTAGCAGGGTATTTAAAAAACTTATCGGCATGAATGTAACAGAATACATCACAACGAAGCGCATCATTATGGCGAAAAATTTGCTACAAGAACAAAAAGAAAACATTGCCCTTATTGCGGAACAATGTGGCTTTAACAGCATGCCACACTTCTATCGGACATTTAAAAGGCTTACGTCCGTAACGCCGGCGGCGTATCGAAGTAGCTTTGCCAAATAGATTTTTAGAAAACTGATTTTTTCTTCTCTTATAAAAAGGACGAGGTACCAATGTTAGAAACACCACTTCGCTCATGTTCACATCCGTGTGAGAGATGTAAACATGAGCTTTTTGTCGACTTTTAAAGGCGCCAATGCCATTTCCGCTAAAACCATTGACTAGGGAGTGAACGATCCTATATAATAACAATGAAAATTTTACAAATAATAAACCTCTTTTTCATAATCTCTTTATTCTTACATGGGACAATCATATTATCGCTATCATTGCCATAACTTAATAGACGCAGCCTGATGAATACAACCCTGATTAAACGACAAGGAGTCGATTGATTCCTGTGATGAGGGCTTTTTTGCATGCTTTTAAAGGATGGCCTGTGCATAGTTTCCTCTTCCAATTTTGCTAAGGAGGTGACTGATGGAACGATTTTAATGCTCCTTTATAAGGGAACCGAGAGAACGTACCGCACACGGGTATCAACTCGCCGTTCCCGCTGGCATTTTTGCGTAAAAATGAAAAGGGGGGTTTTGCAATGAGACAGAAAGCGGCGACGTTTGTTTGTATTTCGATGATGGGATTGTTTGTTCTCAGTGCTTGTGGCAATTCAAATGAAGACGCTGGAACGGAAAGCGAGGGGGAAAACCATCAAGGGGACATTGTATTAGAGCTTTGGCAAAATGACGCGAGCGAAAAAGAAAAAGTATATCAAGATGCGATTGCCCGTTTTGAAGATAAAAACCCAGGTGTAACAGTGAACATGCAGTATATTCCGAATGACGATTATAAACAGCGCATGGTTGTTGCCGTGTCAGGAGGAGATCCTCCAGACGTCTTTTTTTCCTGGGGTGGCAGCTGGCTAAAAGAGTTTGCTGATGCCGGGCAAGTAGTATCATTAAATGACTACGATATCGACTTTGATAAATTTCTTGATGTTGCACTAACGAATACAACATTTGAAGACGAAGTTTACGGGCTTCCGTTAGGGCTTACTCAAACACTGTTCTTTTATAACAAAGAAATTTTTAATGAATACGGGTTAGAGGAGCCGCAAACATATGACGAGTTTCTTGAAATTGTGGACACGTTAAAAGAGAACGATATTATCCCGATTACATTAACCAACCAAACAAAATGGCCGGGCACGTATTATTTGATGTATTTTGCCGACCGCCTAGGCGGCGAAGACCTTTTTCAAGGGGCTTTTAACCGTGACGGTACAGGGTTTGATGACGAGTCCTATGTAAAGGCAGGCGAATACATCCAAGACCTTGTTGACAGAGGTGCTTTTAATCCAGGTTTTAACGGCGTTCCTTACGATGCAGGGCAAGGACGGCAACTGCTTTATTCGGGCCAGTCTGCAATGATGCTAATGACGAATACGTTTATCTCTAGCGTACGTACAGAAGCACCTGAATTTGAAGAGAAACTAGGGATGTTTGAGTTTCCTGAAATAGCTGAAGGAAATGGCGATCCTTCCAATGTAGGCGGCGCAACAAGCCCCGTTTGGTCCGTTTCTTCAGCCACAGAACATCCTGACCTTGCAGTTGAGCTGATCAATGAACTTACAAGCATTGAAACAGCCGAAGATTATGTAAACCGAACGGGCAGCATTGCCGCTATTAAAGACATTGAAACAGATGACCCATTTATTAAGCGAATTGATGAAATCGCGGCTAATGCCAATGACATTCACATGCCTTATGACCAAACATTGCCCCCTGCTCTTGCTGAACTACATCTAGATACAACACAGCAGCTATTCGGTAAAACGCTTACACCTGAAGAAGCAGCTAGTCAGATGGAGGAGAAAGCAAAAGAATTGTTAGATTAACAGATAGAAGAGAGCGCACTTTTTCGTCTAGTGCCTCTCTTTATCTTTATAAAAGGAGGGCTACATATGAAAACCGCTGTTCAACCAGGAACTTCTCCCCCGCTTACACAAAGAAAGGCAAAGAGCGGTCGAACGATTTTCTTCTTTGTATTGCCAGCGCTTCTTGTTTATAGCGTATTTATTATGTATCCGATTTTTTCAACATTCTATTACAGCCTTCATGAGTGGAATGGTGTGCAACCTCAACGCACCTTTATTGGACTGGACAACTATGTGACTTTGCTTAAAGACGCCACTTTTTGGCAAGCGCTGCAAAACAATAGTTTGCTTGTGCTTGTTTCCGTTTTTGTGCAAATCCCACTAGGGCTGATCATGGCACTTGTTCTCTTCAGCCCTGTCATCGGTAAAAGATTGTTAAATGTTATTTACTTTCTTCCCTATTTAATGTCTACGGTAGCGATAGGGCTTCTCTGGATTTTTATGTATGACCCGATAAACGGTCCGATTAACCAATTGTTGCAAATAGTTGGCATTGATGCGATCCCCTGGTTAGCAGACGCCAATGTAGCGATGATTGCCATCTTAGTTGTCGTTATTTGGCAGTTCTCTCCTTTTTACATGATTTTATTTAAAGCAGCCATGGTAGGGATTCCAAATGAATTGTATGAAGCGGCTAGCATTGATGGCGCAAATGGAAGGCAACAGTTTTTTTACATCACGTTGCCTGCCCTCGTTCCGACTATTGTCAGTTCTTCCGTTCTCGCCGTTGTTGGTTCGCTAAAAGCATTTGACATTTTTTACATTATGACTGGCGGCGGCCCTGGAGGGGCAACAGAAATACTAGGAACCTATATGTACAAGCAAGGCTTTATCCAGTTTAGCATGGGCTATGCGAGCACAGTCGCTGCTGCCATGTTTATTATTGCCTTTATTTGTGTAGCCATCATCCAATTTGTTGAATACCAGCGAAAGAAACGGGGGATCCTCTCGTGAATCCACTACAACTCGTTAAACGTATCATGCTGTATGTGTTGGCTGTTTCCTTGTTGCTGTTTACGTTTTATCCATTTATGTACATGGTTGGTACATCGCTAAAAAGCATGGACGAATTTTTCGACAACCCTTACGCGATTGTGCCTGACACCTTTACGTTTGAACATTACTTTGCGGTAGTTGATATGGGGCTTGCTGGCTATTTTTTAAATAGCTTAATCATTACGGTAAGCGCCGTCTCATTGACAGTCGTCATTGCTTCATTAGCCAGTTATCCATTAAGCCGGCTGTCATTCCGCTTTAACCGCCCTCTGTTTTTGCTCTTCGTTGCAGGAATGATGCTCCCCATTCATGCGACCTTAATACCGATTTTTGTTTTAACGCAAGAGATGGGCATTTATGATACATTGTTGGCTTTACTCGGTCCATATGTCGCTTTTAGCTTGCCAATCTCGATTTTCATCTTGACGCAGTTTATGCAGGAAATTCCTAAAGAGCTTGAAGAAGCCGCACAAATTGACGGCGCGAATCACTGGACCATTTTTCGCAAAGTGATTTTCCCTAATGTAACCCCAGCCTTGTCTACAATTGTCATTTACAATTTCGTCTTCTTGTGGACAGAGTTTATCTTTGCACTCATTTTGCTTACGACAAGAAGTAAGATGACATTGCCTCTTGGACTGCAAAATTTTTACGGCGAATTGATGATTAACGTCCCTGGCCTGATGGCTGCTATCACGCTAGCTAGCTTGCCGATTTTGTTATTGTTTATTATCGCCCAAGAACGTGTTGTCAAAGGTTTGACAGGCGGCGCTTTAAAAGGGTAAATCGGGTTGTCCCCCTTCTTGTGCTTGCCTCTGGAGGCCCCAGAGGCAAGGTCAACCAAAATCTTTCCATGTAAAATCAATGCTTAACGTACCAACAGCCTTTTCATCCGGGTAGTACGTTTTAGCTGAAGCAGCTTCTGGCTTGCGAAAACAGACGAGGTTTTGGTGATGCCCAAATGCACGGCAAATCGCTGGACGGACTGAGTGAATGCCACAACAATCATTGGCTTCGTCAAAAAAGATGCACGTCCCTAAAAAACGCTGTTGGTTTTTTAGGGAATCGCGTCTTTTCGCAGGCATTTTCTTAATGTGTTTTTTTATATGTCGCAGCTCCCTTTCGGAAATAGGCACAGGCCCACAGCACAATCCTTTGCATCCTTTGCATGGCAAATCTCCCACTTTCATCTCTCCTCTAAATGGATTCATTTACAAACAACGGCAAAAAGCCTTTAAACACACTTGAAAGGACGCTTTCAAGTTGCTTAAAGGCAACGTTTATTGGGTTCGTTTGTATGGTTATTATACCATGTTCCATCCTCTAGTCATTTTATCGAATTGAGGATACGAGTATTTTTGCCTTTTGGAAGAGAAATATTTATTTTTTTCAGTTATTCTGTTATATTAATTCCTACGTATGAACTATTTAGACAAGTGTTGCGCACGGCTCCAAGCAAAAGATTCGAAATATACAAAACAAGAAAGTGGGGAAAGAGAGATGACAGAAAAACAATCATTTGGTTTTGAAACCATTGCTCTACATGGTGGACAAACGCCTGACTCTGCAACAAACGCGAGAGCGGTACCCATTTACCAAACAAGCTCTTACGTATTTAATGATACCGATCACGCTGCAAATTTGTTTTCTTTACAAGAGCCAGGCAACATTTATTCACGCATTATGAACCCGACACATGATGTGTTTGAACAGCGGATGGCTGAATTGGAAGGCGGCGTAGGCGCATTAGCAACTTCTTCTGGGCAAGCTGCCATTACATATGCGATTTTAAATATCGCGGGAGCAGGAGACAACATTATTGCTTCCAGCAGCTTGTATGGCGGCACTTATGCCCTATTTGCGCACACGTTGCCTAAACTAGGCGTGGCATGCCATTTTGTCGATGTCGATGAACCATCCCAATTTCAAGAAAAGATCACAGACAAGACTAAAGCGATTTTTATCGAAACGATTGGAAATCCGCAAATCAACATAGCAGACATTGAAGCGATTGCAGACATTGCCCATGCAAATGGGATCCCCCTTATCGTTGACAATACGTTTGCTACCCCGTATTTGTGCAGACCGATTGAACATGGCGCAGACATTGTTGTCCATTCCGCTACTAAGTTTATTGGCGGCCATGGGACATCGATCGGCGGCGTCATTGTCGACTCTGGACGATTTGATTTTGCCAATGGCAAGTTTCCTGGTTTATCAGAGCCAGATGCTAGTTACCATGGACTTGTGTATACAGAGGCACTTGGCCCCCTCGCTTACATTACAAAAGCACGAGTCACGCTGCTTAGAGATATTGGCGCCTCTGCTTCCCCATTTAATACATTTCTATTTATTCAAGGGCTGGAAACATTGCCGTTGCGGATGGAGCGCCATGTAGAAAATGCGAAACGCACTGCTGAATACTTACAACAGCATCCTATTGTTTCTTGGGTCCATTACCCAGGCCTAGAGTCGAACCGTTACTATGATCTGGCACAGAAGTACATGCCGAAAGGGGCAGGATCGATCTTTACATTCGGCATTAAAGGCGGCGTGGAAGAAGGCAAACGGTTTATTAACAGCCTACAGTTATTCAGCCATTTAGCTAATGTCGGTGACGCCAAATCATTGGTGATTCATCCAGCAAGCACCACACACCAGCAACTAGATGAAGAAAGCCAAGCAAAAGCAGGCGTCACACCAGACATGGTTCGCCTATCTGTCGGTATCGAAACCATTGACGACATTCTGAGTGATTTAGACCAAGCGCTTCAAAAAAGTCAACAGTAGGCAAATAATGCCCGCTAAACAAACAATCGTCTCCCTGAAAAAGGAGGCAACCTTTTGCATAAGCCTGTTCCTTGCCTTTTAGCGGATAAAGACGATTAGGCCAGTTGAAGGTTCAACTGGCCTTTCATTAAGTTTGCGCTCTCCTACTCCCCTTTAAATAGGAGCACTCTAGTTTGCGAGCGCACTCGTTCGTTCCTCTAATGTAGGGTTCGTCTAGAAACATGGCGATTGTCATTTTCAATTTCAGCAAATAAGTTGCTTTCGCTCATGGCATTGTTGCTTTGCCGGTTTGTTTCATTTGGTGGAGGAGCACCTTTTAAATAATGTGCCAACAAGGCCTCCATTTGTGCATAAGTGATCGGCTTTGCCCAATCAAATAGTTCATAGCCAAGCCCACCGTTTGGCTCAATGGTGGCTGTCTTCACATCACTCATTTTAGATATTCCTTGCTGGCGCAATTGCATTTCCAAGGCATCGACCGTCATTCTAAGCTTCTTTAAGTTTTGTGGTTGCAGTTGGCCTTCACGTATAACGAGTATGGCTGGCCCTTTGATAAATGACTCAGCTGCATTCCACCTAACTTGGATCGATTCAGCTAGAAACAAGACCAATATAAACACCACAGCGGCAATGATCGTCAAGAGAATACTATGATTGGCAATTGGCTGTACAATGACAGTTCCAATAGAAATCATGGTAATCGTCGTCGGCACTGTCATCTGTGATATCGATTTTCGGCCAGAAACCCGTAACAATAGCATACCGACAATGATTAATAGAAACGCTTTCCATACTTCACTCCAAATAGCGCCCATTTCCACCCCTACTCCTTTTTCATTCCAGAATAGTTTTTTCCATTTGCCTAAAGTTCATTCAATAGCCATTCTGAAAAGGGAGCAACAGTGCATGAAAAAGCGAGAAAAGGACAGACTCCATTTGATGGTATTGTATCCCCGATGCTATTTAGCAATTCCCCAAGGGGAGAACAACAAATACGTTCCTAAAACCGTTAAGATCACCAACACACTTACCCAATTGCGGTGTTTCCAAGGTGTCAAGTCGACTTTGTTCGTTTCTTCTGTCAATTCAAACGGAACCTGTAATGGCTTTAATCGGCTTAGCGCCCATAAAAGCAACAAATCGATGAAAAACATCACGCTAAATACGTAGAGATAATGAATTTCTAAGAATATCTGACTTGCAGTATAGGCAACCACATGAAAAGCAAACGTCACTTTTGCAGCAAAGGCAGTCGCGTACTTAGAATAGAAGCCGAGAATAATGATCGCCAGCAACGGCATGCTGTACAGCCCATTAAATTGTTGGACGACATGGAATAACCCTGCCGGAGCAAAAGCAATCAACGGCGCGATAATGATTGATAGTCCACCGACAATGACCGTAACCATTTTGCCAAAGCGAGCGACTTTATTGTCTGTCACGTTTTTCTTGGCCAACGGCTTATAAAAGTCAAGCGCCAACAAAGTAGCTGTTGCATTTAAAGCTCCTACAAATGAGCTTAAAATCGCGCCAAAGATAATTGCCGCAAAAATGCCAAATGCTAAATCCGGTAGAACGGCAACGACTAGCATCGGATAGGCGTTATCGGCGGGATTAATGCCGTCGCCAAACATGTTGAAGGCAATGATGCCAGGGAATACTAAGAACAACGCACCGAAAATTTTGAAGAAACCGACATAAAGGGCTCCCTTCTGCCCTTCTTTTAAGTCTCGTCCCCCCAGTACTTTTTGAACAATTAACTGGTTTGTACACCAATAAAATAAGTTATTAAAAAACATGCCTAAAAAAAGCGTTGGCCACGGCACCATCTCAGAGTCAATTGCTCCAATTGAATTTAATTTTTCAGGCGTGTTTTGGCGAATCGTTTCAAATCCTGCAAGTAAATGGCCATCTCCTAATACAATCAACCCTAGAATCGGAATAGAAAGACCACCGATAAGCAAACCAACGCCATAAATCGTATCGCTAAATGCACTAAGGCGCAGGCCGCCGATAAGCAAATAAAGCAGACCAACGATTCCAATCATGGCTGAAATCAACGAAACAGCCACAAGGGGATGGACATTTAACAGTTCATCTACTGAGAAAATTTGGTTAAATACTAATGAACCAGAATATAAGACAACAGGAAGAAACGAAACCACATAGGTAAATATAAATAAAAACGAAGCAATCCTCTTCGTCGTTGCATCATAGCGCCGTTCAATAAAATCGGTGACTGTGTCCACACCATATTTTAAATATTTAGGCAAAAATACGAGTGCAAGTGCGACAATCGCAATCGCAGCCGTTACTTCCCAAGCCATGACTTCCATGCCAGCCACGTAGCTTTGTCCATTTTGACCAACAATTTGCTCTGTAGATAAATTGGTCATAATGACTGAGCCGGCAATCGTCACACCGGTCAAACTCCGTCCACCTAAAAAGTACCCTTCTGAGCTCGAAAGATCGACATTGCGGCTTCGTTTGTAAGCGAATAGCCAAATGGCTCCGATAATCATGATAAATGACATAATTGAAACTATACCCAATTTGTCTCTCCCCTTTATCATCGCTTCTTTCCTTAAAAACCGATTCATCCATCGATAGGGAACAGCGCTGCACTACAGCAGTGGTTAGTAGACTCCTTTTTCTGTTTATACAAGCCAAATAAGGCGCACACACAAAAATAGGCAAATGTCTCTTTCTAAAGGGAGGCCTGCGGCTGCAATACCACTTTCTTGCCGCTTCTCATTGATTCAGTTGCAGCAAGGGCTATTTTTAAGTTGATTGTGGCATCTTCAGCCGTTACAATTGGCGTGTTCCTTGAGCGGACACAGTCAATAAAGTGCTGCAATTCTAAACGGTACGCGTCACGAAAGCGGGTCTGGAAATCAGGAATGATTTCGTACCTTGAACCAGTGGCATTTAATATCGTCAATGATTTGTCCCGCAGTTCGCCAATAAACAAACTGCCTTCTGACCCAATAATTTCGGCGCGGATGTCATAACCATAAGGCGAATTACGGCTAGCTTCAGCATCGCCTGCCGCCCCATTGTCAAATTCAAAGTAGGAAAGAGCGTGGTCCACATCGCCGTAGGCTTCCATGAATGGATACTTCAGCACCCGTCCATGACCGGAAATCGCTGTGATCTCCGCCCCGACCAAATAGCGGGCAATGTCATAATCATGAATGGAACAATCGACAAACAGCCCGCCGCTATCTTTTATAAATTCAGGCGGCGGTGCGCCTGCATCGCGTGTAAAACCTTTATAATAAAGAGGTTTGCCGATCTCTCCAGCAGCAATTCGCCGCTTGGCATCTGCGTAAGCCGGGTCGAACCGCCGCATGAACCCCACTTGGCAAATAATACCTGCCTCCTCAACCGCTTTCGTTACGTCTATCGATTCTTCTAATTGCAAAGTCAGCGGCTTTTCAACAAAAACATCTTTGCCATAGCTAGCTGCCAGTTTGATCATCTCGGCGTGCGTCCGCGTCGGCGTGACGATAACGACGGCATCGACGGCAGGGTTTGAGAATGCATCGAGTACGTCGTCCGAGTAACTAGCCACTCCAAATGTTTGGGCGACATCCTTGGCCCGGCCAGGAAGGGGGTCAATCACTTGGACAATTGCCGCCCCCCTCACTTCCGTCAGCAAATTTTTCGCATGGTAATAGCCGAGGCGCCCAAGTCCGAGAACGGCACATTGAATGCGTGCTGCTGTCATAGGTTTCATCTCCTTTGTAGACTTGCAGAACCAGCTGCTTTATTGGCTGCTCCAAATTGTTTGATTTTCTTTTCGACCGTAGCCTGGACCATCGCCAGGCCCTCTTGCAAGAGCAGTCGCGGCTCAAACGCCGTTTCCTGCTCGGCAAATGTTGTCCGGCAAGCATCAGACCATGCGATCATGCATTCGGTGTTTATATTGATTTTGGCGTGCCCAAGCTTTATGGCCCGTTGTAGCTGTTCATCAGGTATGCCCGAGGCACCGTGAAGGACGAGCGGCACATTCGTGCTAGCCGATATGGCGGCCATTTCGTTAAATCCGAGCTTTGGCTCACCCTTGTATTTGCCATGGACGGAGCCGAGCGCTGCCGCGAGCGCATCGACATTGGTTTCACAGACAAACCGCTGGCATTCTTCGACATCGGCATATTTGATTTCGGCCATAAGCCCATCTTCTATGCCACCGACTGTACCGACCTCCCCCTCTACCGAGACATTGTGTGCGTGGGCATAGGCCACTACCTCTTTGGTCATGTCGATATTCTCGTTAATTGGATAATGAGAACCATCAAACATGACAGAACTGAAGCCAGCATCAACTGCTTTCTTGCAACGCTCAATACTTAAACCGTGGTCAAGATGGAGCACGACAGGGACCGTTATACCGAGTTCATCGGTTAATGCTCCCATCATTGCCACAACCGTCTGAAAGCCTCCTAAGTAGTCAATCAAACGATCAGAAGCGGCTGCAATTACTGGTGATTGTTGCGATTCTGCCCCTGCCAAAATCGCTTTTGCCCATTGCAGCCCATTAATATTAAATTGGCCAATTGCGTAACTGTCTTTCTTCGCGTCGGCCAACAATGGAGCCATCGGCACAAACCCCATGCCTTCCCTCCTTTCAAATTTAAGGTCCTTTTAGGACTCTTGCTTTTCGGACAGCTGATCTTCAGGACGAATTTACAATAAAGTCATAGCCATGCTAGTCGTAGTAGGCCAGGCCTTTCTTTAATGCGGCATTGTTCCCCCGTTAACACAACGTTTCATCGCTGTCTTCTCCTATACTTGCTCAGGCGTGGCTGCTGAGTGTTGATAAAACGCAGGTTTCTTCGGAAGCTCAATCGATTCTTCCCGGCCCGACTCTTGCGCTTTTACACAGGCATCTGCAGTTACAGCAGCCACATATCCGTCCCACGCGCTCGGCCCTGAAGCCGGTTCGTCCTTTAAGCCATCGTCAATAAAGGCTTGCAGTTCGACGTCATAAGCGGCTTCAAACCGTTTTTTCCAGTCTTGCAGCACTTCCGTCCCTTTGCGGCCGTTGCTGCATAAACGGACTGCTGGGACATCAGGCAGACTGATAACGCCCTCTTCGCCAGCTATTTCGCATTGGATGTCGTAGCCATATTTACAGTTAACAAAAATTTCCGCTTGAATGATGACGCCTTTTTTCGTTTCAAGCAACACGAGTTGCGGATCTTGCAAATGGGGAAGCGCATGCTTTGTTTTTTTCGGATAAAGGACACGGACATGTTGATACTCGTCATTTAGGAGCCAATGAAGTACGTCAATTTCATGAATCAATGTGTCCGTAATCGCCATGTCGGTTGTATAGCTTTCTGCTGACTCGACATTGCGGTGGATGCAACGGACCATTAATGGTTCTCCGACCAATTCCTGCTCAAGTGCTTGCTTTAATTGAAGATAGCCGCTGTCAAAACGCCGCATAAACCCGACTTGGACAAGCCGCTTGCCATGAGCCATTTCCGCTTCGACAATGCGCATGCACCCGTCTGCCGTGGTCGCAAGTGGCTTTTCGCAAAAAACACGCTTGCCTGCCTCAAGCGCTGCCAGCACACTCGCTTCGTGTGCTGGCCCCCAGCTGGCCACTAAGACGGCATCCACATCGCGGGCGGCAATCAATTCTCTGTCATTGGCATAAACAGTCGCCTGTTTGGCGTATGTGTTGGCCACTTTCCTGGCAAGATCTTGGTTAACGTCTGTAACCGCTGTCACTTTTGCTCCTGAAAGTTTGCATTCTAATCGCCTAATATGGTCTTGGCCAATGGCCCCCGTGCCAATCACGCCCACTCGAACTGTCATGTTCCTTCCTCCTTCATCTTGTTTAAATGGTTGCCTGCTTCTCGCCGCCTGCCAGCAAATAGGAATCAATATAGCGTCTTGCTTTTAATGCGTACTCCAGCGGGTGGGCAATGTTTGGATCTTGCTCCGCCTCTACGACAATCCAGCCATCGTAGCCCCCTCGAATAAGACGTCGGTATACTTTTGTAAAGTCAATGCAGCCATCGCCTGGTACTGTGAACATCCCTTTTAAAAACGCTTGTTGGAACGAAAGCCCGTCACGCCTGCAAGCATCCGTCACCTCACTCCGCACATCTTTAAAATGGACGTGCTTAATCCGATCCATATAGTCATCGAGGAGCGGCAAAAATGCTCCATCTGACACGTAGGCGTGCCCCGTATCATACAGAAGGCTCACTAAGCTCGGATCCGTATGGGCCATCAGTTGATCAACTTCTGCTTTTGTTTGCACGCCCGTGCCGAGATGGGGATGGAACGCAAGTGTAAGGCCATATGAATGAGCAATTGCCCCAAGCTCCTCAAGCCCTTCGTATAAACACTTCCATTCTTCTTTCGAAAAAGTCGGCTTGTCGCGGAAAATATTTGCTTCAAGCCCTTGGATGCTATACGTTTGTTCCGAAACGATCGCCATCTCTGCGCCGATAGCTTGCAAAAACTGGCAATGGGTATCGAAGGCTTGGGCGGCTGAAGCGATGCCATCGCGAATGATATAGCTGGAAAACCACTTGCCAGCCACTTTTAAATTTCTTAGCTGCAGCTCTTTGTTTAAAATTTGTGGCTCAGGAAAAAAGCCGCCTGCTTCCGTTCCTTCAAATCGAGCAACAACAATATCGCCAAGCAAATGGGAAAGTGTGTTTTCCGCGCCAATTTCCGGAATGTCGTCATTGCGCCAGCCAATGGGGGCAATGCCCCAGCGGATCTTGCGATTTGCCATTGGATCGACTCCTCTAATAATGTTTTGCTTCCTTGAGCTTTGCTTGCCTTGCTTGATAGGCATCTTGAATAGACTGGGAAGCAGCCACTTCGGCGACGCCGACATTCCACCAGCTTTCATAGCCGTCTGTCATCGTCTTTGGCAGCACTTTCATTTCAATCAACGTGGAAGTCTCTTGCTTCTTGGCATCTTTAAGCGCTGCCTTTAATTGTTCAACTGTGTTAGCCCGGTATGTTTTGGCTCCATATCCTTCAGCGACTTTGGCATAATCGATGTTCATCACTTGATTGTCTGCCGTAAGAAATTCGCAATAATAACTGCCGCCGCCATGGTCCATCTGCAAGTTGCTGATACAGCCAAAACCGGCATTGTCAAACAGCAATATATTGATTTTCTTGTTATATTGGATGGCGGTAATCAATTCGGAATGGAGCATAAGAAAGCTCCCATCTCCGACGATCGAATAAACTTCTCGCTCAGGCTCGGCTAGTTTGATGCCAAGGGCGCCAGAAATTTCATAACCCATGCAGGAATATCCGTATTCAAGATGGTACGTATTCGGCTCGTTTGCGTGCCAAAGTCGCTGCAAATCCCCTGGAAGGGAGCCCGATGAACAAATAATTGTGCTGTCCTCATCAATGGTTTCATTAATAGCCAGCAAGGCAGTCGTTTGCGGCAGTTCTGTACCCAGAGCATCGGCATACTCATTTAACTTCTCTTGGCTAAAATGCTCTTTGACTTCAGGCACAAATGTTTTTCTATTAAAGACGACTGATTTTAGGCGGTTCCGTTCAGCGAGCCACTCTTCTTTCAACGCAGCAATTCGATCGCCAAACGCTGACCGATACGTTTTTAACCTAGAAATAAGTAGACTGAG
The DNA here is from genome assembly GCF_036700015.1 of Shouchella rhizosphaerae. NCBI lineage: Bacteria > Bacillati > Bacillota > Bacilli > Caryophanales > Bacillaceae > Shouchella > Shouchella rhizosphaerae. The sequence goes on along the minus strand of NZ_CP144921.1, from coordinate 2,301,111 downwards.
CGTTTCTTTCGCATCTGCAACAACCTGATAAGCATCAAGCTTATACGTTTGCATGCGGCTGACATTGATATTTAAAAACGTGGTATGCTCAAAATCAAACGCCGTTTTTGACGAAGTCGCAAAGTCGGTGTAACGAGTGCCTACGCCAATCACCAAGTCAGCTTCACGGGCTGCCTTATTCGCTGCAAGCGTGCCGGTAACGCCAAGGCCACCTAGGTTGTTAGCAAAGTCAGCGGCAACAGTTGCTTTTCCTGCTTGTGTTTCGACGAGAGGAATGCCACACTGTTCAGACAGCGCTACTAGTTCTTTCTTTGCTTCTGAATATTTAGCGCCTCCGCCAACAACAAGAAGCGGCCGCTTGCTCCTACGAATCCGTTCAAGTGCCCCTTCGATTTCCCGCTCCGTTGGCTTTCTACGTTCTAAATAATGAATGCGCTTTCGGAAAAACTCCTCTGGATACTCATATGCTTCTCCTTCGACATCTTGGGCGATGCAAATCGTCGCGGGCCCCGCTTTTCCTGGGTCTGTCATGACTTCAAAGGCACGAATAAGGCTCGACATTAACTGCTCTGGGCGAGTAATCCGGTCCCAGTATCTCGACACCGGCTTTAATGCATCATTTGTCGTCACTGCTTGGCTGTATTCTTGTTCAAATTGCTGCAAAACTGGGTCAGGCTGGCGAGTCGCGAATGTATCGGCAGGAAGAAGCAAAACAGGTATATTGTTAGCTAGCGCTGTGCCAGCAGCTGCAACAAGGTTCGCGGCTCCTGGGCCTACAGAAGTTGTCACTGCATATATTTTTTTGCGGAGCATCTGCTTGCTAAAAGCCATTGCCGCATGGGCCATCCCTTGTTCATTTTTGCCTTGCCATACGTTTAATCGCCCGGCATCTTGCTCTAGTGCTTGGCCAATCCCTAACACATTTCCATGCCCGAAGATCGTAAAAATCCCTTCAACGAAAGGCTCCTCTTTCCCGTCAGCATGCAAATATTGGGCATTTAAGAACTTCACTAGCGCTTGTGCAGTCGTCAATCGTATTGTTTTCGCCATTGTTTACACCTCGCATCATCACTACGCGTTTTTATTTAAAGAAAATCCGACATTCAAACATGCTGTTCTTCGACAAGCGCCTTGATTTCAGATAAAGTTGGCATTGCTTCCGATGAACTGTGCTTACTGACAACAATCGATGCGGAAGCGCTCCCAAAACGCAATGCTTGATCAATGTCATAACCACGCAAAAGTCCATATAGAAACGCAGATGCATACGAATCTCCAGCACCAAACGTTTTTAACACGTTTGTTTTGTACACGCCTGCTCGAAAGGTTTCTCCTGATGGCAAATAAGCGTAAGACCCATCAACACCATGTTTAATAACAACCAATTCCGGCTCTTTGGCAAATAGCATTTTGGCTGTTTGCTCATTGCCGCTGGCACTTGCCCCTTCCATAATGTCATACTCTTCCCGCGTGCCGATCACGATATGAGCCATGCCTGCCAGAAGTGTGTAGTAAACGGACGTTTCTTCCCTCGATGACCACGTGTACGGACGATAATCGAGTTCAAACACAACTTTTGTACCTGCCGCCTTTGCAAGTGACACTGCTTTTAAGGCTGCCTCCCGTGAAGGCGATTGAGCCAATGCCGTTCCAGAAATGAGCAGTACTTTTGCAGATCTCACATAACCGGCGTCGATTTCATCAGGGCTTAAATATAGGTCAGCTGCTTTTTCACGGTACATCAAAATGCTGCATTCTTCAGGGCTCAAAATTTCCGTAAACGTCAAACCTGCTTTATGCCCTTCTCGGTCAATCACGAGCTGGCTTGTATCCACGCCTGCCTCTCTCATATAAGAAGAAATAAACCGGCCATGTTGGTCATCAGGAATTTTACCGACAAAACCGACTTTCAAGCCAAGCTTCGCGCTGCCAATGGCAATATTGGCTGGCGAACCGCCGACATATTTTGTGAATGACCGCGTTTCTTCCATCGGCCGGTTGTATTCGGCCGCATTTAAATCAATGCAGGCCCTGCCAAGCGCAATCACATCAAATTGCTTTCCCTCTTGAAATTGGATGCCCATAGGCTACCGCTCCTTTTATCGTGATAAAATCCACTCATGGTCTTTTTCATTACGGAATTTCCAAATACGTACAGGGCCTGCCATTACGTTTAAATAGTAGGACGCATAGCCGTCAGGAACGCCAACTGGATGGTAGCCAGCAGGTACAATGACAACATCGCCGTTTTCGACAGCCATCGTTTCGTCTATATTACGTGACTCAGTATACACACGTTGGAACACAAACCCTTGCGGTGGATCGATTTCATGGTAATACGTTTCCTCTAGAAAAGACTCGTAGGGCAAATTATCCTCATCATGCTTGTGGGGCGGATAACTGGACCAATTGCCGCTTTCTGTAAACACTTCGACGACTAGCAAACTGTTTGCAGTCTTGTCTGAATCAGGCAATATATTATGGACTAAGCGCTTGTTCTGTAATTGGCCCCTGTTTTCAATGCCGACGTCACTCGCTTTAATAAGTTTTGTCGGCAATTGTTTGTTTGAAGGCGCATAGCAAAGAGCGATGCACGCCTCACTTGTTCCAGTTACCGTAAATGAACGGCCATTCGAGAGATAGACACTGTCTGTCGGTTTCCGTTCAAATACGCTACTCCGTGTGCCAATATTGGAAAACACATGCTCTCCGTCCGTTACCGTGACTGTTCCCCTTACAACAACAATGCAACATTCATAGGAACCGAGCGTTTCTTCGTATATAGCGTTTGCCTGGATATCGACGAGCTTAAACGATACATACTTAAGGGGCGCCTTTTCTGCCTCCGTGTCATGAACAAGTGTAACCCCTTGTTTAAGCACCTTTGTTTTCGGTTTTTTTAGTAACTGTCCCACCGGCATGCCTCCCCCTTTACAAATTAGTCAAATGACGGCTTCGGATAACGGGCGGTCACGACTTTTTTGCGCGTATAAAAGTCTACGCTATCTTTTCCGTTTGCATGAAGCGTCCCATAAAACGACGATTTCCATCCTGAAAAAGGAAAAAATGCCATAGGTGCAGGAACACCAAGGTTAATGCCAAGCATTCCAGCATCAATGTTTTCACGAAAATAGCGAACGGCCGCAGCATTCGTTGTAAATAGGCAAGCTCCGTTTGCAAATTCAGAACGATTGGCTATTTGAATCCCCTCATCTAAATTTTTCACACGGATAATCGAAAGCACAGGGGCGAAAATTTCATCTTTCCAAATTGTCATATCCGTTGTCACATTTTCAAAAATCGTCGGCCCAATAAAATAACCATCGGCAGATACTCGGCTTCGGCCGTCGCATACAAGGGTCGCCCCTTCCTCCACTCCTTTTTCAATATAAGCAATGGTTCGGTTTTTGTTTTCTTCACGTATGACAGGGCCTAAAAACACACCGTCGTCTAAACCATTGCCCATTACGAGCGATTCAGCTTTTGCCTTTAATTTGGCTACAAACGCATCGGCAATTCCTTCCTCAACTGTTACAACAGCACAGGCCATGCACCGCTCCCCAGCAGAGCCAAAAGCAGCTCCGGCAATATTGGTGACGGCGTCGTCCAAATCGGCATCATTTAAGACAATTGTATGGTTTTTTGCTCCTGTCAACGCTTGAACGCGTTTTAAGTTTTCGCTTGCTTTTTTATAAACATACTCGCCAACAGGCTTAGAGCCGACAAACGATATCGCTTTTATGTCAGGGTGCTCTAGCATGCCATTGACGACATCATGGGCGCCATAGACAACATTGAAGACGCCATCTGGCACTCCAGCTTCAGTAAGTAAGTCGGCGAGTTTTTCAGTCAATAATGGCGTCCGCTCTGAAGGTTTTAATAGAAATGCATTTCCGAGTGCGATCGCCATTGGGAACATCCAACATGGCACCATCATCGGAAAATTGAATGGCGCGATTCCGCCGACGACGCCAATGGGGTAACGATAATTGCTTGCTTCTACGTCTGTCGCAATCATCGGTAATGAATCGCCCATCATTAAGCTCGGGGCACCTGCAGCAAATTCAACATTTTCAATGCCACGCTGCACTTCCCCCCGTGCTTCCGTCAAGTTTTTGCCGTTTTCAATTGTAATCAAACGCGCCAATTCTTCCTTATCACGCTGCAATAGTTGCTGATAATTGAATAAAATCCGTGCACGACGCGGCACAGCGACTTTCGACCATTTAGCAAAAGCGGTTTTTGCGGCTTCAACTGCGTACTCTACATCCGCCTTTGTTGAAAGGGGTACTTGGCAAATGACTTCTTTAGTCGCCGGATTCACTACATCTTCATAAAGGCTTGTGCTGCTTTCAATCCATTTACCATTAATATAATTTTTGACTTTACGGACCTCTACTGTTGTTTCGCCCATGTGTTAGCCTCCTAAAGTGAGTAAACCGCTTTCATTACCGGTTACTTTTTGATCATTTGTTGGTTATATATTAAAACCATATGCCATAAAAGGTCAACATATTTCCATTACTTTTTCAATAAATTTGGTTAAGTGTTGGTTATTTGTTGAATAACTTTGAAGGCTATGCTATTGTCTAGGTAGATAAAAAAAGGGGTTTTCACAATGAAGCTATTACGTATACAAGAAATGGAAGCATACATTCTAAAAAACGGCTCGGCCTCCCTTGATGAGCTGTGTGAGGAATTTAATGTATCAAAAAACACGATTCGAAGAGACATTAACAAACTAGTCGAAAACGGCGTGATCCGCAAAGTTTATGGTGGGGTCACCGCAGTAGAAAAAAGTTTAGTCTCATTTGAGAACCGAAAAGTGCGAAACCAAGCAGAAAAAACGAGAATTGCCCGTGAGGCAGCCAACTTCATCAAAGACGATGACTTAATCTTTATAGACTCGGGCACGACCACAAAATCGATTTTGTCGGCATTGGACCCGAATATCTCGATTACTGTGCTGACAAATAGCTTGGATGTCATTAATGCGGCTACAGGTTTTGAGCGAATCCATTTAATTGTCATCGGCAATTCTTACAAACACAAAACGCGCTCATTTGTCGGCATCGATGAAGCTGCGATTTTGCAAAAATACAACATCCACAAGGCGTTTATGTCGGCTACTGGTGTCAGCATTGCCCATGGCCTTACCAATGCAGACCAACTCGAATATGAAATTAAAAAGATCGCAGCCGAAAAAGCACGGGAGGTATTTTTGCTTGCCGACCAATCAAAATTTGGAAAATCAACGCTATTGACATATGCACCCTTCAACCGAATCGACCACTTAATTACATCAGCTCCACTCGATAAAGAGTACGAAGCCTATTGCCAAGACCATCATATCGAAGTCGTGGTCGCTGCTGAACACCATGTGGCGAACTGACTAGAGAGAAGTTTTTGTAACGTAAAAACCACTCTACAACCAAAAGGCGCGCAGCTTGAATTTCATTCATTCCAATCGAGGTGCCGTTTAAGTAGAGTGGTTTTTATTCATTTCACGCTGTACTATTAGGTTTTTATCGCTGATTCCCCTTATTGTTCCTGTTGCCGAGCGTTCTTTTCTTTTGCCGTATACACCAGTACCCATGCTACCAATGCCAAAATGGCCATTACGCCAAAGGCAAGCTTTAGCCCTGCTAGCGTTCCTTCTACATAGTCGATGTCGCTTCGGTTCGCGTTAAGGCTGACAAGTGTCGTCAATACCGTTAACCCTAGCGCTGCGCCAAACTGCCTGATCGTATTGGCAATCGCCGTTCCGTGTGCAAGTTCTGCTTGCTTTAGAGCGTTCATCGCTATCGCTGTCGCAGGGGTCATCGTGAAGCCAATTCCAACCATAAACGCACAAAAACAGACAACTAGCAGAGGAATGCCCGTTTGATCTCCCATAAACATAAAGACAGTGAATACCAATACTAGAATTCCATAACCACTTAAACCAAGAGCTCTCCCGCCGAATGAGTCAAACAGCTTGCCTGAGACAAATGAAGTCAACGCCAACAAGACCGTTCCCGGCAAGAGAATCATCCCCGATGAGAAAGCAGACCGGCCTTGGACATCTTGAATAAATAACGGCAACAACGTTTCCGTTGAAAGCAGCAAAATCGAGATTACAAAAGACAAAATTACACCGTGTACAAACAACGGAAGTTTAAATAAACGAAGTTCAAGCATCGGCGAGTCTAAACAAAGCTGCCGCCATATAAACATTGCTATTGCAAAAAAACCGGCACTAAGAGGCACGAGTACAATAGCAGAGGAAAACCCAGCGACGCTAATATTGCTTAAACCGAAAATTACGCCGGAGAAGCCAACCACAGTAAGGAATAGTGACAACAAATCAAATTTGACGCTTTTTTGTTCTGTTACGTTTTGCATAAAGACTGCAGCAAGAACGAAAATCGCGAGGGCGAGGGGCAAAACAAGCCAAAACAAAGAGCGCCACCCTAGCCAATCAACGATATAACCGGAAATCGGCGGACCGATAGCTGGCGCCACATTAATGACAAGTGCCATAAGCCCCATGGCATAGCCTCTTTTTTCAGCCGGGTAAACGTGCAAAAGAATCGTTTGCACCAGCGGTAGCATCATGCCAGCCCCGGTCGCTTGAACAACCCGTGCACTTACAAGTAAGACAAATGAGGGCGCTATCGCTGACAATACCGTGCCGACCACAAAGCATGCTAAGGCGGTCATTGTCAGCGCCCGTGCACTGAAACGGCTCATTAAATAGCCCATTGTTGGAATGAGCATCGTCGCCATCAACAAAAAGGACGTAGTCAGCCATTGCACTTGCGTCGCATTTATGGAAAATTCATCCATAATCGTCGGGAAGGCCGTAATTAATAAAAATTGATTAAATAAAAATAAGAACGAAGCAGCCAGAACGGTGATGACCATCATTTTCTTGCGCCAATGGGAATTTGTCGTTTCATTCATTTCTTGCTAAACCTCCTACCGATGAAGTGGTTCAACATCTATTCACTCTACGGTGGTTTTGTTGAAAATGCAACAAAAACAAAGGAAGGGAATACACGTGTACAAAGCACTTAAGGAAACATCCTATGAGGGGTTAGCATGTGAAAAAAGACAGCTCGACAGCCTTAACTCGCAGCTGACAAAAGCAATTGACAAATACCGCTTCACTTGCTATTATCAATTATGAATGACATTCAGTCATTAAAGGATGTGTACAAGTGGATAAAAAAGAACGCATTGTTGAAGCAGCGATTGTTGCCTTTAAAGAAAAAGGCGTCGAAAAAACGACGATTACTGACATTGTGAAACGGGCTGGGATTGCCCAAGGGACTTATTATTTGTACTTTCCTTCTAAACTGGCGGTCATGCCTAGCATTGCCGAAGTGTTCGTCAATAAGCTGATTGATCGGCTTCATAAGTCCGTCCGCAGTGACTCGATTGAAAGGCAAATTGAGGAAGTCGTTGAGGCCATTTTCTCGATTACGGAAGAGCATAATGAACTGGCCATTTTAATTTACTCCGGCTTGACTCAAACGGAGTATGTCAAGGAGTGGGAAATGATTTATGCACCATTATACGACTGGTTTGACGGCATGCTAGCCCGCGCCCTTGACAGGAAAGCCATTCGCGAGACAATCAATACTGCCTATACCGCCAAAATTATGGTCGGTGCGATTGAATCAACAGCAGAGCAGCTTTATTTGTACGACCAACATGATCAAGCGAGTGCACAAGCACATAAAAATGAACTCATTTCATTTATTAGCCATGCATTAGGAGCAAGCGGCCTGCACTAAGGCGCTTGCCTTTCTTCGGTTGCAAAAATGAATGAATGTCATTCACTAATTTAAAAGGAGTTTGTTCACAATGAAAAACGGTTGGTTCTATGTCGGCTTAACTTGCCTATTTGAACTTTTTTGGGTATTTGGCTTTAATGTTGCAACTGTTTGGTGGCATTGGGCAATCATTGTCGCTATTATTCTTATCGATTTTCATTTTCTTTCTAAGGCATGTGAAACGCTCCCGACTGGAACAGTCTATGCTGTATTTGCTGCCATCGGCACAGTCGGGACTGCCCTAATGGATATTTTTATATTTGGTGGCGCCTTTAGTATCGCCAAAGGGTTGTTTATGGCACTTCTTGTTATCGGCGTGGTTTTATTAAAATTGGCCGACAACCATACAGACGAAACGAAATCCAATCAGAAAGGAGCGGCTTGACGATGGGATGGTTCTTTGTTGTGTTGGCAGCACTGTTTGAAGTTGTCGGCGTGATTGGTTTAAAAAAATACAGCCAACAGAAAACAGTGCTCCATACGATCTTGTTTCTCGGCGGCTTCGGTGCGTCGTTTCTGTTTTTGTACACTTCGTTTAATTATTTGCAGCTAAGCATTGCTTACTCCGTTTGGATTGGACTTGGAACGGTTGCTGCTGTTTTGGTAAACATGATGTTCTTTGGAGAATCAAGGAATTGGCTGCGCTTGTTTAGCTTAGCCATCATTGTCATAGGTGTTACTGGCTTAAAAGCCATTTCCTAATCTTGTTTAAACGTTTGATTAAATCAAAATGAAAGAAAATGCTTGTTGACGAGGTAAACGATACGAGGTTGTTTGCCTACAACCTAAGACGGCTTGCCTTGCAATGCCGTCTTTTTTTGCTGTTCGATATTTACTTGATGAAAAAATCTGTATACGCTATAAAGACGACATCCATTTTTTAAGGAGAAACCAAAAACCATGTTTGAAATAAATCTCCCATCAAAAATATCGGGAAACCGCCTGCTCCTTCCTGAAATCAATGTAGCAGTCCAACCTGGGCAACCTGTTGCGATTCAAGGAGAAGCCGAGTTTTTGCAAACGTTCTTGTCCCAGTTTATGAATCCATTTACTGGCTCAACCAACCAGTTTAGATTAGAAGGCAAGCCTTTTGATCCTCATTCTAACGCCTTTATGTTTCACCAATCCGATGGCTTGTATAAGCGCTTAACGCCACGGGAAGTGATCCGCTTTTGGCTGAAGCTCTACAAAAGCGAAGAAAATGACAAACGTCTTTTAGCAGTATGCGAATTGAGTGAGGTAGCCGACAAACGGGTCCGTTCGCTCCCTTTGTCTGAAAGGAGGCGTTTGCATTTTTGCCGCTGCCTGATCATGCCAAGCCAAGTATGCGTATTCGACCAGCCCACTTTGCACGTCGATCGCCAAACCAAGCATGTATTTCATACAATTTTGGACATGCTATCCGACAAATGCATGGTCATCACCACTACATCTCTAGAAGAAGCAATCCAGCTAGGGACTGCGTTTCGCATGACGGAGCACAGCTTCTATCAAGTCGAACAGACAAGCCATGAACAGGATGTCAGCGAAGCACCTAAAGGCGACACCCCGCTGAAACTAGCAAAAATTTCAGCTAAAATGGACGATAAAATCATTCTGTTCGACCCGTTGGAGATCGATTATATGGAAAGCCAAGATGGGCAAACGATCTTGCATGTAAATAGTGAAACCTTTTTTACTTCTATCCCCTTAAAAGACTTGGAACAGCGTTTAGCTCCTTTTGGCTTTTTCCGCTGTCATCGATCTTATTTAGTGAATTTACAGCGTGTGCGCGAAATCATTGTCTGGAGCAAAAACAGCTACAGCCTCAGTTTGGATGATCAAACAACAAACACGATTCCATTGTCGAAAGGCAATTATGCCGCATTAAAAGAACTGCTGCAAATGTAGGGAGGACAAAATGAACGTTGATTCGTTTAAAGCGTTGCTTTACAAAGATATAAAGGACTTGCGTTATAATGGCCAACTGCTTGTGCTTATCTTTTTTCCATTGATGTTTGTCATAGCTTTTTTTCTCCTTCAAAGTAACGTGCCGTTAAATATCTTGCTCATGATTACGTTGTTGCTGCTTCCTATCCATATTCAAGGGAATTTGCTTGCTGAAGAGAAAGAACAACGTACTTGGCGTGTATTAAAACAAATGGGAATTCATTTTTACCACTTAACGATTGCAAAAGCGTTCATCACCATATCCGTCACATTGCTGACAATCGTGGTCACCACTTTGCTCCAAGGGCAAACCATCTTCTATACTGCAATGGCAAGCCTTTTTACAGTTCCCTGTATCGTCATTATGATTTGTGCTGGGACATTGCTTGGTACTTATGCGAACAACACCGTTGAAGTAAATTTATTTGGGACACCAATCGTCATCTTTTTTATTGCCCTGGAAATAATCACCCGTTTCCTGTCGAACATAGGGCTACATTCCCTTGCCAACTTGATGCCAAACATTCTTTTCATTAGCGGAATTGATTTGATTGAATCTGGCCAAATTGCAGCTGCATTTACTTCTTACTTCTTGTTATTAGTCATATGGGCCGTTGTGGCCGTTATCGCAACCCGTTTACTCATAAAGCGAAAGGCCTTTACAGTGTGAACCTTTCCATAAAGTAGTAAGGCACTACATGTTTGCTCCATTCATGCTGGCTATAGCTACATTCACCATGATTTCCCCTCTTTTCACCCTTGTTTTAAGGCATGTGTATCCCCATTCCGATACAATGAGCGAAGAAACAATCACTTAAAAAAGGGGAAATGACAATGTTGCAAGATCTAATGAAATTTATTATCGAGGCAGACACCATATATCAATATATAGGCGTTTTTATTGTGTCGTTAATTCCTTTTTTTGAATCGTATGTGGCCATTCCGATTGGCATTGTATTAAACTTTCCGGTTATTCCCGTTGTCCTTCTCTCGATCGTTGGAAACCTCCTATCTGTGTATGTCTTTATTTGGCTAGTTGATAAACTGCGCAGAACAAAGAAAAGCACGAAAAACGAGGGGAGTAGACGAAAAAGAGCGCTACGTTTCTTTCAACGTTACGGAGTTCCAGGCGTCTCCTTTGCTGGACCGATAATTTGCTTCCATGTTGGTGCTGCGATTGCCCTCGGAGCTGGCACAAGCAGGCAGTACGTCACACTTTGGCAAACGATCGCCATTGTTGTATGGTCGGTCGCACTTGGCATCGCCTTCGCCTTTGGTGTCAATTTATTTGACTATTTCCCGAGCCTGAACGTCTTTTCATAAAAGAAGTTTCTTTTGTTTTTCGTTATTTTTTGGCCAAGCGCCTTTTGTAGAATGGTCTATAAAGGCGCTCCGGCTAATGTTTTTAGTTGTTTGTGTTTATTTCCCCCACTTGACCAACCTTTTTTGACGTAATTAATTGACGCTTCTCTACCATATAGGCATGTATACATAAGATAAATGTGATTATGCTTGCAAAAACAACCAATACGATTACTCCACTTATAAAGTCAATGCGGCCATTGTTAAATCGCTCAGCTAAAAAACCAGTAGCAACGTCTCCACCAAGAAAGTATGTGAAGGGGCTTAAGTGTAGGAATGGGTGCAAAGAGCTTATAAATTCATGTGTCATAGGAAAACCAACTGTAATCAGAATAGCAATCATCAAAGTCGCCATCTTGTTTTTTGTTAAAACAGCAGCGAAGGCTACGATCAGAACCAAATTAAAAATAGCAAGCACTTGAAGGATAAATGTCTTCATCATGACATTCCATAAAGGCATTGTTTCAAAGATTGGGCTCCCATTATTAACAATAGGATAGTGGAAAGAACCAGTTCCATTAAAAATACTTGCTAAGAAAAAACTGAAAACCAGAATAACGAAATAGAATGCGACAGTCACTCCAGCCATAAACGATAATTTCTTCATTAACAGGCTCGTAAACTTTTTAGGGAGTAAAACGTCAATGTTTATCCCCCCTCTGAATGAACGAAAAAATGCCTCTGACAGAATAAGTGATGCGATCAACATAAATAATGTCGGGAAAAGGCTTTCCATTACTCGATACGTAAACGTCGCCCCAAATTTTTCAAAATGCAATGTATCTGGTTCTGCGTTTAATTCAATTAAGCGATTATTCACATTGCGTGTCATCATAAACTGATCAATCGCTTCTTCTGGAAATAATTCTCCATTCGTCTCTTTATGTATATCCAAATTTCGATCGATCATTTTGTTAAAATAGACTAAGGCCTCTGAGAAATCGTTTTGATCAATAGCCTCTAAAATATGTTGACCCCAAGAGATGTTTTCTTCGACCTCGATTATAGCTTCTTCAAACATGATCCGGTTCTCTTCCGAGATATGAGGATTTTCTAATTCTTCCTGATAGAATGCAAGCGTTTCTTGATCATGATGTAAGTAACTTTGCATGTCTGCTCTAAAATCACTTCCGTCGATTGCATTTACGATATAGAGACCAACTACCCCTAAAAAAAGAATCGTTGTCGCTACGATTACAGCCTTGCTTCGGTAGATTTGTTTAAACAATAAGTAACTATAGCTCATCGATTTTCTCCTTTTTGACTTGCCTCTCTCATAACTAAAGAGCCGTTGCCTAACTCATAAATGTAATCACAAACTTTATAAATACGATCATCTTGATGTGATGAGAAGAGAATTGCTTTATTCTTGCCTTTCTCTCGTGCTAACAACTTTTCAAACTTTTCAATGCTATTTGTATCTAATCCAATTGTCGGTTCGTCCATTAACCAGTATTCTGCGCCACTAACCTCATACAGACCTAATAATACCCGCTGTTTCATGCCAAGCGAATACGTTTTGATAGGGATTTTAATATATTGATTCATTTCCCAATAATCTACCACATCATCTATACATGCATTTTTATTAGACCATTCTCTTTGAATGAATGTTAAATAATCAAAGCCTGTCAAGTTAGGATCAAACCATTCTGAACTTTCATAGTAAAACAGTTTCCGTTTTAATTCTGGCAAAGAATAGATTTCATGATTAGAAATGTAATAAATCGATCCTTTTGTTTCGCTGCGGATTCCTGCTATTGTCCGCAACAATGTCGTTTTTCCAGAACCATTTCGTGCTGATAACCCATAAATAAAACCTCTTTTCAGCTCAGCATTGCCATTATAGAGAAGTTTTTCTCTAGTCACTAAATCTAAATCCTCTATCTTTATCATTTTTCTCACTCTCCATAACACTATTCATACACATCTTTTTTAAGGGCCGTCAAGCATTGCAATATGAACAATTTTGTAGCTCTTATCTGTTTCGTAAGCCATAAAAACTCAGCTACTACAACATAAAAATCAAAGTTCACTCAACACTAGAGGAACTAGACTAGACTCTAATTTTGTCAATCTACTACTGTAAAATCCTATATTTTTTCCTTTAATTTTCAAAAAATTATTTTAAATAAATAGAAACTACAGTATTATATTATCATAGAACAAGAAGAATTGGAGCTTTCTTACTTTTTTACTTGTTCTAAAAAAATAAAAAGGGGTATGGTAAATGAGAAGCTTTCTAAGAAAAATGTTGACAGCTTTTGTAGTAGTTGGGCTTGTAACTGGCGGAACATTCGCTTTTACAGATGGGGAGGCTTCAGCTAAAAGAGTAGAAGACTATAGAGAGTATAAAAAAAATAAGATAACTGGCAAGGAAAGTAACAGTAAATGGTTTTATAAAACTGTTCCAAATAACTATAAACTTCAGAGGATTGCAAACGTAAAACAAAGCAGTGGTATCATTAATGATACATGGAGAGCTTACTGGATTTGGGGATTATGACTTAAATCAACAAAAGAAAAATCGACAAACACAGCCTTATATCCTCTCGTTTTATCAAAAAGGAGCCCCCTCATGGAGCTCCTCCTTTTTACTCGTTTGCAGAGTGAATGCTTTGCTCTGCAGCTGGACGCTTTATTGCTTTGTCTGCTTGACTGGCGTTTTTCATTGCTTCCGCTCGATTTTCTTTCATCTCAACAACAGTCTTCGTTTTCAGGCGGGCTGCGCCGCTCGTGTCCTTTGTCGCTAGCCGTTGCTGCGTTTGTTGCCTTTGTTTGGCTTCGGCAATGCTTGTTTTATATTGGGGCAGCCATTTTTCTTGGGCAATGAGCATGTCGTCGACAAGCTGCCAAATTTCAGGTGGGGTGCATACGGCCCCAGTGAGTGGGTCCATCATAAATGCTTGCCGCAAGAGCTGGTCATCTCCAGCTACGGCTGCCTCTACCGCAAGGCGTTGGACATTAATGCTCACGTTGCAAACGGAGGCGCAACCAATGGGCAAGTCACCTATGACGGGCATATTGATGCCGTTTCTATCGACGTAGCCAGGGGCTTCAATAATGCAATCAGAGGGCAAATTGGAGATGACGTTTTGGTTGACCACATTAAAATGCCCTCTGTAGATACGCCCTGTTTCTAACGCTTCAACAATATAGGAACCATGTTCTTGGCCGCGCTCGCTTTCAGCAAAAACGAAAGCCGGCTCGTTCATCCAATTAGGAAAGTCTTCTTTAAACCAGTTGCGCCCTTCTTTGCAAACGCGCAAATAGCCACCGGTTTCGCCGTTAATCCACGTGCCGAGGTCAATCCAATCGCCAATTTCCTCTTGCCGTTTTCGGTACCAAGGTACATATTCGCTTAAATGGCCGTTCGATTCTGTGCTGTAATAGCCAAAACGCTTGAGCATATCGATGCGTACTTTTTCTGTTTTGCTGTATTCAGGGTGGTTTTCAAACGCTTCGAGCAACTTGCCCGTTAAATCTTCGCCGTCATGTTTGATTTGAATGTACCAGGTTTGGTGATTGATACCGGCGCAGACAATGTCGACTTCTTCTGGCTGAAGCCCAAACACGTCGGCAATTTGGCGATGGCCGCCTTGAACGCCGTGGCATAGCCCAACTGTGTTGACACCGCCGTAGTGGTTGCACGCCCATGTGAGCATCGCCATTGGATTGGCGTAATTTAATAGGAGGCAGTCTTGTTCAGCAACGTCACGGATGTCTTCGCAAATGGCGAGCATTTCGTTGATGCCTCGTTGGCCGTACATAATCCCTCCTGCTGAAAGGGTATCGCCTACACATTGGTCGATCCCGTAACGGAGCGGAATATCGATGTCTTGCTCAAATGCTTCGAGTCCACCAACACGGACAACGTTAAAAATATAACGCGCCCCTGTTAACGCTTCTCTCCGGTCAAGGGTGGCGTGGATTTGAATAGGAAGGCCGTTTTCATTAATATCACGTTGGCATAACTGTGTCACCATGTTCAAATTTTCCTGATTGATGTCTGTGAAAGCGACTTCGATTGTGGAAAAGGCAGGAACAGACAGCAAATCCCGCAATAACATGCGGGTAAAGCCGATGCTGCCTGCGCCAATAAAGGCAACTTTAAATGGCATTTGTTTCATCCTTTCTTTAATAAGTGACCTTGTTATCCACGGCGCTTATTGACGACGTCGAATGCGACAGCAGCCAATAGCACAAGCCCTTTAATAGCCTGTTGCCAATCGATGCCAAGTCCGAGAATCGACATGCCGTTGTTCATCACACCCATGACGAGGCCGCCGACGACAGCGCCAATGATCGTCCCGACGCCGCCATAAGCAGAAGCACCGCCAATAAAGGCAGCCGCTATCGCATCGAGTTCGAATAAATTCCCTGCCCGTGGGGTGGCAGCATTTAGCCTAGCGGCAAAAATGAGGCCTGACAGCGCTGCAAGTATCCCCATGTTGACAAACACAGCAAACGTCACCCGTTTTGTTTTAATCCCAGACAATGCGGCGGCTTTTTCATTCCCGCCAACCGCATAAATGTGACGGCCAAACACCGTTTTTTTCGTGACGAAGGCGTAAAAGGCAATTAAGGCGACAAGCAAGATAAGAATGTTTGGAATGCCGCGGTAACTGGCTAATACAAAGGTAAACACTAGAATAACTGCTGCGATTGCTACTAATTTAACGGTAAACCAGGCCGGAGTAACAACTGGCAAATCATGATGAAGTTGTTTCTTTCTCCCCTTAATTTGGATCGCGATCAAAACAGCTGTTAGCACGACTCCAAGGAACATCGAAAAAAGATGAATCGACTCGCCATTAAACAAATCAGGCAAAAACCCTGAGCTTAGTTGTTGAAAAGTTGGCGGATAGGAAGCAATGGACTGCCCTTCAAGCATGATTAACGTAATTCCTCTAAAAATGAGCATGCCTGCTAATGTCACAATGAAGGCAGGAATTTGTACATATGCGACCCAAAACCCTTGCCAAGCGCCAACGAGAGCGCCGGCGATGAGGCAGATGAGAACAGCTAACACTGGGTGGACATTTAACTCAATCATTAAAATCGCTGACAGCGCACCGATAAAAGCAGCGACAGAGCCAACGGATAAATCAATATGGCCTGTAATGATAATCATGACCATTCCAATCGCCAAAATTAAAATATAGCTGTTTTGTAAAATGATATTTGTAATATTTAACGGCTGCAGCAAAATGCCATCTGTTAACAGCTGGAATAAAAGCATAATAAACAGCAACGCACAAGTCATGCTATATTGGCGCATGTTGTTTTGGACAATATTAAGAAATGCTTTCATGGTGATCCTCCATTTCCATTGTCATTCGCCTCATCAGACGCTCTTGGGAAAGGTCTTTCTTTTCTAGTTCTCCTGTGATGCGCCCTTTATTCATTGTATAAACACGGTCGGCCATGCCAAGTAGTTCTGGCAGTTCAGAAGAAATCAATAGAATTGCTTTTCCTTTAGCAGCAAGCTCGCGAATGAGCGTATAAATCTCATATTTTGCGCCGACGTCAATTCCACGCGTCGGTTCGTCTAAGATTAATACATCGGGGTCGGATAAAATCCATTTGCTTAACACAACTTTTTGTTGGTTGCCGCCACTGAGCTTGCCTGTTTCTTGCAAAATGGAATGCGCTTTAATTTGCAATTTCTTCATAAACGATTCTGCTACTTGTGTCTCTTTCATTTGATCGATGATTTGATTTTTGGAGACGGCAGGCAAGTTGGCCAGTGTGATGTTTTCTTTTATATCATTCATCAACACGAGCCCATAGGATTTTCGGTCTTCGGTCGCGTAGGCGAGGCCGTGATCGATTGCTGCCCGTACAGAAGGGATCGAGATGGCTTTGCCATCTTTTTTGATCGTGCCCGTTATGTTTGTGCCATACGATCTGCCAAATAAACTCATCGCCAGTTCTGTGCGACCGGCGCCCATTAAGCCAGCAATGCCAACAATCTCGCCTTTTTTCACGTGCAAATTGACATCATGGATGATTTGCCGATCCCTTTGCACTGGATGAAACACATTCCAATTTTCGATTGAAAACACGATATCGCCGATCTCACTTTGCCCTTCTGGATAGCGGTTTGTTAAATCCCTGCCGACCATCCCTCGAATGATGCGGTCTTCGCTCACATCTTCCGTATGCAAATCAAGTGTTTCAATTGTTTTGCCATCCCGTAAGATCGTAACCGAATCAGCAATTGCCTTAATTTCATTCAACTTATGGGAAATGATAATAGACGTCACGCCTTGTTCCTTTAATTCCGCTAACAGCTTGAGCAAGTTTTCGCTGTCGCTTTCGTTTAGTGAAGCCGTCGGTTCATCTAATATGAGCAATTTTACGTTTTTAGCGAGCGCTTTGGCGATTTCCACCAGTTGTTGTTTGCCAACACCGATATGTTTAATCAGCGTCTGGGGTGATTCTGCCAATTTCACTTTTTTAAGGAGTTCTTGCGCTTTCGTTGCGGTTTCGGCCCAATCGATAATGCCGCGTTGTTTTTGTTCATTTCCTAAAAAGATATTTTCGGCGATGCTAAGCTCTGGGATGAGAGCAAGTTCTTGATGAATGATGACAATTCGTTTCTCTTCGCTTTGTTTCAAGTCTTTAAAACGGCAAACATCGCCTTCAAACAAAATGTCCCCTTCGTACGTACCGTATCCGTAAACACCGCTTAGCACTTTCATTAACGTCGACTTTCCTGCGCCATTTTCCCCGCAAAGCGCATGGATTTCGCCTCGTTTCACTTTCAAATTGACATTGCTTAATGCCTTTACACCAGAAAACGTCTTGGTAATGTTTTTCATTTCCAGCAAAATATCGGCCATTTGCTTCACCTCTTTTTTAGAGCAAGCGGCTATTAGCAAGCCGCTGTTATTGATCAAGCTGTGACGCCTCATAGTAGCCGCTGTCAACCAGCACTTCCTCGTAGTTGTCTTGATCTACAACGACGGGCTCTTCTAAGAATGCAGGAACGACTTTCGCATTATTGTCGTACGTGTTTGTGTCATTGACTTCCGGTTCTTCCCCTTGAAGCACAGCTTCGGTCATCTCTACCGCCTTTTTAGCAAGCAGCCGCGTATCTTTAAAGACAGTCATTGCCTGTTCCCCTTTGATGACAGCATTGACTGCTGGAAGATCTGCATCTTGTCCCGTTATAATCGGCATAGTATCGACGGTATAGCCCGAATTTTTTAAAGAGGCGATAATGCCGATGCTTAACAAGTCAGCTGGCGCTAAAACCGCATGGAGCTCTTCACCCCCTCCATAATTAGAGCTGAGCAAATTGTCCATCCTGCTTTGCGCTTTGGCGCCGTCCCAGCCTAGAATGGCAATCTGGTTGAAATCCGTCTGCCCACTTGGGACCACTAGCTTGCCTTGATCGATATAAGGCTGAAGAACAGACATTGCCCCTTTAAAAAAGAACGTCGCATTGTTGTCATCTGGAGAACCTGCGAATAACTCAATATTAAAAGGCCCCTCTTCTTCTTCGAGATCTAAAGCTTCTACAATGTACTCTCCTTGGAGCACGCCGACTTTATAATTATCAAACGTGGCATAGTAATCGACGTACTCAGAATTCATGATTAAGCGGTCATACGAAATCACTGGGATGTTTTCAGCATTGGCGCTTTCGAGTACACTTGTTAGCGTTTCTCCGTCAATGGAAGCAATGACAAGGGCATCGACGCCTCGAGTGATCATATTTTCAATTTGTGAGAATTGGTTTTCGACAATATCTTCCGCATATTGCAAATCGGTGTCGTACCCTAACTCCTCAAAGTAGGCAACCATTTGGTTGCCATCCGCAATCCAACGTTCAGACGACTGGGTCGGCATCGCGATTCCGATCGTTCCTTTGCTGCCTTCCTCTCCAGAGCTTTGCTGGATGCAGCCAGCTGTCATGAAAAGAAGGCTGGCTACAGCGCCAAATCTAATTGCTTTTTGCATGACGTGCCTCCTACGCAATTTGATAACGCTTTCAATGTAATGGAGCTTGTTTCTCAAAATGCATATGCCTTTGGCTTGCTTTTCATACGCCTTTATTCCGCTGATGAAAAAGCAAGAAGCCGTACCTTTGTCAGCCCCTTACCTTTCTATGATGGTTGCTTAATAAGCGCGCCGGTTCCAAAAAAGTTCCTTTCTCACCTGGCCAACATTTGACTGATCATCGATAACGATACATTCGATCCCCATAAGGCTAGCCCAATCAGCCAATTGTTCTTTGGAAATCTCATAAGAAAACACGGTATGATGGGCACCACCAGCATAAATCCATGCTTCTGTCGCTTCCGAAAAAGAAGGCAGAGGCTTCCACAGCACGCTTGCTACCGGCAGCTTCGGCATGTCATGTGGGTTTTCAACTGCTTCGACCTCATTGGCGACTAAGCGAAAGCGGGAGCCCATATCAATAAGGGCTGCATTTAATGCACGGCCTGCTTTGCCTTTGAATACAAGCCGCGCTGGGTCCTCCCTATTCCCCATTGACAGCGGAGCAACTACAATTTCTGGTTTTTGGGCACTGATTGTCGGACAGACTTCGAGCATGTGGGAGCCTAAAATCATTTCCTGCCCAGGTTCCAAATGGTTTGTATAATCTTCCATGAAGGATGTCCCTACGTTGCCTGCCAGCACTTTTAGCACACGCAATAAGGCAGCTGTTTTCCAATCGCCTTCTCCAGCAAACCCGTACCCTTTTGCCATGAGACGTTGCACGGCTAGGCCAGGCAGTTGCTTCATGCCATGCAAGTCTTCAAACGTAGTCGAAAAAGCGCGGAAATCGCCTTGCTGCAAAAACCGCTCGATCCCTATCTCGATTCGAGCTTGCTCTTCAACGGCTGCTATATTTGCGTCTCGATGAAACGTATAAAGGCTCCGGTACTCATCCATTAGCGCATTGACCTCTTCTGTCGATACGCTATTGATGACTTCAACTAAATCGCCAATGCCAAAACCAGACACAGACCAGCCAAGCTTGATTTGCGCTTCGACTTTATCCCCTTCTGTCACCGCTACTTCGCGCATATTGTCTCCAAAACGAGCGATTTTCAGCTGTTTGCTCTCTTGATAGGCATTGACCGTTTTCATCCAGTCGCCTATCCGTTTCATAACGCGGGCATCTTGCCAATGGCCTGCTACAACTTTCCGGTCAATGTTCATTCTTGATACCATAAAGCCAAATTCACGATCCCCATGGGCTGACTGGTTCAAATTCATAAAATCCATGTCAATGTCGCCCCACGGAATGTCGCGGTTATATTGAGTATGAAAGTGGAGCATTGGCTTGTTTAACTCGTTTAGTCCAGCGATCCACATTTTTGCTGGCGAAAATGTATGCATCCATGTAATGATGCCAGCACAGTTGTTGTCGCCATTGGCTGCGCGAAACAACTCAAGTATACGCTCAGGCGAGGAAGCCACTGGCTTGAGAACAAGCTCCTCTGGCAACTTTTCCTTAAGGCGCTCCACCATCGCTTTGGAATGAGCTGCTACTTCATCCAGAGCTTCCTGTCCATAGAGCGGTTGGCTTCCAGTTATAAACCAAAATTGGTATTTTCCTTGTTTATGCATGCACGGCTCCTCCTTTTGCTCTGCTACGCAACTGCTTGAGTGTTTTCATCACATCGTTTTCGCCCCTGCCAAAGTAGTCATGGAGTTTGCTATATTCCTCGTATAGAGCCTGATATAAACGGACATTTTCATGATTTGGTTTAAAGGAGCGCGCTTTCGTGTGTGCCATTTTTTCGGCGGCAGCGAATATCGTCTCATACCCGCCAGCTTCATCGCCTGCAGCAACACTTGCATACATGGCGGCCCCAAGAGCAGGCGTTTGTTTTGAAGCAGCCACTTTGATTTCAAGATTTGTGACATCGGCGTAAATTTGCATGAGCAACTCATTTTTTTGTGGCAGCCCTCCACACGCATATAGAACGTTCACCTCTACGCCGCTGTCCCTGAAAGCGTCAATAATTTTTTTCGTGCCAAATGCGGTCGCTTCCAGCAATGTCCGATACAATTCTTCTGCTTTTGTTTGCAAGGTGTATCCTAAAATAAGCCCTGTCAAATTTGCATCGACAAGCGTTGAACGGTTTCCGTTCCACCAATCAAGAGCGAGCAAACCGGTTTCGCCAGGACGGTAAGCGGCCGCCTTTTCTTCTAGCAACGAATGAAGTGGTTTTCCTGCTTGTTCCGCTTCTTGCTTCAAGTCAGCGGGAATGCCATGTTTCATCAGCCATGCAAATATATCGCCAACTGCAGACTGCCCTGCCTCATAGCCAAAGTATCCTGGCACAATGCCGTCTTCTACTACGCCGCACATCCCTTCGACTTCTCTTTCCTCTTTAGCTAAGACAAGATGGCAAATCGATGTGCCCATGACCATAACCATTTTCCCTGGTGTGACAACGCCTGCTGCTGGGACGGCCACATGAGCATCGACATTCCCTACCGCAACAGCCGTTCCAGGCTTAAGGCCAAGCGTCTCCGCCATTTCTGCTGTTAATCCACCGGCACGTTGGCCTGGGGCAAGGATATCACCGCGGAGTTTCGTCGTTGTCAGCTGGGCAAGGCCTGGATCTAGCGCGGCAAAAAAGGAGTCGTCTGGATAGCCCTCGCGTTTATGCCACATCGCCTTATACCCTGCTGTACAACTGTTGCGTACAATTGTGCCAGTGAGCTGTGCTACCACCCAATCCGTTGCTTCTAAGAAAGCATCTGCTTTCTCGAACATGTCGGGGTCTTCATTAAAAATTTGCCAAATTTTCGACACCATCCACTCGGATGAATATTTGCCTCCGTACCGAGCTAAAAAGGCCTCTTTTCGTTCCTCAGCAATGCGGTTGATTTCATCGGCCTCATCTTGGGCGGCATGGTGCTTCCACAACTTCACCCAACTGTGGGGCCTGCCCGCGAGTTGGGGGTCGAAACATAGGGGATCCCCATGCTTGTCAATCGGAAGCATGGTACAGGCGGTAAAGTCAATGCCAATGCCAATCACTTGAGAAGCGCTTATGTCTGCGATTTCTACAACCTTTGGCACCGATAAACGCAGTACATCTAAATAGTCGCCAGGATGTTGCAATGCCCACTCTGGCTCTAGCGAACGCCCGCTGTCTGGCAAGCATTGATCGATAACGCCATGTGCGTAAGGGGTTACATGTTCAGCCACTTCGGCGCCATTTTCTAAATCAACCAAGACTGCCCTCCCCGACTCAGTCCCATAATCAATTCCAATCGTGTAGCGCTTCATCCTTTTGTATCTCCCCTTTCCTGCCCGTAATAAGCATGTTCTCCGTGCTTTCGCAAATAATGGCGATCAAGAAGCTGTTGCGAAATGCGTTCGGCATTTGCGTTAAGCCCGATTGTATGAGCTGCCATTTGCGCCACCTCTTCGAGCACAACCGCGTGGTAGACCGCTTCTTTCGGCGAGCGCCCCCATGTAAACGGGGCATGGCCGTGGACGAGAACAGCTGGTGTCTCAAGTGGGTCTTGAAGACGGAATGTCTCGGCAATCACATGGCCCGTCTCTTTCTCATAAGCGCCATTGATTTCTTCTGGCGTCATTTTCCGCGTACATGGCACTTCCCCGTAAAAATAGTCCGCATGAGTGGTCCCAAAGGGAGGAAGGGACATGCCCGCCTGTGCCCAACTTGTTGCCCACCGAGAATGGGTGTGGACAATCCCTTGTATATCTGGAAAGGTTCGATATAGAACGAGATGTGTCTCAAGATCCGATGAGGGGTTGAGCTTCCCTTCAACAAGTTCACCATCAAGGGTAACGACAACGATATCTTCTACATGCATCTCGTCGTAGTCTAATCCGCTTGGTTTAATGGCAACAAGGTTGTTTTCACGGTCAATGCCACTGGCATTTCCCCACGTGAATGTGACAAGCCCGTGTTTCGGCAAACTTTGATTTGCTTCCCATACGTGGCGCTTAAGAACGTCCAACATGAGCATCACCTTCTTTTTTCATTGTTGTGCCTTCACGATAAAGACGCAAAAGCGTATAACGGTCTCTCAGCAAATAGGCGTGCTGTAAGCTTTCCTCAACAAGTTCTGGAGCAATCGGTACGAGAGCTTCGTTCCACCCTGCCTGCTCAAGCAGCGCTTTTACATCGTCAGGGTCTGGCAATGCTTCAACAAGAGCAATCACTTGCTTCGCTTCTTCGTCGCCCAAAAACCGATGTACGTCTGGAAGCACAGTGTTCTTATAAAAGCGGTTGATGATTTGCGTCGATAAGCCAACTTTTGCGCCGTGCAGCAACTGCTTTTTCCCTAGTCTAAGCGCTTCCATTTCCCAGTAATGGGAAAGATGGTGCTCGGCACCTGAAGCAGGATGGGAATAACCAAACAAGGCCATTGCTAAACCGGATGTAAGCAAGCTTTCCATCAGTACCTGCACGCCCGCAGACGTCCTCTTGCCAATGTCTGCGACTTTATCGACACAAGCAGAAAGAGCCTCCTCTGTTAAATCAGCTACCAACTCGGAATAGGCCTCACTTTTTAGAAGAGAGCCAATTTTCCAATCGAATAATGACGTATACTTGCCGACCATATCGCCAAATCCAGCAGCAATCAAAGCAGGAGGTGCGTGTTGCAAAACAACCGTGTCGGCAAATAAAGCAATTGGCGCGACAAGTTGATATGTTTTTTTCGAGCCTTGCACGACAATCGGCGCACCGAGAGAAGTGAAGCCATCCACAGATGGGGCAGTCGGTATCGACACAAACGGTTTGTTCGTTTTGCCACTTACAAAGCGGACGATGTCATGAATCGTTCCCGCGCCGACAGCGACAAGCAACTTCGTCGATTGCTCTACTTTTAGCATGACGCTAATAAGGGACGCTTCGTCGGCGATGATATCGCCATTGCTGTTTGGTTCTAACAGATGCCAGTCTGCTTTTACGCCTTTTTGGCATAAGTGGTCGTGCAAATCGCGTCCTGCGGCTTTGTACGTATGGGAATCAGCAACAAGGACAACGCCTGATTCGGCTTGCTTGGCTATGAAAGCAGCCGCTTCGCGCAAAGCCCCTTCCGCCACGACAATTTGCTCGAGTGGCAAAGGATACAAATCCTCTTTTGAGGCGCGAATCCGTGCTTTTAATGCTGAGATATTCATAAGTACCCCCTTAAGTCATCAATGCTATTTAAAACGTAATCCGGCTGTCGCTTTGGCGGAAGCAGCTCCACTGCTTCTTTACGGGTATTACCTGTTAGCACAAGGGCGGTTTTCATTCCTTGCATTCGCCCAAGCCCGATATCCGATTCAAGGCTGTCGCCGACGATCAAGCATTTTTCTGCTGGCGCCTGCACATAAGTTAGGGCTGCCTCCGCCATAAAGCAAGAGGGCTTGCCAATGACAAGCTCGGTTTTGCGCCCTGTCGCCGCTTCAATGGCGCCAATAAATCCGGCAACATCAATAGCTTGGCCTGCTTCGTCTGGATAGGTTTTGTCGGCATTGGTGGCGATCATTCGGGCGCCCGCGGAACTTGCTTTAAAAGCAGCATTCAACTCTTCGTACGTAATCTTATCGTGAAGCGTCACAACGACAAAGTCAGCCTCCTCTGGCGTCTGGGCGATTTTAACCCCTGTATACAGCAATTCTTGGGCAAGCCCTCGATTCCCAAGTGGCCAGACTGCAGCTTTCGGATAATGTTGCTTTAAAAAGGAGGCAGTTACAGTTGAAGACAGTATCAATGATTCAGGGGCTGCCATAATCCCATGGCGCTCCAGCTTCTCAAGCCCTTCCTTCCTAGATACATTGCCGCGGTTGCTTAAATAGGCAATTCGCTTGCCAGCTTCTTGTAAGGAAGCAATCGTCTCTTTTGCGCCTCGTATGAGGCGGTCGCCTTGAAAAACGGTTCCATCTAAATCAAGGAGCACTGCTTCCGTGTCTGCTAGCATATGAAATCCTCACCTTCGCCTTTTTCCTTTATCTATTTTTATTACTTCGCCTCCCTTACCTCAGCATTCTAAAACCTGTGGTTGTCGGCAAATATTGATTTAATCTTAACGTGGCTCATAATTAAAGCGCTTCCAATAAAGTCACTTATGCTTCTGCTGATTGTATAATATCCTCACTTTTTCTTCTTAAATTGTCATTATATTGATGCCTTTTACGGTACTCGCTTGGTGTGCACTTTACATGTTTTTTAAAGGTCGTGCTGAAGTATTGCTGGGAGTTCATACCGATATAATGGGGGATGTCCGTAATGCTAATATCCGTCTGCTTTAGCATCGCTTTTGCCTTATTGATTCGATAAGAAATGAGGAATTCATGAATCGACTTGCCGGTGAACGCTTTAAATACACGCTGCAAATACCCAGGATGCAAATGGACGGAATTGGCAATATCAGCGACGCTCACTTCGCGGTCATAATTTTGGTGGATGTAAGCGAGGGCCCGTTTCACATAAGCTTGCTGGTCCGGCTCGGCCACTTTCGCTTCAGCCAATTCTGCTATCCGAATTAAATATTCGCTTAAAAGCAGCTGAACCATAAAATCAGTTTGTTCGCTTTTTTTGTCCACTTCTAAAATTAATCTTCGTAAACATTGGTACGTATCGTCGGTGTCATGCAAAAGCAACTGCGATGCTTGCTTGTTAACCATGTTCCCTAATGCTCGGTTCTCTTTGCATAATTTATAAAAAGGCGGAAATGCCGTGCAGCCTTGCTCAAAGGAAAACTCAACATTAAACATCCGGCAACGTTCGCTAACGATTAAGCGGTGCCGTGTACCGGCATCCAAGAAAATAATTTGTCCTTTTTTTAACTGGTAGCTCCCTTCATCGGTTTCAACTTTGCAGCTGCCTGAGAGAACATGCATGCATTCAGCTGCTTCATGTGAATGGAATTTCATTTCAAACTGGCGCCATTCTTTGTAATAATAAAACTTTACGACAGGGTAGTAAGGTTCCTTTTGCAACTTAGGGTCAAATACACTCATTCGTATTTCTCCTTTGCCTGTGTAGGGGACACTCCCCTACACATTCGGTCTCATTCGTAATACAAGCGAAAAACAATATCCTGGTCATAATTGCCAAACGAAGAGCCAAACAGTGTCACGCCGCCAATATGGACGCCTTCTTCGCCTACAGCTACCCGGAATGTCCATACTTTTTCCCTTATTGAGACATCAGCCAATTTAACGTCTGATAGCTGCTTGCCGTCAATAAACGTACCAGCTTCTGTAATCCGAATGACTTTAAGAAGGCCATATTGGTTGATGCCCCGTGGCCACCAAGCAGGTGTGTACTTCCCTTTTTGATCGCCAAAATCACCGGGGCTGCGCCAATAGCCAAGGCTTACTCCGTTAAAGGTAAACGACACATCAGAGGGCCAATTGTCGTTTGTAAAAGGGGCTTCTGATGATAATTCCATTGAAATCTCCAATTCCTTTGGCGTTTCGCCCCCATGAATAAAATTGGAAAGTTTATACTCAACAAACCCTTTATAAAACCAAAGGATTCTCGCGTTCACACGCATCGGGTCAAGAAAATAACGAGGCTCATCAAATTCGCCTACAATCGTTTCTGGCGTGGCCAAGCCACATGTAGGTTCTACATAAAAGTCAGTGAAATGGCCAACAGACACATGGCTCTCATGAAAAGCGCGAGTCGGGCCGTTTTCCTTATTAGGAAAAGCGATCTGGGCGTGTCTTACTCGGAGCGAACACATTTTTTGCACGCCTGCCTTGCCCCTTACATGCGTCGTGTCGATGAGCCCGGCCTTTTCTAATTTCTGCACATGTTTTGTCATAATTGCGCTACTTACTTGCTGCGACTCGGCCAGTTCCTTAATGTTCATAGACCGCTCCGCCAACAACTGTAGGACATTTAAACGAATCCGGCTTGCCAATGCTTCATAAACCGGCAAAGACTGTTTTGTTAAGTCTAAATCTAGTTCCATCGCGCCACCTATTTTTTTCCGTTCATACTCGAACCGATTTCCTCCATTTAAGAAACGGCCTTTAAGCAGGAGAAACCAACTCTCTCACCAGTATAATGAACTCGCTTTCTACCTACAAGTCCGTGAAGACGCCACACTTGCCTTGTATAAGCCCTGCTAGACTGAAAACGAACCGATCATCGAGCTGGATGAGGCAACAGCCTCGCCCGCTGGAATGCTTTTAGGCTAAAATGGGTGGTAATCCAAGCGAATAAGCTTCCAGCAAAACAAAATCCAGCAGGAGGCACCAACACGAACAATAAAGCAGCTAGACAGAGGAAGACCGACATGAACACTGCATACCGTATCGAAGCAATCGCCAAGAGGGCAACATTCTTTAAAAATGGGATGAGCGCCCCGTCAAATACGACTAATGCCGGGCCAATAAACAAGGCGCCTAACCCATATACGAACAAACAGAGCATCAACAACGCTGCAGCCGCTGCCGCTCCTGGAAAATCGAGATTGAAGACAATTAAATAGTCAACCACCAGTATGGCGCCTACAAGGGCAACAGTAAAACCAACAATGTTCGCCCGCCAAAACGCGCCTTTCCATTCTTGAAAAAATGTCCTTACTAGCGGAACATCGCTCTCTTTCAAACACCATCTTTTCATAACCGCAAACATCGCGTACATTGCGGGAAAAAAACCGACAATCACTCCTCCTAACAAGGAGAACACAAGCCATAAGCCGTTTAAAGCCGCTAAGCGTACCAACCAATCACAAAGACGGAGTGCATAACCGCGAAGGCCACTTTCATCCATTAGCCCATCCTCCTTTTTATAAGTCTTATGGCTGCGAGCCATTATCCCTTAATGCCTGAAAAGCTGACGCCTTTGACAATCTGTTTCTCAAACACGAGAAAAGCAATAATGACAGGGATTGAAGCAATCGCGTTGACGGTCATCGGCAAAATGTACGTCTCTGAATAATTAGAATTAAACATCGGAATGCCAACAGGCAATGTATAGAGCGATTCGGAAATAATCGCTAGAAATGGCCATAGGAAATTGTTCCATGAGCCTATAAACGTCAATATGCCGACAGCAGCAACTGCTGATTTGCCAAGAGGGAGCACAACGTTCCAATACAAACGGAAATCATTGCAGCCATCAAGTTTTGCGCTTTCAATTAATTCATTCGGCACGCCGTCAAAAAAGCTTTTTAATATGATGACGCCTAAAGGGGCGGCAATCCCAGGCAAGATAAGCCCTGCATACGTGTCAAGCAGCCCCATTGAGCCAATAATTTCATAGAGCGGGATAATCATCGCTTCACCTGGCACCATCAAACCGGCTAAAAAGAACAAATAAAGCGCTTTGCGATAACGAAAACGCATTTTCGAGAAGGCAAATGCCGCCATAGACGTCAAAAGGAGCGTGAGTATGGTTGTCAGAAACCCAACAATAAAACTGTTCCAAATCCATAAAAACACATCGCTGCCGACGATAATGTCGACATAGTTGCCAATTGTATACGGAGGGGCAAACCAGTCTAACGGCGATGAAGCAGCCGTCCCTTCTGGTTTTAAGGAAACAAAGAACATCCAAATAATTGGAAATAAAAACAACAGCGCCGATATAAAAGCAACAGCCACTTTTACAGGACGAAACGGATCGCGTTTATTTTCAAGACTCGTTTGACTCATAAAAGCCGTCCCTCCTTGCCGCCTAAACGGAGCTGAATGACCGATAAGACGAGGAGCACCATAAACAGCAAATACGACATAGCCGCTGCATAGCCAAGGTCATAGCGTTCAAAGCCCATTTCGTAAATGTACAAAATGATCGGCCGTGTTGACGTTCCTGGACCGCCATCCGTTATCAACAATATTTGCGCAAACACTTTGAATGAAGCAAGGATTTGCAAGAGAAAAATCAATCTCGAAATCGGCAATAGTTGCGGCAATGTGATGCGCCAAAACATTTGTTGCCTTGTCGCTCCGTCGACTTCGGCTGCTTCATAGAGCTCATCGGGGATCCCTTGCAACGCCGTCAAGTAGAGAATCATATTAAAGCCGACTGTCCACCAAAGAGTCACAGCAATAATGCTGACCCAGGCAAGAGATGGTGTCGCCAACCAAAATGGCTCTTTATCTAGCCCAAACGCTTGTAAAATGTTATTGACGACCCCTGTATAAGGCTGCAGCATAAAAATAGCGACAAACGAAATGACCGATACACTTAAAATGCTTGGAAGAAAGAAAGATCCCCTAAAAAACGTTTTAAGCTTCGTATTTAAGTTGGCCATTAGCGCAAGCACCAACGCTAGAATAACCATTGTCGGCGTAGACAAGACAACAAACAATGTCGTGTTGCCAAATGCTTCCCAAAAATTAGGGTCCTTCAGTACATTGGCGTAATGGGCAAGCCCGACAAAATCTTGTTGTTCAATTAATGTCCAGTTAAAAAGGCTCATTTGCATTCCTTTAAAAATGGGGTAAACCGTAAACAGTACGTATGCTACAAAAAAAGCAATTAAAAATGGAACAGGGCGCAAGTCGTCTCGCCATGTCAACTTTTTCACTTATTTCCCCTCCTTCATATGAGTCAGAATTATTGGCGCGTGGTGACACGTAATGCATCGATCATCTGATCAATGCCTTCTTCAGGGGTCAGGCGATTGCTCATAATTTCATCAAGCGCCCGCACCATATCCGTCTCAGCAGGGTTTTGGTAAATTGTCTTATCGGTAAAAACGACTTTTGATGCGACTTCAGCATATTCAGAGCGAAAAGGCTGTTGTTGGAACGCCGGCGAAGCGACAACGTCCGTTCTAGCCGGGATATGGCCTGCTTTCGCCCAATCGGCGCCACGATCGCTAACATAAGCAATGAATTCGGCAATTGCTTGTTGTCTCTCTGCTGTTTGCTCCTCTTTGATCGGGATGATCAACGTATGGGAGTCTCCTTGTGCGGCTTCGACTTCAAAAGATTGAGGCAATGGGACGGCGGTAAAGTTCATGTCGCTCCCTTCCCAAATTCCAGTCGCCCACACGCCTGTCATTAAACCGACAGCATTTCCAGCCTGGAACGTTTCATAAAAATCGCCAATGTGCATCGGGATCACATCCCCGAAGAAGCTATGAATATAGGTAGCTGCTTCGAGCGCAATTTCCCGATCAAGCGTAATTTCTGGTTCCCGCAAGTCATCGGAAAAAATCGGCGTGCCTCCCATTTGAAAATAAACCGTCCACCACCAGCGGTACACATCGACCCCGCCCGTTGAAATGGAAAGCGGCGTTTTATCAGGAAGCGCTTCTTTTGCTTGTTGAAAAAAGGCTTTAAAGCCTTCAGGCGACTCATCTAGTTTAAGGTTGCCGTCTTCATCCAACAGCCCAGCTTCTTCCGCTAAGTCGTTGTTAATGTAAAGGATGAACGGGTGTGTGTCGATTGGCACTGCATAAGCAGCGTCTTCCACTTCAACCGCTTCACGGATGTTGTCTGGAAATAACTCAAAATCAAATTCAGTCTCCGCCATAATCGGTTCAACAGGTTCTAACAACCCTTGATTCATAAGTTGAGGAAGCGTTGCCGCGTGAGAGACAGCAACATCTGGCCCTCTATCGGCTGCTACGCTTGTGACCACTTTTGTATAATAGTCATCCCAATCTTGCAAAATCATATCAATGTACACTTCATCTTGACTATTGTTATAGTCATCGACGATTGCTTCCATATACGACAAATCGCCGCCTGAAAAAAACACCCAATAATCGAGCTTCATCCTGCCATCACCAGTTGTTCCTGTTGTCTGGGCACAGGCGCCAAGAAGGAGTGCCGCGCTTGCTAAGACAGCGAACTTGCCAAAAACATGCTTCATATTGACCGGCTCCTTTCTAAAACGGCATTATTTCGAAAACGCTTTCATATTTATTGTCTAGAAAGCCGCCTAGCTGCACGCAAGCGGCCTTATGCCTTACTGGTGTTTCAAGCGAATTACATGCCATGATGCTCGAGGCAAACGGGCTTCTAGTTTGCCATCCTGCAATGTCGACTGTCCTTGATCGTGTGGTTTAACAGGCTGATATGCTTTTGTGTTAACCGCTTTTAAATCATTGTGCTCTAGAACGGTATGAGCAACGATTTGATAATGTTCAAAACCGCGCACGTCGATTTCAAGATCGAGGCCATCATGCAAATGGCGGTTTAGCGCAAAAATGGTCAACGTCTTCTCCTCTTCATTATGGACGACAGCGCTATCAAGCTGCGGCACGTCTGTATACTTATTCGTATCATAGGCTGGCGTCTGTACAACTGGCTGAAGAGAAGTGCCTCTTCCGTAAAGAGAAACATGCATAAATGGGTAAAAAATCGTTTGCCGCCAAGACGGCCCGCCTGTTTCTGTCATGATTGGAGCGATGACGTTTACAAGTTGCGCCATACAGGCGATTTTGACGCGGTCAGCTCGCCGTAAGAAACTCATTAGCATTGACCCGACTAACAGCGCGTCTTCAAAATTGTAGACGTCCTCAAGCTGTGGTGGCGCTACCGTCCAAGGCTCAATCGCTTTGTCTGCTTCCCTGGAATGGTACCAAACATTCCATTCATCAAAACTTAAATACATCGTTTTCTTGCTGCGCTTTTTTGCCTTTATATAATCACAAGTGGCAATCACGGTAGCAATAAAACGATCCATTTCCAACGTCTTTGCTAAGTAGCTAGCTGAGTCGTTTGAGGTATTTCCATAATATTGGTGCAATGAAATATAATCGACTTCATCATACGTATAATCAAGCGTTGTCGCTTCCCACTCGGGAAATGTCGGCATATCGATGTTGGAACTGCCGCACGCCACCAGTTCAATCGTCGGATCTACCAGCTTCATTGCTTTTGCCGTCTCTACAGCAAGCCTGCCGTATTCATCAGCAGTCTTATGACCAATTTGCCACGGGCCATCCATTTCATTGCCTAAGCACCATGTTTTGATGCGGTGTGGTTGTTTCACTCCATGGCTGACTCGCAAATCGCTATAATAACTACCGCCCGGATGATTGCAGTATTCTACTAGATTTCTGGCAGCGTCTGGCCCCCTTGTGCCTAGATTAACAGCCATCATTACTTCTGTGTTGGCGCGTTTGGCCCACTCAGCAAATTCATTTGTGCCGACTTTGTTTGGTTCTAGCACTCGCCAAGCCAATTCCAGCTTTTTCGGCCTCTCTTCAATTGGCCCAACCCCATCCTCCCAATTGTATCCAGAAACCATGTTTCCTCCAGGATAACGGACTATTGGGACATTTAGCTCTTTTACAAGGTCAATGACATCTTGGCGAAACCCATCTTCTCCAGCATCGTGATGCCCAGGTTCATAAATACCGCCATAAACAGCTCTGCCTAGATGCTCAATAAAAGAGCCGTAAATTCGTTCGTCGACTTTGCCAATCTGAAATAGCGGATCAATAGACATCTTCCCTTTTTTCAATTGATTCATATGCGCCTCCTTGTAAGCGATTGCAATTATAGTTAATAAAAAAGTTAATCAAAAACATTTATATTACTTTACGTGAATTATACGCCCGCCTTTTCCACCCGTCAACGCGAAATTTTAAACAGAACGAAACAAAGAACCCAGTACTGGATTCTTTGTTCGTAAACATGCAAGCAAACATTTCCCTATTTAAGCCCCGTTGTCGCAATGCCCTCTACCAAATGTTTTTGGAAAAACAAGAAGATGATAAACTGAGGCAAAAGAGATAAAGTCGACATTGCCAAAAGCGGCCCCCACGACGTGCCCCCTTCTGCATCCATAAAGTTCCGGAGCCCTAGGGAGACGGTTTGAATGTCAGCACTATTTAAATAAATTAGCGGAGCGAGAAAGTCATCCCACGCCCACATAAAGGCAAAAATGGCGACCGTCACAAGCGCAGGTTTAATTAAAGGCAGAATGATCCGCCAAAAAATCCCAAACGTCGAGCATCCGTCAATGATAGCTGCCTCATCTAGCTCTCGTGGAATGCCGCGGATAAATTGGATGAGCAGAAAAATGAAAAAAGGCGTGCCCCCTAAAAAAGCGGGAACGATTAGCGGGTAAAACGTATTGACCCAGCCGATGTTATGGAACATGATGTATTGAGGTATTAAGGTAATTTGCACAGGCAACATCACTGTGCCGAGCAAACACGCAAATAAAATTTTTTTAAAGCGAAACTGCAGGCGTGCAAAGCCGTAGGCGACAATGCTCGAAGACAGAATCGCACCTATAACAGACAAAGTCGTAATAAAAATAGAGTTAGAAAAATAGACGTCAAATCCAGTCCGCCCAAACCCTTCCCAGCCTTTTGCATAGTTTTCCCACATAAATTCGCCAGGCCATAATGAAGCGGCGTTGCCGAAGATCTCTGTTTGCGGCTTTAAAGAACTTGCCACCATCCATAAGATTGGATACAACATGACAAAACCGAATAAAATGACAAACGTATAATAAATCGCATCCGCCGTTTTGGTTCGCTTCTTCATTTGCTTCCCCCCTCATAATGCACCCAATATTTGGACGTCGCAAACAAAATAAGCGTAATCACGCCAATGATGACAAGCAAAATCCATGCCATTGCCGACGCATAGCCCATCCGTAAATGCTCAAATGCCGTTTCATATAAATAGACCGCGTAAAAATTAGTCGCATCCATCGGCCCACCATTTGTAATTAAAAACGCTTGTGTAAATGTCATAAACGCTCCAATGGTTTGCATGATTAAATTAAAGAAAATGACCGGCGTCAACATCGGCAACGTGATTCGAAAAAAACGAGTCAATGTAGACGCACCATCAACGCTTGCCGCTTCATAAAGCTCCTGGGGAATTTGTCGTAGCCCTGCCAAAAAAATAATGAGCGGTGAACCAAATTGCCAAACGACAAGCACAATTAAAATTGATAGCGCGTACGAAGGATCGCCGAGCCAGTTGATGCCATCAAGGCCAACGGAGGCAAACAGCGTATTGATTGCACCTTCGCGGCCAAATAGCTGGCGCCACACAACGGCAATCGCCACACTCCCCCCAATAATGGAGGGAATGTAATAAATCGTCGTAAACAGCCCTGTCCCTTTTCTTCCTGTATTAAAGAGCAGCGCCAGCAATAGGGCAAAAATCAGTTTTAGAGGCGTAGAGACAAACACGAATATAAGTGTGACTTTTAAAGACTGGACAAAACGCGGGTCATTGAACAACACGTTTTTGTAATTGTCGAGCCCTGTCCAAACTGCAGGCGAAAGCATGTCATAATTGGTAAACGAAAAATAAAGGGACGCTAGCATCGGCCCTATGACTAATCCTAAAAAACCAATTAGCCACGGGGAAATGATCAAGTAGGCAACGAAATCGTTTTGCAGCGATTTCATTGGTTTTCCTTTAAAAGAAGGTTGAACGGTGCTTTGCGTAGGTCTCATCTTGGCCTCCTGTTCCGATGCTTACTTTAAAATTGATTCTGCTTGCTGGCGAAACTGTTCGGCTCCATCTTCCGGTGTGGTTTGCCCGTATTTTAACGACTCCACAACCCGCAAGAAGGCGGCACGCACTTCACTTTCACCAGGCGGAGGCAGTGGATCGGCTGGCGCCGAGTTCTCAGCGACATATTCTAAGTACGCAAACGTTTTTTCGACTTCTGGCGAAACTTTCCCCTCAAGATGGGAACGGATTTCAGCTGAAATCGGCACGCCCCGCTCAGCTTGGAGGATTTCATTTGCCTCAGGATCATTTGTAATAAAGTCAATAAACAGCGCGGCATTTTTTGCTTGGTTCGTATGCTCGCTAATGGAGAATGACATGCTTGGCCTTATCCAGTTGCCTTCCGTTCCCCCCTCCATTTCTGGAAGCGGTTTCAAATCCAACTCCGCTTCTGTCAACGCTTGTTGCCCAATAATCTGGTTGCTCGCAATCAACAGCATGCTTGTCGTGCCGTCTGCAATCGTTGAATCCCCGCCTTGGATGTATTCCATCGTTAATTCATGGGGCGGCGCTGCTTCCTCTTCGATCATCCCTTGGATAAATTGAAAATAAGAAACGAGCGTTTCATCAGAGTAGCCAAGCCCGTCGCCTGTTTCATTAAATACGCTTTCGCCATTTTGCCTTGCATAGGCGAAAAACAAATCAAATTCAGTGTTGTTAAAGTCATAGCCATAAAAGCCATCGCCAAGTGCGCTTTTTAATTCCAGCATCGCCGCTTTCATATCATCGTACGTATAGCCTTCGTCTAGCTCAATGCCTTGTTCGGCAAACACTTCGGCGTTGAAAAGCATGCCGAGTGCATTGGAGCCGAGTGAAATTCCATATACGGCATCGTCGATCGTATTGACATCTTGGTAGACATCATCCACATTGGACAAATCAATCGAGCCGTCCTCAATGAGAGGAGCCAAATCTTTTAATAAATTTCTGGAAATGTACTCGTTCATTTTGGTGAAGTCTAATTGGACGACATCGGGCAAGTTGCTTCCTGCTGCTTGTGTCGTTAGCCGTTCCCAATAGTTGTCCCAGCTCGTGTACTCTGGCTCTACCGATATATCAGGATATTTTTCTTCAAAAAGATCGATCACTTCAAGTGTCATTGTATGGCGCTCCTGTCCGCCCCACCACGCAACCCTTAGAACATCGTCGCCGCCGGCGGTAGAACCGTTATCTTCCCCTCCAGTTCCCACTTGGCAACCTGCCATCGCCAACAGGGCCAATGTTGAGTAAAGAACCGTGCTCCGCTTGTTTTTCACAACAACTCCTCCTTTTATTCTGTGCTCACGTCCTTCAACAGACGCGGCTTTCGCAAATGCGCGGCTTATCATTTTCTTATTTTTAGCCTTGCCCCCACTGCTGCTTGGCTGTTTCGGCATGGCGAATTAGCTGTTCTTTCGCTTCTTTCGAAACATGGCGTTCGTTTGCCCTATTATGCAAATGGCGCTTATACTTGTCGATAAACAAGAGTGCTTGCTTCGTCCGTCCTGCTTCGTTGTGGTGCTTTGCCTGCTTCAGGGATTGGGTAAGCTGGACAACGAGTGGGCCTTGGACTTCGCCCGCCACGATAAACGCTTCTGTCGCTTTTTCCAAAAAGGCGAATCGGCCTTCCTCGTGTTCATTGAACAATGGCACATACGCCCAATCAATATCCGAAGCAAAGTAGAAGCTCGGATAAGAAGGTTGGTTGTAAGTGACATTTTGCCAAGCAATCCCCGTTCGGTATTGGGGATCATGCATCAATGTGTACAGTTTTCGGTCTGTTCGTTCTGTGTTCATATAAATACGAATCGCAGAGCTATCTTCTGTGCGGACGAGAAGCTCTTCCCGCCAATCGCCAAATATGTCAGCAACAAGGGACGGATTGCCTTTCGTTCCGTTGTTTGTCCGTGTCCCTTCCGCAGTCAACAAACGCCCTCGTTGCCAATCATCAATCGTCGGTATGTCGTCAAGCGCGCCATTAACAATTTGTGTGGTCATGTCAGGGGACCATTTAATATTCATGTTTGTGCCTGGCTGCTCGATGCCTAAACGCTTGCCTGACGCACTGTATAAGCCGACGGCCCACGTTTCCAGGCCGCGCTCGCCAGGGATGACATCGCCAACCATGCCGCGGCCAGTGTCTCGGCCGCTATACTCTCCGTAAAGGACATCGCCTGTGCGCGCATCGCGTAACGCGAAACCATACGGCGCATACTGGGCCCCTTCAAAAACCATAAACGATTCCAACCCTGGCCTGTCTGGATCAATATCGGCAACATGAAGGGCATCGCCATGGCCTAATCGAGCCATTTCACCTGGTGCTGCACTTTCGGGAGGCAATTCAGCAAACGAGCTATACAGGAGCGTTCCGTCATCGTCAATCGTTGCGGCCCCATAAACAATCTCGTGTTTGCCATCCCCGTCAACATCGGCAACACTTAATGAATGCGCCCCTTGTGTGGTGAGGGTGGCGTATTCCTCATTGGTTCCGTCTACGCCATGGGGCGAATCATGAAAGGGGTTTTCCATCGGTGTCCAGCCGCTGTCAACAAACCAATTCTCGTGCAGTTGTTCGCCGTCCCAATCATAGGCAACAAGTGTTGTCCTTGTGTAATAGCCTCTCGCAAAAATAGCAGAAGGCTTTTCACCATCCAAGTATGCAACCCCTGCTAAAAAGCGATCGACACGATTGCCTGGCTCAATCCGGTTCATCGCATAGTCGCCCCACATCAGGCCATCGTCTTCTCGCCCTGGTTTATAATGGATTGTTTGTAATTCCTGTCCTGTCTCGCCTGCAAACACGGTTAAATACTCAGGGCCTTCGACGATAAAACCTTCAAAATCCCGCAATTGGTTGTTCGCACTTCTCGAAGGGGCGTATTCATCGATAAAATAATCGGCTAACGCCTCCGCATCTCCGCGGCTTAAAGGATAGTCATACAGCGGTTCGATCCCGAAAGCCTCTTCAAGCGTCTCTGCCCAATGGCCGTTTTTTACTTCTTCATGTTCATGCCAACCGATAAACATCTCGACCAGATGGGCATAATAATCATCGGCACTCATCCGGTAATCGTCTTCATGGCTGTACCCTGCTTCCACGTCTTCCTGTGGCATCGTAATATA
Organism: Shouchella rhizosphaerae; assembly: GCF_036700015.1. Classification (NCBI taxonomy): domain Bacteria; kingdom Bacillati; phylum Bacillota; class Bacilli; order Caryophanales; family Bacillaceae; genus Shouchella; species Shouchella rhizosphaerae. Next base: position 2,263,485 of record NZ_CP144921.1, on the reverse strand, counting down.
CGTTTCTGATTCAACTTTGCCATCCTCTGTAAAGGTAATCACCTTTGTCCCTGGTGCCGTTTTGAACATCAGTTCCGCTTTGCCATCCCCATCAAAATCATAAACAAGCAGTTGCGTGTAATGGGCGCCGGAACGAATGTTTTTGCCAATGTCTATCCGGTATAGCAACTCGCCAGTCAATGTATAGGCATCAATATAGGTGTGTCCGGTGTAGCCTTTTTGCGACACGTCTTTCGAATTTGTCGGTTCCCATTTCACAAAAAACTCATACTGGCCATCGCCATTGACGTCGCCGACGCTCATATCATTAGCATGGTACGTGTACGCTTCTCCTGCAGGCGTTACCCCGTCCTCCGGCTTTTGCAACGGCAAGTCATAATAGCCGTTTTCCCATGGACGAACAACGTCACTCGCCTCTTCCTCACCATCATTGACAGCGCTTACATAATAACTAGATGATGACGTTCCCTGCTCATCCAAATAGTTGGTGCTGTCGGTTACCGTTTCAAGAAGTTTCCCATCACGATAAACGTTAAAAATGGTACCGATCAATCCATGGTCAGAATAGCCAACCGCTTCTTCCTTCAACAGCCGCCAACTTAAAAAAACGCCTTCTCCTGTATCAACCGCTACTAAGCCACGGTCAAGCGCTTCCAATTGCACGTCGAACTGCTTTTCCACAGGGGATTTTACAGCGGAAGAGCGCCTTCCTTCATCGCCGTTTTTGATAGGAGCGACTTTAAAAAAGTGGTTGACATGAGTCGAACCGTTAAACACAAATGCCTGTTCTTCCGTCTCGGCGATTTCTTCATATTCCATCAAATCTGTGTCTTTATCGGCCCAATAGACTTTGTAGGAATCTGCCTCTTTTAGCTTGTTCCATTCCAACGTCACGGAGTCATCCGTCACTTCCGTGATCACAACATTTAAGTAATCTGGTTGCCCATTTGCTACTGCTTGTTCGCTTTTTAACAAAGGCAAACACAATGCAACACAGACAAGTGCTACAGCCATTTTCCGAAAGCAAACAGCCATCCATCCTCCTCCTTTCGGTAGAAAAAAACCTTATTTATCCATTAGAATAACGAACTGCTATCTATCGGTCTTATTAAATACGGTTCCTCGCTCTCAGTTTCCGAACTTAGCTTTTTGGGGCGCAAAAAAAGACAGTGGTCATGCTAAGCCACTATCTGATTGTGATACACTAAGCTTTATTAAAGAAGATTCAAGAAAAAGCTTTATTCAAAACAGACAAAGGTGACCTATAAAATGTAGACAGAAGTATAAGAGCAAAAAAGAACGAAGCATTCCCATTTTAGGTGAAAAAAATTAAAGTAGTGATGGGATTGACGGAAAATTAGAGGAAAGCTTAAAAAATGATATAGAGGGTTACTTTAACATAAACTTGAAGTCCTTTATTAACCCATATATGGTTATGAACGACGAGGATTATTAAAGGTAGGGACTAATGTGTCAGGAATTGGTTGAAATGCAAGGGGGATCGGCCGATGGTACGAATCATCCACCTGAGCCGCTAACTCAAGGGTGGATGATTTTTTGTGGTTGTGAAACGACATCCATGCAACGATCAGAAGCCCAACTCAACATGAATGACCTTATAGAGTATCTAGAGAATGGTTTGCTGACGTTCGTAAAATCCAGGTAATGATACGGTGAATATTAAAATTGTTTCTATTATCTTGACAGAGGATCGCTAATGTCTCGCCACTAACATCTTTGACGGTAGTAATATCATTGTTGTCTCTACGAAACACTGTTTGCAGAAAATTACTTCTAATAAGTTCTGCCTAGACCCCCCTTACCTCCCTTCCTTCATCTGAAATTTAAAATGGCATTGCCCTTCTTTTAAGACGTATTGGTCATGGACGACGTCAAAATTTTTATTGTAACCCTTCGCAATAGAGGGGTCGATCATTCTACAGTAGAGAATTCCATATTCACCTGTCCCATCATCAGCCCACTGTTGTCCTAATGGACACTTTGTAAACGTCTGTTCAATTTCCTCTTTTTTATAGATACTTTCGAATTCAAATAGTTCACTACGTCCCATATCGTAATGGGATAAATAATTCTCCACTGTATTTTCGAATCCATTCGACCTAGCTCGTTGCGCGATTCCTTGTCCGCGTTTCTTACCAAATTGTTCAACCGCAGACATGATAACTGCCTCCCCTTTTTCCCCGTATTCATCAACAACTTGTTTCGCAATTTGTGCGAACATCTTGGCAAAGCGGGCAAACGGGGTTAGACTTGCATATTTTTCTTGTACCTCTAAAACTGGTGGAAGATACTCAAAGAAATGATGGTTTTGACCTTCTGAGGTTGCTTGTATAGCAATTAATTCAGCATCCTTCAAACCAAAAGCTATTAACCCTTTTTTTATTAGGTTGTATCCTTCATCAGGATAAGCTTCTAATATGGCTACGTGCAGCTCATTAAACATTTTTGCTGTTATAATTTCCATTGATAAATTCTTCACCATAATCAACTCTCTTTTTATTCCTATTGATTTAATTGGGATTAATTATATAATTGGTGAAAACAATTAGTCAAATGAATCTTTCAGCTTATAAGTATGAATTAAATTCATAAGGAGGAGCCAAATGCCTACATTAGCTCAATATAAAGCGTTTCGAACATTAATTGAGACAGGAAGCTTCACTGAAACAGGAATAAAGTTAAACCTCACCCAATCGTCAATCAGTCATGCCATTTCTAAGTTAGAGGACGAATTTGAGTTAACATTAATTATAAGAAATCGATCAAATATAAATCTAACTAATGAAGGAAAGCTCGTATATGAGCAGATTGTAAATATTCTGCAACAGCATGAACAATTGCTTACAACCATTTCCACTTCTAAAAATATAATTTCAGGCGTTTTGCGTATAGGCACTCTCCCAAGTGTTTCTCTGATTCTTTTGCCTAAGGTGTTAGCTTATGTTGAGGAGCACTACCCACAGCTAGATATACAGTTATTCGAAGGAAACTATGACCAGGTAGAAGAATGGCTTGAGACAGATCAAATAGATGTAGGTTTTTTAGTAAGGCCTCATGCTAGTGGCTTTGTATTTGAACAAACCTTTAAAGATAATTTAGTCTGTATCCTATCGAAAGATCACCCACTTGCTGAGGAAGTTGACCTAAATATTAATCAACTAAAAAATGAAAGATGGATTATGCCTAACAAACAAATTGATCGTGATGTGGCACGCATACTATCTGAAAACAATATAAAACCAAATATCGTTTATGAGATCGCTGTAGATCAAGTAATATTAGCAATGGTTAGCGAAAATTTGGGTATATCAATTACTCCTAGTTCATTATTAATTCATTCACCTAACAACCTTATCCAAAAAAATTTCAGCACTCCATATATACGAGAGGTAGGCATCGCTTATAAGCATAGAGTTCACTCCTCCCCTATTACTTTAAAGTTTATCGATATAGTTAAGCAGATTGCATCATCCAATATTAACAACTGCCTAAAATAAAGAAGAATTCATTCGTTCGTAAAGTATAAATCGTAGGTAGTATCAAACTAGATTGAAGCTACTTACTAAGAACGTAAATTATAATGACACCATTGAAAAACCATGACTTTGGCACGATTACAAGATGTTGATTAAGTCACAAGCGCTACTCTTTTTATGATAGGATATCAGCGAGTTATGGCCGTTGGTGCGTTTCAGAAGGCTTTTATTCAAATATAAAAACGGCAAGATAGGTTCAAAGAAGTTATTGCAAATGTATTCCTTCAAATATGTTGATATAAGGAGAGGTATGAAAAAATGATCAGATTCATAAAAGGAAGACGGCTTCTTATAAATGAAAAAGAAAAATACAAACGTTCATTAAATCTTCAGAAAGCGTTACCTAATTGCTTCATTTTTTCATATTAGACTAAATCTGAAGCAACTTAATCAGACATTCATGCAGAAGGCAATTATTCAAAAAGCGTCACTGAAAGGAGAATTTGATTGAAGAGAATTTTGCTTATTGAGGATGATGCAGCGATAGCTCGATATTTAGAACTAGAGCTAAAACATGAAGGATTTGAGTTGATTATAGAAAACGATGGAGAAGACGGATTAGCTAAGGCGCTATTAGAAAAGTTTGACGTGATTCTTTTGGATGTGATGCTTCCTAAAATTAGTGGGATCGAAGTTCTACGCAGACTTCGGAAGTCGAAAGAAACCACCCCTGTTATATTACTTACTGCAAAGGGAGAGGTATCTGATAAAGTTACAGGGTTGGATAGTGGAGCGAATGATTATATGACAAAACCCTTTTTTATAGAAGAATTACTTGCTCGTATTAGGGTAATCTTTCGCGAAAAAACGACAAACAATAGCCTTCATTGGGGAGAACTGACAATGAACCCTGATACGTATCAAGTAATCGTTAAGGGACAAGAATTAGGCCTTACTAAGAAGGAATATGAACTGCTTTATTATTTATTGGTAAATCGTAATATTGCATTATCGCGCGAAAATATTATTGAGAATGTGTGGGGATATGAGTATTACGGCGATACAAATATTGTAGATGTGTTCATAAAGAATATCAGACGAAAGCTGGAAGATGTTATGGACGTTAGGATGATACAAACGATTAGAGGAATTGGATATGTCATTAAAGATAACTAATCTCTGGGAAAGGCTAAATAAACGCTTTAAATTTTCGATTGGATTAAAATCGATTTTAACCAATTTAGGGCTTTTCACCATTTTATTTACTGTGATCGGATTTGTACTTGTTTTTGCATTTTCAAGACTCCTAATTGCAGGGGCTTCCCTAACATTAGAAGACCATGAAAGAGTGATTAGGAGTATGGTTTCTAAAGGGGAAATCGATCAAATCGACGCCTATTCATCTAATACGAATATAACCGTTTTGTTAGTTGAAAGCGAGCCAGCAAAGACAACAGGGATATCAAGTGACATTAATCGTATGAAGATTACAAACAAGTTTAACGTGGATCTAAATGGAAAGAGCACTGTGATTACTATTTCAAAATCACTTGAACAAGAGTGGGAGATTGTTAGGTCGATTATATTTGTTCTCATATTTGTATTCATTATAATGGGCATTTTTGTTTTAGTGATTAGTGGTTGGACGATTAAAACGATGTTGCGTCCTATACAAGAGATGGTCAAGTTCATTAGAACAGGCAGTTTAAATGTAAGATTGGATGTTAAAACATCTCATGATGAATTACGTGAATTGGCAGAAACGTTTAATGAGTTAATGGATAAAATATGGGACACCTATCGTCAACAAGACCGTTTTGTTTCCGATGCCTCCCATGAACTTCGAACACCGCTATTAGTCATTCAAGGATATGCTGATTTGTTAGAACGATGGGGAGGAGAAGATATTGCTATCCGGCAAGAAGCCATCTCTTCTATAAAAAAAGAGGCATCGTATATAAATAAATTGGTTGAAAGGCTCCTGCTGCTAGCAAAGTCAGGACAACAAATGATGGAGGTAAGAACCATTCATTTGCCTGAATTGATTGAAGAAGTCATACGAGATTCAGTGGTGATGAATACAGGCCATACATTTATATTTGAAAAGAAACAGGAAGTTCTTGTGGATGGCGATTTTGCACTTATTAAGCAAGTCATCAGAATTGTTTTAGATAACAGTATAAAATATACACCTTCTTCAGGTACAATTTCTTTTAATTGTGAAGTCGAGGGAAACTATGCGTTGATTTCTATTCAAGACAATGGGATTGGCATTTCTAAAGAGGACTTACCAAATATATTTGAACGATTCTATAAGGCAGATAAATCTCGCAGCAGAGTTTCCGGAAGTACAGGATTAGGTTTATCCATTGCTCAATATATTGTTCAAATGCATGGCGGTATGATAAGTGCACATAGTGAAGGATTAGAAAAAGGATCGAAAGTACTAATTCGATTGCCTCTGAAAAGAACGGTAACATCGTGACATGTAGATATACGCAGATTAAACGATGGCTAGTGAGTAGCTGGCATGTATCAACTTATAAAGAGCATGGGGGTATAAAATGAATGGAATTAAAAAATGAACCTTTCTCTAAAAAATCAAGACTACTATACCTAGATCATATAAAAGTATTTTTAATCTTATTAGTCGTAGCTCATCACGCTGGTCAAGCATATGGACCTATTGATGATTGGCCACTTGCAAGTTCAGAAAAATCAGCAATTTTAGGTCCTTTCTTTGATGTTAATGGCGCTTTCTTTATGGGGTTATTTTTTCTAATATCTGCTTATTTTATTCCTGCTTCGATCGATAAAAGAGGCGTTTACTCCTTTATAAAAAGTAGATTCATCCGGTTAGGTATTCCTTTTATCGTTGTGGTCATTGTACTATTTGGCCCAATCACCTATTTTGTCGATGGAGTTAGTGGATCGTTCTGGGAATATATGATTTTTGATTATATTGGAACACTTGATTTTGAAATTGGTCATCTTTGGTTTATCGCATTATTATTCTTTCTTTCTGTCTGCTACGCCTTAGTACGAGTTATAATGAAGATACCAAATCCTACAAAAAGCAGATCATTAGGACATAAACAATTATTTTTATTTTCATTATCATTAATAATTGCTAATATGCTTATTCGGATTTGGTTTCCTGTAGGAGAATGGGTGAATATTTCACCTTTTATGCCGGTAGAAGTTGGACGTTTGCCACAGTATATTAGTTTTTTTGCCTTTGGCATTCTTGCTTATCGTTCTAATTGGTTAGAAAATATTCCAATTAAAACAGGCGTGATCTGGTTCATAATAGGAATTATAGCAGCAGCCATGCACTATTTAAATGTTTTAACAGGTTTACGGTCTGTCTATATATGGCTAGTTTTAGAAGGGTTTATTGGCGTTGGCTTGATAATAGGAATACTAGTGATAGGCAGGGAATTTGCGAATAAACGCGGAAAATTACTTGCTTTTATGGCAGAAAACGCTTTTGCCGTTTATATTATTCACATTTTTGTAGTTTATATATTGCAAGGGGCTATGGAAGAAATCCCTTCTGGAGCGTTAACAAAGTTTTTCATAGTAAGTATCTTAGCTAGTTTATTGAGCTTCCTATTTAGTCATCTAATTCGAAAGATACCAACTATGAAAAAAGTTTTGTGATGAAGGTTACGATGAAAAAGAAACAGTAGTAATAAAGATCGTGTAAATAGGCGGTTGCTGCAACGTTCTGGATTTACGCGTTAATCTAATATGAGCCATTTCAACATAATGTTGAAAGTGGCTCCTTTTCTTTTTCGAAAACCGATTTTACACACTAATAGGACTTATCGATCCCGCCCCAAAAGAGATCTGTGCAAGTAGTTCCTCGTTATCTTTTCATGACCTCGATCGTTACTTGATTCCTGTTGTTGCAATCCCTTGGACCAAGTATTTTTGGAAGAATAGAAACACGATAAATTGGGGAACGAGAGACAGCGTTGCCATCGCCAGAAGCGGTCCCCAGGACGAAGCGCTAGTAGAATCCAGAAAACTGGCAAGCCCTAGTCCTACCGTATAGAGTGATGGGTCATTCAAATAAATCAACCCACCAAAAAAGTCATCCCAACTCCATAGGAATGCAAAGATCGTAACGGTGACAAGCACCGGTTTGCACAAAGGCATAATAATCCGCCAGAAGATGCCCAAGGTAGAGCACCCATCAATGACAGCCGCTTCATCTAGTTCTCTCGGGATGCCACGGATGAACTGGACCATTAAGAAGATGAAAAACGGCGTGCCGCCTACAAAGGCAGGGACGATTAACGGCAAAAACGTATTGACCCAGCCAAAGTAGTTAAACAGAATATATTGGGGAATGAGCGTGATTTGCATGGGAAGCATCAGCGTTCCAATTAGACAAGCAAACAATATATTCTTAAGCGGGAATTTCAACCGTGCAAACCCGAACGCGACAAATGAAGATGAAATCAAGGCACCGATAATGTTCATGCTTGATACAAAGAGTGAGTTGCGGAAAATTTGGTCAAAGCCAACGCTGCCAAATCCTTTCCAACCTTCTACGTAATTGTCCCAATGAAAAGCAGACGGCAGCAAAGAAGCTGCCTGCTGGAAGATTTCTGCAGGTGGCTTTACGGAGCTGCTGATCATCCAAAGCACAGGGTAAAGCATAAAAAACCCAAACAGCAGAACAGTAAAGTGATATAGAAACGTTTTAAACCTCCTTTTTGTTTGCACCTGCTCACCCTTTCTCTGATTCATAAAACACCCATTTTTTCGAGCTATAGAAAAGCAATCCTGTGACAATCGCAATCACAATGAGCAACGTCCAGGCCATCGCAGAAGCATAGCCCATTTCATAATTGGTAAACGCTCGTTCATAAAGATACAAAGCGTAAAACAGCGTGCGGTCAAGAGGGCCGCCTTGTGTTGTCACAAATGCTTGTGTAAAGACGAGAAATGCACCAATCATTTGCATAATCAAATTAAAGAAAATGACAGGCGTCAACAATGGAATCGTGATGGATAAAAATTTGCGAAACTTCCCTGCGCCATCAACGGACGCTGCTTCATATAAATCTTCAGGAATTTGCCTAAGCCCTGCCAAAAAGATGATCATAGGAGAACCAAATTGCCAAATAACAAGCAAGATCAACACCATTAAGGCATGGTCGGGGCTAGCAATCCAACTTTTTCCTTCTACGCCGAAAAACAACAAAATATCGTTAATGGCTCCTTGTCCGCCGAATAACTGGCGCCACATCACAGCTACAGCAACACTGCCGCCGATAATGGAAGGAATATAAAATAGCGTCGTATAAAACCCTGCCCCTTTGCGTTTATTGTTAAACAGCATCGCAATCAACAAGGCAAACGCTAGTTTGATTGGCGTTGACACAAACACGAATACAAGCGTGACCGTGATTGAAGTACGGAACCTCGGATCATTGGTAAACATCGTGATATAATTGTCCAAACCAACCCAATTAGGGCTCGTCAACATATCAAAATCAGTGAATGAGTAATAAAGCGACGCGATCATCGGGCCAATGACAAAGCCTAAAAACCCGACTAGCCATGGAGAAATAAAGGCAAATCCGACTAAATACTGTTTCCAAACACGCCATTTCGCGCTTGTTTTTCGATTCGGCGGATACTCGGCTCTTATCGTTTCTGATGGTTTCATTCGTCTCTCCTTTATCATCCACTGGCTAATTGCTTAAAATGATCTCCACTTCTCCCCGGAAACGCTCGGCAAATTCCTCGGCGCTTAGCAACTCATACTCGAATTCTTCTATCATTCGCGCATATAAATCCAAAATCTGACCTGTACCTGCTGGGTCTGGTGGATGGATCGGCGCAGCCCTCTGTTCAACTAATTGAACATAATCAAATTGCAGTTGTGTATTTTCGCTGACATGATCATAAAGGTGATCTCGAACCTTTTCAGAAATCGGCACGCCCCGTTCAGCGTTTAAAATTTCATTGGCTTCTATACTATTGACAAAAAAATTGATGAATCGCGCAGCCTCTTCGCTCTTGTCCCCTTGGCTTGTAGCAGAAAATAGCAATGACGGTTTGATAAAAGAGGCTTCTGATCCACCTTCCATTGCTGGCAAAGTTGTCATCTGAAGCTTACGGCCAGCAGCTTCATTGAGTGCGACAATTTGATTGCTGTGAGGGGAAAACGTTGAAGCGCGTCCGTGGACAATTAATTCATCTTGGATGCCTTGCACCTCGGCTTTGACATCAGGAGGCGCAGCCACCCCACTGTCAAGCAAGTCTTTATACATGTTCAAGAAGTCAATCAAGTATTTGTCGTCGTCGTAGCCAAGCCCGGTGTTGTCTTCGTTATACAACCACAAATCATGTTGGCGCAAATAATGCTTAAAAAAATTTAAACTATCGCCGAAACCGTACGCATACATGCCATCCAAGTTTTCGTGAATTGTTTTGACTGCCTCTATATAATCATCCCACGTATAACCAGGCTCTAGTTCCGGAACGCCTGCTTCGGCGAAAATCTCAGCATCATAAGCGATGGACATCGCATTGGAACCAAGGTTAATTCCATACAACCCTTCGTTTACAATGCCGCCTTCTAAATAAATGTCATCCACATCACTAAAATCGAGCGTTCCATCTTCCACGTAGGGGGTTAGATCAACAAGCAAATCACGGGAGACATATTCGTTGATGTACTGTAAATCCATTTGAATGACGTCTGGCAAGTTTCTGCCCGCTGCTTGCGTCGACATCCGTTCCCAATAGCCGTCCCAGCCAGTGAACTCCGTCGTTATAGCGATATCCGGATTTTCAGCTTCAAACAGTTTAATCGCTTCGATTGTACGGTCATGCCGTGCTTGCGAGCCCCACCATGCGACTCTCAACTCGGTTTGGCCGCTTTTTAAGTCCGCTTTCTCGCCGCCCTCTCCTTCGGCTACTTCCGTTTCCGACGATGAGCATGCTGTGAGCGCCACGACACTCACTAAACACATTCCAGCTACTCCTTGCCATCCTTTCATTTTGTCGCCTCCCTTTTTTATAAAATAAAGCGCTTTCATTTAGTTCTAGTTTAAAAACTCTTTTTGTGGGTGAATAGATGACAAAAGGGAAATAATTTGCACAAAAGACCATTTAAAAGAAATATGGGACGCTTTTACTCTTTTTGGTTAATAAATTCAGTTGGACTGGCGTGGAAAAAACGCTTAAATTGCCTTGTAAAATAATGGACATGGCTGTAACCGACTTGATCAGCAATTTCATAAATATACAGCTCCCCTTCAAGCAGCAACTGTTTCGCCTTTTCCATCCGAACGCGGGTAAGATAGGACTTAAACGATTCGCCGACTGCTTTTTGAAACACAATCCCGAGGTATTTCCTCGATAAACCCACCTCTTCCGCAATATCTTTGAGGACAAGATCTTCGTTATAATGGGCATGAACATAGTCGATCGTCATTTGGACAGCGCGGCGATGCCTCGCGTTGCCTTCTGAAATCGAGGCGATGCACGCTTGATCTACTTGCGACTCGATCCATGCTTCGAAGTCTTTGATCGTCAACAATTGGTCTGGTGCCACTTCCACTCTATTGGCACAGACATGTTGGCCGGTTCTATTTCGTACCGCATCACGGATCAATGCTTGCAAGCTGTTTGCATGGAAATGAAGCAATGAAGGCCGCTCCAGTTCTTTCGCATCATGTAAATAAGACACGACCGCTCTTGCTGCTTGTTGTGCTTTACTCCAATCGTTGTCGCGTACAGCTGTTGCCAATGTTTCATAAAGGGGTAACGACTCGCCGGTTATTTCAAAAGGGCGGTCAAGCAATGGCGCAACCGCATTTAAGCGGATTTCCAACTGTTTGCTTTTGATCTCCTCTTCCGCCTCTGCTGTTAAGCGATTGACGATTTTCTCGAACACAGTGAAAATCGTCATTTTTGAAGCCGGTTTGCTTAAATAGTCATCTACACGTAAGCGCAGCGCTTGTCGTGCGTATTCAAAATCATCGAAGCCACTTAAAATGACAACCTTTCCAGCAAATCCTTCATCCCTCACCGTTTTAACCATTGCCAACCCTTCCAACACAGGCATATAAATATCGGTTACCACAATGTTCGGCTGATTGGTTTGAATCAGCTTAATCCCCTCTTCGCCGTCATACGCTTCTCCAACAAAGGTCATGTTAAACCTCTTCCAGGGAATGATGCCTTTTAGCCCTTCAATTACTTGCTCGTCGTCGTCGATAATAACCGTTTTCCACATATTTGTTTACTCCTCCCCAATCGCTTGTTTGCTTTTGCGGAATTTCAATCAATACTGTCGTCCCTGCCCCTATGGCACTGTAAACAGTGATCGTCCCTTCCTCACCAAAAAACGCTCGTAAACGCTCTGCGACGTTTTGCAAACCATAACCATTTTTCCGGGGAATCGGCTCCTTTTGATCAAACCCTACGCCGTCATCTTTTACTTGTAGCTGAAGCGCCTGTTTGTATGGACGAATGGAAATGTCAATCATCCCACGTTGGCGGCGATGAAATCCATGAACAATCGCGTTTTCAACAATCGGCTGCAATGTAAACTTCGGCACATAGTAATGGTGGAGTTCAGATGGGACATCGATCTCAAATGAAATATCGACGCTTTTTGTACATTGCTGGATTTGCATATAGTAGCGGATATGGTCCAGTTCATCGGCAATCGGTATGAAACTTTTCCCTTTCGAGAGGCCAATCCGTAGCATTTTTCCCATCAATTCAATTACTTCACTGATTTCATCTTGTCCCTTGGCAATCGCCATCCAATTTAATTGGTCGAGTGTATTGTACAAAAAATGTGGGTTAATGTTTGCCTGTAATGCCGTTATATCAGCTTCATTTTTGCGGCGGTGCTCTTCCTCTAAAGATTGGTGCAATGCATGAATTTCCTTCGTCATTTCCGTAAACCCTTCAAATAAATCGCCAAATTCATTTTGATAGCCAATTGGCACATTCACTTTTTGTGATTTGCCAAATTGCACAAACCCTTGGCGTAACTGGAGAATTGGCTTTGAAAACGCCGTAGACAGAAACAAAGCAAACAGGAGCGCCCCTGCGATCGCTACTAGGCTAATTGCTATAAGCACAGCTGTAATTCGTTTCCCCCCTTTCGTTAGCTCTCCCCATGGCGTTACCTCGACAAGAAACCAATCAGCACGCTCTAACGCTGACCATACAGCTAGCCCCTGGTCAAGCTCTCTTTTTCCACCTTGGTTAAAAGAATGTTCAGCTACGATTCTTCCTACTTCTTCGTCTGTTTCATGAGCGGCCATAATCGCCTCTCCATTTTTGCCAACTAACATTCGCTGATTTGCATGATGATCCCTATCCACAAACAAGGCTTCAAAATCACGGGTGCGGACGTTCAGTACTAACATAGCTTTTAACGTTCCTTTTGCCGAATACAGTTTGCACATGTAAGAGACGACCTTTTCCTCTTCTGTTAAATGTTTGTCGTGCTCTCCTAGCCAAACTTCATTGGCCTCATTTACTTCTTTGTTTTTTGGATGGCTGTGCATATCAATCTTAGAAAGAAAACGGATCGGATATTGGCTATCAAAAGTTGGGGGATTATCCATGTATATATCAATGGAATCAATCATTGATGAACTTAATACAACTTGATGCAAATACTTGTGGAGGTTGTTTCGTTGTCGATTATAAGAAAAGTGTTCGTGTCGGTTATTGATAAAGGCTTGCAAATCAGCATTTCTTGAAATAACAACTGCTGTTTCTTCCAACACCTTCATCTGGTTATCCAATTCATTCCGGTATAAGTGCAAAAGCTCCTTTTGGTGAGCCGACGTCGAGGCAATTGTTTCCGACACAACCATGCGATAACTTACGCCAATTACGACAAAAAACAGGAAAATAATAAACAGCGCAATGCTTAAAAACAGAATGGTTTTGACCTTTGCCTTTTTAAACATAGCAACCACCTTATCGCACAGCCAAGTCAAGGCTATATTTGTCGGCAACATTCATCAGACTGATAGAAAACGCTTGTCAGGCGAGGGAATACGCGAACGAACATGGGTTCATCTGTAAAGGCCTGGAAGCGTTTATTTACAGTCACAGCACCCGCGATGGACGCGAGTGCTGCCTGCTACGTTTTCAGCGTTTCTTTAATCGGAGTAAAACCATGTTGCTGTGGGTTTTCATAGCGTTCAAGCAATGCATCAGCTAAACCTGGCACGACCCGGTAGCCGTCAACTTGCTTGACATTAGCAAACTCGTGAATAGGATGTTGTTTTAATTGCTCAATGATTTGCACATGGGCAAATGCTGTTTCGTACGTACAAGGGACCGTTTTGTTTGGGTCAATAACTGCTTCAATACAGTCGTCCAACTTCGCAAATGAATCATCGTGAGTAACGCCAAGCCTGCCATATACTTTTGTAGAACCATCTTTAAAATAAGCGATGACGTGGCCCGTTTTATTGTTGCACCTATATTCGATTGTCGCTTTTTCAAATTCCAACGCAAACATCGGACCGGCCTCTTCCTCCGTAGCGTGTGAGGCTACAAACAATAGCGCTGCTCCTTCGTCTGTTTTCGCTCGCAATATGCATGTGTCAAATGTTTCAATTGGATTGGCCCGATACAATTCAGCGTCGATGTCAATGACGTTGGCGCAAGTATCGATTTTGTCGCCTAGCACATACAACAAATGATGAAGAAAATGGGCTGCGGCATTGTTGGCAATGCTATCAAAAATCGCCTGCCCTTGCTGGGAGAAGCGTTTTCCTGCCCAATCGGAACGTTGGTAGTACGCGGTGTTTCGCGGCCAAAACACCAATGTCTTTAGCGACTTGGCACGACCAAACATGCCGGCCATTCGGTCACGCTTTAACGCATGAACGGTTTTGCTAAATGACCAATTAAAACCAATCGCTGCCCATCTTTGCGCCTCTCTTACTGCTTTTTCCCACAAAGGAAAATCATTTTCCATAGCGGAAAGGGGCTTTTCACACAAGACATGGCTGCCATTCGTTAACGCTTCCAGAGCGTGGACTGTATGAAAATGAATTGGTGTAGCGATAACAGCCAAATCAGCATGATGTTCTTTATAAAACGAGCGTAGTGAATGGTAGACCGGTACACCACGCTCTCGTAAATCGGGCAAATACGGGCTACGTTCCGGCGCATTGTCAACAACCCCTGCAAGCAGTGCTTGTTTGTGGGTTAACAGCTTTTTTACATATCCACTGCCATAACCATTAATGCCAGCCACTACTACTGAAACCAAATCCGCCATTTTAAGCCTCCTCGTTCGCACTCTTGCCAACAACGCGATTAGACGTGGGCATCAAACCGCTCAATGATCTTCGCCATTGCTTCATCACCGGAAAGGTTCCAAAGCGACTGGTTCATAATTTCGACTTCAATCGGTCCCTTATATCCTGCTTGTTCTACTAACCGGCGCATGTTCTTTAAGTCGATTACCCCATCGCCCATAAGGGACCTGCCTTTAAACATGTCTGTAATAGGAACGTTCCAGTCGGAAACATGGAACCCAAGTATATGTTGGCCTGCCCGTTCGATTTGTTGATCTAGCTCAGGGTCCCACCAAACGTGGAACGCATCAACGATTACACCGACTTGGTTTGTGCCGATCGTTTCCGCTACATCATTGGCTTGCCTTAGTGTATTTATAACAGAACGGTCAGCTGCGTACATCGGATGAAGAGGCTCGATTCCAAGTTTAATCCCGCATTGTTCTGCATAAGGAACAATCGCCTCGATCCCTGCTTGTACATGCTTTCTTGCTTCCACTAAATCTTTGCCGGCAGCTGGGCCACATACAAGGACAAGCACATTCGCGCCAAGTTCAGCGGCTTCGTCAATGGCACGCCGATTGTCTTCAATCCGCTGGAGCCGCTCTTGTTGGCTAGCAGCAGGAAACATGCCGCCGCGGCATAAGCTGGAAAGGGAAAGGCCAGCATCACGAATATGCTCTTTCGCTTCCTTTAAGCCGTACTCATGCAGTTTATGACGCCAAACAGCCAGCCAGCCCACGCCGTGGCGGGCGCAGCCTTCAATCGCTTCTGGCAACGTCCATTGTTCAGTCGTAATCTGGTTTAAACTGAAACGCTCGATTCCAGGAGCACCGCTCATACGCGCACCTCCTGGCTAATACCAGCCGCTTCAAGCGTTAGCACCATCCGTTTAATCGCTCTCTCAGGCTCAACGAGCAAGCCTGCTTGGTCGGCTAGCATAAATAGCTTTGCCAAATGAACAGCAGACCTCGCTCCTTCTGCGCCTCCAATCATTCGAAAATGGTTTTGGTGCCCATTTAAGTAGGCCATAAAGACAATCCCTGTTTTGTAGGCGTAGGTCGGTGCTTCAAAAATATGGCGGGCAAGTGGGACAGTTGGCGCCAAGATCCGGTTATAGGTTTCGAGATCGCCGCGGTCAAGCGCTTGGAAAGCTTCAGCAGCTGCCGGCGCAATTGCGTCAAAAATGCCTAATAGCGCATCGCTATAAAAGCCGTTTTCCCCAGCAATCAGTTCAGGATAGTGAAAATCATCGCCTGTATACATTCTTACCTGTTGAGGAAGAAGACTGCGCATAGCCACTTCTTTGCTTTTATCAAGCAGCGATAGCTTGATCCCGTCTATTTTGTGCTTGTGTTCATGAATAATCTCCAGACAAACATCCATCGCCCCGTCAATGGATCGATCTCCCCAATAACCAGCTAGATTCGGATCAAACATGTCGCCAAGCCAATGGAGAATCACCGGTTCCTTCACTTGGCGAAGCAGGCGGCTATACACGCTCCGGTAATCATCTCGTGACCGTGCTGCTTTCGCAAGGGCGCGGCTTGCCATGAGAATCACACGACTGCCTTGCGCTTCGACAAACTCCATTTGTTGTTCATAAGCGGAAATGATCGCATCAAGCCCATATATCTCTTTGTCACTCAAGTGATCCGTCCCCACACCTGAAGCGATGTCACCGCCGACTGCTTTTGCGTCCTTTGCCGAATAAGCAATCAACTGTTTGGCCGCTTCCCATGTTAAGCCCATCCCTCTTTGCGCTGTATCCATTGCTTCAGCAACACCGAAGCCGAGTTGCCATAGGTGGTGGCGGTAAGAAAGGGTCGCTTCCCAGTCAACTTTGCCGCCCAACACTGGCGGTACAGGCGATAACGGATCGGCGACGACATGAGCCGCTGAGTAGGCACGCCGTGCGGAAAAAGCAGCCGTCTTCAGACATGCAGGCTCAGCATTCTGGAGCGTATAAACGATTTTGTTTCTGTCTTCAGTTGGCAATGTAATCGTGTAAGCCATCGTTTTTGCCCCCTTAAATATGCTTTGCCGGAACAGTTGCCGCCAGTTTAGGCACGTCAACCCACTTCCGCTCACGCCATGCTTGTAAACCTAAGTCTGATAACTGTGTCCCTTTGGCTCCTTCAAGCAAGTCCCAAGGAAATGGACTGTCTGTATAAACATGTTTCAAAAACAGTTCCCACTGTGCCTTAAAGCCATTCTCGTAAGGCTCATTGTCAGGCACTTGCTGCCAGAGTTCCTGGAAAGCGATCGGGTTTGGTATATCTGGATTCCATGTCGGCCGAGGCGTCATGACACGGTGTTGGATTTTGCAATCGCGCAATCCCGCGACTGCACTTCCATATTTTCCGTCAACGTGGATCGTCAATAAATCATCACGGTCGACACGTGTCACCCATGAGGAATTCGCTTGGACAACAATCCCATTTTCCAATTCAAAAATTGCATAGGCTGCATCATCGGCAGTCGCCTTGTATGGTTGGCCATCCTCATCCACGCGTTTGCGAATATGAGTCGCTCCTAGGCAAGAAAGAGATTGAATTTCGCCAAACAAGTTGTCGATTACATACCGCCAATGCGCAAACATATCGACAATAATGCCGCCGCCATCTTCTTCTCGATAATTCCAGCTTGGCCGCTGCCCTTCCTGCCAATCGCCTTCAAATACCCAATAACCAAAATCAAGTTTCACCGAATAAATGTCACCAAAAAAATGACTGTCAATCAATCGTTTTAGCTTTAACAAACCAGGCAAAAACAGTTTATCTTGGACAACGCCGTTCTTCACTCCTGCTTTATTGGCAAGCTCAGCTAATTCAAGGGCTTCGTCTAAGCTTGTCGCCGTTGGTTTTTCGCAATAAATATGCTTGCCTGCTGAAATGGCTTGCTTAATTGCGGCAGCGCGGCGGCTCGTTGTTTGTGCATCAAAATAGATGACATTGTATTCGTCTGCCAGCGCCTGCTCTAAGTCCGTTTCGATCCGGTTTAGTCCGTATTTGCTCGCAAGCGCTTCAAGTTTTGCTTCGTTTCTTCCTACTAATACCGGGTCAGGCATAAGCGTCTCCCCATTAGGAAGCGCAACCCCTCCCTGTTCACGGATTGCTAAAATCGACCGGATTAAATGCTGGTTTGTGCCCATTCTCCCGGTGACGCCATTCATAATAATGCCAATTGGATGCGTAGCCATTCTTATATGCCCCTTTCATCTAAGTTCGCTTTTAATTGAATGAAAGCGATTTTGTCGACTTTATCGCCAACCTCTTGCTCTCAGTTTAGTGAAAGCGCATCCAATTCGTCTTATCACTCCCCGTTTTTCGTTCTCAGTTTCCGAACTAAATCAGCTAGGGTCATTAGGGGCCTCTATGAAGCGACTTTTTGGCTATTATTTTGAAACATTGCGGTGATGATACTGGCTTAATTGAGTATGTTTATAGACTAAAGGACTAACGCCAACTTGCTTTTTAAAAACGCGATAAAAGGTAGGCAACGATTCAAAGCCAACTTCGAAACAAATCGAAACCATATCAAGGTCAGTTTCTATTAGTAATTTCTTTACGCGGTTTAAACGGACTTCGGTTAGATACCGCATCGGCGTCGTATCATATGCGTCTTTAAAGATTTGCTGCATATAGCGGGAGCTTACCCCCATTTTGGCAGCTAATTCTTCAGCGCGGCTTAACTGGTAGTAATTATTTTCGATATACTCTTTAAGGGCAGCCGCACGCCACTCATTTGTGTTTTGGTAGGTAAATCCTTTTTTCGTCCGCTTTAATAGCAGCAACAACTCTCCAAGCAAAAGCGACAAGCCGATTTTTTCGCGGTCCCTATACTGGAGTTGTTCGTAAAGCATACGCCTTAGCAATTGGCGGACTTCACTCCCTTTAAACAAATTGAGGCGGAGCACTTCTGAACGGGCAAACACGTCAGCTATAAGCGTGTGCCTGTACTCCACAGGCAGTTGCTTTTCATCAAACTCTAGCACGAGCATAGTCATTTTTGATTGCGCGGCAATCGAGTGGTGTGTCAAAGGGCGAATGATGAGCAAATTGTCAGAAGCGAGCGCATGCTGTTGTTTCCCTAACTCGCACTCCCCTTTTCCGTCGAGGACATAGAGAAGCTGGTGTGTATAATGAAAATGGCTATGAATGTAATTTTTCTCTTTATGCTTGTTTTCATATAAATAAACCGCTCCCTTTGGCTTTTGCTTTCCAGTCCTCACAAGGCTCAACTCCTTTCTTAGGGCGATTTACTCTCCTGCCATGTTACTCGTATAGGTTCGATTTTGCTGACTGTAATCCTCTTTTTGCTGAAACGCCCTTCTATGCCTTAGCCTCGCTGTTAAGTCCAGTTAAGCGCTTTTCCCATAACGTTCATGTTGGATTTCTTCCAATGACCGGTTCCTTGTCTCTGGCGCCATGATAACGCCGATGACTAGGCTAATGACCAAGAAAGCAATCATGATCATTCCTGATGTTTGAAAGCCGATTGTCGAAATCATTGCCGGAACGACAAGGGAAATCAACCCTACGCCAATTCGTACGACGCAAAACATCAATCCTTGGGCTTGGGCACGGTATTTTGTATGGAACAACTCGCTCGCAAACAGCGCATAGAACGCCTGGGCACCGAAGCCTGCAGCCAATCCCCAGATCGTTACAAACAAGGCAAGCTCGGTCATGCCCATACCGCCAAAAGTCAGAATGAGCCAGGCAATGATGCCCAAAACCCCTCCCGTCCCAAACAAAAGCTTACGGTTCACTTTATCGCCAAGCTTAATAAACACCGCATAAGTAGCAATCACCGTAAATGTCCAAAGGACGCCTTGCAGCAAATTGGCTTGTGCTGCTGACAAACCGCCTACCGTTTCATAAATATATGGCATAAAATATCCCATTGTCCCAGCGACAAGGTTCCAGAAAAAGTAGATGCCAATGAGAAAGATAAGCGCTTTCAAATTTGCTTTGATCGTAAACAAATCTTTTAACGAGCCTTTCACAGCAGCCTGGCCAGATTGAGTCAGCCGTGCTTTTTCTTGCTCTTTTTCCCATATTTGCGATTCATTGATTTGCTGTTGCAATATCCAAGTGATGATCGCCACCACAAACAATTGCGCAAAGATCAAACGGCTGCCTAGTAAACCGAGGGGAGCAAGCGCTACCGACAAAAAAAGCGTAATAGCAGGCCCAATCGACCAAGCGAACTGGGACCAACCGACTCTGGCAGCTCGTTCGTTAGGCGGCGCCTCTTCGGCAATATACGTCCAAGCTGCTGGAATTAACGCGCCAACAGCAATGCCAACGATGACATAGCCGGCAAGCAGCATAGGAAAGGAAAAAGCAAAGACAATGAGAAGCATGCCTGCCATATATAGCAACAAATCATATTTGTAAATAAATTTCCTGCCATAGCGGTCGACTAAAGCACCGCCAATCAGAGCCCCGATTGCTGCTCCAAAGCCATTAGCACTCAAGGCGCCTAGCAATCCTACCCACATGTCGGTCAACTGCAAATACTCGACCCATAATGTTAGCCCACCGGCGCCCGCAACAATAGCGCCTGCTTCTAAATAATTGGACATCGCTACCGTAATCGTGGCTTTCATCCCTTTATTTTGCCGCACCATCCTTACCACTCCCTTATGCTAAATAAAAAACTTCTTTTAAATCATGGGAAACTGGACTTAGATCATCATTTGTTTCCATTAGCGGCGCCATATACGCCCACCATTTTTGGCATATCTCTGTTTTGGCGACTTCGCTAAAACTGTCTTCGTCTTCAACAAGCAAATAGGCAAACAGCTGGCCAGTCTCCTCTAACAGAAAAATCGAATAATGGTGGACACCATGGGCTTTTAGCATTTCCGCCATTTCTGGCCAAAGCTTATCGTGGCGTTGTTTGTAATCATCGTACTTATCTTTGTAAACCTTCATTACTGTAGCTTTGCGAATCATGCTCGTTCACTCCTCTTACTTTGATCGTCTTTTCATACAAATTTCCTCCCCGCATTTTTAACGGAGAGGAAACCACCCTTATCTTGGAAAAGCTGCTGGTACGCCGCCATCTACAGTTAACATACAGCCCGTCGTCTTTTCTGACTTGGACGAAGCAAAGAATAAAACTGCCTCGGCAATATCTGCGGGAAAAATATGGACGCCAAGCGTTGTCCGTTTTTTGTAATGGTCTTCAAGTTCATCAGCTGCAATTCCGTACGCAGCTGCTCTTTCTTCACGCCAAGCCGAATCCCAAATCGCTGAACCTTGCAAGACGGCGTCAGGGAGAACCGTATTAACGCGGATTCCGTAGGTGCCCCCTTCAGCGGCAATGCAGCGGGCGAGATGGGCTTCCATCGCTTTGGCTGCGCTGTAGGCTGATGCGTTTTTTCCTGCGTAAACCGAATTTTTCGAGCCGATAAACACCATGCTACCGCCTGTGCCTTGCTCTTTCATTTGCGCAAAGGCTTGGCGGGCGACGAGAAAGTAGCCTGTCGCAAGCACATCGAGATTGAGCTGCCATTCCTGTAAAGTCGTCTCATCAAAAGGGCTTGATGTGGCAAGGCCGGCATTGTTGACAACAATGTCAACGCCCCCGTATGTCCGGGCTACGTCGGCAAAAGCTTGCTTGACTGCTTGTTCATCTGTGACATCCATTTTTAGTGCAAGTGCCCGGCCAGCACCGAATTGCCCATTTATTTCTGCCGCTACTTCTTCTGCCCTTTCAAGATTGAGGTCAGCCAACACGACGTGTGCGCCTTGCGCAGCGAATTGCCGGGACGTTTCGCTGCCGATGCCCCCTGCTCCCCCTGTCACAAACGCCACTTTGCGCGAGAACGTTGCTTCTTTTGGAGCAAGCGATAGTTTGTAAAGCTCCAATGGCCAATATTCAATTTCATACGATTCGGCTTCATTTAGTGAAACAAACGAGCCTAATGCATTCGTTCCACGCATGACCGCAATCGCTCGTTCATAAAGAGCGCGGCTCACTTTTGCGTTTTCAACCGCCTTGCCGCTGCTAATCAGGCCGATGCCTGGGATGAGCAACACGCGCGGCGACGGTTCAAACATCGTGTCGCCTTCACGGCGGTTGCGCTCAAAGTAGCGAATGTATTCCTCTTTGTATGCGGCTATTCCGTTAAGCACCGCTTGCTTCAAGCCTACTTCGTCACTTGCATCAGGCACCCAATCGATAAACAAAGGCAATCGCTTCGTATGGACAAGATGGTCAGGGCAGGCAGCGCCAATTTGCGATAGCTCCTTTGCCTCTTTGCTGTTGACAAATTCAAGGATAGGATCGCTATCATCATAGGTCACAATCATGTTCCGCCCATTATGGGCCACTGCCCCCCGTAGCGCCGGCATGATGTTGGCCAGCAATGCTTGGCGCTCTTCTTTTTTTAGCCCTGCTGTCGCAGCTCCGCCAAAAGGCGCGTTTTTGCCTCGCTTTTTCTCGATAAATTGCTCTGCTTCATTAATCACAGAAATCGTGCGGTCATAACTTTCTTTAGCTGTTTCTCCCCAGACGACAAGGCCATGTTTTTCCATTAGCACAAGCTCCGCTTTCGGGTTCGCGTCTACTTGTTTTGCAATCATTTTAGACAGCGCAAAGCCAGGGCGAATGTAAGGCACCCATACAAAGCGGTCACCAAATAGCTCTTCTGCCAATTCGCGGCCATTTTCAGCACAACATAGGCTAATGATGGCATCTGGGTGAGTGTGGTCGACATGCTTAAATGGCAGAAAAGCGTGAAGCAGCGTTTCAATCGACGGGCGCGGGTGACGAGGGTCGATTAGGCAATGCCCCAAATAGGCGACCATCTCCTCATCTGTCATTGCTTCCCGTTCTTTCAGCGGCAAGACATCGTCAAGCCGCAAGCCCGTAAAGTTGTTTGCTCCCATTGTAGCCAGATCAGAGCCACTGCCTTTGACCCACATAACGTCAACTTCATTGCCGCGAAAGTCAATTTCAGTCGTTTTCATCGACGTATTGCCGCCGCCCCAATTGCAGACAGATCGGTCGGCGCCAATCAAATTGGAGCGGTACACCAACTCATCGAGCCCTTGACACAATTTGCTTGCTTCTTCCACATTCCACAGATGTTGTACCATGACGATCCCTCTTTCTAGTAAATTAGCGTTGCTTCGCTTTTTCGCTTTCACGCTTCAGTTGGACTTGCTGTTCGTATTCCTTGACGACATCTAGCCACTCGGTTTCTGTCGGCACTCCTTGGCGTTTGCAATACTCATCCCACATGTCGCCAAACGGATACGTTTTTAGCTGTTCTTGCATGGCTAAGCGCGACGTGAAATCGCCTTCATCTTGCAACTGCTTTAAATGGCGATGGGGCATTAAGGCTGCATACAATAGCGCCTTTGCCATATTGCGCGTGCCAATGGCCCAGGCAGCGACACGATTAATGCTTGCATCAAAAAAATCAAGACCAATATGGATGTTGCCAAGAGCATCGTTACGGACTAGTTCAATCGCAATTTCTCGGAGCTCATCGTCAAAGGTGACTACATGGTCACTATCCCAGCGGACAGGACGGGAAACGTGCAATGCCAACTGATCGTGGAATAACAACATCGCTGATAGTTTGTTAGAAACGACTTCTGTTGGATGAAAATGACCGGTGTCAAGCAAATACAGCTTGTTGTTTTGGTTCGCATAGTTTAAATAAAACTCGTGTGACCCGACAACGTACGCTTCTGAACCGATGCCAAACAATTTGCTTTCAACGGTATCAAGAACAAGCATTGGGTCGTATTCGTCTGCATAAATCGCATCTAAAGACTCTTTTAAACGCTTCCGTGGCGTTAGCCGATCACTAGGCGTATCTTTATAACCGTCTGGCACCCAAATGTTTACTAGCGATGGCGTCCCCAACTGTTCCCCAAAATAGGCAGCAATTTTCCGGCATGCCTTACAATGGTTAATCCAAAATGTGCGGATTTCCTCATCTGGGTGGGCAAGCGTCAGTCCATCAGCAGCCTTAGGATGGCTGAACACCGTTGGGTTGAAATCAAGGCCAATGCCTAATGATTTCGCCCATTTAACCCACTTTTCAAAATGCTCAGTCTTCAATTGATCGCGTTCAATTGGCACGCCATCCGTTTCGGCATACATGGCGTGGAGATTGACGCGGTGCTTTCCAGGAATTAAACTTAGCGCTTTTTCCAAATCACGCCGCAGCTCTTCACCATTCCGCGCTCTGCCCGGATGATTCCCCGTTACATCAATGCCTCCAGACAACTCGTTCGCAATCACCTCTGTTCCATGAAGGTCATCTCCTTGCCAGCAGTGGACAGAAATGGGCACTTGTTTTACTTTCGCGAATGCTGCCTCGACATCTATACCTAATTGTTCATATTGCACTTTAGCGCTTTCAAATCGACTCGACACGTGCGATTCACTCCTTTGTGGTAGAAAGTAAGTAACAGGAAACGCTGTCCTGACTAGTGCACGACCTTCCTCTATGCGAGAAAGCTCTCCGTCTGCAATCGCTTGCACAAGCAGATTGCCAACAGCAGTTGCCTCAGTTGGACCAGCGATCACCGTTTTGTTCGTCCGGTTTGCTAAACGTTGGTTAATCTCCTTGTTCAGCGCCCCGCCGCCAATAATATGGATTTGCTCATATGGCTTTCCTGAAATAGCTTCAATTTCGGTTACAGCTTTGTCATAACTGGCAATCAGACTATCATAAATACACTTAGCCAAATCACCTGGCGATTCAGGAACAGCAAGCCCCTTTTCACGGCAAGCTTGTTGAATTTCCTCGATCATGTTTTCTGGCTTTAGAAAACGATGTTGATCGACATCCATTTCCCCGGTATACGTTGACTCACTCGCTGCTTGCGCCAGTTGAGAAAAGCTCCAATGCCCAGGGAGCAGCCTTTGTACTTCTTGGATCATCCATAAGCCCATGATGTTTTTTAAAAAGCGAATACGGGAGCCAACGCCGCCTTCATTCGTAAAATTGGCAGCCATCGCCTGCTGGCTACATATCGGCGTGCGGTTTTCAATGCCGATGAGCGACCACGTGCCTGAGCTGATGTAAACCGATGTTTGTTTTTCTGGGAGCGCCGCAATGGCTGAAGCTGTGTCATGGGTAGCGGGCACAATGACTTCGAGTTGGACGCCCAGTTCTTTTTCCATGCTTTCTGTCAAAGAACCGATCTTTGTGCCAGGATGCTGCAATGGCTGAAACATTCCACAAGGCAAACCGAACTCTTTCAGTAGTTGTCTATCCCAATCCTTTGTATGGACATTGACTAACTGGGTTGTCGTTGCGTTCGTATACTCATTGACTTTCACACCTGTCAGCAAAAAATGAAAATAATCGGGCACCATTAGAAATGCATGGGCTTGCTCAAGCAACTCCGGGTTTTGTTTTTTTAACGCCAATAGTTGGTAAAGAGTGTTAAAAGGCTGAAAAGCAATACCCGTCCGTTCGTATAATGCCTTTTTTCCGTAAGTCTCGATCACACCTTCCATCACCCCGTTTGTGCGCGGGTCACGGTAGGAGATAGCGTCTGTTAACCGCTCGCCTTTTTCATCGAGAAGGACAAAATCTACCGCCCATGTATTCATGCCAATGCTAACTGGCTGTAACCCTGATTGAACTGCCACTCGTATGCCTTTCTTGATTTCGCCAAACAAGTGGTCAACGTCCCAACAATAATGGCCGCCCATTAATTGAGCCTGATTGTCAAACCGGTAGACCTCTTGTAAATCGATGCCAGCCTCGCTTATTTTGCCGGCCATCACCCTGCCGCTTGAGGCGCCAATATCAACGGCCAGCCGATATTCCCCCAATGTTCCTCCCCCTTTCTCGCTATAGAACGATTACTTGTATCTTACGTGTTTGTCACGGAAGCCACTATAGCGTCATTCACCAAAATACTGTCGTTATTTGCAAATATTGAATCAATTAGACTGGTTGAAAACGCATGTTAGATAGGGAGGTCTGAAAAAGGAAGATAGGAATAGCACAGAGGGTTCATGAGTAGGTGACCGAGACAAACGGCGACGGGTCAAGCGCTTGTCTTCGGCCAAACGCATCATTGAGGAGGCGATGACGCGTGTTTTTTTCGATAAACGAGAGGAGTCGTATGAAAATGCTTCTTAAAAATTTGATAGAAATAGCTGAAGTTGTCATAGCCAATTTCTTGCGCAATAACGGATACAGGTAAGTCCGACTGAACGAGCAACTCCTTTGCTATGTCCAGTCTCCTTTCTTGTAACAGCGCTTTAAATGTTTTTCCCGTCTGCTTCTTGATGACTTTGCTAAGCAAGTAATGGGGCTGGTTCAGCCGTTCAGCAAGCTCATATAGAGAAGCGTGTTTGTACTGCTCATCGATATAAGCAAACGTTTGCCGAATCCATTGGTTGTGCAAAGACAGCTTTTGCTTTCCATCTAATGTATTCGCTTTCTTTGCCAACTCAATCATGAGCATGCCGACATACAACTTAATGGACGCTTGCGAATAAGCGTCTGGCTCCATCATTTCCTCAACCATTTTCCTCAGCAGTTGTTGCACAGACGCTTCTTTTGCACATTTAAAATAGAGGAACTGTCCTAGCGGTTCGCTACCATGAATGCTGTCGATGAGGAATGAATAAAACGGCCCTTCCACATTTAAAAAGGAGAAAATGTAATTAAAAAAAGACGGCTGAATAATAAAATTAATAATGATATCTTCTGTACCGCATGCCTCGATCTCGTGTTCAATATGCTGGTTTAATACAACCAGCTCCCCTTTTTGCAATTCGACTGCACGATCGCCAATCGTTTGCTTTAAACTGCCGTTATAGACATAATTCATTTCAATGTAGTCATGCCTGTGTGGAGGAAAATCAATAAAGCGCGTATGCTTGCGGATCATGATTTCTGTCCCTGGGGCAAGAAACTTATTGGCTTCAATAATAAATTGTTGCTTTGATGTATAACGTGCTTTCATTACACGCCGATATTCAAGAATGTCTTTTTCTTCTTCTGTAAGCGGCAACATTTTTTCAAGCAACCCCACCATTGGTCCTCCTTTTTCGTCTTGCTTGTCTAGTCTCTGAAGTTATGGACTACTATCTACTGGTCTTGTATCTGCTTTGTTCCTCGCCACGCCTAGCAGCATTTGTTCAATCATGCCACTACCGCTTTGCTGTCCTCGTATATATATGACTTGGCCCTTTTTAAATCAAATTCAACAAAGAAAAAGGAAAATCCTTCTTTTATTGGATATGAACTCAAACGCCACCATGAATATATATTCGTTTTCGGCAATTAAACTATTGATAAATACAAGGACAACGTTTAATATAATAAGAATTAATGCATTTTTATACAAAAATCTTATGCAACAGGAGCACAACAGACGATGAAGAAAAAAGGAATGACTACTACTGACTTCTTTGGACTGGCATTCGGCAGCATGATCGGCATCGGTTGGGTGATCTCTGTGCCCCAATGGATGGCCTCGGCAGGAAGCCTAGGCGCAATCATTGCCTTAGCAGTGACAATACTGCTTGTCATTCCAATTGGCTTTGTTTATGGAGAGCTCACGTCCAGCCTAAAATTAAGCGGTGGCGAATTTGCCTATACCCATTATGCACTTGGCAAATGGCCAGCATTTATTTGTGGCTGGTTTCTGATTTTAGGCTACCTTATTATCTTGCCATGGGTTGCGATTTCCGTGCCACTCTTGTTCGCTTACGTTTTTCCGCTATTAAACTCGTATCCCCTTTACACGCTAATGGGACAAGTCGTCTATTTGCCCCACATTCTGCTCAGTTTAGCGATGATCTTCGGTCTATCCTGGTTGAACTACCGTGGCGCGACATTGTCAGCACGCTTTCAAACGATTGCTACAGCGATGATGCTTGTCACATTCCTTGCTTTTTTAGGTGGCGGCTTTTTCCTAGGCGATCCTCAGAATGCAGCACCTTTGTTGCAGACAGAAAATGGGCATGCATTTAACGGCATTATTTTGGCGGTCTCCTCGATTCTATTTTTTATGAATGGCTTTGATACTGTTTCAAAAACGGTTGACGAGGCTGAAGCAAGCATTAACTACAAAAACTTAGGCAAAGTCACCGTCGGGACAATCCTTTTAGGCGGTGGGCTGTATATGGTTATTGTTCTTGCTTCTGCCTTTTTAATGCCTGCCTCTGAAATGGGGGAAATGGGGGCGCTCCCTCTTATCCATGCATTAGAAGCCCGTTCAGGTTCAATGTTGTTGCCGCTTATTGTCGTATTTGGCGTGCTGCTTGGCGTCATTACGACTTTCAATGGCTTTTTACTGGCCGGAAGCCGTCTGATTCAATCATTTGCGGCTCGCGGTTTTATCCCTAAAGGATTTGCAGCAAAGCATACTCGTTATAAAACGCCTCACAAAACGGTGTGGGCAATGGCGGCCTTTTCTATTGTCGGAACCTTATTTGGCAGTGGCGCCCTACTCCCACTCGTTATTATGGGAGGAATTGCTTTTCTCATTGCATGGTTTTGTATGGCATTTGCGGCCGTCACCATTCGCCTCAAACAGCCACATTTACAAAAACCATATAAAATGCCAGGCGGCATCTACATGGCTTATGCTGCTACGTTTTTTTCGGCGGTCTTGCTAGCCGCAATGCTGATTCCTGGTACGCCGATTTCGATGGGCATGACGGAGTATATCCTCTTTTTCATCTGGCTCGCAGCTGGAGCTGTCCTTTATGTTTGCTACACACGCCGAAGTGTTCCAAACAAGGTAGAAGTTACACATCTAGAAGATAAAGGAGTGCATCAAGCATGAAACCATATTCTACTTTTGGCATTGTCGGTTTCCCTTGGGATGGAGGGGCCTCCCTTGGACGGCCTGGGTCTCGGTTTGCTCCAGAAAAAATACGAGAAGCCTTTGCCTGGTTTGCCAATCGCATCGAAAACAACCAAGTGTACAATGTAGAAAAGCGAAAAACGTTCACATTGCCGAAAAACGCGTTAACCGATTATGGCAATATTGAAATTGCTGCCTACAGCACAGACCAAACGTTTGCACAGGCAGAGGCAAAACTGAAAGCAGTGCTTGCTGATCATGCCTTTCCCTTTGTGCTTGGCGGCGACCACTCGATTTCCTATCCGCTCATTAAGGCGCTGCACGACCAGAACCCTGGAAAACGGATAGGCATTATCCAGTTTGATGCCCATCTTGACCTCGTTGACGAATCCCCTGTCCAAGGGAGGTTTTCACAGAGCAGCCAAATGCGCAGAGCGATTGAGCTTGAACATGTTTCTGCTAAAGACATTGTCCAAGTAGGGGTACGCAGTTATAATTACCCTTGGTACGCCAACTATTTAAAAGATATCGGCATTCACCAAATTACCGCGCAGGAAGTTCACCAGTCAGATCCGTTGGCCATTGCCGAACAGATTAAATCCGTAATGGAAAACGTCGATCTTGTTTATTTAACATATGATATGGATGTTCTCGATCCGGCATACGCACCAGGAGTCGGCGCCAACGAACCAGGCGGGCTGACGCCAGTTCAAAGTTTCGCGATTCTAGATGCGTTGTACCCCATCGTTGATGCGTTTGATATTGCAGAAGTCAATCCACTGTATGACCATCAAGACATCACTACTGCTATGGCGGCGCGCATTATGTTTGATTGTTTTGTCGCTAGGATGGAATGTGGGGAAAACGCTCAAACATAAGCAACAACAGCGATTTAAACAAAACAGGTTTAAATCGCTGTTGTCTTTTATACAAACAAACTAATTAAATTCCCGTCTGGGTCTTGGACAATCGCATAACGTTGCCCCCAAAAGGCATCCCATGGCTCTTTATAGCCAACATAGCCTTTGTGGACAATCTTCGCATAAAGCTGGTCCAGCGCTTCCCTGCTTTCACAACGAAAGGCCAGCTCAACCCGGTGCCCCGTTGGCTCTTCCCAGCTGCCGTAAATTCCCTTTGCCATTTCCAGCTTATCAAACGCCAGGCGAACCCCTTCCTGGTCAATTTCAACGTGCATGTCGTCATTGTGCGTTTCCGCTATTTGAAAGCCAAGCAATCGGTAAAAATCAAGCGCTTCTCTCATATTGGCAACCACAATTCCGACCATATCTAATTTTATCGTCATAACAAATGACTCCTTTCAATAGGCTATAAGGCCATTATTGCCTATTATCCCAATCGGAGCTTGAAAAAACCGGACAACTTTTAACGATTTGTTGCTTGGCACGCGATTTGTGCCATTACTGTCTGTGGGGCCAATCCGTAAAAACGCTTAAATTGATTCGACAAATGGGCATGGTCGGCATAGCCGTATAATAGAGCCAAATCAGCAAGACGTGCATGGACGTTTTGCTGCAAGCCTACTAACAAACTTTGGAATTGGACGACTTCCAATACTTCTTTCGGGGAAACGCCAAGCTCATGGGCAAACGTACGGCGCACAGTCCGCTCACTGTAATGTTCCATTTCTGCAAGCTTACGGACAGAGAGCATACCTTTGTTTGCAAAAATATGACCCATGCAGCGCTCAAACAAGCGTTCCGGTCGATATGCCTTATCTAGTTTTTTTCGTAAGACCGCCTCAACGACCGCAATTCTCTCCTTCATATCGCGGGCTTGTGCGATCGTCTCGGCGATTTCAAAGGCTGGATTCCCCCATACTAGCTCTAGTTCAATGCCTCCGTCTCCAAAATCAGCAGGGTGGTGGCGCAATAATGTATGGACCGAATCCGAATAGAAGCGGATTCCGAAAGAAAAGGTTGGCTCTGTCAACGGCAAAACGTCAAATCGATTCATAAAACCGGCCACAAATGCCTGTGCGTTATTGTCAGTGATCGAAACAATTAAATCGACGCATCCATCTGGAAGAATACGATTGGTGTCGCGCTTTCCCTCCTTGGAACGAGCTCGTCCAATAACAGGCCACATAGGCGGATAAATCAAAGCTTGGCGCATACTCAGTATACTGGTAGCTATCATCGCTTTCTTGCTGCAACCATGGCGCCTGAACAGGACGAAACAAGCGCATACACGGATCCCTCTCTTCCAACGTACATGTAGTCTGCTTCTTGCCTTCATGATACAGTGCCTTTCAGCCAAACCAAAGATTACAAAGCTTTCACTAATCCGCCGTCGACGAGAAACGCTTGTCCAGTCACATACGTATTAGCTCCAGAGCAGAGAAAAACGGCATGCTTGGCAAACTCCTCTGGTTTGCCGTAACGCCCAAGAGGGATGCTTTTTTCTGAAGCCTGTTTTACGTCTTCGTATGACATTTGCTTTTCTTTTGCGGCTAAACGGTCAAGGCTTTCAACCCGGTCCGTGGCAATGCGCCCTGGACCTAACGTATTAATAAGAATGTTGTCTTTTGCCAACTCTTGCGCTAGGCTTTTGGCAAGGCCTAGTACCCCCGCGCGGAACGTATTTGACAACAGCAAATTGTCAAGTGACTGCTTTATCGATGAAGACGTGACATTCAATATATGGCCACCGCCTTGCGCCCTCATGTATGGCAGCACGCCACGGATGGCGCGCACGTAGCTTAGTAAGTTTAATTCGTAAGCATTTTGCCAGTCGCCATCTTCAAACTGGTCAATTCCCCCAGCTGGCGGGCCTCCAGAATTGTTAATTAAGACATCGATAGCCCCGTGTTTTTCGTTTGCAAAAGCCAGCGCTGCCTCAATATCTTCTGCTCTAGTCATATCGCAGCGGCAACACGCAATCTGGGGATTGCCTGTATGCGCCTGTATTTCTCCAACTGCTGTCTCCAATGCGTTAATATCTCGGCTAGCTAGAACAACGCTTGCTCCTTCTGCCGCAAATTCGCCAGCAATCGCCCGACCAATTCCTTTGCTTGAAGCAAACACAAGTACCGACTTGCCTTTGACGTTTAAATCCATATCCATGCCTCTCCTTCCCCATCGGTGATTTGGTTTCATTTTAATGTCAGTTCATTCACTTTTCAATCTGTTATCATCGGACTTGTTGGCTATTCATTAAACGTTTGATTAACTCATGCCAGCGCTCCCTACAATACTTGACGCCCTTTGCTCTCTATATTCTTCATTGACAGGGGCGCTCCTCCTTTTTTGAATGCGGAAAAACCTTGCACGTTGCGCGCAAGGTTCAGCCTGTAGATAACGGGTTTCCCGCAAGCGTTTTCTATTTAGGATAATGGTGCCTACTTATTGGCATTTATAAGGTTGTTTCAATTGATTCAACCGTCACGGACCCATCATCATGCATCACGGTGCCTATTGTAATCGCTGCCCCGTGCTCAAACTCCTTGTCAAGATCACGTTTTTGCAATTGTTTTGACAAGTCATAAATGACTTCTTGGTGGGGGATGTAAACAAGGATGCTTTGCTTGTTTTCTCCTGCATAGCCTAAAAAGGTTGCGTCCACAAACTGGGCACGTTCCCCTTCATCAGGGGTGTATGTAATAAAGAAGGTTGAAACTTCATTCTCGCCATTTTGTTCTGTAAAGTAGA
Source organism: Shouchella rhizosphaerae (assembly GCF_036700015.1). Lineage (NCBI taxonomy): Bacteria > Bacillati > Bacillota > Bacilli > Caryophanales > Bacillaceae > Shouchella > Shouchella rhizosphaerae. Next base: position 2,231,185 of record NZ_CP144921.1, on the reverse strand, counting down.
TGCTTAAAACCATGCCAGTACGCACGGATTCAAAACTTGACTCCAACCCTTCACTAAGGACAAACCATTTTGGTCCATACTCGGTTTCAATGGCAAAGCGATTTCCGTTAATTTCGACTACTTGGCCATGATTGTTCCATTGGATGATTTCCTGATTGGCCGGGCTCTCTTGCTGGTCTAAATTATTGCTTTCATTCTCTTGTTCACCAGTTTCATCTTGTGATGTTGATTCTGTTTCTGCCACGCCGCCACCATCCTTTTCTGCCTCATTATTGGTATTAACTGCAAGGCCTTCCAATTTATTTGAATAAGAATCATCATTTATCGTATCATTTGTCGTTTCTGTGCCGTGGCTACTCGAATCATCCTCTCCAGCAAGTGTTGTTGTTTCTTTTGAATGTGTTTGCTTCTGCGCTGGTTCCGCTTTGTCCAACTTGTTATGTTCAGATGTTGCTTCGAGACTACCTGTTTCATTATCGGTTTCGACACTTTCTTCATATGTAGGTTCACTGGTTGTTTTAAATCCATAAACATTCGTTTCTACGTCACCATCTTTAAGTGTATATAAAAATGTACCTGTATTGTCGGTTCGCTTCTCGACTAGTGAGGCCAGCAGCATTTTATACGCTATTGGCGATTGCCTAATGGCAGGAGCTTCTAAAAAACTCCCATGGGCCGCAATGGCTACTTGTTCAACACCAGTTCCAATTGTCGGTAAATCAGCAGAAGCCATAGCCGAACTTTGGGAGCAACCTGCCATTCCAATTGCTACAGAGGACAAAACACCTGCTTTCGTTCTTTCCATGCGTTGAACCCGCTTTTTTTGTTTATCCGTTCGGGCTGTTTCCACCCTAGATAACGTGGACATTCCAATCACTCCTCCCGTATTAAAGTCGCCTCTTAGTAGTAGGTCATAACTTCTTCTTTCCACCAAGCAATATAGCCCGAAATTAAAAGGCTTTCAATAGTCCAGAGTCCATAGTCGTATAGCCCAGCAAGCAAAACCGCTCATTTCGCTCGGCATCAGTTTGAATATAATGACTTTAATTACAAAATATACCTATAAAACTTTTTAATTGAAGTAAATTAAAGGAAATACCAGGTCCTAAATACCCACTTACCTTCCACATCAACTTGCCATCAAGCATGATCGTTCAAGCCTAAAGACTCTTTTCTGACTATATCTCTTCTTTACGCCAGATTAAAGAACGTACGTTCCTCTAAATGAAGGAATTTAGACTCATTATGCACCTCGTTTTGTGCTCTTTTTGCGCATACCGCTAACGTTTCCAGACCATAAAACAGTCTATTCTGGCAATATATTTTGTTACAAGAAAAATCCACTCGCTTAATTCAGGTATATATACTCAGGTCTTTTATCATTAGCGGGTATTTTTTCATGGAAAATATAAAAACTAAGTAAAAATTCCTGAGTTAAATGGCTATATTGTGATGGCAGTGTCTTTCTCATGCTTTAGGACTGCACTAGCTTTGGGCCGTACTTTTCCAACAGACGTTGTTTAGACATAAACACGTACATCGGGGAAGGGATTTTCCGTGATTTAGTAGGAAATTTTGACATAGACAGCAAAAAAATTGGATGTTGCGATAACCTTTTTAACCCCTTATAAAAGCGATTTCGAATAGGGTGTGCTTCAAATCCGAGTCGTTCACAGCCCCTGTTTAACATCGTTACGCCAATAATCCCTTTAATGTCCTCCACATTTTCTTGCCTCTCTATGTAAAAGGCGAGAGGAGGCATCGATTCTTTTACTTTTTGCACTAAAACTTTTGCCTTTTTTAAATCGTTATCAATAGTAAATAGTTCTTTAATTAAGCGGACATTATGCAAGTGAATTTTTACGAGCACATCATTTTTGCAAATTTCCTGTCCATCTGCCAAACAAACTTTCGGCCCTTTATAGCGAATTTGCTTGATTCGAAAAACGGTTGTATTGGTTTTCGCACTTTCTGGATAATGAAGCCGGGAAATATAAAAATAAATTGGATCAAGCACACTCCAAGTGGATAAAAAGTATAGTTTAAGTTTCATCACGATCTCCTATTTGCCAATGGGGTCCTTTCAGACATTATGATGCGAAATAGGAAAGATGAATATAGATGGGAAATTTAGGGGATGATGCAGCCTTCAAACCACCTATGTTTACTCGCGCTCTAGTATAGCTTGGACAATCTTTACGTCATTTTTCAATCGCCAACAAAAGCCTAATTTCTCCAAAGAGAAATTAGGCTTTTCACCTAAACAAAGACAGCCTTTTTACAAGCTAATCGCCCGTTTCCGCTCAGAAGACAAATAAATGCCTTCCAACATTTTCATTAATGCTAGCCCATCTTCGGCAGGAGCAGGAGAAGGAGCGCCAGTTAAGCACGCTTCCACAAACGCATCCACTTGTTTTTGGAACGCACTGTCAAAATGGAACGTGGGATGATCCAATTGCGGCTCAATGTTTAAAATCGTATTTTGTTCTTCAGCTACAAGGGTTAGTGCTGGTTCTAGCTCAGCACCGCCTTTCGTTCCGAATAACTGCATGGAAAGGTGGTCTTTTTTGGTATGAAGGGAGTACGAAACGTCAACCATAAGCGAGCTGCCATTTTCAAACGTTATTAAGGCATTGGCTAAATCTTCAACTGTATTCGTGGCTGCATCGTAGTCAGCTGTTTTATAGAACGAAAGGTGCTCAATGTTGCTGCGGTTTCCGAGTTTATCATAGACATGGCCCGTTACTCGTTCAACGTTTGGCCGCCCCATTAAGTACCAGCAACAGTCAATGATGTGAACACCTAAGTCAATAAGCGGGCCACCTCCAGACAGCTCTTTGTTCGAAAACCACCCGCCAGGATTGCCGACGCGCCGCAACAGTGAAGCCTTTGCGTAATAAATATCGCCAAGTTTTCCGTTATCAATGAACGCCTTCAGCACTTGAGTATTTGCCCCAAAACGGCGAACATAGCCGACTTGCAAGATCGTGTTCGCCTCCTGTGCTGCCGCTTGCACTTTTTTGGCCTCGGCGACAGTCAGCGCCAGCGGCTTTTCTACAAGAACATGCTTTCCTGCTCGGAGCGCCGCCACAGCCAAGTCTGCATGTGTTTTATTCCAAGTGCATATGCTGACCGCATCGACATTCGGATCGGCAAAGACATCATCTGCATCGGTAAATACGTTTGCAACGCCATAGAGCGCCGCTTTTTCATAGGCACGCCCTTCATTGACATCACACAAGCCATACAGCTCCGCGTTTGCATTGGCTGCGTACGATTTTATATGCATGTCAGAGATTGTCCCTAAACCAATTACTGCTACACGCATTCATTGCTCACCTCCTCTGCCGTTACTTTCCAGCCGTCTAGTGCCACTTCATTCCACAAACGCTTGACGTTATTCATAGCGATTCTCGAGCCGGTAAAGCAATCTTCCATCCCTTCAAATTCAACAGCGATGTAGCCATCATAATGGTGGACTTTTAGTAGGCGGATAATTTCTCGGATCGGCAATTCGCCGTGGCCGACGATGGCACCGCGCAAATAATTGCCGTTTACTGTTCGAAACCATGGCCCTTCCCCGGGATTCTCGTAGTATGGGCGCACGTAGAAATCTTTAAAATGGACGGTCGCTGCATCAGGCAAATTTTTACGGATGCCAACAAGCGGATCTTCGTCTGCACAAAGAAAGTTTCCAATATCAAGTGTCGTCTTAAAGTTGTCGCGATCAACAGCGCGAAGCAAGCGCTGGACACGGTCACTTGACTGGACATTGAAGCCGTGATTTTCAATTGTTGTTGTCATGCTATACTGTTTGGCATAATCAGCAATCAGCTGGCACCCTCGAACCATTTCCTCAAAGTGGTCGTCAAAATAATGGACTGTCCGCTGTTCCGGCGGGAGCGAAAACGCTGTCACGTCATGGCGCAAAAGCTTAATGCCCATATGATGGACGACATCGACATGTTTTTGGATACGTTCAACTTCTTCCTGAAAAGCTCGTTCCGTCGGCTGGATGAAATTGGCTGGCATGCAGTAGGCTGATAACTCAATCCCTGTTTCCGCTGCTTTGTCTTTCAACTTTGTCGCCAATTCGTAGTCATCTACAACCGAAAAGCCATAAGGGACGAGCTCCATATGGGTGCCGCCATTGTCGGCTACCCACTGAAGGGCATCCACTATTGTGGTGCGCCCATCTTTTAACGCTTGCAACAGGCTGTATGAACTCAATCCTACTTTCATATGTTTTACACACTCCTTCAAATGGGTTGGTGCTTCCCGGCAAGGCCGTTAAACGTCGCTATTCACTCCGCGTTGTTTTACAACAAACATTTCCACTCCCTTATCAAAAACGTCAAAGCATTGGTCCCATTCGTATATTTCGTCAAAAATGGCTTAATTCCCTGTGGGAAATATTTGCTCTCCTTTTACACTTTTTTGTGGTTTAGAAATGGCGCTGTTCATACAGTTGCGCATCTTCGTTATTATTTCGATATGTGCCCAATAGTTAGGCATGGTAGTTCTCTTTGAACAGCTCCAATTCGTTTACCGTACATAGCACGCCGGGCCTTTTCGCCATTCTTTCACACGCTTCTTTTGTGTCAATTGGCCAAACAATGAGCTGATAGCCACGCTCCTTGCACTGATCGGCAAAGGCCTCTGTATAGAAACGAAGTTCCATTGCAATAGAGGACGCCTGTATTTGTTCCATATAAGGAAACAATGCTGGCGATGCGTCACTTTTGATTAAGCCAATTTCCAAATCGGGGGCAACCTCCCTCAACGTCTTCATTGATTCGTGGTTAAATGAATTGACGTAGACGTCATTGGCCATTCCTTTTTCCTCTATTAATGCGGCTACCTTCCTCTCTAACCGGGGATACATGTTCTCGATTTGCTTTAACTCGATTGCGACTTTCACGCGCCCTTTTGCCAAGTCTAACACTTCTTCAAGTGTCGGAATCCGTTCGTTGCCGCTCGTTTTTAAACGGCGCAGCTCTTTTAATGTATAGGCATTAATTAGGCCAGTGCCATTGGTTGTGCGATCGACGGTTTTATCATGCATAATGACAGGCACTTCATCACGGCTTAAGTGAACATCTACCTCAATATGGGAAAATCCAAGATCTATGCTTGCTTCATAAGCGGCAAGTGTGTTTTCAGGATACTTTGCGGAATAGCCTCTATGGGCAATTGCTTGTACGTCCATCTTCTTTCCTCCCTTTGTCTTCTCATGTTTATGGTTTAACCGCGTTTTCATTACCCTTTGATGGAACCAATCATGACACCTTTTACGAAAAAACGTTGCAAAAATGGATACAACACCAACATTGGCAAGCTGGCTACGACAACAACCGCATATTTTAAGCCTTCCACTGTTAAGGCGTGGTTGTCTAATGTCGAATCGCTCACTTGTACCATTTCAGACAGTTGATCTTGGATCAGCATTTCCCTTAAGAACAGTTGAAGGGGAAAAAGATTTCTGTCCGTTAAATAAATCAATGCGTCAAAAAAAGCATTCCACTGGCTGACGCCGTAAAACAAAACCATGACCGCAATCACGGGCTTTGACAACGGCAACAATATCTTGATTAAATATTGGATGTTGGAACAGCCATCCAACTCTGCCGATTCCCGCAGTTCATTAGGGATATTCTGGAAGAATGTGCGAATAATAACGACATTGTACACCGATACTGCCCCAGGCACGATCACTGCCCAAATCGTGTTCAACATCCCTAAATCACGGACGAGCAAATAGGTTGGCACCATTCCCCCGCTAAAGAACATCGTAAAAACAAGAAAAATCGTCAACACGTTTCTGCCATAAAAGTCTTTTCGTGATAGCGGATAGGCGACCATAATCGACAAAAGCAAATTGAAGGCCGTTCCTAAAGTCGTATAGAGAAAAGTATTGCGAAACCCTATCCAGACGTCTTCATTTTGAAACACGCTTTTATAGGACTCGATCGTTGGATCGATTGGGAACAACCACAAATCCCCCCTTAAAATGGCTGCTGGATCGCTAAACGAAGCACTAAGCACATAAACGAGTGGATACAAAACGATTAATGTAATAAGCGCCACACACATGTAAACGGCTATACCAAAAAGGCGATCGCCTGTGCTTTGTTTCATGTACATTCCTCCCCTACCACAAACTCGTTTGGCTTGTTTTCTTTGCTGTGTAATTGACAAAAATCAGAATAAAAAAGTTAATCGCTGATTCAAATAGACCGATTGCTGCCGAATAACTGTATTGGGCGCCTGCGATTCCTGTTCGGTAAATATGGGTAGCGATCACGTCAGATGCTTCCATGTTGAGCTGGTTTTGCATTAAAAATACTTTTTCAAAACCAACGCTCACAATGCTCCCTGTCTGCAAAATCAGCAAGATGATGATCGTCGAGCGAATCCCTGGCAAGTTGACATGCCAAATTCGCCTTAAGCGGCTAGCGCCGTCGATTTTAGCGGCTTCGTGCAGCTGTGGGTCAATGCCGGCAAGAGCAGCCAAATAAATGATCGAGCTCCAACCCATTTGCTGCCATACATCGGAAAACACGTATGTCGTTTTAAACCATTCAGGCGAAGTCATAAAGGCAATTTCCGAAATGCCTAACAAGCCGAGAATCTGGTTAACGAGGCCATTAGGTGACAGCAGTAAAAACAGCATTCCTACGATAACGACAGTCGACAAGAAATGGGGCGCATACGTCACTGTCTGGACAAAACCCTTTGCTTTTTTATAACGAATTTCATTAATGAGCAAGGCAAGAATAATCGGAATTGGAAAGCCAATCACTAAGTTATAGAGGCTTAAGCCGATCGTATTTCCGATCAAGCGTTCAAAATAAAAACTTTCAAAAAAACGAATAAAGTGTTCCCATCCGACCCACGGGCTTCCCCAAATTCCTTCGGCGGCGATAAAATCTTTAAAGGCAATTTGCACGCCATACATAGGGTAATACTTAAAGATCAAAAAATAGACCACAACCGGAAGGACAAGCAAATAAAGATCCCAGTTGCGTTTGATCCCGTTCCATCTTCTTTTCGGCGGCGTTTTCAGCGGCTTTTTTACCTGTTCAATGCGATTTTCCACAAACAGTACCCCCTAAATAATGCTAGCTGACACGGCGACCGCGCCTGCATGAAGCGCGTTTTCCATTTCTTGCTTTGTTTTAAACAATCCGCCGGCTACAATTGGCACGGTAGTCATCTCAACTAATTCCTTTATGACCCTCGGCATTAACCCAGGCATCGCTTCTACTGCGTCAGGCTTGATTTTGTTAACCGTTTGTACAGCCTTTTCCATTGCTTGTGTGTCAATTAAAAAAACACGCTGAATCGTCTTTAACCCACATTTTTTCGCCTGGATAATCGATTGGCTCCTTGTGCTAATGATGCCATCAGGTGCGATCACTTCGGCGATGTAACGCATGCCATCAGGCGTGTGGCTTTCTATTCCAGAAATCAAATCGACATGGACGAACACTTTTTTGTTTTGTTTCTGGAAACAATAAACTTGGTCAGGCAGCAAATGCATCTTACCAGTAAGTAAAAAAATCGTGTCCACATTCGAATTGCGGCACCTTTTTTCTTGTTGGCTGTCTGTCAGTGCATGAATAAACGGTTGCGTAAACATACGGCTTTACCCCTTTATTGTTTGATAGATCTCTTGAACAGATGCATAGACACTAGTTGGGTGATGAGCCGTACCGAATAGCTGGTCTTTTGTTGTAACGCCTGAATAGACTAAAATGGTATCGATTCCTAATGCATTGCCGATCCCAATATCACTTAATAGCGAGTCCCCTATGATTACTGCATCGTCTATCTTTCCTTCCATTACGCGCAATAGCGCTTTTTGCATCCAATAAGATGGCTTGCCGACTGACACTGTCTGGTGGCCAAACCTTGGATGGTCTAGCAATCGGGCCAAAGAGCCCGTATCAATTAAAAACCCTTTTGGATGCGGGCAAAGTAAATCTTCATTGAGCAAAATAAGACTCGCCCCGTTTTGAATGAGCCAAAGTGCTTCTTGCAATTGGCGGTACGTCAAATCAGGCGACATGCCAAGCACCACAGCTATTTGCTCTGGCCCGTTTCCCCTTTCACAGTCACCTATATGCAAACCTAGTTCAAAGAGCTCTTCTCTAATCATGTTCGAACCGGCCACATAGAGTTTCCTGCTTGCCAAGCCATTCGAGTGCACGTATTCGATTAAGCCCATAACGGGGGTAAGCAACTGGTTATACGTAATCTCCAGCCCTAACTTTTGCAAATCAGCACTTAGTACTTTCCTAGAGCGAACAGGATGGTTCGTTAAAAAATAAACATGCTTGCCGTTGGCGCATAAAGCATCGACTAGCTCCTTTGCCCCTGGCAACAACATGCCCCCATGGAGCAATGTCCCGTCTAAATCAAAGAAATAATGGCTGTATTTGTCCATGCCCATCCTCCTTTTTTCCACAACAAAAAACCCTAATAAACACTGGTACACGTAGCTTAGGACCAGCATTTACAAGGGTTTTCTCATCGTCTCCACCCACATATTCAGTTTGTACCTTTCCCTTTTAGTATAAAAAAGGAATGTTAAGACAGAGTGAATCTGTCATTAAGATTTAGAGGCCCGCTATTAAACAGGCACTTACGAGTTGTCCTTTTAAAATAATTGAATGCGCTTCCTTTGTCAATGTCCAATCATTTAATTTGCTTATTATTTACAATTTTTTAATTGACATTCGCCTATGTTTAGCAGATAATATGGCGTAACAACAGTTCATATACGGGTGGAGTCTTTCTGGAGAAAACCCTAATTAGCGCCAAACCATGGCGTTAATTAGGGTTTTTCTGCGTATATGAGCGAACTTAATTGATTGGGGGACATATCGTTATGACGAAAAAGCATTGTTTGTTGATTGCCGTGGCCGCATTAGGAGTAGCCACAACAGCATGTGCAGACGCTGGCGAAGATACAGCGACAGAAAGCGAAAACAAAGACATCGTTAACGAATCAGGGTTTCCGATTGTGAAAGAGCCGATTGAATTGACGTTTTTTACTGGCAAATCAGAACCAAACTCCAACAACTTTGAGGAAACATATGTATGGAAAACGTATGAAGAAATGACAGACATGAAAATCAATTTTGAGCTTGCCGCTTTCGATGGATTAGCGGAAAAACGAAACTTGCTATTTGCAAGTGGCAACTACCCTGATGCCTTTTATTCTGCCAGGCTGACCGCGAGTGATTTGGCGACGTATGGCGAGCAAGGCATTTTAATCCCGTTAGATGACTTAATCGAAGAATATGCGCCTAACTTTAAATCAGCGTTAGACAAACATCCCGATTTACGCAAAGGACTAACGATGCCAGACGGACACATTTACTCGTTCCCGTCCTATTACGACCCCGATTTTTTGCCGATGCTGATTGGTGTGCCGCTATGGATAAACGACGAGTGGCTTGACGAACTAGGGATGGAACGGCCAACGACGACGGACGCGTTTTATGACTATTTAACGGCAGTAAAAAACACGCCAGAATTAGCTGAAGGAGAAGTAATTCCATTTTCAGGAACAAATATGACAGAAATTCGCGGACAGCTTCAAGGGGCTTGGGGATTTGGCAACCGGGGTGTTGGCCATAAATTTATTGACGTCGACCCAGAAAATGAGGGGGAACTGCGCTTTTTCCGTACCGATCCGAAATACAAAGAGTTTCTCGAATACTTGAATAAACTATATACGGAAGAGCTGATCGATCCTGAAGTTTACACACACGATAGCGCTCAACTGCTGGCAAAAGGAGCTGAAGGACGAATTGGCGCTGTTATAACGAGCAACCCAGAAACATTAATGAATCAAGATCATTATTCTGGCGGTGAGGCGTTAGAAGGCCCACACGGTGATAAGTTGTACAGCCATGTCAAACCACCTCTTGTCCATGTCGGCGCATTCGCGATTACGGACAAAAATGAGCACCCTGAAGCGACCGTGCGGTGGATCGATTACTTCTTTGGCGAGGAAGGCGCTACGTTTTATTTCATGGGCAAAGAAGGAGAAACGTACACGAAACAGGAAGACGGCTCCCTAGAATATACGGAAGAAATCACCGACAACCCTGATGGTTTGACGCAAGACCAAGCATTGGCATCGTACATTACTTGGCTTGGCGGCAGCTATCCTGGCTATGTGCAAGAACACTATTTTAAAGGCTCAGAGTCGCTGCCCAATTCAATTGAAAATGGTGAAAAAGCCGCCGCAAATGCCCCTGAAGAAATTTGGAATGCTTTTAACTACACAAGAGAAGAGCAACAATTCCGTGATTCCGTCGGCGCTGACCTTGAAACATTCATCAACGAAACAGAAGACGCTTTCATCACTGGCAGAAAACCACTAAGCGAATGGGACGATTATGTCGCCCAAGTTGAAGCGATGGGCTTGGAAGAATATATGTCGATCCAGCAAGCTGCCTATGAGCGGTACCAAGAAGTCGATTAAATGACGCCTACGGCGGGGCTTAAGTTGTTTTTAATACAGATTGTGGCCAATCCCGTTTATTGCTGATCAGCGAAACAGTTGGTATGCTTTCTTTAACGACCATAGCTTTGGCAAAGAAAGAAGGCACTGATGGATGGAATCTGACCGCACATGGAAAATTTGGCGAACATATGGGTGGCGGGCCACACTTTTAATCGGAACAGAATTCTTTTTGACGTTCAGCTTTTTTATGTTTGTTCCTTATATTTCGTTGTACGTCACTGGCGAACTTGGCTATTCCCTTAGCTTTGCCGGTTTGCTGCTGGCGCTTCGTTTAACAGGCCAGCAAGGGTTTATGATGTTCGGTGGTTATCTAGGCGATAAATTGGGCTATAAAACAATGATGTTTATTGGCTTTGTCTGCAGAGGCGTCGGATTCGCTGGAATGGGATTCGCCCAGTCCCCTGCTTTGCTGTTGTTTATGGCGGTAATTGGCGGTCTTGGAGGAGCTTTGTTCAGCCCAGCACTGAAATCTTTATTGATATACAAACAACCGAAAGCGCATCATAAAAAGTTGTTCTCTTACGTGAACATTACGGGCAATGCTGGTACAATTCTCGGCCCCTTATTTGGCGTGTTGTTTTCAGCGCAACAATTTCCGCTCCTTAGCATGCTTTCCGGGCTGTTGTTTGTTCTAATTGGTTGTACATTATTAGGGCTGCCGATCCAACAAGAATCAGCAAATAGCGACATTTCGTTCTTATCTGGATTGAAACGAATTGTCGCCAACCAGCCGCTGTTAATGATGATTGGGTTGATGATCCCTTACCATTTTATTCACCAGCAATTGTTTTTAACATACCCCGTCATTGCAACCAAGGTAAGCGGCAGCTCAGGCTGGATCTTTACACTTGTCACCGTGATTGTCATCACAACACAAATGAAAGTAACCGCATGGACATACCGTTTCACCGCTCGCCAATCGCTCCAAGCAGGTTACCTGATACTTGGAATAACGTTTTTGCCGCTGCTTGCCTTTGAACATGTCATTACGCTTACAGTTTCATTGATGGGTATTGCCTTATCGGTTACACTGATGCAGCCCACCTTTCACTCCTATATAGTCAGCCAAGCTTCTTCGCAAACGCTTGGTATTTTTCTCGGCTTTTCTAATCTGGCGATGGCTGTTGGCGGCGCGCTTGGCAACATTACTGGCGGCAGCCTCTACGAATGGTTTGAAACCAATCGCTTAGGTGGCTTCTATTGGGCTATTCTCGCGCTACTGTCCTTTATTGCTTATGTCACAGCAAAAACGCAAAAACAGTAAGCCCGTACTATAGCATCTTCCTACAAGCTCCGGCAGAGCGAGAGAAGATGGATAGAACGGGCGTTTTTCTCATATCATTCCATCACGTAAGACAATGGCACGGCTAGGATAGTCTGTCATGATCGTGCCTACTCCTTTTGCAAGCAACTGCCGTATTTCTTGGTCTTGGTTAACTGTCCAGGCGCGGATAACGGAAAGCAATCCTTCCTGCTCAAAGGCATTTCCTTCGGTTAAAAGAATCTTCCTGTCGACATGGAGCGACTCGAATTGAAAGCAGCTCATGTAATCAGCTGCCAACGGCAAATTGATGTTAAGCAACCACGCGATATTAGCTGTGTTGTTGAGTTGTTTGAGCCTTAGAAGCATCGGCATGTGAAAAGAAGAATAAATGATTTTCGTTTGACTTCCCCAGGCCTGGACCGTTTCGAGCACACGGCGCTCAATTCCTTTATGTTTTGCTAAATGTGGCTTCAGTTCAATATTGGCTTCGGTACCGAACGGCGCTAGAAAACAAAGCACTTCCTGTAAAGTCGGGATCCGCTCCTGATCCCAACTCGGTTCATATTCAGGGAAGTGGTTGAAACGGCAGCCTGCACTTAATGCCTTAAGCTTACGCAACGAATAATCGTGCACGTAGCCTGTGCCATCGGTTGTCCGATCTACCGTGTCATCATGGATGACGACAAGCTCCCCATCTTTCGTCACCTGAATATCCAGTTCCACTCCGTCTGCGCCTTGTTCAAGGGCTGCTTGAAAACTTAGCAGCGTGTTTTCTGGATGTGTACCCATTGCGCCGCGATGGCCATAAATGTTTGTTTTTTTCATTCTTATTTTTCCTTTCCCCAACGAACGGATCGCTTCCCTTGTTTGATTTTATGAATCGCCGCGTGCTTTATTCGCTTGCTCAATCGCCGCATTCACTTGTTTGACCGCTTCATCAAACGCTGTTTGCGCGTCTGTGCCATTAAATACATTTTCAAGTGCCGTCTCTATGATTTTTCGTTCTTCTGGAATCATATCCATAAGCGCTCCTTGTGTGGCAACAGACTTTTTCGTCGATTGGAGTTGCTGCACGGCTGTTTGCAGCTGAGGCATGTCTTCATATGCCTCCTGTACCACTTGTTCGTTATAAGCGTCAGGATTGATGGCAAAATAACCAGTTCCGACATGCCATTCAGCTTGCACTTCTGGCGTCGCCAAATATTTCATGAAGTCCCATGCTGCCTCTTGCTCGGCTTCCTCTTTGCCGCTTGACATCCATAAGCTCGCTCCGCCAATGACTACACCTTCACGCTCTACTTCTTCAGCGTGGGGAATAAAGGCGACACCGACATCAAATGGAGCATTGTCAATGACATCTCTAGATGTGGCCGACGATTGCATAAACATGGCGACTTCGCCTGCCAAAAAGCCAGCAACCATGTTGTCTGAGTTAGTGCCGTAATTCATAAACGTGTCTTCTTCAATCATCCGCTCAACCCACTCAAAAATCGAGCGGCCTTTGTCATTGTCGAATGCCACTTCAGTGGCGACATCGTCACGTCCGTTTTCATTGTTTAACAAATGCCCGCCTTGGTTGGCCAACAACTCTTCGAATAGCCATCCATATGCTTGTAAAGCAAAACCTTTCATGCCTTCATTGGCCACGACGATTTTTTTGCTTGCTTCTTCGATTCCTTCAAATGTTTCTGGCGGGCTGTCAGGGTCTAACCCAGCCGTTTCAAACGCATCTTTGTTGTAATACATAACAGGGGTTGAAGAATTAAATGGCATCGAATAAAATTGGCCATCAATATGATAGTAATTGATAATATTTTCTTCTAAACCGCTCATGTCATATCCTTCTTCATCAATGAACGGTTGAATCGGTACAATATGGCCGCTGTTAATCATCGACATTGTGCCGATCTCCTGCACTTGGATAATGGTGGGCGCTTCCTCCGTCCCACCAACGCTATGGAATTTTGGCAACGATTCCTCGTACGTGCCTTGGAACTCGGCATTTACGTGGACTTCATCCTGTGACTCGTTATAAGAAGAGACGATTTGATCAAGGGCAACCTGTGCCTGTCCTCCCATTGAGTGCCAAAAAGTGACAACGGTTTTGTCGCTATCTCCTCCGCTTGCTCCCCCTGAACTGCCACATGCGGCTAACATGACAAGCGCGGCGGCGCTGCTAAGTAGACCGATTCCCTTTTTCATAAAAAACACTCCTTTTTTCATTTATTTAAGCGCCCCTTCAGCTAGTCCTTGCTGCAATTTCTTCTGTCCGAGAAACAGCAAGATGAGCGTCGGGAGAATCACAATGACTGCCCCTGCCATGACAACGCCCCACTGGTTTAATGTTTCTTGCGATTGCAATTGCTTTAAACCGATTTGCACCGTTCGGACGGTGTCATTAGTGGTGGCTAGAAGTGGCCACAAATACATATTCCAAGAAGTTAGAAACCCATAAATGCCAAGTGTGACAAGGCTTGTACGCGCCATCGGCAAGACAACCGTTAAATAAAACTTAAAGTCGCCCATTCCTAAAATTTCACTCGCCTCTTTTAGCTCAACGGGGATTTGTTTAAACGTCTGCCGCAACAAAAATGTCCCAAATGCCATCGCAAAAAACGGCAATGTCAAACCAGGATACGTATTGACAAGCCCTAATTCACGGATCGTCTGGAAGTTCGGAATGATCGACGCTTCAAACGGAATCATCATTGTCGCCACAAATAAAAAGAACAGCGTATCCCGGCCTTTAAACGTTAAAAACACAAACGCATAAGCAGCTAAGCTTGATAAAATTAGTTGGCCGACCATAATTGCGAGCGAAACAAGCAAACTGTTAAACGAGTAATTCAACAGCGGAAACCGTTGAAACGCTTGAATATAATTGTCGAACGTCCACACAGATGGGATCACTTTTCCTGTCAGTGTGTCTGCACTTGTCATAAAACTCATCAAAAATGCTAAAATCGCTGGTGCAAATAGCACAAACGCAGAAACGATAAGAAGCAAATAAAAGACAAGCTTTTTATGCCATGTCAACGTCATTGGTAATGCACCTTCTTTTCACCAAGCTTAAATTGCACAATCGTCATAAGCAAGATGATCGCAAACAGCACAACTGCTTGGGCACTTGCGCTTCCATATTGGTAATTGACAAAAGCTTCCCGATAAATGGAATAAACGATCAAGTTTGTTTCATTTTGCGGCCCACCCCTCGTGAGCATGTCAATTTGCCCAAATGTCTGAAACGCATTAATCATCGTGACAGTGACTACAAAAAATAGCGTTGGCGATAACATCGGAATGGTAATCCGCCTTAATTTGTAAAAATAGCTAGCGCCGTCAATCTCGGCACTTTCATACAAGTAACGGTCAATCGACTGCAAACCGCCGAGCAAAATGAGAAAGGTAAAGCCTATATTCATCCAAATCGTTGAGACAGAAACGGAAAATAACGCCCATTTCGGATCTGTTAGCCACCGGATTGAGCCGACGTTCAGCCAACTAAGCAGCTGATTCAAAAACCCGATGCTGGGATGGAACAAAAACAGCCAAAATACAGATGCTGCCGCTACTGATATGCCCATCGTCGAAGAAAACACCATCCGAAATAAACCGATTCCCCTTAGCCGCTCGTTGGCGATGATAGCCAAAAACAAACTGATCAGAATCGTTCCTGGCACCGTGTAAACCACAAATAAAAATGTCGATGTGAGTGATTTTAAAAAAAGATCCGATGTAAAAATACGCATAAAATTCTCTAAACCGACAAAGACTGTTGCCATTCCGCGGTTATCTGTCAGAAAAAAACTTAAATACAACGTCCGTATCATTGGGTAAAACAGAAACACAGTAAATAAAAATAATGAAGGAAATAAAAACAGCATGCCTTTAGGAAAATGCCTCGTACTGCGCTTTCCTCTTTTCGCTGTGCTCGTCTGTTCAGGTATATAGACATACGGTTCCGTCATAAAGCGACAACCTCTTGTTGGACATTGGTGGTTGCAGGCTTCAAAAGCTTGCCTGTTACTGAGTCAAAGAAACTGATATGGGCCAAATCAATCGCGACTGGTACGAGGTCGCCGGCTGTAATTGCCCATTGCCCACTCCACTTGGCTGTCCATAACTCCTTGCCGACTTCGAAAACAACAACAGTCTCATTCCCTAGCTGTTCCACACTAGCAACAAGCAATGTGACGGTCGGCTTTTCTTTCTCAAATCGGATGTGCTCAGAGCGAATGCCAATCGTCAATCGCGGTTCTACTAGATTGCTGTCTAATGGCTGTTTGATTGGCAAGGCAATTGTCTCTTCTATGAGCAGCTGCCCATTCTCCGATACGAAACGGGCTTTTCCTATGTTCATCTTTGGAGAACCAATAAACGTAGCAACAAATAAGTTCGCCGGTGTGTTATACAACTCAATTGGTTTGCCTACTTGCTGGATATGCCCTTCGTTTAGCACCATAATACGATCGCCCATTGTCATCGCTTCAATTTGGTCATGGGTCACATAGATCATCGTTAGCCCGAGCTTTCGCTGCAATCTCCGGATTTCAATGCGCATATGCGCCCTTAGTTTAGCGTCAAGATTTGAGAGCGGCTCATCCATCAAGCACAGTGGAGCTTCACTGACAACAGCGCGTGCTAGCGCTACCCGTTGCCGTTGACCGCCTGAAAGTTCCCTCGGCTTTCGCTTTAACAGCGTCGTAAGTCCCATCATCTCGGCCGCCTCTTGCAAACGCCGTTTGCCTTCCTCTTTGTTCACTTTTTTTGCATGTAAGCCAAATAGAATATTTTGTTCTACAGATAAGTGAGGGTATAACGCATAATTTTGGAAAACCATCGATAGGTTGCGGTCTTTCGGGGCAAGCCTATTTGCTTCCCTGCCGTTTATTTTTAAGATCCCCCCCGTCATTTCTTCTAGACCAGCTATCATTCTGAGCAATGTGCTCTTGCCACAGCCAGAGGGGCCAACTAGCACAAAAAATTCCCCTTGTTCAATTTCAAGGTCAATTTCATTTAGGACATTTGTCTCTTTGTCATATGACTTTGTTGCATTGATTAATTCCACTTGTTTCATGGAAGCACGTTTCCTCCTTAGCCGGAATGTACGTCCATTTAACCATAGCTTTTTTATTAAATACGGAAATTAACCGAAGACTTACATTTTTTTAAAGAAATATAAAGTTAATCTCGCTTTACAAACAACGACTGCCACCACTTTTTAGCTGTTTTCTCCCATTTCCTCTCTTAAAAATGTTTACACATCATTTACCTCGCTACTGGCGCCTCTTTCATCATCATTTAATGATTTCAATTATTTTTTGAAAACGCTTGTTTTTTCTCCGCTTGTCTCTTTTTTTATGGTAGATGCGCATCAACTCATTCATAAGGGAGGGAAGCTCGAAATCAAATTTTGATCCTGTTCAGGTTGGGGAAACGCCATTTTTGAGCACAAAACAGCAGAAAAAACTTACGAAATGGAGCTTGTATGAATATGTTGCAGAGTATTGCTAAATATGAAGGAGGATTCTTTCCATGCATGTCGATAAACCAACACCGGCTCTGCTAATTACTGAAATACACCCAGATAATTACGACAGAGACGACTATGAGTTTTTTGAAATATACAACAACTCTTCCATCAGCTTGTCTATTGGAAATCGGGATTCGTCCGCTGATTACCATTTGCTCTTCCGCTATCCTGAAGATAGCCGTGGTGATCGTCCTTTTGAACTTGAAACAATTACGATCCTGCCCAAACAAGCACATGTATTTTGGCTGAATACGAGCGGACAAACCCTTGAGGCATTTAACCGCAGGTACATGAGCCAATTAAGCTCAAGCCAAGTGAGTGAGGTGTCAGGAAATATCCCTGCTTTCTCCAACAGTGAAGCACGAGCTGTCGTCATTGTTGACAACTTGTCAGGGCAAGAGGTGGTTCAAGCAGGTTATCAAGCTACAGACATTTCCGCTGGTTTTGGAGTTCATTTCGCGCTGCCTCCTGCCGGGAGTACAGAACAAACGGTTTTCCTGCCAATGAGCCCAGCAACCCCTGGGTCAGTCTATGCGGAACAATCGCTGCAAACAGGGGCCTTAGACACGCCTATTCCTAGAGTCGTGATTTCCCAGTACATGTACGATGCCCCCGCTGCAGACGATGGCAAAGAATTTATCGCTATAAAAAACGTTGAGGACAAAACTGTTGATTTAAGTGGATTCAAAATAGGCGATGCCCTTTTTCTCGGGGAAGGAGAAGGAATGGCGCAATTTCCAGATGGCACTTTAATTCAACCTGGACAAGAGCTGTTTTTATCCCAGTCTAGTTTCATCTTTAAGGCCATTTATGGTGCGGTTCCAGACTTTGAATTCCCATGGTTCAGCACAAATCGCCTTTACGATGACCCTGATGTGCCGACAATGCTAGATGCGAACTGGTCCACAGGCGAAATACGCCTTGCCAATAACGGCGACAAACTATTGCTCATGGATCGACATGACCGTATCGTTGATTTTGTCCCTTACTTGCAAAATATTACCTACCGGGGAAAACAGTATCGTGGCGTAACAGCGCGTGCGGATGGCAATGGCCAATCGATTCACCGCATTTCCGAGTCTAGCGATTTGCGGACTGCTTTTCGCGCTGGGCCGATCCGCCGGCCGTCAAAACGGATTCCTGTCTCACCGAGCAAGTCGCTTTTAATTACGGAATTTATGTACACGCCCTATTTTGATGAAGGCACAAACGAATATGTCGAAATCGCCAATATAACTGGCGAAACGATTGATCTTAGCGGTTTTTATTTCGGTAATAAAGTGGAAGAAAACGGCGTTGCGAATAAAGCGATGTATAATTTCCCGGAAGGAGCGGTGCTTGCCCCTTATTCTGCTGCTTTAATTGCCCGCAATGCCCAAGCCGTTAAAAAATTATATGGCGTTACTGCTGATTTTGAAATGGAAGCTACCATTAGCGCTGTCCCTAAGCTTATTCCAAACTGCGATTGGGGCTGCGGAAACTTCCAAATGGCCAACGGCGGCGATGCTGTCGTATTGCTTAACCGGGATAAGGAGCTTGTCGATGCCGTTGTTTTCAAGAACGCCCTTTGTATGGGCCTCTCTTCTCATCCTGGCGTTTTTGCCAAAGGTCACTCCCTTGAACGGGTCAGCGCCATTGACACGAAAAACCCTGCAGTTGATTTTGTGGAACAGCCACATCCAACTCCAGGCAAACTGCTTTTCGGCCCTAATGGCGATCCGTCCCTTGTTCCGAGACCTTCTATTAAAGAAAAAGTGCTAGAAGTCAATGAGCCAAAAACGGCTCTTGTCGCAAGCCCTACAATCATCGATAGCGCGACCGGTATGCCTGACGCTCTGCCTCCCAATGTTCCTTCTATTCTGTTCAAAGCGGAATGGCGAAACGGCAATCTTGTCGCTAGCAATCGTGGCGTACTGCTTGAGGAGGCACTAGATACGGTTACACAAAAAATGCTGCCCATGATCGAGATCAATGAGCATTTCCTTGTTCCTTATGTCCATCAATTGCTTAAGACGAAAGGGATAGACGATGTCTTTATCCTTTCTCGCCAAGCATCCATTATTGAAGCAATGCGAACATGGAACAATGAATACCGTGGGGCCTTGCGTCTTTCTGGGTCGACGTTGCCTAAGAAAAAAAGAGACGATGCCATTCGTGCCATCCGCCAATGCCAATGTTTTACAATACTAGTACAAGCGGAAGCACTCTCTGCTGAAATCATTCATTACTTCCGCAGCCGGGCGATTACAATATGGGCATATGAGGCTAACAGTGAATTAGCGTTACACCGGTTAGCTGCCATTGGCGTCCAAGGCATCGAAACGCCATTACCTGAAAAAGCCGTTGCTACTTTACAAGCGTACCAGTTGGAAAATAGCACAAATCAACAGCCTTTGTTGATTGCCCACCGTGGCGTTTGTTCCTTAGCGCCTGAAAATACAATGCCCGCAATCGAACTGGCAGCCGAGTTGGGCATTGAAGCAGTGGAAATTGACATTATGATGTCTAAAGATGGCATTCCAGTCGTCATCCACGATTACACGGTAGACAGAACGACGGATGGAAGCGGTTATGTGAGGGATTTAACACTCGCACAGTTAAAGCAATTGACAGCGAACAGAACCGATAATTCCGACTGGGTGGAGCGTTACAAACTTTATCCAGACGCCAAAATCCCGACACTTGAAGAAGTGCTTGTTTATGCCAAAGAAAAAGAATTAATACTATCTATCGAAATCAAAACAGACGGTTTGGAAAAACAAGTAGCTGATTTAATCCGCCAGTATGAGATGGAACCCCATGTCTATTTAAGTGGTTTCAACCCGGTTGTCATGGCTGCGATCCAAGCGCATCACCCAGCCATTGGGGCCATGCATATTTTAGCCGGGCTTTCACCTCAGGGAATGACTGCGCTACAATTTGCTGAAAAAACGGCGCGCCACTTAACAAAATTAGGGATGTTTAGCATGCCAGGCGACGGCACGATGACTCAAGCTTTGCTCTCCTATGCAAAACACCGTGGCATCCCTCTTGTCGGCGGTACGAGCAACAGCAAAGCGAGCATTCAAGCAAAGAAAAAACGGGGCATTACGATGATCTACAGCGACTACCCGCAATGGTCCGAACAGATGCCTATTTGCGTCAATCCCATTCCGTTATACAAGGTCGTCAAAGAAGGAGACGTGCTGACTCTAGCTGAAATGGGCGCTACTGTCCATGAACGGTATGGCGTAGCAAGCACGCTGCGCGGGGGCATTCGCATAATTGGTGAAAACGAGGGTGTTGCCTATACAGATGGCAGTAGCTTAATGGCATTGAAAGCAGGGGAAACCCTTTTCCACCTTTACCATGAATATGAGCCATTTAACTACGAAACAGAAGGCGATCCTGCAAAGTTGCCAGACAAATGGCGCATGTATTCAAACCCTGTGCGGCTCGTTGTCTTGAACAAAGCAGACCTATCAGCCAAACACTTAGTGGAAGTCGTACAACGCTATCGCCAAGAAATGACTGTGATCGCTTATGCTTCCCTACTGTCTTTATGTCAAGTGGCGTTCCTATTTGAAAAATGGCGAGCTAATCAGTTAGCAAAGCGCTCCATTGAAAAGATTGAAACCGCACTAATGAAGTATGTGGCAGCTGGCCACTTAACGGTTGAAGCATTTGATGCATTACAGGCCCATATCGCAATCCTTCAAGAGGAATGGAAGTAATGCAAACGTATGATACCTTTCTGCTAAGCTTTTCGTCGTGACAGACAGTTACTAAAACCGCTATTGCCCCTATAGTTGCCAGTTTTACTGGCGTAATAGACTAGAAAACGCACGAATGTCCCTTTGCAAACATTCGTGCGTTTTGTTTATGGGGCAATAATGCTTTTAAGAAGAAGCAAGCGTCCCCGCAGGACCGAAAAATTCATAATGGATTTGTTCTTCTGGAACGCCCCAGTTGTTCAAGATGTGGTAAACCGTCTTCATAAAAGGAATAGGCCCACAAAAATAAAAATCAGCGTGATGATCTTCAATCATGGAACGGAGGAATTGCTCATCAATATACCCTTCCTTCTTCATATAAGGATTCATCTGGTCTTCTGACGTAGGGCGTTCATAGCAGACAGCGTAGTGGACATTTTCTTTCTGACTCGCTGTCTGGGCTACATGGTCATGCATCGCATGGTAGGTTCCATCAATGGCAGCATGGATAAACGTCACCTTTTGTTTGGTTCCTTGCTGCATAAGGGTATTAAACATGCTCATAAGTGGCGTGATGCCAACGCCGCCGCTGATTAAAACGATCGGGCGTTCTTCTCCCTGTTTTAAAGTAAAATCACCAGCAGGAGCGGTCATTTCTAGTACGTCGCCTTCACGAATATGTTGATGTAAATAATTGGAGACGACACCTGGAGGGCACTCAGTGTTGCCCTCTTCCCGCTTTACGGAAATTCGATAATATCCTTTTCCCGGAGCGTCTGACAAGCTGTATTGGCGCATATGCGTATACGTATCACCAGGGATGTTCACTTTTACCGTCATGTATTGGCCTGGCTGGTAAGAAGCGATCTCATTTCCATCTTTCGGCTTTAAATAAAACGATGTAATCGCCTTGCTCTCCTGCTTTTTTTTCTCTACCACAAAAGAACGAAATCCACTCCACCCGCCAGGAGCTTTGCCGGCCTGATCGTACATTTGCTTTTCTACTTCAATAAACACACCGGCAATGATTTCATACGCCTCTCTCCACGCCTCAATTACATCATCGGAAGCTGCCTCTCCTAATACTTCTTTCATGGCGGCAAGGAGATTTTCGCCAACAATCGGATATTGTTCCGGCTTAATATTTAAGCTGCGGTGCTTATGGGCAATCCGTTTTACAACTGGTAAAATCGCTTCTAAATTGTCGATATGCTGGGCGGCAGCATAGATCGAATTGGCCAGTGCCTGAGGTTGCCTGCCTATTTTTTGATTGGTTCGGTTAAATACGTTTAACAGTTCAGGATGATGGTGAAACATTCGCTTGTAAAAATGCTTTGTGATCGTTTCTCCGTGTGCGGCTAAAATAGGAACAGTTGCTTTCACCAATCGTTTCGATTCTTCTTTTAACATCACAGTACTCATGAGTGATCGCCTCACTTAAAATAAGTATTTTATATATATATTTAAAGTATGACATTCACCCTCTTAAATCAATATTTAAAATGCATATTATATGCATTGTTGGAAATTCGCCACAAACGGGCGCCCCTTTCCTCCTACATGGCAAAATTATGGTATGCTGTAGAAGAGATGACTTTCTGGAGTGAAAAATATGCAATTAACCTCTTATACGGATTACTCGCTTCGTCTCCTTTTGTATTTAGCTTTACAACCAAAGCATAAACTGTCCAGCGTCAAACAAGTAGCTGATATTTATCGCATTTCTTATAATCATCTAACAAAAGTCACCCACGAACTAGGAAAGCTTGGTCTGATTGAAACGATCAAAGGACGAAACGGTGGCATTCGCTTGGCAAAAGAGCCAGAGGAAATCAACATTGGCGAAGTCGTCAAACAGACAGAAGACAACCTTGAGCTCGTTGAATGCTTTAACCGCGAGACAAACACCTGTATATTAAATCCCGCTTGCCGATTAAAAGGCGTATTGCATGAAGCGCTCGCCGCCTATTTGCAGGTGCTTGAGCAATATACAGTCAAAGATTTGGTGCTAAACGAAGACGACTTACGGGCATTGTTACAATTTAAAACAACAGAGCAGTGAGATGTGAAAAAGATGGATGTGCCTTTTCCATAATGACAAACAGCCTGCCGGTGCAGGCTGTTTGGGTGCAACAATGCTTGCGGCATTGCCTTTCTACTTATTTGATTTTCACTCGTCATATGCAAATCGAATATTACAGTGAGAATAGGCACAAGCAACATGCCCATTAACGATGGAAGGCTAGCCCAACAAGATTGGAGTTCACTCATTTATGATAGCTTTTTTGGAATCCTTGTCTGATTTAAGCCACTTGATCCTAATATTTTGTTCATTTGTTTTTTATAGAAAGCTCAAGAAAACTAAGCAGGAAAGAAAACGTACCCCTTTTGAAATTGTCCTTATGATTCTTATCTTATTTGGCATTTTTTCTTGGGCTGTATCCTTTGCTTTATTACAAACACAGTAGGGTGATTTTCACCCTACTTTTTATTCATGTGCAACAGTTCATGGGTAAATGCCTCGTGGGCAGTTCACTATTGTAAACATTTTCTTCTTTGGTTTCGATGTGCTTCTCCTGCCTGAGCCATCTCATGGGCTTTCTCCGATTGATAAGACGTCTTCCCGCTCGCATATCGTCGTTCCCGAGAAATCGTGGACGGACTTTGCCCAAGGTTCTTGGCGATCTGCCGAAGAGATAGCCCAAGACGAGTCATCGCTTCAATACGTGCGCGATCAAATGTGGTAAGATGGTGGTTAGCAGCTCATGGTGCCCTCCTTGATCGTTTGTGTGGTTACGAACATCTTACACGAGGGTTCCATGAGCTGTCTTTCTTAAGGTGTTGCACTTCATATTCCAATTCGTCTTTTAAATAAGATTACAGCCCTTTACAATTTTTAGTATATTTATTCTACTTGGACTGGCCAAAGGAGGACGTAGATTGATGAACCTGATACCGGCTGACCAAATTAAGATCCCGCAGGGTTTGTGGGAAGGACTTGGACGATTAGGGATAACGGCCGACGAAGTAGCCCGCCAAGCCCGATTGCCATTGACCATTATGTCTGAGCCTGCTGTAACGACAACTCAATACTTTGCAATTTGGCAGGCTTATTTTGACCTTGCGGGAGAAACTGCGGCAGCCATCATCGAGCTTGCGACCGCCTATGAGACTGCCCAATATCCACCGTCACTCTTGGCAACCTATCACGCTCGCAATTATCACGATGCCCTACATCGAATGACACAGTATAAACAGCTATGCCCTCCCGAAAACCTGCGCATCACCGAGGATGGCGAGCTGTGCGCCATCGAATTGGAGTGGCTTTATGGCGGACGCGAGTTGGCTGGTCCGCCTATGCTGATAGGCTTAACTTTGGCATGTCTTCTGGAGCTTGGACGACGAGGGACAGCAACAAACCTGTCTGCCTATCGCGTTGAATTCACCCAACCGATGGGTGATTCTCGGACACTTGAAGCTTACTTCGGCTGCCCGATCTGCACCAATGCCACAGGAAATCGGCTAATTCTCCACCGAAGCGATTTGGATCGACCGTTTGTCTCCTATAACGAAGAACTGCTGGAGATTTTGACGCCTGCCTTGGATCGCACAATTTATGAACACGACAACCTCCATTTCATTGCCGAGAAGGTGAAGTCGATCATTAAGCTTCGTCTCGCCGATGGATGTCCTGACATTGGGGGGACCGCGCACGAACTCGGAATCAGTGACCGCACCTTGCAGCGCCGACTTGCGGAAGAACATACAAGCTTCAAGCAGTTATTAACGCAAGCTAGACATGAACTAGCTCTTGCTTACCTGGCAGACCCTTCGCTTGATATTAAACAAATTGCTTCCTTGATCGGATATGAAGACCAGAACTCCTTTTACCGTGCTTTTCGCATATGGGAAGGCGATACGCCGGCACATTGGCGGTTAAAGCAGTTAGGAAAAACAGCGTTTTAACAAGTTTTTGCCTAAGACTTGGTATTTTAGGCCCAACCATCTTGCCGTTTGGCGTATTCTGCAAGAATGTTGGCGGAGGCGGCTAGTTACTGGCTGATGAAGACAAGTTATGATAGTCTCTATCCGAAACAGAAGGAGCAATGACAAGATGGAAATGGCATTAACAAATAAAACGGCTTTAGTGACAGGATCGACGAGAGGCATCGGAAAAGCGATTGCCCTGGAGCTTGCTAAAGAAGGGGTTCACGTCCTCATTAACGGACGGAACCAGGAAGCGGTCCAACAAACGGTAGAGGAGATCAAAGCGAAATATCCATCCACCTCGCCTCAAAATGCAGCGGCTGATCTCACTAATAAAGAGCAAATGGAAACGCTATGTCAGCAGTTCCCGAGCATCGACATTCTCGTTAACAATATGGGCATTTATGAAATCAAGCAATATGAACATGTGGACGATGAAGGGTGGGAAACGTATTTCCGCACAAATGTGCTAGCAGCCAACGGGTTGGTTAGATGTTATTTGCCGACAATGCTGAGCCAAAACTTCGGCCGAATCCTTTTCATCGCAAGCGAAGAGGCCGTCATGCCTTCAGGTCTTATGCCTCATTATGCCGCGACTAAATCGATGCTGCTGTCATTGGCAAAGAGCCTGTCCAAATTAACAGCAGGCGCCGAAGTGACAGTCAATACTATCCTGCCAGGTCCTACGCTATCGGAAAATGTAGCTCAAATCATTGAAGGCATGTTCATGGATGAGGAACCGTCGTTGTCCTTTTCCGAAAAAGAAAAAAAATTTATGGCCTCCAATGTGCCTCAGTCCGAAATTCAGCGCTTCATCAGGCCAGAGGAGATTGGTAGACTCACTGCTTTTATGTGCAGCCCTCACGCCTCAGCCTTCAAAGGCTCCCCGATTCGGATGGACGGGGGAATCGTGCCGACGATTTTTTAGTGCCGCAATTAACCATCCATGTCCTTTACGACATTGGTACAAGTTCTTGGCCTTAGATCAGGACCAGAACTTGTACCAATAAAACAAAAAGCCGCTAAAACAGCGACTTTCATTTGGAGCATGTCCCCCGATCTCGACCATGGAAGTACATGTGTAGCCCATCCTAGCAATTACAGCGATTGTTGAATTAGCTGGTAATGCTTCATATTCTTCATGTGTTACCTGCTTATCACATTGTGGAAAGACAACCAAACTTCATACAGCAGTCGATGGAATTAGCTATATCCCCTTACGAATGCTCCTTATACTACGTATCCCCCGGTTAGCCATTCTCTTTTAATCAAGAAGAATCTTGAAGGCATGTGACCGATTAAGATTAATAACCCCTTTATTACCAGATTTAATTTTTCCTAAAATAATTTAATATGGTTTTTTTCACTTCAATATCATTACCATAAATCTCAAAAAATGAATAATCAAAAGCACGAATTTCTATTTCTGCTAATTTTCGACCGTTTACCTGAAACTGAAGAAACATTCGCAAACAACGCCGCTATTCCTAACCCTCCTGCTGCACCAATGGCGCTCAAGCCAAACTTGGCATCACGGCGTTTCATTTCGGATGCTAGACGGCAAACGTTTATCGCCCCAGATGCCCCGTACGGGTGCCCTATGGCTAAAGCGCCGCCGCTGACATTTAGTTTTTCTTTGTCTAGGCCAAGCTCTTGTTGGAGCGCTACCATCTGAACCGCGTACGCCTCGTTCAACTCAATCAAATCAATGTCTGATAGATTCCGTTTTTGTTTTGCCAACAGTT
Source organism: Shouchella rhizosphaerae (assembly GCF_036700015.1). Classification (NCBI taxonomy): domain Bacteria; kingdom Bacillati; phylum Bacillota; class Bacilli; order Caryophanales; family Bacillaceae; genus Shouchella; species Shouchella rhizosphaerae. The sequence continues at coordinate 2,204,421 of NZ_CP144921.1, read as the reverse complement.
TGCGGATCGCAGGCACTGGGCTCATACTTGCAAAGTGGGGATCGTAGCCTGCTCTTGCAGCATCGACAAATGCAAGCATTGGTTTCATACGGTAACGCACGCACGCTTGCTTTGACATGAGCAATACGAGAGCCGCTCCATCCGATTTTGCGCATGAGTTGGCTGCTGTTACGGTCCCTCCGTTGTAAAGCGGCGGCACTCGTTTTAAAAGCCGATCGGGCATTTGCCGAATGCCTTCATCAGCAAGATCACGGTGTGCTGCAATTTTTTCGTCACGAAAAAGGCCCTGTTGTTCTGCTGCCCATGCGCGCCTGTAACTCTCAGCGGTGTACTCGTCCTGTGCATCCCGGCCAATTTTCCTTTGTTCAGCCACATTCTCTGCCGCTTCAGCCATATCGGGGTCCCCTAGCGATTCCGGCGAGAAGCGGGCACGTTCGATTGTCTCGTGCCACTCTCGTCTATTTCCGTTCATGTTAACGGCAATCCGTTTCGGCTCAAGACTTGTGCTTTCTACGCCGCCGGCCAAATAGACATCGCCATCTCCTGCTTGTATATGCCTTGCCGCAACGATGATCGCTTCTAATCCAGAACCACATTGGACATCGACCGTTACCCCTGGCACGTCAACAGGCAGACCGCTTTCTAACAACGAGAGGCGTGCTATATTTCCCCCTTCGCCAACAGCGTTGCCAAGCACCACTCCATCAATCTCAGGAAAAGGAAGGCCAGCAACGATTTCTTTTATGACAGAGGCGGCTAACACTTCTGGACGCTGCGTGGCTAGAATGCCGCCAATTTTGCCAACAGCTGTCCGTTTTGCCCTTACGATGAACACATCACTCATAACGGCCACTCCTTAATGCTTGGCGGTCCACTTTTCCGCTCGGCAAAAGTGGAAACGCCTCTACAAGGTGGAGACGCCGTGGACGTTTAATCGGAGGCAGCACCTCTTTTAGGCGTGTACGAATCTGCTTTTTGTCTTCTTGCGACAAATACCGGCCTTTTATGTAAAGTTCCATTTGGCTGCCCCAATAGGGATGGGCCTTGCCGATCGCAATCGCTTCTTCAACGCCTTCGATCTCTTTTGCCAACTGTTCCACTTCCTCAGGGTAGACATTGATGCCGCCAATGATGAGCATATTGCCTTTTCGCCCTTTTACGTGAACAACCCCTGTTTTGTCAATAAAGCCAATGTCGCCAACCGTTTCCCACTCTTTTACAGGCGCCCCTCCTTTGTAGCCAGCAAACAAATAAGGGCTCTTTATATGCAACATCCCTTCATCGTCCGCTTGGATCGTCACCCCTGGAAATGGCCGCCCTACTGCCGTCGGAGGAAGAGTGCTTTGGCTACGGTGGTGCAAACTAGAAATAAAACTTAGCTCAGAAGCACCATAAAATTCATACAGCTTTGCGTTTGGAAACTGTGTTTGCGCCCGGCCAACCTGGATTTTCGACCATTTTGCCCCTGACACAATGATGGTATCGACTTGCTCAAGAGTCTCGTTGCTGCTTGCCTTCACAAATGCTTCAATCATTGTGGGTACACCATAAATCACATCGACTTGCTCACCCTTTATCGTTTCTAAAACGTCAAACGGCGAAAACGTCGGTTCCAAATAAAGAGTCGCCCCCATATGGAGCGTATGGACAGCGGCAAACAAAAACAGTGAGTGGAACAGTGAACCAGGCACACTCACTCGGTTTGTGCTTTGCAGCTGAAACGTTTCTGCCGCTGGTTGGAAACTTGTTGTCCATGAATGATGCGTACGGACATACGCTTTTGGCGCTCCTGTGCTGCCAGAGGTAAACCCTAGGTAAAAGAGATCGTTCCCTTGGGCGAATCGATCTGCCTCTATTTCAGTCGTTTCGTTGACCTGTCTGCTGTCCCACACTGCACATTCGGCTTCGGAAATGGGCCTATCCGTAAAGAGCACATCTGCTTCAGCACGCGCTAATGCCTGCAAACGTTCATTGTTTGTCCATTTTCTGTTTAACGGAATGCCTGTCCACCCTAAGCTTGCTGCTGCCAAAAACACAAGCAATAGCTCATCTTGGTTTTCAATGTCAATGGCAAAAGCAAGCGGGCGAACGAACCCACATTCCTTTGCTTTAGCCGACAAGGCGTTTCGATAGCTGTGCAAGTCTGTCTCCACGTCACGATACGTACGTGTCCGGTCTTTATAGACCAATGCGGTTTTATGAGGCAGCATGCCTCCATTTTTCAAAATCTGATCGGCGATATGCACGTACGTTCCACCTCTTTGTCCATTGAATGGTGCCATCGTAGGCGATCGTGACAAAATTGTCAACCGATAGATCATTGACGTTTACATAAATAAAAGGAAAAGCAAAATTTCCCTAGTTTATCATCAAGGGTAGAGACAGTACTCTATTAATGTACAATAAAAAGACGGTACACCGCTGTACCGTCATCAAATCAAGCTTATCAAACTTTACCGTCTTCCTCCTATAAAAAACGGCTTTGATTGAACAGTTCCTTCCGCAAAGCACGTTTTAGAAATTTGCCGACCGATGTTTTCGGCAATGCCTCCATGAAGACGACGTCGTCAGGCAGCCACCATTTGGCAAATTGTGGTTTCAAGTAGTCGACAATTTCTTCTTTAGTCGCCTGTTTGTCTTTTTTTAATACAACGCAAGCGACTGGGCGTTCTTGCCACTTATCATGGGGCACAGCGACCACTGCTGCTTCGAGTACAGCTTCGTGAGACATAATCGCATTTTCCAAATCAACGGAAGAAATCCATTCCCCGCCACTTTTGATTAAATCCTTCGTGCGATCAACGATCTTAATGGCTCCCTCCTCATCAATCGTGACTACATCTCCAGTATGGAACCAACCGTCTTTGAATGCTTCTGTACTCCGTTCATCGTGAAAATAACGGTCGGCAACCCAAGGGCCTCGGATGAGCAACTCGCCCATTTCTTCTCCATTCCAAGGGATCTCCCCATTGGCGTTCACGCCTTTGATGTCGATTAACGGAACGGCCATTCCTTGTTTTGCCTTCGCTTGATATTGCTCGCCTTTGCCCCACTTTTTCTGGTGGCTTTTTAAACGGGAAAACGATACGAGCGGGGCCGTTTCTGTTAAGCCATAGGCATGGTAAAACGGGACGTTCAACTTACGTTCAAATCGCTCGATCATGCTTTGCGGTGCCGCAGAACCACCACAAATGACAGCACGCAAGCTGCTTAAATCATAATGATGATGTTCAAGTACTTGCAAGAGGCCGAGCCAGACAGTCGGCACGCCGCCGGTAAAGGTAACCCGTTCTTTTTCGATCAACTCAGCAAGGAGCTGAGGGGTAAATGCTGGACCTGGCAACACTTGTGTCGCTCCATAGAACGTAGCACTAAACGGCAAGCCCCAGGCATTTACATGAAACATTGGCACTACGGGCATGCACACGTCGTTTTCGCTAATTGCCGTCGTGTCTACATGCCCCTGCACTAAACTATGAAGCACAATGCCGCGATGGGAATACTCGACCCCTTTAGGCATCCCCGTTGTTGCCGATGTGTAACACATAGCTGCCTGTTCATTTTCATCAATGTCATCGCAAAACGCAAAACAGTCATCCCCCTCTGCAAGCAATGCTTCATAAGAATAGAGCGGTTCCAGTGTGGACGAAGGCAACTGATCTTTGTCGGTCATCACTACAAACGTATGCACCGTCTCCAGTTGCGGCCTAATCGCTTCTACGAGCGGCAGCACATCTTCATCAATCAGCAAAATCTGGTCGCTTGCATGGTTAATCACAAAGGCGAGATGATCAGGCGGCAAACGCATATTAATCATGTGGAGGACGCTCCCTATACCAGGTGCAGCAAAATATGCTTCCAAATGGCGATGGTGGTTCCAAGCGATCGTCCCCACCCGTTCCCCCCGTTTTAACCCTAGTTTCGTCAATGCGCTCGCAAGTGCTCTTGCGCGTTTGCCGATTTCCTCATACGTATACCGGTAGATGTTGTCATGCGTTCGTGATACCACTGTTTTGTTTGGAAAATAGCGCTCTGCCCGTTCCAACATCGACGAAATCGTTAAAGGCGTGTTCATCATCGGCAATTCCTCCTAAATGATTATAAGATGAGGACAAGTCTTCCTTTTAAAGCGCTTACATTTAATATGACCATACTTGATTTTTTTGTCAAAAGCAATCTGTTTGATGTATCGGTTCATGTCGTTTTTTACGATATGAACTAAAAATTATGAGACATGTAATTTTTGAACACCTGCTAATTTATAAAAAGGGATTTACGAACGGTGGTAATGAGGTGATTTTCGATAGTCTACTAATACTTTTATTGGTTGGTTCGTCCTTTGTTTAAATGGCGAAGCATTGGTAAATGTAAATTAGAAACTTCTAGGGAAGACTGTTTAATAGTCAATTAGCAAAGTTAGCTCCGAAATACACAAAGAAAGCAATTATAGCAATTCCTGCAAAGGCTATGAACGAAGCTATGATTGGTATTACCTTGTTCTCTGTCTTTGAACAAAAACAAATTACTGCTAAGACAAATATAGCAATTATACTTAAGGGTATGAAAGAACCATATAGTTTTAACGTGAATTGATTAACATATTGCGAAATAAAGTCCAACAACAGAATACTTAGGACAAGGAGTACACTAATAATAAGAATACTATAAGACCGCCAAGTAATTCTTTTCATTTTTTCCTTCCTCTTAAAATCCCTTATTGTCAAAACTTCTATAGTAAAAAGTTAATCATTCGTTCATTTATAGGGGTTTAAATGCCAAAAACTTGCTACCCCCATCGTTATAGATTAAAAGTGAGGTTACCACGCGCACAAACTTGTACCCTCAATTATGTACTAAGATCAGATGATCCGTACCCTGCAAACTCTTCTCATCGGTAAAAACATGTTTGAGAAGCTAATCGCACATCCGGCCATAATTTTTAAAAAATAGAATTACCTTCCCTTTCATACCCACTTTCAGAAGAAATAAATCTGTTTTTGCAAAAATTTTTTCGTTTTCTACTTCCACTATGTATATGACAAACAAATGAAAAATGAATGGTCTTGATTGTAATGCATTAAAAAAGACAATAGAAGCTTTGTTCCATTGTCCTTATGACGCTTCCCTAGGCCTATTCCTTACCAAGTTTACTTTAAATCTCTATCTCTGTAGTTTGTGAGTGGCAGCGTTTTTTAGTTAGGCATGAACGGCCAATCGTTCATGTCGTTCATTAGCGCTTACTTCAATCCGATTGCCGGCTTCATCAAAAAAGTGAAGATGCTCTGGCGGAATCGAGAGATCGACTTTTTGCCCGGTTGTATAAGATTCTGTCCCTGCCACGACTTGGATAGTGACGCCATTGATGGTGAGGTAATGGACATAGCGTGAACCAATGTATTCCTTGCGAACATATTCCCCGTGAAGGACACACGCTTCTGGGAGCTTCTTAAACATAATGTGCTCGGGCCTTACACCTATTTCTGTAACTCCGGGAATCATCGCCCTGTCGGCAAATGCATCAGCTGGCAGCATATTCATTGGCGGCGTGCCGATAAAAGTGGCGACAAATCGTGTTTTGGGCTTTTCGTAAATGTCTTCAGGCGTCCCAATTTGTTCGATAACACCGCCATTCATCACGGCGATCCGCTGTCCAATTGTCATTGCCTCTAATTGGTCGTGCGTGACATAGACCATCGTTTGTTTCAAGCGGTTATGAAGTTCAATTAAGTCATTGCGTGCGGACACACGCAAAAGCGCATCAAGATTGGACAATGGTTCATCCAACAGGAAAAACGGCGCTTGTTTAACGACCGCTCGGGCAAGGGCGACCCGTTGACGTTGGCCGCCGGAAAGTTCGGCAGGTTTGCGCCCTAAATACGGCTTTAATTCGACCAGTCCGGCGGCATATTCAACTGCTTCGCGTATGTCTTGCTTTTTCTTTTTGCGAATCGTGAGCGAAAAAGCGATGTTATCAAACACGGTCATATGGGGATAAAGGGCATAGTTTTGGAAAACCATTGCCACATTGCGATCGGCAACGTCAACCCCTGCCATTGCTTGCCCGCCCATTAAAATCGTGCCTGACGTAGGCTGTTCCAGACCCGCGATCAGTCGCAACAATGTCGACTTGCCGCATCCAGAAGGCCCAAGAAGCACAAGGCGTTCGCCGCTGTTAATCATTAAATCCATTGGCGGAATGACATTTGTCTGCCCAAAGTTTTTCTCTACTTGTGTAAACACAATGCTTTTATCTTCTGTCATCGCTACTTCACCCCTGTATGCAAAAAGCTGCTCATAATATGTCGCTGCAACAACAAATACACAGCGAGTGGCGGGACAGACGCAAGAAATGCGACAGCCATCATCGGCCCCCACGATGTGCCCCCTTCTGCACTTATAAATTCTTGCAAAGCCAGAGGCATCGTCATCAAGTCGTTGTCGTTAATCATTAGTAACGGCCATAAATATTCGTTCCATGTCGTAATAAAAAAGAGAATGCCTAGAGCAATCACCGATGGCTTAACCGACGGGAATAAAATTTTCCAAAGCCTGCGCCAATCCCCTGCCCCGTCCACGCGAGCAGATTCAATTAGGCTGGCAGGAACAGACCGAAACGATTGCCTTAACAGGAAAACGCCGATCCCATTTGCGATTTGCGGCACTATTAAACCGAAATAGGTATTTACAAGCTCTAAATCACTTAACAGAATATAGTTTGGCAGCATCGTCACTTGAATAGGAATGAAGATGCTCGCAATAACCAAGTAAAAGCAAAACTCTCTTCCACGGAATTGAAATTGAGTAAACCCGTAAGCAGCAAGGATGCTAGTGAACAGTTGTATCAATGTAACCACTGTTGCGACGAAGAAAGAGTTGCCCATATAGCGTAAAATCGGGATCGACTCCCACACTTGGCTAAAATGGTCTAATGTAGGCGGAATCGGCAATAATTGCAAACCACCTGCAAACAACTGGCTTGTTTCAAGAAAAGCGGTTGCCGCCATTGTCAAAACCGGAAAAAAACTAAGGACCAGGCAAATCGCCAATAACAAATGCCATCCGTTAACTTTCATAATGGACCCTCCGATCAAGCACTTTAGCCTGAAGCAAAATGATCAGAACAAAAAACAAAAACGTTAACACGGCAGTTGCTGACCCAAGTCCTGTGCGAAAAAACTGGAACCCATACTGATACGTTAAGAACACCAAATTGCTTGTTGATTGGTCTGGGCCGCCATTGGTTAGCATTTGAATCGGCACAAAAGCAAACTGGATGCCCATTACGGTCGTTAACACAAATACGAACAAAATTGTTGGTCCTGTAAGCGGAAAAACAATCCGGCGCAACATGCCAAGTTTGCTTTTCATTCCTTCTACACGGGCCGATTCCTTCACTTCTTCAGGGACACTTAAAATTCCAGCAAGCAACACAATAAAGTGATAGCCAAACGTATTCCAGGCCACGACAAGCGTAATCGCAAACAGCGCCCAATTGGCATCATTTAGCCAGTTGACATCGGGAAGTTGAAAGAAACGGAGAATTTCATTCACTGAGCCAATCAATGGATTGTATAACCATAAGAAGATGACAGACGCAACGGCAAGGGACAGCACGTGCGGTACAAAAAGAGCGCCACGATAAAAATGTTGCCACCGCCCTGAAACTTGCGTGACTCCGTAGGCTGTCATGTAAGGAACAAACAAGATTAGGACGAGCAGCATGCCCATGTACCATAGCGTATTCGCTGATGCGTTTAAAAACTCGCGATTTGAAAACAATTCGACGTAATTGTCTAAACCGACCCATGTTTTGGTTGGACTAACCATATTCCATTCTAAAAAGCTCCAATAAATCGAGCGAACTAGAGGAACGAAAATAAAGAGAACAATCGGCAGCATCGCAGGAGCGATAAACAAAAGCGGCTTTATCCGCTGCAGCCAACCGCTTGCTGGTTTCATCTTCATACGTTTATCTTCCCAACCACTTTTCCTGCTTGTAAAAGCTCGTTGCCGTGGCGCTTCAACACTTCTAGTGATGCTGACTCGTCATATTCTAAAATTAATCGCAGAGAGTGTGTTTGCTCGGCAACGGCCTGCCAAATCTCATTCCAGCGTGTCACTCCTGCGCCAATTGGCAAATGCAAGTCATTTTCGCCGTCATTATCATGCAAATGAAGAGCAGACAGCCTTGTCCCTAGCGCTTCAATCACATTTGCTATATCCCAATTGTTAATTGTGGCATGGCCGACATCAAGCAATGCTTGAATCGCCGGAATTTCCTCGAACAATTGGACAAATTCCCGTTCATCAAACAGCATCTTATCGTGAAAACCGACATTTTCAACCAATAGCATGATGCCCTTTTGTTCAGCGATATCACCGAGCTGTTTTATGTAATGCTTCGATAAAGCTTGTGCTTCTTCTCGGTGAAACAAAGGCATGTTGTATAGATGAGTGTGGAGCACAGCATGGCTTGCAAATGTAGAAGCCCATTCTAAGTACGTACGGTATGCTTCAAAGGAATAGGCCGCATATTGAGGGAACTGGACAGAGGCCAAGTTTAATTCCCAAATTGGCAAGTGGACGCCAATGTCACCTGCATAGGAAGCAAACCGCTCTTTCTCCTGAGCCCAATCGGTATCGCCATGCCAATGGGGGCCGTCTGTCGAGATTTCAATTCCGCCACCCCAATCCTGTAAAAAAGCTGGGGCATCGTTAATTTTTTTCATAAAAGGAAGCAGGTTGATATATACACTCATTGCATGTCCGCCTCTCGCTTATTGGATGTATCCATTGATTTTTGATTCTGTTTCTTTCAAAACCGATTCCGCATCGGCACCGTCAAAAATTTGATCCCTTGCATCTAGAATCGCTTGCTCTGCCTGCAAACCATTTGCACCTGGAAAGTTGATCCAAGGGACAATCGATTCCATTTGCCGATTAGCGGTTTGCATGATCGGATTTTCGTCAAAAAAAGGACCTAACGTATCTGGATCTTCTGCCAGTCCTTTGACCGGCGGTAGATAACCAGTCCCTTCAACCCAAATTTCCATGGCTTCTGGGCTTGATAAATACTTCATAAATTCCCACGCCGCTGCCTGTTTCTCTGGATCCTGTGAAAATGAGAACAGCGCATTCCCGCCAGCAGCTACTTGGCGCTCTTTATCCCCAAAGGTTGGAATTTCGACGGAACGCAAATCAAAGTTGCTTTGTTCTTCAATCGCAGCCCGGCGGCCTACGGTTGTCATCATCATCCCGACTTTTCCTGTGGCAAATGCCTGTATGCCTTCTTCCCACGTCACATGGAGGGCATGTTGGTCTTCAATCATGCGTCCAAGCATATCAAACACTTCCACACTTTCCGTGGAACCGATGGTTGATACAACTTCGTCGCTACTAACATCGAGGAAATCCCCGCCATTTGAACGAACAAGTGAGTACTCCGCCCAGCTATCTGGGGGCTGTTGAACATAGAGGCCGTACTCCCCTGTATTTTCCTTTACCATTTTGGCCATTTCCTGCATCTCATCCCATGTTTGCGGCAGCTCGTCTACATTCCAGCCAGCTTCTTTTAGTAAATCTGCATTGACATACATAATTGGATTGCTTAAGGCATAAGGCAATCCAGCCAATGTTTCTTTATCGTTGGAATACCCAAGCGCTTTAATATTGTCGAGATAAGATTCGTTTAAAAACGCTTCCCCCTCTTCATCATTAGCCGCTAGTTCGGACACAGGGACATAAGGCACGTTTTGGTCGACATAAGCTATGTAGTTGTAGCCAATTTGCGCGACATCTGGTGGATTGCCTCCACTTAGCGCCGCCTGGGCATTTTGCAACAGCCCTTGATAATTTCCAGGCTGAAAAGATTCCTTTACTTCAATACGGTCCTGGGAAGCATTAAACTGTTCGACCAGCTCTTTAATTGCTTTGCCGCCCCAGTCTTCGTTGTTTACATGCCAATACTCAATCGTGACTTTCTCTTCACTCGTGGTTGCCCCTTCCGTGCCGCCACAAGCTGCTAAAACAGTGACCGTGCCTAGTGTCGATAACAAGGCTGCATGTTTCTTCCACACAGTCTCTCCACCCCTTTGTTGGTTAAATACATGTCTAGTATAAAGACAGGCTATTAATTTCTAATGAGAGGGAAGCAAATATTTTGTAAAACGTTTGTAAAGGAAGTGGACAAAAAAAAGACAAAGAGCCATTGCCCTTTGTCGATTTCAATCTTTTCCCGCTCTATGAGTTTAGAGGCTTTATATGTTCTGGAAGAGGATAGGCACCGTCTTCGTCATGAACTTCTTCGCCTGTAACGGGTGGATTAAACACACAGACCATGCGCATATCCGTCTTCGCCCGCAGTAAGTGCTCATCATTTTTGTCGAGCACATAACATTCGTATTGCTTGACTGGCCATACTTTTCCATCTTTTACCGTCTCCACTTCGCCTTCCCCTTCAATCACGTAAACCGATTCAAGATGGTATTTGTACCAAAGATGCGTTTCTGTGCCAGCTTTAATTTGCGTGTCATGCAAAGAATAACCCATACCGTCTGAATCGACAACAATCCGCTGGCTCCGCCAATTGCCGCCGTCTACATCCCGGTTCGTGCCAATAATGTCTGCCAGTTTGACTACTTTCATTTTCTCTCCTCCAATGATTAAGTAACTAACGCTTGTTTAAGTGGTGACAGGCTCTTTTACGCCAAGGACGGCGCGTACACTTTCTTCTATAATGGCAAAGCCTTTTTCTAAGTCCTCATCTGAAATGGTGAGCGGCGGGAACAGCTTAAAGACTTCATCTTCTGGACCGGCCGTTTCCATGATTAAGCCGCGCTTAAATGCTTCAGCCGCTACTTTTCCAGCTAGGCCGTCTACTTTTGAACCGATTCCAGCCATAAAGCCCCTTCCTTTTACACAACCATCCATTTCTGGATATGAGTCAACAAGTTTCGTTAAGAAAGCATGGATTTTCTTTGACTTGTCTTTAATCGCTTGTTCAAACGATGGGTCTTCCCAGTAGGACAATGCTGCCGTTGCTGTAATAAAGGCGTGGTTGTTTCCACGGAATGTGCCATTATGCTCGCCCGGAGCCCAAATATCAAGTTCAGGTTTGAAAAGGGTGAGAGCTAATGGCAATCCATACCCGCCAATTGATTTAGACAGGCAGACAATGTCAGGCGTAATGCCTGCTTCCTCGAAGCTAAAAAACGTCCCTGTGCGTCCAATTCCCGCCTGAACATCATCAATAATCATTAAAATGTCGTATTTCTTGCAAATGCGCTCTAATTGCTGTAACCATTCCATACGTGCGGCATTAATGCCGCCCTCTCCTTGAACAGTTTCGAGAATGACGGCCGCCGGAATGTCTACTCCAGAGCCATTGTCATGTAAAAACTGTTCGAGATAACGAAGTGTATCGACTTCTTCATCTCCAAATTTGTCATACGGCATCGTTACAACATTAGTCAAAGGGATGCCTGCCCCTTTTCGTTTAGAAGCATTCCCTGTTACCGAAAGCGACCCGATTGTCATTCCGTGGAAGCCATTTGTAAAACTGATGATTTCTGTCCTCCCTGTCACCTTGCGAGCCAGCTTCAGGGCTGATTCAACTGTATTTGTGCCTGTTGGACCAGGAAACATCACTTTGTAATTAAGCTTTCGTGGCTTTAAAATCACTTCGTTCAATTTTTTTAGGAATGCTGCTTTTGGCTTTGTTGCCATATCGAGTGAGTGGGTAATTCCGTCATCGGCAATATAATCGATAAGAGCACGCTTCATTTTTTCATCATTGTGGCCATAATTGAGCGCCCCTGCTCCAGCAAAGAAGTCGATGTATTCCGTTCCGTCCTCATCCCACATTTTCCAGCCTTTTGCTTTCGTGAAAACAGCCGGGAAGCTGCGGCAGTAACTACGCACTTCTGATTCCAATTCATTGAAAATGCTCATTGTTTCATTCACTGTCTGTTGTTCCTCCTTCATTTTTTCGTTTAAGAACGAAGTGGTCCAATGCGAAACGTGTTTTCTTGTTCATGGCTATCTCCAGGAAATAACTGTTCCGAAAAACAACTAGACACTTGGCAGTCTGTTTGATGGCTTCGGGCTAATTTCCTGAATAACGCTTGCGAAGCTTTGTTCGAAGGTGTTACCGTTGCTTCCACGTAACGGATATCCTTGCTTGCCTCTCGCTCAATCAGCTTATTGATCAAGTCAAGGCCGAGCCCTCGCCCCCGTTGGGACGCTGCTACCCCGATTTGCCAAATAAACAACGTATCTTGCTGTTTAGGAGGAATAAAAGCGGTAATAAATCCTACTACTTCGTCGCCATCTTTTGCCACAATACATGTATCGTCAAAATATTCGCACATCATAATGTACTTGTAGGACGAGTTTGTATCGAGCGAAGACGATTTCGCCAGTTGCCACATGGCCGCGCCATCTTCCACGGTTGGCTTTGTTAACGTTAGTACTGGTGTCTGGACCATAACAGCCTCCTTTTCGTTTATCATTTCGTTTTTGCCAGACACTGTTTCCTTACCCGTCTCTCATCATTCTAAACGTTCGTTTTTGAAAAATTTTATGAAAGAACATAGGCAACTTTCTTTGCCTTCTATAATGATAGGGGGGCGTGGCAACAAATGCAAACGCTTAATCGTTGGATATAATTGGATTGATGTGGCTGAGTCGTGCTAAGTCGAGCAGAGAGTAGGCTCCTTTTCATATCCTCCTTAAAAGTCACGTTTCCTTCCATATTCGCCTTTTGCTTATGAAAAACAAAAAAAGGAGGGTTCCCCCTCCTTTCAGCCAGTCGCCAAGGGCTCGCATACGTCGTCGTTTGGCTGGACTATGCTGACTACCCCTCGACCTATTCCCATTTTTTCTCGTCTACATTTTAAATCAGTTTGATTGATGTTACTGTCACACGCACTGAAATGAAGCAATTCGCTCAGTGTCAATGCCAAAGAATACCCAACGGAAGAAAAACCAACGCCAGCCTGCTACAGAGCGCCGGCCTACAAAAGTAGGGTAAAACCAAAACGATTCGCCGTTATTTAGGCGGATAAACGTATAACGAAACAGGCAGCCTGCGATCGCTCCAGGATCAACAGCAAAAACAGAAGGCGCCCCTAAAGTGCTTAAAGCAGCTTGGGAAGGAGGCGGGCCAGGCGGCGCCCCCGTTCCTTGACCTGTGGAAGTCGTCGGGGGGCCTCCCTGGCCTGGGAAAAACCCTCCTTGTGTGGGCGGGGGTCCAGGTGGGCCACCTTGTGTTGGCGGAAATGGAAACGTGCCTGGGCTAAAGCGCATTGGGTAATCATGCCCATTGTACATAAACGAGCAACTCCTTTTTATAACCTTTTTGCTAGCCTACGCAACTGCCCATGGAATGGTGAACAATATCCATTTTTTGTGTATAGCATCGTCTTAATTCCTAATACTAATTGGAAACTAACAACAGATAAGGAAGAAATGGCATGAGGACAACGGATCAAAATGCATGTGCTGCGGCCATTAAAAGTGCTTTTTACCAATCAAACAGCGTGCAAACACTGGAAATTCCGATTTTAGAGACAGACCAAGCGCTTGTGCTATTCATTCAAGAGATTGTCGACCAAAATAAGTTGCATGCGTTAATCGTTGATCCCCTTACTCGTTTCCGTCTCGCAAAGCAGTCATACCCGACTGAATCTGTTACGACTTGGCTGAAAGACGGCACCCCGCTACCAAATGCCACTGTGGAACAAATAAAACGGGAAATGATGAACGGCCAAGCAGTTGTATTGTTGAAAAACGAACAGCCTGTTTTAATCGATTGCGCGATGTGGAATGTCCGCAGCGTCAGCGTGCCCCTTACAAGCAGCGTGTATGAAGGGCCAGCATCGGCTTTGACGGAAAGCCTTGACGTTAACATGAATTTGCTCCGTAATTATTTTCGTAGCCCGGAATTAGCGATCGAAACATTAGAAGTCGGAGAAAACGCTGCAAAAAAAATGGCGATTGTCTCGCTTCACGGAAAAACGAATCCAGACCTTGTCAAAGAAGTCCGCGAAAGGCTTAAACAAGTGCATGTAGCCGAATTCATCATTTCGCAAATTGCAACTGACGCGCTCGAAGGGAAAGGGTTTCTGTTCCCTCGGACAATGGCGAACGACCGCCCAGATGCGTGCGCATTGGCATTGGCAAAAGGGAAAATTGTCTTGCTCGTAGAAGGATCGCCATTGGCGATTCTGGCACCAAGCCTGTTTTTTCATTTCTTCCAAAACCAAGACGATTACTTATCCGAATTTGGCCGCTTTGGCGCACGTCCTCTTCGGTATTTGTATTTTTTTATTGCCACCTTTTTTCCAGCTATTACTGTAGCGATCATCCGTTTTCATCTCGATCACATACCGACGGAAGTGGCTAACCAGCTTGTGAAAACCCATGAAACCCTTGCCCCCTATACAATCGAGCTTGTCTTTGTCATTCTTTTATTGCAGCTTATTATGGATGGCTCCTATCGCTTGCCTGGCAATACGATTTTTGCAGTGACGTTTATCGGCACAATGCTCATTAGCGATATTGCTACAAATGTTAGCCTATTCCATCCGATTACCATCGTCGTCATTGGCGTTTGTTATATAACTAGTTTTCCTGTATTAAACCGCGGGCTGCTTTCTCCGATTTTTTTTATTCGCATAACGTTGATTATCGTAGCCCATTTCTTTGGCTTTGCAGGAATGTTTGCTGTGACAACCGCCGTCATCATCCATATGGCCCATTTAAGGTCCCTTGGCATTCCATATCTCTATCCGTTTATTCCGTTTCAGCCTGATAAATGGCATGACACGATTTTCCGCCCTACTTTGACGATGGCCATCAACAAACCGACGCCGCTGCCTTTTAAAAAAGCAGAGGCTGCCCAGAATCGAAGAGGCAGCTACTGAGGAACGAGATGAATTAATTGTGGGATGAGGCGAATCTCAAAGCATCGCCTTTCTTTAAATAACATATGATTAAACCACCCATTCCCGCGGAGGAATGGGTGGTTCTCTTTAAAGTTGCAACGATATATATTTCACTTCTACATATTCTTCAATGCCCCAATGGCCACCTTCACGGCCTAGGCCGCTTTCTTTCATGCCGCCGAATGGCGCTTGGGCGACCGAAGGCAAACCATCATTCAGCCCGACAATGCCGTATTCAAGCCTTTCCGCAATCGTAACAGCTTCCGATAGGTCATTTGAATACACATATGCTGCTAAACCGTAAGGGGAATGGTTGGCCCTTTCAATCACGTCTTCCGTTGACGTGTACGTGGCAATCGGCGCAAGCGGTCCAAATGTTTCTTCCTTCATGCAAAGCATGTCATCGGTCGCATTGGCAATAAGGGCAGGCGTTTGGAAGTAGCCATTTGTGGCATCGGCTTCTTGGCCAAAGATCACTTCGCCTCCTTTTGCCTGTGCATCCTCAATATGCTTTTGCACTTTTGCAACCGCTGCTTCGTTAATAAGAGGGCCAATGTGGCTGTCTGGTTCCATGCCGTTGCCTACTTTTAGCTTTTTCATTTCAGCAGCAAAAGCCTCTACAAAAGGCGCTTTTATCGACTCGTGGACGTAAATGCGGTTTGCACAGACGCATGTCTGTCCGCCATTGCGGTACTTTGAAGCAATGAGACCGTCTACTGCCTTTTGAATATCAGCCTGTGCAGTTACGATAAAAGGAGCGTGACCGCCTAATTCGAGCGACAGTTTTTTGACAGTATCGGCTGCCTGCCGCATCAGCAGTTTGCCGACACGAGTTGAACCAGTAAATGACACTTTTCGCACCCGTTCATCGGCCATCCACGTTTCCCCAATTTGTTGGGCGTCTCCTGTAATCATATTAACGACACCCTTTGGAATGCCTGCTACTTTAGCCAATTCCACGATCCGGTAAGCAGTAAATGGCGTTAACTCTGATGGTTTCATAACGGCTGTACAACCTGCTGCCAAAGCAGGCCCTAGCTTCCTCGTTAACATGGCAGCGGGAAAATTCCATGGCGTAATCGCAGCGATAACACCAATGGCTTGCTTTTGCACAAATATACGCTTATTGGTTGCTGCCGCAGGGACCGTTTCGCCATAAACACGTTTCCCTTCTTCTGCATACCAAGACAAGAAACTGTTGGCATAGCGGACTTCACCAAGGGCTTCTGCAAAAGGCTTCCCTTGTTCTAGTGTCATTAACTTGGCAATTTCTTCTTCCTCCCGTTGAATTAACTCGTACCACTTTTGCAAGTACGCGCCTCGTTCTGCCGCCGTTTTTGCTCGCCATTCTGGCAATGCCGCCGCCGCAGCGTCGACTGCTGCTAAAGCTTCCTGTTTTCCCCCATTTGCAACGGTGCCAATCACTTCTTTTGTCGCGGGATTTTCTACTTCGATCATGTCGTCTGTCGCTACACACTCATTGTTGATAAACAGTGCATGATTCATCACAAGCTCACTCCTTTTCATGTTCGAAAAACACCATTTCCGTTTTTCACTGCACACACTACACTGACCGCCCTGCCCATGCTCGTTCATAAATCGACAAAATGGTATCACGCTCAAGCGGACGGGGGTTGTTCTTTAAGAGCCGATCGATTTTGCTTGCATCTTCTGCCATAGCCGTAAGGTCTGCACGTCTTATGCCAAACTCTCTAAGGTTGCTTGGAATATGGACTTGATCACAAAGACGCTCCATGGCGCTTATCGCCTGGTCAGCCCCTTCACTCGCTCCCATCCCTATCTCCTTTACGCCTAACACTTCTGCGATAACAGCAAGCCGGTCGACGCAGGCAACTTTGTTCTCCCTCATTACATAGGGCAACAGCACGGCGTTACTGACACCATGGGCCATGTTAAACCTTCCCCCAAGAGGATAAGCGAGGGCATGGACAGCGCCAACTCCGGCGTTGCCGAATGCCATGCCAGCCATTAAGCTGGCAACGGCCATTTCTTCCCGTGCTGCGAGGTTTGTTGGCTTTGCGTATGCTTCCGGTAAATTCCGGGCAATTTTTTCAATTGCCTGAAGAGCGAAAGCATCTGTAAGGGGCGATGCATTTACAGATAAGTACGCTTCAATTCCATGGACAAGGGCGTCTATGCCGCTCGCAGCTGTAACAGCAGGAGGGGTTGTCCTCGATAATTCTGGAGAAACGATTGCCACATCAGGAAGCAAATGGTCACTAACCATCCCTTTTTTTAGCTTAGCGTCATTGTCGGACAGAATTGCAATATTCGTTACCTCGGAGCCTGTTCCCGCTGTGGTCGGAATGGCAATGAGTGGGACCCCTTTTGTAGGAACTAAATCAGTGCCAATCAAATCAGCAAGTGCACCGTTATAACGAACGTAAGCCGCCGTCGCTTTCGCTGTATCAAGGGCACTGCCGCCTCCTATGGCAATCACGCCATCATGGCCCCCAGCGACAAATGTTTGTTTGCACGCTTCCACAACTGAAAATGCTGGTTCTGGCTCCACTTCTAAAAATATGCCATAGCTACGCCCAGCAAGTGCCACTGTTACTTCCTCAAGCAGCCCGGCCTTCTTAATCATTTTATCAGTTACGACAAGGGGGTGGTTCATTTTTAACCTTGCTATTTCACTACCTAAATGGGAAATCGCTCCTACGCCTGTCATAATTTTGTAAGCGCTTTTAAAAATGTGCACCATTTTATTGCCTCCTTGTTTCAACATTTTAGCAGAACATCCCTTTTTCTGGGGAGGGCACCGCCTTTTTTTACTCTTTCACACTATTAATTGAGCACACCTGTGTTTTTATTGGTCTGTACACAGCTTAAAACATGCTGAGTGAATAACGTTTGGCCATCATTTCCAGCAATTTGATCCCGGCAATGGAGTTGCCTTTTTCATCGAGAGACGGCCCACAAATGCCAATCCCGCATTTTTTCGGTACGGCCCCCATAATTCCGCCTGACACTCCGCTTTTGGCTGGAATGCCGACATTGATGGCAAATTCACCTGAAGCATTGTACATGCCACATGTGACCATAAATGTTTTGCATATTCGGGCAACGTCTATAGGCAAAAGCTGTTTGCCTGTGTCAGGATCGCATCCGTCCATGGCCAAAACACAACCGACCCTCGCTAAATCGATACAATTCATTTCAATCGCACATTGTTTTGTGTAAAGGTCCATAAGCTCTTCTACATCTTCATCAATGACGCCATGCTCCTTCATAAAATAAACAAGCGCCCTGTTTAAATGGGCTGTTTCAAATTCTGATTTGGCGATTTCTTTGTTATACGTAATGGTCTCATTTCCTGTCAAACAACGGATAAAGTCCAATAAACGTTCAAACCGCTCCCCTGCTGTGTTTCCTTTAATCATATGAGTAACGGCAAGAGCCCCGGCATTAATCATTGGGTTGAGCGGTTTGGAAGGCTTGTTGGTCTCCAATTTAGCGATTGAATTAAAAGGGTCGCCTGTCGGTTCTTTTCCAACACGGGTGAACACGCATTCTTCCCCTTGATCGATAAGCGCCAACGCTAAGGAAAGCACTTTTGAAATGCTTTGGAGCGTGAAATTTTCTTCCGTATCCCCAGCCATAAATCCTTTACCATCAGGATAATACAAGGCTACCGACAGCTCATGTTTATGAGCAACAGCTAAAGCAGGTATATATTGAGCCACTTCTCCTTGCCCAGCAAACGCTCTTGCCTGGCTAATGAGCAATTCCAGTTCATCATTTGAACGGCATAGCATGCGAATCTCGCCTCTCTTTTTTCGGTCTCTTTCATTAGCTTGGCTGCTTTGGCGGATTGCATACAAAAAACCGTTTCCTTTCCAAATCCGTGTTCCTTCACTACTGACAATCACTTCGTTAAAGCGGTGAAAATCAAACAAACGCCCCCTTATATAAAAACAGCACCTGCAATTGAACGATGCTGTCTTTCAATTGCGGTGCAGTTTAGGATTAGTAAAAAAACGTGTAGAGCGCGACGGCAATGGCAAGTGCGACAGTCGGTAAAAGGGTGCACACTAAGAAAATAGGCCCATATGCTCGTTTATGGGTTTCTCCGCATATAGCTCGAATCGTCGTGACGACAAAACCGTTATGAGGCAGTGAGTCTAGCCCACCCGAAGCTAGCGCGGAAATACGGTGCATCGCTCCTGGGTCTACGCCCCTTTCCATATAATCAGGGGCAATGAGCGGCAAAGCAATGCCGAGGCCGCCCGATGCAGATCCGGTAATTCCGCAAATGACTGTGACAAACAAAGCTAGGCTAACGAACGGTTGGCCTGCTGCATTCAATAATGCTTGTAAAAACAAATCAAAAGCAGGCACTTGCGCAGCGACACTGCCAAAGCCGACAACAGCACATGTATTGGCAATTGCGACAAGAGCATTTTGGGCGCCTACGGCGAGTGACTCTCCGACTTGCGTTACAAATTTCAAATTAAACAGCCATGTCGTTCCGATGCCAAGAAGCAGCGCGACCAATACAGCCGTTTTGGCGGCTATATAAAGCGACAGCACATTTAAAGAAACAAGCACAATCACTAACGGCAACAACGCAAACAATGGCTTTGGCAATAGGCGCTCTTTTGCCGCCGCCAGTTCATCAAGCGCTTTTCCCTCTAGCCCGTATAGAGGGCTGTCTTTTGGGAGCGAAAAACGCTCGCCTTTTTTCAGCGCTGCCCTCAACATATGCCTGACCCAAAGGCCGCCTGCAATCATAATAAAGACCGCAATTACAACACCAATCCAGCCACCAGCAGTTGGTTGTGTGCCAAAAAACTCGGTTGGAATAATGTTTTGGATTTCAGGTGAGCCAGGTGAAGTCATTGTGAACGAAATGGAACCGAATACGATGGCAACCGGTATAAAACGGTGCGGGTAATCGGCGAGCTTAAATAAGGATACAGCAATTGGGTAAACGGTAAAACCAACCACAAATAAACTGACGCCTCCGTAAGTCATAATCGCACATGCGGCTATTACCGCAAACAGCGCCCACTTTGCGCCTAATTTCCGCTCAATCCAATCGGCAATTGCTTCCGCGGCTTTTGTGTCCTGAATGACTTTGCCAAAAATCGCGCCTAATAGAAAAACCAAAAACCAAGAAGCAAAATAGTTTGTAAACCCCTCCATATAGTAGCCGCCCATTGCCGCGTTTAAGTTAAGCCCTCCAGTTAAAGCAAGAAGAACAGAAGAAAGAAGAGCGGCAATAATAATATTAACCCCTCTTAATGTGAATACGATTAAAAGGGCCAGTGCGCCTAATAAGCCAATCATGCTGATCATTTTGTCTATGCCCCCTTAATGGAAAACGGCCGGTTTTTGTTGAAAGAGGGCCTCATACAGCTCAATCAACTCTCGTTTTGACGGGACACGCGGGTTGTTTTGCGGACTTCCGCTTTCAAGCGCATCGTCAGCCATTTTAGAAAGCATTGGCATAAATGCCTCTTCTTGAACGCCCCAGTCTGGCAATGTAGGAATATCGACTTTCGCGCACAGTGCTACGATTTCTTCGACAACGGCATTAGCTAATGTTTCAGTCCCTTCGCCGCTTTTTCCTGGAAAGAGGACACGGCCGATTGAAGCAAGGCGCTCCTGGCAACTTTCCTTTGTATATTCAAGCACAACCGGTAAAAGCATAGCGTTGGAAACACCGTGTGGTACATGGAAGAGAGCGCCAATTGGCCTTGACATCCCATGGACAAGACAAACGGATGAATTGGAGAAAGCCATGCCTGCAAGCAGCGAGCCATACAACATTTCATGCCTTGCCTTCATGTCGTTGCCGTCTTTATAGGCGGGCAATAGATAGTGGAAAATCCGCTCCATTGCCGATAGCGCCAATCCATCGGTAAACGGATGTGCTTTTTTGCTAATATAAGCCTCCAACGCATGGGTAAGCGCATCAATTCCAGTAGCCGCAGTAATGTGTTTAGGCGTCGATTTTGTCAGCATTGGATCAACAATAGCCGTCCGTGGCATAAAGGCTTGCTGTTTAATCATCATTTTGACATTGGTGTCTGTGTTCGTAATCACTGTCGCGTCTGTTGCTTCAGAACCAGTGCCCCCTGTTGTCGGCAAAGCAATTAAAGGAACCGCCCCTTTTTGCGCAATCGTACGCCCGTTCATGTATTCATCGATTGATCCGCCATTGGCTGCTAGCACCGCGACAGCTTTAGCTGTATCTATACAGCTTCCTCCCCCAATGGAAACAATGACATTGCAACCTTTTGTACGAAACAACTCCAACGCTTCATACACGTACGTATCTGTCGGCTCAGTTGCTACACCTAAATAGGAATACGATGGGATTCCGCTTTTCTTAAGCAATGCTTGAGCCCGTTCAACATTTCCTAGCCTTTCCATTACTGCATCGCTAATGATCAGCGCCTTGCTTCCAAGCTTCGCAGCTTCAACTCCAACTTGCAAAAAACTGTTTTCCCCATAAATAATCGTGGCTGGCAAATGACAGGTTGTTGCTTGCATCTAATCCCCTCCTTGTTGTTCTGCCATTGCAAAAACGATGCCAACTACCAATCAAGATGATTGTAAGCGTTTTCTATAAACTGTATCGCAAATTTGCGACACAGCCCCTTGCCACTGTCGTTAAATTACGACGACTCTTGTTCTTTTAGCTTACGGTACAGTGTCGCACGGTGGATGCCTAACAATTTTGCAGCTTTTGCCTTATTTCCGTTTGCTAATACGATCGCTTGCTCGATTCGCTCCTTCTCGGAACGTCTCGCCACAGTCTTTAATGATTCTTTCTTCGCTGCATGGTTTCGCAAAAATGGCGGCAGTGTATTACTTGTCACTTTTTCCTCTTCACCGATTGCCATAATATAATCGATCGCATTCGCCAACTCACGAACATTGCCTGGCCAATCATACTCAAGGAAAGCATGCAAAGCGTCTTCGCAAAATCGTTTGTGTCTCAGCCCGTATTCCTGTGCAAAACGGTCCATAAACGCGCTGATTAAATAAGGAATATCTTCTTTACGTTCACGCAACGGTGGGATGTTTAATGTGATTGCCACTAGCCTATAATACAAATCTTTCCGAAACTTGCCATCGGCCACTAGTTGGTTGAGATCCGCATTGGTCGCTGCAATTAACCGAAAATCGGTTTGGACCGGCCGGCAGCTGCCAACCCGGTCAACTTGTTTCGTCTCAAGCACACGAAGCAGCTTTGCTTGCAACGCATTTGACATTTCTCCTGCTTCATCTAAAAAAAGCGTACCGCCACTGGCTTGTTCGAATTTCCCTACTGCCCCGCCTCGTCGCGCGCCAGTAAAGGCTCCTTCTTCGTAACCGAACAGTTCAGCTTCGAGAAGCGTTTCTGGCATAGCAGCACAATTAATTGCCACAAATGGTCCATTGGCTTGGTTGCTCATTTGATGGATCAAACGGGCAAACAGCTCTTTTCCCGTACCTGTTTCACCTGTCAATAGCACTGTCGCTTTTGTGCGTGCTACTTTGCGGGCAAAACATTTGCATGATTGGAGTGCCTCGCTCCTTCCTATAAGCCGGCGCTCGACTGACGTTGCGTTCTTCTTTGTTGGTTCAGTGGATGGTGACTCCTCACTTAAAAAAACGCGTGCTCGTTGTAAGATTTCATAAAGTTCGGAAACACCTTCAAAAATCAACATGCCGACAGCTCCGACAACACGGTGATTTTGCCAAATTGGGATACGATGGACCACCATATTTTGGCCCTCAATCCGTTGGATCTCGCCTCGCTCTGGAATGCCTGATTTTACAACTTCATGCAAGCGGGTATTCTCAATGACATCAGCGACAAACTTGCCTTCAACTTCCGCTTCGTCCTTTCCGCCAATAAAGCTGCGGTAAGCATTGTTCATTTTGACGATCTTTCCTTGCTTATCGACAATGACGATCCCTTCATAGGCGTTTTCTAAAATCGCTTCCAGTATCGCTTTTTGCTCGTACTCTTCCCGCGCCCGCCGCCAGTTTTCCCTTGTGACTGCCCCAATATATTCATTGCCCTCTTTGATGAGAACCACTTTACTTCCGTCTGGACTAGGTGCACGCCTGTCCTCGATTTCAATCACTTCTACCGATTCTAGCGCTTTTTCTATCGCTGTTTCTCCATGGCTTATCGCTGCCACAATCGTTTCTGGAAGCAACGCCCCAACTGGTTCATCTTCTTCTGTCACGAGCACGATCAAAGAGCCTGCATGTTGCAACAGACGGGCCCACTCCTGGATGGTCCGTTCTTCATAGAGAGCAAAGGAAACAGGTTCGATCCAATAGTGGCTTACATGAAAACCAGATTGGTTGATGGTCATTTGCTGTACCACGGCATTTCCTCCATTCCAATAATTTGTCTAAGTGCTTTTGTTCGCGTTTTTGCATACCTCTTTTCTTAACGTATAGGAGCCCTCAAGTTAGGAAGCGACGTACATATTGTTTCACTACTGCCAAGTGATTCCCTTCAAATAAATACAAAGGAACATGTGATTCAAATGGGAATAAGTTTTTTTGGTGGGCCACTGTGAATGGCTCTGGCATCCCGACAATGTGGGCGTGGTTATGGAACATTTCAGCATTTTTTCGTTTTATTAAGATCATTTCACGCATTCTTTATCAGATCTTAAATAGATTTGGAAAGCTGTCTCCTTTACACTAACATTGAGAGCTAACGAAACATAGGCTCTAATATGACTAGAGAGGTGAGCACATGTACTCAAACGAAGATTTGCATGCAGTTGAAGAACGGGCGAAAGCATTTTTGCCTACAGCTACAAGCGAACTCTCCGCTTATTTACGGGCCATCGAAGAATACGTGCGAAGCAAACGCAAGGATCTCGGCTTCGACCAAGCTGAACATCTAGAAACACAGCTTCTTGTCCACTATGGCTTGGAATAAAGCCATCTTAATGAACACTAAGAAAGAAGCCTCGTCAAGGCTTCGTTTACATAAATCTGTATTATTGTATGTGCATATCCGGTTCAACCCAAATTCCCCTGGCCTATTTGGAACCAGGGGTTTCCTATTTTTCAAACGGTCAGCATGACCACTGCGTTTATTATCTTTTTTCACATTAATCAAATGTTTAATTAACTGCCGATCATTCCCTTTTTCATGCTACAATATTTTTAGAGACAGAAAGTTTAATAAAAAGGGGCGAATATCGACCATGCCAATGATTCACGCTGAAGGCTATCATTCTTTTGAAGCCGAAAATGGAAAGAAACTTGTATTAGCGTTGGAAGACAACGGAGTAGACATTTTGCACCGCTGCGGCGGAAATGCTAGATGTACTACGTGCATGTGCGAAATTACCGAAGGCGACGCTGGCCCAATCGGAGAGGCTGAAGCAGCGATTCGTGCCAAAAAAGGCATCACTGCTGAAAACCTACGGTTGTCCTGCCAAATTCGCGTAGCAAATGACTTGAAAGTCAAGCCGCTTCGCACCGCAACTAGCGAGCAGATGGATCCAGGCAAACGTCCAGAGGAGTAATGCCGGTCCAGTGCTATTGCCGCCAAACGGGGCTGCTTGAAGACAGCGAGGGTCCTATCTCTCGAGTAGATGAATTCAGCAAGAAAGGGAGGGCATTTATCGCTCTCCCTTTCTTGCATATAGGCCATTTACAGAAAATAGTCTCTGACATCCAGCCAATTATGGACACGGGGATAGCCCGTTACGTTCACATTATGAGGCGATGTAAACAAAATTCCTTCGCCTGAAAAACGTTCTAATTGCCGCACATTATCGTCAATCAAATAGTCGGCGTGGATGATGCTTTTATTGCCGCAAAAGACAATATTTTGGTCATCAATAAACGGGAAATGCTCTTTAAGCCATTCGTACTTTGCATTAAAGGATGTTGGAAAATCCATTGCCGCCGTTGCCACAAAAATTTCGTACGACTGGGCCAGTTCCTCTACAACCTCTTGGCAATGTTCCATCACCTCCAGGTCGCGGAAATAAGTAGGGTCGAGCAAATAGCTGCGAATTTCTTTCACTAACTCAGGGCGGAGCTCCCTTAGCTTTTTGCCGTGTAAATCATCGGTTGTTAGTTGCTCGCCAAAATCCCTATTAAACAGTGCCAAATGCTTTTTGTTAAAATCAGCCATCACTTCATCCATGTCAATTGCAATTCGTTTCATCATTCCACCCCTAATTGATTGTTCTCCATATAGATTACCATAGTTTTTAGAAACAGGTTGCCTGACAA
The DNA here is from genome assembly GCF_036700015.1 of Shouchella rhizosphaerae. NCBI lineage: Bacteria > Bacillati > Bacillota > Bacilli > Caryophanales > Bacillaceae > Shouchella > Shouchella rhizosphaerae. The sequence goes on along the minus strand of NZ_CP144921.1, from coordinate 2,179,237 downwards.
ATGTATCGTTTCAAGTTCTATGTTCTAGAGGGGTTATGTCATGTTTGACACTGTAAGTGACGACATGTTGGTTTTGCCCTTACAAGCAGCTATACTCAGAGAATTAGAAGCGGCCTTTTTCCGACTGAATCAAAAAAAGACCGCTCGATTTCAAGGATTTAACTTTATAATGATTGATTTTCTGTTTGCAAAAACCGCACATGATTGACAGCCTTTGTGTCAATATATTGGCTTGTGTCTGGTCCGTATCCATAACCATCCGTTCCATCAATAATCAACAATCTAGGGGTGACACAGACGAGGATGCCTTCAATAAAATTTGTATCTGTGGCAACCTCCACCCGCGCATCGAGTCGTTGAACTAGCCTCTTATAAAGAGTATTGCACAAGTACTTTGCCTCCTTCCGCATTCAGCTTAGTGACCTGATCGTTTCAATTTTGGCAATGCGGACAAACACGTCAGCACCCATTTCATCCAACAATTCAATATAGTCTTTCCCAACGACCACTAATTCGCCAGCGAGAAAGCCGAAGGGTGTCGAAAGTTCAATTTGTTTACCGATGAGGCCGCGTAGCAGCTCTCTTTTCGCCCGCGCCTTTTTCCAGCATCTTGGGAACCAGAACAACAAGAAAAGATTTTTTAGTGCATACCAAACACGTACCATTTTTCCCCTCCTTTGCACCTTCTTTAGTAAATGCAAAATGAGTATATTTGCTTGTTAGGTTCGCCTATGTTCGTTTAAAATTCACGAATTGTACCGATTCGCCCATTTTCTTTTGCCCACCAACACGAATACAGCAAAAAGGACTGAGATGCAAAAGCAGCAACCAGTCCTTTCTATTGATTAATCACTCTTAAGCCCATTTTCACCATAAACAATTCGTTTGCCCCAACTCGTCAATGGGCCTGATGGGCCTTCAGCTAAATCCAGGTATTCAACACCCCCGCTGTTGCCATACCATGACCAGGCCAGCCAGCCCACTTGCCGCTCTGCTGTATAGGCCAAAATCGCATCTTCATCGACATCGCCATCATGATGACTATGGCCAAATTCACCGATCACCACAGCAAGATTTTCAGCAAGCACACGATCAATGTTATAGGCAATTGTCGCCCTATCAGCTCCTGCATATTCGTACATATGGATCGAAAACATCGTGTTTTTTAATGGATCGGACGCAAACACATCGGCTCCCCGCTCGTGGATTGAGGCAGGGTACTGGCCCCAACCTGCCGCATCAACCATTAATGTATGGGAGAGGCCAGCGCTGCGCAAGCGCGGGATCGCTTGTGCGTATGCTTCTGCCCAAACGTCGCTCCTCCACGACCCATACCATTCATTGGCAACGTTAATGATTACTCGGTCTTCTGTCCCCTTGAGAACATCAGCCATTTCGATCCAATAATCGACTGCTTTCTCTAAATCAGCAGGATCGTCACTTCCTGTAGCGTCATGGACTTCCAGCACAGTTGTCAATCCATATGTTTCTGTGGCAGCCAGCACACGGGCAAGCTCAGAGGCATCATCTTTTTCCCATTGCTGTCCATTGGATAAGACCATTCTCACCGTGTTCGCCCCTGTTTCTGCTATGGCAGGGATTGCTTCCTCCAGATCTTGCTTAAACCAAGAGTGTCCATGGTTGACGCCACGCATAACATAAGGATCGCCATTTTTGTCCAACAACTCTGTACCGGATACGTGAAATCCGTTTTGTGCATATGCCGAACCGCTACCGTACACGAACAAAACCAATACCACTAGTGTTCCAAACAATTGTAACCGCTTTCTTTTCATTTGATCCATGTCCTCCCTCTTCACAAAATTAGTCCATATCAAACTCTGCACGGAGACTGTCTGCTAATTCGCCTAAAGCATCCGCTACATCCACGTCTCGGTTTTCATCCATGATTTGGTCGATTACAGGCTGAATGTTCGAGGCAGCAGCTGGCTTATCTGGAAACATGCTTTGCACGACTGTGTTTTCTTCCATGATCGTCTGGAAAGCTTCTACATTTTCTGGCACCCATTGGCCTTCGGCAAATGTATGCGTTTCACGAGTGACTGACGGATTGGCGCCAACGATGTTCGCCTGGATGGACTGGCCTTCGCCATGGGTTAAAAATTCTAACAGCTTCCACGCTTCTTCAGGATGGTCTGTTTGCGATCCAATGCCGATCGGCAATCCAAGCAGCTGCGATTTGTTCCCAGCTTTCCCTGCCGGCACTTCAACAATATCCCATTCAAACTCTCCGTCTTCTTCATATTGGCGCCAGTGCCACGGCCCTGCAAAAGCCATTGCCGCCCGGTTAGCCAAAAACAAATCGCCAAGCCCTTCCGACTCGGTTGCCAATGGAGCGACACGGTGGACATCAACCAAGTCATGCATAAACTCAATCGCTTCGATTGTTTCCGGTGAATCAATCTCGACTTTAGATCCATCTATATTAAACGAAGCACCTCCATTTTGGACAATCATTTCTTCCCAGATCAGCCCAGCAATCCCAAACTGGACAATCTTCCCATCTTCTTCAATCGTTGTCGCTTTTGCTGCTTCTAAAAAGTCGTCCCACGTCCAGCCAGCTTCCGGATAAGGATGCCCTGCCTCGTCAAACATATCTTTATTAAAAACAATATGATGAGAAGTCAGATCCCTTGGCAAGGCATACTGGACGCCTTCCCATGCGCCAATATCCCAAGCGCCAGGTAAATACTCGTCTTCTTTTATGCCGCTTTCTTCTATAAATCCATCAAGTTCCATTAACATTCCTTGGCTTGCGTAGCTCGTCATTGCTGCTGCATCGATCATCCAAAACACGTCTGGCTGATTCCGTCCAGCCGACATTGTCGTTAACCGCTCATTAAAATTATCCCAAGGAACATGGCTTAACTCCACTTTAATGCCAGGATTTTTTTCTTCAAACACATCAAGGATTTCACGCTCTCCTTTCAGTTCTGCCGGGCCATTTCCCCAGACAAGCATCCGCAGCGTTACATCGCCGCTACCGCCTCCTGCACTTTCCTCGCCTCCACAAGCAGTAAGGGCCAATAGCGAAACTAACACAACCGGTGTATACATCCATCTTTTCATCCATCTCATCTCCTTAAATGTATAATTCCGTCACCTCAATGGCCGTATAATTTGATAAACTGGCCGTTAAGGCAAAAGCAACATGTTCGTTTCCTGGACTAGCAAACAAATGCGCTCTTACTGACGCTTGCCGAAAAAACTTTGGATAAGGAATTTACCCTTTGATGCCTGACAGTGCGATTCCTTGGATAAAATGTTTTTGGGCAATGAAAAACAGCACGACGAGTGGGAAAATCACCATTGTACTTGCAGCCATCATCGGCCCCCATTGCATCGTTTGTTGGCCATTAAACATTTGCAAACCAAGGGCTAGCGTATATTTATCGATATCATTTAAGTAAATCAACGGTGTCAAAAAGTCATTCCAGCTTCCCATGAATGAAAGAATTGCGACCGTTATCAGCGCCGGTTTCGATAAGGGAACGACGATCCGCCAAAAGATCCCAAACAAGCTGCAGCCATCAATAATGGCCGATTCCTCCAATTCTTTTGGAATGGCTCGAAAAAATTGGCGCAATAAAAAGATAAAGAAAGCGTTTCCTAAAAAGGCGGGAACGACCAACGGCAAGAACGTGTTCACCCAGCCAAGCTCTGTAAAAATCAAGTACACTGGAATCATCGTCACCTGGGGAGGCAGCATCATCGTGCAAAGCAATAAAATAAACCAGACGCTCCTGCCCCTCCCCTTAATTCGTGCAAACGCGTAAGCGACAACGGCACTGGAAGCGACTGTGCCGATGACTGTCAGCCCTGTCACTACGATTGTGTTCCAGTAAAACTGCAAAAAGGGAACCAATTCAAATACTTCGCGGTAGTTAGCAAAATCAAACGGTGCTGGCCATAAAGTCGGCGGATACGAGATCGCTTGCGACTCGGTTTTGATTGATGTAGAAACCATCCATAAAAAAGGAAGAATAAACAAAATCGATAAAACAACAAGCATAAGGTAAATCATTAAACGGTCTAATTTCTTTTGCCTCGTATAATTTTTGAAAACCGGCTTTGTCTGATTAATCGGCCCTGGCATTCTTGCAGGCTGGACCGGTTCGATTTGTCTATTTGCTTGGTACCGTTCCTCCAACAGCATTTCCTCCCTTCTTCAGTCGTCGTATTCGTAATAAACTTTCTTGCCAAAAAATTTGAATTGCAGCAATGTGAAGATCAAAACAATCACAAACAATACCCAAGCAAGCGCGGATGCATAGCCCATATTGAAAAATTCAAATGCATTCTGGTAGAGGTATAGCACGTAAAACAAAGACGCATAGTTTGGCCCGCCGCCACTCATCACATAAGCTTGAGTGAAAACTTGGAAAGAACCGATCACACCCATAATCAAATTGAAAAAAATAACATGAGAAGTCATCGGGATTGTAATATGCCAGAACTTGCGCCACTTTCCAGCCCCATCAATCTCAGCAGCTTCATACAAACTTGGAGGTACGCCTTGCAAGCCGGCCAAATAAATGATCATGCCGCCGCCAACACCCCAGAGGCTCATAATAATCAATGCTGGTTTAACCATCGACTCGCTCAATAACCAGCGGGAAGTCGGCAAACCAACAGAATCAAGGAGCGCATTCGCCAAACCAAACTCAGGTTGGAAAATAAGCACCCACAACAGTGAGCTTGCTACAGCAGGCACGATGGAAGGCAAATAAAAGATCGTTCTAAAAACCCCCATAAACTTCACTTTTTGGTTTAGAAGCACCGCCAACAAATAGCCGAAAGCAAGCCCAAGGGGAACACCTAAAAATGTATAGAAAAACGTGTTCCACATCGTTTTCCAAAACAGCGGAACATGGAAAAACAAACGTTCATAGTTTTCGAGACCAATCCATTCAGCCCCGCCCATCACTTGCCACTCTGTAAACGACATATAAAACGAGTAAATCATTGGCCCCGCAGCCAATGCTAAAAAACCAATGAGCCACGGGGAAATAAACAAGTAAAAGGCTAGTGTTTTGCTTCTACGCAACCTCGCCAATGCTGGCCGATTCATACATTTCCTCCTCTCAACGCATGCTTATCCTGCAATTTCTGGTTTTGGGCAAAAGGACTGGTTAAAGTAAGCGACAGCCCCAATTAAATTGGCATCATTGCCAAATTGGCATTTCCATAAATTGGGCCGCAGATCCACCATTGAATTGGCTTTTATAAGCAAATCGATTTTCTCGTAAATACGTGGAATATAATCGTTTCGTTCACTTATTGCGCCGCCGATTAAAATCGCTTCTGGATCATAGGTAAATTGTAGATTGTACAGGCCTACTGCCAAATAATAAAAATGCCGATCAACTTCCACACGGGCGACCTCATCACCAGCTTCAGCAAGTTCAAATACGCGAATGGCATCGATGTTTGCACGTTTAGCAGCGGACACGCGTTTTGCCAGTTCAACGGGGGAGGTAATGCTGCTGAACGTTTCTCCGTGTTTATTCATAACCATGTAGCCAAATTCGCCGCCGTAGCCATTTGCTCCGCGATGAATGGCGCCATCTTTAATAATCGAACCGCCTATACCCGATCCAGCAACAACCATAACAATGTCTTTCATTTTTCGCGCGCTCCCTAGCCACATCTCCGCAAGAGCTGCGCAGTTGGCGTCATTTTCAAAGCTTACTGCTAGCTGCATGCACTCCTGTGCCTTTTGCTTAAATGGCACTTCATGCAAATAAGAGAGGGCGCTGCCGCCGTCGATAAACCCAGTTGCTTGATTCGGTATTCCAGGCGTGCTAAATGCCGCGCCTGAAAGCGTGTAGTTGGCGGCATAACGATGTTTTATGTCCTGTAACAATTCAAACAGAAGCGCCATACTTGCAGGCGTCACATCGATGCCCTTTTGCAAAATGTCACCTTTAGCCGTTACCACGCCATGTTTAATCGTCGTCCCGCCAATGTCGAATGCCAACAAATTCAGATGCTTTCTCTCCCTTCCAACAACTTCGCTAGAAGCCATTGTTTTCAATTACCGTTTTAAACCACCAGCCGCTTTTTTTAACCGTCCGATTTCCATCTTTCCCCAAATCAACAGACACAAATCCATAGCGGTTTTTATAAGCATTTGTCCACGACCAATTGTCCATAAACGTCCACAAATGGTACCCTTTCACATTAGCGCCCTCGGTTAGCGCTTTATGGAGCCAGCGCAAATGGTTTGAGATGAATTCAATCCGGTAGTCATCTTGAATAACACCAGCTTCATCACGGAATTTTTCTTCCCCTTCAACACCCATTCCATTCTCAGAAATAAAGCACTCGATATTTCCATAATGATCCTTTATGTTCATCAATAAATCATAAATGCCTTTTTCGTAAATTTCCCAGCCACGATGGGGATTGATTTTTTTGCCAGGCATATCGTAGCTATCAAAAAATGTTCCTGGCATAAGCGGGCCATCTCCTATAGGCGTCTCTTTCGCTTTCACCCGACGTGGTTGGTAATAATTCACCCCCAGTAAATCAACTGTATTTCCAGAAATCACTGCTTTGTCGCCCTCTTCTACATGAGGCATAAGCCCATATTGTTTTAAAATTGCCACTAGTTCTTGCGGGAAAGTCCCTTTCACAGACGGATCGAGAAAAGAACGGTTAAAAAAAGCATCAGCGAGTTTAGCTGCTTCTACATCTCGTTCGTTTTCCTCTGCACGAGGGTAGGATGGTGTTAAGTTTAAAATGATGCCTATCTTGCCTCCTTGCCCTAAACGGCGGTAGCGTTCAATTGCTAGAGCACTAGAGAGCATTGTATGGTAGCCAACTTGGACTGCCCGCTTGAAATCAACGACTTTCGGGTAATGGAACTCGTATAAATAACCGCCTTCCACTGGCACAATCGGTTCATTATGGGTAAACCACGTTTTCACACGGTCCCCGAAATGCGTAAAGCATATTTCCGCGTAACGGGCAAACGCATAGGCGACTTCACGGTTTTCAAAACCGCCTATTTTCTGCATCGCCATTGGCATATCAAAGTGAAATAAATTAACAAACGGCGTAATCCCTGCAGCGAGCAATTCATCAATGACTTGATCGTAAAATTGAACGGCTTTTTTGTTCACCGCGCCATTTCCTGCAGGAATAAGCCTTGACCAAGAGATGGAGAAGCGAAATGATGTATGGCCAAGTTTTTTCATTAAAGCAATGTCATCCTTATAGCGATCATAAAATTGCGATGTTTTGGCTGGCCCTACCTCGTTAAAAAAACGGTTTGGCTCGATTTCATACCAGTGATCCCAAATGTTTTTGCCTTTGCCGTCACGGTCTGCCGCTCCTTCAATTTGCGTAGCCGACACGGCCGTCCCCCACCAAAAGTCAGGTGGAAACAGATACGTCGTCATCGTTTCTCCCCTTTTCTAACGAGTTTGATTTTGTCTCTATTCTATTTAAGTTAACGTTTAAGTAAAAGATAAAGATACGATAACCTTAATATGAAAGCGATTACTAGTCAATAGCCAAAATGAAAATAAACAAAAAAACAGCTTTTGCAAGCTGTTGAAAGAAGTACGTTTAGTTGTTCAATCCTATTGAATATTCTTTACCGATTCGCGAAAGACAATCGATCCTTTGATTAATATCCTCCCATAGCCATCGCTGCCTTTATCGCCTTCGAGCTTTTCAATCATTCGTTTTGTGGCCACTTTGGCCATCTCTTCTAAATCGACTTCCACTGTTGTTAAAGGCGGGGTCGACAACGTTGCGTAAATATCATTATCAAAGCCGACAACAGAACAGTCTTCCGGGACACGGATTCCGCTATCCGACAACTTTTTGATAAGCAAATAGCCTACATGGTCGCAATTGCACACAAAAGCAGTCGGCAGCTTTTCCGGCAATACTAAGTCAATAAAACGGCCCGCATCATCGCGATCACTGACCAAGTACCGCTCATTAAAAGGGAGCCGGTGTTCTAGCAACGATTTATACATTCCTAAAAAGCGGTCTTGGATGCTACTTGTTGTGTGGACATTGCCAACAAACCCGATTTCACGGTGGCCTTGGCTAATTAAATAGTTCGTCAACTCATAAACGGCATAAAAATTATCAGTGACGACCACATCCGCATTCAATTGGTCCGTATAAAAATCAAGGAATACGAGAGGCACGTTTTCTTTTGTTACATGTTCAATGTATTCCTTTTTTGGCTGGCCAAGCACAATAACGCCGTCCGCCCTGTTTTCTAAAAATGCTTTCGGCAGCATGAGCCGCTCTTCATCATCGGAGCTCAATATTTGTAAGATGCCGTAGTAGTCATAGGATTCAAGTACCGATATAATTTGCCTGTAAAACTTTAAATAAAATGCTTGCTCATCACCGGCAAATCGTTCCGGGATCAAGATGACGATATTATTGGTGCGCCCGCTTCTCATTGACTTAGCGGCCGCATGAAAGCGATAGCCCATATCAGCTGCCATCTGCTTGATTTTTCGTTTCATCTCATCGCTAACGCCCTCTTTATCATTCAGCGCTTTCGAAACTGTTACCGTGCTTACACCCGCTTTTTTCGCGATATCACCCATTGTGACCATTTCACCACTCCTTCTCACGTTCCAACTATAGTTTACCTTTTCAGAACGATTCTGTTAAGCATAGGATGGAAAAGCAAAAGTTTAACGATAAAGTAAAACACAAACAGCAGCTATACACAAAACAAAAAGGAGCAGGTTGTGCCTGCTCCTGTTACATCCATTTAAACTTCCAATTTTGCCCGCCTTTTATGTGCTGAATTAACGGTACATCGGTGTCAATCACCCGGCCTAGCACATTTACTTTCTCATCAGCAGGCAAGTCTGTTTTGGTAATTTGTATTTCGCCTTGGTAACGGCCGTAACGGTTATTGTCAATTGTCACTGTGCCAATAGGCCGCTCCCCAGTGTTTGCCGGCGTTACGTCTCGCTTCCCAATAGATGCGAAGGAACGAGATGACTCTGACCGAAGGACATCACGGGCTGCATCTTTGCGGTTGCGGTGTTTTTCCTCTACATCAACGACATTCTCCACCGCTGGCTGCACCCGCAACAGCACTGCTTTTTCATTATGATAGACGTGAAATTGTTCAAAGCTGCTATCAGACAAGCCCTTGTCGCCGACTAAAATCGTTTCAATGCCTTCGCCTTCATATAGATCTAGAAACGAGGCAAACGGCGACATGTCCCGATGGTCTTCAAGTGTCGGCAAACCCTTGAACAACGGAGCCCTAGGCACGTCGCCAGGAATAAACGCCATTACCGAAAAGCCCATTTCAGACAGAAAGGTGTTTGTTTGACGAAAGTCTTCTCGGCTTAACCCCGTCTCAGGGCGAGGGTAAAAATTATGCCATACTTCAACTTTGTTTGGATCGAGGCCGGCTTGGCGCAAGGCGATTGCTTCCCTTTTATCGACAGTGCTTGCATTTAAGACAACTTGCATCTCTTGTGATAGGCGCACGACCGTCTCAGTCGCCACACCATAATCGATACGCAATCCTGTCACGCCCCACTCTTTTAAATTGCTCGCTTGTTCCCATGACAAGTTTAAATGGTTCATTGAGTCAGGCGACACATCGCATATAAGCCGCATATGATTTGCTTTGGCAAACATTCCAACTTGCTTGAGCCGTTCTGCATATAAAGAAGCATCGTCTTCAGGGATGTGCAATGAAGTAAACAGTACATTAAATCCAGCGGCAGCGGCTTTTTTTATATAAGCTTCTTGCTCTATAAATGGCTGGCTGAGATAAGCAGATACACCAAGCTCCACTCTTTCCTCACCTCCAACTTAAATGTCTTTTGCCATTTCTTCTTTAAAACCGAACATGTAGGTGAACAGAAAACCGAACAAATAGGCGAGCGCAATACCACCTAAATAGTAGAGGTATTTGCCTTCCGCAATTAACGGTGTTAGGGACAAGCCGGAAACGCCGATTCCTGTAGAGCCTGTGGCAAATATTGCTTGCATGGCCCCACCAACAGCCGCACCTAAACTGGCTGTCACAAACGGGCGCCCAAGCGGGAGCGTTACCCCGTAAAGCAACGGTTCCCCGATGCCAAGGAAGCCAACAGGCAAGCCGCCTTTAATAATATTACGTAGACGAGGATTCCGCGTTTTAACAAAAATAGCGATTGCTGCGCCAACCTGGCCTGCTCCTGCCATTGCTAAAATTGGCAACAGCGTTGTAAAACCGAATACATTGATAAGCTCCGCATGAATTGGCGTTAAGCCATGGTGCAATCCAACCATGACAAGCGGAAGGAAAAAGCCTGCCATGAGCGCCCCAGCAATCGGCCCACCCATGTTTAAAATCGAGTGGATGCCGGATGTGATCCCATCCGATACAATGCCAGCAACGGGCATAATCGCATAAATCGATAAGAAGCCCACAATGACGACAGTAAACAGTGATGTGAAAATGATATCGACCGATTTCGGTATAACTTTACGGATGTGGCGTTCAAAGAACGTCATTAACCATGCCGCAAAAATGACGCCGAACAATCCGCCACGCCCTGGCACAAGGGCTTCGCCAAATACGGTCACCTCGGCAAGGGCCGGGTTGAAAATGAACATCCCCGCGATCGCTCCTAGAACCGGCGTGCCGCCAAATTCTTTAGCGGTATTCCATCCAACAACAATCGCCAAATACGTAAATAGGCCGCCTCCTAAAATGGTCATTAACAAAAGCCACGTATGTTCTTCTTTTTGCATGCCTGAGTTAATTAAGAAGTTGGCCACGCCATTAATGATACCTGAGGCAACAAGGCCTGGAATCAACGGGATAAAAATATTCCCTAAGCTTCGCAAAAATTGCTTAAATGGTGTTTTGTTTTTCTTTTTCCGTTCTTGCTGGGCGTTGGCAGCCTGTTCTTCAAAAGACGTTTGCCCTGTACGAGCGAGCTTTTTCATTTCTTCCGTAACGACATTGACAGTACCTGGACCAACGACAATTTGCCATGTATCGTCTTCAACGACTCCCATAACTCCTTCCATTTTCTTTAAAGCATCTTGATTGACTAGGGCATCGTCTTTTACAGCAACACGGACACGCGTCATACAATGGGTAAGGGACTCGACATTTCCTTTCCCGCCAATATGTTCAAGAATTTCTGAGGCCATGCGTTGTTCTTTGTTCACACGTTTCCCCTTCTTTCACAAATTATTTTTCTACCGTTTTGCGAATAAACCCTTTGGCGTTTTGCAACTTTGTAAGCGCTTCATCATAAGAGCAATCAAGCAAAATCATCACAATTGCCGCCTTTACATGCCCATTTGCTTTTTGGTAATAGTCGGCTGCTGTCTCATAGGTTGAATCGGTTGCTTCCATAATAATCCGTTTGGCGCGCTCAACTAGTTTTTGGTTTGTCGGTTGTACGTCGACCATTAAATTTTGATAGACCTTGCCAATCCCAACCATTGCTGTTGTTGAAATCATATTTAAAATGAGCTTTTGGGCTGTTCCTGCTTTTAAGCGAGTTGATCCAGTCAACACTTCCGGCCCCGTTTCTACTTCAATCGCAACGGCAGCGTATTGGCTCATTTTCGCCTCCTTGTTGCAAGCAATGGATACCGTGTTAGCCCCACGAGCCTCTGCCTCTTTCAACACGCCAATCGCATACGGCGTGCGCCCGCTAGCTGCAAGAGCAATAACCGTGTCCTTTTCGCCTATATTTAAGCGGTTACAATCATTTGCACCTGCACGCTCGTCGTCTTCTGCCCCTTCGACTGCTTCTGTAAATGCTTGCTCGCCGCCGGCAATTACACCACGAACCATTTCCGGTGAAACACCAAAAGTAGGTTTGCATTCAACAGCATCTAAAACACCTAATCGTCCTGAAGTACCAGCGCCCGCATAAATGAGCCTTCCGCCCTGTTGGAAAGAAGCAATCACTAATTTGACCGCCTTTTCAATTTGCGGTAGTTGTGTTGCAATGGCTGTTGGCACCTTTCCATCTTCTCTATTCATTGCTTTTAAAATATCGTGAATCGGCATACTGTCAAGCGCCATTGTCGCTTGGTTGCGCGTTTCTGTTTTTAACTTATCAATCAAACCATTCACCTCTTAATCAATTGCATATTTATATATTTATTATCGCTCTATAGAAATAAAACGTCAATATAATTTTAATTTATTACGAAATAAAATTTCATACAAGCTATCCTTGTAGCTATTATTGTTTTCCTTAATTGATCGTGGTACTTTCTAAAAGATAACGGCTTTGCAGGGCAGTTGCATGATGGAGGGAAAACGATGCGCAAAATACACGTTACGATCATCGCCCCTTATGAGGGCTTAGCAGAAACATTTAAACGAATACAAAATGAATTCGAACATCTCGATATGACGATCCATATAGCGGACCTTCAGCAATCTTTGCCTCTATTGACAACAGAAGTACAAGCGCAGACCGATATATTTATTAGCCGTGGTGGAACGGCTAAAGTGATTCGCACTCGGACAGAAAAACCTGTTGTTGAAGTTCCTATATCTGGCTTTGATATTTTACGAATGATTTTGCTCATCCAAGCCGAGCGGGAACAAACAGAAATTATTGCCTTTGAAAACATTTCCCTAAGCTTTACGAAAGTAACAGAGTTAATCGAAACCGACATTCCAATCACAGCAGTCATGAAAGAAGAAGAAGTGGAACCAGCCATTATCGCCGCCAAGGCAGCCGGGCGGAAGATGATAGTCGGTGACGCCATTACGACGAGCTTGGCGAACAAACATGGGTTGGAAGGAATTTTAATTACATCTGGAGAAGAATCTGTCAGAACTGCACTTGAGCAAGCGGACCTTTTAGGCAGAAAAATGAATGACAGCAAGCAACAGCATCAATATTTTCGTTCTGCCTTTTTTCAGTCTGACCAGTTCCAGCTTTTAGCTGATGGAACGGGGCATGTGTTTGCTATAAGCGACAAGCTCCAAGAGAACGAGACGTTGCTGAAAGCAGCGACCAGCCAATTACATTCACTTATTCAAAACAAAACACACGCTTTCTTTACAGAAGCAGGCGGAAACAACGTTTGCTTCGCTGTAAAAAACATCGGCACTGAAAAGGCACCGACCTGGCTATTAACGGCGACAGCTCTCCACCAATCGCTGCCAAAAGGAGCTACCGTGTTTGAAGTACCTCATTTATCCGTACCGCTCGTCCTCGGGGCAAACGATTCGCTATCTCGTGACTATGAAGCCGCTACTGGCAAACATTCTGTAGTGCTTATTGGCAAAAACGGGTCTGGAGAACAGGCGCTCGCAAAAGGACTTTTGCCAAAATTGGCCATTACATGCCGGGCAAAAGATTTATTGAATGTGCCTGATTTTGAAGCAAACGGGCTTTCCTTGTTTATTACCCATGCAGAAGAACTTTCTACTACACAATGGAGACAACTAGAGGGCACAGTGCTTAAAACAGCGCCTTATGTTGTCCACAGCGAAAAGCCGTTGTCTTTTCTAAACGATATGCCAACTGTTTGGATACCGCCGTTATGTGAACGCAAATCCGAATGGCCAGGCTTTATAAGACGCTTAATTGCAGAAGCGAACCAGCTATACGGCAAGCAAATTATTGGCTACCGGGGCAGCATTCACCCAGCGATTATGGGAAATTTAAATTGGCTAAAGGAGTTCATCTTTGCAAAAGTCGTAGCAACAAGCCAACCGTATATTGACTTTAGCGACAGTTGGTCAGAAAAAGGCTTCGCTCGAATTGATTTAGAACAGACGCTGGAGGAAATGGAAAAAACGTTGATTAAACATGTGCTTGAAGAGGAAGGCTATAACCAATCAAAAACAGCTGAACGTTTACAAATTAATCGAACAACGTTGTGGAGGAAACTCAAATAATGTTGCTGTTTGCAACATTATTTGAGTTTTGTATTGCAATTTCCAAAAGAAAGCGTATCATTTTTGCTGTAATCATTTCTTTTAAGCGTTTCCAGCTTGAATTTCGTTTCAAAATGAAACAGAAAGAAGGGATCTTCTGATGAAGGTAAAACAAAGCATTGAAAAAATTCCCGGAGGCATGATGGTTGTCCCGTTGCTTCTTGGTGCACTTATCAATACGGTTGCCCCTGACTTGCTTAGGATCGGCAACTTTACACAAGCGCTCTTTGTAGACGGCGCGACTACCTTAATTGCTCTTTTCCTTTTGTGCGCAGGCTCGCAAATCAACATACGCAGTTTTGGCGTTTCATTTGGAAAAGGCTTTACGCTTTTGCTAGTTAAATGGATTTTCGGCGGCCTCGTCGGTGCGATCATTTATGTACTGGCTGGAGGGCCTGAAGGCTTATTCCTCGGCCTTGCTCCAATTGCAGTCATTGCCGCAATGACCAATTCCAACGGCGGCCTTTATGTTGCGCTTGCAGGGCAATACGGAAAAAGCGAAGACAAAGCGGCCTATTCTGTACTTGCCATGAACGATGGCCCGCTCTTTACAATGCTGACATTGTCTGTTGTCGGCGCGATGGGCGTCCAAAGCGGCTATTTTTCCATCACCGCTTTTGTCGGCGTGCTCTTGCCCATTTTAATTGGGTTTGTTTTAGGAAACATTGATGAAGACATCCGCACGTTCCTTGGAAAAGGCAGCGACATGCTCATTCCGGCATTCGCTTTTGCACTTGGCATGAACATTAGCTTTACGTCCATTCTTGAAGGGGGACTGCCAGGCGTCGTACTTGGTGTGCTCGTCGTTCTAGTAACCGGTATCACTGGCTACTGGACGTTTAAATTGTTCAAATGGAACCCACTCGTTGGCGCTGCTGAAGGATCGACAGCCGGAAATGCAGTAGCAACGCCAGCAGCCATTGCCGCAGCAAGCTCTGCTTTTGCCTACAATGTTGAACTTGCAACTGTCCAAGTTGCAGCCAGTGTCGTAACTACAGCCATTTTGCTACCGATTTTTATTGGCTTTTTGGCTAAACGTTTAGAGAAAAAAGGCCAGCTTCCTGAAGAAGCGAGGCAACAAGCGTAAGGATAGGAGAGTCATCATGAAAATTGCCATCATTGCCGATGACCTTACCGGAGCAAATGACAGCGGCGTCCAGCTTGCCAAAGCAGGCTTGGACACAGTTGTCTGGCTCAATGGCAAAGGTTCGTCAGAAAATCGCGCAGAAGCAGTCGTGGTCGATACGGATAGCCGTGCCCTTTCTCCTAAAGAAGCGAAAGCAGCTGTCCATGCTGCCATGTCTGCATTAGCGCCTTACAATCCAAATTTGATTTTTAAAAAAGTCGATTCGACATTGCGCGGCAATGTCGGGGCAGAACTCGAAGCAACTGCCGAAGCTTGGCAGCCGGAATGCATTTTGTTAGCTCCTAGTTTCCCTGCCAATAACCGTACAGTTGAGGATGGGATCCTTTACGTAAATGGCACGCCAATTGGGGAAACAGAGTTTGCCAGAAACGAAGCAGATCCCGTTTCTGACTCTGCCATTTCTGACCACATTGGCCGCCAGTTCCACGGTGCCATCGCCCATATTCCCGAATCGTTATGGGCCGAAAAACCAGAAACGATTAGCGCTTGGCTTGATCGCAACATCGCTAATGAACAAACTGTTTTTATTTGCGATGCGGTTTCAATGGAAACACTCGAACGAATTGCTGCTTTTTCGCAGCAGCAGCCGAAACGACTGCTTTTGGCTGGTTCTGCTGGCTTGTCGAATGCACTTGCGCAGACGATGGTGTCCGGCACAAATACCCCATTTGCTGACCATCCTGTTAGCAGTGACCCCATCCTTTATCTCGTTGGCAGCATGAGTGAAGTGAGCAAGACACAAGTGGCCCATTTGCTCACGCACCCACAAACGGAAGGGATTCGCCTTCATGCGGCAACAGCAGCGAGCAATGACCGCCATACGCAAGCAAAAGAGTTTGAGCGAGTGGTAGCCGCTGCTGAAAAGACAGTAGCGACCGGCAAAATACCCGTTATTTTTTCTGGAACAGAGCGCCAAGAAGTCGCTGAAGTATATGACTATGCAAAAACAACAAATACGGCAATTAGCGAATTGGCGAAACGAATTGCCGATACGATTGCGGCGATCGGCTCCAAACTAATGGATACTCGCCATTTCCAAGCGATTATTATGACCGGCGGCGATACCGCTAAAGCACTATGCCGGCGGCTAAGCATCGATGAATTGCGTTTGCTTGATGAATTTGAACCGGGTATCCCTGTTGCCCAGTTTACTGGCGAACATCATCAGACATACGCGATTACGAAAGCAGGCGCCTTTGGCAATGAGAAAACTTTCTCGAATCTATACCACCACTTTACTAAGGAGGAAAGCAAATGAGACCAATCATTGGCATTACCATGGGAGACGCAGCCGGTGTCGGCCCTGAAATCATCGCAAAAGCATTGGCGGACGAATCAACTTTTAAAATTGGGCGTCCTGTCGTGATCGGCGATGCAACTATCATGGAACGGGCTGTCGACATTACTGAAACGGAATTGAATGTTGTGTCTGTATCAACGGTTGACGAATGTGTCTTTGAACCGGGAACGATTGAAGTCATTGACTTGCGCTTGTTAACGGAAGGCGTATCTTTCGGACAAGTTAGCGAAGCGGCGGGCAACGCAGCTTTCCGTTATGTTGAACGGGCAGTGGAGCTTGCTAAAGCGAAAAAAATCAATGCCATTTGCACAGCTCCATTAAATAAAGAAGCGATGCAAAAAGCAGGGCATCTGTATCCAGGCCATACGGAAATTTTAGCTGAACTAACGGGGACCACTGATTTTTCAATGATGCTATCTGCTCCAAATTTAAAAGTGATCCATTTGACAACACACGTAGGTTTGCGCAAAGCGATTGATACGATCAACCCAGAACGGACATATAAAGTCATTTCTTTAGCGCATGAAACACTTGCGGCCGCCGGAAACAAGCAGCCAAAGATTGCTGTATGCGGCATTAACCCACACGCTGGTGAGAACGGCCTGTTTGGAGAAGGCGAAGAGGAAGAAAAATTGGTCCCTGCGATAGAAAAGGCGCGTGGAGAAGGGATCGATGTAGAAGGGCCATACCCGGCAGACACACTGTTTTTCCGGGCTGCGCGCGGCGACTTTGACATCGTTGTCGCTTGCTACCATGACCAAGGCCATGTGCCAATAAAGGTAATGGGCTTAGAAGCAGGCGTAAACATCACGGTTGGCCTCAAAGGCGGCATTGTCCGTACGTCTGTTGACCACGGCACGGCCTTTGACATCGCTGGCAAAAACATAGCCGATGAACGGAGCCTTCTGGCCGCTTATCGGGACGCGGTTGAGCTTGCTCCTAAATAAAATCAACTTTGTGTCGTTCTATATAAAAAGAGCTTTAGGCGTTGATTTGGCCTAAAGCTCTTTTTGCTTAACGGCGTAAGCGCAATGCTTCGTCACGGGCTTTTAAAAATGCGGTAATCGTGTCTTCGTCTTTTTCATGGAATACACTTAAATAAAGCGTATCAATAATGTTCAACTGCGTCATTCGCGAGGCGATCGTGCCGATGCGAAAGTCTTCTTCCACATTTGGCGTACAAAGAGTAATATCTGCCAACCTATATAATGGCGAGCGGTCCATTTTCGTAATCGCCACAACGGTGACGCCTTGCTTTTTTGCAAAGGTGGCCAATTCCACTACATCCTGCGTTTTTCCCGACAAGCTGATTGCCACAAATATATCGCCTTTTTCCATATAAGGAATGAGCGAAAGATTGTAATGGAAATCTTGAGAAGAAGATGCCTGATAGCCAATGCGCGTAAACTTATAGCTACCGTCGAATGCAGCAGCGGCAGAGCCGCCAACTCCATAAAAGACGATGCGCTTCGCTGTCATTAGCACAGCAACCGCAGCTTCAAGCTGCTTCCGGTCGATCGATGACAACGACAATTCGATCGCGCTTTTATTCGTAAACGTCACTCTGCGGAACAAATCATAAGGCGCATCTTTTTCTTGCAACGATGAAAAGTCGGTTAATCTTTCTTTTGAAGCCGTTACATCTTTCATCAGTTCCATTTTAAACAGCCGGAAACTGTTAATTCCAATTTTCTTGCAGAAGCGGATGACGCTTGCCTCACTGACCCCAGCGCGAGCCGACAGCTCTTTCGTCGTCATGCTTGGGATTTGGCTAGGACTGTCCAATATCGTTTGCCCAATTCGGGCCTCTGCCTCTGATAGGCTTTCCAGTTCTTTTTCGATTTGCGCGAGCAACGAACCCACTTTGGACGCACACCTTCCTACATGTCTTTCGTTTCATTATACCTGCTTTGGCGGCAATTACAAATTGGGAAATCGCTTTTGTGACGCCTTTATTGAACACAATGAGCGTGCGCCCACTTTTCTTAATTAAACTGAAGCTGCTGGCTTACCAGTTCCTTATAAAGTGGGTGTGTATCCAGCAATTCAGCGTGTGTGCCCGCGCCCGTTACGTTTCCTTCCTCTAGTACAATCAATTGATCCGCATGCCTAACGGTCGCTAATCGATGGGCAATCACAAGTGTCGTCCGCCCTTCCATCAGCACTTCAAGCGCTTCCTGCACAAGTTTTTCCGATGAACTGTCCAAATGTGCTGTTGCTTCATCTAGAAGCAAGATTTCAGGATCGCGAATCATCGCCCGGGCGATCGCAAGGCGCTGCCGTTGTCCACCTGATAGTCGGACGCCCCGCTCCCCTACTTCCGTATCGTATCTGTCTGGAAGGGAAGCAATAAACGACTCCAAATTTGCATGCCGAACCGCAGCCGTCATGTTCTCTTCAGGAACATCCGTCAGCCCATAAACCAAATTGGAGCGGATCGTGCCTGCCATGATCGGCGAGTCTTGGGAAACATAGGCAATCTTTTGCCGCCATTCATGCAAAGGGAGGCGGTGGATGGAATGACCCTTATATTGGATCGTGCCGTCGTCTGGCACATAAAAGCGTTCAATCAATGAAAACAATGTCGTCTTCCCTGCCCCACTTGGCCCTACAAAAGCGGTGACCTTGCCGATAGGAGCATCAAAATTCACCTCTTTTAAAATTGGCTTGTCAGCAGTGTAACCAAAGGAAACACCTTGGAAGCTGAGTGTGCCAGCAGGCGCAACTGCTCCATCTACGTTTGCAGCATTCTTTTCCGGCTCAGCTCGCAAAATCGTCTCAAGGCGTTCACTTGCGCCAAGCGCCTTTTGAAATTGAGTGAAAAAGCTGGCCATTTGTGTAAATGGCATTGCAATTTGAAATAAGTAAAAAATGATGGCAACAAGGGCTCCCGCCGATAGCGTTCCAGCCGAAACTCTCATGCCTCCGTAGCCAAAAATCACAACGAGCATAATGAGCATGGCACTCATCATCAATGGTTGAATGACAGCCATAATCTTCCCTTCACGCATCCCAAAGCGAAACAGCTTGGCCATACGCGAGAGGCCGACTTTCTGTTCGACTCCTTCAGCAAGAGACGCCTTGACAAGGCGGATATCTGATAGAACGCGGCCTAAATCGCCTTGAAAAGAGGCTGTTTCATCTTGTAAAGACTTTGACACCTTATACATACTGCGTCCTAATGGAATCATAACGAGAAGCGAAGCCGGAACAACAGTAAGCATCATCAACGTCATTTTCCAATCAATCGCCAAAAGCAAGACGATCGAGCCAATAATCGAAACTATGCCTGAAAAAAATGGGATTAGCTGCATTGTCAGAAAATCTTTTATGACAAGCGTATCATTGGTCATCCGGCTCATCAATTCCCCAGACGAGTGTCTGTCAAAAAAGGGAACAGGCAAGTGCAGCATCCGTTGCCAAGCTTCTTTCCTGAGCGCGAACACGACTTTCTGGCCAATATACATCATCGTATAAAGGGCAAAACCGGACATCACAAGTTGTGCGAAAAACACAGACGCAAGCAAAATTACCGTTTGTCCGTTTAAGCCAACTGCATTCATTTCGTCCACGAAATTCATTGTCAATAGCGGGACAATGAGCGATAGGCTAGTTTCCCCAATAACAAGAACAACTGCGAGAACGAGCCAAGCCACCTTCGGCAAAAAAGGTTTGACCATGGACCAAAAACGTCTAGCTCCCAATGAGCCGGCAAGTTCATGTTCCATCTTCTTCCCCACTTTCATTTCTAAAGTAAATTTCCATTGCTTCATCCATATATTTTTGTAACCTTTCAGGGAAATGGATGAAAAATAACCTCTCATGTTCGACGAAAAACGCTTCAATATCACCAAGCTCATCAACCACATTCGGAACCGATTTCATTGGAAAACTAGAAAATAGCTCCTTTATATAACTTTGGACTTCTTCCGCTCCTGGCTCAACGTTGTTATGAAGCGCGTTTTTCATCCGTTTGTAAAAATAAGCCGCTTGTTTGTCTATTTCTAGTTGTACGTCAGGATCCTCGTCATAGTCAAACAATTCATTTAATAGACTTTCAGGAAAATGGGCGATTAATGCATCTTTTTGCCGTTTCTCCAAACGGAACGCGTCAAGGAGCACAAACAGCAAATCATCAAGATCTTCTTCCTCGATCCCTTCTAAATCATATAAAGCTTCTGCACGCCTGATTGTCGCCAACACCTCTTCTAATTCCCTTTTCTTTTGTTCAAGCATGTTTTTCTGGGCCACGAGCATTTCTCTTCCACTCCAAGCGGAGGTTTTTAGCTTCTCTTTCATATCAGCAAGCGAGAAACCAAGATGCTTAAAAACTTGAATTTGTTGATACCGTTCCCATTCTTTGCGGGTGTACAGTTTATGCCCATTTTCATTTTGCCGTTCAGGCGTCAACAATCCAACTTGGTCGTAATAACGCAATGTCCGTACCGTGGTGCCGACTTTTTTGGCGAACATGCTGATTGTCATCTCCATCCTATT
Organism: Shouchella rhizosphaerae; assembly: GCF_036700015.1. Lineage (NCBI taxonomy): Bacteria > Bacillati > Bacillota > Bacilli > Caryophanales > Bacillaceae > Shouchella > Shouchella rhizosphaerae. Next base: position 2,158,348 of record NZ_CP144921.1, on the reverse strand, counting down.
TGCCCCCTTTCCCCTATCGTAACCTGTAACGTAACGTCACACGCAAGCACCTTTATCTCAATGAACAAAAACATTCCTAATTATTTACGATACGAAGCCGGTACGGGATTCACTTCACATAAGACAACGTTGATGTTATCCGACAACGAAAAAAGAACCATCATGCAACGCTTCATGATGATTCTCCGTCCAAACAATATTATGCCCTTGGTTTCGTTGAATTTCTCCGCACCAGTTCAGGCGTTAGTTTCCGACCAGTAGCTGCTTGCTCCCCTTCTATTAAGGCCAACAGCGTTTCAACCAACTCTTTTGCGAGCTTGTCAATCGGAACGCCTACTGCTGTCAATGGCACGTCCGCTTCAGCTAGCTGTGGGATATTGTCATAGGAGATGAGCGACAAATCATTTGGTACTTGAATGCCGTTCCGCCTTAATGCCCGTAATGTACCGATCGCAATGTCGTAACTGGAACAAATGATCGCTGTTGGGAGAGTAGGCTCCGTCAACAAACGTTCGATCGCGCTATCAGCGTCACAAGCGTCAAGCCCCCTGGTATCAATTCGTTGCGACTTAAGCCCCCTCTTTCTCATGGCCTCTTCATATCCTATCTGTTTTGCTTGTTGTCGCCTTCCCGTCCCATTGATAACACCAGCGTAAGCAATGGATTGGTGGCCGATTTCTACAAACTCTTTTACAGCTAACTCCATTGCCAATTCATGCTGGACGCCTACAGTCGGAAACTGTTCAATAGCAGGCACCCCGTAAGAAAGCAAAGGGATCCCTATGTTATTTGGAAGTTTGTCTTGTGGAATTTCTTCTTCAAATAACAAAATGCCGTCAATTCGCATTCTTGAAAATAGCTCTACTGCCTCAAGTGCATGATTAATGGATAAAATCATTGTCCGTCCGCTGTTTGTTATATGTTGATTTACTCGTGTAACCAACGCCGACAAAGCAACACGCTCAATTGTCGGCCACACCAAGCCAATCGTATTTGTGCGTCTCGTCACTAAATGCTTGGCTGAAAAATTGGGCGTATAGCCGAGTTCATTCGCTTTTTCCACAATCATACGCTTCGTTTCCGGCTTAACAAGGGGGCTGTCATTTAATGCTTTCGAGACCGTCGAATAACTAACATTAGCTGCTTTTGCAATATCCTTAATCGTAACCGTCATTCTTTCTCTCCTTTAGGCAGCGTTTCGATCTAAAAAAATACTTGCTAAAACTAGTCTAATCGATATATGATGAAATAACAACGTTGTTATAAAGGAATGATAGCGGTTTCTTTTTATTTGAAAATAACAACGTTGTTATAAACTCAAGGAGGAAGTTCCATGCGTCGCACAGCTCTATTTTTTGGAAGCGTTTTTATTGGTCTCACTGTTGCGTGCGCTTCACCAGCTAGCTTGTCAACAGAGAAAACGACATTGCGCCTTGCACACAATATGAATGAAAGCCATCCCATTCATCAGTCTCTGCTCCACTTTGCAGAATTAGCTGAAGAAAAAAGCGAGGGCGCTCTGACATTTGAAATTTTCCCCAACGGCCAACTTGGTTCTGAACGGGAAGCCATTGAATTAACGCAAACAGGGGCGGTAGATGCGACAAAAGTAAGCGCTACCGCGTTAGAAAGTTTTTCGCCTGTTTACGCTTTATTTAGCATTCCTTATTTATTTGACGGAGCCGACCACTATTACACGGTCATGGAAAGCGATATCGCAACGGACATCTATGATTCAACTGCTGACAATGGCTTTTTCGGCCTAACTTACTATGATGCAGGCATTCGTAATATGTATACGATCGGCACACCGATATTAGCGCCTGAGGACCTGAGAGGCTTAAAAATTCGCGTACAGCCGAGCGAGACGGCGATTGAAATGACGCGCTTGATGGGCGGCGCTCCTACCCCGATGGCGTTCGGCGAAGTCTATACGGCCCTTCAACAAGGTGTCATAGACGGTACTGAGAATAATGAAACCGCTTTAACTTCAAACAACCATGGGGAAGTTGCAAAAGAGTATTCTTACACAGAGCACGCCATTGTCCCTGATTTGCTTATCTTTAACCAAAGCCGCTGGGAAAGTTTTAGCCCAGAGGAACAAAGGATCTTAAAAGAAGCGGCACTTGAGTCAAGTGAGTTTCACAAGGAGTTATGGGCCGCTGAAACCGCGGAAGCGATTGCCCGTGCGGAAGAGATGGGCGTCACATTCCACGAAGATGTCGATAAAGCAGCATTTCGTGCAAGTGTCGACCCCATGCATCAACAAGTAAAGCAAGACCCAGATTTAGCGCCATTTTATGAGCGTATTCAAGAAATGCGTAAGGAGGGGCATACAAATGATTGAGAAAATCAATGGTGGATTAGGAAAAATCATCATGTTCCTATCGTCGGTCATGTTTGGGCTGATGGTGCTTGTCGCGATTTGGCAAGTCATTAGCCGCTATGTCCTCAATGCCCCCAGCACTTTTTCAGAAGAATTTCTTCGTTACTCGCTTATCTGGGTCACGATGATTGGCGGTGCTTATGCCTTCCATCTCAAAAAACATATTGCAATTGAAATGCTCGTTAACCGCTTTTCAGCTGCGACTCAAAAACGAGTGCGCCAGCTCGTCCAGCTTTTTTTGATTGTCTTTGCCTTACTTGTCATGGTATATGGCGGCATCCAGCTTGTGTCATTAACGCTGTCCCAACAAACAGTTTCACTTGGCATCCCTATGGGTTTTGTCTACTTATCATTGCCTATCTCTGGCCTGCTGATTACTTGGTTCTGCCTGACAGAACTACTAACAGGCAAAAATGGGACAACCCAAGGCTCCGATGAACCGATTGACCTATAAGATTATTTCATAAAGAAGGATTGATAAAATGGCTCTCCTTGCAGGTATTAGTTTAATTGTCGTGTTTTTAGGATTGCTTTTACTAGGCGTGCCAATCGCCATCAGTGTTGCAGGTGCATCCATTGTCACGATGTTTCTGATCGCCCCTTTTGATGTCGCGATCTTTACATCTGCACAAAAGATGGTGACAGGCATTGACAGCTTTACACTGTTAGCGGTTCCATTCTTTTTGTTGACAGGCATTATCATGAACCAAGGAGGCATCGCTCTCCGGCTTGTCAATGTAGCAAAACTATTTACAGGCAAATTGCCAGGTTCCCTTGCCCATACGAACATTGTCGGAAACATGCTTTTTGGATCGATTGCCGGCTCTTCCGTCGCTTCGGCTGCGGCAATCGGCAAAGTCATGAACCCATTGCAGGAAAAAGAAGGGTATGACCGGAAATTTTCAGCCGCAGTCAACATTGCCTCCGCCCCAACTGGATTGATTATTCCTCCAACAGGGTTGTTTATTATCTATTCTCTCGTTAGCGGTGGAACGTCAGTGGCGGCCCTTTTCCTTGCTGGTTATTTACCTGGTATCCTTTGGGGTCTTGCTACACTGGTTGTCGCTTTTTTTATTGCTAAAAAGAAAGGCTACACGACATCGTCGGCTACAAAGGTTGAATCTCCCTTAAAAGTTATCTGGGAAGCGATCCCTAGCTTGTTTTTAGTCATTATTATCATTGGTGGCATTATCGGTGGTCTATTTACAGCAACCGAAGCGTCAGCAGTCGCGATTGTATACGCGTTGCTTCTGTCTTTTGCCTACAAAAGCCTAACGTTGCGGCAGTTGCCAGGCATTTTTAAAGAAGCCGTTGAACTAACCGTTGTCATCATGTTCCTAATTGGGACATCGGCCATGCTTTCCCTAGTCATGTCATTTACGGGCATTCCGAGCGCCATTAGCTCCGCGATTTTAGCTTTGACGGATAACCCTATTCTTATCTTGCTGTTGATCAATGTGATTTTGTTACTAATCGGCATTGTCATGGACGTCACGCCGGCGATCTTGATCTTTACGCCCATCTTTTTACCAGTGGTGATGGAGTTTGGCATGGACCCAGTCCATTTTGGCGTCATTTTAATCGTCAACCTTTGCATTGGCAACATTACGCCACCAGGAGGAAGCGCTTTATTTGTTGGCAGTACCATCGGCAAAGTCAAAATTGAAGAAGTCATCCGCCCTTTGCTTCCATTTTACGGCGCGGTCATTGTCGTTTTAATGCTCGTAACCATGTTTCCTTTTTTAAGCACGTGGCTGCCAACTCTAGCGGGATTAATGGAATAAATAGATAGATAGACCATTAGAAGGAGAGAAACCCATTATGAATATTCAACAACGTTATTCATTTACTGTTGCAACGAAACACGACGCCCATATCGAATTTTCTGCTCCAAACACAGACATAAAAGCACATGTTTTTGTGCTAGAACCTAAAATCATCCGTGTCTTATTTGAAAAAGAAAGCGGGCTTGAACTTGAACGCACGTGGAGCATCGCCCCTGGTCTGAACGACCTCCCTTACGAAGGGCGAGAGCGCAAGAGCACGGAACATTTTAGCTGTCCCCGATATGATTTTCGTGAAACGGAAGACGCCTATGTCGTCGAAACAGAAATGGTAAAAGCGACCATTAAAAAAGAAGGCTTTCGCATTACTTGGCACCGGCGTGACAAAGACAAGTGGACTTGTTTTGCCCAAGACCGAGACACACAAGCATATAATTTCAAAGGCGAGCTCGGGACAGGGATCAAGCATTATTTAAAACGAGACATTCGTGAACGCTATTATGGATTAGGGGAGCGGACAGGCACCCTGAACCGCCACCATGGCCGTTTCCGTAATGTAACGATTGATGCTATGGGCTACGACGCCGAACACTCGGATCCATTGTACAAACATATCCCTTTTTACATCACACACCAACCTGAATCAGCCTTTTCTTACGGCTTGTTTTATGACAATTTGGCTCCTGGCTATTTTGACCTGGGCAAGGAACTGGATAACTACCATGGGCTATACCGCTATTTTGAGGCTGAAGCAGGTGACCTAGATTATTACATGATTGTTGGTCCTTCGATGAAGGATGTCGTGCAAACCTATACATGGATGACAGGGAACACGGCGCTCCCGCCTAAGTGGAGCATTGGCTATTCTGGTTCAACCATGACTTATACTGACGCTGAAAATGCCCAAGAACGGCTATACGAGTTTATCGAAAAATGCGAGGAAAACGATATTTTATGCGATTCATTTCAACTATCGTCTGGCTATACTTCGATTGGCGATAAACGGTACGTCTTCCACTGGAACAAAGACAAATTCCCTGATGTCCAGAAGCTTGCCCGTGACTTTAGCGACAAGGGGCTACGGCTTGCAGCCAATATTAAGCCTGCTTTGCTTAAGGACCATCCACAGTATAGCGACTTGGAACAACAATCGTTTTTTATTAAAAATGGCAAAGGCGAAACAGAAACGGCTCAATTTTGGGATGGCGGCGGCGCTTATATCGATTTTACAAATGAAGCCGCTTATCGTTGGTGGATAGACCAAGTGCAGCAGCAATTGCTCGCATACGGCATAACATCCACTTGGAATGATAACAATGAATATGAAATTTGGAGTCAGGACGCTACTGTCAATGGATTCGGAAGCGAGCTGCCATTCCAAACAATCCGCGCTCTCCAGCCGCTTTTAATGATGAAGGCCTCATTTGAAGCGCAAGCAGAGCACACGCCAAAAGAACGGCCTTTCTTAATTTCACGTTCTGGCGCCCCTGGCATGCATCGTTATGTGCAAACATGGACAGGCGACAACCGTACCGAGTGGAAAACGATTCGCTATAACATCAAAACGGGCATCAGCCTAAGCCTATCTGGCATTTACAACTTTGGCCACGATGTCGGTGGATTTGCTGGTCCAAAGCCTGATGAAGAGCTATTTATCCGTTGGGTGCAAAATGGGATATTCCATCCGCGTTTTACGATCCATTCGTGGAATGAAGATCAGACCGTTAACGAACCTTGGATGTACGAAAATGCCGTCCCTGCTATTCGGGAATTGATCCAACTGCGGTCGATGTTAACGCCTTATTGGTACACCGCGTTTTACCATGCCAGCGCCAACCATGAGCCCATTATCAAACCAACGTTTTTTGATTTTGAAGAAGACACACGCACGTGGGAAGAGAACGATGATTTTCTTGTCGGCCCATCCATGCTTGTTGCTTCCGTTGTCGAACCAGGCGTTTCCGAACGGACTGTTTACGCACCTGCACACAATGGCGGATGGTATGATTTTTATACAGGCAACCATGTCGAAGGCGGCACAACAACTACTTTGCCGGCCCCATCCCATCAAACACCGCTGCTCGTCAAAGCAGGAGCAATTATACCTGTAAACGAAGCAAAACGAACATTTGCCAAAAAAGACGAGGACAAACGAGGATTTTTACTGTTTCCTAGCCGCGGCGCCGGACACACATCAAACTATACGTTATACGAAGACGACGGCATTACAAAAAATTGGCAGTCCGACCACGCGCTTGTCTCAATCGAAATGACGACAACAGCCGATGCCATTCATGTAACAACAAACGTCGTTTCAAAAGGCTACTCCCTGCCTTATAAAGAAGCACGTTTCACCATCATGACTGACGACAGCCGCCCTTTATTTGTAAACGGTAAAGAAGTGGTGGAGATGGGAGCGATTGGTGGTGGCATAGAGCAATAAAAAAAGAAAGCTAATGACAGTGTCACAGAAAATGAAATCGAGTGAATCGCTTCCGATTCACTCGATTTATTATAAGCTGTTTCTTTTGACAAAGATACTTTTCGTTAATCAGAATGGCGAACAGACACAGCAAGTTATAAGGCATCTCTATACACCGCAGCAGAAATAGAGCAATCGACGTCTATTTAGTATACAACCTCCAAACAAATTGAAATCCGTTCTAGCGTAGCTTTACCGGCAACTCGACCCTTTTAAAGCATGAGAAGAAAGAGGGATTGGTTGTGAATCTAGTGCTTTTTAAGGGTCTATTATATTTAAAAATTCTTCTTGGTCTTCTACAGGTATAACACCCAATCTTTTTTCTTTCTCATCATAAACTTCAATTTTTGTGCTGTTTAAAACCCAAATCGAGAAAGAAAATGCTTCATCTTTTACTACATAATCAGGGGGAGAGCTAGCACTTATTTCAATAACATCTCCCCATTTAATATTATTTAAAGTATGTTGTATATACTCAATATCTTTTTCACTTTTAATTTGTATAGGCTTTTTGTTTTTAGAGTCTTCAAATTCAACTGTAATACCATTAGTGTCACCAAAACTATTTTCAGTATTATTGAAAATTACTAGATAGGTGATAACAGCAATCATGCATATTAACAGCAAGGTGAAAAATTTATTCATGATGATTTTTCTCCTTTAAATATGTAATAGTTACTTTACTGCTTCTCGAGCGCCTGTTCGATCAGCCGCTTGGTGTGTGGTGACAGTTCTTGTTTCTGTGCCATACATTAATTTATTTCTATTACTACTATTTGTTAAATCGCCAAGACCAATTGAATGACCAAGTTCATGGGTAGCTGGTGTATTTTTAGCAGCAGCGCTCCTACCAACGCCTGGCTAATAATCTTGGTTGATTAAGCTATAACGTTTTAGCTAACTTTAGCCACACTATAAATAACAACGCTTACGTTTGCAATTCTTTTTTTATTGCCTACTTTTAAAAAAGCGAGTGTCTTACTTGAATGATAAGACGGGTAGTTGGCCCATATGAGCAAAAAAACAAGCCAGCTACATAGCAGCCAGCTTGTTTCGCTATCAATCATCTCGGTCCGTTCCAAGTACCTCTCCGTTCGTGGCATCAAGTTTAATATCATAATCGTTGCCTGCATTGGTAACCGTTACTTCATAGTACGTCACTTGGTCGTCCTTCTCTAACTTCCAGCTGCTTATCGCGCCTTCCGCTTCCGATAGAGCGATATCAACCGCTTCTTGAGGATCGATGATGTTGTCCATGTCCAATGCATCCTCTTGACGCTCCACGCCTCCAGCATCATTTGCATCAAGTGCTTCTTCCCGTTCCTTTGTTACTTCTTGTGTCTTTGCGTCTACGATGACCTCATATTCCTTCTCATCGTCAAGTCCTTGAATCTCGTATTGCCACGTACCGCGCTCCGCCTCTAACTCGATGCTTGAAATAGAGGCGTCGGGATAGGCGTTCTCAAATTCAGAAACCGCTGTTTCCATGTCGACTTGAATGTCTGCATTATTCAAGTCTTCTGAGCTATCTGCCCCTTGGCCTTGCTCTGTGCCAAGATCGGCCTCTTGCTCTGGAGCATTGTCATTATTCCCGTTATTGTCTTGGTTGCATGCCATCAAGGCCATGACCATAAACGTCGAAGCTAATGTAACCTGTAATTTTTTCATAGCAATCTCCTTTGTGCATCTGAAAATCTTCCTACCTTTATATTCTCATCATTGCACAATTTAAAACCCGCTATACACTAAAAAGTGATTGTAAATCCGTGGAGAACCGTGAAAAAACATATTGCAGCCCCGGCAAAACCGTGCGTAGGCAGTTAAAAGAAGCACGTGACATGATCATCGACTTCAACTAGTGTGTTACACTACGACAAAAGGGGGTTATCCTATTTTAGTTCTACTAGCCATCATGTTTGTAACAACTTGTTATGTTTTACTTAACACACTATTCACAAGAAGAATGGGTAGAATTAATTTTTATGCTGATTTCATTGTCCCCGTTTCATTTATCTGTTTAGGCTTGCTCCCTACCGTTTTAACCTTAATAGTCAGTCAACGTTTCTCCTTACAATTAGGCTCGATTCTGCTCGCTATCGCTTTATCTTTACTAAGCTTCATCTTCACGTTGATTAAAAAGACCAGGCTAAACAATCAAGCTAAGATAATTGAGTGAAACTAAAAAACCACCGTTTGGTGGTTTTTTCATGCTGTCTGTTAACTTTGTAAAGATGACGATGCACATTATAACAAGGGAAATGGCAAACGTTCAACCTAATCATCATCAACGATTGAGAACGCCTCTGGCAAATGCTCAATAATATCGCTTGGGGTGATAGTGGCAAGGACGTGTCGTTGTTTAGCCAGCAAGTCTGCTGCATAGCCATGAAAAAATACAGCTGATGAGAGAGCAGGTTGAATCCGTTGCCGGGCAACGAGTGCAGCGACCATCCCTGTAAGCACGTCGCCTGAACCACCTTTGGCAAGCCCGGCATTGCCTGTGACATTGACAGAAATGCAACCACTTGGTTCAGCAACAATGGTGTTCGGCCCTTTTAAAACGACATACACGCCATATTGCTCCGCATAACTCTCTGCTACTTCAAAGCGATTTTTATTGACATATGAAACCGATTGGTCAATTAACATCGCCATTTCGCCAGGATGAGGCGTAATCACCGTTGGAGCGGATCGCTCCTGGACAATCGGCCCACACTCTTTCAAACAATGCAAGGCGTCAGCATCGACAATCAACACACCTTTGAAATGAACAAGCAAGTACGCAACCATCTTTGTTAGTGCAGGCGTGCGTCCAAGCCCAGGTCCGACCGCAATCGATTGCTTATTGTCCATAAAAGCGGCCAATTCTGTCTCTGTAGGAGCAAGATAACCATGTTTTTCGCTAAAAATCGTATACATCGCTTCTTTTACGTGGCTGGCAATTACCGGCACATTTTGTGCTACTGTCGCTATCGTCGTAAATCCTGCTCCGCTGCGAACAGCGGCCGACCCAGCCAGCGCTGCTGCTCCTGGCATTGCCTCGCTGCCGGCAATGATGCCAACCCGTCCGTTATCGCCTTTGTGGGCATTCGGTTTGCTCATCACCCAGCTATTGACGACTTCATTTTTGCCCCAAATGTAGCGTTGTGACGCGAGATGACGCAACGTGTTAGGTGGAATGCCGATCGGGACGACGTCCACTTCTCCGTAATAGGGTTTGGTTTCTTCTAAATAATAGCTTACCTTTGTCCATTGTAAAGTAAGGGTACGGTCTGCTTTTATTGCTTCGTGGTTCAGCTCGGCGCTGCCAGCTGGAACGCCGCTTGGCAAATCAATTGATACAATTTCATTTTTCAATTTGTTTATGCAGGCGATCACGGAAGCATATGGTTCCTTAACTTGGCCACTTATGCCTGTGCCTAGGAGCGCATCAACAATAATGTCTGTTTCATAAAGCATGGTTGGCCATTGGCTCTCAATGTCTTTCCAATACTTCCAACGGTAGCCACTCTGCTCGAATACACGTTTATGCAGTTTGGCATCTCCTTTGTACCGGCTTTCTTCCGGCACGATGAATACTTGTACTTCTGCGCCTTCGTCTTTTAGCACTCTCGCGACAACAAACCCATCGCCGCCATTGTTTCCGCTGCCGATGACAATAAAAAAGCGGCGCTTACGTCCATAGTGGTCTAACAGCTTACGAGCAATTCCGCGTCCAGCATTTTCCATTAGGACAGCGCCAGGGAGCCCCACTTTGTTCATTGTAATGGCATCAATGCTCGCCATTTCCTCGCCTGTTACAATCCGCATCGCTACCACCCTTTTTATAATATTCGTTCTCTTCCCGGTAAACTGTAGCACAAACCGGGGATTTTTGCATTTTAAGAGAACTGATTCATCTATTTCCGAAAGAATGTGGTATAGTACTGATACAGTTTCTTTTTTCCTATCAAAGGAAGCAAACGTATTGTGAAAAAGAAAGGTTGAGCGTGCAATGATGGAGAGCAAAGCATTTCGTTTTGCGTGTTGGATTATTGTCCTTTTGTTGATCGTTTACTTAAGTTCATTGGTTAACTTTATTTTTATGCCGATTGCCGTGCTTTTTCAAACGTTGTTTACGCCAATCGTCATCTCTCTTGTCATCTACTATTTGCTTAGACCATTTGTTAACTTGCTAAACAAAAAACTTCACCGCGGCCTGTCGATTCTCATTGTCTTCCTTGCATTGGCTGGCCTTGCCACAACCGCTTTGCTTTATGTCGGGCCACTCTTACAAGAACAATTTATGACATTTGTTGACAATGTGCCAGGATATGCAAACGATATTCACCACTTATTCGTAGATTTGCAAAAGCAGCCTGCGTTGCAAAATTTCTTGGAAAGCACTGATTTTTCATTGGATGAGCTTTCTGGGACGCTAACAGAAAACTTGCAAGGCTATTTACAGTCGATCATTGACAGCATTGGCACATTCATTGGCGCCGTGGCGAATGTCGTCATTATTGCTGTGATTATTCCTTTCGTGCTTTTCTACATGCTGAAAGAAGGCAAGAAGGCGCCGATGATGGTCATTAACCAGTTTCCAGCAAGAGAACAAGAAGAAGGAAAGCGCGTGCTTGGCGATTTAGACAAAGCCTTAAGTTCGTACATACAAGGGCAAATTCTCGTCAGTGCTTGCGTCGGCGTTCTCTGCCTGATTTGGTATTTAATCATCAAACTAGATTACGCGTTGATTTTAGCGCTCGTCGCCCTGTTTACAAACGTTATTCCCTTTATCGGCCCGTGGATTGGCACCGCCCCTGCCGTTATCGTTGCATTATTCGATTCACCCGGAAAAGCGTTTCTCGTTATTGTCGGTGTCGTGATTATCCAGCAAATTGAAAGCAATGTCTTCTCGCCACAAATTATGGGGCGCCAGCTTTCCGTACACCCGCTGACGATTATTTTTGTTCTCCTTGTCGCCAGCCAGCTTGCTGGTTTTGTCGGGATTCTCCTTGCCGTGCCTGCCTATGCCGTCAGCAAGGTCATTGTCCAGCACACGTACCGTCTTATACGCATCCACAGACGGTCAAAAAACATAAAAACCTAAATGGGCAAGTTTAAAAGAGGATTGACAAAAACATAGGCAGTGAATACGGGCAAATAACAGTTATGTCCAGTTGCTTCTTGCTTTAGACGCTGTTTGAAGAACCCAAGCAATCATGCCAGCAAATCCCCTATTTCAGACTTGGAAAGGATGATCAATATGCTCTCAGAAAAAATTGTCAAAGCGTTGAACCACCAGATGAATATGGAGTTTCAAGCTGCCCATGATTATATGGCGATGGCTGCCTACTGCCACCATATTAGTTACAATGGCTTCGCCGATTACTTCCTTAAGCAAGCAGAGGAAGAGCGGGAACACGGCATGAAAGTGTATGACTATTTAAATGACAAAGGCCAAAAAGCCGTCTTTGAGGCGATCCAAGCCCCAAAAGCCGATTATGGTTCACTCGTCGCCACATTTGAGGCTGCGCTGGCCCAAGAGCGGGAAGTAACGAAAAGCTATTATAAAGTGTACCAGATCGCCCAAGAAGAACAAGAATACCAAACGCTTTCTTTCTTAAACTGGTTCCTCGACGAACAAGTAGAGGAAGAGGCCACATTTGAAACGCATATTGATTATTTAAACCGCATCAAAGATGATGCCAATGCTCTTTATATTTATGAGCAAGAGCTGCGCAAACGAAAAGAAGACTAACAATGGAAAGCCGCTTTGCTTAGGCGGCTTTTTGTTGTTTCCCGCCTCGCTCGCCCAATCGAATAAGTCTGTGGTGACATAGGCTAGCGGTAAGAAGGAAGAGGGGGGACTTCAATATGTTTCCGTTTCGACAGGGAAAAGCAAACATGCCTGCCACAAGACCACTGCCTCCTGCACCAAGGCCTTTTGTACAAGAATACATTGTTCAAGAAATCCAGCCTGTCTTAACAACGTACGTCACAAACCGTGTCTACCGCCATGTGCACACTTTCCCGCACTCAGCATCCGTTGCCAATGTCGTCCACAATCAACAAGCTTTTCCCCCTACGCACTATGTTCCAGGCCGACCTCCTCGCTAAGCGAGGAGGTGAGGTTGTTGGAAAGGCCGGCAGCGTGAATTGCCTGTATCGGCTGGCTATATTTCCTCAAAACCGTCCATTCTCGTTAACCTGATCCAAAAAACGTTGGACTTCTTTCCTTGTCTTTAGTATGACAACGCGCTTTCGCTCTTTTACTTGCTCAAGCGCTTGAATCACTTTGGGCCTGCTTCTCTTCTTATAATTCCAAACCCAAACAAAAAAAGCCCAATCTAGTTTTTCAGGGCAATCCTCGTTCAAATCAGGTCTTGTTTTTCCATGATAAATCACTCTTCTTTTTATAATCCTATAGATGCATAACAGTCTAGGCATATCTAAAAATATGACGGCATCTCCTTCATGCAGCCTCATGTCGAGCGTCCTTGAATAATTTCCATCGATAATCCATTTATTTTGGCTTACCGCATCTTTAAGAAACGCATCCCATTCTTCGTTTGGGGTTGGCGTCCAGTTAGGCTTCCAATAAAATCGGTCTAAATGAATAACGGGCAACGATAAACGTTCACTAAGTTTTCGAGACAAGGTAGATTTACCAGAGCCAGCTGATCCGATGACAACGATTCGATTCATCCCTTTATCCTCCTTGCTCTATTCTGAGATACTCCTCATCCTATTCTAACATGGACACAGCCCCATAAAATCCTTCGTTTTGTTCTTGTGTCCATCAAGGCTCCATTCAAGTTGTTTCCAGACACAATAAAGCAGGCTAGATGCCAGCCTGCTTTTAAAATAGAAATCTGATACAAAAGAAAGACTCTAATTTTTTATAGAAGAATCGATAGCCATTACTTATCCTACAAGCATGCCCGCAATGGCTGCGTTCATTAAATTGACAAGCGTTGCGGCAATAAGTGCTTTCATCCCATATTTAGCGATTAAAGGGCGGCGTTCTGGCACGAGACCGCCAAGGCCGCCAAGCAAGATCGCGATCGAGCTAATGTTCGCAAATCCACACAACGCAAAGCTCGTAATGACATATGTTCGTTCTGATACCTCGCCTGCAGCCGACGCAAGGGCATCAAAACCAATAAACTCGTTGACAATCGTCTTTTGCCCGATAAACGAGCCCGCTTGCACGGCCTCTTCCCATGGGACACCAATGATCCACGCCACCGGGGCAAACACGTACCCGAGGATTTGCTCTAGCGTAATGGAACCATAGCCAAACCATCCGCCAATCGTACCTAAAAACAAGTTGATCAGTGCAATTAAGGATACAAAGGCGATCAGCATCGCGCCTACATTGAGCGCTAATTTCAGTCCATCCAATGCCCCGTTTGAAGCGGCATCGATCACATTTTTGGACTCGCGCTCGACTTGAAAATGAATGTTGTCCTTTGTTTCGCTTATCTCTGTTTCTGGCACAAGCATTTTGGCCATCAAAAGTCCGCCTGGGGCAGCCATAAACGTCGCTGCAATTAAATATTCCAGCGGAATGCCCATCTGCGATATTCCTGCCATCACGGAGCCCGCTACTGTCGCCATCCCACCTGTCATGACGGCAAAAATTTCAGACGACGTCATTTTGCCAATATAAGGTTTAATTAGCAAGGGAGCCTCTGTCTGCCCAACAAAAATATTGCCTGTCGCCGATATCGACTCTGCCCTGCTTGTCCCAAGCAACTTGGCAATGCCGCCTCCTAAGTATTTGACAACAAACTGCATGATGCCGAAATGATAGAGAATACTAATAATCGCTGAGAAAAATATGATCACTGGCAACACTTGAAAAGCGAAAACGCTGCCGACTCCTTCCGCTTGCAGGACACCGCCAAAGAGCATATCAATACCAGCAGCCGAAGTGTCAATCGCCGCTTGTACAGCGCCTGTCACTTCCTTAAGCACATAACTCCCTGCATCGGTCCATAAGACAATCACCGCAAAAACGAATTGTAACGCCAGAGCCGTCAAAACCGTTCGCCAGTTAATCGCTTTCCTATTTGCAGAAAGCAAGTAGGCAATCCCTAGCAAGATGGCCATTCCCATTAAGCCCCATAAAAAATTCATCTTTACCTCCTGTATGGTCAGTCGTACCCGACTTTTGCTTACTATTCCCGGTGCGCGCCAATTTTTGCACGTTTTCCTAAAGAAACGCACACAATATGGCTAAGCTTATGAAAAACGGCTGGCACTGTCAACCATCATTCAAGTAAAAAAAATTATCAAAAAACCCCACATCCGTTGCTTCCTTTTTCCACCATCCATGATTCCTACGACTCTCTTTTCTTGTTACACAAAAAAAGCCTCTTGACTCATTTCGTCAAGAAGCTTTGTGCTGTTGCAGAAAATCGGCCAATTCGTGGGTGTGCTGCTCTGATCCTTTACCAAGGCAGACAAGGTGGCCCCACGTATCTAAGCAGACTAGCTTTGAAGAACGAATCCGTTCATGGGCATAATGGGCATGCTCCAAAGGCACGATTGCGTCATTTTTGCTATGAACGATAAGTGTGGGCGCCGTAATCGTTTCTAATTCTTCCTCAAGGGACTGACGCATATGCTGCAAGTCGATATAAAAGCCATGTCCTGAGCGCTGAAATTCGGTCATTCGATCAAACAAATACCAGTCCCTGGCGAGCATCCTCTGTTTAATTTCTTCATACGAAAGTGTGCTGTAAGCAGGCGCAATTTTTTTGAATGCATAATCTGGTGAAAACCGAGCTAAAGAAGAGAGGCTCCGCCAGACAAACCGCTCAATGAAAGGATGGAATAAGAAGCGGCTCAATACTGCATCACGGACACTCGCTTCTTGCCACGGCTTCGTGACGGCCCCTTGCAATGTAAATGATTGCACTCTCTCTGGGTAGTGACTCGCTAAATAAATGCCAGACGGCCCGCCAGTCGACGCCGCAATTAAATGGACTTTATCAATATTCAATTCATTCAATAGTTCAATATAAAAGCTGCACGCCTTTTCAAGCGACTTGCCAATTTGCCTTGATGTTTGCCCATATCCTGCCCGCGATGGCACAATTACGGAGTAGCCATTTTGCGCAAGCTCCTCAATCCCCAGTTGTTCCAAGCAGTTGGAATGGCCACCATGCAAATATAAAACTGGCTCCCCTTCTCCGGTTATGGCGTATTCAAGCGTACAATCTGAATACGTAAAAGAAGCGATGCCTCTTTCCATCGGTCTCTATCCCCTTTATATTTATGATAATCCTTTTTTTTCGAATCGCTTTAAATCGCTGTTTTCGCCTGCCAAAATTAAAAGATCATTTTCATAAATGACCTCCTCAGGTGACAAATGGATATTCAGTTGCCCATTTCGTTTGTAGCCAATTAATGTACAGTGGTACTTTTTACGAATGTTTAGTTGGGCAATGGTCTTATTAGCTATCTTTTCCGTCGCGGCCAACTCAACAATACTGTGCTCATCCGACAGTTCAATATAGTCAATCACTTTAGTGGAATCAAGCAAATGGGCAATACGAATACCCATTTCATGTTCTGGCCGGATGATCCGGTCGGCACCGACTTTCTCTAAAATACGGTAGTGTTTCGCATTGCTTGCTTTCACCCACACATTGGCGACGCCGAGCTCCTTTAAAAGCAACGTAGCAAGGACGCTCTCTTGAATATGTTCGCCAATCGCCACAACGACATAATCGAAATTGCGGATTCCAAGCGCTTTAAGAGTACGCTCATCTACTCCATTTGCGACAATCGCTTTTGTCGCATAGTCGCTGGCAAACTCGACTTTTTCTTCAGACCGGTCAATAGCAAGAACGTCATGGCCCATTGCATAAAGCTCTTGGCATACACTTGTGCCAAAACGGCCGAGCCCTATGACAGCAAACTGTTTTTCCACTTTGTCCCTCCTGAATGCAGGCAAGATTTTAAGTCTAAGAGTGATCTTACTCCTGTAGCATAAGAAAGTCAACGCGTGCTCAGCAATTTTTATCTTTTCTTTAGGAAGTGATGGATTATATTCATTCGCTATATTAAGATTTTTGTTTATTATAGCTAGAAAAAATGATATTCTAACTATTCAACTTAAATGCCAGTCTTTTTTATCGGGGTTTACCGTCGACTAATCGGGGGAAATTGAAAAAGAGTCTTTCTCCTTATCCATACAACGTACTTTTAACTGCAGGAAAGGTGGTTTGCGCATGCCGCAAAACTCTGACACAACATCAAAAAAATCCCCCTTTGTCCTCTATGCGTCTGCAACAGGAATGACATTATTCGTGTTGTGGGGCATTGTGAACCCTTCCCACTTAGGCGCTACAGCAGAAACGGCCTTAGCTTGGATTATCGACAACTTCGGTTGGTTTTATATGACCATTGCCAGCATTTTCATCCTTTTTGGTTTTATTGTGGCCGTTACGCCTTTTGGCAAACTTAGGCTCGGCAAAGACAACGACGTGCCTGAGCATTCTTTCATTTCATGGGTCGGGATGCTGTTTGCGGCTGGCCTCGGTGTTGGGTTCGTCTTTTTTGGTGTAGCTGAACCTATTCTTTACTATATGGATCCGCCACCTGGCTATTCGTTCCACTTGCCAGAAGAGTCGGCGAACGCTGCTGCGATTGGGCTCCGTTACGGCGTTTTCCATTGGGGGCTCCATGCTTGGGGGGCATTTTCAGTCGTTGGCTTAACGCTTGCCTTTGTCCAATACCGCAAAAATCGGCCAGCCCTGATTAGTTCTGCCTTTTATCCCATTCTCGGTTCGAAAACTGACGGTTGGATGGGCAAAACGATTGATTTGCTTGCGGTTATTTCTACTTGTGCAGGTGTTGCAACGACATTTGGCTTAAGCGCTTTGCAAATTTCAGGTGGCATTTCCTTTTTAACGCCATTGTCGAATAGCATTCCTTTACAGCTAGCAATTATTGCCGTCATCACTTGTTTGTTTTTATTTTCGGCCGTTGCCGGAATCAATAAAGGCATTAAACGGCTCACTAATTTGAATTTGGTCCTTGCGGGCATCTTACTGTTATTCGTTTTATTTGCAGGACCAACCATTACACTGCTTGAAAGCATGGTGACGACTTTAGGTGGCTATTTGTCTAATGTCGTGTCAATGTCATTAACGATGACGCCTTTTTCAAATGATGAATGGCTAGGGTCAAACACGATTTTCTTCTGGGCTTGGCATATGTCATGGTCGCCATTTGTCGGCTTGTTTATTGCACGGATTTCAAAAGGGCGTACCATCCGCGAATTTATCGCAGGCGTCCTGCTCGTCCCGACGCTCATGGCAGTCGTTTGGTTTTGTGTGTTTGGCGGTACCGCCTTACATATTGAGATTTCCGGCTTGTTCCCCCTCGCGGAGATTGCTCAGTCTGAAGTGGAGCTTACGCTCTTCTATATGCTGCAAAATCTCCCGTTCACTACAATTTCGAGCATTTTAGCCGTCATTGTCGTCGGAATCTTTTTTGTCACGTCCGCCGATTCAGCTGCGTTTGTACTCGGGTCGATGACATCGAACGGCATGCTTAATCCAAGCTTTAAATTAAAAATGTTGTGGGGCGTATTAATTGCTGGTACAGCGTCTGTCCTCCTAATAAGTGGGGATGGAGGACTGGATGCCTTACAGACTGCCGCATTGACGGCTGCACTCCCATTTGCCATCATTCTCGTCTTTATGCTGTTCTCGATTGGCATGATGATCGCGAGAGACTGGCGAACAGAGCAACGAAAGGCACGGCTGGCACATGATAAAGCATTGAAGCAGCGTCTGAAAGAAGAAGCGTACGAAGAGTTGCGTCAGGATTTGAGCCAAGAGTGGCGTGATGAACTCCGTCGTGAACTACTGGCCGCTGGGCGCAACACAGCAGAAATGCTCCACTTCCAAACGACAGAGGATACGGCCATTGTCGGCAAAACACTTGCTGAAGTCGGTTTCCCTCCTCATGTCAATGTTAGTGCTATTGAACGGGGCGATGATGTGATTTCCCCTTCCGGAAGCACTGAAATTAAAGCAGGCGATTATTTGTATATCCTTGTAGAAATTCAGCAAAAAGAAGCGTTGCAGGCGATTTTACGGCAAACGAAATCGGGGAAATAAACATGAGCGCGACCGACAAGCAAAAAAGCACGATGGCTTAAGCCATCGTGCTTCTTTATTCACGGTTAAAACGATATTCCATCTCAATAAAATCATAAACGTTGCCTTTGATTTCCCGCTTATGAGGGCTTCTTTTTTCAAAGCCGCACTCTTCAGACACATGAATGGCCCGTTTATTATCCGCAGCAACGAATAATTTAGCAGCCGTTATCTCTTCGAAGTTGTGTTTAATAAAGGACAAACAATTTTGCAAAAATGAACGGCCAAATCCTTTGCCTATGTAGTCCGGTTTCATTCCGAGTCCGATCTCGGCCACATCCTTTTTCGGTTTGATCCCAAGAAACCCTACCATATCTTCGTCTTTATAGACGGCATATTGTCTTGCACTGCTTTTTCCAACATCGATAAATGCGTGCAATCCAAGCTTTTCAACGTCAGTATGATAAAAAGCATAAGCGCCCTCATATTCCCATTGGTAAGCAAGCCATTTCGCTTGGTCTTCTGACATGGCTACAAAGCGCAGTTCCATTTTTCGCGAAGCCTCCCTTTCACACCCTTTTCCTGTTAGTCCATATACGGCTGTCTTTCGTTCAACTGATTGCGAATAATTGAAAATTGTTCTAGCGTATTCCGGTTTGCCGATAGCGGCGGCAAATCATCAAAAGAAAAGAAGCCAACGTTGCTCGTTTCCACGCCTGTTGTTGCTGTTCCCCCGGTGATCGTACAGTGCAAAACCAACTTATAAAAGTGGAACATATGGGGCGGATGGCGATGTTTTTTCGTATCGAACAGGGCAAGCACCCGCTCGTATTTGCTATCATAACCAGACTCTTCTTTAATTTCTTTTACGATGTTTTCTGCAGGCGACAATCCTACTTCACAATACCCTCCTGGCAGCGCCCACGTGCCGTCGGTTTCTTCTTGCACGAGCAAAATATGGTTGTCCTTTATGACCACGCCTCGGACATCGATTTTCGGTGTCTGGTAGCCGTTTTGTTGGACAAACGTTTCCTTCACGCTCGCAGCATCAAGATTTTTCGCACATGCCATCATTTCGGCACTTATGGCCAATAGCTCGTCATAACGTTCCATGTCGTATTTGTCTTTTGTAAATGTGATTCCCGCCTGCGCTAAGGCTTGAATACGCTGCGCCCAGTTAAGCCAATCTGAATTCACCCGAGTATCCTCCTTCTTCTTGCTGTTGATGCAACGCAAAGAACACTGCTCTAAATAAGTTGCGGCTCTCCCTTATCGCCAAGTTTCCGTTTGCGTATCCATTTTTACTAGTGCCCCTCCCTAAATCATATCAATAATTAGCCTTGCTGCAACCCTTGGACCAGAGCCCGCTTGTGGTCGTTCCCAACTCGTTAAGATGAAAAACAGGCATTTGACGTATACGAACGACACCGGACAGAAACACTGTTAGTAAAAAGGAGGAACATCCCATGAAGCATTCCTTGCTGTTGCTTTGCAAATTCATCGCTTCCTTTATTGCGTTTACAATTGGATTTTTTTATTTTTCAGAAGCGACCTTTGTTGATGTCACTACATTTGCGCTCCTCGTCACCGTCGTTTCCTACATCGCCGGCGATTTGTTTCTGCTTCCTCGCTTTGGAAACACGATTGCTCTCGTTGGTGATTTTTTGTTCACATACTTGGCTGTATGGATTTTCGGGTCCGTTTTGTTCCATAATTACATGCTAATTGCCTGGGGGAGCATCCTCTCCGCTTTCGTCATCACAATTGGAGAAGTTTTTGTGCACCGTTATATGTTAAAACATTCCCGTTCTGTTAAATCAAACGAGAGTACGCAAACACGTTTTGCTTTTAACACAGAGTTCGGCGAAGACGAGGACTATTCGAAGATACAAAAGAAAGAGGACTAACCATCCTCTTTCTTTTTGAGGCTTCACAAGCATAGAAAAATGGAGGTGGAGAGGGAAAATGCCCTAGCCACTGTCTCTTCTAAGGACGCAAGCGAAGCGCCGCCCCTTTTAGCCGCGGTGCTTTTTTCTGTGTTTCCTTTGGAAAAATAAACGTCCACGGCATACTTACGTGACGCTTCAAGCCAAGGCGTTTAAGCGAAAAGTGATCAGCTGCCACTTCCTCGCCGTCCTCTAAATAGACATACTCCCGCTCGTCATTTGGCCACTCCCCGTCCCCTGTATGCTGAACAAGAACCGTTACTAAAAGATCGCCACGGTGGTTAAGCGCTTGCCATAGCGGGAGAAACGGCTGCAGTTCCCCTTGCTGGGCTGCAAACACGTTTTTTATGGCTTGTATATCCTTCTCCGAAATCGTCCGTTGCCAGGCCTCTTCAAATTTAAGCGTTTGCATCAAGTGATTCTCCTTTCAATTGTTTCACATAGCAGCGGCATTCATGGACACGTTTAAAAGCGTTCCGTACGTCCTCTTCCCGGTCACCACTATAGTGGGCAAAAACGCCTACTGGTGTAACGCCTTGGCAGTGGCTATGGGTACTCCTTTTCGCTTCTTCTGCGTCCATGTAAACATGAAGATAGCTCGTGTGTTGTCTAAAAAGGTGGCGTTTGTACCATTGGTTAGCCGCCGGATCTTCCCTCGTCCACGCTTCTAAGTAATCAAGCCTGTGTCCGTGTGCTGCTTTTTCCACTTCAGCAAGCAACAAGGAGGCGATGCTTCTTCTATGGTAATCAGGATGAACGGCAATGTGCCAAATCATGCCGCCCTTTCCCTCTTTTAAGGAACAGACAGAGCGCCTATCGCTATCAAGCTCAACATCAATAAGCCCGACTAGCTGGCCCGCTTCGACGCATACCAATTCAATTGCAGGGTTACGGTACCTTTCTTTCGCTTGCAGGACATTGTCGTAATAAGGCGTGTCCAAAAAAGCAAGCACTCGCAAGCGCAACCAGTCTCTCTCGTCATCAGCAACATAGGGTCGCACTTTCACTGTCACTCACTCTCCTAGGAATTGGTCGTCATACGCTCTTCGTACTTGCAGGAGACCCTTTTCCATGTTTTCCAAGCTTTCAAACGCAAAAGAAAAGCGGATCGATGCCTGTCTTTCCTCTCCGTAAATAAATCCAGGATGAAGAACAACGCCTCTTCTGTGGCAAGCAGCCACAAAACGTTGCATATGAGGCGCTCGCTCTTTTTTAAACGTAAACCAAATGAAGAAACCGCCTTGCACGTCCCCACATGACCCTAGTTCGCCAAAGTATTTCTCGAGCAAACCAAGTAACCAGTTTTTCCGCTCCCGTAAATGTTCTTTCAACGTCCATATATGGTGGCGGTACGTACCCGTTTCCAATAGGTGACGGCAAACAAATTGGGATAACATGCTCGAACCATAATCCGTTTGCATCCGCAAGTCGGCCAACTTCTGGACAATATCAGGCGGTCCGACTAGCCAGCCAATCCGTAAACCTGGGCTAACCGTTTTTGAAAAACTGCCTAAATACAGTACTTGGCCTTTTCGATCATAGGCTTTTAATGGCTTCGGCCCTTCTTCAAATGACAAATCGCCATAAATGTCGTCTTCGATTATCGGCGTCCTTGTTTTGCCTGCAAGCAAAAGCAACTTGCGGCGCGCCCCTTCATCAAGCGTCATGCCTGTTGGGTTGTGGTGTGTCGGGTTCACATATAACGCATGGGCACTCTGCTTGGCCAACTCTTTTTCTGCATCGTTGGCTGCAAAATCAAGAGGCGACGTCCGGATGCCCAGGCTTGTGAAAAACGTTAAAGACCGCAAATAAGAAACAGGCTCGTGGAACAACACGCTGCCCGTCTGCAAAATCCCTGTGCCTATTAACTGCAAGCCGCCGAGCGCTCCGGAAACAATTAAGATCGAATCAGGAGATGCTTGAATCCCCTTTTCCTGTAAGTACACAGATAGTGCCTGTCTTAACCTTTCATCCCCTCTTCCGTCGCCATAACCGAAACCAACATTTTGTGCAGCCATTGCCGTGAGCGCTTCCTTGATTGCATTCTTTGGCTGCAATTCATGAGCAAGCACCCCTTTGCTTAGCTGAATAAGAGTAGCATCGTTTTCCCATTCGTTCAAATGCTGGACAAGCGCTTTGTTTTTCGGATAAAACGACCATTTCGCCAACTCTTTCCACACAACGCCTTCTTCATTGCCAGAATCGTTGCTAACAAAAGAGCCTTTTCCTTGAATCGAAACAATAATGCCTCTTGCCTTTAAACGGTCTAAAGCTGCTATGACAGTGCTTCGGTTTACCTGATAATAGGCAGCAAGCTCTTGTTGGGTCGGCAGCTTCATCGTCGGATACCATTCGCCAGCTTCAATTTTTGCGCGAATGTCAGCCGCAATTTTTGCACTTTGCCCTGAAATGATGCTCACTCCTTCTAGTTGTTGGTTTTATTTTCTCATAAGTTGTTGGTTTCTCCAAACTAGATTTGCCTTAGGCTAGACCCACTAGCTAAAAAAGGAATGATCACCATGAAACTCATTTTTGTTTACGGAACGGCTGTCCTTCTGTGGGCTTCGGCTTTTCCCGCCATTCGTGCGAGTCTTGGCTATTACTCACCCGAGCACCTTGCCGCTTTAAGGCTTCTTATTGCCTCGGCTGCCTTGCTTCTCTTTGTCTTGGCTGCGCGTATCCCTTTGCCGAAACGAAAAGACGTGCCCGCCATTTTTTTGCTTGGCTTTTGCGGCTTTTCTGTTTACCATGGCGCACTTAGCATTGGTGAAAAAACGGTCGAAGCTGGCACAGCATCACTGCTTGTGTCGACGACGCCGCTTTTTTCAGCGCTGCTTGCAGCCCTGTTTATGAAAGAGCGCCTGCACCTAAAAAATAGGATTGCTTCTTTCATAGCATTTCTAGGAATTGGGATCATTATGCTAGGCAGCGGCGCTTCGTTTCATTTGCAGCTAGGGGCACTTATTATCCTCGTAGGCGCTTTTGGCGAAAGCATCTATTTTGTTTTTCAACGCCGCCTTTTGCCGATATACGGTTTTCTGCCACTGACTATTTATGCCATTTTAACAGGGACGCTATTTATGCTGGCGTTTACCCCGGGCCTAGGGCAAATGGTGTTAGCGGCACCTTCCTCTGTCAATTGGACCGTTTTGTACTTAGGGCTTTTCCCAACGGTTATTCCTTATTTTTGCCTCGCCTATGCTACGGCAAAAGTGGGCGCCTCAGAAGCTACGAGTACTCTGTTTTTAACCCCTGTCGTGGCGCTTTTCCTTGCTTGGCTTTGGCTCGGGGAGACACCTGCCCTGTTGTCTCTTGCAGGCGGTGCACTTACTCTTGCAGGAGTGGCGGTTGCCATAACCGGAAAACAACGTTAACAATACGGTGAAATTTGCATAGTTATTGCTCGCCGAATGATCGCGACAGAATCGGCGCCTTTTTGAAATTGATAAGACACGCGTTTTTCCACGACAGTATATCCTTTTTGCCGAAGACGTTTAAAAAGAGGGTCCACATGGACGGACCGTTTCCCATCCAACGAAACAAGCGGGAAAACACGCACTTCTTTTGCCACTCGTAGCAATTCATCAAGTGTAGACTGGTGGAAGGCGCGATCAAACTGTTCGCTGTATGTGAACAAAAAATGAGCTGACAAAACAAGGTCAAACGTGTGATTGGCAAATGGCAGCTTTGGCAAAACAGCGGCCACATAACGTTCTGGCCGCCTGTCCATATCTTCTGTCGCCAATAGAAGTGCCTGCTTCCGTTGGGCAGCCAACGCTGGAACGTCGGCAACATTTGTCCAGATGTAATCGTTTTTAGCTTGTTTGATTTTATCGATTGTATGACCAAGATCCGCTAGCCCTTTTTGTCGAATCATTGCTGGCGAGAGCTGATAGGCCATATCGCTTGCTGTTGCATCTATGCCTAAATCAGCAGCTTCCTTTGTAAAAGAACAAGCACCGGCCGGACAGTCAAGTATACGGCGTCCTTGAAGCTTGGCCATATCTAGGCCAAACATGGCCACATATTCAGCAAATGTCCTGCCGATAAACACAACTCGATCTAATTCTAAACTCACCTTTACTCAACTCCGCTAAATTAAAATTGGTCAATCGCTACAAACAGTCTTTCCTCAAAGGCCGACTGCTTTCTTTATTTCCTGTAAGAATGGCTGGCTATATGCTCTAGCCCGTTCCGCCCCTTTAGCGAGTAGGCGGTCAACTTCTGGAGATGCCAATAACTCGTTGTACCTACGTCTCGGTTCGCTCATAAACTCATCGATCGCCCAATACAGCTCTTTTTTAACTTCCCCCCAACCAATGCCCTCAGCAAACCGGGCCCGCATCGCTTCCACTTGCCTTGGCCCGGCAAATTCTTTATAAAGAGTAAACAAGTTGGATGTCTCTGGGTCTTTTGGCGCTTCTGGCGGCAGTGAATCGGTTTTAATCCGATTCACGAGCCGTTGCAGTTCGTTCGCCTCTGAAAACAGAGGGACGGTATTTCCATAGCTTTTGCTCATTTTCCGGCCATCCAGTCCAAGGAGAACAGCAACTTTTTCTTCGATATGGACACGAGGCAGTTTAAACACGTCGCCGAAGATATGGTTAAAATGCTGCGCTAAATCACGAGCAATTTCAATATGCTGGATTTGATCGCGGCCAACCGGCACGACATCTGGCTGGAACAACAGGATATCGGCCGCCATTAAGATCGGGTACGTAAACAACCCCATATTAACGCCGGCATCTGCTTCTTTTCCCGCCGCCTTGTTTTCATCGACTGCCGCTTTATAGGCATGGGCGCGGTTCAAAAGTCCTTTCGGCGCCATACATGCCAAGAGCCAACTAAGCTCAAATACTTCCGGCACATCGGATTGGCGATAAAAAACCGACTTTTCTGGATCTAGGCCCAGAGCCAGCCATGTTGCGGCGATGCCTCGTGTCAATTGCCGCATTTCTTCGCTGTCAGTAATTTTCGTCAAGCCATGAGCGTTAGCAATAAAATAAAACGATTCTAAGCCAGGCTGTTTAGCAAATGTCAGCGCTGGCTTAATCGCGCCAATGTAATTGCCAAGATGGACTTCCCCAGTTGGCTTAATCCCAGTCAAACTCCTTGTCGCCATTGCGTTTCCTCCTTTTGCTTTTAACTATTTTTGAACGCCAAAAAGGGCTATCCATCCTAAAAAAGGACGGATAACCCGCGGTGCCACCTTCATTCGCTCCACAAAAAAGCGCTTCTCAAGACGCACAGAAGTCTACTGCTTCAATGCGCTGCCTTTTTTAACGGCAAGGCACCCGCTTCGCCTACTCTCTCTTTCAGCCAAGAAGCTCCGAAGCCCATTCCGCCTTGCTCCTGCACTGATTTCCACCAACCATCAGCTCTCTAAAGCATTACACAACGCGTACTTACTCTTCTTCATCGCCTAAACGTTTTTTCTATCATAGCCGATTTGATCAAGGCCTACAAGGGAAATTTGCTCGCTTGACGTTCTCTTTTTTTACAGACATAGACCATTTCACTGCTATCGTTTGTTATAACCGTCTCGTTCCAGTCTTTATAAACATCGATGATTTCAAACCCGTGGGCTGTTAGAAGCCGCTCCATTTCTCTCGGAAACGTGTAGCGCAAACGAATGTTGCTTCGTTTCTCCTTAATAATAGCGCCAACGTTGTTTTTGTATTTTCTTATAGTAATATAATGTTGGATTTGCTTGAGCGCGTCGTACTCACTCACCGTATAAACATCGACTGGAAAGCTCGTTTCCCGATCTACGTATGTCCGCCAATACTCCTCCGTGCAGGGTTGAAGCAATTCTTCCTGATTCGGAAACCGTGTATCAGAAATGAATACGCCGCCGCTATGCAAATGCCTGTTGACAGAAGCGAGCAGCTGATTCTGGGCTTCGTTTGTTAAAAAATGTTGAAACGAATGGCCAACACAGTAGACCAAATTGCTTTTTAGCGGTAGATTCAGGCTCGTACAGTCTTGCTCCACCCATTCAATTGGCAAACTGGTTGATTTTCTTCTCGCCTCGTTTAACATCCCTTTATGGACATCGACACCTACTAGCTCAAACCCTTTTTCAGCCAATGGAATTGTTGCTCTCCCTGTCCCACATGCCAAGTCAATGATAAGCCCCTTTTGTTTGGCTGCCCATTTTAGCAAGAAGGGGATTTCGCTTTTGTGTTGGCCATTTTCTTGATCATATAATAGAGGGTCATCGTACTCCTCGAAATTGTCAAAATCGATCATTTCACTCACTCATTCCGTCTTTATCGGATCTTTTCAGTTACAATCGCACGGCGAGATTATGCACATCGCAACCACAAACAACGAAGAGATTCGTTTTAATTTCTTGTCTAAAGTTCAAAAAAACCCATTGTTTTCACATCGGCTAAAGAAGATACGTAGTCATCAATGATGTAATCTTCAAAATTCGTTTTCTCTACCTCTGGCAAGCCGGCGAAAAAGGCGACCAAGTTATATAGTCTGTTAATCGTGCCACCAATATAACAACCAGACACCGTCTCAAAATCATCTGTTTCTAAAATGACGAGTGAACCAATTGTAAGGATCGTGTCGGTATCCGTTAAAGGAACGGATCTTTGAGCTAATTGTTGAAAGGCCCTATCATTGACACTTTTTACTTTGCCATTAAGAAGCGCAGTAATGGACAAATCATATACCCCATAAATTCCACCTATTTTATTCCTTTCAGGTATCTCATGCTCGATCAAAAATGGTTTGAGATCTTTATCAGACATGGAAAGGAATTTCGCTTTTAAAGTATTGATAAAAAAATCATCGAC
Organism: Shouchella rhizosphaerae; assembly: GCF_036700015.1. NCBI lineage: Bacteria > Bacillati > Bacillota > Bacilli > Caryophanales > Bacillaceae > Shouchella > Shouchella rhizosphaerae. Next base: position 2,130,837 of record NZ_CP144921.1, on the reverse strand, counting down.
ATCTTCGATTGGCCAAGGTGTATGTTTATTTTTTGTTTTTTGGTATAACGCATATTTATTCAATTTAGTGATTCCCCGTACGTTCCCAAATGTAATGGACAAACATTACTTTTTCGCCATTGAATTCAAATGTTTCCTCACTAGTGCCGACTTTTTTGAAGCCGTTGTTTTCCATCGTTTTTTGAGAAGCGATATTGTTGCTTGTCGTTTTTCCTTTTATTGCTTGAAAGCCTGTTTCCGTTTCAAGTAACTGTTTTAATGCATTAGAGGCAATTCCTTTTCCGACATAATGTTCTCCTACTCTAAAGCCAACTTCGGCCACACGCTTAGGCTCATCAATCGCAACCACATTGATTCTGCCGACTATGGTTCCCCTTTCATCCCTAATTAAATAAAATCTCGAGTTAGTGTCGTCTTGTTCAGTTAGCAGTACTCTATGTCTAACCTTGAACGTTTCAAATTGATAATATGCTTCGCCTCGGCTCGGCACCATTTGTTCGAAAAAAGCCCGATTATCCGTTTCAAACTTATATAACTGTTCGGCGTCGCTTTCTTGTAACCTATTAATTGATATTTCCACGTATAATCATTCCTTCAACATTTTTCCCTCTCGTTTGCATCATACCATGTTTCCAATGTCTATTCATGAATGTTTCGACAGTTGGCTAACCATGTATGCCGCGTCTTCCCCCACTCCTTTGACAAGGGCAGAACCTCGTTTATATTGCCAACTTAAACCTACAAAAAACAATCCGTTTACATTTGTCACACCTCTAACGTGAATGGGTTTTTGCTCCTGATCGAAAACACCATCAATATCAATCCACGAATAATCATTTCTATACCCTGTTGCCCAAATAATCGTGTGAACCGAAACAGGAGAACCTTCCGCAAAATAAGCCTTTGAATCAGTCACGTTTATGAGGCGCCCTTTTAATTTCGCCCTTTTTCTCACTGTATAAAAATCGTTTCCGATAATTGGATCTCTTTTTTGCAGCCATTTTCCGAGTGGAGAATGGACCGTTGCCTTCGAAAGGCCAAGCTTATCAAACCACCAAAATAAATTTTTCCCTAGGACAGACTGGGGCAAAACGTTCGGTTTGTTTCCACAAGCGAGTACGACATCGTGGTGCTCCACTAATTCAGCCGCTATTTGCACTCCTGTATTGCCAGCACCAACAATCAAAACGGGGCCAGCAACGATTTGTTCCGGCCCTTTGTAATCAAAAGCATGCAATTGGGCGATTCCAGGTTGGATGCTGTTGGCAAGCGGTGGGATAAAAGGCGTATGAAAGGCTCCTGTGGCGATAATGACTTGCTTGGCGTCATAGATTTTCCCCTCACTTGTCCACACCTTAAAGCGATCACGCGTTTTCTCTAGCTTTTCTACCTTTGTCTCATAAACAACTGGTAGCTGAAACGTTTCTTTATACGTCCATAAATAGTCGGCCATTTCATCTTTTGACGGATAACCGTTTGGGTCGCCGCTAAAGTCAAGGCCAGGCAAGCTGCTGTAACACCTTGGTGTAAACAAAACAAGGGAATCATACCGTTTTCGCCACGAATCGCCTGCCTCGTTTTGCTCATCTAAAATAAGAAATGGTTGCTTTTGCTTTTTTAAATAGTAACCAACTGCCAGGCCTGCTTGGCCGCCACCTATAACGACTACATCATACTCCATCATGACCAACCCTTTCCTACAAAAGTCCAAAAAGTTGCCTGCTACCCAAATGGCCTACTCTTTTACACCGATGAGCCTCATGCTGTTTAAAGCAACCAATAGCGTAGCACCCATGTCTGAGAGAATCGCTATCCAAAGGGTTAGCCATCCTGGGACAACGAGGAGCAATGCCGCTAGTTTAATAACAATTGCAAAGGCAATGTTTGCTTTAATGATATTCAATGTTTTGCGGCTCAGCTTAACTGTAAAGGGGAGCTTCTTTAAGTCGTCCCCCATTAGCGCAATGTCAGCAGTCTCTAACGCCGTGTCTGTGCCTGCTTTTCCCATAGCGATGCCAACTGTTGCCGCAGCAAGTGCAGGAGCGTCATTGACGCCGTCACCAACCATGGCCACATTTCCATGTTTTTTTTGCCACTGTTTAATAAAACGTAATTTGTCTTCGGGCATTAACTCTGCCTGAATATCAGCAACGCCTATAGCTTGGCCGATGGCATGGGCAGTCCGCTTGTTATCGCCTGTAAGCATTACTGTCTTTGCTATGCCTGCTTCATGAAGTTTACGAATCACTTCTTTGCTTGATTGGCGCACTTCATCTGCGACAGCGACGATGGCGAGCAACTCCGTTTCTGTCCCGACCAGCATCGCTGTTTTCCCTTGTTGTTGCAAGCTTTGGATGTTTTGCGCAAATAGCGTTATATCCTGAGTCGGCAACCGTTCTTGGAACAGCTTCGGACTGCCAACGTAATACGTTTTTCCATTGACTATTCCTGTAATGCCTTTGCCCGTGAGCGCCGTGACGTTCTCAACCATATAATCGTGATAAGGCAGTTGTTCGTCTTCTGCCTTGGCGACGATGGCAGAAGCCAAAGGATGTTGCGAACGATTCTCTAATGCCGCCACAATCGCAAACAGTTGCCTTTGATCAAGTTGGGGATTCAATAAGGCAAAGTCGGTAACAACAGGGGCACCTTTCGTCAATGTCCCTGTTTTGTCAAATGCAATCGCTTTTAGCGATGCCATTTCTTCTAAATAAACGCCACCTTTGACAAGCACCCCTTTTTTAGCAGCATTGCCGATCGCAGAGACAATCGAAATCGGCGTGGAAATGACTAACGCGCATGGGCAGCCGACAACAAGAACAGCTAACCCTTGATAAACCCAAGTACTCCAATTTGCTCCCGTAACTAACGGGGGAATGATTGCAACGAGGGCAGCGACCACCATAATGATTGGCGTATAATACTTAGCGAATTTATCGACAAACGCTTGTGCCGGAGCCCGTTCACCTTGCGCTTCTTCGACAAGGTGGATAATTTTTGAAATCGTCGTGTCCTCGACTAGCTTTGTAACTTCGATTTCAAGCAGCCCTTCTTCATTTAACGTGCCAGCAAAAACCTCGTCATCAACCGCCTTTTCCACAGGAACCGATTCTCCTGTAATCGCTGCTTGGTTTACAGAAGAATGGCCACGCACGACTATTCCATCCATTGCGATTTTCTGGCCAGGTTTCACAATCATGATGTCGCCTACGACAATATCACCAACATGAACAGTCAACTCTTGGCCATTCCGTTTAATGAGTGCTTCATTTGGGGCAATGTCCATTAACGACTGAATCGACTTTCTCGCCCGGTCCATCGAAAATCGTTCGAGCGCTTCGCTAATGGCGAATAAAATCACAACGACTGCGACTTCCCCCCATTCGCCAATGATGGCACCACCAATGACAGCCACCGTCATTAACGTCTTCATATCAAATTCAAGCTGCGCTACATTTCGAATTCCCGTTTTTAGCAAAGGAAAGCCACCGACGAGAATCGCTGTTAAAAACAAACCGACCGTTCCGATATTCGACTCGCCATATTTAAATTGAAACACGTAGCCAAACACAAGCAATAAGAACGATAAAAGAATCGCGCGATGTTTTTTATAAAAAGGAATTTGTGTATATTGAAAAGGCTGCCGCCGGCTCGGCTCCTTTGTCACTTTTAGCTGTTCAAATGCACCTGCTTCCTCCAGCGCTTCTATCGTTGCCTCACCGTAGACGGTTAGTTTCGAGGCACCAAAGTTCACTTTTGCATCTTTGACCCCTGGCAAGCCCTTAACGTTTTTTTCAAATTTCCCTGCACAGTTCGCGCATGTAAAGCCCTCTACACGATAGACAGAGGCATGTTCATCCCCCATATCCTCGGCCCCCTTTTAAAACTAGCTCCATCATTCAAACATTTATTTGAATGTTAGTGTATCGACAACGATACGCTATGTCAATCTATTATTCAAACATTTATTTGAGTGATGCCGCATTTGCCCGTGCAAGCAGAGAATTGACAAAAAAACAGAACCTGTCTAAAATGAGTGACACCATTTTTATGACAAAGGAGGGGATGAATGTGAACAAGAAAGCAAACGACGGCGATCAGTGTGACGTGTTTTGTTATGATGAACAAAAAGTGAAACGTGTCCAAGAAAGTGTAAAAAATGAGCCGTTTGCGCCCCTTTCTGCTATGTTTAAAGCGTTAGCAGACGAAACAAGGCTAAAAATTGCTTATGCCTTAACAACCGAACAAGAGCTATGTGTATGCGATGTTTCCCATATCATCGGCAGCTCTACAGCAACGGCATCGCACCACTTGCGCCAATTAAAACAAGCAGGTGTCGCCAAAAGCCGCAAAGACGGAAAATGGGTATTTTATTCTTTGCAAAGTCCCCATATTGCCGCTTTTATTGAATATTCATTTACACAACAAAAAACATCGGTTTAACACTGCTTTTTCTAAAAGTGCGCCGTTTTTCAAACATTTCCCCCTACTAGGAGCTTGGATAATACCTGCAACCATCCCTCGAAATCCGGTCATGAGATCGAATTCAAGCGTGCGAAATCGTCACTATCTGAAACAAATGGCAAACAATTATGTCATTTTCCTTGCCAATGAAATGCCTTTTAGGTAACCTTTTCTTAATCAAACATATAGGGGTGGTTCAAGTGCACCGAAAAAAAGTCCCCCGTTAATCTCGAGGTCCTCCATTCATCGTTCATGTCACACACTCAAATTGAAACAAAAGGAGATGGAAGTGAATGAATATGAATGGACCTGCATCAATGTCGCAAAAAGAAAGACTTCAAACTTGCCAAGAAATTGCCAAGAGATTACACGAGGTTTATGGCAACGACGTTCTCGCCATTGGCGTCTACGGTTCTGTGTCCAGAGGCACAGATGGCCCTTTCTCAGATATTGAGATGTTTTGCGTACTCCGTGACTCGGCTGAAACGGTAGATAAAAGTTATGAATGGTCAGCTGGACCGTGGAAGGCGGAAGTTAACGTTTGCAGTGCGAGTATACTGCTAAAAGACGCTGCAACCGTTGAAGACCGATGGCCGCTGACACATGGGCCTTACTTCTCTCCGCTTCGTCTCTATGATCCTGAAGGCTTCTTTCAACGCTTGCGGCTCGCAGCGGAATCGCCGACAAAAGAAGATTTCCGCCAAGCTATTCATGAAATTCTTGTAGCGGAAATGTATGAATATGTTGGCAAGCTTCGAAATGTAAATCGAAATGGCCCTTCTACCTACTTGCCATCCTTGGCATTGCGCTTTGCCCACTATGGCGCAATGTTGATCGGCCTCCACAATCAGACACTCTTTTCTACGGGCGCTATGGTTTTGCCTGAAGCGCTAAAACTGCCCCATCGGCCAAAAGGGTTCGACCATGTTGCTGAGTTAGCGATGTCTGGAGACTTAGCACAACCAGCGAAGATCGTGTCAGCGTGCGAAGATTTCTGGAAAGGCCTAGTCGCGTGGGCAGCAGAGCATGATTACGTCATTCACTCAAAACGAATCCCGTTTTGAGCAATCTAAAACCGAACATTCTCTGTAAATGAACGGAGGCAGCTTCTCATACGGAGAAGCTGCCTTTCAAATTTATTATTCTTTCCGTTTTTGATCTAAGATCGCATATAGTTCATCCAGCTCTTCTTTTGTTAGTGATTCTTCCTCCAAGAACTGGACCAACAATGGTTTTACTGTTCCCCCGTAAACTCTTTTTACGAAAGACTGTGCTTCTGCATGCTTACACGCTTCTTCTGAGTATAGGGGAAAGAAGACATAGATTTTCTGCTCTTTATCCACGCCTACTACTTTCTTCTTCGTTAATCGATCGAGTAACGTCCGAATCGTTTTTGGTTTCCAGTCCGTTTGCTCTTGGATCGCGGAAATGACTTGATTGGCTGTTTGCGGCCCCTTTTTCCACAAAACTTTCATAACTTCCCATTCTGCTTCCGATATGCTAGGTGTTTGGTTTGACATCTTTCCCTCTCCTTTTGTCACAACTAATCAATAAATTCCTTTGCTTGACAGAATGGATAAAGTGATTTCAGCAGCCGTGCTTCCATATGCATGATCTTGCTGTTGAATGTTTGTCGCAAAAAAGTACGTATCCGTTTCAGTTTCGACAAATCCAATAAACCAACCATTTATTGCATGGCCGTTCACAATGCCAGTCCCCGTTTTTCCATAAAGCGTTCCCTTTTGATTTTCTTCAAGTTTCATAACCTCTTTAACGAATTGCACATGCTCTTCTTTAAAGCCCAGTTGGTTTGTATAGAAGGAATGGAGAAGCTCCACTTGTTCTACCGGTGATATCTTCAAGGAAGATTCCAACCAATAGTGATTTAATCCACCGGAAAGATCTTTATTCCCATAGTCTAATTGGTTTACAAAAGATTGAATGTTCCTTTGTTTGATCCGCTCGTCTAACTCTTGAAAGTACCAAGTGACTGACTGGCTCATCGCCGATTTCAAATCTTGCCCGCTATTCCAGGCTTCATCCTCGTATTCGACTCCATCCCACTCTAACCATGAATCATCTCGCCCAATCACGCCTAATTCCAATGCCATGAGCGCGGTGTAAATTTTATAGGAAGAATTGGGGGAGACTCTTCTTACACTTTTTTCTTTATTATAGATTTCGAACTGGTCGCTGTTTAAGCTATATAATACAAAACTACCCTCATTTCCTGCAAAATAAGTGCTGTAATCTTCAACAACCGCCTGGCTTTCATCAAATTGGTAGCGCTCTGTAGAAACAGCGGTTGCCGTTAAAAAAGGAAATTGAGCAATGACAAAAACGGTGAGAACAGCAAAAACAACCATGCTTTTTAATTGGCGCCGCTTTGACTCGCCAGTAAAAGAAGCAATGTTCAAGATTCGTATTTTTAAAGCCTTTTTCGAACTATGCAGTTGGTTCGTTAAGTATAAAAATCGAGAATTTCTTTCCAGAAAACGCATGATCGTCTGGCCATACGCTTTATACTCCCGCTGTCCCAATGTAAGCAAGACCTCCGTATCACAAGCTAATTCCCGATCAAGACGCATCTCTTTAAAGGCTTTCCATACTAAAGGATGAAACCAATAAACAATTTGGTAAACGACAAATATATAGTTCACTTTAATATGTTTGCTTTTATAATGGTGCAACTCATGCAACAACACATGTCTGATTTCATCATCAGATAGATACAATTCGATATTTTTGGGCAACAAGATGTACGTCTTTAACCATCCAAAGGTCATTGGCGTTTGAATGGCAGTAGATTCTAAAATTGTTAATTTATTCGTTATTTGCAATTGTGCCATACAATCGCTAAACGCGTTTTCGACTTTTTGATTTTGTATACGACTTGCCGCTTTTACTAGTCGTTGTAGCTTTGCATAATGGTATAAAGTCAATAAAAGGAAAAAAATCATTCCACCAATCCAGATGGAAACAAACGCTGCATGAATGAATGTATCGTCAAAGCGACTAACAGACGTGCCAAAATCAACCATCCATTGCTCATTTTGATCCGCAAAACCGAAACGCTCCTGTGCTGAAGGGGTAATCTGTTGACGCCCCTTGTCAAAAAAAGACAAGCCCGTCAATAGATGAATTGGTATAAACGGAAGCGTCAACACAGTAATGAGTAAAAACCATAAATGATAACGCCATTTTGCTGATAATTGTTTATAAAAAACCGCTCTTACAAAAAAGATCACTAGAATCGTTGCCGTTATTAATACAAGAGAAAGTAAAATATGCGGTAACGTCATTTTTATCCCCATCTTCCATCCTTTTGCTTCTGACTCCCCACACTTCATAACCACAAAAAATTGTAGCATTCCCATCCGTGAATGTAAATTTCTGTTGACAAAATAGACTACAAATGTAATATTGGATTACATGCGTAGTCGAATCGCATCACATGCTATGAAAAGGAGTTTTTTTATGCTGAAAACAAAAATCACGTCGTCTATCCTTGTAGGTGCCTGTTTACTGATTGGTTGTTCGAATGGCAATGAGCAACCGGTTTCCAACGAACCTGAACCTGAAGAGTCTGTCGAGACGGGAGAGGCGGTTTTTAAAGCGTTAGAAGAAGAGTACGCTGCCCGCCTTGGCGTATTTGCTTTAGACACCGGGACAGGACAAACCGTTTCCTACCGCTCCGATGAACGCTTCACCTATGCGTCTGCCCATAAACCACTTGCCGTTGCCGTTCTGCTTCAACAAAAATCAATCGAAGAGTTGGAACAATTGATTACGTACTCGGCCGATGATTTAGTAAACTACAATCCAATTACCGAAAACCACGTTGAGACAGGCATGACACTAAGAGAGTTAAGCGATGCTTCGATTCGTTATAGCGATAACACGGCTGCAAACTTCATTTTCGATGAAATTGGCGGGCCAGAGGGCTTTAAAGAAGGACTTCGAGCGATTGGAGACACGGTAACCGAACCTGAACGAATCGAACCTGAGCTCAATCATGTTGAACCTGGAGAGATCCAAGATACGAGTACACCAGAGGCGTTGGCCAAAAGCTTGCAAGAATTTGCTTTAGGAGAGGCGCTGCCAGCTGACAAACAGGAACTGTTAATCGATTGGCTAATAGGAAACACGACTGGAGATGCTTTAATACGTGCTGGGGTGCCGGAAGGTTGGGAAGTTGGCGACAAAACAGGCGCAGGTTCCTATGGGACTCGAAATGATATTGCCATTCTTTGGCCACCTGAAAAAGAGCCCATTATTTTAGCCGTCCTATCGAGCAAAGACGAAAAGGATGCCGAATATGATGATGAACTGATCGCGAAAGCGACAGAGGAAGTGATCAATCTCCTCGCCCAAACAGAATAGGAGCGTCCCATTTGGGGGAACTCTCTCCCCTAATGGAATACCATTTTGACCAGCAAGAAAGGCTGGGACCCGTTTCATCTCTCCCCATTCTTAGCCGAGGCTATGATGCAGCAACCATGGGAAAACTATATGGGATTGCAGGGGTGCGGCGTTCTACACAAACGCCTCCTCCCACTCTTCACCCATTGAGCAGCAAAAAAATTGCCCAGACAGGCAGTCCATGATATGATTTTTCTGTACGAACATGCCTGTCACACAGGCAACGGCAAGTTTTTGTTGCTAAAACCGATAAAACGAGCAAGGATAACGATCCTTCGCTCGTTTTTTGTACAAGGTGATTACAATGAATCAACTGAGAGGCCGGTTCGCGCCCACCCCGTCAGGCGAGCTCCATCTCGGCAACCTTTACGTTGCCTTGCTCTCTTGGCTGCAAGTGCGGCAAGGAGGCGGACAGTTCATTTTACGTATGGAAGACATCGATCGTCCACGGTCAAGGAACGAGCTCGTTGGGCCGATGATGGACGATTTGCACTGGCTCGGCTTGGATTGGGATGAAGGCCCAGATCAAGGCGGAGAAAACGGCCCCTATTACCAATCGAAGCGGCTGCACCTTTATGAAGAAGCCCTACACAACTTGCAACAGCAACAGTTGCTATACCATTGTTATTGCAGCCGAGCGGAGCTGCAAGCAGTCGCTAGCGCTCCCCATGGCGTTGCTTCAGAAGGCCAAGCCTATCCTGGAACATGCAAAAAGCTGACCGCGGCGGAGCGAGCGGCCAAAGCGGCCAAAAAGACGCCGTCATTGCGCTTTGCCGTGGACAAAGGGCCCACTGCTGAAAAAATGGACGTAGAAATGGAGAAGCTGCTACGTCGCGGCGGCGATTTTGTCGTTCAGCGTGCAGACGGCATCATAAGCTATCAACTTGCTGTTGTCGTCGACGATGCGTTAATGGGCATTACGGATGTCCTCCGTGGCCAAGATTTATACGACTCCACACCAAGACAGCTATTGCTATATGCCGCGCTCGGATATACCGCTCCCCGATTTGTACATGTGCCCTTGCTTTACGGGCCGGATGGGCGGCGGCTGGCCAAACGGCATCGTGATTTATCATTGGCAGCGATCCGCGCAAATGGGTGCCGGCCAGAGAACATCGTTGGTCTACTGGCAGCGTTGAGTGGTTTAATTGAGCGCCCAGAACCGCTGACGGCAGCGGAATTAATTCCAGAGTTCCGGCTAGAAAAGCTGACGACAGAGCCGATTTTATTGGACACGCATTTGCTGCAACTGCTCAACTAGCCGATTGATTTGGCTGGACGCAGCCATCGCACGATTGCATCATGTGGGCCAGGGCTTAGAACACTTTTCGTTGGTAAACCACATGGGTAATTGTCCAAGAAAGAACATAGACTGGCAAAATAATGAGTGCCGCTCCTGAATATAAAGCCGGGACTGATAAATGGCCAATAAAGTCGGTAATGGCTGAAAATTTTTCAGCTAAAGACAGTACAATAGATGGGCCCATTCCTACGAAAAGGAAGAAACTAATCAGCACAACGATGGAAATAAAGCCCGGTTTAAATATATAAAATAAAGGAAAAGTAAACGAGACAAACAATAAGAACAAGCCACTGCCCATGGCCATATCCGCCATCGTAAAAGGTTTATTAAAAACAAACAACGCCAAACTAGTAATTACAATTGCTAAACCCATATAAACAATCGCACCAATGTAACGGGAGGCGATAATTTCTGTCCGTGTATAAGGCAAGGAATTTAATAAGATGTTGGTTTCAGCTTTTTCATCGTAAGCATGCGTGTTAAATGGAATAAAGAGACTGGCGACAAGAAAAATCAAAACTGGATGAGCATCCATAAAAATAAAAAATAAAATAAAGGGAAGATACACGATTAGTTGCCTTTTCTGTAAGATAAGATCACGTTTAATTAAATTAAACATCGTGTGTACCCTCTTTCAAATAATACATAATATCCTCCAAAGAGGCTTGTTCAATCACAACCATGTCACCGAAAATATCGTTCACTACTTCAATGTTATCCGTTAATGCTTCAAATCCAGTAGATGCACGATGAGTATGAACAAAGGCCCTTTCTGTGTCCCTATCCAAAAGTTCGTTTCTTCCTTTAACAAGGGCATAACTTTCAGCGATATCGTGGACCGACTTATTAAATACCAGTTTTCCTCTCCGTATAAAAGCGATATAATCAGCAATTCGATCCAAATCAGTCGTTATATGGGTAGAAAAGAAAATCGTTCGATTGCCGTCAATCATCAATTCTTGTAAGAGATCCAACAGTTCCCGCCTAAAAATAGGGTCTAAGCCTGCTGTTGGCTCATCCATAACGATCAGTTCTGCATGATGGGATAGCGCAATCGCCAATGAAGCCTTCATTTGCATCCCTTTCGAAAATGTCTTTATCGCTTTATTAAGGGGTAACTCAAATTGGTCCACATATTGATAAAACGATGTGTCATCCCATCGTTTGTAAGCTGGCGCCACAATGCGCTTAATGTCTTTTAAGTTCAGCCCTTCAAAAAAAACATTCGCATCATAAACGAATCCAATCCGGTCCTTGATCGCCTTTTCATGCGTTTTATAGTCGTGCCCAAACACCTTAACTTCCCCGGCATCAGGCTTTAATAAATTCATCATTATTTTTAACACTGTCGATTTACCAGCTCCATTGGCACCAATGAATCCCGTTACAAAGCCTTGTTTTACTTGTAAATCAATATCTTTAATGGAGAAATCTTTAAATGTCTTCGTTACATTTTTTAACTCAATTACATGTTCCATTCCTTTACTCCTCATATAAAATCTTCAATAATTCCTGCAGATCTTCAAGAGACAACCCAATTTCTCTGCTATTTGCAATAACCGTACTCAGCTGCTCCTCAATCACTTTTAACTTCTTCTCCCTCATAACCTCCAAATTTTGCTCGGCAACAAAAGAGCCTTTTCCGACAATGGAATAAATAAAACCCGCCTTTTCTAACTCCTCATAGGCACGCTTTGTTGTTATTACACTAATTTGTAAGTCCTTTGCAAGCTTACGCATAGAGGGGATTGCCGTTCCCTCTGGCAGCTCACCTGATAAAATAGCCGATTTAATCTGATTCGTAATTTGTTCATAAATTGGCTCCTTTGAACGGTTGGAAATAATGATTTGCATGCCAATCCCTCTTCTTTATTTTGTGAACTACCCACACTTATCACCCTTGTAGGTCATTAAGTGGGGGCTTCTTGTGTAATCGCCCCTTTTGGTAGCGGACGAATGGACCAAGCGAACCCTCTTGTTCCAAGAGTTTATCGATTCATTAGGCAGTGGCTAATAAACGAATTCCTTCTTTTTTGATATTGATTGCTGAATTGTAATTTTGCTAATCAACCAGCATTTGACGATAGAAAGGATAATGTTTTACCGATATTCCCCATATCTTCATATAATGTATATATACTATATGCCCATCATATACAGCCATGATCCGCCATGCAACCTTTATTGCCTAATAACCGACGTTGTATAACAGAGATAATAACCCCTTTTCAATCGATTTTATCGAGAGAAAAGGGGTTCCTTATTTCTACTAACCATTGTGGACAATCCCGATGGCTTACTTTGCTTTCATAAAGTAAATCCCTATTCCAACGTTATAGACAGCGTGGGCAAGGATGGGGTATGATCGATCCTGTAACATAAAACAACAAAGCAAAGAGGAGCGCGTTTATAAATACGCCTACTAATGCTCAAGAAACGCCTTTATATTGGGGCACATGAATCACCCAAAATAAAAACGTGCTAATCAAATAACAGCCCAATCTGCCAATTGAGCATAACCAATAAATAACCCGATTCAATACACCTCTAAAGAAAAATTCTTAAAAAAACCGCCACCTAATGAACTAACCGCAACTCCACTAGGCGTCTTCATCATATGTTGGATCATTTCTGTACTTTCGGTCTCAGGAAGCTCTGTATTCGTCCATTTAACAAGAACTAACTGTTACCACTACAATAATGAAACCAACAATCACACCTAATACAGCCACAGAAAAATAAGAGAGCTGATCAGGAACAAACAATAAAAGGGGAAACGGTCCGAACTCGCCCCATCTGAAAAGCGCTACAAGCAATAAACCTATAATTAAAAACGGCGTTAGCCCTAACAACATTTGAATGAGCAACTTCCAATGTTGTCGATTATTCCTATTACTCATCTTTTTCCCCTTTACGTTGCAGACGATTAAGCGCCACCTTACGTTTTTCCAACCCTACGATTGAAGCATAATCTGTGACGTAACATACTACGCAATCATTTTTTAAAGATGGTGATACGGATTATATTGGCTGATATATGCGCTCAACACTTTTGTCTGGCTACAAAAGATTCTTGTTTAAAAGAGATTCCTTTTTGTTGTCACTTAATATTAATGGCCTGCTTTAGGGGCGTTTGTTTTGGTTATCCCCTATCTAATGCTCGACATTTCTTACTTTTCTTCCCAACATAAAAACACCCTTTTGACAAAATATCAAAGGGGTGAGCAAACTCGGGATGAGGAACTAAAGTGGTATTTATATACTTTTTGTCTTATTTTTTCACTTATCCTTCATTACATTATTTTATTAAAGAGCATCCTTGTCATATTTTTTTAGCACCATACGTATAACTCCAGCCAGTGTAGCCCTATTAAAGTATAGATGACCAAAATGAAATGAAGCTTTCTTGAATTCCTCATTTATTATCCGTTCAATTTCTTCTACATTTTTAATGTTTCTTTCTTTAACTTCCTCATAAAATGATTTCCCATATATAAATTTATATTCCTTAAATCCTTCTATCGACCAAAAAGTGTCGTAGATAGGAGTTCCATATGCCCTAATCCAATCCCACATTATTTCAGGATCGTTTACATTTGGATTCTCTATGTGACAGCGTTTACAAAGCAAAACTAGGTTATCAGGAGAATCACCGCCCCCGAGCGATTCAGGAACAATGTGACAGCGTTCTAACCGAGCCTTATAGCCACATCTCCAACATCTTTCAGTCGCTTCACTTGCATCTACACTTAAGCCACATTCATCTACAATCTTAAACCAATAATTTGCAATTTGTTCTTTTGTTGTTCTTATACTACCCATAATCATCGCCCCGTTTATTTATTATTATAGAAATACTCACACTACCGCATGGCCTTCATAAAATGTGCAGTCTCAAAGAAAGAATCTTGTTCGTTTTACATATGTTTAAGACAACAATTCAATTCGACACTTCTTAAGATCGTTATTTTAATAATCACTAATCATCTTTCTATTTCTCCTACTTCGCTTTCCTCTAGTTTAAAACAATTAATAAATAAACCTAATAGCTCATCTGAATTTTTTAATGGAACTTTCTCATCACTTTCCTCCAGCAAATATCTATTGCCTATCTCAATACTTATTTCAAAACATGATGCTGCAATATCTTTAATAGGAGAACATAAAGAAAGGAATAAATCTAAAAAGGCTACTAGTTCTCTCTGCCCCCAATCAGTATTTATGTCATACCTTGGTGTAATTGTAACTCCATGTACTAACTGATTCCGCATATCAAGGAATAAAGTGAGTGCGTTCTTTATCTCTGTGTCAATTTCAAAAGCCTCTTGCATTGCATAAATTAATCCCCCTAATGTTTTCTTCTCCCATCCTTTGAAGAAATCATTAAATGTTTTATACTTTTTCTGTTGTTTTTCTGATATAGCAAAAATAAACGACTTTGAGAACAGATATTCAATTTCCTGACATTGTACTAAAGCCATTCCTATAGCAGTAAAAAGCTGTTCAGTAATGTCGATCCTTGGCTCCTCGTCATAATTGTTATAATGAGGAAGCCACTCGTTCTTTTCAGCAATAGCTTTAGCACCGATATTATATGTATAACATTCTCCATTAACCTTTCTTGCATAAACAACATCTCTTAACAGTGTTTGCTCCTCTTCCTCTAGAATTCGAAACTGCGCTCCTAGTTCTTCTAACAGCCATTTGTCAGAATACCATGGCCATTGGTGTAAATCATGGTTTGTAGCTTGCTCCGGTGCATGCACCTTCGACCATTTCCTAAACTTCTGATCAGCTTTCTCTTCATATTCATCAGGGATATCAATTATTCGAGTAGCCTTAGTATCGGAAATATGAAAACCGTTCATATTTGCCTCAACAGACCTTGCACTACGACTATTTTTAGCGACAACAAAACAATCCTCATATCCATCGGATTCCACCCAGTATAACTTCCATTTTGCCATATATAAACCTCCAGTTTATAATGATTACTTGTTAATACGAATTACCAAAGAAAAGATACAACCCTATGAATAGCAGAATACGAGAATCCCTGATCCAAAAATATACTACTTATAAAAGATATTCTATGCTCTCATTCATGCGCTACAAAATGAAAAACTACAACTCATCAAAACCCATTTTCGACTAACCACTTCATTATGCTTTCTTCCCTTGTCTTTATATCATCATGCTGCGGATCGTACTTACCCAATTGCTTTTCGGCCACAACATGGCCATCAATCATAAACAATACTCTTTCAGTTTTTGCAGCCACCTTTGCGTCATGTGTTACAAGAACGATCGTTGTCCCTTGTTGATTTATGTCTGCCAGAATGGACATCACTTCTGCTGACGATTTGGAATCCAATGCGCCAGTCGGCTCGTCTCCAAAAATGATGTCTGGATCATTGATCAATGCTCTACAAATGGCGGCTCTTTGTAATTGGCCGCCTGAGCCTTGATTGATGGGGCGATTGGCAAGCATGTCTATTCCCGTCATTTCCAACAGTTTTTTTGCTTTTTGGTGCACCGCTTGTTTATTAGCACCTTTTGATACAAGAGCAGGAAACATCACATTATCAATCAGAGACAGATTCTTCAGTAAGTTCATGTGCTGAAAAATAAATCCTATGTGATTCAAGCGGATTTGTGCCAGTTCCTCTTCAGCCAGACCTCCGATTTCAATGCCTTTAAATGTCACATTTCCAGAAGAAATGCGGTCCATACCGCTTAGATGATAAATCAGCGTCGACTTCCCGCTTCCTGACGGCCCCATTATCGATACGAATTCCCCTGCTTCAATTTCTAAGCTTACATTCTTTAAGATGTAGAGCGACTGACTGTTTCCAAGTTCTACTGATTTGTTTATATTTCTTGCCTCTAATAAATTCCCCATTTATATTCCGCCTTTGCCAATAGTCATTTTCTCTGGACGCTCCGCCATTAGACCTTTAAACTTTCAGCCTGGCAGATAAATCTCCTTTTACAGCTGGCTTACACGACACGTATAGCGTTATTGCAACGGCGACCATCAGCAATAATGGCCATAGCAACCAAGTCTGCCAAACCACTTGAACCAGTTCAATTTTTGCAGCCCCCATAAAGGACATCGCCAAGCTTACTAGGAACTCCCCTATATAATTGGACGCTAAAGCCCCAAATAGGGTTCCTAAAACCAATACCATCAACGTGGCCGCCATATATTGATGACGAATTTGTTTCGAAGTAAGTCCTATACTTCGCATAATGGCCATTTGCGACATATCCTTGGATACTAACATCCGTAAGAACAAGGCAGTAATCAATACAATCATAAGAACAGTTATAATCATTCCACCAATGACAATAACCCCCATTTGATCGATGATGTTCCCGAGCGTTTGTTGTGTATAGTCCCTGACATCAGTGACTTTTGCAAATCCATACGTAGTCTGGTAGTTGTTCATTTTTTCCTGGATGTTTACACCGGCAGCTACATTCATGCTCACATGCATCCAAAGAACAGCGTCGTTATTTATGCCAAGATCCGTATGTGCTTTTGCGGTTTTCCCGCCATTGGTAATATCCTGATAAATGCCCGTTACTGTTAACGTCTTTTCCTTCCCGCCAGCCTTTATGACGACTTCATCGCCCACTTTCTTATTTAATCCGCTAGCGGAAGCATTGGCATAAGACAGCGTGATTTCTCCCTCTCCTTGCGGGGCCCTCCCTTCTAAATAGTTTAATGGAAATAGGGAAAAATCGCCGATCTCGATATAAATATAGTCCCATGAACCCTCTGTATTTTTGACCTGGTATGCACTGGTGATGTAAGCTGCATGCTTTTCGATATCCGAATCGTTCACTAGCTCTTCGTGCAATCTTGTAAAATCCGCTGTGATCGTGTCTGTCATTCGAAGGTCTATTCTCATATCCGACTTTCCTATTCCCATATACGTAGAAAACTCCGGTGAATTCATGGTGTTATATACATGTAAAGGAAGAATCGCCATAAACGTGGATACGATATAAATTAACAGCAGTAACCTGTATATTTTAAATCGTCTCCACACATCTCGGAATCCCATGTAATAATTGAGGCAAAAAAAACGGTTGTGAAGCAAGGGAAAACGGTATTTCTGTTTTTTACCCGGTGCCGTCATATTGGAGCGCAAAGCTTCCACTGCAGAGACTTTATCAATTCGTTTTAATACGCTCTTGCAGTACATCACAATGAGAAAATAGATCACGACTGGAGCAGCAAAAGATAGTACATATGGTAAAATTCCTGCCGAGTCCGAAGAGAGGTATAGCCTCATATTTCTGTTAAACAGATGGACTACGAAGAAGGAGAGGAGATAACCTGTCAGGCCAGCAATGACTGACATGATTCTGTATTTAGTCAGATACACCTTCCTGATCTCCCTTTTGGATATGCCTATTGCTTTCATGATACCGATTTCTCTTAAGTCCTCATCCATCGTGGCCAGAAACGTAAGCCTGATACATAGAAAAGCAATCACAATCATCAGCATACTGATAAGGATGATCACCAACGCTACAGCTGCATCTGAGAGCGCATTAAATAGCAAAAAGACTTCCCCTTCGACAGTCGGCCCGTTTGCTGGAAGCCCAGCTTCGATATAGGCAGTCTGTACGGCTTGGGAATCACCGTTCTCTGTCAGCTTGAATTCAATCAAGTATTCCCGTTCCCCAGCCTGCATCGTGTACATTTCATCATAGTCTGCCTGATTGAGAACAAAACGTTTCGATGAAGTAAGGGAAGCATTCATCTCATAATCTCTTGCATAGTCAGAAATGACAAAGTCTTTCGCGTATTCTCCGCTTTTCACGGTAATCGTGTCGCCGATTTTCAAGTGATAGTGCTGCATGAAGTAGATGGGAACGGCGACTCCCCCTTCCATGACATCGAGCTTTTCATTATTCAAATCCAATATAAAATCGAATTTTTCATTCTGTACAACAAATGAAATATCCTGCACCGTTCCAGCCATCGTTTGATTGTCGCCAAAGTGGATATGGCTGCCATCCAACGTTAGCAGCACCATTGTCTCCTGCATCGCGATATGCTCACGCTGTGCTTCAGTAAATCGATCAATGTCTTCCTGAACAAACTCGCCAGAATGCATCTGCGTAATATCTGCTGGGACTGCACGCTTTTGCAGATCCGCCATCGAGGGAATCAAATGGGCGATGTTATGGACAGCACTCGCCGCTAACATAACGGCGAACATAATAAATAGAAAAACGGCGGCTGTGATGATTTTATTCCTTCGAAAATCGTCCCTTACCATTTTTAAGAACACAAAATTCCCCCTGACTATGGCATTCGTTTTCTTGCTATTCACGTTTTTGAAATGCCCGTTCTATCTGTCCCGACTCTATTTGGGGTATCCATGTCTCTAATGCCCCTTGACCTAGAGACAAACAGTGCCGTAATGATAAGCCCTAGTCCAGCAAGAATAATTAAAAATCCGATTCCTCTCGCTTCACCTGTCCCAATTATTTTGCCAACCGTACTTGCAAGCACACCACCTTCTGCAAAGGCAGGATTAAATACATGGTCTGCAAGAAAGCCGCCAATGACAAAAGCAACAACAAATCCTACTTGTGATATTAATGAAATAAGCCCCCATGCTCTTCCTTGTTTATGATTATCAATTGATTTTCTAATGAGCACATCGATACTTGCATTCGCAAATGGCAGCGAGGCAAAGAATAAAAAACCTGAGAGAAGGATGACCGGAATGCTTGTTGTAGCACCAAAACCCGCCATTGTAACCCCAGCGACGATAAAGCTTCCTACCATGACATTGACATAGTTTTTCTTAAGGATGCCGTTGCCTATGACAATGCTGGACACCAACATTCCGCAGGCAATGATCGTAAGTAGAATGCCTGTTGTTTTTTCATCTGTAATTGCGAGGAGCAGCGGTTTGGACAGTACTTGGATCATTCCCATATAAAACATTAAGAAAGATACAAGGACAATTAATCGCAATACTCCTTTCGATTCAAGAATAATCAACCATCCTTCCTTTAAATCGTTGAAAAAATTCAATTTTTCCTTGACCCGCGGCTTTATCGCAAGTGATTTCCTTATCAAAAAAATAGCAATAACCGCTATTACGAAAGTCAGAATATCAATGATAAGCACCACTTCAATCGTAGAAAAGGCTAGAATGACCCCCGCTAAAATAGGGGAAATCAAAAACTTTGAAGACGATGCAATGCCCACCATTCCACTTGCTTTGGCATACTCTTCCTCTGTTAGGAGGTCGGTAATCGTAGCTTTATAGGCTGGATTTAACAATGCCGAAAACAAAGAACTAACCCCAATACAAACACAGATTTGCCACACTTGAATATGTCCATTGATAATAAGTACGAGCAACACAACTAGTGCAAATCCAGACACAATATCCCCTAACATCATAAGCAGCCTCCGATCAAAGCGGTCTGCAAGAACCCCCGCAGCTGGAGCTAGTAAAATCATCGGCAACAGTGCCGCCATTTCCACCATTGCCACATCCACCGCTGATTGTGTCATTAGCCACACATACACGCCAAGAGCGAATGCGGTCAATCCAGTACCAATATTAGAAATCAATTCACCCATCCAGAGGACTAAAAATTTGTTCAATCCATTTTCTATTTTTGGATTATTCATGGTTGCCTCCATCCTTGTTAGCAAACAACTGCAATACATACATGAGACTTCCGCGCTCAGCACCGAGCAACCGTTCTAGGTTGAATACAAACGCGTGTACGCGTGTTACACGCTGCTCGTCCGTCATCTCTACCATATCGTCATCGAAAACGGTATTAAGATAGATTACAACCATTTCCATGCATTCATACGGGAATGGCGTGTTAAACAAGCCTAGTTCGATGCCCTCGCGGATGATTTCCGTCAATATTTGCGGCACGTTGGAAATAATGACCTTTTCAATTTTCTGATGCATAAGCGCGTTTTGCGGCTTATGAATATGGTCCTTTATTTCTTGGCCGCTTCCGCCACTTACGTTTAAAGCCATGACGACGCCAATGATACGTTCGCTAATAGATATGCTCTTATCAGCAGCAATTTCCCGTGCCGCGCTTAAAATACGAGTACTATAACGCTCAATCAGCGCGTCCATAATCGCCTCTTTCGAGTTGAAATGATAATAGAGCGTTCCTCGTGCGATTCCGACTTTTTCAAGAATGTCTTTTGTGCTTGTACCTTCAAAGCCCTTCTCTCCAAAAAGCTCATCCGCGGCGACAAGAATTTCGTTTTTGCGTTCTTCCGCTTCTTTTACAACTCTCATGACTACATCTCCTCTTTATAGACCGACTGCCTGTCGGTAATAGAATAACATAAGATTTTGAGATGTCAAGATGTCGTACTGAGTCCCTCCATGCCTTTCACATGGAAGCAAGGACGTATGAAAGGCAGAGCCATAAAAAATGGGTTATCAGGATCAGTACGACATCCTATGTTTTCACATTCGGAAATTTTAACGACAACGTAAAACCCGAGCCAGGCTCTGACGTCGCCTCCAACTGAATCGCTAAATCATCAGCCATCTTGCTCACTAAAAAAAGCCCCATCCCTGTTGCTTGCCTTGTGTAAGCCCCTCGCCCTCCAGTAAAACCTTTATCAAAAATAAACGGTAAATCTTCTCCCGAAACACCCGGTCCATTATCACAAATATGCAAAATCGTTTGGTCTCTGTTTTCGTCATACACGGTTTCAAATGTGATCAATGGATCATCCTGATGTTGTGTAACGTGTTTTGTACTATTGGCAATAACCTGTTCTATAATAAACGCTAACCCTTTGCGGTCGGAGAGAATTTCCATCTCTTCGCCTTTGAACTGGATTTGAAAACCAGATTCATCAAGGAGTGTTTGGTAATCTACAATTGTCCGTTTACAAAACGCTAGAATAGGAATCGACTCAAACAGATAATCTTTATGGGCAGCTCCAAGTCTGGCATAATATAAAATTCGCTCGACATCTCCACGCATTTGATCTCTGACATGAAGCATACGCTGTCGAACGAGGGGAGACATTTCGTCACTGCGGTTATCTAAAACCAATGTCATCAATGACAAAGGTTTTTTCATTTCATGAACCCAACCTTCAATGTAATTTTCATAATCGGCGAGCTCAAGCACTTGTTGATTTCGTTCCTCTTGGTGGGACCTTAGAACGCTTCCAATTCTGCGGATAAATGGCCAATGTGTTTTCGGAGATACCCGGCATAACATTTCTTCGTTTGCCTCATTCGGTTCTAACAAAAAATCTTCAAAGGCAGCTTCGATTCTTCTTTCCTTTCTTATAATCAGAAATACAGATACCGATATCATCGCTAACGTAAAAACAACCATTAAGCTTACTAAAACGTTAAACGTTTCAGGGTAAGCTAACCAAGCGAAAAAAATAAATAATAGATTGGTTAGCATTAACATAAAAAACCATTGCTTATGCGCATGAAAACACGCATAAATGTGTTTGATCCGATTCATCGTCTATACTCCTTCAGTCGATACCCTTGGCCCCTTACCGTTTCAATTTGGTCTTCCAAGTTTAATGGCCGCAGCGTCTTTCGCAAACGCGTGAGATTAACTTGAATGGCGTTTTCGTCTATAAATTGGTCGGTTCCCCATAAAAGCTCACTCAACGCTTTTTTTGACACAATCTCAGGACGATTCTGTACTAATGCCAATAAAATTTTTCCTTCATTCGCCGATAAGACGAGCGACTCGGATCCCTTATATAACGTATAGGTATTGGGATCAAGCGAAAAATCGCCGCCATCGACCAAGCCTGGCTGTCTCGCAAATCTTCTTAACAAGTTTTGAATGCGGGCCAATAAGCGATCACGATTGCATGGTTTCGTCAAATAATCATCCGCACCTAAATGAAAGCCATGTAACTCATCTTGTAACTTGTCTCTCGACGTCAAAATCAATATCGGTCCAATCCCTTTCGATTTTAGGCTTTTGCATAGATCAAATCCAGACTGCCCTGGTAAATTGATGTCTAACAAGACTAAGTCAGGTGCCAAAGTGGCAATTTGATGGGCAATGTCATGGAAATCTGTAACCGCTACGACATCAAATCCTTCTTTTTTCAAAATATCCATTAACTCTTCTCTCATCCATGCATCGTCTTCAACGATTGCAATCCTCGCCACTTTAGCACCTCCTCTGTACAGATACTCGTTAATCGATGTTTGGCTTCCACCGTAATTTATCGATCTCATGGTCAGCCGAACGGGCAACAGCGACTCCATAAATCGCTACAATGGCGATCACGATACAGGCAAAGGCAATCGCGATAGGATACAGGAGGGGATCGTCCTCAAAGCGAATGACCACAAATGAAATCATTGCCCTTATCCCAACAGCTGCACTTACGCATGCGAGAGACATCGGCAACAAAAAGGCCCACAACACCTGTTTATGCATCGATTTTTTCATTTGATCGCGTTTGGCGCCTAACATCGACAGGGTGACATAGCGCCCTCCAGTCTGCTTCATTTGCGTCAAAAATTGTAAAGCCAATACCGTGCAAGCAATGATTAAAAACAAGAATCCCATATACAAGACAGTATAACTCCCAGCAACGACATAGAAGAGCCGGCGCCCGAAGTTTTGCAAGTAACTTTCAAACGCGAAGCCTGAAGTTTTTAATATGTCCCTAGCCTCCATTAATGGTTTCATTAAACCTTGCTGCTCCTGCAACTTTTGCGGGATTCGGAAATTCCAATAGGACACATACGTTTCCTTATTGACTAATTGTTCAAACATCCGGTCAGTCACAATAAAGGCTGAAAAGATCTCCACGGAACGGTCCGCTACCAATCCTCTCATAGGAATCGATGGGCGTATGAACATGTCTTGATTATCAATACGCAGCAAACGTTGCCCCTCTTTTGCCGCCTTATCAAGAATCGAATCAAGTACAGGCATGCGATCAAGATTTTCCATAGGGACAAAATCCGGGTTAAAGTACAAGGCGATTTCATCTGAATCAAGGTTCAGGGGTTGTTCTCCTATCGCTGTTAAGTGTCCATTATATGACGATTCAGGAATTAGATAAGGTGTCGTTGTATCCATTTCTAACACCCCTAGCAAATTAAGGGCTTCGGGGTTCTCTGAACTAATATCGTAACTTTGCATTTCTCCAGACAAAAGTTGCTCCTTATAGTGGCTAGGCAAAGCTAGGATGAGTTGCTCTTTTAATTTAGACCAATCAACCAATGACAGTGGCATCCCATCTTCCGCGCGCTCTCCCTGATCGTTCATCTTTCCCATTTCCAACAGGTTTGAGTCTTCGACATAAGGGCGCATTTTTTCGGAAGCCAAAAATGGCTCCACTTTTTGACTCTCTCCGTTAACCGTAAAATCATATACCGAGGAATCTCGATTATACAAACTGTCTAAACTTAAAATCGTTGAAGCACCATTGGCAATCAAAATAATCGACAACGTGAGCAGAATCGATGTGACCGCAACAGCAGTTGAGCGGTTAGCAACATTCTCTTGAAACTGCCTTAATGTAAAAGTGTGCAGCCCTTTCATCGATTTACGCTTGGACAAACTTGCCCAAATGCCTAGTAGTTTTCCAAATCCCCTTATAAAAAGGATCGTTCCTAAGCTTCCAAAAAGGAGTGCCGCAAACAGAAGCAGTCCGCCAAAGTCCGCAAACCGATATAAGGCGATCCAATAGGCAACACCTAGTAAGACAGAACCTAGTCCTACATGGAGTGCGTTGCCTTTCACATGACCCATATCCGTTTTCTTATCCATTTGCTCATACAGTAATTGATGGACTTCCTGTTGAAACAATCTTCCACCAAGCATGACCAATGCGATAAACTGGATCAATAAAAAACCAAGAATCGTAAAAACAATCGCCTCTACGGACAAACTAAACTGATGGCCGATGATCCCCTGTCCAACTAACTTAGAAACGGTCAAACTAATGATTTCTGCTAAAAAGCCTCCTACTAAAAGGCCTCCAGCGAGTGCCAAAATCGAAGTCATCAGCCCCTCAGCCAAAAGCTGGACAATTAGACGCTCCTTGCGCATTCCTAACATAAGGTAGAGCCCAAACTCTTTACTTCTTCGATTTAATTGGTACCGATTAGCAAATAAAACCAAGAAGAACAATAAAAATAACGCAAACAGATAGACAATCCGCATTTCAGCTAGCAGCTTATCAATCGCATCACTCTCAAACTCCCTTAAAAATAAGATAACATCTTGTTTCCCGAGCGAAAGAATGATATAAAACGAAGCGACCGCTGTTACAAGGGTAGCAAAATAAATCGCATTTTCCTTACGGCTTCGTTTGGCATTACGAAAAACCAGCCTAGAGAACATTGGCGCTTCCTCCCCCAAGCTGAGCTAATACCTGTAAAATTCGTTCATAAAATCGTTCTTGTGACTCATCCTGTTTTCGACGCAGTTCATGAAAAATGACACCGTCTTGAATAAATAGAATTCTTGAACAGAAGCTTGCTGCATTCGGGTCATGGCTAACCATTAAAATCGTTCTTCCACTACTCCGGTTAATCCCTTCCAACTTGTTCATTAACGTTTTTGCCGAGCGTGTGTCCAAAGCCCCTGTCGGCTCATCAGCAAGGACGATATCAGGGTCAGAAATCAAACAACGAGCAGCGGCAACTCTTTGCTTTTGCCCTCCAGACATCTGCGCGGGAAATTTGTTAAGAATGTCGGTTATTTCTAAAAAACCTGCTAGCTCATTTATTTTCGCTTGTGCTTTGGCAAAATCAATTCCATGAATAGACAATGGCAATAATATGTTCTCTTGCCCCGTTAAATTATCCAGCAGTTCAAAGTCCTGAAACAAATAGCCAATACGACTGCCGCGATACGCTGCCAAATCCTTGCTGTCAAAAGCGCTAATGTTCTGCCCATTTAAAAGGACGCGCCCCGATGTCGGTTTGATAATGGTCGCAATGCAGTTTAACAACGTCGTCTTGCCAGAGCCACTCGGCCCCATGATTCCTAAAAATTCTCCAGGAAGAATATCAAACCGAACACTGTTTAAGGCTTTCGTTCTATTGTTTTTCTTTCCGTAGTGTTTTTGTAAGTCTTGCACCTCTAATAATTTCCCTTGGCTACTCATGTATAACTCTCCCTCTTTGATTCTCATTTTCCGGAATGATCATCGATCGATGAAGCTATACACATTATAACCAGCCTAAAATCAGAAAAATACTTACAGATGGTGTAAGGGACCTAGCTTTCATTACGGTGCCCTGACTTACAACGTATGGGGGCAGGATCGATACACGGAAAATCGAGTCTTGTAATTTCAGTGGAAAAACATTAACGCCTTGTCCTTCATAAAAATAAATAAAGCGTTCGGCATTTTGACCAAACACTTTACGAATGTGGACAGCGATATTGATTTCACTGAATATAAACCTAGTACTTTGATTTTCCATTAGATTTCTAGCTAATTTTACTCAGAATCACACTGGCTGCTTTGGCAGCACCGCCTGCCTCCCGAAAGCTTTTTGCCAATTTCTGTGCTTCTTTTTTATAGGTAGGATTCACAAGCACTTCAGCTACTGCTGCCGCTAAATGCTTTGGCTTATTAGAGTTAAGTTTAAATCCTGCGCCTAGCTCTGCAACCCGATCAGCTACCATTCTTTGTTCGCCATGCTGTGGAAATAAAATCAATGGAACGCCAAAATAGAGGCCCTCACTTGTGCTATTCATTCCACAATGGGTAATAAATACATCTGCTTCCTTAATACAGAGATCTGCTCCACCACGTTTTTTACTGTGAAGTTTTCAGGTATACGACCAAGAGACGAAATATCCGTTTTATCACCAACAGACATCACCACATCATAATCCGCGTTTGCAAATGCAACAAGGCAGTTTTCGTAAAAATCTTGATTTTGATTGAGTACCGTTCCAAGGGAGATATAGATTGTTTTTCTCCCTCTTATACCATCCTGTAGTGGCTCCGTTTGCCTTATGGATGGTCCGACAAACGTATAGCGTTCTGAAAAAGTATCCGCCAGAGGCTGAAAATCCTTCGACGTGTACACAATGGTGTCCGTTTCATTATCATTTTGAATTAAGGACACTACATTCTTTACTCGATAACCGTGATCGTTTAATTGCTTAATCTTTTTGTTTACCCTTCGCATGCCTACAATCATTCTCCAGATTTCTATGAAGCTCCTCTTCATCAATTTCGCTGTATGTTGATTAAAAGCAAACGAAGTAGTCGAACAAATAGAGGGTATTCCTAGTTTATCAGCAAATAATTTCCCCCACATGCACATCGAGTCGTACACAATACAGTCTGGTTGAATTTCTTTTAATTCTTTACAAACCTTTTGATCCAAGGCCATTGTTGTCTCGGCTGTCATTTCAATCAATGCTGCAAAGTCTTTACCTACTTTACTATCCAGCTCTTTTTGTGAAACTTGAGGTAAAAAATTATCACAAGCAATAAATATAGCGCCAGCTTCTTTTATTTTATGTTGAAACTCTAAAAAAGAATAATACCAAACTTGGTGCCCTTTATTTACTAATTCGCTTACCACCGGAATAGTGGGGTTCGTGTGGCCATGTGCTGGTATCGAGAAAAAAACGATTTTACTCATTCCGTTTCACCCTTCAGTTCAGCCTTTCGAATCATGTCGGCAAATTCCAGAAAGCCTTCACTTTTCAAAATAGCGATTCCCTTTGTCGCATCTTCTCCCAAGACAACCAGTTTGTCTCCTGCATGAATTTGATACATTTCTCGTGCCTGTTTCGGAATCACCATTTGTCCCCGTTCTCCCACCTTCACAACACCAAAAAACTGCTTTCCCTTAGGACGAAGCTGGTTTGCTTCTTCTTCACTCATATCTCGGGATAATTGATCAATCGTTACTTGAAATATATCACTAAGCATCTTGCATTTAAAAATATCTGGAAAAGCTTCTTCGCTTTCCCACTTTGCTACAGTCTGTCGTGAGACATTTACCTTTTCAGCCAATTGTTCCTGACTCAGTTTATGCTTTTTACGTAAAACACGTATATTGATACCAATCATTTCTTCCGTCCCCTTCTATCTCCAATCTACAGACGATTTAACGTAAAGTCTATCAACTTTACATAACAGTTGTTGTTAAAAATTGTGGCATATACGTAGCCATGTTCATACCCAAGCTATAATGGAACTAGGCGACAAGAAGCAATGAACAAAGACTGCAAGGTAGACACTAGTCTCTACAGCTTGAAAAAGAGAATTTATAGCATTGGCATAGTCAACCACTCCGTGATGTAACCCTCTATTATTTGTTTTTTATCCCAATTGTCGTTAAAAGCAGGAAAGATAAACGTTTGATAAATCGTTAGATAATAAACAGGAGCAATGACCTTCAGCCAATTATATTCCTCAATGAGATGGGGCTTAGAATCAAAGCCACTCCATTTTTCCAAATAGTCATTTAACAATGACTTAGCAACTTCTTCTGAAAAAAACTGTTCCACTTCTTTTAGGATGACCATTATACTCAGAAACGGGTGTGATAACGTACAATCAGACCAGTCATAAATAACCGGTTGGCCGTTTTGCACCATTATATTTCCACCAAAAAAGTCACCATGCTCTAAGGCGAGTGGAATATTCGATTTTTCTATCTTGTCGCATATATTTATGATGGTTGGGATACTCGTGTTCAACTTTTGATAGGTCTCCCTCGAAATATGATGGCTCTCATATAAATCATCGAATGAACACTTTACATACGATTTAATTACCTTTGCTACAGGCCTAACTGGACAATTTCGTTTTTTCAATTCGTCAATATGTCGAGTAGATTGCTTTTGCATAACTGCTAACTGTTCAATCGCTTGTCTCCAGTAAGCGATTTTTCCGGTCTGGCCAAGTAAAGAACCTTGTATTTCTCGCATGATATACCAGTTTTTGTTCGGTTCGACTTGTACAATTTCAGGTACGTACAAAGGATAATGTTGAAATAAGTAATCGCTCAATAAAGGTTCATGATTAAATACATCCGGTACTGCTTTAAAATAGTAGTTCTGTGTATCTGAAATGATTCGAAACAAAGCCGACCTTTCCCAGCTTCTAATTTGTGCAAATGTTAAAGAACTGTTTGACAAAACATTGGCTGCCCATCTCTCCATTTGGTTTCTCCATCCTACATGAAACCATGGAATGCCAACTGACCTTTGAGTGTCTATCCAACTTTTCAGTATCGTTTGGTCATCACTATTCAATTTTTTCAAATCACTCGGTTGTGATAAAGTTAGCCATACGTGATTAGCAAATTGGACGCTTTCTTCTTCCAGAATCTCTACTTCATATATTCGTATATTCTCGAGTTGACGACAGCACCTTAGTACAGTCGTTTTCAGCTGAAAATGCTCTTTTACAAATTCATTTATATGTCCTACTATTGCCACATGAGCCAATTCAGGTTGGTAAGAAGGTAGGGAGAATTCATTTTTGTCATAAGTAAGCATTAATTTATTCTTAAGTTTCGAATATACAATTAGCTTATATACCCAATGGCTACCCATAACTCTCACCTTTTCACATGAGTCATCGCTCTAAATTATGCCATTCTATGCTTTATGCCTAGTTAGCGAAAACGCGTCCCGATTAAAAGGAAGGGGGGCTGGGCTGTAGAAACTGAAACATAGAGATGGGGAACCTCTCCTCAATTGGATGTTATGCGAATCAAACTTCATAAGTTCTCCATAGAGGATTCCTGTATAATCACATTAACACATTCAGCAAGCCTATTGTATTACAGGAATTCCATGATATCCTAAAAAGGAATGCTTAACTACTAACGTTATCTTCTTTTTCTAGACAGAGATACAATTCTATCTTAGCAACAATGTGGACGAGAGCTTCTGTCCTTACAAAGTCAGGTGGTGCTTACGATGTTACAACGAACACTTGGACTTAATTGCATTAATACGAATGGGGAAGGAGCTAACTAAATGCCTTGGAATACAATGATGTTGTTTGGTACGTTCATAGCGGTTCCTTTAATTATGGTCATCATTGTTTTAACTATTTATAAAGGAGCTAAGAAAAAGGAATCGAATTAACGAAGTAACGAATAGAAGCGGCTATATGCTGCTTCTATTTTTGCGGCAATGTATGTGTTGTTCATGCTAAGCGATTTATATCAAAAGGTAGAGTGATCAGTCAAAATACCGATCTATACCATCATTAAAAGATCATTTGCCAGATTGCCAAATTGCCTCACATCGCTTAAATAATCGTATCCGCGCGGATTGCTTAACTGATTATACATTCTTACTACCACTGCATTGTATTTCGGGACTACTAAACAAGCGCACCCGGTAATGCCAAGTATTTGATAAGAACAACTTGGTAAGCGTTCCCCTATTTGATTTAGAGGGGTGTCACTTTGTAACCACCATATAAAACCATTTCGTGGTAGATGAGCAGGAACGGTATTAGGAGTTTGAAGTGTTGTTATTCGTTCAAACACGCTTTTCGGTAACACTTGTTTGCCGCCTAAACAGCCTTTTGTGAGATGGATATATCCCCACATCGCCAAGTCGCGTGCGCTAATGAATAAATTGCTCTGGTCTCCTTCATCACTACTATTTGGTCCAACCCACGTATCTTTATCCTTATAGTAATTGTAAATAAGGTTTTCATGATACTCGGTTCTCCAACCTGTTTCTATAAGTTGAAAAACATCAAATACGTTATTTCTCATAAAAGTGCTCAAATGTTGGCCTGACAAATGATGAACAAGTTTAATAAGCATACTGATACCAGGACTTCTGTACGCCCAGTTTGCACCAGCTGGGAATTCCCTTACAAACCTACCTCGTTCCTCCATTAATCCGTGGGTATGTGTAAGTAGATGGCGCAAGGTTACCCCATTTGCAATCTTTTTATATTCGTGTAGATATGTCCCAATTTCGTCATTAATGCTCCTAATTCGTCCTTGCTCAATTAACAAACTTATCGCTAGAGCGAGATATGTTTTACGGATTGAACCAACGTTAAATTGGGTTTTTTCATCCACGGGGCGTGAATTTTCAGGATAATCATGCCTACCTGAATACCACTCATTTACGATGCTATTATCTTTTATAATGTATGTTGCTGCTGCTGTTGCCCTGACCGTCAATTGGATTTTATACACATAATCATTAAGAGTTTGGAAATGGTTGTTTTCTATTCGTTTCATGTCCTATTCCCCGACAGTATGTTGTCCAATCACATCTGAAAGGAACGTATAAATATTTGGAGGGTATTCAGCAATACGATGAACGACATACAAATACCACTCGCTACCATATGTTACATACACTTTAGCCTGAATGCCATCCTCTTTTAAAGATCTTAATAAGTCAGGTCGTACACCATCCAACATCTCTACTTCAACATTTGGCCTGTAAAGAATCCCTTTCGCTTTTAATTCCGTCAATAGATTTTCATCATGTGTTGCAATAGATAATGGTTGATTCCGCTCTACACACATAGATACAAATTCTATATACCGTTTATTTAATTCTTCCGATCTTGGAATATAGATGCCTTCAGGCTCTTGATAAGCGCCCTTTACTAAACGGATTCTACCTGGAGCCTTCAATAGATCGTTTAGGTCCATCGATGAACGTTCCAAATGAACTTGTAAGGTTATTCCAACATTTGAGAATGACTTTGCTATCCGTTTGTATAGTGATAAAATGGTATCTGTTTTTTGCGATTCTTCCATACTTATCATTAGTTGAATATTATGTTGATGTGCTACTTTTGCTAATTCTTCTAAATTCGTAAATGCCACTGAGTCAGAAATCATCATTCCAATATGGGAAAGATCAAATGACACGGTAGCTTTCATTTGCTTATGCCCGAGGTCTTTGATTAGTTCTATGAATTCATTTTTGGCATCCATGCATTCTTCTTCAGAAGTTGTATTTTCGCCAATAAATTCTAGTGAAACCTGGTATCCTTTGTTATATAGCTTTATAACACGTTCTATCCCTTCCCTGCGTGTCTCCCCAGCTACAAATCGGTTCGCACCTTTCATTAAAATCGGGAAAAGCTCTTTGGAATTTTGAATATATGCTTTGAGTTCCTGATTTCTAGCAATCGATTTTAAAGCTTTAGAAAAGCGAGCTTCTTCATTAATCATAAGATCATCACATCCACATTTGATTTAGAATGAAAACGTCCATACGGAAGCTATTTACGATTCTGGATAAAAATATCCCTGTATTGCCCAGGTGTTAATCCAATAAAATCCATAAAAAACTTACTAAAGTGACTTTGGTCTACAAAACCTGTCTCGATTGCTGCATCAAGTGGTTTTAAACCCTTTTCCAACCGTTTCTTTGCTTCACTAATACGTACGGTTTGTAAGTAACGATACGGGGTAATCCCTCGAATTCGCGTAAATGAGCGTAACAAAGAATATTTGTTCATGTTCGCTATTTTTGCTAAATGGTCTAACGTAATTTGTTCTGCATAATGGACTTCTAGGTAACGACAGACCTGTTCAATTTCTTGCTTAATCGCTATCGATTCAGTATCTGTGTTCGCTTCGGTATATTCTTCAATAAGTTGCTGAATCAAGAAATAAAACGTTTCTTCTTTCTCCAAATCTATAACTTCATCCATAATCATCTGGTGAAGATGATGCAATAATTGAGCTTGTCCACTCCGATAAGCAACCGGAGAAGAAAAGGAAGGAAGATAATCTTGCCCTGTAATCTCTTTTGTGACTTTTCGCATGATTTCAGGCTTAATATTCAAACAGCGATAATCAAGTGTTTGGTTGTCAACGGATTCACAGGCATGATTGTCCAGAGGGTTAAAAAAGATAACATCACCGGTACCTATTAGATAGTCGCTGTTTTTACAAGATAACCGTCTTTGTCCACTCTCTATATAGCCAATTACATAATATTCATGGAAGTGGTTGGGAAACTTTTGCATGATTCCTTCAAATCGATAGGCTTCTATTTGTAAATCATGATCAAAACGTACCGTTCTTTCTTCTCGTCCCACCGAACAACCTCCTTTTCATTTCTAATACTGAGTGTAGCACATTTGGGTAAAGCGCTCTTGTAAGATATTGACTCAAAAACATCTCCTTTGTACATGTCTAGGAGTCGGAAAAATTCGATTACAATTAGAAAACAACGGTTCTTTGTTCGCCTACAAAAAACACCCCTTTGGCTAAGCATAACCAAAGGGGTGAACCTTCACGATTTTTTAAAAACCGGATTTCTCATTCAGGATAACTACAACCTTACTCCACCGTCACGCTCTTCGCTAAGTTCCGCGGTTTGTCAACGTCACAGCCTCTGTGCAGCGCGGCATAGTAGGCAATCAGCTGTGTCGGAATGACCGAGACAAGTGGCGTCAGCAATTCGTGTACGCGCGGCAAGACGACCGCATCGCCTTCTTGGTCTAAACCTTCCATCGAAATGATCGCAGTGGCTGCGCCTCGGCTTGCGACTTCTTGCACATTGCCGCGAATGCTTAAGTTGACATGCTCTTGCGTAGCGAGGGCAATGACAGGCGTTCCGTCTTCAATAAGCGCGATGGTGCCATGCTTCAGTTCGCCGCCGGCAAATCCTTCTGCTTGAATATACGAAATCTCTTTTAGCTTCAATGCGCCTTCAAGGGCCACGAAGTAATCAGCTGTGCGGCCTATAAAAAATGCATTGCGTGTTACGGATAAGTAATCGCGGGCAATTTGTTCCATTTCGTCTTTTTGGTTGCAGAGCGACTCCATTGCATTGGCAGCAATGGCTAGCTCTTGCAGCAAGTCAAAATCAAGCGTTTTTCCTGCTGCGTTGGCTACATCAACGGCAAGCAAGGCGAGAACAGCAATTTGTGCTGTGTATGCTTTCGTAGAAGCAACAGCTATTTCTGGCCCTGCAAACGTGTGCAGCGTATAATCGGCTTCACGGGAAAGCGTCGATCCTGGCACATTTGTAATCGTAAGCGTGCGGTGGCCTTGTTTTTTGACATTCACAAGCACGCCGCGGGAATCAGCCGTTTCGCCGCTTTGTGAAATAAAGACAAAGAGTGGTTTTTCAGATAAGAGCGGCATATTGTACAAAAATTCACTCGCAATATGCACTTCTGTCGGTTTGCCGGAAACACGTTCGAGCAGCTGTTTTCCAACTAGGCCAGCATGGTAGCTTGTTCCTGCTGCAACAATGTAAATCCGGTCGCTATCTTTCATTGCTGCGCGGATGTCTTCATCGAGGCGCGTGCTGCCATCTTCGTGTTGGTACTTTTGGATGATGTTGCGAATGACGAATGGTTGTTCATCAATCTCTTTTAGCATAAAGTGGGCGTATGTGCCTTTTTCAATGTCGCTTACATCAAGCTCGGCTGTGTAAGGCTTGCGCTCTTGCACATCACCGGCCAATGTTTTGATTTCAATGCGATCGCGTCTGACTATCACGAGCTCTTCATCCATGATTTCAATAAACTGATCAGTGACGGTAAGCATCGCCATTGCGTCTGAGGCAACCACATTCGCATTTTCGCCAACACCAACTAAAAGCGGGCTCTTGTTTTTTCCGACAAAAATCGTGTCTGGGTCGTCCTTATCAAGAAGAGCAATCGCATAAGAGCCCTTCATAAGCGAGAGCGCTTTGCTGACAGCTTCTTCCGTTGTAAGTCCTTCCCCAGCCAATTGTTCAATAAACTGAACAATTACCTCCGTGTCCGTATCGCTTTTTAGCTGTACATCGGCTAAATAATCGCGCTTAATTTGCTCGTAGTTTTCAATGACACCATTGTGTACGAGCGTATACCGTTCTGTGGCGCTTTGATGAGGGTGTGCGTTTAATTGGCTTGGGACGCCATGAGTCGCCCAGCGCGTATGCCCGATTCCGACTGTTGAGTGGACATTTTCATCAACAGCCTTGCGCAATGTGGCGATTCGGCCCTTTTCCTTAAACACCTCGGTATCGCTTTCTGTCCGGACTGCAATGCCAGCGGAGTCGTAGCCGCGGTATTCCAGTTTTTCCAGACCACTTAGCAAGATTTCCTTTGCATCCTCATTTCCGATGTACCCAACAATTCCACACATATTTTTCGTATCCTCCCGCAGTGGGAGCATCGACCTGCAGGGGCAGACGTGCCCCCACTCTTTGAATTTGTTGCGTGCTGCTTTTGTTTTTGTGCAACAGGTCACCCCATTGTTTTGACAAAAGCTTGCGGCTGTCACACGCAGCCGGAGGGAACCCGCCGAAAGTTCGATTAGCCCTCTCCTCGTCAACTGGCGTCATGCCAGTCCTGGCGCTTTGGTGTATGAAATTCATACAAGACTCATAATAAAGGAATGGAGAATTGCCGTCAATCGATTTCATAGGTTCTCCACAATTTTAAAATATGCACCTGTTTCATTCGGGGGAACGGTTTGTTATCGAAAAGGGCAAAACAGCCCTTGTTCTAGCGGGAATTTGGCTACATAAAAAAGGCACTGCCTCATGCGGCAATGCCTTTTTTATCAAGCTCCAAGCTGTTCTTTTACGACATCGACAATTTGGTTTGCGTACTGTTGGCACAACTCGTCGGTTTTGGCTTCGACCATCACACGCACAAGTGGTTCGGTGCCAGATGGGCGTACAAGGATCCGTCCCTCTCCAGCCATTGCCTCTTCCACACGTTTGATTTCTTGTTGGACGAGGGCATTGTTTTTAGCTGCATCTTTATCCGTAACGCGGACGTTGATTAAGCATTGCGGAAATGTTTTCATGCCTGCCGCCAGTTCGGACAAAGGCTTCCCTGTTTGTTTCATAATGTTTAATAGCTGCACGCCTGTAAGCAAGCCATCGCCTGTCGTGTTGTAGTCAAGGAAAATAATGTGGCCAGACTGTTCGCCGCCAAGGTTGTAATTTCCTTTACGCATTTCCTCCATCACATAACGGTCGCCTACAGCCGTTTGCTTCGTCTCGATCTGTTTCTCCTCGAGTGCTTTGTAAAAACCGAGATTGCTCATTACAGTAGTGACAATCGTATTGTTGTTCAGGCGCCCTTGTTCTTTCAAGTAGGAAGCGATAATATACATAATCTTGTCGCCGTCCACAATTTCGCCCTTTTCATCGACTGCGATCAAACGATCGGCATCGCCGTCAAACGCCAGGCCGACATCTGCCTGTTTTTCCACAACTAGCTTTGCCAGCTCTTCAGGATGGGTCGAGCCGCAGCATGCATTAATATTGGTTCCGTTTGGCGAAGAGCCCATCGACGATATATCAGCATCAAGATCAGCCAGTACGTGCGTAGCTAACGATGAGGCAGCACCGTTGGCACAGTCAATGGCGACGTGGATTCCTTCAAAACCGCCTTCAACCGTTTGTTTTAAAAACTGCATGTATTTCTGAGAGCCCTCAAAATAGTCATTTAACTGGCCGACATCGCCACCAATCGGACGAGGCATCGTATCTTCGCCATCAATGAGTGCTTCTATTTCCTCTTCTTGTGAATCAAGCAGCTTAAATCCGTCAGAACCGAAAAATTTAATGCCATTGTCTTCAACCGGATTATGAGAAGCAGAAATCATAATTCCCGCAGTTGCGCTTAGTTGTTTGGTCAGGAACGCAACGCCAGGGGTTGAAATGACCCCAAGGCGCATAACTTCGGCGCCAATGGAAAGCAAACCTGCCACTAAGGAAGCCTCAAGCATTTCTCCAGAAATACGCGTATCCCGGCCAATCAACACCTTAGGTTGCGCTGCCTCTTTTGTTAGCACATAACCGCCAGCGCGCCCTAACTTAAACGCGAGTTCAGGCGTAAGCTCTGAATTGGCTACCCCCCTGACGCCATCTGTCCCAAAATATTTACCCATGATTGATCGCTCCTTCTTTATGCGTTCTCATTGCTTTCACTCTTCGAATTGCAACATCGCCTCGTCGTCTAGTTCGAAGCGGATATGCGGCGGTCCACTTACCGATATAGGAAGCGACTGTTCTCCTTTATAGGAACCACTCGCATCCACCTGCAATTGTATATCGTTCATGCTCAAACGATCTAGCCTGGCTTTAGTCCCAAATGCTGTTACTGGGACTGTCGATGGCTGGTCTGCTGCGAAACGGACAGTGCCCTCTGCACCGACAATTTCAATCGGCACGTCGGAAAACGCTTGCCTTTCTTCCTTTCCGACACTAAAGTGGACACGGACTTCTTTCGGTTCAATTCGTTCGGCATCCGTTGGTGTTTTCAGTTTTGCCGTTACCTCGCCGTTTTCTTCAACTTTGCTTAAGTCAACTGGCTCGCTCTCTACGAACTCAATATCTTCCAGGACATCCGTCGGCCCATAAACGGTTACTTCATTTGGTTCAATCGTCACTTCATCAATGCTAATTCCGTCCGGCAACTCATTCTCCTTTACCATTTTCACTGGCACAAGTTTATTCGGGCTCGTGATTGGCACTGTCACCGAAACGAAATTAGGGTTTGATTCAATCTCCAGTTCTTGCCCTGACTCATCGTAAAAATGGACAGGGTAGTCATCTTCAACCGTTTCTTTGACCCCTTCAAGATCTACAAACACTTTGGCCTCTTCAATTTGGTCAATCGTGTCTCCATCTGCGGTCACTTCCACATTCACTGGGTTGGCGATTGGTGAACCGGCAGCAAACTCGTCTCCTAGTTCACTTTCATTCTCAAGCTCCACGCGTACCGGGATCGAGACCGTTTGTTTTTCTTTTAAAGTGATGCGCACTACTTGAGGCTGCGTCGTTACTGACAAATCGCTCGGAAAATTGCGTGTGTTGACAGCTAGCACATGTTCCCCTTCAGTCGTCACATCAGTCGCGTCCACAAACACTTCTGTCGACCGGTTGCTTGTCAACTGGAATAGCGAAATCGACACTTGCGAACCTTGGAGTTGCACACTCACTGTTTCCGGTTGGTCAACTAGTTCAAAACGAGTTTCATCATAAAACACTTCAAGCGGTTGGTCTTCGATTGTATAAGGAGCGTTGGTGACTTCAGGCAAAAGAGAAGGTGTGCCAACATTATCTTGGTTGACCATAATAAATAACATCAATGCAATGAAGAAAGCTAGAATCCGCACAAACCAAATGCTATTAAACAGTTTATCCATTTTTTCTACCACCCCACTGCCAGCGGTTTTCAGAAGAAGTCGCGCGAAGCAAATTCTGCTCAAGCATCTCCCTCAACTGTTCTGCGCTTAAGTTACGGTAGAGCGTGCCGCTTTTTGATATTGATATGCCTCCCGTTTCCTCGGAGACAATCAATGTCAAACAATCGGTTACTTCACTGATCCCGAGAGCGGCCCGGTGGCGCGTCCCTAGCTCTTTTGATATGGTATTGTCTTCAGACAGAGGCAAATAACAGCCTGCGGCCAAAATTTTATCATTCTTGATGACAACGGCGCCATCGTGCAACGGTGTATTGGGGATAAAAATATTAATCAACAACTCTGAAGTAAGGACAGCCTGCATTGGAATACCCGTCTCAGCGTAATCGTTTAAGCCAGTCTCCTTTTCAATCGACACGAGCGCACCAATGCGTCGCTTCCCCATATAAGAAGTCGCTTTAACGAGGGCATCAATGGTCGTTTGCATCGAATCATTTTTAGGAGCTGAACGGCTTGTGAACAGGCGGCTTCTCCCGAGTTGTTCCAACCCCCTGCGCAATTCAGGCTGAAAGATAATAATGATCGCCAGCAATCCAAACGTAGCGGTTTGCTTGGTAATGAACTCCAATGTGCTTAACCCTAGAAAGTTGCTGACAAACCATATCATAAAAATGACAGCGATCCCTTTGACCAACTGTACTGCCCGAGTGCCGCGAATAATCATAATGAGTTTATACACAACATATGTAACAAGCAAAATGTCGACAATTTGGCCAATGTAAGCAAGCCATGGCAAATTTTCGAAGTCTATCGTAAACATGTATGCCCCTCCATGTTTAATCGTCTAGTCTTACCTTTGACAAGTCCAGCGCA
Organism: Shouchella rhizosphaerae; assembly: GCF_036700015.1. Taxonomy (NCBI): domain Bacteria; kingdom Bacillati; phylum Bacillota; class Bacilli; order Caryophanales; family Bacillaceae; genus Shouchella; species Shouchella rhizosphaerae. The sequence goes on along the minus strand of NZ_CP144921.1, from coordinate 2,092,638 downwards.
TCTTAAACGAAACGCAGTGCCAAACGTAACAAGTATACACCGATCCAAGCGAAATAGAAAGGGAGTTCCCGCTTTACGACAGGAACTCCATTATTTTTCATGCTTCTTCTAATTGTCGGTGGAATGTGGATCGTCTTCCCCGGCATCGAAAACAGCGACAACTTCACTAAAAAACTCTTTCATATTGTACCACGCCCAAGACAGGGCTTTGTCGACTTCTTCAATTTCCCCAGTTACTTGATTGGGCGAAGCGTAAAGCGTGTCTTTGTTGAAGCGGCTATTAATGAGAAGGACATTGCCGCGCACTTCCCCTTCGAGCACGAGCGTGCCATTTCGGACAACCAAATCACCATCAATCACTTCGCCTTCAGGCACAACGACCACGCCTGCTTCTTTATCAATCACAAACGGTCCATTCCCTGATACGGCAATTCCGTCGGTGGTATGGCTCCATGCGGAAAAAAAGGCAGCTGACATCATAATGAGGAATATCGCTGCTGCAACCAAGATGGGATGGCGTTTTGCTTTTAGCTTCCATTTTGCTGTTTTTTTCGTCTTAGGCAATTTGGCCATAACGCCGGCAGTAAACCCTTCAGGTGCCTCTATATGAGAAGAACTTTGGATAAACGCAATGGATTTCTTCAGTTCTTGCAAATGCTCTCTGCATGACGGGCACGATTGCAAATGGGCATAAAGTTCCTCTTTCTGCTCTTTCGTCGCATCTCCGTCTAAATAAATGTGTATCAATTCATCGTGAGAATGACAGGTTTTCATCTTGTCACCCCTTTACATTTATAAGTGCCGCATACGTTTACGCAGCGCTTCACGCCCCCGATGAATCCGCGTTTTAACGGTGGCAACAGGCATATCCATAATCTCGCTAATTTCTTTTAACGATAGATCCTCTAAATACTTAAGCACAATGGCCGTGCGATATTTAATGGGAAGCTGGTTAATCTCTGATTGTATCCACTCTTGAAGCTCCATTTTCACAACCTGGTCTTCAGGCAGTTCATCTGTTGCGGCAAGTTGGGATTCATAGGTCACTTCCTCCATCCCTTTTACCGCATCTTGCAAATGCATATCAGGCTTCCGCTTCCGCAAACGGTCAATTGACACATTTGTGGTAATACGGAACAACCAAGTCGAGAACTTTCGAGTGGTATCAAATTTATCTAAATTGGTATAAGCACGCAAAAACGCCTCTTGGGCGATATCTTGGGCTTCATGGACGTGGCCGACCATTCTATAGGCAACTTGGTACACTTTGTCTTTGTAGAGGTCTACCAATTCGGCGAAAGCCTGCTCATCCCCTTGTTTGATATCTGCAATTAATCGATTCGTTAACGAGTCCATTTCATCCCCTACCTAAATTAAACATACGGAACTCACTGACAGATGGTTTCGTGTAATCTAATCATAACACGAAAAAATATCTTTTTTTTAAAAAAGAAGGAATTTTGTCCTAAACCGAGTAATGTAATTTAGAAAGGGAGGGAAGGATATGGCAAATGCGCATGACATTCACCCACTGTCGCGTTCGATTGAAGACACACGGACGCAACTTAATGATTCGGCTGCTGCTTATCCGCTCAGCTCACCGCACATTGTAACAATCAGCCAGAAACTCGACGCTCTGCTAAATGAATACTCCAATCTTTCTGCAAAAAAACCGCCCAAACGCGTATAAATCGATTTTCAACATAAAAAGAGCAGCCTGTACAGGCCGCTCTTTTCTATTAGTGGAGCCTAGCGGGATCGAACCGCTGACCTCCTGCGTGCAAAGCAGGCGCTCTCCCAGCTGAGCTAAGGCCCCGATAAAAAACGGCTTTTGCCGTCACAGCTTTCGCCGTCTTTAAAGAAGTGAGCCATGAAGGACTCGAACCTTCGACCCTCTGATTAAAAGTCAGATGCTCTACCAACTGAGCTAATGGCTCTAATGGCTGGGCTAGCTGGATTCGAACCAGCGCGTCACGGAATCAAAATCCGTTGCCTTACCGCTTGGCTATAGCCCAACAAAAGAAAAATGGTGGAGGGGGACGGATTCGAACCGCCGAACCCGGAGGGAGCGGATTTACAGTCCGCCGCGTTTAGCCACTTCGCTACCCCTCCACAATAGAAAGACAATATGAACATGGTGGAGGATGACGGGATCGAACCGCCGACCCTCTGCTTGTAAGGCAGATGCTCTCCCAGCTGAGCTAATCCTCCATTTTGACTGCAGATAAGCGGCGAATTTCTTCGTCCAATTCGTGTCACTCAGTCAGTCACGTACGGTTGTACGATCCTTTCCTCGAGCACTTCTTGTCCTCGAACTTCTTGCTTCTCTTTGTCAAACAATAATGCAGATAAGCTGCAAATCTCTTCGTCTAATTCGTGATTCTCTGTCAGTCACGTACGGTTGTACGATCCTTTCCTCGAGCACTTCTTGTCCTCGAACTTCTTGCTTCTCTTTGTCAAACAATAATGCAGATAAGCGGCGAATTTCTTCGTCCAATTCGTGTCTCTCAGTCAGTCACGTACGTTTGTACGCTCCTTTCCTCGAGCACTTCTTGTCCTCGAACTTCTTGCTTTGTCAAACGTTGATGTTGAGGAGCCTCGTTTTACACTAGAGGCGTATCTATGAAAAATGGTCCGGCAGCGTTCTACTCTCGCAAGGGGAAGCCCCTAACTACCATCGACGCAAAAGAGCTTAACGACCGTGTTCGGCATGGGAACGGGTGTGACCTCTTTGCCATTGCCACCGAACTTAAAAAGGCAAGTAAAAAGCAAGGAGTTGAGAAGCCAACTTCTTGCTTTGCCTTCTACTCATAAAATGACCCGTACGGGATTCGAACCCGTGTTACCGCCGTGAAAGGGCGGTGTCTTAACCGCTTGACCAACGGGCCTCCTGACTGACAAATAATATGATAACAAACGTTTTTTTAGATTGCAACTGTTTTTTTTCAATTTATTATTGCTCTAATAGAATAGCCGAGAAGGGCTCGTTTTATTCGCTGAGGTTTTACCGTGAAAGCCCAGTTTTGTCGCCAAAATTGGATTGACGCATAAGGTATATTATTCCTAATTGTAAAGGTGGTGTACACGCATGGGTTACTATGGCGGAGGCTACGGCGGCTACGACGGCGGCTATGGCTACGGTCCAGCTGGCGGCGGTTACGGTGGCGGCTGCGGCGGCTATGGCTACGGTGGCGGTTTTGCGCTAATTGTTGTGCTTTTCATCCTTCTTATCATCATTGGCGCAGCTTACGTTAAATAATTGTGCAACCACAACGTTTAAAGAGCAGGCTAAAGGGTGCCTGTTCTTTTTCCTTCGTTGGTTCCTAATATTTCGCTGCACCAACACAAAACGATCGAATTGCAAAAGACACACTGCCCTTCCTGAAAAACATAGGCTTGCGACCGTTTGTTACTAGTGAACGACTGAGCAAAACATTTGATTAGTTTGCCATAAACACTCACAAACATAAATAGGTGCTCGGCAAAACCAATCTCTTTGACAGAGAATTTAAACACATGTATATTAAACATAGTTTTTTCATCGGTTTACAGCATTTTTACAAAAGGAGACAACTTATGCCACACATCACGAAGTTAGCGATAGCTACCTCTATTGCCACTGTATTGGCTTTAGGGGCATGCACCCATGATGCAAGCCAAAGTCCCAGTGAAGAAAATCGTTTTATTGAATACGGCATAGCAACCGACATTCGTCTACTTGACCCCCATACACAGAACATTGTCATCAATTGGCGTGTCGGTGCCAATATATACGACCGCTTAATTGAACAAGATGAAAACTTGGAGTTGCAACCGAGTTTGGCGACAGACTGGGAAATGCTCGATGAGTTAACGTGGGAATTCTCTTTAAGAGAAGACGTCGTTTTTCATGATGGAAATGTGTTTGATGCCGAGGCGGTAAAAGCAAATTTCGAACGCAATCTAGCCGATGAAACAACGTCCCCGACTGCATACTTGTTTCAAGCTGTCGAAGAAGTAGAAGTTATTGATCCGTCTACCGTCCGCTTTCATTTAAACGCTCCGTTTGCTTCATTGCCAGCGCATTTGTCACACCACGGAGCTTCTATTATAAGTCCTGAAGTGATAGCCGAGGACAACGAAGCAGTTGCTAACGGAGAAGCGCCAGGGTCCGTCGTAAGCGAAAAGCCGATTGGCACAGGTCCTTTCCAATTTGAATCTTGGACACCTGATGAAGAGCTTGTCCTGACAGCAAATGATGATTACTGGGGTGGTACCCCACAAGTAGCTGGCGTTCGTTTCACTATCATTCCAGACGCTGCTACACGTTTAGCGAATCTACAATCAGGCAATTCCGACATTATTGATGCCGTTTCGCCAAGCAGCATGCCCGAAATCGAAGGAGACCCAGACATAAATGTAATCGAAGTAGAGTCAACCTACGTTAACTTCCTTGCCTTTAACACCAATGAAGCTCCGTTTGATGACGTACGGGTACGCCAAGCTTTTGCCAAGGCGATTGATAAAAATGAAATTTTTGATGGCATCGTCAACGGCTACGGCTCTATCGCAAACAGTCCGCTTTCGCCGTTTGATTTTGGTTTTACGGAAATAGACGGCCTTTCCTTTGATCCAGATGAAGCGAAAGCTTTGCTCGCAGAAGCAGGGTATGGAGAAGGCGATCTCGATGTTACATTAACTGTCAGCACAGAAGGAGATCAAGTCAATATCGCTACATACATCCAGCATGCGTTAGCGGAAATTGGCGTCAATGTGGAAATTGAGCAAATCGAATTTGCTACATTTGTCGAGTATACAGGCGAAGGCAAAACGCAAATGTTCCTTTTAGGACGCTCTAGCCCAACAGGCGATGGTTACAACGGTTTCTTTACGATTTTGCATTCCAATAAACAAACGAGCAACCAACTTCGCTATCCTTATGCCAACCAAGATCTCGACCAACTCATCGATGCAACGTTGGCGACTGAAGATGAAGCAGAAAGAAGCGCTTATTTCAAAGAAGCCCAACAATTAGTTGCAGAGGCAGTTCCATTTCATTTCCTTTACTACCCTTCAACTTTGACTGGGGTAAGCAATGAATTAGAAGGCGTAAACGTTATTCCCACAGGAGTCGTTTTCTTAAAGGATGCTGCTTTTACAAACGATTAAGATCACTCGGATAGCTAAACATCTCTTTGTTTAGCTATCCTCCTTTATTTATTCATGTTTGATATTTTACGCTTCATTATTTTCATATTTTTCTGTTATACTAACATCGTCATGATGATCGCCTTTCCGATTGTACCTAGCTCATTACCTTTGAACAAAGAAAGGATCTTTGCTTATGAAACTAGTATGCTTTGGCGACAGCATTACTGCCGGCCATGAAGGGTTAAACGAACCAATGTTAACCGCTTTTCTCAAGAAGAAGTTGCCACCGACAGTTGAAATCATAAACGCTGGCGTTTCTGGCGACACAACCGTTCAAGCTTTAGCACGAATTGTAACCGATGTCATTAGCCATCAACCTGATCTTGTAACCGTGTTGTTTGGAGCCAATGACGTAGCCACCCATAAGCGAGTGGAACAAGACGACTTTGCTCATAATATCGACAAAATCGCTAGCCTCATTTCGCCAAAGAAGACAATTTTGATTACCCCTGCTCCTGTCGATGAATCACTTGAGCAAAATAGAACAAACGAAGACCTTAAGGCATACAGCGATTGCATCAAGGAAATAGCACAAAGGCGTGACTGCCACTTCATTGACTTTTTTACCACCTTTTTCTCAAAGCCAGATTATCAATGGCGCTTAAAAGGCACAAGGGATGATGGCTTGCATTTTGGTGAAAAAGGGTACGACTTGCTTTCTGATTTGATTGCAGAAAAAATTGCTGCCCTTACGAAAGCAGGTAGGGTTTTTAAACAATCGGGCAACTGAAACAAAAAGGGACCCCCTTACTTGTTTAAATAAGGGGGTCATTTTTATCTTATTCTGTTCTATCACGAGAAGCCATTCAAGCCTCGACTTGCTCCCTTTCGAATGGCCTTCCCAATAAACTCTTTTATTTCTCGCCGCTAAGTTTCACGAGAATTTTAGCCTGGCGTTTATCGTTTGTTAACACTTCAAACCCAGACTCTACAATATTTTCTAGCTCAATCCGATCGGTTATAACGCCTTTCGGATTTAAAGCTCCCTCTGCCATTAAATCAATGGTCGTTTGGAATACTTCCGGTTCATAAGCCAAAGTGGACGTAATCTTAACGCCACTGCCCGTAAGATCCATTGGATTGAATTCAATCGGTTTGGCAAAAATGGAAACCACGACGACGACTCCCCGTGACTTGGCTACTTGGATAGACTGGTTAAATGTTGCATTTACGCCAGCCACTTCAAAGCTTACATCGACCCCATCTGGAACAAGGCTTTTTACTTTTTCAACGGGATCGACTTCGCCAGAATTAAATGTATGGGTGGCGCCGACAAGCCGTGCTTTTTCCAGCCTTTCTTCCGATAAATCAAAAACGATGATTTTGCTAGCCCCTGCAGCCTTAGCAGCAATAATGGTAAACAAACCAATTGGCCCCGCCCCAAAGACGGCAACTGATTGTCCAAATTTAAAATCGGCTTCTTTTACCGCTTGCACCGCCACTGCCATCGGCTCAACGAGTGCTCCTTCTTCCAACGTTAAGTTATCAGGCAATTTATATACATTTTTCTCTGGGAGTACTGCAAAATCAGCAAATCCTCCATCTGTAGCAAGACCAGCAAACGAGAAACCATCATAGAGATCAACTGAAGCAGGCTTATTTCCGTAGGTAAAGAGTGGATTAATGACGACACGCTCCCCCTTCTGAAAGGATTTAACCTCCGTTCCTACTTCCTCAATCACACCGGCAAATTCGTGCCCTAATGTAAGGGGTGATTCGCCGCCAGTAATAGGATCAGGTTCTCCTTTTGGGATAATCACCGGACCGTGCAAGTATTCGTGAAGGTCACTTCCGCAAATACCAGCCCACGCTACGCGCACTTTTACATCACGGGCGCCTAGTTTCGCAGGTTCTCTTTCCTCTACACGGATATCTTTCTCTTTGTACCATACGGCTGCTCTCATCAAGAACATCTCCTTATTATGCTATGGTGTTTTGTTTACACCTTTATCATAGCACTGTAAAAGGAAAAATGGTCATATATACGGAAATGTCCACTAAATCTCCTTAATGTATTAAATAACCTTTCATTGGCTTTTTCTATATATTCCGCTTACAAAAGGATTGGTTCCCATTTCTAAACTTCAGCATTTGCTCGGCTCCATTCAAAGGAAATCTTATTTATAAGGATTGATTATTCCATAACAAAAAACGTCCTCAAACGCATCAATTTTATAAATATGTTCTTTTAACGTTCCCTCATATTTCATTCCGCACTTTTCCATGACTTTCCCAGACGCAGGATTTTTTTTGAAATAGTGTCCATAAACACGGTGATAATGCTTTTCTCTAAAAGCAAATTCAATAACCGCTTTGGCCGCCTCCGTTCCGTACCCCTTCCCCCAATAAGGTTCTCCGATCCAGTAACCAATCTCGCCGTTTTTATGTTCTTTATCGTTTGTAATGGCAATGGCACCATACAGCTGCCCGCTCTCTTTATCCGTTATAGCAAATTCATATGACTGCTCTAATTCAAAGTTTTGCTCATGATTTGCTATCCATGAAAGGGCACAATCGATTGAATACGGATAGGGCAAATGTAATGTGCTCTTATAAAGGTTATAATTATTGCACAGCTCAACGACATTCTGTGCATCTTCCTTTGTAAACAAACGCAAACGCAATCTCTCTGTCGTGATTGTTCTGTCCCCACGATTATAGACCATGTAGTCCATCCTCCTAAAATCATTGTCATCTTGAGTCTTCTTGGTACTGAAATGAAAGAGGCATGCTCGTTGACACTCCATCCTTGCCAAGGAGGCTCAGATTGTTTCACCCCTCTTATACTATTAATCATCGAGTAAGTCTTTATTTTTTTTATAAGATCGGTGTAAAGAAAACATATTTAATAAGAACATCAGGACAAACGCTATGACGCCTAGGCCTGCCAAAGTTAAGAAATCTCCAATTGTTTTTGGGAGACCAGTTACCAAGATGGAGAGTAGAGAAAATATAAAACCGAAAGTGATTGAACTGCCTACTATCTTTCTTCTTTCACTTTGGAAATCAGCGCTAGTAGCTACATTAGCAAATTCTGTACCACTACCCACATAACCTATTAGAACATATGTGATCGATACAACAACCGGAATAAATAATGCTATTGAAGCATCCATATTCAAAGAGAATATAGTTTGTGTCAATATGAACACAACACTTATAAAAATACTTATTACCAAACCCTCTGCTAAAAAATTTAAAAGCTTTTGCTTTTTATATTCATCGTTTGGAAGTAAATCTTTTATCCATGACCTCATCTTTAAACCTCCCAAAATAATTGGTCTAATGTTTTATTTAGTGCCTTGGCGATAGCTATACATAGTTTAAGAGACGGATTATAGCGATTTTTTTCGATCAACCCAATCGTTTGTCTAGAAACATTTACTTTATCTGCAAGTTCCCCTTGAGTTAGTCCTAAATCCCTTCTTGCCTGCTTCACTCTGTTCTCCAAAAAAACACCAACCTTCTTTATTACACGTTTACTGTAACATAGACAATGCCAAATGTAAAATATATGTTGCATTTTATAGATTAATTGTTTTTTCCGCCTTCCTACATTTCAAACGAATAATCACGCTCTACTTTGCATACACGTACTGTGAATCGACTATACTACTCTTTTTTGCCACGTTCTTGAGCGACTTGGTGAGCTGCATGTGCTTTCCAAGCGGCAATATCCTCGAGTGTTTTCCAGTAAGAAACGGTAATGCCCAAATTTGAATCTCTTGCACTTTCGATCCCTAAATAGCCTTCTTGTTTACTTGCTAATTCGACCATTTTTGCTGCCATAACACCATACCCATTGTCCCCTTCCGTTCGCTCTGAAGCAAAGACAACCGCATAATAAGGCAATTTATATGTATTTGCTAAGTGACTCATCTCCAACCACACTCCTAACTTATCAATACTCGGACGAAAATTCTTACAATTATTATACATTAACCGGAAAAAGCCGCAAAACCTAACCTCTTCTTTTCATTTGCTCTTTTTGCGAAAATGATTAGGTCTTTCTGCGTCTCACTACTGCTTACGCTATTCGAGAAGTCTTTATGGTGCGGCTTTCCACTTCTGCGAAGGATCAATTGTACGGATCTTTTTTAAACGTATCACAAATTGATGTATCAAATTATGATATAACTATTGCCATCTATATCAGATAATGATATATTGTTATTGGATATATCGCGGCTTGATACAATTTCATTAGAGAGAAGAGGTGATCGTTTGAAAACGACTGAACCGCTAACAGATTCAATGTTTTATATTATGGCTGCTTTAACGAAGCCGCGGCATGGTTACGCTATTATGAATTTAATTGAAGAAACAACAACTGGCGCGATCACGATAGGCCCGGCTTCGATGTATACGATTATAAAGAAGTTATTAAAACAAGAGTGGATTTACTTATATGACGGATCGGATTCAAGACGTAAAACATATTTACTTACCAAAAGAGGCATAGAAGTGCTAGAGGAAGCTGTGAAAATTCGAAAAACGGTCATTCAATTGGCAGAAAAAGGATTACAGGAGGCTGGAGAATGAGACAAACAAAGTATATGATGTCAGGTGGGTTAGCCTTTTCTGAGGACAAAGACATGGAGAAGTTACGGCAATTTTCTTTAAAGGGCTGGCATGTCAGCGGCTTTAAGTTTATGGGATATACACTTAAAAAAGGACAAAGCGCAGATTATATCTATAGTATTGATTACCGTTCATTAAATGAGGAGGAAACGGAAGAATATTTCGACTTTTTCTCTTCTGCTGGGTGGACCCATATTGCCTCAGAAGAAGAATGTCACTTGTTTCGAGCATCACCTGGTACAAAGCCTATTTATAGTGATCAGGAAACAGTGGTTGAAAAACATAACAACGCTGGAAACTCGATAAAATGGACCGTACTCCCAACACTTTTATTAACAGTGCTCTTATGGTTTGGAACATTCATAAGCTCAGGTTTTTTACATACCACGCTGGTTGTAATAGCTACCATTCTCACTATAATTGCCATTCCAACTGCTTGGACTGTGCTTGCAATTTACAATAACAAATGGAAGGCAGAAGGAAGAAAAGGTTTAGTGAAGCTAACGAAGATGATCCCACCTCTTCTTTTCCTAGTTGCGATGACTACATTAATAATTGCCGTCGGCACTGACAGCTCCGTTCGCCTTTTAGCCTATATAGTAATTGGGGCAATTTCATTTCCGACTGCTATTTGGATGATTATGTCCCTTAAAACTAGATTGGGAGGAAGGAGAGCATAGGGAAATTCCGTAACATATGTAGGGAAGTCTTGGGGAAAACACAGGCATCCCTACTAAATGAGCTTATGCTTATCTAAAATAGAAAAAAGCCTGTCTCAAAAGGTCGCTTTACTATGGCCTTTTAAGACAGTTTCTCTATAGCCCAGTCTCCACTAGGATGATTCTTGGTGAATAAATACGCTTACGTGCTTACCATCCTTGATTCGCTCCTTCTCTAATTAGTTCAAAGTGACTGCCCGCTTGATTTTCTAAGCCGCCAAGTGCAGCGTCTTGCGGTGCCTAGTAGATTATACAGACTATAAGTACTGTACTGCCCTCGAAATAAGAACAATGGGTTCAAGAAAGTACCTATTTTTCCATTTTAGCTACATATCCCAAAGAGATCTTTTCACGCCGTGTATTAATAGTTAGAAGTATAGCTTTTGTACGTTTTCCCTTTCCATAAAGTGATAAGAGCAATCATTAAACCAACAATCGAAAAGGACAAAATTACGTGTTGAACGTCAATACCCTTAGACACGAGGAATGTTACGCTTGCATAGGCAAGGGGATCGAAGCCGTTCATGGCTAAGAAGACAATGCTCATGACTTTCCCCATAATACGGGGATCCGTATCTTCTTGTGCTGAAGTAAAGAATGGGATTGAAACAAATGTCATGGTAAATCCAATTAGGAACGCTAATGCCGTCAAAATATACAAATTAGGAATTTGGCTAAATGCGATAGCTACGAATAATGTTGCAATCAATCCAGCAATTGAGGTTAATCCCCTGCGGCGTATTTTAACGATGCCAATTATTGCTGTGCTTACTAGCATTCCAACCCCTAAAGCAGCCTCAATGTAACTAAGATTAATGGGCGATCCTCCATACGTTTCCACTAAAATAGGAATGGCAATCGATATTGCTCCGAAGGCAAAAAAGTTTAACGTAATTAAGATCAGAATTCCTGTGAGTAAAAATTTACTTGCTTTGACGTAGGAAAAACCTTCTATTAAATCTTTAAGGGGTGTTTGTTTGACTGTATTGTCTACAGGACCTTCTTTTAAGAAAGGTGGAAACATAAAAAAGGCAGACAATAAGACGATAATAGCTGAAACGAAATAACCAGTTGTGACGCCAGCGTATTCCATGACACTTCCAGAGATCATAGGGCCGACAATAAAACCAATCTGGCCCAATCCCTGAATAACGGCATTTGCTTGTTTTATTTGGTTTTTCTGTACCATTTTAGGGATTAATGATGTGCCTGCTGGTCCAGAAAACGCATCTAATGTTCCAAAGAAGAATCCCAAAATGATGAGATATTCAAATGTTAATTGATTGGCATTGTTCAATAAAAATATGATAACTAGTAGGACTCCTTGGATGAAACTTGTACTGAACATGATTGTCGTCTTCTTGAATTTATCCGCAAGGACGCCACCAAATGCCATCATGAGAATACGTGGCACAGTAATGGCAATGAGTATAATCCCTAATGAACTGGCAGAACCTAAGTCAGAAATGACAAACCAAGTTGTTGTCATAAAAAACATGCTAAAGCCGATAATCGCTAAAAAACTTCCGAGAAACAGAAGTATAAACCGGCTGTTTTTAAATAATGATGGTTGTTGTGCCATAGCATAACCTTCCTCCTCGTTTTAATCTATAAGCAATCATAGATTGTGACGTAATGTCGTACGCAATCTTTTTTTAAAAAAAATCCTGTGTTTTCGTTACTATGAGCAAGTGTATTGATTGTGACCTTACGTAACAAATTTTGCAAAAGTAGTGGGGCAACGGTGAGATCATTATGCTTACACTGAAGGATTACATTCCATATAAATAAAAAAGCTCCAAGAGCACTCAAATGTGAAGAGTTTACTTGGAGCCTTTGAACAACTGCCCAAATAGAATTAACATTGTTATAATATACATACATTTCTTATGGCCAGTTACTAAAATGCAACATAGTAAGTCTACATATTTGAATCGTAATCAGTAAGATATAGTTGGAGGGTTATTATGAAAGAAATTTTAGTAATAGCACCGTTTGATTTAACAGATGCTCAAATCGTTAAAATGGAAAACTCTCTAAAAGAACTCCCTTATCAATTCCGTTTCATGGAAACGTTACTTCCTTATGAGAAAAACCTCGACGCCATATCTCCATCGACCAGCGCGATTGTTTCAAGAGGCGGGTTAGGTGAATTTCTCCGAAGCCATACCTCTATACCATTCATTAAAATTCCCGTTACCCCCTATGATCTGCTCCGTTCCATTACCTCTGTATACAATAAAGGCTATCAACGGATTCAGGTCATGTTTTTTGCAGGGATATTTAATGATATGGATTTTATTGAATGTGACTTCGGTGCATTACAAATTAAAATAGAAAGTTATCGAGACCAAGCTTATGCAAAAGAACACATTAAACAGTTAACTAAAAGGAAAACAGTAGATGCCATTATCGGGGACAGGTTTGCTACTGATGCAGGTAATGAAGCAACTATTCCTTCTTTTTTAGTGAAATCAGGTGAAGAAGCACTTGTTTTCGCTGTTGAACAAGCGATTGAAACATTAAACATTCAATTAGAAGAAGAAGCTAAAACAAAAGAACTTGATTCCATTCTTCAAGTTGTCCCTCAAGCGGTTATAAACGTAGATGCAAATGACAACATTAAAATGTTTAATGAACAAGCTAAGCATATTTTTCCAGAATTGAAGGAAGCGTTGCCTGAATTTAATTACACCGATATCTTTAAGAGTAAGGAATTGCAAGATCAACTTAAAGCCCGAACGATTCAACGAAACATCCTGACACCTATTAACAATCAACAAATGCTCGTAACGACCACCCCTATTTTTTCTAACGATATGTACGTTGGTGCGATTCAAGTATTCGAAAGACTAGCGGACTTTCAGAAGCTTGAGATGAAAATTCGAAAAGAAGTATACAAAAAAGGACTTACAGCAAAGCATACTTTTGCAGATATCGTTTGTGAGAATAAGGAAATGAAGAGATTGGTTAGTGAAGCTGCTGCCTTTTCACGCTCAGAAGGTTCTGTCTTAATCTATGGAGAGACAGGGACAGGCAAAGAATTATTTGCTCAAAGCATTCACAATGCAAGCGATCGACATGCCCAACCTTTTGTGTCATTAAACTGTGGGGCTTTAAATGAAAACTTACTTGAAAGTGAATTATTTGGTTATGAAGATGGTGCTTTTACCGGCGCACTAAAAGGAGGGCGTGCAGGGCTATTTGAAATGGCCCATGAAGGGACACTATTCCTTGATGAAATCAATGAGATGCCCCGTAGTTTTCAGATAAAGCTTCTAAGAGTATTGCAAGAAAATGAAGTCCGTAGAGTCGGAGGGACGAAAAACATCCCTATCAACGTACGTATTATCTGTGCAACCAATCAACCAATGGAAGAGCTAATACGTCATGGGAAATTTAAAGAGGATCTTTACTACCGCATTTCTACTTTAACATTGGACTTATTGCCTTTACGAGACAGAAAAGAAGACATTATCCCTCTCGCTACTGTTTTTTTAAATAAAGAAATGGAAAGAGAAAACCGTTTTTTAAAAATCAATGATGCCAAAAGCGCACTTCGGCCATTACTCTCGATGAGATGGGATGGGAATGCACGTGAACTACAAAACTTCATGAAAAGATTGGTCATTACTTATCAAGGAAGTGTGATTACAGCAGACGGAGTTCATTTGCTATTAAACAAGGCGAAAAAAAAGAGCGGAGAAGTAACCATTCCGATTTCAACCTCTTTCAAAGAAATGGAAAGTCACCTTTGGGCACAACTATACAGCCAATTTAATGGAACAAAAGAGGAATTCTGCAACCACTACAAAATTAGCCAAACCACTTTATGGCGAAAACTATCCGTTCAAAAATGAAATCATAATTTCATTTTTGAAATGAATATCTGAAATAAAACCGCAGAAAGATTCTTTCTATAAAAAATGAAGTTGAGTTGTCTTTTGATGACTCAACTTTTTTATTGGCACATAAATTGCATATAAGCAAAGAAAAGAGGTTTGCAATCCCTCTGATAGTATCCACGTAATTTATTGCAAACTCGTTTACTCAAACCAAAATAGAGTTTTTGGCACAGTTATTGCATGAACATAAGTGAGCATTCCCCCACGAATCATATTTTTCTAAGGAGAGGATTTGAAAATGAAAATTGTCGATGTTGTAGAGAGAGCAGTGCCAATTAGCAGTAATATCGCAAATGCTTTTATTGACTTTAGTAAAATGAATGCCTCAATTGTAGCGGTAAAGACAGATGTTATTCGAAACGGTAAACCAGTAGTAGGCTACGGTTTCAATTCCAATGGTCGTTATGCGCCGAGCGGCATTTTAAGAGAGCGATTTATTCCTCGTTTATTAGAAGCAAAATCAGAAGATATCTTAAATGAATCAGGGACCAACTTCTCGCCCGAAAAGATTTTTGACATTCTAATGGCAAACGAAAAACCAGGAGGGCATGGCGAAAGAACAGTTGCGGTTGGAACACTAGATATGGCTATTTGGGATGCAGTAGCCAAAATTGAGGAAGTGCCCCTTTATAAACTATTGGCTGATCAATATGGAGACGGCACGATTGACGAGAAAGTCTTTGTCTACGCCGCTGGCGGTTATTACTTCCCAGGTAAAGGGTTGCCGGAACTTCAAGATGAAATGAAATCCTATTTAGATATGGGTTACTCAAAAGTCAAAATGAAAGTTGGCGGTGTCCCTTTAAAGGAAGACCTAAAACGGATTGAGGCAGTTATTAATGTCGTTGGTACGGGACAAAACCTAATGGTTGACGTGAACGGCCGGTTCAATCTAGAAGAAGCGATTGAATTTGGAAATGCGATAAAGGACTATCATTTATTTTGGTATGAAGAAGCGGGAGATCCGTTAGATTACCAATTGCAGGAGGAATTATCGAAAGTTTACCCACACGCAATGGCGACTGGTGAAAATTTGTTCTCCCTTCAAGACGCGACTAACTTAATCCGTTACGCAGGGATGAATCCAAAGACGGATTTCCTGCAATTTGATTGCGCACTTAGCTACGGACTAGTGGAATACATGAAGATATTAAACATGTTAGAAGAAAACGGATGGTCTTCTCGCAATTGCATTCCACACGGTGGCCACCAAATGTCATTGAACATTGCCGCAGGATTAAAATTGTATGGCAACGAATCATACCCTGGTATTTTCCAACCATTTGGCGGATTTGCTGATGGGCATGCAGTGGAAGACGGCTTCGTTACATTGCCAGATGCGCCTGGTATTGGGGTTGAAGCGAAAGAGCAATTATATGACCTATTAAAAACACTATAACCAGTATGTAGATCAAAGAGATATATGGCTTATATATCTCTTTGATCTATTTTTTAAACAGGCAAAGAGAGTGTTTAGTTGAAAACGGTTAAATAAATCACCAAGTTCGGGGTTAATTTCTTTTACATTAGTGCCTCCTTATTCAGGCGACAAGGTCGTTAAAAATGCTTAAAAACGAATGGTTTTTTAATGGCCACGGTCTTGAACTGTCTTCTTTAATGCCGCACAATGTCATAACTAATTAATTTGTACTTCTCCAAGAACCCAACCGATTTGTATAAATGAATGGCGGCTAGATTGTCTCCTCCAACACATATAGTAATTTCCATAATTTCAGAATAAGAAAAGAGATGGTCGGTTGCCACTCTTATTAGAGTTTTACCTATCCCTTGTTTTCTTAGTTTCGTTGATACAGCAATATATTCAATATTGGCTTCCATATGTTTAGGGTTTGCTTCAATATATACATACCCCTTTATATCATGTTCATTTTCCGTAACGAAGAATAAATGGTTAAAGTCATTTAATCGACTAATAATGGTATGTGCATCAAAATAGGTTGTGGGAAAGACTTCATTATGTAGATTGATAAAAGATTGACGGTAGGCATCAGAGTACGTTTCAACATCGCTAGGCGTGTGATTAATAAATCGATCTCTAGTTATGCTCAAAACCAAATCCGACCCTTGATCTATGCCTTTATTTTGTAACACAAACTCTTTTCCAAAGTGGTTATCCTCATTCAAAAAGAAAGAAAATGTCTTTATCATAGGAGGTGTTTTCGAAGCAATCGTTTCCCACAATTCTTGAGCCATGTCGATATCTTCCCCCTCAACAAACGGCCCCCATACGTCCGCACATCCTCTTTTTAAGTCCATATCCAAACCGATTGCACCCACGATACGAGAGTGATTATAAGCAACTAAAAATGAATCTTTCACTTCCAAATCAGAAAAATCATTCATTAAATGATCGTATATTTCTTCCCTATCTTCCCCACAAAAGCCAATATGAGAACTGCTTTTATTGTTCATTTTTTCTAGGAAGATAGCAAGGTCTCTTATATGGTCTGGGGGTGTTATAAGAGTTTTCATTGGGATCAACCCTTTCTAAACAAATGATGTTTAGCTATTCGTTCGATTAAACCTAATACAAATAGTAAAGAATGTCAATAGACTGCTTTTTATTTTTTCTGAATTTATCATAAAGAAACTGCCCCTGTGCGAGTGCGTCCCATTAATCATTTTTTCACCTAAGCTTCCAAGCGGACTTGAACCGCTGGCCCCCACCTTACTCTCTTGCTCTCGAAAGAATAAGTTAGCCATTATCGTTAAGACTACTATTGACTATTCCCTTAACGTCATTGTTTATAATCATTATATGGAGGGTGGCAATATGATAAAAATTGGACAGTTAGCTAAGAAAATTGGTATCAGTAAAAAAACACTTTACCATTACGAAAATGTAGGCATTTTAAAGCCTTCTTTAATAAAAGATAATGGTTACAGGTATTATGATGAACAAGCCATTTCACAATTACAAAGAATTTTGTTATTAAAATCAATCGGATATACGTTAGAACAAATAAAGATCCTTTTTGACTCTGAAAGTGAGACAGGGGAAAATCAAACATGGATTCATTCACTATCAGAGCAAGTTAAATTAATTGAAGCCGAAAAAGAGAGATTAAGCCGATTACAATACTATTTAAATGCGACTATACACGTTATTAAATTAAAAGGGCATTTGGAACCACAGGAAATGCTTGACGTTATAGAAGATTTAAATAGAAGAACTTTGGTTAATGGTATTATCCCTGCTCGTTTTGATGAAGCATTAGAAATTACAAAAGAACAAAAGGAGATAC
Source organism: Shouchella rhizosphaerae (assembly GCF_036700015.1). NCBI lineage: Bacteria > Bacillati > Bacillota > Bacilli > Caryophanales > Bacillaceae > Shouchella > Shouchella rhizosphaerae. The sequence continues at coordinate 2,074,977 of NZ_CP144921.1, read as the reverse complement.
TTGAAAGGCTACCTGTTATCGGTAGTGACGATCCGAGACTGGAAGAAATATTGTCTATTTTCAACGAAGTTCGTGACATTTTGCACATGGATCCGAAATCGAATACTGTCCAACAAATAGCTCATACTCTTTATATAAAAACACTTGAATTGTTTGAAGGCGATGAAGAATTAATGAATTTTTATTGGGAACTAATAAACCCTTCCAGCGATAATGAACTAGTACTTGGCATGAATACTGAAGTAACAGCTTATATTGATAAAATGTTCTACCACTATGAAAACAACAAGGCCAAAAAAGAAGAACGAAAGGAGAAAAACGAATGAAGAAGCCTAAGCGCCTTTATTTTTTACTAATCTGTGTAAGTACTTCTCTTGCTTCATGTGGAGTAGTTGAGAATAAAGACAACAGTAGCCCAAATAATGAAAATGAGGAATTAATCATACAAGTTATTATCGAAAGTAACGCTTCGTACGCCTCTGACTTGGAGGTGGAAATTAATAGTAGAAATAGCCCTCAAACAGTTAACGAACTATCAATTGAGGTCCCTTATTCAAAAACATTTGTAATACCCACCGATGCAGCATTTCCAATAAGTTCAACCAAAGTTAAAGCTACAGCAGGAGAAGATGGCGATAGGATATCCTGTAAAATTTTATATGATGAAATAGAAGTAGCTACTCACGACAGCGAAGGAGAATTAGCAACAGCTGTTTGTGAGAATAAGTTTATAGATAACATATTGTCCTATCAGTAAAACACTAGAAAATGGAACGGTGGTGGAATAAATTAACGACCTATCTTATTTAATATTTTTAGCTTTAATCGATTCCCTGAGTTTCGGGACTTTGTTAATCCCGTTGTGGCTATTAATAAGTTCAAAAGAAATAAAAATTAAAAGATTTTCTATCTATATAGTCACTGTAGTGCTTTTTTATTTTATCACTGGATTAGTACTTGTAATTAGTGCTGAAGCTTTGCTAAATCTAGGTGAAACATTCTTCCAATCGACTACGTTTCAGTATTTCCAACTTATTTTAGGTGTGGGTTTAATCATTATAAGCTATAGAATGGACTCAAAAACAATAGATAGACGAACAGAGAAACAAGAGAAAACAAACCCATCTGTTTGGAGAGATCAGCTTTTAAGTGACTCCAATACTGCTAAACAATCTTCAATTATGCTCATAAGTCTTGCATTTACCGCATGTCTATTAGAGGTGGCTACCATGCTACCATATCTATTAGCAATAGGAATAATTTCTTCTAATGATTATTCACTTCAACAATCTGGATTTATACTGTTTGGTTACTGCATAATCATGATTCTGCCCGCACTAATTTTATTAATGGGAAGAGTGTTTGCCCATAACTTGCTAAAAAAACCCCTTATTCATTTAGAAATATGGTTATCAAAGAATGCCAGAAACACAACAGCATGGATAATTGGCATTGTTGGATTTATCCTAGCAGCTAATGCCATTTATGAGTTAGAACTTTATCATCTCATGGCTTGCATTCTAAACGTCTCTTTTGTAACCTAGCCTCAATTTACATTGAAAATGATCTAAAGCTACGGGGCAAGAAACTTGGGAATAAAAAAGGAGATAGTATTCAATGATAAACAACTATATGAAAAACGTTAAATCGATTTATCCTAGTATATCCATTGAAAACTTTTATCTTAATGAAATGGGACAAAATAATGATGTATTAATTGTAAACCATTCTCTAGTTTTTAGATTTCCCAAATATAAAAATGGAATTATTCAATTAAAAAGAGAGACAGAAATTCTACAATACATTAAAGATATCATTTCCACTCCTATTCCAAATCCAATATATCAGTATTTTGAAGAATTAGAGCCCGGTAAGGTCTTCACTGGCTATCATCTAATCGATGGTGTGCCTTTGTGGGGGGAAAGTTTAAGCGGTATAAAGAATCATGAATTGGTGAAAAGCTTAGCTACACAACTTGTTTCTTTTCTTGTAGAGCTGCATTCCATTTCGGAAGAGAAACTAAGTCGAGAGTTGAAACTAAAGGTTAATAACCCTCGTGAAGAAATAAACAAACTATATAGTAAGATTCAAAAAAATTTATTTGCTTTTATGAGAAAAGAAGCACAAAAAGAAATATCACACTCCTTTGAGAAGTTCCTAAATGGGGAAGCATTATCAAAATTACATTTATCCCTTATACACGGAGATTTCGGGTCATCCAACATTTTGTGGAACCCAGAATCAAGTAGAATTACAGGTATAATAGATTTTGGTGGTTCTTGCTTAGGAGATCCTGCGTATGATTTTGCTGGGATACTTTCCAGTTATGGTAGACATTTTTTTGATATGTGTATTAGTCTATATCCTAATGATAGCGAATTATCAGACCGAGCTAATTTTTATAAAAGTACATTCGCTTTACAAGAAGCATTACACGGGATTGAGAACGATGATAAACAGGCCTTTGAAAGTGGGATTAAAGGATTTAGATAAATTCCTATTTGTCTAACCCCTCTGATTGAAAGGATTTGCTCTCACATACATTTCGAGTTAACCCCGTATAGAGGAAAGACTAAATTTCCTATTCCCTTTCCTAATTAAAATGATGAGACTACTCAAGCTGTTTCGAATGCCAATAGCGTTAGGATATAGGAGTATTGGTACGGCTTGTAGCAAAAAGATTTAGTCAGAAAAGATTCAGTTATAACAACAAAAGTATGGAATACTGATCACGGGTTTGAAAACTAGAGGGAAAACGATTGAAAAAGCATACCCGATTTGAAAAGGTATGCTTCTCAATTTCCATTAAAGTGCTCATTCTTTCTTATCTTCCTGTTGAAGGGATCCTTTACTAAGAATCAGTTCATTAATAACCTTTTCAATAAACAATTCCTCTTCTTTGTTAAAAGCACTAGGGAACAAATAAGGATTAGACTCAAATAAAGAACTTTCACCTTTTTCGAGTTGTTCCAGCGCTACTTCGTCTAAAAGTGGGGCGACTACTGGTTTCAAAATAGAGATCATGGCTTCGGCATGTGCCAGAACTTCAGGGTCATTCGGTGCTTTTCCTGCTTGAATGAATCGTTTCATTACACTAGTCCATACAGTCATTTCTTTATCCAACTCAAGTTCTTGTGTATGTGAGTGTAGTTTATTATACACAGAATCGGACTCATGTTCAGTTATCCAGCGATTTCGTACCTCTGCATTTTTTAAAGCATGAATAAGGACAAGCAATGATTCTTCATCTACAGGATCTGAACCTGAAACAATCCCTTGAACACGAGTAATGATGTGTATCACTGTATCAATCTGTTTTTTCTTTTCTAGCAGCATATTTTTCTGCTCAACCATTGTCTGTGCTAAATCTTGTTCCGGACGCTCTAAGTGTTCTAAAATTTCTCCAAGTGATAAATCCAAAAATTTCAGCACTAATATTTTCTGAAGCTGGGCAATGGATCTGTTGTTATAAACTCGATGCCCATGTTCCGTGTAGTCAAAAGGTTTCAATATCCCTGTTTGATCGTAGTGTCGCAGTGTTCGTTGAGTAATCCCAGTCAGTTTCGCAAATTCCCCAATGGAGTATTTTCTTTCCATCATCAATGTTCTCACTCCCTTTCTGTTTAAACTCTAACACTTGACGTTATGTCATTAGCAAGTATTTTTTTCTTATGGCATTGTGTAGTAATGAGGAAGTAACAATGGACATTTCAATTTATAAATGCACGACAGTTTGTTCATATTCACAGAGGATTCCCGCTCTCGGCTTTCGGGAAGCATAAAGTTGCACAAGCTGTTTCTTAAATTCGACTGTGAACTTTCTTCCTTCCAGTCGCTGCTCCATACTCGCTACCTTTTTCATGTAAATAATTCAACTCATTCTCATTTAACTCAGTAACAAAGGACCCTCTTCTTTTGAAATTGCCATTGTTTCCTCCTTTTTAATAAAAGATTCTTTTTACTGAGAATGTATTGATACCTACTTTTTTTCTAACTAATAGGTATAATACTAAGTTCCAAAAGATCATCGTTGCAACGGTTGAAATTGCAGCCCCTAGGACACCTAAAGAAGGGATCAAAACTATATTTCGTAATAAATTCCGACATTTATACAGCTTGATTTTGGGTGGTACTTACCGGTACTGCTGGAGACTAAAAAAGTACCAAAGCTTCGCAAGCCTTGGTACTACAGGTATAGGTTGACTAGAAGAAGCACATCATACAAAAAATGCTCTCATCGGTTATCATTTAGAAGAACTTTCTTCTAATTAATTGGTCAACAATGGACTTTTTGATGAACATTTTCCTCTCATTTTATGTTATAAGAAGTCCTTTGAGAGCAATTCTTTTATGACCATCCACCGTACATGTGATTAGTGTTATCTCGTTTTTTCCTTCTTCATCTAACAAAATGTCTGTTTGTGTCGGTTCAATTATTTGAGATGAGGTAATTTCATAGGTATACGTTTTGTTATCTGCAATTAATCTCACTGTTGCCCCAATAGCTACGTCTGGGAGATTTCGAAAAAAACGATCTCCTCTGTAGCCTCTATGACCTGCTATTGTGAAATTGCCTTCTCCTGGAATTTGATTAGGTTTAATCTGTGTTAAACCTACATTAAGGTTGTACTCGGTTGTTTCCGGCAAAACCATTTGATTAAGGTCAATATCAGGAATCTCTAACCAGATAACGTCTTTCGCATACTCGAACTCTTCCTTCATCACCTGCGCACTTGCTTCATTTGAAATAAGATTTACAGCCTGCGTTAATCGATCTATTTCTTTTCCAGTCTTCCATTCATGATAAAAAGGAATGGAGACAAGAATGAGTCCAATTAGTATGGACACAATTCCTGTCATTACTTTCACATTTCTCATTGAACTCATCCCCTTTCAATTAAGAAATAGCCCCTTTTCTTCGATTAAACACTACGAGCAAGCTTCCAACGATAATGAATAATGAACCTACTATTAATAGATATCTAAACCATTCCTCACCAGTTTGAGGTAATGTTTTAGGCAAGTCCTCTGTTTTTTCACTCGTTGGAGGTGTTTCGGATGGTTCTGGTGTTTCAGATATCGGTGGAGGAGTCAGCTCTTCCGATGGCTGTTTCGTGTTTTGCACGAATAGCTCTAGAACTTCTTCTGCTCCAACCTTCACCGTAAATTCAATCGCATGATCTAACTGCTGGTAACCTTCAGGCGCTTTAGTTTCAATTAATTGATAATCGCCCGGGGTTAAATCTTTAACATCTGCTAAACCAAGATCATTTGTAATAATCGTCTCTACTACTTGATCCTTATCATCTCGAATTTCAAATTCTGCCCCCTGCAACGTTGCATCCGTTTCTGAATCAACTTTAATAATGGTTACACTACCTAAAATCAAGTGATTGATTGCCTCTAGCATTACAACTTCCTGCTGATTGAACTCAATTTCGAATGTTAATGGCTTCTCATCTAACTTGTAGCCAAACGGCGCTTCGGTTTCCACAAAATAGTAGCTGCCTGGCACTAAGTCACTTACCACCAGTTTACCTTCCTCGTCCGTTGTGAGACCCGTTTGAAGATCTTCACCTTCAGAATCGTATAAAGTGAAGACTGCTCCTTCAAGTGTCTCTCCGTCTTCATCAACTTTTGTCAGTTCAACTGCGCCTGGTAGTATGGTGTTTTCTTTTATAACTTCCACCTGTGCTTCTTGATTAAATACGATCTTAAATTCAAGTGGTGTTGCATCCAGTTCATACCCTATTGGTGCTTCGGTTTCTACAAAGTAATAGCTGCCTGGTGGTAACTCTTCTACTATTAGTCGACCCTCTTCATCCGTTGTCAGATCGGTTTTAAGTACATTGCCTTCTGCATCATATAATGTGAAGACCGCTCCTTCAAGAACGTTCCCATCTGCATTGACCTTTGTCAGCCCAACTGATCCTGGCGTAAACTCGTTTACAAAACTCAATTCAATGGTTTCTGTTTGGCCTCGTTCAATCTCAAATGGGATTGGCGTAGGGTCTAGCTCATAACCTGGAATCGTTGCCGTTTCAACCAATTGATAGCTGCCTGGCTCTAAATCATCCAATAACAGCACACCATTCTCTCCTGTGAGCAACCCTTCACGCAGTGTATTTCCTTCACTGTCCTGAAGTTCAAACTCTACACCTTCAAGAAGCGTTCCATTTTCATTTTCTTTTGTTAATTCAACGGCACCTAGAATCAACACATTTTCCTTTGTTAGTTCTAGCTGCGCTTCTTGATTGAATACAATCTCAAACTCTAACGGTGTAGAGTCTGGCTCGTATCCAAACGGTGCTTCGGTTTCTACAAAGTAGTAGCTGCCTGGTGCTAAGCCCTCTACTACTAATCGACCTTCTTCATTTGTTGTTAGTCCTGTTTCCAGTTCATTATCTTCTGCATCGAATAAGCTGAAGACCGCTCCTTCAAGCGTTTCTCCTCCTTCATCGACCTTAGTCAGTCCGACAGAGCCTGGCGTGAATTCATTAACAAAACTAAGTTCTCCTACCGTTGTTTCTCCTAACCCAATTTCAAACACAATCGGTGTTGGATCTAGCTCATAACCAGGAAGCGTCGCTGTTTCAATGAGTTGATAATTTCCTGGTGCTAAATCATCAATCAACAACTTGCCTTCTTCATTTGTAAGCAATCCGTCACGCAGTGTGTTTCCTTCGCTGTCCTGAAGTTCAAATTCAACCCCTTCAAGAAGGGTGCCATCTTCGTCTTCTTTCGTTAACTCAATAGCTCCTGGAATCAAGGTATTTTCTTTCGTTAGTTCCAGTTGCTCCTCTTGATTAAAGACAACTTCAAACTCTAACGGCGTGTCATCCAGCTCATAACCGAACGGCGCTTCCGTCTCTACGAAGTAGTAATTGCCTGGTTCAAGATTTTCAACGACGATTCTTCCATCTTCATCCGTTGTTAGTCCAGTTTGAAGTTCATTGTCTTCTGCATCATATAGGCTGAAAACAGCTCCTTCAAGTGTTTCTCCAGTCTCTCCAACCTTTATCAGGCCGACAGACCCTGGGCTGAACTCATTCACAAAGCTTAGTTCTACGGTTTCTGTTTGACCCAGTGTAATTTCAAATGGGATTGGTGTTGGATCCAATACATATCCTGGAATCGTGGCTGTTTCGACTAGCTGATAGTTGCCTGGTACTAGACCATCAATAAACAGCGTACCTTCTTCATCCGTTAGCAGTCCCTCTTGTAATACATTTCCTTCACTATCCTGGAGGGCAAACTCTACACCTTCTAGGACGGTTCCATCTTCATCTTCTTTCGTCAATTCAACAGCACCTGGAATCACCGTGTTTTCTTTCGTTAATTCTAGCTGCGACTCTTGATTAAAGATGATCTCAAACTCTAAAGGAGTATCGTCCAACTCATAGCCGAATGGCGCCTCTGTTTCTACAAAATAGTAGGTGCCTGGTGCTAAATCTTCTACTACTAATTGACCTTCTTCGTTTGTTGTTAAACCTGTTTGTAATTCATTGTCTTCTGCATCAAATAAGCTGAAGACGGCTCCATCAAGCACTACCCCGCCTTGCCCAACTTTTGTTAAGCTAACAGAGCCTGGCGTAAACTCATTAATGAAACTAAGTTCTCCTACAGTCGTCTCCCCTAAACCAATTTCAAAAGGGATCGGTGTTGGATTCAGTTCATATCCTGGGAGCGTTGCTGTTTCCACCAATTGATAGCTTCCTGGTGTTAAATCGTCAATAAAGAGTGTTCCTTCTTCATCAGTGAGTAATCCTTCACGTAGTACATTTCCATCACTATCCTGAAGCTCAAACTCTACACCTTCAAGAAGGGCCCCTTCTTCATCGACTTTCGTTAATTCAACAGCGCCCGGAATTAAGAGATTTTCTCTTGTTAATTCCAGTTGTGCCTCTTGATTAAAGTCGATTTCAAATGCTAATGGCGTATCGTCTAGCACATAACCAAACGGTGCTTCAGTCTCTACAAAGTAGTAGCTGCCTGGTGCCAGATCTTCTACAACCAATCGACCTTCTTCATTTGTGGTTAGATCTGTTTGTAGTTCATTATCTTCTGCATCATATAGGCTGAAAACAGCTCCTTCGAGCGTATCCCCATTTTCTCCGACTTTTGTTAAACCGACAGAGCCTGGCGTAAACTCGTTCACAAAGCTTACTTCAGTTACAGTTGTTTGTCCTAAGCCAATCTCAAATGAAATCGGTGTTGGATCCAGCTCATAGCCTGGGAGTGTTGCTGTTTCAACCAATTGATAGCTTCCTGGTGTTAAATCGTCAATGAAAAGTTTACCTTCTACATCTGTAAGCAAGCCTTCACGTAATGTATTGCCATCACTATCTTGAAGCTCGAATTCCACGCCTTCAAGAATCGTTCCATCTTCATCTTCCTTTGTTAGTTCAACCGCACCTGGTATTAACGTGTTCTCTTTCGTTAATTCTACCTGCGATTCTTGGTTAAAGTCGATTTCAAATGGTAACGGTGAATCGTCTAACACATAACCAAAAGGTGCTTCAGTCTCTACAAAATAGTAGCTACCTGGCACTAAATCTTCTACGACGAGTCGACCTTCTTCATTTGTGGTTAGGTCTGTTTGAAGTTCATTGTCTTCGGAATCGAATAGACTGAAAACAGCTCCTTCAAGCGTTTCGCCATCCTCTCCCACTTTACTAAGTCCCACAGAGCCTGGTAACGGGCTATTCTCTTTTGTCAGTTCAATTAGTTCTTGAACCGCCAAATCAATGGTAAAAGGAATAGGTGTAGCATCTAACACATAACCCGTTGGCGCCTGTGTTTCAACTAATTCGTAGTTTCCAGGCAAAAGATCCTCGATGAAAAGAATTCCGTTCTCATCAGTTGTTAAGCCGGTAGCTACCTCATCGCCTGCCTCATTAAATAGTGTAAACACCGCCCCCTCAAGGAGCTCTCCGTCCTCACTCTGCTTTGTTAGTTGAACAGAGTTATCCAGATCCATGTACACGCCAACTCTTGCTGGTTCGACAGGTTGTCCTTGATCAGTCGCGATCGCAAAAGAGTTCCATGCGGCTCTTTGAGTAGGATTTACTGTTTTATCCAATACACTCGGATCCACATCCGCTGCTTCTGGAGCTATCATAGTGAAAGTAATGGCAATATCTTCTCCATCAATCCATTCTACTCCATCTCTAAGCTCAATCTTAAAGGAATGAATGGAAGACCAATCATCTACCTCAGATGCCAAGACCCAATTCGGCACCTGTGCCCCTTCAGGATTAGAGAGTTGCTCTGTTGTGTCAGGGTAATTGGTATGTCTGATTAAGTCATCTCGTTCTGGAGTGAGTGCAGTACTATAATACACATCCACTCGATCTGTCCATTGTGACGGAAGCTGAATCGCTTCTGTCAGCTGCGGTGTGAATTGACTACCACGATCAATATTATCAGTGATACCTAAGTCACCAACAGATGGCAAAACATCCATTAATGTCATCGTAGAAATTGTACTTCCCGTTGTATTCGTTAGGGTTAATTGATAATCAATTGCTCCTCCAGGAACCGTTCTTCCAAACCTAGTAAACTCATCATCTAATTCTCCTCTGACAAGTTTCTCTGTCTGGATATTATACTGACCACTCATATAATATTCGTTACTCGATTTCAAACGAGGTTGATCAACATTGCCATTTCCGTTTAAATCCTCTGAATCCGTTTGTAAAACGGTATCTGTTAGTCCTGGATTATCAACAGACGGTACAGTTAACGCCTCATCACCTGAGAACCCATATACATCAAAGGTGAGTACATTCGCTGCCCCTTCATTGATCTGAATATTAATCTCAGAGGCTACGTTATTACCTGGTCTAAGTAGACGATCCGTCCAATTAAACTTAACAAGCTGTCGACCTGTATCATTGTAATTATCACTTACAATTTCAAATGACCCATCTGAAGCTCTTCCGTCCGCATCGGTAAAATCAGCGTCTGGATTATCGGATATGGTGACACCAGGCGGTAACAACACCATAGCCTCTAATGGCTCATTCATCGCCAACGTAGAACTATTCTCCGTATTTAAGTTTACACGCATACGGTTTTCACCAAAATCTACATAGGCACCTTGATGATTCGTTAATTCTACATCAACCGTAGCAATTGGCGGTTGATCTGTCGGTCGTGGAGCAATTTGTGCAGAACGGGGACCGGCGATGTTATTAAAGAATTCTGCGGACCCATATTTCCTACCGTTTGTGTTATTTCCAAATACTGTGCCATCTCCACCGGTACCATATACGTCAAATTCATTTGTCACACTTCCTACATAGCCTGGTTCTACTTCAAAATAGTATGTCGGATGAGCTCCACTCATGCCACTAGGAGCATACGTGAAATTAAGATAAATCGCACTTACTCGTGCGCCTTCTTCAATTCCTAAATCTGCTCTAGTGTAAGTCTGTTGAACACTAGCATTTTCGACTAAAACCAAACGTTCTCCATCCACATCTGCCTCAATATTAAAACGAGGTGGATCTATAAATGGAACACCAGGAGGAAATTGGTTAGTAGGTCTATAAACAAAATTATTACCTGTTTTCATTTCTTTGAACACTAAATGTTCATCAATGTTCATTACGGTTGTATACGCTTGGAAATCCCCTTCGCTACTTTCATGTAAGGGTGAGACATTATGAAAAAAGGCTAATAGCGCATCGTCATATACAAGAGGATTCGGGTCTCTATTTGTATTTGAACCGATATTCCCCTTATCATCTATAGGTCCAATATGCCCAGGAACAAACACATTTCCTCGAATTTCTCCACTCGCAAGATCAGAATTAGCTATCGTTACACTGTGATTTGCGTTAACAGTGGTATCATTATCATTACCAATAAACTGAGCAGTAACATCAACATTATTTGTCAACGTTTGATCAACTGTATTATTACCTACTCTTAATACAACTTCTAGCTCCGTGTTAAACAATGTGTCTTCTGCCGCTTCTTGTTCTTCAATACTTGGCGCCTCAAATGTCCAAGTTAAAGTATTTCCAGTTTGTTCTGGCTCGGGACCAGTGATCGTTGAATGGTATGTTAAACCATTTGGAAGCGTATCAACGACAGTAATTTGAGAGCCGGGCTCTAAATAATTTTGTCCTATATTGTTTTTCGGAATGTCTACTTTCATTTTCCATACCGTTTGTGCATTAGGGATTGGTAAGTTCCTATCATTGCCTCTGGCTTCCGTATATCGTTTAGAAGCAGAAATAGTAGTAGAAGCATCGATTACGACTGTTGCGGTATCTTGCACCTCACCGAATTGATCCGCTTCAAATGAGGCTTGCACGCCAAGCTCTGTACCATTAGCCATCAAACCATTTGTTGTCGCCAATTTGATAATATTTTCATACGTTTGACCTGCTTGTAACCGTTCAAATTGATACACTAACTGGCTTGTTTCCGAATCAAATGTTGGTTCTACACCAGCTATTCTTAATTCTGATAACGATTGATTAAAGGTCACTTCATTTGAAAGTGGCAAATCGATTGTTATTCTTGCATTCGTGTATTCTGTAATAGAACCGGTTGTTTTAAACACTAACTTATAAGCTGCATCGTTCCCAGCCAAGACACTCGCATTCAATGGTGAAATATCAATATCTACATTTAAATCTCCTGCCATTGGTGTAAAGATAGGCTTATCTTGATCTTCATTACTCTCTTCTTCATGTTGATTTGTTTCTTCTTGCTGTTGGGATTCTGTTTCACTGTTTGTGGGTGAGGATTCTTCTTGATTATCACCATTTGTTTCATCAGCGTAATTGTCTTCAGATTTATTTTCTTCTAGTTGTTCATCCTCATTTAAGTTATCTGACTCTGGTTGATCCGAATGGTTTTTTTCAAATTCTTCTACTTCCGCTTCCGTATCAAGTTCTTCTAAATCTTCATTCCCACTGGAACTATCCGATTCCACGGAAACCTTAAACTCTACAATTTCAGTGCCACCGTCTTCAAATTGGCCTCTAACTTGTAGAATATTATCGCCTACATTGAACCCTGTTAAAATGATATTTTCAGAGATTGGAGACCCTTTTTCTTTCGGGATATTTAAACGATTCTCCTCATAATGATACGTAATTTCACTATTAGAATTTAACTCTTTCGTGCTCTCTTCATCATATTCAATTCCTTTTGGAAGAACAAGCTCCAAATTGTTTAAATCCGAGTAGTCTGTTACTACATTAAGAATAACTTGTTCTTGGGTTGGTGTCCCTTCAACAGAGATATCAAGTTCGTTCTCAAACTTTCTTTCCGAAGCTTCCGTTAACCCAACTTGTCCAAACGGCAAGAAAAGAATTAAGAAAATAAGCATTACTATAAAGCCTTTTCTTATGTTACCCTTCTGCTTTCTCATAGAGCCCTCCTTAAATAAAATTAATAACTATATAGAGCCTTACATGCTATTAAGCGTCAATAGATGCGTTATTAGCCCATATATTTACACAAAATCATAACATCGTTAAAAAATCTGTCAAATTATACATAGTAATATCATCTTATCAAGATAAGTTAATTGTAAAAATAAGAATTTTATATAGTTCTAAATAATCATTTTGCATAACTTATTATGATGTTCTCTACAGCATTTACTGAAAAGCTATTTTTAGTGCGTAGCCTGTATTAAAAGTTAAATTACCAACCTAAATTGCTCTTGTTATAACAAGGATTAATTAATTCTATAGTAAGTTAATCTCACTTTAATATATATTGAAATAAAACTCACGAAAATAGATAAAAATGGTAAAAAAGAAGTGCTTTGGACTTGTGTGTTTTATACTTTTTTTATGTGGTATTTTATAAGTGAATTTGAGAATTCGTTTCCTTGTTTTTTTAGTTGATATCCGTCATCCATTTTATGTGGTTTGGCTGAAGGACTCGCAATGTTTCATAGGAAAACTTTTGGTTTAAAAACAAAAAAGCTTCTCCATCGACGGAGAAACTTTATTATCAGTATAAGAAAGCTTCCAAGCGGACTTGAACCGCTGACCCCCACCTTACCATGGTGGTGCTCTACCGACTGAGCTATGGAAGCACAAAAATGGCTCCACAGGCAGGATTCGAACCTGCGACCGATCGGTTAACAGCCGATAGCTCTACCACTGAGCTACTGTGGAACGAAAAAAATATATAGAAAAAGCCCGGCAACGTCCTACTCTCGCAGGAGGAAGCCTCCAACTACCATCGGCGCAAAAGAGCTTAACGACCGTGTTCGGCATGGGAACGGGTGTGACCTCTTTGCCATTGTCACCGGACTCTACTTGACTTCAGATAAGCGGCGAATCTCTTCGTCTCGTTCGTGATTCTTCTTCAGTCACGTACATTTGTACGCTCCTTCAGTCGAACACTTCCAATCCTCGACCTTCTTGCTTCTCTTTGTCAATCGTTTAAGCTTCGGATTTCTTCGTCCAGTTCGTGTCTCTCAGTCAGTCACGTACGTTTGGGTACGCACCCTTCTTCGAGCACTCCTGTCCTCGAACTCCTCGCTTCTCTGACTTCAGAATAAGCGGCGAATCTCTTCGTCTGCTCTGAAGTGTAAGTATGGAAAGAATCGGTGATTCTTTCAAAACTAAATCCGAAATACTCAAGTGTCAAGAATGTATAGGATAAGTCCTCGACCGATTAGTATCAGTCCGCTCCACGTGTCGCCACGCTTCCACTTCTGACCTATCAACCTCATCATCTCTAAGGGGTCTTACTGGCTTACGCCATGGGAAATCTCATCTTGAGGGGGGCTTCATGCTTAGATGCTTTCAGCACTTATCCCGTCCATACGTAGCTACCCAGCGATGCTCCTGGCGGAACAACTGGTACACCAGCGGTATGTCCATCCCGGTCCTCTCGTACTAAGGACAGCTCCTCTCAAATTTCCTACGCCCGCGACGGATAGGGACCGAACTGTCTCACGACGTTCTGAACCCAGCTCGCGTGCCGCTTTAATGGGCGAACAGCCCAACCCTTGGGACCTACTTCAGCCCCAGGATGCGACGAGCCGACATCGAGGTGCCAAACCTCCCCGTCGATGTGGACTCTTGGGGGAGATAAGCCTGTTATCCCCAGGGTAGCTTTTATCCGTTGAGCGACGGCCCTTCCATACGGCACCGCCGGATCACTAAGCCCGACTTTCGTCCCTGCTCGACTTGTAGGTCTCGCAGTCAAGCTCCCTTCTGCCTTTGCACTCTACGAATGATTTCCAACCATTCTGAGGGAACCTTTGGGCGCCTCCGTTACTGTTTAGGAGGCGACCGCCCCAGTCAAACTGCCCACCTGACAATGTCCCTGGCCCGGATCACGGGTCGAGGTTAGAATGCCAGCACCATCAGGGTAGTATCCCACCGACGCCTCCACCGAAGCTAGCGCTCCGGTTTCCAAGGCTCCTACCTATCCTGTACAGATGATACCAACACTCACTATCAAGCTACAGTAAAGCTCCATGGGGTCTTTCCGTCCTGTCGCGGGTAACCTGCATCTTCACAGGTACTATAATTTCACCGGGTCTCTCGTTGAGACAGTATCCAAGTCGTTGCACCATTCGTGCGGGTCGGAACTTACCCGACAAGGAATTTCGCTACCTTAGGACCGTTATAGTTACGGCCGCCGTTTACTGGGGCTTCAATTCAGAGCTTCTCACCATTTGGGATGACCCTTCCTCTTAACCTTCCAGCACCGGGCAGGTGTCAGCCCCTATACTTCGCCTTACGGCTTCGCAGAGACCTGTGTTTTTGCTAAACAGTCGCTTGGATCCTTTCACTGCGGCTCTCTCGGGCGGTTAACCCTACTAGAGCACCCCTTCTCCCGAAGTTACGGGGTCATTTTGCCGAGTTCCTTAACGAGAGTTCTCCCGAGCGTCTTAGAATTCTCTTCTCGCCTACCTGTGTCGGTTTGCGGTACGGGCACCTGTATTCTCACTAGAGGCTTTTCTCGGCAGCGGAGGATCAGGGATTTCGGACCCGAAGGTCCTTCACGGTCACAGCTCAGCCTTACGGAACACGGATTTGCCTATGTTCCAGCCTCGCATGCTTCGACGCGCACAGCCAGCGGCGCGCTCACCCTACCTTTCTGCGTCCCCCCATCGTTCAAACGAATACGAGGTGGTACAGGAATATCAACCTGTTGTCCATCGCCTACGCCTTTCGGCCTCGGCTTAGGTCCCGACTAACCCTGAGCGGACGAGCCTTCCTCAGGAAACCTTGGGCTTTCGACGGATAGGATTCTCACCTATCTTTTCGCTACTCATACCGGCATTCTCACTTCCAAGCACTCCACCAGTCCTCACGATCTGGCTTCGCTGTCCTTGGAACGCTCCCCTACCCAATCCCATACGGGATTGCCATAGCTTCGGTGATACGTTTAGCCCCGGTACATTTTCGGCGCAGAGTCACTCGACCAGTGAGCTATTACGCACTCTTTCAATGATGGCTGCTTCTAAGCCAACATCCTGGTTGTCTGGGCAACTCCACATCCTTTTCCACTTAACGTATACTTGGGGACCTTAGCTGATGGTCTGGGCTGTTTCCCTCTTGACTACGGATCTTAGCACTCGCAGTCTGACTCCCGAGTTAAAGTCATTGGCATTCGGAGTTTGACTGAATTCGGTAATCCTGTGGGGACCCCTCGTCCAATCAGTGCTCTACCTCCAAGACTCATCACTCGAGGCTAGCCCTAAAGCTATTTCGGGGAGAACCAGCTATTTCCGAGTTCGATTGGCATTTCACCCCTACCCACACCTCATCCCCGCAATTTTCAACTTGCGTGGGTTCGGGCCTCCAGTCGGTGTTACCCGACCTTCACCCTGGACATGGGTAGATCACCCGGTTTCGGGTCTACGGCATCGTACTTATGCGCCCTATTCAGACTCGCTTTCGCTGCGGCTCCGCTTCATCAGCTTAACCTTGCACGATACCGTAACTCGCCGGTTCATTCTACAAAAGGCACGCCATCACCCGTTAACGGGCTCTGACTAGTTGTAGGCACACGGTTTCAGGATCTCTTTCACTCCCCTTCCGGGGTGCTTTTCACCTTTCCCTCACGGTACTGGTTCACTATCGGTCACTAGGGAGTATTTAGCCTTGGGAGATGGTCCTCCCGGATTCCGACGGGGTTTCACGTGTCCCGCCGTACTCAGGATCCACTCTGGAGGAAACGAAGTTTCAGCTACAGGGCTGTTACCTTCTTCGGCCTGCCTTTCCAGACAGTTCACCTACTCCGTTTCTTGATCACTCCGTTGTTGAGTGTCCTACAACCCCAAGAGGCAAGCCTCTTGGTTTGGGCTGTTTCCGTTTCGCTCGCCGCTACTCAGGAAATCGCATTTGCTTTCTCTTCCTCCGGGTACTTAGATGTTTCAGTTCCCCGGGTCTGCCTCTCGACATCCTATGTGTTCAGATGCCAGTACCATCCCATTACGGATGGTGGGTTCCCCCATTCGGAAATCTCCGGATCGAAGCTTACTTACAGCTCCCCGAAGCCTATCGCGGTTCGTCGCGTCCTTCATCGGCTCCTAGTGCCAAGGCATTCACCGTGCGCCCTTTCTAACTTATCCTTTTTTCACGTCAGATAACCGTCGCATCTCTTCGTCTGGTTCATGATTCTCAGTCGGTCACGTAGGCAACTACGCTCCCTCCTTCGAACATTTCCCATCCTCGACCTGCTTGGTTCTCTTTGTGAAATGAAAAAAATACATAAAAAAGGTATGCATTGAATTCTTGACGTCTCGTTCAAACAGTTATACAACCGATGAACAAAGATCAATTTGAGTTATTTCTGGATTTAGTTTTCAAAGAACCTGAGAGTTTTGAGTCCTCTCAAAACTGAACAAGGCTACTGATTTCAATTACATCATGTAACACTTCTCAGTTTATGCTTCGTGCTGCCTTGCGACGAGTAACCGCAGGAGCAAAAGCATTTTAATCGAGAGTATTGAGTCCTCTCAAAACTGAACAAATAGCCTAAGCGTTATATGACCGAAGGTCATACATCGACTAGAGTAAAAACTCCATAGAAAGGAGGTGATCCAGCCGCACCTTCCGATACGGCTACCTTGTTACGACTTCACCCCAATCATTTGTCCCACCTTAGGCGGCTGGCTCCAAAAGGTTGCCTCACCGACTTCGGGTGTTACAAACTCTCGTGGTGTGACGGGCGGTGTGTACAAGACCCGGGAACGTATTCACCGCGGCATGCTGATCCGCGATTACTAGCAATTCCGGCTTCATGCAGGCGAGTTGCAGCCTGCAATCCGAACTGAGAATGGCTTTATGGGATTGGCTTCACCTCGCGGTTTCGCTGCCCTTTGTACCATCCATTGTAGCACGTGTGTAGCCCAGGTCATAAGGGGCATGATGATTTGACGTCATCCCCACCTTCCTCCGGTTTGTCACCGGCAGTCACCTTAGAGTGCCCAACTCAATGCTGGCAACTAAGATCAAGGGTTGCGCTCGTTGCGGGACTTAACCCAACATCTCACGACACGAGCTGACGACAACCATGCACCACCTGTCACTTTGCCCCCGAAGGGGAAGCCCAATCTCTTGGGTGGTCAAAGGATGTCAAGACCTGGTAAGGTTCTTCGCGTTGCTTCGAATTAAACCACATGCTCCACTGCTTGTGCGGGTCCCCGTCAATTCCTTTGAGTTTCAGCCTTGCGGCCGTACTCCCCAGGCGGAGTGCTTAATGTGTTAACTTCGGCACTACGGGCATCGAAACCCCTAACACCTAGCACTCATCGTTTACGGCGTGGACTACCAGGGTATCTAATCCTGTTTGCTCCCCACGCTTTCGCGCCTCAGCGTCAGTTACAGACCAGAGAGTCGCCTTCGCCACTGGTGTTCCTCCACATCTCTACGCATTTCACCGCTACACGTGGAATTCCACTCTCCTCTTCTGCACTCAAGCTCCCCAGTTTCCAATGGCCGCTCGGGGTTGAGCCCCGAGATTTCACATCAGACTTAAGAAGCCGCCTGCGCGCGCTTTACGCCCAATAATTCCGGACAACGCTTGCCACCTACGTATTACCGCGGCTGCTGGCACGTAGTTAGCCGTGGCTTTCTGGTGAGGTACCGTCAAGGTACCGCCCTATTCGAACGGTACCGCTTCTTCCCTCACAACAGAGCTTTACGACCCGAAGGCCTTCCTCACTCACGCGGCGTTGCTCCGTCAGACTTTCGTCCATTGCGGAAGATTCCCTACTGCTGCCTCCCGTAGGAGTCTGGGCCGTGTCTCAGTCCCAGTGTGGCCGATCACCCTCTCAGGTCGGCTACGCATCGTTGCCTTGGTAAGCCGTTACCTTACCAACTAGCTAATGCGCCGCGGGCCCATCCCTTAGTGATAGCCGAAGCCATCTTTCACCCTCTCTCCAGGTGGAGAAAGGGATTATCCGGTATTAGCTCCGGTTTCCCGGAGTTATCCCAGTCTAAGGGGCAGGTTGCCCACGTGTTACTCACCCGTCCGCCGCTAACGTCAAAGGAGCAAGCTCCTTATCTGTCCGCTCGACTTGCATGTATTAGGCACGCCGCCAGCGTTCGTCCTGAGCCAGGATCAAACTCTCCGTTAAAAAAGTTTACTTACACACGGATGTGTTGGCTTCGGTGTTGCGACAGGACGTCGCGACCTTAACCGAAGATCCTTAGCTTCATTGCACAACCGAAGTTGTGGCTCACTATCATTGACGAGATACCTTGTATCTCTTTTACGCTTGGCTTTTGTTCAGTTTTCAAAGGACTCGTTTGTCGCCGTTCTCTCTTGGCGACTCTTAATAATTTACACTACATCCAACCATTTGTCAACGGTTTTTAAAAACTTTTTTATACAACCGCCCAAAAGAATGAAGACGGTACATAAAAATATACACCTAGTATGCCTTTTCGTCAACGCCTGTATTTAAGACTTTTTATTGGTTTGTGTCCGAAATGAAGAGAGAGCATAGCGAACATGGTCCTGTGGAGGAGCGACACGTTTATATAAATGAAAAAGAATGCTGTATTTTTCAATCATGACGTTTTTTATAACACCATCAAGCCGCTCATCGGAAAGATCAATCAATAGGGCTTCCAGCTCACGCTTTACTAAGTATTCCATTTCTTTTACTTCTTTATCAGACAACATCATTCCTAACATCGATCTCACCGCTTTCATGGGTTCCTAGTTGGACAGTCTTTTCGTTTTGCTGCTTTTTTATTCATATCTTCCGCGGACAAACATATCTTGTCTTTGAGAACAATTGAAGGAGCGGTGTACATGAAAGGAATTTGGGTGTTTAATTTGAAAAAATGGAAGCCACTGCTGTTTATTTGCATCGCTTCTCTATTCGTTGCTAGCTGGCTGTTTATCCAGCGTGACCATATTTCCGTCTTTACAACTCCAGATGGTCCGCAAGCTTTTTACCGGGCCGAAAACGCTGACCATAAAATTGCGCTTACGTTTAACATAAGCTGGGGAGAACAAAATGTACTGCCGATTGTAAACATATTGAAGGAAAACGATGTGGAGCACGCAACTTTTTTCGTTTCGGCTTCATGGGCCGAAACATACCCCGAATTAGTCAAAGAAATTGCAGATTCCGGTTTCCACATTGGCAGCCATGGGTACCGCTATAAAAATTATACCGCTATGGATGATGAGCAAGTCATTAAAGATATGAGAAGAAGCAAACAAGTGTTGCAAGAATTAACAGGTGAAACACCGACACTCCTTCGCCCTCCAAATGGCGCATTTACAACACGCACACTTGCTTTAGCGGAACAGCAAGGCTTCGACATTGTCCATTGGAGCGTGAATTCTTACGATTACAAAAATCCTGGAACTGCGCAAATCATTGACAATGTTTTAAATGCGACTAATTCTGGCGATGTTTTAATGTTCCATGCTTCAGACACCGTTAAGCAAACTGGGGCAGCATTGCCAACTATTTTGAAAGAGTTGGAAAAACGCGATTATGAACTTGCCACCTTAGAAGAGCTCATGAACAGCGCCGATGCAACGAGCAATGAAGTAAATTAAAAAACGCCTGTACAGGCGTTTTTTACGGTTTAGCGATTAGCCGGTGCAACATCAACAGCTGCCATGTATTTGCCACAAGCAGAGGCGTGATGTATAACACCAACCACCTGCCGTCGTTTGCTACTAAAGCTGGCACCCACTCAATCGTTGTAATGACAAACATAAAGAAAAGCGCGGGGACAAATGCGCCTTTGTTTGTTTCTTTTGCCTTAATTCGTGCCACAATAAACGCATAAATAAATAGCAATGTCGGGATTACTAAATATCCCCAAAAGGAGTGCTCTTTTCCGAATGCAATGTATCGGAAATAGACAAGGTCAAAAAAGACAAACGCGATTAGTACCCACTGTATCCGATTCCATAACGTATGCGATTTCGATAATCCTAAACCAAATCGGTGTAAAAACAAATAAGCAAAAAACCCCATTTGGGCGACCAAGCTAAAAGCGGCGCTAATGCCAAGCATATAGATAATGCCTACGATTAGGTTGCCAATGCCATCCCCAAGATATACCTCTAAATTGATAAAAAAACCGACGATCCCGCCGCTAACGCTTCCAAAAAGCAGCGTCGACCAAAAAAGGAAAACAACTTTTTTGCTGTTCACAAGCCTATCCCCCAGTTCGTTATGCCTCGCTTTCATTGTAGCAACCCTTTTCATGAAACGCCAGCGCGTTATGCATATTTTGTCGCAGGCAACAAACACTAAAGCCATCATGATAATGCAGAAAGGAATCATTCATCCATGAGCAAAAAGAATTGGAAAGTTTTGTTGGCATTGCCGTTGCTCGGTCTGCTCGTGTTGGCTGGGTGCGCCCAGACAGAGGCGCAACAGAACGCCGATTATGAGGGCACCAAAAAAATGGTCATTGATTTGTTAAAAACGGATGAGGGCAAAAAAGCGTTCCATGAATTGATTGCCGAGGAAGATATGCGGGAAGAACTTGTCATGGATAGTGACTTTGTCAAAAAAACCATCCAAGATACGTTAACATCTGAAGAAGGCAAAACCTTTTGGCAAGAAGTCATGAAAGACCCTGAGTTTGCCAAAACATTTGCAGAGAGCATGCAATCGGAAAATGAAAAGATTTTAAAGTCATTGATGAAAGACCCTGAATACCAGCAAATGATGATGGACATCTTAAAAGATCCGCAAATGGGCGAGCAAGCGCTGGAACTGATGAAGTCAAAAGAGTACCGTGAACAAATTATGGGCATCATGAACGAAGCGCTGGAAAGTCCTTATTTCGCCTCAAAAATGACTGATTTAATGAGCAAGGCAATGGAAAAGCAAACAAAAGGACAAGATCAGAATAAAGAAGGTTCGTAAAAAAAACTGCCCACCAGGTCGTAGATCGCGGCCTGCTGGGCTTTTTTCAAATTCAATCAATCGATTCAGATATTTTCTTTTTGGCTAATTCGATATTGTCTTTATCTAACTCATATAGATGTTGACAAATTTGTTCGGTTACAAAAAGCTGTGACATTTGTGTAATTAACGTACTACCTTCTTGTTCGATTTCTTTTCCTGCTGTATGAATAATCATCTCTCCGATATTCGTGATCGGCGAGTGGGAATGATTTGTGATCGCAATGGACTTTGCCTTGTTTTTCTTCGCATTTTCAAGCCAGCGAATGGTTTCTTTCGTATCTCCAGTAATGCTAAAGGCAATCGCTAAGTCGCCCTCAGAGATCAGATGGGAGCTAATAAATTGTGTATGTTGATCCGAAAAAGCATACGCTTTATAGCCGAGGCGCATGAGTCTAATTTGCGCGCCTTGAGCTGCTAGCCCTGAAAACCCAATCCCAAATAGATAGATGGATCGGCTTTCCATTATCCAAGTGGCAGCCTTTTTGAGGACCTCATTATCAGCCAAATTCCGTGTGTCATTTAGCATTTGAATAATCTCTTCATAGGTTTCTTGGACCTCAGTACTAAAAGTGGACGGTGTTGGGTTTCGCAGTTGTTTCACCATATTCGTTTTGAATTCATGGTACCCGGAAAAACCAAGCTTTTTAAAGAAGCGAAAAACGGTCGCTTCCCCCACCCCGCATTCCCTAGCGAACTCCGTTAGTGATGGAAAAACAAAGTGATCGTAATGTTCTGTTATATATTGGGCTACCCGTTGTTCACTTTTCGTTAAGGAAGGGTAAATACTTTTGATCACTGTTAACACGTCGGTTACATTCACTCCATGCCCCCCTCATCTATCAATGAGTTTCCCGAATGTCTAGATGAATGCCGATTTCAAACATCCGCTTCCAAGGGAATGTAATCTCTAGATTGGATACTACTATATTTTTAAAACTATGTCGAATGTTTGTATCAAACGCTTCTTTCAAGAGCGTTACTATTTTTTCCCCGACCACTTCTTCTTTTCCTTTCACATCGAAATAGTTAGCTCCAATGCCCGGCAGGAATGTATCAGTGACCGATTTCCTTATAGCACCCTGGTAAAACCCATCATCCAACAGGTGATAGAGAATGTTTTTCTTTAAGTTGACCGTATGCCGATTGGTGCTCTCAAAGCCGAAAATTGCTGCTGCTATTGAAGTCCCGATCGTATTGCAGTTTGTGTTCCACGCTTTGTACGAAATAATGTGGTCTAGCAGCCTACTGTCATCTAAAAGTGCAATTAGCTCTAGATCACCCCCATTAGCAAAAGCACTATCCACGACCGCTACAGGGATGCCCTCTTGTACATATCGCTCAATCGTATGGACAAAAACCCTCAATTGACGAAAGCTATTGTACGTACTATCTTTTGCCATTTGATCGGACGATTCTTGCATGATTTTTCCAGCCGTATTCACAGCCAAAATAAAATCGGCTTGCTCTGGATTCGAGACCCAAATACAATCCGTGACAAACAAGTGTGATTTTAAACTTTCTGCCAGCGGCCTGTCTTCATATAACGGAATGATATTGGCACCCAAAGTTGAGCTAAAGAATGGATAAACTTTCATTGTTCGTTTGTTTAAATGATTAAATGCTTTTGCTACTAAAGAGGAACCGGCCTCATCAGCTCCAGGGTACACGGCCACTTTCGATTGCAGCCTCTTGCTTACAATTTGGTCATAGACTCGTTTTTGGTCCTGTGATGTATAGCCGTATTCGGCAGAATCGTCTTGTGGTATCGCTAAAAAGTCAATGACGCCGTTCTCGACTAATTCCGTAATCTTGACATTCATATTTAAGTTAAACGCTCGTCTGTCTTCATAGTCTTTAATGATGTCTTTTGGAACCTCATGTCGAATCGTTTGAAGTTCCTCTTGCTCTTTTTGAGACAAGCCGCTTCGTTCCCATTTATCGGTTAAATAGGCCTGTTTATATATACGTTCTCCGTACTGTTCATAATAATCGGGCTCCTCATCAGCGCTGTTATAACGAGGCGTTCGCATAATTAAACTAAACGCGAATATCGGTTTATTCCCAACCACTTTCCGTAATGTTCGAAAATAATTGATACGCTTCAACCCTTCATCTTCGCTTAAATGATGCAGCCGAGAGGGAAGTAGCCCTCCATAAAGCAGCATATCAGTAGATAATACAAGGGCATCCGCCGTTTTTGCTTGATCAAACACAAACTTCCATAAAGCTTCCGTGTCAGCAGGCTTCTTCTTGTCTCCCAATAGATGGATAGGCGGCATGCGTAATTGCACATCTGACCTAGTGTTGGCTAAGAACGACGGATAAGCATAATTGCATGGACGTTCATCTAACGGGATATAAACGATCGTGTACAAATGTTTCACACTCCTTTTAGGAAAACGCAAGTTACTTCGATTTTAACTGTTCAAGGATCTCTTCCATGCAGGTTTTGACACTTGTCTTCACTACGGTTGCCTTTTGTTTTACAGCTTCTGGGGCATGTTCCATCGCAAATGAATAGCCAGCGACGTCAAATAATGATAAATCGTTTTCAGAGTCGCCTATTGCAACGACTTGCTTCGAGTTGGCCTTTAGCTTTTCCATCGTTTTTTCTAGGGCAGTCCCTTTTGATACGCCGTGGGGTAAAATTTCTAATGTATGTGGACTCGTGGCGATGAAATCAACATAGCCATCGTATTTTTTAGAAAGACTTTGTTTGATTTCAGCAAAGATCCCTACATCACCAAAAATGAGGAAAATGATTGGTTGAATTTGGACGCCTACCTTTTGCTCAAGATCAGGTTCAATAATTGAGGAGTCGATAAACTCAGCTACTTCCCCTTCCTTCCGTGGGGATGGAAAATAGCGATGATTTATATCGGATACTTCAATACGAACATCCCATTCTTTAAGGTCTCTCATTAATCTTTGTGCAACGTCTGAATGGATCTCTTTTTTTAATAAAATTCGGTTCTCTTTATCTTTAATCACCGCGCCGTTTTGACTGATGCGAAACTCTCCAGCAATCCCTAGTTGATTTTCAACATAAACAATATCGTGGTCCAGCCTTCCTGTCGCAATCATGAATGAGCCGCCTGCATGATGGAATGCTTGGATGACATCTTTTGTGCCAGCCATAATGCGATTTTGTTTATCAAGTAAAGTTCCATCTAAATCACATGCTACAAGGTTTGTCATTGACATCCTCCTGAACGATCGTTTTTCGAATAAAGAACCAATAGGTTGTATCGGCCGTCGATACAACCTAACTGATTTAAAAAAGATTTAGTGACTTCTTTCCTCGTTCGCAACTTTATTCGCTGCGATAACAAAAGGAAGGTAAATGAATACGGAAATACCAATTAACAGCACCGCTAAAAGCGCAGCCCTCCAGTCACCTGCCGTTGATAAAAAAGCAGATAGTACAGGAGGTGTTGTCCAAGGAACCATGACAACGGTTTTTGATATGAACCCTAACGAAGTAGCCATGTAAGCAATATTTAAATTAACCAATGGCACAAGGATAAGGGGGATCGCTAAAATAGGGTTTAGTATAACTGGCAGTCCAAACATTAATGGTTCATTAATATTAAACAAACCTGGTGCCAGCGAAAATTTAGCAACCTCTCGATATTCTGCTCGTTTTGAGGCAATGAAAATGGCAATGATCAATCCGATCGTACATCCGCCGCCTCCAAGCATGGCGAAACTATCAATAAATGGTTTTGTAACAATATTAGGAATTTCTATATTAGTTTGAAAGGCATTGATATTTTCCTGAATCGCTGTGAGCAACGTCGGTTCTGTTATCGGCCCAAGAACGAACGTCCCGTGGATACCCATTCCCCACAGTAGATTTTGAAAGGTCATCACAACGTTAATGCCGACTAAACCTTGGAAAATGGCCTTAAGAGGCACCTGGATAACCTCTGTTACGATTTCTTGCAGTCCTAAGCCAAACATTGATTGTAGGAGAAACACCAATGTTCCAAAGAACGACAGTGTAACAAAGGCTGGAATCAACGCTTCAAATGACCTAGATACTGCAGGTGGGACACTTTCAGGTAGCGATATTCGGAATCTCTTGTTTTCTTGAAGCTTTAAAAAGAGCTCTGTTCCGAGCAACGCAGAAATGATCGCAAACAGCAAACCTGTTGCTGATGTCTCTGTCTGTGTAATCATCCCTGTTACTTGTACGGCGGCCTCGCTATTAAGAGGGGTCACTTCTAATACAGAAGGGAACATCGTCACAAGGACAGCTACAGACATGACGCCAGGAATGACCCCGTCTTTGCCGTAGCTTACCGCCAGCTTATAGGCAACAGTAAATGCAACAAATATCGAGAGAAACCCTAGCGTTCCATTATAAACTTGGGTTCCAATCCCTTTAAATTGACTTAAATCGATGACATTTTTCAAAATGCCATTGTCTGGGTCTAGCACAACATTGTTAATTAATATGAAGAATGAAGCAACAATGACTAAAGGAATTAGTAAAATAAAACCATCACGGACAGCTCCTAAATGGCGCTGATTGGCGAATTTGTTCGCAACAGGTGCCAGCCAAGTTGCGATCTTATCGGATAGTTTGTTCACCCACAATCCCCCCTTAAGCCTATTATTTAGACTGCTCAATCGTTTCTACAATATCTTGAAGCACTTTGTCTCCCCGCAGCATGCCATAATCAGCTTGGTTGATCACTTTCACTGCCATGCGGCCATCAACGAACTCTTCCATTTGTTTTTGCATAAATGCGACTTGCGGTCCTAATAGCAAAAGATCATAATCATGTTTTTGAACTAACGTTTTTCCTTCAGTAATGGATACAGCCTCAATTTTCAAGTTTACCCCTTGCTTTTCGGCCTCGTTCTTGACCTTTTGTACGAGCATGCTCGTCGACATTCCAGCACTGCAGGTCACCAACACGTTATACATCATTCAACCCCTCCTATTGTTTTAACTTTTCGGCAAATGTGTGTGTAATCAGTTGCGGCCGAGTAATTGCAGACCCAACCACGACTGCATGGGCGCCTAATTCTATCGCTTTTTTAGCTTCTTCAGGTGTTTGAATGCGCCCCTCAGCTATGATCGGCATGTTTAGTTCGCGAACCAATTGTTCGAGCAGATGAAAATCCGGCCCTCGCTGTTGTCGCGAATAAGGCGTATACCCTGATAACGTCGTCGAAATGCAATCAACCCCTAGCTTGGCTGCCTCCACTCCTTCATCAAATGTAGAAATATCGGCCATCACTAAGCAGCGATTTGCCTGAATGTGCCGGACTAACTGGTCCACACGCCCACCATTTGGCCTTTTCCTGTTAGTGGCATCGATTGCAATCATGTCAACACCTGTACTTAAAAGTTCATTTACCTCTGCTTTGGTAGGTGTAATATATACTTCTGATTCGGGATACTCCCGTTTAATAATTCCGATTACAGGAAGGTCTACTTCATTTTTTATCGCTTGAATATCTTCCACCGAATTTGCGCGAATGCCAACTGCGTTTCCCCACTTCGCTGCTTTCGCCATTTTTGCCATGATCATCGATCCATGCAAAGGCTCATCCTCTAAAGCTTGACAAGAAACAATTAGCCCACCTTTTATCTCATTTAGCATGATCAACTTCTCCTATTTTTGAACTTTCTCTTTATGCAACAATAGAATTTCTTTCGCTAAGTCTATCGCCAACATAGCGGTCATTAAGTGATCCTGTGCATGGATGAGCAGAATAGAAAGGTTGATTTCCTCCCCCCGCGCATTGCTTTGGATCATCTCGGTTTGCACTTTATGGGCGACATTGATTTCCTTCTCTGCTTCCTCTAGCAAATTGTCTGCTTCTGAAAATTGCTGTTCTCTAGCGGATTGTAATGCTTGCATCGTTTTGCTCCTTGCATTTCCGCTATGCAAAATAATGGAAAAAGCGTTTTCATGAATATTCATTGGAATCCTCCTTTCTCTAATGGAAATGACAATTATAGTTTAAAAGAAGAATATAAAAATGTAAAGTTATTTTCACCATAATAATTATTTTGGAGAAAATATTTCATTTTGGCGTTTTTAAACTTGTACTCTCCTAACGAAGAGCTTTTCAAGAAAACGATAGAAATGGAAGAGGAAAAGCCAACAAAAAAAGCGGGAGAAGCACATCAAATGCTTCTCCCGCTTTTAAGCCAACCTCTTTCCATCACTCTGTTTTTTCAACAATTCGTTCTGCCAAACGGTGGTAAATCTCACCAATTGGATGTTCTTGTGCATAAACGGACGGGGCAAAATCATTTTCATCAATCTCAGGCTGCCCGAGAGGAATTTGCGCAAGCAATTCCGTTTTTAATTCTTCCGCCAAGCGTTCGCCGCCGCCCGTTCCAAACACATATTCTTTCTCCCCAGTCACTTTGCTTTCAAAGTAAGCCATATTCTCTACAACGCCAAGCATTTCGTGGTTTGTTTTTATCGCCATTGCACCAGCACGGGCCGCAACAAATGCTGCTGTTGCGTGAGGAGTGGTCACAATCAGTTCCTTTGAACCTGGCAGCATGGAATGCAAATCGAGAGCGACATCGCCTGTACCTGGCGGCAAGTCCAAGATGAGATAGTCAAGCTCGCCCCATTCGCATTCAGAGAAGAATTGGTTGATCATTTTCCCGAGCATCGGTCCCCGCCAAATAACAGGGGCATTGTCTTCCACGAAAAAGCCCATGGAGATGACTTTAACGCCAAAGCGTTCAACAGGATGGATACGCTTGTTGATCACTTTCGGCCGTTCCTCTATCCCCATCATGTCAGGGACACTGAATCCGTAAATATCGGCGTCAATGATGCCGACTTTTTTGCCGAGGCGGGCAAGCGAGACTGCTGTGTTGACAGAGACGGTCGATTTGCCAACGCCGCCTTTTCCACTCGCCACTGTAATAAACGTTGTTTTGCTCGTCGGCGCAAGCAAAGCAGGACCGTTAAAGGGCTCTTCTTTTAGGCCGCCGAGTGCGTCTAGTTCTTCTTCAGTAAGGGTATCAAAACGGAGTCCGACTGATTCAGCGCCCTCGCTTTTAAGGACATTGACAATTTCTTGTTGGACTTGCATTTGCTCCGCTGTTCCCGTTTTTGCTAAAGCGACTTTTAGGCTGACATGGCCGTTTTTGTTTTTTAGCTCACGGATGCCGCCTGTTTCTACAATACTCTTGTTTAAGTCACGATCTTTTATTCGTTTGAGCGCTTCCATTATTTCTTGATCCGTTATCATCGAGGCACCTTCCTTTAACAATCGATCCTATTTTCCCCAGTATAGCATACATAAATAGCAGAAAGAACTAGAGCGCTTCGCCCTAGTTCTTATCCTTTTTAGCCGTTCACCGCGACAATGCCTTTTTCTTTTGCCAGAACTCGTCCTTTTTTGTTGATGACGACAGCCTTGTCCGCTCCTAAGTTGGTAAACACGACTGGCGTAATCGTAGAACCAGCATGGTTACGGATATAATCTAAATCAAATTCGGCCAATTTGTCACCTGCGCTTATTTGATCGCCTTCTTCCACAAGGACGTCAAATCCTTCTCCTTGAAGTTTAACTGTATCGATGCCGATATGGATCAACACTTCCATTCCCGTAGAGGTCGTCAGTCCAATTGCATGTTTCGTCGGAAAGACGGTCGTCACTTTTCCTTCAACAGGCGAATAAACCATGCCGTCTTCTGGATCTATCGCAAAGCCGTCGCCCATCATTTTTTCGGAAAAGACTTGATCGGGCACCTCCGCGAGTGGCATCAACGTACCTGCCATTGGTGCAAGGAACGCCCCCTCATTCATCAATGCGTCTGGTTGAATTTCTTCCAGTTGCTCACTGACTTCTTCTTGTTGATTCGTTTTTAGTGGCCGAGGCGTTTTTCCCGCCATGACATCTTGAATTTGGCCTTTAAGCGTCTCTGAGCGAGGGCCAAAAATCGCTTGGATGTTGTTGCCTACTTCTAGCACTCCAGCTGCACCAAGGGCCTTCAGTTCGTCTTTATTGACAGCTTTAATATCATTCACCGATACTCGCAGGCGCGTAATGCATGCGTCAAGATGAGCAATATTGTCTTTCCCGCCCATCGCTTGCAATACTTGTCCTGCTAGCTCGCCTGTTTTTCCTTTGCCTTTGTAATCATTAGCCGTGTCATTTTCTCGCCCTGGCGTCATTAAATTAAATTTTTGAATCGCAAAGCGGAAAACGACATAATAAATGGCCGCAAATACGAGACCAATGAGAATCGTAATCCACCATTGTTCTTCATTCGGCAAGATCCCGAATAGGAAAAAGTCAATCGCTCCGCCTGAAAAGGTGAACCCAACATGAACATCGAATAACGTCATCAAAACAAACGATAAGCCATCGAGGATTGCATGTAGCACAAACAGTACTGGCGCGATGAACAAGAACGTAAATTCAATCGGTTCTGTGATTCCTGTCAAAAACGATGTCAGCGCCGCAGAAGCAAACAAACCGGCAACCAGTTTTTTCTTCTCAGGCTTGGCACAATGGTACATCGCCAGTGCTGCAGCTGGCAGGCCAAACATAAAAATCGGAAATTCGCCTGCCATGAAGTGGCCAGCCGTCAACTCCGCGCCATCACGGAGTTGGGCGAAGAAAATCAGCATATCGCCACGGACAATTTCCCCTGCCGCATTGGTGTATGAACCAAATTCATACCAGAACGGAGCATGGAAAATATGGTGCAGTCCAAAAGGAATTAAAAGCCGTCTGATAAAGCCAAACAAAAACACAGCTACATACAAGCTCGACCCTAACAAAAACTCAGAAAAGCTGTTTAAGCCGTGTTGGATCGGCGGCCAAACAACAAGCAAAAGAAGCGCCATTAAAAATGTAGCAACTGCTGTAATAATAGGGACAAACCGTTTGCCGGCAAAAAAGCCAAGAAAAGCAGGCATTTCTATATCATAGAAGCGGTTATAGCAGTAAGCCGCAATTAAGCCGACAATAATCCCGCCAAATACGCCTGTTTGCAGGGTGTCAATTCCTAGAATATTGGCAAAGCTCGGGTCTTCGGCTACCATTTCCGCGCTCACCCCAAGCCATTGGCCCATCACGGTATTCATCACCAAATAGCCGACTAATGCTGCAAGTGCAGCTGCACCGTCACCGGCAAGGCCGATCGCGACCCCGACAGCGAAAATAAGAGACAAGTTGTCAAAAATAACGCCACCAGCTGCTTCCATCACACCAGCCGTATGTTGAATCCAGCCTGCTTCTAAGAACGGCATGTAGTTCAATGTGTTTTCCATTTGCAAAGCGGCACCAATGCCCAGCAGCAATCCGGCTACAGGCAACATCGCAACCGGGAGCATCAACGCCTTCCCAATTTTTTGCAATTTGCCAAATGCATTTTTAAACAATAAAATCCCCTCCTAAATTGGTTTTTTATGGTATGTAGAAACACAAAAAAGGCATGAGCAAAAAGACACTGGATTGGTTTTAAAACCCAGCCATTTCTTTTTCCTCATGCCTGATCGAATCAGTTACACGAATTTATTTGCTTTTGCTCTGCACCCTCTGCAAGTGCATCGTCAAGTAGACAGCCTCAGCATCATATAC
Source organism: Shouchella rhizosphaerae (assembly GCF_036700015.1). Lineage (NCBI taxonomy): Bacteria > Bacillati > Bacillota > Bacilli > Caryophanales > Bacillaceae > Shouchella > Shouchella rhizosphaerae. Next base: position 2,043,992 of record NZ_CP144921.1, on the reverse strand, counting down.
TGGTTTACCAAGCGTCCTTTGCATGACTTTAATGAGCTTCCAAGAAAGATTATAACATACAGGATATTCTTGTTTCAACAGTTTTGCAACCGTTTTCGGCTCTTCGACTTTTTCACCAGTCATCACCCGTTCAATCGTAAAGCGCAAATGCCTCACAAGGCGAAGATAATCCATGCTTTCTTTGTCCAATTTAATTGCAAACTGGCTTTCTACAAGCGACACCAGATGACTAACCAATTGCGAATGGCTATTAACGATATTCATGCTTTTATTTTGAATGGCGCTATGAATATGAAGAGCAATAAAGCCAATTTCTCCTTCAGGAAGCTCGACACCGGTCTGCTTGCCGACAAGAGCTACCACTTCTTTGGCAATTGCATATTCACGGGGATAAAGCGCTTTCGTCTCTGCCAAAAAAGGGTTTTCAATCGCCATTCCTTGGGCAATACGAGCATGGGCAAAGGACAAATGGTCCAGTAGCCCGATATGGATATGCTCGTTTAAATCCATCCCTGCTTTTTTCCCAATTAGAAAAATCGCTTCCACCGTCACATCGATCATTGTTTGCGAAATATGTGGAAGCAGCTTCAAATAGCTTTGTTGCTCTTTTTCATCTTTTAAAACAAACAGTTTCTCAATGTCTTGCTGCTCAAGCCAATCCCCATTTTTGCGGGCAAAGCCGATTCCTTTTCCAATGACGACCACTTCTTGGTTGTCACGCTCAGCAATGACCACATTATTATTAAGCGCCTTTTTTACTTTGTACTCCCCCACATTCATCACTCCAACAGCATCTTCCCTTTCATGGTAATCCAGGGACAGACTTACGTCAACTTAATCGTTCACTCGTGAGGATTGCTGTTCGGCGCTTTTTCATCGGTAAAAAACCGAAGCATCCCTTCGTAAATGGAAGCAGCCATTTTGTCTTGGTACTCCTCTGTGGCAAGCAATGCCGCCTCCTGCGGGTTAGACAGAAAACCTGCTTCAACTAGCGCTCCAGGAATTTCGGCTTCTTTTAACAAATACACATGGTGGATCGGTTTTGGGTATCGATTAGTATTTTGCAAATTGCGTTTGATTTCCTCCTGGATAAAAACAGCCATATCTTCATTGCGTTGGTTTTTTAAATGATAAAATGTTTGTGCCCCGTTCCAACGTTCAGACGGAATCGCATTCATATGAATCGATAAAAACGCGTCCGCTTCCGAATCGTTGATAATCATTGCCCTTTTTCTTAAATCTTCAGTTTTTCGCTGCCGTATTTTCGCCGTGCCAGCATCAGCCAAATCAACGTCTTCCTCCCGCGTCATGATGACAAGCGCCCCAGCTTCCTGCAAATAATCACGCAACTTTAATGCCACTGCCAACGTAACTTCTTTTTCAAGCGTGCCCGTCTTTGAAACGGCTCCCCCGTCCATCCCACCGTGGCCAGGGTCAAGGACAATCACTTTCCCTGACATCGGCAAGTGCCAAGTAGAAGATGAATCTTTAAGCGTGCTGTCATATTGAACCCATAATAATACAGCTGCAAACAAAAGCGCCCCAATAAAAATGCTCCATTTATGTTTCTTCACAGTCCGTTCCCCCTTGTCCTGTATTTATATATACGAGGACAAGGAGAAGTTATGAACGATTAATGAAGGCGAAGCTTGTACGCTTTGCTCGCTTCCCGAAAGCCTTTTTCCCACCACGTGCCAATCAGCATGTCTGAAGCAGCAAGAAGCGCTTCAGTCGGCGCTCTTTCTTCTTTAGACCAACCGGTCAAAGTCGCACATAGGCAATGGGACAAATCAGTCAACTCTTCCTCACAACGTTTGCGCGCCTCCTGCGCCGGTTCGCCATAATAACCAAAACGGCCAAACTCTGTGCCAAGCAAATAAGCATCAATCGTCATATCCAAACATTGGTCAATTAAGAAAGGATACGCTTGAAATTGGAACGGAAGGATCGGAAACATCCATTCCTTTATTGCCTTCTCCATTTCCTTCATGCTAATATGGCGCAACATCTTCTTTTCAAAATTCCACTGTTTTTCTCGTCTTCTTTCGGTGAGTGTCGTAATTACATTCATTGGTCGTTTCCCCCTTTTTTCTTTTTAGTATGGTCGTCCCCATTTGCACCATACACGTAAGAAAAGGTCAAATAATGTTGGGATAACCATTATCTGCTGGGCAACATTTGCGACGTGCATTTTAAAAAAGGGATATATTTTTGGTGATGATACAAACTATAGGAAGGGATAATGTCGATTGAACGCCGCTAAAGACATTGCATACCTCGGGATAATCATCCGCAATATGTTGACCGTTTTTCAGTGCGAACAGAGGATGGGACATTTCATTGCCATCACAACCACCCTTGATGCCATGGATAGGTTTGTCTACTAGACTTGATGGAATCATCCAATGAAGAGATGGGCTATCATGACTGAAGCAAAACGTCCACGAAAAAGGTTCACAGTCGAATTTAAGAAACAGCTTGTGCACCTTTATGGGTCCGGAAAGCCGAGAGCGGAAATCATCGGACTCCATCTGCATTTGATAAATGGGTTCGTCAATAGTAGTATATTTTATTATGAAGCCAAACAACGAGATTACGCGGGAGAGGAAGAAACCGCTAACCACATTCATTAGCGATCTTTTTTATCAAAGCCAAGACATCTATGGCCATACAAAAAAGTACCTCGACACTCTTCTAGCCACATTAACCAAACAAAAATACCAAGAGCACTTGGCCCTTGGCAACCTAAAATTTACAAACATACGGCAAAGAAGGTTCTATCTTCCGGATTTACTTCCCCTAATTGTGAAAGCCAGCACTTTCTAAACACGCGATTACATTTAAAACAATCCTACACTAACACGATCTATTTCAACTTTAAGTGATAGAAAAGCTGCAATAGCTAACACAATTCCACCTATTAACGCTAAAACCCTTGAAAATATCGCCAGTTTATCGACGTCTGTTAGCATGGAAATATCATCCCTTGTTTTTAACTTCTTTGATTAGTGCTGAAGTTCCCAAACACCTCACCAAATCTCATGTTATATATATCTTTCACCACCGGGTTAAGCTTACCATTATTAGATAAGTCTCCCTCCAGTATAATTTCTACTCTTTGGTCATTATCAACTAATACTGCTTGCACGATTAATGCATCCAGCAAAATCCCAGTTACTACTGCAATTTGTTGAGGGGACAAACTATACTTTTTAAATAAACTTTCAAAATGATTGTGTTCTTTCCCCAAATTTATCACCGACCTCCAAATTTATGAAGATAATATTTGTCCACTTCCCTCTGTTCTTTCCGACTTTCTTAAATTGCTCGAACCTAAACTAAAGATACCAAACAAAAAGAGCGCTATAAAAAAAACAACGTAGCTTTTAAAAGATTGCGAACTCATTTTATCCCCCTAGGCGTTTAACTCATTTTATGAGCTTGATGAAGATATGTGACTATTCATTGGAAGTATTCACATTTATTTAAGCCCAACATATTTTAAATTGTTACTACAATTACTGGAGGTACGGCAACATGGAAATAAAACAAACTGAAGATCATAGTTTGCAAGTCCCACATCGCTATTATTCATATGGCACCCCTTTTCCTTACCAAGCTCAATATTTCTACCCAAGCTATACAGGGGTACAACCATATTATAGCTATTACCCGTACAATCAATATGGTGCACAGCCATATCAGACCTATAATCCCTCCCCCCCATACGGGCAACAGATGTACCCAAGTCCATATACTCAGCAAGATGATGATGGCGTCGAAGAAGTGTTACCTTATTTATTTCATCACCATATAAGCCACCATCGCGATCTCGAATGGACAAATGAACAATTGAAAACCAGTCTTTACAACGCAATCTTAGGTGAACATAATGCAATTGCATGTTACGATCAACTTGCTCAAATGGCTCCCGATGAACCCTCAAAGAGAATAATATTAGAAATTCGCAAAGATGAGATAAGACATTATCAATCATTTTTAAAGTATTTTGTGAACCTATTCGGAGAACAACCATCCTTTTCAACACAAGAGAAATGCCCAAATAGTTATCACGAAGGCTTAACAATAGCCTTCGAAGATGAGCAAAACACTGTTGATGAATACTTGAACATTTCCGATTACATTAATCATTATCCTGAAATTAGAAAAGCATTTAAAAGAGCAGCTAAAGACGAACAGAATCATGCCGTTTGGTTTTTATACTTGTTGTTTAAATAGGCTTATTTCAGCTCAAGTCACGTCACTTTTTGCGACAAGGTTTCCAACAGATCAAGCATATCCTCACTTAATGTTTCTACTTTTTCAAACAACTCGTCCCCATTGTCCTTGGAATTGGGTATAATGGGGAATTTCCATTTCTCATTTCTTGTAGAACCGTTGTTAAAACCAATTTCTAAATAAGAAGATTTCACTACAATATCCTCTTCTTTTACTTGTTTTTCCCATCTTTTCAGCGCTTGGTTGAAACGAGCTGTATACAATTGTTTAAGGAGTTCAATTTTTATGTCCATAAAAGTGCCTCCTATAAAGGTAGTCATAAGCAATAATATGAAATTAAAGTGTTCATTAGAACATCTTTAATTAAAGTTAAGTCTTTATAAATGGTCATCCTAAAAATAAAGAAGCCCTTTTCAACATCCTTTGTTAGAATGCATTTAAGGACTTCTTGTCTCTTTTATATATGTTAGGCTTTACGGATCTTTTGGTAAACGAATAAATCAAGCGGTTTTTTATTAAAAGTAAAGGATTCTTTCTCAGCCTGTGTAGCCCTAATTGATAAAGGCCAAATTCCATGCAACCCTTTGCTGCTTCAGAAGCGAACCCTTGCGACCAATGTTATTTATTAATTCAACAAATTGCTTCTACATGGCAGTCCCTCTGAAAATTTATAAAAATTTTATAAATTTTGTCTGGTAATGAAGGCACATCGTAATATAATGAAAGAGCACCATATTGGAGGATAATGAACGTTAAGCCTTACGCAACTACTGGTTCCGAGCATTACAGGGAGTTAAATTTTAAACAGGCGGATGGACATATGAAAAAGAAATCAAAGAAATTCTGGCGTTCTTATTTAATATTTATGTTATGTTTTGCTGTCATTTTCTTTTTTCCTGATGATATTCGATTTATCTTTGTTGTTGCATTCCCAATCCTCTTTTGGGGAATGTATGGTTTTCTGAATAACCGTACGACGTAGCATGGAATACAGAGGTATGGTTCGCAGATAGCTGGCTTGTTCACCCTAAAAAATCGTCCACCCTTGAGTGTCCATGCTCGTTTAGGGTGGATTTTATTCCTAATAGGGCCGATCCTCCTGGATAGAACCGAGCTATTGTATAAATGGTGACACAACTTCCATATACCTTCTCTAAGGCTTAACGTTCGATCCCATTCCGCTAATGAACTGGAAGAGGACAAACGAGACCAAATTGCGCACTAGTTGAAAACCGCATCTAACCAATGCTTGGCTATATGTCGGAGTTTTCTTCGTATTCGAGTATATCACCAGGCTGACAATTTAATGTCTGACAAATTTTTTCTAACGTAGCAAAGCGAATCCCACGCGCTTTGCCTGTTTTTAGTATTGATAAATTAGCTTGAGTAATATCAATTTTTTCTGCTAACTCTTTTGAAGAAATGTTTCTTTCTAGCATTACTCGATCTAAGTTAATTTTTATCATTAGGCCTCCCACCTAAATCACGTTGTTAGAATCGTCTTGCAAAGATATGCCATATTTAAAAACCACATAAAGCGTATAAATGATGGCTAACAGAAGAATGTTTCCGATTAAACCTGGTGAAGAATCTGAAAAGACATCACTGACATTGTATACATGCGCCTGTGCAAAGAACAACTGACTAATGATCTGCAAAATGGTAAAGCTCGTGATCGAGATTAAGATTAGTTTGAGATACGTAAGATTTTGGGAAACAAAAAAGTGTTGTTTATAAATATTACCAATCATTTTATGTAGAGCGTACATAATGATAAACAAACAAGCAATGATGGCTAGTGCGACTAAGCAAGAAAGTACTAAAAACCATACTGGTAGGTTTGTGTTTAACCCTGCATACTGTAGCAATTGCGTTTTGACCCCGTTCGACACGACCAATAAAGCTCCAGCCGCAAATAAGAGTATTAATCCAGCAAACGCAAATAAAAATTGAGCAATTAGCGACACAATTGACAGGAATTTTAGAACGGTCTTGGTAAAAAGATTCATTATATGCCCCCCTTAACTATTTATTATTGTAAAACGATAACACATTATTGTCAAACAATAATTTTTGGTTTTAAGGGGGTTCCAATTTCCGCACTAAAAAACCTCTCCCCGATTTCCTCGGGAAGAGGCTGTAAACGTTGATATTAACGCTTCGAGAACTGAGGCGCACGACGAGCGGCTTTAAGACCGTATTTTTTACGTTCTTTCATGCGGGCATCGCGTGTAAGGAAGCCTGCTGCTTTTAGTGTTGCACGGTTGTCAGGATCGACTTGTAGTAGGGCGCGGGCAATGCCGTGGCGGATTGCGCCTGCTTGGCCGGTGAAGCCACCGCCATTGACATTAACGTGGACGTCATATTGGCCAGTTACGCCTGTTTCAACAAGTGGTTGTTTTACGATCAATTTTAATGTTTCAAGACCGAAATATTCATCAAGGTCACGACCGTTTACAACAATTTTGCCTTCGCCAGGAATGAGGCGAACACGGGCAACAGAGTGCTTACGGCGACCTGTGCCGTAGTATTGTACTTGAGCCATAATCATTACCTCCTAAAGATTAACCGCGAAGCTCGTATGCTTCTGGTTTTTGTGCATGGTGATTGTGTTCTGAGCCTGCATAGACGTGCAGTTTCATTCCTTGTTTGCGGCCAAGAGTGTTTTTCGGAAGCATCCCTTTGATCGCCAACTCAAGCATACGCTCTGGCTTGTTCGCACGCATGTCTTGTGCTTTTGTTTGTTTCAAGCCGCCTGGGTGGTTCGTGTGGCGGTAGTAAATCTTATCTTGGAGCTTGTTTCCAGTTAGTTGAATTTTGCTTGCATTCAAAACAATCACATGGTCGCCAGTATCGACGTGCGGCGTGAATGTTGGTTTGTGCTTTCCGCGAAGGATAGATGCTACTTCTGAAGCAAGACGCCCAAGCGTTTGCCCTTCAGCGTCGACTACATACCATTTACGCTCAACTTCGTTTGGCTTTGCCATATATGTTGTACGCATAGTTTAAACCTCCTAAATAATAAACACGTTTTTATCTGATCGTTTTGCCAAGAGAAACACGTTAAACTGGCTGTTTTAATGCGCATTCCCTTTAGCATAGTCCTTTATTCCGTAACCCGGGGCAGTGGGTCTTAAGAATTGCCATCTAATATCATACAATATCGGCTTAGTAAAGTCAATTAATTCATAGAAACTTGTCCGGGTGTTTCATTCACAAAAAGCGGCTGGCCGTAGTCCACCTCATACAGGCACAAGCCATGCGCAGGGGCTGTTTTCCCAGCCAGGTTGCGGCTTTTGCCTGCCAAGATGACTTTCATTTCAGAGGCTACCCGTTTGCCAGTGCCTATTTCTAGAAGCGTTCCGACTATAATGCGGACCATATTGTATAAAAAACCAGTGCCGCGGATTGAAATAAGCAGCCCTTCTTCGCTAGGCTGGACGGCTACATGGGTAATCGTCCTGACTTTGTCGGTCACGGTTGTGTTCGCTGCACAAAAAGCAGAAAAGTCGTGTGTCCCTAACAAATGCTTAGCCGCTGTCTGCATCGCTGGCACATCAAGAGCTTGTTTAATGTGGACAGCAAAATGGCGGCGGAACACATTTTCGAAAGGTCCGCATTGGATATAATAACGGTACTCTTTCGCCTGAGCCCCATAACGGGCATGAAAATCTGGTTCTACCATTGCCGCGTTTGTGACGACAATGTCATCAGGAAGATGGGTGTTTAAAGCAGATACCCAACGCTCAGGGGCAATCGTTAATTCTGTATCAAAATGGAGCACTTGGCCACAGGCGTGCACTCCTGCATCTGTGCGCCCTGATGCAACAACTGGGACTCGTGCCCCTTTATGAATCTCTTGCAGTGCTCTTTCAACTTCGCTTTGGACCGTGCGTTTGCCGGGCTGGACTTGGTAACCGGCAAAAGCTGTGCCATCATAGCTTAGTTTGCATGCCATTCTAGACATTTCCTTTTGTTCTCCTTCAACTAAAACCAGGCAAGCAGGAACGCTACAGTCGCACTAACAAGCAGCGCATACGTATCCTTAAACGCCCACTGGTTTGTTTTCCAGGACGACCGTTCCCTGTTGCGGCTGTATCCCCGCGCCTCCATGGCTTGAGCCAACTCTTCTGCACGCTTTAATGAGCGAACAAATAGCGGCACAAGCAGTGGCATGTACGCTAGTACGCGTTTCATGAATGGCTGGTCACGGACGCCAATTCCCCTTGCTGCTTGAGCCCGGGATATCATGTGTAATTCACCACTTAAAATCGGAATAAAACGTAATGTAATCGACATCATCATCGCAAGGTCTGAAACGGGAAATTTTACTGCCTTTAACGGCTTCAGGAGCGATTCAATTGCCCACGTAATATGCAACGGGCTTGTCGTCATTGTCAATAGCGTTGCAGCAAGAAAAAGACATAAAGTGCGCCATGCTAAAATCCCGCCTTCAGCAAGGCCTTCGGCATAAACGGGCCAGCCAAATAGGTGAAAAACCAAGTGGCCTTCCCGCGTTACAATCACTTGCAACAAAGCAAAGGCAATGACAAACCATATAATCGGTTTCAGCGATTTGACAAGGACAGGGAGCGGCACCTTGCTAGAGGCAATCGCTGCTACAAAATAGCACGCTGATACTGCAAGCGTTGCGGGAGAGGCAACAAAAAATAGCGCCAATGCGACAATGAACACGCTAAGCAGCTTGCTGCGCGGATCAAGGCGATGCACAAATGACTCGCTTGGTCTGTATTGCCCCATTAAAAGCGATGGTCCCTTCATTGCTGTCCTCCCTTGCGATCGATGAGCCAATCTGCCAACGTTGCTGCATCGCGTAAAAAAGGAATCGTCCCTTTTGATGCGATGGCTTTTTGTGCAAAAGCCATCGCTTTTGGCAAAGCCAGTTTTGCCGTTTGTAACACGTCTCCCGCTTGAAATACGGCAGCAGGCTCGTCCACCATTAGCGGCGTCCCATTATGCATCACCACGCAAAAATCGGCGTATTTGGCCACGTCGTCCATCGAATGGGTCACCACCCAAATCGATGCATTGTTTGTTTGGCGATAGTTGCAAAGCAATTGGAACAGCGCCTCTTTCGATGCTGGGTCAAGCCCGGCACCAGGCTCGTCTAACACAAGCATTTTCGGCTGCTGGACGAGGACAGAAGCAATGGCGACTCGGCGTTTTTGCCCCCCTGAAAGCTGAAACGGGGAAGCGCTGAGCAACGCAGGCGGCAGCCCGACTGTGTGAAGGGCCGCGGCCGCGGTTTTCGCCGCCTCGACTTTTGAGACGCCCTGCATCCGTAGGACATAGCCAATCTCTTTTTCAACTGTTTCTTCAAATAGCTGATGTTCCGGATATTGAAAGACAAAACCGACCTTTTTCCTTAACGGTTGTAGCTGTTTTTTTTGCTCAGGCAGACAAACGTCCCCAATTTCGACTGTTCCTTTTGTTGGCAGAAGCAAACCGTTTAAATGCTGGACCAATGTCGATTTCCCCGCTCCACTCGCACCAACTACAGCAACAAACCGACCTGCCGGCACACGGAGCGTAACGCCATGAAGCGCTTGGACCGTTGTGCCTGCATCGTTGTATTCGTAGCTTACTTCGTTAAATGCAACGTCCATAATGCCTGCAATAGCTCCTCTTCCGTTTGGGGATTGCCTATCGCCGCACCGCGCTTGTGTAATTCAGCTTGGAGCTCATATAAAAAAGGAAGTGCGATATCGAGCTGTTCTACTTGGTCGTGGTTAAAAAATAGCTGGGCCGGTGTGCCATCAAAAACCAAACGGCCCTCTTTAAGCGCTAAAACACGGTCTGCAAAGAGCAGTTCTTCTGGATCGTGGGTAATGGACAAGATGGTCTTGCCTTTGCGATGGAGTTTCTTTAATAGCGAAAGCCCTTCCCTTTGCCCAGCCGGATCTAGCATGGATGTGGCTTCATCGAGAACGAAAATGTCTGGGTCAGGTGCTAGCACACCCCCAAGGGCGACTCGTTGCTTTTGACCACCTGATAAGCGGCTCACATCCCGTTTTAGCAATGCTTCAATGCCTAGTTCCTTTGCCACTGCTGCAACACGCCGTGAAATTTGGTCAGGTGGCCACCCACGGTTTTCCAGCCCAAACGCAAGATCATCTTCCACAATGGTTGTGACAATTTGATTGTCTGGATTTTGAAAAACAAACCCCACTGCTAGGCGGATTTTCTCGGCATTTGCTGCCGTTGTCCACTTTTGCACCGTCACTGTTCCGGAAGAGGGCAGCAATAAGCCATTTAATAGCCTTGCCAACGTCGATTTCCCTGAGCCGCTGTGCCCGACAACGGCAACCCACTCACCCTTTTGAACGTGCAGCGAAATATCCGTGAGCGCGTCGGCAGCATGATTGGCATAACGATAGGAAACATGCTCACAAACAAGCATCCCCACACCCCATTTTTTTACGTAACAAAAAAGGGCATAGAGTGAAAGAAGCACCTTGCTCCTATTGTCTCCTGCCCTTAATCGCCGCTTACCTGAGCTTTTTAAACAAACTCAATGATTGCCATTGGTGCACCGTCACCACGACGAGGACCAACTTTAAGAATGCGTGTATATCCACCTTGACGCTCTGCAAAGCGCGGAGCGATATCTGCAAACAGCTTTTGGATTGCATCTTGCCCTGATTCAACGTCTGCTATTTCGTTGCGAACGAACGCTGCAGCTTGACGGCGGGCATGCAAATCACCGCGTTTTCCAAGCGTAATCATTTTTTCAACGATTGGACGCAGCTCCTTTGCTTTTGCTTCAGTTGTTTCAATGCGTTCGTTGATGATAAGGTCTGTCACCAAATCACGAAGCAACGCTTTACGTTGTGAGCTCGTACGGCCAAGTTTTGCGTATGCCATGCTAATTCCCTCCTTTGAGACAAAAACCTATTCCTTATTCTTCATTGCGAAGCCCGAGGCCAAGTTCGCCCAACTTCTCTTGTACTTCTTCAAGTGATTTACGGCCAAGGTTGCGGACTTTCATCATGTCTTCCTCTGTTTTGTGCGTCAATTCCTGTACAGTATTAATGCCAGCACGCTTCAAACAGTTGTACGAACGGACCGATAAGTCAAGTTCCTCAATGGTCATTTCAAGTACTTTTTCTTTTTGGTCCTCTTCTTTTTCGACCATGATTTCCGCATTTTGCGCTTGGTCTGTTAAACCTACGAAAATATTTAAGTGCTCCGTAAGAATTTTCGCGCCAAGAGAAACGGCTTCTTCTGGGCGAGTACTCCCATCGGTCCACACATCAAGGGTTAGTTTATCATAGTTTGTGACTTGCCCGACACGCGTGTTTTCAACTTGGTAGTTAACGCGCGCCACCGGTGTATAGATCGAGTCAATCGGAAGAACGCCAATTGGCTGGTCATCATTTTTGTTGCCTTCAGCAAGAACGTACCCACGACCTCGTTTCGCCTGCAAGCGCATGCGGAACGATGCTCCTTTTGTAAGCGTAGCGATATGAAGATCAGGATTTAATACTTCAACGTCACTGTCATGAGTCAAATCACCGGCAGTTACATTGCCTTCACCTTGGACGTCAATTTCAAGCGTTTTTTCTTCATCTGAATAAATTTTCAAAGCCAATTTTTTCAGATTCAAGATGATTGTCGTAACATCTTCTACAACGCCTTCAATTGTCGAAAATTCGTGAAGGACACCGTCAATTTGAACAGATGTAACCGCAGCTCCTGGAAGCGAGGACAAAAGGATGCGACGCAAGGAGTTTCCTAGTGTTGTTCCATAACCGCGCTCTAGAGGCTCTACGACAAATTTGCCGTACTTCGCGTCTTCGCTAACTTCCACCGTTTCAATATTCGGCTTTTCAATTTCAATCATTAAACAAACCCTCCTTCAAAACGTCGAACTCCGGCAAACGCAAGGATTGCCCAAAGAGCTCCTTTATTTGGGCTTCCACCTGAGCAAATCCTATTAGTCTTACCTTCATTGTCTATAGATCTCGTCTTATCCATTATAGACATTAGCGGGAAATCTATACAATGACGAATTTCTTACACTCTACGACGTTTCGGCGGACGGCAGCCATTGTGTGGAACTGGTGTCACATCTTTAATCATGTTCACTTCAAGCCCTACAGCTTGCAATGAACGGATTGCCGCTTCACGGCCAGCTCCTGGGCCTTTAACTGAAACTTCGATCGTTTTCATGCCATGCTCCATCGCTGTTTTGGCAGCTGATTCAGCAGCCATTTGCGCAGCAAATGGTGTTGACTTACGAGAGCCTTTAAAACCAAGTGCGCCAGCGCTAGCCCAAGAAATCGCATTGCCATGAGGATCTGTAATCGTCACAATTGTGTTGTTGAATGTAGAACGGATGTGAGCCACACCACTGTCAATGTTTTTTCTTTGACGACGTTTTGGACGAGTATTCGTTTTTTTAGCCATGTTTTTCATTTCCCTCCTTGCTTATTTTTTCTTATTCGCAACCGTACGTTTTGGACCTTTGCGCGTACGAGCATTGTTTTTTGAATTTTGGCCGCGGACCGGTAAGCCACGACGATGACGAATTCCACGATAGCTGCCGATTTCGATTAGACGTTTGATGTTCAAGGAAACTTCACGGCGCAAATCGCCTTCCACTTGATAACCTTCAACTGCTTCACGAATACGGCCAAGTTCTTCTTCCGTTAGGTCACGAACGCGTGTATTTTCGTCAACACCAGCTGTTTCAAGGATTTTTGCTGCTGTTGATTTACCAATACCAAATACGTAAGTGAGTGAGATTACAACGCGCTTATCGCGAGGAATGTCAACACCTGCAACACGTGCCATGGGCTAGGCACCTCCTTATCATTTAACCTTGTTTTTGTTTGTGTTTCGGGTTTTCACAAATTACCATAACATTGCCTTTGCGGCGAATAACCTTGCATTTTTCGCAAATCGGTTTGACTGATGGTCTTACCTTCATTGTATAAACCTCCTTATATACGGAGAGTGTTTTTATTTATAACGGTACGTAATCCGCCCGCGCGTCAAATCGTAAGGAGAAAGTTCAACCGTAACTTTATCGCCAGGCAAGATGCGGATAAAGTTCATGCGAATTTTTCCAGATACATGCGCAAGAATTTTATGACCGTTTTCAAGTTCTACACGAAACATTGCGTTTGGCAACGGCTCAATCACCGTGCCTTCCACTTCTATCACGTCTTCTTTTGCCATGAATGGATATCCTCCCTTCGAGTAGATGCAAGCAATACCTTTTTGTCTTCATCACTGTACAGACAGTCTATCTTACCTGAAAAATTATGCTTTCGTCAAGATCTCGTATCCTGTTTCTGTGATTGCAACCGTATGCTCAAAATGGGCACAGTTCTTTTTATCGACTGTCACCACTGTCCAGTTATCAGCAAGCGTCCGTACGTAGCGAGAGCCTGCATTGACCATTGGCTCAATCGCCAATACCATTCCAGGCTTCAACTTCGGCCCTTTCCCAGGAGGACCATAGTTGGGAATGTTCGGGTCTTCATGCAAGTCTTTCCCAATGCCGTGGCCGGCATACTCACGTACGACTGCGTATCCTGACTGTTCGACAAAAGTTTGAACCGCATGGGAAATATCCGATAGGCGATTGCCAGGGCGTGCCAGTTCTAACCCTTTGTACAAAGAAGCCTCCGTTGCATCAAGCAGCTTTTGGTCTTCTTCTTTAATCGTCCCGACTCCATACGTCCAAGCCGAATCGCCATGATAGCCATTGTAATAGGCGCCTATATCTAAGCTGATAACATCTCCATCTGCAAGCATGCGATCGCCAGGTATGCCGTGCACCAACTCTTCGTTCACCGACGCACAAATGCTTCCTGTGAAACCGCCGTATCCAAGAAAAGAAGGCGTTGCATCATGAGAACGAATAAACGCTTCAGCTAGTGCATCCAACTCACCAGTTGTAATGCCTGGCTTAATGTAAGGCTTCAAGTGGGCATGCGTTAGGGCGACAATCTGCCCGGCTTTTCGCATCACGTCAAGCTCGCGTTCCGTTTTAATGACAATCATGCACGCTTCTCCGATAGAATCGCTTTTATGTCAGCATACACAGTGTTCATGTCTTGGTTGCCGTCCACTTGTCTTAAGTAGCCTTTTGCTTCATAAAAGTCAATGAGTGGCTTCGTTTGCTTTTCATTTACTTCTAGGCGTCTTTTGACCGTTTCCGGCTTGTCGTCGTCGCGTTGAATTAAATCGCTGCCGTCAATATCGCATTTGCCTTCCACTTTTGGCGGGTTATACACAATATGGTATGTCTTACCCGTAGTAGGAGACACGCGGCGTCCCGTTAAACGCTCCATCAGAAGTTCTTTCGGGACTGCGATATTCAACACATGGTCAAGCTGTTTGCCGAGGGATGAAAGAATGCCTTCCAGCGCTTCCGCCTGGGCAATGGTACGAGGAAAACCATCGAGCAAAAACCCATTCTCGCAATCGTCTTCCGACAAACGCTCTTTGACTATTCCAATTGTTACTTCGTCAGGGACAAGATCACCTGCGTCTATAAACGACTTCGCTTTCAAGCCAAGCTCCGTTTCATTTTTCATCGCAGCGCGAAACATATCGCCTGTAGAAATGTGCGGAATGCCATAGTCGTTCACAATTTTCTCCGCCTGTGTTCCTTTGCCGGCGCCTGGCAATCCCATTAAAATTAAATTCATTAAGATCCCCTTCCTGCAAGTCAAAAAGACGAACGGGTAAGGCGTTTGTCCTGCCCGTCCTTCTTTTTAGTTAATGAAGCCTTTATACGAACGTTTAATGAGCTGCCCTTCGATTTGTTTCATCGTATCTAGCGCAACGCCAACGATGATTAACAAGCCCGTGCCGCCAATTTGCACTTGCTGCGGCAAGTCAAGTAGCGCAATAAACACAACCGGTATCGTTGCGATGGTCGCAAGGAATAGCGCACCAACGAACGTAAGCCGATATAAAATTTTCGTGATAAAAGACTGCGTTGCTTGACCAGGACGAATGCCAGGGATATACCCGCCTTGCCGTTTCAAATTATCGGCCATTTTTTCCGGGTTAACCTGTACAAAAGTGTAAAAATACGTAAACGCGATAATCAGGACAACAAAAAGGCTGCCTCCGATCCATGAACTCGGCACGAAATGTTCGACAATCCACCTTGCCCATGCCTTGTCCTCTGGCCCAACAAATGAAGCAATGGTTGATGGAAAATAAAACAATGCTGAGGCAAAGATGACCGGAATAACCCCTGAAGCGTTCACTTTAATCGGCAAATGCGTTGACTGTCCGCCTACTTGGCTGCGATTGACAACGCGCTTCGCATATTGGACAGGTATTTTCCGCAAGGCTTGGTGCACGTAAATGACGCCAATGATAATCAGTAATACGATTAAAGCGAGCAATGCAACGGTGGCGATGCTCAAAAATAACTGGTCGCCTGCGCCTTCAATTTCAGATGTATATAAAGCATTCAGCATGTTCGGAATGCCGGCTGCAATACCTGCAAAGATAATGAGCGAGATTCCATTCCCTACACCATGAGCCGTAATCTGCTCCCCTAGCCACATTAAAAATGCTGTACCTGCTGTAAGGACGATGGCGATATAGACATACGTCATCACAGATGGATTTTCAATTAAGCCAGGGCCTGCTCCTTGATACATTGAATTAAAACCGACTGACATGGCGATTGCTTGGACAAACCCTAATACAATCGTGCCATATCGAGTTACTTGCGTTAGCTTTTTCCGACCAGCCTCACCCTGTTTCGCCCATTCTGCAAACTTCGGCACTACATCAAGTTGAAGAAGCTGAACAACGATCGAGGCTGTGATGTAAGGCATGATCCCCATTGCAAAAATCGAGAAGTTGCTTAGTGCGCCGCCGCCAAAGGTGTCGAGAAACCCGAAAGCATTAGCGCCGCCAAAAAGCATCTCAAGCGCATCACTGTTCGTGCCTGGCACGGGTATGAATGCGCCGATTCGAAAAACAATAAGCATCAAAAGCGTAAAGATGATTTTTCGACGTAAATCTCTCACACGGAAGATGTTGGAGATCGCCTTAAACATTAAACCACCTCGGTTTTTCCGCCAGCAGCCTCAATTGCTTTTACTGCAGATGCAGAGAACTTATGAGCTTTTACAGTCAAGTTTTTGTCTAGGTTGCCATTGCCCAGCACTTTAATGCCGTGCTTAACATTTTTTACCGTTTTCGTTTCAATAAGAAGTTCTGGAGTCACTTCTGTGCCAGCTTCAAAACGATTCAGCACGTCTAGGTTCACAACTGTATACTCTTTACGGTGAATGTTCGTGAATCCACGTTTTGGCAAACGGCGATAAAGTGGGTTTTGCCCACCTTCAAATCCAGGACGAACGCCGCCGCCTGAACGGGCTTTTTGCCCTTTGTGGCCTTTGCCTGCCGTTTTTCCGTTGCCAGACCCGATACCGCGACCTACACGATTGCGGACTTTGCGTGAACCTTCTGCTGGTTGTAGTTCGTGAAGTTTCATGCTTCCTACACCTCCTCGTTATGAAAAATGATCTATTTACGCGTCGATCTCATTAACAGTAATCAAATGTTTAACTTTGTTTACCATTCCGCGGATCGCTGCATTATCTTCTTGTACGACCGTTTGGTGCAATTTACGCAAACCAAGCGTATTTACTGTCACGCGTTGATCGCTTGGGCGGCCAATCAAGCTACGTGTAAGGGTGATTTCTAATTTCTTCGCCATCGTAATCCCTCCCTTAACCTAACAGTTCTTCTACGGATTTGCCACGTAGTTTCGCTACTTCTTCAGCACGCTTCAAGTTTGTTAGGCCAGTTATAGTAGCGCGAACCATGTTGATCGGGTTGCTTGAGCCAAGAGATTTGGAAAGGACGTCACCGATGCCAGCGAGTTCAAGCACAGCACGTACAGGACCGCCAGCGATAACGCCAGTACCTTCAGAGGCTGGCTTCAAAAATACGCGACCCGCACCAAAACGCCCAACAATTTGGTGTGGAATCGTTGTATTAACGATCGGCACTTCAATTAAGTTTTTCTTTGCATCTTCTACAGCTTTACGAATGGCTTCAGGCACTTCTTGTGCTTTCCCCATTCCAAAACCGACGTGTCCGTTTTTGTCGCCTACGACAACAAGCGCGGCAAAACGAAAACGGCGTCCACCTTTAACCACTTTTGCAACACGGTTGATTGTGACAACTTTTTCTTCAAGTTCCAATGTGTTTGGATCGATAGAACGCATATACGATGTTTCCCTCCTTCGTAATTAGAATTTAAGGCCAGCTTCGCGAGCACCATCAGCCAGCTCAGCAATACGGCCGTGATATAAGTAGCCTCCACGATCAAAGACCACTGATTCGAATCCCGCATCAACCGCACGTTTTCCTACAAGTTCGCCGACTTTACGCGCAGCTTCTTTATTGCCGCCGTTCTCAAGCCCCAACTCTTTGTCAAGCGTAGAAGCTTGTGCAAGAGTTACGCCATTCACATCATCAATAAGCTGAGCGTAAATGTGCTTAGAAGAACGGAATACGTTCAAACGTGGACGCTGCGGCGTACCGCTTAGTGTGCGGCGTACGTGAGCGTGTCTTTTCTTACGGCCTGCATTTTTGTTAGGCTTCGTAATCATGAGACGTCATTCCTTTCTATACGAAACTAATTATTTACCAGTTTTGCCTTCTTTGCGACGCACATATTCGCCTTCATAACGAATTCCTTTGCCTTTGTAAGGTTCAGGCAGACGCACAGCGCGAATGTTTGATGCAAGCGCCCCAACTCGTTCTTTGTTGATTCCTTTTACAACCACTTTCGTATTGGAAGGAACTTCGATTTCAAGGCCTTCTTCAGGAGTGATTTCAACTGGGTGAGAGTAACCAACGTTAAGCACAAGCTTGTTGCCAGATTTGGAAGCACGGTAACCGACACCGTTCAGTTCTAGCGCGCGTTCAAATCCTTTTGTTACACCTTCAACCATGTTGTTTACAAGCGCACGCATCGTTCCGTGAAGAGCACGGTGCTCTTTATGGTCAGATGGGCGTTCAAATGTAATTTCGTTGCCCTCAACAGTAATCTTAATATCCGGGTGAAGCTCACGGCTTAATTCACCTTTTGGACCTTTGACAGTGCAAAGGTTTCCGTCGAATGTAACTGTGACGCCATCAGGAATAATGACAGGTTTTTTACCTACGCGAGACATTTATGTCCACCTCCATTCATTTAAAGCTACTTACCAAACGTAAGCGAGCACTTCTCCGCCGACTTGTTGTTGACGTGCTTCTTTGTCGGTCAAAACGCCTTTTGAAGTTGAAACAAGCGCTATGCCTAAGCCACCAAGAACACGTGGAAGTTCAGTTGATTTTGCGTATACGCGCAATCCAGGTTTTGAAATACGCTTCAACCCAGTAATTACACGTTCGTTAGATGGGCCGTATTTAAGGAAGATACGGATTACACCTTGTTTATTGTCTTCGATGAATTCGTAATCGCGGATGAAGCCCTCGCGCTTAAGAATATCGGCAATCTCTTTTTTAAGCATAGAGGCCGGCAGTTCTAGTTTTTCATGGCGTACAAGGTTCGCATTACGAATACGTGTCAGCATATCTGCAATTGGATCAGTCATGACCATTGATAATTACCTCCTTCCAATCGTTTTTACCAGCTTGCTTTTTTCACGCCAGGAATTTGCCCTTTGTAAGCAAGTTCTCTGAAGCAAATACGGCAAAGTTTGAATTTGCGCAGCACTGAGTGAGGACGGCCGCAACGCTCACAACGAGTATAAGCTTGAACATTATACTTCGGTGTGCGTTTTTGCTTTGCGATCATTGATTTTTTTGCCAACGTGTTCCCTCCTCTTCTTAGAGATTATTTTTGGAACGGCATGCCTACTTGAGTAAGTAATTCACGCGCTTCTTCGTCTGTTTTCGCAGTTGTGACGATGACAATGTCCATCCCGCGGACTTTATCGACTTTATCGTAATCAATCTCAGGGAAAATAAGTTGCTCTCTCACGCCGAGCGTGTAATTTCCGCGACCATCAAACGCTTTTTTGGATACACCGCGGAAGTCGCGAACACGTGGCAATGAAACAGATACTAATTTATCCAAGAAGTCATACATGCGCTCGCCACGCAATGTTACTTTTGCACCGATTGGCATACCTTCACGGAGTTTAAAGCCCGCAATCGATTTTTTTGCTTTTGTAATGACAGGCTTTTGACCAGTGATCGCTTGCAGTTCTTCAACGGCTTTGTCGAGCACTTTCGCATTTTGAACGGCATCGCCAATGCCCATGTTGACAACAATTTTTTCAATCTTTGGCACAGCCATTACAGATGGGTAATTAAACTTCTCTGTTAGAGAAGAAACGATTTCGTTTTGGTATTTCTCTTTTAAACGATTCATTGAAATGGTCCTCCTTTCACACACTGACTACTTGATGATTTCGCCAGATTTTTTTGCAACGCGTACTTTTTTGCCGTTTTCTTCTTTGTAGCCCACTCGAGTGCGTTCACCTGTCTTTGGATCAACAAGCATGACATTGGAAGAGTGGATCGGTGCTTCTTGGTTTAGAATTCCGCCTTGTGGGTTGTCTTGCGACGGCTTGGCGTGTTTTTTCACCATGTTTACACCTTCAACGAGCACACGGCTTTTTTTCGGGTAAGCTTCTAGTACCGTCCCTTGCTTCCCTTTGTCTTTGCCTGTAATGACAACGACTTTGTCGCCTTTTTTGACATGCATACAATGGCACCTCCTTCAGCTTAGTTCATCAATTCTCTGCTTAAAGAACTTCTGGAGCAAGAGAAACGATTTTCATGAACTGGTTGTCACGAAGTTCACGTGCAACTGGTCCAAAGATACGAGTTCCGCGCGGGCTTTTGTCGTCACGGACAATGACTGCTGCGTTTTCGTCAAACTTGATGTAAGAACCATCATTGCGGCGTACACCACTTTTTGAACGAACGATTACAGCTTTTACAACGTCGCCTTTCTTGACAACGCCCCCTGGTGTTGCTTCTTTTACCGAACAAACAATGACATCGCCAATGTTCGCTATCTTACGCCCAGAGCCACCTAGCACTTTAATGCAGAGCACTTCACGGGCCCCAGAGTTGTCGGCGACTTTTAAGCGGCTTTCTTGTTGGATCATTCAGTTTTACCTCCCTTCAACGGACGCATTGTCAAATGATGATCGCTTCTTCGACGATCTCTACTAAACGGAAACGTTTATCTTTTGAAAGCGGGCGTGTTTCCATAATGCGGACAATGTCGCCTACTTTTGCAGTGTTTTGTTCATCATGCGCTTTAAATTTCTTTGAGTATTTTACGCGTTTTCCGTAAAGGCGGTCTTTTTTATACGTTTCAACGAGTACAGTGATGGTTTTATCCATTTTATCAGAAACGACACGCCCTTGGTAAACTTTACGCTGGTTGCGGTCCATGCAGCAAACCCTCCTTTAGCCGTTGTTAATTCCGAGCTCACGTTCGCGCAAGACCGTTTTAGCACGAGCGATGCTTTTACGGACTTCACGGATACGAACTGGGTTGTCAAGTTGTCCAGTTGCGAGTTGAAAGCGTAGATTGAATAACTCTTCTTTAAGAGATTGTGTCTTTTGTTCAATTTCAGCAGTGGTTAAATCGCGGAGATCAGTTGCTTTCATTTGAGTCACCACCCACTTCTTCGCGTTTTACAAACTTACATTTAATCGGTAATTTGTGAGAGGCAAGACGTAATGCTTCGCGGGCAACTTCTTCAGATACACCGGAAATTTCGAACATAATCTTACCTGGTTTCACAACGGCAACCCATCCCTCAGGTGCCCCTTTACCAGAACCCATACGAACTTCAAGTGGCTTTGCTGTGTATGGCTTTGAAGGGAAAATTTTAATCCATACTTTACCGCCACGTTTCATGTAACGAGTCATCGCAATACGAGCTGCCTCAATTTGACGGTTTGTAATCCATGAAGCTTCAAGAGCTTGCAAGCCAAACTCGCCAAAGTGGACTTCTGTACCGCCTTTTGCACGTCCGCGCATTTTTCCGCGGTGTTCGCGGCGGTATTTTACACGTTTAGGCATTAACATGATTAGTTGCCTCCTTCCTCTTTGTTCGTTCCTTTCGTTGGAAGGACTTCACCACGATAAACCCAGATTTTTACGCCGATTTTACCGTATGTTGTATCAGCTTCAGCTGTACCATAGTCAATATCAGCACGAAGCGTGTGAAGTGGAACAGTTCCTTCGCTATAGTGCTCTGCACGAGCAATGTCTGCTCCGCCAAGGCGGCCTGACACTTGTGTTTTAATTCCTTTTGCACCAGCGCGCATAGTGCGTTGAATTGCTTGTTTCATTGCACGACGGAATGAAATACGGTTTTCAAGTTGACGAGCAATGTTTTCAGCAACAAGCTTTGCATCAAGGTCTGCTTGCTTGATTTCTGAAATGTTAATGTGCACGCGTTTTCCTGTTAGCTCATTAAGAGATTTACGAAGCGCTTCAACTTCTGTACCGCCTTTTCCGATCACCATACCTGGCTTGGCAGTAGAAATTGTGATGTTCACACGGTTCGCAGCACGCTCAATTTCAACTTTAGAGACAGAGGCATCTTTCAGACGGCCTTCTACATGCTCGCGAATCGCGATGTCTTCGTGAAGCAAGTCTGCGTAGTCTTTCTTGCCAGCATACCATTTAGAATCCCAATCACGGATGACGCCGACGCGCAGACCGACTGGATTTACTTTTTGACCCATATGTTATCCCTCCTTCTTTTCTGTTACAACCAATGTAATATGGCTTGTGCGTTTATTGATCCGGCTAGCGCGGCCTTGTGCGCGAGGGCGGAAACGTTTCAGCGTTACGCCTTCGTTCACGTACGCTTCAGATATTACGAGATTGTTTGGCTCCATTTCATAGTTGTGCTCAGCGTTCGCAATTGCCGAATTTAACAGCTTTTCAACTACTGGAGAAGCAGCTTTAGGCGTGTGTTTTAAAATAGCGATGGCTTCACCGACTTGCTTACCACGAATAAGATCGATCACAAGACGGACTTTGCGAGGCGCTATGCGGACTTGCTTCGCAACAGCTTTAGCTTGTTCCATGAGAAAAGGTCCTCCTTCCTTACTTAGCGTCTTGTTTTCTTATCAGCGGCATGCCCTTTGTACGTACGAGTAGGGGCAAATTCGCCAAGTTTGTGACCAACCATATCTTCAGAAACGTAAACCGGTACATGCTTGCGGCCATCATAGACAGCAAACGTGTGGCCGATAAAATCAGGGAAAATCGTTGAACGACGAGACCAAGTCTTCACGACTTTCTTGTCGTTTGTTGCGTTTAATGCTTCTACTTTTTTCATGAGATGACCATCAACGAAAGGTCCTTTTTTCAAACTACGGCCCATGTATGTTCCTCCTTTCGGGATTCGTCCACGGTTCTGCGTGAGAACCGCAGGCAAACCACGTTATTTTTTACGACGGCGAACAATGTACTTGTCGGAGTGTTTGTTTTTCTTACGTGTTTTGTAACCAAGCGTTGGTTTGCCCCATGGTGACATTGGTGACGGACGGCCAATTGGCGCTTTTCCTTCACCACCGCCATGCGGGTGATCGTTAGGGTTCATAACAGAACCACGAACAGTTGGGCGGATGCCTTTCCAACGCGAACGTCCAGCTTTACCGATGTTAATCAGTTCATGCTCAACATTCCCGACTTGGCCAATTGTAGCGCGGCAAGTAGATAAAATGTAGCGTGTTTCCCCTGAGTTCAAACGAACAAGGGCATAATCGCCTTCTTTACCAAGAAGCTGGGCTTCTGTGCCTGCTGAACGGACTAGCTGGCCGCCTTTTCCTGGACGAAGCTCGATATTGTGGATCACTGTACCTACTGGAATATTCGCTAACGGCAATGCGTTACCTGTTTTAATGTCGGCATCAGGACCGGACACGATAACAGTGCCAACTGTTAGGCCTTTAGGCGCTAGAATGTAACGCTTCTCGCCATCGGCATAGTTGATTAAAGCGATATTCGCGGAACGGTTTGGATCGTATTCGATCGTGGCAACGCGGCCCGGAATTCCATCTTTGTTGCGTTTAAAGTCGATAATGCGATATTGACGTTTATGGCCGCCACCTTGGTGACGTACAGTTAAACGACCTTGGTTGTTGCGTCCGCCTTTTTTATGCAAAGGAGCAAGCAACGACTTTTCCGGCTTGTCAGTCGTAATTTCCGCAAAGTCAGATACGCTCATATTACGACGGCCGGCACTGGTCGGTTTATACTTTTTAATTGCCATTTTTGTGATTCCCTCCTTCTCTTGTTACTTACACTTCAAAGAAGTCTAGTTCTTTACTGTCAGCAGAAAGCTGAACAATTGCTTTTTTGCGTTTAGGGGTAAAGCCCGTGTAGCGTCCGAAACGCTTCGCTTTCCCTTTATAATTTACTGTGTTAACGTTTGTCACTTTCACTTCAAAGATTTCTTCAATAGCATCTTTGATTTGCGTTTTGTTGGCGCGGACGTCAACTTCAAACGTGTATTTTTTGTCTTCCATCAGTTCAGTAGAACGTTCAGTAATGACAGGGCGCTTAATGATATCACGTGCGTTTGACATTACGCAAGCACCTCCTCTACCTTTTCGACTGCGTCTTTAGTGATGACAAGCTTGTCATGTTTAAGCAAGTCAAGTACGTTCACGCCGTCGGCTGTAAGGAACGTGATCCCTGGCAAGTTCCGTGCAGACAAAGCAACATTTTCGTTGTAGTCAGCTGTTACAACGAGTGCTTTTGAATCTACAGAAAGGCTTGCAAGCACGTCCTTCATAGCTTTCGTTTTGATTGCTTCTAATTTCAAGTCATCTAGTACAACCAACTCTGAGTCTTTCACTTTAGATGAAAGCGCTGATTTAATAGCAAGACGACGAACTTTCTTCGGCAGTTTATAGCTATAGCTGCGCGGTGTTGGGCCAAATACTACGCCACCGCCAACCCATTGTGGGCTGCGAATGGAACCTTGACGAGCACGCCCAGTTCCTTTTTGACGCCATGGCTTTCTTCCGCCGCCGCGAACTTCTGAACGGCCTTTTGTTTTGTGTGTACCTTGACGAAGAGATGCTTGTTGCATAACAACCGCGTCATGTAAGACACTTTCATTTGGCTCAACACCAAAAACGTTGTCCGCTAGTTCGATCTCTCCTACTTGTGAACCTGTTTGGTTAAAAAGTGATACTTTCGGCATTCGAATGGCCTCCTTTCTTAAGCGTTACGCCTTAACTGCAGATTGTACAGTTACATAGCTTTTCTTAGCCCCTGGTACGTTGCCTTTAACGAGAAGCAAGTTGCGCTCTTCGTCAACGCGAACGATCTCAAGGTTTTGCATTGTAATTTGTTCTCCGCCCATACGGCCAGGAAGCGCTTTTCCTTTAAATACACGGTTTGGCGCTACAGGGCCCATTGAACCTGGACGACGGTGGTAACGAGAGCCGTGTGACATTGGTCCACGGGATTGGTTATGGCGTTTGATCGCGCCCTGGAACCCTTTCCCTTTAGATGTTCCTGTTACGTCAACAAGATCTCCTGCTGCAAATGTTGTTACGTTAATCGCTTGACCTACTTCAACTTCGTCAAGATTAACGCCACGGATTTCCTTAATGAAGCGCTTAGGAGCCGTTTCAGCTTTAGCGGCATGGCCAGTAGCTGGTTTGTTCGGCTTTTTCGCATCAGCAAAACCGATCTGAATCGCCTCGTAGCCATCAGATTCCACTGTCTTCTTTTGAAGGACAATATTTGGTTCTGCTTCAATTACTGTTACTGGAATGACTTCTCCGTTTTCTGCAAACACTTGAGTCATACCGATTTTTCTACCTAAGATTCCTTTGGTCATCCGTTACACCTCCTACTATTGTTCGTTTTATATAGTCTTACAGTTTTATTTCAATATCAACGCCAGATGGTAAATCCAAACGCATCAATGCATCGACTGTTTGCGGCGTTGGATTAATGATGTCAATTAGACGTTTGTGCGTACGCATTTCAAACTGCTCGCGGGAATCTTTGTATTTATGAACCGCACGCAGAATCGTGTAGACCGATTTTTCAGTTGGAAGTGGAATCGGACCTGAAACGCTCGCACCTGAACGTTTTGCCGTTTCTACAATCTTCTCAGCTGATTGATCTAACACACGGTGATCATACGCTTTTAAACGAATACGAATCTTTTGTTTTGCCATGATAGCCCTCCTTTATCGTCCATTTTTAAAATAGACATACTCCGCGGAAATTTCCTCACCCTCCCATGGCAAAGGGGCCGGGTGTGTCAGCAACCTTCCGCATCATCGCTGTCAACGTGCAAACACGAAAATAACCGTTTCCTACCTTTCTCCTAGGCATGAAACGTAACCATCGGGCACACTTCTACTATTATATAGATTTAGGCCAATGAACGCAAGGGATTCAAGAAAAAAACATAAAACAAAAGAGGACGATCGATAACCGTCCTCTTTTTGGCATAAGCATCAGCTTATTCAGTAATAGTAGAAACAACGCCTGAACCAACAGTACGTCCGCCTTCACGGATAGAGAAGCGTGTACCTTCTTCAATTGCGATAGGCGCAATGAGTTCAACTGTCATTTCAGTGTTATCGCCAGGCATAACCATTTCCGTTCCTTCTGGAAGGTGTACAACGCCAGTTACGTCCGTTGTACGGAAATAGAATTGTGGACGATAGTTAGAGAAGAATGGCGTATGACGTCCACCCTCGTCTTTAGAAAGGACATACACTTCAGCAGTGAACTTTGTGTGCGGCGTGATTGTGCCTGGTTTTGCAAGCACTTGGCCACGTTGGATTTCTTCACGGGAAACGCCACGAAGAAGCGCACCAATGTTGTCACCAGCTTCTGCATAGTCAAGAAGCTTACGGAACATTTCTACACCTGTAACAGTTGTAGATTTTTTCTCTTCGTTGATACCAAGAATTTCAACCGTGTCGCCAACATTCAATTGGCCACGCTCTACACGGCCAGTCGCAACTGTACCACGACCAGTGATAGAGAATACGTCCTCAACTGGCATCATAAATGGTTTGTCTTTGTCGCGTTCTGGAGTTGGGATGTACTCATCAACTGCATTCATCAATTCGATGATTTTTTCTTCCCACTCAGCTTCACCTTGAAGAGCTTTAAGAGCAGAACCTTGGATAACAGGAACATCGTCGCCAGGGAAGTCGTACTCAGAAAGAAGGTCACGTACTTCCATTTCAACGAGCTCAAGAAGTTCTTCGTCATCTACCATGTCGCATTTGTTTAGGAATACAACAAGGTAAGGAACACCTACGTTACGAGAAAGCAAGATGTGCTCACGAGTTTGTGGCATTGGGCCGTCAGCAGCAGATACAACTAGGATACCGCCGTCCATTTGCGCAGCACCAGTGATCATGTTTTTAACATAGTCAGCGTGGCCTGGGCAGTCAACGTGTGCATAGTGACGAGCGTCTGTTTCATATTCAACGTGTGCTGTTGAAATGGTGATACCACGCTCGCGCTCTTCTGGAGCACCGTCGATTGCGTCATATGCCATTGCTTGGCCTTTACCAGAACGCTTTGCAAGTACAGTTGTAATTGCAGCTGTTAGAGTTGTTTTACCATGGTCAACGTGTCCAATTGTACCAATGTTGGCATGTGTTTTGGAGCGGTCGAATTTTTCTTTTGCCATGAGTCATTTTCCTCCCTTAAATACGGATTTGATTTTATGTCAATAAGAAAGGACGGCTGAATGGACAGCCTATTCCTCCCCTAGCTTACAACAAAAAATGTCGCAAAACAACGAGAAGTAATTAAGCACCCGTTTGTTTTTTGATAATTTCTTCGGCAATGCTCTTCGGCACTTCTTCGTAGTGGTCAAAAACCATTGAGTATGTGCCACGTCCTTGCGTACGAGAACGAAGGCTTGTTGCATAACCGAACATTTCTGCAAGCGGTACAAACGCTTTTACAACTTGCGCATTTCCACGTGCTTCCATGCCTTCGACACGGCCGCGGCGTGCTGTAACGTCACCCATAATGTCACCCATGTATTCTTCTGGGACGACAATTTCAACTTTTGAAATCGGCTCAAGCAGAACTGGGTCACATTTTGACTTAGCGTTTTTAAGCGCCATTGAAGCGGCGATCTTAAAGGCCATTTCAGAAGAGTCGACATCATGGTATGAACCGTCATAAAGCTTTGCTTTAATGTCGATGACAGGATAGCCTGCAATCATACCGTTTTGCAACGCTTCTTCAATACCTGCTTGAACGGATGGGATGTATTCACGAGGAACAACGCCTCCGACAATCGCGTTTTCAAATTCAAAGCCAGCGCCTTCTTCGTTTGGCGAGAACTCGACCCAAACGTGTCCGAACTGACCGCGTCCACCAGATTGGCGAACGAATTTTCCTTCCACTTGTGCAGCAGTACGGATTGTTTCACGGTAAGAAACTTGCGGCGCGCCAACGTTCGCTTCGACTTTAAACTCGCGGCGTAGACGGTCAACGATAATGTCAAGGTGAAGTTCACCCATACCACCAATAACCGTTTCACCCGTCTCTTCGTCCGTAAATGTTTTGAAAGTCGGATCTTCTTCAGCAAGCTTTGCAAGCGCAATACCCATTTTGTCTTGGTCGGCCTTTGATTTCGGCTCAACAGACAAATGGATAACTGGCTCTGGAAATTCCATAGACTCTAAAATAACAAGATTTTTCTCGTCGCATAGAGTATCGCCAGTTGTTGTATCTTTCAAACCAACAGCAGCTGCAATATCGCCGGAGTAAACAGTTGAAATTTCCTCACGGGAGTTTGCGTGCATTTGCAGGATACGTCCGATACGCTCACGCTTGTCTTTCGTTGCATTACGAACATAGGAACCAGAGTTAAGCGTACCTGAGTAAACACGGAAGAATGTAAGCTTCCCTACAAACGGATCCGTCATTACTTTAAAAGCCAATGCGGCAAACGGTTGGTCGTCACCAGGCTCACGCGTTACTTCTTCGTCTGTTCCAGGGACTTGGCCGCGGATTGCTGCGACGTCAAGCGGTGATGGCAAGTAGTCAAGCACTGCGTCAAGAAGCGCTTGAACCCCTTTGTTCTTAAAGGCAGTACCACAAACGACTGGGTAGAACTCAACATTACAAGTCCCTTTGCGGATAGCCGCTTTTAGTTCGTCTTTTGTTAATTCTTCGCCTTCTAGATACTTCATCATGAGGTCTTCGTCTAATTCTGCTACTGCTTCAACCAACGATTCACGAAGGCTTTCCGCTTCGTCTTTATAGTCAGCAGGAACTTCAGTAACTTCCCAATCTTGGCCTAAGTCGTCTTTCGAAATATGCGCTTGCATTTCGATCAAATCGACAAAGCCGACAAAATCGTCTTCAGCGCCAATCGGCAACTGGATTGGATGTGCATTGGCCTGCAAACGGTCACGCAAAGTACTTACAGAATACATGAAATCGGCACCGGTTTTATCCATTTTGTTGATGAATACAATACGCGGCACCCCGTATGTCGTCGCTTGACGCCATACTGTCTCTGTTTGCGGCTCAACGCCTGATTGCGCGTCAAGTACCGCAACAGCTCCATCAAGTACACGTAACGAACGTTCAACTTCAACCGTAAAGTCTACGTGTCCAGGTGTATCAATAATGTTGATACGGTGGCCTTTCCACTGAGCTGTTGTAGCCGCAGACGTGATCGTAATGCCACGTTCTTGCTCTTGCTCCATCCAGTCCATTTGGGAGGCACCTTCGTGTGTTTCACCAATCTTGTGCACACGACCTGTGTAGAACAAAATACGTTCTGTTGTCGTCGTTTTACCGGCATCAATGTGAGCCATGATGCCGATATTACGCGTATCTTTTAAGGAGAATTCTCTTGCCATAGGTTCGTTCTCCTTTCTCTATCGAGTGAATAAAATTCTTACCAACGGTAATGAGCAAACGCTTTGTTCGCTTCTGCCATTTTGTGCGTGTCTTCGCGCTTCTTGACAGCTGCGCCAGCATTGTTGGCTGCATCAAGAATTTCGTTAGCGAGACGCTCTTCCATTGTCTTTTCGCCACGAAGACGCGCGTAATTGACCAACCAACGCAAACCTAGAGTCGTACGACGCTCTGGTTTTACTTCGATTGGCACTTGATAGTTAGAACCGCCGACACGGCGAGCTTTCACTTCAAGGACAGGCATAATGTTTTTCAACGCTTGATCGAATACTTCCATTGGATCGTTACCGCTACGCTCTTTTACTAGTTCAAACGCATTATAAAGAATCGTTTGTGCTGTTCCACGCTTCCCGTCAACCATGATGCGGTTAATGAGGCGGGTAACAAGTTTAGAATTGTATATTGGATCAGGCAATACGTCACGACGTGCAACTGGACCTTTACGAGGCATGTTTCCCCCTCCTTTCAACATTTATCTACATTAAAAACGTAGGTTATTTCTTATCTTTTGGCTTTTTTGTACCGTATTTTGAACGGCCTTGCATACGGTTTTGAACACCAGCAGTGTCAAGAGCGCCACGCACGATGTGGTAGCGTACCCCTGGCAAGTCTTTTACACGGCCACCGCGGATAAGCACAACACTGTGCTCTTGCAAGTTATGGCCAATGCCTGGGATGTATGCAGTAACCTCAATTTGGTTTGTCAAACGCACACGCGCATATTTACGAAGAGCCGAGTTCGGTTTCTTCGGCGTCATTGTGCCGACACGAGTACAAACACCGCGTTTTTGCGGAGAAGACACATCCGTTTGTGACTTCTTGAAACTGTTGTACCCTTTGTTCAAAGCAGGCGAGTCAGACTTTTTCAATTTGTCTACCCGACCTTTGCGGATTAACTGGTTAATAGTAGGCATGTTGTGTTCCTCCCTTCCACATTTTTAAGACCACTGATCCAGGTGGTTCATGTTTAGGCAAAAGAATATATTGTAAGGCGTAAGCGCCAAACAATATCGTTACTTCCTTAACGCTACAGCAGCAGCGCCAACATCAATTCCGCAAGCTTTTCCTAGCCGTTTCATTGAGTCGACATACACGACCGTCACATCTGTATCTTTCGCGGCTTCCACTACGTCTGCCACAACTCGTGGGTCAGCGTCTTTTGCCACGTACAATTCACTGACTAAACGAGCGTGTAAAGCTTTTTGTGTCTGTTTCTTACCGATAATCGGATCTTTTGCCTGCTCCACTTTTTCATAAGACATCATTCTCATCCTCCAAAGCAACAGGCCTCATCAGGCACACTTTGATATATTATCACCGCCTGATAGGCTGTGTCAACAGCCTATCGCGGCGATTCTAAAATTAATCTTGGACAAGCACTTCTTCTGGCGTACCCGCTTCTTCATTCTCCGCTCTTTCATCATGCGCGGAATGAATGCCGAGCGTTTTATAGCGAGCCAGCCCTGTTCCAGCAGGAACGAGTTTGCCGATGATGACATTTTCTTTCAAGCCAAGCAACTCGTCGCGTTTTCCTTTTATGGCGGCATCCGTCAAGACACGTGTTGTTTCTTGGAAGGAAGCAGCAGACAAGAAGGAATCCGTTTCAAGTGACGCTTTCGTAATGCCTAACAGCACTGGGCGGCCGGTAGCCGGACGCATATTGCTTAACAATACTTTCTTGTTTGCTTCGTTAAAGCGTTGAATTTCAACGAGAGAGCCAGGAAGAATGCCTGTATCTCCAGCATCAACGACACGCACTTTGCGAAGCATTTGCCGAACCATTACTTCAACGTGCTTATCGCCAATTTCTACCCCTTGGAGACGGTATACTTTTTGGACTTCGCGGAGCAAGTATTCTTGTACGCCACCCATACCCGTTACTTTCAGAAGTTCTTTTGGATCAATCGAACCTTCTGTTAACGTTTGGCCAGCAACAACCTTGTCCCCGACTGCCACTTTCAGACGAGAGCCATACGGAATCGAGTAATTTTTCGTCTCGAGTTCACTTTGTACAGTAACTTCACGTTTGTCGCCGTCTCTGACATCAACCACATCGCCGTCAATTTCGGTAATAACGGCCTGACCTTTTGGATTACGGGCTTCAAACAGCTCTTGAATACGTGGAAGACCTTGGGTAATATCGTCTCCAGCAACACCGCCTGTATGGAACGTCCGCATTGTTAGCTGCGTTCCCGGTTCACCGATGGACTGGGCAGCGATAATACCAACTGCTTCGCCAACTTCTACATCGCTGCCCGTAGCAAGGTTGCGACCATAGCAAGCCTTACACACGCCGTGATGGGTGTTACAAGTGAAGACAGACCGGATTGTTACTGATTCCACACCAGCATCAACAATTTGTTTAGCTGTATCCTCATTCATCAACTCGCCACGGCGGACAAGGACTTCATCCGTTTCTGGATGACGCACCGTTTTGAAAGCAACACGGCCGACTAAACGGTCATAAAGGCCTTCAATCGTTTCGGTGCCTTCTTTGATCGCCGTTACTTCCAAACCTCGGTCTGTGCCACAGTCATTTTCACGAACAATGACATCTTGGGCTACGTCAACAAGGCGGCGCGTCAAGTAACCTGAGTCAGCTGTTTTGAGCGCTGTATCGGCAAGACCTTTCCGGGCGCCGTGCGTTGAAATAAAGTACTCAAGGACTGTCAGCCCTTCACGGAAGCTCGATTTAATTGGAAGTTCAATGATCCGTCCAGATGGGTTGGCCATCAAACCACGCATACCAGCAAGCTGGGTAAAGTTTGAGGCGTTACCACGAGCGCCTGAATCACTCATCATGAAGATTGGGTTGCGCGCATCAAGCGTACCCATAAGCTTGCTTTGGATTAAGTCTTTGGCGTCGCTCCAAATTGAGATAACGCGGTCGTAGCGCTCTTCTTCCGTGATCAAACCACGGCGAAATTGCTTCATAATGCGCTCTACTTTTTTGTCCGCTTCATCAAGAATTTCTTTCTTCTCGGAAAGGACGACAATGTCTGACACGCCTACCGTGATACCGGCTTTCGTCGAATACTTAAAGCCAAGGTCTTTCATCCGGTCAAGCATCTTAGACGTTTCCGTAATCTTGAATTTCTTGAAGACTTCCGAAATGATGTTTCCAAGAAACCCTTTCTTAAATGGCGGAACGAGATCCCGTTCTTTCAAGAGTTCTTTTACATTGGTGTTGCTTGGCACCAAGTATTTTTCTGGCGTCTTCACTTCCAAGTTCGACGCCGTCGGCTCATTAATGTACGGGAACGAGTCAGGCATAATCTCGTTAAACAAAAGTTTTCCAACTGTCGTCAATAGCAACATGTTCGACTCTTCATCAGCAAACGTCGGTTTATTCAGCGATGCCACTGGAACAGCGATGCGTGTATGCAAGTGGACGTAGCCGTTTTGATACGCGATCAACGCCTCGTTGGAATCTTTAAATACAGAGCCTTCCCCACGGGCATTTGCATTTTCCATGGTCAAATAATAGTTACCTAAAACCATATCTTGAGAAGGCGTTACAACAGGTTTGCCATCTTTAGGGTTCAAGATGTTTTGTGCAGCAAGCATCAGAATGCGTGCTTCCGCTTGCGCTTCTGCCGACAACGGCACGTGGACAGCCATTTGGTCGCCGTCAAAGTCGGCGTTGTATGCTGTACAGACAAGCGGGTGCAATTTAATTGCACGGCCTTCTACTAAGATAGGCTCAAACGCTTGAATTCCAAGACGGTGCAATGTCGGTGCACGGTTCAGGAGTACAGGGTGCTCGCGAATAACTTCTTCAAGCACATCCCACACTTCTGGCTGGACACGCTCGACTTTCCGCTTAGCGCTCTTAATGTTATGGGCAAGCCCTTTAGAAACAAGCTCTTTCATCACAAAAGGCTTAAATAATTCTAGCGCCATTTCTTTCGGAAGCCCGCATTGGTACATTTTCAAGTTAGGACCAACTACGATAACCGAACGGCCAGAGTAGTCAACCCGTTTTCCAAGCAAGTTTTGGCGAAAACGCCCTTGTTTCCCTTTTAGCATATGGGACAATGATTTTAACGGACGGTTCCCTGGGCCAGTAACTGGGCGGCCGCGGCGGCCATTATCAATCAAGGCATCGACCGCTTCTTGAAGCATCCGCTTCTCATTTTGCACAATAATGTTCGGCGCCCCTAAATCAAGCAACCGTTTCAAACGGTTATTGCGGTTAATGACGCGGCGGTACAAGTCATTTAAATCAGAAGTAGCAAAACGGCCACCGTCTAGCTGTACCATTGGCCGTAATTCTGGCGGAATGACAGGAAGAACATCAAGCACCATCCATGACGGTTCGTTACCAGAATTGCGGAATGCTTCCAGCACTTCTAGCCGTTTAATCGCACGTGTACGCCGTTGCCCTTGCGCAGTTTCGAGCTCTTCTTTCAGGGCATTGACTTCTTTTTGTAAGTCAATGTCGGCAAGCAATTTGCGAATCGCTTCCGCACCCATAGAAGCTGTAAATGTACGGCCGTATTTATCGTAATAAGCACGGTACTCTTTCTCTGACAAAAGCTGTTTTTTCTCTAGTGGTGTATCGCCTGGTTCAGTCACTACATAAGAAGCGAAGTAAATGACTTCCTCAAGGGAACGGGGCGACATATCAAGCACGAGGCCCATCCGACTTGGAATTCCTTTAAAATACCAAATATGCGACACAGGAGCGGCAAGCTCAATATGCCCCATCCGTTCCCGGCGCACTTTTGCACGGGTAACTTCAACGCCGCAGCGGTCGCAAACGACCCCTTTGTAACGGACACGCTTATATTTTCCGCAATGGCATTCCCAGTCTTTCTGCGGCCCAAAAATACGCTCACAGAACAAACCATCTTTTTCCGGCTTTAATGTCCGGTAGTTGATTGTTTCTGGTTTTTTAACTTCTCCACGGGACCACGAGCGAATTTTATTTGGTGATGCCAAACCAATTTTCATGTATTCAAAGTTATTTACATCGATCAAGGGGCCAACCTCCCTTATGATTTCACCCAATGTGGGTAACTGTTCAATGCGGATTATTCTTGAGGGGCAAAGGGGAAGAAACGAATGTTTCTCCCCTCAGACTGTAGACAAACGCTCGCATACGTCGTCGTTTGTCTCGGTCATATGCTCATGAACACACGTTCTATTCGCATCTTCCCTCGGCTGCACTCCTCGTCTGACAAGCGTTTTCTATCAGCCTGTTTCAGACTGTAGACAAACGCTCGCATACGTCGTCGCCTCGGTCATCTGCTTTAGAACGGTCATTCCATGCGCAAGCACTGTTGCTCATGAACAGCGTTCGATTCGCATCTCACCTGCCCTTTATAGTTGTGATTCGTTCGTCTCTAAGTTGAGGTTGAGTTTTTCAGACGTTTGGTCTTCTTCGTCATCCAGCTCGCGCATTTCAATTTCTTCTTCGTTGCTGGAGAGCATTTTCACGTCCATGCCCAACGATTGCAATTCTTTAATGAGGACTTTAAACGATTCCGGCACCCCTGGCTCAGGAACGTTTTCCCCTTTTACAATTGCCTCGTACGTTTTCACACGACCAACAACGTCATCTGATTTAACAGTGAGAATTTCTTGGAGCGTGTAAGCAGCACCGTATGCTTCCAGTGCCCATACTTCCATTTCCCCGAAACGCTGTCCACCAAATTGAGCTTTACCGCCAAGAGGCTGCTGCGTAACGAGTGAGTACGGGCCTGTTGACCGGGCATGGAGCTTGTCGTCAACCATGTGGGCAAGCTTGATCATGTACATAATCCCAACAGATACACGATTGTCAAACGGTTCGCCAGTACGGCCATCATATAAAATCGTTTTTCCGTCTCGGGCCATGCCTGCTTCTTCCAATGTGCCCCAAACGTCTTCTTCACTAGCGCCGTCAAATACTGGAGACGCCACATGGATGCCTAGTTTGCGGGCAGCCATACCAAGATGAAGTTCAAGCACTTGTCCGATATTCATCCGCGAAGGTACGCCAAGTGGGTTTAACATAATGTCAACAGGCGTTCCATCTGGTAAAAACGGCATATCTTCTTCTGGCAGGATTCGGGAAATAACCCCTTTGTTCCCGTGACGGCCAGCCATTTTATCGCCTTGGTTAATTTTCCGCTTTTGTACGATGTAGACACGGACAAGTTGGTTGACGCCTGGAGGAAGTTCATCGCCGTCTTCACGGTTAAAGATTTTCACGTCAAGAACGATTCCGTCTCCACCATGCGGTGCACGCAATGAAGTATCCCGCACTTCACGGGCTTTCTCTCCAAAAATCGCGTGCAAGAGGCGTTCTTCTGCCGTCAGCTCTGTTACACCTTTTGGCGTTACTTTACCAACAAGAATGTCGCCATCTTTAACTTCAGCCCCGATGCGAATAATTCCCCGCTCGTCAAGGTTGCGTAATGCATCCTCACCAACGTTCGGAATATCGCGTGTAATCTCTTCAGGTCCGAGTTTTGTATCACGGGCATCCGATTCATATTCCTCGATATGGATGGACGTATAAACGTCATCTTTGACAAGGCGCTCACTTAAAATGATCGCATCCTCGTAGTTGTAGCCATCCCATGTCATAAAGGCGACAAGCACGTTGCGGCCAAGCGCCATTTCGCCCATCTCCATTGAAGGACCATCTGCTAAGATTTCACGTTTTTCAATGCGATCGCCTTCGCGTACAATCGGGCGCTGATTATAACTTGTGCCCTGGTTGGAGCGCACAAATTTTTGTAGTTTGTATTTATCAAGGTCGCCTTTCGTTTCTTTGCCATCTACTTCTTCGATGCGGCGGACCCAAATTTCTTTAGCAGTAACACGTTCAACGATACCGGCATATTTTGAGACAACGGCAGCCCCTGAATCTTTAGCAGACACGTGCTCCATCCCTGTTCCGACAAGCGGCGCTTCTGGAACGAGCAAAGGCACGGCTTGGCGCTGCATGTTTGCGCCCATTAGTGCGCGGTTCGAGTCGTCATTTTCCAAAAACGGAATACATGACGTCGCCGCAGAAACAACTTGTTTAGGCGAAACGTCCATATAGTCGACACGGTCGCAAGGAACGACGGTGTTTTCACCGCGGAAGCGGGCAATAATGTTATCATCGACAAACGATCCGTCATCATTCAGCTTCGCATTGGCTTGGGCAACTACATAATTGTCCTCTTCATCGGCTGTTAAATAGTCGATTCGCGATGTCACTTTCCCTGTTTCAGGGTCAACACGGCGGTATGGTGTTTCCATAAAACCGAACTCATTCACTTTCGCGTAAGAGGACAGCGTGTTAATCAAGCCAATGTTCGGGCCTTCCGGCGTTTCAATCGGACACATCCGCCCGTAATGGGAATAGTGAACGTCACGTACTTCCATTCCAGCACGCTCACGAGTTAAACCGCCTGGGCCTAGCGCAGAAAGTCGGCGCTTATGCGTCAGTTCAGCAAGTGGGTTCGTTTGGTCCATGAACTGTGAAAGCTGCGAGCTACCAAAGAACTCTTTTATCGATGCGATGACTGGGCGAATGTTAATAAGCGCTTGTGGCGTAATCACATTCGGGTCTTGAATGGACATCCGTTCACGCACGACGCGTTCCATCCGAGAAAGGCCGATTCGGAATTGGTTTTGCAGCAGTTCCCCAACCGAACGGAGACGGCGGTTGCCCAAATGGTCAATGTCGTCTGTATCGCCGACACCATGCAGCAAGTTGAAGAAATAGCTGATGGAAGCGATGATATCCGCAGGGGCAATATGTTTTACGTCGCGTTCAACCATGCCGTTGCTAATAACGGAAATGACGCGCTCGCCCTCATAGTCATCTGCTACATAAATTTTAACCGATTGGATTTCGACGTCGGATTCCTCAAGAACGCCGCCAGATGTTCGAGCTGTACGGAAACCAACATTTTTCTCCAAATGCGGGATCAGTTTATCCAACGTTCTCCGGTCAAGCAGTGTTCCCTCTTCAGCTAGAACTTCGCCTGTCTCCGGATCAACAAGCTTTTCCGCCAAACGTTGGTTAAATAGCCGATTTTTGATATGAAGCTTTTTATTTATTTTATAACGACCGACATTTGCGAGGTCATAACGCTTAGGATCGAAAAAGCGAGATTCAAGCAAGCTTTTCGCATTTTCTACTGTTGGCGGCTCGCCTGGGCGCAAACGCTCATAGATTTCAAGCAGCGCTTTATCGGTTGAATCCGTATTGTCTTTCTCTAGCGTGTTGCGCAAATACTCGTTTTCGCCTAAAAGGTCAACGATTTCTTGATCAGACCCAAAGCCTAGAGCACGCAAAAGTACTGTAACTGGAATTTTACGAGTACGGTCAATACGTACATAAACAATATCTTTTGCATCTGTCTCAAGCTCAAGCCACGCTCCGCGGTTCGGAATGACAGTGGCAGTAAAGCCTTTTTTTCCGTTTTTGTCGAGCTTTTGGCTATAGTAAACGCTCGGTGAGCGAACAAGCTGAGAAACGATAACGCGCTCAGCGCCATTGATGATAAATGTCCCTGTTTCTGTCATCAACGGGAAATCGCCCATAAAGACTTCCTGTTCTTTTACTTCGCCTGTCTCTTTATTAATAAGGCGAACTTTGACACGTAGAGGAGCGGCAAAGGTCACGTCACGCTCTTTTGACTCATCAACAGGATACTTTGGTTCTCCTAGACTGTAATCAATAAACTCTAACACTAAATTGCCAGTGAAGTCTTGGATCGGTGAAATGTCTTGAAACATCTCCCGCAAACCCTCATCAAGAAACCATTGATAAGAAGCTGTTTGAATTTCAATCAAGTTTGGCAGTTCGAGCACTTCATTAATTCGCGCATAGCTTCTCCGCTGGCGGTGACGTCCATACTGAATTAGTTGACCTGTCAACTGATTCACCCCTTAAATCTCGCGTTATAGTATCTAAAAAACACTGTTTATAAGCTGCATAAAAAAACCTATAAACAGAGGTACCCGTTCAGACAAAAAGGCTTGTTTTTGTATCGAATCTGCGAAGAGACTATACAAAACCGCAAAAAAGCTTTATAGTATGAAAATCAGGAACCTTTTTTACGAGAACAAAACCCATTGTACTAGCATAACCAAAAATGAACCGTTTCAATCACTGAGTCTTTCCTCATGAATCTGGAAACGGCAAATTAGGCAGTTATACGCATTAAATGATAATATCATAGTCAAAACCAGCAGTCAATTCTTTTTTGCAAGAAAGACATAATAACCCTTCTTTTTCCCCTTGACCTCGACATTTTCTGTCCCAAATAGCTCAGCTAACTTTTGCTTGGTTGATGGTGCCCCTTGCTTTTTTTGAATCACTACCCAACATTCTCCCTCAGGAATTAACCGTTCGTACGCTTGTTCGTAAATGTCGTGGACGACGTCCTTTCCAGCGCGGATCGGCGGATTCGTTACAACGGCAGCATAACGGGCAGACCGCTCAAACCCAGCTAAGCCTCGTTCATCGAAATGAATGTCGGCATTTTTCACACCGTTCGCTTTGGCGTTCTTTTCGGCCAGTTGGCAAGCGCGTTCATTGACGTCTATCATCACAACCCGCCTTGAAGGGTCCGCTTTTGCCAACGCTAGCCCAATCGGCCCATACCCGCAGCCTACATCAAGTATATCGCCATCGAGCCCAGGAAAAACAAATGTTTCGATGAGAAGCCGACTCCCAAAATCGACTTCGCCTTTCGAAAACACACCGCGGTCTGTTGTAAAGGAAAACGGTTCGCCTCGCAGCGTGAACGTCCATGTTTTCTCATCATGGGACGAAGACGGTTTGTTTGTATAATAATGCTCACTCAAGGCACTCACTCCTTTCATGAATGGGAAAAGAAGGCCCGCGGACATCCGCGGGCCTTCTTGTGCGATGCTAAACGCCTACTTCAACTCGACGCTAGCGCCTGCTTCTTCAAGCTTGCCTTTGATTTCTTCGGCTTCTTCTTTCGCAACGCCTTCTTTAATTGGAGCCGGAGCACCGTCAACAAGGGCTTTTGCTTCTTTCAAGCCAAGGCCAGTGATTTCGCGAACCACTTTGATAACGCCAATTTTAGAAGAACCAGCAGACTCAAGAACAACATCGAATTCAGTTTGTTCAGCTGCGCCACCTTCTGCTGCGCCGCCAGCAACTGCTACAGGCGCTGCTGCTGTTACACCAAACTCCTCTTCGATTGCTTTTACAAGGTCATTAAGTTCAAGAACAGTCATTTCTTTAATCGCTTCAATGATTTGGTCTTTGCTCATTGTAAATCCTCCTAGTCAATTTTCATTATGAAATGCATTTAAGCAAGCAACAATTTACGCGCCTTGCTCTTCTTTTTGCTCGGCCACCGCTTTTGCAGCAAGTGCAAATTGGCGAACTGGCGCTTGAAGGACGTTGGCAAGCATAGAAAGAAGTCCTTCGCGTGAAGGAAGCTCAGCCAAGGCTTTCACTTCATCCGCAGTCGAAATGTTCCCTTCGATGACGCCTGTTTTAATTGTTAATGCTTCGTTGTTTTTCGCAAATTCGTTTAGCACTTTTGCAGGAGCAATCACATCATCGACACCAAACGCAATCGCAGTTGGGCCTACGAGATGCTCATCCAAGCCAGTAAGACCAGCTTCTGCTGTCGCACGGCGCACAAGCGTATTTTTATATACTTTGTACTCAACGCCAGCTTCACGCAACTGTTTACGAAGCTCAGTAACTTGCGCTACATTCAGTCCGCGGTAATCAACAATTACCGTTGATTTGCTGTCGCGCAATTTTGCCGCTACTTCAGCTACAACTTGTTGTTTTTGCTCTAAAACTTTGCTCATCGTTACACCTCCTGTAAAACTGTTCGCACACCGCTTGAGTTTCCATAGAAAAGCCCTCGTGGCACGAAGACACACGAGGGCTTTAAGCTCTAGTAAAAAGAGATCTATTCGCTCACCTCGGCAGGATATTTAAGCTATGAAGCACCTGCTGTCTACGGTATGACTATTCTATTTCCAACTACCAACATAACACAAGTTATATTGCTAGCGCAACTTTTATTTTGCAAAAGCAGTCGTAGTCACACGGATCCCAGGACCCATCGTTGAAGCTACTGCAATGTTTTTCACATATGTTCCTTTTGCAGCTGCCGGTTTCACTTTGTGAAGTGTTTCTACGATTGTTTGGAAGTTTTCCAGCAATTTAGGCGTATCGAATGATACTTTGCCGATTGGCACATGGATGTTGCCTGATTTATCAACACGGTACTCCACTTTACCCGCTTTGATTTCTTCAACGGCTTTTGTTACATCAAATGTAACCGTGCCTGTTTTCGGGTTTGGCATTAGGCCTTTCGGTCCAAGCACCCGTCCAAGTCTACCGACTTGCGCCATCATATCAGGAGTGGCAACGATCACGTCAAAATCAAACCAACCTTGGTTAATTTTGTTGATGAGGTCGTCTTCGCCAACGTAATCTGCTCCAGCCGCTTCTGCTTCTTTTGCTTTTTCGCCTTTCGCAAATACTAGTACACGTTGGGTTTTGCCTGTTCCATGAGGAAGCACAACCGCGCCGCGGATTTGTTGGTCCGCTTTTTTAGGGTCAACGCCAAGGCGAACAGCAACTTCTACTGTTTCGTCAAACTTAGCGACTGATGTTTTCTTTACTAGTTCAAGCGCTTCTTCCGCTTGGTAAGCCGTATCACGGTCTACAAGCTTTAAAGCGTCTGCATATTTCTTGCCTTTTTT
Organism: Shouchella rhizosphaerae; assembly: GCF_036700015.1. Taxonomy (NCBI): domain Bacteria; kingdom Bacillati; phylum Bacillota; class Bacilli; order Caryophanales; family Bacillaceae; genus Shouchella; species Shouchella rhizosphaerae. Next base: position 2,003,101 of record NZ_CP144921.1, on the reverse strand, counting down.
AGCCATTTTATTTCCTCCTCGTATGTGGTGTTAACGGAAATTCCTCCCACTATTTGAAAGGCTGCGACTCCAGCTCGGGCGCAACCTCTCACAGCAACCAATTAGTCTTCAATCACAATGCCCATGCTGCGGGCTGTACCCTCAACCATGCGCATAGCCGCTTCTACAGAAGCCGCATTCAGATCTGGCATTTTTGTTTCAGCAATCTCACGTACTTTATCGCGTTTAACCGTTGCAACTTTTGTACGATTCGGCTCGCCAGAACCTGAGTCAATCCCTGCCGCTTTTTTCAATAGCACAGCAGCAGGTGGCGTTTTCGTGATGAATGTAAACGAACGGTCTTCAAATACAGTGATTTCCACTGGAATAATCAAACCTGCTTGGTCAGATGTACGAGCGTTAAATTCTTTACAAAATCCCATAATGTTCACACCTGCTTGACCGAGAGCCGGTCCAACTGGTGGTGCCGGATTGGCTTTACCCGCAGGGATTTGTAGCTTAACCATTTTAATTACCTTTTTAGCCACGTGACACACCTCCTTAAGTCCGTGATGTGGTTACCGGATACACAACTTGTACCCTCCCACTCAAAAAGACGGATGCATATGCATCCGACAAGCATAGAGAAATCTATACTAAACATTGAAATTCTATCACCTATACCGCCAAGAAGCAAGGTTTTTTAAGAAATCTTTTCAACTTGACCAAACTCAAGCTCCACTGGCGTTTCGCGCCCGAACATATTTACATGGACTTTCAGTTTCCGTTTTTCTACCTGTATCTCTTCGATTGTGCCGACAAAATCAGCAAACGGACCTGATTTCACTTTAACCGATTCTTTCAGTTCAAAGTCTACTTCTTCTTGGGCTTCAACAACGCCCATTTGCTTCAAGATCCGCTCAACCTCATCGGGCATAAGCGGCGTCGGCTTGGAGCCTGCTCCAGCCGAACCAACGAACCCTGTTACCCCTGGTGTATTGCGGACAACATACCATGAATCGTCAGTCATGACCATTTCCACTAGCACATAGCCTGGGAACACTTTGCGTGACACTTGCTTCGTTTTTCCGTTTTTTATTTCTGTCTCTTCTTCGACAGGTACAAGCACACGAAAAATATGGTCAGTCATTTCCATTGACTCAACCCGCTTTTCAAGGTTCGCTTTCACTTTGTTTTCATAGCCAGAGTATGTGTGTACCACAAACCAGTTTTTTTCCATTGTTCAGGACAGCGTCCTTCCCTCCTTTAACATTCCCAGAGCTTCAACTTTATACGCTACAGCATCCGCAGCAACGTCGAAATACCTAGATCGACTAGATAGAAAAAAGCAACCATAAAAATAAGCGTTGTGAGGACAACTAACGTATAACGGGTTAACTCTTTTTTAGTTGGCCATGTTACGCGTTTCATTTCCCTGCCTACATTACGAAGAAAAGTAACTGGTCCTTTGTTTTCATCTGCCATGTGATCCGTACACCTCCAGCATTACACAATATCGAAAAGATAAACGTCACAGCTTTGCGATTTTCCTGTATTATCAACGCGTTTCTACATGCAGTGTATGTCCATTGCACCGTTTGCAAAATTTTTTTACCGTAAGCCGAGTATCGCTTTTTTTAGCGCTTGTTACCGAGTAATTACGGGACTTGCAGATGTCGCAAGCCAAGACACGTTTGCCACTCACGGGCACACCTCCGTACGTTGCACACACTCTTTGACTCTAGCACAGCACTAAACGGGTGTCAATGCTGGGCTGAAGCGTAATATACAAAGGACGGAAGCTAATCGCCCCGCCCTTTTCATCACAACATTACGCTTTTCAGTTCCACATACCTTTCCAGTTTACGTTTTACACGCTGGAGGGCATTGTCTATCGATTTGACGTGTCGTTTTAAATCAATCGATATTTCCTGGTACGTTCTTCCATCCAAATAAAGCATCAGCACTTGCCTCTCCAGCTCACTTAAGATCTCGCTCATCTTCCCTTCGATGTAAGCAAAATCTTCTTGATTAATTAAAAGCGCTTCTGGATCCGTTACCTTGTTGCCGCAAATGACATCCATTAATGTCCTGTCCGACTCCTCATCATAAAGAGGCTTGTCCAACGACACATATGAATTGAGGGGTATGTGCTTTTGCCTTGTAGCTGTTTTTATCGCGGTAATAATTTGCCTTGTGATGCACAATTCTGCGAAAGCCTTAAACGAAGAAAGCTTGTCCACATTAAAGTCTCTTACAGCCTTATATAAACCAATCATACCTTCTTGCACAATGTCTTCATGATCAGCGCCAATAAGAAAATACGACCGTGCTTTAGCCCGAACAAAATTGCGGTACTTTCCAATCAAATGCTCTAAAGCTAACGTATTGCCAGTTCGGACTTCTTTAATCAAAGAATCATCTTCCCACTCTTCAAACGGACTTTCTTTGTACGTCAATGTTCCTTCTGCTAGACTTGCACCCAAACTAATCACTCCTCCGCGATAGCATAGACATAATGTTGTGAAAAGTTATACACATTATATAGCACTTTTTTCTAGCAGGTCAACTATTCATTTGCCGCCTCGACGCCATCTCTCAAAAACTTCGGCAACTTCCTCTGATAACGTAATTTTCGACGACTCTTGCGCTTTCTTCGTTTTTTGTACGATTTTGTCGATTTCTTTTGTTGCCATTCCCATTTCGATTGCCATCTCCCTAGCCGACTTCCGCAAAGCCCCACTCCCAAAGGCGTGAGACTGCTCTGCCAAATCAGAAGTGGCTACGTGGATCACCCGGTCGATCCGCTTCAATGTCTGAACAAGCTTTTCGATCCGCTCATCGGCTGTCTCGTTTTTTTTCGTATAGACAATCTCGACCCGATGGTGATTATACGATTTGCCGATCCCAGCAACCATATGGGCGTCAAAAACGGCAATAACGCGGTAACCTGTAAATGCTGCATATTCCGCCAATAAGTCAACCAGTTGATCCCTAGCCGCGCCAAAATCCTTTTCCTTCAATTTCTGCAAAGATGGCCATGCCCCAATCATGTTGTAGCCGTCAACGAGCAGAATATTCTCCATTGCCCGCTCACTGCCCAGCCCGCTTGTGGAACACTTCGTACATCAACAAGCTTGCCGCAACGGACGCATTCAATGAAGTGACGCGCCCTTTCATCGGAATGCTAACGAGAAAATCACATTTTTCTTTAATCAGGCGGCTAATCCCTTTGCCTTCACTGCCAATGACGAGGCAAAGTGGCAAGTTGTAATCGGCTTCGCGATAGTCACCCTCTGCAGCCGCGTCCGTGCCGGCAAACCATAGTCCTTGCTTTTTAAGCTCGTCCATTGTCCGGGCCAAATTGGTGACACGAACCACAGGAATGTATTCAATCGCTCCTGTCGATGCTTTTGCGACTGTTTGCGTCAGCCCGACCGAACGGCGTTTTGGGATGATGATGCCGTGTGCTCCTACAGCGTCGGCGGTCCGCATAATGGAGCCTAAATTATGAGGATCCTCTATTTCGTCAAGCACGAGGAAAAATGGAGCTTCATGAGCAGCGGCTGCTTTGGCAAATAATGAATCCATGTCTGCATATTCGTACGCGGCCACGGAGGCGACGACGCCTTGGTGGTTGCTATGGCCGACAAGTTGGTCAAGCTTACGCTTAGGGGCCGTTTGCACTAGCACATTTTGTTCTTTTGCCAATTGTGTCAGTTTCGTCATTTGCCCTTTTTGCGATTGGTCGCCAATCCAAATTTTATGGATGGGGTGCCCTGATTTAATTGCTTCGATCACTGGGTTTTTGCCGACAATGAATTCTTCTTGGCGGTTGTCGCCCTTCATCTGTTTTTTTGGTTGCGGGTTGGTACGTTTGCTCATGACGGGTTCCCTTCTTTCTGTGCAGCCATTGTCAATGCCAGCTTGAGCAGCTCTTCCAATCGCTCATGTTTATTCGTCAAATACAAATACCCAAGGAGCGCTTCAAAACCAGTTGCATTCCGGTAAGTGGCCACGTCGGTATTTTTTGGCGTGGTATGGGATTTGGCATTCCGGCCCCGGCGGACAATGGCTTGTTCCTCTTCTGTTAAAATGCCTTGTTCGCCCATTTGGAAAAGAACGGCGGCCTGCGCTTTTGCAGAGACATACGTAGTCGCTGCTTTGTGCAAGCGGTTTGGCCGCACGGCTCCTTGTTTCAATAGCTCATAGCGGACACGCTGTTCATACACAGCGTCTCCCATATAAGCAAGCGCAAGCCCATTCAGCTGGCGCCATTCCCTGTTCGTACTCATCATGACCCCCGCTTCCAACGCACGCCTTGTGGCGTATCTTCTAGCACGATGTTTTTCTCTTTTAAGAGGTCACGAATTTCATCAGCACGGGCAAAGTTCCGTTCTTTCCGGGCAACATTGCGCTCTTCAATCAACGCCTCAATTTCAGCATCAAGAAGCTCTTCCTCTTGTTGTGTAAAGCTTACACCAAGCACTTCGCCCAACTCGGCAAACAACTCCAAAAAAGCATTTAGCACTTTTTTGGACGTTTGTGCTTCGCTCATATAGATATTGGCTTCTTTAGCAAGGTCAAACAACACACTGATTGCATTGGCGCTATTGAAATCGTCATCCATTTCTTCGATAAAACGTTGTTTTGCGCCAGCAATCTTTTCGAGCCACTCCTCTTCTGCCCCCATATCAGCTGTTTCCGCCAAGCGGTGCTGCAAATTGGCGACTGTATTTTTCAAGCGCTCTAGTCCGGCTTCAGCTCCTTTAAGAAGCTCATCACTAAAGTTAATTGGAGTGCGATAATGGGCAGTGAGCATGAAAAACCGAACGACTTCTGGCGAATATTGTTGGATGATGTCATGTGCAAGCACAAAGTTTCCGAGTGATTTCGACATTTTTTCGTTGTTTATGTTAACAAATCCGTTGTGCATCCAATAATTGGCCAATTTTTTGCCTGTTAACGCTTCTGACTGAGCAATTTCGTTTTCATGATGGGGAAACGTCAAATCCTTGCCACCTGCGTGGATGTCAATTGTATCCCCTAAACTCTTCTTAATCATGGCCGAGCACTCAATGTGCCAACCAGGACGGCCCTCGCCCCACGGGCTGCTCCACGAAATTTCATTTGGTTTTGCTGCTTTCCATAATACAAAATCGAGTGGGTCTTCCTTACGCTCATCTACTTCTATTCTAGCGCCGCTTTGCAAATCGTCGAGCGCTTGGCCAGATAATTTGCCATAGCCGTTAAATTTGCGTGTGCGGAAATAGACATCGCCCCCTGCTTCATATGCAAATCCTTTTTTCTCCAGCTCAGCAATAAAGGCAATGATGTCATCCATCGTTTCTGTCACACGAGGGTGAAGATCGGCTTCCTTTACATTCAAAGCACATGTATCGGCGTAATACGCTTTAATAAACCGTTCGGCGACATCTGCTACTTCTTCGCCAAGTTCATTGGCAGCGCGTATAATTTTATCGTCCACATCCGTAAAATTTGAGACAAAGGTTACCTCGTAGCCTCGGTAAGTCAAATACCGGCGCACCATGTCGTACACAATGGGCGGCCGGGCATTGCCGATGTGAATGTAATTGTACACGGTCGGTCCGCAGCAATACATCTTAACTTTGCCTTCCTCAATCGGCACGAATGGTTCTTTTTTATTTGTCAAACTATTAAACAGCTTAATCATCGTTTGTCGTCCTTTCTACTTGCTTGGTATCCATACTTTATGAAGCCACTCTAGTCCAATGTGCTTTGTTTATCGGCAAGCTTGCTGTACTCTGCTTTTAAACGGGCAATTTCCCGTTCTAATTCAGCAATCTTGTCAGCAACAGGGTCAGGCAAGGCATGGTGGTCAAGGGAACGGGCCGAGCTCACTTTTATTCCATTTTGCACAACAATTTTCCCAGGGATACCTACAACCGTCGAATGGGGTGGCACTTCGTTTAACACGACAGAGCCTGCCCCTATCCGGGCGCCTTCGCCGATTGTAAATGAGCCAAGCACTTTAGCTCCACTGGCAATGAGCACGCCGTCTTTTACAGTTGGATGGCGCTTCCCCTTTTCTTTGCCAGTGCCCCCTAAAGTTACGCCTTGGAAAATCGTGACATTGTCGCCAATTTCGCAAGTCTCGCCAATGACGACGCCCATGCCGTGGTCAATAAATAGCCTTTGCCCGATCTTTGCCCCTGGATGGATTTCAATCCCTGTCATAAAGCGGACAATTTGCGAAAGCAGGCGCGCTAAGAAATACCATTTCCGTTTCCATAGACCGTGAGCAATCCGATGCCCCCAAACAGCATGCACACCCGAGTACGTAAAAATGACTTCTAGCCGACTACGTGCAGCAGGATCTTGTTCAAAGACGACATCAATATCATTCAACAATGTACGAGCAAGCCCCATCTGATCCCCCTCCTTCATCGCAATAAAAAACGCCCCTGCACCTCCCAACGAAGGTACAGAGGCGCTTACTGCACGGTTCCACTCTGCTTTTTTCAGCTTTTTGCTGAATCTCTAATCGCTTGTAACGGAGCGACCCGCTTTTCCCTACGTGTTCCTGTTCAAGAAAAGACTCATGGGGGCAAACCATGCGCGTCCCTTACAGGCGGCTTTCAGCCGACGGCCGCCCTCTCTGTGAAAGTTCTTCGCTGGCATTCCCATTCAACGTTTTGTATCTATTCTTATTAAATATTAAATAGCAGCTTGCAAGCGTGCTTTCACAACGCTTTTTCCTAAAAGCTCGATCGTATCGCCAAGCTCTGGGCCATGTGTTTGACCGCTCACCGCTGCGCGAATTGGCATAAACAATTTTTTCCCTTTTTGCCCAGTCGCTTTTTGCGTTGCTTTAATCGCTTTTTTGATGTCAGCGGCAAAAAATCCTTCTAGCGATTCTAGCTCTTTTGCAAATTGGCTTAGCACTTCAGGAACTTGTTCTTCTGCCAGCACGGTTTTCGCTTCTTCTGTATAATCAACTTCTTCTTTGAAGAACATTTCCGTCAGTTCGACGATTTCAGCCCCGTAATGCATTTGCTCCTGGTATAAGCCAATTAAACGGCGCGCCCATTCCCGCTTGCCTTCATCCAACTGTTCTGGCAGTTTACCGCTGGCAACTAAGTGGGGCAACGCCAAGTCGACAACAGTATCCAAATCAGCGTTTTTCATGTATTGATTGTTCATCCAGGCGAGCTTATCTGTGTCAAAAATAGCCGGCGCTTTTGAAACGCGATCGAGTGTAAATTGTTCGCATAGTTCTTCAAGCGAAAAGATTTCTTCCTCGCCGACTGGCGACCAACCAAGCAATGCTAGGAAATTGACAATTGCTTCAGGCATATAGCCCAATGATTTATACTGCTCGACAAATTGGATAATCGATTCATCACGCTTACTCATCTTCTGCCTGTCTGGATTTAAAATCAAGGAAGCGTGGGCAAATTTTGGTACATCCCATCCAAATGCCTCGTAGAGTAAAATTTGCCGAGGCGTATTGGAAAGATGCTCTTCCCCACGGATCACATGGGAAATGTTCATCAAATGGTCATCGACGACAACGGCAAAATTGTACATCGGTACACCATCTTTACGTGCAATCACGAAATCGCCAATTCCGTCTGTCTCAAAAGACACCTCGCCACGAACGGCATCATGAAATGAAACAGTTTGCCCCTCAGGCACTCGGAAACGAACAACAGGCTGAATGCCCTTCGCCTCGTAAGCTGCCCGTTGTTCCGCTGTTAAGTCGCGGTCACGGCCGCTGTATTTTGGCATTTCGCCCCGCGCTTTTTGCGCCTCGCGCTCTGCTTCTAACTCTTCTTCCGTCATGTAACAGTAGTATGCTTTTTTCTCATCCAACAGCTGTTGAATATAGTTCTTATAAATATCAACGCGTTCCATTGAGCGGTATGGGCCATATTTGCCGGCCTCTGTGCCAATGCTTTCATCCCACTCTAGGCCAAGCCATCTTAAACTGTCCATTAATTTTTCAGTTGCTGTATCCACATTCCGTGCTTGGTCTGTATCTTCAATCCGCAGCACAAACGCGCCGCCTGCTGATTTAGCAAACAAGTAATTAAACAGCGCCGACCGCGCTCCGCCTATATGCAGATGCCCCGTAGGACTAGGGGCAAACCGGACCCGTATATCTTTCGTCATCACGACGCACTCCTTTGGCTACCTTATTCTGAATCATCATAGCACGTTCCGCGGTAAAAACAAAGGCTACTCTGCTTTCTGCAGCAAGATAACTGCCTGCGCAGCTATCCCCTCCTCACGACCTACAAACCCTAGCGTTTCCGTCGTCGTTGCTTTAACGCTAACGTTGGCCACGTCTGTTTCCAGCAATTCAGCAATTTGTTTCCGCATCGCTTCAATATAAGGCGCTAGCTTTGGCTTTTGGGCCATCACCGTACAATCAACATTCCCTAACGTATAACCGGCGTTTTTTACAAGCTGCCAAGCTTGGCTCAATAGGTGTTTAGAGTCAGCATCCTTGAACGCTTCATCCGTATCTGGGAAATGTTTCCCCAAATCGCCTGCTCCAATCGCGCCAAGAGCTGCATCGGTAATTGTATGCAAAAGGACATCAGCGTCTGAATGGCCGAGAAGCCCTTTCGGATGGGGAATATGAACCCCTCCTAATAATAGCGGCCTGCCTTCAGCGAGCTGGTGTACATCAAATCCTTGTCCAATCCGAATCATAATTGGTTCTCCCTTTTCTTTAATATCGTTTCAGCAAATAACAGGTCTTCCTCAGTCGTTAATTTAATATTTAAGTAATCGCTCTCGACAATGGTGACGCGTTTGTCCAATCTTTCTACAAGACTTGCATCGTCGGTCCCGAGAAACCCGTGTTTTTTAGCGTCTTCGTGGGCGGCCAAGACGAGCTCATACTGGAAAGCTTGTGGTGTTTGCGCAGCCCAGAGGTTTTTCCGTTCAACTGTACGCGCAACGCTGTTTTTGTCGGCAAGCTTGACTGTATCTTTGACCGGTACAGCAGCAATCGCAGCCCCGCTTTGAGCCGCTTCATCGGCCAGCTTTGTCAAAATAGGTTTAGCGACAAACGGCCGGGCACCATCGTGAATAAGGACGATTTCTGCCTCCTCCATTCCTTTTAACCCTGCATAAACGCTGTCTTGCCGTTCAGCTCCTCCATTTACAAGCCCTTTTACTTTGCCTATCTGATACTCTGCAACAAGCTTCTCCATTGTCTGCCTTTCCGGTTCACTCACTACAAGCCAGATCGCTTTACAAGCCTCATCTTCTTCAAACAGCCTGAGTGAATGGACGATCAGAGGAATGCCGTTTAAATCGATTAACTGTTTATTCATACCTGCTTTCATTCGTTTTCCTTGTCCGGCCGCTAGGACAATTGCAGCGTACTCCATCTATGTTCTCCCTTTTTTTCGTTATATGCCTAGTTTACCATGGGTACGCCAGTATGCCTAAAAAAACGCCCCTTTAGAAACAAGTAGCGTAAAACAGGCAAACAGCCTACACCCCAAGGGGCATAGGCTTCAGATTATAGAACTGAATTGATCCTTCACTGCAAGCGCATATCAAGCAGTGCATGATCGTGCAGCGCTCTACTTTCCTATAGTGCTTTTTCAAGCGATTTAGGTTTGGCAAAAATCATCCGCCCTGCACTTGTTTGCAGGACACTTGTCACCGTGACATCAATTTGCTTATTCATATAATCACGGCCCCCTTCAACGACGATCATCGTGCCGTCATCTAAGTAAGCAATTCCTTGATGGTTTTCCTTCCCATCCTTAATGACATTCACATTAAGAACCTCACCTGGCAAAACAACTGGCTTGACCGCATTTGCCAAATCGTTGATGTTTAGCACTTTTAGACCTTGCAATTCACACACTTTGTTTAAATTAAAGTCGTTGGTTACAACAATTCCAGAAGTGATTTTTGCCAATTTGACTAGCTTGCTGTCCACTTCTTGAATGTCTTCAAAATCGCCCTCGTATATTTCAACATTGACAGGCAATTCTTTTTGTATTTTATTTAGTATGTCAAGGCCTCTACGGCCACGATTTCGTTTCAATGCATCAGAAGAATCAGCAATATGCTGTAATTCATCTAACACGAATTCAGGGATGACAAGCGTGCCTTCTAGAAAGCCGGTTTGGCAAATATCAGCAATCCGCCCATCAATAATGACGCTCGTATCAAGAATTTTCATTTGTTTGCCGCCGAGATTAGAGTCAGTCTCTTCTTTCTTTTTGTCACGCTCTTTATCTCTTGGCACTCGCATAGAGACAACTAATTGAAACAGCTCATCTCGTTTTTTGAAGCCGATTTGGAAGCCTAGATAACCGAGAAGAATCGTAATAAACATAGGCAAAATATTGCTAATAACCGGCAAATCCAATCCACTTAACGGCGTCCCGAGAAAATAACCGGCCACAAGTCCGACCGTCAAGCCCATTGATCCAGACAACACATCAGCAAGCGGCGCTTTGACAATTGTTTCCTCGACAACCCGAAAGAAATTAACAATAAGATCGACAATAAACAAGGACAGACCATATAAGAGCAAAGCACCGAGTACTGCCCCTGTATAAGGACTAGCCAACCACGCCGGCACTTCTAGCGCTATTACTGCAATAAATTCAGGGACAAACAAGAATCCTAATGTTCCTCCCGCTAATAAAAAGAAAATCCGAACAATCCAATTAAGCATTCACTCTTACACCTCCTTTTAGCTATTATAGACAAGTTTACAACTCTCAAACCTAGTAGTCTGGATTTCCCATAAAAAAACACGAGATCACGTAAAAAATATTTTTACTGAATATTAAGAAACGTACCCTTAAGGAGTGAAACACTCCTTGTCAAATGTGGCGATCGACGAAAAGTTGCTCTTGAATGCGGTTTAATCCATCCTTAATCATTTTGGCTCTCGCCTCGCCGATGCCGTCGACTTCATCAAGCTGGTCTTCCGTCGCAACCATTACGCTTGAGAGATGACCGTATTCGTCAATGACATTTTCAATGATTTGTGATGGCAGCCGTGGGATGCGGTGCAAAATTCGGTAACCACGCGGTGAGGCTGGTTGTTCTAGAAAATTGCTTGTTCTTGAATAGCCAAGCGCTTTTATAATCGCCTGCTCGTCGAGCAAGTCTTCGTTTAACAACGTCGTGAGTTCCTTTAATGTTTTCTTTACGTCTTGCGTCCGCTCTTTGGCGTAATCCTTTAGCAAATACAGAGCTTCCTGTTCTGTATTAGAAACAAGCTCTTTTAGCTGCATCGTAATTAAGCGGCCTTCGTCCCCTAGCTCAAGAATAAAATTTTGGATCTCTTGTTTAATCCGCAACACCATTTGCACCCGGTGAATGACTTGAATCACATCACTGTAAGTAACAAGCTGTTCAAATTCAAGCGCTCCTAAATTTGTAATGCCTTGGTCTAATACCGCTTTATATTTTTCAAGCGTTTGGATCGCTTGATTGGCTTTCGTCAAAATGACGCCAATGTCTTTTAGAGCGTAACGATATTCCCCTTGGTAGAGAGTGATGACGTTTCGCCGCTGGGAAATGGAAATCGTCAAATTGCCTGTTTGTTTAGCAACCCGTTCAGCAGAACGGTGACGAATCCCTGTTTCGCTCGAACTTATATTATTGTTCGGCACCAATTGCGTATTGGCATACAAAATACGTTTTCCGTCTTCACTCAAAATAATGGCACCGTCCATTTTAGCTAGCTCATACAAATAAGCCGGTGAAAAATCACTATTAATAAAGAAACCGCCGTCCACAATGTTCATCATTTCGCTGTTGTAGCCAAGGACGATCAGCCCTCCTGTTTTCGCGCGGAGTACATTGTCAATCCCAGCTCTAAGCGGCGTGCCTGGCGCTACTAACTTTAATAAGTTTTGGATAAATGTAGTTCGATTCCGTTCTTCCATCCATCTTACCTCCCTAAAACAACTTCAATCGCTTGTTCAAGTGTCTGCACGCCAATCACTTCAATGCCCGCTGGCGCAGTCCAGCCGCCTTTGTTTTTTTCAGGTATGATGACACGTTTAAAGCCTAGTTTCGCGGCTTCATTGACGCGTTGGTCGATTCTAGAGACACGGCGGATTTCCCCCGTCAACCCTACTTCGCCAATCGCTACGTCCATCGGTTCTGTTGGCTGGTCTCGGAAACTTGAAGCAATGCTAAGAGCAATCGCCAAATCGATCGCCGGTTCATCTAACTTTACGCCTCCAGCTACTTTTAAATAAGCATCTTGGTTTTGCAAGAGCATGCCTGCCCGCTTTTCCAAGACAGCCATTAAAAGGGAGACACGGTTATGGTCAAGCCCCGTTGCCATTCTACGAGGATTGCCAAATCCCATAGGCGAAATTAGCGCTTGTAATTCTACGAGAACAGGCCTTGTGCCCTCCATGGAAGCGACAACGACTGAGCCAGCCGCTCCTTGCGAACGTTCCTCCAAAAAGATCTCTGACGGGTTTTTCACTTCCTCTAAGCCAAGCTGTTTCATTTCAAAAATGCCCATTTCATTGGTGGAGCCAAATCGGTTTTTCACTGCACGCAAAATGCGGTAACTGTGATGCCGCTCTCCTTCAAAATAGAGAACAGAGTCGACCATATGCTCGAGCAGCTTTGGACCGGCAATAGAACCTTGCTTTGTAACATGGCCGACAATAAATATTGCCACTCCTTTTGTTTTTGCGACACGCATAAACGCAGCCGTGCATTCTCGCACTTGGGCAACGCTTCCCGGAGCAGACGTAATCTCGTCCTGGTAAACGGTTTGGATCGAATCAATAATTACCAAAGACGGCTGGACTTCATCTATAGCCCCTTCAATTAAAGCAATGTCTGTTTCTGCTAATACGTATAGCTGATCTGATGCTAGTTCAAGACGGTCAGCCCTTAACTTCGTTTGTTTAACTGATTCTTCTCCAGAAATATAGAGTACTCGTTCGTTTACGTTTGCCAGCTTCGCTGACAATTGTAAGAGCAATGTTGATTTTCCGATACCCGGATCGCCACCAACTAAAACAAGTGATCCTGGAACGATTCCCCCGCCAAGGACACGGTCCAGTTCTGCCATTGTCGTGCTTACACGCGGTTCCTTTTCTCCTTGCACCGCCGTAATCGGTTGCGGTTTTTGCCGTGTACCACTGGAAGTTACATAGCTACGGTTTTTTTGTTTTTCAAGGATGTTTATTTCTTCCACCATTGTGTTCCAGCTTTGGCAACCAGGGCATTTGCCCATCCATTTTGCCGATTCATAGCCACACTCTTGGCAGACGAACTTCGTTTTTTGTTTCGCCATGTATCCCATTCCCCCGTTTGGATTCACTACATGTAGTGTACCAAAAAGCAAATAGAAACGTAAGAAAAGCTCCATGAAATCGTGTCACTGAGTGCAAAAAAAACAAAGTGAAATAACATAGGAGTAAATGAACAAGAGGTGCAGACTGTCTGCATAAGTTGAGGCGAAAAACAACTAGGCGAGGGCGCCAACGTTCTTTTTTAAAAGAACCGGAGGGTGTGCCTCCGGTTCTTCACATCAGGAAATGCTTGATTTTTCTTTTCCTTCTACCATTAGCTTGCCATCTTTCACATAGATAACCGCTTTTTGGCCTTTGACAATTGTGCCTTTTAACAGTTCCTCTGACAAACGGTCTTCTACTTCTTTTTGCAAAGCCCGGCGTAATGGGCGGGCCCCGTATTCTGGATCAAAACCGATATCAGTGATTTTATCTTTTGCTTCTTCTGTCAGCTCAAAATCTATGCCTTGCTCTGAAAGTCGCCCTTTCAGTTGGTCGGCCATCTTTGTAATAATTTTGCGCACATGCTTTTTCTCAAGAGAGTGGAACACAATGATTTCGTCTATACGGTTTAAAAATTCAGGGCGGAAGCTGTTTTTCAGTTCAGACATGACACGGTCTTTCATGTCTTTGTACTCCTGCCCTTCCGATTCAATTGTAAAGCCGAGATACTTATTGCGTTTGAGCTGGGAGGCTCCCACATTGGATGTCATGATGACAGCTGTATTACGGAAATCAACAGTCCGTCCTTTTGAATCCGTTAAACGCCCATCTTCCAATACTTGCAAAAGCAAATTGAATACATCGGGGTGCGCTTTTTCGATTTCATCAAGCAATATAACAGAGTAAGGCTTTCTACGGATTTTTTCCGTTAATTGCCCACCCTCTTCATGGCCAACATAACCTGGAGGCGAACCAACTAGCCGGCTTGTTGCGTGTTTTTCCATATACTCAGACATGTCAATCCGTATGACAGCATCTTCATCACCAAATAACGTTTCTGCTACAGCCCGGGCAAGCTCGGTTTTACCAACACCCGTTGGACCAAGGAAAATAAATGATCCTATTGGCCGCTTTGGATCTTTTAATCCAGCGCGAGCACGGCGAATCGCTTTCGAAATGGATTTAACAGCTTCTTCTTGGCCAACGACACGCTCATGGAGAATCTCTTCCATTTTCAACAAACGTTCCGTTTCCTCTTCCGCTAGTTTGGAAACCGGAATTCCTGTCCAGCTAGAAACAACTTGGGCGATATCCTCAACCAATACTTCTGTGTTTTCTTGACCTTGCTTTTTCTTCCACTCATTTTTCATTTCTTCCAGCTCTTCACGCAACCGTTGTTCGGTATCACGTAAGGAAGCGGCCTTTTCAAATTCTTGGCTTTGGACAGAAGCGTCTTTTTCTTTTCTTGTTTCTTCAAGCTTCGCCTCTAGCTCTTTTAAATTTGGCGGAGCCGTGTAAGAACGGAGGCGGACTTTTGAAGCTGCTTCATCAATTAAGTCAATCGCTTTATCTGGCAAAAACCGGTCCGAAATATAACGGTCGGACAACTTTACTGCTTCTTCCACCGCCTCGTCCGTAATGGTCACTCGGTGATGGGCTTCATAGCGATCACGCAAACCATAAAGGATTTGGATCGATTCATCAATCGTTGGCTCGTCAACTTGAATGGGTTGGAACCGGCGTTCCAATGCCGCGTCTTTTTCAATATACTTGCGGTACTCATCTAGTGTCGTCGCGCCAATACATTGAAGTTCCCCTCTAGCCAAAGACGGTTTCAAAATATTAGAAGCATCAATGGCTCCTTCAGCGCCTCCTGCGCCAATTAATGTATGCAATTCGTCAATAAACAGAATCACGTTGCCTGCTTGGCGAATTTCGTCCATCACTTTTTTCAGCCGATCTTCGAATTCGCCGCGGTATTTTGTTCCAGCGACAACAGTGCCCATGTCGAGTGTCATCACTCGCTTATTGCGCAATGTTTCTGGGACTTCATTGGCAACAATGCTTTGGGCCAGCCCTTCGGCAATTGCCGTTTTTCCGACACCGGGCTCTCCAATTAATACTGGGTTGTTTTTGGTACGGCGGCTAAGCACTTGAATAACTCGCTCTATTTCACGGCTACGTCCAATAACCGGATCAAGCGTTTCCTCCCTAGCAATCGCTGTTAAATCACGGGCAAGGCTATCCAATGTCGGCGTATTGGCATTAGTTGCCGCACCGTTTGATTGTGACGAGCTTCCTCCTTCATTGCTTCCAAGCAACTGCAATACTTGTTGTCTCGCTTTATTTAAGCTGACCCCTAAATTATTAAGGACTCGTGCTGCTACGCCTTCTCCTTCGCGGATGAGGCCAAGCAATATATGTTCGGTTCCAACGTATGAATGGCCAAGCTTTCTTGCTTCATCCATAGACAGCTCAATTACTTTCTTTGCTCTTGGCGTATAATGAGGCGTGCTATGAATGCTTTTTTGCCCTTCTTGCCCTTTTCCTACTAGGGTTTCTACTTCTTTTTGCAATTTTTCGGAACCAAGTCCAAGCTGTTGCAAAGCTTTCGCTGCAATTCCTTCACCCTCACGGATTAGTCCGAGCAATATATGTTCAGTGCCAATATTATGGTGGCTTAAACGAATTGCCTCTTCTTGCGATAGCGCTAATACTTTCTGGGCTCGTTCAGTAAACCGTCCAAAAATCATTCCATCCACCTCCGAATTATTCAATCAGCTGTTTCATGTTCTAGTTTTAAGCGTTCGCGAATTAAAGCTGCCCGTCTCTCATCGCGTTGCTCGGGAGTGAGAACGGTTTTCGCGTATTGTTGCAGGAAGCCTGGTTGTGTCAAAATCATTAGTTCATCTAGAATTTTCCCTGCCGTGTTTTCAATAAAACCTAGATCGATTCCTAAGCGCACATCAGACAACCTTCTTGTCGCTTCTTTGGAATCAATAATATAGCTGTTCGCTAAAATTCCGTAAGACCTAAAAACACGGTCTTTAAGTTCTAACTTTGAGTGCTGTAAAAGCGAATCTCGCGCAACACGCTCTTGCCGTATCAATTGCTTCACTACGCCTTGTAAATCATCAACAATATCCTGTTCCGTTTTTCCAAGCGTTATTTGATTAGAAATTTGAAATAGGTTACCTAAAGCTTCGCTGCCTTCCCCGTAAATTCCTCTTACAACTAAGCCCAATTGGTTAATTGCCGGCAAAATTCGTTGCAGCTGCCGGGTCATCGCTAATGCAGGTAAATGAATCATTACGGAAGCACGCATGCCCGTTCCCACATTCGTTGGGCAGCTAGTCAAATAACCATACTGGCTGTCATAGGCATAAGTTAAATGCGATTCAACCCAATCGTCTACCGCATTAGCGGCCTGTAAACAATTTTCAAGCTCAAATCCAGCGCTCAAACTTTGGATGCGAATATGGTCCTCTTCATTAATCATAATGCTAAGTGATTCATCTCCGCTTAAAAGCACCATGCCATACTTTGATTGCTCAGCCAAATGAGGACTAATCAAATGCTTTTCGACAAGCATCCGTTTATCGTTTGTCCGCATATCTTCCATAGCCAACATTTCAGCTTTACCCAAGGCCTCTCCTTGCGTTCCCCCTAAGGCATCTTTTACATGTTTTGCAACGGCGTATGCTTCTTCTTTAGAAGAGAGCATCGGAAATGTAAAAGCACTCATATTTCTTGCTAACCTTATTCGGCTACTAAGCACAATATCCGCATCC
Organism: Shouchella rhizosphaerae; assembly: GCF_036700015.1. Classification (NCBI taxonomy): domain Bacteria; kingdom Bacillati; phylum Bacillota; class Bacilli; order Caryophanales; family Bacillaceae; genus Shouchella; species Shouchella rhizosphaerae. The sequence continues at coordinate 1,986,087 of NZ_CP144921.1, read as the reverse complement.
GAACCATCTTTTTTCATCCAAGGGCTAATGGCATTTTTCAGAAAACGATCCAAGCTCACAGCTCCTATTCGCCTCCTTCCATTTGCTCTTTCAATTTTTTAATTTCATCACGCAATTCGGCGGCTTTTTCAAATTCTTCTTTTTGAATATGACTATCCAATAGCGCCTTAAGCTCTAATAGCCGTTTTTCAATTTTAAGGGACTTGCCAATCCTTTTTGGAATTTTTCCTTTGTGAGTGTCATTGCCAGCATGCACTCTTTTAAACACCGAACTTAATTGAGGGCCAAACGCTTTGTAGCAATGGGCGCAGCCAAAACGACCAATATGAAGAAATTTTTCGTAACTCATCCCGCAATTCGGGCACCTTTGCTTTTGTTCGGCTGTTTCCCTCGTTTGTTCGGCTCCCATGTTAAACAAGCCCGAGAATAGATGGTGTATGGAAAAGCTATCGGTCCCTGGAATTGATTCGCCTTTTTCACGTGCACACTGATCACATAAGTGCATTTCATGCTTTTGGCCATTTATAATTTTAGTAAAATGAAGAGTTGCTTGCCGTTCTTTACATTCTTGGCAGACCATTTTTCACCCCTCCTTCTACGTTTCGTTTTCTTTGTATTTAAGCGTCTCAATCATTGCCTTCAGCACATTTGCTCTAATTTCATCCCTATGGGCAACTGTCGATTTATAATGGGCACGATCTAATGCGCTCATCATCAAATTAGCTTCCCGTCTTGTAATGGCTTCCTCTTCATACAAACGAAATACAATGTTTTGCGCCGTTTGCTGGTCTATTTTATTTCCGATAAGCTGACACATGTGCTCAAATAAAGCAATGTCTTCATGGGATTCAACTTTCGTTATACGAATGTAGCCTCCGCCGCCTCTTTTGCTTTCGACAATATAGCCTTTTTCCAAAGTAAAGCGGGTGCTGATGACGTAATTGATTTGAGACGGGACACATTGAAACTGCTTAGCCAACTCACTACGTTTAATTTCCAATAGTTCATTTCCGCTTCGCATTAATGTTGTCTTTAAGTATTGTTCAATCAAATCACTAATATTGCGCATTCCACCAACCCCTTTCCGCCATTGACTTTGACTATATTTGACTTTTGTTGGTTTAATTATAGCTAGTTTTATAAAAAACTTCAACCAGTAACTCTTTTTTATTATCGCCAAGGATTGGGGTTCTAGACGTGGTTCCGTCTATTTATAGGATATTTTCTTCCGTTTTTAATGGTGCATCTTTTGGCCCTTGTCCTAAGGGAATTTTTGCATTGCTCCTTTTAAATGAGCTTATCTCCATATACTCCTAATAAGCATTTAACTCTGCTTCTTCGAAGCAGTCCTCTTTTGCTTCCTGCATATAACAAAAAAAGACACCTATTCAGGTGTCTTTAGTATTTGCCCGGCAACGTCCTGGCTCCGGGATCTTTTCCTACGGGGATGTTGGGCACGGAGCTTCTTCGATGATGTTTTTCATGTAGTCTTACGAAAATGATCCCTACGTCTCGCAGGAGGGCATGAGGCTTTTCCAGTGAAGCCTATTCACGTAGTTTTTTATATGAGCTTATCTCCATATACTCCTAATAAGCATTTAACTCTGCTTCTTCGAAGCAGCACTCTTTTGCTTCCTGCACAAACAAAAAAAGACACCTATTCAGGTGTCTTTGCTTAGCCCGGCAACGTCCTACTCTCACAGGAGGAAGCCTCCAACTACCATCGGCGCAAAAGAGCTTAACGGCCGTGTTCGGCATGGGAACGGGTGTGCCCTCTTTGCCATTGTCACCGGACTCTACTTCAGATAAGCTTCGGATTTCTTCGTCCAGTTCGTGTCTCTCAGTCGGTCACGTACGTTTGGGTACGCTCCCTTCTTCGAGCACTCCTGTCCTCGAACTCCTCGCTTCTCTTCGTAGTTCTCAGATAAGCAGCGAATCTCTTCGTCTGCACTGAAGGGTATGGAAAGAATCGGTGATTCTTTCAAAACTAAATCCGAAATAGACTCAATTGTCAAGAATGTATATAGGATAAGCCCTCGACCGATTAGTATCAGTCCGCTCCACGTGTCGCCACGCTTCCACTTCTGACCTATCAACCTCATCATCTCTAAGGGGTCTTACTGGCTTACGCCATGGGAAATCTCATCTTGAGGGGGGCTTCATGCTTAGATGCTTTCAGCACTTATCCCGTCCATACGTAGCTACCCAGCGATGCTCCTGGCGGAACAACTGGTACACCAGCGGTATGTCCATCCCGGTCCTCTCGTACTAAGGACAGCTCCTCTCAAATTTCCTACGCCCGCGACGGATAGGGACCGAACTGTCTCACGACGTTCTGAACCCAGCTCGCGTGCCGCTTTAATGGGCGAACAGCCCAACCCTTGGGACCTACTTCAGCCCCAGGATGCGACGAGCCGACATCGAGGTGCCAAACCTCCCCGTCGATGTGGACTCTTGGGGGAGATAAGCCTGTTATCCCCAGGGTAGCTTTTATCCGTTGAGCGACGGCCCTTCCATACGGCACCGCCGGATCACTAAGCCCGACTTTCGTCCCTGCTCGACTTGTAGGTCTCGCAGTCAAGCTCCCTTCTGCCTTTGCACTCTACGAATGATTTCCAACCATTCTGAGGGAACCTTTGGGCGCCTCCGTTACTGTTTAGGAGGCGACCGCCCCAGTCAAACTGCCCACCTGACAATGTCCCTGGCCCGGATCACGGGTCGAGGTTAGAATGCCAGCACCATCAGGGTAGTATCCCACCGACGCCTCCACCGAAGCTAGCGCTCCGGTTTCCAAGGCTCCTACCTATCCTGTACAGATGATACCAACACTCACTATCAAGCTACAGTAAAGCTCCATGGGGTCTTTCCGTCCTGTCGCGGGTAACCTGCATCTTCACAGGTACTATAATTTCACCGGGTCTCTCGTTGAGACAGTATCCAAGTCGTTGCACCATTCGTGCGGGTCGGAACTTACCCGACAAGGAATTTCGCTACCTTAGGACCGTTATAGTTACGGCCGCCGTTTACTGGGGCTTCAATTCAGAGCTTCTCCCGTAAGGGATGACCCTTCCTCTTAACCTTCCAGCACCGGGCAGGTGTCAGCCCCTATACTTCGCCTTACGGCTTCGCAGAGACCTGTGTTTTTGCTAAACAGTCGCTTGGATCCTTTCACTGCGGCTCTCTCGGGCGATTAACCCTACTAGAGCACCCCTTCTCCCGAAGTTACGGGGTCATTTTGCCGAGTTCCTTAACGAGAGTTCTCCCGAGCGTCTTAGAATTCTCTTCTCGCCTACCTGTGTCGGTTTGCGGTACGGGCACCTGTATTCTCACTAGAGGCTTTTCTCGGCAGCGGAGGATCAGGGATTTCGGACCCGAAGGTCCTTCACGGTCACAGCTCAGCCTTACGGAACACGGATTTGCCTATGTTCCAGCCTCGCATGCTTCGACGCGCACAGCCAGCGGCGCGCTCACCCTACCTTTCTGCGTCCCCCCATCGTTCAAACGAATACGAGGTGGTACAGGAATATCAACCTGTTGTCCATCGCCTACGCCTTTCGGCCTCGGCTTAGGTCCCGACTAACCCTGAGCGGACGAGCCTTCCTCAGGAAACCTTGGGCTTTCGACGGATAGGATTCTCACCTATCTTTTCGCTACTCATACCGGCATTCTCACTTCCAAGCACTCCACTAGTCCTCACGATCTAGCTTCGCTGTCCTTGGAACGCTCCCCTACCCAATCCCTTACGGGATTGCCATAGCTTCGGTGATACGTTTAGCCCCGGTACATTTTCGGCGCAGAGTCACTCGACCAGTGAGCTATTACGCACTCTTTCAATGATGGCTGCTTCTAAGCCAACATCCTGGTTGTCTGGGCAACTCCACATCCTTTTCCACTTAACGTATACTTGGGGACCTTAGCTGATGGTCTGGGCTGTTTCCCTCTTGACTACGGATCTTAGCACTCGCAGTCTGACTCCCGAGTTAAAGTCATTGGCATTCGGAGTTTGACTGAATTCGGTAATCCTGTGGGGACCCCTCGTCCAATCAGTGCTCTACCTCCAAGACTCATCACTCGAGGCTAGCCCTAAAGCTATTTCGGGGAGAACCAGCTATTTCCGAGTTCGATTGGCATTTCACCCCTACCCACACCTCATCCCCGCAATTTTCAACTTGCGTGGGTTCGGGCCTCCAGTCGGTGTTACCCGACCTTCACCCTGGACATGGGTAGATCACCCGGTTTCGGGTCTACGGCATCGTACTAAGGCGCCCTATTCAGACTCGCTTTCGCTGCGGCTCCGCTTCATCAGCTTAACCTTGCACGATACCGTAACTCGCCGGTTCATTCTACAAAAGGCACGCCATCACCCGTTAACGGGCTCTGACTAGTTGTAGGCACACGGTTTCAGGATCTCTTTCACTCCCCTTCCGGGGTGCTTTTCACCTTTCCCTCACGGTACTGGTTCACTATCGGTCACTAGGGAGTATTTAGCCTTGGGAGATGGTCCTCCCGGATTCCGACGGGGTTTCACGTGTCCCGCCGTACTCAGGATCCACTCTGGAGGAAACGAAGTTTCAGCTACAGGGCTGTTACCTTCTTCGGCCTGCCTTTCCAGACAGTTCACCTACTCCGTTTCTTGATCACTCCGTTATTGAGTGTCCTACAACCCCAAGAGGCAAGCCTCTTGGTTTGGGCTGTTTCCGTTTCGCTCGCCGCTACTCAGGAAATCGCATTTGCTTTCTCTTCCTCCGGGTACTTAGATGTTTCAGTTCCCCGGGTCTGCCTCTCGACATCCTATGTGTTCAGATGTCAGTACCATCCCATTACGGATGGTGGGTTCCCCCATTCGGAAATCTCCGGATCGAAGCTTACTTACAGCTCCCCGAAGCCTATCGCGGTTCGTCGCGTCCTTCATCGGCTCCTAGTGCCAAGGCATTCACCGTGCGCCCTTTCTAACTTATCCTTTTTTGCTTCAGATAACCTTCGTATCTCTTCGTCTGGTTCATGTTTCTCAGTCGGTCACGTACCTTTGTACGCTCCCTCCTTCGAACATTTCCCATCCTCGATCTACTCGGTTCTCTTCGCAAAAATAAAAAAATACATAAAAAGGTATGCATTGAATTCTTGACGTCTCGTTCAAACAGTTATACAACCGATGAACAAAGATCAATTTGAGTTATTTCTGGATTTAGTTTTCAAAGAACCTGAGAGTATTGAGTCCTCTCAAAACTGAACAAGGCTACTGATTTCAATTACATCATGTAACACTTCTCAGTTTATGCTTCGTGCTGCCTTGCGACGAGTAACCGCAGGAGCAATAGCATTTAATCGAGAGTTTTGAGTCCTCTCAAAACTGAACAACAGCACAAGCGCTATATGACCAGAAGGTCATACATCGACTAGAGTAAAAACTCCATAGAAAGGAGGTGATCCAGCCGCACCTTCCGATACGGCTACCTTGTTACGACTTCACCCCAATCATTTGTCCCACCTTAGGCGGCTGGCTCCAAAAGGTTGCCTCACCGACTTCGGGTGTTACAAACTCTCGTGGTGTGACGGGCGGTGTGTACAAGACCCGGGAACGTATTCACCGCGGCATGCTGATCCGCGATTACTAGCAATTCCGGCTTCATGCAGGCGAGTTGCAGCCTGCAATCCGAACTGAGAATGGCTTTATGGGATTGGCTTCACCTCGCGGTTTCGCTGCCCTTTGTACCATCCATTGTAGCACGTGTGTAGCCCAGGTCATAAGGGGCATGATGATTTGACGTCATCCCCACCTTCCTCCGGTTTGTCACCGGCAGTCACCTTAGAGTGCCCAACTTAATGCTGGCAACTAAGATCAAGGGTTGCGCTCGTTGCGGGACTTAACCCAACATCTCACGACACGAGCTGACGACAACCATGCACCACCTGTCACTTTGCCCCCGAAGGGGAAGCCCAATCTCTTGGGTGGTCAAAGGATGTCAAGACCTGGTAAGGTTCTTCGCGTTGCTTCGAATTAAACCACATGCTCCACTGCTTGTGCGGGTCCCCGTCAATTCCTTTGAGTTTCAGCCTTGCGGCCGTACTCCCCAGGCGGAGTGCTTAATGTGTTAACTTCGGCACTACGGGCATCGAAACCCCTAACACCTAGCACTCATCGTTTACGGCGTGGACTACCAGGGTATCTAATCCTGTTTGCTCCCCACGCTTTCGCGCCTCAGCGTCAGTTACAGACCAGAGAGTCGCCTTCGCCACTGGTGTTCCTCCACATCTCTACGCATTTCACCGCTACACGTGGAATTCCACTCTCCTCTTCTGCACTCAAGCTCCCCAGTTTCCAATGGCCGCTCGGGGTTGAGCCCCGAGATTTCACATCAGACTTAAGAAGCCGCCTGCGCGCGCTTTACGCCCAATAATTCCGGACAACGCTTGCCACCTACGTATTACCGCGGCTGCTGGCACGTAGTTAGCCGTGGCTTTCTGGTGAGGTACCGTCAAGGTACCGCCCTATTCGAACGGTACCGCTTCTTCCCTCACAACAGAGCTTTACGACCCGAAGGCCTTCCTCACTCACGCGGCGTTGCTCCGTCAGACTTTCGTCCATTGCGGAAGATTCCCTACTGCTGCCTCCCGTAGGAGTCTGGGCCGTGTCTCAGTCCCAGTGTGGCCGATCACCCTCTCAGGTCGGCTACGCATCGTCGCCTTGGTAAGCCGTTACCTTACCAACTAGCTAATGCGCCGCGGGCCCATCCCCTAGTGATAGCCGAAGCCATCTTTCACCCTCTCTCCAGGTGGAGAAAGGGATTATCCGGTATTAGCTCCGGTTTCCCGGAGTTATCCCAGTCTAAGGGGCAGGTTGCCCACGTGTTACTCACCCGTCCGCCGCTAACGTCCGGGAGCAAGCTCCCTTCTGTCCGCTCGACTTGCATGTATTAGGCACGCCGCCAGCGTTCGTCCTGAGCCAGGATCAAACTCTCCGTTAAAAAGTAGTTTGACTTGCTCATTGCACAACCGAAGTTGTGGCTCACTATCATTGACGAGATACCTTGTATCTCTTTTTACGCTTGGCTTTTGTTCAGTTTTCAAAGGACTCGGTTGCCGTTTCAGAGGCAACTTAACTAATATAACATTATTAAGTGTGAATGTCAACACTTTTTTTGGTGGAGCCTAGCGGGATCGAACCGCTGACCTCCTGCGTGCAAAGCAGGCGCTCTCCCAGCTGAGCTAAGGCCCCAGAGTAATGGTCGGGAAGACAGGATTTGAACCTGCGACCCCTTGGTCCCAAACCAAGTGCTCTGCCAAGCTGAGCTACTTCCCGTAAATGGCGCGCCCGAGAGGATTCGAACCTCTAACCGCTTGATTCGTAGTCAAGTACTCTATCCAGTTGAGCTACGGGCGCAATTAAATTGTTGGCAGTATGCCGAGAGCCGGACTTGAACCGGCACGGTAGTCACCTACCGCAGGATTTTAAGTCCTGTGTGTCTGCCAATTCCACCATCCCGGCACGGGATGCAAAAACAAAAAGCGGAAGACGGGATTCGAACCCGCGACCCCCACCTTGGCAAGGTGATATTCTACCACTGAACTACTTCCGCAATTTATAAAATTTGTAAGTGCGGGTGAAGGGACTTGAACCCCCACGTCATAAAGACACTAGATCCTAAGTCTAGCGCGTCTGCCAATTCCGCCACACCCGCAAAACAATATTATGGTGAGCCATGAAGGACTCGAACCTTCGACCCTCTGATTAAAAGTCAGATGCTCTACCAACTGAGCTAATGGCTCTGACTTAACTTGGATTAATGGTGCCGGCCAGAGGACTTGAACCCCCAACCTACTGATTACAAGTCAGTTGCTCTACCAATTGAGCTAGACCGGCATAATTGTAAAAATAACGTTGATTTTTGTTGAAAAATATCTCCGTTTACTAAAATAACGTTTTACACTTAATTCGTCAAGTAGCTTTTTAAAGCCTGTCTTAAAAATAGAATCTTGAGAATACAGAGCAAAGCATGGTGGAGGATGACGGGATCGAACCGCCGACCCTCTGCTTGTAAGGCAGATGCTCTCCCAGCTGAGCTAATCCTCCATTGCAAATAAAATATTGCCCGGCAACGTCCTACTCTCGCGGGAGGAAGCCTCCAACTACCATCGGCGCAAAAGAGCTTAACGGCCGTGTTCGGCATGGGAACGGGTGTGACCTCTTTGCCATTGTCACCGGACTCTACTTCAGATAAGCTTCGGATTTCTTCGTCCAGTTCGTGTCTCTCAGTCGGTCACGTACGTTTGGGTACGCTCCCTTCTTCGAGCACTCCTGTCCTCGAACTCCTCGCTTCTCTTCGTAGTTCTCAGATAAGCAGCGAATCTCTTCGTCTGCACTGAAGGGTATGGAAAGAATCGGTGATTCTTTCAAAACTAAATCCGAAATAGACTCAATTGTCAAGAATGTGTATAGGATAAGTCCTCGACCGATTAGTATCAGTCCGCTCCACGTGTCGCCACGCTTCCACTTCTGACCTATCAACCTCATCATCTCTAAGGGGTCTTACTGGCTTACGCCATGGGAAATCTCATCTTGAGGGGGGCTTCATGCTTAGATGCTTTCAGCACTTATCCCGTCCATACGTAGCTACCCAGCGATGCTCCTGGCGGAACAACTGGTACACCAGCGGTATGTCCATCCCGGTCCTCTCGTACTAAGGACAGCTCCTCTCAAATTTCCTACGCCCGCGACGGATAGGGACCGAACTGTCTCACGACGTTCTGAACCCAGCTCGCGTGCCGCTTTAATGGGCGAACAGCCCAACCCTTGGGACCTACTTCAGCCCCAGGATGCGACGAGCCGACATCGAGGTGCCAAACCTCCCCGTCGATGTGGACTCTTGGGGGAGATAAGCCTGTTATCCCCAGGGTAGCTTTTATCCGTTGAGCGACGGCCCTTCCATACGGCACCGCCGGATCACTAAGCCCGACTTTCGTCCCTGCTCGACTTGTAGGTCTCGCAGTCAAGCTCCCTTCTGCCTTTGCACTCTACGAATGATTTCCAACCATTCTGAGGGAACCTTTGGGCGCCTCCGTTACTGTTTAGGAGGCGACCGCCCCAGTCAAACTGCCCACCTGACAATGTCCCTGGCCCGGATCACGGGTCGAGGTTAGAATGCCAGCACCATCAGGGTAGTATCCCACCGACGCCTCCACCGAAGCTAGCGCTCCGGTTTCCAAGGCTCCTACCTATCCTGTACAGATGATACCAACACTCACTATCAAGCTACAGTAAAGCTCCATGGGGTCTTTCCGTCCTGTCGCGGGTAACCTGCATCTTCACAGGTACTATAATTTCACCGGGTCTCTCGTTGAGACAGTATCCAAGTCGTTGCACCATTCGTGCGGGTCGGAACTTACCCGACAAGGAATTTCGCTACCTTAGGACCGTTATAGTTACGGCCGCCGTTTACTGGGGCTTCAATTCAGAGCTTCTCCCGTAAGGGATGACCCTTCCTCTTAACCTTCCAGCACCGGGCAGGTGTCAGCCCCTATACTTCGCCTTACGGCTTCGCAGAGACCTGTGTTTTTGCTAAACAGTCGCTTGGATCCTTTCACTGCGGCTCTCTCGGGCGATTAACCCTACTAGAGCACCCCTTCTCCCGAAGTTACGGGGTCATTTTGCCGAGTTCCTTAACGAGAGTTCTCCCGAGCGTCTTAGAATTCTCTTCTCGCCTACCTGTGTCGGTTTGCGGTACGGGCACCTGTATTCTCACTAGAGGCTTTTCTCGGCAGCGGAGGATCAGGGATTTCGGACCCGAAGGTCCTTCACGGTCACAGCTCAGCCTTACGGAACACGGATTTGCCTATGTTCCAGCCTCGCATGCTTCGACGCGCACAGCCAGCGGCGCGCTCACCCTACCTTTCTGCGTCCCCCCATCGTTCAAACGAATACGAGGTGGTACAGGAATATCAACCTGTTGTCCATCGCCTACGCCTTTCGGCCTCGGCTTAGGTCCCGACTAACCCTGAGCGGACGAGCCTTCCTCAGGAAACCTTGGGCTTTCGACGGATAGGATTCTCACCTATCTTTTCGCTACTCATACCGGCATTCTCACTTCCAAGCACTCCACTAGTCCTCACGATCTAGCTTCGCTGTCCTTGGAACGCTCCCCTACCCAATCCCTTACGGGATTGCCATAGCTTCGGTGATACGTTTAGCCCCGGTACATTTTCGGCGCAGAGTCACTCGACCAGTGAGCTATTACGCACTCTTTCAATGATGGCTGCTTCTAAGCCAACATCCTGGTTGTCTGGGCAACTCCACATCCTTTTCCACTTAACGTATACTTGGGGACCTTAGCTGATGGTCTGGGCTGTTTCCCTCTTGACTACGGATCTTAGCACTCGCAGTCTGACTCCCGAGTTAAAGTCATTGGCATTCGGAGTTTGACTGAATTCGGTAATCCTGTGGGGACCCCTCGTCCAATCAGTGCTCTACCTCCAAGACTCATCACTCGAGGCTAGCCCTAAAGCTATTTCGGGGAGAACCAGCTATTTCCGAGTTCGATTGGCATTTCACCCCTACCCACACCTCATCCCCGCAATTTTCAACTTGCGTGGGTTCGGGCCTCCAGTCGGTGTTACCCGACCTTCACCCTGGACATGGGTAGATCACCCGGTTTCGGGTCTACGGCATCGTACTAATGCGCCCTATTCAGACTCGCTTTCGCTGCGGCTCCGCTTCATCAGCTTAACCTTGCACGATACCGTAACTCGCCGGTTCATTCTACAAAAGGCACGCCATCACCCGTTAACGGGCTCTGACTAGTTGTAGGCACACGGTTTCAGGATCTCTTTCACTCCCCTTCCGGGGTACTTTTCACCTTTCCCTCACGGTACTGGTTCACTATCGGTCACTAGGGAGTATTTAGCCTTGGGAGATGGTCCTCCCGGATTCCGACGGGGTTTCACGTGTCCCGCCGTACTCAGGATCCACTCTGGAGGAAACGAAGTTTCAGCTACAGGGCTGTTACCTTCTTCGGCCTGCCTTTCCAGACAGTTCACCTACTCCGTTTCTTGATCACTCCGTTGTTGAGTGTCCTACAACCCCAAGAGGCAAGCCTCTTGGTTTGGGCTGTTTCCGTTTCGCTCGCCGCTACTCAGGAAATCGCATTTGCTTTCTCTTCCTCCGGGTACTTAGATGTTTCAGTTCCCCGGGTCTGCCTCTCGACATCCTATGTGTTCAGATGCCAGTACCATCCCATTACGGATGGTGGGTTCCCCCATTCGGAAATCTCCGGATCGAAGCTTACTTACAGCTCCCCGAAGCCTATCGCGGTTCGTCGCGTCCTTCATCGGCTCCTAGTGCCAAGGCATTCACCGTGCGCCCTTTCTAACTTATCCTTTTTTGCTTCAGATCAGCGGCGGATCTCTTCGTCCACTTACGTTATTCTCACTCGGTCATGTACACTCGTACGCTCCCTCCTTCGAAAACGTGTGTCCTCGATCTCCTTGCTGCTCTTCGCAAAAATAAAAAAATACATAAAAAGGTATGCATTGAATTCTTGACGTCTCGTTCAAACAGTTATACAACCGATGAACAAAGATCAATTTGAGTTATTTCTGGATTTAGTTTTCAAAGAACCTGAGAGTTTTGAGTCCTCTCAAAACTGAACAACAGCACAAGCGCTATATGACCAGAAGGTCATACATCGACTAGAGTAAAAACTCCATAGAAAGGAGGTGATCCAGCCGCACCTTCCGATACGGCTACCTTGTTACGACTTCACCCCAATCATTTGTCCCACCTTAGGCGGCTGGCTCCAAAAGGTTGCCTCACCGACTTCGGGTGTTACAAACTCTCGTGGTGTGACGGGCGGTGTGTACAAGACCCGGGAACGTATTCACCGCGGCATGCTGATCCGCGATTACTAGCAATTCCGGCTTCATGCAGGCGAGTTGCAGCCTGCAATCCGAACTGAGAATGGCTTTATGGGATTGGCTTCACCTCGCGGTTTCGCTGCCCTTTGTACCATCCATTGTAGCACGTGTGTAGCCCAGGTCATAAGGGGCATGATGATTTGACGTCATCCCCACCTTCCTCCGGTTTGTCACCGGCAGTCACCTTAGAGTGCCCAACTCAATGCTGGCAACTAAGATCAAGGGTTGCGCTCGTTGCGGGACTTAACCCAACATCTCACGACACGAGCTGACGACAACCATGCACCACCTGTCACTTTGCCCCCGAAGGGGAAGCCCAATCTCTTGGGTGGTCAAAGGATGTCAAGACCTGGTAAGGTTCTTCGCGTTGCTTCGAATTAAACCACATGCTCCACTGCTTGTGCGGGTCCCCGTCAATTCCTTTGAGTTTCAGCCTTGCGGCCGTACTCCCCAGGCGGAGTGCTTAATGTGTTAACTTCGGCACTACGGGCATCGAAACCCCTAACACCTAGCACTCATCGTTTACGGCGTGGACTACCAGGGTATCTAATCCTGTTTGCTCCCCACGCTTTCGCGCCTCAGCGTCAGTTACAGACCAGAGAGTCGCCTTCGCCACTGGTGTTCCTCCACATCTCTACGCATTTCACCGCTACACGTGGAATTCCACTCTCCTCTTCTGCACTCAAGCTCCCCAGTTTCCAATGGCCGCTCGGGGTTGAGCCCCGAGATTTCACATCAGACTTAAGAAGCCGCCTGCGCGCGCTTTACGCCCAATAATTCCGGACAACGCTTGCCACCTACGTATTACCGCGGCTGCTGGCACGTAGTTAGCCGTGGCTTTCTGGTGAGGTACCGTCAAGGTACCGCCCTATTCGAACGGTACCGCTTCTTCCCTCACAACAGAGCTTTACGACCCGAAGGCCTTCCTCACTCACGCGGCGTTGCTCCGTCAGACTTTCGTCCATTGCGGAAGATTCCCTACTGCTGCCTCCCGTAGGAGTCTGGGCCGTGTCTCAGTCCCAGTGTGGCCGATCACCCTCTCAGGTCGGCTACGCATCGTCGCCTTGGTAAGCCGTTACCTTACCAACTAGCTAATGCGCCGCGGGCCCATCCCCTAGTGATAGCCGAAGCCATCTTTCACCCTCTCTCCAGGTGGAGAAAGGGATTATCCGGTATTAGCTCCGGTTTCCCGGAGTTATCCCAGTCTAAGGGGCAGGTTGCCCACGTGTTACTCACCCGTCCGCCGCTAACGTCCGGGAGCAAGCTCCCTTCTGTCCGCTCGACTTGCATGTATTAGGCACGCCGCCAGCGTTCGTCCTGAGCCAGGATCAAACTCTCCGTTAAAAAGTTTGACTTGCTCATTGCACAACCGAAGTTGTGGCTCACTATGATTGACGAGATACCTTGTATCTCTTTTACGCTTGGCTTTTGTTCAGTTTTCAAAGGACTCGGTTGCCAACTTTATTTCAGCAACTTTTTCATTTTAGCAAAAACAGCGACGTTTGTCAATAAAATCTTTTGTTTTTGCTTCGTTTGGTGAACATCGCATCTTAGCGACAAGAAATAATATACCACTATAAAACAAAAAGCGCAATACTTTTTTAAAAGATTTTCTTATCTGTTTGAACAGGCAGTTGGCTGACCTGTAGAAAACATCAGATCAGCCAACCATTGCTTATTCGCCTTGCTCGCGGTTACGCATTTGCGGGAAGAGAATGACGTCCCGGATGGAAGGTGAATTTGTCAACAACATCACAAGTCTATCAATGCCAATACCGAGACCGCCTGTTGGAGGCATGCCGTATTCAAGTGCTTCAATAAAATCTTCATCCATTCGGTGGGCCTCATCGTCACCTTGCTCACGTTCAATTAATTGTGCTTCAAAGCGTTTTCTCTGGTCAATCGGATCATTAAGTTCAGAGAATGCATTGGCATGTTCACGCCCAACAATAAACAGCTCAAAGCGATCAGTAAAGCGCGGGTCTTCCTCATTTTTCTTTGCAAGCGGGGAGATCGCCAAAGGATGGCCATATACAAATGTAGGCTGAATAAGCGTTTCTTCTATAAAGTGCTCAAAAAACTCGTTTACAACATGGCCAAATGTCATTGTTTCTTTTACTGGCACTCCATGTTCTTTTGCAAGTGCCCGCGCTTCTCCATCGCTCATCTGCTGCCAAAAATCGACGCCAGTCTTTTCTTTAATCGCATCAACCATATGGACTCGCTTCCAACTAGGTGCCAGTTCAACGGTGTGTTCTCCGTACTGGACCGTGGTCGTGCCTAAGACTTCCTTAGCAATGTGCGCGATTACACCTTCTGTCAGTTCCATAATGTCATGGTAATCAGCATACGCTTCATAAAGTTCAATCATTGTAAATTCTGGGTTATGGCGAGTTGATATCCCTTCATTTCGGAACACACGGCCTATTTCGTATACTTTTTCCAAGCCGCCAACGATCAAACGCTTTAAATGAAGCTCAATCGCAATACGCATGTATAATTCCATATCGAGCGTATTATGGTGAGTGACAAATGGCCTAGCAGAAGCTCCACCAGGGATGCTATGCATCATCGGCGTTTCCACTTCAAGAAAGCCTTTTTCATCTAAATAACGGCGCATGACTTGAATGATTTTACTTCTTGTTATAAACGCGGTTCTTGATTCAGGACTCGTAATTAGATCAAGATAACGCTGGCGGTAACGTTGCTCAACGTCTTTTAAACCGTGATATTTGTCTGGCAACGGACGCAATGATTTCCCTAGTATCACCAGCTCCGTCACTTTCACAGACATTTCTCCTACCTTCGTCTTAAATGGACGCCCGCCGACACCAACCATGTCGCCAATATCTAATGATTTGAATAAACCATACGCTTCTTCCCCTACGGCATCCTGACGAACGTATATTTGAATCTGCCCTCCTATATCTTGAATGTGGGCAAACCCGGCCTTTCCTTTGCCGCGTTTTGTCATTAATCGCCCTGCAAGGACGACATGATCGTCTTTTTCTTCAAGCTCTTCTTTCGTAAACGCAGCAAATTGCTCAATCACTTCATTTGATGTATGCGTCCGTTCAAACTTTCCGCCAAATGGGTTAATCCCTTCATCATACAATTGATTTAACTTGTCTCGGCGCACGGCAAGCAAATCATGCATTTCCAATCCTTCCGTCATCGCTCTCAACCCCTTGTCCTCATTCACTGAAAAAGGGTAGACCGAGTAAACCGGTCAAACCCTTTGCCGTTCATTACTACGAACAGTGTACTATATCGCAGAACTCTCCGCCAGTTCGCGCCCCTCTAAGAAATCAACGTATTCATAAAGGGCTTTTACTACATCATCCCTTGTTTCAAATTGGTTGACTTTGTCGCGGATTTTCGCTTTGCCGCGCAATCCTTTAATATACCAAGCTGTATGTTTACGCATCTCGCGCACTGCCACACGCTCGCCTTTTAAAGCAACCAAACGATCCAAATGAATTAAACAAACTTCAATTTTCTCGCGTGGAGTCGGTTCTGGAGGAAGAGTACCATTCTCAAGATATTGGATTGTACGGTACAACATCCACGGGTTTCCGAGAGCTGCACGGCCAATCATCACACCATCAACGCCATATTCGTCGAGCATCCGCTTGGCGTCTTGCGGTGTAGCCACATCACCGTTGCCTATAACCGGAATGTTCACTGCCTTTTTCACATCGCCAATAATATTCCAATCAGCCACACCCTCGTACATCTGAACGCGCGTGCGACCATGTACGGCTACTGCACTTCCGCCCGCTCGTTCAACTGCACGAGCATTCTCGATGGCATAAATATGGTCTTCATCCCAGCCAATCCGCATTTTGACAGTTACCGGCTTTTTGACTGCATCGACAACGGCAGCGACCATTTCGTAAATTTTTTTAGGGTCAAGAAGCCAACGGGCTCCTGCATCACATTTTGTAATTTTCGGCACTGGACAACCCATGTTAATGTCGATGATATCGGCATTGGTGTTTTGGTCTACGAATCGCGCTGCTTCTACTAGTGTATCTTTTTCTCCACCAAAAATTTGCAAACTAAGCGGCTTTTCCCGCTCATCTACGTAAAGCATTTGTAACGATTTTTCGTTTTTATGCAAGATGGCTTTGTCACTAACCATTTCCGCGCAAACTAGGCCGGCGCCAAATTCTTTCGCAATTAAGCGAAACGCCGGGTTGCATACTCCTGCCATAGGCGCGAGTACGACTTGGTTTTTCATTTCTATATCGCCTATTTTCAGCATAGGTCACACCTCCATTTGCTCTCCTTTGTATCATCTCCGCTTTGGAGATGTATAAACCCTTCAGGACCAATGATCCTGCTATATTCACCTAAATTCAAGATACGCTTACAGCAACAGCGTTTAGCTTTCTGTATGGACGTATTGGTCAACGCCGCTCCAATCTCTCCACCATGTTACACCAGCTTGCATCGCCGAAGCTAATTCAGCCACTGTTTGCTTACAGGTTTCGCTGTATACATCAGGCGCTATTTCTGCAAGCGGAACGAGCACAAACGCGCGCTCCCACATTCGTGGATGGGGGATTTGCAGCTCACCTGTCTCTATATTTTCATGATCAAACAACAAAATGTCAAGATCTAGTGTACGAGGGCCGAAGCGGATAAGGCGTTTTCGACCAAGTTTCCTCTCTATTGCTTGTGTTGCTGCAAGCAATGAAAACGGGCTAAGGGTTGTTTCGACTTCAGCAACCATATTTAAAAATGGCCCTTGGTCCGTAAAGCCAACAGGCTCCGTTTCATATATGGAAGAAGCTTGAATGACTTGAATCGAGGCATCGGCGTCAAGCAGCTTCATTGCTTCCTGCAAATAATTTTCCCGGTCTCCTACATTCGAACCTAACGCAATATAAGCCTTATGCATGGCGTGACCTCGTTAGCTCGACTGCAACCGAGTCGTAATGCCCTGCAATGGGCGGATTAGGCTTGATCACTTTCACTGTACAGGTTTGCAGTTGGTCATACGCCTGTAAAAGCTCGGCGCTAATCCGTTCAGCCACTGCTTCTACCAGCTTGTACGGTTTTCCTTCAACAATCGTTTTAACACGCTCATGTACGTCGCCGTAATCAATGGATGCCTGCAAATCATCATGGCGTGCAGCATGCCTTAAATCGAGCTCAAGCACTAAATCGACGATAAAGTGTTGGCCCAACTTTGTTTCTTCTGGATAGACGCCATGGTATCCGTAAAAAGACAGTTGATTTAAAAAGATTTTATCCAACATCATCACTCCTTTTCAGCATGGCGTCCATCATAATGGCCATGCGTGCCATTTCCTTCACATCATGGACACGAATGATTTGACAGCCTTTCGCGATTCCTAAACAAATGGTCGCGCCAGTGCCCTCTATACGGTCCTCAACCGGCAAATTCAAGGTTTTGGCAATTAAAGATTTTCTTGAAGTACCAAGCAACACCGGCAAGCCCATTTCGACAATTTGGTTTAGTTCACGAATAACCTCCAAATTTTGTTCATACGTTTTCGCAAAGCCGACCCCTGGATCAAGCCAAATTTGCTGTTTTTGTACACCTGCCCTGAGGCAGATGTCAATGCTTTCTTGCAAATCAGCTTTCACATCTTCCATGAACGATTGATAATTCATATTCTCGCGGTTGTGCATCAGTATGATTGGAACAGCAAGGTTGGCAGCAACTGTCGCCATTTCCGGATCAGCTTTTGCTCCCCAAACATCGTTAATAATAGCAGCGCCAGCATGTACTGCTGCTTTTGCCGTTTTAGCTTTGTACGTGTCAATGGAAATCGGGACGTCCATCCGCGCTGATATTGCTTCAATGACGGGAATAACCCGTTCCATTTCTTCTTCTGCTGGCACAGGGGTGTACCCTGGCCTCGTTGATTCTCCGCCAATATCAATTAAGTCAGCGCCAGCTTTCACAAGCTCATGGGCACGGTCAACTGCCGCGTTAAGACGATTGTAGCGGCCCCCATCTGAAAAAGAGTCAGGCGTTACGTTTAAGATGCCCATCACTTTTGTTCGTGCTCCCCTATTGACTTGAAGAGAAAATCGCTTGCTCATGTTGTTTTGCTTCCTCCATTCGCTGCATGTGTGTAGTTGGCAGCAATGACCGGCACAAGCGAGCCGATTTCCAGCTCCCGGCCGTCCAATTTTGTAATAGGCACGACGCCTTGGATTGAATTCGTGAGAAAAAGGGCATCCGCTTCATGAAGAGCTTCCGCTTTAAATAAGCCTACGCGCACTTCATGCCCTGCCCTTTGTAATTGTTTGATCACAAAGCTTCTCGTTACTCCGCCTAAGATGCCCGTTTCTAACGAGGGTGTGAAGACAACATCGCCTTTTATCCAAAATAGATTGGAGACAATGCCTTCTGCTACATGCCCTTCTTTTGTTAAAAAAATGCCTTCAGCATGAGGGGACTGGTTTAGCTCTTGCTTGGCGAGAACATTATTTAAATAGTGATGTGATTTTAGCCGCACGCCCCCTTCAGGCGTGTTCCGAACAGTGTGTAAAACAACAGCTTCTTTGTGAAGCGGCTTTTTAGGCAATGGCTTCATATACACGATTTCCGTTGGCGCCTCATAGCGATCTGGAAACAAGCCAATCTCACGCATGCCAGCTGATACATTCCAGCGGACATATCCTTCCTCGAGCTGATTTGCTTCAAGCAATGTATAGACGGTTTCAAGCGCCCGTTCTTTTGTCAATGCGTAGGCAATGCCGACTGATTCTAAGCCTTTTAAAAGACGGTCAATATGCGCTTCGAGCAAAAACACCCCGTTTTTATGGGCAGCAAAAGTCTCAAACAGACCAATGCCGTATAAAAAACCGTGGTCAAACGCAGAAATGGTCGCCTGCTCTTTTGCAACAACAGCTCCGTTTATACTGAGGAACATGCCGTGCCACCTTGATAAGAATCAATAAATTGACGCAACAACGTTTTCCCCTCTTTCGTCATAATCGATTCGGGATGGAATTGGACGCCTTCAATCGCCAACTCCTTATGGCGAATCGCCATCACTTCCCCTTCCGTTGTTTCCGCACTAATTTCAAAACATCCAGGCAACGTTTCTCGTTTAACAATAAGCGAATGGTAACGCGTGACGACAAGCGGACTCGGAAGACCAGCAAATATTGTTTTTCCATCATGCTGGACATTCGATGTTTTCCCGTGCATCAGCCGCTCCGCCTGAACAACATGGCCGCCAAAAGCCTGGGCAATCGCCTGGTGTCCTAGGCATACGCCAAAAATCGGCACTTTCCCTGCAAAAGCACGAATCGCCTCTAAGCTGATTCCTGCTTCGTTTGGGCTACATGGCCCTGGAGAAATCATGATACAATCAGGATTTAAGTCGGCTATTTCCGTAATCGTTATAGCATCATTCCGTTTGACGACCAACTCTTGTCCCATTTCGCCTAAATACTGAACCAAATTGTACGTAAATGAATCATAATTGTCGATCATTAAAATCATCTCTTGCTCCTCCTAAGCTCTGCTCGTTTTTGTTAAAACTCTCTGCTCTGCTAATTCAAGCGCACGCCATAGCGCCTGCGCCTTTTTCATTGATTCTTTGTACTCGTTTTCGGCATTAGAATCAATCACTATTCCAGCGCCTGCCTGGACATGGGCGTTCCCATCCTGACACAGCATCGTGCGAATGACTATGTTTAGTTCCATGTCGCCATTAAAACCAATCCAACCAATGGACCCTGTATATAAGCCGCGGCGAACGGGCTCCAACTCTTCAATGATCTCCATTGTCCTTACTTTTGGCGCTCCCGTTATCGTCCCCCCTGGGAACGTGGCGCGAATGCAATCGTATAGCGTCAGGCCCTCTGCCAACTTCCCTTTTACGTTAGAAACAAGGTGCATGACATGAGAGTACCGTTCCACCACCAACAAGTCCTCCACAGACACTGTGCCGTACTCGCTCACTCTTCCGAGGTCATTTCGTTCCAAGTCAACGAGCATAACATGCTCCGCTCGCTCTTTTTCATTGCCTAAAAGTTCCGCCGCAAGTCGGGCATCCTCCTCCTCATTCGCTCCCCTTGAGCGTGTTCCAGCTATTGGCCTCGTTTCCAATTCATTACCGCGCTTTTTAATCAATAATTCAGGTGATGCACTGACAATTTGTGTTTGTGGGCTATGAATATAGCTCATGTACGGCGATGGATTAAGCTGCCTCAGCTCTTTATAGACACTAAAAGGGTCTACTTGAAGGCTCCGGGTCTGGCGAACGGACAAATTGACTTGAAATACATCGCCGCTTCGAATGTAGTCCTGCACCCTTTCGACAGCACGAACAAACTGCTCTTTCGTAAATGTCGCTTCTTTGCGTGAACGGGAAGTAAATGGATTTCTACTTGGTGTCGGAGCAGACTCTGCTTGCAGCCACCGCTGTTCAAGCAGCGCCACTTTCTCCTGCAGCAATTGGCTATCGCTTCCATTGGCGCATAGCCACAACTGCTCTTCCTCATGGTCGTACACAGCTACTTCCTCAAAAACGAGAAAATAGACTTCAGGCAGTTGCAAATCATCAACCGCGGTTTCCTTTAACGACTCAATTTCTCGGACAACATCATAAGACAAGTATCCAATCGCCCCGCCTTGCATTGGTGGGCCTGTTAACGTGTCTTCTGTTTGGTAGGGGGCAAGTACCGTTTCTAACGAAGATAACAGCGGGCCTTTAAAAAGATGTTTGCCGTTTTGGTCGCTAACCATTAATGTGTGGCCCTTGCCTTCGATCACAGCAACAGGCGTTAAGCCGATTATGCTATACCGGCCTGTCTGTCCACTTTCCAACAGTACATGATGGGGCTCGTCTTTCGCCAATGCGGAAAATCGGTGAAACCACTCGTTTTGCGGCATTGCGATTTTTTTATTTATTGATGTACGAATGGCAGACCCTTTTTGCGCCATAGACTCACTCCGTCTCTAAAGCATATGTGCCTATTCTACTAAACAATTTCTAAGAAGAAAAGCAGCCTCTTCGAAAAGAGACTGCTACAGACGGTAGACAGGCGCATCGTTTGCCTTGTTCCTATCTTTTAAACCCTCATGTCGAGTGGCCGACAAACAAAGCTGGTAAATTATGAATGGGTCGTTTCTTCCTCAAATTGGTACAGCGGCGTGCTCAAGTACCGTTCTCCGTTTGAAGGAATAATCGCAACCACTTTTTTACCTGGCCCTAGCTCTTTCGCAAGTTCTAACGCTCCATAAATGGCTGCCCCTGAGGAAATACCGCCTAAAATGCCTTCTTCCCTTGCCGCACGACGTGCATATTCAAACGCTTGTTCAGTCGATACTTGTAAAACCGAATCATACACATTTGTATTTAAGATGCCTGGCACAAAACCTGGGCCAATGCCTTGCAGTTTATGGGGGCCGGGCTTGCCGCCTGACAGCACAGGAGAGTCTTTCGGCTCAATCGCGACAATTTTCAATTCTGGAAAATGCTCTTTTAATAGGCCGCCTGCTCCAGTTATCGTGCCGCCTGTGCCGATGCCGGCGACAAAGCCGTCAAGCTGCCCATCGACTTGCTTAAGCAGTTCTTTGCCAGTCGTTTCACGGTGGATTTTCGGATTGGCGCTGTTTTCAAATTGCTGCGGCATAAAATGCCCGTCTTGTTTAGCTAACTCTGTCGCTTTTCGGATTGCCCCGCCCATGCCTTCTGGACCTGGGGTCAACACAAGCTCAGCTCCGTAAGCGCGCAGCAAGTTACGCCGCTCCATACTCATCGTTTCAGGCATAACCAGTTTTGTTTTATAGCCTTTGGCCGCTGCAACCATAGCGAGGCCAATGCCCGTGTTGCCACTTGTTGGTTCAACAATGGTCGCTCCTGGCTTTAGTTCTCCGGATTCTTCAGCTGCATTCACCATCGCCAGTGCAATCCGATCTTTTACGCTGCTTCCTGGATTTTGGTATTCAAGCTTTAAGTACACGTCTGCATGTTCAGCAGTCGCCAGGCGGTTTAATTTTACAAGCGGGGTATTGCCGATCAATTCCGTAATGTTGTTTACAACGGTCACAATCAAACGCCTCCTCAATCCCTAGTATCTTCATTGGTTTTATAAAAATAGGATAGCAAACATTTTCAGATAAGTCAATCAGACATCTCTGCTTTTCACGCTTTTCGCCTGCGCCAATGAAGCATGGTTTTGTCTACCGTTTGCTCTCGGCTTCTTCTAACAACGCTTTTAGTTCTGCTTCTGTGAATGAATACGATTCATTGCAGAAATGGCACACCGTTTCAGCGCCACCATCCTCTGTAATCATCGCTTCAATCTCCTTCGTCCCAAGGCTAATAATCGCGTTGCCGATTCTCTCCTTCGAGCACGAGCATTCGAAGAAAACAGGTTTTGTTTCAAGGAACTTGACATTTTCTTCTCCAAGAAGGCCATTAATTATTTCTTCAGGTGTTTTGCCCTGTTCCACCAGCTTTGAAATAGGCGGCGTTTCCCCGATCCGTTTTTCAATTTCTGTAATGGTTGCTTCCTTCGCTCCAGGCAGTAGTTGGATGACAAACCCGCCCGCTGCAAGGACGCTTTCATCAGGATTGACAAGGACACCGACACCAACAGAGGAAGGTGTTTGCTCTGAGTTGGCAAAGTAGTATGTGAAGTCATCGCCTATTTCGCCTGAAACAATTGGCACGCTTCCTGTAAATGGTTCTTTCATACCGAGGTCTTTTACAACCGAAAGTGTTCCTTCAGTCCCGACCACTCTCGCCACATCGAGCTTGCCTTTGCTGTTTAACTCTGGGCTGACATGAGGGTTGGTCACTGTCCCACGCGTTGCCCCTGATGCATGGGCATCAACGATGATTTCCCCAATCGGTCCATTTCCTTGAATTCGTACAGTTAGCTTATCCTTGCCTTTTAACATCGATGCCATAAGGGCTCCGCCCATCATTGTCCGTCCAAGGGCAGCGGAAGCAGTCGGCCAAGTGCCCTGCCTTTTGCATGCTTCTTTGACCATTTCTGTCGCTCTAAGGGCAATCGCTCGTACCTCACCGTCGTAGGCTGTTGCTTTTACTACATAATCTTTCATTCAAAACCCGCTCCAATCATTGGTTTTTATCGTAAATATATTTTAGCCCACTTAACGTTAACTCTTGTTCCAAATGTTGAATTTGCTTTGATTCTTCCGCATAAAGATAGGCTAGTCCGCCTGTTGCAATGACTTTAGCATCGTCAAGACGTTGCTCCCCCTTGATTCGTTCAACCACGCCGTCAATCATCGCTATATGCCCATAGAATGTCCCACTTTCCATGGAGGCAACCGTTGTCTTTCCTACAACAGATGCCGGCTTTGTAAGTTCAATTTTCGGCAATTTAGATGCTTTATTCGACAAAGCTGCCGTCGAAATAGCCGCTCCAGGGGCAATAACGCCCCCTCGGTAACGGTGCTTTGCATCAATGCAGCAAAATGTCGTAGCCGTACCAATGTCGACTACAATACACGGAGCGCCGTAGCGAGCAATTGCTGCAACGGCATTAGCAATCCGGTCGGCACCGACTTCTTTCGGATCTTGATAATGGATTGAAAGGCCGGTGCGAATGCCAGGACCGACAATTAAGGGGGTTACGTGTAAATAATCTTGGCACATGCGGCGAAAGCGGTGCATAATTGTTGGAACGACAGACGCGATGATCACACCGGTGACGTCGTTAAAACGGCAACCTTTTTGCTCAAAAAAAGAGTGCAGCAACATGGCATATTCATCACTCGTTTTATCGTGCGTGGTCGCGATCCGAAATATGAATGCTAGTTGGTCGTTCTCGTCGTAGACGCCTGTCACAATCGAAGAATTGCCAATATCAATGGCCAACATCATTGGCTTTGACCCCCTTTTTACCAAAAAGAGAGTGCCATCTAGGCACCCTCTATTTTCGCTTAATCGCGGTTCTCCTTTGTTTCCTCTGAAGACGGTGGTCGGTTTTCGCCTACGTTTGTCGTTTCTTCATAAGCGCCTTCCACTTCTTCTGCTGAATCTTTTGACTGGATGTTCACTTTCATGTCGCCGTTTTTCTTCGACGCATGATGGTTTTCAGGCAGCTTGCCTTCATTAATGAGGGATTGGATTTGTTCGGCATCAAGCGTTTCGAGTTCAAGCAAATTCTTGGCGATAAGGTCTAGACTATCCTTATTCGCAAGCAAGATTTGTTTACAACGCTCATAACTGTCTTTTATGATGCGTTGAACTTCCAAATCAATTTCATGAGCAATCGCATCTGAATAATTTTGGTCGTTTTGAATGTCTCTTCCTAGGAAAACTTGACCGCCAGAACTTTGCCCAAATTGCATAGGCCCCAATTTATCGCTCATGCCATATTCCGTTACCATTTTCCGCGCTATGCTTGTCGCTCGTTGGAAGTCATTATGAGCACCTGTGGAAACTTCGCCAAATTGAATTTCCTCAGCGACACGCCCGCCAAGCAAGCCGACAATTTTATCAAGCAGCTCAGGCTTTGTCATAAAATAACGGTCTTCTTTCGGCAGCATCATCGCGTAACCGCCTGCCATTCCACGAGGGACAATCGTTACTTTGTGGACCATGTCGGCGCTTTCCAACTTGACGCCAACAACGGTATGCCCAGCTTCATGCCACGCAACAATGTTCTTTTCTTTTTCGGAAATGACGCGGCTTTTTTTGGCAGGACCTGCAATGACACGGTCAATTGCCTCTTCAATATGTTCCATGCCAATTTCTTTTTTGTCGTTTCTCGCTGCCACAAGCGCTGCTTCATTCAGCAAATTCTCAAGGTCTGCCCCGGAAAAACCAGGCGTTCGAATCGCAATGAGATCAAGCTTTACTTCCTCGCGAAGCGGCTTGTTTCTTGCATGGACTTTGAGCACTTCTTCACGCCCTTTAACGTCAGGGGCGTTCACTTGAATTTGCCTGTCAAAACGACCTGGACGAAGGAGTGCGGGATCAAGGATATCAGCACGGTTTGTAGCAGCAATGATAATGATGCCTTCATTTGCACTAAAACCGTCCATTTCGACAAGCAATTGGTTCAACGTTTGCTCACGTTCATCATGGCCGCCGCCAAGTCCTGCGCCACGCTGGCGCCCAACTGCGTCAATTTCATCGATAAAAATAATACATGGGGAATTCTTTTTGGCGTTTTCAAATAAATCACGCACACGGGATGCCCCGACCCCAACAAACATTTCGACGAAATCAGAACCACTAATTGAGAAAAACGGCACGCCTGCTTCACCGGCAACAGCCCGGGCAAGCAGCGTTTTCCCTGTACCTGGAGGACCGACAAGCAACACGCCTTTAGGAATCCGCGCCCCTATAGCGGCAAACTTGCGCGGGTCTTTTAAAAACTCAACGACCTCGACAAGCTCCTGCTTCTCTTCGTCAGCGCCGGCAACGTCTTTAAACTTCGCCTTTTTCTTCTCATCGCTAACCATTTTTGCTTTGCTTTTGCCAAAGTTCATGACGCGGTTACCGCCACCGCCGCCACCGCCTTGGGCAGAACTCATGAGAAAAATGATGATCAAAAAGATTAGTAAAAACGGCGCGATCATAATGATGGTTGACAACCAGTTGCTTTGTTCTTCTTCTGGTTCAACCGTCAATTCGACGCCTTCTATATTAGAGAGAAGGTCTGCTGTAATATCTGAATTCAGAATCGTTGTGGTGAAATTTTCGCCATCTTTTTGCCCGGCAAACTGTCCTGTGACAACTAAAACAGAACGCTCAGGCTGAACGGTAATATTTTCCACTTCTCCTTGCTCGAGCTTCTCTAAGAACTCATCATAGCGAACTTGCTGGGTTTCTGTAGGATCATTTGAAAAGCTTTGGACCCCTGCAATAATAATCAGCATCAGTATCGTCAAGATGACTATCGTGCGTACTGTACGATTCATTCTGTACCTCCTCCCGCGTCCAACAAAACTGCACCTATCTTACCATAAGAAATCGTTCTATACCAATAATTAGCCTTCATAAACTTCAGGTTTCAGTATTCCGACATAAGGCAAATTCCGGTAGCGCTCTGCAAAGTCTAGACCGTATCCTACTACAAATTCGTCCGGGACAACAAAACCTGTCATATCCGGCACCAAATCCACTTTTCTGCCTTCAGGCTTATCGAGAAGCGTTACCACTTTTACAGACTTAGCCTTCCGGTATTTAAACAACTCGATTAAATAGCTTAGCGTTAAGCCGCTGTCAATGATGTCTTCGACAATTAAGACATCACGCCCTTCCACTTTCGTGTCAAGGTCTTTTACAATTTTCACTTCACCTGAGGAGACAGTGCTTTTTCCATAGCTGGACACGTCCATAAAGTCAATTTCCAAATGAGTATCCACAGCTTTAATCAAATCAGCCATGAAAGGAAGGGCGCCTTTTAAAACACCGACAACTAGTGGAAAACGGCCTTCATACTCTTTTGTGATAGCCTGCCCCAATTCCTTGATTTTTTGCTGAATTTGTTCCTCAGTCAATAAAATTTCTTTCATGTCGTTCTTCATGTACGGTCATGTACCTCCTGTAAGTTGGTGCCTTTTTTTTCGTTATGGCCATTTATGTTGGGAAAAAGTAACATGGAGTAGCTCGCCTTGTACATTAGCGGAGCGGGTGAGAATGCGGGATGTTTGAAGTGAAGGCACCCAAAGAATCGAGTCATTTGCATCGACAAGCAGAGGCCAAGCATCTCTTTTGGCGCGATCTACTTTTCGATCGATAAACAAACGGTTCACTTTTTTGCTTCCGCTCATTCCGCTTGGGGACAGCTTATCTCCCGGCTTGCGATTTCGTATGTATAGCGGAAAAGCCACTTGGCTCACCTGAAATGAAACAGCATCCGTATGTTCCAATTCCAATAGTTCTTCTCGTGTATCCGCCCTGATTACTCCAAGGGGCGTGTCTACTTTACCTGGGATACTAAGCAGATGACAATAAGCTTTTGTTTCTATAAAAGGGGCTGTTGTGAACAAGCACGTCCCGTAGGAACGTTTCACTTGTACCCTACCTGGCAAATCTAGTTGAGCGGAAGGGGCACTTGTTTGGAGAAACGCTTGGATCTGCTCAATTGCATCAGGAAAAACACGCATGTCATTTACTCCGTAAACATTTAAGTGAAGATAATTTAATATTAGATGAATCATTCTTCTTTGTAAAGGAAAGGGGGCAAGACAAAGCGCCTGAATTTCAAGTTCAATGCTTTTCTCGCTTTTTTTCGTTAAAATTTGATCCAAATGAGCTTTCGCCTGCTCCATTAAATAATGGTTGTCCTCCTCTTGCCAGCGGTCAAAACGGCCAATATGTTTATGAATATGGGGGTTTTCCTCAACAAGATAAGGCGCCATGTTCATTCGAAACCGATTGCGCGTATACGCATCGGAAAAATTGCTCTGGTCGATTCGGTAAGGAATGGCCTTTTCGTGGCAGTAGGCGACGATGGAACGCTTCGTTTCTTCAAGTAGCGGCCGCGCCAACACACCATTTGCGAATGGCCTAGTAGCGGCAATGCCTAGCTTCGTCAACGGTGTCGTTCCGCGAGTTAGTTTCATAAAAGCCGTTTCCACTTCGTCGTCGCCATGGTGGGCAGTCAAAAGCACAGTAGCATGTACTCGCTCCATTTCCCCTTGGAAGACTTGGTAGCGGAGGGCACGGGCCGCTTGTTGCGTTCCAACATGGTGCTCGGCTTTAAAGGCAGCAACGTCAACGTCTTTCACATTGCACGGCACGCCGAGGCGAGCAGAGAAAGATTGAACTAGTTCGGCATCTTTATTTGACTCTTCGCCTCGAAGTCGGTGGTTAACATGGACGACAAATAGATTGAGCTTCCACTTTTCTCGCAAATTGGCCATAATGGCAAGCAGCGCCATTGAATCGGGGCCGCCTGAGACGGCAACAAGTACGTTTGTTTCCATTCCAAACAATCGATTGTTTTCTATAAACTGTTCCACGCGTGCTTCCATTCTATTCGCCCCTATAGCTCTCTTCAAAATGATTGTATCAATAAGTATAGGACAAAAAGGATGAGAACAAAAGACATCACTAGGATTAAGTCGATCGGCGCCCCTTTCTGTTTTCTAACTTTATGTTGCTGTTTCCGTTTCACTCGGCTACGCTCTTCGGTTTGCTTCACCGAGGCAAGAAAGTCGTTTTTCATTGCTTCTGCAGATCCATACCCTCCCATTAATGCTTTATAAACAATTTCCCGGTAAGGTTTTAAGAGTGGCGCTTGGTAAATAAGCTTTTTTAATTGGCTTGCCGTATTGCCCCGCTCTTTTTTTACTTGCCGCGGGTAGGCACAGTCGACGACCATCATTGCGGCCGCAAATAAGTCATAGGTCGGCTCCGCCTTTCGTGTTCCTTGTTCCCAGTAACCCCGGTCATAATACTCAGTATATTCCTTAATCGCGCGGCCCACTCGTGTGGTTCCGCCTACATCTAACAGTCTGACTTCAGCTGAACGACGAGTAACAATCACATTTTCGGGCTTTAAATCGCCAAATACCCAGCCTTGTTGATGGAGCGCGCTTAATGCACTCAACAATTGCAATGCCAATACAGGCAGCCACTCTGGCCCTTTGCCTCGGAGGAAGTCAACAAAATTTTCGCCTTCAATATACTCCATTGCGTAAAAAGGAAGGACACTATTGGTAGACAGGAAGTCGTCAACGTCAAATAAGCAAGGCCCAAGCGGCTTGCCTTGGACCTTGCTGAACTGTTTCAGTACATTCGCTTCTGCTGTAATTGACATCGGTTCTGTGCCAATCTTTAACGCCACTGAACCCGTTTCTCCTTCTGCCAAGTAAACATAGCCAGTGACCCCTGCCCCAAGTTTTCGAATCAACTTATAAGGTTTACGGTTCCACTTGCCGCGAAATGCCAGTCCTGGGTAAAGTTCAAAATCCAAATCGCCCTTGGCGCTGTTCATTCTCATCGTCTTCCAATCTCCTTTTGCCCCGTCTTTCCTCAAACACTTGGAGTGCTGCTTGCAAAGCTGGGCCAGTCGGTGTCATTCCCGCCGTTGACAGTTTCGTAAAAGTCGCAGTTAGTGATTGGAGCTTTGGCGTCCAATCAAGCAACCTTTCAATCGGCTTTCTTTTCCCGGGAAATGAATACAGAGAAAATTTTGTATCCCCTGAACGGGAATTTAAACTAATGGACAAATCCAATAACGCTTCCTGCACCATCGGTAATTTATTTGTCATGCTTGCACTCGTGTCGATTAACACAAGTACCTCCAAGAGCACTTTCTCCCCTAGATCATCCACTACTTCCATCACTTGCCCGCGTTTTTCCGGCGGCAAGTCTTCCATTTCATCATTCTGGCCTAATATTTGTTTAAGTTCTTGGTTAACGACACCGTGAAGTGTTTGCGTCATCGCTTTTCTTGTTACCATCTGAACTGTTTTGGCCAGTTGCCTGGCAAAAACAATTTCGCTAACCCCTCCACCAGCTAGAGCAATCGCTTCAACCTCTTGAAGTCCTTTTTCATTTTCGCGGTTTTCATCAGTAATGCCGATTACATTTACCGTAACGTCATACTCTTGGGCCAAGCGCGCAATCGCTACAGGATCTTCGCCGTAATTAGAATGCCCGTCGGTCATGAGCAAAATTTGCCTTAATGTCCCATTCATTCGTTTCCCCTCCATCTGATTTCGTGTTACCATCATGGTCATATTGGAGGGAAAATATACGTTTACGTGCCTGTTGCCTGTTTATAGAACGGCGCGGATTTTTTGTTTTTAGTCGTCTTCGGATGGATCGGGATTGAAGACCATTTCGGCGTATTGTGTTTCAACTGAGTAACGACGATCGTCATATCGTCTTCAATGACAATTCCTTTTTCCGACCGAATGACTTTTTCTAATAGCACATCGGCCACTTCTTGTGGGTCATCGGTTTCAATTTCCTTAATCATACGTTTCATCCACTGCTCCTTGTTCTCAACTTGCCTTTTCGCATCAAACACCCCATCGCTGCACATAATCAGCAAGTCACCTGGCTTAAGCTGCTCGCTAACAACGTCTACTTCAAATTCGTGGAAAATGCCCATTGGCAAATTGCCTGCTTCAATTTTTATGACGTGGTCTTTCCGCTTAATAAAGCTTGGCGTTGATCCAATTTTCAGGAACTTTGCTCCTGCATCTTGCATATCGATCATCGCCAAATCGAGTGTGGAGAACATTTCTTCCGTGTTGCGCAATGACAAGATGGAATTGACTGATTTGATTGCCACTGTTTCTTCAATTCCTGATTGCAGCACTTTTTGCAGCAACTTCAACGTCTCACTGCTTTCCAAATGGGCTTTTTCACCGTTGCCCATGCCGTCGCTTATCGCAACCGCGAACTTTTCGCTATTTAATTTGATCATGGCATAATTGTCTCCAGACAGCCATTCGCCGCCTTTGGCGACTTTGGCAATGCCTGTTTCAACAGCAAAAGGCTTTGCTGACCCAAATGAAATATGGCTATATCCATTTGAATAAAAGCCTGGTTCTTCCCGCATTAACACAATCGTTTCCTTAACTAAATCAGAAAGCATTGGCGCGATAATTTTTTCCGCCTCGCCATTTTCATGGCTGCATAACACACTCATTTCAATTTCAATGCTGCCACTCTCCATGCTGTAAATGTCTATATGCCCAACCTCAAGGCCAGCGTTCCTCAAAGCATCGACCATGTCTTCTTCTTGGATGACATGAGGTTGCTTTTCTTTTTGGATTTCTTTGGCGAAATCCCCCATTACCCGGGAAACGCCAAGCAATTGGTCGGCGACTAGCCGTTGGCTCTCTAACACTTGCCTCTTCAATTCCTTGTTTGCCCGATAATGGTTCACTTCCGCATTAAGGGCAGCCATGACTTGGTCAGGCTTACGGCAATGGCTGCGCCATTGCCTTTGTAATTTTGGATCGACAACCGTTCCATGCACCTCACTTTCCTGGACCATTTGCTTCATAGAATCATAAGTAGCATTAAAATTTTGCACCCAGCACTTTTCTTTCAACATGCACGTTTGGCATGTTTTTTCTGTCACGCGGCTCAGGAGGACATCGACCTCATGGTCATGCTCTTCTTCCTCATTTTTAGAAGGTGTATGAAAGCTGTTCGATAGCGTTTGGAATAAAGACGAAAACCGTTCAACCTTTCCAGCTGTCGCGTCACGGACTTTCCGTAAATATTGCTGCTGTTCCTGGGAATGCTCAACTGTCCCAGGAATATAGCGTGCTACCTTCGTCAGCCAGCTCTTCGGCGTCAGCAAAAAAAGCGTGATCGCAATGGCAGATTCTGACACACTTGCCCCAAGCCCGCCCCCTTGACCATACATGCCAATTAAGAGCGTTCCTACAAGTAAGCCAAGTGACACGCCGATCCGTTTCCCTTCCTTTAACAACCCTCCTAACAAGCCTGCAAAGGCAAGCAGGCTCATCTGATAAAGACTTGCTAAACTCGCCAAGCTTAAAATCAAGCCTGTCACCACTCCGACGGTCGAGCCTATTGCAGCCCCGCCAACAAAAGCAAACACTAAAACGAGATAACTGGCAAAGCTATGCTGAAGCACAGCCTCATTTATCGTCCAACCGACTGTTCCTGTCATTACAGAGGCAAGCAAGATAATTAAACAAATAATTTCTTCATTCCGGAGTGCTTGTCCACCTCTTTTTCCTGTCACAAGCGGTATGCTTTGGATAAAGATCATTG
Organism: Shouchella rhizosphaerae; assembly: GCF_036700015.1. Taxonomy (NCBI): domain Bacteria; kingdom Bacillati; phylum Bacillota; class Bacilli; order Caryophanales; family Bacillaceae; genus Shouchella; species Shouchella rhizosphaerae. The sequence continues at coordinate 1,954,477 of NZ_CP144921.1, read as the reverse complement.
TCAGGATAAAGCTTAGCGCCGCTTCGACTGTAGCCATCATCATCGCATATTGGCTTAATCCACCTTCTGTTAGAAATACGAGTGACAGCCTTGTAGCGATGCTAGCTGAAAACACGAGATAAGGGAGCGATTTAGCAGGGTGTTTCATGAACATTTTCATACATTTGTACAGGATAAGAAAGAACCCGATCCCTGCAATCGCAAAAATAAACTGACCATGAAAACTAAACACGGCACCTGCTAATAACGAAGCTGCAGCAATGAGTGATTGAGAGCGCCTTAACAAAAACACAGCCGCCAAGAATGGCAAGATAAATGGCGTCAACTCTGATAAAATCATAGCCCTTCCTAGCAGAAAACCAAGAATGGCAATGAATATGCCCCAATCATAAAGCACCGTTTTGGCTCCGCTTTTAAGGGCTTGTCCACTGCTTGCACATTTGGTCCATATGCCGTTTAGCTTTTCGGCTACTTTCGCTGTACCCATTTCTTCTGACGTCTTTATCACTTTACTGATCATTCTCGCCACCACCCTATTAATATCGTACGTCCACTATAGCAAGCAAATCTGGAGCAATTTGTCAGAATTAAGGACCAATATCAAAAATTATTTCGACGTACTTCGGGCGAATCAGTGTGGATGATTCACAAAAATCGAATAATAGGGGTTTGGTGTTAGCGTATCTTTGGATAGATGCTCAATGGTTGGCTAGAAATGACGGACGAATTTAGGCATGGGGAACAATCTTTTTTCTCAGTCTGTTGCTTTTGTCGCCAACATCAAAAGCCGCACCTGACGATGCGGCTTCAAATGGTAGACAAACGCATTTTTTTCTGAGTGAAGCTTTTATGCAAATGTAATAATGCCGAGGATGTAAGCGATCACAAGCATGACGATGCTAAATCCCCACATGATAAAAAAGGAATAGCGGATATGTTTGCCCATTTCAAGGCCTGCGAGTTGCAATGCCAGCCATACAGCCGGAGCAAGAGGGCTAACAAATGTACCAATGATGTTTCCGATCACGAGCGCATATGCGGCTGAAGTAGAAGAAACTCCGACTTCGGTTACAATCTGTTCAACGAGTGGCAACAATGCAAAATAATAGGCATCTGTGCTTAAAATTAAGTCAAATGGGACGCCAAAAAAGCCGATAATGACATGAATATAAGGGACAACAGCGTGTGGAAGCACGCCGACTATATCGACTGCTAGTGCCTGGAGCATTCCCGACTCGTTTAAAATTCCTAAAAAACAGCCTGCGGCAATGATGATCGTTGCCATCATTAACGCATTTGGTGCGTGCTTTTTAATGGCTTCCATTTGGTCGTCTACGTTCCGTAAATTAAACGGCAGCGCCAGTGCCACGCCAAGCATAAATACGAGCGGGGCCGGCAAGACGTCGACCGCCAATACAATAATGACAGCAGCCATTAGGAGCGCATTGACGGTCATTTGCAGAGCGCCTGCTTTCTTTTGGCTTTCTGTTTCTTTCGAGTCATTTGCCGAGTATGCTGTAGCTGCTGCTTCATTCCATACGGAGCGATTGGCAATTCTTTTCTTTTCTCTAATAGCAAGCAACACCGCTAGACCGATCAGCAACGCGATGCCAATAAGCTGCAAAGGAATAAGCGGCAACCAAAGTTCTCCGGCGCTCATATTAAGTACGGTACCAACACGCGCTACCGGTCCTGCCCACGGCACCATATTCATGATGCTTGCCCCTAGACCGACTAAAAGCAAGAGCAAATACGGGCTCATTTGCAAACGCTTGTAAGTAGGCAACAGCGCCGGGATGGTCAGCAAGAACGTTGTCGCGCCTGAGCCATCGAGATGAGCGACGCAGGCAACGATCACTGTTGCTGCTGCTACGCCAATGACATTTCCTTTTGAGAGGGCAAGCACTTTATTGATAACGGGATCAAACAAGCCTGCATCTTGCATAATGCCAAAAAAGAGTATTGCAAAAATAAACATGACAGCGACAGAAATCACATCATTGACACCTACACTGAAGAAACTACCAATGTCATTTAAATCGAAGCCTGCAACGGCCGCGGCTATAATGGGAATAAGCGTAAAAGCAACGATTGGCGACACTTTTTTGCTGATAAGCAATGCGACGACTGCCACAATCGCAATCAGTCCAATAAAACTAAGACTAAACATACTGGTCTCCTTCCAAGCCTAATACTGAGATTTCTCTTATCTTAACGAAACAGGCGCCTCTTGTAACCGCTTCCAATTTAATGGGCATTCTATTCATTTTTTTTATTTTGTCCATTTTGTTTATGAGACACAAAAAAACCCTCTTTTCCTTAACAGAAAAGAGGGTTTCATCCAGTAGAAAACGCTCAATGTCTTTCTACTCGTCTGACAAATGATAGATAGCGGCGGAGGGGATCGAACCCCCGACCTCACGGGTATGAACCGTACGCTCTAGCCAGCTGAGCTACACCGCCTCGCTTTTCACGACATTAGTTAATATACTTGTTTTTTGGGTGAAAGTCAACATTAAAATCTAGAGCAAACCGAATTTCCTTCTCCCATTTCTATCAGTCTGTGTAATGTTGGCGACAACATGAGAGGAGCAGGATTGCCCTGCTCCTCTCTCACTCCTATTTACAAACAGATATACGTTACACAAGCAACATCGCTATCCGCGTTTTGCACCCCGACCGCCGCGTTTAGACTCTGTTTGCCTTTTAATCGTCGACAAACGTTCTTCGCTATCTTTTAGGAAACGGCTCATTTTGTCTTCAAAAGACGGAGCAGGGCGCGACTTTCCGCCTCCCCGATTGTTACCGGAGCGCGGATGAGGGCGCGGAGGGCGGCTTTCTCCTTCGGGACGGTCAACCGCTTTACGGATCGAAAGACCAATTTTGCCGTCTTTTTCTACATTGACGACTTTGACTGTCACTTCATCGCCAACCTTTAGAAGTTCATTTATATCTTTTACATAATGATCCGCAACCTCACTAATGTGAACCAGACCCGTTGATCCGCCTGGCAATTCCACAAATGCACCGAAATGTGTAATGCCAGTCACCTTGCCTTGCAGCTTGCTGCCTGCTTCAATGGACATGAAAACGTACATCCTCCTTAAATTTTGGGTGAACTAAACGTACTCCAATATATTATACCCGACCTGAAATTTTGGTGTCAATCGCTTGACTGCTGCTTGGAGACGTTAATTCTTGTTTCCCCTGGAAGAGTGAGGTAATAGTCACGTCTAGCAATCTCTTTAATGAATTCATCGTCTTGAAAATTGGCAATGTCGCGCAAGAGCTGTTCTTCCTCATTCTTTAGCTGTTCCAATTGTTCAGCAGCAGCTTGTTGTTCTTGCCGTTTATCATTAATATCAGCTCGTTGCGAAAATAGCGTTACACTGCAACAAATAGCGAGCACACTAAAGACGATGCCCATAAATCCAAGCCGGCGATAGAGTCCTTTTCGCCTTTTCGCTTGTCGGATTAGTTCTTGCTGCCTTTGCTCCATATAGTCTGTGTCAAGTTCTTTAATCGTTGCCCGGTGTTTCACTGCCAAGTCGCTCACCTCTCGTCTTTTTTCCTAAAACGCTCCAATCGTTCCTGCCATTTACGCAAGATAGGCTGTCCTTTTTTTAACAGGCCAACAACGCCTAGTTTTTTCATTAGCCAATATAGGGGTTTAAGCAGGACATAAAGAATGATGCTCCACACAGAGATTACTATAATCATAACCAAGCGACGCACAGACATCAACAACCATTTTATCGGCATGACAATGAGGGCTTTTAACAAACCCCAAACGAACCGTAATACAGCCTGAACAATTGTAATGACTAAATTGACGAACCAATTATACACGCCTTTAAACAATGCTTGGTAGGCAGCATAGCCACAGAGTAGCGCCAAAAATACGTAAATTCGGATATCTCCCTGGTTTGTCTTAAATAAAATATAAAAGACAAGCAGCGCTTGGACAATCCAAAAGGCAATGTCAAGCAAGGCGATGTGAATGCGGAAAGTACGTTGCCTTGGCAGAAAACGGCCGTACGTATCAACAGCCGCGCCAAGACAGATGCCCATTGCGGCCATAGCGACCATTGTATAGAACTGAACAGTTAAAGCCATTATTTAAACAGTTTTCCAAAGAGCCCTTTGGATTTTCCTTGCTGGTTTTGATCGACATAAATCAGGTCGTGGATTTTTCCCTCAATCGAAACATTCCCTTGCTCAACATTTAAGTTTTTCATATGAAGGTTTTCGCCTCGGACCGACAAATAGCCTTGTACCGTTTCTAGCAAAAATTCTTCGCTATCGAAACTGTCTACTTGTTTGACGCCTGTTATATCTAATTGCTTGCGCCCGCGCAACGTAACGTCGTGGTCGTTGGTTTTCCTTTCACGTCCCATTGGCGTGCCAAACTCGTAAGTAGAACCGTCCATTTTCTGCACCCTCCTAGAAAGCATGTCTTTATTGCAATGTATGCATGGGGCTTTGCCCCTAGAACAAGCTTCTAGCACAAAACATCCTCTCATAGAGACGGCTGGTCCTATCGCTTAAAGGGTGTTGCTTCCACTTATGAAAGTTCTTTGCCCTTTTGCGGTTCTGTTTTTGGGCGCTCTTGAATGCGACGCTTTACGTTGATGCCAATGGCAAGAAGAATAGCGACTCCTAACATCCCGTAAGTTAAGTATGAATGAACCATGTTCTCGGCTGCACGCCCATATACATAAAAGAGGATGCCAACTGCATAAAATTTAACAGCCCTCCCAAGTGCGGCGTAAACCATCAGTTTCCATAGCGAAAAGTGGAGCGCCCCTGATAAAATCGTAAATACTTTAAAAGGGATCGGCGTAAATGCGCCAATTAATATAGCAGCCTCACCGTTCTTCTTAAACAGATTCTCGGCCTTTGTTAAAGCGCTTGGTTTTAACCACTTTTGCAAGACAGAGTTTCCAAGCAAACGGCCGAGCATATATCCTACTGGCGTGCCAAGAAGACAAGCGATATACCCCACTGTTGCAAACCAAATGGCTTGGTTTGGGTGGAGCAAGCTTAAAGACACTTGTAGAAAAAACGCAGGCACTGGAAAAATCACAGCATCTGCAAAGGCGTGCACGAACAATCCCCAGTAACCAAAATCTTCCAAAAACCCCATTATTCCGTCCAATCGATTGGCGCCCCTCTCTGAAACAAGAGCTTCTTTTATTCTCTATATTTATGAGCGCTGGCGCTGTCTAAGTACAGCCTTGCCAACTTAGTTCATTAGCTGTGCTTGTTTCTCCTGCTTTAGCTGCTCATTTTTTTTCTTAAATTTTTCATTATGGGAAGATACATATGCTTGCTTATCCGCTTTCGGGTCCAAAAACTGCTTAACGCCATTTACTGCTGTTGCCCCTTCAACAAACGCCCCCGATATGAGCTGAAGTTTCCCTTCATGCCTTGTCACATCTCCGGCTGCAAAAATGCCAGGCTGACTTGTCTCCATACAGGCCGATACGCGGAGAAAGCCGTCTTCTTCCAATGCAAGGCCTGCTTCGATTAAAAAGCAGCCATCTAGTTTCATCCCATGGTTTACAATGACAGCATCGACTTCGATTTGTCGTTGTTCGCCTGTATCACAATGAGCAAGGGTAACCGCTTCAATCGCAGAGCCTACGCCATGCAGTTCTTTTATTTGGTAGGGCGTGTGTATTTTTGTTACAGATTTCATTTGCTCTACATTTTTCTCATGGCCGCCAAATTCATCGCGCCGATGGCACACAACCACTTCTTTTGAAATGTTGGCAAGTTCATTCGCCCAGTCGACAGCTGCATTGCCCCCTCCAGAAATTAAAACGCGCTTGTTTGCAAATATGTCCATTTGCGTGACCGTGTAATGGAGATTGGAAACTTCATACCGGTCGGCACCCTCAATTTCAAGCTTTTGCATAACAGGGATGCCATGCCCAGAGGCAAGCATGACCGCCCGTGTATAATGGGCCTTACCTTGCTCATTAAAAAGGGTGTACGTGTTGTCAGGCTCCCGCACCATCCGTACAATGTGTTCATTTAAACATATCGTTGGGTTAAAGGTCGTTGCCTGTTCCACAAGCTGGTTAATTAATGTTCTGCCTGTTGTAGGCGGCATTCCCCCAACATCCCAAATAATTTTTTCTGGGTAAAACAAAATTTTGCCGCCTAGCTCTTTATTGTATTCGACGAGCTTTACTTTTAAATCGCGCATCCCTGCATAAAACGTGCTATATAAACCGGCTGGCCCGCCACCGATAATCGTTAGGTCAAACATCTCTTTTTCCTGCACGGTTATTCCTCCGTCCACTCTATAGGATAATGAAAATCATTCTCACTTTTCTTTTAGTTTAGAGGAGGAATGGACCATTTTCAAGCGCCAAAATGAGGTTTACAACAATTTCCCCATATAAATCTCATTAAGCCACTTGTGGCCATGTCGGATTGCCCGGCGGCGGACGCCTTCTTGCTCATACCCACATTTTTGGTACACGTGCAGCGCCCGTGCATTCTCTTCAATCACCGTTAGCTCGAGTCGGTGAAGCTGAACGCTCTGTGCAAAATGGTCCGCTTTCTCTAGCAGCTTCCTGCCAAGTCCTTGGTTGCAATAATCCTCTAAAATCCCGATTGTAATATAGCCCACATGGCGAATGCGCTGCAATCGGGAACCAAACACACTCAGATAGCCAATCAGCTTCTTGTCGTGTTCCGCTACAAAAATGGTGGATGACGGAGACTGCTGGATATCGGCAATCGCCTTCCGCTGTTCTCGCACCGTTGTCGTTCTTTCCCCAGGCTCATAGAGCATATAACTCGCTTCTTTGTCTAATTGCAACTGCAATTGCAAAAACGGCTTTGCATCGCTAATTGTTATTTCTCGAAGTTGCACAACTACTCGCCCCCATATCCTAATTAACTTTCTCAGATCATTCTACATTGATTTATTCCCTCCTGCATTAAGGAGGGAGGTGACAAATCAAGCATAGATTGCTATCGTTACACTTAGAGGAGGGGTACATATGAGCAAACCAACTGTTTTTTTAGCACGTTCGTTGCCTGACGCTGCGCTTAACCATATCTCACAATTCTGCCATTTGCGGATATGGGACGAGAGCAAACCGCTAACTAGAGAAGCATTGGCCCACGAATTAGCTGATGTGGACGGCGCGATGCTGACAGGAATTGGTGCAGATACCGAGCTCGTCAAACATGCTAGCAAGCTAAAAGTGATTAGCACCGCCACCGTTGGCTACGATGGTTTTGATGTTGCAGGCTTAGCGGAGCAAAACATTTATGTCACAAACACGCCGTATGTTCTTGACGAAACGGTTGCAGACTTGCTGTTCGGCCTCATTCTATCAGGGGCGCGCCGCATCGCTCCACTGCACGAACAAGTCAAGGCAGGCAACTGGACAAAACAGACGACGGCACAGTCTCTATATGGTCAAGATGTCTACAACCAAACACTCGGTATTGTCGGCATGGGGCGCATTGGCGAAAAAATCGTCCATCGCGCCAAGGAAGGTTTTGGGATGAAGATCCTTTACCATAACCGCTCAAGCAGGCCAGAAGTCGAAAAGAAGTATGGCGCCAAAAAAGTAGAATTACACGAGCTGCTTGAACAAGCCGACGTCGTTGTCATCATGGTACCACTGACTGAGGCAACAAAGCATTTAATCGGAAAAGAAGAGCTAAGCAAAATGAAAGAAACGGCCATTCTCGTCAATGGGGCCCGTGGTGCCGTTATCGACGAAGCTGCCCTAATTGAAGCATTAAAGCAAAAAACGATTTTTGGTGCTGCTCTTGATGTGTTTGAAGTCGAACCATTGCCACCAGGACATCCATTGCTAGAGTTGGATAATGTTACATTGACACCTCATATTGGCTCAGCCACAGCTGCTACCCGTGAAGCGATGGCGCTGCGCGCTGCAGAAAACCTTGTGGCTGGAGCACTCGGGCAAAAGCCCCGCGATGCGCTTTCCTAAACAGCGTCGAACATTCTAGCCGTAAACAATTTTTTTGTTTACGGCTTCAAATTGTGGACAAACGCTCGCATACGTCAGTCGCTGAACCCGATTCTATTCGCAGCTTCCCTCACCTGCACTCCTTATCAGGCTGAATGCAGTTATTGATTTTTCTCGATCACGATTTCCGCCGCTTGCGGTTGGATTTGCCCTATATCGTTTACTTGGTCGTGTGCTGCACTCAAGTCTTGGCTACCTGAATTTGGGTTAACAAAGCCAATGACGCGCATTCCTGCGGCCAATGCAGCCTGCACGCCATGTGCAGCGTCTTCTAATACCGTGCAAGCGTCCGGTTGAACGCCAAGTTTTTCGGCTGTTTCCCTATAAACGTCAGGTGCAGGCTTCCCGTTAGCGACTTCCTCTCCGCTCATGACAACATCAAAATAGTCGCTGATGCCAAAACTGTTAAGCACTGCTTCAATGAATGGCCGTGGCGACGAAGACGCTAAACCAATGCGGTACCCGTTATTTTTTAAAGCTGCAAGCAGTTCTTTAATGCCAGAGATCGGTTCGACTTTCCCGCTGACAACATAGGCTTGCTTTCGCTCATTGGCTTCATTCAGCACGGCAGATACTTCAAACGTGGCCCCGTGTGTTTTCTTGATTTGCTGCCACATATCCCTCGCGCGGGTGCCTACATAGGATTCTAATTCTTTTTCCGCCAGCTCGACGCCGTATTTCTTACACACATCTTGCTCTACTTGGAAATGGAGCGGCTCGCTGTCAATGATGACGCCGTCCATATCAAAAATAAAACCGCGCATTATACAGACTCCTCTTTAACAATCGTATACATTTCAGCAGCTTCTTCTTTTCGTGTGGTATCACGTACGTCGTTTATTTTTACCGTGACGATTTTTTGTCCAAACCGAATCGCCAGTTCATCTCCTGCTTTTACTGTTGTCCCCGCTTTTGCTACTTGGCCATTGACCGTGACTCTGCCTTGGTCACTAACTTCTTTCGCTAACGTCCTCCTTTTAATTAGGCGCGACACTTTTAAAAATTTATCCAACCGCATCCAATCACTCCTCTTATTCGTTAAATTTGCCTTTCGCTTCATTCCACCAGCGATCCAGTTCGCTCATCTCTATGTCGGCTATCGCCTGCCCTTTTTCCTGCGCTTTTTGTTCAACATACAAAAACCGCTTTTTAAATGTAGTCAACGAACGGTGGAGCGCGATTTCTGGGGATAGATCATAAAATCTAGCCAAGCTTACCGCTGCAAGCAGAATATCCCCATATTCTTTTTCCATTTTGCTTTTGCTTGACTTGGCAGCTTCCACTTTAAATTCTTCTATTTCCTCAAACAATTTTTCCCACACTTCTTCGACGTTCGCCCATTCAAAACCGGTCTTGGCTGCACGCTCTTGCAAGGCGGCTGCATCTACAAGCATGGAATTGGTTGCAGCTAGCCCGTCTAATGCAGACTTGGGCTTGGGCTGTTCTGCTTGTTCTTGCGCTTTTATTTGCTGCCATGTCTGTAACACTTCGCCAGCAGTTTCCGCCTTTGCCCCGCCAAACACATGGGGGTGGCGGCGAATCATTTTTTCCGTAAGTGTCCCAATCACATCATCCACGTTAAAATAGCCTTGTTCTTCGCCAATTTGCGCATGCAGGAGCACTTGCAGCAAGACGTCGCCCAACTCTTCTGCCAAATGGCTGTCGTCTTCTTCATCAATCGCCTCAAACACTTCAAATGCTTCCTCAAGCAAGTACCGTTTTAATGTATGGTGTGTCTGCTTCTGGTCCCAAGGACAGCCTTCCGGCCCCCGCAACGTGGCAATGACGCCTCGCAAATAGGAGAAGTCGCGATGCAATAATCGATCCTCTCTTACAGGCGGCACATATACAGCGGTTAAATTGTTTGCTTTTACATAATGGTCCAATTCAAACAAAGGCACTCGCAAAATCGACTGCTTTGGCGTGCCAGCTGCGGTCACAATCGATACTTCATAATCGTCTGGCAACTTTTCCATTAACGTCAGTTTTACTTCTGACGCGATCAGTGCATCGTATACTTGCACGATGATGAGGTGATGACGAATTTGCAACTCTTCCGCTCGTAGTGCCGTGCCGTCAACAATTTGGCAGCCTTCAATGGGGTCGATTGCCAAAGCTGTGTACATGTTGTCCAAAAACGAGGCACCGCCAAGGACATCGATCGTTACACCTGTTCCTTGCGCTTGCTTTTGCAAAAGTTGAATCGTCCGCTCCGCCACAAATGGATGTCCAGGCACGGCATAAAGGACGTCGTCTTGTTTTGCCTCTTCCAGCAAGCGCGTTGTAATCTCTTTATAAACATCTTCAAATTCGCTATGTTGTTCATAAACAGAATCAAATGACGTAAACGCCAGCCCCTCTTCCGCTAATTCCACTAGGACGGGATGGTTGTCTGTACGTACATAAATGCGATTCGCCTTTTTTAAGGCACGGTAAATGCCAAGCGGCAGTTGCGCAAGATTGCCTGCTCCTAGTCCAACAACTGATATGGTTCCCATAGTCACCTTGCCTTTACTTTAAAATATTCATTGCTTTTCGCCGCCAATTTGCCAGCTTTGGAACGCTTGCCCACTCACGCAATGTCAAAACAGAACTGGCAAGCAAACAACAAGCAACGGTGGCCACCCCGACAAGCGATGTGGATAAGGCAATCATTGTATCGCCTACTCGTTCCTCACTTGTGAAAAGAAACGCCTCTAACAACCACTTCCATCCATAAGCGACTAGGAACAGCAAGAAAAGCGTCACGCCAGTGCTTATATAGGAACGTTTTTGCACAAACAGAACACCATCTTGGCGCCTAATCGCGTACAGAGCGAGAGCCGCCATCGCCAAAAAGGCAAATAAACTTGCATACGCCCCACCCATTGCTGATGCCATCACTGGGATAAACAAGAGGTTACCCGCCAGCTTTACTGCAAGACCAACAGCCACGGCATAAAGGGGAATATGAATTTTGCCATAGCCTTGCAAAATCGCTGCAGCCGTCAAATAGAGCGAAGCAGGGAAAATCGAGACAGCAACAACTTGCAAGATGTCTGTTCCTGCACGGTCTGTAAACAGCATATGGTTAACCGGTCCCATCAGTACAACCAAGCCAATCGCGGCCCCTCCCCCTAGCAAAAGCGTCATCCGAACTGCTGCATCGCGGTACATCTGCGCATGTTGCTCCTTTCCTCTTGCCAGCGCTTTAGCCAACAGGGGAACAAGGGCGAGAGCAAGGGAAGTGGCGAGCACCGTGCCAAGCTGTATGAGCTGCTGGCCTCGGTCATACACACCCTTTGCCAAATAAGCTTGTTCTTCTTGTAAGCCTGCTTCTTGGAGCAAACGAACGATAGTAAAAACGTCAATCATTTGAAACAGCAATAAGACTAAAGCGTTGATACAAACGTAAACGCTTTGCGATAAAATCGATGTACTTTGCCTAAGCGCTGAGCCTATAGAGGCGAAGGAAAGCGCCCATTTTTTCCATTTAATCTGCCTTGTAGCAACTATAACAACGATACAACCAGCTAAGCTCCCTAAAAGCGAGCCATACACAGCGCCTGTGCCGATCATATAAGGCCCACTATTAGCAGCTGCCAAAGCATATGTCACAACAATAATCGCCGCTACCCGTATAAGCTGTTCGCCTATATGGGAAAAAGCTGTCGGTTTCATATCGCCGTATCCTTGTCCAACTCCCCTACCTACGCTCAATATAGGCAAAAACAAAAAGCCAATGCTTACGAGGCGGAGAAGGGGGGCAAGGCGTTCATCTCCCATAAATTGGGCAACTAACGGCGCTGCTGCTGCACATCCAATACTAGCAACGACAGCGAATACGGTCATTCCCACAAACGCTTGTCTGGCCAATTCATTTGCTTGTTTTTCTAGCCCTTGCGCCTTCTTCTCAGCAACTTGCCGGGAAATCACAACTGGAAAGCCATAAAGGGCTAGAATGGCAATTGTCCCGTAAAAAGGGTAGATTTGCTGGTATACGTAAAAACCAAAGTCACCAGCAATGTTTTGAAATGGGATCCGGTAGACAGCCGATAGTACCTTAGCCATCAGTGCTGCAAACGCAATAAACACTGCGCCTTTAACTGCTCCCGTCCTGCCTGAATCACCCAACCATTGTTTGCTACTCATAACATAAACAAAGCGAAAATGAGCCTATTGCTCCATTGTTTACGGTGTTATTAAAAGCAGCATTCCTCTCCTTTTTGACACTAACACGGTGTTCTCTGCAACGGGCTTCGATCCCCTATGTAGGATGGTCGGCCCCAACCGTCCAACCGGTATTTTTGCGTCTTTCTCTATGTATGATACTAATAATTATTTTCTTTTTCCAGTGCGCTTCAATCCGACTAGAGAAACGTGGTATGATAGAGGGTAGAATTTGATAAGCGAAGGTGATGTTTTGAAAGCGCGAAACCTATGGTTTTCGGTCTGGCTCCACCCGCGTAGGCAGATGCAGGATGTCCTTCAGTATGGCTTACATAAAAAAGCCGCCCTATTGATCTCATTATTGTTTGGCTTGCTTACGACATTGTCCTATTCTCACATCCAAGCCTTTATTTTGCTAGGCGAGTTGTCAGCCGCCTCCATATTGGTTATTTTAGTGATTGGTTCTTTGATGGGTCCTTTGCTATACTACGTGTTTGGCCTTCTTCTGGGAAAGGTCGGCAGTTGGTATGGTGGCAATGGCAATGTGGAAGCAACAAGAAAAGCACTGGTTTATGGCTTTTTTATGCCAGGAATCCTGCTAGGACTTGTCAGCATACTCCTTTTTGGTATAGCCTATGTGCAGGCTTATTTTTTACACAGCAACGTCGTATATATCATTTACCAAATCGGCGTGTTTGTCCATAACGTGGCTTCGATTTGGTTAATCGGCATTTTTCTCGTTGCTTTTGCAGAAGCGCAAAAAATTAAACTGTGGCGGTCGATGCTGATTTTGATCGCTTTTCTTGGCTGTATGGCGATTCTTTTTATCGTCATTGACCAAATCACACGGCTTTTTATATAGGAATTGAAATCCGTTTGAACAGAAGGGACTTTTATGAAAAAAATTATTTTTACTGGGGGAGGGTCGGCTGGCCATGTCACCCCGAATCTTGCTATTATCAACGAGCTTAATGACAAAGACTGGTCAATTGCTTATATCGGCTCTTATGAAGGAATTGAACGGCAACTAGTTGAAAAGGCCGGAATTCGCTACTTTGGCATCTCAAGTGGCAAGCTACGCCGCTATATGGATTGGAAAAATGTGACCGATATTGCTCGAATTGCAAATGGTTTTCGCCAAGCCCGGAAAATTTTAAAAGCGGAAAAGCCTGATGTTGTATTTTCCAAGGGAGGCTTTGTGACGGTACCAGTTGTGGCGGCAGCTTATACGCTCCGAATCCCCGTCCATTTGCATGAAAGCGACTTGACGCCCGGGCTTGCAAACCGCCTCGCTAAACGATTTGCTAACACATTTTATACGTCATTCGCTGAAACAGCCGCCCATTTTCCAAAAGAAGCAACCACAACGGTCGGCTCTCCAATTCGCCGCGAGCTTCTCGAAGGCTCCCGCATTCAAGGGCTGACCATCACTGATTTTAGCCGAGAGCGGCCGACATTGCTCGTTATGGGAGGGAGCTTAGGGGCAAAGCGGATCAACGAAGCGATTCGTGAATCCCTCGATACGCTTACAAACACGTATCAAATCATTCATATTTGCGGAAAAGGCCACCTCGATCCAGCGTTGGAAGGGCGCCGCAACTATAAACAATATGAATATGTTCATGACGAACTGCCTCACTTTCTTCAAGCGGCTGACCTTGTTGTCACACGCGGCGGTTCGAATGCCATTTTTGAGTTTTTGGCTTTGCACATCCCCATGCTTATCATCCCTCTTTCACGAGCACAAAGCCGTGGCGACCAAATCTTGAACGCCCAAACTTTTGTCAAAAATGGTTACGCCCGCATGTTAGAGGAAGAAAACTTGACAAAGGAAACATTGCAACAGGAAGTCCAAGAGCTTTATAATGGAAGGCAAACATACATTGAGGCAATGAATGCGAGCCAAGCAACAAACGCTGTTGCCTACATTACAGAGAAGCTTGAGCAAGAGGTCCAATAAAAAACGCCCATGGGCGTTTTTTTATTGGACTTATAGAGCACCAACTATTGCGAGTAAAAAGCTAACAACAACCGCAATCACGACGAGCATTGCTCCTAAAATGAGGACAACCAAAACCGATTTCCATGCGGAAAATTGATGGGCTTCGCCAATTCCATGCATCAAAAGCACGAATGTCCAAATACCCGCAGTCAGACTGATAAGGCCGAGGATGTTTTGTGCCCACAGTTGTAGTGGCGAAAGCGCGATCTCTATCCCTAACAGAATGCTTTCTAGGTCGAACCAATAATAGGTTTCGCCAATAACAAGAATAAAAGGAATGCTAATAAGGCCATGAATAATCAATGGGATCATGCTTGTATGTACAGTAGCGACGCGAAGGTCAAGCGCTGTCCCTTTTCCCCCAAGCCAACTGCCGACCCACTTGTATAGCCAAGAGAGGACATACAGGCTAATCGGAGCTACCACAATGCTAGTAAGTAAAGCAAACACAATAACGTAAGCAAATGTTGGAACAACTCCGCTTGAAAAATTCGTAAAAGTGCTCAGTACAGCAGACACATAAGCAATCAGCAAATAATTCCATGTCTGCTTCTTTTCTCTCGCTGTTTTTAATTCATCATCGACAACTTGACGGGGACGAATCCATACTTTAAACCAATTTTGCATGTTTTTTGATATACCTCCTTTTTTTACTTGAACTCTTATCGTATCATAGTCTCTTTTCAATTGATGCAAAGAAAGCACACAAAAAACACCATGTTCTGCCCATGGTGTTTTTGTCGTGCTACTGCTCCATTTGCCTAGCCAAAAAGCCAGCAGCGGTTTCAGCCATTTTTTGTTCAAGATTGCCGTTCAATGGTTCGTTTTTAGAGAAGATTACCACTGTACCAATGGGATCGCCGCCCGCAATAATTGGCGCGACCACATATCCTTGAAAATCGTCTTTGTGATCGCCAACAAGGTTGTATTCTCCAGCATTGGCTTCCAAGTAAGATTTACGTTCTACCATAGCAGACTCAACCGCATCGCCAATTGCCTTATTGGCGAATTCTTTCTTTGGCGCCCCTGCTACAGCAATATACGTATCACGATCCGAGATGAGTACATTTTGATTTAAGCTATCATAAAGGGCTTCCGCATATTCTTTTGCAAAATCGCCAAGCTCGGAAATCGGCGAGTATTTTTTCAAAATCACTTCGCCGTCACGATCAACAAATATTTCCAAAGGATCGCCTTCACGAATCCGCAATGTGCGGCGTATTTCTTTCGGGATGACCACTCTCCCGAGATCGTCAATGCGTCGTACAATTCCTGTTGCTTTCATAAGAAGAGCCTCTCTTTCTGAAGGTGTTTACACAGAATGATGCAAATCAGAAGAATACATTCAATGGGGTGTAAATGTAGTATTCTTCCGTTTCCATGAACTATTCACCAGCGAATGAATTATTTTGTAATCTTTTTTGAAAGGAGGCCCATAAAGCAGAAAATAGGACTAGCCTTACGACGCAGACATCGCTTTCTTTGACTTGTCAGCACGGATCAATGCTTCCAGTAATTCAATGATGTACGCAAGCAATGTTTCATCAGAAAGTTGCTTTGTCTTAATAACTAGTTTAATTTGGTTTCCTTGCGAGCCGATGCTAACGTCACGACCAATTTTTTGGGCAGCATCGACAAGCGTCGCAACATGGATGCGATTGGTTGTTTCCTCTGTCAATAAAATCGTAACGGCGTCTTTGCCTTCTGTAATTTTTTCGACTTTTTCTTGATCGGCAATCAGCTTAATTTTTGTCATTTCAAAAAGATAAGCGACTTGTTTTGGATATTCGCCGAAACGATCAACGAGTTCATCTTGCAGGTCAGCGATTTCTTCTAACGTTTCCACGCCTTTAAAGCGCTTGTACATCTCGATTTTTTGTTTCGCGTCAGGGATATACCGCTCTGGAATGTAGGCGTCAATATTTACATTCAGCTCCGCCTTAAATGGCGGTTCTTTCGGTTTTTCCCCTTTCCGTTCTTCAATGGCTTCTTTCAACATTTGCGAATACAAGTCAAATCCAACAGAGTCGATAAAGCCATGCTGTTGAGACCCTAACAAGTTTCCAGCACCGCGGATCGTTAAATCACGCATCGCAATTTTAAAGCCTGAGCCAAGCTCAGTAAATTCTTTGATGGCCTGCAGGCGCTTTTCAGCCACTTCGGTTAACACTTTGTCAGGCTGGTACGTAAAATACGAGTACGCCACTCGGTTCGAGCGACCAACACGCCCGCGAATTTGATAAAGTTGGGACAAGCCCATCTTGTCGGCGTTGCAAACAATGAGCGTATTCACGTTTGGAATGTCAACGCCTGTTTCGATAATGGTTGTCGTTACGAGCACATCGCTTTCCCCTTCAAGGAAATCCAAAATGATCGATTCCAGTTCACGCTCATTCATTTGCCCATGTGCATAGCTTACTCTTGCATCAGGGACGAGCGTAGAAATTTGCTCCGTCATCCGCTCAATGTCTTCTACACGGTTATAGAGGACATACACTTGGCCACCACGACTTAGTTCACGCTCGATCGCCTCCCGTACAATGGCTGGATTAAACTCAACGACATACGTTTGGACAGGAAAGCGGTTTTCTGGCGGCGTCTCAATCACCGATAAATCACGAACACCGAGCATCGACATATGGAGAGTTCGCGGAATCGGCGTCGCCGTCAACGTTAGCACATCGATATTGGCCTTCATGCGTTTGATTTTCTCTTTATGGGTAACGCCAAAACGCTGTTCTTCATCGACGATCAATAACCCCAAGTCTCTAAACTGTACGTCTTTTGAAAGCAGACGGTGCGTACCGACGACCAAATCTACAGATCCTGCTTTTAAGCCTTTCAGCACTTCCGTTTGCTCTTTTCGCGAACGGAAACGGCTTAAAACGCCAACTGTAATCGGAAAGTCAGAAAACCGGTCTGAAATCGTTTCAAAATGCTGTTGCGCTAAAATAGTTGTCGGTACTAAAATGGCGACTTGCTTGCCGTCCATGATCGCTTTAAAGGCAGCACGAATTGCGACTTCCGTTTTTCCGTACCCAACATCGCCGCACAATAGGCGATCCATTGGCCGTTGCTTTTCCATGTCTTCTTTAATTTCCTTAATGGCCCGTAGCTGGTCTTCCGTTTCCTGGTACGGGAATGAGCTTTCAAATTCAGCTTGTTCCGGTCCGTCAGAAGAAAAGCGGTGGCCAACGCTTGCTTCACGTTCTGCATACAGCTTAATTAAATCATCAGCAATGTCTTCAACCGAAGTTTGGACTTTCTTTTTTACTTTTTTCCAATCGCTTCCTCCGAGGGCATAAATCTTCGGATCTTTTTCTTCTGTTCCGACATATTTCTGCACTTGGTCAATTTGCTCGACAGGCACATAGAGCTTGTCATTGCCCGCATAGCGCAAATTTAAATAATCTTTGTGGACGCCATTGATTTCAAGCGTCTCAACGCCTAAATATTTACCGACACCATGATTCGTATGAACGACCAAGTCGCCGACAGCTAATTCGGAATAGCTTTTAATCCGCTCAGCGTTTGATAGCTTTTGCCGACGCTTAGGACGTTTCGCCCGCTTTGAAAATACTTCCTCTTCAGTAACGACGACAAGTTTCTGTTCGGATAGCTCAAATCCGGTGTGCAAGTGCCCTGTATAAATTTGCACTTTACTTGGAGTCAAATCCGTTATCGCCTCAATCAAATGGGCATCGATTTTTTCGTCTTCTAAGTTTAAAGCAAGCCGATTGGCACGGTCCTCTGTTCCGGCAATGAACAAAACGGTGTAATCGTTAGAAAGCCAGCGATTGACTTCAGAAGTAAGCAAATCCATCTGCCCATGGAAATTTTGCATCGATTTACAGGATAAGTTAATGATTTGCTCTGGCTTCGTTGAAGGTACTTGTTTTTGGAAAAGCGACGTATAAAGAACCGGCTGCGGCGCCTGTTGCAGCCTCGCAAGTGCATCAAGGGACAAGTGCGTACCGTGGACGATGCTCCCTTGTTCAAGCATTGCCGTATGCCATTCCGCCTCTTCTTTTTGCAAGTGTTCCGCCATTTCTTTGACGCGATTCATTTCGTCCACCCAGACAAACGCATCTTCTGGCATATAAGACAATAACGATTGCGGCGTTTCATAATAAAGCGACATGTATTTGTACATGCCTTCAAACGTAGCTGATTGCTTCAGTTGGGCAATTTCAAAAGGAATATGTTCTTGCAATTTATCCCGTGTTTGTTTGCTTGCTACTTTTTTTAGCGTTGCCTCATATTTTTCTTCCAACAACTTCGCCCCGTGGCTATAGTGTGAATGATGGAGCAGCACTTCTTGAGCAGGACCAATTGTGACTTCATCAATCATTCCTTCAGAACGCTGCGTCTCCAATGAAAAGTAGCGCATTGAATCGACTTCTGTATCAAACAGCTCAATTCGCAAAGGATGTTCCTTCGTAAGCGGATACAGATCGACAATGCCTCCGCGCACACTAAATTCCCCAGGTGCTGATACCATATCAGACCTGCGGTAACCCATTGTGACGAAATTTTTTATAAATTCTTCCAAATCACCGATGTCCTCGCCTGTTTTCAAATGGAGCTGGCTGCTTTGCCATAAAGCCTTTGGCGGCAACAAGCGGCGAATGCCAGCTAGCGGAGCGACGACAATGCCCTTAAAGTCTTGTACAAGCGCATTAAGCAAATCCAAGCGCTGCGCTTTCATTTCCGGGCTAGCGACGGCAATTTCGGCTGAGATGAGCTCGTTCACAGGATAAAGATAAACTGTGTCCTCATCTAATAATTCAACAAGATCTTCATATATTTTTTGGGCTTGGTATAAATTATGGGTAACCACGAGTTGGCTTCTTCCTGTTTCCCTGAATAACGCAGCGCTTACAACCGTGCGAGCGGAACCGGTCAGGCCAGTAAGAAGTTGCTCATTCATGTCATTTTCAATACCCTTTGCAACAGCGCGCACTTCTTTTACGCTGCCCACCAATTGCTGCAATCCTAACATCTTTTCTTTCCCCCTGAATTTCTTCTCTTCGCGTATTCATATAAGCGGACAAACAAGTCGAGACGCGTTAAAGAAACCCCGAGCGCCGTACGTATTTTCACAGATACATACTCGACTTTTTAACGATAACTCCTTAAAGGAACTTGCTTATTGCTACTCATTGACAATGCTGAATATGCCAATGCATCTTATGAACGGAAAAATGCTTTGGTTAAAAAGCTGACCAAAGCGTTGGTATTTTTGTTCTTTCTATAAACGAAGCCGCCTCTTTTCAATGGATGAAATACGGGTAACTATACAGCTGAGGATTATCACTCAACGCTGTATAGCAATCTTCACATATGGCCTTCACATGTATATCACCATTCTCGTAGTAAGTCAATAGTTCGTCCTTTTCCATTTCATTCAATTCATGAAAACCTAAGTCAGCTTCGGTTGCGTTTTCAAATACAACACCGATCGTCTGTCCGCAATGGCGGCAGCCATAGTATACAGCCATTTTCACACCTCTTTTTCACACTTGGTTTCCATAGTATGAGCAAAAAAGATGGAAAATATCCGAATTCTAGTAGCTGCCTTTTCCATTGAGCTTCCAACATGGCCCAAGCCATAGGATAGCTCGTTCTTCCCGTCAGAACGACCGGTTACCGTTATCAGATCAATTAAACGTATTCATCACTTCTAGAAAAGGCTTTTCTAGCCACGCCTCAATCGCCTTTGCCGATTTTTCAGCCGCTTCATTCATAAAGGCCAATTCCTCTTTGCGATACGTATCGAGGACATAATGGACGACAGGTTCACCATGGGCCGGCCTGCCTATTCCAACACGAATACGGTTAAAATCCTCTGTTCCTAAATGAGCTATCAATGATTTAATGCCATTGTGGCCACCAGCGCTGCCTTTCTTTCGCAAGCGTATTTTTCCTACAGGCAAGTCGAGATCATCATAAATCACAACAAGCTCGTCGTTGCTGATATTAAAATAATCCATAAACGGACGTACAGCTTCGCCTGATAAATTCATATACGTTAACGGCTTTAAAAGAACAACTTTTTCACTACCGATCCGCTTTTCTCCATAAATGGCTTTAAACTTTTGCTTGTCCAGGGGCAAGTCAAGTTTTTGTGCGCAACGGTCAATAATGTCAAACCCAATATTATGCCGTGTGTGTTCATACTTTTTCCCAGGATTCCCTAGACCCACTACTAACTTCATTTGCTACTCCTTTACGAAAAAGGCATAACTCAGACGAGCCATACCTTTCCTTTACGCTTATTCTACACGACCTGGCCGATCAAGGTTATCGTCATTACGTTCTCCTGTCGCTTCCACTGATTCTGCCGTCGTATTGTCTTCCTCTGTTGCATCTGGGTCTTCAGTAACCGTCGGCGGTGTTACTGTTACAACCGTCTCATCATCTTCATTGACAATCGTAACGGGCACATTGGCACGAATGTCAGAAACAGAAAGGCTGTCGCCAATGTTCAAGTTTGAAATATCAACCGTTATTGATTCCGGAATGTCAGCAGGAAGGCAATGGACCGTTATTTCATAAAGCAAGTGGTTGACGATGCCGCCTTCCTTCGCTCCCGGCGCATCCCCTTCTAAATGGACAGGGACATTCACATCCCGTTCTTCATTCATATCCACTTCAAAAAAATCAACGTGCATATACTGATTGTTAAGAGGATCGATTTGTACTTCTTGAACCATGACATGATGTTTGCCGCCGTTCTCTAATTGAAGGTCAAACAAGCCATTTTGGCCAACATCGCGGAATGTCTTTAAAAAGGCGACAGCTTCTACCGATACAGGTGTGCTTTTAACCTTTTTGCCATATAATACGCCTGGGACATGCCCTTGATTACGGAGTTCTTTTGTTTGGTGTGCTTTTTGGTCTTTGCGTTCACGAGCATTCAATACGGTCATGATCTTTCACCTCTACTGTAAGATTTAACACAACTACTTACATGTGTTCCCTCATAGCTTGGTTTTCAAACAGACATGGATCGTTTTTTCCCGTGACCTTCCGACATCACCAGCTAACCTTAATCAAAAAGCGTTGACACCGACGCGTCTTCATGGACGCGGATAATCGCTTCAGCCATCAAGCCGGCAACAGAAAGTTGCGTAATGTTTTCCCCTCTTTGCTTTTCAGTTAGGGCAATCGTATTGGTTACGACTAGCTCTTTTATTTTAGAATTGCTAATACGTTCGATAGCAGGCCCCGACAAAACAGGATGTGTACAGCACGCGTACACTTCTGTAGCCCCTTGCTCTACTAATGCATTCGCCGCAAGTGTGATCGTTCCTGCTGTATCAATAATATCATCAATAATAATAGCTGTTTTTCCTTCAATATTGCCGACAATATTCATTACTTCTGAAACATTTGGTTTCGGACGGCGCTTGTCAATAATGGCAATTGGCGCTTTTAAGCGGTCTGCCATTTTTCGTGCGCGTACAACACCGCCGTGGTCAGGCGATACAACAACAATATCATCAAGCTTTTTGCTCTCAAAGTAATCAGACAAGAGCGGAACGCCCATTAGCTGGTCAACTGGAATGTCAAAAAACCCTTGGATTTGCGTAGCATGTAAATCAATGGTCAACACACGGGTTGCCCCTGCTGTTTCAAGTAAATTGGCAACGAGTTTGGCTGTAATTGGCTCTCGCGCCCGCGCTTTCCTGTCTTGGCGCGCATAGCCGTAATAAGGGATCACGACATTTATCGTCCGTGCTGAAGCCCGTTTTACTGCGTCAATCATAATGAGGAGCTCCATTAAATGTTCATTAGCTGGAGCCGACGTTGATTGAATCAAATAGACATCACAGCCGCGGATGCTTTCTTCAATGTTAATTTGCACTTCTCCGTCGCTAAAACGCATCACTGAGTTCTTTCCAAGTGAGACGCCGATGTGACGGGCAATCTCTTCAGCCAACCCTTTATTAGAATTGAGCGTAAACACCTTTAAGCTTGGATCGCTGTAATTTGCCATTTCGTTGCTTGACCTCCAGTTGTTCTTAAACATCTTTTTTCACGTAATTGTCCTTATTTACTTGCCTCGACCTTGCAATTGATAGCGCTTGGCTCGGAACATCATCGGTGATTGTTGAACCGGCTGCCACAAATGCACGCTCGCCAATCTCTACAGGCGCAATCAAATTTGAGCCTGAACCGACAAAAGCGCCGTCTTTAATAATCGTCTTATGTTTGTTTTTGCCATCATAATTGACAGTCACGACGCCGCAGCCGACGTTAACATCACTGCCCACTTCCGCATCGCCTACATAAGTAAGATGCGAAACTTTGCTTCCAGTGCCAATGCTTGCCTTTTTTAGCTCGACAAAATTGCCTACACGCACATTTTCTCCAACATCGGAGCCAGGGCGGATATGGGCAAATGGGCCAATCGATGAGCCATCGGCCACCACGCTGTTGCTTATTACCGAACTGCACACGTGAACGCCTCTGCCAAGCGTTGCAGAAGCGATTTCTGTACCTGATTCAATCACACAGTCTTCTCCAATAACGGACGGCCCTTTTATGGACGTATTTGGGTAAAGGACCGTATCTTGGCCAATCGATGCGTCCGCAGAAATATACGTTGTTTGCGGATCAATAATCGTAACGCCTTGGCGCATCCACTCTTCGTTAATGCGCTTGCGCATCGCTGCCTCTGCTTGTGACAGAGCCACACGATCATTCACGCCCATCGTTTCCGAAAGGGAGTCGGTTTGGTAAGCTGAAATGGTTTCGCCTTTTTGCCGTAAAATGCCAATCACGTCAGGCAAATAATATTCCCCTTGGGCATTTTCATTTTTCACTTCTGCAAGCGCTTCAAACAATGCTTCATTGTCAAAACAGTACGTACCTGTATTCACTTCCGCAATCGCTAGCTCATCCACAGAAGCATCTTTATGTTCAACAATTTTCTCTACTTGCCCCTGGTTTCCGCGAATTACACGGCCATAGCCCGTAGGATCTGGAGCATGGGCTGTCAACACTGTTGCTTTAGCTCCGTTTGCTTCATGGGTATCCATTAATTTTTTAATTGTGGCAGCTGTAATCAAAGGGGTGTCACCGCACAGCACAACTGTTGTGCCTTTTTGGCTTGCCAATAGATGCTCAGCACATTTAACAGCATGGCCTGTACCAAGCTGTTCTGGTTGCATCACAAATTCAATTTTTTCAGTTAGTGTTTTTTTTACTTCCTCTGCTCCATGTCCAACAATAACCGCTGTTTTATCAAATTCCAATTCGGAAACTTGATCGACTACATGTTCAACCATCGGTTTGCCACAGACAGGGTGCAGTACTTTATAAAGCTTTGACTTCATACGCGTCCCTTGCCCTGCTGCTAAAATAACCGCAAATCGTCCGCTCATTATGTCCCTCCAGCCAATCCTTTGTCATTAAAACTATACTTTAAAAAATGCGGTATTTCAAGGCATTCCACCGCCTTTACACAGTTTAGGCAGTTCCAGTTGTAAAAAGCCAGCCTACATTTGCCGGCTGGCTTTTTACAACTGGAACATTCATTTTTTGCCACCCTCATTTAGCAAATGGCTAAAAACGAAAACACTTACCATGTTCAGGAAGTTCGACGTTCTCAAACTGTAGACAAACGCTTCGCTTCTATGTTTCGGAAGCATGAAAACAAGCTATTTGCACTTTCAACTTGAGTGGTTTTGCCGACTTTTCCGACAACCTCAAGAAGCTCCTGCTTCCTCATAGTTAGGCGCGTCTTCATATTCGCCGACACGCTCATACTCGTTTATAACGGCAATTTGGATCTTTTCTCTCGTTTTTGAGGAAATAGGATGGGCAATATCTCTAAATTCGCCGTCAGGCGTCCGCTTGCTTGGCATTGCCACAAAAAGCCCGTTGTTGCCATCTATTACGCGGATATCATGAACAACAAACTCATGGTCCATTGTAATCGATGCGATTGCACGCATGCGGCCTTCCGTATGGACACGGCGAAGTCTCACGTCAGTAATTTCCATGTTAGCCACCTCTCTTATTGTTGATCTGTTTAAACAATTCGCGGTAAAAAGAAAATTACCTTCACCTATTTCAAATCTTTTTTGCTAAACTTTTTTACGAACGAAAAAGCACCTTTCCCACTATGAGAAAGGTGCTTTAAACAATCATCCAGTTTTAAACGGTTGCAATGACTTCGACTTCAATTAGTACATCTTTAGGCAGCCGTGCTACTTCCACACACGACCTCGCCGGCTTATGTTCACGGAAATAGCTGCCGTATACTTCATTAATACGGGGGAAATCATTCATATCTTTGATGAAAACGGTCGCCTTTACCACTTTTTCAAGTGATGAACCGGCTTCTTCCAATACCGCTTTTACGTTTGCAAACACTTGATGGGTTTGCTCTTCTACTCCGCCTGTAACTAGTTCCCCAGCAGGCGTAAGTGGAATTTGCCCAGATGAAAAAAATAGATTTCCTACAATCATTCCTTGTGAATATGGGCCGATTGCTGCCGGCGCTTCATTGGTATGCACGACTTTCATAAAGCAGCCTCCTTTAAGACGTTTCTAATTTCGTTAGAATGTTTCCTTCTGTCACATCGATCACTTTTTCACGAACATTGACGTTCGTTAATTTTGTCAAAGACAAATAATCATCAACAAGCCTTTCTGATACTTCCGCCGACTCGACTAATACACCAATGCCGACTAAATCAGCTTCAAACTCTTCGAGCAAGTCGACCATTCCTCGAAGTGTGCCGCCTGCTTTCATAAAGTCATCAACGATGAACACCTTTGACCCTGGTGCCAAGCTTCTCCGTGCGAGTGTCATCGTCTGGATTCGGTCAGAAGATCCAGACGCATAATTGATGCTGACCATTGAACCTTCTGTAATGCGGTGATCCCTTCTTACAATGCTAACGGGGACCCCTAAGTAATGGCCAACCGCATAGGCAAGGGGGATGCCTTTCGTTGCTACTGTCATCACCGCATCAATTTCCTTATCGGCCAGCACCGCTGCAAACAAGCGGCCCACTTTGTGCATTAACTTTGGATTGCCTAACAAGTCCATCATATACAGATAACCGCCTGGCAAAATCCGTTCTTGTTTGTTTAACGCCTGCACCAATTCGCCAATTAATTGCTCTGCTTCTTGTTTGTTCATCTTTGGCATGAACTTTACGCCGCCGCTTGCCCCTGGTATCGTCACTAACGCACCATAGCCTTCTTCTTCAAACATGTCTTTAATAATGACCAAGTCTTCACTAATAGAGGATTTAGCCGCTTGATAACGTTCAGAAAAATGGGTTAGTGATACGATTTCATGGGGATGTTGCAGCAAAAAATGAGTCATATCTACAAGGCGCCCACTGCGCTTCAACTTTTTCATAATCCCTCCGCACTCATAACCGAATATTTATTTATAACATACCATTTTCATCCGTATTTGGACAAGTGCCGCTTGTACGAATCAGCCGCACTGCGTACACTTCATCACAAAAGCCACGAAGGCCGTTATAAATCCGGTTAACCCGCGATTCCTTTTCGACAATGCCGAAAACCGTCGGACCGCTTCCACTCATTAATACACCGTTAGCGCCAAAACGCTTCATTTGCTCTTTAATATGGGCGACCTCTGGATAAAGGCGTAGCGTCACATCTTCGAGCGTATTATGGAGCAACGCACAAATTGATGCTGCGTCTTGGCGCTCAAGTGCCGCGATCATCTCTGCTGTTTTTGCATGCCTTGCCTCGCTTAATTTTAGGCCATTATAAACGTCTGCCGTTGATAGGCCAATGGGCGGCTTTGCCAAAATCACCCATAATGGCGGTGGGGAAGCAATCGGCTTAATTAGCTCTCCTCTGCCTGTCGCTAGCGCCGTGCCGCCGTACACACAAAAAGAAACGTCAGAACCAATCTCAGCGCCTAGTGTCGCCAGTTCATCCACTGAAAGACCAAGCTGCCAAAGCTCATTTAAGCCCTTTAACGTTGCAGCTGCATCACTGCTTCCGCCAGCCAGCCCGGCTGCTACTGGTATCCGTTTCGTAATGTAAATGTGTACGCCCTCTCTAACGTTGTATCGTTTTTTTAATAACGATGCCGCTTGGTAAGCAAAGTTCCGCTCATCACTCGGGACAAACCCTTCAGAAACGTCTATCGATATGCCTCCATCGGCCCGCAGTGATAAGTCTACTCGGTCAGCTAAGTCAACCATTGTCATGATCATTTCAACTTCATGATAACCATCTTCCCGTTTCCTTATCACATCAAGGGACAAATTGATCTTTGCAGGCGCTTTAATTGAATACTTCACATCGTCACCTTCTATACTCGCATATGCTTTCGTTATTTTATCACTTGTCCGTGCAACATACCACCTTTTCTATCCTGCCAGCTTCAGCGGCAAATAATCTCTATACGTAAACCTGTTCAAGTGTGCTTTATTGAATATAAACAGCCTGTTGCGCAGCTGCGCAACAGGCTTCAAACCATTACTGTCCATTTTGCAAGTTTCGTTCGGCAATTTCAATGGCGCGTTTTACCATATTCCCTGCGTCTCTTGTCGTAATGCCACCCCAGCCTTCTCTTTGGACAGTATCATAAAAACCAAGCTCTTTTGCAAGTTCTTCTTTTAAGCGATCTGACATAATGCCTCGTCTTCTCCCCATTTTAAACCCGCTCCTTTGCTTGTTGCTGGTTATAGCCCAGCACCCTTAGTATGAGCAAATGGACAAAAAAAAGACTTTCTTTTTGCTGGAAAGAAAGTCACTGAGGCAAACGCCGATTCTTATATAATTGTTGCTTTTTGGCCATTTTCTCCTGACAAAAACAGTTCAACTGTTTCCGTAAGCACATCTGCATAGCTGTAAGAGACGCGTTCCACCGAGTTTTGGTCTTCATCCAACTTGACAATAAACACGGCAGGATAGGTCTCCTCAATCATGCCTGACTGCTCTGAAGAGCGTCTGCGTCCGCCATTTGCCTTAATGGTAATACGCTTGCCAACATTTTTGTCTAGTGCCCGTTTAATGTCAATTATTGTGTTTGCCATACTCACAACCACCTCGCTCTTCATAGTATATAACACAATTACAAAAAAGTCAAATTTTAAATTATAACAACCAGAAAACCTGTTTGTCAACAACTATCTTTGTCAACTTTTGTTGTTTGTAGGATATACTAAAAACGCTTCCTTTATGTCTGCTAATAAATGTCAATGACAGCCGTAATCAGACTGATAGAAAACGTTTGTCAGGCGAGGGAAGATGCGAATAGAACGGGGGTTCATGAGCATATGAGTGAGACAAACGACAAAGTATGCGAGCGTTTGTCTACAGTCTGAAACGCCTCAATCGGTTTGAGGCGTTTCATCTAGCTCCTTTAACGGCAAACCGAGGCGCATGGAGCCACGTGTTTCAATGCCGCCTATTCCTTTTTGCCCTGTAATGGTATTTCGCAGTATTTCCCATAAATTAACCGTCTCTAAAAAAGAAGTACGACTAAGCCTCGATGCAATATAGACTGGATCGAGCGCGTGGATGTTCACTCGTTCTGGGGAACTGGCAAAATTAGCGCCAGCTTTGATTAACGTCTCAAAATGGGACTGACAGGCCCCAGCAAAAATAAGCAAGTCATCACGGCTTTGTACCGTTGTTCTTGCAATACGGACACAGTCAGCAAAATACTTTGTGTGGCGATAAGCCTTTAATTCATCTCGGTTTCCTTTAGCTTTTGAATAGGCATCATGTCCTGTAATCACGACAATATCTGGTTGGACCATTTCCATAAGCGAGGCCATTTGCGTTGGCATTTCTTTTTCTTCCATGTGGACGCCGTAAACGGGGACGCCGAATTTTTCATATAACGCCGTGCAACGATTTAAATAATTTAAGTCTCCATCTAAGTGAAGCACACGGCCTCTCATCTCAAAAAAATGCGGCGTCTCTTCATAGCCTGATGCCGCTTGATATTCTTGCCTTCGTTTCATTAATTTCGCATCTTGGCGAAACAACCGGTAGGAGACATCCTCTCGCTCTTTTTGCCGTTTTTTATCTGTTTCCCGTTCTTTTGCGGACATTTTTTTTAGATCGGTCACTGGCGCATCCGCCAGCAAACGCATTTCTTCACCGACTAATGTTGCCACGCCGCGCTCGATTGCAAGCACACGAAACAAGACATCGCAATCATAAGAGAGTCGGCCTACCACATCACCAACTTGTATTGTCATCGCGTTGCCCCCTCTTCGATAGCCTATGAAGAGGCAACGGCGATGGTTCCTTTATCGGTCGGCTTTCCGCAACGTGGAATAAAGGGCATCGCTCAAACGAGCAAATTCCTGCGGTGACAGCGTCTCGCCCCGGCGTTTTGGATCAATCCCCGCCTCCGACAGCGCTTGTTCAACAGCAGCCTTGGCGTCCTTCCCGGCAAGGTTATGGACAAGGTTGTTTAAAATCGTTTTTCTGCGATTGGCAAAACTAGCGTGGAATACGTCAAAAAACCAACGTTCATCAATGACTTCCACTAACGGCTTTTCGCGAATCGTTAATTTTAATACACTTGAATCAACCCGTGGCTGGGGCACGAAAACAGAGGCCGGCACAACCACCATTGGCTTTGCTTCTGCGTAATATTGAGCAGCGATCGATAAGGCACCGTATTCTTTCGACCCTGGCTTTGCCGCAATTCGCTCTGCTACTTCTGCTTGGATCATGACGGTGATGCTTTTAAAAGGGAGCCTGTCTTCCAGCAATTTCATTAAAATAGGGGTAGTGACATAATAGGGCAAATTGGCAACAACATGGATAACTTGCCCTTTCGAAAACTCAGCGTCCAGCACACCGGGCAAGTCGGCTTTAAGCACGTCAGAGTGGATGATCTTTACATTCGGGTAAGCCGAAAGGGTGTCTTCCAACACCGGGATTAAACGGCCGTCAATTTCAAAAGCGACCACTTTGTCTGCTTTTTTTGCCAGTTGTTCCGTTAAGGCACCTATGCCTGGACCAATTTCGACAATGCCGTCTTGTTCATCGAAACCACTTGCTTCCACAATCTTGGCAAGGATGTTCAAATCAATGAGAAAATTTTGCCCTAAACTTTTCTTTAATGTAAATCCGTGCTTTTTTAAAATGGCATTTGTCCGCGCTGGTGTCGCAATGTCTTTATTCAAGTTCACTTTCCTCCTGTTTGTTTATCCACCTCACCGCTTCGTTAAATTCTTCAGGGGTGATTCGAAAGATGTGCAGCCGTTTCAAAAGCTGTTTCCCATTAGCATAGCCGATCGACAAGTGTTCGCCTAAACGTTCGCGGCGGCTTCTCGCCCCTTTTCCTGATAATAATCCTGCTTCCATTAAATCAGCGACCGTCATTTGTGCTGCAAATGGTTCAAGCTGCTCCGTACGAACAGCAAGAAGCGCCTCGCGGATTGCATCGGGGGAGGCATGCTCTACACCAACACTCTTCCCTCGTTGCTTCGGGTTTGCGTCCGCTTTTTTGATAAATGCGTGCTTGCAGCCTGGCACTCGCTTGCTGACAATTTGGCGAATACGGTTCCCAGCGTAGTCCGGATCTGTAAATACGATTACGCCGCGGCGTTTTGCTGCAAGCTCGATTTGTTTTAACACAGACTCGCCGACCGCCGATCCATTGGTTTCAATCGTATCTGCTTCAACTGCCCGTTTGATGGAAACTGTGTCCTTTCTTCCTTCCACAACAATCATTTCATTAATCACGAAAATATCGTTCACTCCGTTCTCTAAAAAGACCATGACGTTATTGTAGCCTGTTTTCACACAAAAAAAAAGCAAGTGCTTTGCCAGCAACTTGCTTTTTTCCTTATTAATCAAGTATTGTTACTTTCACGCTTTTGCTTCCATAGTTCGTAGCGTCTTCTTTTGTTGGGACGTGTACGTCAATTTTGTTTCCTTTGATAGCACCGCCTGTATCGCCAGCAATGGCTTCGCCGTACCCTTCCACGTGTACACGGGTGCCGAGGGGGATGACACTTGGATCTACAGCAATGACTTTCATGTTGGCATTGCTGTTTAAATCAATGCCAGTCGCCGTAATTCCGCTACAGCCGTCACAAGCCGCTGTATAAGCAGTCGATTGCATTTGCAATGTCTTTTGTTGTTTCTCTTGTTCCACTTCTTGCTTTTCTTGCGGTTTGGCGCTTTCCTGTTTCGGTTTTTCCGGTTCGCTTACTGGCTGATCCACTGGTTCTTGGCTGACTGTTTCATGGGCCGTTTGCGTCTCAGAGACATACTCTTTTGCCTCTTCTTGTTTTGTTCCAACCGCAATAACACGGTTTTCACTCTCTTCAACCGTTTCCGTCTTCACAAGTTGCCTGTCGACCTCGACGCCGTCTTCAAGCGTCACTTCATAGTGAAGAGCTTGCTTGCCTTTTTTCCCTTTTTCTACTACACGCTCCACGCCATGGTTTAAATCGCTATCTTCTTCGCGAAGCGTTTCAAATGCAGTTGGTTCCTCAATGACATCGGTGACTTTTTCAACACGTACGAGGCGGATATCAAGCCCGTCCCGCAATTCTTCGTCTAAAGCTGGCTCAACTCGGTCAAGCTCGCCAAGCTCGACATTGGCTTCTTTCAAAAAGTCAGCGACAGTCGCTGAGGTGCTCCAGTACTCGCCTTCATTGCCGTCATAGGCAAATGTCAAAAGCACTGCTGGCGAATAGGCAATATGTAATCCATCCTCAATCGGGGTATCCCCACTTGGTTCAATCTCGTCTTCTGCTTTTGGTTCGATGCCTAACTCAGTAAACAAATCGTTTACATTGTCAGCAACTGTGTAGACTGTGGTCTCCTCACCGGCAACAGACAATGTCACTTCAGCTGCGGGCTTGTAAACAATGTCCATCCCAGATTCAATCTCCGTTTGCAACGACGGTTCAATCAAATCATGTTCACCTACATGGATCTCCAAGCTTTCAAGCAAATCCGCGACTGTCGATTCGTGCGTGCGCACAGTAACCTTCTCGCCGTTTTGTTCAACAGCAACCGCATTTTTGGTCAACTCAAATAACCCAGATAAAATAAGAATTAGTCCTAGGAAAAGTGCGACTGCAATCAAGATCCTCC
Source organism: Shouchella rhizosphaerae (assembly GCF_036700015.1). Taxonomy (NCBI): domain Bacteria; kingdom Bacillati; phylum Bacillota; class Bacilli; order Caryophanales; family Bacillaceae; genus Shouchella; species Shouchella rhizosphaerae. The sequence goes on along the minus strand of NZ_CP144921.1, from coordinate 1,923,211 downwards.
GCCTAATGGCAGGGTCGGCTTCAGGCCTATTCAACAGGTTGTGCTTATCGCTCATCGTTCGTCCCTCCTCAAGCACCGAATTATAGAGACGAACGAATAGCGTGTCAACAACAGTTACACAAACGTAACAAAGCAGTAACCTTTGCAATTTGCCCAGATGCTAGGAATAAAAACTAATTATTGTCTTTAATTCCAAATAATTTTAGAGCGTTTTCCCTCGTTTTCTGGCTTAGCTCCTCATAACGGATACCGCGTAATTCTGCGATATCTTCTGCCACCCGCTTTACATAGGCTGGCTCATTTCGTTTTCCCCGATAAGGGTGAGGAGCCAAATAAGGACAATCGGTTTCAATTAGCAACCGTTCGATCGGCACATGCGCAGCTACTTCTTTTGGCCGCCTAGCGTTCTTAAATGTGACAGGGCCACCTAGGCCAATATGGAAATTCATGTTTAAGCAACGGTCCGCTATTTCCACGCTGCCGCCAAAACAGTGCATAATGCCGCCAACTTCAGCTGCTCCTTCTTCCTCAAGGAGATGAACGACATCTTGGTCGGCTTCGCGATTGTGAATAATAATCGGCAACTTCACTTTTTTTGCTAAAGCAATTTGTTTGCGGAACACTTCTTTTTGGACATCTTTTGGCGATTTGTCCCAATGGTAATCAAGGCCCATTTCGCCAAGAGCAACCACTTTTGGATGGGCTGATAGCTCTTCCAGCCAGTGCAAATGCTTATCCGTCATATCGATGGCATCGACCGGATGCCAACCGACAGCTGCATATAAATCCTCGTATTGTTCCACAAGTTCCATCGCCCGCTCAATTGTAGGCTCGTCAAAACCAATAACAACCATTTCTTTAACGCCTGCTTCCTGCGCCCTTGCAATCGTTTCCTGTACATCTCCTTGGAACTGCTTGGCATTCAAGTGGACATGCGTATCAAATAACATCACTATTCACCTCAAAGGCATTTTATGCCTTTTGGCTATGTGAACGCAAGCAAAGCAAAAAAGTGGGCTTCTTTACTATCTTTTATCGTCTGCTCGCATATAGGCAATAACAGCTGTTCCAGGTACACGAAAACCATTTGCTCAGGCACACGTACTTCGACTGCCATCTGCGTATTCGATCAGTTTGGCTGATTGTAATAGTGGAATGACTGCCAAAACGGCCCCGATTGGTCAATGATCGGTTCGATCTCAGCAAAGGGAATTTTAAAAGTAGGAAAACCAGCCGCATAAGGCGCCAGCTCATATACATCAAAGACAAGATAGAGCGCATGCTCATCAACATAGAAAGGTTGGGTGCTGTTCACCCCTTTGTATGCATTTGGAAAGTACTCATCCGCCTGTTTTTTTATTTGTTCGCCTACCAGTTTGCTTAAAACTGCCGCATAATCACGGCCATGTTTAAATAGTTCCGACAGGGCATAATCATGGCCATTGCGTACGTCCACATTGGCAAAAGTCCTTGTTGGCATCCCATGGGCCGCGCCAAATGGATACGTATAGCCATCGATTTCCAACACAACAAGGTGTTTTTTAAAAAAGAGAACATTAAAATCACCTGTAAACGTACGTTCTTTTGTTTCCGCTTCTGTGACATGACGAACACCAGCTTGCTTCGCCAATTTTTGATTGATGGCCTGTTGTTCGAGTTGGTTCGCCATTCCTTCAATTTGCGGATAATAAACATAATAATTGGGCCCACGTTTATACAGGCGTTCTTGGATGCGATAAGGACGGCGCAGTAGGATTTCCGTGTCTGGGTGCCAAATGATTTTTCCATGCTCATCTGTATAAAAAAGACGCTGGTCAATGAATGCCGAAACAATGCCGTTTTCCTTCCGAAGTACACCTGTACCAGAAAAAGCGGGGAATGTCTTGACTTTGTGGCCTTCTCTATCAATAAAAAACGTTCTGTCGTCCTTCACTGCGCTAGCAGTGCCTTTGTTAAAAGAGCCAATATCATCATAAACAAAGTCCGTCAATACCGCCCCGCTTGTATTAGCGATCGCATAACGGCTTAAAAACGGCCTATTGGCGTCCTTCGCTTTCCCAAGCGCAATACGTCCTTCTTGAAGCAAGCGTATTTCATTGTATATAGGTTCAAAGATGGTGTCGCCTGCTTTATTCATCAACCCATAAGAATAGTTGTCGTCACTCGTTGCGATAATCGCAAAGCCATCCTCATAGGCAAAAGCCATGCCATATTTGGGCGGAATAACGACATTTCCTGCTTCATCCAAATAGCCATAACGATCGCCTTCCTTAAAAGCTATTCGTCCTTCGCTTAGCGATCCCACATCGGCATATGGATATGTATGCAGCACAAGCCCGTTCTCATCAATTAACTGAAACTCTGCCGTTTTCGTTTGCACGACCGCTTTTCCTTCGTGAAAATCATAAGCAAAAAGATAACGGGCTGCTATCACTTCCTCGCCATCAGAATTAAGAAACCCGTAACGGCCATTTGTTTGAAACAGCGCACGGCTATTTTTCATTGGAGCCATGTAGGCATACGTTTTTTTCGTACGCACCTGGCCTTTCTCATCAATCATTTTAAACCCGTCTTTTGTTTGGATAATTGCCCGTTCTTCTGAAAAAGGTTGAATGCTTTTATAGACCGGCTTTACGGCAAAACGGCCGAATTGATTAATAAGCCCTTGCTTTTCATTTAATGTAACAATCGCAAAACCATTCCTTTGAAAAGGCTCTGCTCCTTCATAAACGAGTGAAATGCGGATGCGCCCTCTGTCGTTGATATACCCCCATTTCGTGCCATTTACCGTCTTCGTCGACACGGGATAAAGGTTCTCAGTCAATCGATCCACGCTACCAACCTCCTGCTTCGCCTGGTTGGTCCAGTATATGACTGCTTTTCCTAAGCCATGTATAAAAATGGCCGATTTTCATTTGGCCATTGCCCTGTGTATACTGGGTGGTAAGCACCAGAAAAGGAATGGAGGGAAATGTATGCCTACTTCGTCTAATGAACGGATCCTTGTTTGTGTCAATTACGGTCATCACGGCAGCAAACTCATTAAAAGAGGGGCCAGTCTTGCAGCCCAACTAAACGCGCCTTTATCGATCCTCGTGTTTGATTCTTTGCCAGAAGAGGAGTATAAACACGATAAAAAAATTGATATGTCCATTTTTAAAGAACTTGCTGATGAATACGGTGCTGATTTGAGTGTAGAGAAATCTCATGCCTACAATATTACAAACGTTATTTCGAACTTTGCAAAAGAAAAACAAGCAACACAAATTGTCATCGGCCAAATTGCTGAAAATTTATGGACTGCCCTACTCGGCGGTTCGATTATTGACACGTTGCTTGAAAAAGCACCGTTCGCTGATCTTCATGTTGTCCCTAAAGAACGGGCCGATGAAACGGATAATTGGAATTTTGAAAGAGGCGTATCTGCCTATTTGGTGGAACAAACAGATGGCACTTATGAACTGCGATTTGACGACAGCAAAGGCTTCACCTATGAAGGCGTCTTCTTTAAAGAGCGGCAAACGGATTTTAATAGCGGCATTTTCTCTTTCACTAAGGACGGCCATATATTTGAAGTTCGTGTTGACGATGGCACAGTCCGCCAACTGGTCGATATCGATGAAACATAATCGTATGAAACCAGTTACTTGCCAATCGTCCTCTCCATCTAAAACTAAAAAAGCGCCAAACGACGGGCATTTCCCCTTTGTCTGGCGCTTTTACTTTGGCTGCTTATTGCTCGTGTTTTTTTCGTTTTGCCCAGGCGTATGAAAACGAGCCTTCATAACGAGTGGCAGCCCCATTTTCAAGCCAATAGGTGACAGGAAAAAGTTTGTTCAAAAAATAACGGTCATGGGATACTGCGATGATCGTGCCTGTAAACTCAGCCAATGCCTCTTCAAGCACTTCTTTTGAGTCTATATCAAGATGGTTTGTCGGTTCATCCAACACGAGCACATTATGCTTTTCGAAAATCAACTGCGCTAGCCGCAGCCGCATTTTTTCGCCTCCACTTAAATCGGCGACACGCTTAAAAACGTCCTGGCCATAAAACAAAAACCGCGCTAACTGGCCTCGGGCTTCGCCATCTGCTAAAAGCGCACTGGCGCGGAATGCTTCGAGCACCGTCTGCTTTGGATCAAGTTCTGTACCATGCTGGGACAAATAGCCTAGTGAAACACTAGCCCCTATTTTGCATTGTCCTGTATCAGGCTCGATCTCCCCTAATATGAGCTTTAATAGCGTCGATTTCCCCTCTCCATTAGCGCCAACAAGGGCCACTCGTTCTTGATGGCGCACAGCTAAGTCAACTTGACCAAGCACTTGCCGTTCGCCAAATGTCTTCGAAACGGATTTTAGTTCAACTACATCTTCGCCACTGCGCCCTTGCTGCTCAAAAGACAATTCTACTTTCTTCGTTTGCGGCGGCTTTTTTAGCTCTTCCATCCGCGCTAATGCTTTTTCCATGCTCTTAGCCTGGCGGTGCATCCCTGCATTAGGCGGATTCGCGCGGTTCGCCCATTCTTTCAGGCGCTTTATCGCTTCCCGCATTTTCTTCATCTTTTTCTGTTGATCCGCGTATTGCTGGAATTCTCTCATGAGGCGTTCTTCACGCTCTTTTAAATAGCCACTGTAATTGGCTGCATATTGATGCAGCACCCCGTTCTCCATTTCCCATATTTCCGTTACAGCCGCATCAAGGAAAGCACGGTCATGAGAAATAATGAGCACAGCCCCTGCATAATGGCGCACCCAGTCAGCAAGCCAATCAAACGCGTACAGATCTAGATGGTTAGTTGGTTCATCTAGAATGAGTAGTTCAGGCTTTTGCAACAATAAACAGGCTAGGCCGACTTTTGTCCGTTCGCCACCGCTAAGAGCCCCCCACCGTTTCTCAAGCAAACCCGTAATGCCAAGCCCTGCGGCAATGCGGCGAATATTGGCCTCATATTCAAAGCCACCAACATCAGCAAACTGCTGCTGTAAACTGCCGTATTCCTCTAAGACACGCTCTAGCTTGGCTGGTTTCTGCTCAGTTGCAAGCACTTCTTCCAATCGCGTCATATGCTCTTTTACTTTTTTTATATCGCTAAATACCGTTTCTAGTATCGTGTAGACACGTCTATCAGGCGAATAGGTAGGTGCTTGGGCTAACATGCCTTTCGCCAGTCCTTTACGCCAGCCGACCTCACCAGTTGCAGGGGGTTCTACTCCGGCAAGAATACGGGCCAGTGTTGTCTTCCCTTTGCCATTCCGTCCGACGAGACCAATGCGGGCACCGCTTTTGATTTCCATGGACAGGTTTGCAAACACTTGTGTAGCGCCATATGACTGGCTAACTTGATTGGCATAACAAAGAATCACGTTTCATTCCTCCTATTGATAGTAGGAAGAGACTTGTGTACACCAAAAAGACGGCAGAGAAAATTCTCCGCCGCCTCAATCCGTATGCGAGTAGAAATGTCTCTTCCTAATGGTTTTTCCTATGCAGTTGCGTAAAAAAGGACAGACTGGTCCAATTTTGCAACAACAGCGGAAAAAATAGCCTGACAAATCCACAAATAGGCGCGAAACTTTGCCTGGCTGCCATTAAAAAGATCCATGTTCTACTCACCTCCTTCATCATTACTGTTAGCGTAATGGAAGAAGGCAAAAATGTAAAGCATTCTATTCCTAAAACGGGAGGTAGTTGTTTTTCTACCTCTTTAGGTGGCGCTTTCAAACAACTTTAAGGAGAAATAACGCCAACTCCGGCGTTCGCCCGCACCACATCCTTCACTTGGTTTACAGGCGTTGCTTGATAGCTGTATGGTGGATTATAAGTCGTTGTCGAGACAGTTGGCTGCTCGCCAGTCGAAGAAACATAGCGGTTATTGACTAGATGCCAATACCCGATTTCCTTGCTGTCTCGGCTCACAATTGGATTGTTTGCTCTTTCAAAATCGTTCTCCTCGATTCGTACTTGAGCGCCCATGCGAGAATTGATCCCTGTCTCTCTAATATCTGCGTAGTAATTACTGAAAATATGGGCTTCGCCAAAGCGAATAGAAGGCACACGGGAATTCAAGTTTTCAAAGTAATTATTGTGGAATGTAATTTTTCGTCCATATGAATCGCTGTCAGACGAACCCATCAGCATCGACTTCCAGCTGTCGTGTACATAGTTCCATGAGAAAGTGATGTAATCAGCATCCCGTTTCACATCAAACAATCCATCGTAATAGTCCTTATGCACATCAAGGCTATTATAGAGTTCGTTATGGTCGACCCAAATGTTTTTGGATGGGCCTTCAATGCTAATGGCATCTTTATCGCCTGTATTCACATGATGGATTTTCAAATTGCGGATGATCACGTTATTGGCCCGCCACACTTTAATGCCAATTCCGTTAAGTTCCCCATTTGTTCCTACCCCTAACAAAGACACATCATTGACATCTTTAATGTCAATCTTGCTTGCAGATGTGTTTGCAGGCGTGATCGTTCCGTTTATATAAATGGTTAAAGGCGTGTTCGCCTTTTTATTTTTTAGTGCGGCTATCAATTGGTCACCGGTGGAAACCGTGACAACATCTCCTCCAGCGCCTCCTGTAGTCCCTCCATTAAGAGTGGCAAACCCTTGCATTGAGAAATTCACATTGGCTGCTTCCGCCCCTTCTTGCCCATACGCTGGCATGGAAAAAGCACCAAACGCCAGCAAAAACACAACCATGAACGACCACAACTTTCTCAAAACTCATCCCCTGCTTTCCTTTATTTTTTCTACTCAACAACCGACTTCCATCCTTGCCTCCTTTCATTTGTAAATCATGCTCAGTTTATTACACAGCTTGCTGTAACGATGATAATCATTCTCTCAGAACCCATTTAAAGCTAATTGTCCACTGGCTTTTTTCGTTACTTTCTTTCTCGGACAATCGAGTCGTTATCGGCTGTTTTAAGATTTTTGTACAAGCGCTGCCTTCTTTTCTAGTTGCAATTTTGTTTCTCAATAGGTAGAATAAATGCTACTGTTAATTTAAAAAAATAAATCAACGTGCATATTGACAAAAATGAGGGATCGTTATGCAAAATTATGAAGTTATGGATATTACGTTAAAACAACAAAAAATCATATCCGATCCTTTGCGTGGGCAAATTATCAGTTTGCTCGCAGAAAAGCCGATGACTTCAAAGCAAACAGCCGTTGAGCTAGGAAAGAACCCTGGAACAATTTATTACCATATTAAGCAATTGTATGAACATGGCATTCTGGAACTCGACCATGTGGAAACAGTAAAAGGAATTGTCGAAAAGTATTATAAAGCGAAAACGACTTTGTTCAGGGGACCTGGGGGAATAGGGGAAGAGCACCGTGTGAAAAATAGGGTGCCTTTATACTTGTCCGATACGTTAATGGATGACATGCAGGAAGAGATGTACGAGCTTTTTAAAAAATACGGCAAAAAAGCACGGGCCGATAAAACTGCGAAAATCCCTTGCATCGTTGAATTTTCTATCACGGAAATACAAGAAGACAAAAATGAGTGAGCGTGACAGCACTCACAAAAGAACCAGTCGCCGGCAACTCCGGTCAACTGGTTCTTTTCTTTATGATTCGTTATTTTACTTGCGCCCCGTTGGGCAGATCACCGTCAACGGTTGCGAGCTGCAGTTTCTTTCCTTTTGAGCCTGCGAGGATCATCCCTTGGGACAATTCACCGCGTAGTTTAACAGGCTTTAAATTCGTCACGCAAATGACTTTTTTTCCAACTAAATCACTTGGTGCATAATACTTGGCAATCCCTGAAACGACTTGGCGCGTTTCCGTGCCCAGGTCCAACTGGATTTTTAACAGTCGGTCCGCACCTTCCACTGGCTCAGCAGCAGTCACTTCTGCAACCTTAAGCTCGACCTTTGAAAAATCGTCGATTGTAATTTCATTTTCATCTTCTATTTCCTCAGGTTCTGGGTCGGCCTTGCCACCCATAAGCTCGACAATATAATCGACTTCTTTTTCGACATCAAGGCGTGGGAAAACAGGCTCGCCTTTGCTAACCTTTGTACCAGCCGGGAGTTGCCCAAAAACGCGGATCGATTCCCAGCCAGCAAGGCTTTCGTCAATGCCTAGCTGTGCCCATATTTTTGCTGGCGTTCGTGTCATAAATGGGCGGATCAGCACAGAAATGATCCGAAGTGACTCGGCTAAGTGGTACATAACCGAACCAAGAAGTTCGCGATTATCTTCTTCTTTTGCTAGCATCCACGGCTGCGTTTCGTCAATGTATTTGTTTGTACGGCTAACGAGTTGCCAAATCGCAGCCAAAGCAATCGAGAACTCCATTTCCTCCATCGCGTCTTCCACTTTTGTAATCGTTGCTTGGACAAGGTCAAGCAAGTCCTCGTCAAATGGCGATGCACTTTTGACGTAAGCAGGGATTTCGCCATTAAAGTATTTATTGATCATCGCTACAGTACGGTTGAGCAAGTTGCCAAGGTCATTGGCTAAATCATAATTGACTCGTTCTACAAATGCTTCCGGCGTAAAGACCCCGTCAGCACCAAACGGCACTTCCCGCAGTAAGTAATAGCGGATCGCATCGAGACCAAAATGGTCAATTAATGGCGCAGGGTCAACCACGTTTCCTTTAGACTTTGACATTTTGCCGTCCTTCGTCAAAAACCAGCCATGGCCAAAAACTTTTTTCGGCAACGGCAAATCAAGCGCCATTAACATGATCGGCCAGTAAATTGTATGGAAACGCAAAATATCTTTTCCGACCAAATGGACATCGGCAGGCCAGTACTTTTGGTAAAGGGTGTCATCTGTTGTTCCATAACCAAGTGCCGTAATGTAATTTGTGAGCGCATCAATCCACACATAGACGACATGTTTTGGATTGCTTGGCACTTTCACGCCCCATGTAAAGGACGTTCGCGAAACAGCCAAATCTTGCAGACCTGGTTTAATGAAATTGTTGATCATTTCATTTTTTCGTGATGCTGGCTGGATAAAGTCAGGGTTTTCTTCATAGAAAGCTAGGAGGCGATCTGCGTATTTGCTCATCCGAAAGAAGTAAGATTTTTCACGGACTTTTTCGACTGGATGGCCGGAGTCTGGGCTTTTTCCGCCGATAATGTTGCCTGATTCGTCTTTAATAGGGTCAACAAGCTCCCGTTCACCATAAAACGTTTCATCGGACACACAATACCAACCTTCATACTCGCCTAAGTAAATATCGCCTTGTTCAACAAGTTGTTCAAAAATTTTCTCGACCATGTTTGTATGGCGCTTTTCCGTTGTACGGATAAAATCATCGTGTGAAATGTCAAGTTTCTTCCATAACTCTTTAATCGGTTTTACCATTTCATTCGTGTATTCCAGTGGAGAAATTCCTTTTTCCTTCGCCTTCTGCTCAATTTTTTGCCCATGTTCATCTGTCCCTGTCAAATAACGGACATCATAGCCGCGTAGCCGTTTGTAGCGTGCCATTGCATCACCAGCAACGGTCGTATAGGTGTGCCCAATATGGAGCTTGCCGCTTGGGTAATAAATTGGTGTCGTAATATAAAACGTTTTTTCGCTCACGCTATTCATCCTCTCTCTTTTTGAATAAAACAAAAAACCTCTCGCCGCATCGGGACGAAAGGTTTGCTCACGTGGTACCACCCAAATTTTCCTCATCATGGGACAAGGCTCAAAGCCAGTAACGTTGGCACACGCTGCCCCCTTACACTCGGCTCGAAGGCATGTATCTCCAGGACCATCTTCCAAAGCGCGCCAGTCCGGCTTTCACCTAACCCGGCTCTCTATCACAAGCGCTCTCTTTGTACTCATCCGTTCATAGACATTCGATTTATCTTCATTCTTATCCAAAATATAGCCAATCATACATCACTTTGTCAAGCCTGGTCATACAACGTCGCAAATGGCGTTTTCTCTTTTTTAAGCTTTCCTTCCCTGCATAAACGTTCAAGTTCTTCTTTCCACTCAGAGACATCCCATGCTTTGGACGCTTGCTTGTTTAATGCATCCAGCTTTTGCATCACGTGCATTTCCGCCATTGGCAAAAAGTCCGCTAAAGCAGCAATGATTTCTTCATCGTCTGTTGCATTCATTTGCTCAAGCTCATCAAATGGATTCATCGTATGGGGACTCGTTGAATGGGCTAGCCGAATCCGAACCGCCATTGTCCGGCCGATAATCGCCGATGAAACAAAGACATCCCCTGACCGCAAATAAGGAAGACGCTTGCCTTCTTCCGCTGTTAAGTCGGTTTCTTCCTTAATCGTTTGGATGTCCGTTCCCCGCACTGTACGAAAAACAAATTTTGAATTGAGCTGTGCCGTAATCGTTTCATCGAGCAACGTTGGTCGTTGCGTTGCGAAGATTAGAAACGTCCCATACTTCCGTCCTTCCTGGGCAATTTCCTTTAACACTGACTTGGCTGGCGCATCAAAGCCTTTTGGGGCAAAATTGTGCGCTTCATCGGTCACAATGACAAACGGCGGAAAAAATTGGGCTTGTTGCTGCTGGAGCTTCGCATCTTTGTAAGAGCGTCTTTTTGAATAAAGCGTGCCAATGACATAGCTGGAGAACACTTGCAGCAACCAAACAGCTCCTTGGACGACAACAAGCTTGCCACTATGGATGCCGTGCTCAATGGCACGGATATTTTGTTGGAAAAGCCCTGCTTGATTGAGCCGGTGCAAGCGCCATTGAATTCCTTTTACAGAGGACGGCGGCAAACTGCCAAACTGATCTAACAATTTTTTAAAGGTGCCGTATCTAGCTATTTCATCTCGTGACATGCCGCCGTCATGGAGCATACCGTCTATTTTCTGTTTGCCCATGTCAAGTGCTTCTATTAAATTGGCAACGCGGTCGGAAAACGATTGATAACTGTCTTTCTTTTTATGGAGTGTTTGCACGACATTAACCATCGATTCTGTTAACGATCCGGCAGCGCCAAGGAGCCTTTCGATGTCCCGTGTCGACAAGGCGGAGAAATCAACGCCAACATCGCGGCCGATTTGGACGACTTCATAGCGTGAGTCGTAATCAACCTGACCTTTATGAGCTTCGGTTTTGCCTGAAAAATTCATTTCAAAATGGGGATCAAACACAAGCGCTGGAATTTTTAACTTCATTAATTCCTCAAGCATCACCCGCAAACCGAATGACTTCCCTGATCCCGAGCCACCAAATACGCCAATATGGGGATATTGCTGCATCGCGCGAATGTCAAAAATGAACGGGACACCCTGTTGCGCCGTTGTCTTTCCTTGTTCGTGCATAAGCATAAGCCCTTGTAAACGCTCAGGAATCGTTTCGGCGATAAAGTCAGTTGACTTCACTTCGCCGAGAACCATCCCTTTCTCTGGCCCTGTCGTCAACAGCAAATGCTCGATTTCACTAAACTCAGGATGGCGCACTGCTGCACCTGTTTGGATTGGCTTTTGGGCCTCTTCAAATAAGCGCACTTTGGCTAGATGGATATCGTCTTGGCCAATATCGTATCCAATCGCTTCGAGTGTTTCCAGTACATCGCGATCGACTAACCCTTTGTCCATTCCCATTGGAATATAGCGATTGTAGGAAAATGTTTCGACGACTTCCCCTTTTGGCTTAAACAGTTCGTCGTCTTCAATGACTAACATTTCATTCATGCGGAACTTATGGGTTTTTGAAGCAACATGGACTTCATGCTGCGTCGTGACACCAACCACTTGCATCGTTGTTTCCTCCTTTTAATAAGGCCTGCTTTGCCGCATTTTTGTAAAAAACTGCTTCCGAACATCGGGATCTAAATATTGTTCAACCAACCCTTCGACAAGCTGGTCCGTTATGCGGATTTCTTTGTCAATGTAATCAAGCCAAAGAGGAATGCCCCGGCCTTCTTTTGGGGTGAGCGTACAAAGCAAATCGCCGACAAACGCCATATGTGACGCTTGTTCTTCAAGCATATCAAATCCGGTGATCGCAGGCGTCGCCCCAAGCCTCATCCAAACGGACGTTAAGCCTGCTTTATGTTGGATATCTTCCAGGTAAACCATTTCATTTTGGTTTAACACGCCAAACAGCAAGTCTCTGTCATAAGAATACGGGTTCTTCGCAAACGGGGCAAAAGCTGGCAATTGAACTAAGTTTTCCGTTGTGATTTCTTCCGAAACGCCAACAAGCAACGTATCGTTTTTTAATGCAAGCGCCCGCAACGCTTCCCATTCCTCTGGCGCGTCAATCCGATAATGGTAGAGGGCCCCGTCCATGAGCATGACGCGGATATCTTCTGCTTCAAGCAAGCGGGTAGCCGCTTCAAGCTCTAACTTAGCAAGTAAATACGAGCGGCGATTGCCTGAAGACTCATCTTGTTCCTCCAACAAGGGCACATACAAATCAGAAGCCCATTGTTCCTTACCATCTGTTGTTTTCGCTAACGCTTGAAAAAAATAAAGGACATGTGGCGGCTCGCCATTTGTTTGGTTGACCGAGCCGTCAGCGCCGCCAATTTTCCGCCCTTCTAAAAGATTAACTAGGTGGCCTGCCGAAATTGTCTCCATTTGTCGAATAAGCGTTGCCGACTTCCTTAAATTTTGTCGAATCAAATCTTTTTGACTATGACTATTTGAATACTGCTTTCTTAAAAGGTTGTTAGATTGCTTTAATTTGGAAATTATTTCTTCGCTTAAATCCATCATTTCTTTCCCCCTTTCTGAGATACTACCACTGTTAAACCATTGCTATTACAGGATTATTCTTTCCAATGCACTCGCGGGGCGCACAAGTTTTCACAAAATATGCGATTTTTTATATAAATTTGTTTGACTTGTTTTGGAAATATTGTTATTCTTAGATTACTATAGAATTATGTCGAATTATGACACATACAGAGTCCGTTTATTTTTCGTAAATAAGCGCACACCACCATATTTGAGGAGGAAATCTAAGAATGAAATCTACAGGAATTGTACGCAAAGTGGATGAATTAGGTCGTGTTGTCATTCCCATCGAACTGAGACGTACATTAGAAATCGCCGAAAAAGACGCGTTGGAAATTTATGTCGACAATGACCGCATCATTCTCAAGAAGTATAAAGCTAACATGACTTGCCAAGTAACTGGCGAAGTGTCTGATGACAACCTATCACTCGCAAACGGCAAGATCATTCTTAGTCCTCAAGGTGCCGAAGCAATCATTGGCCAACTGCAAGAATATGTCGCTAAAAAATCATAAGCATGATGCTTTTAAAACCTGCCTCTTTATGTGGCAGGTTTTTTGTTTTTAGTGCTGATGGTAGGTTTGGTAAATTTGCCGTTTCGGAACACCACGATCAACAGCTACTTGCTTAATCGCGTCTTTTTGGCTTAGGCCAATGGCGATATAATGATCCACATGCGCTGTTTCACTCAACGGTGCCCACCATTGTTCTTGCTCTTCATTTGCCTGTTGGCTTGCCCCTTCGACAACTAAACAAAACTCCCCTTTGATCGTCCCTGTTTCGGTCCAAGCGACCGCTTCACTTAGGAGACCACGCTGATACTCTTCAAATTTCTTAGTCAGTTCCCGGCCAATGGCGATTTCCCTGTCGCCAAACGCTTCGTACATCGCTGCTAACGTCTGGCTAAGGCGGTGTGGCGCTTCGTAAAACAACATCGTTTCATTTGCTGTGGCCAAACGGGCTAACGCTTCCTTCCGATCTTTTTTCACTCGCGGCAAAAAACCGTGGAAGGCAAATTGCTTAGCCGGCAAGCCTGAAGCGACCAAAGCAGTCAGGGCTGCATTTGCCCCAGGCAAAGCGACAACGGGAATGCCTGCATCAATGCAGAGCTTGGCAAGCGCTTCACCAGGGTCAGAAATTCCAGGCATGCCTGCATCACTGACAAGAGCAATTGTTTTTCCCTTTTCCATTTCCGCTAAAAGGTCAGCGCCGGCTTGCTTTTGATTATGCTCATGGTAGCTGACTAGCGGCGTATGAATGTCAAAGTGAGCCGAAAGTTTCCGAGTTTGCCTTGTATCTTCAGCGGCAATTAAATCGGCTTCTTTCAATATCCGAATTCCGCGGAATGTCATGTCCTCCAAATTGCCAATTGGCGTCGGCACCAAATAAAGGCACCCATCCGTGTGCTGGAAACTTTTTTGCTCTTTCATCGTCCTTCCTCTTTTCTTCGCATGGCTATGTAAAGCTGCTTTTCCTTTTTGGATAGTTGTTTAAAGGCATATTCGCAGCGCATCGCCTCTTCTTTTGTGGGAAATTCTTCAAAGAATACGAGCGTAAACGGCCCTCTTCCCCGGGTATACTTTGCCCCTTTGCCTGCTTCATGCATCGCTAGTCGTTTTTGCAAATGGTTGGTATACCCGGTGTACCAACTGCCATCCTTGCACTCAAGCACATACATCACATGTGTCATCTTCCAAAATACTCCCTTTGAAAGGCTGGCGTATACTCGTCTTCATTATAAACAATTAACGGCGGTTCACAAACAAGCCCTGGCTTGCCACCTTTTGTCCCTTCCAAAAGGACGATGTTGGCGTTTGCTTCCCCCCGAGGGTGGCAAAAACGCAGTCGTTTTGGCTCGATGTTGCATTTACGCATCTCCTCCATCATGTCCGCAAGCCGTTCTGGGCGATGGACGAGCGCTAGCTTGCCGCCATATTTCAATGCATAACTGCCTGCTTGGACAACGTCCGCCAACGTGCAGGCAAGCTCATGGCGAGCGACGGAGAGAGCACGCTGTTCTTTTACTTGCTTGTTTCCTCCAAGTTGAAAATAAGGAGGATTGCATGTAACTGTATCATACGAGCTATGGGCAAGGTTGTTTTTTGTGTCTTTTACATCAAAACATAGTGAAGTTACTTGTTTTTCTAGTTGATTCACGCGTATCGTCCGTTCTGCCATATCATGCAATCGCGCTTGAACTTCAACCAAATCGATCAATGCTTTCGTGCGAGCCGACAGAACGAGACCGACAATGCCATTTCCGCTGCACAAATCAAGAATACGCCCCTTTTGGATGGGCACATAAGCAAATCGGCCAAGCAACACCGCATCAATCGAATAAGCGAATGTCTGGTCACTTTGGATAATCGATAGGTTGCTGCCAGCCACTTTGTCGAGCCGTTCTCCTTGTAAAAGCATGGCCCCTCCTTTATCAACGAAAAAGTCGGCTACCCGAATAGATCGTCCAAACGGAGCCGACTTCTTTATTTAACATCTTGATGGTTGCACGTGCTTACTTTTGGTGCAGAAAGGACAGGCAAAACAAGCAGTCATCCCCTTCAGGCCTTATACTGCCGTAATGGGTGTTGCAAATATGGAATCCTTCTTGGTACAAACGGGCCAAATTTTCATGGCCTTCCCCCACCATTTTTTTGCGTGAGCTTTCTCCTGAGGGCGTAACCGTGTTTTTCGTCCCAGCTTCTGGTTCAAGCCGTTTACGGAGATTTTCATTTTCGACATGCAAGTAATGGTTTTCTTCAATTAAGTATGCCAGTTGCTCTTTTAGCCCTCTTAGTTCGTCATGAAGATCCCCTATCCGCTCTTCAAGGCTCGAGACTTGAGTGAATATGGCTTTTTTGTCCACATGGTTCACCTCGTTATTCAGTTGCTTCCGAAGCGACTGTCTCCTTTCTCATCAGTTCTTCAAAAGCATACTCCAGCGTTTGCTGTTCTTCTGCCAGTTGGACTTGAACGATTCGGTCAAGCAAATTTAGGCCAACCACTTTGCCTTTGCCATCAGGCGTAACAATCGGCTTGCCAATGTCAGGCATTTCTTTCTTAGCTTCCTCATATGTGTCATTTTCATACTTTAAACAACACATTAACCGGCCGCAAAGACCTGAAATTTTCGCTGGGTTTAACGATAAATTTTGGTCTTTTGCCATTTTAATCGAGACTGGCTCAAAGTCGCCTAAAAACGTTGAACAGCAAAGCATCCGACCACAAGGGCCAATGCCGCCAAGCATTTTTGCTTCGTCACGGACACCGATTTGCCGAAGCTCAATCCTTGTCCGAAAAATTGCTGCTAAGTCTTTAACGAGCTCGCGAAAATCAATTCGCCCATCAGCAGTAAAATAAAAGAGCACTTTGTTGCGGTCAAACGTGTATTCCACATCAACAAGCTTCATGTCTAGTTGATGTTCTACAATTTTCTCGTGACATGTTGCAAATGCGTCTTCAGCGGCCCGTTTGTTTTCTCTCACAGTTTCTTCGTCTTTGCTAGTCGCCACACGCATCACTGGCTTTAATGGCAAGACGATGTCCTCTTCATTAACAAACTTTGGAGGAACGACAATTTTCCCGTACTCAACGCCCCGGGACGTTTCAACAATAACAGCTTCTGCGCCTGTAAGCTGAAACGGGCCTGGAGAGAAGTAGTAAATTTTGCCCGCTTTTTTAAAACGGACACCTATGACCTCGTGCAAAACTTAGCCCTCCTGTATGGTGAAAAGCAGCCGTTCCATCACTAGTTGGATGGAAACGTTGGCGCTAAGATGCCTTTTCGCTTCAAGCACATGGCTCATCGCTGCGCGAATGGTGTGCTGTGATGTAGAAAGCGCCAGCTCATCAAATTTGCTTTTGTTGTCAGCATAGACAAGCTTATCCTGCTTTCCAGCCTGTATATATAAAAGGTCTCTTAACCAAAGTAACATCATTTCAAGCCCCATTTCTTGTTGCAACCGCTCCTTCATAAGCGGAATCCACTTATCAGCAAGTGTGATTGCAGCAAGGTCTGGCCTTGTAAAAAGCTCATGCATCAATTGTAACACTACGGTTCTTGCTTGAAAAGACCAGTCTCCCTCGGCTAGTGCCTTCGCGTAAGCTTTGTTTCCTGTTAAAGCAGCCAAAAACAATGCCTGATTTTCTTCGATTCCCTCGGCAACAAGTTTGCTTGCTATTTGCGTTTGCGAAGGCGGCAAAAACCGCATTTGTTGGGCGCGGGAGCGAATTGTCGGCAAAATGCTTGCGCCGTTTTCCGTCAAAAGGATCGCCAATGTTTGGCCTTGTGGCTCTTCCAGAAACTTCAATAAACTATTTGCAGCGCTTGCGGTCATTTTATCCACGTGGGAGACGATATACACTTTTGCAGCAGACTCCATGCCCCTGTACGTAAATTCTTTTTGTAAGTATTCGATCTGTTCTTTTTTAATCGATTGTCCGTCCGGTGCGACTTGGTGGACATCAGGGTGGTTGCCATGTTCAATCCGCAAACAGTCACTGCATGCATGGCACGGCTCTGCCCCGTTGTGTTCCTTGCAGAAAAAACGTTTCGCCATCAACAAAGCCACTTCATGTTTGCCGCTTCCGGCTTCCCCTTCGAACAAGTAGGCGTGGGCCAAGCGGTTTTTTTGAATGCTCGCAACAAGCATAGGCACAACCTGCGGCTGTGCCTCTTGCCAGTCTTTCCATGTATCCACGTGTCTCACCTGCTCTTAAAATTGTTCAAATTGGTCTACAGGAAGAACAAAGACGGTAGCGCCCCCGACTTGTACTTCAACAGGGTAAGGAACATAGGAATCGGCATTTCCGCCCATTGGCGAAATCGGCGCTACCACCTGTTCGCGGCTACGGCAATTTTTTTGGATAATCTCCATAACATCTTCTACTTTATCGTCATCAACGCCGATCAGAAACGTGGTGTTTCCTGCCTTAAGGAATCCACCTGTGCTAGAAAGTTTCGTTGCGCGAAAATCGGCTTTTACAAGCCCGTCAGACAAACGTGTGCTGTCTTTATCTTGAACTACCGCAATAATAAGTTTCATCTATCGCACCCCACTTTTTGTTTAGTCTTTAGTAGACAAAAGCATTCGGTTGATTTCTTCCATTGTATCATGAAACACTTCTGCAAAAGAACGGTTGGCATCAATGGCCTTTATTCGCTCCGGTTCAGCCTTTAGCAGTTTTTTGTAACCTTCCTGGACACGCTTATGAAAGGTTAGCGTCTCTTGGTCCAAGCGATTCCAACTGCGGACAGCGTCCTTTTGCACCCTTTCCAGCCCGATTTCCGGCTCGACATCAAAATATAACGTTAAGTCTGGCATATACGTCTCGATCGCAAAGCCATTAATAGCTCTAACTTCTTCCATTCCTATTCCTCTTGCATGGCCTTGGTACACAAGGCTTGAATCTATATAACGATCACATAAGACAAGGGCTCCCTCCGCAAGAGCGGGAACAATTTTTTTGATCAAATGCTCTCTTCTTGCGGCAGCGTAAAGCAATGCTTCCGTGCGGTTATCCATTTCAACGCCTTGCGTATGCAACAATAGATCGCGAATTTGTTCAGCCAGCTCCACGCCGCCTGGTTCTCTTGTGCGGATCACCTCGTAGCCTTGAGTGGCAAGTTGCTCTTGCACAAGATTGATGATCGTCGTTTTACCGGCGCCTTCTCCGCCTTCAACTGTAATAAACAGCCCTTTTTTCATGTCTAATCCTCCGGCATTTGTACACGTAATCCATGTTTTGGGTCCAGCCCTTGAAAGCGGACGCTTGCTTCAAGCAGTTGCTCAATCTGCTTAACATGGGCAGGGGCCACCTGTTCTCCTCGATACAATAGAGGAACTCCAGGGGGGTACGGGACAAGTGGCTCAGCTGCAACTCTGCCAACTGCTTCACTCAGCGGAACCGTTTCTGAGCTGAAGTTGGGCCGTTTCATGTCTATCAATTCGGAAATGAGCGGCCCTGCTCCTGCCTGGAACAGGCCTTTTTTCCTCTGCTTTTCGGGCTGCCAACAACGTGTCGAAAGCCGCGAATGGAACAGGCTAGCATCGAAGTCCTGTCCAACCCCTAGTACGAGAAGGATAGCGTTTGGATCAGCCATCTCCGCCCAAATCCCTGCCTTTGCCAACTCTTGAAGCAGCCATGTACCAGAACGTGAATCATTTGCTTTTATTGTAACCTTTAACGGGTCATTTTGGTAGCACTCGCCTGCATTTTCGACAACTTCCAGCATAGGATGGCTGCCTATCGCCTCTTGCAAACGTTGGCTGGCGCGGCATGCTTTAGCAAATGCTGCTTCCCCTTCGCTTTCGATATAGGCACGTGCCCCATCTAATGAAGCAAGAAGCAAGTACGACGGACTGCTTGACTGCACCATCGTTAACGCTCGTTTGACTGGCTCCCTAATAGCCGCAGTCGTCTCTTTTGCAAAATGCAGCCAAGCCCCCATTGTTAAAGCAGGCAGCATTTTATGGGCTGATTGCACGACAACATCCGCTCCCATGTCAAGTGCTTGTTTAGGACAGCGCCCTTCACCTTCTCCTAGTTTAAAATGCGCTCCATGTGCTTCGTCGACAAGCACGAGCAAACCTGCCTCCTTTGCCTGAGCAAAAATAGCTGCTTGATTGCGAACCGTGCCCCAATAATCGGGATAAGTAGCAACAAGTGCTTTTGCACCAGGGTATCGCCTGAGCGCTTCTTCAAAAACATTAGCAGTCAACCCTAGCGGCCGCCCTGTCTTTTTATCATATTCAGGGGCAAGAAAAACGGCTTTTGCTCTTGCCAACTCAAGCGCATGCAAAACCGACTTGTGGCAATTCCGTTGCACAAAAACAACGTCGCCTTCTTTGCATAATCCGTAAATCATTGCCAAATTTCCACTAGTAGAACCGCCAACCAAGTAACTTGTTTCGCCTGCACCGTAAAAGGCTGCACAAAGCGCTTGCGATTCCGCAATTGGGCCTGTGGGGTCATGAAGGTCATCCAACCCTTCTAGCTCCGTAACATCATAGGCAAGCACATGCTGAAAAGGCGCCAAGCTTTCAGGCCAGACAGCGCCATTTTTATGCCCTGGCACATGAAAAGACAAAGGCTGTTTGTCGCTATGTCGTTGCAGTGCAGCTATAATTGGTGTTCGTGCTTTCATTTAAATTCCCCTTCTATGCCTCGATATTTCTTTTATATTTGCTGCATATCACTATTTTTCAAACCTGTTCGCTAACATAAAGGAATAAAAAAAGCCAGTTACGGCTAACATCAACTGGCCTTCTCACCATTCTATTATAGCGAATGGCGCATTTTTCAATTCCACAATCGTTTTAACGCATCTACGCATGTTTGATAAGCGTCTTCGCCAGGTTCCAATCGCATGATCTCTTGCTCACAGTCTTGGCACAAAAATAACGATCCTAATGACAAACCCGCTTCTTTCATAGATTGGCAGACGCCACAGCTACGCTTTCCTTTAATATAAACGGTTTTCGTTGTTGTTGCCACCTTTATGCCACCTCCACTATAAGTGTCGCCATAAAGAGTGCCTTTATACATATAGACGTTTATCCATCTTATGAAAAACAACTCGAATTGGTGTTTGGCCAATGTTAAACATGATCTGCGACAACCGAAAAATCGATGACTTCATAAGTTTTGACGAACGCCTGCAATTTTGTGGAAAGATCCTCCTGAATCGTATCGAAATAAGGCTTGCCGTTAACCAAAGGCGCTTTGGCATATAATTTTCTTACGCTGATCGGGATGCCTGATCCGCTCGCCCCTTCACGCACAAGAAGTTTATGGGGTTCTTCAAGCAACGTACGTATCCACATTCTTGCCCGTACCGATGGCGATGTTTTTAAGACGGACAGGACGTCCCAATCCGTTAGTTCAGCAAACACATCGCGGTCATCGCCGACTTCCGCCCAGTCACAAAGAATCGCTTCGGCAAGAACTGCATCAGCTGCAAGCAACGTTGGCGCGCACATCCATTCATGGGCACGGACAACTAATTCCATCAACTGTAATGCGGTTTCTTCGCCACATGCCACTCCTGATTCCGTACACTCCATCTGTTTAACCAGTTCCCACGGGTGGACACGATTCGTGCCAGCCATGTACGTATCCCTTAAAAAGCTGTCCAAGTGGTCCAACCCCATTACCGTATGTGTGCCTGTTAGTGGCCCAGGATGATCGAGATAGGCCATAACTTTATCCAAATCGATATTTGCTTCTAATAACACAGCGGTAATAAGGGGCGAGTGAATGCGCTTCGCCGTCAACTCATGATGATCAAAACCAAGGGCTTTTTCGACACTATGGGAAAACGGCAAATGCCCAATATCATGCAGTATCGATGCAACTCGCAATTCGTTATTATCTGGTTGAAAATGGGCTGCTAATTTCCAAACGCCGACCGTATGTTCAAAACGTGAATGCACAACTGGAGAAACCAATGAACCTGCTCCGTAATGGGACAACAACTTTAACCGTCTTACAGCTTTTAATTGGAATAATTTTTCTTCATGAGGCAATCGGGCTATTTCTGGGTAAAGCGGTTCGGCAAATTCCTTCATTTTGCGCCTCCCTTTTTCTACGTATTTTTATTATACCATTCATTGTTTGCCTATATGGGAATAGCGACTTCTAGTACCATGGTGGACCTTGTTATTTTAACTCGGGCAGTACGAACCGTCTGTCGATCGGGCAAAAAATCGAGAAGCCCGCTGCTTTCCATTAGACTATGCCTCTTCTTTACCGTTTGGTGAATAAAAAATGGTTATAAACATACGAACGCAAATAAACAGCAAAAAACCGGCGTAATAGCCGGGTCCCGTGGCATGTATGATGGTCGCAAAAATAAAAAGAAGGAGAAAAGCGTAGATGATCGCTTCTCTCCCGAATTTACGGTTTAATCCATATTGACCCAGACACTTTTTACTTCCGTATAATTGTCTAATGCATAGCTTCCCATTTCTCGGCCAATCCCCGATTGTTTGTAACCGCCAAACGGGCTGGCTGCATCAAATACATTATAGCAATTCACCCAAATGGTCCCCGCTTTGATTCGGTGGGCAATGTAGTGGGCTTTTTTAATGTCTTGTGTCCAAACACCAGCAGCTAGCCCATAATCCGAATCGTTCGCTTTACCAATTAGGTCATCGACGCTTTCAAACGGCATCGCGGCCACAACCGGTCCAAAAATTTCCTCCTTTGCAATCGTCATGGAATGATCTACGTCAGCAAAAATAGTTGGGGAGACAAAATACCCTTGGTCATATGGAATGGTCCCGCCGGCTAATAGCTCTGCCCCCTCCTCAACGCCACGATCGATATAATTTTTCACGCGCTTTTGTTGCTGAGTCGAAATCAAAGGCCCCATTGTCGTGTGTTCTAACAGCCCATCCCCTTGATTAATTTTCTTTGTTAACGACACTAGGTCAGCAACGACATGATCGTATTGTTTCTTTTGGACATACAATCGACTCCCTGCGCAGCACACCTGGCCTTGGTTGAACATAATTCCCATAAGTGATCCAGGAACGGCCTTCGAAAGATCAGCATCAGGTAAAATGATATTTGGAGACTTGCCACCGAGTTCCAGTGTCACCCTCTTCAAAGATTCACTCGCTTGTTTCATAATTAATTTTCCAACATTTGTAGAGCCTGTAAAAGCGACTTTATCGACAGCTGGGTGATTGACAATTGCTGTTCCTGCCGAATGTCCAAATCCAGGAACAATGTTGACAACCCCTTTTGGAAATCCCGCTTCATTGATCAATTCCCCTAAATACAAGGCAGACAGCGGGGTCTGCTCGGCTGGTTTTAATACAACCGTACAACCTGTAGCAAGGGCGGCACCAAGTTTCCACGCGGCCATCAATAATGGGAAATTCCAAGGAATGATTTGACCAACGACACCAATTGCTTCATGGCGCGTATAATTGAAATAATTCCCTTGCACTGGGATCGTTTGTCCTACTATTTTTGTTGCCCATCCGGCAAAATAACGAAAATGTTCAATCGCTAATGGAACATCCGCATTGGCCGTCTCGCGAATCGGCTTGCCATTATCTAAAGTCTCTAGCTGAGCGAGCTCTTCTTTATGCTCCTCTATTAAATCAGCTAGTTTGTAGATAAGACGACTTCTTTCTGCCGCGCTCATTTTTGACCAAGGCCCTTCATCAAACGCCTTCCGTGCAGCTTTGACCGCAGAATCGATATCCTCTTGTCCTGCTTCTGCCACAATGGCCAACGTGTCACCAGTTGCTGGATTCATCGTCTCAAACGTTTGGCCAGATACGGCATCAACCCATTCTCCATTGATCAATAGTTTCTTTGATCCGCCGTTTAAAAACGACACTAACCTAGTCTTTAAGCTGTTTTCGCCTGTTGGCACTTGTGACATTGTTTTCCCTCCCAGTTAAGCGGTTTCATCAATTGTTAACACAACACGACCGTTAATTTTTCCATTCTCCATTCTTTCAAACACTTCGTTAATTTTATCGAGCGGCTGTGTTTCGATGTTGGTTCGCACTTTCCCTTGTGCTGCAAATTCAATCGATTCTTGCAAGTCTTTGCGCGTCCCTACGATTGAGCCTTTCACGGTTACACCGTTTAGCACCGTATCGAAAATCGGAATGGGCAATTCATCGTTTGGAAGGCCCACAACGACTAATGTCCCTCCTCTTTTAACAGATCCGTAAGCTTGCTCAAATGCTTTTTTTGTGACTGCCACGCTAATAGCTGCTTGAACTCCGCCCACTTTTTCTTTTATTTCTTGAACAGGGTCTACCTGAAGTCCATTGACTGTTAAATCAGCTCCAAGACGTTTTGCTAATTCAAGTTTGTCCTCCATAATATCGACAGCGACGACGTTATAGCCCATTGCTTTTGCGTACTGCAAAGCAACGTGACCCAATCCACCGATTCCATAAATGGCAACCCAGTCACCGGCTTTGGCATCGGCTACTTTTAATGCTTTGTAAGTCGTCACCCCTGCGCAAAAAATCGGGGACACTTCAGCAAAATCAAGATTCTCAGGTATTTTCACTATATAATTGGCAGGCGCCTTACAATACTCTGCATATCCCCCATCCACTGAATAACCTGCATTTAATTGGTCAGGGCATAACGTCTCACGGCCTGTTAAACAATACTCACACTCTCCACATGCAGAGTAAAGCCACGGAATGCCGACCCGATCTCCTACCTTTATCGAAGTGACCCCTTCTCCTATTTCCTCTACAATACCTACTCCCTCATGACCAGGAATAAGAGGAAGCTTTGGCTTTACTGGCCAATCTCCATGAGCGGCATGCAAGTCTGTATGACAAACACCGCAAGCCTTAATTTTGACAAGCACCTCTCCATACTCCACGGTAGGTACCGGAACTTCCTTAATCTCTAATTGTTGATTGAACTGATTAACGACCGCCGCTTTCATCATTCTTCGTTCGCTTGTTTTACTCATGTAAAAACACTCCCCTCATTTTGGTTACCTTTATAAAAGCAAGAACCATGCCAATATAAAAGCGCTTTCTTTTTCAGCAAGTCTCTTCTCTTTGGGCCAAAAAATCGGCTATTTTTAGCCAACTTGACGGACAAAACATGACAATTTTCCGTTAAACCGACTCAAACGGGACTAGCCAAAAAAAGAACCCCTTAAAAAAAGAGTTCTTTGGCTGCTATTCCGTATTTCGTTTTTCATTTAAAAGATATCGAAGCTTTCTCATCGAAATTTGTAGCCGTTTCGCCGCCTCTTTTCGGTTTCCATGGGTGGTTTCTAACGTTTGTAGAACAAGAGCTTTGCCGAGTTGTGACTCCAACTGTTTAAGCTGGGCAAGAACTTCTTCCAAATTTATCACTTCTTTTTTCGAGTAAAAGCTTAAAGCGTCATCCCGCCATTTTTCGATAAAGTTGTCCATCCCCGTCCCCGGCGTTTCGGTATGATCATTAGCTGTTCGCTTCTTTAAAGTGACAGAACGTTGCTTTGCAAAAGGTAGATGATCCGCAGTGATGTTCACATGACCTGAATCGGCAAACGTGACGATCCTTGTAATGTAGTTTGATAATTCTCGAATGTTGCCAGGCCACTCGTAGCTTTGCAACATTTCTAAAGCCCCATCTGAAAAAGAAACTTCCATACTAGGATATCGTTTTAAAAAGTGTTCAATTAATAAGGGAATATCCTCTTTTCTGTCCCTAAGCGGCGGAATTTCTAAATGAACCACGTTTAATCGATAAAATAAATCTTCTCTAAATTTTTTCTGTTGAACGGCTTCTTGAAGGTCTTCGTTCGTTGCAGCAAGCAAGCGGGCGTTTGTGTGTAGCGGTTGCTCTCCACCTACACGCATAAACTCGCGGGTTTCGAGGACACGCAAAAGTTTCACTTGAATCGAAGTGGATGCTTCCGCTATTTCATCCAGAAACAACGTTCCTTTGCTGGCAATTTCAAAAAGACCTTTTCGTTTTTGTGTAGCTCCCGTAAACGCACCTTTTTCGTGCCCAAAAAGTTCACTCTCCAATAAAGACTCAGACAGTGCGCCACAGTTCACTCCAATAAATGATTCATAGCACCGTTGACTCGCTTGGTGTATAAACCGTGCGAACACTTCCTTTCCCGTCCCTGTTTCTCCCCCGATTAACACATTCACATGTTTCCCAGCTACTTTATAAGCCGTTTGAATCACCTGTCTCATGGCCTCATTATGTCCCACAATCAGGCCAACATTTGTCGCCAGATCGAGAATCCGCTGCTCATTAGACGTCCCGTTGGCAACGAGCAAGTCGTCCACTTGTTTTTCTAACAAATCAATATCATCAAAAGGCTTTTCTATGTAATCACTCGCTCCTAGCTTCATTGCCTCGACAGCTGTTTTGATTGTACTGTACCCTGTCATAATGATGACTTTACAGTGTGGTTGTCTCCTTTTAACATGCTTAAGTAATGCAAGTCCATTCGCATCAGGTAACTTTAGATCAATCATTGCCCCTTGGAACTGATGGTGGTCAAAATCAATCGCATCGAATTCCTTCTTACTGTTTACAACACGTACCTTGTACCCTTTTGATGTGAACAAGTGGGAAAGAAAGTTGCCTACCTCCACTTCGTCGTCAATAATTAATATGCTTGTCATATCGTTCCTCCAACCTTATCGCTAGCTGTTGGCAACTTTAATATAAACGTACTTCCTTTATTCCATTTGCTGTGAACTTCAATCGTTCCCCCATGCGATTTGGCAATACCAATACTTACAGACAGCCCTAGCCCCGTTCCTTCTTTTGACGATTTAGTTGTATGAAAAGGGTGAAAAATTTCTGAGAGGCGTTCTTCTTCAATTCCGATTCCGTTGTCAGTAACCGATAAATGGACTTCATGGAATTGAAACGACGTCTTGATGAGTATTTCCTTCTTTTCCCTCAATGTTTCTTCTAATGCAGCCTTAGCATTTAATAATAAGTTGATAATGATTTGTTCAATCTGCGCTTGGTTCCCTTCAATGAAAGGGATGTCTTTTTGTAATTCTGTTTTGATTATTACTTTTTCTTTTTCCAACTGATACTTTAACAGGTTTAATGTTTCATTCACAGCCTCGTTGATGGAACAAGACTCAAACACAAAATCGTCCTGCCTCGAAAAAGTAAGCAAGCTATTAATAATTCGTTTGCAACGATCGCCACAATTTTTTATGTCGGTTAAAAGTGGAAACAACGAATCATGATTGTTCATATTTCTAAGGATAAGCTGTGAATTCCCTAAAATGGCCGTTAACGGGCTGTTCAATTCATGTGCCACTCCTGCTGCCATTTCACCGATAGCCGCTAGCTTGCCAGAATGGATGAGCTGTACTTCCATTTTTCGCTTTTCCGTCACATCTTTGATATAAGCAATCACCCCATACATCACCTGTTCGTTATTGAGAAGGGGGTACGTAGAAAGCTCACAAATGGTTTGATTGCGGAGATGGATTTCCTTATGGCCTGCTTTTTCGGAGTAGAACGTTTCCTTAACAAGTGGCTCACAGTGGGCAACCAAAGCAGAAATATGGGTTAATTCGTGGTTCTGAAGAAACTCATGAACCGCATCATTAAATTGAACCACGTTTCCTTCTTGACCGAAAACAACGATCATATCATCTACTGCTTTAAACGTATCTTCCCACTCTTGTTTCGATCGTAAAACTTGACCATATAATTCGACATTTTCGATACTAACGGCTAAATGATCTGTTAATTGCTCTAAAAACGCTAGGTCGTCAGAGCTCCAGTCTATTTCTTGTTTCCGACCGATACTCAATACGCCAATCCGTTTGTTTTTACTGTAAATGGGTATGACTAAAATGGATTTAAGCTCAAGTACAGCTAAATATGGTTTCTCGTAAAAAGCGTGATTCGTATCCGTTAAACTTTGGAGAACCGTTTGCCTTTTGTCTAATGCTGACCAATAGAGGGACTGGGCCTTTGGAATGGTTGAGCCAATTTCTAACGAATAGTGATCTTCAGGATAAACATGACTTAATCTTAACGTTTCATTTGTTAACATCAAAAAGCTCAGTCGATCAAAGTGAACAAGCAATTTTAGTTTATCAATCATATTAATTAAAATATCATCTAGTGACATATCGACCTTAATGCTTTTCATTACTTCATTTATGATCTCTAATTGAATGTTTTTTTTTTCAGCTGTTCAACTGTTTTCTTTAATTCTGTGTAGTATGTTTTTTTGGATGAATCAACACCTGTTAAACGAGCAATCATCGCTTGTTTATTATCCAACATTAGAAGTCACCACCTATAAAACATGATTTAATACTTGTTTCACTTGCTCAATATCCATGTCACGGGGATTCGTAATCATACACGCATCTTCTAACGCCACTTGGCTTATATGATCAATCATTTCTGTTAACCCGACTTGTTTAAACTTGGTTGGAATCCCAATATCAGAGGATAGTTCTTTAACGGATTGGATCGCAGCATTGCCTGCTTCACGATCGGTCAATCCTCTTGTATCGATCCCTAAGCATGTCGCTATGTCTGAAAATCGTTTAGGTGCTGCGATAAAATTAAAATCCATCACATAGGGCAAAAGAATCGCATTGATCTCTCCATGCGGCAAAGGAAACTTCCCCCCTATTGCATGTGAGATCGCATGTGCCGCCCCTAGGATTGCATTTGAGAAAGCAAGCCCTGCCTGTAAACTAGCCATTGCCATCGCTTCCTTCGCTTCTTTATTTGTTTTCGAGGCAACAGAGGGGCGCAAATATTGAGCACACAAGGTGAGGGCATTTTTCGCTTGGACATCTGTAAGCGGAGTAGCCGCCACACTGACATAGGCTTCAACCGCATGCGTCAATACATCCATCCCCGTTGTAGCAGTGAGGCTGCTGTCTTTCGTGACGAGTGTAAAAGGGTCAATAATGGCGATATCAGGCACCAATGTTTTCGATATGATCGTCATTTTCTTTTTTCGAGTCGAATCCACAATGATGGAAAACTGCGACACCTCAGAGCCAGATCCTGCCGTTGTCATAATCATAATCATCGGGGGAAGGGGTTTTTTAATTTTATCAATCCCTTCATAATCACTAATCGCCCCTCCGTTCGTTGCGAGTATGGCAATCGCTTTCGCTACATCTAACACACTTCCTCCACCAATCCCAATAATCGCGTCACACTCATGTTGAACAAACACTCGGCACCCTTGCTCAACTTCGCGATCTTTCGGGTCTATCGTCACGTCGATAAACGTGGCAAAGGGCAAATGAGACTCTTTGCAAAGATCCATTACTTTTTCTAGCCAGCCGGCATTAGCTACACCATTATCACTAACAATCAATACTTTTCTCGCCCCAAGCCGCACGCAAGCATCCCCCGCTTGCCTTATCGCGTCACTCCCAAAAATAATCTCTGGTGTTACGAATTTATTGATATTCATCCCAATCTCCTTATGGAAGTTCTTATGGAAGTTGATTCTTATAAATTTATAGATGCTGTTCTTAAATTCCTGCTTGTTATTTTTCAAATGCCTAAGGCTGTTTAATTATGTTCCCCTAAAGGGACTATACTCCAATTAACATAACATTAAAAATATTAATGGATGGCGTTATCAAGTTGCAAGAAGTTATTAAAGATACTTATTTAAATTTGAGATCGAGTAAATACAATGCTAATGCTGGTCGACTACTTTTCTAAAGCAGCACTCTTTTGCTTCCTGCCCATAACAAAAAAAGACACCTATTCAGGTGTCTTCTGTTGCCCGGCAACGTCCTGGCTCCGGGATCTTTTCCTACGGGGAAGTGGGGCATGAAGCTTTTTCAAGATGTTTTTCATGTTGTTTTACGAAAATGATCCCTACGTCTCGCAGGAGGGCATGAGGCTTTTCCAGTGAAGCCTATTCACGTAGTTTTTTATATGAGCTTATCTCCATATACTCCTAATAAGCATTTAACTCTGCTTCTTCGAAGCAGCACTCTTTTGCTTGCTGCCCATAACAAAAAAGACACCTTTTCAGGTGTCTTGCTGTTGCCCGGCAACGTCCTACTCTCGCGGGAGGAAGCCTCCAACTACCATCGGCGCAAAAGAGCTTAACGGCCGTGTTCGGCATGGGAACGGGTGTGACCTCTTTGCCATTGTCACCGGACTCTACTTCAGATAAGCTTCGGATTTCTTCGTAGTTCTTTTTTGACTTCAGATAAGCAGCGAATCTCTTCGTCTCGTTCGTGATTCTTCTTCAGTCACGTACGCTTGTACGCTCCTTCAGTCGAACACTTCCGATCCTCGACCTTCTTGCTTCTCTTTGTCAATCGCTTTGCTTCAGATGCGGCGAATCGCTTCGTCTGCACTGAAAGGTATGGAAAGAATCAGTGATTCTTTCAAAACTAAATCCGAAATAGACTCAATTGTCAAGAATGTATATAGGATAAGCCCTCGACCGATTAGTATCAGTCCGCTCCACGTGTCGCCACGCTTCCACTTCTGACCTATCAACCTCATCATCTCTAAGGGGTCTTACTGGCTTACGCCATGGGAAATCTCATCTTGAGGGGGGCTTCATGCTTAGATGCTTTCAGCACTTATCCCGTCCATACGTAGCTACCCAGCGATGCTCCTGGCGGAACAACTGGTACACCAGCGGTATGTCCATCCCGGTCCTCTCGTACTAAGGACAGCTCCTCTCAAATTTCCTACGCCCGCGACGGATAGGGACCGAACTGTCTCACGACGTTCTGAACCCAGCTCGCGTGCCGCTTTAATGGGCGAACAGCCCAACCCTTGGGACCTACTTCAGCCCCAGGATGCGACGAGCCGACATCGAGGTGCCAAACCTCCCCGTCGATGTGGACTCTTGGGGGAGATAAGCCTGTTATCCCCAGGGTAGCTTTTATCCGTTGAGCGACGGCCCTTCCATACGGCACCGCCGGATCACTAAGCCCGACTTTCGTCCCTGCTCGACTTGTAGGTCTCGCAGTCAAGCTCCCTTCTGCCTTTGCACTCTACGAATGATTTCCAACCATTCTGAGGGAACCTTTGGGCGCCTCCGTTACTGTTTAGGAGGCGACCGCCCCAGTCAAACTGCCCACCTGACAATGTCCCTGGCCCGGATCACGGGTCGAGGTTAGAATGCCAGCACCATCAGGGTAGTATCCCACCGACGCCTCCACCGAAGCTAGCGCTCCGGTTTCCAAGGCTCCTACCTATCCTGTACAGATGATACCAACACTCACTATCAAGCTACAGTAAAGCTCCATGGGGTCTTTCCGTCCTGTCGCGGGTAACCTGCATCTTCACAGGTACTATAATTTCACCGGGTCTCTCGTTGAGACAGTATCCAAGTCGTTGCACCATTCGTGCGGGTCGGAACTTACCCGACAAGGAATTTCGCTACCTTAGGACCGTTATAGTTACGGCCGCCGTTTACTGGGGCTTCAATTCAGAGCTTCTCACCATTTGGGATGACCCTTCCTCTTAACCTTCCAGCACCGGGCAGGTGTCAGCCCCTATACTTCGCCTTACGGCTTCGCAGAGACCTGTGTTTTTGCTAAACAGTCGCTTGGATCCTTTCACTGCGGCTCTCTCGGGCGATTAACCCTACTAGAGCACCCCTTCTCCCGAAGTTACGGGGTCATTTTGCCGAGTTCCTTAACGAGAGTTCTCCCGAGCGTCTTAGAATTCTCTTCTCGCCTACCTGTGTCGGTTTGCGGTACGGGCACCTGTATTCTCACTAGAGGCTTTTCTCGGCAGCGGAGGATCAGGGATTTCGGACCCGAAGGTCCTTCACGGTCACAGCTCAGCCTTATGGAACACGGATTTGCCTATGTTCCAGCCTCGCATGCTTCGACGCGCACAGCCAGCGGCGCGCTCACCCTACCTTTCTGCGTCCCCCCATCGTTCAAACGAATACGAGGTGGTACAGGAATATCAACCTGTTGTCCATCGCCTACGCCTTTCGGCCTCGGCTTAGGTCCCGACTAACCCTGAGCGGACGAGCCTTCCTCAGGAAACCTTGGGCTTTCGACGGATAGGATTCTCACCTATCTTTTCGCTACTCATACCGGCATTCTCACTTCCAAGCACTCCACTAGTCCTCACGATCTAGCTTCGCTGTCCTTGGAACGCTCCCCTACCCAATCCCTTACGGGATTGCCATAGCTTCGGTGATACGTTTAGCCCCGGTACATTTTCGGCGCAGAGTCACTCGACCAGTGAGCTATTACGCACTCTTTCAATGATGGCTGCTTCTAAGCCAACATCCTGGTTGTCTGGGCAACTCCACATCCTTTTCCACTTAACGTATA
Organism: Shouchella rhizosphaerae; assembly: GCF_036700015.1. Lineage (NCBI taxonomy): Bacteria > Bacillati > Bacillota > Bacilli > Caryophanales > Bacillaceae > Shouchella > Shouchella rhizosphaerae. The sequence goes on along the minus strand of NZ_CP144921.1, from coordinate 1,891,721 downwards.
CTTGGGGACCTTAGCTGATGGTCTGGGCTGTTTCCCTCTTGACTACGGATCTTAGCACTCGCAGTCTGACTCCCGAGTTAAAGTCATTGGCATTCGGAGTTTGACTGAATTCGGTAATCCTGTGGGGACCCCTCGTCCAATCAGTGCTCTACCTCCAAGACTCATCACTCGAGGCTAGCCCTAAAGCTATTTCGGGGAGAACCAGCTATTTCCGAGTTCGATTGGCATTTCACCCCTACCCACACCTCATCCCCGCAATTTTCAACTTGCGTGGGTTCGGGCCTCCAGTCGGTGTTACCCGACCTTCACCCTGGACATGGGTAGATCACCCGGTTTCGGGTCTACGGCATCGTACTAAAGCGCCCTATTCAGACTCGCTTTCGCTGCGGCTCCGCTTCATCAGCTTAACCTTGCACGATACCGTAACTCGCCGGTTCATTCTACAAAAGGCACGCCATCACCCGTTAACGGGCTCTGACTAGTTGTAGGCACACGGTTTCAGGATCTCTTTCACTCCCCTTCCGGGGTACTTTTCACCTTTCCCTCACGGTACTGGTTCACTATCGGTCACTAGGGAGTATTTAGCCTTGGGAGATGGTCCTCCCGGATTCCGACGGGGTTTCACGTGTCCCGCCGTACTCAGGATCCACTCTGGAGGAAACGAAGTTTCAGCTACAGGGCTGTTACCTTCTTCGGCCTGCCTTTCCAGACAGTTCACCTACTCCGTTTCTTGATCACTCCGTTATTGAGTGTCCTACAACCCCAAGAGGCAAGCCTCTTGGTTTGGGCTGTTTCCGTTTCGCTCGCCGCTACTCAGGAAATCGCATTTGCTTTCTCTTCCTCCGGGTACTTAGATGTTTCAGTTCCCCGGGTCTGCCTCTCGACATCCTATGTGTTCAGATGTCAGTACCATCCCATTACGGATGGTGGGTTCCCCCATTCGGAAATCTCCGGATCGAAGCTTACTTACAGCTCCCCGAAGCCTATCGCGGTTCGTCGCGTCCTTCATCGGCTCCTAGTGCCAAGGCATTCACCGTGCGCCCTTTCTAACTTATCCTTTTTTGCTTCAGATCAGCGGCGGATCTCTTCGTCTGGTTCATGTTTCTCAGTCGGTCACGTACCTTTGTACGCTCCCTCCTTCGAACATTTCCCATCCTCGATCTACTCGGTTCTCTTCGCAAAAATTAAAAAATACATAAAAAGGTATGCATTGAATTCTTGACGTCTCGTTCAAACAGTTATACAACCGATGAACAAAGATCAATTTGAGTTATTTCTGGATTTAGTTTTCAAAGAACCTGAGAGTTTTGAGTCCTCTCAAAACTGAACAAGGCTACTGATTTCAATTACATCATGTAACACTTCTCAGTTTATGCTTCGTGCTGCCTTGCGACGAGTAACCGCAGGAGCAAAAGCATTCAATCGAGAGTTTTGAGTCCTCTCAAAACTGAACAAATAGCCTAAGCGCTATATGACCAGAAGGTCATACATCGACTAGAGTAAAAACTCCATAGAAAGGAGGTGATCCAGCCGCACCTTCCGATACGGCTACCTTGTTACGACTTCACCCCAATCATTTGTCCCACCTTAGGCGGCTGGCTCCAAAAGGTTGCCTCACCGACTTCGGGTGTTACAAACTCTCGTGGTGTGACGGGCGGTGTGTACAAGACCCGGGAACGTATTCACCGCGGCATGCTGATCCGCGATTACTAGCAATTCCGGCTTCATGCAGGCGAGTTGCAGCCTGCAATCCGAACTGAGAATGGCTTTATGGGATTGGCTTCACCTCGCGGTTTCGCTGCCCTTTGTACCATCCATTGTAGCACGTGTGTAGCCCAGGTCATAAGGGGCATGATGATTTGACGTCATCCCCACCTTCCTCCGGTTTGTCACCGGCAGTCACCTTAGAGTGCCCAACTCAATGCTGGCAACTAAGATCAAGGGTTGCGCTCGTTGCGGGACTTAACCCAACATCTCACGACACGAGCTGACGACAACCATGCACCACCTGTCACTTTGCCCCCGAAGGGGAAGCCCAATCTCTTGGGTGGTCAAAGGATGTCAAGACCTGGTAAGGTTCTTCGCGTTGCTTCGAATTAAACCACATGCTCCACTGCTTGTGCGGGTCCCCGTCAATTCCTTTGAGTTTCAGCCTTGCGGCCGTACTCCCCAGGCGGAGTGCTTAATGTGTTAACTTCGGCACTACGGGCATCGAAACCCCTAACACCTAGCACTCATCGTTTACGGCGTGGACTACCAGGGTATCTAATCCTGTTTGCTCCCCACGCTTTCGCGCCTCAGCGTCAGTTACAGACCAGAGAGTCGCCTTCGCCACTGGTGTTCCTCCACATCTCTACGCATTTCACCGCTACACGTGGAATTCCACTCTCCTCTTCTGCACTCAAGCTCCCCAGTTTCCAATGGCCGCTCGGGGTTGAGCCCCGAGATTTCACATCAGACTTAAGAAGCCGCCTGCGCGCGCTTTACGCCCAATAATTCCGGACAACGCTTGCCACCTACGTATTACCGCGGCTGCTGGCACGTAGTTAGCCGTGGCTTTCTGGTGAGGTACCGTCAAGGTACCGCCCTATTCGAACGGTACCGCTTCTTCCCTCACAACAGAGCTTTACGACCCGAAGGCCTTCCTCACTCACGCGGCGTTGCTCCGTCAGACTTTCGTCCATTGCGGAAGATTCCCTACTGCTGCCTCCCGTAGGAGTCTGGGCCGTGTCTCAGTCCCAGTGTGGCCGATCACCCTCTCAGGTCGGCTACGCATCGTCGCCTTGGTAAGCCGTTACCTTACCAACTAGCTAATGCGCCGCGGGCCCATCCCCTAGTGATAGCCGAAGCCATCTTTCACCCTCTCTCCAGGTGGAGAAAGGGATTATCCGGTATTAGCTCCGGTTTCCCGGAGTTATCCCAGTCTAAGGGGCAGGTTGCCCACGTGTTACTCACCCGTCCGCCGCTAACGTCCGGGAGCAAGCTCCCTTCTGTCCGCTCGACTTGCATGTATTAGGCACGCCGCCAGCGTTCGTCCTGAGCCAGGATCAAACTCTCCGTTAAAAAGTTTGACTTGCTCATTGCACAACCGAAGTTGTGGCTCACTATGATTGACGAGATACCTTGTATCTCTTTTACGCTTGGCTTTTGTTCAGTTTTCAAAGGACTCGTTTGTCGCCGTTCTCTCTTGGCGACTCAATTAATATATCATGTTTCCGCCAATAAAGTCAATATCTTTTTCAAAAAAACTTTAAAACTACTGTTCTTTTGTGGCGCAAGAAGTAATATAACATGGATTAAATGAGGAATGCAATAAGAAATAACAAAAAAACCGCTGGAAAAAGATAGAATCATTTTTTCCGCGGTTTCAAAGAATGAGTTGTTGCACAGCTACAAGCAAAAGCATCCCTGGCAAACCAAGTAGCGCGACAGTCGTTGCTGTAATGGCATTAATAGGAATAAACAAACCCGTTGCAGTTGCAAATGAGTTTAGCAAGAACAACAACAGTGTGGCGATAATCAACCGGACGCCGATTTGTCCAGCTACTCGCAATGGCTTTACTGGCGCTCCTATAATCAAGAGCAAAACGACAATACCACCTAATATGGACAATATAAGCCAAGATTCCATCCTATCACCTCAAAGAGAGCTCGTCTTGCTTTACTGTATGATCGACACAACAAAAAAAGACCCTAAATCAGGATCCTTTTTGTTTGCGTCTATGGCGGACTCGCGCTTCCCGTAGAAGGAGGGAATAAAGCGCCTCGGCTCGTTTCACTTGATTCACTAATTCTTCAGAAGGGTCTACACTATGCGCTAACAGCTTCTTTTGATAATCGATCGATTCTTTTTGGCGTTCCAACATTTCGTACAACATTGCTTCTTCTTCTTTACGAAGAACGCCTTTTTTTCGAAAACCTAACATCAAGATGCCACCTTACAATTCGCGTCTACCTTCAATTGCTTTAGAAAGCGTTACTTCATCAGCATATTCCAAATCGCCACCGACAGGCAAACCATGGGCTAGGCGCGTCACTTTAATGCCAGTAGGTTTAATTAAGCGTGAAATATACATCGCCGTTGCCTCTCCTTCAATGGTTGGATTGGTGGCAACAATGACTTCTTTTACGCTCTCGTCATCCTGCAAACGTTTGATCAGTTCCGCGATTTTAATATCTTCTGGCCCGATTCCATCCATCGGCGAAATCGCCCCGTGTAAAACATGGTAAAGCCCGGTGTATTCCCGCATTTTCTCCATTGCAATTAAATCTCGTGATTCTTGGACAACACAAATCGTTGTACGGTCTCTATGCTTATCTTCACAAATTTGGCATGGATCCGTATCTGTGATGTTATGGCATTGAGAGCAGTAAGTTAAATCCCGTTTTGCATGGACAAGGGCTTTCGCAAACTCAAGCACATCGTCTTCCTTCATATCAAGGACATGAAAGGCAAGGCGGCTTGCTGTTTTTGGCCCAATTCCCGGGAGCCTCGTGAACCCTTCTATTAATTTTGCAATCGGTCTCGGGTATTGCAATCTCTTAGCCCCCTAGAACATTCCTGGCATGTTCAGTCCTTTAGTGAATTTCCCAAGGTCTTGTTCAACCAATTCGTCGACTTTCTTCAGCGCTTCATTTGTTGCGGCAATAATAAGATCTTGTAGCATTTCAACATCATCAGGGTCAACGACATCTTCAGAAATGTTCACTTCCAAAATCCGTTTGTCCCCGGAAGCAATAACAGTCACCATTCCGCCGCCGACAGTTGCTTCAACAGTTTTTTCTTTTAACTCCTCTTGTGCTTTCATCATTTGTTTTTGCATTTTTTGCATTTGCTTCATCATATTACCCATGTTCTTCATTTCCATCCATCTCCTTTAGGAATCAATGATTTCAATCAAATCTTCGCCAACTAGCTTAACTGCCTCATCAATCAACGGATCAGCTTCTTGCGGATGATCAGTTTGTTTGTCTTTCATATATTCAGCCTTTATTTGCTGCCATTGTTGGTTCAGCAATGTCACAAAATCATGGCGATTGCCAAATGTTTGCTTTAGCACTTGGCAAAGAACGCCTCGAAACTTTGTATCCATCATATCACGATGCATTTCATTTTGAAACGCTAACAGTACCTTCGTGTCCGAAGCGGCAACGGGTTTAGAGTCGCTTAGCCATGCATGGGCAGGCACACTCTCCCCTTTTATTTTCTCCATAATCGCGCCCCACTGGCTTACCGTCTCTTGCAAATCGGCTTTATTGGCGTTTTCTAATAGTTCACGCGCAGCGGCAGGAGTCGCCTTTCCTTGCTGTGGCGCCCTTGGCTGCATACGCCGCCGTTCCTTTTGGGCAGGCGCCGGCTCGCTTTTATCAAATGTGTTTCCCTGTTTGACTGAGGCAAGCTCCTCTTCAAGGCGCTTCACTTTTTCTTGCAGTGCGCGCATTTCTTCATTGCCCACTTGCGCCGTGTCTTGAGCAGGTGCAAGCTGCATCAATTTCATCACAGCCATTTCAAGCACGATCTTTGGCTGGAGCGCCCATTTCATTTCTTGTTGGCTTTCCGAAAGGCTCTGAATAGCAGCATAAATAAACGGCCTGCTATAAGATTCGGCCACTTGAACAAATGCATAATCAAGCACAGCTCTTTCAAACAAATCGGCTGTTTCAGGCGCTGTTTTATACAACAACAAGTCTCGATAGTATAACAGCAAGTCTTCCAAAAGCCTTTTCGGGTCTTTTCCGCCTTTAAGCGTTTCGTCAATGGTTTCCAGAACGAGGCGCGCATTTTGTTTTTCCAACGCTGCTGCCAATTGATGCAGCGCTTCTCGGGAAACAGCGCCGGTAATTGTTAAAACATCTTCGGTAGAGACTTTTTCATCTGAAAAGGAAATGGCTTGATCAAGCAAACTAAGGGCATCACGGGCCCCTCCATCAGCTGCTCGGGCAATCAGCTCAATCGCCTCTTCTTCATAAGGCTGTTGGTTGTTGTCAAGTATGAACTTCATTCGATTGATTAGCGCTTCATTTGAGATTGGTTTAAAATCAAAGCGTTGGCACCGCGAAAGAATCGTTAACGGAATTTTATGGGGCTCCGTCGTTGCCAAAATAAAAATCACATGAGCTGGCGGTTCTTCTAATGTTTTTAAAAGGGCATTAAAAGCCCCTGTTGAAAGCATATGGACTTCATCTATAATATACACTTTATAGGCAACTTCGCTCGGCGCAAATTTCACTTTGTCGCGTATATCACGTATTTCATCTACGCCATTATTGGAAGCCGCGTCAATTTCAATCACATCGACAACCGAGCCATTCGTAATTCCTACACAGGCATCGCACTCATTACAAGGTTCTGCCACTGGAGCTTGTTTGCAGTTGATCGCTTTGGCGACAATTTTCGCTGCACTCGTTTTCCCTGTCCCCCGTGGGCCTGAAAACAAGTAGGCGTGCGCAAGCTTCTGTTGCAAAAGTGCGTTTTTAAGTGTTTTTGTAATATGTGATTGCCCAACAACATCTTCCAGTAACTGTGGGCGCCACACACGGTAAAGGGCTTGATAGCTCATCGGCTCCCCCCTTCTTCTTCATTCGGTATCATTATTATAGCCTTTTCTATTTCTGGTTTAAAGAGCGCTCCACAAAAACTTGTTTTGCCCGTATCCTTTTTGCTCCAAAGAACGTTCTTATTTTATATAGAAAGCAAAAGAAAGGAGATGCTTCGATGACAAGCAACCGCACAGCTGACTTTCAAAAGGCTTGGGATAAATACGCCCAAAGTACAAAGAATCACTGTTTGGCTTTAACAAAAAATCGCTGGGAAGCGGAAGATTTATACCATGACACCTGGCTCAAAGCTTGGTCCCATTGGCACAAAGCAGGCTTAACTCGACTCACAAATGCTTATTTCACTACGATTGCCAAGCATACATTTATCGACCGCTGCCGTAAAACAAAAAGGCAGCCTTCGCAAAAACCTTTGGTTGAGGGAAGTGCTGCCATGTTTAACGCCGGCTCAGACCTTGAGTATTTGCTTAAACCGCTTGTATCAAGCCTGACAGTCAAGCAACTAGGCATGTTTTTGCTTGCAGACGTGTACAAATGGCCGTTAAAAGACATTGCCCAGGCGTGCCAGCAGTCACTAGGATCTGTGAAAGCCACTCTGTTTCGGGCACGGCAAAACGTATCCAAACATGTGCGCGGACATTTGGAGAAGGACTGGCAACTGGTAGACGAGCAAGCTTTGCATGTCCAACTGCTTGTAAAAGCACTGACTGAAGAAAATACCGCATTGATTGTGCAATTGGTAAATGAGACCGTTCCAGCGTCTGTTTTGTATAGCAAGCATATGAAAATGCAAACGCCAGCACCACAGGCGCTGGCTGCTTAAGTAAAAAGGAGCGATTTTGATGAACATACCGATTCCATATGTGATGGAACAAACCCGTTACGGGGAGCGGAGTTACGACATTTACTCTCGTCTCTTGAAAGACCGGATTATTTTTATCGGCGATGAAATTACCGACACTCTTGCGAACAGCGTCACAGCCCAACTGCTTTTCCTTGCCTCTACCGATCCTGAAAAAGACATTTCCATTTACATTAACAGCCCTGGCGGCTCCGTTTCTGCGGGCTTTGCCATCCTCGATACGATGCTCTACATCAAACCAGATATCCAAACGATTTGCACCGGGATGGCCGCCTCATTTGCAGCTGTTCTTCTAGTAGGAGGGACCAAAGGCAAACGCTGCGCTTTGCCCCATGCAGAAGTCATGATTCATCAACCTCATGGCGGCATGAAAGGGCAAGCGTCTGATATGGACATTTACGCACAGCGGATTTTGAAACAACGCAAAGAAATTAACCACTTCATCGCGGAAAGGACTGGACAAACGCCTGACAAAATCGCCACCGACAGCGAACGTGACTACTTTATGAGCGCTGCGGAAGCAAAAGACTATGGCGTAATCGATAACATTCTTCCAGTCTAACTTGTGTCGAGCGGCGGCAGGTCACTGTCGCTCGTTTCTATATAATTGCCAAGTATGAAAAGTCTTTGGCTAAAATAAAAACGCCCCATTCAGCCAGGCAATACTGACCGATGGAACGTCGTTTCATTCATTTCGTTTTTAAGCTATGCGGCACACATTATGTCGCATCTACAAAAATATAGTAAATACCGTGCACCTTTCCTCGATAACAGCGCCACAAGCGTTACCTGAGCAGTTAGCTCGATCCAGGCACCTCTGCGGCACACGGAAGGGTCCACTTACTGCTGCTTCCTTCCGGACCTGACAGGGTTCATGGGTTTCCGTTGCGCAGAACCCAAACGTCAACACCACTTACTCAGGGCAGGCCTTGCAGCACCGAAACCTCAAAAAGGGATTCAACCTCGCTATAGCGGATTGCGAGTTACAGGGCACCGCTACCTCCCCATCTAGCACGGCAAATTGTAAATAAAGGTAAGCACCTAAAGGTAAGGTGCAAGTTCAAGTATACTAGATCGACTAGACAAATGCAACCGTTAACGGCCTTCTTGCAAATCCTGTTTTTTCCTTTTTTGGTCAGCGCGCAGTTTCCGGAAAAATGCCGACAACTTCTCTCCACATCTTTCTTCCAGCACGCCGCTAATCACTTCACAACGATGGTTAAAACGCTCCTCTTGTAAAAGATTCATCAATGTGCCAGCACAGCCAGCTTTTTGGTCCCGTGCTCCGTAAACAACAGTTTGAATACGCGATTGCACAATCGCGCCAGCACACATCGGGCATGGTTCGAGGGTGACATATAGCGTGCAGCCTTCCAGCCGCCAAGCGCCTAGTTTTTTGTTTGCCTGTTCAATCGCCAACAGTTCAGCATGAGCGAGCGCTGAATGGTTGGCCTCACGCAAATTGTAGGCAGAGGCGATGAGCTTGCCTTCTTTTATAATCACTGCGCCAATCGGCACTTCACCGATTTCCTCTGCCTTTGCTGCCTCTTCTAAAGCCACATTCATCCATTTTTCATGTGTTCCTTGATCCATCGATGACCATCACACTCCTGATCGTGTTAAACGATTCCTTGTTATCACTATATAATGATAAAGAAAAACACGGCCACTCCAGTGGTCGTGTATATATGCGAATATGGCGGAGGAAGAGGGATTCGAACCCCCGCGCGGTGTGACCCGCCTGTCGGTTTTCAAGACCGATCCCTTCAGCCAGACTTGGGTATTCCTCCGTTTAACTGACAAAAGCTAGTATACGCATTTTTAAGCGAAAATGCAAGTATCCGTCACGATGATTCTGTCGACAACCTATTAGACGAATAGAAGACGATTGTCAGACGAGGACGTATGCGAGCGTGTGTCTACAGTCTAAAAGGCTGCCAAAATTGGCAGCCCTTCATTTTTATTGCTCAATATACGTGTCGTGGAACAAGAAGTCGCCTGCAGGCGAAACGGCAATGTTTTTCACTTCATCGCGGACGCCATTCAAATATTTTTTCGTTGTTGTAAACACAACTGGCACTTCTTCATTTAAGATTGTTTGTGCTTCAGCATAAAGCTCATTACGCTTATCTTCATCTATTTCTTTGGCAGCTTCATCTAAAATCGCATCCAAATCAGGATTTGAGTAGAACGAACGGTTGCCTGGCTCACCCATGCTATCAGAATGGAAGAGCGGCGCTAACGCGTAGTCTGCATCTCCTGTAGCTGAGCTCCAGCCAAGGATAAACATTTCATGTTCACCGTTTGCCGTTGCATCCAAATATGTTGCCCATTCTTGGATATTGATGTCAACCGTAATGTTCAGATCAGCTAGTTGATTTTGGATGTATTGCGCTAAATCAACACGTGCCGCTGTATCATTCGTAGAAAGTGTTACTTCAAAGCCATCTTCATAGCCTGCTTCTGCAAGTAATTCTTTCGCAGCTTCTACATCATAAGAAAGCGGCTCTGCATTTGGATCATGGCCAATAACGCCAGGAGAAACTGGGCTTGTTGCCGGAAGTTCATAGCCGTCTAAAATATCGTTAGCAATTACATTTTTATCAATCGCCATTGCAATTGCTTGGCGGACGCGGACATCATCAAAAGGCTCTTTCTCAGTATTAAAGCCAAAGTAAGAAGCAGAAATGCTTTCCGTTTCTAACAAATGTGCGCCGTCTGTTGCTTCCAATTGAGCAACACCTGACACATCAAGCGGTTCAATAAAATGAGAGCTTCCTGTTTCCAGTTCCGCTAAACGCGTGTTGCCATCTGGAACCGTTTTGAACGTGACAGAATCAAGTTTTGCTGGCTCGCCCCAATACTCTTCGTTTTTCTTGAAGACAAGTTCAGAAGAACCGATTTGGCCGCTTTCATATTTAAAATAACCTGTTCCTGCTGGGTTTGCATTCACTTCAGTCGAAGGTTGTTCGCCGTTTTCCATCGCCTCATAGTCAGCGTCGATAACGTCAGGGCTAATCATCAAACCAGCGTTATGAGCAAAGCTATAAATGAGCGGCGCAAACGGTTCTTCCGTCACGAACTCAATTTCATAGTCGTTGATGACGTTAATTTCTGAAATCTCTTCAAATAAAAACGCCCGTGGTGAGGCAAGTGCTTCATCGGTAATACGTTCAATATTCTTTTTAACGGCTTCTGCATTGAATTCCGCGCCGTCATGGAATTTAACACCTTCTTGCAATTTGAACGTCAACGCTGTTCCCTCGTCATTCCACTCATAACCCGTTGCCAGACTTGGTTGTAGTTCCATGTTTTCGTCAAAATCGACTAATGTTTCATAAACTTGCCCTTGGACTTGGCCAGATGGCACGTCATTGACTTGGTGCGGGTCTAAGGCAACAATGTCAGAGTTCATTGCTACAACAAGATCGCCGCCTTGTCCGCTTTCTTCTGCGCCTTCACCGCCGCCGCCCGTGTTTGTGTTTTCATCTGGTTCACTGGAGCATGCAGCGAGTCCAGCAGCTACAGTTAAAGCCATAACACCGTATAACGGTTTTTTTACATTCATTATTTTTATCCCCCTTGTTCTCTTAAATTTCTGTAAAACAAATTTCACTATATACTATTTTACACAAATAAACAATGTCCTGCTTTAAACATTCACATTAATCGGGACTTTAGTCATAATTATTTATACTAATATATTGATTTACTTGATTTTAATGGTAATATACTATGTTTTATTGCTTTCTTCAGCGCATTTCTTTTATTTTCCTATTATAATAGCGACCATTTTCCACTCTTGGTTCACAAGAGTGGATCGGAAAGTATGTTCCCATTCGTTTCATAATCGGTCTCAAGGATGCCAACTGGATTTATAGTGACTCACCCCTGATTCGATAAATCTCCATAAAACTGTGTTCAAATCCGAAAATTCCCTTTGCATATGTCGACATTATTCGCTAAAATACTATATTAAGATTGCTATTTTAGATTGTTTTCGTTTTAAGACGTGTTGTATAATCAGATGATGCGTATAAGTTGAAAAGAAAGGAAGTTGAATATGTCTCAGGATACTGCAAGTCAGCCAATCGGCCAAGTTGCACAAAAGCCTTGGGTGCGAAATTGGAAGGCTTTTTTAGGTCGTTTGTTGTCGAACAAGTCTGCCGTCTTTGGCGGATCGCTGATTATTATTCTAGCAATCTTAGCCGTCATCGGTCCTTGGATTGCTCCACAAGGCATTAATGAACAAGACTTTGCACTTAAATTACAAGGACCTACTACTGAACATTGGTTCGGCACCGATGATTTTGGCCGTGATGTGTTCTCACGTATTTTACACGGTTTAAGCATTACGTTTCGTATTGGTTTCGTTTCCGTCGCCATCGCCGGCACGATTGGAACCGTTATTGGCATTATTTCTGGCTACTATGGCGGTAAGCTCGATGCGATTATTATGCGGATTATGGATATTCTTTTAGCATTTCCAAGCATTATCCTTGCACTTGCAATCGTTGCGACACTCGGGCCTGGCTTGAATAACATTATTCTTGCGGTAGCAATCAGCGCATTTCCAGTATTTGCACGGATTGCAAGAGGCTCAACACTATCTGTCAAAAAATTAGAATATATCGATGCTGTAAAAGCGCTGGGTGCTAGCGATACTCGCATTATTTTTAAGCATATATTACCAAATACAATGTCGCCATTAATTGTACAATCGACTTTATCGATTGCAACTGGTGTTTTATCTGCCGCAGGCCTCTCTTTTCTTGGTTTAGGCGTTTCGCCTCCTAGCCCTGAATGGGGTGCGATGTTAAATAGCGGAAAAGTATACATGTTCCAGGCTCCGCATATGACTTACGCCCCTGGACTAGCAATTGTCTTGTTTGTCCTCGCCTTTAACCTGTTCGGCGATGGGCTTCGTGATGCGCTTGATCCAAAGACAAAATAATTTATAGAAAAGAGGTGCGCCTATGTTTAAGTTTTTAGTCCGCAGATTGCTCCAGCTCATACCTGTTATCATCGGGGTAACATTAATTGTTTTTTCATTAATGCATTTTATTCCTGGCGACCCCGCTCAAGTACTTGCAGGCGAATCGGCTACGCCTCAACAAATCGAAGCCATTAATGAACGACTCGGTCTAAATGACCCTTATCCAGTTCAATATTTTCGTTATATGACCAACTTAGTTCAATTCGACTTAGGGAATTCTTTACGGAATGGGCAGCCTGTTTCTGATTTAATTCTCCAGCGAATAGGCATAACGCTCGAACTTTCGATATACAGTACAATTCTCAGTATTTTCCTTGGCTTGATTGCAGGTGTCCTGTCTGCCACAAAGCGTGGTTCATTCCGTGATTCTGCGATTATGGTGTTGGCTTTGTTTGGGATGTCCATGCCAAACTTTTGGCTTGGCCTTGTGCTTATCCAATGGTTTGCATTAGGAAACATTCCATTTATCGGGAAATTTATCGATACAGCTTGGTTTCCTCCTTCTGGGTGGGGCAGCTTTGAGCAACTTGTGCTACCTGTATTTATGCTTGGCATTTCAGGGGCAGCGATTGTTGCCCGGATGACTCGTTCCAGCATGCTAGAAGTTATTAACCAAGACTATATTCGCACGGCCCGTGCCAAAGGGGTTAGGGAGCGGATTGTTATTTATCAACATGCTTTAAAAAACGCGTTAATTCCAGTTATTACCGTAGTTGGTTTGAGCTTTGGCAGCTTGCTTGGCGGTGCCGTTCTCGCCGAGAGCGTGTTTGCCATTAACGGAATGGGCCGGCTAATTTACGACGCGATTAACAACCGTGACTTTCCTGTCATGCAAGGTGGCATTTTAGTTGCTTCGCTTTTATTCGTCCTTGTTAACTTGCTTGTAGACATTGCCTATCGATTCGTAAACAAACGGGTTGAAACGGAATAAATCGTTTAAGAGAAAGGAGTGAGACGATTGGCTAATGATCCGATCTTGCAAATACGTGATCTACGTACTTCTTTTTTCACAAAGGAATTAGAAGTAAAAGCGGTAGATGGTGTGACATTTGATGTGGAAAAAGGAAAAACGCTTGGCATTGTTGGGGAATCGGGTTCTGGTAAAAGCATTACGTCCCTATCAATATTAAATTTGCTCTCACATCCAGGAAAAGTGGTCGGTGGGGAGATTTTGTTTAAGGGCGATGATTTGTTGAAAAAAACGCCTGCGCAAATGCGGAAAATTCGCGGCAACGAAATTTCGATGATTTTCCAGGAGCCGATGACATCGTTAAACCCGACCTTTACAGTCGGGCAGCAAATTAGTGAGTCTTTTCGCATTCACGAACATTTATCCAAAAAAGAAGCACGCGCTCGTTCCATTGAGATGTTGAAACTGGTTGGCATTCCTTCTCCTGAGAAACGGATTGACCAATACCCGTTTGAGCTTTCAGGCGGAATGCGGCAACGTGTCATGATTGCAATCGCTCTTGCGTGCAACCCACACTTGCTCATTGCGGATGAACCGACAACCGCACTCGATGTGACGATTCAAGCGCAAATTCTTGAGTTAATTAAAGACTTGCAAAATCGCCTTGGCATGTCTGTTATTATGATTACTCATGACCTTGGGGTTGTAGCGGAGACATGCGACAACGTCGCCGTGATGTACGGTGGACAAGTCGTGGAGTACGCCTCTGTCCATGACTTGTTTACAAAACCGCGCCACCCATATACAGTCGGCCTTATGCAATCGTTGCCGCGCCATGATGAAGACGTAGAAGGCGATTTGTCTATTATAAAAGGTTCTGTGCCAGCGCCAGCCGATATGCCAAAAGGCTGCCGTTTTGCGCCTCGCTGTCCATTTGCAAGCGACATTTGCAAAGAGCTGCCTGAACTCGAAACAAATGAAGACGGCAGCCAAATCCGCTGCTGGATTTACACGGATAAATGGGATAAGCCGGAGGTGAATGTACGTGAGCAATACGCTACTAAAAGTTGACCATTTAAAGCAATATTTCCCGATTAAAGGGGGCTTCTTAGGACGGACGGTCAACCATGTCAAAGCGGTTGATGACATTTCGTTTGAAGTCAAAGAAGGCGAAACGGTCTCGATTGTAGGTGAGTCAGGCTGCGGAAAGTCTACAACTGGCCGAGCAATTCTCCGTCTTGACGAACCGACTTCAGGAAAAATCCAGTTCCAAGGCGAAGATTTGCTTTCACTGAACCGCAACCAAATGCGGAAAAAACGCAAAGACTTGCAAATTATTTTCCAAGATCCGTATGCATCGATCAACCCGCGGCAAACGGTTCGCCAAGTGCTTTCAGAAGCGATGGCCATCCAAGGCGTTGCGCCTGCCAGGGATCATGATCGGCTTATTCGCGAACTAATGAAAACAGTCGGTCTAGGCGAACACCAAATTGATCGCTTTCCTCACGAATTTAGTGGCGGCCAGCGTCAACGCGTTGGAATCGCCAGAGCCTTGGCTGTCAATCCAAAATTGATCATTTGCGACGAAGCGGTTTCCGCGCTTGATGTATCGATCCAAGCACAAGTCATTAACTTGCTCAAAAAATTGCAACGGGAACTAAAATTAACGTATTTGTTTATTTCCCATGACTTAGGTGTCGTCCGTCATATTTCAGACCGCGTCATTGTCATGTATCTTGGCCGCATTGTGGAAATGGGCGATAAAAAATCGGTTTTCGATAATCCTCAGCATCCGTATACAAAAGCGTTGCTGTCTGCGATTCCAAAACCGGATCCGAGCATAAAAAAAGAGCGCATCATTTTGCAAGGCGACGTGCCATCGCCAATTGATCCCCCAAGCGGATGCCGTTTTCATACACGTTGCCCATTTGCAACAGAAAAATGCAAAACAGAAGTCCCTGAATTGCGGACAACCAAAGGAATGGCAAATAGCCATGCCGGAGCATGCCATTATATGGAGGAAATTTCTTCTGGCGAACACCAACCTGCTTATTCTTAAAAACGCGCAAAAGCCTGCTTTTGGCCATTTTGATGGCCGAAAGCAGGCTTTTATGTTTACAAGACTTTGCTTAAAAACGATTTTGTACGCTCGTTTTTCGTTTGTTCAAAAATCTCTACAGGCGTGCCCTCTTCAACAAGGCGACCCTCATCCATAAAGAAAACGCGATCACCGACTTCACGGGCAAACCCCATTTCATGTGTGACGACAATCATCGTCATCCCTTCCAATGCCAATTCTTTCATGACAGAAAGGACGTCGCCGACAAGCTCAGGGTCCAGTGCGGACGTCGGTTCATCAAACAGCATCACTTTCGGATTCATTGACAACGCTCTTGCAATCGCCACACGCTGTTTTTGTCCGCCTGACAAGCTGGCCGGGTAAGCATCTGCTTTATCCTCTAAACCGACTTTCTCAAGAAGCTTCTTGGCTGCCGCCACCGCTTCCCCTTTTTCAATACCCCGCACTTTCAATGGCGCAAGTGTGATATTTTCCAATACTGTCTTGTGAGGAAACAAATTAAAATGTTGAAACACCATGCCCACTTCCTGGCGCACAGCGTTAATATTCGTTTTCGGGTCGGCAATATTGACGCCATCAATGACGACTTCCCCAGATGTGATGTCTTCAAGCCGGTTTAAACAGCGGAGAAACGTACTTTTCCCAGAGCCAGACGGGCCAATAATGCAAACGACTTCCTTTTCGCGAATGTCCGTCGTAATTCCCTTTAGTACTTCATGGTCTCCAAACGATTTATGCAAATCCGTTACTTTAATCATGTCCGTTCCAGTCTCCGTTCTGTGTAGCGTAATAAAAGGGAAGCCGGAATCGTGATCGCTAAGTAAAACAGGCAGACAAGCAAGTATGTATCAAAATACGAAGCAGATAAGCCAGTATACGTTCTGCTTTGATACATTAAATCGGCAACGGCGATCGTCGATAAAAGCGACGTATCTTTTAAACTGATAATAAATTGGTTGCCGAATGGAGGGATCATCACTTTAATGGCTTGAGGCCAAATAATATAGCGCATTGTTTGACTCCCTGTTAAACCTAGCGACCTGCCAGCTTCCATTTGCCCTTTGTCTATCGATTGTACCCCGCCGCGGACAATCTCGGCAATATAGGCGCCTGAGTTAATCGCAATGACAAAAATACCAGTATAAAGCGGATCAAACCGTAAATCCAACAGACCTGGAATGCCGAAATGGATAAAAAAGATTTGCGCCAGCAAAGGCGTCCCTCGAATGACTTCCACAAAAATCGCTGCGATTGCTCTCACAAATCCAATACGAGATAGACGCATCAATCCGAAAATCGAGCCAACGATACTTCCTAAAAAAACACCGACGAGCGTAATTAAAACCGTGTATTTCAAACCTTCCCATAAAAAAGGCAATGCCCCAAAATCCATTTTTTATCTCACCTCTTGATGAAAAGCTGGCATAGCGATGTTTCACATGCCTTCTGGTCGTTCTCCGAAGTACTTTTCATAAATATCGCCGTACGTGCCGTTTTCCATGAGCGTCGCCAGCGCTTCATTTACTGGTTCAACGAGGTCTGAGCCTTTTGGAAAGGCAATCCCATATTCCTCACCTGTTAAACGCTCGCCTACCATTTTCATTTGTCCTTCTCCTTGCTGTTGCATGAAATACTGCACATTAGGCATGTCATATAAAACGGCATCGACGTGGCCAGCAAGCAACGCTTGGTAGGCTTCTGTAATTTCAGGGTAAGCATCCACTTGCGCCTCCGTATTATCTTCTAAATACGTTTGGCTCGTCGATGACAGCCTTGTCGCCACTTTTGTGGACGAAGTGATGTCGTCTATCGATTCGATCACATCATCCTCTTCTGCTACCGTAAGGACTAAGCCCGATTCATAATAAGGGTCGGAAAAATCAATGTTTTCTTTACGTTCTTCAGTAATGGTCATCCCATTAATGGCAGCGTCATAACTTCCTTGTTCAATCCCTGACAATGCCCCAGAAAAATCCATTTGCTGAAATTCAACAGCAAAACCAGCTTCTTCAGCGATCGCTTTCATTAATTCGATGTCAAAGCCTGTTAGTTCATTTGTCTCTAAATCAATAAACTCAAATGGGACAAAATTATTATCGGTAGCCACTTGGTAAGTTTCAACATTGTCACCATCCGCCCCGCCTGTATGGTCGCTCGTCCCTGTTTCACTATTATTACAAGCTGCGAGGACGAGAACAGCACTTGCTACAAAGGCAGTCCCTATTCGTATGGTCATAGCCATCCCCCTTTTTCTTTTTTTCTGTTAATTATGCTAGTTTAGCATGTTGGTATTGTTAGTACAAAAGCGTTTATCCTTGTTCTCCCTCGGTGAGCACAAGCTTGGTTAAGGAATACCTCGCTTTTCTAGTTCATTCGCTATTTAGCAGCCAATAGACCACTCATTCATATGATATCATTCTTACAAAAAACAGGCGGTGGCCGTAATTGGTTTTTAAAAGCGAAAAAGGAATCACTTATTCAGTGATCATGTATTCCCTCATGATCGTATTAAGCATCGATATTGTCTTTGACTTGAATGTAGCCGCGTTTCCTGTGCAGAATGCTTTTATAAAAAAGCCAGTATTGGTACTGTTTTTGCTCCTGATTGGTTCGATATTTTTCAGGACAAAGTATGTCCTTAAACCAGAGTCGAAAACCATCGTCGTTGTGTTTGGTTTTTATAAGAAAACAATCAACATCAATACAATTAACGCTATGAGGTTTACAAAGGATTTTTTCGCTTCCCCTGCGCTCTCAAGCAACAAAATTGAAATCGAATACAGTCACTCTAATCTTATTCGAATTTCTCCTAAAGAGAAGCAGTTCTTCATAGAACAAGTGAAAAAAATCAATCCTGACATACACATAAAGCAAACAAAAAGAAAGTACTAGGATGCTAAAAATCCAGTTCGTCGGCGAATTTCTAAGACCGGCTTAACGTTAAAAATCTCTTTCCCACTGAAGCTGCTTATCTACCTATACTTAAAAACCAATCACCTAGCCTAATAGAAAATCCGAGGCTTAGGCTATAAGCTGAGGTTGGGAACAATCTGTTCCCAACCTCTTTACCCATTATCGCGTAATTTAAAACAAACCACTTTCTGTTCTGTCATCTCTAATATAGAAAACTTTACCCCTTCTCGTCCTAATCCTGATTGCTTTGTTCCTCCAAACGGCATCGCATCAATACGGAAATCGGAGCTATCATTGACCATGACACCGCCTGCTTCCAGCTCTCGAATTGCCTGAAAAACAGCATTCATATTCTCTGTAAATAAGCCCGCATGCAAGCCATAGTCCGATTGGTTGGCCCTTTCAATTCCCTCTGCAAGAGACTTGATCTTATAAAGCAAGACCACTGGCCCAAAGATTTCTTCTTTAGCGAGCATGCACTCATCTGGAACGTTTTCAAGTACAGTCGGTTCATAAAAAGCGCCGCGCCGCTTGCCTCCGCATAAAAGGGCTGCGCCCATCCGCAGGGCGTCGTCTACCATGAACGCAACACGCTTTGCTTCTTTTTCAGATATAAGGGGGCCCATATCGGTCTTTTCAGATAGTTTCTCACCCATCAAGTAAGCACAGGACTGCTTTACAAACAGCTCCTTAAAGCGGTCATAAACCTCTGCGTGGACGTACAAGCGCTGCACGCCTATGCAGTTTTGCCCCGCTGCCCAGAAGGCACCGCTCACATTTGCTTTTACTGCGTCTTCAATCTGGGCATCCTCAAGGACGATGACTGGTGAATTAGAGCCAAGTTCCATGCTTTTTTTCTTCAAACCTGCCTTTTTGGCAATTTCAAGCCCAGCCTCCATTCCCCCTGTGAAGGAAACCATTCGCACGTCAGGATGGGTGATGAGCACATCGCCAACTTCACTGCCCAATCCGGTCATAACGGACAGAATCCCTTTTGGCAAATCTGCTTCCATAAAGGCTTCGGCTAACAAGAGTGCGCTTAATGGCGTTGCTGTTGCCGGTTTTAGCACAATCGCATTGCCTGCAGCAATAGCTGGGCCAATCTTATGGGCGACCAAATTCAGGGGATCGTTAAAAGGCGTAATGGCGCCAATGATGCCAAGAGGATGTCGTTCATAATAACCAAAGCGCCCTGTTCCCCCTGGGGACTGGTCAAACGGAATCGTTTCACCGGTTACTCGGCGTGCCTCTTCCGCGCACAGTCGCAATGTCTCGACACACCGCCCCGTCTCCTTCCGTGCTTCGCGAATCGTTTTGCTCCCTTCTGTAGCAATGGTCCGTGCAAATCGTTCTTTGTGGGCATCAACAAAATCGGCAGCTCGATTTAAAATGGCCATTCGCTTGTAAACAGGAAGAGCAGCCGATGCTTTCGCCCCCTCCTTTGCACGAGCAATTGCCTGCTCCATATCTGTTTTTGATGCTTTTGGGACAATTGCGACCAACTGATCATTTTCTGGATTTCGGACTTCCATTGTCTCGGTCCGGTCTACCCATTCGCCTGCGAGCAGCATTTGTTGCCGCCTTAAATCCAGTTTCATTGGACCGCCTCCTTTACTGATTCGTCACTTTTCTATTCTCCTCCATAAAAAAGTGGCAATCGACCAAATCACTTAACAAGGCATAGCCAGTTTCCTTCTTGCCTGCCCCTGCCCCTGTCAACGTAATATCCCCCGCTAGGTCGCAGCTGTACGTAATCGCATTTGTGGCGCCGTCAATTGATGAAAGGGGGTGGCTTGAATCAAGCAATATCGGTTTGACAGCCGCCTTCATACCGTCAGCGGTTCTTCGAATTGTGCCAAGCATTTTCCAGCGCTTCCCTTGCTGTTTCGCGGTCTGAATCTCGGCAGCTGATAACGTCTTTAAACCGACCCGTTCCACATCGTCAGGCGTAAGCGCTTCTCCCATAACGGTATTGGCCAGAATGACAATTTTGTATAAAGCATCGTAGCCTTCCACATCGCTTGTCGGATCGGCTTCAGCGTACCCTTTTTCCTGAGCTTGTTTTAAAGCGTCATGATAAGACATCCCGTCTTCCATCTGTGTTAACATATAATTCGTTGTCCCATTTAAAATTCCATTCACTTCCGTAAACGTATTTCCAATGAGTGCTGTACGGGCTAAGCGTAAAGCCGGCGTTCCGCTCATAACCGTGCCTTCAAAACCAAGGTAGACACCGTTTTCAGCCGCTAACTCTGACAGTTGTTTGTAAGCCATTGCTATCGGCCCTTTATTTGTCATCACTACATGCTTTTTTGCCGCAAATGCCGTTTTGCAGTGTGTGATGGCTGGTTCGCCTGTTTTGATATCCGTAAACGTCGCTTCAACAATGACATCCGCATTGGTCTGCACGATCGTCGTCATTGCATCAAGACCCCTCACAAGCGTAGCGGAGTTAGGATAGTCTTCTAATGAGCCAACGGTTGCTGCCAAGTGAAGCACTTTATCGAGATCGAGACCATTTGGATCATACAATGACCCAATTTTAAAATCGGAAATTGCCACTACTTTAGGCGCCATTCCCGTTTGCTGCCTCGTTTTTTCACATTGATTGGCCAAAATTTCTGCCAAACCTTGGCCGACAACGCCAAAACCAAGAATCGCCAATTTCATGGTCGCACTCACTCCTTTTTATTTAAGGCATCCGCGCATACGCCTGCCATTAGCGCAGCTCCTTTTGAAAGGCAAGCTTCATCGATTTGGAACTGTGGCGTATGCAAATCAAACTCGCCATGGCGAGGCTGGCACCCTAAGAAAAACATCGCCGCTTTTGTCGTTTTGGCCATATGGGCAAAATCCTCACTTCCTAACCCGTAAGGCCCAGTAACAATACGGTCATTTGGATAAAGATGGTGGGCCGCCTGTTTGATTAGCGCAATCGCCTCACTGTCATTCACGAGCGCTGGCTCGCCTCGTTTGACTGTACATGCGCCTTCACCGCCAAATACATTGGCTACAGCAAAAGCATTGCTTACTTCTTCCGTAAGTTTTTTGCGAACATCGTCGTTGTAACAACGGATCGTGCCTTCTACTTCAACAATTTCAGGGATGACGTTGTTTGCTTTGCCGCCATGGATTTGGCCAATGCTAATCACGGCCGGTTCAAGCGGGGAGGCAAAGCGACCAGTCAGTCCGTAAATCGCCGGCAGCACTTGCGAAAGCAACCATATGGCGTCAACGCCTAAATGAGGATACGCGCCGTGCCCCCCGCTGCCTGTAATCGTCCCTTTAAATGCATCAAAGCTGGCCATGCTCGCACCGCTATGGACTTGAATCGCATTTGGACGCAGCCACGGACACATATGAAGCGCAAAGGCGATATCGGCTCCAGCCATCGCCCCTGCTTCTATCATATAGATAGCGCCAGTCTTCCCCGCTTCATCCATCTTCTCTTCAGCTGGCTGAAACAAAAACCGAACTGTGCCGTTTCGGTACCCTGCCTGGTGCCGCTCGCTTAAAATCGTCGCTGCGCCAAGTAAAATCGCCGTATGGGCATCATGCCCACAAGCATGCATCGTCCCTTGTTTGATGCTAGCAAATGAATGTGGCAGTTGTTCCTCGATCGGCAATGCATCCATGTCAGCGCGCAAAACCACGGTTTTTCCTTGCTTTCCAGCAAGTTCAGCAACGACGCCATATCCACCGACTTGTTCCGTTACGACCATCCCAGGCAAACGCCTAAGCACCTGTGCCACAAAAGCAGCGGTTTCCTTTTCTTGAAAGCTACGTTCTGGATGTTTATGCAGGTGCCGGCGCCATGTTATAAGCTGATCTTGCAATTGTTCAGCTCGCTCTCGGATTCCAACAACATTCATGTTCAGGCCTCTATTTGAGCAGCCTCAAATGCCTGCTTAAAGTCAGCGATGATGTCCTCTCCATCCTCAATGCCACATGATACGCGAATTAATCCTTCAGGAATGCCCATGGCTGCACGCTCTTGTGGCGTGCATTCGACATGGCTTGTTGTCCGTGCCGGTCCTACTGTCGTCTCAACCGCCCCTAAATTTGCAGCTCGATTGGCGAATGCTAGCTTTGGCAATAAGTGGCGCACTGTATCGACACCGCCAGCAACAGCAAAGCTTAGCATGCCGCCGAAACCAGACATTTGCGCTTTGGCGATTTCGTGGTTAGGGTGGTCAATGAGGCCGGGATAAAAAACCGTTTCGACCTCTTCGACCGTTTGCAAATAGGTAGCGAGCTTCTCGGCATTTTCAGCTTGTCGTTTCACTCGTAGTTCAAGTGTTTTCATGCCGCGCAATATCAAATAAGCAGCCCAAGGGTCCATTGTTGCCCCGTTGATTTCCCGATAGTGGTAAATCGCTTCAATCAGAGACTCATCTAAACCGACAACAACCCCTCCAAGGGCATCTGCATGGCCTCCTAAAAATTTTGTTGCGCTATGGAGAACGAGATCAGCGCCGAGGGTGAGTGGATTTTGATTAACTGGCGTCGCAAACGTATTGTCGACGACAACAAGTGCGCCAACTTGTTTTCCAGCTTCTGCGCAAGCGCGGATGTCAGTAATTTTTACAGTTGGATTGGTGGGCGTCTCTAAATAAACGATCGTGCAGCCTTTAGCCGTTTCTTTTTTGATTTGCTCAACATCCCCTGTTTCACAAAAAACAACATCGATATTTAACTTTGGCAGAAATTCAGTGAAAATTTTATTGGTGCCGCCATATGTGTCTTTAATTGTCACAACGCTGTCTCCTGGCCTTAAAAACGTATAAAGCGTGTTGGAAATAGCCGCCATACCCGTTGAGAAACTAGTTGCTGCATTCGCTCTTTCCAGCACTTTGACTTTATCTTCAAACGCTTGCACGGTCGGGTTTGTATTGCGGCCATAAATGTGGCCTTTTTTTCTGCCAACGGCCACTTCATACCATTCGTCCATATCGTCATAGCCAAAAGCCACACTCGGAATAACCGGCACTTGTGTCGCTCCGTGGACCAAATAGTCTTTTTCTCCTGCCCATACTGCTTTCGTAGCAAACTTGGCGTTGTTCATTTTTGTCATGATAAGCCCCCCAATCAATTATGAAGCAGATGCATTTGGATCATTGGTCAACAGCTGACGCGGAAAATCACAAAGAAGCTCACAGCCATTTTCCGTCACCCGTACCGATTCACTAATTTCGACGCCAAAGTCGTCGTACCACATGCCAGGGATGATATGGAACGTCATATTGGCTTGCAGCACCGTTTTATCTCCCTTTCGAATGCTTGCCGTATGTTCGCCCCAATCAGGTGGATAATTCAATCCAGCTGAATAACCAATACGTGCTTCTTTTTCCAGTCCGTAGCGCCCAATTGTCTTCCTCCAGACGGCTTCCACTTCTTCGCACGTGACTCCAGGCTTCATCCATGCAAGCACTTCATTGAGCCCTTCAACGGCAATTTTGGCTACATCTACAACACGCTGTTGCGGTTTTCCAATCGTCACTGTTCTTGCGAGTGGAGCATGGTAACGTTGATAGCAGCCAGCTAACTCAATGATGACTGTATCTTCGCTCGGATAGCGTTGGTCAGACCACGTAATATGTGGAGCACTTGTTTTCACGCCTGACGGCAAGAGTGGGACAATCGCCGGATAATCGCCGCCAAACTCCTCTGTCCCGGCAATTTGTGCGTGGTATATGGCTGCAACGACATCGCTTTCCCGTGCGCCCGCATTAATGGCATTCATACCGGCATACATCGCCTTGGCCGCAATTTTGCCTGCGCATTTCATATAATGGATTTCCATGTCTGACTTGATGATGCGCACATAGTTGACAAGGTTAGTCGCGTCGACAAACCGGGCGTCCGCCAAGCGTTGCGTCAGGCGTTCATGTGCTTTTGCCGTGTAGTAATACGTATCTAATTCGACGCCAATGCGGCGGTTGCCTTGGCCAATATCAGCTAGAACTTTGGCGATAAAGTCCATTGGGTGGCGATCATCCGATTGCACATAATCGTCAGGGTACGGAATAATCCGTTCATGCATCAACCAAGTTGTCTGCTTGGCAACGTTCGCGTCCATGCCCCGCCCAATCCAAATTGGCTGGTCCTCATCAATTAAGACGACTAGCATTTGATGGACATAAAAGCACCAGCCATTATAACCGGATAAATAATTCATATTGGCTGGGTCAGTGAGCAACAGCACGTCAATGCCTTTTTCACTCATGCGTTCCTTTGTTTTTGCCAAGCGGACCTGATACTCCTCCAATGTGAACGGGAACATGTAAACCAGCCTCCTTTTGAGTAGGTCATTCGTTTCTTTCATTCTACTCATAAGCTGAAGCTATGCAATATTTTGAATGTATGAAAATTCGATCGATTCTGTAGACATTTTGGCGGATCCCTCGTGTGACTTGCCTCAATCTGAAAAAGATGGCGTTTCTTACCCGCCATCATCCACCGAGACAAAGATAACTTTTAGTCGATACTCCAACTATCAGGGTTAACTTATAAACGTAAAAATTCCAACATAAATACAAAAACCAGAAAGTACAAATACAAAGCAAGCTAAAAATGGCCTCTCTTTTTTAAACTCCGAAAGACCAATCGTCAAAATCATTAACCCACTGAAGAGTGTAGCTAAGGGCTGCAAATAATAGGTATTACTAAAATAACCAATTAGTGCAAAGATGGTTGTAAGTAAGGCAAAAAGTACGCGCCAAGCAAATAACCGATTCAAAAAAATCCCCCTAAAAAAACATTGGCACACAGTATAACAACCTTATCACTCTTTTCACAACTGTCATCCAGAAATAGATAGAGAATCTCTTTTATTTTTGGGTCAACTCTCATTCTCTGTATATAAAAAAACTCCAGATAGACGATTTAAACACATGTCCACCTAAAGGGGATATGCCTATACAATTCGAATGATACGGGGAGACGGGCATGGCGTTCGTTTCTCTAGATTGTCTTTTCTGTTTGCTTTAAACGAGCTGTTGTTTTATGCGGATGACGGTATATAATGGATTTTCCAAGTAAAGTTAAGATAATCGATAGGAGCGGTACAGTGAAATTTAAAATAGCGTATGGTGCATATTGAAAAGCATGTACGCCTAATGTAGCAAAGATAAATACCCCACATGTGTTCCATGGCACAAAAACAGATGTCAATGTCCCTCCATCTTCTACGGCGCGCGATAAGTTTTTCGAATGCAACTGTTGGTCCTCATACGATTTTGCATACATTCTAGCAGGAACAACGATCGAAATATATTGTTCCGAACAAGAAACATTGGTGGCAAAACTGGAAAGAACCGTCGTGATAATTAAGCGTTTCGCTGTCTTTGCCCATTTTAAAATTTGCTGAACAATTGCCTGGAGCATGCCAGTGTTTTCAAGTACGCCTCCAAACGTCATCGCCACAATCGTTAAAGAGACGGTGTACATCATGGCCTCAATCCCACCGCCGTTGAATAATTCATCTACCATATGATTACCTGTGTCTATCACGTATCCATTCTGAAGTGTGGAGACAGCAATACTCCATGCATCTCCTTGGACATAGATTTGACTGAAAAATCCTAATACGATTCCTACACCCAATGCTGGAATAGCTGGCACTTTAAACATCACGAATACGATTACTGCTAGTGGTACAATTAATAGCCAAGGAGAGAGCACAAAGTTTTCTTGAAGTGAAGCCATTGTTCTTTCTATGTCAGCAAAACTGGCTGTATTTCCCTCTACCTCGTTTCTGCCAAGAAACCAATAAACAATTAGCGAGATCAGAAGTGCAGGAATCGTGGACACAAGCATACATTTAATATGTTCAAACAAGTCTGTCCCAGTTAAGCCAGCAGCAAGATTCGTTGTATCGGATAATGGCGAAAGTTTATCTCCAAAATACGCTCCTGAGATCACCGCCCCAGCGACCATTGCCGCCGGTATTCCCATACTTAAACCAATCCCCATGCCAGCTACGCCAATCGTTGCCATCGTAGACCATGAACTGCCAATCGACAGAGACACGGCAGCGCATATGACACAGATTGAAACTAAAAAGAAAGACGGACTCATTATTTTTAATCCGTAAAAGACCATTGTTGCTACAATTCCCCCACCTATCCATGCACCGATCGTTAATCCGACAAGAATAATAATGACAACGGCTGGTAAAGCAAGTTTAATCCCCTTATACATGCTTTCTTCAATTTCATTCCATTTAAAACCTGCTTTCATTGCCATTAATGCAGCTACGGCGGTTCCAATCATCAATGGAATATGAGGGTCTCCTTCTAATCCCACGATTGTCACAGCCATTGCTGTAATCATGGTAATGAGTGGCAACAGTGCGAACCAAAACGAAATGTCTTTCTTCATTTTTCTCCCCCTTGTATGTCTCTAACAAATCCAAGCAAACGCTTACATTTATGTAGACACTAGAAACAGTAAAAAGCTAAGCCCACGCCCTAAAATGTGTAGCTTCAGCTGCTTTTCGAATCCCGACCATATAAGAAGCCAGTCGCATGTTTACGCAAATAGTCAATACGGATAAGGCTCTATTCATCCATGCCATCATTTGTGCGTTTGTAAAGGCGTCTGGCGCTGAAATGCCTTTGGTCGGGCCAACAGCATCATTGTGCTGGGCCCGATGGCCTGTAAATCCTTTTGTTTTTCCATTATCCATGCGGATTAACTCTTTTAATCATTCATACATTCCATCTGAATCGCCTAGACCGCAACTGCTTCCATTTGTCACGCCTTATTTAACAGGCTTCTCTTTTGATAAAACATAATTTATTTTTTCAATAGCCCAATCTAATTCTTCTTTTGTAATGACGAGCGGCGGAGCAAAGCGGATCGTGTTTTCATGTGTTTCTTTGCATAATACCCCTGCTTCTTTCAACTGTTCACAATACTTACGGACAGGATGATTGAATTCAACGCCGATAAATAATCCCCGTGCTCGAATGGCTGTTAAATCATCATTATCAATTGCCCGCAACGCTGTTGTGAAATACTCTCCTAATTCTAACGATTTCTTCACTAGATTTTCTTCCTCAATCACTTCAATGGCAGCTAGAGAAACAGCACAAGCTAGTGGATTTCCTCCAAAAGTAGAGCCATGTGAACCTGGCGTAAATACATCCATAATGTCTTTGTCGGCAGCAATAGCTGATACTGGAAAAACACCGCCCCCCATTGCTTTTCCCATCACATAAATATCTGGAACGACATTTTCCCATTCACAGGCAAACATTTTTCCAGTCCGTGCAAAACCTGTTTGCACTTCATCAGCAATAAAGAGAATATCGTTTTCCGTACAGAGATCGCGAACAGCTTGTAAGTAACCTTCAGGCGGGATGATGATGCCTGCTTCTCCTTGAATGGGCTCTATAATCATAGCCGCTGTATTTGGAGTAATGGCTTCACGAATCACTTCCACATTCCCATACGCTACCTTTTTTATCCCTGGCACAAAAGGGCCGTAATGTTTGGTCGCTCCCGGATCATTCGATAAGGAGACCGCATTTAATGTCCGCCCATGAAAATTGCCTTTGGCCGCAATAATTTCTGCTTTGTTTTCTTCGACTCCTTTGACTTCATAAGCCCAGCGACGAGCTGCTTTAATCGCTGTCTCAACCGCTTCTACCCCTGTATTCATCGGCAACACTTTATCTTTTCCTGTCAATTCCGCCACGCGCTTGGTCCATGGACCAAGCTGGTCATTATGGAAAGCACGGGAAGTCAATGTTACTTTATCAGCCTGTTCCTTTAATGCCTGGATGATCTTTGGGTGGCGGTGTCCCTGGTTCAAAGCTGAATAAGCGCTAAGCATATCCATATATTTATTTCCTTCAGGATCCTTCACCCACACGCCTTCTGCCTCAGCAATCACAACTGGCAGCGGATGATAGTTATGCGCCCCATAAGCATTTGTTTGTTCTATAATGTGATCTGATTTTTCAATCGCCATAAAAACATTCCTCCTTTATAGGTTGTGAATCACACTCGTTTCCATTCTGTACTTACTGTTTCTATATGCAAACATCATGCCAACCGATGAACCCAGATGCTGAAACGGTTTTAACAAGATTGCAGAAAAAATTTTTTGCATGGTGAGAAGGATAAACGAAAAATTTTTTTGCGCTTTATCGGTTTATCGATTACACTCACTTTTAAAGGAGGGGTATTTTGAAAAAAAATAAAACACAAAAAAATCTAGTGCAACTGAATCACCTATATCAAATGCTAATAGACGAAATAAATGTGGGTATCCACGTTATTGACCAAGATGGCCATACGATTATATACAATAAAAAAATGATGGAAATCGAATCGATGGTAGACACCGATGTACTCCATAAAAATCTTTTAGAAGTTTTTACATTTCACGACGATGAACGCAGTACACTTGTACAAGCATTAAAGACAGGGAAAGTAACGAAGGATGTCAAACAAACGTATTTTAATAATAAAGGGGAAGAAATCACAACCATTAACAATACCTTTCCTTTTATCGAAAATGGAAAAATTACGGCTGCCGTGGAAATAGCGAAAGATATGACCCAATTGGATCATGTCATTAAGAAAAACGTGCTGCGAAAAAGAGAAAGCCATTATACCTTTGACCAAATCATCGGCAACAGCAAAGCCTTTTTAGCGGTTATAGAAGAAGCAAAACGAGCCGCCCGCACGTCGTCTTCTGTGCTAATCGTTGGAGAAACAGGGACAGGAAAAGAGTTATTTGCCCAAAGCATTCACTATGCTAGCCCGAGATCACACGCCCCTTTTCTAGCACAGAATTGCGCAGCGATCCCTGAAAATTTAATGGAAAGTTTATTATTTGGAACGAAAAAAGGAGCATTTACCGGGGCATTGGACACGCCAGGCTTATTCGAGCAAGCTGATGGCGGAACGTTGCTTCTGGACGAAATAAATTCTCTCGACCCTGCGTTACAGGCGAAATTATTACGCGTTATTCAGGAAAAAACCATCCGTCGCATCGGCGATACCAAAGACAAAAAAGTCGACGTTCGAATCATTGCTACCATTAATGAAGATCCGATAGATATGATTGCAAAGCAGCGCTTACGCAAAGATTTGTATTATCGTCTCAGCGTCGTCACTTTATTTATCCCGCCCTTGCGTGAAAGAAAAGAAGACATTCTTCCGCTTATCGAGGAATTCATTCACAAGTATAACACGCTATTTCAGATGAATGTGAAGACGATTAGCGAAGAGGCAAAGGCGATTCTGTTCCAGCACGATTGGCCGGGAAATGCGCGAGAACTGGAACATACAATTGAAGGCACAATGAATTTCATTAGTGATGAAACAGAAATTCACATACACAACCTGCCGTTTCGATTGCGCAATCGCTATCAGAAAGAAGTGAAAGACACAGAAACAGGCAACTTACCTGCAAAAACATTACAAGAAAAAATGGCAGAGGTCGAAAAGCTCTATATTTTACAAGCGTTAAGAGAAAACAACAACAACGTTTCCCAAACTGCAAAAAATCTTGGCATGAGCAGACAAAATCTCCAATATCGGCTGAAAAAGTTTCACCTTTCATTGAAGTAATTACGTTGGCCTACAGTCATCCACTAGTTCGTGTGTGAACTTGGCTTGACATGAAGAACAGGAGAGATACGAAAAGGAGTCAAAGTGGCCTCCCCGCCAGGAGATACGCTCGCCTCTCCATAGAAAGCCATTGTTTACAGGTAGTGGTCAACAACGCCGCCGATATTAATTAGACTGATAGAAAGTGCCTGGAGACGAGAACAGTGTTTCGTTTCGTATCCGTTTTAACGCGTTCGCGCGAGGCAACGGTCTAGGAGTTAGGCGTTTGCATGTGGTGTTGGATCATCGATATACGAATGCTAAGATCAAGCAAAAAGACATCATCAGGATTCGCCAAAGATAAATGAGTCAGCGCCTCAATTTTCCGAAGTCGATATAACAGCGATTGGCGGTGCAAATGAAGAAATCGCGCTGTCTGCGTCACTTTGTTTTGGTTTCTTTGGTATGCGACAAATGTGCCGACCAAGTCCATTTGCCTTTGTTCATCGTAGGCAAACAACGGTGCCGCATAATCTAACACGAGGCTTCGCAGTTCTCGCTCTTGCCCTATTTTATAAAGGACACGGTCAATGCGCGTATCTGTATAAAAGATCCGGCTTCCTTGCCCTTTCCTGCCGATGCCAAGCAATAGTGCCTGTTTCGCTTCTTGGTACCGGTCTTCAAATGCATAGGTGTTTATTTGCTGGTCACCGATTCCCCACGTTATTTCGACATCGGGAATCAAATGGGCCAAACGGCGATCAAGCAAGTCAAGAAATCCATTGACCGTCGTCCGGTAATCTTCACAGGGAACGGCTAAATAAATCAATAGCTGCCCATCCATAAACGTCGACATCGTTTCCCGTTCAACCGTTACGCCTGCATAGTAGATCTCTTCTTCGATATAATGGACCATGCTTAGTTGCCAGTCTTTAAAGGAGGCTACTTGATCAGAACGGCTATACAATTCTTCCATATTGTGCAGCATGCCTACTATCGCGATGTATGGCACAGAAACCTCATATCCTAGCGCTTCAGCCCGTGTTTTTAGTTGTGCTTCCGTTTCAATCAACCCTTGGGCCAAATCGGCGACGAAATGATTGCGCATACGTGCTTCTGTTTCTTGCACTGTGTTCTCTTGCAGAAACCAAAATGCAGCGGCTGTCCCGGCATGTTCGAGCAATATAAAGGCTGTCGCTAGGTCGCTTGAATCCATTTTATCCCTATTAACAGCAAATACATAGCCTTGAATTTGCTCATTTGCTTGGATGATCGGCAATATATGGACGTCTGTGCCATCTGTATGGAGCGTTTGGATTTTTCGTTCAAGGGGGTGGTGCTCACTTTCCTGGCCGCTAGTGCGCATGTGTTTGTACACTTTACTAACTAGGCCTACCACCGGTTCAGCTCCATGACTTTTCCCTTTTATTCGCCCTTGGGCATCCGTTATAACAATGGGTACGGCGGCATAGCCAGCAACATGTTCTGCTAGAGCAGACAAATGGTTCCCAGCAAGCATTAAAGACAAGAGTTCCTGTTGGACCTTTTGGGTAAATTGCCAATCGTCCTGCTTTGAATCAACAAGCTTGGCCGTTACTGCCTGTGTAATGTCGGCAAAGCGGATCTCCCATGGCAAAAAAAGAATCGGAAACTGCTCATTCTCAGCAAGGGTGCGGACATCTTCGGACAATTCGAACACAAACCGGCCGATCGCCACTGCAAGCCCTGACGCTTCCGACTTAATCACATCTTGCACAAAGGCATAAAACGCCTTCGGCTCTTGGTTGCAGCCGATGCCAGTCGTAAGGACAAGCTCATTTTGCCTGATAAAGTTTTCCACTGGTGCTTCCGTAATCGAAACCCATTCAACTTGTCGGTATGGCAACTGTTCTTGTGCAGTCTTAATGATGGCAGGCTTCATAATGTCCAATTCCATTACTTGCGCCAATGTAATCTTCATTCAACCAACCCCCATTGGAATCGTTACCGATATAAATCAGGCCGCCTGCTTGAAAACACCGGCACTCTATCCCGCACTTCAGCAGCTTTGCTAAAATCAACTTTACATTGAAGCCATTCTTCTTCAGTGCTGCTGCCTTCAACAATAATTTCCCCCCATGGGTCAATCACCATCGATGTGCCTGCATAATCGGTTCCGTTGTGGCTGCCGACGCTATTGCAAGAAAGGAGATAAAACTGATTTTCGATCGCTCTGGCTTGCTGCAATGCCTTCCAGTGCATCGCCCGCGCCAACGGCCATTCAGCAACAATAAAAAGCACTTCTGCCCCTTCTAATGCAAGACGGCGCGCCAACTCGGGAAAACGCAAATCATAGCAAATCAGGACCGCCATTTTGACACCATCTAATTCAAATAAGGCAGGGGGCACGCTTCCGCCTTGCATGTAAGCAGGTTCATTCAGCATAGGGACAAGGTGGACTTTGTCATACGTATAGACAAGCTTGCCCTGGGCATCGATGACAAGCGCTGTATTGTAAATGCCACCGTCTTTCTTTGTCGCAATCGAACCGGCAACCATATGAATGCGATGCGCTCGGGCGAGTTGTTGCAAAAATGCAATTGTCTCCACTCCCTCTTCTTCCGCCAGTTCGCCAAGGTCCTCAAGCTGGTACCCAGTCGTCCATAACTCAGGCAACACGATTGTGAGCGGCCGCTCTAGTTGCTCACGGCATAGTTGCTCAACCCACGTTTTAACACGTTCTCGGTTCTCGTCTGGCTTTCCTGCTAATACTTCCATTTGGAAAACAGCGACATGCATCGTTTTTAGCTCCTTTGTAAAAAGCTGCAGCACGCTGCAGCTCTCTTTATGAAAGAATGTTCACATTACCCATATATGGCCGTAGTGCTTCCGGGATGACAATGGAGCCATCTTCTTGCTGATAATTTTCAAGAATGGCCGCTACCGTACGGCCAACCGCTACTCCTGAACCATTGAGCGTATGGACATACTCAGGCTTGCTTTTTGGATCGCGGCGGAATTTGATATTGGCGCGCCTTGCTTGGAAGTCACCAATATTGGAGCACGAAGAAATTTCACGATACGTATTGGCGCTCGGCATCCATACTTCCAGATCGTACGTTTTTGTAGAGGCAAAGGTCAAATCCCCTGTACACAACGTAACGACACGGTAAGGCAGTCCTAAGCGTTTCAACACGTTTTCGGCGTGGGTTGTCATGATTTCGAGCTGGTTGTTGGAATCCTCCGGTAAAGAAAAACGAACAAGCTCTACTTTGTTAAATTGGTGTTGGCGAATGAGCCCCCGCGTATCGCGCCCAGCAGAACCAGCTTCAGAGCGGAAATTCGTGCTGTAGGCGTTATAAGCAATCGGGAGCTGCTCTCCTTGCAGCACTTCCCCGCGATGCAAGTTCGTGACCGGCACTTCTGCAGTCGGGATCAAAAAATAATCTTCTTCGCTAATTTTAAAAACATCTTCCTCAAATTTAGGCAATTGCCCTGTACCAATCATACTTGCGCGATTGACGATATAAGGAGGCAGTACTTCCGTATAGTCATGCTCAGTCGCATGCATATCCATCATAAAATTAATGAGCGCTCGTTCTAGGCGTGCCCCGAGCCCTTTATAAACTGTAAACCGGCTGCCTGTCACTTTTGCGGCACGTTCAAAATCAAGAATATCGAGCGCTGTACCCAGTTCCCAATGAGGACGCGGCTCAAACGAAAAGTCAGGCACGTCTCCCCATTTACGCTCTTCCCGATTATCCTCTTCTGATTCGCCATAAGGGACGTCTTCCTGTGGGATATTCGGAATCGTGAGCAAGAGCGCTTCTAATTCCGTTTCGATGCTGCGGAGCTGCTCATCTTGCTCTTTAATCCGTTCAGAGACTTGCTTCATTTCCGCAATGAGCGAATTAGCATCTTTTTTGTCTCTTTTTAAGGCAGCGATTTGCTCAGATACGTCATTTCGTTTGCTTTTTAGCTCTTCGACTTCCTGTATCATCGTGCGGCGTGAAGCATCCAATTGGGAGAAGCGTTCAAGCCCCTCAATCGTGCCGTTACGTCTTTCTAGCTGCGCTTTCACGCCTTCAAAATCGCTGCGCAATTTTTTCACGTCTAACATCTAAACGACCTCCTCGTTACTCCTATCCATTTTACCAAAATTCATAGGAGAAAGAAAAGCACACAAGCAGGGCATGCGCCCTGCTTGTGATCGACTGTTCGTTGTTTTCTTATCCCATGATGCTATTTGTCCATTCGCTTAACTGAACCAACCGCTAATGGTGTCAGAAACGCTGGACCATAAATTTGAAAAGAACCCGCCAATTCCTCTCATGGACATGGTGAACCAGCCTGCTTCTTCCACATCTGCTGCTGCAACAAGTTCAATCCCGCTTTGCTGGCTGCCTGGAAGATAATCAACTGGCTCGTCCATGATGACTTTTAATGTCCCAACCGTTTCCCCTTCTTCTATAGGAGCGACAAGTTCTCCATTTTCATTCGTTTTGCTTTCATCCAGTTCAATTTCAACGGAGTAGTTTTCGTTCTGCCCTTTTCCGAGCATAAAAGTTAAATCACGGTTTGTCACGAGTTGGACTTCTTTTTCTTTCCCACGCGCTACGGGAACGACACCGCCTTCCGGTTCCGTTCCAGCATCGATGATCCGATGCTCTTCAAATTGACTAAACCCGTAATCGAGCAGTTTTTTCGTCTCGTTAAAACGGTCATCCCGGGTATCCGTTCCCATTACTACAGTAATAAGGCGGACACCATCGCGTTCAGCTGTTGCCGTAAAGCTATTGCCTGCAGCATCCGTATATCCTGTTTTCAGGCCATCTACCCCTTCATAATAATGAGGGCTGTTTGGTAGCATCCAGTTCCAATTTTGCATATCAATTTTTTCATCTGGGCCAGAATCAAATACCGCTTCAGGCACACTTGCCGTATCAAGCACTTCAGGGAAATCTTTCAACAGATGATATGCAAGTTGGGCAACAGAACGGGCAGAAAGCGTCGTTTCCCCATCGGCTGGAGTCCCCTCTGGATGTTCACCTTGCAAGTCAGCATTGTTTAGGCCGCTCGCATTAATAAACTCATACTTTTCTAGCCCTAGCTCTTCTGCTTTTTCATTCATTTTGGCGACAAACTGAGCTTCCGTACCAGCCACATGCTCCGCTAACGCCATCGTCGAAGCGTTTGCCGAATAAATCGCCATGGACTCGTACAAATCTTTTACCGTATACGTATAATCCTGGCGCAATGGAACATTGGATAGCTCTCTTTGGTGGGACAATGGAAGCAAATGATCGGTGATCGTTACTTCATCTTCCCAAGAGATGTCACCATTGGCGATTGATTCAAGCACTATGTACTCGGTCATCATTTTTGTCATGCTGGCAATCGCCAATTGTTCATCGCTATTTTGTTCAAATAAAATTTGTCCAGTATCGGCATTAACGACAATCGCTGCACTGGCATCTACTGTTAAAGACTGCGCACTCGCAGGCTTAATTGGTCCTAGTACGAAAGCAAGCATAGCCAATGCAGCCATTATACGCATTGTCCAGCTTGGTAAACCCTTTTGTTTCACCTTTACACCCCCGCTTGTATAACACACATTTGCTATTTTAACATGGTGGCACCAAAAAAAATAGATAGGGAAGTCCCTATCTATCGGTAAAAAAATGTGGAATTTTTTACAATGTATAGTTTGGTGCTTCTTTGGTGATTTGCACATCGTGAGGATGGCTTTCCCGTAAACCAGCAGCGGTAATACGGATGAACTGACTATTTTCCCGCAACTCATCAATTGTCGGTGTGCCGCAGTAGCCCATGCCAGCCCTGATGCCACCGACTAATTGGTGCACAGTGTCAGCTAGAGGGCCTTTGTAGGACGTTCTGCCCTCAATCCCTTCAGGCACAAGCTTTTGGTTATTTTCTTGGAAATAACGATCTTTGCTTCCCTTTTCCATTGCTCCAAGTGAGCCCATGCCACGGTACACTTTATATTGGCGGCCCTGATAGATCTCTGTTTCCCCTGGGCTTTCGCTCACACCAGCAAGCAAGCTACCAAGCATGACAGCATGTCCACCGGCAGCAAGTGCTTTAACAATGTCACCTGAATATTTAATACCGCCGTCAGCGATAATCGGCACACCATGTTTTCTTGCCTCTGTCGCACAATCGTACACAGCTGTTATTTGCGGAACGCCAATTCCTGCCACAACCCTTGTTGTACAAATAGATCCAGGACCGATGCCAACTTTTACTACACTGGCACCTGCTTCAATGAGTGCTCTTGTTCCTTCAGCTGTAGCTACATTTCCTGCAATGATCGTCAGGTCAGGGTAGTCATTGCGAACTTGTTTGATTTTATCCAGAACACCTTTAGAGTGGCCATGAGCAGTATCAATGACAATCGCATCTACGCCTGCCTTTACAACAGCGGCAATGCGAGCATCAGCATCAGCAGACACGCCAATCGCTGCCCCAACAAGCAAACGTCCTTGCTTGTCTTTTGCAGAATTCGGGAATTCAATCACTTTTTCAATATCCTTGATTGTAATGAGCCCTTTTAAAATGCCATTGTCATCGACAAGAGGCAGTTTTTCAATTTTATGCTGTTGCAATATTTTCTCTGCTTGTTCAAGTGTTGTCCCTACAGGCGCTGTCACAAGCCCTTCTTTTGTCATGACATCATCAATTTTGATCGAGTAGTCTTCAATAAAGCGCAAATCCCGGTTCGTTAAAATGCCAACAAGTTTTTGCTCCTCATCGACAATGGGCACGCCTGAAATCCGGTATTTTCCCATTAAATGTTCCGCGTCAAATACTTGGCGATCTGGAGTAAGAAAGAACGGATCGGTAATAACGCCACTTTCAGACCGCTTTACTTTATCGATTTGCTCAGCTTGCTCTTCAATGGACATGTTCTTATGGATAATGCCGATGCCGCCTTCACGGGCAATCGCAATCGCCATTTCCGATTCTGTCACTGTATCCATCCCCGCACTTAAAATCGGGATATTCAATTTCACATTCTCGCTTAGTTTCGTGGCAACTGAAACATCTCTTGGCAGCACTTCCGACTTAGCCGGCACCAAGAGAACATCATCAAACGTCAATCCTTCTTTTTGAAATTTTGTTTCCCACATTCAGATTAGCTCCCCTCAAACGCCTGAAAATATTATTAGTAGCTTAACAATTGGGCAAACTACTGTCAAGACAAGGGTTTAAGTACTACTTTTCTGAATTCAGTGTGCAAAAAAATGGGAGTGTATATAAAGTGGAGCGTTTAACTTTTTTTGATTCAGCATCTTTTACGCGGAACTATTTATTTGAGTGTTATCAAAGCCACTCATACGATGATGCATCCTCTATGAGCTACCAAAATTGTTACCGATTTATGTACCAACTGCAGCATGGTTGTTTGTACTTAGCCCAAGCGCAAATCGCTCCTTTTGCGATCAAGCCAATGCTTTTATTTTATGGCCTTTCACAGCTAATCAAGTCCTGTGTTTTATCGGTCGACCCTTATTACCCTGAAAATGCTGCTGTGCTCGCCCATGGCATCACAACGAGAAAAAGAAAGAAGCAAGGCTACTCTTTTTTAGATGACGAAGTGAAGGAGCAACGAAACGGCCTTTATCCTCATATGATAAAAAAATTGTTTCACATGGAACATTCGGAGAATAAATACACAATGAAAGCTTTACTTAAGCAACTTCCTGATATGCATGCTTGTTTTGCATTCCTCGTTAATGAAGAACCTTTTATGAAAGGAAAATGGGCTGCCACCGATAGAATGGTTTTTGAGCCGATCTTGCTTGACTTGTATCATATGACTGCTAGCCGCTTTCAACAATATGCACTTGAGCAAATGCGTAAGCTCGTGCCAAAAACGCAAGCAATTACCGTAGTAGAAACAAAACAACAAGTCGAAATCCGCTTTGCCAATGCCCAAGCAGCCAGAAATGCGGCTCCCCCTTTTCATTTTGATAAAGATGGCTCCCCCCTCATCCACCGTTTGAAAGCCAATCACTTGCCATTGCCTGAATTGGCTATTTACTATCTCGTGCTGTACAACTTGAGCATGATCTGCCGGTATGAAACGGAATGGTGGGGAGAACGAATCCATACAATGGATTGCGATGAGATCCCTTTTATTAAACAATTTTTAGAAACCGTCCAAGCACGGACAAAGAAGCTTATCGAACGTCAGCTATTTCAATAAAGCTGCACGGTGTTTGAACAATGCTTTTATAAGACGGAAACGATTGCTTCTGCATGACAACGAGGCTTTTCGAATGAAGCTTATTCATGGAGCCTATTTATATTTAACTCTGCTTCTTCGAAGCAGCACTCTTTTGCTTCCTGCACAAACAAAAAAAGACACCTATTCAGGTGTCTTTAATATTTGCCCGGCAACGTCCTGGCTCCGGGATCTTTTCCTACGGGGATGTTGGACACGGAGCTTTTCCTAGGATGTTTTCCATGTTGTTTTACGAAAATGATCCCTGCGTCTCACAGGAGGGCATGAGGCTTTTCCAGTGAAGCCTATTCACGTAGTTTTCTATATGAGCTTATGTCTGTATGCTTTTATATGTATTTTAAACGCTGCTTCTTCGAAGCAGTCGCTCTTTTGCTTCCTGCCCATAACAAAAAAGACACCTATTCAGGTGTCTTTGCTTAGCCCGGCAACGTCCTACTCTCACAGGAGGAAGCCTCCAACTACCATCGGCGCAAAAGAGCTTAACGGCCGTGTTCGGCATGGGAACGGGTGTGACCTCTTTGCCATTGTCACCGGACTCTAATTGACTTCAGATAAGCAGCGAATCTCTTCGTCTTGTTCGTGATTCTTCTTCAGTCACGTACGCTTGTACGCTCCTTCAGTCGAACACTTCCAATCCTTGACCTTCTTGCTTCTCTTTGTCAATCGCTTTGCTTCAGATGCGGCGAATCTCTTCGTCTGCACTGAAGGGTATGGAAAGAATGGATGATTCTTTCAAAACTAAATCCGAAATAAACTCAATGTCAAGAATGTGTATAGGATAAGTCCTCGACCGATTAGTATCAGTCCGCTCCACGTGTCGCCACGCTTCCACTTCTGACCTATCAACCTCATCATCTCTAAGGGGTCTTACTGGCTTACGCCATGGGAAATCTCATCTTGAGGGGGGCTTCATGCTTAGATGCTTTCAGCACTTATCCCGTCCATACGTAGCTACCCAGCGATGCTCCTGGCGGAACAACTGGTACACCAGCGGTATGTCCATCCCGGTCCTCTCGTACTAAGGACAGCTCCTCTCAAATTTCCTACGCCCGCGACGGATAGGGACCGAACTGTCTCACGACGTTCTGAACCCAGCTCGCGTGCCGCTTTAATGGGCGAACAGCCCAACCCTTGGGACCTACTTCAGCCCCAGGATGCGACGAGCCGACATCGAGGTGCCAAACCTCCCCGTCGATGTGGACTCTTGGGGGAGATAAGCCTGTTATCCCCAGGGTAGCTTTTATCCGTTGAGCGACGGCCCTTCCATACGGCACCGCCGGATCACTAAGCCCGACTTTCGTCCCTGCTCGACTTGTAGGTCTCGCAGTCAAGCTCCCTTCTGCCTTTGCACTCTACGAATGATTTCCAACCATTCTGAGGGAACCTTTGGGCGCCTCCGTTACTGTTTAGGAGGCGACCGCCCCAGTCAAACTGCCCACCTGACAATGTCCCTGGCCCGGATCACGGGTCGAGGTTAGAATGCCAGCACCATCAGGGTAGTATCCCACCGACGCCTCCACCGAAGCTAGCGCTCCGGTTTCCAAGGCTCCTACCTATCCTGTACAGATGATACCAACACTCACTATCAAGCTACAGTAAAGCTCCATGGGGTCTTTCCGTCCTGTCGCGGGTAACCTGCATCTTCACAGGTACTATAATTTCACCGGGTCTCTCGTTGAGACAGTATCCAAGTCGTTGCACCATTCGTGCGGGTCGGAACTTACCCGACAAGGAATTTCGCTACCTTAGGACCGTTATAGTTACGGCCGCCGTTTACTGGGGCTTCAATTCAGAGCTTCTCACCATTTGGGATGACCCTTCCTCTTAACCTTCCAGCACCGGGCAGGTGTCAGCCCCTATACTTCGCCTTACGGCTTCGCAGAGACCTGTGTTTTTGCTAAACAGTCGCTTGGATCCTTTCACTGCGGCTCTCTCGGGCGATTAACCCTACTAGAGCACCCCTTCTCCCGAAGTTACGGGGTCATTTTGCCGAGTTCCTTAACGAGAGTTCTCCCGAGCGTCTTAGAATTCTCTTCTCGCCTACCTGTGTCGGTTTGCGGTACGGGCACCTGTATTCTCACTAGAGGCTTTTCTCGGCAGCGGAGGATCAGGGATTTCGGACCCGAAGGTCCTTCACGGTCACAGCTCAGCCTTATGGAACACGGATTTGCCTATGTTCCAGCCTCGCATGCTTCGACGCGCACAGCCAGCGGCGCGCTCACCCTACCTTTCTGCGTCCCCCCATCGTTCAAACGAATACGAGGTGGTACAGGAATATCAACCTGTTGTCCATCGCCTACGCCTTTCGGCCTCGGCTTAGGTCCCGACTAACCCTGAGCGGACGAGCCTTCCTCAGGAAACCTTGGGCTTTCGACGGATAGGATTCTCACCTATCTTTTCGCTACTCATACCGGCATTCTCACTTCCAAGCACTCCACTAGTCCTCACGATCTAGCTTCGCTGTCCTTGGAACGCTCCCCTACCCAATCCCTTACGGGATTGCCATAGCTTCGGTGATACGTTTAGCCCCGGTACATTTTCGGCGCAGAGTCACTCGACCAGTGAGCTATTACGCACTCTTTCAATGATGGCTGCTTCTAAGCCAACATCCTGGTTGTCTGGGCAACTCCACATCCTTTTCCACTTAACGTATACTTGGGGACCTTAGCTGATGGTCTGGGCTGTTTCCCTCTTGACTACGGATCTTAGCACTCGCAGTCTGACTCCCGAGTTAAAGTCATTGGCATTCGGAGTTTGACTGAATTCGGTAATCCTGTGGGGACCCCTCGTCCAATCAGTGCTCTACCTCCAAGACTCATCACTCGAGGCTAGCCCTAAAGCTATTTCGGGGAGAACCAGCTATTTCCGAGTTCGATTGGCATTTCACCCCTACCCACACCTCATCCCCGCAATTTTCAACTTGCGTGGGTTCGGGCCTCCAGTCGGTGTTACCCGACCTTCACCCTGGACATGGGTAGATCACCCGGTTTCGGGTCTACGGCATCGTACTAATGCGCCCTATTCAGACTCGCTTTCGCTGCGGCTCCGCTTCATCAGCTTAACCTTGCACGATACCGTAACTCGCCGGTTCATTCTACAAAAGGCACGCCATCACCCGTTAACGGGCTCTGACTAGTTGTAGGCACACGGTTTCAGGATCTCTTTCACTCCCCTTCCGGGGTACTTTTCACCTTTCCCTCACGGTACTGGTTCACTATCGGTCACTAGGGAGTATTTAGCCTTGGGAGATGGT
This sequence comes from Shouchella rhizosphaerae, assembly GCF_036700015.1. Taxonomy (NCBI): domain Bacteria; kingdom Bacillati; phylum Bacillota; class Bacilli; order Caryophanales; family Bacillaceae; genus Shouchella; species Shouchella rhizosphaerae. Next base: position 1,850,333 of record NZ_CP144921.1, on the reverse strand, counting down.
CCTCCCGGATTCCGACGGGGTTTCACGTGTCCCGCCGTACTCAGGATCCACTCTGGAGGAAACGAAGTTTCAGCTACAGGGCTGTTACCTTCTTCGGCCTGCCTTTCCAGACAGTTCACCTACTCCGTTTCTTGATCACTCCGTTGTTGAGTGTCCTACAACCCCAAGAGGCAAGCCTCTTGGTTTGGGCTGTTTCCGTTTCGCTCGCCGCTACTCAGGAAATCGCATTTGCTTTCTCTTCCTCCGGGTACTTAGATGTTTCAGTTCCCCGGGTCTGCCTCTCGACATCCTATGTGTTCAGATGTCAGTACCATCCCATTACGGATGGTGGGTTCCCCCATTCGGAAATCTCCGGATCGAAGCTTACTTACAGCTCCCCGAAGCCTATCGCGGTTCGTCGCGTCCTTCATCGGCTCCTAGTGCCAAGGCATTCACCGTGCGCCCTTTCTAACTTATCCTTTTTTGCTTCAGATCAGCGGCGGATCTCTTCGTCCACTTACGTTATTCTCACTCGGTCACGTACACTCGTACGCTCCCTCATTCGAAAACGTGTGTCCTCGATCTCCTTGCTGCTCTTCGCAAAAATTAAAAAATACATAAAAAGGTATGCATTGAATTCTTGACGTCTCGTTCAAACAGTTATACAACCGATGAACAAAGACCAATTTGAGTTATTTCTGGATTTAGTTTTCAAAGAACCTGAGAGTGTTGAGCCCTCTCAAAACTGAACAAATAGCCTAAGCGCTATATGACCAGAAGGTCATACATCGACTAGAGTAAAAACTCCATAGAAAGGAGGTGATCCAGCCGCACCTTCCGATACGGCTACCTTGTTACGACTTCACCCCAATCATTTGTCCCACCTTAGGCGGCTGGCTCCAAAAGGTTGCCTCACCGACTTCGGGTGTTACAAACTCTCGTGGTGTGACGGGCGGTGTGTACAAGACCCGGGAACGTATTCACCGCGGCATGCTGATCCGCGATTACTAGCAATTCCGGCTTCATGCAGGCGAGTTGCAGCCTGCAATCCGAACTGAGAATGGCTTTATGGGATTGGCTTCACCTCGCGGTTTCGCTGCCCTTTGTACCATCCATTGTAGCACGTGTGTAGCCCAGGTCATAAGGGGCATGATGATTTGACGTCATCCCCACCTTCCTCCGGTTTGTCACCGGCAGTCACCTTAGAGTGCCCAACTCAATGCTGGCAACTAAGATCAAGGGTTGCGCTCGTTGCGGGACTTAACCCAACATCTCACGACACGAGCTGACGACAACCATGCACCACCTGTCACTTTGCCCCCGAAGGGGAAGCCCAATCTCTTGGGTGGTCAAAGGATGTCAAGACCTGGTAAGGTTCTTCGCGTTGCTTCGAATTAAACCACATGCTCCACTGCTTGTGCGGGTCCCCGTCAATTCCTTTGAGTTTCAGCCTTGCGGCCGTACTCCCCAGGCGGAGTGCTTAATGTGTTAACTTCGGCACTACGGGCATCGAAACCCCTAACACCTAGCACTCATCGTTTACGGCGTGGACTACCAGGGTATCTAATCCTGTTTGCTCCCCACGCTTTCGCGCCTCAGCGTCAGTTACAGACCAGAGAGTCGCCTTCGCCACTGGTGTTCCTCCACATCTCTACGCATTTCACCGCTACACGTGGAATTCCACTCTCCTCTTCTGCACTCAAGCTCCCCAGTTTCCAATGGCCGCTCGGGGTTGAGCCCCGAGATTTCACATCAGACTTAAGAAGCCGCCTGCGCGCGCTTTACGCCCAATAATTCCGGACAACGCTTGCCACCTACGTATTACCGCGGCTGCTGGCACGTAGTTAGCCGTGGCTTTCTGGTGAGGTACCGTCAAGGTACCGCCCTATTCGAACGGTACCGCTTCTTCCCTCACAACAGAGCTTTACGACCCGAAGGCCTTCCTCACTCACGCGGCGTTGCTCCGTCAGACTTTCGTCCATTGCGGAAGATTCCCTACTGCTGCCTCCCGTAGGAGTCTGGGCCGTGTCTCAGTCCCAGTGTGGCCGATCACCCTCTCAGGTCGGCTACGCATCGTCGCCTTGGTAAGCCGTTACCTTACCAACTAGCTAATGCGCCGCGGGCCCATCCCCTAGTGATAGCCGAAGCCATCTTTCACCCTCTCTCCAGGTGGAGAAAGGGATTATCCGGTATTAGCTCCGGTTTCCCGGAGTTATCCCAGTCTAAGGGGCAGGTTGCCCACGTGTTACTCACCCGTCCGCCGCTAAGTTTCAAAAAGCAAGCTTCTTGAAACTCCGCTCGACTTGCATGTATTAGGCACGCCGCCAGCGTTCGTCCTGAGCCAGGATCAAACTCTCCGTTAAAAAAGTTTACTTACACACGGATGTGTTGGCTTCGGTGTTGCGACAGGACGTCGCGACCTTAACCGAAGATCCTTAGCTTCATTGCACAACCGAAGTTGTGGCTCACTATGATTGACGAGATACCTTGTATCTCTTTTACGCTTGGCTTTTGTTCAGTTTTCAAAGGACTCGTTTGTCGCCGTTCTCTCTTGGCGACTCAATTAATATATCATGTTTGTTAAATAGCGTCAACTATTTCAGGAAAATAATTTGTGGTTTTTTAAAGTAATGCTTGTAAACTATAAAAGACGGCCCTAGCCGTCCTTAGTTGGAACTGGCCGTCCGTATAGGTACTTCCCCTATCTACTGATATCTTAGCTTATAATTCTTTAGATTTTTCCCTAGTAGGTAAAAACTGTTGTTCCCGTTTTTCATAAAACCATAGTAATTTCCTTACAAATTTAAGCCGAGGGACAATAAAAGAAACCATTAAAGCTGAAGCGATACTAATTAGCGCCCCAACTAAGACATCTGCAGGATAGTGCACACCCACCCAAATACGAGAAAGGCCAACAAAAAAAGCAACCGTCATCCATATGTAACTCCATCTTTTTCGATATATGCAGAAAATTGTACAAAACGCAAAGAATAAAATAGTATGGTCGCTCGGAAACGAATTATCTACTGCTTTCTCTATTAATTGATTTACATTAGACAATTCCGCAAATGGTTGATTATTTGCATGTAATTTCCCAGCAATTTTCCCGATAACCTCGGCTACAATAAAGGCTATAATAGCCGAAATTATCATCATCCTATTTTCCCTTATCCTAGTAAACCAGAACATTAAAACAAATAAAGCAAGAACAAAAACCATATATTCAGCTATGAATATAAAAGTATCGTTTAGATATGCATGTTCTTTACCAAAATCATTAATTAGTCTAAACAAATCAACATTCATTTGAAATAAATCCATGCTTATACCTCTCCTTGAATTTTATATTGATATAGAAGAAGTATAAGCAATGTGTTGTTAGTTAATAATCGATTTCCCTTACGTAAACCTTACAATGATGCAATGCTACTCTTACAATTATGTAATAAAATTTAAGTTATTTTTTTCTTACACTATTTTGCTTCTTCGTTTAATGACATATCTATCTAAAAAAGAGACCGTTGTTTTCAATATCCTCCAACAGTCCCCATAAAATTTAGTTTAATGTATTCATGCAGCTCGTGCAGTTCCCTAGACCAGACAGGAGGCTTTTGCTTTACGAATTCGTCGATTGCCCGCCATCTACATGGAGAACTTGCCCTGTCACAAACCTGGAATCATCAGATGCCAAATAGACGTAAGTAGGCGCTAATTCAAATGGCTGCCCTACCCGGTTAAAGACATTGTCCCCTGGAAGGGCATTGTCATCAGCGGAGAAACTAGCGGGGATGAGCGGCGTCCATATTTTCCCTGGAGCGACGGCGTTTACGCGGATCCCTTTATCGCCAATTTGTTTGGCAAGTGCACGGGTCCATCCGACAATTGCCCCTTTTGTCGCCGTATAATCTACAAGCTGAGGCTCTCCGACATAGGTAACGACCGATGTCGTTCCAATAATAGAACTGCCTGCCTTTAAATATGGAAGGGCGGCTCGAGTTAAATAAAAATGGGAGTAAAAATTGACTTTAAATGTATGGTCAAATTGTTCATCGGTAATATCGACGATGGAGTGTTGGGGAAATTGGATGCCGACGTTATTGCAAAGAATATCGATTTTCCCAAATGCTTCGATCGTTTTCGCAACAATTGTTTCACACATCTGTTTTTCACTAACATCGCCAGGCAAAAGCAAACAACGTTGCCCCAATTCTTCAATTCGCTTTTTCGTCCGTTGGGCATCTTCATGTTCATCCAAATAGCTAATTACCACATCTGCTCCTTCTTTAGCAAAGGCAATTGCTGCTGCAGCGCCGATGCCACTGTCGCCACCAGTAATGATTGCCGTTTTTCCTGTTAATTTTCCACTTCCTTGTACATTAGGGTTTTCAATAATCGGTTTTGGGACCATTAAGCGTTCAACGCCAGGGTGCTTTAATTGCCTTTGTTCTGGAGCAACTAGTGGAATGTCTTCGTAACGTGTAATTTTTCCATAGTAAGGATATTGGGGATAGGGTTTCGTTTGCTTATGGCGTTCAAACCAGTCTTGTAGCGCTTTTATTTCCTTTTCTTTAAAGTCCCCGTCATTTTTGCTTGCCATTTGCCTCTCCTCCGTCCCTTTTAGCTATTGCCACCGTATGTATAGGCAGGCGCCGTGGTGCCCGTCTTCGCTAAAAAAGGATAGGCTCGTAAATCAATTGCTTGCGTACAGTAAAGAAAAAGGGGTGTTTTCGCTTGTATACTTTTTATCCTGAAGTAACTTTGCTGTTGGAAAAGGACGTCAATCAAAAAGAACGGATGTTTTATTTAAAGGACTCTTGGCTAGTTCCTAAAATCGGGCCTCGCCCCCCTTTTTATGCCTATCCTCGTTATGGGCCTTCCTACCCAATTATTTAACGCGAAACGCACACGAAAAAAACCAGCTAGCTCAATACGATGCTAACTGGTTTTTTTGCTTTTTTATTCTGCGTTTTCCTCTGATGTCGGTTGCTCTTGCTCATCATCGTCTTCTAAGTCATCGACTTCGTCGTCGTTAATGTTCACACGGGCGACTGTCGCTACTTCTTCTCCTTCGCTGACACGAATCAACGTCACGCCTTGAGTATTTCGGCCAGTCGTTGAAATGCCGTCTACGTTGGTGCGAATAATAATCCCATTGGCGGTAACAATCATAATGTCGTCTTCGTCGGCCACCATTTTCAAAGAGACAAGAGGACCGTTTTTATCAGTAATGTTGCATGTTTTAATCCCTTTTCCGCCGCGGCTTTGGACCCGGTATTCATCAAGTGGCGTCCGTTTGCCGTAGCCTTTCTCGGTAACGACGAGCACGCTTTGGTTTTCATCCACTACGTCCATGCCGACAACACCGTCATTCTCAGATAGGGTAATGCCTTTGACGCCGCCTGCAGTACGTCCCATTAGGCGGACATCTGTTTCTGGAAAACGGATCGCCATTCCTTGTTTCGTCCCGATCATCACTTCACGGTTGCCATCGGTTAAACGCACGCCGTGGAGTGAATCGCCTTCTCTTAAATTGATCGCGAACAAACCACCTTTACGGATATTCGCAAATGCAGACAACTTTGTTCGTTTGGCAATGCCGTGCTCTGTTACGAAAAACAAATACGAATCGTCATCAAAGCATTCAATTGGGATGACTGTACTGATCGTTTCGCCTGGATCAAACGGCAACAGATTAATCGCCGGAATGCCTTTTGCTGTTCGACCTAGTTCAGGGATTTCATACCCTTTTAGGCGGTAGGCTTTCCCTTTGTTTGTGAAGACTAACACGGTATGGTGCGTGTTGGTCGTAAACAAGTGCTGGACAAAGTCGTCATCATTCGTACCCATGCCTTGTACGCCTTTTCCGCCCCGTTTTTGAGCACGGTACGTAGAAATAGGCAGGCGTTTAATGTAGCCGTTATGGGTAATAGTAATAACAATATTTTGCCGTGGGATTAAATCCTCATCTTCCAAATGTTCTTCGCTCGCCGAAATGACCGTCCGCCGTTCGTCATTAAATTTCTCTTTAATGGCAAGGATTTCTTCTTGGATGACGTCAATGACTTTCTCGTCACTAGCCAAAATCGCACGGAGTTCAGCAATTCGCGCCAACACGTCTTTGTATTCTTGTTCAAGCTTATCCCGTTCCAAACCAGTTAACCGTTGCAAGCGCATATCGAGAATCGCTTGTGCTTGGTCATAGCTGAGTTCGAATCGCTCAATTAAGCCGTTTCGAGCGATTTCTGCTGTATCCGAACCACGGATTAAGGCAATGATTTCATCAATATGGTCAAGGGCAATGCGCAAGCCTTCCAAAATGTGGGCGCGGGCTTCCGCTTTGTTTAGGTCAAACTGAGTGCGCCTGCGGATCACTTCTACTTGGTGAGCCAAATATTGTTCCAGCGTCTGTTTTAAGTTTAAGACTTCAGGCCGGCCATTCACAAGAGCAAGCATATTAATGCCAAAACTTGTTTGCAAAGCTGTCTGTTTAAACAAATTGTTTAAAATGACGTTTGGATTTGCGTCTCTACGCACATCGATGACAATGTTCATGCCATTGCGGTCCGAGGAATCACGCAGTTCGGTAATGCCATCAATTTTCTTGTCACGCACTAGTTCCGCGATTTTTTCAATCAGACGCGCTTTATTGACTTGGTATGGCAGTTCCGTGACGATAATCGACTGTTTGCCTTTGTTTTCGACAATTTCGGTTTTAGCCCGTACGGTAATCGAGCCTCGTCCTGTTGAATAAGCTTTGCGTATGCCAGAGCGGCCGAGGATCTCGCCGCCTGTTGGAAAATCAGGGCCTGGAATATATTCCATGAGCTCAGGAATACTAATGTCAGGATTTTTTGCTAAAGCAAGTACACCGTCAATCACTTCACCTAATTGATGGGGCGGGATATTGGTTGCCATCCCGACTGCAATCCCCGACGTTCCATTGACGAGTAAATTCGGAAAACGGGAAGGCATCACTTTCGGTTCTCGCTCAGTGCCGTCATAGTTATCGATAAAATCAACGGTATCTTTGTTTAAATCCCGGACTAGTTCCATGGAAATCTTGGACATTTTTGATTCTGTATAACGCATTGCCGCGGCAGAGTCGCCATCAATGGAACCGAAGTTGCCATGCCCGTTGACGAGCATATAACGATAACTAAAATCTTGTGCCATCCGTACCATTGCGTCATATACAGAAGTATCGCCGTGTGGGTGGTACTTTCCAAGCACTTCGCCTACGATCCGCGCCGACTTTTTATATGGTTTGTCTGGCGTCATCCCAAGCTCAAACATGGCATACAGAATCCGGCGATGCACAGGCTTCATGCCATCCCTTACGTCTGGCAGCGCCCGGCTGACAATGACGCTCATCGCGTAATCGATGAACGATTCTTTCATTTCCTCATCTATTTGTCTTTCTCTTAGTCTTGGTACATCTTCTTCAGCCATTCCGTAAACCTCCAGGGCAGCTGGCAATGATTTGCGTCAGCCGTTCTTCTACACATCCAAATTTTTCACGTAATGTGCATTTTCTTGAATAAAATCGCGCCTTGGCTCCACTCGGTCGCCCATGAGAATTTCAAATATCTCATCTGCTTTGATCGCATCAGCGAGAGTCACTTGGAGCATATTGCGAACCTGTGGGTCCATCGTTGTTTCCCACAGTTGGCCAGCGTTCATTTCGCCAAGACCTTTGTAGCGTTGGACGCTCACTTTGCTGCGGTCTGCCACAGTTGCTAAATGCGCATCAAGCTCCCGGTCAGAATAAACATAGGTTACATTGTTTTTTCCTTGCTCAATTTTATAAAGCGGCGGTTGCGCAATGTACACATAGCCATTTTCAAGGAGTTCGCGCATATAGCGATAGAAAAACGTTAAAATCAATGTCCGGATATGGGCGCCGTCTACGTCGGCATCGGTCATGATGACGATTTTATGGTAACGTGCTTTGGAAATATCAAATTCATCGCCAATTCCCGTGCCAATTGCCGTGATGATCATCCGAATTTCATTGTTTGCTAAAATTTTGTCCAGACGGGCTTTTTCTACGTTAAGGATTTTCCCTCGCAAAGGAAGAATCGCTTGGAAATGGGGATCTCGGCCCCCTTTTGCCGAACCGCCGGCAGAATCGCCCTCAACGATAAACAATTCGCTAATCGACGCATCTTTTGATGTACAGTCGGTTAGCTTTCCAGGAAGCGAGCTTACTTCTAAGGCGCTTTTCCGCCGTGTCAACTCACGGGCCTTTTTAGCAGCCTCACGGGCACGGGAAGCCATCAACCCTTTATCGACAATCTTGCGGGCAACTCCTGGATTCTCAGACAGGAACCTTGCAAAACTTTCGCTGAATAAAGAGTCAGTAATTGTGCGTGCTTCACTGTTTCCTAGCTTTGTTTTCGTTTGCCCTTCAAACTGGGGCTCAGGAATTTTGACGGAAATGATCGCTGTCAGCCCTTCACGGACATCCTCGCCACTTAAGTTTGGATCGTTTTCTTTAAACAACCCATTTTTGCGGGCGTAATCATTAATAACGCGCGTCAAGCCTGTTTTAAAGCCTGATTCATGCGTGCCCCCTTCATGGGTATTAATGTTATTCGCGAAGGAGTAAATACTGCTCGTAAATCCGTCATTGTATTGGACGGCTACTTCAACAGAAATGCCGTCTTTTTCGCTTTCCACATAAATCGGCTCTTCATGGAGCGTTTCTTTTGAACGGTTGAGGTGTTTGACAAACGACGAAATTCCACCCTCGTAATGGTAGGTGGCCTTTTTGCCGTCCTCTGTTCGTTTGTCCTCAATTTTGATCGTCAGCCCTTTGTTTAAAAACGCCAACTCGCGAATGCGGGCAGCAAGTGTTTCATAATCAAATTCAACCGTCTCCCGGAAAATTTCTGGGTCTGGCTGGAACGTAATAGTCGTGCCGGTTTTATCGGTTTCACCTATGACGGTCAAATCAGCATCGGGAACACCACGGCTATAAGATTGGCTATGGATTTTCCCGTCTAAATGGACATTGACCGTTAAGTGTGTCGACAGCGCGTTGACGACGGAAGCACCAACTCCGTGAAGGCCGCCTGATACTTTATAGCCGCCACCGCCAAATTTCCCTCCGGCATGAAGGGTAGTCATAATGACCTCGACCGCCGGACGGCCCATTTTTTCTTGGATGCCGACAGGAATGCCACGGCCATTATCCTCAACCGTAAGGGCGTTTCCTTCCTCGATCGTTACTTTAATTTCATCACAGAAACCAGCCATCGCTTCGTCAATGCTGTTGTCGACAATTTCCCATACTAGATGGTGCAGCCCTCTTTGGCTTGTCGACCCGATATACATGCCAGGGCGCTTGCGCACGGCTTCAAGCCCTTCTAAAACTTGAATTTGGCTTTCATCGTATGTTTGATTTTGCTCATTTACCAACATTCTTCACCTTCTCATCAGGGATCGTCTACTCACTATCGCTTAAAAGCGCCTCCCCCAATTCGTCATTTAGCAATTCCAATCCATCAGACATGGACCGGCGTTTTAACGTCTGCGAGGAAACCGGGGAAAAATAGATGCAAGTATCGGTTACAATGACACTTTTCACTGAATCTTCTGATGCAATTTTTTTGCAATCGTGTTTCGTATCCCATTCGTGTAAAAAAACGGCTGTATCTTTTGCCAGTTCGCCTTCGGCATAGGGCAAGATTGCGATAATTTCTATAGCTGGCAAAATGACCTCTCCACCGATGTGAATATACATACTTTACTCCAATCGTTTCACTGTGCCTTGGTCTACGGAAAAGAGGCAAGCCTCAGCCAACACGCTATCATCGAGTCCACTTGTGGAAGTGGTCGTTACAAATGTCTGCACACGGGCTTGGATCGCCTCTAACAGATGCGATTGCCGATAATTGTCTAGTTCAGATAATACATCGTCCAAAAGCAAAATCGGGTAATCGCCAATTTCCGCATAGATTAAATCGATTTCAGCTAGTTTGACAGACAGCGCCGTCGTTCTTTGTTGTCCTTGTGAGCCGTAGGATTGGACATCTAAACCATTGACAGAGAAAGAAACATCATCACGGTGGGGCCCAAACAATGTGGTCCCCCTGCGTACCTCTGTTTCCCTTTTCGTTTCGTACGCTTTATATAAGTCTTCTTTTATTTTCGACATATTCTCTATGTCTGATACCTCAATTGACGGGATATAGGAAAGAGTGAGCATTTCTTTACCGCGGCTAATGGATTGATGGATTGGCGTGGCCCATTCTTCGAGCCGGCTAATAAATTCAGCCCGCTTTTTCATGACAAATGCCGCTTTGTCAATGAGCTGCTCGGTTAAAACATCCACCATTGCATAATTTTGCGAGCGTTTTTGTTGCATATTTTTTAAGAGCACATTCCGTTGCTTTAGTATTTTCCCGTACAAGGAAAGGCTGTTTAAATAAACTGGACTGATCTGGCCAAGCTCCATGTCGATAAAGCGGCGCCTGACTTGCGGGCTGCCTTTCACTAAGTCAAGATCTTCAGGAGCGAACATGACGACATTCAGCGTCCCTACATAGTCGCTGAGGCGGCGCTGTTCAAGGCCGTTAATCTTTCCTTTTTTCCCTTTAGCCGACAAAATGATATCCAGTTCGACCTCGCCTGTACGTTTTTCGGCTTTCGCATGAATGCGTGCGAACGGCTCTTCAAAGCCAATCATTTCTTTGTCTTTTTGGGTGCGATGGGATTTGGCTAGTGCTACCACATAAATCGCTTCCAGCAAGTTTGTCTTTCCTTGGGCATTTTCGCCGACAAAGACATTGATTTTTTCGCCAAAAACGACAGCCGTTTTGCTGTAATTACGGTAAGAGGACAGCTCAAGCGTGTGGATAATCATCGTTATTCCTTTCCAACAATCGTCAATGTGCGCCCGTCGGCCAATTCAATCACATCCCCGTTTCGTAATTTGCGGCCGCGCCGGTTTTCTTCTTCGCTATTCACGCGCGGGGTGTGCTCGCTCAAATACCATTTTGCCATGCCTCCCGTATCAATAGCGCCAATTTCCTTCAAGAGCTGGCCAAGGGTAATATACTCCGTTTCAATTCGTATTTGTTCCAAGGTCTACCTCACAATCGGCTGGACGAAGGAAGACAGCATACTTTGCGAGAATGCTGCCTTTTTCGTTAGCCATATAGGTTTTCTTCCAAATCTCGTTTGTTCATCTTTTCTTATATTGTACTAAACGTTTGCGCTGTTAGCCAACCTTTTTTCGCCCTAGTACTTTAATACGTTCTGACTGGCGAGAATAAATGCAAATAGTGGTCTGAGTCAATTGGGCGAATAACGAAGGGACTCATCGCACCTGTCAAAAAGATTTGGACTTCATCGCTGTCAACCACTTTCAAGGCATCAAGGATATTTTTCCCATTAAACGAAATCCGTATTTCATCCCCTTCAAATTGGTCAGTAGCCATTTTTTCCGTCACTTTTCCTATTTCCTGTGATGTTGACGTAATTTCAATTTGGTTGTCGCCAAGTGTTTTGACGTTTATAACATTGTTTTTTGCTTCCCTAGATAACAACATTGCCCGTTCAAGCGTATGGACCAATTCTTTTGTTTTTACGACAAAGGACGTTTTGAACTGAGTCGGTATCATGCCAGACGTTACTGGATACTTTCCTTCAAGCAGTCTTGAAAAAAACAACAAGTTTCCGAGTTTAAAAAGGATTTGATTCTCGGTTACAACAATTTCAGCCAAATCGCTTGTATCCTCCAAAATTTTGCTCAACTCTTGCAAGCTTTTTCCAGGGATCACGACATTTTTAAATTCGAGTCCCTCATCTTGGCTATCAATCTTTGTTTTCCGCATCGCCAACCGATGGCTATCTGTTGCAGTACAGATGAGCTCCCCGTTTTCCGTCTCAATGTTTACACCTGTCAACACGGGACGTGTTTCCTGAGTGGACACGGCAAATACGGTTTGGCGAATGATGTTGCGCAACATATCTTGCGGCAAGCTAAAAATCAAATCTTCCTTCAGTTGTGGCAGACGAGGATATTCCTCTGGATCAAGGCCATTTAACGTAAAAACAGAAGAACCAGAGCGGATTGTTGCTGCAAATTGGTCATGCACTTGGATTTCAATCGTTTCCCCAGGCAGTTTTTTCACAATCTCAGCAAAGTATTTTGATTGCAACACGATACTTCCTGCTTGTTCGATTTGCACAATTTCACGTTCGTTTTCTTCTTTTGGAATAAACGATTCAATCGATAAGTCTGAGTCGCTCCCGGTAAGGGTTAAGCCATTTGCATCAGCAACCAATTTAATTCCCGTTAAAATGGGAATCGTTGTTCTTGATGAAACGGCTTTTGCAACATGTTGGACATCGTGAACCATCCGATTCCGTTCAATAATGACATGCATAATAAGAAACTCCTTTTCATAAATCTATATATAAGTCTTTTAAATGTCGTAGTAATAGTACTAGGGCTTGTGTATTTGTGGATAAGTAAGCAAAATGCGTAAAGAGACAGCCTATTCACATGTGGGTAGTTTGTGGATAGGCTTGTTTCTGTTATACACATGTTCACATCTATTGACGCAACTGCTCGGTAATAGCTTGCACTTTTTGCTGCAATTCCTGGTCAGTGGCAAGCAGTTTTGAAATCTTTTCATGAGCATGGATGACGGTTGTATGGTCGCGGCCGCCAAATTCACTGCCGATTTTAGGCAATGAAGCGTCCGTCATTTCTCGGGATAAGTACATCGCTATTTGGCGCGGGAAAGCGACTGATTTAGTTCGTTTCTTTGCTTTAAAATCTTCTAGCTTTACTTGGAAGTGTTCGCCAACAAGCTTTTGAATGTCTGTAATTGTTAGCGTTTTAGGCATCGCATTTGGAATGATGTCTTTTAATGCTTCAGCCGCCAGATCGGCGTTCATATCTTGATTAATTAAAGAAGAATAGGCAACAACACGGATGAGCGCACCTTCTAGCTCACGAATGTTTGTATCAATCTGATTGGCAATGTAAAGCATCACTTCATTAGGGATATCCAAGTTTTCTGCCTTCGCTTTTTTGCGCAAAATGGCAATGCGCGTTTCCAAATCAGGCGGCGTAATGTCGGTAATCAAGCCCCATTCAAAACGGGAGCGTAATCGGTCTTCCAAAGTCGGTATCTCTTTTGGAGGGCGGTCACTTGAAATGACGATCTGCTTTGATTCCTCATGCAATGCATTGAATGTATGAAAAAATTCTTCCTGTGTTTGGATTTTGCCGGCAATAAATTGGATGTCGTCAATGAGCAGTACATCGACATTGCGGTATTTGTTACGAAAATGGACAGCTTTGTTGTCTCGAATCGCGTTAATAAATTCATTTGTAAATTTTTCAGATGACAAATACACAACTTTCGCATTTGGGTTATGTTCCATTACATAATGGCCAATCGCATGCATTAAATGGGTTTTTCCTAGGCCGACTCCTCCATAGATAAACAGAGGGTTATAGGCTCTCGCAGGAGCTTCCGCAACGGCTAATGAAGCTGCATGGGCAAAGCGATTTCCAGAGCCAATGACAAATGTGTTAAACGTGTATTTATCGTTAAGCATCGTTTGCGACAGTGTCGTTTGGCCAGCTACATCTTTTTCTGGCGGGGTCTGAGGTGTTTGTTCAGGTAATGCTTCCTCTTCTTGGTTATGTTGAGGAATAACAAACTTTGGCGTCAATCGCGCACCTGTAAGCTGTTCAATAATGTCGGACGTCAGCCCTGAATAGTGGTCTTCAAGCCAGTCACGTGCAAACTCATTTGGCGCAGTGACAATGATTGTGTCGTTATTTTGGAGCGCATTCGCTTTTGTTGCTCTTAGCCACGTTTCATAGCTAGGTTTGCTTACTTTCTTTTTCATTTCTTCAAGCACTTTGTTCCACAGATCATCAATATTTTCCAAAAAAACCCCTCCCTTATTGCGACATAAATAAGCTGTACAACATTTGTACAACATCTAAAATCAACACGAATAATTATGCGTGCACTGCATAGTTGTGTATAATAATTATTATAGTAGAAAAGCGGAAATCCCCCTTATACAGTGCGTTGTGGATAAGAACGCCAACAGAAATAAAAAACCTGTCCACAACCTTACCCACAGGCTGTGGACAGGTTTTTTGATTAAGTCAATGTCCACGAAGGAAAACAACTTAATCATAGCAAAAATAACTAGATACCGCAATGGTTCTATGTACTTATCCACAAAACCCTGTATCTAGTGTTTTGTAGTTGTCCACAACACTAGATATGTGTAAAGGGTTGTCGATAACTTGTAGACAAGAAAAAATGGAGCTCGGATTTTATCCACAATTGTCGAAAAGAGGGAGAAGCAGTAGCCGATTGAACTATCTCTTGACAGAGGTAGTCTATTGTCTATATAATTTTTTAGAGTGTCTTACAGAGATACAATCCTCGAAGGAGGTGGAATAAATGGGAAAACCAACGTTCCAACCAAATAATCGCAAACGCAAAAAGAATCATGGCTTCCGTGCCCGCATGGCGACAAAAAACGGGCGTAAAGTGCTTGCGCGCCGCCGTCAAAAAGGAAGAAAAGTATTGTCTGCATAGACCACTGGCGCCAGTGGTCTTTTTCAAGTATGAGGAGCATTGCAGGCGAGAGGTCGTGGTCAGATTGAAAAAAGAGCAACGAATTAAAAAGAACCGAGAGTTTTCAGCGGTTTTTAAAAAAGGGAGTTCAATGGCGAATCGCCAGTTTGTTTTATACGTGTTGCCAAAAGAGGGACAAGACCGTTTACGGCTCGGCCTGTCCGTTTCAAAACGTGTCGGGAATGCCGTTTGTCGAAATCGGATCAAGCGCCTTGTCCGCGCCGCTTTTCATGAACTTGAAGGACAGCTTCGGCCAGACTGTGACTATGTAGTGATCGCGCGAAATCCAGCACGCGACCTTTCCTTTAAAGAAGTACGGAGCAGTTTGGAGCACGTTATGAAAAAAGCGAAAGTATTGGCTCCTTTATATGGAAATAGAAAGAAAGATAGCTGATTGGTGGGAGGATGTCCGAGTTTGATGAAAAAAACAGGCTGGCTACTTGTACTGGCGAGCATGCTGTTGTTTTTATCCGGCTGCTTTAGCGTCAATGAGCCCGTTACGGCTGAGAGCGAAGGGATATGGAATTCGTTTTTTGTGTATCCGTTATCACGGCTCATTATCCTAATTGCCGGCTGGGTCAGTAGTTATGGCTGGGCGATTATTGTTGTAACTGTTCTGTTTCGGATCGTGCTTTTGCCGTTAATGGTCAAGCAGACGAAGAGCATGAAAGCAATGCAGCAACTACAGCCCGAAATGCAAAAGCTCCGTCAAAAGTACAGTGCAAAAGATAAGAACACGCAAATGCAGCTAAATACAGAAATGCAGAAGTTGTTTTCTGAACATAAAGTGAACCCATTTGCCGGCTGTTTGCCTTTGCTTGTGCAAATGCCGATTTTCTTGGCGATTTACCACGCAATTATGCGGACGCCTAATTTTCAAGGGGAATCGTTTGCTTGGTTTGTACTAAACAATCCAGATCCTTATTTTATTTTACCTGTTTTGGCATGTATTTTAACGTTTATCCAGCAAAAAATGATGATGGTGCAAGACAATCCACAAATGAAAATTTTGTTGTATGCGATGCCGATTATGATTTTGGTGGTAGGTATTTTCCTTCCTGCAGCCGTCATTTTATACTGGGTTGTCGGAAATATTTTCATGATCATGCAAACATACTTTATTACCGGGCCAAATGCTGGCAAACGGGGCCTCGAAGCAACAGTGGAAACAGCCGCTGCTTCAAAAGCAAAAGGAAACCAAGGCAGCCAACGGAAAAATAACAAGAACAAGCCAAACAAGAAAAAGAAAAAGCCGAAGAAAAAACGCAAATAAGAAAGGGGATTAAAAGTGGCGCATACGTTCAAAGGTCGGACGGTGGAAGAAGCAGTTGCCAATGCAGTGCAGCATTTGGGTACTACGGAAGAACAGTTAGTCTATGAAGTCATCGAACAACCACAAAAAGGGTTTTTCGGTTTGTTTGGCGGAAAGCCAGCTGTGATTAAAGCTCATGTGCCGCCAAGATCTACAGACGTTGCCCGCTCCTTTCTTGAAGAAACCATTTCTTTAATGGGGTTAAAAGCTGAACTTTCGGTCGAGCAAGTAGGCAAAGAAGCGTTTTTTTCGTTGCATACAGAAGAAGAAAAAGACCAAGGTCGTTTGATTGGACGCAAAGGGCAGACGCTCGATTCATTAGAGTATTTAACGAATCTGGCGGCTTCCCATTCGCCTAGTACGGATTTCGTCAAAGTCCGGCTCGATGCCGGAGGCTACCGGCACAAACGGGAAGAAACGCTCAAGCAGCTCGCATTGCGGATCAGCCATAAGGCAAAAACGACAAAGGAACCGATTGTCCTTGAGCCAATGCCAGCTCGTGAACGTAAAGTCATTCATACGACGTTGGCAAACGATGCCGGCGTGCAGACCCATTCGCAAGGCGAAGGAGCAAAACGGCATGTTGTCGTTGAGCCGACGCAATTCGACTGAAACACGTTGTCAGACGAGGCGTGCAGGTGAAGGAAGAGGCGAATAGAACGGGTGTTCATGACATATGGCTGAGGCAAACGACGACGTATGCAAGCGATTGTCTACAGTTTGAAAGGGAAGCGCATGCTTCCTTTTTCTTGTTCCTAAAAATGCAGTCAACTTCAGGCGATAGCTTTTCGCGTTTTCCTGTGCTATTCTTATATGTTGAAGATATGCCTTAAGGAGGTGAAAACGATGGAAATGGATACAATTGCAGCAATATCGACGGCACTTGGAGAAGGGGCGATTGGGATTGTCCGGCTGAGCGGAGATCAAGCAATTGCGATTGGCGATAAGTTGTTTAAAGGGACAAAGCGTTTAGAAGATACGCCGAGTCACACAATTGTGTATGGCCATTTAATGGATGATGCTAGCGAGGAAGCGATTGAAGAAGCGATGGTCACGGTTATGAGAGCGCCGAGGACCTATACACGTGAAGACATTGTGGAAATCAATTGCCACGGCGGGCTTGTGTCTGTGAACCGTGTGCTTCAAGCTGTGCTGGCAAAGGGAGCTCGATTGGCTGAGCCGGGAGAATTCACAAAGCGCGCTTTTTTGAATGGCCGTATTGATTTGTCGCAAGCAGAAGGCGTCATCGACTTAATCCGTTCAAAAACGGATCGGGCCATGAATGTCGCATTGCGCCAAGTGGAAGGGCGTTTGTCCAAAAAAATTGGCAAGTTGCGTCAAGCCCTTTTAGAAACAATTGCTTCGATCGAGGTTAACATTGATTATCCAGAGTATGATGCGGAGACAATGACAGCTAAGCTTATAAACGAAAAAATGACCATTGTTTTAGCGGAAATTGAAGCGTTACTCGCGACTGCCAAACAAGGGAAAGTGTTACGGGAAGGGCTCGCCACTGCCATCATTGGCAGGCCAAATGTTGGCAAGTCCAGTTTGATGAACAGCCTCGTCCATGAAGCAAAAGCGATTGTGACCGATATACCTGGAACAACGAGAGATACGCTTGAAGAGTATGTCAATGTCCGCGGCGTTCCTCTTCGCCTTATTGATACAGCCGGTATTCGTGAAACGGAAGACATTGTCGAGCGAATTGGCGTTGAACGGTCTCGCCAAGCGCTCAAAGAAGCCGACTTAATTTTGCTTGTTTTAAACTATGCAGAAAAACTTTCAAAAGAGGATGAAGCTTTGTTCGAAGCGGTTAAAGGACTGGATGTGGTCGTGATCGTCAATAAAATCGACCAAACAGGGCGGATTGATATGGAGCGTGTCCGCCAACTAGCAGGAGAGAATCCAGTCGTGGCGACTTCCTTCCTCCAGGAAGAAGGAGTCGACCAATTAGAAGAAGCAATTAGTCGTTTGTTTTTTGCTGGTGGAGTGGAAGGCGCTGATTTGACGTATGTGTCAAACGCCCGTCATATTGGTTTACTAAACCAAGCAAAAGCCCATGCTGAAGAAGCGATTGCTGCAAGTTTAACCGATGTTCCTGTTGATTTGATTCAAATTGATGTGACACGGACGTGGGAATTATTAGGCGAAATTATTGGAGAAGATGTCCAAGATAGTTTAATTGACCAGTTGTTCTCGCAATTTTGTTTAGGAAAATAAACACATTTTTTTGTGTAGAAAGGAAGGTAGGCTGCTAGGCAATTTAGCAGCCGCAGCCGATATGAGTTACCAAGGTGGAACGTTTGACGTTATTGTCATCGGCGCAGGGCATGCGGGAGTAGAAGCTGGCCTTGCTGCTGCCAGAATGGGCGCCAACACGCTCATGTTGACATTGAATCTAGATGCAGTGGCTTTTATGCCGTGCAACCCTTCTGTTGGAGGGCCGGCTAAAGGCATTGTTGTCCGTGAAATTGATGCCCTTGGCGGAGAAATGGGGCGGAATATTGATAAAACCCATATTCAAATGAGAATGCTTAACACGGGGAAAGGCCCTGCTGTTCGAGCACTGCGGGCGCAAGCGGATAAATTCCGTTACCAACAAGAGATGAAACGGACGATTGAAGAGCAAGAAAATCTGCTTCTTCGCCAAGGAATGGTGGATCGTTTAATTATCGAAGACGGAGAGTGCCGCGGCGTTATTACGAATACAGGGGCACAATACCGAGCGAAAGCGGTTGTTGTTACCACAGGCACGTATTTGCGTGGGAAAATTATATTAGGAGAACTTTCTTACGAGTCTGGCCCGAACAATATGCAACCAAGCATTAAGTTGTCAGACCACTTGAAAGAGCTCGGTTTCGACCTGGTTCGTTTTAAAACAGGAACGCCTCCCCGTGTCCACGGGAATACGATTGATTACAAGAAAACAGAAATCCAGCCTGGCGATGACAAACCTCGCGCCTTTTCGTACGAGACGACCAAATTCATTACAGACCAGCTGCCGTGCTGGTTAACGTATACGAGCGAAAATACACATCAAATTATTTCTGCTAACCTTGGACGTTCCCCTATGTATTCCGGTATGATAGAAGGGACAGGACCAAGGTACTGCCCTTCGATTGAGGATAAAATTGTTCGTTTTAGCGATAAGCCAAGACATCAGATTTTCTTGGAGCCAGAAGGGCGCGATACAAGTGAAGTCTATGTACAAGGGTTGTCGACAAGTCTGCCAGAAGATGTCCAATTGTCGATGCTTAAAACGATTCCTGGCTTAGAAGAAGTCCGAATGATGCGGCCTGGCTATGCGATTGAATATGACGCGATCGTGCCAACACAACTATGGCCAACATTAGAAACGAAAAAAATTAGCGGTTTGTTTACGGCAGGGCAAATCAATGGAACATCTGGCTATGAAGAAGCAGCCGGGCAAGGGATTATGGCTGGCATTAATGCGGCCCAAAAGGCATTTGGCAAAGAAGGCGTGATCTTAGACCGTTCAGAGGCGTACATTGGCGTATTGATTGATGATCTTGTCACCAAAGGGACGAATGAACCGTACCGCTTGCTGACATCGCGGGCAGAGTTTCGCTTAATTCTTCGCCATGACAATGCTGATTTGCGTTTAACGGAAAAAGGCTACGAGTTGGGATTAATTTCTGAAGAACGCTATTCTCGCTTTAAAGCAAAACAAGAAGCGATTGAACAGGAAAAACAACGAATTTCTGCACTGGTTGTAAAACCGTCAGACGAAGTCAACCAACTACTTGAACGTTTAGGTTCAAGGCCGATGACGGAAGCGTTAAAAGCAACAGCAGTGTTAAAACGACCAGAAATGACTTACGACCATTTCCTGAAAATCATTCCGCGGCCAGACGTGGAGCTTGATGATGAGGTATATGAACAAGTTGAAATTCAAGTCAAATACGAAGGTTATATTGAGAAACAGTGGCAACAAATTGAACGTTTGAAAAAGATGGAACAAAAACGAATTCCTGAGGATCTTGATTATGATGCGATCCAAGGTATTGCGACAGAAGCGCGGCAAAAACTAAAACAAGTACGGCCTCTTTCAGTAGGCCAGGCTTCCCGTGTTTCTGGTGTAAATCCAGCGGATATTTCCATTTTGCTTGTATATCTCGAACAAGGGCGGCTGGCAAAAACATCATCGTAAGGAGGAGCAGATGGGCGAAGAATTTTTCTCCTCGTTATTAGCGGAACAAAAAATCGTCTTATCGTCCACTCAGCACGAGCAGTTCAAGCGCTATTTTGAACTGCTCGTTGAGTGGAACGAAAAGATGAATCTGACTGCTATTACCGAAAAAAAGGATGTATACTTAAAACATTTTTATGATTCAATCACGCCGAGTTTTTACTACCCGTTTACTGACCAAAAAATTGTTGATATCGGCGCTGGGGCTGGATTTCCAAGCTTGCCGCTTAAAATCCTTTATCCCGACTTGCAAATTTCGATTATTGATTCTTTAAATAAGCGGATTGGTTTTTTAACCCATTTGGCTAATGAGCTTGAATTAACAGGTGTTTCCTTTTACCATGACCGGGCGGAATTGGCCGGAAAAAGCAAGCATCACCGCGAAATTTATGATGTTGCAATTGCCAGGGCAGTCGCACGTATGTCCGTTTTAAGTGAACTATGTTTGCCTTTTGTGAAAGTAGGCGGCGATTTTATCGCCTTAAAAGGGGCTGGCAGCAATGAAGAAGTGGCTGAAGGGAAAAAAGCAATTGCTGTTCTAGGCGGAGAACTTTCTGCAAGCCATTCATTCCAATTGCCAATTGAACATAGCGAAAGGCAAATTGTGCAAATAAAAAAGGCGAAAGCAACGCCAAACAAGTATCCTCGTAAGCCTGGGGTGCCCAATAAGCAGCCAATCACGTGAATGTTCCACGTGAAACATATGTGAATTTCCAATGAGAAAAGGAATGCTGCGAATATATGTCGAATCAATTCAAATGGTTAAAAACAAAAGGTGGTGTCCGAGGCGATGAAGCAATCGTTTTCACGCCTATTTGGCTTAAATGATAAAAACGACGATGCTGAATTAACTGCAAACGAAGAGGTACAGCAGCTTGCTATTAAAGATATCGTGCCGAATCGCTTCCAGCCTAGAACTCTATTTGATGAAGACCGGATTGCCGAATTAGCGCAAACGATCAGGACGCATGGAGTCATACAGCCCATTGTCGTCCGTGTTCGCGATGATAAATACGAAATCATTGCAGGAGAGCGTAGGTGGCGTGCTGTTACTTCGTTGCAATGGGAAAAGATCCCTGCTATTGTCAAAGAATTTAATGATTCGCAAACAGCTTCGATTGCACTAATTGAAAATTTGCAGCGTGAAGGCTTAACTGCCATTGAAGAAGCTACCGCTTATGCAAAATTAATCGAAATCCATAACTTGACGCAGGAAAGTTTGGCGCAACGCCTTGGCAAAGGCCAATCAACGATTGCAAACAAACTTCGATTGCTTCATTTGCCACAAGCAGTCCAAGACGCTATTTTAAATAGAGACATTTCAGAGCGGCATGCTCGCGCGTTAATTGCTTTAAAAGATGCTGAAGCCCAAGAAGCCGTTTTAAAACAAATCATTGAAGAGCAGTTGAATGTGAAGCAGACGGAAGAACGAGTGAAAGCGTATTTTAAAACAGCGGAAGAAGAAGCGCCAAAAAAGAAAAAGCCGAAACGAAAATCTTATCCAAAAGACATGCGCATTGCCATGAATACGATTCGTCAATCAGTTGATATGGTGATGAAAAGCGGCTTAAAAGTCGATACCGATGAAGAAGACAATGAAGAATTTTACCAATTTACGATCCGCATTCCTAAGAAAAAATGATCTATCAGCTTTGATAGGTCTTTTTTTGTTGTTTTTTCCCTAAAATGGGTCTAATTCAGTTTCACAAACTACAAGAAAAAATGTATAGTAGAGTTAGACTATTAAAATCGCTCATTAAACACGTAAATTGTTTAGCAATAGGATTGTTTGATGTTTTGCAGGAAAGCAGGAAAGAGGTGCCCATGTGTCAAAAATCATCGCTATCGCAAATCAAAAAGGCGGTGTAGGGAAAACGACAACATCAGTCAATTTGGCTGCTTGTTTGGCTCACTTAGGAAAACGTGTGCTGCTCGTAGACATTGACCCGCAAGGCAATGCTACAAGTGGCGTTGGCATTGAAAAAGGCGACGTCGATGAATGTGTCTATGATTTGCTAATAGAGGATTTAGATGCACGCAAAGTTGTTAGGTCAACAGAAGTGAACAATCTTGACGTTATACCGGCTACAATTCAGTTGTCAGGGGCTGAAATCGAACTCGTACCGACCATTTCAAGGGAAGTACGTTTGAAAAAAGCATTGACGCCTTTGAAATCCCATTATGATTACATTTTTATTGATTGCCCTCCTTCACTTGGATTGTTAACCATTAATGCGTTAACGGCTTCAGATTCAGTGGTGATCCCTGTCCAATGTGAATATTATGCACTGGAAGGGCTTAGTCAACTGCTTAATACCGTTCGCCTCGTACAAAAACATTTAAATACGGACTTAGCGATCGAAGGCGTATTGTTGACGATGTTAGATGCGCGAACCAATTTAGGCATTCAAGTGATTGAAGAAGTGAAAAAATATTTTCGTGATAAAGTATTTGATACCATTATTCCGAGAACCATCCGGTTAGGAGAAGCGCCGAGCTATGGAAAACCAATTATCGTGTATGATGCCAAGTCGCGTGGTGCCGAAGTATACATAGACTTAGCGAAGGAAGTGGTTGCGAATGGCTAGAACGGCAGGAAAAAAGGGGTTGGGAAAAGGGCTACAAGCGTTCTTTCCAGAACAAGAAGACAAACAGGAAGAGCAAATTGTACAAGTTGATCTTGCAGACGTTAGGCCAAATCCGTACCAACCTAGAAAAACGTTTTCTGAAGAAGCATTAAAGGAATTGAGTAACTCGATTCGTGAACACGGAATTTTGCAGCCTGTTACTGTACGCAAAGCGATTAAAGGGTATGAAATTGTAATGGGCGAGCGGCGCGTAAAAGCGGCAAAACAAGCAGGATTAACACAAATTCCTGTCATTGTCCAGGAACTGGATGAAAATAAAATGATGGAAATTGCGTTAATCGAAAACTTGCAGCGTGAAGATTTGAATCCAATCGAGGAAGCCATTGCTTACGAGAAATTAATGGAACATACGAATAGCACGCAAGAGCAGTTAGCAAAGCGCCTTGGAAAAAGTAGGCCGCATATTGCCAACCATATGCGTTTGTTGCAATTGCCAAAAGTTGTTCAAGAGTTCATTTCCGTTGGCAAACTGACAATGGGCCATGGACGCGCGCTTTTAGGGCTGCAAGATAAGCAAAAACTTTCACAGCTGTTAGAAAAAGTGCTGCAAGACAAGCTTAGCGTGCGGGAAGTCGAACAACTCGTCCAGAGATTAAATGAACATGTTCCACGTGAAACAAAGCAAGTAAAAGTGAAGCTACCTCCGATTATTAAAGAACAGCAAGAGCGTTTAAGGGACACGCTTGGTACATCTGTACTCATTAAACCTGGAAAGAAAAAAGGCAAAATTGAAATTGACTATTTTTCCGAGGACGACTTGGAACGGATTTTATCGTTATTGGTTCATACAGAAAAGGAATGAAGCTGTCGGCTGCGATAGCTTCTTTTTTAAAGGAGTGGAATAATGCGGTATTTTGATCAAGCGGCAACGTCTTTTCCAATGGCAAAAGCAGTTGCTGACGCTGTTAGCGAAGCGATTCTAGCCTACGGTGCAAATCCAGGAAGAGGAGGCCATAAGTTAGCGAGGCAAGCTGCAGACACGCTTTTTCAAGCAAGAAAACGGTTGGCGGCTTTTTTTTGCGCGCCAGGCCCTGAGCATATTTGGTTTTATCCGAACGCCACATACGCGTTAAATCAAGCCATTCTTGGCTTCCCTTTACAGCAAGGGGATCGGGTAGTTAGCACCGCTTTTGAGCATAATTCGGTTTTGCGGCCGTTGCATATACTTGAAAAAGAGAAGCAGGCGACGATCGTTTATGCAAGCGGAAAAACAGGGGACGAGACAGCAGCAGCAGTCGTGGAAGCAATGACGCCAGGTACGCGCCTTGTTGTGATCAATCATGCGTCAAATGTCACAGGAGAAATCGTGCCTTTAAAACCCATTGCCACAAAAGCAAAAGAAATCGGCGCCGTCCTGCTTGTGGATGCCTCACAAACAGCTGGCAAAATTGCGATTGATATGGAACAAGACGGAATTGATTTGCTGGCATGTCCAGGACATAAAGGCTTATTAGGGCCACAAGGAACAGGCTTATTAGCAGCAGCAAGAGATGTTGGCTTGAAACCGCTCGTACACGGCGGCACGGGGCATTATTCCGAGCATCCAGAGCAGCCGGACAAATGGCCTGAGCGCTATGAAGCTGGCACGGCCAATACACCAGGAATTGCAGGTTTGCTTGCAGGTTTGCAAGAGCTTGAACGTCTAGGAGGAGTGGAAGCTGTTCATGCCCATGAAATGGAAGCAACACGGATCTTTTTAGAGGGAATTAGCAACCATGAGCATGTACATGTAGTCGGCTCTTTATCGCCGCAAGGAAGAGTAGCGGTTGTTTCGTTTGCAATTGACGGTGTGAGCAGCCAAGAAACGGCCATGATTTTAGATGAACATTATGATATGGCTGTACGAGCAGGCCTTCATTGCGCGCCGAAGCTGCACAACTGGTACAAGACTGCTGAAGATGGGCTCGTACGTGCCAGTTTTGGACCTTATACGAAGCAAGAGGATGTTTCTGCTCTTGTGGATGCGATTACAGACATTGCCGATGCGTTCCGCTAGGATGTTAGGCAATTGGCTATTCCGTATGGGCGCTTAACGATGGCGTTAAAGAGGCTCGGTTTTTGTTGGCAAAAAAGAATAGGCTTTTTTCGTTTTGGCAGTTTGCAGTGCGGTTAATTGTTGGTCAGCCGCAGCAACTGCCTTGCTTATTTTTTGAGCCATGCTCATGACCACATGCAGCCTTGTGCTTTGCAGCATATAAAAATCCATCAGCCCTCCGACATTGACAATGCCTGTTAAGCAAATATCGCCAATTTCAGGTAAGTTTTTGCCCATGGCTGCTCCAGGTTTGAGTGGTTCTGCGGACAATGTAATATAGCCAACGTTTGCAGTTTTGCCAAGGCATGCATCTAAGGCGACAACAAACGCATTAGGATGTGTTTTATAAATGGAGGCAAGCCGTTTTTCCATGTTGGCGGCATGGATCGGTTCTGCTAACGTCCCATGCACGTGGAATTGGTTTAAGTTTTGCCCTTCTAGTAAGTTTCCAACTAAAGGCCCTAACGAATCGCCAGTCGAACGGTCTGTGCCGATGCAAATAAGCAACAGGTCGCGATTGCCGCGGTGTTTGCAAAATTCAACAAGAGCGTGTGCGAGATCTTCCGTTAATGATGCTTCCTCGGCATGGCAGCGAAAGGTTGTTGGTCTTTTTTTAAAGGGCCATAGGTTTGTACTCATAAATGAAGCTCACCTCCCATAGTAGTAACAGTATAGTAGATTCTGCAAGAATCTATACATGACGGGGAAATTGAAGGTGACGAAAATGTGGGGAAACGGACTAAAATGGATGTTTTTAATTGTCGGGACGGTGATTGGCGCTGGCTATGCTTCTGGACGGGAACTGTGGGAATTTTTCGGGGCAGAAAGCGGACTGGCTATCGTATTGTTTGCGATTCTATTCACCATCAGCTGTGCGGTCATATTAACCATTGCCCAAAAAGAAAAGACAACCCATTATTTGCCGATACTTGAGAAGTTGCTTGGGCGGCGCTTAGCAAAAGCGTATGATTGGATGATTATTCTTTACTTGTTTTCAGTGACTGTTATTATGCTTGCAGGCGCAGGGGCAACACTCGAAGTATATAACATTCCTTTTTGGCTCGGCGTTGTCCTTAATGCGGCATTGGTGGTGTTCATGTTTGTAAAGGATATGACAGGAATGACTAAAATCAATGCATGTCTCATTCCAGTGCTCATTATTTGCTTAGTAGCGGTCTTACTAGTCTACCAATCATCAATCGGCTTTTCGTTCACATTTGACATCCATATGCAACATAATTGGCCAGCGGCCATGACCTTTACGTCGCTTAATATTTTGCCGATTGTCGCTGTTTTAAGTGCGGTAGGCAACCAAATCAAACATAAGGGTGAAATTTACATTGCCAGCATTGGCAGCGGGCTCTTGCTTGGGACGATTTCCTATTTGTACAATGAGTCATTGCTTTCGGTGGCTCAAGAGATCATTTTTTACGAGATTCCGCTGTTTGTGATCTTAAAACATTATCCGTCGATTATGGTTCTTGCCATTTCCTTATTATTGTGGCTAGCCATCTATACAACGGCAGCTTCAGGGGTTTTTGGGCTGATAGCGAGATTACGAACAAACGTACAAGGTGAGGCTTGGCTGATTGCATTGTTGCTTGTGGCTTGCATGGCGCCTATGACGATGTTTGGCTTCTCGACACTAATTTCGATATTGTACCCATTGTACGGCATTTTAAATTTGTTTATTCTTGCTTCACTCGTTCTTTACCCAATTGTCAAACATCCAGCAACGAAAAGCAAACAGTGACACTACAAACTCCTGCTTGGTTCATGTATAATACAAGCAGACGAGCTTGAGGAGGACGAAACGGTGGCAGCAGAAAAGGAATTTGCGTTAGGCGATGTGGTGGAAATGAAGAAACCACATCCTTGTGGGGAAAATCGATGGAAAATTATCCGCATGGGCATGGATGTCCGGATAAAATGCCTGGGTTGCCAACACAGCGTGATGCTACCACGCCGGGACTTTTCAAAAAAACTAAAAAAAGTATTAGGTTCCGAATAACAAGGGAGGGTTTGTACTCTACCTTGTTTTTGTGCGGGCCTGTACAAATAAAAAGGACGTGACAGGAAGTGGCTTTAACAACTGGAATAGTAGGGTTGCCAAACGTGGGAAAATCAACGCTGTTCAATGCGATTACCCAAGCGGGTGCAGAATCGGCCAATTACCCGTTTTGCACAATTGACCCAAATGTAGGGATTGTCGAAGTGCCTGACGTACGGTTGGAAAAATTAACCGAACTGGTCAAACCGAAAAAAACGGTGCCGACTGCGTTTGAATTTACAGATATAGCCGGAATTGTCGAAGGCGCCAGCAAAGGCGAGGGGCTTGGCAACCAGTTTTTGTCTCATATTCGTCAAGTAGATGCGATTTCCCATGTTGTCCGCTGCTTTGCTGATGAAAACATTACCCATGTTTCCGGTGGCGTCAATCCGTTGCGTGACATTGAAGTGATTAACTTGGAGTTGATTTTGGCGGATTTGGAATCAGTTGACAAACGGATTGGCCGTGTCGCGAAGCTGGCGAAAGCAAAAGACAAAGCGGCTGTTGCAGAATTGCCTGTGCTAGAAGCATTAAAAGAGGCGTTTGAAAATGAAAAGCCAGCACGAAGCATCGATTTTGATGACGACCAACTGAAAATTGTCAAACAGCTACATTTGCTGACAAGCAAACCTGTCCTGTATGTAGCCAATGTCGCTGAAGACGATTTGCTTGCTGGCGAAGACAATGACAATGACTACGTCAAACAAGTGAAAGCATTTGCGGAAGCGGAAAACAGCAATGTGATTGTCGTTTGCGCCAAAATTGAATCGGAAATTGCTGAGCTGGAAGGCGATGAAAAAGCGCTGTTTTTAGAAGAGCTCGGCATCCAAGAATCAGGGCTTGACCAATTAATCCGCGCGGCTTATTCTTTGCTAGGCTTGGAAACGTATTTTACAGCAGGAGAGCAGGAAGTCAGGGCTTGGACATACCGCCGGGGCACGAAAGCGCCACAAGCAGCTGGGATTATCCATACTGACTTTGAGCGCGGCTTTATCCGTGCTGAAGTTGTCGCCTATGACGATTTAATTGCCGCTGGCGGCATGGTTGCTGCAAAAGAGCGGGGCAAAGTTCGCCTTGAAGGAAAAGAATACATCGTCCAAGACGGAGATGTCATCCATTTTCGGTTTAATGTGTAAAAAGGAGGGGCTGCAGCCAACGTTGCAGCCTCTTGCTTTGTAGATTCATTTTGTCGAAAAAAAATGCAAGAAAAAACAAGGAATTTTAGTTGAGATAGCGTATATAGTTGGTAACCCCTTTGAAAGCCCCCTCATTTGCTCTTACATCCTTGATTCCCAATTATCGCGACAATTTGAACAAAAGGCAGGTGGTTGCTTCGATACTTCTTGAATAACGACTACTTTAATGGTATACTCGTTCAATGTGAGTGAATTGACTTTTGCTCCTTGCTCTGTGTAAACGGAGCCGCTTAGACCAAAAGGAGGTGACTGGAATGCGTAAGTATGAAATTATGTACATTATCGCTCCAAACCTAGAAGAATCAGCAAACAAGGAAATCATTGAGCGTTACAACAAAGTGCTCACTGACAACGGTGCTGAAATTCTAAAGGTGGACGAGATCGGTAAAAAACGCCTAGCTTATGAAATCAACGATTTCAAAGATGGTTTCTATGTATTGCTAAGTGTACAAGCAAATACGGAAGCGATTAACGAGTTTAACCGTTTGATTAAAATCAACGACAACGTTATCCGCGTTCTCGTAACAAAAGACGAACAGTAAGTCGAAATAGACGTATTTTAACGGGCCCAGGACGAATAAGGGACCATTTAAAAGGCTGGGAGGGATCGCATTGTTAAACCGTGTTGTTCTTGTCGGACGCTTAACGCGTGACCCTGAATTGCGATTCACGCCAAACGGTGTAGCTGTAGCCAATTTTACGCTTGCAGTCAACCGTCCGTTTTCAAACCAGCAAGGAGAACGAGAAGCTGACTTCATTAACTGTGTTGTCTGGCGCAAACCGGCTGAGAACGTCGCCAATTTCCTTAAAAAAGGGAGCCTTGCAGGAGTCGACGGCCGTGTGCAAACGCGAAGCTATGACAATAATGAAGGCAGGCGCGTTTTTGTAACGGAAATCGTTGCTGAAAGCGTCCAATTTCTCGAACCTCGCAACAGTCAAAACCAATCCTCTGGGAATAATCCTGGTTTTGATCAGTACGGCGCTGGCAACCAAGGTTCTGGCAACCAAACTGGTGGCAGCCGTTCTAATGGATATGATAACGACCCGTTCTCGAATGACGGTTCGATTGATATTTCCGACGATGATCTTCCATTTTAATGTTTAATTTTAATGTTTAAAGGAAAGGAGTGAAACATATGGCACGTCGTGGTCGTCCTAAACGGAGAAAAGTATGCTTTTTTACTGCCAATAAAATTACCCATATTGACTACAAAGATGTTGATTTGCTGAAACGTTTCATTTCCGAACGTGGAAAAATTCTTCCGCGCCGCGTAACTGGAACTTCTGCAAAGTACCAACGTAAGCTGACTGTAGCGATTAAACGCGCTCGCCAAGTAGCATTGCTACCTTACGTCAACGATGTAAACTAAAGATGGGATAAAGAGGGCGGACCGGGCCAAGCTAAGAAAAAGCTGGCTTGGTTGCCCTCTTTTCTTCTACTTACTGGCGAATCGAGAGGCTCGCCTTTTACTTTAAAGGTAATTACGCTAAAATAGATGGGAACTGTGTGTGAATGAGACGCGCTCGTTGAGCGTGTTAAATGAGGTGAGAATTTGGAACACAGGAACCAGCTGATGAAGGGCTTACTATGCGGTGTGATTTACATTGCATTGTTCATGATCTTTGCATTTAACATTCCGCTATTAAACATGGTTGCACTTGTCGCCATGCCGTTGCCAATTGTTTATTTTACGGCCATTTTTGGGCCAAGGCCGGGAATGGTGTTAACAGCGGCTGTTGGTTTGCTCGGAACAATAGCGACGTTAAACCCTTTGGCAGCATTTGCTTTTGCCGTCATTGGCTATGTGCTCGGCTATGCGCAGCATAAGCGCAGAAAAGGGGCTGAATTGTTGCTGGCAACGATTGTCGCGTCGTTTGTCTTTCTTTCGACTGCCTACATACTCCTTACAGCCGTCACGGATCTATCCGTGCTGCAATTTGTCCGGGAGTCCCTCCAAGAGACGCAACAGCTTTTGTCTGAATTAGGGATGGAATCCTACGATAAAGCATTTATAGAGGAATACGTTCAACTCATTGAATCGCTGATGACCTTTTTGTTGCTACTGATGGCTGCCGCGTATGCGTTTATGGTCTATGGAGCGGCGACCATGCTCTTTAAACGTGTGGACCTACCATATCATAAGCTGCCGAAGTTTCGCGAATGGGCCTTTCCACGTTTTTTCCTTTGGTTTTATTTTTCCCTATTGCTTCTGTCCTTTTTGCCGTTTGAGCCTGGTTCCTATATGGCGGCAGTCACGCAAACTGGCATAAATTTGGTCAGTGTATTGCTTATCATCCAAGGGGTGTCGCTTCTGTTTGTGTATTTGCAGGCAAAGCGGCTTGCAAAAGGGGTCTCTGTTTTCATTATCATCATGGTTGTCATCAGTCTTTTACTCGTGCCATTTTTGTTGTGGGCCATGAAAATGATTGGCGTACTGGATATGGTTTTAAGAATTCGCGACCGTATGAAACTGTAATTTTTGGATGACAGGTAGGAGATGACAATATGCCAAATTGGAAAAAGCAGTGGTGGCAACAGCTTCATGTCATCGCACTCTTTGTTATTGCCGTTGTATCCATTGCTGTTCTCGCTTACTATCGCTTAGAAGCCGGTGCCGTTG
Source organism: Shouchella rhizosphaerae (assembly GCF_036700015.1). Taxonomy (NCBI): domain Bacteria; kingdom Bacillati; phylum Bacillota; class Bacilli; order Caryophanales; family Bacillaceae; genus Shouchella; species Shouchella rhizosphaerae. The sequence continues at coordinate 1,819,652 of NZ_CP144921.1, read as the reverse complement.
CTGGCATTGCTCTCATCGTATGGATCGGTTTATTTCACCAATCCCACAAGCGCAATGAACGGCAGTTGCACAAATATATTTCGACTTTATCATACCGTGTGAACAAGGCAGGGGAAGAAGCTGTTACCAAGCTGCCTGTAGGCATTGTCCTCTATAATGAGGATGAAGTGATCGAGTGGGTAAACCCGTTTGTTGATAAACGGTTTGGGACTGGGCTGATCGGCGAGCCCATTACCTGCATCCATGAAGAGCTTGGCGAATATGTAAGCAATGACGTTGCCAATGAAACGTTCCAAATGGAGTCCTCTTACTATTACATGACGTTTGAACGTGACGAGCGACTTATTTATATTGTGGATGTAACCGAGAAAGAACAAACGCAAAAAAAGTACCAACATATGCTGCCGGTCATCGCGCATATTTACTTAGACAACTACGATGAAGTCACACAAAGCATGGAAGATCAAGTTCGCAGCCGGCTGCTCGCCAAAGTGACCACAGCGTTGAACAACTGGGCGAGCGATTATGATATCTTTTTAAGAAGGACGTCCTCTGATCGGTTTTTGGCAGTGATGAACCATAAGACGCTATTGCTCTTAGAAGAGAACCGGTTTGAATTGCTTGATGATATCCGTGAACGGACAGCAAGGGAGAAAGTGCCCATTACGCTCAGCATTGGGGTCGGCACGGAAGAAACGTCATTAAAACAACTGGGCGCCTTGGCCCAGTCAAGCTTAGATCTAGCGCTTGGGCGCGGCGGCGACCAAGTGGCGATCAAAAAGAAAAATGGCCGCGTCCGCTTTTATGGCGGCAAGACCAACGCGATGGAAAAACGGACACGGGTACGCGCTCGCGTTATCTCCCATGCTTTGCGCGATTTTGTAAAAGAAAGCGAACGAGTGATTGTCATGGGTCACCAGCGTCCAGATATGGACGCGATTGGGGCAGCGATTGGCGTATTGAAAATTGCTGACTTAAATGACCGTGAAGGCTTTATTGTGCTCGATGTGGACGATATTAATCCGGATGTCCAGCGGTTATTGGAAGAAACGGAGAAACACGACCATTTGTGGAGCCAGTTTGTTTCGCCTGAAGAAGCATTGGATTTAGCTGATAAAGAGACGTTGCTCGTCATCGTCGATACACACAAGCCATCGATGGTCATTGAGCCGCGGCTATTGGAAATGATTGACCGCATCATTGTCATTGACCACCATCGCCGCAGCGAAGACTTTGTTGAAGATCCGGTGCTCGTTTATATGGAGCCGTATGCGTCATCTACGGCCGAGCTTGTGACCGAGTTGCTCGAGTACCAGCCGATGCAGTTTAAAATGGACCGGCTTGAAGCGACGGCGCTTCTCGCTGGCATCATTGTCGATACAAGAAGTTTTGCTGTCCGCACCGGGGCGAGAACATTCGATGCAGCCTCATTTTTGCGGGCCAACGGCGCCGATACGGCGCTCGTGCAAAAGCTATTAAAGGAAGACTTGGCGTCTTACGTAAAGCGTGCTAAGCTTGTAGAAAACGCCTATCTTTACCGAGAGGGCTATGCCATTGCTGTGGCCCCAGACGACCATGTTTACGATCAGCTCGTGATCGCCCAGGCTGCTGATACGTTGCTGACAATGAGCGGCGTGCTTGCCTCTTTTGTCGTTTGTCAGCTTGCTGATGGACGAATCGGCATTAGCGCTCGTTCACTTGGCGACGTAAATGTCCAAGTCATCATGGAAAAGCTCGGCGGTGGCGGCCATCTCTCAAATGCAGCGACGCAATTGCCTGACTTGACGCTGGAGGAAGGGAAACTCCAGCTCGAGAAGGCCATTGATGAAGTACGAGAAGGAGGAAGCGGAGCATGAAAGTCATTTTCACTGAAGATGTAAAAGGGAAAGGCAAAAAAGGCGAATTGAAAGACGTGTCAGAAGGCTATGCCCGCAACTATTTAATCCCTAAAAATTTAGCTGTGGCAGCTACGTCTGGAAATCTAAAAGACCTTGAGGCACAAGAAAAAAGCAAGCAAAAAAAGGCGGAAGCGGAACTTCAAAAAGCGAAAGCAATGAAAGAAGAGCTTGAAGCGCTCAAGATCGAGATTCCTGCTAAAGCTGGCGAAGGCGGCCGCCTGTTTGGGGCCGTATCGACAAAGCAAATTGCCGAGGCGCTTGGGAAACAAGGCAAGAAAGTCGATAAACGCAAAATCCAATTGGACGAACCGATTCGTTCTCTCGGCTATACGAAAGTACCGATTAAAATCCACCCAGAAGTGGTGGCAACGGCTACTGTCCACGTTGTAGAAGCATAGAAACAAAAGGAAGCTGGCTCTCGCTTTGGCCAGCTTCCTTTTAAGTCAGTTGTAAGGGGGGGAGAAATGGATGAGTGACCTTTTGACAGAGCGGACGCCGCCACAAAACATTGAAGCAGAGCAGGCCGTGTTAGGTGCGATTTTTCTCGCTGACCATGCGTTAACGACGGCGAGTGAGCGCCTCATGCCTGAAGATTTTTACCGAGCTAGCCACCAGCGGATTTACGAAGTGATGCTGGACCTCGGTGAAAAGGGGGAGCCTGTTGATTTAGTCACCGTCACCTCAGAGCTGCAAAACAGAGGGTGGCTGGATGATATTGGCGGCGTCGCTTATTTGGCCGATGTCGCCGAGTCTGTCCCTACTGCTGCCAATGTTGAGTATTACAGCCGCATCGTCGAAGAAAAATCGCTGTTACGGCGCCTCATCCGTGTGGCCACCAACATTGCAAAAGAAGGCTATGCGAGCGAGGATGAAGTCGATGCGATCCTCGACCAAGCAGAGAAAACGATTCTCGAAGTCGCACAGCGGAAAAATACAAGCAGCTTTGTCTCGATTAAAGATGTGCTGCTTGAAACGTATGACCAAATCGAAATGTTGCAGCAAACTCGTGGGGAAATTACGGGCATTGCGACTGGTTTTACGGAGCTAGATACAATGACTGCTGGATTCCAGCGCAACGATCTTATTATCGTCGCAGCCCGTCCGTCAGTAGGGAAAACCGCATTTGCCCTCAACATTGCCCAAAACGTTGCCACAAAAACCGATGAAACGGTTGCGATTTTCTCGCTGGAAATGGGAGCGAGCCAGCTCGTCACGCGGATGCTATGTGCAGAAGGGAACATCGATGCCCAGCGGATGCGGACAGGCGCCTTGGAGGAAGAGGATTGGCATAAACTATCGATGGCGATGGGGTCTTTGTCGAAAGCAGGCATTTACATCGATGACACCCCTGGCGTGAAAGTCGGCGAAATTCGTGCCAAATGCCGGCGCCTTAAGCAAGAAAAAGGGCTTGGCATGATTTTGATTGACTACTTGCAGCTCATTCAAGGGAACGGCCGCAGCGGTGAAAACCGCCAGCAAGAAGTATCGGAAATTTCGCGGACACTTAAAGCGATCGCCCGTGAACTAGAAGTGCCGGTTATTGCCCTGTCGCAATTGTCCCGGGGCGTCGAATCAAGGCAGGACAAGCGCCCAATGATGTCAGACATCCGGGAATCAGGCAGTATTGAACAAGATGCCGACATTGTCGCTTTTCTCTATCGGGATGACTACTATGATAAAGAAACCGAGAATAAAAATATTATCGAAATTATTATTGCCAAGCAGCGAAACGGCCCCGTTGGGACGGTAGAGCTAGCATTTGTAAAAGAATACAATAAGTTCGTTAATTTGGACCGGCGCCATGACGAGAACGACATGCCGCCAGGTTAACGGATAAAGCTCTCTAAAAGGAGAGCTTTTTCGTTTTTATACGAATGTTGGGGATTTTTAGCATGGAAATGTTCGTGTCTAATTGACGCCCCGTAGGCTGACCTGCTATACTTACAATGGTTTTTATAGAGAGCGGAGGTGCAAGCAATGTCTTCAGTCGTTGTTGTTGGAACACAGTGGGGCGATGAAGGAAAAGGAAAAATCACGGACTACTTATCAGAAAAAGCAGAAGTGGTTGCCCGCTACCAAGGTGGAAACAATGCTGGCCATACGATTGTGTTTGACGGTAAAAAATACAAACTTCATTTAATTCCTTCAGGGATTTTTTACAAAGACAAAATTTGTGTCATTGGCAACGGCATGGTAATTGATCCTAAGGCGCTTGTCGAAGAGCTTGCGTATTTGCATGACCACGGCGTCGATACGAGCAATTTGCGGATTTCAAACCGCGCCCATGTGATCTTGCCTTATCATATAAAACTTGATATTGTCGAAGAAGACCGAAAAGGCGCCAATAAAATTGGCACAACGAGAAAAGGCATCGGTCCTGCCTATATGGACAAAGCAGCGCGGATTGGCATTCGAATTGCCGATTTGCTTGAAAAAGACACGTTTGCTGCAAAAGTGGCAGCTGTTCTTGAAGAGAAAAACCGCCTGTTTGAAAAATACTATGAAACAGATGGCTTTTCAGCTGAAGAAATTGTTGAAGAGTATTTCCATTATGGCGAACAAATCGCGAAATATGTTGCCGATACATCCGTCGTTTTAAATGACGCTTTGGACGATGGCCGCCGTGTTTTATTTGAAGGCGCCCAAGGCGTGATGCTTGATATTGACCAAGGCACGTATCCATTCGTAACGTCTTCCAATCCGATCGCCGGAGGAGTGACAATCGGTTCTGGTGTCGGCCCATCAAAAATCCACCACGTTGTTGGTGTGTCAAAAGCATACACGACTCGCGTTGGCGATGGCCCGTTTCCGACCGAATTGGATGATGAAATTGGCGACCGTATCCGCAAAGTCGGAAATGAGTATGGAACGACAACAGGGCGCCCACGCCGCGTTGGCTGGTTTGATAGTGTCGTCGTCCGCCATGCTCGCCGAGTGAGTGGCATTACTGATTTATCCCTGAACTCGATTGATGTGCTTACAGGGCTTAAAACGCTAAAAATCTGCACGAGTTACCGCTATAAAGGCGAAGTGCTTGATGAGTTTCCAGCAAGCTTAAATGTTTTGGCAGAATGTGAGCCAATTTATGAAGAGCTTCCAGGATGGGAAGAAGACATTACAGGCGTAAAAACGTTGCATGAGCTGCCGGAAAATGCCCGTACGTATGTAGAACGGGTTTGCCAACTGACAGGGATTCCATTGACTGTCTTTTCCGTCGGCCCGGACCGTAGCCAAACGAACATGGTGCGCGGCGTTTTTGCCTAAATGGCAAGGGAAAATGCAGGGAAAGCGCCCCTGTATTTTCCCGCTTATCTTCCATTCAATCGCGCTAAAAAAACTTTTTAAAAAGTAGTTGCACACCTAGTTTTTATATGCTATTATAAATCTTGTCGCCAAGGGATTTGGGGACAAGCGGTTTGCTTTTTTTGCACCGCCTGCTCGGCTTTTTTAGAGGAGCCATTAGCTCAGTTGGTAGAGCATCTGACTTTTAATCAGAGGGTCGAAGGTTCGAGTCCTTCATGGCTCACCATGTTTACAGTGGCCCGTTGGTCAAGCGGTTAAGACACCGCCCTTTCACGGCGGTAACACGGGTTCGAATCCCGTACGGGTCACTTTTCATATAGATACATATCTTGGTCCGGTAGTTCAGTTGGTTAGAATGCCTGCCTGTCACGCAGGAGGTCGCGGGTTCGAGTCCCGTCCGGACCGCCATTTACATCTTGATAAAAAGTCGAAAGAAGCGAAAATGGCTCGGTAGCTCAGTTGGTAGAGCAACGGACTGAAAATCCGTGTGTCGGCGGTTCGATTCCGTCCCGAGCCACCATTTGCCGGTCTAGCTCAATTGGTAGAGCAACTGACTTGTAATCAGTAGGTTGGGGGTTCAAGTCCTCTGGCCGGCATAGCGGAAGAACTTTATGTGCGAATGCATATAAGGTTCTTTTTTTGCATTCTTCTTGGCTTGCCCGTTTGTGGTAAACTAAGAGATAGGGCAAAACAATTGCCCGGGAAAGAATGTTGTTATTTCTAAATGAAGGATCTTAGAACGACGACCAATCTAGGAGGATGAGGATGGACAAACATATTCTCGTGGTAGATGATGAAAAGTCGATTGCTGATATATTGAAATTTAACTTGGAGAAGGAAGGCTTTGATGTTACCTGTGCGTATGATGGGAACGAAGCATTAGAGCGCGTCAAGGAACGGAAGCCTGATTTAATGCTCCTTGATATTATGCTCCCTTATAAAGATGGCATGGAAGTTTGCCGTGAAGTAAGGAAGCAATACGATTTGCCGATTATCATGTTAACGGCAAAAGACTCGGAAATTGATAAAGTGCTTGGCCTTGAGCTTGGCGCTGATGACTATGTCATCAAGCCGTTTAGCACGCGGGAACTGTTGGCACGTGTAAAGGCAAACTTGCGGCGCCAACAAGTCGCTGCTGACGATGCGCCAACCACGCAAAAAGAAATTACAATTGGCGAGCTATCGATTCTTCCTGAAGCGTATCAGGTAAAAAAACGGGGCGAGCCAGTTGATTTAACGCACCGGGAATTTGAATTGATCCATTATCTCGGCAAGCATTTAGGCCAAGTAATGACGCGGGAGCATTTGCTGCAAGCGGTGTGGGGCTATGATTATTTTGGCGATGTGCGCACGGTAGACGTAACGGTGCGGCGCTTGCGTGAAAAAGTGGAAGACAACCCAAGCTATCCAAACTGGATTATGACGAGAAGGGGAGTCGGCTACTTCTTGTCGGCGCCAGAGGGCGAGCAACGGTAAATGGAACGCAATGTCGGGTTTTTTAAATCCATTCGCTTTAAACTGATCATTATTTATGTGCTGTTGATTGTATTGGCAATGCAAATTGTCAGTGTGTACTTTTCCCGGGAACTGGAAAGAAGTTTGCTGGAAAACTATGAAACACTGTTAAATGACCGCTTAAATGTGCTGTCTTTAAGTGTCGGCCAAGAATTGCAAGAAGACCCAGAAGAACGGGACCTTGATACGCTTGTACGCAACGCTTTTCCGCAAAACGATGAGAATACACGCAAAGGGAAAGCACAAGTGGTTGGCTATAATAGCGTCGTGCTGGCAAGCTCTTCCGACGAAGACGCCAACATCATTGACCAACAGACTGACCAAACGATTGTGAAGCGCGCCTTAACCGGGACGCCGACGTATGAATTCCAAGAGCGGATCAACCAAGAAGACCAAGAGCGCTACATTATTAAAGCACACCCCGTTCGTTCCAATGAAGATGGCACTGGCGAAATTCTCGGTGCTGTTTACATTGAAGCGTCAATTGAAGGGGTCAGCAAGCAAGCACAAGCGATCAACCGCATTTTTATATCGGCGACAGGCATTGCGATGGTGGTGACGTTCTTGGTGATCATACTACTGGCCCGAACGATCACGATGCCGATTCTTGACATGCGTCGTCAAGCGCTCCGCATGAGCCATGGCGATTTTTCGAGGCAAGTCCGTGTCTACAGTACCGATGAGTTAGGCCAACTTGCCACTGCATTTAACGAGCTGACGAATAGGCTCCATGACACGACGTTAATGAGGGACAGGGAGCAGAAGCGTTTGCGTTCGGTGTTGGCCCACATGACGGATGGCGTGATTGCGACAGACCAAAGCGGCTTGATTATATTAATGAACCGGCGAGCTGAAGAACTGTTAGGCATCCCGTTAAAGCATGTGCTGCGCAGGCCGATTATGAACGTGCTGCGCATGGAAGAGGAAGTGAGCATTTTTGAGCTCTACGAAAGGAACGAGCCATTGCTCCTTGACCTGAGCACAGGCGAAGAGCCGATTATGCTTGAAGTGAATTTTTCAGCGATTCAAGAAGATGAAGGCCCCTTTAATGGCTTGATTGCGGTCCTTCACGATGTAACCGAGAAAGAGAAAATTGAAAATGAACGGCGCGAATTTGTCGCCAATGTGTCACATGAATTGCGGACGCCGCTGACAACGATGAAAAGCTATCTAGAAGCGTTAGCAGACGGAGCGATGCAAGATGAGGACATTGCACCGCGCTTTTTAGAGGTAACGCAAAAGGAAACGGACCGGATGATCCGCCTTGTCAATGATTTGCTCCAGCTGTCCAAAATTGACTCAAACGATTACCGTCTCGACTTGCATTGGGTGGAGCTTGGTGCCTTTTTGCATAGCATTGTCGAACGGTTTGAAATGGTCGTCAAGGACAAAAACATTGATTTTCACCGCCATATTGCGAAACAGCCAACTTACGTCAAAATCGATACCGATAAAATGACTCAAGTGCTGGACAACATCTTATCGAATGCGATTAAATACTCTCCGTCTGGAGGCAATGTGACCATTACCCTCCTCCATCAAGGAAACAAAGCACGGATTAGTATTGCCGATGAAGGGTTAGGCATTCCAGCTGAGTCACAAGATAAGATTTTTGAGCGGTTCTATCGAGTGGACAAAGCTCGGGCGCGAAATGTTGGAGGGACAGGTCTCGGACTTGCGATTGCGAGCGAGTATGTCCACGCCCATGAAGGCGATATTTGGGTCCATAGTGAATACAATGAAGGCACGACCATTTATATCACGTTGCCTTACTCGACATTCAAAGGAGGAACAATGTGAGGTACGAACAGTTTAAAACTGTCGCGTTAATTGCCTTAATTGGTCTAAGTTTATTTTTCACGTACCAATTGTGGACGTTCCAACCAAATATCGAAGCATTAGAAGATAGCTCCAACGTGCAAACCGAAGAAATGTTTGGCACAGAACGGGACCCAGTCGAGCTGATTGCCCCTGAACAAATCGTGCTGCACAGCTCTGAAGGGACGTATGCACTCGTAAAAAATGGCTCTTCGTATTTTTCTCACGTAGTGGAGCAATTGTTTGCCGAAGGGCAACTGCAATCAATTAACCGCGACTATGAAGACATCTCCGCCGTAAGTGGAATTGAATTGATTTTTCCCGATGCAGTACCGAAAGAATTTGTACTGAAACAATTTGGGATCGAACAAGAAGATTTTCGCTTCAATTTAAATGCCATCGATCGGATGTTTGTCTATGTTAGCCCTTATGACGGCGGGGTCAATATTCAATTTGCCTCATTGGAAAATGAAAGCTTATTTACGGTTGGCTCTGCGATGGATCCTGATTTCCTTACTGATTTGCTCGAATCGGGGGAGGAAGCAGACCTCGAAGAGGCTGTGATCGTGAAGCAGAAGGATGATGACAACAAATTGCTGCAAAACCGGCTGTACGTCAGCACTGAACCGCAAAAAGTGAGAGAAAAGCAGTATGAGCTTGCCCGTCTAGACATAGGGCAAATCAACCAGCGTTTGTTCAGCGGCGCTTCTGATGTCCCCCGGCAAAACCAGCTGGATGGGCAAAATGTCTACACCGATGGGAGCCGGATTGTTACGATCGACCAACGGCTACAGTATTTAAGCTACAGCTATCCGTTTGCAGCAGACGGCATTGATACAAACAACCGCCACATTATTGAGACTGCGGCTGAATTTGTCAATTTAAACGGCGGCTGGACCGATGACTATAAGGCGATCAGTTGGGCGGCCAGGGAAAATAGCGAAACCGTTGATTTCCGGATGATGATTGACGGCATTCCTGTTTTTGGCCGCAGCAACAGCGACAACAAAGACAGGATGAAAATAACCGTCAGCCGCTCAGGCACACAAGTGATCCAATTCGAACGGCCACTCTTTCATTTAGTCGGGGCTCCGCTTCAAGACCCTGAAGTGGAAGTCCCGTCAGGAGAAGCAGCTGCAGAAGCGTTAAAGGCCGCAACGTCGGTCAACTGGGACGATGTCACGGACATCCGGCTTGGCTACAGGGCCGATATGGAGAACAACTCAAATGCCAATTTTGTGCCGACGTGGTATTATGAAAGCCAAAATACGTGGAAAAGAGTCCCGTTTGATGAGGAGTACAAACAATGAATTGGAGTCGGGCCAAATCCATTTTTATTGTCACGTTTTTGCTGTTAAACGTCTTTTTAGGCATACAGTTGCTGGACAAAATCCAACAAGTGCCTGATATTGAGCAATCAAGCGACATCGAAAAGCGGCTTGCCGATAACAACATCTCTCTCCCGTCGAAAGAAATCGACATTGCTGGCGCGAAAGGCGTTGTCCTTGAAGGAAGCTGGACAACCTTTTCAGAAGCAGAGCTAGACGGTCTTACAGGGCAGACGGCGACGTTGTCCCAATCACGGGAACTGATTAAAGCGGCTTTTGACGAACCGATTGACCTATCGGATATTCCTGGAAACGACAACAACAAAGCAGCGGAACAAACCGACTATGCCGCTTTTTTAGCACAGCATATTTTGCATGGGTATGACTATGTGTTTGCAAGGCGAGAAGGATCGTACCTTTATTTTAACCAGCTATATAACCAAAGCGAAACATTCGTTAACGAGGACGCCCCTCTCATTTTAGAACTCGATGAAGACGACAAGGTCATTGGCTACACACAGCGCCATTTCACCTTTGAGGAAAACCCAGATGAACGGAAAATGATTACGTACATGGAAGCTGTCGAAACGCTGCTAAACAACCATTTTATTAAAAGAAACAATAGCATTGTTGAAATTGATTTTGGCTATTATAGCCTAGCGGAACAAACGCCGCGTTTCTTTTCGCCTATGTGGGAAGTGACAGTGAAACGCAACAACGATGAGGAAGACGATGTACGCATTTATTTAGTGAATGCCATTTTAGGCGAACAACATCAGTGGTATCCTGATGAAAACCAAGCGATTGATGGAGAAACGCCTGAATTAGAAGAACCAAGTACAGACGAAATGAACGAAGCGGGCAGCACGCCTTAAAGTGTGGAAATGAGGGGGAAACTAGATGAGTATGCGGTTCAGCGTGCTGGCCAGTGGCAGTACGGGAAACGCGATGTATGTCGAAACGGCATCGCAGCGCCTTTTAATTGATGCCGGGCTAACCGGGAAAAAACTGGACGAGCTGTTCCAGAAAATTGACCGCAACCCAAAAGACATTGATGCGCTGCTTGTCACCCATGAACATAGCGACCATATTAAAGGAGTCGGCGTTTTTGCCAGAAAGCATCAAGTGCCGATCTATGCGAACGCAAAAACGTGGAAAGCGATGGAGAAACAGCTCGGGCAGTTGTCTCTTGACCAAAAGTTTGAGTTCGGCTTGGAGACAGTCAAGCAGTTTGGCGACATAGAAGTCGAGTCATTTGGCGTCTCCCACGATGCAGCTGAACCGATGTTTTTTGTCTTCCGCCACGAAGGCAAGAAACTCGTTTTAGCGACCGATATGGGCTATGTGAGCGAACGAATTAAAAAGACCGTTGCAGGCGCCGATACGTACGTGTTTGAGTCCAACCATGATATGAACATGCTCCGTGTCGGCCGCTACCCGTGGAACGTCAAACGTCGGATTTTAAGCGATTTAGGCCATGTGTCCAACGAAGATGCAGCAATGGCGTTGACCGATGTCGTCGAGGACAAACAAGCCAACATCTACTTAGCCCATTTAAGCCTCGACAACAATATGAAAGAATTAGCGCATATGACAGTCAAGCAAGTGTTAGAGCAAGAAGGGCATAAAGTCGGCGAAACGCTGCGTCTATACGATACGGACCCTTATCACCCTACCCCCCTCTCGATCGTTTAAAAAGGGGCGAAAGCGTAAATAAATAGAAAGAACCTACAGTATTCGTTTTTTTATCAAACTTCCGCAACAGTTATCGATAATTGTTAAACGAAGGTCAAAAATCGTTGAAATGCCCGCAAATGCCTAGACCATCAGGCGAACAGGGGTATAATAAAGATACATAGAACGAATACGACTGTTTAGAGGGAAGGGGTATAATCATGGGCTACTATGATGACCAGCAAGAAACGCGCTACCGTGAGCCAAATAAGAGCTCAAAAAAAGTGGCTGGTTTGTCCGCGTTTGGCGGCGCCATCATTGGCGGTGCGCTTGTGTTAATTGCTTCACCCATTATGTCGAGCCTCGGCCTTGGCATAGATGATTCAGCAAGTGAAAACAACAACGCCAACACAGAACCGAATACCGAGCAAAACGCCGAGAATGTTATTAACCTCGACGTCAATTCAGCGGTCACAGACGTTGTGAGCAAAGTGTCCGATGCAGTCGTCGGCGTCATTAACATGCAGCAAGCCAACATGTTCGGATCAAATGAAACAGGCGAAACAGGCACAGGGTCTGGCGTGGTTTATAAGAAAGAAGGCGACTCGGCATTCATTGTTACCAATAACCATGTCATTGAAGGCGCTTCGGAAATTGAAGTTGCTTTAACCGACGGCACTCGTGTTCCAGCAACACTTGTAGGCCACGATGAACTAACAGACTTAGCTGTCCTCGAAATCGATGGCGAAAATGTCACAACCGTAGCCGAGTTTGGCAATTCGGATGAATTAAGCGTCGGCGAACCAGCCATTGCGATAGGCAACCCACTTGGTCTTGAATTTGCCGGCAGCGTCACACAAGGCATTATTAGCGCGACAGAACGAAGCATCCCCGTCGACTTGAGCGGCAATGGCCAAATTGATTGGAATGCAGAAGTGCTGCAAACAGACGCAGCGATTAATCCCGGGAACAGCGGCGGCGCACTTATTAACATTAACGGCGAAGTCATCGGGATTAACTCGATGAAAATTTCCGGCGGTGCAGAAGGATTAGGCTTTGCGATCCCTTCTTCCATCGTGCAGCCAACCATTAGCGATTTAGAACAATATGGCGAAGTGCGGCGCCCGACACTCGGCATCACATTACGCTCGCTCAATGAACTGCCAAGTTCCGCTCTCCAAGGAACGTTGAACTTGCCTGAAGACGTAACAGAGGGAATCGTCATCGTCGGCGTCCAAAACGGCAGCGCTGCAGCCGATGCAGGCCTGCAAGAACGAGACGTCATCGTCGAAATTGACGGCAAAGCGATTGAAAACCCACAAGACTTGCGCAAACTCTTATACGCTGAACGCTCCATCGGCGACACCATTTCCGTCACACTTTACCGTGACGGCGACAAACAAACAATCGATGTCACCCTTGAAGAACAAAGCGACGTATAAACAAATCCACAGCTCCCGCGAACGACGCGCGCGAGCTGTTTTTTTGCTTTGTGGATTGTGCAAAAGAAGCACTCGCTGTGGATAGCCAAGCCATGCTATAATAGCAAACGACGAAAGAAAGGACGGATTCAATTGCTTTACGCCTGCACAGAACATATCGAACTAGCACTAGACGTCGCCGTAGACGAATGGGAAGTTGCACCAAAAATCGAAAAAACCACAACCGACAACGACGCCACATGCACCTACTGTGGAAACAAAGCCACATACACTGTGGCGAAATAATCAGATATACACACTGTTGATATGTGGATAAGTTATGTGGATAAACTGTTTGCATCTGAAAAAGGAGTTATACACAAGTGAATATCACGATTCTATCCGTCGGCAAACTAAAAGAAAAATACGTAAAACAAGGCATCGACGAATACAAAAAACGCCTAAGCGCCTACGCCAAGATCCAAGAAATCGAAGTCCCAGACGAAAAAGCACCCGAACACTTAAGCGCAGAAGACATGCGCCTCGTCAAGAAAAAAGAAGGCGAACGCCTCCTCGCCAAAATAAGCGCCGACAGCCACGTCATCGCCCTGGCAATCGAAGGCAACATGAAAACAAGCGAACAGCTCGCAAAGAATATTGAACAGCTCGGCACATATGGAAAAAGCAAAATCGCCTTCGTAATCGGCGGTTCATTAGGATTGTCTAACGACGTCTACGCCCGCGCAGACGAACTGCTGTCATTCTCAAAAATGACATTTCCTCATCAACTGATGAAGCTGGTGCTGTTTGAGCAACTTTATAGGAGTTTTCGGATTATGAGGGGGGAGCCGTATCATAAGTGAGGGGGTTATTGCCAAGACTTCTTTTTTATTATGGAAAGTAATAGAAAAAACGGTTATTATGAAAACATACTTATAAGTGTAAGATAATAGGAGGAGTTGAAGTATATAAATGACACAATACGTAGAAAAAATCTGCGAGTGCGTAATTTGTAAAAATAACCATGGATTTAGTCTTCCTAGTGATATTATTGAAGCAGTTAAAAATAGAAATCTAGTCGTTTTTGCCGGGGCAGGAGTAAGTACTGAATCTAGAAGTGTTTACAACTATACATTATATGAGGAAATAAGAGATTTATTAAATATAGACGAAAGTATAAATTTGTCATTTTCTGAATTAATGAGTCAATTTTGTAAGCAACCAAATGGACGGGCTAAACTCTTAAGAAAAATAAAAGATAGACTTGATTATGTAAGTTCTTTCCCTGAACTAGAAAGAAGAGCTTCGAATTTTCATAATGAACTTTCAACAATACATCAGATTACAGAAATAATTACTACGAACTGGGATGACTTGTTTGAAAGAAAATGCGGAGCTTTACCTATTATTACAATAGAAGATTTTGCATTTTGGAATAATCCAGGAAGAAAGGTTTTGAAAATCCATGGTTCGATAAGTAACTATGGGACAGTTATTGCAACTAAAGAAGATTATGATAAATGTTATCAATCTTTAAATAGTGGAATTATTGGAAGCTCGTTAAAGACTATGCTTGCTACAAAATGTGTTGTATTTATAGGGTATTCATTTGGAGATGAAGATTTTAATAAGATATATAACTCCCTAACAGAAGAAATGAAAGATTTCTTGCCACATGCCTATATAGTTACTCTAGATGAGAAAGCTGAAGAAAAATTTAGGGATATAAATATTACACCTATTATTACAGATGCAACATTTTTCATACAGGTATTAAAAGAACATTTAATTACTTTAGAATTAATAGTGCCTGATGAAAACTTTGGCAATATATATAATGTATTAGATGTAGTCCAAGAGGAGCATATTAGACTTTCTAACTCATTCAATATAAAAGAAAATCCTGAAATTATTTTAACTTTATGTTATCAAGATGGACTTATCCATTCGTTTGAAAGAATTTTAGCAATGAAGAAATCAGGCTATTATTCAAACCCTAAACAAGTAAGAAAAATTATACACAACTACGAAGTTATTAAACAACAAAAATATACTGATGGTGTATATCATGATGTGGCTTATATTGATGGATATATTAATGGATTAATATACTTTTTGTATAACGAGGAATTTGACTGGCCACCTTGTTATTATGTGTTTGGCTATGAGGAGGATATTTTTGATTTTAAAGAGTTTTTAGATTTAACAGTCAATTCAAGAACTATACATCCTGAATCTTATAAATATGCTATGAATATTGCCGATAAGACTCATAATAAAAATGGAGATACTGTATTTCATCACACACCATTTTTATAGAAAAATTTCATATGGAGGTTTTATAAAGGTGAGTGAAGTTATTTCTAGAGAGGTAGTCTTTGAGAAACTATTTAATGCATTTAACTATGGAAATTTAGGTATGTTTATTGGAGCAGGGTTTTCTAAGGCGGTAATTGGTAATGATTTTCAGCCAGCGCTAGGATGGTTCGAATTAATAAAAGAGACAAGTGAAAAATTTGAGATAGAAGTCCCGAATGATGATGAATTAGTGGGTGTTTCGTTACCTGAGTTAGCAACTTCTATTTGTAAAAGGTTAGCTATAAAGCGGAGTATTGATTATTTTGAAGCTAAGCGTCTATTTAAGAAAGAAATATGTAATTTATCTAACTGGCTCCCAAGTGAGAAGAGGACAATTGAATTTAGAGAAATCTTTAATATTTTTAATCCTTCATGGATAGTTACCACAAATTATGATTTAGTTCTTGAGACTATTCTTACAGGTAAGAGCAAGAGTCTTAGTCCAATGAATTATCTATCCGCTCCTAAAAATATTATTCCCATTTACCATCTACATGGGACTAGGTTAGATCCGGAATCTATTATTATTACACAGGAAGATTATATACCACTATTTAGACCTAATGAATATAGACAGGCTAAGTTAGCAATGACGATTAGAGAATCAACTACTCTGATATTGGGATACGGTTTAGGAGATGTTAATGTCTTATCTGCAGTTGATTGGTCTAAGAATATATATACAGAAGAAAATGAATACCCTTATGAAATAGTACAAGCTCTTTGGACTAGTACTCCTAAGGATGAAGCTTATAGAGATGAAAATGGTAATATTATCATTGAAATAAGCGATTTAATACAATTTTTAAATGATCTGATAGTTTATATTGTTAAAAAACAAAAAGAATATGACTCTAAACTTTCTCAATTAAATGAGCTAATAGGGAGCTTAGAAGGACAGCAAGAAGAATTCGTACAAGGTTTTATAGATAAAAGAGAAGTTAGATTAACTTTAATAAAGATAGCATCAAGGTTTGAACATCATATGATATCTCCATATATTCAGTTTTTGACCGTTTGTATTGATAAGGTATGGGAAAAGACTTCAGAAAATGGAGCATTTAATATGTACGATAAATATTTAAATATAATATTGGATTTGGTCATTAATTATGAATATAAGAAGATGTCACCAAGATTGTTTCAGATAATTGCTCAGTCATTAGATAGAGTGCTGTATTATGTCAGTTTTAGTTCAGCTAGAATGCTTGTAGGTGATAGCTTTTCTGCAACTCGTTCTTGGCATGCTAGAAAAACTGATATACCAGAGGAAATGGTATATCAGCTATACCAATATTCTAAACAGACCGTTCTCAGTAATTTAAATCGTAGAGTAAAAGAGTTAGTGGCTGAAGATGATAGATAACCATATTTTCACAGTAATAAAAGGCCCGTCTAATTTATTCTGATATACTTTGATTAGTGATTCCCAAGGAACGTGGAATATCGAATGGGTTCTGTAAATCATGGCACCAATGATATGCTTTTCCGGAAAACTAAACACATTGTCCGCTGAATCGTATACTTTTTCCCCTTGACGGTAACCGCACTGTCTAAAGTTAATGCAATTCCGCAGTAGGGGATTCCTTTTCCAAAATCTTCATTCAAAAAGCTAATGCTACTTATTTGTTCTTCTTTGTTGAATTCTTGTATGGTAAGCAGGTGAACTATTTGTACAAGAATTACATATCGAACCTCATTTGAATCTGTTAGCAACAAAGTAAAGCACCTGTTATATATTCGGGTGCTTTTGAAAAAAGAGGGATAGAAAAAATACCCTCGTCATTTATAATTTCATGTAGCCAGGAGGAATTGAACTAAAATGCGCATACCACCATATCGTTCACACATGCCCAATTTATTCAATAGACATAACCCAACCTACCTCTTTCGAAACTTGAACATCTCCAAACAAAGCATCGAGAATACAACCGAAGTAAGCACCAAGAAGGAAATAACCGCTCCTATCAAACTTTTTTCCACATACTTTGAAAGAAGATACAAAGTCATACTCGCCACAACAAAATAGATAACATATCGTAGGTATTTCATTAAGTTGTCTCAATCCCTTTTCTTCTGTCTACTCTCTCTCGCTGAACCGCTGCATACGGCTTTTGTGCGTCGGGATGTGAAGCCCGTAGGATAAAGTAGCACGGAGTCCACAAATCCGCAAACAGATGAAGGACAAACGATCATTGCCGTCCTTATAGCCAACAAGTGCACCTTGATCAGAACACTCATCCTCCATTACCGAGGCTTAACTCCCCCAAAAACAGCCAACTCCATCCATTTAAAATAACAATCTGCATGGTCAAAGCCGATTTGGCGAAGCCATTCAACCTGTGAATACACATTTTCAAGGATATTATCTGCTTTATCTGGACTATTATCGTACTCTTCCTGAACCTCACCGCGAGGCCTGTTGTTATACTCGGCCAGGTGGTCAACGAACAACGCATCATGCAGTTGTTCTAATTCAGCCGTAGCCGAGGCAGTATGCTCCACATTGACAAACACACCACCTGGCTTCAATGCATTAAAAATTTCGGCATACAGTTTCTTTTTTCGATCATGGGGCAAATGATGAATCGCATACCCGGATACAATGCAATCCATGGAGCCTGGCTCTGCAAAGGCTGAGATGTCATCCTCCAGATCAGCCTCCACAAAAGTACAGCGTTCCTGATGCTCTGCCATGTATTGAGCTGCATTGTGCAGCATTGGTTTGGAGTGATCGACTAAAATAGCTCTTGCCTCTGGAGAACTTTGCAGCAGCAGCTTGGCCAGAAAGCCATTGCCGCAGCCAAGGTCGAGCACTTGGACAGGTTTGCTCTGAAAGTAGGTGATCACCTGAAGCATCATTTTTGTCTGATCTGCACCGTAAGGAATGCCGCCACGTACTTGCTTCAAATAATGCTCTGTCACCTGATTTAGCTTCCATGAGGTTGTACTCACGCTATCTCCGCCTTTCCGTTCGTATTATGCAGTATCAAGAACCTTACCCGCAACTGTGTGGTAGTCCGTGACGCCGGCTACGTCGAAGTAGAAGTCCCTTTATCTACTCATTCTTTTTGGTCCAAAATTCAATAGCTGGAAAGGTGAACTTGATCAGCTGTATAAGCTGCTTTCTCCCCACCCAAGAAGTGACTTTGTCTAAACACTCCCAGCCTAAAAGCTCTTCACATCATTGAACTGCCTGGTCAAAATGCTCACGATCTACCATAATAAAGCCACCAACGATACATTCAAACTCGCTCCTTTAACTATCAAGCATAAAGGTTAGACCTAGTTTAATGTCAATAATAGATTTAAAATTTTTTCATTTATTTTTCGACTATTTAATTATCACGACAAAGCCTTTAGCGATGGTCCATCAACGTATTGAAGGCGTGGCAGTTTGTCTAATCACCTTACTCCCTCCCCAAATTTCCACATTGACAAATCCATAAACCACTGTTAAGCTCCAAATAGATTCAACTTAGATCTAAGTTAGATTCATGGTGGTGAAAAAAGAATGAATCGGTTGTTGTTAGGCTTTTATGGAGACGATTTCACAGGTTCGACGGATGCAATGGAAGCGCTTGATCAGTATGGGTTAAAGACGATTCTTTTTTTAAGGATACCGGATCAAGGAATGCTTAAGCGGTTTGAAAATGTTGATTGTATTGGCGTCGCGGGAACGGCGCGAGCGAAGGGGAAAGCGGGGATGAAGGAGGAGTTAGAGCCTGTTTTTTCTTTCTTGCGTGATCTCAATCCTTCTTTTGTCCATTATAAAGTGTGCTCGACGTTTGATTCGTCGCCTGAAACGGGGAGTATTGGGTTTGCGAGTGATTTGGCGAGACGCTATTTTGAGAAAGGCAGCTATCCTTTGCTAGTGGCGGCGCCGAACTTAGGTAGGTATACGGTGTTTGGGCATCATTTTGCCGCGTTTAAAGATGAAGTTTTCCGGTTGGATACACATCCGGTCATGTCTAGGCATCCTGTTACGCCAATGGATGAAGCGGATTTGGCGAAGCATTTGCAGAAGCAAACGAAGCAAAAAATTGCAAACGTCACCATTCTTGATTTGGAGGCAAAGTCTGCGTCGGAGATTGTGAAAGACGAAGAGCGGGAAGCAGGTCTTATCGTTTATGATGCGCTGAATCGTGCTCATATGGAGAAGGTTTCTGAAGTGCTATGGGAAAAAAGGGGCGAACGAGCTCAGTTTGTTGTCGGGTCTTCAGGTGTGGAGTATGCGCTTGGCGAGGCAATGAAGCGTGAAAAGCAAACTCAACCGACAGACAGACTGAAGAAGCCGAGTCAAGCGGAGCGGATTTTTGCTGTTTCGGGAAGCGTGTCAGATGTAACGAAAAGCCAGTTGCTTGCTGCTGAAGCTGCAGGGTTCCACGCTATTCAAATTCCTGTGGAGCTGTTTACAGATGAAGCGAAGGCAGAAGCGTTTTTAGCGGACGTTGCAGCGATGATTGCTGCGAAGCAAAAGGTGGTTATTTATACCGCTAAAGGGGCTGATGACCCGGTTATTGTGGAAACAAGGAAGCATTTGAGCGAAAGTGGTGTAGCGAAAGACGAGATCGGCATTTTTATCGGTGAAAAGCTCGGTGCGTGGACGAAATCGATTTTAGATCGTGTCGATGTCCGACGGGTGATTATTTCCGGCGGTGACACTTCTGGTTTTGTTATATCGAATCTCGACATTTATGGGTTGGAAGTATTGGATTCTGTTGCGCCAGGGGCTCCTTTATGTTTAGCATATTCTGAGAGCGAGAAATTTGATGGACTGGAAATCGCCTTAAAAAGCGGTCAGCTTGGCGGTGAGCATTTTTTTGAAAACGTTTATCGATCTGGCTCTAAATAAACTAAAGGAATGAACGTGGACATGTTATTGAAAGATGTTGCTTATGAAAAAATTAAAGAAAAAATTTTAGAAGAGCATTACGAACCTGGCCAGTTTTTATCGGAGCGAACGTTAATCGATGAGCTCGGCATGAGTAAAACGCCGATTAAAAATGCATTGGTGCGGCTTGAATCGGAAGGGTTTGTGACCGTTTCTTCTAAGCAAGGCATCATCGTTGTCGATATATCGATCGAACGGATCAATGATATTTACAATTTGCGGATTGCGTTAGAGACGTTTAATTGCCAGGAAATTTATAAGCGCATAACAGATGACCAAATTAACGAGTTAGAAGAGAATGTCGAAGCCACGAAAGAGGCTGCGGCTAATAAAGATGTGAAGGCATTTGCCACTTTGGATCATGAGTTTCATTTAGCGATAAGCGAGTTTGCTGGAAACAGTGAGATCACGAAAATTTTATTAAATTATCAGGATCATTTGCGGAGAATTACGCTTCGGCATTTACGGAAAGACCCTGATCGGGTCAAAAAATTTTATACGGAGCATGTCGACATTTTAAATGCATTGAAAACCAAAAATGACAACTGCTCTGATTTGATGAAAAAGCACTTGTACGAATCAAAGATGATGTATTTTCAATGATTGGTTGGTGCAATAAGGAGAGAAACGACGATGAAAGCTGTTTTTGTAGACGATGCAGAAAAAATTAACATCAAAGAAATCGACATACCGGTCGTGAAGGACAATGACGTGCTCATTAAAGTGGCCGTGGCCGGTATTTGTGGATCGGACATTCATACGTATAAAGGATTGCACCCGTTTCGAAAACCGCCTGTCGTCATTGGTCATGAAGTGGCTGGCGAAGTTGTGAGCGTTGGCCAAGCGGTAAAACGTGTTCAAGTTGGAGACCGGGTAACGGTTGAACCGCAAATTGGCACGGGAGAGAGCGAAGGCGTGATGACAGGCCAGGCGAACTTGTCCGATAAGCGTTTGGCCCCTGGAATGGGCGATTGGCTTGGGACAATGGCTGAATACTTCGTTTCTCCTGAGGCGCAAGTGATTAAGCTGCCCGATACGGTCAGCTATGAAAAAGGGGTGTTAGTTGAGCCGTTGGCGGTTGGTGTCCATGCTGCACGTAAAGGGGATATCCAACCAGGGGACCGTGTCGCGATTTTAGGTGCTGGACCGATTGGCTTGTTGACGCTTATAGCGGTAAAAGCGAAAGGCGCCTCACACGTTGTGGTGACCGATGTGTTAGACTACTCCCTTGATGTTGCCAAACAAATGGGGGCAACGGCCGCGATTAATATAAAGGGCAAGCCAGATTGGATTGAGGAAGCAAAAAGTCAAGTCGGCCGGTCATTCGATAAAGTGCTAATTACCGCTGGCGTGCCAGGCATCATTAATGATTCATTGAACTTATTAAAAAAAGGGGGACGTGCTGTAACGGTCGCGATGTTTCATGGCCAACAAGATTTTGATGTGGAACAACTACAGCAAAATGAAAAAGAAATTGTTGGCTGCATGACGTACAATCGTCCCGATACGGAAGAAGCGTTGGATATCATCGCCAAAGGCGCGCTTCCAGTTGAAAAAGTGATTTCTCATCAATTGTCTTACGAACAGGCTGGAAAGGGGTTTGAAATGGTCGATAAAAAGCAAGACAACTCTGTAAAAGTGATTGTTTCATTTGAACAGGAGGGCTAAAGGATGACAAGAAAACAGTGGTTATGGCCTGTTGCAGCTATCGCCCTTGTTTTAACTGGCTGCAACGTTGGACATGCAAATGAAGGCGAGCCGAAAAAGCTACGTCTTGGCCATATTCAAAGTGAGTCGAATGCGTGGCACAAAGGCTCACTCAAATTTGCCGAATTGGTGCATGAAAAAACAGGCGGCTCTGTCAAGGTAGAGGTTTATCCAAGCTCTACTCTTGGCGCCGACCGCGACTTGGTTGAAGGCATGCAAATTGGCTCTGTTGATTTTGCTTTAGTAGCTGGCGTAATGTCTAACTTTTATGAACCCTATTCGATCTTAGAGCTCCCTTATCTATTCGAAGATTTGGATCATTTAGAGCAATTTGTCTATGGAGAAGATGGTAAGCGATTGCAAGAAGAGACGTTAGAAGCAACAGGGGTAAGAGGGCTGGAGTTTTGGCTCCGTGGAGCACGGCAGCTAACAACCAATAAGCTTGTGGAGTCACCTGAAGACCTTCGCGGCGTAAAAATTCGTGTACCAAACATTGAGGCGTCTGTAGAAGGCTGGCAGGCAATGGGGGCAAGCCCGACACCGATGAACTTTGGTGAAGTGTATTCTTCTTTGCAGACAGGTGTGATTGACGCCCAAGAAAATCCAATTGAGTTCACCGCAAGTGCGAGAATTCATGAAGTCCAAGACTATCTTGTGATGACGGACCACGTTTTTGGTTATGTGCAACTATTAATGAGTGACAAAACGTACCAAGAGTTAACAGAGGACGAACAGCAAGCGGTCATGGAAGCGGCTGAAGAAGCGCGTATGTACCAAAATGAAATCGTTTCCGCGGAAGAAGAGAGCGCTTTGCAAATGATGCTCGATGAAGGTGTCGAGCAAATCGAAGTCGATCAAGAGCCGTTTCGTGAGTCTGTTCAACGTGTCAATGAGAGATTAGCTGATAAATACGGGAGAGAACTTTACGACACGATCCAAGGTATGAGGGAGTAACGCTATGAATACGTACATTCGAATCATTGATGGTATTAATAATGGGGTTAAGTCGATTGTATCTGTGATGTTGGCGATTTTAGCAGTGCTTGTTGTTTTACAAGTGATGACACGGTTTGTGATTAATGTGCCCCTTGCATGGACAGAGGAAATTGCTCGTTATTTAATGATTTATATTGTATTTCTAGGGTCCGGGCTAGCGATGCGCCATAATCAGCATATTGCCATCGATTTTTTGTTAGATGTCATTCCCCATAAAAACAAAGCGAGATTGCAAACGATTATTTTATCAATATGCGCTGTATTTTGCCTTGTTTTAGCTTACTACGGAGCCCAGTTAACGCTCATAGTTGTTGACCAGTCCACCCCGACGTTGCAATATTCAATGGCCTGGGCCTATGCAGCAATTCCCCTTGGTGCCCTATTAATGTTATTAAACATTGTCGCCTTGCTTTTGAAACCAAATAAGGTTGAAGACAGTGTAGACAGAATAGTTGGTGAGAACAAATGATCATCGTTTTACTTGTATCGTTACTCGTCCTCTTCTTTATCGGCGTGCCAGTAGCGATTGCGCTCGGTTTATCGACGAGTATGGCCATGATTGTAGCAGGCGATGTTCCTTTATTAACGCTTGCACAACGAGCGTTTGTGTCACTCGATTCGTTTCCGTTGCTAGCGATTCCATTATTTATTTTGGCTGGCGTCATCATGGAATACGGCGGCATCTCGCAACGGCTTATTAACCTCGCCAATGCCCTTACTGGCCATTTAACAGGAGGACTAGCCGTTGTTACGGTTGTGACAACAATGTTTTTTGCCGCTATATCAGGTTCAAGTGTCGCTGCGACTGCCGCTTTAGGGGCAATTTTAGTGCCTGCGATGATTAGCAGAGGGTACGAAAAAGAATTTTCAGGAGGCGTGCAAGCTGTATCAGGGACACTTGGCATTATTATGCCGCCGAGCATCCCATTGATTTTGTATGGCACAGCAGTCGGGGCATCGATTGGCGACTTGTTTATTGCTGGAATGGTCCCTGGCATCCTTATTGGCATTGGTCTAATTGTAACTGTTTATATAATTGCCAAAAAACGGAACTATGCAAAAGAAGACAAGAAAAGTGGAAAAGAAATTGGTACAGCGTTTGTAAAAGCGATTCCGGCACTGATTATGCCTGTAATCATTTTAGGCGGTATTTATACAGGTGTGTTTACGGCAACGGAGGCTGCCGGTGTAGCTGTTGCCTACGCCTTTATTGTAGGGGTGTTTGTCTATAGGGCGATCACGTTTACGAAAATCAAAATGATTTTGTCTCAAGCATCGGTAACAACGGCAACCATTATGCTTATTTTGGCGACAGCGGGCTTGTTTAGTTGGATTTTAACGATTGAGAATGTACCGCAGCAAGTGGCAAGCGTCATTACGTCGATTTCCGAAAATCCATGGGTATTTCTCGGTATCGTTGTTCTATTGCTCCTCCTCGTAGGCATGTTTATGGAAACAAATGCATCGATTATTATTTTGGCGCCGATTCTTGTGCCAGTGGCATCGGAATTAGGGATTGACCCTGTTCACTTCGGCATCGTCATGATTGTCACACTTGCCATCGGCATGGTCACGCCGCCACTTGGGCTCAATCTCTTTGTTGTATCAAAAATCGCCAACTTAAGGATGGATCGGTTAACGATTAGCCTCATTCCCTTTTACATCACTATATTGATCTGTCTATTGATTGTTACGTTTATTCCGTCTCTCACAATGACCGTTGTAGAGTGGATGAAATAATCAAAGTGAAAAAGGAGCGTTATATATGCAAAACGATTCGATTTTGCAAGACTTGCAAAAGACAGGCTTGTTTATGATGGAAAAAAACCTCGCTTGGGGAACAGCAGGGAATATTAGTGCAAAATGTGAAGATGGCTATTTAATTTCCGCTACTGGGACCTATTTAGGCGAATTAGAGGTAGAGGATTTTGCTTATTGCCAAGGAGGAGAGCATCTTGCTGGCAAAAAGCCTTCAAAGGAATATGTAATGCATGAAGGCATTTACGAACAGCGGCCAGAAATCGGGGCGGTTCTCCACTCATCCCCGTTTTATAGCACATTGATCGCCAACAGCGACCTTCATTTGCCATCGAACTACTTTGTCGAGTCGATGTATTACTTAGAGAGAATTGTGCGTATTCCTTACTATCAGCCAGGCAGTAAAGAGCTAGCCCAAGCCGTTAAAGAGAGAGCAAAGGAGGCAAATGTCTTTCTGCTAGAGAACCACGGCATTATCGTCTGCGATGTGAATCTGAAAGAAGCACGCACGGCGTTGCAAACGCTTGAATACACAGCGCGCATGCATATCACAGCATTAGAGAAAGGCATAACCATCAACGGTTTAAGTGACGATACAGTCCATCAGTTTCTTCATCACTCCGGCTATAAACCGGTAAGACAGTGGGGAGAAACCAAACAATAAATGTAAAACAGGTTGCAGGAAGCAGCCTGTTTTTTTGATGAACCTTAGTGTAAGAAGATACAAACCTATTCTTTAGGAACAAATTGAAGATTGAATTGAAATACAATTGACGCATTACATAAAAGCGATTACAATAAAGGGAAAATTATTCTAATATGTTTGAATAAGGGGATTTTATGCATATTTTCAGATCGATCATTGTCTTTATTACTTTTCAAGTTGTCTTTATTGTGGTTGATATTATTGGCTGGGAACCCAATCGTAACAGATTGTATGAACTAGTGATCGGATTTCCACCGATCCGATTTTTTGAAGAAACATTTGCCCCATACAAAATGCTGGAGTTCAATATTATGACAGCAGGATTTCTAATTGCTTTACTAGCAAGTATTATTTCCCAACTATGGTCACGTTCGTCAAAAGAAACTCACAACAAATGAAATCGCATGACAAACTTTAGCAGTACGCTTAAAAGTCTGTGATTTATGAATTAAAAATAAAATCTTGAAATGAGATGATTTACACCTCTGATAATAGGAATCTATACAAAAGGAGAATCACGATGTCAGTGCTCTTGAAAGTGGAAAACTTGAACAAATCTTATCCTGATTCTGCATTTGAGCTGCAAGACGTGTCTTTTTCGATACCGTATGGCTCGATTGTTGGGTTTATCGGCGACAATGGAGCTGGAAAATCGACAACGATGGGTGCGATCATCGGCAATTTACATCGAAACAGCGGTTCGATAGTGATGGAGGGACTAGAAATTGACGGTGATCATCTTGCTTTAAAAAAAGACGTAGGTGTGGTATTTGACACGATGAAGTTGCCTACTTCATTAACGATTCGTAAGTTAAGCAAAGTCTTGAAGCATATTTATAAGGAATGGGATCAGCGATTATTTAACGAGTACATAACGATGTTTTCATTGCCGGAAAATCAGAAAATCGGAAAATTTTCAAGAGGGATGTCGATGAAGTTATCGATGGCGGTTGCATTATCCCACAATCCCAAATTATTAATTTTAGATGAAGCGACGGCTGGGCTAGACCCCTCAGGGAGACACGATGTATTGGAGATTCTATCTAAATTCGTTAAAGACAAAACGCGCAGTGTCTTGCTGTCTTCCCACATCACGAGCGATATTGAAAAAATTGCCGATTACCTTATGTTCATTAAAAACGGGGAAATCATTTTAAACGTAAGCAAGGACAAATTACTAAATGACTTTGCCGTTATCGAATGCACGAAGGAAGAATTCGAAAAAGTAGAACCAGTCGCTTTTAGGAAGAAAAATGAGTTGTATGAAGTTTTCATTTCAGATCAGCAAGTAGATGCATCAACAATGAAGAGGAAGAAGTTTTCAATTGATGATATTACGCTTTTATTGATGAGAGGTGAAAGGAAATGAAAGGCCTGTTGCTTAATCAGTATTTTTCTGTCGAAAAGAGTTTTTGGATGTATCTTTTTGGCAGTATTTTGCTTGTCGGCGCTCTATTTATGGTAGGGAACACGAGAATAGAAAGGGTTGCCACTTTTGTACCGATTGTGTTTATGGTGTCTCCTGCTCTCGAAGTATTAAAACATGAATCAAGTTCAGGGTGGAATAAATTTGCTTTAACGCTTCCCCTTAAAAGAAGGCAAATTGTCCAAAGTCATTATCTCTTTTTTGTCTCATCGGTATTGATCGGACTTGTCATTACTATGCTTCTTTTTAGTCTAGTTGAATTAATGAAAGGGAACGTTCTAACGTCTTCTTCCGTGAATTCCATTATGAATGCAATAGGGATCGGGCTTATAATGGGCGCTGTCGCTTATCCATTAACATACATGCTCGGGACTGAGAAGTCGGATACCGTATTAATCACAGCCGTTTTTAGCTCAATTGGATTGTTATTATTAGGCGGTTTCATATTCGGTATCCTTCTAGAGACGATTCCGTTAACATTTCTGCAACAAGGCAATCCAGACGTTTTGTTTTCGTTGGGGTATTTAACGATGGGCATTGTGATTTATTTGGTCTCTTATTTTTGGGCCATTAAGATTTATAAACAAAAAGAATATTAGACGGCGTAACGCCTACGGGATTCAAAATCCCGTAGGCGTTAGGTTTGTTTAGACAGAATCGAGAGCCTACCTTAAAAAAAGGCTAAGTGCCACTGTGATTAGTGCTAGGAAGATATAAACAAGTCCTTTGCTTGTGTGATTTTGATGAATTTCTGTTATTCCTTTTATGGCAACTAATACAGCTAATACAACAACTACTGTGGTTATGACAAATGTAAACCCGCCTGTCAAATTGCTAATGATTAGAGCAGGAATAGAAAAAATCGCGAAAACGGCCCATATTATACGTTCTTTCGTCTCCAATTCAACCGCTCCTTTGGGAAGTAAAGATGTGTGCCCTACCTCTCTAATTACCATAGCGTTATTTGCTAAAACTCCTTATCTGCTAACATAAGGCCATAAGTGTATCGGTCCAATCATTCATTCTCGATACAGGCTTATCCTCTTCCCCGTTCACACTAGTAAAATACTCGATTATACGGCTTGTATGGATAGCAGTCATAAAGATCGCCTTATTAGCCATTTTTTAATTAGTAGACTTGATAACCGCTATCTAATGGAATTTCTAAAAAGTTGCTGCAACGGTTATGGATCTACGTTAATCTATTAGTGAGTCATTTCAACAATGGCTGTTCGCCAACGTCATTCCAGGGATTTGGAAGTGGCTTTTTTCTTTTATACTAGTATATAGACTTACTCGTGAAAGTAGGATGCGCAGTGCTTATTTCGGTCGTTCTTTACTCATTAATCGGGATTTTGATTGGCATACTTTCAAGTTTATTTGGCTTTGGGGGAGGGTTTGTCGTTGTCCCTGTCTTGGTTGCGTTCTTGCCTGACTCCATTCCGCCAGATTATTTGATGCATACGGCTGTTGGTACGTCTCTTGCTGTAATGATCATTAACTCGTTCAATTCAACATTCAACCATGCGAAAAAAGGCAATGTGAAGTGGGTTGTTTTTAAAGGGATGGTTTTCTATATTGCCATCGGTTCTTTAATAGGAGGAGTTAGTGCGGTCTATATCAACAGCGATATTCTAAAGTTTGCCTTTATCGGTTTATTGTTGTACGTCATTGTAAGCAATCTATTAAAGAAAACATTTACTATCCATGTGGAGGACCAAGATTTTCGGATGCCGAGCCGGAAATCAAGGGGGCCGGTAGGGGTTGGCATCGGGTTGATTTCAACGATGTTAGGTGTCGGCGGCAGTGTGATGACGATTCCTTATTTCAGAAAGCAAGGGATGCGGATGTTGAATGCGGTCGCCCTTGCGACGCCGCTCGGCTTGCCCATTGCGATTGTGGGGGCATTCACTTTTTTAGTCACAGGTTTGCAAATAGAGGACATGCCTGGCTCCACGCTTGGGTTTATCTTTATTCCGGCTCTGTGTGGATTTACACTCGGTGGGTTTATTGGCGTACCACTGGGGCGGTCGTGGGCGCAAAAAATCCCCGATGCCGTCTATTCCAAAGTGTATTTAATCTTGCTGGTCATTGTTGTCATCATGATGATGTTAGAATAAGCGTAAACGTGCCGCCTTTAAGAAAGGATTGATTCTTAAAGGCGGTTTGTCTATATATAAAGAATGGTAGGAGCATAAAGGGGGGAATAGGCGATACATAGGATGTTTTGCTTGAGCGCGGTTTCATTTATCGTCTAAATAACAAAAGCAATAATCACGACGACAATGACGGAAATCGGCACTATTAAAAAATAGAGCCATGTAAAGGTTTTTAAGCTTTTTTCGCTGCTGTAGGAAGAATCGGTCGATTTCATAGCGAATAACGATACAATTAAACCAATTAAACAAATCAATCCAATAATGATATAGAGCGCAATCATGTTGATCTCCTCGTTTCAGTAAACATTCCATAGTGGCTAACAATTTTACCGTACCATATTAAAGAACCGTTTGGAATAACACCGCTGTTTTTGTTTATGTAGAACGGCTTAAACCGATCTTCTCCTTTGGCCGCTTAGTCGTTTTAGCAAGCGTCCTCCTTCAATGATTATCACGCCATTCTCTAAAGGAAATGGTCCTATCCTCTTCTCCATCGGCATAAACATAGTTTTAAGGGGGATTCCTATCTCGGTTTTACAAGGTGATCGTTCGTGTTTACACGGTGAGAAGAAGGGTGCATGAAAATTTAATTGAATTTTCTTTTTATTAGTAAGGATGTTAAGGAAGAGTAATTCTTATAAAGTTGGGTTGACTTATAGGAATTATATGGTTTAATAAGACTTAGTTTATGTTGTAAAAAATTAATGGAGTTGTGAAGGAGGAGTTAGATTGGTTTTAAGACAAAAATGGCTCTACCCTGGTTTTCTTACAGTGGCATTGTTAGGCGCTTGCAATACGGAGATGGGCGCGGATGATTCAACCCGTTCTGTAGAGGAGAACGGCGAAAACGAAGAGGAACCAACGGTTGTAGAAGATGTAAAGGTAAAAGCGGCTGATCCATCCTCCTCACCTGCATTAGCAAGCAATCGAGGGAATACGGTTGTTGTTGGTTTACAGGAGCCTGGAGGCATCTTTACGCCTCATTTTAATACAAGTGGCTATGATGGAAATGTGCAAGCTGTCATGTTTCCGCCCCTTGTTGACATAAATGAAAAGGGGGAGCCATTCGGACGGCTTGCAGAGGATTGGGACATCTCGGAAGATGAATTAACGTATACATATTATTTACGGGATGACCTGAAATTTGATGACGGCTCTCCTCTTACTGCCAATGATGTAGCTTTTACGGTAACGCTTTTGTTTGATCCGGATTATCCAGGAACGACAGATTTGACAGAAACCAACTTGGTTGGCGGCCTCGATTATAAGGAAGGCGATGCTGACAGCATTGCGGGCATTCATGTAATTGACGATCAAACGATTGAATTTCAGCTAGAAGAACCAAATGCGCGAGCGTTGACTCTGCTTGGCGGCACTGTGCTTAGTGAAAACTATTACGGAGAGAAATACGAAAAAGGCGACTTGGATTATATGAGTGACTATCATTTAAAGCCACTTGGGGCAGGCCCTTTTAAATTTGAGGCGTACCATCCTGGAGAAGAGATTCGGTTCTCGGCCAATGAGCATTATTATAATGGCAAGCCAGAGGTCGATACATTTGTGTACCGAACGACGGAAGGGGATTCGCAACAGTTTTTCCAAACTGGGGAATTGGATTACAGCGGTTTTGTCGCTACGAAAGATAATTTTGAACTGCTGGAGTCAATGGAGTTTGCCAATATTGATCTGTATACTTCGTCGAATTACAGTTATATCGCCTTTAACCATGAGTCCGAGGTGTTTAAAGATCCGAATGTTCGGATTGCTTTTAATTTGGGGCTAGATCGGCAAGCGTACATTGACGCTCGGTTTCAAGGATACGCACAGCTAGCCAATGTCCCCGTGTCGCCTATTTCGTGGGCCTATACAGACGAAATCGAGGCGTTTCCATATGACCCTGAAGAAGCGAAGCGGCTTCTAGACGAGGCTGGATGGAAGGAAGGGCCTGACGGCATTAGAGAAAAAGACGGGCAGAAGTTAACCGTCTACTTCTTTACAACGGATGGCAGTGGCAGCAATGATATTTTTGTAACGCTCGCGCAAGAAAACTATAAAGACATTGGTGTCGATTTTCAAATTGAACAAATGGATTTTAATGCGTTGCTGGCACGTGTCGACAACGGCGATCATGATCTCGTGTCTTTCTCGACCACGATGCAGCCAGACCCGCATATCGGCGTGCAAGCCTTTCATTCAAGCCATACTGGCAATACATTTAAAGGGTACAAAAATGAGGAAGTCGATCGTTTAATTGAAGCCTCCGTAGCTGTAAGTGATCTTGATGCTAGGGCGGAAGCCTACCATGAGCTTTATGAAAAGTTAAAAGAAGATCCGCCAATCATTCTTCTCAATTACAACAAATCGCTTGCGGCAACCAATGCACGTGTAGAAGGATTTGAACCGAATGGGTTTCGAGGCATTAGCTTAAGTTTAGAAAACTTGCGGGTGGTGGACACACCTTAAAAAGAGGGGTGTCTATCCCCCTCTTTTTAACGTTTCTGACAAGGAGGGGTGGCATTGGGGAATTATTTTATCAAACGGCTATTGTACTTAATCCCAACGTTGATTGGGGCATCGATTTTGATCTTTTTTTTATACTCGATGATCCCTGGCAATTTTATTGACTCCGATCCAAATTTAACTGCTGAACGAAAAGCAGAGTTATATGCGCTGTATGGGTTTGACCAACCGACAATCGTTCGTTATTTTGTGTGGATTGGAAACCTGTTGAAAGGGGATCTAGGCTATTCGCTTCAATTCCAGCGCCCTGTCAGTGAGGTGCTTGGCCATTACATATGGAGCTCTTTTATCGTCGCCGGGGCGTCGCTCATTCTTACATGGGGCATCGCTTTAATGGTTGGCGTTGTTTCTGCGACCAAACAGTACTCTTTCTATGATGCGGCCGTTACTGTTCTTGTCTTTGCGGCGATGGCCACGCCGTCCTTTTTTCTCGGCTTGATTGTGATCAAAATTTTCGCAGTTGACTTTGGCTGGTTTCCTGCCGGTGGGATGACAACATCCGGTGTTGAGTACAGTGGATTTGCTTATATGAAAGACGTATTAGAACATATGATATTGCCGGTTCTTGTGCTCACGATGCTTGGAATTGGCGGGTTAACGCGGTACTTTCGCACCAATATGCTAGAGGTGATTAAGCAGGATTTCATTCGTACAGCCCGTGCGAAAGGGTTAAGAGAAAAAGTGGTTGTTTACAAACATGCATTAAGAAATGCGTTGCTTCCTGCGATCACATTGTTTGCGTTTGAGTTGCCAGCGCTTTTTAGCGGCGCCATTATTACAGAACAAATTTTCAACTGGCCAGGGATAGGGGCGATTTACATGCAAGCTTTTTCCGTCAGGGATTATCCGCTCTTAATGGGATTTACGATGTTTATCGCTGTCCTGACGGTGATTAGCAATTTAATCGCCGATTTGCTTTATGGAGTCGCCGATCCCCGCGTCCGTGTTAAGTAGGAAGGAGGACAGCATGGAACAGCAACCAAATATTCGCTCAGCGACTCCTTTTCCTACAGGCAGGGGCCAGAGGTCGTCGCTATGGAAAGAAGTGGGCAGGCGCTTTATTAAGAAGAAAATGGCGTTGTTTGGCTTAATAGTCCTAATCATTGTTTTTTTATTTAGCTTTGTCGGCCCGTTTTTTTCTCCTTATACGACAGTTGGGACGAATACGCAGGCGATTCATCAGGCCCCTAGCCTTTCTCATTGGGTAGGAACGGACCATTTAGGCCGCGATGTGCTGACGCGTTTAATGTTGGCTGGGCGCATTTCGCTGACAGTCGGGCTTGGCGCCATGGCACTGGCTGTGACGATTGGCGGTATTCTCGGGATTTTGGCTGGTTATTACAGAGGGATTGTCGATCAAATCATTATGAGACTAGCCGATGTGTTAATGACATTGCCTGGCTTGCCGTTGTTGTTTATTATGGCGGCTGTGATGTCGGAGTGGCGTGTGCCGGCGGAACAACGGCTCTATATCGTCATGGTCATGTTAAGCCTCGTAAATTGGCCAGGCTTGGCACGTCTCGTGCGAAGCCAAGTACTCAGCTTAAGGGAACGGGAATTCATGCAAGCGACAGACGCGCTAGGTTTAAGAGACAGACGGAAAGTGTTTAACCACTTGCTGCCGAATGTAGTGCCTTTATTAATCGTAACGGCGACGTTAAGTGTAGGCGGAGCGATCTTGAGTGAATCTGTGCTTAGTTTTTTCGGTTTAGGTGTAGTTCCACCTACGGCTTCATGGGGGAACATGATTAACACAGCGAATACGCTAATCGATTTTACAAACAGGCCTTGGCTTTGGGTTCCTCCTGGGTTAGCTATTTTCATCACAGTCATAGCTGTAAACCTCCTAGGCGACGGGCTTCGTGATGCGATTGATCCTAATATGAAAAGCAGGTGAGCGATATGGGTAAGCCAATACTGCAAGTAAGCAATTTGCGCACGTGTTTTCAAACAGACGAAGGCAGTGTAAAAGCCGTTGATGATATAAGTTTTTCAGTAAAGCAAGGAGAAACGGTTTGCCTTGTAGGTGAATCAGGCTGTGGGAAGAGTGTGACAGCGATGTCGATTATGGGATTGCTGCAAGGGCAAGCCTCTGTAACAGGGAGGATGGAGTTAGCTGGAAATGAATTAACAACGTTGTCTAAGGGCGAGATGAGGCGGTTGCGTGGCAACGAATTGGCCATGATCTTCCAAGAACCGATGACTTCGTTAAATCCTGTCTTGACGATTGGTGAACAAATGATTGAAGTTTTATTAGAACATAAACCGATCTCAAAGAAACAAGCGAGGATGAAGGCACTTGAACTCATTAAGCGAGTCGGGATTGGGCGAGAAGAGCAAGTGTTAAAATCGTATCCACATCAAATGAGCGGCGGCATGCTGCAACGAATCATGATTGCGATTGCCCTCGCTTGTGAGCCAAAAATGCTGATTGCCGATGAACCAACGACGGCACTCGATGTTACGATCCAAGCGCAAATTCTTGAATTGTTAAAACAACTGAAAGACAGTCAAGGGATGTCGATGTTGTTAATTACTCACGATTTAGGGGTTGTCGCGGAAGTTGCTGACTATGTCGTTGTGATGTATGCAGGTAAAATCATCGAACAAGGATCGGTGCACGAGATTTTCTTTAACCCGAAGCACCCTTATACGAAAGGGTTGCTCCAAGCAAAGCCTGTCATCGGGCAAAGGAAAAAGAAACTTTATACCATCCCAGGGCAAGTTCCGCCTTTAATTGATTTGAAACCGTCTTGCTACTTTGCTGATCGTTGCAGTCATTGCATGGACATATGCCTCGATCAAGCACCTTCCCTCATTAATGATGGCGATGAGGAAGGCCATCGCGTAGCTTGCTGGTTATACGAGAAGGTGGCGCAATGACAAACAAACCAGTCGTCATGGAAGTGAATCAT
The DNA here is from genome assembly GCF_036700015.1 of Shouchella rhizosphaerae. Classification (NCBI taxonomy): domain Bacteria; kingdom Bacillati; phylum Bacillota; class Bacilli; order Caryophanales; family Bacillaceae; genus Shouchella; species Shouchella rhizosphaerae. The sequence goes on along the minus strand of NZ_CP144921.1, from coordinate 1,785,256 downwards.
TTAAAAAAGTACTATGAGACAAAAGCTTCTTTTTTTAATCGCCAATCAGAGCTCGTAAAAGCTGTCGATGATGTTAGTTTCGTCATACATGAAGGGGAAACGTTTGGTTTAGTCGGTGAATCAGGGAGCGGCAAGAGCACCATTGGGAAATCGATTCTTAACTTGCAGCCGTTATCTGCAGGGGAAGTCGTTTATCGGGGAAAAAATCTCCATCGTTTAAGCAAAGCAGAAATGAGAAAGGTAAGGCCCCGTATTCAGTTTGTGTTTCAAGATCCATTCAGTTCGTTAAATCCCCGTTTACGGATTGGCGATGCTTTAGCAGAACCGTTATTGGACCACGGCCTCGCGACGAAAAAAACGGTCAGGCAAAAAGTATTGGAAACGATGGAGCTTTGTGGGCTGCCGTCTTACCATGTGAATAAATTTCCACATGAATTTAGTGGCGGGCAACGCCAGCGGATTGGCATCGCCCGTGCAGTCATTATGGAGCCTGATTTTATTGTAGCCGATGAACCAGTTTCAGCATTAGACGTATCGATTCAAGCACAAATCATTAATTTGTTTAATGAGCTTCAAGAAAAGAAAAAGTTGGCCTTTTTATTCATCTCCCATGATTTAAGCGTTGTCGAACATTTATGTGCGCGTATTGGTGTGCTCTACTTAGGGACAATGATGGAGCTAGCCGACAGAGACCGGTTATACGAAAACCCATTGCATCCATACACAAAGGCATTGTTATCGGCTTTGCCTGTCCCTGACCCTACACACAAAAAAGAGAGAATTCTTTTAAAAGGCGACATCCCAAATCCAGCATCACCGCCAACTGGGTGCAAATTTCATACGAGGTGCCCTCTCGCAAAAGATCGTTGTCAGAAGGAAGTGCCCGCTTTTAGGGAAGCAGAGCAAGGGCATTTCGTTGCTTGCCATTTCGTTTAAATAGTGAACAAAGAAACACCGGCCAGCCCTTTTGTACATAAGGCTGGCCGGTGTTCGTTGTCTTTTAGTCCCCTAAGCCAAACAGCTGCAAAAAGCGTTGCCATAAGCTCACGTTTTCTTCGGTGTTGTCTTCTTCCGTTTGCGTTTCCTCCGGCAATGTTAGGCGCTCTGTTTGAAAGACGAATTGGACGTTTTCAATGACGTCGTTGTTTTCTGGCGAGACGAAGGAAACCGGTTCGAAATCGGATTTGTCATACTGGGAAAGCATGTCATCAATTTCGGCTTGCATTTGTTCTGGCACGTCTGCTGTTGCTTCCTCTAGCTCTTTTGCGCCATTGTGGATGTCCTCCATGCCAGATGACAACTCAGTCGACCCTTCTGCCGTTTCGCCAATGCCCTCGTGAATGTGGGCATACGAGTCGTTTAATTGGGAAACGCCGCCGGTATAGTCGGCCAACCCTTCGTGAAACTGGCTATATTGGCTGGCTACTTCGTCGATGCCTTCACTTAATTGGGCAAAGCCTTCGCCGATGTCAATCGTCCCCAACGCTTCCTGGAGCGAGCTGGCGAGCTCATCGATTCCAGCAGCGATGTCCTCTAAGCCCGCTTTGCTTTCTTCTAAAACAGGCTGGACGGCGTCAAGGCCTTCTTTTACAGCTGCATAGGTGCCTTTTATTTCTTGCCCCGCTTGATAGTAAGCAACTAATTGGGCGAGTGTGTCTGAGTTAGGGTTGCCTTCGTACAGCGTTTGGATGTCTTCTTCTGTTAAATCGCTCTCAGGGATGGACTCCACCGCTGCTTTCAAGGCGCCATAGGCTTCGCCGTAATGGGTGCTTAGCTCTTCTAAACCGGCCGCAGCTTCACTCATGCCTGCTGACAGTTCGTCAAAGGCGGCAAATAACGTGTCATCTAATGCAACATCTGCTTCTGGCGCGCTTGCTTCGCTTAAAGAGCTGCTCAGTTCATATAAACCGGCTTCAATCTCGCTCGAAGCTTGGACAAGCTCGTCGCCAGAAAGGGCTAATTCTTCGCTGCCCGCTTGGTAATCGCTTGAACCGTCCTCCAATTGGCTGAGGCCAACTGCAAGTTCATCCATCCCTTTCTTGATTTCGCCCATCCCTGTTGCCAGCTCGCCAATCGCGCCAGTCAACGTGCCCATTTCCTCTTCTAGTTCCCCTGTGTCAGGGGCTTCGACTGCCATAGAAGCGGGCAATGCCGATATTTCGATGCCAGTAAACTCAAATTGCTCGACATCAGCAGAGAGGTGGAAGGAGGCGCTTTCTTCAGGCATGACTGTAAAAGCTGCTTGTTTGTCTTTGCCTACATTGGCAATCGTGGCGTCTGGCGCTTCTATGTTGTGAAACACATCGCTTTGCAGGGGCACGGACAGTTGCAGCAAATAATTCTCAAAAAAGGTCGTGTCCGCTTTTTCGTTCTGTTTGACCTCGATGGCGATTTCAACCAATCCGCTTTCCCCGATCAACTCTTGCGGGTTGATGGATTGGCCGTCCAATGAGTAGGAAATGTCAAATGTCCAAGGCAGCTCCGTGTCGGCTGGCAAATTGCCTTGGTAATAAAACATGCCTGCAGGAGCAGTTACTTGCCAGCCATCCTCGGATTGCTCAATTGGGGACAAGTCGGTTAAGTTAATGACTTGTTCGTAAGCGCCAAAATCGCTGATGTCTCCTTCCGTAGCGACATCAAAGCCATTTACTACATAAATGTCCTTTAAGGAGCCGTTAGCAAGCAAGTTGGCGTAAACGACTTCGTCTTTGGCAGCCACTTCCCCGTGTCCGTTTGCCTCTGCTTGAAAAGAAATCGAAGGGATGCAGAGTACAGCGATCGTACACGCAGTTGCCATTTTTCGTAACGTCATAATGAGTCCTCCTCCTTGTAAAAGTTGGCCCGATGCGTTGTTTTCTCGATCAAGCGGTCGGCGATCAAAAGGAACGCCGGAAGGAATAATATGACCAATAGGAAGGCGAGGGCAGCCCCCCTGCCGAGCAATAATCCAATCGATGAGACAGTGGGATTGCTTGACGTAAACCATAAAATGAACCCAACACTTGATAAAATCGCCGCAGAAACAGCAATTGGAAACAATTTTTCATCAAGCGCCCGCTTCATTGCTGCAAAGGACGGCATCATCTGGCGGTGATGTTTATACGTTTCCATCAGCAAAATCGCATAATCGATCGTTGCGGCTAACTGGACGGTACTGACGATCAAATAGCCGACAAACACGAGTGGCTCGTTTGTAAAATAAGGCACCGACAGGTTGAGCCAGACAGCCGCCTGAATGGTGAGCAACAATATAATCGGTATCGAAATCGACCGGAACATAAACATAAGAACAACGGCAATCGTGGTGATCGTCACGATGTTAACGAGCTGGTTGTCTTTGCTGATTGTTTGTTTCATATCATACAGCGTCGCGCTTTCCCCTAATGTATAAAACGCATCGCCGTAATAGTTTTGCGCGATTTCACGTATCTGTTCCACGAGCGCAAATGGGAGATCCCCCTCGACGCCGGCAGATGTATAGACGGTAATGCGGCTGTAGTTTTCCGAATGGAAATCGCTCGTCAATTCATCATCGAGAAAATCAGAAGGGATCGCTGCCCCGACCATGTTGGCATAGGCAAGCACGGACTCGACAGAGGGAATCTGTTCCAACTCTTGGACAAGCTTTTCTTCTTTAGCGATGTCGTCATTAGGGACGAGCAAGACAATCGGCGTTGATTGCCCGAACGTTTCCTCGACTTGTTTCGCATCGGCGCCAGCGCGTGTCTGTTCAGGCAAGTCCCCAAGCCCATAAAGAAAGGTGGTGCTGCTTTGCGCCAAAAAACTTGGAACGAGCAGCAGGAGGACAAGGACGAGAGTGGGAATCCGCAGCTTAAGCAGCTTGGCCCCGCTGCCTTTGAAGCTCGGCACCAAGCTTCGATGCGTCGTTTTTTCGATCCATTTGTAACAAGTCAGCGTCAACGCAGGCAAAAACACGACGACTGATATAAAGCTGAACACAATTCCTTTGACGAGGTTAAACCCTAAATCGACGCCAATTCCAAAGTCCATTAGCATGAGCGACATGAATCCAAAAAATGTCGTTAAGGCACTGACAAAGATAACCGGAAACGATTTGCGCATCGCTTTTGCCATCGCTTCTTTCGGCGATTGATGTTGGTCCAGCTCGTCTGAAAAGGTATGTAAAAGGAATATGGCATAATCAAGGGAAACAGCGAGCTGTAAAATAGGCGCCACTGCTTGTGTCACGAATGAAACTTCCCCTAAAAAAATGTTCGTTCCTAAATTGATGAGGACGGAAACGCCGATCGCCGTTAGGAAAAACAATGGCTCGACCCATGACTTGGTCGATAACACCAAAATAATGATAATAATTGGAACGAGCAACGCTGCAGCATAGAGCGTCTCGGAACCAGTCATTTTCTGGGACGTAGCTGTGTTAACCGCTTCCCCTGTAACGGCGTTTTCTTCGCCAATCAATGAATAAATCGCATCTGTCGCCGCTACTTCGGCACCGCTGTCAATTGTTACCGAAAACAAGGCGTCACGGTCTTTGTAATATGTTTCAATTAAGCTTGTGTCCGCCATTTCGAGAGGAATCCGAATATCAAACACGTCATCGAGCCACGATACGTCGCTCACGCCATCAATGCTTGCTAGTTGCTCTTTATAACGAATCGCTTCTTGAATGGAGACGTCATGAATGAGCACGTTTGTATTCGGCATTGCTGAGCGAAACTCTTCCTCCATTAACGCCAAGCCTTCAGTGGAAGGAGCATCATCTGGCAAGTAATCAACCATATTGTAGTTGGTCGATACAAAAAATTGAGCTACCGCTGCGAAAAGGGCAGTGATGGCAAATAAAAGGATAATGCCTTTTTTATGCTTTATGATGGTATCGACGAACAAGCGCGTATCACCTCTTTTGTTGACAATCGTTTCAATGCATTTCATATTATAACGACACAGTGTTGGGCAAACAACACACAGTCGGTTATAATCTGTTGTGAATCCAACAGATTTCCCTTGTTTGTTGGCTAACGCAAAAAAGGTGGGAAGAAGATGTCTGAGAAGATCGACCGAAGAAAGAAATATACAAAAATGGTTTTGAAAGAAAGCTTGGTTGATTTGTTGAAAGAAAAACCAATTTCCTCTGTGACAGTCAAAGAGCTATGCGAGCTTGCTGATATTAACCGATCGACATTTTACAGCCACTATGCCGACCCGTATGACTTGCTTGCGACAATCAGTGAAGAAGTGATGCTCGATATGAACCATCATTTGAACGAGTATCATTGTGGCAAAGAAGAAGAAGCTTTGCATATGACAGAAAAGATTATGGAGTATATCGCCGACCGAAGCGATATTTGCCAAGTGCTGTTAAGTGGGCACGGCGATGTCACCTTTAAAAAGCGAATTATGGAGCTCGCAAAAACGCACATATTAGAAAAGTGGATCGACCAGTACAAATTGCGAGGAAAGCTCTCTCCTTATATCCCGTTAATGATTGTGAGCGGGGCAATTGACGCAATTGAAAGCTGGTTAGTTGGCGGCAAAAAAGAAAGCCCAGCAGAGATGGCCGTATTAATTTACCAATTTACAAACCATGGCTTAGGGGGGCTTCGGAAAGCGAGCCAAACGTAGCACCGCTTACTTGTCGGCGGGGCGAAGCCTGCCGGCTGTGTAGAAACGATTTCGTTTAATATATACAGCTCGATCGGAAGAGCTCTGTTCCTGTCCTGTTTTGCGCTTCGTTTCGGGCTACGTTAAGATAGGAAAAGCTCATGTTGAAATGAGGGGACGTTATGTTTGAACTATTGCTTTTAATGCTAGAGCGCCTTGGCCTCATTGTCATGCTTGCATTTATTGCGACGAGGATGCGCTTTTTCCGTGTCATGGTTAAATCGACTCGGTTAACGCGTAAGCAGACATGGACGGCGATTTTGTTTTTTGGCGCATTCGGCATTATTGGCACTTACTCTGGCGTCACTTTTCAAGCAGAATCCCTTGTGCTGCAGCGGATCACATTTGGCATTCAAGAAGATGCCGCGATTGCGAACTTCAGGGTGATTGGCGTTGTGTTAGCCGGACTGTTTGGCGGCTATAAAGTCGGTCTTAGCGCCGGGTTAATAGCAGGCGTCCATCGGATGTTGCTTGGCGGCTTCACGGCCTTCTCATGTGGGATCGCTACGATTGTCGCCGGCTTATTTGCTGCTTTTTACCGATCGAAAAATCCGAATGCGGTTAACCGGCCGCTGTCTATCTTTCTTCTCGGTGCATTGGCGGAAACCGTGCAAATGGGTTTAATTGCTTTGCTTGCAAATCCGACGGCTGCTGCGATTTCCCTTGTGCAAACGATCGGGTTGCCAATGATTGTGGCCAATGGGATTGGCTGTACGCTCTTTTTGCTCATTATCCAAAGCGTGACAAAAGAAGAACAGAAAGCAGGCGCTTTGCAAGCGCAAAAGAGCTTGCGCATTGCCGAACAAACACTGGCCCATTTTAAGCATGGGCTATCAAGCCATTCTGCTAAGGAAGTATGCGACATTTTATATAAAGAACTGAATGCCTGTGCGATTGCAATGACAAATCAGGATATGATTCTTGCCCATATTGGCGTTGCGGCTGACCACCATAAAACCAACATGAGCATTCAAACGAAATTAACGGCTGAAGTGATCGCAAAAAAGCAAATGATTATTGCTGGCGATGATGAAATCCACTGCAAAGAGCCGAATTGCCCACTTGGCGCAGCCGTCATCGCCCCTTTAATTATCCGGGCTGAAGTGGTAGGCACACTTAAATTTTATTTTCATTCAAAAAAAGAAATTACGGAATTAGAGACGGAAATGCTTTCTGGTTTAACCAATTTGCTTAGCAGCCAGCTAGAGTTGGCTGAAGCCGACCGGGCGTATCAACTTGCCAAAGAAGCAGAAATCAATGCGCTACAAGCGCAAATCAGCCCCCATTTTTTATTTAATACGTTAAATACAGTCATTTCCTTGATTCGGATCGAGCCAATGAAAGCAAGGACGATGCTCCATTCGTTAGCGCAATTTTTACGGCAAAATGTCTCGGCGACGACGACAAAGCTTCATTCTCTTGCAGAAGAGCTCCACCATATAAAGGCTTATTTATCGATTGAAGAAGTCCGCTTTGAAGGCCGGCTAACTGTCCAGTATAAGATTGATGAGCGGTTTTTGCATGTATCGATTCCGCCGCTAACGTTGCAGCCACTCGTTGAGAACGCGATGAAGCATGGTTTTAAAAATAAACGCTCTGATTGTGTGCTAATCATTTCTGTGCAAGAACAAGGGGAAGATGTCGTTCTTTCTGTTCAAGATAACGGGGCAGGGTTTGATCCTGACAAACTGAAAAAACTAGGAAATGAACTTCCTGCCACAGACAGCGGTACAGGCATTGGCCTCTACAACAGCAATAAACGATTGCAAATGATGTATGGCCCTGAAGCGTCATTGGCATTTTCAGCCCAGCCTGGTCGGGGAACACTCGTCCGTTTCCGAATTCCAAAATTGGCTAGAAAGGACAGGGAGCACCATGAACATGAAGAACAAACCGATTCGCACGCTGGTCGCTGACGATGAAAAGTATAGCCGTGAGGAATTGCTGTATTTGCTTGGTTTTTTTCCACAAATTGAAGTGGTAGGCGAAGCGGCGTCTGGCCACGAAACAGCAGCAAAAATGATGGACTTGCAACCGGACCTTTTGTTTTTAGATATTGAAATGCCGGAAATGGATGGAACAGAAATTGCAGCAATCGCCAAACAAATGAAGCAACCGCCATTCATTGTATTTGCGACAGCCTACCCGCAGTTTGCCGTAGAAGCCTTTCAGCTACAGGCAAAAGGCTATTTAATCAAGCCCATTGATGAAACACGGCTTGCCGAAACAATTGCCCAAGTGGAAGATATGCTGGCGCTCACAGCAGAACGGGAACGAACAAAGCCACCTGCAAAACTAGCCGTCGAGGGGGACGAGGCGATTCACTTTTTGGCACCAGAGTCGATCGCATACGCATACCGTGATGAGAAAAGCACCAAAGTCATCACAGCTACAGGCGCCTACGAAACACGGCTGACGTTAAAAGAACTGGAGACGCGGTTGGCTCCCTATTCGTTTTTTCGAGTCCACAAAAGCTATTTAGTAAACACTGCCTGTATTACAGAAATGAACGCCTGGTTCAATGGGGCTTACCAATTAAAGCTAAAAGGCATTGACGACCATATTCCAGTAAGCCGCAACTACGTGAAACCCCTTCGTTCGCAAATCGAACTTTAGGGCCAAGCTGCATCTTGGCTCTATTTTTTTGCATGTTAGGCCCTCTTTTTGGCGCCTTATGCCGGATTTTACACAAACACGCGCTTTTTTTGTACACTCAGCTTGTGAAACCGCATTCACGGTAGTCCGAAAAGGAGGACGATTGCATGTATACATTTTTGGGAGCGCTTGCACTATTAATAATTGGGTATTTCACTTACGGAAAATTTGTCGAAAAAGTGTTCCAGCCAAAGGCGGAAAGGACGACGCCTGCCTATACGAAACACGATGGCGTCGACTATTTGCCGATGGGCAAAAAGAAAAACGCATTGATTCAGTTGATTAGCATTGCTGGGGTAGGGCCGATTTTTGGGCCGATTATGGGTGCGCTTTACGGGCCTGTCGCCTTCATTTGGATCGTACTCGGCTGTATTTTTGCAGGTGCAGTCCATGACTATTTGACAGGGATGATTTCGATTCGAAATGGCGGCGCCCACTTGCCTGAGCTAGCGGGAAAGTTTCTAGGGAAAGCGATGAAACACGTGGTCAACGCATTCTCGATCTTGCTTTTGCTGCTCGTCGGTACCGTCTTTGTCGCCTCGCCAGCTGACTTGCTTTATGATCTGGTCAATGGTTCTGTGCCAGTTGTTGTCTTTGTTGTCCTCATCTTTTTCTATTTTCTATTGGCAACGATCCTGCCGATCAATAAAATCATTGGCAGCATTTATCCTTATATCGGTGCCTTGCTGCTGTTTAGCACGGTAGGAATTGGCTTGGCCCTTGTTTGGAACCAAGCGCCGATTCCAGAATTGTCCCTTGCCAATACCCATCCCGAGGGAGCGGCGATTTTTCCGTTGTTGTTCTTGACGATTTCTTGTGGGGCGCTATCTGGTTTCCACGCCACGCAATCGCCAATCATTTCGCGGACGACACAAAATGAAAGCCAAGGGCGCAACATTTTTTATGGGATGATGATTGCAGAAGGCATGATTGCGATGATTTGGGCAGCGGCAGCAATGAGTCTATTTGATGGCCCTGTCACGCTTAACGAATTAATTTCTACAATAGGCACAGGCGGCATCGTGTCTGAAATTTCTACAATGATGCTAGGCCCAATTGTTGGCACACTAGCGATTCTCGGCGTCATCATTTTGCCGATTACATCTGGCGATACCGCTTTTCGGAGTGCGCGAATGATTATTGCCGATTATATCAATGTGCCGCAAAAGAAAGTGATGAACCGCATTTGGATTGCCGCGCCATTGTTCATTACGTCTATCATTTTAACGACAGTAGACTTCACAATGCTGTGGCAGTACTTTAACTGGGCGAACCAATCCACCGCCGTCATCGCCCTTTGGATCGGCGCCATGTTCTTATACATTGCCCGCCGAAATTACTGGATTGCGATTTTTCCAGCCTGGTTTATGAGTGTGACGGCAGCGACCTATATCGTCAATGCGCCAATCGGCTTTAACTTGCCAATGCAAGCATCCGTTATCATCGGCGTAGGCTTTACCGTCCTTTTGACTGTTTTATTTTTTAAAGCAGCCCATAAACGCCGGAGCGAAAACCTCCCGATTGAAGAAGATATTTCCGAATGGGAAAACAAACAAAGCGCGTAACAGGAAAGCCTGCCTAATAACTGGGCGGGCTCTTTTTCTTGGTGTACCGATAACTAGGTAATACCAAACCTTCGTTCTACCCATTAACCACTTTTAACATTTGCCGAATCGCTCCTAGATGATAGGCGGAATGAGCGAGGGAAGCTACCATTTCATTGGCCTTTCGTTCATTCCATTCGGCATCGTCCATCAATTGCAAAAGTGTTACATATTCATTGCGCAAACCTGCTTGAATATGATTCCACTGCTGTTCATCTACTGAATGAATGGTCCAACTCTTGCCCCAATCCATTTCTGGTTGTTTTCCTTTTTTTAACGTTTCATTGGTTCCCCATAGATAGTAGCGAATGTGGTCCGTGTGTGCAGCCAATGTTGTTCCATAAACAGATCGGGAAGCTAGGTCGCTCGACGTCCCTCCCAGTACACCGAAAATTCCCGAATTCGGTTCAGCCTCTGTGAACCAACTTCCTTTTGCTTCCGGTCCTTCAAATGTTTCCTTTATTAATGTTTTAACCGAGTTTCTTACTATTTCGTTCATGTTTAGCCCTCCATAAATGTTTGTTGTCCATCCAATCAACTGCCAACGGAAAACCGACTATGGTCAGGTCAAAAAGTCGATTGGCAACACCTCTTTTCATGTTCTAACCATTTGCTTTTTCGAAGACGGGGAATATTTAACTCTTTACAAAGTGATATACATAACCCTCTATAATTACTTTGGTGGTTATATTATCGGTTAGTTGATTCTAACTGTCAACACCTTTTATAATGGTTATAAGAGAAATTTAAATGCTACTTACGGTATAACAAGGAGAAGTCATATGTCGGATATAAATAAAGATGGATACGAGCATGAGTTGCTTGGCGGACGTTTGTGTTTGGATTTTGTCAATACAGTAAGTTGGCACGATAGCAGTGAGAAATCAAGGGAGTTGCTGACGAGTTACGAAAGATTAGTGAACTGGAGTGTGCATGCCAATGTTCTTAAAAAACAACAAGCGCTTTCGCTACTAAAAAAAGCAGAAAATCAACCTTCTAAGGCGAAAGAAGTTCTCCAACAAGCGATTGAGCTGCGGGAATCGATGTACCACATTTTTAGTCTTGTATCGATCAATGAAATGCCAGATGCATGCGATCTTTCTATTTTGAATGAGGCTTTAGGCCATGCTTACGGAAGAATGCAAATAGTACCTAGTGGGACTACATTTTCATTGGAATTTTTAAACGGTGAAGACACATTAGATGGTATGCTTCCGCCGATTGTTAAGTCTGCTATAGACGTGCTGACTTCTGAAAAAGAACGGAGCAGGGTGAAAAAGTGTGAAGGGGATCCGTGTGGTTGGCTGTTTTTAGATACAAGCCGCAATCGCAGCAGACGTTGGTGTTCAATGGCAGACTGCGGCAATCGGGCCAAAGCAAAGCGATTTTATCATAATAAAAAATAACAACGCGTAACTGACTCCACAAAGGAGTGCATCCGTTTCCTAAATACCAGAAAACGAGCAACCTATCAACAAAAAGGGTGAAGGCAAATGAAGAAGGCTAAAACAATCGAAACCAATGCTAGCGTCGCTGAATTTATTGAACGTGTTGAAAGCCCATCGAAGCGGGAGGATGCATACAAGCTTCTTGCGATTTTTTCGGAAACGACAGGGTATGAAGCAAAGATGTGGGGGCCGAGCATTATTGGTTTTGGTTCATACCATTACGTGTACAAATCTGGGCATGAAGGGGATGCGCCACTCGTTGGTTTTTCACCGAGAAAAGCAAAAATCAGTTTGTATGTTGCTTGTGAGGAAACGAAAAAACAACAACTGCTTAAGAACTTCGGAAAACATACGGCTGGAAAATCGTGCGTGTATATTAATAAAGTGGCCGATATTGATATAGAAGTATTAAAGTCGCTAATTAAAGAAACAGTCCAATTTTTAAGAGCGACATATCCAGATGGCCAAAAGTAGTGAGGATTCGGTAAGTGGGCCCAATAAAGAACGTGGCAGCCCTACGCGCTGATCCATTGCGCGATAGACTGCCACATGGCCTCCAGTCTGATAGTTCCTAAAGGGCTATGGAATCTCGATTTCAAATGGTTCAAACGTAATATTGTAAGGTTCGATGGCGACTTCTTCGTGCTCTTCCATGTGTTCGCCTGTTTCTCCTATGCGGTCTGGCGTGATGAGGACTGGGGTGACAACCACTTTTTTGACCGATGGACTTAGCGGATCAAACATTTTCGTGCCTTGGACTGTCCAGACCCCATCTACAAAATCTCCACTAATATCGCCAGAATAAGAAGGAATCGTATTGCCATCTTGGTCAACAAGTTCAAATTCCAAATCGTAAATAGGCAAGGAAAGGTCTGTTGAATCGCCTTCCTGAGAAGCGGAATACGTTAAGCTTGTTGAGGTTTGGCTTAAAGACAACGACTCGACGTCAAGTTCGATTCCTTCCGATTGTTGACTAGCATGGACGGCAATTTGATTGCTATCAAGCTGGTCTACCGTTTCGGAAAAATAATACGTATCCCCGTTGCCATTCTCTAAAATGAGACCGAATTCAAATGAGTCAGAATCAACCTCTTCCGCCTCAATTTCATAAATGTGTTTTTGTTCAATCGCGCTAATTTGTTGTATTTCTTCCCTTGCTGAAAACCCTGAAGAAGGCTTGCCGTTTATGACGGGTTGTATGGTGAAATCGGAATCTTTTTCAGTAAGCGCTTCGTCCGATTTAACGGTAAATCCTAAGGAGATACGAGTTTGGTCATACAACAGCTCTTCTAATGTGACAGCTACTCCATGAATGGTCTGTGTTTCATCTAATCCCTTTGTCAATCCTTGTTCACTTGCTTGCTTAAGTCGCTCATCTTCTGAAACGCTAAAGACAGAGCCTATTACCGGAATTTGTGAAAGGCTATTGGCCAATGCAGGAGAAAAGTAAGCTGAGCCAAAAAGAAGCGCGATTGCAGCGGCTGAAGCGCCAAAGCTGTAAGCCCACGGTTTCCAACTTGCCTTTTTCGCTTTTTCTGCCTTCAAAATTCCTTGGCGAATGGCATGCTCGACTTCTTGTTTGATCTGTTTATCAAATGATGGTTCCATGCAAACGTTCGCTCCTCTCAAAATAGGCTTTCATCCGTTTTCTCCCTCGAAGCAGGTAGGATTTGATGGTTGATTGTGGTTTTTTCATAATCTCGGCGACTTCTTTGATAGGGAGGTCGTGGTAATAATGCAGAATAATGGCCGACTGGTATTTTTGATCGAGATCGAGAAGCGCGGCTGATAACGTTGAAGCATGTGCGGGTGCTTCTTGATGGCCTTCTAACTTTTTAAATAGGTCCGCGTCTTCAAAGGGGATCATTTTCTTTTGTTTTTGCAGCAGTTGGTAGCATTCACGAATGAGAATTTTTGTCACCCACGTCATGAAATATTGTGGATGGTTCAATTTGTGAATCGATAAGTATGCTTTGCAGCTAGCCTCTTGAATGGCATCAAGGGCATCATTATGTTGGTTGGTGTATTTCATGGCGGTATAGTAAAGCTTTTCATAATGAGCCATTAACAAAGATTCAAAAGCGGCTACGTTGCCGCTAATTGCTTTTCGTGCGAGCTCTTCGTCTGTCATAGGCCGTGCCTCCTTTCTACTACTTAGAGGGCGTTTTGTGATCAAAAGGTTGCACTTTCAAAAAAAATTTGTGTGACAGCTAGAAATAAGAGAGGGCCTACATGTTTTAACAAAGAAAAAGCACCAAGTCCAAGGATGAGACTTTGACTTGGTGCTTTTGCCTTTTAGTGATCAACAAGTTCTTTTTCCATAATAAAGTCATCCATGACATAGCCATTGCCGATGTCGGCTATTTGTGTGCGTACTTTTTGAAAGCCTTTTTTCTCGTAGACAGCGATGGAGTCCTTATTATGGCGGTTAACGGTCAGCCACATTTTTGTTAAACCGCGCTTTTGGCAGAGCGTTTCTAAAAAGGCAAATGCTTGGCTGGCATAGCCTTTTCCGCGGTGGCTTTTTTCGATGTAACATTTGCTAAGGAAGAGTTTCCCTTCTTCTTGCTTTGCGCCGATATAGCCTATTTTTTCGCCGTTAGCGATAAGAAAGTAATACTCGTATCCTTGCTTTTCGATTTGTTCAGTTATAGCTTGGACCGATTGAAATTTGTCTAGCATGTATGCAATTTGTTCATGTGAAATGATCGTTACATAATGTTGTTGCCAAATGTCTGCGCCTAAACGTGCTAACTCGCTAATATCGTTGCTTGTTTGTACTTGTTTGATGTCCACGATGATCGAACCATCCTTTGCGGAATAATGCTTGTATAGAGCTATATTACCTGATCTATTCCCTATTTGAAATAGACTTGTTTTGCCAAAAATGGCCCAGCGACATGGTTAAATCGCTGGGCTGCTTTTTTATTGCTGCTTGTCATCGATGTCAAACTGTTGCACTAACCCTTGGAGCTCTTCGGCAAATTGGGTTAAGTTTTCTACAGAAGCAGCGATTTCTTCCATTGAAGCAAGCTGTTCTTCTGTAAAGGCTGAAATGTTTTGGACGCTAGCGGACGACGTCTCTGAGATGGAAGCGAGATCGTCAAACGTGGCGACGAATGTTTCGCTTCCTTGGCCGATGCTGTTAATTAAGCTCGCGACTTCATGGACTTCCGCGGCCACGTTATCGACGAAAATTTTAATGTTGTGGAATGATTCGCCCGCAACGTTGACAACTTCAATCCCTTTTTCCACTTGTTCTTTGCTTGTTTCCATTTGTGCGACCGTTTGTTGGGCATCTACTTGTGTTAATTGGATCATTTCACTAATCTCAACCGTAGCGGCGGCTGACTGGTCTGCCAGTTTTTTAACTTCGTTGGCGACGACGGAAAAGCCGCGGCCATCTTCGCCAGCGCGGGCAGCTTCGATAGCAGCATTGAGCGCAAGCAAATTCGTTTGGTCAGCAATGCTTTTGATCGTATCGGCCACTTTGTTAATTTCGATTGAACGTTGCCCGAGCCCCTCTACTTTTTGTGATAAGTTTCCTACTGTTTCCCTAATCTGCGTCATTTGTGAAATACTTGTGTTAATCGCCTTGTTGCCGTTTTCTACGAACTGGGCTGCCTCTTGGGCTGTTTGTTGAACACCATCCGTTTTTTCGACTGCTTCGTTGATGGAACCAGCCATTTTTTTCGCAATTCCTGCACTCTCGTTTACGCTCACAGCCTGTTTATCGACTCCGGTGGCCACTTCTTGCATCGAATTGGCAATTTGTTCGGTGGCACGTGTGTTTTCTCCGGAGATGGCCATGACTTCTTCAGCAGAAGCAGACAATTGGTGGGATTTGTCTTGAATATGGGCAATCATGGTTGCCAGGGCATTGCGCATTTTTTCAAATGACTTGCCTAATCTGCCGATTTCATCGTTTTGGTTTTTATCGACTTTAAAAGTTACGGCCAAGTCCCCTTCACCCATTTTCTCGGCTGCTGTCGTGAGTCTCTGGATAGGGGAGACAATCGACCGTGTCAAAATGTAAACAAGGACGGCGCCGCCTAGTAAAGAAAGAAAAATGACGAATAAAGTCGTATTTAAAATTGGCGCTACTGCACGTTCAATCTCTGTTTCGTACATGGCGGAGACAATTTTCCAGCCTGTACGGTCATTCGTTGTATAATGAAGGTTGAGGTTTTCATCATCTGTTTCCGACTGGTAATCTAATTCGCCTTCTTCCGAGTCATGCAGCTGTAAGAAAAACTCACTCGCTTCGCTTCCTAACTCTTCATGTGGATGGGAAACATAAGCGTTATTCTGGTCAATAATAAACACGTATCCATTTTCACCGATGGAGATTGTCGATAGTAAATCGGTTATGGCGTCTAACTGCAAATTAAGGGCAGCGACGCCGTGTTCATCTGCTGTTGTTTTAGCGATTGTGACAACTGGTTCATTGGATGAATTGGAAATATAAGGGGCTGTGATAATCGTTTCCCCTGTTTGTTCCATCGCTTGCTGGTACCAAGGGCGTTCCCTTGGGTCATAGTCAGGAGGGTTCTGAAACGACGTCGGTTCGTTCATAAAATTTCCTGCTGTTGTCCCTACAAAGGTTTGCTCCACATGGGTTTTTGTTTCTTGAAACGTCTGCAACAAGGTGCGCTGCTCTTCTGTTTCTTCTTCTAAAAATGCTTCTGCGTCGCTTGCAAGGGCGACATATTCAATGTTTTCGATTTGCCCTTCTATAAATAAGTCGATTGTGCGATTAATGATTTGTAAACTTTCTTGATTTGCCTCGCTCATGCTCGAAATGATATTGCCCTTCGCACTTTGGTATGAGCTTATGCCAATAATGGCACTTGGAATGGCTAGCACAATGGCAAAGGCTGTAATGAGCTTTGCTTTTAAAGGCCAATGCTTAAGCGTCGTCCATTTGTTTTTCACTTTTTTTGCTCCCCTTCTATTGTTTTCCCCTTACGTTTAAAAATTCAACACTGTTATTATCGTCATCCGTTACCAATTTTTAAAGGGTTACAGCAGTTGCATATCGAAACAGATAACCTATTTTGGCGTGTTTAGAGCAAGTGAATTTTTATCGCATGGCTACAACAACATACTTCGTTTATGGGGATGGGACATAAGGAAATCGGGTAAATAGGCGCTGGCTATGGATAGGAGTCTTTTGTTTGCAGAGTTCGTGTTGTCCGAGGACTAAAGGAAAATAGACGTGGCATCTTCCTCTTTTAGATTCAAAAACTCCCCTAAGATAAACCTTAAGGGGAGGCGGAAATCGTTAAGAGTCTTGGCTTTTGGCACCGCTTTGCTGACTTTCAATAAATGTCCAAACGTCTTTAGGCAAAGGAATCCCTTCTTTTTGTCTAGTTTCATAGGTGTTCGCTTCTGGATCGCCTGGGGCAAGCACTTGTGAGAACCCGTCAGCTGGCGGCACTTGGCGGAGTTCGCGAACCATTTGGTCGATTTGTGTAGGAAAAGAAACAGCAGGGGCAAAAGCTTCTGTGTCAATCGCGATAAAGAAATGGCCTAAACGCCGGTACTGGTCATAATCGCCATACATTTTCGTAACGTGTGGACCGAACGCTGAGGCAGTCAATAACGCAGAAAAAATTTCAACAACCATGGCGAGCCCATATCCTTTGGCGCCGCCAAATGGCAATAAATATGCGACTTCATTCGGATTGGTTGTCGTTTTCCCCTCTTTGTCAACACCCCAGTTTGCGGGAATCGAGTTGCCACTTGCCTGGGCATTTAAAATTTTGCCGAATGCGGCTTCGCTTGTCGCAAAATCTAAAATAACCGGCTTTTCAGCCTCAGCAGGGAAGCCAAAAGCAATCGGGTTGGTGCCAAAGAAGGGCGCTTTCCCTCCAAAAGGGACAACGGCTTTGTCGGTTTGCGACATCGCGATCCCAATGACATTGCTGTGTGCGGCTTGTTGGACAAAGTAGGACAATGCGCCACAGTGGCTGCTGTTTTGTACAGCGACAGCGCCGATGCCGTTGTTTTTCGCAAGCTGGATGGCATGGTCCATCGCCTTTTTAGAAGCTGGGTGCCCGAGCCCATGGTCCGCGTCGTAAACAGCTGTTGACGGGGTTATTTGCTTGATCGCTGGCTGTGGGTTGGTCTTTAAGCCGCCAGCGGCAATTCGCTTTAAATAGTGTTCGACACGCATAACACCGTGTGAATCAACACCGCGCAAATTTGCATGGACAAGCACATCGGCGGCAATGTGGGCGTCTTCCTCGTTCACATTCGCGTTGATAAAGGCATTGGCAACCGCATATTGCAACTGTTTGGTTTGAATACGAATGGCCATAAAAACTCCTCCTTCATGAAAGCGTTTTACATTCTGCTGATTTCATACTACCATATTTGTATGGTAGTATGGTAGTGTATTAGTTGAAGAAGAAAGAGGAGGTGAATCCATGGATCGATTTGTCAGAAAGCGGTATTCGACAACCGATTTTGTCTATGAAACGATTAAAGAACAAATTATGACGCTCGTCCTTCCCCCGGGTTCCACGATTTCGGAAAAGGATATTGCGGAAGAACTGGAAGTAAGCCGGACGCCTGTACGTGAATCGTTTTTAAGGCTATCGGAAGATGATTTGCTCGATATTCGCCCACAACGTGGCTCGTTTGTGACAAAAATTGATCTTTCCCATGTGGAAGATGCTCGTTTTTTGCGGGAACACATGGAAGTAGCTACGATTCGGTTAGCCTGTGAAACAGTGACTGAAAAAGCATTGCTTTTATTAGAAGAAAATGTCGTTAAACAAAAACAGGCAAAAGAGCGTGAAGATGAAGAGGAACTGTTTGCATTAGACCGTGAATTTCATCGTCTCATTTCAGAGGGCACGGGGAAATTGCGCATTTGGGAAGTCGTACAAAAAATGAACACACACTTAAATAGAGCACTGAAGCTAAGCATTCATTCAAAACTAAATTGGCATTTATTGATCCAGCACCATGAGGGAATGGCGCAAGCGATACGCGCGAAACAAGCAGATGAAGCTGAAGCGCTTGTCCGTGACCACCTTAAATTAATTACGTATGACCAATACGAGCTAAAGGAAGCCTATCCAACTTATTTTGAAGAGGAATGACATATGAACAAACGTGGAGTCCGCTTGTGCTTGCTCGGTCTTTGAAAAAGGATTGGAGGCCGGGCAAGTCGGCACGCAATTCGTAGGAATGTCTGTTCAACAAGAGTAATGAGGAGGGACAACGGTGAAAAAAACAGTCGGCGTTCTTTTTGCAGCCTTGGCACTCGCCTTAAGCGGATGCACAACGACAGCAGTTAGCGGGGACGAAGGAGAAGTCACACGCTGGAAAATGACCCATATTTCCGACTCGAGCCATTTATGGCATAAGACCGCTGAGGAATTTGCCAGGCTTGTCGAAGAAAAAACGAATGGAAATGTCATCATCGATATTTATCCGAATAGTCAGCTAGGCAATGAAGTGGACAACATTAATTCGATCCGCTTTGGCGCGACCGATTTGACAATTACCGGCGAAACATTGGAAGTGTGGACGCCAAACGCTATTTTGTTAGCGGTTCCATATGCATTTGAAGACCAAGACCATATGGAGCGTGTGATTGAGGGCGAGATCGGTAAAAAGATTGAACAAGATATTCAGGAAGACATCGGTTTAACGCCATTGTTTTATATGCAACGGGCGCCACGGAACTTGACGTCAAATGTCCCGATTTCGACTCCAGAAGAATTGCGTGGGTTTAGCATGCGTGTGCCAAACGTGCCGCTGTTCCTTGACGCTTGGGCTGAAGCCGGGGCAAGCCCGCAAGTTATTAGTTTGAATGAAGTCTTTACTGGTTTACAGCAAGGTGTAATTGAAGGCCAAGAAAATCCAAATGATTTAATTGATAGCAATGGCTTTTATGAAGTCCAACAATATTTAAATTTGACGGAGCATGTCCGCTCCTGGATTTATGTCGTAGTCGGTACCGAGCAATTGAAAGCGTTGCCAGAAGACGAGCAGGCCGCTGTGTTGGAAGCGGCAGAGGAAGCGGAGGCGTATGCCCAGAGCTTATTGGAGGAAGAAACGGAATTGGTTTTGGAGCGCCTTTTATCGCGAGGGATGACATTGAATGAAGAAGTCGACCAAGACGCTTTCCGCGAGGCGATGTTGCCTGCTTTAAAACAAAACTTAGGAAAAGAACAGTATGAGCTTTATCTGCAAATGGTAGCAGAGGGAGAGGAAGGAGGCAGCGAATGAAGGCGATTTCGATTCTTGATAAGCTATTGGCTTGGGCAACATTATTGTTATTTACAGCCCTTCTTGCTGTAGTAGTGATTCAAATTTTGGGCCGTTACCTTCCGTACAACGCTATTTGGACAGAGGAATTATCGCGATACTTGTTTGTGTACGCCATTACGACCGCTGCTCCATTAGCATTGCGCAAGAACGAGTTTATCCGTGTCGATATGGTCTTAGCGCCATTAAAAGAAAAGACAAAACGCCTTTATGAAAGCATTATTTTAGGGCTTGTCTTTGCTTTTAGTGTCGTTTTGTTCGTCGAAGGGATTCGCTTTTATCAGCTCGGCCTTGATTTTATCGCGCCAACAATGGGTTTTTCGATGAGTTATGTGTATGCTGCTGTCCCTTTATTGGCATTTTTAATCATGGTGTATTCGCTTGTTTCGATTGTAGACCGGACGAGGCCGTTGGAAAAGGAGGGGAATGAAGAATGATGTCGTTATTATTAGTCGGGTTGTTCTTATTTTTTATTATGGCAGGGATTCCAATTGCGTTTAGCCTTGGCCTGTCTTCGTTGATTTATTTGCTTATCGCCGGCATTCCTTTGACGATCATTCCCCAAACGATGCTGTCCGGGATCAATTCATTTGTGTTGCTCGCCATTCCAGCCTTTATTCTTGCTGGAAATTTAATGAACGCAGGAGGAATCACCACAAGGATCATTGATTTTGCCAATGCCGTTGTTGGCCACATCCGCGGCGGGCTGGCGTTAACGAATGTCGCTTCTTCACTTGGGTTTGCGGGCATTTCAGGTACGGCATTGTCCGACACAGCCAGCATTGGCTCAGTAATGATTCCGGCGATGAAAAAGCAAGGGTATGGCGCCGGTTTTTCCGCTGCGGTTACGTCGATTTCCTCAACTGTTGGCCCGATGCTTCCGCCATCTTTGCCAATGATCATTATTGGTACTCTCGCCAGCGTCTCGATTGGCGATTTGTTTCTTGCTGGTGCTATTCCTGGCATTCTATTGGCGATCGGCTTTTTAGTCGTTACGTATATCATTTCTGTGAAGCGCGGTTATCCAAAGGGAGAACGGCAGCCGTTTAAAACAGTCGTCACGTCATTTTTTGGCGCCTTCTGGGCGTTGTTTATGGTCTTTATCATTTTATGGGGCATTCTTGGCGGCTATTTTACGCCAACAGAAGCAGCGGTCGTTTGTGTGCTGTACGCATTGGTCGTCGGCGGTTTTGTTTATCGCGAGCTTAACTTTAAAGAAGTGCCAGGGCTGCTTGTCAGCACACTGCGATCGACGTCTTCGATTTTGTTGCTTGTTGGTTTCGCCAATCTATTTGGCTGGATTTTGGTATCGGAAGGTGTGCCTGTATTAATCGCAAATGGGATTTTGTCGATTACAGAAAACCCGATTCTTGTCATTCTCCTTATCATTCTTTTATTGCTTGTGATCGGCATGTTTATGGAAACGATTGCAGCTCTTGTCATCTTATTCCCTGTCTTATTGCCTGTCGCTACAAGCGTCGGGATGGACCCTGTCCATTTTGGCGTAGTGATGGTATTGACATTGATGATTGGTTTGTCCACTCCGCCAGTAGGCGTCTGTTTGTTTGTGGCTTCTAGCTTTGCGAAAGTGCCAATCGGCAAAACGGTTAAAGAACTGGTGCCATACTTTGCAATTGCCATCGTCGTCTTGCTGGTTGTCGCCTATATTCCTCAACTATCTTTATTCTTGCCTAGTTTGTTTGAATGACCGAAACGGCTAAGACCCTGTGCCACTTGGTACAGGGTCTTCTACTTTTTAGCAATCACTTGCTACGTCGTTGTTTCCTTTAGTCCGGCTTTGGACCGCAGTACTGTTGTTGTGGCCTCATAATCCGGTTGTCTTGGCTTTGTTCGATGACATGGCTGCACCATCCGACGACGCGGCTTACACAAAATGTCGGTGTGAACCAATCGGGTTTAAGGCGAAGTGCTTCCATGATTGCAGCAGCGTAATATTCAACGTTCGCATGAAGCTGGCGGCCTGGCTTGTATTCCGCTAAAAGCTGCGTTGCTAGTTGCTCAATCGCCACTGCTTCGCTTAAAAATGTCTCTTGGTTATTGAGGCTTTTTAACACCTCACGCAATGCGTTGGCGCGAGGGTCGGTCGTTTTATAAACACGGTGGCCAAAGCCCATTAAACGCTCGCCGCGTTCGAGCTTTTCCCGCAGCAACGTTTCGCTGCTTGTGTCAGCCGTTTGGATATCACTGAACAGCTCAAGTACACCAGTGGGCGCGCCGCCGTGCAGCCTTCCTTTTAACGCGCCAAGCGCTCCACAAATAGCCGAACGAAGATCCGCTTCTGTAGAGGCGATCACCCGCGCCGCAAACGTTGACGCATTCATGCCGTGTTCCGCTGTCAATATTAAATAAGCGCTTAAAGCACGAATGTGGGCGGCATGTGGCTTTTCGCCAGTAAGCATATACAAGTAATTAGCAACGTGGTTGAGCGATGGGTCTGGTTCAATCGCGTCTTTGCCGCAGCTCCTATTGGCCCACGCAGCCACAATCGTTGGAACGATCGCGACTAAGCGCATCGCTTCTTGTTGTTGCGGGGGCCAACCTTCCTTGCCAGTGTAGCTAGAAATCAAAGTTCGTAATGCGTCCATCATACTAAGGTCTTTCGGCAAAGCAGCGAGCAGCTTTTTCAAATCGTCTGGCAAAGGACGCATCGTTTTCAAGGCAGTGGAAAAATCGTCTTTTTCTGCTTCCGTTGGCCTTTGTCCGTTTAACAGTAAGTAAGCAACGTCTTCAAAGTCAGCAGATTTCGCAAGTTCTTCTGCTTGATACCCTCGGTAAAGCAGTGTTCCTTGTTCGCCATCGATTGCACTAATCGTCGTTTCTGCGACGACGACATTCTCCAACCCTTTTGCATACAACATATTTCCATCCCCCCAAAATTCATTTTCTTTATCATAGCGCCATGGTAATCTAAATGAAATTAAATTATTTCTGCATTATTGATTAAGATATTTAATCAGTGGAGGGCGAAAATGAATATACACTGGATTGAAAGCTTTCTTGCCGCAGCCAAATATGAAAACTTCCGTAAAGCAGCTGCCTATTTATACGTTTCCCAACCGACTGTCACTGTCCATATTCACCAGCTTGAGAAAGCGCTAGGCGTGCCTTTGTTTAAACGGACTGGAAGGCAAGTCGTGTTGACTGCTTACGGCAAGTCGTACCTTCCTTATGCACGGAACATCTATGACGCATACCATGAAGGCGTTTCCTTTATCAGCAAAAAACGGCAAGGGTATGAAAGCACGCTAAAAATCGCTGTCTCGCCGTTGGTTGCTTCCAGTTATTTGCCTTACTGGGTCAAAGCATTTGTGAAAAAACAAGCAGCAACGGAAGTGGTAGTCGACGTGGTTGAGTCAGCCGCGATCGGCCAAATGGTGGAATCAGGGCGTGCCGATGTTGGCTTATCAAGAATGCCTGTTGAACAGACAGGGAGCGAGTGTGCGCGCCTGCAAACAGAAAAGCTCCTCTTTGTCGTTCCCCATGACGGCCGTGATGCCGAGAATGGCCCACCTATTCATTATGAAGAGGCGCTAGCTGAGATGGTGCTTTTAAGCGGCAACCATCCTGTCTATTGGGAAGATGTGTTGCTTGCGTGCAGGCGGATTGTGCCTGGCCTGAAGGAAATGCACGTTTCGCAAGTGCATGTCACAAAGCGGTTTATTGAGGAAGGTCTCGGCTGTTCCATATTGCCGGAATCAGCGGTGCGGCGGGAATTGGCAGAGGGCCGCATGCTAGAAGCAGAAACGGCTGGCCTCCCTTTGCCAACCGTTTCTACTTACATGGTGACAAAATCGCCTTCAGCCGAAGCAGAAGCATTTGTGAAGCTGGTCAAATCATTGGCTTAATGTTTGAAGTTTCTCGGTGAGAGATCCTTGACGGTTCAGGGTCTCTTATATTGATTTTTCGTAATGTTCTATTTATCGAAATGTCTTGAATTCAATTTGTAATGTTGTATACTTGTAATACAACTTATAAAAGCGCTTTCATTGTGAGGAGGAAAAACGAAGCCATGAAAAAGCGACTGTTATTGTTATTATTCGTATGTTCTTTCATTACGCTCGCTTCCTGTAACAACAAAGATTATCAGTATTTTTCAATTGCAACCGCTTCCACGGGTGGGACGTATTATCCAATTGGTGTGGGCATGGGGAATCTTTGGACGGAAGAACTAATGGACCAAGGGATCCGGGCAACGGGACAGTCTTCTGCCGGATCAGTCGAAAATATTGACTTGTTACAGAAGGGAGAAGCACAACTTGCGATTTTACAAGGATTAATTGGCGATCAAGCATTCAACGGAACAGGAATCTATGAAGGCCGGGCCTATGAAGACTTGCGTTCGATCACATTTCTTTGGCCGAATGTAGAACACTTTGTTTTGCAAAACAGCCAAATCGAAACGGGAACGATTGCCGATATTGAAGGGAAAAGCTTCTCTGTAGGGCCACAGGCAAGTGGAACAGAACAGTCAACGTTGGCGATTATGCGTGGTATTGACCTGACAACGGCTGACATTCAGCCAGAATACCTTGGCTACGATGATACCATTTCGGCGATGCGTGATGGACGATTACATGGAGGTTCTTTGCCGGCCGGTGTGCCTGTTACGGCGATTACAGATATGTATGCCAGTGGCGTGCGTGCCGATGTCCTTGATGTTTCCGATGAACAACTTGAATCGATTAATCAGTCTGCCAATGTGTTTTTTCGCTATATCATTCCTGCTGGCACCTATCCGAGAAAAGAGGAAGATATTCATACCATTGCACAGTCGAACTTTCTTGCCACGGATAAAGAGCAAGATGAAGAGATGGTTTACTTGTTAACGAAAACATTGTACGAAAACCTTGATTTTATGTATGAGGTTCATAGTTCAGCTCGGGAAATGTCATTAGATACCGCGTTAAATGGCGTGTCTGTCCCCCTTCATCCAGGTGCTTATAAGTATTATCAAGAACAAGGCGTCGACATCCCCGACGAATTACGGCCACCTGAATGATTGGTATCTAACCGAGCAAGATCATTTTCTTACATAAAGGAGGAGGTCATATGAGTGTGAAGCAGCCAAACGTGGATATAGACCAAAACAATGAAGAAGTCCAAGAGTCTGTTAGTATAGGCCGGGCCTTAAAAGGCAAACAGCAGAAAATCGTTGCCTTTACAGGCATTCTTTTATCGGGGTTTGCTGTTTATGTCAATAGTTTCATCAATATGCAGGAAATTTACCGCAACGTTCTCTTTCTTGCATTGCTTTTTGTTTTAGCGTTTTTGCTTTATCCAGCAACAAAAAAGGGAGCGAACAACCGGTTTACAACAGTCGATATCATCTTAACCATTGCTAGTATCGCTGGGTCTGTTTATATTTTGTTATTTTATACGACGATTCACGTGGACCGGATGTCGCAGGCGGTTACAATGGACTATATCTTTGCTGGGATCACCGTTGTTTTGCTGTTGGAGGCGGCAAGACGGACGCTCGGTCTCTTCATTCCGCTTTTAACGAGTTTAGCGATCATTTATGCGGTATTTGGTCCATACTTTCCAGGGATTTTTGGACACGCGGGGTTTTCCTTTGAGCGGCTCTTGTATCGAGTTTACATGACGACAGAAGGCATTTACGGGCTCACTCTTTCCATCGCATCTACGTATATTGTCATCTTCATTTTATTTGGAGCGTTTTTAAGTGTAAGTGGAGCGTCAAAGCTTTTTAACGATTTAGCGATTGCGATAGCAGGGCAACGGCGGGGAGGCCCTGCACAAGTTGCTGTTCTCTCTAGTGCTCTAACAGGCTCATTGAATGGAAGCGCAGTTGCCAATGTTGCGACAACAGGGGCATTTACAATTCCATTAATGAAACAAATTGGCTTAAAGCCAAGATATGCGGCAGCGGTTGAAGCGACCGCTTCCACAGGCGGGATGATGATGCCGCCGATTATGGGGGCTGCTGCCTTTATTATGGCCGGGTTTTTAGGTGTTTCCTATTCCGTTATTGTGTTAGCGGCAATTATTCCAACGTTTCTTTATTTCGTTGCCCTTGTGCTTGCAATTGACTTAGAAGCGAAAAAGCATGGCTTAAAAGGAATGAGCAAAGACTCGATTCCCCAAGTGTGGCAAGTAATGAAAGAGCGCGGTGTCTTGTTATTGCCGATTATCATTGTAATCTCGACATTGTTAATGGGCTATACACCACTATTCGCTGGTTTTGCTGGAATTATATCGGTCATTATTGCTAGTTGGCTTACAAAAGATAAAGAAACAAGAGTGACATTTGCAAAAATAGGGACTGCGTTTATTGACGGAGCGAAAAGTACGATTCAAGTAGGGATTGCGTGTGCGTCGATCGGAATTATTATTGCTGTTGTGACGATGTCTGGACTTGGTTCTGCGATTGCCTACAATGTTCTTTCGATTTCTAGTGGCATGCTTTGGGTTGCGCTTTTGCTCGTCATGATTACTTGCATTGTCTTGAGTATGGGGCTTCCATCGACTGCTCTTTACATCGTTGTTGCCGTAACCGCAGCTCCAGCATTAGTTGAAGCGGGGGTAAACCCAATTGCCGCTCATTTCTTTGTCTTCTGGTTTGGGGCCTTGTCCAACATAACTCCGCCTGTGGCTTTGGCGTCCTATACTGCTGCCGGCATTGCCAGAGCAGATGCAATGAAAACATCGTGGACGTCTGTGAGGCTAGCATTGCCCGGCTTTATTATTCCGTTTATGATTGCCTACAATCCGACGATGGTAATGCAGCCTGAAAGCGGGTCCGTGCAAGTCGTAGCAGTTGCCATCACCATTATTACCTCTGTCTTAGGTGTGTTTGCATTGGCCGTTGCACTCACAAACTATTTCTCGACAGATTTAGTCGTGTTGGAGCGCCTGTTGTTTTTTGCAAGTTCCCTTCTCCTTGTGAGTTCAGGATTGCTAACGAATGCCCTTGGCGTTTTCATCATGGCCGTCACGTTAACGTTACACATTCTTCGTGTCAAAAAGAAAAAAAGTGCAACAGAGAACCAGTTAGCCCAAGGTGGGTAAACAATGGAAAAGGTAAACAGCAAGAGAAAAGGTTGTTCGAGTCATAGCAAAACGTATCTCTCTCCGTTAAAATGAGCGTATACATCAGATGTGACAAGGTCTCTCAACTCTATGAGGGCCTTCAGAAAAGGGTGAACGAAGCTTGCAAGCTCCTTCCCCTTTTCAGCAAAAAGGAGAGTGTGTTGACGGTGCGTTTACCGATTGAGCGTAAAAAGGTGTCAAGCCAAGTACTAGAACAGCTAAAAGAAATGATTAAAAACGGTGAATTTCCGGCTCATAGTAAGCTCCCGTCTGAAATGGAGCTTGCAGAACTCTTTGGTGTCAGTCGTTCCCCCATCCGTGAGGCGTTAAGTGTTTTAGAAGCAAGCGGTTTAATCGAGTCAAAACAAGGTGGCGGCAGTTGGGTCAAAGAAGTTCAATTAACGAATTTGTTAGAGCAAGTGACATTGGATATAGTCGATATCGGCCAAGTCTATGATTTGCTCGAACTCCGAAGCATTATTGAAACAGAGGCAGCAGCGTTAGCGGCTGTTCGCTATCAAAAGCAAGATATTTTGGAATTAGAGCTTGCCCTTGCTCAATTTGCAAAAACAGTGGAGGATCGAGAGGTTGTCGGAGATGAAGCCGATTACATGTTCCATCGTGTCATTATAAAAGCTTCTTACAATCCGTTTTTAGAGCAAACGATGGCAAATGTATCAGAGCTGCTGCAGAAGGCATTGGCCTTTTCACTAAAAAAGAACCGCTTGCAACAAAAACGTGAAGAAGTGTACCGAGAACATTTAACGATTTTTAACGCCATTTATGAGCGCGATTCAGAGGCGGCAAGAAAAGCAATGAATACACACTTGCAAAACGTTCGCCGCAAACTAGGCGATAACCGGGTATTGCCTAATTGAGGGGGTAACTGCAAAGAAGAGCAGCCCTCTTCTTTTTTACAGTAGTGGACTGTCCACAGCCCAGTTGGACGATTAGGAGGAGAGGCATGAAAATTACGCCGATTCGTAAACGTAAACGTGTCTATCAGGAAATTATTGAGCAAATCAAAACCGCTGTCGCTACAGGCGAGGTACAACCTGGCGATAAGCTTCCATCTGAACGGGCACTATCAGAGATGTTATCCGTTTCCAGAACATCGGTGAAGGAAGCGTTAACCGTATTAAAAGCGTCAGGCGTGATTCACATTAAACCGGGAGTGGGCGCCTTCCTCGTTCAGGATAGCCCACAGCGATTGCAGGTTAAGTTGGCGGATTTATTACAGGAGAAAGAAACAGCGCTTGTCGAATTGATTGAGCTTCGTCAAGCGATTGAAGGGGATGCTGCCTATTATGCAGCAAAGCGAATCACAAGCAGGCAAAAGGAAAATTTACTAGCCGTATTTGAAAGGCTTGTGGCCATCGAAGAGCAAGGAACCGTCGCCGTGGAGGAAGATTACCAATTTCATTTAGCGATTATTGAAGCGGCAAACAACCCATTAATGCGTGATGTCATGAATTTAATTTCCGATAACATGCTTCGTGTCTTAGCTAAAAATCAAGAGGCGTCAGAAAGAAATGAACGCTTCCAAGGCGAAATTGCCGAGGAGCACCGCAACATTTACGAAGCGATCATAAACGGAAAACCACAGGAGGCAAGAAAAGCGATGTGGCAGCATTTTCAAGGGGTGAAGCAGCGTCACGTAAAAGAGAGGGGGAGCATGGTTGACGATTGAGCGTTTTTTAAAAGACATCAGACAAATAATAAAAGCAGAGAACCGGATTTTAACGGAAATTGCCGATCGCAGTAGTTATGGCTATGATGCGTCGTTCGGCTACCACTTACCTGATCTTGTGATCCAGCCAACTGCCGCTGAAGAAGTAGCTGCAGTCATGAAGTTAGCCAATCAGTACTTCATACCCGTCTATCCAAGGGGGCAAGGGACAAGTTTAAGCGGTGGCCCACTTCCAGTTAAAGGAGGGGTTGTGCTCGATTTATCCCAGTGGAACGACAAGCTGGAGATTGACAAAGAAGACATGGTGGCCATTGTTTCTCCTGGAGTGATCACAGCAAAAATCGATGCTGCCGCAAGGGAGATTGGTTTTATGTACCCGCCTGACCCAAGTAGTTCTCATGTATCAACCATTGGCGGAAATCTTGCTGAAAATGCAGGAGGGCCTAGAGGATTGAAGTATGGCGTCACGAAAGATTATGTTCTCGGCTTAGAAGTGGTAACACCAGAAGGAGAAATCATTCGTACAGGGGGAAGAACGGTTAAAAACGTGACCGGTTATGACTTAACAAAGCTCATTGTCGGTTCAGAAGGGACGCTTGGGATCATCACCGAAGCAACACTCCGCCTCGTTCCTAAACCACCAGCCAGCCAAACTGCCATGGCGCTTTTTGAAGACATGGTCGATTCAGGACGGGCGATTTCTAAAGTGTTAACGGCAGGCATTGTTCCCGCCAAAATGGAGCTGATGGACCAACTGTCCATCCAGGCAGTCGAGGCATACGAACCACGTGGTTTGCCAACCGATGTGGGGGCATTGTTGTTAATCGAGCTAGATGGGCACCCTGTATCGATCGCTGAAGAGATGACAAAAGTCAAGGAACTGTGCAAAAGCGTAGGAGCGAGAACGGTTCAAGTGGCAGAGAATGAAAAAGAAGCGGCGGAATTTTGGCAGGCGCGGAAGCTCGTTTCTCCAGCGATTGTTCGAGTGAAGCCAACGAAAATTTCCGAGGATGCCACCGTCCCCCGGAGTAAAATACCAGAAATGTTTCAGCGGTTGAAGGAAATTCGCGAAACGTATCAAATCGACCTTGTCGTGTTTGGCCATGCGGGCGATGGGAATTTACACCCGAATATCATTGCTGATGCTCGTGATCACGAGGAAATGGAACGAGTCGAAAAAGCAGTGGCTGACATTTTCACAGCAGCGGTCGAACTTGGGGGAACCCTTTCAGGCGAGCATGGGATTGGGACGATGAAAGCCCCATTCATGGAAATGGAACTAGGAAAAGCTGGACTAGACATGATGAAGCGGATCAAAACAAGCTGGGATCCGAACAACATCTTAAATCCAGGAAAGATATTCCCAGAGCCTGGACAAAGGTTGGTGTTGCGCCATGACTAAACCGGAACGACTGTTAGCCTATCAAGAGACATTTGACTGTGTGCAGTGCGGTTACTGCCTTCCATCCTGCCCAACGTACTTAAGCATGGAAAAGGAAACCCATTCCCCAAGGGGAAGAATTCATTTAGTGCAAATGGCGGCAGAGGGAAAGCTGCCGTTATCCGAGATTGAAGAGCCGATCGATCTTTGCCTCGGTTGCCGTGCCTGTGAAACAGTCTGTCCAACCAATGTACAGTATGGAAAAATACTTGATTCAGCAAAGGTTGCTTTAAAGGAAGAGCGGAAAACAACAGCCCCTTGGCATCAGAAAATGATGAAAAAAGCGATGTTTGAAACGGTGTTGCCAAATGACAGGGTCTTACATGCGATTGGAACGGGCCTTTCCCTCTACCAAAAAAGCGGAGTGGCCCGTATCGCTCGAAAAGCCAAGCTAACACGGATGTTGCCGAAGTCTCTTGCTGCATTCGAGGCAGTGACGCCAGCGGTTGCTTCTCGAAGGGAAAGGAAAAACCGTCTGGTCGATGCCAAATCGGAAGGCAACACAGCGCTTCGTGTTGGTTTTTTTAAAGGCTGTTTGATGGATACGATGTTCTACCACATTAATGATTTAACGATTCAGCTTCTCCAACGTGCTGGCTGTGAAGTCGTGGTAATTGAAGGGCAAACCTGTTGTGGCGCTTTGCAAAACCATAGCGGTGAAAGAGACGTGGCGAAGCGTTTGGCTAAGCAAAACATTGAGGCGTTTGAACAATACGACTGCGATTACATGGTGAACAGTATTGGCGGCTGTGGGGCCATGCTTGTAGAATACGATGACCTTTTAGCAGATGAGCCTGAATGGAGAGAACGGGCGTCTCGCTTTGCTGAAAAAAACGTCGACAGCAGTGTGATTTTTTCCCAGCTTCCACTTCCATTTGTAAAAAAATTGAACGGAGTCGCAACATACCAACCGTCCTGCCATATGGCAAATGTTCAAAAGCGCATAGAAGAACCGGTAAAGCTGCTTCAATCGATTCCAGGGATGACGTATGTGCCGATGAAGGAGAGCGAGCTTTGCTGCGGGTCGGCAGGGATCTATAATCTTGTTCATTATGAGCAGTCGATGAAGATTCTTGATCGGAAAATGGAAAACGCAAAAGCCGTTCAGCCTGAAATCATCGTAACGACAAACCCTGGCTGTCATTTGCAAATGAAGCTCGGTGTAGAGCGGGAAGGACGTTCGGAACATATAAAGGTGGTTCATTTAATTGAACTGTTAGCAGAAGCTTGTGATGTAGGGGGAGGCAAAAGAAATGTATGATTTTACCATCATTGGCGGTGGGATTGTCGGGTTAGCTGTCGGGCACGCCCTATTTGGCCGTTATCCAAAGGCAAGTGTATTAATCATTGAAAAAGAGCAGGAAGTCGCCGCTCATCAAACAGGGCATAATAGTGGTGTCATCCATTCAGGGATTTATTATAAGCCTGGCAGCTTTAAAGCGAAGTTTGCAAAAGCAGGTAACCAATCAATGACGGCCTTTTGCCAAAAACATGGCCTTAAAGTAGACATTTGCGGAAAGGTCATTGTCGCTACAAATAAGAAAGAGCTGCCACTGCTTGATCACCTCTACCAACGAGGGATTGACAATGGCCTCGATCTTCGAATGTTATCGAAGGAGGAATTACATGAGGCCGAACCGTATGTGAACGGCCTTGCCGCCATATCCGTACCCACAGCCGGAATCGTCAGTTACAAGGAGGTTGCCGATAAACTCGCTAGTTTAATCGCTGAAAAAGGTGGAGAAATTCAACTAAGTACGACGGTTGAGACTATTTCCGAGAGCAATGAAGGAGCTACGATTGAAACAGATAAAGGGACGTTTCAGACAAGCTACCTCATCAATTGTGCAGGCTTGCATAGTGACCGAATCGCCAAACTTGCAGGCTACCATGTGGACATGAAGATCGTTCCCTTCCGGGGAGAGTACTATAAGCTTAGGCCAGAAAAACGGCATCTTGTGAAAAATTTAATCTATCCCGTTCCTAATCCCGATTTTCCATTCCTTGGTGTCCATTTCACCCGGATGATTGACGGAGAAGTAGATGCTGGGCCAAATGCGGTTTTAAGCTTTAAGCGGGAAGGCTATAGGAAAACCGATATCGATTGGCAAGATGTAGCGGAGGTCATTCGCTACAAAGGCTTTTGGCAGTTAGCGACTAAATACTGGAAGGAAGGGACGGAAGAAATGATTCGTTCGTT
Source organism: Shouchella rhizosphaerae (assembly GCF_036700015.1). NCBI lineage: Bacteria > Bacillati > Bacillota > Bacilli > Caryophanales > Bacillaceae > Shouchella > Shouchella rhizosphaerae. Next base: position 1,753,218 of record NZ_CP144921.1, on the reverse strand, counting down.
CAGCAAAAAGAAATTTGTGGAAAACCTTCAGCATTTGATTCCTGATGTCACCGAGGCCGATCTTGTTCCAGGACCGAGCGGTGTTCGGGCTCAAGCATTAACGACAGACGGAAAGCTCGTTGATGACTTTCAATTAATCCGTGGCCGAAAAAGCCTGCATGTTTGCAACGCTCCGTCCCCTGCAGCTACTGCTTCCCTTGAAATCGGGAAAGCGATCGTAGAGAAGGTTTTCCAATATAAATGATTCTATTCAAGTCTCTCGTGAAACGCAGGAGCCGATGCTATTTATTGGCTCCTATGCTTATAGCAACGCTTTCTTTTCCTGCAACAATGGGCGAATCAAGAATGCAATACGCAAACGCAACGTTTCATCAGGCTTTTTTAAATCACAGCCAAGGAGTTCCTCACATTTTTTGATGCGGTAAATGACGGTGTTGCGATGGATCGCCATGACTTTTGCGGTTTCCGCCACTTGGCAATTATGATTGATATAGATGGACAGTGTGCGGGCTAGTTCCGCTTGGTCGGGAGATTCCGGTGTTGCTAAGGTTTGCAAGGCGGTTTGGCAAAAGGCAGTAAGCTTCTCAGACGGAATCAATTGCAGCATGTCAGCCAGCTCTTGGGCGCGGTGCGTTTTGATGAAGCTTTGCAAATGTTCTCGGTAGCCAGATTGAAGGGCAGCCGTTGCTTCCTTGTATAAGCTTGCCGCTTCACTTAAGCTGCCGAAGCTGGAGATGCCAAACGATACGCCAGAGCGGAAGAGTGCCTGTATGTCTTGTTGAACGGTGTCTACTTCAGCAAGCAACTTTGCTTCTTCGTTGCTTGAACGGTCACTTTCAATAACGACAACATACACATCATTCTTCCAAAACACATGACTAGTTGGATACCGTTCGCGAAACAGCCGTACAAGGAGGCTATACAGGTCTTCATGTTGCTCAAGCGCTTCTTCGTTAGTCAGCAACTCGCTAGTGTTATCTAAGTGGGCAGCAATGAATACATAGTCCTTGTTGACAGAGAAAGGATACGCTTCGTCGTGCTCTTTTTCGAGAGGGCGGCGCCCTTCGACTAAGTCGGAAAAAAAACTATTTTGGGCAAGCCGGGCTTGTTGCTCTGCTGCATGAAGCTTCATCAGTTCAAACGACAGAACGTTAGCTGCTTGTTCAATGGCAAGCGCAAACGGGCAATCGCTTTTTGACGCTGAGCCGAGCACAATTAAGTACCCTTTTCGTGCACAGGCGGTTCGAATCGGAAAGACAGCGCACGGATTCTCGTTCTCCTCCTGTAGGATGGATAGCTGCAACGTCGGCAGCTGTTTGCTTGGAATCAACTCCCGTAGGCGCCAGTATTTTTCAAAAAAGGAGTCATTCGTGACAGGATCGGAAGACGCGATCATGTCCAATTGGTCATTTAACAGCAATGCGGGCACATTGAGCATAGAGGCCAATTGTACGACAACAGATGTGCCATTTCCGCCTGACACAATCACATCGGCAAAGCGGCGGTGGATCTCCAACGCTTGATGGAGCTCTGTCGTCTGCCCTGTTAAAAGAAACTGCGTCAACTGATGGACGAATTCGCTAAAATGAATCGTATCCGGTAGTTCAAACAAAGGCAGTTGAAGGCGGTTGCATGCGTCGATAACAACGGCAGGGATCGCTTTCTCTAGTCGTTTAGTTTGCACCACCAGGCCTGCGCACTTTTGCTTTGATAGTTCCTGGACAAAGGCAACCAGGGAATACGGATGCCCCTTTTTAAAAGTAGCAGCAAGCAGCAATTGATGGGGTTCCATGTTAACACCTGGATCAAAGAAATGAATCATATTAGCTGAACGAAGCGGCTTATCGAGGCCACGTTTGCCTGCGAGCAGACGGGCCTTTGCAAAGGCAGGCAGTGCCAACAAGTCTTTCATTTGCATGTATATCACCTTATTAGAAATAGATGGTAGAGGCTATGTTAAGTATACGGTTCAGCGGCAGTTTGGAGGAAAAGTACGTAAAGAAATGTAACAGGAATTATGAAAATCGCTTGTTTCTGATCTCTCAAACATTCGATTCTATGGCCAACAATCTTGTTGAAACGAGGAAAAGTTAATAAATGGATTGTCAGAGAATCTGACAAAAACCATGGATCGTTTACGAACATGTGCTAATATACTCCTATTAAAAAATGAACACAGCCTTTCAGGGTTCCGCCATACATTGGGACAGGTCCGGGAAGGCGGCATCAATTGATGTTTGAACTGGGAGGAAAAGTCCGGTGAAGGCCATGACGTGGTCTTCATCGGACTTTTTTTAAGGATATGTTCAGCAGACATGGAGGGAAAATACGTGGCAGGAAAAATCGTCGAATCTGATTTCGAATGGCAGGCGGTTCCGCAAGAGCGGCGGCGTGGTTTTTGGCAAATGTTTGTGTTAATGGTAGGCTTCACATTTTTTTCGGCAAGTATGTTGGCGGGAGGCACGCTTGGGCAAGGCTTGTCTTTTAGTCGGTTTATCATTACTGTTTTAGTAGGCAATTTTATTCTTGGCGTATATACAGGGGCACTTGCCTACATCGCAGCAAAGACAGGGTTATCTACCCATTTGTTAACACGGTTTGCGTTTGGTGAAAAAGGCTCCTATTTGCCTTCCCTGCTTCTAAGCGTTACGCAAATTGGCTGGTTTGGCGTAGGGTTAATGATGCTTGCCGTGCCCGTGCAAAAAGTAACAGGTGTTGACTTATGGCTGCTTCTCCTTTTAGGCGGCGTCCTGATGACAGCAACTGCCTATTTAGGTGTAAAGGCATTGACGATGTTAAGCTTTATCGCCGTACCAGCGATCGCGGTATTAGGGACAATCTCTAGTTCCATTGCTGTCAATGATATGGGCGGTCCGGCTCAATTGTTTGCTTATCAGCCAACGGAAGGAATCGGCATCGCAGCTGCCTTATCGGTTTGTATTGGCTCCTTTATAAGTGGCGGCACGTTGACACCTGATTTTGCCCGTTATGGCTCAAACAAAAAAGTCGCGGTGTCGACGACAGTGATTGCCTTCTTTTTAGGCAACTCGTTAATGTTTTTGTTCGGTGCAGTTGGCGCAATATCCACTGGTTTTGCTGAAATTTCAGAAGTCATGTTTACACAAGGGCTGATTTGGCCGGCGATTTTTGCGCTCGGTTTAAACATTTGGACGACCAATGACAGCGCCTTGTATGCTTCAGGGCTAGGGCTTTCCAATGTCACGAAGTTTTCGAAGAAAAAGCTAGTCTTGGTTAATGGGTTAGTCGGCACGCTGCTTGCTTATTGGCTGTATACGAATTTTGTCAGCTGGCTAGATTTTTTAAATTTAACGTTGCCGCCAATAGGCGCGATTGTGCTAGTCGATTATTTTATAATCAAAAAAGGCACTTACGCTCCTTTCAAGCAAGCTTCGTTTAAAGCTGTGCGCGCAAATGCGTTAATTGCGTGGCTCATTGGCTTGGCAGGGGCGCTGTTTGTACCTGGCATCCAGCCCCTTAACGCCCTGATTTTTGCAGCACTCTCCTATATATGTTTGGAGAAAATTGTAAATAGAAAAGGAGAACAACTCTGATGATAATTAAACAGGCTGCTTTGCGCGGCAAAGATGGTTTATGGGATATTTGGCTGAAAGACGGAAAGATCGCTAAAATTGCTCAAAATATTGAAGCAGAAGGGGAACAAATCATCGAAGCAGATGGAAACCTAGTCATCCCCCCTTTTATTGAACCGCACATCCATTTAGACTCGACGCTAACGGCAGGAGATCCAAATTGGAATTTATCAGGTACGTTATTTGAAGGCATCCAGCGTTGGTCTGAACGCAAAGAAAAACTAACACACGAAGATGTCAAAGAACGGGCGACAAAAGCGCTCAAATGGCAAATTAGCCAAGGGATTCAACATGTGCGCACACATGTCGATACAACCGATCCACATTTGACGGCGCTCAAAGCACTCCTTGAAGTAAAGGAAGAAATGAAACCATTTGTTGATATCCAGCTGGTCGCTTTCCCACAAGAAGGCATTCTATCTTATCCGCAAGGGCAGGAGCTGCTGGAAGAAGCACTAAAACTGGGCGCCGATGTCGTTGGCGGGATTCCCCATTATGAATTTACAAGGGAAATGGGCGTAAAATCAGTTGAGGTTGCCTTTAAACTAGCCGACAAATATGACAAACTCCTTGATTTCCATTGCGATGAAACAGACGATGAGCAATCGCGTTTTATCGAAAATGTAGCGGCGCTTGCTTACCAAAGCGGAATGAAAGAGCGGGTAACGGCATCCCATACGACGGCGATGCATTCGTACAATGGCCCATATGTCAGCAAATTGCTTCGTGTTTGCCAGCTGGCTGAGCTCAATTTTATCGCCAACCCACTTGTCAATACGCACTTGCAAGGGCGGTTTGACCACCATCCTGTCCGCCGCGGCATCACGCGAGTCAAACAATTGCATGAGGCAGGGCTAAATGTTTGTTTCGGCCATGATGACATCTTTGACCCGTGGTATCCCCTTGGCACAGGCAACATGCTGCAAGTGCTATTTATGGGACTTCATGTAAGCCATCTAACGGGCTATGAGCAAATTAGCCAGTCCCTTGATTTCATTACCGAAAATAGCGCCAAAACGTTGCACATTACAGACGAATACGGCATTGAAGAAGGAAAGCCGGCAAACGTAATCCTTGTCGATGAAAAAGACGAGTTCAACTTGATCCGTCGCCAAGCGCCTGTGCTTGCCTCAATCAGAAACGGGAAGATCATCGCCAAGACCGCCCCGGCCCAAACGACTGTCCATTTGCATGAAGAAGAGCAAGTACGGTTTTCTTTGTGAGTCACATAGCGAGCTGTATCGTTAGTATGACAAAAACTTTATAATTGGTAAAAAGGGTTTATCATCCTCTGTGGAAAATATAGTAACGTCTTATAAAAGATGCTTTTGACTCAGATGAGTCTTTTATAAGGCGACTATATTTAGAGAAGAGTGACTGAATTGAGGGAATTGTTAGTATTATTGTGATGATCTTTGCTAGCAAGTAGATGCACTATGTTAATCTGACATTAAGTATATGTTGGAGCGGAGCAGTCATACACGTCTACGCGTGCTCAAGCTAGAGTTCATATGCAATGGAAACTTATTCACAGAGGGCTAGGTAGCACGTATGGCGCTGGAGAACTTGGTGTGTGGGGAAATCAAAAGAATCAGGAGGTTGGTTTGATGCAGACTAATAAACAAAGAGCATCTTTAAAAACGGGACAGAAAATTGTTTACTTTTTTGTTCTTCCTATTGTAGCCTTAGCCGTAGTCTTAGGTATTTTAGGAGCAGTCACTTTCAATTTATTTTTATTTTAAAGGAAAAAAGGCATGGCTTTCTCCGCTTGTTGACAGGGTTAAGACGGTCGACAGGCTTTTTTATATGTAGGAAGGGAGACTACGGCACGAATGGCATAACTCGTCATGAGCTATGCCATTCTGTTTTTTTACTTGTCTACTTGGCCGCGTTTGTTGGCGTCGACAGAATGAAGGAGCAAAAAGCACTCGCCTTCAACGTGGAGCTCTTCGCTTTGCAATGGGCTTTCGCAAATGACATCGACAAATGCAAGGCTCTTTAGTGAATCAGGGAGTTTGACCGTTGTTTTTTGTTTACTGCGGTTAACTGCAAATAAAAGAAGCTCTCCGCCAGCGGATGTGGAATACAACAGCACATCCTCAGTGCCAGAGTCATAAAATTTTAAGGTGTTATAGGTGCCCATTGCTTGGTGAGTTTTGCGGATCTTAATTAGTTTTTGCAGAAATTGGAATAGCTCCTGATCTTGTTGGTCTTCCTCCCACACCATGCACGCGCGGCAACCAGGGTCATTTTCTCCGGCCATGCCGATTTCATCCCCGTAATAAATACAAGGTGAGCCAGGAAAGGAAAACAGCAATAAGTAGGAAAGTTTGACTAATTTTTTGTTGCCCCCACTTACAGTTAAAATTCTTGGTGTGTCATGGCTGCCGAGCAAATTGAACTGGACTTCGTTCACCAATTTTGGGTAACTGTACAAATGTTTTGTGACTGCGTGTTGAAAAGTGGTTGCGCTTTTGCCGTGTTGGACAAAGTCAAAAATCGCGTCAGTGAGCGGGTAGTTCATGACCCCATCGAATTGGTCGCCTTGCAGCCAAGGGTAAGCGTTATGCCATATTTCACCGAGAATATACAAATCTGGTTTTAATGCTTTGACTCTGTTGCGAAACTCACGCCAGAAGGCATGGTCGACTTCATTGGCGACATCTAAACGCCAACCGTCAATGTCAAACTCCTTAATCCAATACGTAGCTACGTTCAATAAATAGTCCTTTACTGCTTCATTTGCTGTATTTAGTTTCGGCATTAAAGGCGTGAAGGCGAACGTATCGTAATTAGGTGGTTCCTCTGCTCGAACAGGAAATTGGCGGATATGAAACCAATCGCTATATTCTGATTCCTGCTGGTGTTTTAGTACATCTTGAAAAGGTGGAAAATACAGGCCTGCATGGTTGAAGACGGCATCAAGCATGACACGAATGCCGCGCTTATGGCATTCATCGACAAGCAGTTTAAGTGTCGTTTCATCTCCAAATTGGGGATCAACTTTTAAATAATCAATCGTATCGTATTTATGGTTGGAAAACGCTTTAAAGATTGGTGTTAAATAAATGCCGTTAATTCCTAGCTTCTGCAAATAATCAAGATGATCGACAATCCCTTGAAGGTCACCGCCGAAATAATTGGTGGCAGTCGGTGGTGCACTTCCCCAAGCCAATGTATTTTCAGGGTCACGAGAATGATCGCCATTGGCAAAACGTTCAGGAAAGATTTGATACCAGATCGTTTCTTTTACCCATTCAGGAGGTGTAAACAAATCGGCTTGATTCATAAAGGGAAAACAGAAATAATCGCTAATGTCTTTTGCGGGCGTATCACAAAACCCACTTTCTCCATAGTAAATCGTCTCATCTTTTGCCTTAATTTCGAACCCGTAACGAAGGCGATGGTAGGGCGGCTTCACTTCCACAAACCAATAATCATATTCTCCATCGGCCCCTGCTTGTGTCATTGTTTTTTTGGCAGTCACCCATTCGTTTCCCGCCCAATCGTAAGGATCTCCATAAATAAGCATGACCTCGTGAGCATCGTCTTTGCGCGTGCGCAGACGAATGTGGATCGTATCTTTGTCATAAGCGTAGGCATCTTCACTTTTCGGGCGATGGTAGATCGCTGCTTTCATTCAAAACAAGCTCCCTTCTTAACGAGAATCGTAAGCGTTTTCTTGATTGTTATTTTCAGCCTATGAGATGAAAGAGTGAAAGTCAAGAAAAAAGGCAAACGTTTGCAATTTAATTAAAATAAAGTGGTTGTTTTTGAAGAATGAACATAATATAATGGCGTTATAATTGAATTGTAACCGATTTCATTTCTGAACGTTTATTTGTGCAAACGATTTCACTATTGTTTGCATCCTTGCAAGGCAGAGCATCTGGCCTTGCAGAAAAAACAAAGACCTTTAAGGGGGAAAAACGAGTGAAAAAAGCGACATCTCTTTTATCGTCTGCCGTCTTCGTTGTGACGTTGAGTGGTTTGCTTACTGCGTGTGGTCCTGATCGCGATGAAGGAAATGGCTCTGCAAGTGAGGGCAGTGCAACACCTGTGAATGAGGAGCAAGACGGAGCGGCGCCAGAAAAGCCAGAAGTGTTAACGATGTGGGTCAACGATGAAGAAGTACAGTTAGATGCTTATGAACAAATCGTAGAAAAGTATGAAGAGGAGACTGGAATTTCCGTAGAGATCACACCGTTTAGTATGCTCGACCAATTGGAGTCACTTTCCTTAGATGCGGCGGCTGGCGGCGGTCCTGACCTTTTTTACCAACCGAACGATCGCCTAGGTGACATTTATTTGCAAGGATTAGCTGCTGAGCTTGATTTAACTTCAGAGCAATTAGAAGGCTATACAGAAGGAGCGATTCAAGCATTAAATTATGACGGGGTCCAGCTAGGAATACCGGCTGTCATTGAAACCTATGCTTTGTACTATAATACCGAGCTTGTTCCAGAGGCGCCTAAAACAATAGAAGAGCTAGAGCAAATTGCAGCAGATTTAACGAATGCCAGTGCGGATGAATATGGGTTTTTATTTGAAGGCACAAACTTTTATTACCTTTATCCGTTCATAGAAGCTTACGGAGGATACGTGTTCGACCAGAATAGTGAAGGCGTATATGACACATCCAACATTGGACTGGCAAATGAGGGAACGGCAGAAGGGGCGAATTTAATTCAATCTTGGTATGAAGCAGGCTACTTACCAGTAGGAATCACCGACGATATTATAAAAGGCTATTTCCGAGATGGGCAAGTAGGAGCAGTCATTTCAGGACCTTGGAATGTTTCTGAATTCTCAGAGGCGCTTGGCGACCAATTAGCCGTTGCGCCTCTCCCAACAATTGATGGAAAAAACCTGTCCTCGTATTCAGGGGTAAAAGGTTGGTTAGTGAATGAGTATAGCGAAAATCAATATTGGGCAACCGACTTAGCTCTATATATTACAAACCCAGAAAACTCCCTTACGTACTTTGAAGTAGCAGGGGAATTGCCTGCCCGTACAGACGTGGAGATCGATGATGAACTGCGGCAACCGTTTTTGCAGCAAGCAGAATATGCGGTACCAATGCCGAACATTCCAGCAATGTCATCAGTATGGGATCCAATGGGAGACGCATTTGAATTTATTTCTCAAGGTGAGGATCCACAGGAGGTTTTAGAAGAAGCAGTGCAACAAATTGCTGATAAGATTGCCCTTCAAGAAAATTAATTAAGTTGGATGGAGAGGTTGCTCTCCATCCACTTGATTTCGCAGAGGAGGAAGAAATCATGAAATTAGAAGTAAGGGAGAGGACGGCACGAAATCACCCAAAACGAGCACTCTGTTTGTCTATCATCCCTGGTTTGGGGCAACTGTATAATAGGCGTTATGGAAAAGGGTCGTTTTTTTTCATTCTCTTTGCTGCCTTTATCATCGTCTTTTATGACATCTTAAATATTGGTTATTGGGGGATCATAACATTAGGAACGTTAGAGAGGGTTGATGATTCGCGGATGCTGCTGGCTCAAGGGATCATTGCCCTTATTTTGACGGTTTTTGCTGTCGGCTTCTATTTGTTCAATTTGCGCGATGCGTATAAGGATGCAAAGCGAATTCAACAAGGCTGGCGAATTCCCTCGCTCCGTGAAAGCTTCCAGCAAGCATGGGACAAAGGCTTTCCATATTTGCTAGTCGGTCCAGGACTGGTCTTTTTAATTTTCACTGTCGTTTTTCCGCTTTTGTTTATGGTCGGGCTTGCTTTTACAAACTATACCCTTTACAATGCCCCGCCGCGAAATTTGCTTGATTGGGTAGGGTTTGAAAATTTCGTCCAGCTTGTCACTGTACCAATTTGGCGAGAAACGTTTTTTAGCGTCTTTTCGTGGACGTTAATTTGGACATTTGTCGCTACAACATGCCAAGTTGGGCTAGGCTTATTATTGGCAATTATGGTTAACGATCCGCGAATTAAGTTTAAAAAATTCATTCGTACGATCCTTATCCTCCCATGGGCTGTGCCCGCCTTTGTGACAATTTTAATTTTTTCAGCGATGTTTAACGACAATTTTGGTGCAATTAATCGCGACATTTTCATTCCTTTGTTTGGCCACGGCTTTCCTTGGCTGACCGATCCTTTTTGGGCACGTTTTGCGCTAATTATGATTCAAACATGGCTCGGCTTTCCGTTCGTATTTGCTTTGTTCACCGGTGTTCTGCAAAGCATTTCGAGCGATTGGTATGAAGCTGCGGATATGGACGGGGCCAACCGCTGGCAAAAATTTCGTCATATTACGCTGCCACATCTTTTATTTGCCACCGCGCCGCTTCTAATCATGCAATATACAGGAAACTTTAACAACTTCTCGATCATTTACTTATTTAACCAAGGGGGACCGCCGATTCGTGGGCAAAACGCTGGCGGCACCGATATTTTGATTTCATGGGTGTACAGTCTCACATTTGAGAACTCCCAGTACAGTATGGCTGCCGCGATTTCGATAATCATTGGTTTGATTGTAGCGGGCTTTGCTTTGCTCCAGTTTAGACGAAGCCGCTCATTTAAAGAGGAGGGGAGCATCTAATGAATAAAAAGCAAAAGTCAAGGCTAGAAGTGACTGCTATTTACCTGTTTTTGCTTATTATGGGCATCATCATTCTTTACCCTCTTCTGTGGACGATCGGGCTGTCGTTTAACCCTGGGACGAGTTTACATTCTTCGAAAATGATCCCAGAAACGATTTCGTTACGCCATTACGAATGGTTGTTCTTTGATCCACGCAGCAATTATGTGCAATGGTATAAAAACACGCTCATTGTCGCCAGTATTACGTCTTTATGTGCAACATTTCTTGTCGCCTTAACGGCATATGCCTTTTCCCGTTATCGCTTTGTTGGGCGGACACATGGGCTGTATGCGTTTTTATTATTGCAAATGTTTCCTGTCATGATGGCAATGGTTGCCCTGTATATTTTATTAAATACTGTCCAATTGCTTGATACACTTCTCGGGCTTATCCTTATCTATGTAGGAACCTCGATCCCGATGAACGCGTTTCTTGTGAAAGGTTATTTTGATACCATTCCCCGGGATTTGGATGAATCGGCGAAGTTAGACGGTGCTGGCCATTTTCGTATTTTCTTCACGATCATGCTTCCCCTTGCGAAGCCGATTTTAGCGGTCGTGGCGCTCTTTAATTTCATGTCTCCGTTCATGGACTTTATTTTGCCACGAATTATTTTACGGAGCCCGGAAAATTATACGCTCGCGTTAGGATTGTTCAATTTTGTCAGTGATCAATTTGCAAACAACTTTACACGCTTTGCTGCAGGTTCTGTACTCATTGCGGTGCCAATCGCCGCTGTGTTCTTATTTTTGCAGCGTTATTTGATTACAGGCTTGTCTTCTGGCGCGACGAAAGGATAAGGAAAGCGTATACCAAACATGTTGAGCAAGTTCTACAGTAGACAAATACGAGCCGTTCATTCAATATAAAGGCAGGGAGGGCTACTGCGCTATCGTGTAGTGCCCGCTCCTGCCGTGTTTTGTTAAGAAAAGGGGGAAAACGAGTGGGTGTTACGATCAAAGATGTTGCCAGAAAAGCAAATGTTGCCCCTTCTACCGTGTCAAGGGTAATCGCGAACAATCCAAAAATCAGCGCAAAGACAAAAGCGAAAGTCCAAGCGGTAATGGAAGAGTTAGGCTACTATCCAAATGTCAACGCCAGAAACCTTGTGAACAACCGCACAAATGTTGTCGGCATTATTATGCCAAGTGTTTCTTACGCACCGTTTCAAAATCCGTTTTTCCCGGAAGTGTTAAGAGGCATCACAGCACAAGCGAATGAGAAAAAATATGGTTTGTATTTATCGACTGCTCAAACCGATAAGGGTATTTTAGAAGAAGTTATTGAGATGTACTATTCACGCCGTGTCGATGGGATGATTTTGCTGTATTCAACCGTCTCTGACCCAATCATTGAATTTTTGCTCGACAAGGCCTTTCCTTTTGTCGTTGTTGGCCAACCGCCTGAGGCGTTGTCTGGCCAAGTTTCTTATGTAAACAATGACAATGTCAAAGCCGCAAAAATGGTGACCGAATATTTGTTGCTTTTAAAACATGAGCGAATTGCTTTTGTTGGCGGTCGCGAAGAAGCATATGTAACGCTAGACCGCAAGAAAGGGTATATAGAAGCGTTAGAGGAAGTAGGAATGACGCCAGATGACTCTTACATCGTCCACCATGATGAAATTTTTGAGGGCGGCGAACAAGCAGTTATTGAACTGATGTCACGAAAACATCCTCCTACAGCCATGATTGTAATGGATGACTTAATGGCATTGGGTGTACTGCGTATGTTATTTAACATGAATATTTCCGTGCCTAATGAGGTGTCTATTGTGAGCTTTAACAACGTACTAATGGCAGAGCTGGCGACACCGCCACTGACCACACTGGACATCCATATTCATGAACTAGGCTACCGGGCCGCTGACCTTTTGCAAAAACGAATAGCCGATCCTGAAGCCCCGGCGGAAAAGAGGATCATTAGCCACAAATTGATCCGCCGGGAAACAAGTGCTGTCTACTCGGGAGAACGACGGTAACTCCCGAGTGGCTAAAGTCCCCTATAGGAAAACATACATATATCCATCCTATTATTCGTATGAGGAATTCGCATTTTATAATAAGGAAATACAGATTGGTAACGCTTTCAAACAATATATGTTATAGTAAATGCATAGTATCGATCTTTCCGCGAAAGGAGGGCGCTATGCTTGTTTGCGGCCGTTACTAGGTGGTTTGACCGCATCGTGCAACGCTATTTGCCAGATGCCTTTTTGTTTGCGGGATTGTTAACCATTCTTGTTTTTCTATTGGGCGTGTTTGTTACAGATGCTTCGCCTGTACAAATGGTTGATTATTGGGGCTCTGGCTTTTGGGATTTGCTTTCCTTTACGATGCAAATGGCGCTCATTGTTGTAACCGGTTACATTTTGGCGAATACGCCGCTGTTTAAGCGCCTATTATCAACGTTGGCCGTATTAGCAAAAACGCCAGGCCAGGCAATTGTGCTTGTAACGTTTGTGGCCAGCATTGCTTGTCTGATCAATTATGGCTTTGGCCTCGTTGTCGGAGCGCTTTTTGCCAGGCACGTTGTTCGCCAAGTACCAAGCGTCGACTATCGTATACTGGTGGCGGCTGCCTACAGTGGTTTTCTTGTATGGCATGGGGGATTATCGGCGTCTATCCCTCTGACGATTGCAACAGAGGACCACTTTTTGGCGGATGTAATGGGGACGATTCCAATTGCCGATACATTGCTGTCTCCGGCCAACCTTTTTATTGTATGCGCTTTCTTAATTAGCTTGCCTGTCGTGAATTATTTCCTTCTCAAAACGTCGACTTCTTCTTACACAATTGATATGGCTCGATTTGCTGAAGAAAAACGTGAGGAAGCGGCGGCTGTTGCGGAAACGCCAGCGGAAAAGTTGGAGAATAGTCAATGGGTGTCACTTGCCATTGCTCTGCTTGGCTTAACGTATGTCGTACTGTATTTTATCGAAAACGGCCTTGACTTGAACATTAATATTGTCAATTTTACGTTTTTGTTTTTAGGCATTTTATGCCATCGTACGCCAAGGCGCTTTTTAACAGCAGTTGGCGAAGGCGTGAAAAACGCCGGAGGCATTATTATTCAATTCCCATTTTACGCCGGAATTATGGGGATGATGGTCGGCTCAGGGCTGTCTGAACAGCTTTCCCTTTGGTTTGTGTCGATTTCATCAGCAGAGACGTTCCCGCTATGGACGTTTCTTAGCGCAGGGTTACTAAACATGTTTATCCCTTCTGGAGGCGGACAATGGGCTGTTCAAGGGCCGATTATGGTGCCGGCAGCACTGGAACTCGGTGCGGATATGGCGAAAACAGCTATGGCTGTCGCTTGGGGAGACGCATGGACGAACATGATCCAACCATTTTGGGCGCTGCCATTATTAGCGATCGCAGGCTTAAAAGTCCGTGACATCATGGGCTTTTGTGTCATATTGCTTTTTTGGGCATTTGTGCCAATTGCCATTGGCCTGATGTTTTTTTAAACGTCAAGGTTGCATAAACATATTGCAGGGGAGGATGAACGATGAATAAAATCATTCCGACGACAGAGGAAGCAATGGCGTTTATCAAAGACGGTTCTACATTAGTAGTAGGCGGTTTCGGGTTATGCGGCATCCCTGAGCATTTAATCGCTGCCGTGAAAAACAGTGGCGCCTCTAATTTAACAGTTGTTAGCAACAATTGCGGCGTCGATGATTTTGGCCTCGGGCAGCTGCTTGAAAACAAACAAATTAGCAAAATGGTCGCCTCTTATGTAGGGGAAAACAAACGGTTTGAACAGCAATTTTTAAACGGCGAACTAGAAGTTGAACTCGTGCCCCAAGGGACGCTCGCTGAGCGGCTTCGAGCAGGTGGCGCTGGCATTCCCGCCTTTTATACAGCAACCGGTGTGGATACACCAGTCGCTGAAGGAAAAGAAGAGAAAACGTTTGACGGCAAGCGATATATTATGGAACGGGGCATTGTTGGCGACGTTGCTTTAGTAAAAGCGTGGAAAGCAGACCCATTTGGCAACCTCGTTTACCGGAAGACGTCACGCAACTTCAACCCGCTCGTAGCAGCTGCAGGAAAAGTAACGATTGTCGAGGTAGAGGAACTCGTCGACTTAGGCGAACTTGATCCAGACCAGATCCACACCCCAGGCATCTACGTGCAGCATATCTTTGTCGGTGATTCCTTTGAAAAACGGATTGAGCGCCGGACTGTGGCGACGGTAGAAGGAGGAAACGGACAATGAAGGAAACAAGAAAACGCATTTTGAACAGGGCGGCAAAAGAAGTAAAAGACGGGATGTGCGTCAATTTAGGCATTGGCATGCCAACACTTATCGCCAATATCATTCCAGATGACGTCCATGTCATGCTCCAGTCGGAAAATGGCTTGCTAGGCATAGGGGCTTATCCGACAGAGGAAGAAGTTGATCCTGACTTAATTAACGCCGGCAAAGAGACGGTAACCGCAAAGGTAGGCGCTTCTTACTTCGACAGTGCCGAATCGTTTGCCATGATCCGCGGCGGCCATATTGACTTGGCGATACTAGGCGGCATGGAAGTCGCCGAAAATGGCGACTTGGCCAATTGGATGATTCCAGGGAAAATGGTGAAAGGAATGGGCGGCGCCATGGACTTAGTGCAAGGCGCCAAAAAAACGGTCGTCATTATGGACCACACCAATAAATACGGCGAAACGAAAGTGAAAAACGCCTGTACATTGCCTCTAACCGGCAAAGGGGTTGTCGATTTGCTGATTACCGAGTTGGCCGTCTTTGAATTTAAGGATGGCACCATGACATTGACTGAATTGCAAGAAGGCGTATCGCTCGAAGAAGTCCAAGAAAAAACAGAAGCGTCTTTTCAAGTCGCATTAAAGGTGTAATAAGCAGGCGAAGCCAAAAGCTTCGCCATTTTTTCGCCTTATTCTCTCTGTTGACCTGTTTGTTCGTTTTGCCCATAATGGCAGTAAGAGACTGAAGAAAGGGAAGAAGCTTACATAGGTCTTCAAAGGTGGCGGTTATGTACGAGAACTTAGAAGAATGCATTCTTGATTTGGAAAAACATGGCCACCTCGTCCGCATTGAAGAAGAGGTGGACCCGTATTTGGAAATGGCAGCGATTCAAAGGCGGCTTTACCGTGAAGGCGGGCCTGCTGTGTTATTTGAACGGGTAAAAGGATCGAAATACAGGGCTGTGGCCAATTTATTCGGGACAATGGAACGGAGCAAGTTCTTGTTCCGTAAAAATTGGCACAAAGTCGAACAAGTCATCGCACTGCGCGATGACCCAATGAAAGCGGCCAAACGCCCCCTGCAACAGCTTGGCAACGGTTTATCCGCTTTAAAAGCGCTGCCAATGCGGAAACCTGGCCTCAATGGCTCACAACTGGAAGAGATTTCTCTTTCCGATATCCCTTTTGTCCATTCATGGCCGAATGATGGCGGCGCATTTGTTACACTTCCGCAAGTGTACAGCGAGGACCCAGATAAGCCAGGGTTGATGAACGCCAATTTAGGAATGTACCGTGTCCAATTAAATGGCAATGACTATGAGCCAAATAAAGAAGTTGGGCTCCATTATCAAATTCAGCGTGGCATTGGCGTCCATCAAGCAAAGGCGGCGAAGCGGGGCGAACCGCTAAAAGTCAGCATTTTCATTGGCGGTCCACCAGCGCACACATTGTCAGCAGTGATGCCACTTCCAGAAGGTTTAAGTGAAATGCTGTTTGCTGGATTGCTGGCTGGCCGCCGCTTCCGTTACGGCTATGTGGATGGCTATGCCGTTAGCCACGATGCCGACTTTGTCATTACAGGGGACATTTATCCAGACGAGACGAAGCCAGAAGGCCCGTTTGGCGACCATTTAGGTTATTATAGTTTGACGCATCCGTTTCCAGTAATGAAAGTCCATAAAGTTTATGCCCGTAAAAACGCCATTTATCCATTTACAGTTGTGGGCCGACCGCCGCAAGAGGATACGACATTTGGCGCATTGATCCATGAACTTACTGGAGACGCAGTCACACAGGAATTGCCTGGCGTTAAAGAAGTCCATGCGGTAGACGCAGCCGGTGTCCATCCACTTCTGTTTGCGATTGGCAGCGAGCGATATACGCCGTACCAAAAAGTGAAACAGCCGATGGAATTGTTGACGATGGCCAATGCGATTCTCGGCTTTGGCCAGCTTAGTTTAGCCAAGTATTTATTTATTACCGCAGAAGAGGACAAGCCGATTAGCACCCATGATGAAGCTGCTTTCCTCCAATATATTTTGGAACGAATTGATTTGCGTCGCGACATTCATTTTCAAACCAATACAACAATCGATACCCTTGATTATAGTGGAACAGGGTTAAATAGCGGAAGCAAAGTGGTGCTTGCTGCTTACGGTGAAAAGTTGCGTGAGCTGTGTACGGCCATCCCTTCGGAACTGAAAGAATGTGACAAGATTACGAAAGCGAGCTACGTAATGCCTGGCGTAGTCGCGATTGAAACGACCGCTTTTTCCAATTATGAGCAAGCTGAACAAGAATTAAACGAGTTAACTGCTGCGATCGCTAAGAAAAGCTCCTTGCCAAGCTGTCCGCTTCTAGTCTTATGTGACGACAGTGAGTTTGTGAGCGCATCGCTTGCCAACTTTTTATGGGTGACGTTTACTCGCAGCAACCCTTCTCATGACACGTATGGCATCAATTCGTTTATCGAGCATAAACATTGGGGCTGCGATGCGTTAATTATTGATGCGAGAATAAAAGGGCACCATGCGCCGCCGTTAGTAGAAGATGAAGCCGTTGAGCAGCGTGTCGATCGCTTTTTTCAAGCTGGCGGCCCTCTAGCCCATTCATAGTCATTAGAAAAGAGGTTGTCGCCAGTCGACAGCCGGAGGCCAGTTGAATTTACTCAACTGGCCTTTTTAATGCATTCATGAAAAGGTTGTTGACATTTATTTCGAATTTAATATAATTGAATTAGAGATAATTAACTGAAAGGGGCCATGCCCGATGAACAGTTTAAAAGGCATCCATCATGTAACCGCGATTACAAGCAGCGCCGAGAAAATTTATGAATTTTTTACGTATGTGTTAGGGATGCGCCTTGTTAAGAAGACGGTGAACCAAGACGATATTCAAACATACCATTTGTTTTTTGCAGATGATAAAGGCAGTGCCGGTACAGACATGACTTTTTTTGATTTCCCAGGTATTCCGAAAAGCTCGCCTGGAACAGATGAAATTTATCAAACATCGTTCCGCGTCCCAACCGATGAGGCGCTCTCTTATTGGGAAAAACGATTTGACCGTTTAGCCGTTAAACATACAGGCATTCAAACGCTTTTTGGCAAAAAGACGCTGGCATTCGTTGATTTCGACGAGCAACGCTACCAATTGATTTCAGATGAAAACAACCAAGGGATCGAATCTGGCACGCCATGGCAAAAAGGGCCGGTACCACTTGAATATGCGATTACTGGCTTAGGGCCTATCTTTATTAGAGTCGCCAACTTTGATTTCTTTAAACAAGTTTTGGAGCAGGCGCTTTTCTTTAAAGAAATCGCAACAGAAGGGTCGCTGCATTTGTTTGAAGTCGGAACAGGGGGAAATGGGGCGCAAGTCGTCGTGGAACATAATAACGTTCTTCCCCGGGCCCGCCAAGGGTATGGCGCTGTCCACCACGTCGCTTTTCGCGTCGAAGACCGAGTTGTGCTTGATCAGTGGACGGAACATATGGAGAAGCTTGGCTTCCATACTTCTGGTTATGTAGACCGCCATTTCTTTGAGTCTCTATATGCCCGCGTCTCCCCGCAAATTTTGTTTGAATTAGCAACGGATGGCCCTGGGTTTATGGGCGACGAACCGTATGAAACGCTAGGAGAAAAATTATCTTTGCCGCCATTTCTTGAAGAGAAGCGCGAGTACATCGAGAGTGTCGTTCGGCCGATTGACACAGTTAGAAGCGATAAAACGTTTAAAAAAGAGTAAAATAAACAAGGAATGGCTCTTCTCTTGAGCCATTCCTTGTTTGTTTGCAGTGCTCATTGCGTGAACGATTTGATTTTACTATTATGGAGAAAGAACGGCAGACTATACTGCTTTTGGAAGAATGTGTTTCTATAAAAGCTTAAAGGAGACTGGCAATGACAGAATTCAAACAAACCCCTCACATTAATGCAAAAGGAGAGATCGCGGAAACGGTCCTTCTTCCTGGAGACCCGCTCCGGGCCAAATTTATTGCCGAACGTTTTTTGACGGATGTCGTCCAATTTAATAGTGTCCGCAATATGTTTGGATTTACCGGTACTTACAATGGCAAGCGTATTTCTGTCATGGGAACGGGAATGGGAATGCCGAGCATGGGCATTTACTCGTATGAGCTCATTCATGTGTTCGGTGTTAAAAATTTGATCCGGGTTGGGTCCTGTGGCGCCCTTCAAGATGATTTGAACTTATATGACGTCATTTTAGGAATGGGGGCATCAACCAATTCCAACTATGTAAACCAATATCACTTGCCAGGTACATTCGCGCCACTTGCTTCTTATTCGTTACTCGAAAAAGCGAAAAAAGCGGCAGACGAAAAAGGCGTGCCTGTCCATGTCGGAAACATCCTTTCCAGCGACACATTCTATAATGCTGATGAAGACGCAGCAGGGAAATGGCGTGATATGGGAATTTTGGGGATTGAAATGGAAGCGGCGGCTTTGTATATGAATGCTGCCCAAGCCGGCGTTAATGCGCTTTGCATTTTGACGGTAAGCGACCACATATTTAAAGAGGAAGAAACAACAGCTGAAGAGCGGGAAACCTCGTTCACGAACATGATGGAAATTGCCCTAGAACTAGCCTAATTAAACTTAGCCCGAGAATCCATCTCGGGCTGTTTTATGCCTTTAAAACAGCCCTTACAGGAGTATATTGTCTGCAAGACAGTTGCGAAATGTCCGTTTGTCTGGTATAATTCGTAATCATTACGATTTAAGTGTAGGAGGCAGCAAATGAACGTACCTGTGACTGTGTTAAGCGGTTTTTTAGGAGCCGGGAAAACATCCGTGTTGAACCATGTGCTGAATAACAGAAAACAGCAGCAGCGAATTGCTGTGATTGTCAATGATATGAGTGAAGTCAACATTGATGCTGATTTAGTAGAGCGAGGGGGATTTTCTCGGTCAGAAGAAAAACTGGTGGAACTGTCCAACGGTTGCATTTGTTGCACATTGCGAGAAGATTTGCTCGTTGAAGTCAGGCGTCTAATCGAAAACGGGGACATCGATTATTTATTAATCGAATCAACAGGCATCTCAGAGCCGGTTCCAGTTGCCCAAACATTTACGTATGAAGATGAAGGGACAGGCATCGATTTAAAATCATTATGTACGCTTGATACGATGGTGACGGTCGTCGATGCATACCGCTTCTGGAAAGATTTTGATTCAGGCGAGACGTTGCTAGACCGCAATCAAGGCACAGACGAAACAGATGAACGCACGATCGTAGAGCTGCTTGTCGATCAAATCGAATTTTGTGATGTGCTGATCGTGAATAAGGTGGACTTGCTTCAGGAAGAAGAAGTGAAGAAACTTATTTCGTTTTTAAAACATTTACAGCCCCATGCAAAAATCATCCAAACGGTAAATGGGCAAGTAGATCCAAACGAAATTATGAACACAGGATTGTTTAATGAGGAACAAGCGATGGCTCATGAAACATGGGAAAAGGAATTGGAAAATGAACATGTTCCAGAAACCGATGAGTATGGCATCTCGTCTTTTGTGTTTAGAGATAGAAAGCCCTTTCATCCGCTGCGCTTTAAACAGTGGTGCGACCATTACCCTGACGAGGTGACACGGGCAAAGGGGACTGTTTGGGTAGCAAGCCGCAAAGAACTAGCACTCCAACTGTCACAGGCGGGTCCGCAAGCCGTTTTGCAGCCACTTGCGTATTGGATTGACAGTTTGCCTGCGGCCGAAAAAATCCATATGAAGCAAAATCATCCAGAAATCGCTAGCAAATGGGATGACCGTTTTGGTGACCGTATCAACGAAATTGTATTTATTGGCATCGACATGGATGAAGCACAAATTCATAAAGAGCTGCAAGCATGCCTGTTGACCGATGAGGAGCTTTCGCAAGATTGGAGCCAGTTTGTCGATCCGTTTCCGTGGGTGGTTTCACGCGCGAATTAAATCGTAATAATAATGATTTTCAATATTAAGGAGGCCAGAAAAATGGCGAAAAAAGCAAAAGTACAAAAGGAATTAAAACGGCAAGAACTTGTTGCCCAGTATGCTGAAAAGCGGAAAGAACTTAAAGAAAAAGGAGACTATGTTGCACTTGCAAAGCTGCCGCGGGATTCTGCCCCAAGCAGACTAACGAGAAGATGCCGGAAAACCGGCCGTCCACGCGGTGTTTTGCGCGACTTTGAATTGTCTCGGATTGCTTTTCGGGAACTAGCCCATAAAGGGCAAATTCCTGGTGTCAAAAAAGCAAGCTGGTAAAGAAGGCATTTGCTCTCCTACATTATGTAAACCCCAGGTCAGATTACGCCTGCTGTATGTATGGCAGGCGTGAGCTGTTTTTATGTTACACGTGGAACATCAATTGACATAACTGTTTTCTGGTGGTATGTTGAAGAAGTATTAAACCTTCATAGAGGGGGACGTTTTTATGTATCTGGTGGTTCTTAACTAAATCCGTAATTGGATAGCTGGAAAGCGCAAAAAACGCAGTAGTTGAGCGTTTATTTGACTTGCGCGTTTTCAGAACAGTTAAGAACACGTGATCATAGCTAAAAGGATGAATTTGCTATGGCGTAGTGTCATGGTTTTTTTGTGTTGTCAAAAAAACGATGACGACTTGCCATTCGTTTACCTTGCCGTCATGAGCGATTGTTCATGGCGGCTTTTTGTTGTTTTAGAAAGGTGCTAAAGGATCGAATACAAAAGGAGGAAATTGAAATGAACGAACAGACGCTTCACGCACTTGGTTTTTATGAACTGCTTGCTGATATCGCTGCTTATGCCCGCACAGAGACAGGCAAACAAGCAATTTTAGACATGCGTCCCCTTTATGAGCAAAACCGAATTGCCCAGCAATTGAATGAAACGAGAGAAGCAATGGCCATTGTGGCGAGGAGCAGCAGTGTGCCCATTCATTCAGCCAATGAACTAGAAAGTTATTTGCAACAAGCCCATAAAGGGCTCTATATTCGTGCCGATCAGCTTGCGCATGTCATCTCTTTTTTAGACCATTGCCGAAAATTAAAACGGTTCATGAAAGACAAACATGCGATTGCCCCGATTGTAAGTGCTTATGCGTTTTCAATTGGCGATCTTCATGCTTTGGAAGAGCGCCTAGGCGCGTGCATACGCCTTGGCCAAGTGGATGACCATGCTTCAAGTGATTTGGCTTACGTCCGTCGGCAACTGCAAATCATCCAAACAAAACTAAAAGACAAAGCCCAGCAACTTGTCAACAATAAGCGTTACGCGCCGTACTTGCAGGATAAAACGATTGTGGACAGAGGAGGGAAACTTGCTCTCGCTGTAAAAAAAGAGTTTCGCACCAAAGTGGAGGGCACGGTGATTGACCAATCGTCTTCAGGGGCGACACTCTTTATTGAGCCAACTGCTTTAGGCGACATTCAAGAGGAACGGGCACTGCTGCAAATTGCTGAGGAGGCAGAAGTAGAACGGATTTTATATGAGCTGACTGAAATGGTGCTCAACCATGAAACAGAGATTCATATCGCTATCGAAACGATGCACCATTATGATGTCCTATTTGCCAAAGCGAAGTATTGCGCTTCGATAGACGCTGCTGTTCCCACTTTAAATGAAGAATACAGGATTGACTTGCGCAACGCCCGCCATCCAAAACTTGGCAGCAAAGCTGTCCCCCTCTCTATAAAAGTGGATGAGCACGAACGGGCCCTTGTCATTACAGGGCCGAACACAGGGGGGAAGACGGTGACGCTTAAAACGGTTGGCTTGCTGACGTTAATGGCGCAAAGCGGTGTGCCAATTCCTGCTGAGCCAGAGAGTTCGATTGCGATTTTCCGCCAAGTGTTTGTTGACATTGGCGACGGGCAAAGCATTGCAGACAACTTGAGCACATTCAGTTCCAGAATGGTCAACATTATTTCTATTTTGCGCCAGGCGAATGACCAGTCGTTGATCCTCATTGATGAACTAGGTTCAGGCACAGACCCAGGCGAGGGGATGGCACTGGCAACGGTTATTTTAGAACAGCTTTTTCAAAAAGGGGCAACGTTGATGGCAACGACCCATTACAGCGAAATTAAACAATTTGCTACAAAGACGCCTGGATTTGTAAATGCAGCGATGGAATTTGACTTGGCTACCCTTGCGCCGACATACCGGTTAATTATTGGGGAAAGCGGCAAAAGCCAGGCATTTGATATTGCGATCAAACTAGGTTTGCATCCGAAGATGGTGGAACGGGCCCATATGCTCACTTATCAAACAGAACGTTCATACTCAGCAGCATTTAGCGATGAACAATTAAAGCAAGCAGCTTATCAGAAACAAATAGTGGCCAATAAATATGCTCGGGCGAGAAAGAAAGCGCCGCAAAAAGCAGACCAAGACAAGCTAGCTTCCTTTCGTCAAGGGGATGCGGTGACAGTAATGGCGACAGGCGAACACGCTATTGTTTATAAAGGGCCTGACAAAAATGGGAATTGTGTGGTCCAGCTAAAGGGAGAGAAACAGGTGCTGAACCATAAACGGCTAAAGCTAGCGATTCCAGCAACTGAGCTATATCCGCCTGATTATGATTTTGACATTTTGTTTAAAAGCAAAGAATACCGGGAAACGAAAAAACAATTAACGAAAAAACATGTAGACGGTTTGACGCTGGAAGAGGAAGACTAAGGGAGTCATTGCCCCTTCTGCTCCGCGTTTACACGAACAGCAGCAGTGTGTCATACTAAAAGCAAGGCCTATTTTTGAGAAGTCCTAGAAAGGGAGGTTTGGATGGCAAACATAAAAATTGTCACTGACTCTACTTGCGATATAGATAAACAAGAAATGGAACGGCTCGGCATCACAGTTGTCCCTCTTTCCATTGAAGTTGGCGGAAAAACGTATCGGGACGGCGTCGATATAACGAAAAAGGAATTTGCTACACTCCTTACCGCCGGCGGTGCCTTGCCGAAAAGCTCTCAGCCGCCTGTCGGCGTATTTATGGATGTGTATCAGCGTCTGCTTGAGGAAGGAGAAGAAGTGCAAGTCCTTTCTCTTCATATGACCGAGGCGTTGAGCGGCACCGTACAATCTGCACAAATGGCCGCAGCAGAAATGGACGGACGCGTCACAGTAGTAGATTCGCATTTCATCTCCACTGCCCTATCATTTCAAGTGAAGGAAGCAGCGGAAATGGCGGCTGCTGGGGAAACCATGGAGCGCATTTTAGCGGAAATTGAACAAATTCGTGCAAAGACGTCTTTATATATTGCTGTCGATACGCTTGAATACTTGGCGAAAGGCGGCCGGATCGGCAAAGGAAAAGCATTGCTAGGTTCGTTGCTCAAAATAAAACCAATTGCCGCTCTGAAAGAAGGCACGTATACACCTGTTGCGACTAAACGGACTTACAAACAAGTAGTCGATTTTTTCACAGAAAAATTCCATCTAGAGACGGCTGGCAAAAAAGTTGGCGCTGTCGGCATAGCCCATATTGAAGCCGAACAGCTTGGCAAAAAAATTGTAGATAGCCTAAAAAAGGTCCGTGCCGACCTGTCTGTATCTATTCTCGAGACCTCTCCGATTATTAGTACGCATACAGGGCCGGGGGCCATTGCATTAATGTACTATACACGTTAGCACTGGAAAAAAGCTTATGCGAACGCATAGGCTTTTTGTTGTTGGTTTAACGATATAGGGGAAATTCTTGAATAATGCCCTGTTGCACATATGAAATCAGTTTCCGAGCTTCTGTTTCTACCCGTTTTCTCCCAAAAGGAGAGAGATGCCAATTTTCAGCCGTTGTGGTTTTGTCGTCGACTGGACAAAGAGAGTATTCGATCCAACTTGGCATGTATGTCCGCATCATTAAATAGACTCGTGGCATATGGTAAGAAGCGGTAACAAGGAGCAGCCGTTTGATTCGGTGCAAGTCAATGGCCCGGTCGAGCACAAGCAAGGAAGCGAGCACGTTTTCTTTCGTGTGGAGCGAGCGGTCTTCCACAAGAATATCTTTGGCTGCAATGCCAAGTGACAATGCTTTTGCTTTCATCAATACGGCTTCTGGCGTTTTGGTCTCGTCCCAAGAGACACCGCCAGAAAACAATAGTTTCCTTGCCCGGCCCTGTTTATAAAGGTCAACCGCTTTAGGCACGCGGTACTCGACCGCTTTGCTGCTGCCAGGGACGAAAATGCAGTCACCGCTTTTGCCGTCATCTTTTTTGTAACCGTACAGAAGCGTTGTTAACTGCTCGTCAGTAAGGGTAGCCGGATCGAGTTGCGAGATTTTCATCATCCACCTCCAATAGATGAAGCCATGCAACTTGCTTTCTTTGTATTTATCTTTTATTATCCGTGGCAATGCCCGCTTTTTCAACTAAAGGCGAATGGCGATTTCCGTCGAAATGAATTTGGCGATGTTTTTACAAGATCAGCTAAGTTGTTTTAATATAAAAATATGCGAACGAGCTCGTTGGTGATTACGCGTTTCGATAAGGCAGTTTGTGGAGTTTGACGCATCCATTGAGAGGAATATGGATACCCGCGAATCGGCTTTGCAACGTAGATTGTATGTTTGTCTTTTCAAAGTATGCATAAAAAACCTCCAACCTAAGTTGGAGGCTAAAGGGGGAGTTGGGGAATACAGCTTTAGTATTCCCCAATTGCTCTATTTTATGCATCTTTTTCTATTTTTCTCTTAATAAATTTTTGGGCGGCTTTAAAAAAACGTTGACGAAACCGGCAAATGAGGATATAGTTAAACCAACTACTTTGCAATGCAAAGTAGTTGGTTTAACCCTTACTATCTTGCATAACAAAGTAGAGGGGGAAGGAGAAGAAAATGGCAATAAGAAGCCAGCTGCTTAAAGGGGTATTGCCAGCATGCATACTAGCAGTGATTGACAGTCAGCCCGTTTACGGGTACGAACTCGCGCAAAAACTAGAGGAAAGCGGCTTGCCAGAAATTAGCGACGGAACGATCTATCCGATTCTTTTGCGTCTACAAAAACAGAAGCTGGTTTACAGCGAAATGAGGCCATCTGAAAGCGGCGGCCCGAAACGCAAATATTATTTTTTGACAGCTGAAGGAAAAAACGAATTATGGCAAATGCGGGCGGAGTGGGGAGCAATTGCCAGCCCTGTGTCAACGATGTTAAAGGAGGACCCATCAAATGTTTAAAAACAATCAAAAGGAAATAAAGGCGTTAATTGAAGAAAACAACCGCTTGCGCCAGCAACTCACACCAGACAACTTAAAATTGTATGAAGATATGATGCTTTATATTCGCACAGACATGCGGCTTGCTGAGTATGAAAGTGAACAGATCTTGATGGAAATGCTGCATCATATTATAGACAGCCAAAAGGACGGAAAGACGGCGAAGGATGTATTTGGCGGCAACCCGAAAGATTACGCAGAAGAATTAATTGCAGAACTGCCACGAGAAAAGAAACGGAATGTTGCCCAATTTATCATTGCCCAAGTAGTGGTCCTGATCGGCATTGTTAGTTTAGTGGAAGGACTTGGAAAGTTGGTTTTGCCTTTATTTGGGCTAAAAACGCCTGGCGTTATAACAGGAAGTTTAATGGTTACGCTACTAATCGCCATTATCGGCACAGGCGTCGCTATCTATTGGATTTTTAAGCAAATACGGAAAGATCTCTTTACTGAAGGGAACAGCTCAAAGAGGCAATATATCAAAGTAGGCTTGATCGGTGCTGTTGCCTTTATTGCCCTAGTAAGCATTGTTTATCTGTTGCCAGATTGGGGCATCGCTCTTCCTTTTGCTTGGTGGACATATGTGCTAACCGGCGTGTTGTTGCTCGTGATTGGAAAACGTCTGCAAGCCGCTTAAAACCGGCAGAATAAGCTTCTCCGTTAAAGGGGCTTTATGGATGCTAAATTTGGAAATGTAGGAGGTATTCAATATGTCTACAGAGGTTCTTTCGATAGTAGCGATTTTTTCTATCGTGATATGGATAGCGGTATCCCAAGAGGCTGTAAAACCCTCGAAAACGATAAATTGGCGAAAAATGATAACATTACTATCAGCTGGATCATTATCCACACTCATTCTAGTCATCTCTCTTTTTCAACAGCTTCCATTGTAAATTGTTATATTGCAGCTGTACGAAAAGGGAGCTTCCCCAAGCTTTGGCCTTCTGGCTTTTGGGGAAGCTCTCTTTTTACTTGTTAGAGAATGATCTCATTTTATGCATTTTGCTTTAAAGCTATAATAAATCGCCTGGAAAATTGCGTCTTCTGGCTTACTTCAAATAAATCTGCAAAGAGACATTTTCATTCCCGTAAGACCATACGCTATTCTCGATTTTAAAATGATCGGCAAATGATTCAATCCACACTTGTTTAGCGTGTAGCAACGCTGTTAGTTGAGCGGAGTTAAGTGTTACTTCCTCTACTTGTTCGTTCTTTTGGAAAACAAATACGACTTTTACAAAGTCTCCTTGATTTGTTGCAACGCTCATTTTGCTTCCTCCTTTTATTTTATTCATTATAATCCCATACGGATGACGAGGAAGAAGGTTTCGCCGTTTGCGCTGACAATTGGCGTTTTTTCAATGAACATTAAAGACGGATGGCTAAGAAAAAAGGGAATGGAATGTTTCACAGCGTTAAAGGAGGAAATGATTAGCGAAGAAGAGCATTTACACAATAAAAAGTTGAGCGTTCGGGCATTAGCTAGCATAGGTAATAAAACACTGTTTTCATGCGAGTTCGTTATTTAACGGGCATTGTCATTATCGTTGGCGCCTTGCAAGCCCTTTTTCAAAAGATCATAGACGGCGCCTGAAAACGTCCTAATTTTATGTTGTTTTCGGTAGTCTTCGACAAGTTGGACTAGCTCTTTTGGAAATTTAATAAGTTTTGGAACACGGTTCATGATTATAACCTCTTTAAATTTGGGATACTACTAAATTCATAATGATTTGACGTCATTTTCCTAAAGAAAACGAATAGCAGGAAAGCAATAGAATCAACCAAGGGATTGATCGATTTTTAAGTGAATCATACTCCTGAAAGAAATTCGTGTCAACACCTTGTTGGCAATCCTCTCTCTTCTGTGCAAGTAATTTCTTGCCTATTTCCAGGAAAAACCAATCGAAAAGCTTGGGCTGAGCATATTTAACGCTAAAATGGTAAAGACAGTGTTATGATTATGTCGAATTAATGAAAAGAGCAAAACAATGCTTATAGGAAATCCTATTGTGTAATGTGTAAGGAGATGGGAAGTATGCGAACCATTTATTTCATTTTAGCGCTCATTTTAGCGTCACTTAATATGCGTCCTGCGATTACATCGGTTGCTCCGTTGCTAGATACGATTCAACAGCAACTAGGAATGAGTGGGCTGGCGTCAAGCTTGTTGACGACGCTACCTGTGTTGTGCATGGGTATCTTTGCCCCTTTTGCAGCGAAGATTAGTCAAAAGATTGGCTTGGAAAAAGCCATTTTTCTTTCTTTGTTGCTTTTAACGGCGGCCACTGCCGTGCGGGGGATCACAGGTTCAGTCATTGTCTTGATTGTAACAGCTTTTTTGGCGGGAATTGGCATCGGTATTGCTGGCCCGCTCTTGTCTGGCTTCATTAAACAGTATTTTCCGACGCGTCCGGGATTTGTTAGTATCTATTCCGTTTCGATGTCGTTAGGGGCAGGCATTGCCGCTGGGTTGTCAGTACCAATCTACAACAGCGCCGGTCAAAATTGGGGGTTCGCTCTTGCTAGTTGGGCCGTTCTTGGTGTTGCTGCTTTAACGTTTTGGATCAAATTGGCTCTACAAAAACGGACAGAAGTAACGGCAGCGAAAGCGAGGCTGCCATTAAAAAACAAACGGGCGATTTTAGTGACATTGTTTTTCGCGTTAATGTCTAGCATGTTCTATTCAGTAACCGCTTGGATTGCGCCAATTGTCCAAGACATGGGTTATAGCAAATCGACTGCTGCAGCGATGCTTACGGTGTTTACATTTATTCAAATCCCTACTTCGATGCTGTTGCCGACATTGGTTGCGAAATTTGGCCGCTTGACAACGGTGCTAGTCGCCTGCAGCATGCTCGAATTAGCTGGCATCGGCATTTTGTTAGCTGGACTCCACCCCCTCCCTGCTGCCCTTTTACTTGGCATTGGCGCCGGTGGGCTGTTCCCTCTCGCTTTAATGTTGCCGATTGTTGAAACAGATAGCCCGCAAGAAGCAAGTGCATGGTCTTCCATGAACCAAGGAGGAGGCTACATTCTTGCTGCGATCGGCCCCCTTGCGGTTGGTGCCATTTCCGATATGTTTGGCAGCTTTTACCCTGCCTTGCTTGTGATGGCGGGTGTTGTAGTAGCAATGGCAGCTGTACAGTTGCTCTTAAAAAAGCATGGCCGTGCGATTGAATAAGAGCCCTCATGATGCAACTAAAAAGACGAGAGCAGGGCATAAAAACCCGTACTGGAGAATCATGGCGTTGTGCGTTTACGCTCTATTTTTATCAGATTGGTTGGCAAGGCGCCCAGGAATAGGCGCCTTGCTTTTTTATTCCCCTCTGGTATCGTTGACATTGAGAAAAAGCATTCCCAGTTCTCACTTTCTTCACATTTATTCGCTATACTGGGGAAAAGGAGGCGAAAACTCGTGAACTGGAAGGCAGTGATGCTAGTGGCCTCGTTTTGTTTTTTGTTTGCCGGATGCGATCAGAAGGCGCTTCCGCTGCCTGATGGAAATGAACCATATGCGGTTGTCACCCATTTAAAAGAGCCTGCTCTTGCATTTCTAGAGAGCGGTCATAAACGACTAGTTAGGACCGAGAAAATAGACGAGCCTTGGAGTGAAATGGTCCCTATCGATTCCGGTCGCATGGTTGCTTTAGCCCAAACAGGGACAACGCTTTTGGCCATTGATACCAATAGCGGTGCCGTTGACGAACTTGCCCAGTTTGATGAAGCCCTGACTGCAGTGACAGCGCTTCCTGGCCGTGACGCTGTAGCGGTTGCTGATACGGAGAACCGTGAAGTCAAGTTGGTCAGTGTAGAACATGGCGATGTAATGGAGGCGTTTGCATTGGATGGTTCGCCATCAGAACTTTTGGCTGATGAAAGTGGACTGCTTTTTGTCCTTTGTGCAGACCAAAGCAACGTTTCTGTATTTGATTTGGAGACAATGGAACAAATAAATTCTTTTCCGGTCAGCGAACGTCCAGCAGGGCTTTTTTTTGATGGCGAATTGCTATGGACTGGAGGGCACGGCCCTACAGGCAACTTAAATAGCGCGATTCGCGGCTATGAAGTCGCATCAGGCGAGATGAAGGCTGAGGTTGAAGTTGGGTTGATGCCAATCGCCATCACAGGCAGTCGCGAGGAAAACGAACTTTATGTGGTTTCTCATGGCGACCACCACGTCTATAAAGTAAACCGTGCCACGCAAACAGTCGTTGCCAAAGCAGAAGTCGGGCAGAATCCTAATTATATTTATTTATTTGGAAACGAGTTGCTCGTAAGCAATTTTGACAGCGACACATTGTCCGTATTGCAGAAGGACCCTTTTGAGTTGACGGATGAGGTGTCTGTTGGCGCAGGGCCCTACGCGATTTCCGTTGCCCCAGGGAGGGAAGAAGATGGGAGCTAAAACAGTGCTAGTCGTTGACGATGAGCCTGAGCTGCTTGAGCTTGTAGTTACCTATTTGCGAAAAGAGTCTTACCGGGCGCTGACAGCTGATAATGGCGCCGACGCTCTTAAGCGGATTGAACAGGATGCGGTCGATTTGGTCATTCTTGATGTCATGATGGAAGGGATGGATGGCTTTCACGTTTGCGAGCGTATTCGGCAAAAGCATTCACTTCCTGTGATTATGCTGACAGCACGAGGCAATGAAGCTGATAAAGTCCGTGGCCTTAAAACCGGTGCCGATGACTACATGGTCAAGCCATTTAGCCCGAAGGAATTAATGGCCCGTGTCGAGGCAGCGTTGCGCCGCGCAAATATGGACAAAATCCGTGGCAGACGTCTCGTTTTTGGAGAACTTGAACTTGACCAAGACGGTCGTGCGGTAACCGTTGCTGGAAGCCTTATTAGCCTGACAAGACGGGAATACGAATTGTTGCTGTTTTTAGCTGAAAACGCGGGCCGGGCCTTTTCACGGGAGCATTTATTTGAGCGCGTATGGACCGATACGGCCGCTAGTTCGTTGCGGACGGTCGATACGCATATTAAAACGTTGCGCTTAAAGCTTAATGGGGCCGGACGTTTTATCGAAACCGTTTGGGGCGTCGGTTATAAATTCGGAGGAAGCGAATGAAGCCTTTATCCATTGGCGCAAAAATTTGGCTGGCCATTGGCACTGCTGCGTTGGCCTTTGTCGTCTCTGGTGGTTTTTTAATTGCGTTTTTGTATGAAAAGCTTTATGTAGACGAACAACTTGGCCAGTTTATGGAAGAAGGCAGCGCCCTTGTGTCTTTTTATGAAAAGGAAGGTTTGTCGGAAGAGCTGTATGAACGAGTGGAGTGGGCGAATGAGAGAAGCCGCGCTCAATTTTTACTGACAGATGATCCAATGGAATTGGCGAGCGGCGCCCCTTTTGCAGCCGATGAAGATGCACAACTGATCACATTTGAGGAACGGCAAAGTTTGCTGGACGGCGAGACAGTTGTAATTCGCCGCGAACATCCTCGTTTTCAACAAGAGTTGCTAGGGATTGCCCTTCCGTTAATCAGTGAAAATAAATTAGAAGGCGCGATTTTTATTTCGATGCCATTAGCTGTTGTTTATGAGGCGTTTGTTGATATCCAGTGGGCGCTTTATGCAGCAGTGTTGTTCGCTGCTTTCTTTGTCGTCATTTCAGGCAAGCGCATGACGAAACATATTGTAGAGCCGCTAAGGGAAATGAAAGCAAGTGCCAAAGAAATGGAAAATGGCCATTTTTCAAAGCGTGTCGCTATTGGAAAAAGCCATGATGAGCTCGCGGAACTGGCTCATTCTTTTAATGAGCTTGCCAAATCATTAGAGCAAGTAGATCGAGAGCGGAATGCATTTTTGGCCAATGTCGCCCACGAATTGAGAACGCCTTTAAGCTATATGATCGGCTATGCAGAGGGCATTCAAGAAGGTGTCATTGAAAGAAATAAAGGAATGGCCGTTATTGAAAAAGAGGCAAAGCGATTAGATCGCCTTGTCAATGATTTGCTTGATTTGGCCCAGCTAGAAGGCAGCGATTACCGTCTAGACAAAGAAGCACTTCCATTTGCAGAGCTTGCTCGAGAAGCGGTAGCTGCATTCGCTTGGCAAGCTGAACAAAAACACATCCAACTGGAACTTGAGTTAGACGAGGACAGCATTATTGATGCCGATTGGGACCGGATGCAGCAAGTGTTAACAAACTTGCTCGCAAATGCGATTGCTTATTCTCCGCCTTTTACAACGGTTACGGTACGGATCACTTCCAGCAACGGCTGGGCAGAAATGGTTGTTGAAGATGAAGGAGCTGGTATCCCTGAAGCAGACCTGTCGTCTGTACAAAAGCGTTTTTATCGTGTCAAGAAGGGCAGGAGCAGGCAGAATGGCGGTACGGGTCTGGGCCTAGCAATTGTGCAAGAGATTGTCGCCAAACATGGCGGCGACTTTCAGCTAGTGTCACAAGAAGGGAAAGGCACAAAAGCCATTATACGGATTAAAGAAATCGATGTTGGCGCTTTTAAGGAAGGAGAACAAAGATGAAGCAACGATGGTTAACAGCAACAGTACTTGGTGTCGTCGCATTAAGCGGTTGTTCTGAGAAAGAGGAAACGCCTTCACTGTCGGCGGAGGCAATTGAGGTTGCTTTTGAAATGGCAGAGGAACAGCTTGAACTTGAAAACATTGTTCTTGAGGCGAAAGTCATGCAAGGAGACGAGCCTGTTGATGATGCAGAGGAAGTCGTTTTTGAAGTCTGGCCTTATGACGATAGGGAGGAATCGGAATTTCATGAAGCAAGCTATGCTGAATCAGGTTTATACCAAGCTCCATTAGCGTTAGAAGAAGCAGGAATTTATATGGTACAAGTCCATGTGACGGCTCGGGGCATGCACGTCATGCCTACTCAGCCTTTATTTGCCGGAGAAATAAGCGAAAGCGAGATCGAACAGTTTGAGGAAGGAAACTAGGCTCCATTAAATGCTAGCCCTGGAGTGAAAGGGCAGTCCTTTTATGTTTCTACATATAAATAAAAAGGGACCTGACTTTGCGAAGGGGGAGTAACAATGGCAACGTT
This sequence comes from Shouchella rhizosphaerae, assembly GCF_036700015.1. NCBI lineage: Bacteria > Bacillati > Bacillota > Bacilli > Caryophanales > Bacillaceae > Shouchella > Shouchella rhizosphaerae. Next base: position 1,720,567 of record NZ_CP144921.1, on the reverse strand, counting down.
TTACTCAGTTTGTGAACAAGCGGGATTGGTATTTGGACAGAAATCGAAACGCAAAAATGGTGTCTGTTCAATTGAAATTCCAAGAAACTTGCATGCAACGATTCAAGGAAGGCCGACAAAAGCCAGCCTCCACATTGAAGTTACGTTTGAAGCATTAGACCAAAATGGCATGGCACTTAATTTAGCAGAACTCGTGCTTTTGCAGGAAGAAGTGCCGGTCGTCGTTCGGGGACTGGCGGAGCAAGGCGTCATTGTTAGCGCGATCCACAACCATTGGCTTTTTACCGATCCTGTGCTTATGTACGTGCACGCCCAATCAGTAGAAGCGCCGGTCTCTTTTTCACAAAAAATCAACAATGCGCTTCGCTATATTGCGATTTGACAGGCCAATGCCCGCCCCGCCTAGTTTTCGAAAAACTGGTTGCAGGCTTTGGCGGCGTCAATGTCCTTTTGTGTCAGTTTCCCCTCATCGACTGTTGTCCATTTAATCGAAACGGCAGTATGATCAATCGTGATGACAGGATGGTGCTGGGCGCCTTCTGAATAGGCAGCGACGTTCTGCACAAAATCAATTCCTTTTAAAAAATGATCAAATGTAAAAGTACGCCAAAGCGCTTCTCCCTCAACCGTCCAGCCAGGTAGCGCTTTGGCTGTTTTTTTAATTTGGCTCATTGACATCCTCCTCCTCCCCTTTATATACCTAAGGCCGACAGCTTGTTAAACATAAAAATTGTATTATAAGAAAAACTGGGCAATAAACACCAAAAGAATTGTAGCCGGCACGAGCGTACGCATTAGAAAAAGCCAAAATGGAGCTATACGGCCAACAGGCCCCGCTGCTAACTGAAATTGATGAAACAATAGGTCACGCTTGATTTTATAGCCAACGAATAAAGCAATAAGCAAACAACCGACGGGAAGCATGACATTCGAGACAAGCAAATCGGTCAGATCAAACACCGTTTTCTCTTGCCAAGCAAACCCGCTTAAAAGCCCTGCCGATAATGCAGAAGGAATCGCCGCGACAATGACGACAACACCGCTTCCCATCGCGACATTGCGACGGTTCCAGCCTTTGTTTTGGGTAAAGGCAGAAATAATAATTTCCAACAAACTTAAAGATGAGGTAATGGTCGCAAAGAAGAACAATAACAGAAACAAACTTAAAAACAAAGCGCCGAAAGGCATTTGTGCAAAAATCGCAGGCAGCGCAATAAATAACAGCCCTGGCCCAGAGGCTGGCTCAATGCCGTAGGCAAAGACAATTGGAAAAATCGCAAGACCAGCCAATAATGACACAAATACGTTCATTGCCGCCACATACGCAGCCGAGCCAGGCAAACTTTGCTTTTCTCCCAGGTAGGAACTGTATGTCACCATACAAGAGAAACCAACTGCCAGCGAGAAAAACGATTGCCCCAATGCTTCCAGCAAGCCTGGCGCGGTTATTTTTGAAAAGTCAGGCTGTAGGAAAAAACGGACGCCTTCCATCGCGCCTTCAAGGGAGAGGCCACGAAAAATAATAATAAGCAAAAACAAAAACAAAAGTGGCATTAAGTACTTGTTGGCCCGTTCGATCCCATTTTTAATGCCGAAAGACAACACGACGACATTCAGGAACACGAATAACACAAGACCGAGTATACTCGCCCAAGGGCTGGCGGTAATGCTGATAAACAATTGCTCGTAATCGCGCCCATCTACAAGGACAAAATTGCCGAACGACAACAACGCATAAAGCAAAATCCAGCCGCCCACGACCGCATAAAACGTCATCAGCAAAAAGCAGCCAACAACGCCAAAACGCCCAATCCAAGACCACGCTTTGCTGTTAACAAGCTTCGGGTAAGCCGATACCGCCTCGCGCTTTGCGCCGCGGCCAATGACAAACTCGGCAATAAGCAGCGGCAGGCCAATGAAAACGGTAAATAATATAAATAAGAGAAAGAATGCGCCTCCACCATTTGTCCCCGTCAAATAAGGAAAGCGCCAAAGAGCGCCAAGCCCAATTGCAGCGCCCGCGGAAGCGAGTATAAAACCGATTTTAGATGTCCACTGTTCACTCATACGATTGCTGGCTTTGCAGCAGTCACCTGCCTTATTATGTATTGTTTTCCACTTTACCACAGAAAAGCGAATTTGCCGAGAACCGATTTGAGACGAGTCGCATGATTAGGCCCGTCAATAGCAGAGTTGGCAACAACGAAAAGGATTTCGTAGAGATGCTAGACGTTGAAAGTACACTGGCTGTTTTTAAGAGTGGCCAACTTTTACAATTATCTCAGTATACTTATCGCTCAAGCTCCTTCCCGGCAATCCATAACGTCCAGCGATCCTTCTCAACGATCGGACCGTCCTGTTCGAGTGTGGTATCAATGACATGTACAAGTTCAGCCAATTCCGTATCTGAAAGCTGATGTAAAAGCGAGCGCCCTTTCCGTTTCGATAGATCAGCGAGAAGTTCCTGCTTGCTTTGATGGATCGCCCGTGTCTCCCATAGCGTTTCCTCACTTAAAAGGGAAAAGCCGCTAGAATGAAGGGCTTGGCGAATGTGGGCGCTAGAAAAGCGGCGCTTTGCTTCTATGTTCCTCAGGTGTGGGAAGGCAGAAAAGAAGTAGCCGCGCACATGCTCAGCGCTTCCGGGAAGAAAGCAATCGTCAGGCGTACGGTTTTGGATGATAAAAAGGCCGCCGTCGGCTAATGTCCGCCACGCTTCTTGAAAAAAAGGCTGCACGCTTGGCAAATGGTGAATGAGCGCTCTTGCCAAAAGCAAATCAATCGACCCGCTTGCGAGAGGAAGGTCCTCACAATCCCCTTTTTTAAGCGCAATCTGTTGAAAATCTCGACAGGCCGCTTTGGCATCAGCGAGCATTTGCGCGGACGAATCGATGCCGATGACATGGGGAATGCCGATCATTGCCAGCGCTCGTGTATAGATCCCTCCGCCACAGCCAATGTCAGCGGCCGTATCGATGTGTTTCCGCGACAGCTGGTTGGCAATAGTCGTAAGCCACTTTGAATCGGCGGTGCGGCCGCTATAGCTGTTTTGATTGCGCTTGTCATGAAAGTCCATAAGGAAAGCCTCCTTGCCTTTTTCTTTTAGCGTACAACAGCGGGTCGTGTGTAGATAGGACCGATTTTGAATAGGAGGCGATAAGAAAGTTTTTCTTTCAAGCTCAATAAATCGTTCCGAGAAACTTCTGGTAAAGGAAGGGATGGTTCAGTGCTTTGTAGAAAGGGTAGCAACAGGGGGCAAAAAACGCTCTCTTTGACTTATCTATCTAGCTCTTTTTGTAAACGTTGTTCCTGAGAGGGGTTCATTCAAAATGATACAGAATAAAGAGGATATCCTAAAGCTCATTCAAAGCGATAAAAAAATGATGCAGATCATTAAAACTACAAGTTCCCTTGATTTGCCTGATTGGTGGATATGTGCAGGATTTGTACGGTCAAAAATTTGGGATACGTTACACGGCTTTAATGATAGAACGGAGACACCAGATGTAGATGTTATTTATTTTGATAATACCAACATCGACGAGAATGTCGAAAAAGGATTAGAGAGCAATTTGAAACGTTTGATGCCTGGTATCCCTTGGTCTGTTAAAAATCAAGCTAGAATGCATGTCATGAATCATTTTCCGCCTTATACATCTTCAGAAGATGCGATTTCAAAGTTTCCAGAAACGGCAACTGCATTAGGCGTGACGTTAGACAAAGACAATCATTTGGTGCTTGCTTCTCCTTGTGGAATCGAAGATGTCCTCCATTTAGAATTAAAACCGACCCCATATTTTACTGAAACAAAAGAACGAGCGGCCATTTACAGAGAGCGGATGATGAAAAAGAACTGGAAGGCTATTTGGCATAAGCTTAAAGTCCACTATTAAATCAGCCAAGTTCGTCAGGTAATAAGCTTCATTTCTGAGTACTCTTTCTCCTTTTATTTTTGGCCAAAAAGACGTTTCCCCGAGGCTAGAAAACGAGTAACGGCCATAGTAGTGGCTTGCTTATCGCTCGGGCTACTGTTTTAAAACACTAAAGAGGTAGCAATCCGAGCTAGTAACGGTTTTGAAAGGAACGGATATGAGTAAGAAATCGGAAATTATACGAATATTAAAGGAAAACCGTAATTATAGACATTTACTGCTCACGACTACAATTAGTGGTCTTGCGACATGGGGAGCCTTTATTGCGATGCTAATGCTGTTGAGCGAGATCACGGAAACAGGTGTTCAACTTGGAGCGTTATGGGCGCTTAGCGGGATCGTTCCTTTGTTTATGAGTTTTGGTTTAGGCGGAATCATTGACCGCTTTCATACACGCACCGTTTTAATTGTTTCTGAATGGGTCCGTGCTCCTTTGCATGCCCTCTTTATTCTCGTTCCGTTTTTTGATGGGTGGCTCGCCTGGACGCTGTTTTTTATCGTTCGCTTTGTGATCGGAGTATTCAATTCATTAAACGCTGTCGCTCGGCAAACAATCATTCCCGAAATCATTAAAGGCGACGACTTAATTGTCGCAAATTCATTAAATTTCACATTAACGAGTACGATTCGGCTAATTGGAGCGGCTACTGGCGGTACGGTTATTACATTGATCGATCCCAATTATTTTTGGGTGCTAGCATCGATTGCTTTCGTGATCTCAGCAGTGCTTGTTTCCCGCCTTCAAGTTAAAAGGGAAAAAGTAAAACCGAAGGAACGCCATTTTATAAAAGAATTGAAAGTCGGTCTTACGATTGCGAAAAATAAAGTGTTTATCCGCTATGTACTATTATTTGCGCTAACCGGAGGGTTAATAATCGGTTCCTTTAACTTGATGTTACAGCAGATGGCCGTAATAACTTACGATATGCCGGCAATTGGATTAAGTCTGTTGTATATTGCAGAAGGGGCTACATCAGTTGCTTTAGGGATATGGATAGCGAACCGAAAATTTATGTTTGCGAAAATTCATACGTATGGATGGATTTACATATTGATGGGAGCTACATGGGCCCTGTTTGGTTTTACACAAACCATCCATCAAGGGATGTTTGTAATCTTCCTTTTTGCTGCCGTTGGCGGATTTGTCGTTCCTTTTGAACGAATGGTGATGCAGACACATGTAGAGGCAAATGCGAGAGGGCGAATTTTTGGATTATGGAACACGTGCAGCTTGCTTTCCATCAATATTGGTGCTCTTATAACTGGAATGGTGATTGACTACGTTGGCCTGGCCTATGTACCGCTCATCGTCGCTATATTCGAAATCATTTTAGGGATTGTCTTTTTCGTTCAATTTAAAGGGAGAACCACAGACGAGGCCAAAAAATTCGGAGAGGTAGGGTAGATAAGCGAAGCAGTCTAGGTTAGAAAGAACGGTAAGTGATTAGTAGAATTGATTCGAATTATGATAATTATGGGGGCGCTTATATTACATAGCATAGAAAGGTTGATGAACGTGAACCTACGCTGGGTGTTTGTGATTGTCTTAATCCTCTCTTTGCTGCATGGAGCGGTTTTACTTGATAATACAGGTAGAGTAGCCGACTTGGGTGTAACAATTTTGATGGTGATAAGTATCAGTTTAGGGATTATGACGGTCGTTCTTGGCTATTTTGGAACGAAGGCAAAACCAAACCTGGCGTTCGGGGTACGAACAAAATGGGCATTAAGCAATGACGAGGTATGGAAGCGCTCAAATTTATTAGGGGGGAAACTCCTGTTAATTGTGGGCTTTGCCTTTATTATTACCGCCTTTCCTGCACGTTACTATTTTCGTCACATGAAACATATACCACAGCCTTTGGAATCATGTTCGTGCTCCTTATTTTTGGCTGGGCCATTATCGCAATCTGGTACTCTTACCACGTCTATAAAGAAGTGGTTGGGGGCGGTGAAAACAAGGAAGATCGGTAAACAGTAGCGGAGGCAATATATTATTGCGATGAAAATAAAAAATGAGCTCTATCGAGTAGGTGGGAAATGCCCGAAAAGTGTTTTTAAAACCTATTTTTCAAGGATGTGTTTTTTTCATTTATGCAATGTAAACGCAGCCAACTGTTAGCTAGGAAAAGGTGGAAATAGACAGTGTAGAAAAGCTATGTTAGAATCATTTTTGCTGCCGTCAACTAGCGCAGTAATATGTCAGATAATTGCATTTTTCAGAAAGGGATTGTTATGGAGTCAACAGGAAGGATTTCAAACAAAGAAACATTTTTTATTGGTCTCATGCTATTTTCTCTTTTCTTCGGCGCAGGAAATTTAATTTTTCCGCCGGAATTGGGACTGAACGCTGGAGAGCATGCATGGCCAGCGATAATTGGATTTTTAATTTCAGGCGTAGGGCTACCGATTCTAGGCGTTCTCGCGATTACGTATATTGGCAGCTCTGATGCGGAAGGGCTAAGCAGGCGTGTTCATTCTAAATTTGCCGTAGCAATAACAACGTTGTCGTACTTGACAATTGGCCCGTTGTTTGCGGTGCCGCGGACAGGGACGGTTTCTTATGAAATGGCGATTGTGCCTTTTTTAAAAGATGGCGGAAGTTCCCTTTCCCTTTTAGTCTTTACATTGATTTATTTTGCGATCGTCTATGCGCTTGCCCTGAACCCAGGGAAATTTGTCGATCGCATCGGGAAAATTATCACGCCTTTTTTGCTGCTTGTCATTTTTATATTGCTTGCTGCGGCTGTGTTTGGCCCATTAGGAACCTATCAGGCTCCAACGGAAGCATATACGAATTATCCATTATTTAAAGGAATTACAGAAGGCTATTTGACGATGGACACGATTGCCTCCGTTGTGTTTGGTATCATTGTTGTTAAAGCGATTGAGGATAGAGGCGCTAAAGATCGGTTAATGATCCAAAAAACGGCATGGAAGGCAGGGCTTGTGGCTGGAATTTGTTTAGGCGTTGTTTACGCAGGCCTCGGTTATCTCGGTGCGACTAGCGCAACAGCGATTTCGGCACAAACGGGTCATGAAATCCTTGCTGCTGTTTCCAATGCGTATTTTGGCGTTTATGGCAATGTGATTCTAGGCCTTGCGATCTTGTTTGCTTGTATTCCAACAGCAACAGGTCTGATTTCCTCATGTGCCATTTATATTAATAGACGGTTTCCGCGTCTTTCTTATCCATTGCTTGTACTATTGTTTACGTTATTAAGCCTTGTCATTGCTAATTTTGGCTTGGAAAATGTGATTTCATTGTCAGTGCCAGTGCTTCATTTTATTTATCCGATTATTATGGTGCTTATTTTTCTTGCTTTTCTAGATAAGATGATTGGCGAAAGACGATCCATTTACCAATTTGCTGTCTTATTCACCGGAATTGTCAGCTTAAATGATGGCTTGTTAGCTGCAAACCCCGATTGGGGCTACCCCGGCTTTCTGGCGTTGCCGTTTGCCGAGCTTGGACTAGCTTGGGTGGTGCCTGCCTTGCTCGGGGCAGTCATTGGCTTTGTTGTTTCGTTGTTTCAAAAATAATCATCTACTTACAAACGACAAAGTATGCGAGCGCATGTTTACAATCTGGGGGCTGCGGTGAGCGCAGCCCTTTCTTATAACAAAGGAGTGAGCTGCTTGCCAACCATACAGGGGTTTCCAATTGACGATGAGACACGCTGTATTCATTACCAGCAAGAAATCGATGTTGTTGCGATCCAATTTGCTTGCTGTGGCCAATTTTATCCGTGTTATAAGTGTCATGCTGAGTCAGTGGGGCATGAGATTAAAACGTGGCCAAAGAGTGAGTTTGGCGCGAACGCGATTTACTGTGGCAAATGCCGAAAAACGATGGCGATTAGCGACTATCTTGAAAAAGGGGAATGTACCCATTGTGGCACACGCTTTAACCCCGGATGCGCTAGACACTACCATATTTATTTTGATGTGTGAACGCCCCGATGCTTTTGGCGATTGGCCCCTTTAATCAAGACTTTTTGAAACTGTTTATACATACATGAGATCCCATTTGTTTCCTCATAACCAGATCGTTTCCATCATAGGATATATGAAGAAAAAAACAGGAGGAAAGCATGACAAAAAAAGTGCTGATGTTTTGCGACCCTGGTATCGATGATTCATTGGCGATTATGTATGCACTTTCTGCCCCTTTTATTGAACTAATCGGGCTTGTCGTTAGTTACGGGAATGTCAGTAAGAAGCAAGCAGTTACAAACGCTGCGTATTTGCTCCATTTAGCGGGGCGGACAGACATCCCGCTTATATCTGGGGCAAGCATGCCAATTGTTGAGGAAAATTTAGTATACTATCCTAATATTCATGGAGAGAGCGGAATGGGTCCGATTCAATTGCCTGCCCATGACGAGATTCCAGTCCGGCCATTTGCGACTGTTCCTGAAATCATTGCCCGTTTTCAAGGAGAAGTGATCATTGTCGATACGGGAAGAATGACAGCGCTCGCAGCTGCTTTTGTCGGATTTGAGAAAGAAATGAAAGATGTCCATTCTTTTTATGTAATGGGAGGAGCCTTTTTTATTCCAGGAAACGCCACTCCACTAGCTGAAGCAAATGTTTACGGCGACCCCCACGCGGCACAGCTTGTTATAAGCCGTGCTACTCCGTTAACGCTTGCCCCCTTAAACGTCACCAACCAGGCGGTGCTACCAGCAATAGTAGTGGACAAGTGGGCAGAACAAGCAAAAAATCCATTTTCTCACGTTATACGGGCGATTTGCTCCCATTACATCGAGGCGCACCAGCAAATGATGCCTGGCAGCCTTGGGGCCCCTATTCATGATTTGGTGCCGCTGATGCTCATCCGGACACCGGAAATGGCTGGTTATATTGAACGTCCAATTGAAATTATTACATATGGCAAAGAACAAGGACTGACCTATGTTGATTTTCGTCCTGGGATGAGAAATGAAGGCCCTCGAATTGCCGTCACGCTTGATTACCCGCTGTTTTTGCGAACGTTCAAGGAAGGAGTGGGGTTATCTTCATAGCGCGGCTGTTAAGCTGATAAGGCGGCTTTTCCTCATTGGCTTCTATTTGTCGTGGATCGATGCCTTGCGAATCGAGTGAATGTTTCTTGTTGTCCTTTCTCCTTCCCATGATCTTCCGAGGCTCTTTTTTCCCTCTCAAGGCACAGCAAGCCTTATTTAGCGTGGTTTTTCATTTTTAAGCAATTGGTCGATTGAAATGGCTACTAGCTGGAGAAAACGTTGTTGGTGAGGAACAAGGTCATTCAATGTCATTCGCTCGCAATAAGGGCGGCGGATCTTGCCTTCTTCCACAAACCCGTCACTTTCGATCGCTTTGACCGTACCAAAACAGAGTTGATAAAAAGCGGAAAATGGCACGCGTACCATGCCGGCGACTTCTTCCTCTTGTAATCGAAATTGCTCAAACGGGATATGTTGCCGGTATACGTATGTAAAAGCGAACTCATAATCATAGATATCACGGTGTTTCGGCATACAGCGGAATTGACCGAGAAAGTCTAGGTCAGCAAAAGGGATGTCGATCCCTAATTCTTCTTTGACTTCGCGTATGCCGTCTTCGGCTGTTTCACCTTCGAGCAAATGGCCAGCTGCGGTAATATCAAACAAGCTAGGGAAATCTTTTTTGTGGGCGCTGCGTCGTTGCAAATAAATGTAAGGCTCCGTTTGAGAATCATCGACGATCCAACAATGGAATGTTTCGTGCCAAAGCCCCTTTTCATGGGCCGTTTTTCTTGTTGCTGTGCCGACTTTTTGTTTTGCTTGATTGTAGATGGCGAGTGTTTCTGTATCCATTTGCATGCTCCTTATAAGCGGTTTATGGTTAGTATAACACTTCCCATGAGGCCTTTTTTTGCTTTCATTTGCACAAAAGCTTGTTATCATAGTACTACTGTATGAAAAGGAGTGCCTGTCATGAAGGGGTATAAGCGGCTGCCGCTAAAAGGGCAGATTATGCTGTTTAGCGGTTTAATTGTACTCGTTTCGATTTTAATTTTGAGCGCCTTTGTGGCCAATAGCCAAGCGACTGGCGCACGAGACCATTTGGCGGAAAAGGTGCGCATTAGTGCAAGCCATATTGCCCATAGTGAGATGGCTAAGGCTGCTCTTGTGGCCGGAGAAACCAATGACGAGCTGAAAGCTTACGTAGAAACGGTTCGAGAAGAAAATGACCTCCAGTATATTGTTGTGATGGATAACGACCGTATTCGTTATACACATCCTGTAGCAGAACGAATCGGGCAAATGTTTGTTGGCGAAGACGCTGCTGATGTGTTTAACGGCCATCGCTACACATCCGAAGGGGAGGGGACGCTTGGGCCGTCGATGCGTGCTTTTGAACCTGTCTGGGACGAGGCAGGCAATCAGATTGGCGCTGTTTCTGTCGGCATTTCGACTGAGGCTATCGCCGCAGCGGTAAAGGATAGCCAATCAATGCTTTTATGGAGCGTGTTTTGCAGTTTGCTCATTGGCATTGTCGGTGCTTCGATGTTAGGGCAAAGCATTAAAAAAACGCTTAACGGGTTGGAGCCTGCGGAAATTGCTTTAGCTGTCGAGGAACGCAATTCAATGCTTGAAGCAGTCGATGAAGGCATTTTGGCGATCAACAACGATGGCGAAGTGCTCTTGGCCAATAATGCGGCGAAACAATTTTTGCGGCGTACCGGGTATCATGGAGAGTTTGATGGCGTGCCAATCGACCGTATTTGGCCTGAGCTTAAGCTACCAGAGGCGTTGACAGCAACAAGCGCATTCTCGAATGAGTCGATTAAGAAAGGCGATGTGGAAACAGTGGCAACCCGTGTGCCAATGTATGTAGCTGGAGAATGTGTTGGCGCCCTTGCGACTTTTAATGAACGGAGCCACTTGGATGACGTCATGAGGCGCCTTGCTGGCGCTGAAGTATATGCCCATAGTTTGCGGAGCGAAACACATGAGTTTATGAATAAACTCCATATCATCCATGCCATGGTAGAAACGGAGTCGTACGAAGAATTAACAAACTATATTGAACAATTATCTGAACGGTACCATAAACGGACAGCAAGTGCAGCGAGCCAAGTCGAACAGCTAGTAGAGGATGTCAGCATTGCCCACTATTTAGCCCAAAAAATTGGCTGGATTGAACAAATGGGCGTATCTGTGCAAGTGCAAAGCGGCACACCGTGGCCAAGCATGAATACGGCTCTCACAGACGTCTGGGTAACGGTCATTGGCAACACGTTTGACAATGCGTGGGAAGCGATGCAACACAAAGATGAAAAAAAACTGACGCTGACGCTTAAACAAGCAGGTGGAGTGCTCCGCTATGTGATTGAAGACAATGGCATCGGTTTTTCACCGACTAAACAGGAGGCGTCACAGCGTTCTACGAAAGGTGGCGACCGTGGTTACGGTCTTGCGAATATTAGAGAAAAATTGAAGCCGTTTCATGGCACGATCGACATTTTGTCGGAAAAAGGGGAAGGCACGATTGTCACGATCCATATTCCTTATGGAGAAAAAGGAGGGAACAGCAGTGATTAAAGTAGCGGTGATTGAAGATGATATCGATGTAGCAAGGTTTCACCGTCTTTTCTTAAGCAAAGTAGCCGGTTTTGAATTAATTGGAGAAGCCCACACGCTCGAACAAGGCGTTCACTTGATCCAAACACAAAAACCGGATCTGCTTTTGCTTGATGTGTTTGTCGGCCAGGAAAATGGCCTCGACGTATTAAAACGCATCCGCGCGGAAGACACGAATACCGATGTGATTCTGATTACATCTGCTAACGATGCAAAGACCGTGCAAACAGGTTCCCGATATGGCGTTGTCGATTATTTGATCAAGCCCTTTTCATTTGCCCGCTTTCAAGAAGCGTTAAACCGTTACCGTGCTAGCCAGCTAGACGCCAATGCATCTTTTACACAACAAGATGTGGACAGGCTGCTTCATAAAGGCGGGCAACGAAAAGTGTACGCGTTGCCTAAAGGCATTGCCAAGGAAACAGCTATCCGCGTACTGAGCTGCCTGATTGAAGCGGACGACTCGCTTGCGGCTGCAGAACTGGAAGCGCGCACGGAAATCTCCCATGTGTCGTTGCGTAAATACATGCGTTTCTTTGAAGAAGAACAGCTGGTTGAGAAAGAGCTCGTTTACCAAAGTTCCGGCAGGCCCTTACAAACGTATAAAGCAAGCCCAGAAGCAGCCTTGTTTTTAAAAGCTAGTTTCATTTAATTAAAAAAACTAGACGGATCCCCCTCTCTTATGGAAAAATAAGAAAACGCTTTCAGATTAGGGGTGATCATCATGAAACAAGCTTTATCAATCACATGGGACCGCTTATGGCAGCAACATACAAGAACCAAAAGCGCGCTTAATGTTTTTTCATATGCCCAAAAAGGGACCAGTGCATTAAAACGAGAAGCGGCTGAGCATGAGCAGGCAAAGCAAAACAGCGGAGGCCAGCCAGAGCCAAAAGAAAAAAAGCCTTATTCCCGCGCTCAGCTTGTCGGCCTTTTATTAGGTCCGCTCTTGTTTTTCCTTACGCTAATGTTCTTTCATCCAGAAGGGCTGCCAACAGAAGGGCGCCATGTGCTGGCGGTCACATTATGGATTGCCACATGGTGGATGACGGAAGCAATCCCGATTCCAGCGACATCGCTTCTGCCATTGATTTTACTGCCGATCACAGGGGCAATGGAAGGTTCTGCTGTTGCTTCGTCTTACGGAAATGACATTATCTTTTTATTCTTAGGTGGATTTTTTATCGCAACAGCAATGGAAAAATGGAATTTGCATAAACGCATTGCCCTCTTCATCATTGCCGTCATTGGTACGAGCACGCAGCGAATTTTGCTCGGCTTTATGGCAGCAACGGCGTTTTTGTCGATGTGGGTGTCAAACACAGCTGCTGTTATGATGATGGTGCCAATGGCACTTGCGATTACAGCGCAAGTCGCCGAAACACTAAAAGGGCAAAAAGAAGGGCGCGAGCTGCCTAAATTTGAGAAAGCAATGCTTTTTGGCGTCGGCTATGCTGGCACGATTGGTGGTTTTGCAACGTTAATTGGAACGCCGCCGACGATTATTTTTGCCGGCCAAGTGAGAGAGCTGTTTGGCATTGAAGTCTCGTTTGCTTCATGGATGCTGTTTGCCACGCCATTAATGCTTGTTGTTTTGCTATTTACATGGTTTTATTTAGGTAGAATTGCCTTTAAAACGAAAATCAAAGAGCTGCCAGGCGGGAAAGAAGTCATTCAATCCGAAAGAAGCAAGCTTGGCCGCATTTCTTACGAAGAAGGCATTGTCGCTGGCGTGTTTGCCTTTGCCGCCTTTATGTGGATCACTAAAGATTTCTTCTGGAGCGGCGATAACGCGATGATTTTCCAACTTCCAGGGATTTCAGATGGCATGGTCGCGATCATGGCAACCATGTTCTTGTTCTTAATTCCTGGAAAAGCAAGCGCTCGCATTCTTGATTGGGCCGATTCAAGAGACATTCCATGGGGCGTGTTGCTCTTGTTTGGCGGCGGTTTGGCGATTGCAGCTGGTTTCCAGTCAAGTGGTTTGTCGGTTTGGCTTGGCGAACAATTGACGGTGCTAGATGGCCTCCATATGTTGCTCATTATCGGTGGCGCCACGTTGCTTATTATGATGTTGACGGAAATCACATCGAACACGGCGACGGCGACAATGATCATGCCGATCGTCGCTTCGTTGGCAGTGGCGATCAATGTCCATCCATTTGCGTTGATGGCGCCATGTGCAATTGCGGCAAACTGTGCATTCATGCTGCCAGTCGGAACGCCGCCGAATGCGATTATTTTCGGTACAGGCAAGGTGAAAATTATTGAAATGGTCCGAGCTGGTTTTTGGCTCAATGTCTTCTCAACGATTCTCATCGTGCTCGCCGTCTATGCATTCTTGCCAATCGTATTTGACATCGATTTAAGCGTTTTTCCAGATAGCTTGAAGTAGTAGAAACAGCCCGCCTTCTTTTAGGAGGCGGGTTTTAGTTTGTGTAAAAAGCAACTAAGTATAGGCAAGCCCATGCGCTTAAATTATTTTTCTAATAGTAGTTCAATTGTTTAAAGTGAAACTAGGAAAACGGCTTTTTTCATGGCAAAATAGAGAAGTGGAGAGGAGGCCGCCAGTTGAAGCATATTGAGCTGGAGAAAGTGAAAGTTGGATTTGGACGGGGGAACAGACGCCGTCAAGTACTTAAAAACCTATCCTTGCGTGTGGGACGAGGCGAATGTTTGGCGATTTATGGCGGCCAAGGCGCAGGAAAGTCGACGCTGTTGGCAATCATTGCCGGCCTTTTAGAGCTAGACGAAGGAGAAGCAGTCGTAGGAACATACAACTTAACGAATTGCAGCACGGAAGAAAAAGCCCTCATGCGCCGTGAAGAAATGGGCGTCTATAGCGAGGAAGCACCATTGTTCGCTGAATTAACCGTACAAGAAAACATCGCTTTTTTAGCTGCGTTGCAACAAAAAAAGCGCAACAAAGTTTGGCTTAAAGAAGTTGCTGGCCATTTTGGCGTTGAGCCGTTATTGGCGTTTCCTACTAAAGAGTTGGGGCATTATGATTGTCAGGCAGTTCGCCTTGCCCGGGCGGCTGCTGGTGAGCCAGCTGTCTTTTTAGTAGATGCCCCAATTGACTTGGAGTTGTTCCAAAAACTTCAGCAATGGGCGAGAAAACGTCAGCAAACGATTTTATTTGCGACGAGTTCGTATGAAGAGGCACTGTGGGCTCCTCATATCGTGGAGCTGGATAATGGCGCTATTCGTGAATGGGGAGGCAACAAATGCTAATACATAGGCTTTGGAAAGTGATTTGGCTTAACATAAAGCATCATCAAACAACACTGCTTTTCCCATTGATGGGGGCGATGTTTGCATGTGCCGCTTTCATCTGTCTATTTTTAATGCTACAACAAATAAATGCCAATTATAAGCAAAACGAAGCATTGCAACTTGGCTATACATACGACTTTTCGATTAAGCAAGCTTCTCCAGAAACAATGGACCAAGTCGGTGCTTTGCCAGAAGTCCATGAAACGTGGAGGAGCATGACAACTACAGATTGGCAAACAGTTACTGGAGAAACGATAGAAATATTGATGTTTGATCAGCCAAAGTTTGTAGAATCGGGCCCTTATTATTTTACTAATCGTTCACCTGTTCAAAAGGGAGAAATTGCGCTAGAGCACGATTTTGTTTCCGTCCATTTTCCAGACATCCAATACGGAGACAAAGTTGAATTGATCGACAGCGACGGCAACAAT
The DNA here is from genome assembly GCF_036700015.1 of Shouchella rhizosphaerae. Taxonomy (NCBI): domain Bacteria; kingdom Bacillati; phylum Bacillota; class Bacilli; order Caryophanales; family Bacillaceae; genus Shouchella; species Shouchella rhizosphaerae. The sequence goes on along the minus strand of NZ_CP144921.1, from coordinate 1,705,342 downwards.
CATTTCTACATCTTTGTCAGCCTGTTTTACGGGATGTCGGAAGAGGCGTTATTAGTTGGAGACATCGATGAAACTGCCGACATTTACATTCGGGCAAATACGGACGATAAGACTAAAGTAAGAAGTGATCTCGAAGCGCGTACTGGCAAGACCGTCCAGCAAAATATTGACACGCAATCCGGTTTATTTTACATCGAAGGGCTAACGGCTGCTTCTTTCCAACAACTACAATTTGCTGGCTATAGTTTGCTTATTGGCGCGGCAGCGATGTTTATTGCGTTTTGGCTCATAACGATGAAACGTTTAGGCTTAGCGCTTCGAACAGTGGCACGAACAGTTGTTTATTTAGGGCACTCTCCTAAAAGGCTAAATTGGCAATTGGTCGTTACGAGTGGTGTGCTAGCGGTCATTTTAGCTGTCTTCTCTACGCTTTTGGCGCTAACGGCATTCCATCTGTTTGGCTTTGCTTTAGCAGAAGACTTGGCGACGCGGTTATCACTTTATATAGGGGTTGCTCAATTGGCTTATATCCCGGTGTCCCTTCGCTTTACTTTGCTGGCAATGGCTCTTCTTCTACTTTTGGCCGTAGTGCTTGGAAGAAGCATGCTCATCGCTCGTGCGTTAGGTGATCCTAAACCAAACCGGCATATACCGTATCCAGCAAAAACAGGGTTTGTGGTAGTCGCTTTATCAGCAGCAATGGCTTTTCTTGCCATTTCACCTTATCAGCAACTGACCGAACAGATCGACAAGCTGCAGCAGGAACGGGAAGCGCTTTATGGTTGGACTGCTGAGGAAGAGCACATATGGCCGTTTGTCCACTTGCAAGCGCCTAAGAAGCAGGCTGACCAGTTTCTGGAACAGCTAAGCGCCGATGGTTTTTCGTTTGTGACGTTAACGAAACAAGGCAATTATCTGATTGCCGAGGAAAGCGAAACAAGTTATTCGGAAATCTATGTAGACTTGTTAGCCGTTCCAGATCAGCACTGGGAAATGGTTTTGTCGCTGCTGGACGTGACACCGTTGCTGTCAGTAGACGACATGAAGGCCAGCAATGGAGCCGTCATTATTGGCAGCGACCTAAGCCACGCGTATATGATTGATGAGACAGTCAAGTTAATGTCGTGGGAAGAGGAAACCGCCAATGGCGAGAGAACGTTAGCCGACGGGGGTGATTTTGATTTTCGTGTGATGGGCACAGCCAAAAAAGATTTTCAACGTTTAGGCAGTTATTCGTTCTTAATCCCTGCATCTTTAGCAGCTCAACTAGATGTAAAAATAGATACGTTTACGGAAGAGGAGATTGTGTATCCAATCAAAACCGAAGCAGCAAAAATCAGTGACCATTTGCGAGAAATGACTGCCTCTTATCCGTTCGCGAACGTCTATGATGAAGAGCCTTTTTGGGAAATGGCTACCGACAATCCTCCTGTTTCGACGTACTATTTCTTGATGATTGCCCTGTTTCCTTTTGTGTTGGCTTTATGCTGGGCACTTTTTCGTATAAACACTTCTTGGCAAATGCAATTATGGCTGCGGCTGCTAATTGTCGTGGTGCTGATTGGTGTCGGTGTAGGTGCAGGCTGGGGGGCAAGCCAACTGTTCCTATCATTTGGTTATACGAACATAACAGAATGGAGTGATTGATGCGCTTCTCTGTTTGCAGAGAGTGGAGAATATACCCAAATGATCCCTTAAAAAAACAAAAAACGAAGTTGGCAAAAGGAGATGTCCTTATGATAAAGAAACAAGCCGTTTTATTGCTATCTGCCCTGTTGGTAACAGCTTGCAGCCAAGCGGAGGCGAATGTGTTGGAGCCTAAACAACTTTCTGAAATCGAACAACGTTATTTGCAAGTCGGCAACAGCCATTCATTTGTGTATGATGTTTCTCGTTTCGAACCACCAGAGAAAACATTTTCATTTCAGCTCGATGTATATGAAAACGGCCAGTTCTCCAATGAATGGTCGCAAGAAATATATAGGATGAATGCAGACGAAGGCGAAACATTGTTTGCAGATTGGGAAGAAATGGTGATAACGATAGACAGCCCAAATTCTTATGAAAACGAAGACGAAACAGCGCTGTATGAAGCCGGCCTCGTCCTTTTCCAAGAAGGAGGCTCAATGAAAAGCAGGCAGCCGATCGAGTTGCCAAAATTGGAAGAAGGGGAGGTAGTAAGCATAGCAAGTGGGACGCTTGATTTTAACGAAAAAGGACAAAGCCTTGTCACGTTTTCTTGTGACGAGGAGGTGCCTAGTACAGCAAGCACTGAAGACGGGTTGGCGGAAACCATCGAAGCGTGTGAATACGTGTTTGTGTTCCGTTTAGAATGGGACTAGGCAGGAAGCGGAGCGTCACATTGACACAGTCTTGACCTTAGCGTACTGTTTTCATTTTGTTAATTCCCCTACAAAAAACAACTAATAAAAGCATGGCGGACCTTTACCGCCATGCTCGCTCGTATGGTGAAGTCTATTTTGACCGATTTCTGTGCTTTACATGAAACGATATCTTTGTTCCTTTGCCTTTTTCACTTTCAATTTGAAGCCCTGTGCCAAAGTGCCGTTTTAACCGCTGGTCTGTATTAATTAATCCAACCCCTGACCGGCTAGCGGCTTTTCTCTCTAAAATGCGTTGCTGTTGAACGTCGTCCATTCCGACTCCGTCATCTTCGACTGATACGACGGCATGCGTTTTATTGTTAGAAACTTGAATAAGGACCTTTCCGCCATGAGGGCGTTTCATAATGCCGTGCCTAATCGCATTTTCCACTAAAGGTTGAATGGAAAGAAACGGGACTTTTATGTCGCTGTCTTCTACTTGCCAATCAATTTCCAGCCTCTCTTCAAACCGGACTTTTTCAATGTAGAGATAGGAGCGCACCAGGCTAAGCTCTTCCTCAATGGGAACGAGTTCGTCCATATTTTGAAATTGGAATTTGGCGCGCAAAAAGTCGCTAAATTCCTGTAGCAAATCATGCATTTTATCGAGGGCGGTTTCACTTAAAGCGGCTACTGCATTTAAGGCATTGAACAAAAAGTGTGGTTGAATTTGTGCTTGCAGCCATGCCGCTTCCAACCGCAATTGTTCTTGAACCATTTGTTTGATCGTCGTTAGCGCCTCAATCCGTGCCCTTAATTCTAGCGCTTTGACTGGTTTTGTCACATAATCGTTGGCCCCGGCCAAGAAGCCAGTTTGAATATCTTTCGATTGGCTTCTAGATGTAAGGAGCAACACAGGAAGCTCAATCAGTGTGAACCGCTTACGAATCAATCGGGTTAGCTCGTAACCAGACAGCTGCGGCATCATCGTATCTGAGATAACGAGATCCCACTCCTGGGCATCTAACATAGCCAACGCCTCTTTGCCGCTTGTTACCATGGTTACATCATAATCTTCTGGTGATAGTATCCCTTCAAGTAATTGAAGATGGGCTGGATCGTCATCAACCATTAATATACGGGGGCGGGCATGGCTTAATTCGCTTAAGCTAGTTTGTGTCGTAGCTAACTGGGCTTCGACTTCTTTCATATAAAGTGGCTTCTTTTCTAGGGGTGGTACGACTGACGACGACTGCTCGAATGCGGGATCGACACTCTTGTCTTGCTCATTTCTCAATTCAGCTATTTTTAATGAAAGTGTAAATGTTGAGCCTTCTCCTACAGCAGAGGATACCTCTAATGTGCCTCCGTGAAGCTCAACTAATTGCTTACTTATACTTAACCCTAGTCCAAACCCTCCTTCAATCATGGTTTCGTTTGCATTTGCTTGCTCGTACGGACGAAAGAGGCGCTTAAGGATGTCCTCGTCCATACCAATTCCTGTATCGGAAATCACAATAAAAGCATTTTCGTTTTTCCGTAAAAGCTCGGACGGAAATAATTCCTTCGTCTGTATACTTGACTGCATTATGCAATAAATTGTAAACAATTTGAACGAGTCGACTTTCATCCGCGATGACGGGTGGAAAGTCTTTGGCGATTTGATTAACCATTTTAATACGCTTGACTTCTGTGCTGTATTGCAGCATGTCAAGGACTCCAGTGACAATAGGTTGAATCGATACCGCTTTTTTCTGTAGACGTAGGGATCCTTCTTGCAGGCTCATCATGTCAATCAAATCATTCAAACGCAATGTCAGCCGATGTCCGATCGACAAAACGGTTTCAAGCTCTTCAATGCTTCTTTCCTGTAACATATGCCGTTCTCTCTTTAAAACAGAGTGGGACATGTTAAGGATGCCATGGAGCGGATTCTTAAATTCCTCTGACATGTTTGCCAAAAATTGATCTCTGTGTTCATTCATTTTTGCAGTGTTGCCGCATGCTTTTATGTTCTAGTATGCATGTGAAGTCACCCTTAAACCAGACAGAGACAGCACTATCCATTAAATGAATTAAATCGAACGGAAAGTGCACATTGCCAAACCGCTTACCCGCATGAGTGTTCAAAGGAACTAGCCCAGCAGCACAAGATATAGAAGTCAGTAGTAAAAGAGGGCCCTTTCTATTATTGAAAATCTTTTTAACAATTAATATTGCCGTGCTCACTTTGGAAACAAGAACGAACAGGATAATATGTTTTCCTAGATAGGGCAAAGCCGCTTTTGGCAAATACCCTGCTCTGGCATCCAGTAAATCAGGATTGGCCCCTTCCACAACAGGAAGCCTCCTTTCCAGATTAGAAATATCCGATGCCGCATAAGCATCGCCTTGTTCGGCGAAAAACTTTTTTTGTCGCAAAATTTCGCCAATCTGTTTTTGCCTTCTCCACTTCCATTCATGACCATTTGTAAAGCAATTGTTGGCTGTTTGGTATATCTCAATAGCGAACGATCCTGGGAAAACGTAGCTGTTCTATTCATAAGAAATTCGGCAGCAATTCGCTTTTCCTGTTTGTCTAATGAAATAAAACCAATCTTCTCGGAACCGTTCTTGCTAAAAGCGTTTATTTATGAAAATAGCAATCTATTTTCAATTTAATTCGCTTCCAAAAACACGTCAAGGGTTCTGAAGAACGACACGACTAGTCGCCCGTTTTATTAATTAAAAATGGAATAAATGGTTAAATGACTCAATAAGTAGTCCTTAAGAGCTGATTCTTTAGTGTTGTTTTATTTGCGCTTATAAAATAATCGAATTTGTGCCTTTAATAACATAGATAATTGTACCTTTTTATTTTCTTATTTTTCCCATCTTCGTCCTGAGGAAACAGAAAATTTGTCATATGACACGGGGAATTTTCACTAAAAGGCTCTGTTGTTTGGCTATTTGATCACTAATAAGCCACAGGAAAATAGCGATACAGGAAGTTTAATTCGTTGAATTCAAAATCAATTAAATGAGCAGGATAGAGCTGATATTTCAATAGAAGTCGATGGATCGTTTGGCCCAGCTACAAAATCTGCTGTTGAGGCATTCCAAGAAGCAACAGAGCAACGAGTGGATGGAATTGCTGGACCTGTAACAATGAATTTGTTGGATTTTCAAGCCTATCAACCGATTGAAAGAGGAGAATTTGTTCAGTTTCTTGATAATGTAGGGCTCGATTTAGGAATTGAGGAGGTTTCAGATAAGAATTCTTTTCGGTCTGAACTTGAAGGTCACTCAGCAATTCAAGATGTTTTACCAGATGGAAATATCGAGGATTTGCAAGTTATGCAATATAATATGGGGGGAGAAACATTTTATTTGGCGAGTTTTTCCATAGAAAGTAGTTCAAGTGTATATGTACACGCTTCCTTTACAAGTGATCGCGATTTAGATGTTGTTGCTGTTGTTAATATGGAAGGTGATTGATGCTACTCTTACCACCTATGATGTTGATGGAGAGGTTAATGGAGTTTGCAAATGATTCATTTGATATTCAAAAGGAAATTTCTTAGGCTATATTAACGGTAGTGTGATTGATTTACCAAATTAAAGTGGCTAATACGGTGCCACTTTATACAATTGGCAGCGGCTAAAAGGTCTCTCCTAACCGCTGCGTAATTTGAACAGCTAGTTCGCCGCCTTATCTGAAACGACATAGGCAGTCAGTTTTACGTCTGGTCCGATTTGCATGGCTTCACTGAAAGCAAGCGGCAAGGCATCAGCCATTTTGTCAATGCCGCTTCCTTCTAAAAAGGTTGGCGCCAAGGCGCCGCCAATGAGCTTTGGCGCCACATAGACGATTAGTTTTTGCACAAGCTGGGCTTCAAGAAAAGCGGCATTCAACGTTCCCCCTGCTTCGAGAAGGGCAGAGGAAATCGACTCTCTGTACAAATACGCCATCATTTCCTTGAGATCGACTTTCGTTGTCCCGCTCGTTTGTACAAGGCGGACGCCAGCCTTTTCCAGCCGCTCCTGCTTCTCTGGCAAATGCCTCGGTTCCGCTGCCGTGAAAATCCATGTCGGGGCAAGGCCATCTGTCGTTACAATTGCATCGACAGGCGTGCGCAAATGGGAATCAACAATCACTCGGATCGGGTTGCGCCCATTGGCGATTCGCGCCGTCAACGAAGGGTTGTCCTTTAAAACAGTGTCAACGCCAACGATAATCGCTTGGTTTTCCGAACGCAGGCGGTGGACATCTTGGCGCGCCTCACTGGAAGTAATCCATTTGCTGTCGCCCGATTTTGCGGCAATCTTTCCATCGAGCGAGACAGCTGCTTTTAGCGTCACATATGGCATACGATTGACAATCGAGTAATTAAACACGTCATTTAACTGCACCGCTTCTTTTTCCAAGATGCCGGTTTGAACATGGACGCCGCCTTCTTCAAGGATACGAACGCCATTACCAGAGACCAAGGGATTTGGGTCAAGGGTAGCAATAATCACTTCCTTGACGCCGGCTTCCACTAACGCCACAGCGCACGGCCCTGTTCTCCCTGTATGGGAACAAGGCTCCAGCGTAACATAAGCGGTGCTGCCTTTCGCTTCAGAGCCAGCCATGCGCAACGCGTTTATTTCTGCATGGGCTTCCCCAGCTTTCAAATGGGCGCCCACGCCAATAATCCGTCCTTCTTTTACAAGCACGCAGCCGACAAGAGGATTTGGGTCTGTTTGCCCCTTCATTGCTTTAGCGTTGTCTAGTGCTAATCTCATATAACGTTCATGCATTCGATCAAATCCTTTCAACATAGAGGCCATTCTGCCCGGTGCGTGGAATAGGTAAAAAGAAACGAGGCACGTTTTGCCCGCGTACAAAGCTACATACAACAGATTCCCATTAAATCAAGCAATCGTAAAATTACTTCCATAGTAGGCTAAACCTAATTTACTTGCAACGCTTTGAGAGGAATGGTTTTCCGCTAACGTGCTATATAATGGCAAACAACCCAACTTCCGTACAGCGATCGCCCAGGCAGCAACAACGGCAGGCGCAAACCCATTTCCGCGATATTCCTTTAATGTTTCGATTCCCGCTTCATGCGCGAAATTGGTAATACGAACGCTTCGGCAGATGGAAACGGCTCTATTTTGATGGACAAGGGCAACGCAAGGCTGAGACACATCTAATTCTCGGATAAGCCACTCAAAGTCATGTGGCAACCAGTTAGCAGCATTTTCCCGGGTAAGGCTTTTGACTTGCAGTGAGGGAGTGACTTTTCTAGGGACAAAATAGCACGGTCCCATTGTATATTGTTGCCCATGAAGGAGAGCCATGTATTCTGCAAAGTACTTTGGCTTTGCGGGGAACTCGCTTATGGAAGGCTCTTCTAAAGATAACTCTTGTAAACGCGTAGCAGTCTTGTCTGCTACATCATAGCGAAATCGGCAAACGGCCTTACCGTCAATCGTTCGGCCTAAGAAAAATGCAGGAGCGGGAACGGTTGGCCCCAAGTTTTCGTTTATTGTCAACAGCCGTGAATGTTGATCGTGAACAAACAACGCTTCAACATGATACTCCATCAATTTGTTAGCAGTGTTTTCCCAGTTTGGTTCATACAAGTCGTTCAATTGGTTCATTGAAGATGAATCCTCTCTGTTTGACTGAATAAAAGCAAAAGGTAGGTCAATAAAACAGTGGGAATGCTTAATAGCTTCTATGATTCTGATACACAACAAATTTTACTCAGCCTCGTCTAGATGCAATAATTCCTTTATGCGCTCCGAGTCCTTTTCAGAGACTGAATAATACTGATCTTCTTCAATACCCCGACGAAAAGTAATAGTAGAATTATTGTCAAACCAAAGATAAACCAACATCACCATCGTCGAGTTATCCCCGTTATTTATGTGAATAACACTATCAGGATATCCCTCTGTAGAGGCCGGCTCTTCGCTAATAGCCGACTCATGAATAATGGCCTTAAACTCATTAATTGTGTCTGGGTCTTTGATTGTCTTCTCCTCGTTAAAAACGATTTGATCATCACTTTGGTAAGAACCGATTAACAACTCCTCACCATTTGAACACCCAGACATAGACATAAAAAATACTACTGCTAAAAGAGCGCTAATTTTCCAATGCATAACGACCCTCCTTTTATTAAAATAATACAATATTTTCATTTCATTTCTATAAAAAGGTTTGTCTTATTTATTATTCAGGTGAGTTGAAGGGGGGACTAGCGTTGTTGTTCCTCTTTCTTAATAGAGGTGATGTTCGCTTTTGGTAGGAGTAATAGGCCCTGTGGCTTCTTGCTTGCCTCTGTGAAGGAGCAGGGGCCAGTTTAGAAATGTAAGTAGGATAGGCTGCATGAAAAAGCAACTTGACGGGATGAGGCAGTAGCCTAAAGACAAAGTGAAAAGGAACAGCGCACATTTTTCTGCACCATTCCTTTTCACAAAAGGCCAGGCCCTCTATTTGACAAACGCTCAGTAAGCCGGTCCAGCGCGTCTTGGTCCATTTCTGTATGAATGTCGTACTTTTGTTTATGGTAATCAGCGACAGTGTTCCCTAACGTTGCGGTATGGAGGAAAATGGCATTGCGAACAAACAACCCTTTTGTTTGCTCAGAGGAAATCTGGAATTCGAGGCATTCCCTCAAACGATCCGCAAACTTGCCTTCTTGCCCTTCAAGGCAAGTTAACGCATGGGTGAGTTGGTCGGTGCCTGTCTCCATTTGTTCTTGGGCCCGGTTAGGCTGTCGCCGCACATCTTCTTCAAAGCCGCTTTGATTAAAAGGAAAGCGGTAGGTACCCACATTCGGATTTAGCCAATCAAACAACGATATTCCCCCTTACTTAATTGATTGAGCCAATGCTTCATCAGCCGCAAACAATCCACGCAAATTTTCTTTGTAGTCAAGCACCAATTGTTCTAGCTCGCGCATATCCAACTCATACATCTCAATGATTCCGTCGATTTGTTCAACCGCACTGGCGGGAACAGGATCAAACTCCTTGCGGAAAGTCACCCCTGTTGGCTTGCGGATGGCATCCTTGGAATACGTATGGCCTGCTTCTTGCAAAAACGCGCGCCAATTCGCTTCTTTGTTGCTCATCATGCCTTCGACCCGTTCCCGTTGTTCGAACATCCGTTCATGAAGTTCCATATTACGGTAGTGGTAAAGAAGGCCAAGAGCCTCGCGCTTTTGTTCCAGTGCCCCTTCCATGGCTTGCAACGCGTTAACAAGACTGTCTTCATCAACGAGAATGTGTGTACCTGTCCCAGGCTCAAGCCGGTACGTGACCGGTTGTTGGCCAGGCTGGTCATACAGTTCAATTAATGTCCCGATGCTATGCAAATCAAATTGCTCCTTGGCATTGATTACAGCAAGCACTTTTTCATAGACGGCTGTATTTTTTAAGGCCCATAACCCGCCGACGATATGGCCAAGCCCTACCTCCTCTTTCAGGCGTTCATTTACAGATTCAGGCATGTCTGAAAGCGCTGCCCACGGATTGTCTTTAGCTTTGCCGATTAATTCTGAAAGCTCGGCAACCGTCATTTCCTCGCCAATGATCGTGATAAATTGCAAAAGATGATTGATATTGGCGTTATAGGCAACCCGATCTAAATCTGCATTTATGCCAAGCCCTAGAGAAACAAACGTACCAAACATAGGGGGTCTGGAAAATACCTCTGTTAATCCAGGCCATGGCAGCCTTGGCGTCAGCACATCGGGAAACTCAGGCGTTTCCATATCTCCTAAGTAATGAATGCTTGCCCCTGGATAAAACGTATACGGAATCGATTGCGCGTAAAGAGGCTCCCCTTTCACGCGTGTATGGCTAATGGTGTTCGCTTCAGCGGCATAAAAGTCGCGAGCAAGAAGAACGAGCTCTTCTTCGGGTATGTCGGAGATGTCTAATACATCTGTGGCGCTTTCTAAGTAATCAACAAAATCACTGTCTAAAGAGGCGAGTTGTTTTAAGTTAACAGGCGCATCATTCAGACCGCGTACATCATCAAAGTTTTTTTCAATTAAAGCGACACTAACAATCAAATGGCCTCCGAGGGAATGGCCATCTCCATAGCGCTTAATACCGTTTGTATTTATGTTTGTTTCAACTTCTTCAATGAAATCAAGAGCATCCTCGATTTGCTCATCTGAAACACCTGCAACAACACCAAAAGCATCGTAAACGACATCTTCGGGTGCATCGAGATCAACTTCAGTACCACGAAAAATGTAGTAAACGTCGTTAATGTCTTTTTCTTCGTTGTAGTGGTGAATCGCAGCACTGTCAAAGCCAGACTCGTTGCCGATAGGGGAGTCAATATTTTCGCCACTGCTTTTATATATCGTAATGTCGTTGTAGTCGATGTCGGTAATGTTATAAGAATCCAACACCTTTTTAAGGGAGTCAATATCCAATGGCTTTCCACTTTCATACTGGAGAGCGGTAAGAGCATTGCGGGTATTATCCTCAAACGCCATTTAAATTCACCTACTTTCGGAAGCGAATGTTTTGAATAAGTGTATCAAAAAAGCGGCTTTCTTGGTCGTTGTTGATCTCACAGGCGACTCCATCTTTGCATGCGAGGCGGTAAGTAATGACAATAAATTCTTCAGTGTCATTGCTTTGCACTAAAGCAAAATAGCGATTGGCGAAATGGTCGTTCGGATCATACGTAACTCCCTTTTTATCTTTTAGTGTGAAATAGGAGGAGCCATAGTAAATGGTTACTTCATCTGTTTGAAGCTGTTCATACTGTTGTTCGTAACTAAGGTCCTCTAAAAGTCGATTTAGTTGTAGATGTGCTCTGTGCTCTGTCATATTGTCTCGGTATTTTAGTTGAATGTGCCCTCGAAACCCAGATTCATTCACATTCTTTTCATACATATTCAGAGACTCAAAATGGCGCTTGCTTTCGTATTGAACTGGGTCATCCGAAAGATAATACCCCGCGGGAAACCACATGGAAAAGTTGTTTTTTTCTGATTGAAAATAATGGAAGCCTTCGTCTATTTCGACCTCTGGGTCAAGAAAGCTACTCGTAAAATCATCTGTTAAGGCGATATCGTCTGAACCGTTGAGTGCGAACGCCATGGCGACCCCTCCTCCTAATGCAATCAAGACAACGATCGGAATCCAAATGCCTTTTTTCATCATCCATCCCACCTTCACTCTCACGCCACCTGGTGTTTAGTTTTATCATAGAAAAGACAAAGGGAAAATTCCACTAGTACCCGCAATAAATGGAAAAAAGGCGCTTTAGGCATAGTGAAATAGTCTTAATTTTTGAGCATATCGTTAAAGATAGAATCAAGGTTTAGAGGGGAAAAGCTACTGCAGGTGATAGGGAGTTTGTTTGGATTTAAACAGCAAAGGGAGGATGGTCTCAAGGCCATTTAAATTCACCTACTTTTGGAAGCGAATGCTTTGAATAAGTGTATTGAAAAAGCGGCTTTCTTGTTCATCGTTGATGGTACATGTTTCTTCTTCCTTGCAATATAACTCATAATCAACAACCATGAATTCTTTAAGGTCAGGGCTTTGAACCAACGCAAAATATTGATTAGCAGAGTGCGTTGCCGGATCGTAAGTCACGCCTCTTTTTCCTTCCAAAGTATAATAGGAAGAGCCGTAATAGATCGTTGCATTTTCTGTTTGAAGTTCTTCATACTGATCATTAAACCCTAATTCTTCTAGTAAAATTTGAAGTTGTATCTTAGCCTCATGTTCTGACACGTTATTCTCGTACGTGAGTTGAATGTACCCTGTATACCCTCTGTCCTTTGAAGTAGTAGTTTCTTCTTCATAGATATTGAGAAATTCAAAATGGTCTTTACTTTCATAACGGACGGGATCATCTTCAATGTAATACCCAGCAGGAAACCACATTGAAAAGTTGTTTTTTTCGGATTGAAAATAATGGAACCCGTCATCAGTTTCGACCTCCGTGTCAAGAAAGCTACTCGTAAAATCATCTGTTAAGGCAATATCGTCTGAACCGTTGAGTGCGAACGCCATGGCGACCCCTCCTCCTAATGCAATCAAGACAATGATCGGAATCCAAATGCCTTTTTTCATCATCCATCCCACCTTCACTCTCGCCATGAGGTGTTTAATTTTATCATAGAAAAGAAGAAGGAAAAGTTCCACTAGTATCCGCAATAAATGGAAAAACGGCGCTTTAGGTATAGTGAAATAGTCTTGATTTTTAAACGTGTTGTTAAAAATGGAGTCAAGGTTTAGGGGGAAAAGCTACTGCAGGTGATAGGGAAGTTTGTTTGGATTTAAACAGCAAAGGGAGGATGGTCTTAAGGCCATTTAAATTCACCTACTTTTGGAAGCGAATGCTTTGAATAAGTGTATTGAAAAAGCGGCTTTCTTGTTCATTGTTGATGGTACATGTTTCTTCTTCCTTGCAATATAACTCATAATCAACAACCATGAATTCTTTAAGGTCAGGGCTTTGAACCAACGCAAAATATTGATTAGCAGAGTGCGTTGCCGGATCGTAAGTTACGCCTCTTTTTCCTTCCAAGGTATAGTAGGAAGAGCCGTAATAGATCGTTGCAGTTTCTGTTTGAAGTTCTTCATACTGGTCATTAAACCCAAAGTCTTTTAGTAGAATTTGTAATTGTATCTCAGCATCATGTTCTATCATATTGCCACGGTACTTTAATTGAATAAATCCCCAGTACTCTTTTTCGTTAGAATGTGATTGATCTTCATGGATATTGAGAAATTCAAAATGGTCTTTACTTTTGTAACCAACAGGATCATCCTCAATATAATACCCCGCGGGAAACCACATGGAAAAGTTGTTTTTTTCGGATTGAAAATAATGGAACCCGTCATCAGTTTCGACCTCTGGGTCAAGAAAGCTACTCGTAAAATCATCTGTTAAGGCAATATCGTCTGAACCGTTGAGTGCGAACGCCATGGCGACCCCTCCTCCTAATGCAATCAAGACAACGATCGGAATCCAAATGCCTTTTTTCATCATCCATCCCACCTTCGCTCCCGCCATGTGGTGTTTAGTTTTATCATAGAAAAGACAAAGGGAAAATTCCACTAGTACCCGCAATAAATGGAAAAACGGCGCTTTAGGCATAGTGAAATAGTCTTCATTTTTAAACGTGTTGTTAAAAATGGAGTTAAGGTTTAGGGGGAAAGCAACTGAGTGTGATGGGGAAGTTTTGTGTCGCATTCTAACCGTGGATTGCGAAGGTTGGTCTCATGGCCCATCTCTTTTTCACCTCCTTTTTGAAGCGAATGTTTTGAATACGGTTCATTATTGTCCGTCATTATGGGCGGTGGTGAACTATCTCTTTTCCCTTTTCAACTAACGGCCTTTGTTTAGAGACTAATGGATTAATTAAACTAATATATCAGAAATAGTTTTAAAAAATAGCTTGAAAAATATTTTAAATCGGATTACTTTATCTAAGAAAGGAGAATTAAAATATGAAAAGAATTACCTGAATCCAGGATTGCTTATTTCCGAAATATTGGGGAGTATGGTGAAAAGCAAAACAAAAAATTAATGGAGAATTTTAAAAAGTGGGCAAAATTAAATGGTGTGTTTAATGATTCTATAATTTTAGGCATACCGCGAGATAACCCAGAGATTACTCCTAAAGAGGAGTGTCGTTATGATGTTTGCGTTGTTATAAATAAAGATTTTAATGTGACAAAACCAGCTCATATTGGAGAATTTTCTGGTGGGAAATACGCTGTTTTTTTGCTTGACCATACAAAAGAGGCAGTCAGTGAATTTTGGGGCAATATTTTTTCTGAGATCGAAAGAAATAATCTATCAATAAGAGAACAACCAATTATAGAAAGATATACTTCACAAATGATTGATAATCATTTGTGTGAAATATTAGTTCCTATACAGTAACGAAGCGGGGACATTCCTACTTTCTATTTAAAGGACGAAAAACTGATACACCTACTATGTATTTCAGATCTAACTGCAGAAACCACCAAAAGAAAATGACACAGATATGATGTTTAAACGTTATAACTTTAATATCCTATTAATTTTGAAATTTATTTAAATTGGATCTACAAAAAGCGAAAAGAAGGGTTGCGGTTAGGAGACATTTACTGTATCATGTAAAACAATTTAATGTTATCGTTTGATTTTTTAAAAGCACTGATAAGGACATGAGTTACTTTTTACGGTTTCCAGAGAGGGAAGGAGAGCTGAAATCTTCCTAACGCAGGAGAGTAACTTACCACCTTTGAGCTGTATTGGAGAATGAAGTACCCAATACCGTCTATGCTACGTTACAGCACCAGAGCCGTAAGTTCTCTTTTTACTTATGGGAAATTGGGTGGAACCACGGGTAGAACGCACTCGTCCCTTCTTGGGGGATGAGTGCGTTTTTGTGTTTTGACAATTACAAAGCAAGAGCGATGAAAAGGACAGGAATTATTTTTACGGTTTTCAGAGAGGGAAGGGTAAGCTGTGATCTTCCTAGCTTAGGAAAATAATTTACCACCTTTGAGCTGTATTGGGGAACTTAGTATCTAATACCGTTTATGCTACGTTACAGCACCAAAGCCATAAGTTTTTCTTTTTAGCTTATGGGAAATTGGGTGGAACCACGGGTAGAACGCACTCGTCCCTTCTTGAGGGATGGGTGTGTTTTTATTTTATTTACTTTAAAAGGAGTGTTTCTTGTTATGAGTGAACCATTAATAGCTATTGAATTTCCAGATGGAAAGAGCAAGCAATTTCCGCAAGGTGTAACACTGGCTGAACTTGCACAATCCATTAGTCCGAGTCTTTACAAAAAAACGATTGTTGGATGTATAAATGGTGTTCCTTCCGATTTAGCATGTCCAATCACAGAAAACGCTCATATTTCCTTATATGATGTCGCTTCAAAAGAAGGAATAGAAGTGCTTCGTCATTCAACAGCCCACTTATTGGCACATGCATTAAAGCGATTATACCCGGCTGTTCATTTAGGAGTGGGTCCTGTCATCGGAGATGGATTTTTTTATGACGTTGCGTTGGACCAACCGATTACCGTCGGTGATTTGCTAAGAATTGAACAGATGATGAAGCAAATCATTAAAGAGGACATGGAGATAACACGTAAGGAAGTTACGCGCGAAAAAGCTAAACAGTTGTTCAAACAGGACCCTTTAAAACTTGAGTTGCTTGAAGATATACCGCCAGATGAAACAGTGACTGTGTACGAACAAGGTGATTTTTATGATTTATGTCGTGGTCCTCATATACCTTCAACAGGCAAAATCAAGCATTTTAAGTTAACGAAAGTGTCTGGTGCATATTGGCGGGGCAATAGCGATAATCAAATGCTTCAACGTATTTACGGTGTTGCGTTTGCGACAAAAGATGAGTTACAAGATTATTTTGCCTTTCTAGAGGAAGCTGAAAAGAGAAATCACCGTAAGCTTGGAAAAGAGCTGGAATTGTTCATGTTCTCAGAAGAAGCTCCAGGAATGCCTTTCTATCTTGCCAATGGTCAAATTATCCGAAATGAGCTTGAATCTTTTTTGCGAAATCTTCAAGCCAAATACGACTATAAAGAAGTTCGCACGCCGATCATGATGAATCAACGGCTATGGGAACAATCTGGTCACTGGGATCATTACAAAGAGAATATGTATTTTACACAAGTGGATGAGCAACAATTTGCGCTAAAACCAATGAATTGTCCTGGCCATATGCTCATTTTTAAAAACGGGCTGCATTCGTACCGAGATTTACCAATTCGCATGGCAGAGTTTGGTCAAGTGCATCGTCATGAATTCAGTGGTGCCTTGAATGGTTTATTGCGTGTCCGTACATTTTGCCAAGATGATGCCCACATTTTCGTAACACCGCAACAAATTGAAGAGGAAATCACACTTGCATTAAAAATAATCGACCATGTCTACCAAGTATTTGGGTTTAAGTACGAAATTGAATTATCGACACGTCCAGATGATTTTATGGGGAGTGAACACCTTTGGGAGCAGGCTGAAACTGCTTTAGAGAATGTACTGCAAAAACTTAATTATGCTTATAAAGTCAATGAAGGCGATGGGGCGTTTTATGGTCCGAAAATTGATATTCACATAAAAGATGCCATTCAGCGCAGCCACCAATGCGCCACGGTTCAACTTGATTTCCAACTACCTGAAAAGTTTGATTTAACTTATATAGATAAACAAAACGAAAAAAAGCGTCCAGTTGTTATTCACCGAGCTGTATTTGGTTCAATTGACCGTTTTTTAGGAATTTTAATCGAACATTTTGCAGGTGCTTTTCCTGTTTGGCTTGCGCCGGTACAAGTACAAATTGTCCCGGTTTCCCACGTTCACTTAGACTATTGTTTAACGATACAATCAGAACTAAAACAAGTAGGGGTAAGGGTAAACATTGATGAAAGTGATGAAAAACTAGGTTACAAAATTAGAAAAGCACAAATGCAAAAAATCCCTTGCACGATCGTGCTAGGTGACAACGAATTAAAAGAAGAAACAGTCACGGTTAGACAGTATGGAAAACCGGAAACAGAGAGGGTTCCTTTTGAATATTTTAAAGAGAAACTTGTGCGACAGATTAAAGAACGGAGCATGTAATAAGAATTATTAAGACTCAGACCGCCACAGCATGTTAACAACCGTTCCTGCTATTAGCCTTTCAGGAGGGGATACCAGGCAATGGTGGGGTACAGCTAACGTGAAGCGGAATGTTAGCTGCACCCTTTGTGAAAGAAATGATATATCGAATTCAAGCGTTCTACTCAACCGAGTTTGCTCGCTCCATGATTTCCTGGACGATCCCGCTTTTCGCATCAGCATAATGTTGCACGTGGCGCCATTGACGTTGAGCAAGGTGGCGTTTGACGCTTGCGTACTTATCCCGGTCGGCATTGTTGCTTCGGAGCCAATCACGGAAACGCAACATTCTAGTGACTTCAGAAGCGCCTTCGCTGAATACATGCAGGTTGATGTCTGTGTCTGGCCCTTTGAACAAGCGATGTTCAAACCATTCAGGTTCCCGAATGCGTAGGGTGTAACCAGCTTTTTCTAAGTTTGGGACGTAAGTCGTCTCGTCAGCGGAATCGATCACAACTAGTAGGATATCAATGATGGGCTTGGCACAAAGGCCCGGAATCGAAGTTGAGCCAACATGTTCGAGTTGCAATACCTTGTTTCCGAGCACAGAACGAATTCGGCTAGCCTCTCGATCGAATTGATTAGGCCACTCTGGATCATACTCTAGAAGGGTAACGGGCGCGTTGTGGGGTTTACGCTCACCAACTGTGACCTTCTGAAGATCTTCATCACTTTTAGGTGGCGGGTTTGAATGACTCTGCATGGAGATCACTCCCTAATTATCTGTTCAGCATTTCATCTTACCATAACGGTTGAAAAGAAGTTAAGCGGTAATTCTCCGCCGTTGAAGGGGAAGAAAAGGTCCAGTTCGTAATAGCGGTAAAAAAGTCCGTACCATCTTTGGTTGTTAACGCGTGTTTGCAAAATAATCTGAGTGGTACAGTCGGAGCCAGCTGTATGAGTGGGTTTCGGTGTTTTCTTTAAAAATAAAAATGAAGGCTTGACTCTCACGTTACGTAATACTTCACACTTTGAATGATCAAAACGTAGAGGTGAAACGATATGAACATTCAAGCACTGCGCTCAGACCACATTTACCGCCAAGTTATGCAAGTTCCGCTAGCAGAGAAAACAGAGTTATACCGGGAAGAGATGCTGGCTCCGTTCATGAAAAAATGGGAGACTCAGCAGGTTCCGTATAAGGCTGCCGATCCAGGCGGTTTTGACGTGATGACAATCAATAATTTCATATTCCGTGCGCCAGAAGAGATGACGCCTGAGATTTCCGCGGAACTCGAACTTATATCATCCGATGCGTTCTGGCAGGAATGCGAAGCAGTCGTTGCCCGAAGCCTGGGCTTATTTACGGAAAACGGCGTGAAACTCAAGGTATCCGAGTACTTGTTCACCATTCTCCTGGGCAACCCGAAGAGCCAGTCTTTGTTGCTAAACGAGGGGTATAGCGGCGACGGTGGGATTCCCGGATACATTTTGTGCACATTGCTTCCAAATGCTTATACGCTGCCTCGCATGAAGCCCGCATTGGCGCATGAAGTCAATCATAACGTACGTTACCAGTATATCAAGTGGGACCACACTGTTACCCTAGGCGAGCTGATCGTTAGCGAAGGGTTGGCGGAAAATTTTGCAACACTTCTGTACGGGGAGGAGCTTCTCGGCCCTTGGGTGTCGAAGACAAGCGCTGAAACATTAAATCGCCAGATCAAACCTGTATTGAAGGAACAGCTGGATGTAACCGGGTTTGACCAAATTGCGCCGTATCTGTACGGCGACGAATTGGCAAAGCTCCAGAATTTCACACCAGTTGGCATGCCTTATAGCGCGGGTTATGCTTGCGGGTATTATTTAGTACAATACTATTTAAAGCAGACGGGAAAATCGATTGTCGAAGCGACCATCACCCCGGCGGCTCAAATCCTGGACGAAGTCAGGGGATACTGGAATGAAACAACGATTATTAGCGATTAAAGACATCGTGCACATTACCGGCATTACCACCAGAACCTTACATTATTATGACGAGATCGAGCTGTTGAAGCCCACGTTCGTCGCCGACAACGGCTATCGCTATTACGATCAGGAAAGCTTGGCTAAACTGCAGACGATTTTGTTCCTGAAGGAAATGGATGTGCCTCTGAAAGAGATTGCAGCCATCTTGAAGCTTCCGCTTGAGGAGCAACGCGAAGTATTAAAGCAGCACAACGATACGTTACGTTTGAAAAAACAGCGCTTAGAGCGAATCTCCGCGGCATTGGAGGAGTTTGTGGCTGGAAAGGATGTTTACCATCTTAGCATTTTCAATGATTCTGCGATTTTGCCCTTGCCAGAGCAATATGACCGAGAAGCGAGGTGGCGCTATGGCAAGACGGAGGCTTACCAATCCTTTGAGAAGAAGATGCAAGAACGGTCGTCCATCGAAAAAGAACGCCAGTGGCACCAGATGGAGGACGTGTTCCGAAAAATTGCCGCCTGCATGCATTTTCAGCCGGATGCGGTGGAAGTACAGCAACTCGTCGATGAGTGGCGGGGAATACTCGAGCAGTCAATGCCATGCGACGGGCACTTATTAATGTGCATCGCCAACACGTACCAAGCCGATGCCCGGTTCAAGCAATATTTTAATCCGTTCAGTGAGCAAGGAGATTTAGCAGCATTCATGCATGAGGCGGTTATGTATTATGTGCAGGGATTGGGTGAAAGTAAGAGAGAGAATTGAGATGTGGCGTTTTTTATGGAGAAGACAGATTGAATGAATTGAAAGTGTAGATCTTTTAAAGGCTGAATGGGGAATTCGGCCTTTTTTTGTCATGAAATTTGAAACGTTAGCCAGTTTGATTTAAAACATAGAAAATTAACATCATCCTTTTCAGAACGAACTTTGATTTTTAAGTAGTCCCTTAGGTCAAATAATTGATCCAAGGGACAGCTTTTATTTTCTTTGTCTTTTACTACTCATTAAAATGATAATACCCCCCATCATTAGACCAACAATAAAAAATAAAATACTCCAAGTGATTGAAAAAGAATCACCAAAATTGAGCACAATAGCTAATAATAAATAAGCTAAAAACATAGAAAATCCAGTTAACAAAATAAATCGGATATTCCTAGATACCAAGTTTATCTCCTCCTCTTTTAATACCATTTCCTAAAGCCTGCTTAGTAAAACGATATTTTCATCCAGCGAAGAAGATAATTTAAACGAAGATATTCAATAATAAACCGAGTAAACGGTAACATGCTTTATATTGTTATGTCATAGTTTGTTACAATTTACCCGAAAAATGTTTTCTAGAAGTTATTAAACAATGCTGCTTTTCTTATTATGGGAATTATGGTCAGTAGAATTTTCATTGTCATGTGTTCTTGGTTGACAAAGGTATCTAAAGAAACCAGTTCCATCTTCCGAGGGCTTCTAGAAGTAAAGCACCAATTTCTTGTTTGAAGTCTTCTCGATCTTGCTGCGCTAAAACTAATAGTATATAAAAAAGGTTTAGTATAATCCGCTCCTAAAACCTAGGCCGCAAACACGTTTGCGGCCTAGCCCATTTCGCTCCCAATGTCTTCTTTTTAACGCCAACGATCAAACAAACCGGTTTCCCTATCCTCATCGCATCCTCAGTCTTTTTCTTGTTGTTCTGTAGTAATAAAAGTAAGGGCCTGTTGATGAAGTGTATAGGAGACGGGTGTCTGTTCATTGATTTCGCCATCGCTGTCGACATCGAGCGTTTGGCGGCATGTGAGTGTAAATTGATCGAGTTCGAGTGCTTCGATCCCTTCTGCGTCGTTAAGCCAATTTTCATCGGTGAAAGCGTGGCTGTACATATTTTTTAAGAGCGTGAAGCCTGCCTCCTTGACAATAAACAGATGAAGTTTGCCGTCTGAAAGGGAGATGTCTTTTAAGAATAGGCCGATTGTGCCAATGTATTGGCCGTTCATCGCTAAGATCATAACGGCATCGCCGCTAGATGTTTCTCCTTTTGCTGTTGTGATCGTGTACGAAAATGGTTTTGGTTCTTTGATCGATCGAATTGCGCTAATGATATACCCAAGTTTTCCAAAACGTGCTTTTGTTTCTGCTTCTATTTCTTTTGAAGCCTCGACAATCATGCCTACTCCAGAAAAGTTGGCAAAGTAGCTGTCGTTTTGTTGGCCGATGTCAATCGCAACAGTTGTGCCGTTTACAATTGCTGTGAGGGCGTCGTCTACTGTAGGAATTTGCAAGCTTCGAGCCAAGTCATTGCACGTGCCAGCTGGCACAATTGCCACAGTTGGTTGGTTGTTTCCTGCCATCAACCCGTTGACGCATTCATGGACGGTGCCGTCGCCGCCCACGATGATCAATAGTTCGATGTCCTCAGGCAACTGTTTGCATCGTTGTTTTGCTTCGCCTGGCGCTTGCGTCTGGATCAATGTCAGCTCTATTACTTCAGGGGCAAGTGTTGCCAATGTTTGTTGCAGCAGTTCGTTGACGTCTCCTTGCCCTGCGTTCCTATTGTAGAGCAGAATGGCTTTTTCGTAACGGGGCATGCCATGTCCACCTTTCAGCTTAAGATCACTTTCCAATTGGAAAACGAAGGAATCGTTTTCCATGCTTTGTCATACATGTACCCGTTTTTAAGCATTTTAGTCTGTCGTTTCCCTGTTTTTCTTCTGGATGAAAAAGTTTCCTTGGAAACGACTGCAATAAAACACATGGCGAATGTCGTGAATGCCCTCTTCGCGCAATGCTTGGTGAACTTCTTCTTCGGGAATGTCGAGAATGTCTAAATGCTTATGTTGGAGAATGCCATCCATAATAAGCGGGAGTGAAAGGGAGCTGTGATCGTTTTTTTTAAACACCGACAATGAACCAGATGACTCTAACAGCGCCCAATCCACTTCTTGAATGTCGGCAATGTCTTTATCACGCAGCTGCATCATGATGTCATCGATGTTGTAGTTTTGTTTTAATAAATTTTCCTCGATAAAAACGCCATCTCGTATTAACAGTACCGGTTTGCCATCAACGACGTCGCGAAAACGCTGATTTTTGACTTGCAAATAGGAGAAAACACGGGACAACAAGATGAGCAGCGCAATCGGCGTAAGGCCGCGAATGAGGGGCATTTTTGTATCTTCAATTAAAATAACAGCTAGCTCTGCGACCATGATCGTAATAATAATATCAAGAACGCTAACTTCGCCGACGTCCTTTTTGCCTGTTAAGCGGAAAAAAAGCAGGACTGCAACAAACATAACGATCGTTCGTCCTGAGATGGAAACGAGCTCTTCCACTTTCTATCACCTCAGATTCAGTATTGGCGAAAGCGGACGAAGGTAAACGTGATCCTTTCTCTTGAACCATTCTACAAAAACAGGGACAATGAAAACAAAAGGCACATGGAGGAGATGTTATGCGTTTACTGCGAATGGATGAACTATCAGCAAGAGACCGCTACCGCTGGATGAGCGGGGCCATTGTGCCTCGCCCGATCGCGTTGGTCACGACGCTAACGGAAAAAGGAGGCGTGGTCAATGCCGCACCATTCAGCTTTTTTACGATGCTTGCTAGCGACCCGCCGCTTTTGTCCATTGCCGTAGGCAGGCGTGAGGGGCAAATGAAAGATACGGCGCGCAATGCGGTGGCCATGGAAGAAATGGTGATTCATGTCGTCAGTGAAAAAATCGTCAGCGATATGAATGAGACAGCAGCAACGCTTGCGCCAGATGAGAGTGAACTGGAACGGACGTCTTTTCATTTGACGGAAAGTGTTACGGTCTCCGTGCCGGCAATTAAGGAAGCCCGTATACGATTTGAGTGCAAGCTCGAATCCCACTTGCCGACCAAAAACGATGCGGGGGAGCTATCATTTGATTTGCTTATTGCTCGTGTCTTGGCTATGCATATTGCAGAGGACGTTATCGATCAAGAAGCGAATGGCATCGACATGGACGCTCTTCAACCTGTTGCCCGATTAGCGGGACCGAACTATGCAGGGCTAGGCGCACGTTATTCCCTGAAGCGGCCAAAATAGCTTCGTAAAAGTCTATGAAAGTAATGAAAAACAGATGAAAATGATGTATGGTCTGTTTTTTTTTGCGCAAATCCGTCATAATGAAGGAGCCGCGATCAGTGAAAGAGGAAATGCTTCCTAAAAATAACTGACGCACGACAAATGAGGATGGCGCATATATAGCTCATATAGGCGTCCGTCATTTTTTTGAAATGATTAGGTTAGAGGAAGATGATGATGAAACGATATATTGAAATATGCAAGCCTTTATGGACGTTATTGCCAGAAGGAACAATTCATGAAGATGAACGATTATGCAAACATACGTATACGCAAATGGGTGGCGCAGCCGATTTGTTTATTACGCCCCAATCGTATGAGGAAACGCAAACCGTTTTGAAATTTGCCCACGAACATCGGGTGCCTGTTACGTTGCTCGGCAATGGGTCGAATGTCATTGTAAAAGACGGGGGCATTCGTGGAATTACATTAAGTTTAAAAAAGCTCAATACGATCACATGCACAGGAGTGGAGTTAGTCGCGCAGACGGGAGCGACGATTATTGAAGCATCACGGAGAGCCCGTGATGCGGAGCTGACTGGGCTTGAGTTTGCTTGTGGCATTCCTGGCACGGTAGGTGGTGCGTTTTACATGAATGCTGGCGCTTATGGCGGACAGATTGCCGATGTGCTTGAGAGTGTATTGGTGTTAACGGAACAAGGGGAATTTAAAACGCTCTCGAAAGAAGAGTTTGATTTTGATTACCGTAAAAGTGTGTTTTCAGCCAAACGTTATATCGCCTTGGAGGGCACTTTCCGCCTGCAAAAAGGCGACATGGCGCAAATACAAGCGAAAATGGATGAGTTGACGATTGCGCGGGAAACGAAACAGCCACTCGAATACCCTTCATGCGGTAGCGTATTTAAGCGCCCGCCTGGCATGTTTGCCGGCAAGCTGATCCAAGACAGCGGCCTCCAAGGGACACGCATCGGTGGAGCTGAAGTGTCAAAAAAACATGCAGGCTTTATTGTGAATGTGGATAATGCGACTGCAACAGAGTATATGAGCCTTGTCCGCCATGTTCAGCAAACGGTAAAAGACAAGTTTGGCGTTGAGCTGGAAACGGAAGTGATTACAATTGGCGAAGACATCGAAGAACCTGTTAGCGATTAGTTAATAGGTTTTTCGGTGCTGCCCGTTGTGTTTGTTGATTTATAGAATCGTTAGGCTGCTAGATAGTGCCAAATGTATGAATGTTTATTTTGCAATTCAAAACGGTTCTTGGTTAAATAAAAGAGGGGGTTGCCGGCCTGTTAGATCAGAAAGAAGGTTGGAGCAATGATTAAACGTTTTTTTTCTTATTATGTACCGCATAAAAAGTTGTTTTTTATTGACTTTTTCAGCGCCATTGTCGTCGCTGTTTTAGATTTATTTTTTCCTATTGTCGTCCAATGGTTCATTAACACGCTTTTGCCACAACAAGAATGGGACAAGGTCGTCTGGGTATCAGGGGGGTTGTTACTCACCTATTTAATCAGCGCGTACTTGCAATACAATGTCAATTTTCTTGGGCATAAACTCGGAATTCACATTGAGACGGACATGCGCCAAGACTTGTTTGAAAGCATCCAGCGCCAATCGTTCCGTTATTTTGACAATACGAAAACAGGGCACATTATTAGCCGCATTACAAATGACCTGTTTGACATTGGCGAATTAGCGCACCATGGCCCAGAGGACTTATTTATTGCGTTAATGACGTTTGTAGGTGCTTTTGGCATTATGTTTTATGTGAACCCGACACTGGCTATTGTAGCGCTCGTATTTGTACCGTTCCTGATCGCCTTGATTACTTATACCAATATTAAAATGAATCAGGCATGGTCAAAAATGTATGCGGAAATTGGCGATGTCAATGCCCGTGTAGAGGACAGCGTTTCTGGCATGCGCGTTGTCCAATCGTTTACGAACGAAGCCCATGAAGTGGAAGAGTTCCGTAAAAATAACCGCCGTTACCAAAAGGCAAAAGTAGGCGGCTACAAAGTAATGGGCTATACATCTTCTGGCATCTTTTTAGCAACGCGGCTGATGATTTTATCTGTGCTCCTTGTCGGCGCATGGCTGCTTTATACCAATTCCCTTGATGTTGGCGAGTTTGTCCTCTTCATTCTCTATATCAACATTTTGTTTAAGCCGATTGAGAAAATTAGTGCGATTTTAGAGCTTTATCCAAAAGGGATGGCCGGCTTTAAACGTTTCACTGAAGTCCTTGATACAGAAGTAGATATTGAGGACAAGCCTGACGCTAAAGTGGCGCCTGTGCTCAATGGCGATATTGAATTCCACAATGTCACGTTCAGTTATGAAAACAATCGGCCGGTTCTTAATGATCTCAATCTCTTTATCCCGGCTGGAAAAACGGTCGCCTTCGTTGGTCCGTCTGGCGCTGGGAAAACCACGATTAGCTCGCTCATTCCGCGCTTTTACGATGTAGATAGTGGCGCTATTACCATTAATGGCATCAACATTTGCGACATGACGAAGAAGTCGCTGCGTTCGCAAATTGGCATTGTCCAACAAGATGTCTTTTTATTTAGCGGGACGCTGAAAGAAAACATCCGCTATGGCAAACTGGATGCAAGCGACGAAGACATTTACCGCGCCGCCAAGCTGGCGAATTTGGACGGGCTCATCGAATCGCTGCCAGAAGGCTATGAAACGCAAATCGGCCAGCGCGGCTTAAAGTTGTCTGGTGGACAGAAACAGCGGATTGCGATTGCGCGCACATTCTTAAAAAATCCGCCTATCTTGATTTTAGACGAGGCGACTTCTGCATTAGATACAGAAACAGAAGCGCTTATTCAAGAATCATTGCAAGAGTTGGCGGCAGACCGGACAACACTTGTTATCGCCCACCGACTAGCAACAATCCGCCATGCCGACCATATTGTCGTCGTGACGAAAGACGGCATTGCCGAGCAAGGCACTTACGAGGAGCTCGTCGCCAAAAATGGCGTATTTGCGACTCTAAACAATATCCAGTTGACACATGTGTAAGCAGAGGGAACAATCCCTCTGCTTTTTTGCATAGTTTTACGTCTACTGGAAAAGCTAGGCTGGAATAAAAGGAAGGAGTTGGCTAACCAATGGATGAATCAAAAAAGGCGCCTTCGTTTGGAACCAATGTAACAGGGCAAGGCGATGCGCTCGATCAGCGCAAAGCCGCAAATGAGAAAGACGATACATTGACCACCCGTCAAGGCCATCCCGTGAAAGACAATCAAAATGTACGCACTGTCGGCAACCGCGGGCCTATGACATTAGAGAATTATGATTTCTTGGAGAAAATTAGCCATTTCGACCGGGAGCGCATTCCGGAACGAGTTGTCCATGCCCGCGGTGCAGGAGCACACGGCTATTTTCAATCATATGGAAAAGTCGGAGATGAACCAATTTCCAAGTACACAAGAGCAAAAGTGTTTACAAACACGGAAGTGAAAACGCCTGTATTTGTCCGGTTTTCTTCTGTTATTCATGGCATCCATTCTCCCGAAACACTTCGTGATCCCCGGGGGTTTGCGGTGAAATTTTACACAGAAGACGGAAACTGGGACTTAGTCGGCAATAACTTGAAGATTTTCTTCATTCGCGATCCGCTAAAATTTCCGGATATGGTCCATGCGTTTAAACCGGATCCAGTAACGAACCGGCAAAGCATGGAACGGTTTTTCGATTTTGTCTCGCAAAGCCCAGAATCGACCCATATGATCACATTTGTGTTCTCGCCGTGGGGCATTCCGGCAAACTACCGGAATATGCAAGGATCGGGCGTCCATGCGTATAAATGGGTCAACGAGGAAGGGAAAGCGATGCTTGTCAAATACCATTGGGAGCCTGTACAAGGAATCAAAAACTTGACCCAAAAAGAAGCAGAGCAAATTCAAGGAAAAAACTTCAACCATGCAACGCAAGATTTGTATGAAGCAATTGAAAAAGGCGATTACCCTGAATGGGAACTTTATGTGCAATTGATGGAAGACGGCGAACATCCAGAGCTTGACTTTGATCCTCTTGACCCGACTAAGCTTTGGTATAAAGACCAGTTTCCTTGGCACAAAGTCGGCAAGATGGTGCTCAACAAAAACCCAGAAAATTATTTTGCGGAAGTGGAACAAGCCGCCTTTGGTACCGGCGTCCTTGTCGACGGCCTTGACTTTTCCGATGACAAACTGTTGCAAGGACGCACGTTCTCCTATTCAGACACGCAGCGTTACCGCGTTGGCCCGAACTATTTGCAACTGCCAATCAATGCCCCGAAAAAACGGGTAGCGACCAACCAACGAGACGGGCAAATGACGTACCATGTCGATAGTCCTCCTGGAATCAATCCACATGTTAACTATGAGCCATCTGTCCTTAACGGTTTAAAGGAAGCGGAAAAAGTCAACCCAGACCATACGCCGCACGTATCAGGCGAAGTGAAATATGAAGCGATCAGCCGCCCGAACAACTTTGGCCAAGCAGGGGAAACGTATCGCCGCTTTTCTGATTGGGAACGGGATGAGTTAATTGCCAATTTAGCCGATGCTCTGGCCGATGTCGATAAACGAATCCAAAAGCAAATGATCGAAAATGTAACAGAAGCGGACCGCGACTACGGCAAGCGTCTAGAAGAAGCAATCAAACGTGTTCAAGAAAGCGTAGACGACAAAGAAGGACATGCGGTCAAGGAAGCGGAACAAGAAGGAATGCCGTCTGATCCTTATTAATTTGAAGGAGAAAAACCGCGGGATAGTCGATCCCCGCGGTTTTTTGGTATGAGCTTGGTCAAACGAGCTTGTAATACTCCTTACAAAGTTGAAAATGGTGATTTTCGTGTATGCCAAGCAAATGTATGCTTTGTATGAGATTAGGATAATCGGCGATGGGGTCTGGATAGCGAATATGGCCAGCAATTTCGTCTTTTATTTGATCGACCATGTTCTGCAATTGTTTTGTTTCGGCATCTAAGCTTGTCACTAATTGAGCGAATGACGTGTTCTTTTGGATCTCTTTTGGCGGTATTAACATACTTGGTGCTTTCATGGGCTTGTGATGCTTTTTATGATATTGCTTGTATACGTCTTTACTATGCGTTTCATAAGGCTTGTTTTTCCTGATTGCGGCAATTGGCTTTGACAATGGCAAATACAGCTTATTTAGCTGTTTAAAACGTTTCACCATTAAAAACAAATGGTAAAACGTTTCTCCAAACGACCATTTATCTTCACAAGGTCTTTTCCATTCTTCCCCTTTAAAAGGCTCCATCGCCATCGACATTTCATGCCTTTGCTTGTAAAGTGTGTGAAAATGCTTTTCCATATAACTGCTCTTCATAGCGCCTCCTAGTAATGCTGTAATAGTACTTTCACCTTTGAACACCGGTTGAAGATCGCCTTATTAACGACCCTCAACCGGCTTTCTAAACAGCTTCCAGTTTTGCCCTAAGAGGCTTCGCCGCTTTTGCTCGTTTCGTTTTTAGCTCGACGCAAAAGTGGCATTGTAATTGCCAAAGCGAGAAGCGAGACGATTCCTGCCAATGTGAAAATATGAGCGATGCCTATATGTTCAGCCACAAAGCCTGCGCCGTACGGGCCAATAAAGATGCCAATTGCATAGACAGATTGGTAGAAGCCCATAACAGACGTTTTTAAGGAAGGCTGCGGGAGTGAAGCAATTTGCGAGAGCAACAGCGGCAATACTACGCCGATTGTCAAGCCAACAACGCCGTGCAACAGACTGATCGTTGCTAGTGTAGTAGCAAACGGCATACAGAAAAAAGTGAAGCAAGTGACAATGAGAGAGAGCGCAATCAACCGGATTTCATTGCGCTTTGAAACATTGAAAAAAGCAACTCCTAAAGATGCAGCAGCGTGTGGAATAAAGAAAGCTGCCATCAGCCAAATAAGCTGCCCCTCCCGAACGCCGTGGACATTTGCATAAACAGGCGTAAACCCAAAAATAGAAATAAACAACAGAGCGTGTGTAAATAATGATACAAACGTTAACGGCAGCAGATGTTTGATAGACAACACTGCCTTGACTTGTTTCCCTAAACGTTGAGAGCCGTGATTCTCGATTTCTTGCGGCACTTCCTTAATAAAGAGGGCAAATAAGAGTCCGGTTCCTGCCGCGACGATCCCTACCCAAAACGGAATGCTCCAGCCAAATTGTTCAACGAGAATGCCGGCTGTTACCATGCTGAGAAATTGCGGCATGACCGTCAAAAATTGCAATGTTCCCATTGCTCGGCCAGATTGGCCTGGATTAAAATAGTCGGCGTACATAATCGTTGCCATCACCCACATGGCAGCAGTAACGCCTGCTAGCAACCGTCCTGTCAAAACCCATGCAAACGAAGTGGACGATAGTAAAATGATTCCGCTTAGAATAGCGACTACAAAGCCGCCTACATAAAAATGCTTGCGCAAATGTCGCAATGAATCAAGCAAGACGCCAAGTGGAAAACGGAGCAACACTTGCGTAATGCCGTAACTGCCGAGAATAATCCCGATTGCCGCATACGTAAAGTGAATTTGTTCTAAATAAAGGCTAAAGATGGGCACATAGCTGTAAGTGCATAGCCAAAAACAGAAAACGGACGCCAAAAAGACGAGATGGTGTCTCCGTTTCAATGCAATAGACACAGGCATTCCTCCTTGCTTTCACCCATCATCTTACCATCTTTTGGCGTTTGTGTGGCTGTCCTTTTATTCAAAGAAGCTTGATTTGAAATAAGCACGTGACAGCGTTATACTGGCAATGACTACGGAATCAGAGAGGTTCCCGTGACAAAAGGAGAAGCACCGATGCCACAAGCGAAAACCATATTTGATTACATTAAGCCGACCGACTATCGTTTTGTACATATATGCAGGCGCTGTGACCAGCCGCAATTTTCAAATGAACGAGAGCCAGCGGAAGCATGCGTCCGCTGTGGAAATGACTCGTTCCACGTTGTTCCTTATTACAACCCAGATCAAGATTATGGTTTAGATGTTGACTATTATGCAATCACAATGATGTATGCGCTGTGGAAGGAAGGATTGCACAAAACGCAAGTTGTTTACGATGATTTTTATCGAAAAGCGCCGTTTGTAAAAGGCGTTGGCGATTTTAGCGGCGAGCTTGGCGGTTACGTTGCTTTCGGTGGCCTTGGTCACTTGATTGAAACGATAAACAACCTCCATTTTTCGGAGGCTGATCTTGACTATTTGCGTCAACAACCAGAAGGATTTGAAGAAGCGTTTCTTGAAGATTTGCGAAAATTGCGCTTTAGCGGTGATATGTATGCAGTCGAAGAAGGCAACCTTGTGTTCCCGAACACCCCCCTTATCCGCTTAGAAGCGCCGGTATGGGAGTGCATTTGGATTGAGGCGATGCTTTTAAACATTATCAACGCTGAGTCCCTTGTGTTGACGAAGGGATCACGTATTAAAACCATTGCCGGAAAAGACGGCTTGCTTGAAATGGGGAAACGACGGGCGCAAGGGCGGGATGCCAGTGTATATGGCGCCAAAATGGCATACATCGCAGGCTTCGATGCGACAAGCAACGTAAAGGCAGGCAAACAGTTTTCGATGCCGATTACTGGAACACAGGCCCATGTATATATTATGTTTCATCCATCAGAGTTAGAGGCGTTTCTCGCTTATGCCAACGTCTTCCCACAAAAGACCATTCCTCTGCTCGACACGACCGATACGTTAAACAGCGGTTTGCCTCATGCGATTACGACTGCACGCAAGCTGCAAGAAAAAGGTTTTGAGATGACGGCTGTCCGCCTTGATAGCGGCGACTTGGCGTATTTGTCGAAGAAAGTGCGCAAACGCCTCGACGAAGAAGGGCTTGAGCATGTTAAAATTGCTGCGACAAATGATTTGGACGAATACACCATCGCTTCTTTAAAACAGCAAGGAGCACAAATTGACATTTGGGGTGTAGGCACAAAGTTTATTACCGCTTACGACAACCCAGCCTTAGGAGGCGTCCATAAAATTGTGGCCCGACGGGCTCTACCACAAGAGTTGCGAGCGGGTATCTACAATGAGGATGACTGGATTCCGCTTATTAAAATATCCGAGAGCATCGAAAAAATTCTCAATCCAGGCCGCAAAAAAGTGTATCGTTTATTCGGCCCAGATGGAATGGCAAAAGGGGACTACATTTGCTTAGCCCATGAAAGCTTGGAGGGCCAATCAGAAATTGTCTTAAAACACCCAACCAATCCGTTGAAAGCGAAAAAAATCCGTGATTTTGAGGCAGTCGAGCTCCATAAGCAAATTTTTAAGCAAGGCAAATGCGTGTACGATGTCCCGACATTAGAAGAAGTGCGGGCTTACCATCAACGCCAAAAGAACACGTTTTGGGAAGAATATTTGCGCTTAGAAGTTCCGGAAGTGTATCCGGTTTCCCTTTCTGACGAACTAAGAAACATGAAAGAACGACTGATTGAAGAAAAACGGCAACATGATGATGGGTAACAACAGCAATCCGTTTTAGGTGAAGAGGGGAATATGCAAACATCTGAGAGTTGCGCCAAAGGCGCAGCTCTTTTTTAGCTTGCTTTTTAAGGGGGCAGCTGGCCAATTGCAGAAAAGATTGTCAAATTTTCTACAAATCTCTTTACTTTGCTTACGATTTTGCCGATGTAAAAGAAAAGGACGTAAAAGGCGAGGGAAGAGATGATCGGAAAAAAGACGCTTAACTTAAAATGGAAACTGTTTTTGGCTTTTGGCCTTTTTCTACTTATACCAAGCTTAGTCATCGGGTTGTTTTCTTATTCGAGTACAAGGGACAATGTCGAAGAAACAATGCTTGAGCAAGCAAGCCATACGACAGCCAATGTCCATGCATCGCTGCAACAATTTATGGAGCTGCAAACAGATAGCGTCCATTACGCGGGCCGTACAATCAATGTAAAGGAACTCTCAGATGAGCAGCTTGAGCAACGCCTTGTTGATTTAACGAACATTAACGAAAATATTTTAGAAGTCTACTTAGTTGGACAGACAGGCGAAGCGGTTGCCTATAACAGCTCAACTGGATTTGGCCCAGAAGAAGGCCTCCAAGAATCGTCGTGGTTTAAACAGGCGAATGCCAGGCAAGTCGAGGTGTCGATTAGCGAACCAATTTTGACAGTCGAAGGGGAAGAGGAGCACGTCGAAGTCATTATGGGCACGTTAACTGCTGACTCTACGAACGTTCTTGGTATTCGCATTAGCCTGAAAGAACTGACGGGTCAAGTCAATGCGGCAAAAATCGGCAGTACTGGCTATATGTATTTAGCCGACCAATTTGGGCGGATTGTCACACATCCGACTAGGGAAACAGGTGAATTTTTACCGGTTAACTTAATGCAGCAATTTGAAGATGAAAGCGGGCAATTCCAATCTGAGGAAGACGGCGTCGTACGGGAGCTGAATTACAACAAAATTAGCCCTACCGACTGGGTGTTAGTTGGGGCAATGTTGCCGAATGAGGCAAGCCAAACGGTTCAACCAATTTTGCAGACGATGCTAATTGTCATTGCAGCGACATTGGTGGTTGGGTGTGTCATCATTTACTTTGTCGTCCGGTCCGTCGTTGCGCCCCTTTCTGGATTGGCTAAAATGGCAAACGTGATCAAAAGTGGCAACTTAGGTGCGAAGTACGAAGGAAAGGCACTTGCCAATGACGAAATTGGTGCCCTTGCTGAGGCGTTTGACGATATGCGCAACTCACTTATTCTGACATTAAGCCATATTCAAGATAAAGCGACTTATTTGGCTTCTTCATCTGAAGAATTGCAAGCGAGCACCGAGCAAAATATGCAGGCAACGGAGCAAATCACACTCGCTGTCCAAGAGGTTTCTTCTGGGGTTGATGCCCAATCGTCCAGCATGGAACAGGGGCGGAAAGCAACCACTTCTGTGTCACAGGGCATCTCCGATATTGTTCTGTCTGCATCTAGCGTGCAAACAGCAGTTGACCAAGCGGCTGCAATGGTGGATAGTGGACAGAAAGGCGTGGAACGTAGCGTTTCGCAAATGAATGCCATTGATGCCCATGTGTCTGAACTTGCTGGCACAATTGAGTCGCTAGAACAGCAAGCGAAAACAATTGGCCAAGTGATTCGCTTAATTTCCGATATTTCCGAGCAAACGAACTTGCTCGCTTTAAACGCTTCGATTGAAGCAGCACGAGCTGGCGAGCATGGCCGCGGTTTCGCGGTCGTTGCCGATGAAGTCAGGAAGCTGGCAGAACAAACAAACGAAGCTGCCCAAAACGTGCAGGAGCAAATACGCGGCATACAAACAGGGACGATGAGTGCTGGAAAAGCGATGCAAGCAGGCAAAGGCGAAGTGGCAAAAGGGGTCGAAGTCATTCAAGATGCAGGTGATTCCTTTACAGCTATCCAGTCACATATGGATGAAGTCCGTCAAAAAATCAATCAAGTTACCAATGAAGCGAAACAAATGTCTATTCAAACGGAACAGTTTATGCTTTCGTACGACAATATTTCCCAGGCGGCTGAAACGACGTCTGCTCATGTTCAAAACGTGTCAGCAGCGACTGAAGAGCAGCTTGCCTCAATGGAAGAAATTTTAAGTTCGACCACCAACCTGTCGGCGTTGGCTGAAGAACTGGAAGAAATGATTCAGCGATTTAAATGGTAACGACAACAGGGGTTGCCCCAAAAGTGCTTTGCAGCGATCTTTTGGGACAACCCCTGCTTTTTAGTCTTAAAAGAAGTCGACAAGAGCTGGCTGTTCACCGGGAATAAGGCGGAAAAAATCTTGTAGTGCTTTTTCGTCGCCCTGAATGAAGCCGGCATGCTTGAAAAAAGTGGGGCGTTGATAGCCTAGCATGAGCGCCGTCAGTGTTTGGATGTCCGTTTCAAATACCGGTTCATCGCCACCAACAGTTGTCGGGTGTGCTTTTCCATTTTTAACCGAGAATGCAAACAACCGATCATTCCACTCTGCGACTGGGTCACTGATACGGAACACAAAGTCGCCTTGACCATCGGCAAGAAACGGGTAAGCTTGGAAAAACGGAGCGACATCAACAATGCGGGCCATAAAGTATGGAATCGTCTCAGCTTTTGTTTTTGCGTCTGGCAGAAAATACGACAAGCCTTCTGCTGCTGGCACCGTCAATTCAGCTGTGTCAGCCATGGAGTCGTGCTGGCCGATAAAGGCAAACAAAGCATTTAAGCCTTTTTGGTCGCCAAAGATTAGTTCTTCTGTTGTAAAATTCCGTTTTTGAATTGTATAGATCATATAGGCGCTCGGCTCTCCCGCCGCGTCTATGTACAAAACGGCTTTCTTTGCTTTATACGCTCCGTTTTGCAGATGGTCCCACCATTGTGGATCACGGACGAGCATCCCATGGCAGAGGCGCTTCTCGTAGACGGCACAGATTCTCGGATCAGATGGGTCGACCCGCTCTAACTTGCCATCAGCAATTGGCAAGGGCTTTGGCAGTTGCTTGGCATTTAGTGTATAGGTAGTTTTCTCACAAAGAATTTCCCAGCCGAATTTACGGTAAAAGCTCACCGAAAATGGCGCTAAATACGACAATAAGTGGCCTTCTGCGCGCATCGTTTGCAACGTGTGGCCAAGCAGTTGGCGCACATGGCCTTTGCGTCGTTGTTCAGGGTAGGAAGCAACGCCAGCAAGGCCACCCATTGGCATCGTTTTTCCGTGGATGTGGACAGCCAAAGGCAAAAGTGCTAGTTTTGAGAGGAGCTGGCCGTTCTCCGTGGCGCCGATGTTAATCGATCTGTCCCATGCTTTTTGGGCACGCTGTCGGTGGTCATCAGGGTTCTCAACTTGAAAAGCATAGCAGCTAAGCTGAAAAGCTTGCTCGAAATCTTTGTCAGTTAGTCTATGAATCGTCATAGTAAGCATCCCCCTAGGTTTTGCAGGCTATGTTAAGTTTAGCATGGCAGACGGAGAATGAAAGCGAAAAAATATGATACAATACGATGAAAAGAACTTAATCATAATGGGGTGTAGCGTGAATGGCAAGTTCAGTGATAGAACGGCTGCGTCAAGACCGCGCCGCGCATTTAGAAGAATTGAGTGCATTTTTAAAAATTCCAAGCATTAGCTCCATTTCCGAGCATAAGGAAGACATCCGTGCTGCAGCAGAATGGTTGAAGCAAGCGTTTCTTCAGGCAAAAATGGAGAAAGTGGAAATCATTGAAACGAAAAAGCATCCTATCGTTTATGCAGAGTGGCTTGATGCAGGGCCAGAGGCAAAAACGATATTGATTTATGGCCATTACGATGTTCAGCCAGTTGACCCTTTGCATTTATGGGAAACGGAACCGTTTGAGCCGACTGTTCGCGATGGCAAGCTTTATGCCCGTGGGGCTAGTGATGACAAGGGTCAAGTGTTCATGCATTTGAAAGCGGTGCAAACGATGCTTGAAGTAGAAGGGACGTTGCCGTTTAACGTCAAATTTTTAATTGAGGGCGAAGAAGAGATTGGTTCGCCTAATCTTGATGAATTTGTAGCGAACGAGAAAGAGCGTTTAGCTGCCGACGTGTTGCTTATTTCCGATACGACGATGCTTGAAGCAGGCAAACCGGCTATCTGTTCGGGGCTGCGTGGCATTGCTGCGTTAGAAATCCGCGTAAAAGGGGCAAAAGGCGACTTGCACTCTGGCCTGTATGGAGGCGCTGTACAAAATGCCTTGCATGCCCTTGTTCAATTGCTCGCTTCGATGCGCGATGAGAACGGAAAAATCACGATTGACGGCTTTTATGAAGGGATTGAAATCCCTTCTGCAGAAGAAATGGAAAGCATCAAGGCGTTAGGAAGCGGAGAAGAGGCGCTAAAAGAGGAGCTTGGTGTCAATGAACTGTTCGGAGAGAAAGGGTATACAGCCCGAGAGCGCACGTGGATTCGGCCGACGCTTGAATTAAACGGCGTCTATGGCGGTTTCCAAGGGGAAGGTGTCAAAACGGTGATTCCAGCGGAAGCAACCGCGAAAATCACATGCCGCTTAGTGCCGGGACAAGACCCAATTGACATATTGGAAAAAATCGAAGCCCATATTCAAGCGCATACGCCGCCTGGAGTGACAGTGACAACAGAACGTCATGATACAGGCAAGCCTTTTGTCGCTCCAGTGACAGACCCTGTATTTGCTGCATGTGCCCGTGCTTACGAGGAAGTCTACCAGACAGAAGTGGCGTACACGAGGATGGGTGGGTCCATTCCAGTAGTGGAGACATTTGATTCGCAACTTCATATTCCGATTGTCCTTATGGGATTCGGTTTGCCGAGCGAGAATTTCCATGCTCCAAATGAACATTTTCATCTCGAAAATTTTGATAAAGGGATGGAAACCATTGTCGCTTTTTGGAACCAATATGCAAATAGGTAAAGGAAAACGGATCGCCCTGTTCGTCGCCGGCCTGTCGACTACGTTTTGGACGCGTAACCAAAACGGTCGGGAGGCCTTTTCCTTTTATTCATCCATAATGGTGTAAGTTTGTAAAGTCAGCTCTAAGATTCGTTTGCATAGGCATCAAGCACGATTTATTTATAGTACACTAGATATAGAAAGCACTGTGAATGGAGGAGACATATTCGTATGGACCAACAAATAGGACCGCACATTCAGTTAATTGCCCTTGATATGGATGGGACACTGCTGGATGACAATCACGAAATTTCGGAAGGCAATCGTGAGGCGATTGCAGAAGCCCAGGAATTAGGTGTCCATGTTGTGTTGGCAACAGGCAGGACGTTAGCAAGTTGCGGGAAGTATGCCACATCGCTTGGGCTGAAGTCTTTCTTAGTGACCGCAAATGGCAGTGAAATTTATGACTGTGAAGGGAGTGTTTTTAATACGAGTTTGATGCCGCCAGAGGCGGTTGACCACATATACGAACTAACGGAGAAGCATGGCGTACATGTATGGGGCGCTTCAAGGAAATCGATATTCCGTGGCAAGTTGCCCGATGACAGGCATGGCCACGAGTGGCTAAAATTCGGGTTTGATACCGAAGATGATGAAGTGCGCAAAGCGATTATCGCTGAGCTCCAGCTGCGGGCCATCACAGAAATAACCAATTCAAGCCCAACCAATATCGAAATCAATGCCCTAGGCATTAACAAAGCGTTTGCGTTAAAGAAAGTATGCGACGACTTAGGCATTTCGTTGCAAAACGTCATGGCTGTTGGCGACAGTTTAAATGATATTGCTATGATTACTGAGGCAGGACTTGGAATCGCCATGGGCAATGCCCAGGAGGCTGTAAAGCGAAAAGCTGATTGGATTACAGCCACAAACACCAATGATGGCGTTGCCGCTGCTATTCAGCGCTGGGTCGTACTGCCGCAACAGAAGGAAAAGCGGAAAGCAGAGGAGAAATCAAGTTCCCATTAAACAACGATTGGGTGGCACCGAAGATCTCGATGTGACATATAAATAGGTTTTTGTCAGAGATAAGGAAAGCAGCGACTGTCTCTTGTCAGAACCAGTTTTAACTGGGAAACGAGCGAGATGTTCTTAAGAGGCGTTGTTCGTCCAGGTGCTGCAAAGCTTTTCGCATATTCGCTATGGCTTGGCATAGAGGAATTATTTATGGAGATAATGGATGGTTATAGAGTTGTCTAAGGCATTTATGAGTGGCCTTAAGACGGCTCTTTTTTTATTTAAGATGTGCCAGACTTGTGTATGTTGCTGCAGAAACCGTGTGAACTCTTTTTACTGGCAGGTATGATAACGCTGTACGAGACGCACGCTATGCAGAAGAACAGAAAAAGACGTCGGTTAGCTTGTTGCTTGTTGTGAATATTTTTTGTCTATGAGTCTTGACAAAGTTGGCATTGGTTATTAAAGTTGCATTAGAGAAACTTTATTGTGGACAGGAAAGTGTCCTGTATTTATGCATAAAGTAATGAATGGAGAATATATGGCTAAAGGGGGATATGTCATTGAATAAGAACATATGGGGAATAAGTTCAATAAGTGCAGCTGTTGTCTTGCTTGCTGCAACGGGGTGTTCAGATGGGGCAGGAGGAGAAGTCGAGCCAAGTGAGGACGACCCCATTCAAGTCGTCGCTACGATCGCCCAAATTGGCGAGCCATTAGAACGAATTGGCGGCGATTTTGTGGAAGTAAAAACGATTATGGGTCCTGGGGTAGACCCCCATTTATATGAGGCGTCGCAAAGTGATTTGCAAACGA
Organism: Shouchella rhizosphaerae; assembly: GCF_036700015.1. Classification (NCBI taxonomy): domain Bacteria; kingdom Bacillati; phylum Bacillota; class Bacilli; order Caryophanales; family Bacillaceae; genus Shouchella; species Shouchella rhizosphaerae. Next base: position 1,667,174 of record NZ_CP144921.1, on the reverse strand, counting down.
TTAGCAACGCCGATGTCATTTTTTATAATGGCCTTCATTTAGAAGCGCAAATGTCTGACGTATTTGCTAATGTGGATGTGCCGGCATTGGCGATTGGCGAAGAGGTGGCGGAAAGTGAATTGCTAGATGATGAAGAGGACGCTTCGGCGACAGACCCCCATATTTGGTTTGACGTAAACATGTGGCAACAGGCGATTGACGCGGCCGTTGAACAATTAAAAGAAATAGCGCCAAGCGAAGCCGATTATTTTGAACAAAACAAGCAAGATTATTTTGCCGAGCTAGATGAGCTATACACATTTTCGGTTGAGAAGTTAGGCGAAATTCCTGAAGAGCAGCGGATTTTAGTAACAGCCCATGATGCGTTCCAATATTTTGGGCGTATGAATAACATAGAAGTGGTCGGCTTGCAAGGTTTAAGCACAGAAGACGAGGTTGGCATTTCTGACATTCAATCAACGATTGATACAATTGTCGAAAAACAAGTGCCCGCTGTATTTGTTGAAAGCAGTGTCAATGATTCTTCGATACAGGCTGTGATTGAAGGCGCCGGAGAAGCTGGCGTTGACATTGAATTAGGAGGCACACTTTATTCTGATGCAATGGGAGAAGCAGGGACAGAGGAAGGCACATATATTGGGATGTACCGACACAATGTCGAAACCATTTATGATGCGCTTATGAATGGAGGCGGCCAAGACTAATTAAATGATGGCGGATTAGTGGCGGAGCGCACCAACAGGAGATGAACAGAACATGAATGTAATTGATGTCCGGCAGCTTAGCGCTGCTTACCGAAAAAATACGGTGTTGCAAAATGTCTCATTTGAAATCGCCCCAGGTACATTGACGGGCATTGTGGGGCCAAACGGAGCAGGAAAGTCGACGTTAATCAAAACGGTGCTCCAATTGCACCCTTACTTGTCAGGAGACGTAACTTTTTTCGGCGAACCCCTTAAAAAAGTAAAAACGCGGATTGGTTACGTTCCACAGCGAGGCTCAGTTGATTGGGACTTTCCGACAAACGCTCTAGATGTTGTGCTGATGGGTCTGTATGGCCGGATTGGCTGGCTGAAATGGCCGCAAAAAAAACATCGGGAACAAGCAATGCAAGCACTTGAAAAAGTCGGGATGACTGAGTACGCGAATCGGCAAATTAGCCAGCTGTCTGGCGGGCAGCAGCAACGTGTGTTTTTAGCGCGTGCCCTCGTTCAAGAGGCTGATCTCTATTTTATGGATGAGCCGCTTGCTGGAGTCGATGCTGCTACAGAGCGAGCAATCATGGCGATATTAAAAGAATTGCGTAAAGAGGGAAAAACGGTTCTTGTCGTTCACCATGATTTACAGACAGTCGCTGATTATTTTGATCACGTGCTTTTTCTAAACAAGACGGTTATTGCCCATGGGCCGACGGAAGAAGTGTATACCGCTACTAATATTGAAAAAACATATGGCGGCGCGATCCACTTCATGAAAGGGGATGGGCGCAATGTCAGTGCTATCATCCATTAACTTTCAATGGGTCCTCGTTAGTGCGGTTTTGCTCGGTGTCGCATCAGGCATGTTCGGCACGCTAGCTTACTGGAAAAAACAAAGCTTAATGAGCGATGCATTGTCTCACGCAGCGTTGCCAGGCGTTGTCATTGCCTTTATGATCATTCAGGAGAAACAATTGCTGTTTTTAATTGTCGGCGCCGCTTTAAGTGCTTTACTAGGCGCTTGGCTCATTTATGCGATCCGTTCTGCGACACGCATCAAGGAAGATGCGGCAATGGGCATTATTTTGTCCGTCTTTTTTGGCGGCGGGATTGTGTTGTTAACGATTGTTAACCGCACTGCTGGTGGCAATCAAAGCGGACTTGATACATTTATTTTTGGCCAGGCAGCGAGCATGGTGCGCCAAGATGTGTACACCATGGCGGCGCTGGCGGCAGCGGTGATCTTGCTGATTGTGATTGCCTTTAAAGAGTGGAAGCTCTATTTGTTTGATGCTGATTTTGCCAAGGGGCTGGGGCTGCCCGTACCTGTTATGAATGGGCTCTACGTGTTTGGCCTCGTTACGACGATTGTAATCGGCATACAAGCCGTCGGAGTGATTTTAATGGCTGCTCTTTTAATCATCCCTGCTGTTAGCGCCCGTTATTGGACCCATTCTTTTAAAGGGATGATGGTTCTCTCTGCTGTTTTTGGTGGTTTTTCTGGCGCGTTTGGTACGTTTATTAGCGCTCAAGGAGCGGGCTGGCCCACTGGCCCGTTCATTGTTCTTTCAGCAACAGCTTTTTTCCTCGTTTCCCTTGTATTTGGAAAAGAAAAAGGTTTGTTTACTGAACGAATCGAATTCAAAAAGCAGCAACGGGATGCACGGGCCCAACATGATGAGGAAGCAAAGCGGATTGCAGCAGAAGGGGGCGGGCAGCCATGATTTCGTATGAAGGGTGGATTCTCATAACCGGAGCCCTCGTTGGCATTACATGCGGCATCGTCGGCGCCTACTTAATTTTGCGGCGGATGGCGATGATGGCCGACGCGATCAGCCATACCGTTTTGCTTGGCATTGTTATCGCGTTTCTCATTACCCAAAGCTTAGAAGGCGTTCATATGCTCATTGGCGCGATTGGCGCAGGGATATTAACCACATTTCTCGTTCAATGGTTCCATTCCAAAGGGGTCGAACATGACGCTTCCATTGGCGTGGTGTTTACGTCGCTATTCGCTCTTGGCGTCATTTTAATATCAACCGCTGTAGGCAATGTCCACCTTGATATTAAGCATGCCTTAATGGGAGAAATCGCTTTTATTCCTTGGAATCGATTGACGCTCTTTGGCTTTGAGATCCCTGTGGCTACGGCCACGTTGCTGCTTGTGTTGGCGATCGTTTTGTTTTTTGTGCTCGCTTTCTACAAAGAATGGAAAATCACCTCTTTTGATCCAGCATTGGCCGTAAGCCTCGGTTTGCCGGTGATGTTGCTTCACTATCTATTTATGACGCTTGTCTCAATTACGACAGTTGCTTCGTTTGATGCCGTTGGGGCGATTATGGTTGTGGCTATGCTCATTACACCGGCTGCTTCTGCCTACTTATGGACCAACCGCTTATCGATCATGCTCGTTTTAAGTGCGGCCTTTGGTGCGTTGTCGGCTATTCTCGGCTATTATGTCGCCCTATGGCTAGATAGTTCGATTTCAGGGTCGATGGCGTTAATGACCGGTGCTGTGTTTCTTGTTAGTTTTATTTGTTCCCCATCGCATGGACTTGTCTCAAGATGGGTCCGGCCTGAGGAGACAACGAAAGCACAATAATAGAAGGAAGCCCAAGCCTTTTTGGACAATGAGGTCTGGGCTTTTTTGTGTTTTTAGGCGAAAAGCCTGTTAGGAGGGGCGTTGGTGGTTTTCCTGCAGTTGTCGGAGCTTCCGCGTCAATCGGGCAAACTCTTCATGATTGCGTTCATCGAGTGCTTTATCGATGGCTGCGCGGAGGCGATTGATTTGATTAGCTTCTGATACGTAGTCGAGAAACTGTTTCGTTTCCTGCTCATACATTTGAAATTGTTTATATGTTTTGTAAGGGCGGGATAGGGGTGTATCAAGCAACTGTCGATAAAGGTGGTTTAAATTCCTTCCATAAAAATGGACAATTAAATAAAAGGGAGCAGATGGGTTTGTGACAATGTCGTCCCACGCTTTTGCGACACTTTCTGTCTTTTTTGCTCCATAGTAGTACACAAATCCAGGCTCATCCGATTGAGTGCTGGCAACGATGAGCGTACGTGCCCTAGGAAGTCGTTTTTCAGTAAAATACAAATGTTGTAGCAAGTGGGGTGTTGATTTGATGTGGAGAAGCAAATCTCGTGCATCGCGATGCTTCAAATGGTGCTTGTTCAGAAACCATTCTAAAAATTGTTTTTTCAGTTGATCGCTCAAGGCACGCTCCTCCTTTTTCTGTTATGGGTATGTTTATGTAAAAAACCGCCCTCCATGCAGAGGACGGCCTTTTAAGGGCTTAAAAAGTAAACTGGGCGTCTTGATTGGTCACAGCGACAATCACTTTGCCTTGATCAAGACGTTCTTCCAATTGTTCAGCTTCATCTGCAGTAAAGCCAATTTCTTCAAATTTGGCCCGAAGCTCATCGCCCTTACTCCGGAACGTGTTTTTAAGTGCAGTGCCTAACCCAGTCTCAGCTGCACTGATTTTGTTAGCGTCGGCATTATCAGCCACACGCTCTGTCCGGTCGTCGTCGTGAGTGATGACATAAATGTCGTCTTCAGATACGTTCTTTGCTTTTAGGGCATTGACTGCTTGGACAACTTCTTCATCATTGAAAAACTCTTTATAAACAGGTTTCATATTGTATCGCCTCCCTGTTTTTTGCTTACCCCGCTCTTGAAATCTTAAAACGTAGGAGAGCAAAAATCTATAAAGCTGGAGGACGCTGTTGTTTTAAAATGCGGCTATCAAACACAAACGGACCGAATGGAATTACGGAGGCGATGCTTGCCAACAGCGCGGTTTTAAAAGACCAAGCGCGGCTGAAAAAATAGGATGCCACAAACAGCATATAAACAATAAACAAAACGCCATGTGCCATTCCGACAATGCTTACTGCTTCAGGAATATCAGCAAAATATTTAAGGGGCATTGCCACAAACAGCAATAGCAGCAACGAAATGCCTTCTATATAACTAATCCATTTGAACATACGTGCCCTCCTTACTCTTTCCTTTAGTATAACAGCAAGCTGGGCAGTGATGTAGCGTAGAACGAGAAAACATGCCATTTTTTGAAAAATGGTCAATTTTTAAGAGGAGGCGTTGTTCCGGTAGCAAGATTAGTGTCCGCCGAAAGGAAGAGCGCTTCCTTCCATTGACCGGCCTTAACGGAAGTCGACAAAACCAATCAGACAGAAGCCTTCCCTCTCAAACAGCTTATCGATTTTGTCTATGGTATACTACTTAAAAGAGGTGAGCAAATGAAAGCCTACGAGAAAACTGTTACGGTTAGTGATAAAGTAGCTGTTCGATTAAAAAAGGGACACCCCCTTTTCCATAAAGATGATTTTCACTTGCCTGCTGACGTCCGCGAGGGGACGATTCTTCGCGTTACAGATAGTGGCGGCCGTTTTTTGGTCCGTGGCTATTACGGAAAACAGAATGTCGGCCAAGGCTGGGTGCTTTCCACTAACAAAGATGAGTCCATTGACGTCCGCTTTTTTAAGGGGAAAATTGAAACAGCTTTAAACAAACGGGCTGGGCTTTTTGTCAATGAAGAGACAACCGCATTCCGTGTTTTAAATGGGGAAGGAGACGGAGTCGGCGGACTTACAATTGACTATTATGAAGGGTTTTTTTTGGTAACGTGGTACAGCAAAGGCATGTATTCATTTCGCAGCCAAGTTCTTGAGGCGCTTACTGCGTGTACGGCCTACAAAGGCATCTATGAGAAGAAACGTTTTGCTAGTGAAGGCCAATATGTCGAAGATGACGATTTCGTTTGTGGAGAGCGCGGTCAGTTCCCATTGCTTGTTAAAGAAAATGGCATGTATTTCGCTGTTTATTTAAATGACGGACCGATGACGGGTATTTTTCTCGATCAACGCCACGTAAGAAAACAGATTCGTGACCAATACGCGCCTGGAGCGCGAATGTTAAACCTTTTTTCCTATACGGGTGCTTTTTCTGTTGCCGCTGCGCTTGGCGGGGCAGCTAACACAACAAGCGTTGATCTTGCCAACAGGAGCCGTTCGAAAACAGAAGAACAATTTTTAATTAATGGCATTGCTGTTGAAGACCAGCACATTGTTGTTATGGACGCATTTCGCTATCTATCCTATGCTGAAAAAAATCGGCTTGAGTTTGATCTGGTAGTCCTTGATCCGCCTAGCTTTGCCCGTTCGAAAAAACGGACATTCAGCGCGGCAAAAGACTACACGCTTTTGTTGGAGAAGGCGCTATCGGTAACAGCGCCAAACGGTATTATTGTGGCCTCGACCAATGCGGCCAACGTTGAACGGAGGCGTTTTAAACAATTTGTAGACCAGGCATGCACAGCCAAAAACTGCAGCTATGAACTGCTTGAAGAACATCGGCTTCCAGAGGATTTTGCCACTTCGCCGGCCTATCCTCAAGGACAATACTTAAAAGTGCTCATCATCAGAATAACGGGCAAGGAGTGATTGAATGAAGAAAAAAGCAGTATTAGCCGAAAAGCCGTCTGTAGCCCGGGACATTGCCAGGGTTCTTGGATGCAATCAAAAAGGAAACGGTTATTTGGAAGGAAACGGCTATATTATCACATGGGCGCTTGGCCATTTAGTAACACACGCAGATCCTGAGCATTACGGCAAGCAGTATAAAACTTGGAAACTAGAAGAACTGCCGATGTTGCCAAAACGCCTTGAGCTTGTCGTGATCAAACAAACAGCGAAACAGTTCCATGCTGTTAAGCACGTATTAAACCGCCAAGATGTAGGAGAAGTTGTAATAGCAACTGATGCTGGACGCGAAGGGGAGCTCGTCGCCCGCTGGATTTTGGAGAAAGCCCATGTCAAAAAACCTGTAAAACGATTATGGATTTCGTCCGTTACGGATAAAGCCATTAAAGATGGATTTAAACAACTGAAAGACGGCAAACGCTACGAAACGTTATATGCCGCAGCAGCAGCAAGAGCCGAGGCAGATTGGTACGTCGGAATTAACGGAACAAGAGCATTGACGACGAAGCATAACGCCCAGCTGTCCTGCGGCCGTGTGCAGACGCCTACACTTGCCATTCTTGCCGACCGGGAGGAAGCAATCCGCAAGTTTGTGCCAAAACCGTACCACACCATTTCGGTCGAAACGAAAGACGGTGTTACATTCCGTTGGGCGGACAGGCGCTCAAAAGAGGAACGGATTTTTGACGACAAGCGGGCAAAAACGCTGCAAGAAAAGCTGCAGCAGTCTGCCATTGTCATTGATTCTGTCAACGCAAAAACGAAGCGGACGCCTCCACCGCCTCTTTACGACTTAACGGAATTGCAGCGCGAGGCAAACAAGCGCTTTGGCTATTCGGCTAAAGAAACGCTTGCTGCTTTGCAACGTTTGTATGAACAACATAAAGCGGTTACGTATCCGCGCACAGATTCACGCTATCTTTCTTCTGATCTTGTCGAAACGTTGAAAGAACGTCTCCACGCTGTTGATGTCCAGCCTTTCCGCAAAATGGTAGCTAACGCCAAAAAACAAGGGCTTGCCAATGCAAAACGGCAAATGGTCAACGATGCAAAAGTGTCAGACCACCATGCGCTCATTCCAACGGAACAACCTCAGAGCGCAAGCGCCATGAGCGACAAGGAAGCAAAGCTGTATCACTTGATTGTGCGCCGTTTTCTGGCAAACTTTTTCCCGCCAAGTGAGTCAGAGTTAACGTCAGTAGAAGCGACGGCAAACGGAGAGCTGCTTCGGGCCAAAGGCGAACGCCTTGTGTCTGCTGGCTGGCGTGGGCAGGAAACAGGTGAAGAAGACGAAGCGTTGGCCCGTTTGTTGCCAGCTATGAGCAAAGGCGATAAAAAGGCTGTTAAATGGGTAGGCATGACACAAGGCAAAACTAGCCCACCGCCACGTTTTAATGAGGGTACGTTATTAGCGGCAATGGAAAAACCTGCCCAGCATATGGAAGCGAAAGACGAGACAATTAAAAAGACGCTTGCACAAGCTGGGGGAATTGGGACAGTAGCGACGCGGGCCGATATTATTGAAAAGCTTTTCTCTAGCTTCTACATTGAAAAGAAAGGCAAAGATTTATATATCACTTCAAAAGGCAAACAGCTGCTTGAGCTTGTTCCGGCTGAATTGAAATCGCCAGCACTTACGGCAAAATGGGAGCAACGGCTCGAAAAGATCGTCCAAGGCAAAGAACAAAAACAAATGTTTATTGCAGAAATGAAAGAATACGCCAAAGCCGTTGTCGCCCAAGTAAAAGCCGACACCGCCACTTTCCGCCACGACAACAAAACAGGTGAAAAATGCCCTGAATGCGGCAAATTTCTCCTTGAAGTAAACGGCAAAAAAGGAAAAATGCGCGTATGCCAAGACCGGGAATGCGGTTATCGGAAAAACATTGCAATGACCACAAATGCACGCTGTCCAAAATGCAAAAAGAAACTAGAACTTCGCGGTGAAGGCGAAGGCCAAGTGTTTGCGTGTGTTTGCGGCCATCGCGAGAAAAAGGCGCAATTTGAACAACGACGTAAACAAAACAAACATAAAAACGTATCAAAACGAGAAGTGCAGAGCTATATGAAGAAGCAAAACAAGCAAGACCAGTTTGCGAATTCAGCGCTTGCCGACCAGCTTGCTAAGCTAGGCCTTAAAGGCGACGACTCGTGATTTGATAGGGCAATAAACCCGCATGCAGCCGAGAAAAGCATGTGGGTTTTGTTGTACTTCTATTTTTACATAGTTGAACCACTGCCTCGCCTCTCTTTAGCCAATCTTTACGAATGTTAACGGTTTATTTGCGGTTGCTTTACATCGGTTCTTTATACTTACAAATGGAGATCATTTTTACCCTAATGGGAGGCGAAAAGCATGAAACGTTCAAAGAAATTGGCAGTGGCAGGGCTGGTTGGGATCGTGTGTCTTGGAGCGACCTACACGGCGGCATTTGCATCAGACAGTGGGGAAGTAGGAGAAGAAGGCAATCAGCCTAGCAGTGGACAAGCCAAAAATGTCATCTTTTTAATTCCTGATGGCTTTTCGCAAGGCTATACAAACAATTACCGTTTATACAAGGAAGATGGCGAGCCTATTTGGGACGAACGCAACATGCTGCGCGCCTTCGTGCAAACGCACTCGGCAAATGCAGAAGTGACCGATTCCGCTGCAGCAGGCACAGCTTTAGCAACCGGGGAAAAAACGAATAATGGCATGATCGGCGTAACTCCTGCTGGACAAACATTGCCGACAATTCTCGACTCAGCGAAAGAAAACGGCAAGCGCACAGGACTTGTGGCTACATCAACGATTACACACGCGACGCCTGCCGCTTTTGCTGTTAGCGTAGAGTCACGGAACAGTTATACAGAAATCGCCTCACAAATGGTCGCAAACGATCATATCGATTTAATGCTTGGTGGTGGCCGGACAGAGTTTGTGCCTGAAGACCAAGGCGGTATTCGCGAAGATGGCGTCGATTTAATAAGCGAAGCAGAAGAAAAAGGGTTTGCATTTGTAGAGACAGCGCGGCAATTAGCGAACTGGAATGGTGAAGAAGACCGCTTGCTTGGCTTGTTTGCTGAAGAAGCACTGTCGCCGGCAGCTAATAAACGGACGGACGAGCCTAGTTTAGGGGAGATGACTGAAAAAGCAATTGAATTCTTGTCAAAAGAGGACAATGGGTTTTTCTTAATGGTAGAAGGCAGCCAAATTGACTGGGCTGGACACGCCAATGACGCCTATTACGCCATGACAGATACGGCCGCTTTTGAAGAAGCAGTCGAAGCAGCGGTCGATTTTGCCGATGAGAATGGCGAGACGCTTGTCGTCATGGTCGGCGATCATGATACAGGGGGGATGGCCGTTCACGCATCAGAAGAAGGGGATCCGTCTAAGCTTCATGGTGTCTCTGCTCTAGGGAGCGACATGGCTGCAGAAGTCGAACGGAATTATAGCAACTTAAAAGAAGTGTTTGAAACGTACACCAATTTTGAATGGACAGAAGAAGAATTGGATCAACTGAAAGAAAGCGACTCACTGGAATTAGCGATCAATACGGCCATCAGCGAAAAAGCAGGCGTAGCCTGGTCATCGTTAGATCATACAGGCATTGACGTGCCACTGTACGCTTACGGCGCCGGGGCAGAACGGTTTACCGGCACGATCGACAACACTGAAGTCCCGAAAATCATGAAAGCAGCGCTGGGGATTTAAACCAGTTGATTTTCAAGCCGGGAAAGAACGTCCTATAGTATAGAAAAAGGATTTAAGGAAGAAGGGGCCTTGTAGCTGCTTCTTCCTACAATGATTGTCTCTTCGTTGTTCATAAAAAAACCTAAAATGTTCTGGGGTTTATTTCTATCTCATGTTTATACATCGTGTTAAAAATAGATATAACTATCTTTCTCTGATCAAAATTCCCTCTCAAGTTTCGCCTCCTCGCTGGATCCATTTTCTCTTTCCTAAGTACACCGGTTCGTATAAATCGGGAGTACTGCCACTCTTACTGTAACGGATCCTTATGGCTTAGTTAAATAAGAGATTGTATAAAGGTACATCGTTCTTCTATAATCAGTAGAATGTATTGGAGGGATGATGGGTGTTTATTAAACACATTACATGTAAAGTGAAAAAAGAAAAGAAAGACGTTTTTTCTAATGGTCAAGCTAAATGGGGTTATCTAAAAGGATTGGAAGGCTTTGTAGGTCAAATTGGAGGGTGGAGTGATAAACAAGAAAATACTGCCTATATCTTTTCTTTATGGCAAGACAAGAAAGATTATCTACACTTTATGAAGAACGAACATGACAAGGTTGCGTTCCTTACTGGCCAGGAAGGAAGTATTTCTTCTATACATATAGAATTATTTGAGGAGAAATTTGGTATATGTGAAGGCAATATCAATGATTTTATTAATGGAAATTATATTCGTTTTGCCAACTGTGATGTTAGGGAAAATAGAATGGCTCACTTTGAAGAGATGCAAATAAAAGTTTGGAATAAAAACATGGCTCAAGAAGAAGGAATGCTAGGTGGTTATTTTGCTAAAAATACATTAAGTAAAAGATACCTCGTGTTAACAGGGTGGATTGATAAAAAGGCCCATACGAAGTATTTACAAAACACGTTTAATAGATTGATAAACGAAAGTGACGTAAATGCTGATGTATCGACTATGTATGGCGATCAATTTTTAGTAGAAAAATCTTGGCTGTTTATGAAATAGTTAAATATTCATATAGCAGCACCGCTGCAGCCAGTGTCTTGTTGCGATTGCTTTACGCCAGCCAAGGACCGATAAATACACTCTCAGAGGGACACAAGGCTTCTTTTCGAGTATACTGGAAGTAAATTTGAGTTGAAAGACAGATACTGGAGGTTAAAACGTGTCCATCGAATCAGAACACGATCTCATCGCTTTACAGAAGATTGGCCGTATCGTGGCAATGGCCCGTGAAGAGATGCTATCCTCTGTCCAGGCTGGAATTACAACGGCAGAGCTTGACGGCATCGGCAAAAGGGTGTTGGATGAGCATGGAGCTGTCTCCGCGCCTTATATTACCTACGGTTTTCCGGGAACAACGTGTATCTCTGTAAATGAGGTAGCTGCCCATGGCATCCCAGGCCCTCGGGTGCTGAAGGAAGGGGACGTCGTTAATATTGATGTGTCGGCGGAGCTGGGCGGGTATTATGCTGACACCGGGGCAACGACAGTGGTAGGATCTCGCTCGCCGCACAAGGAAAAGCTATGTCAGAGCTCGCTTCGTGCGCTGCACCAAGGGCTTAAGAAGGCTAAGGCGGGTGCGAGGATCAGCGGCATCGGACGGGCGATTCACAACGAAGCCCGCAAAGGTGGCTTCACCGTGATCCGTAATTTGGCCGGGCACGGCATTGGCCGCAAGTTGCATGAGATGCCAGACAGCATTTTGAATTATTATGATCCACGAGACAGCAGGTTGCTCACGAACGGGCTCGTGCTCGCAGTGGAAACTTTTGTATCGGATGGGGCGGAATTTGTAGACGAGGGCGCTGACGGTTGGGGGCTGCTGCTGCCAGAGCATCATTATGCTGCACAGTTTGAGCACACGATTGTCATTACCAAAGATAAGCCGCTTATTTTAACAGCGTAACGTTATTTTCGAGCTTAATCATTTGGAAAAACGGTTGTCCTTAAGAAAGGGCGGCTGTTTTTTTACGAAAAGGCCAATAAATTCTCATCACTAAAAAGCTTGCCGGGCATCTCGCGTCGGCAAGCTTTCGTGGTTGCTTTTTATGGTGCGTAAATCCCTAAAGCATTTAAACCAATGGAAGGAGTGTTTATTTCTTCGATAAATTTTCAACTAGCTCTTTTACGTCAATTCCGCTAGACGCTTTTAAGGACTCTTGCAAGCCAGCCATTAAGTCGGTCGCGTAGCCAGTTACTTTGTTAGCGCCGCTCCCTTGGCCGCCTGCGCCGGTATCGACAACGGTAATCTTATCGATGTTCGCGAGCGGTGCTGCTACTTCGCGAGCATAATCAGGGAGCATTTCGATTAACATGCTAAGTTTAGCGGCTTCTCCGTATTTTTCAAACGCTTCGGCAATTTTTTCTTTTGCTTCCGCTTCTGCCAGCCCTTTAAGACGAATGACTTCAGCTTCAGCTTCCCCACGTGCTCGTTCGGCTTCCGCTTCTGCCAGCCCGTCAACACGGACCCGCTCCGCTTCCGCTTTCGCCATTGCTTCAACACGGTATTTGTCTGCATCTGCTTCGGCAAGTTGTTTGCTTTTTTGCGCGGCAGCCGCTTGCTCGACGGAATAACGGTCGGCGTCTGCTTTTTTCTTGACTTCAGCGTCATACTGCCGTTCGCGGCGGGCAATTTCTCTTTCTTCAAGCTCGATTTGCTTTTGCCGCTCAATGATTTGAATTTGCATTTGCTGTTCCGTTACTTCCTGCTTTGAACGGGCTTCTTGCAAATGGTAGGCTTGGTCCGCTTGCGCTTTTGCCTGTTCTTGCTCGCTGCGGTACGCAGCTACTTTCAATTGGTTGTTCTTTTCCGCCTCAGCAATTTCAGTGGCACGTTCAATCTCGGAACGCTGCGCCTCCATATTGGCATTTGCCTGGCGAATGCGTGTTTCTTTATCGGCTTCAGCCGTGGCGATGTCTGCATCACGCTTCACTTGGGCGATGCGCGGTTTCCCGAGTGATTCTAAGTAGCCGTTGGTATCACGTAAATCTTTGATTGTAAATGATACAATGACAAGTCCCATTTTGGCCAGGTCTTGAGAAGCAACTTTTTGCACTTCTTGTGAAAACCGTTCGCGGTTTTTATAAATTTCTTCGACAGTCATCGAACCTAGAATGGAGCGAAGATGCCCTTCTAGTACTTCTTTTGCTTCTTGTTCCCGGTCATCCCGAGTTTTGCCGAGGAACTGTTCTGCCGCAGTCGCAATTTCGCCAATGGAGCCGCCAATTTTAATGATGGCGGTACCGTCGGCAATGACAGGCACGCCTTGTTCGGTATAAACTTCTGGTGTTTGTACGTCGAGTTTGCTCGACAAGAGTGAAAGTGGTTTTGCTTGCTGGAATACAGGCATGACAAAGGTTCCGCCGCCTCTGACAATTTTAATGCGGTTCCCAGCCTCATCCATGTTCACATTTTTGCCGCCAAGGTAGCTGCCTGTGACAATCAATGCTTCATCTGGGCCTGCTGTTCTGTAGCGAGTTACGAACACGCCGACAAGCACAGCAAGAATAACAAGGACAATTCCAATAATAATCATGATTTCTACTGCCATTATATACCTCCAATTAATCAAGTAATGGATCTGTCAATTCGGAGACGTAAGCGATATTGTTTTCGATTTTCATAATGACCGCCGTCGCCCCAGCGGAAATCGGTTTCCCGTCCATGCTTGTGGCCGTTTTGGCAATGGTGCCGCTGTCGAGGCGAACGACGATTTCGCCGAAGCCTTCCGCAGGGATCGAGAGAATGATTTCGCCGTATTCCCCTTCTAGATCTTCCTCGCTGTATGCCGTCGATTCCTCCGTATGCTGTAGCGGAGTTAAAATAAATAAGTTAAATAAAATGGCAAGCATAGAGGCGACGACTAGACTAATGCCTGCGCTAACCACGCTGGATAAGGGCGAAAACTTTTCCAGTAAGTACGCACTTGCACTAAAAAAACTGATGGCAGATAGCACAAATGCTGGTGAAAGCCAACTGTCAAAAATGGCAATACTATCAAAAACATCTGAAAGCAAGACATAAATGATCGTTACACCTCCGCTTACAAGCAAAACCGTCAGATACAGCGTATCTAGCTCCATGAGCTGCCCTCCTTTCTATTCTTTATTTATCATGATATACGAAGTTCTTTTGGAAAAGGTTTCAGTTTTAAATCAGTGAACCGCTCTCTAATAAAGCATAGTTCCTATACCTTGTTCATATACTGAAATGTATGTTTTCGGATTTATTCCCATGCGGGCAGGTGAGGGAACGATGCCAGAAATGGATGAGAAAGCAAGAGAAGAGGAAGCAAGGCGTTCAGAAGAAATGATCCAATTTGCTGAAGATCTGATTTACTACGCTGCGATTATCGGCGGAATTGCGACGGCGATGGACCTTGTTGGTTTAACAATAGCACGAGAGGAAGCGCGAAGAGCAGAGGCCGCAGCTGAGGAGGAAATGGATACGGCGTTTCCGCAACAGCCACCAGTCGGTTTTACTGAGTCTGGGATTCGGAGAGACGGCCAAAACGGCGGAGGAAACCCTTCTAGTATGCAAAAGAAAGTTGAAGATATGGAGCGTGAAATGAAACAATTGCAGTGGCAAATGAAGCGGATCGAAAGCATGCTCCATCGCCGCTAAAGGATGAAGAACGTAAAAAGCCATTTAAGGGAGGACTCCCTTAAATGGCTTCTATTCTTTTTTTCCAAGCGGTTTTTTGGCTGGCCCTTCAATGACATCGCCTGTATAAGAAAAACGTGAGCCATGGCATGGACAATCCCACGTATTGTCTGCGTGATTCCAATTTACTTCACAGCCCATGTGGGTACAGGTTGTATCGACGAGGTGGAGTGTCCCGTCTTTATCGCGATAGGCGCCTACTCGCTCGCCGTCTTTGTCAATTACGGCTCCCTCCCCAGCTTCAAGCTCCTCAACATGTTCAATATCCTGATGTAGTTTTCCGCGAAGCAAATGTTTAGCCACGTCTGCATTCTCTTTTAAAAAGGAACGAATGCTTGGGTCGGCATGGAACCGAGATGGCTTGAATAATTGGCTGTATAAGCTGTTGCCATCCACAATTAAATCGCACAAAACATGTGCGGCCACAGCTGAATTGGTCATGCCCCATTTCCTGAACCCAGTGGCAACAAGTACGTCCGGTTGGAGGGCGGACAATTGGCCAATATAAGGGAGCTTGTCAAGTGTAATCAAGTCTTGTGTGGCCCATTGATCTTCTTGTGTAAACCCTTCTAATGTCTCGGTGGCGAATTGTTTAACTGCCTCGTAATGTTTGAGCGCATTCATTCCTTGTCCTGCTTTATGCCCTTCTCCGCCAACCAAAATCATTTCTTCGCCGTTTATCGTAGCGCTGCGGAGAGAACGGCTTGTTTGGTCTACACTTAAATACATGCCGCCAGGCCAAGGTTTTGCGTATGTGCCAGCAACGACATAGGATCGGTCTGCCCGCAAGCGTGTCATGTACAAGCCGCCTCCATCTGCAAAGGGGAAGTGTGTTGCCGCGACCACTTTTTTAGCTGTTGCTTTCGCGCCGCCCCTCGTTTGAATGGCCGGGCGTTTATCATTGCCTTGAACGACTTTTTCACAAACAGTATTTTCGTAAATTAGGCCGCCTTTTTCGGTTATTTTTTGGCATAAGTAAGCCAAATATTGGAGCGGATGAAATCGTGCTTGACCTTTTAATCTCAGAGCTGCGCGGATTTCCAAATCAATAGGCAGCGACGTGAGCCACTCTCCTGGAATGCCGAGTTGTTTATAGGCTTCTAGTTCCCGCTTGAGTTTATGTTCCCCATGGTGGGTTGTTGCATAAAGGTAGTGGTCTTCATCTTGAAAATCACACTCGATGTTTTGGTTGTTGACGAGATTGCGCATCCAGCTTATCGCTTCGTCTTGCGCTTTGTAATAAAGCTTTGTTTGTTCTTTGCCAATATGGCTCAAAAATTCGTGGTAAATCACATCATGTTGGGCTGTGATCTTTGCGGTTGTGTGCCCAGTCGTGCCTCCGCCAATTTTAGTTGCATCAAGTACAGCGACCTTTTTGCCTGCTTCTGTTAGTAAATAAGCGGTCGTAATGCCAGTCAAACCGCCGCCAGCAATGGCGACATCCACTTCGATGTCCTCTTGTAAAGCGGGGAAGTTAGGAAAATCTACTTTTTGCCAAACAGACCCTAAATTTAATTGTTGTTCACTCATCTTTTCGTCCTCCATTTTCTTGTCTGTTATCACTATGGTCATGTTTCCCAGATTTTATGAGGAAAAAGGGCTATTTTTAGTTTTGCGAAATTCGCCATTTGCAACCTGGGCCTGTCTGAGCTACTCTTTAAGAAAAGAAATAGAAAGTGAGTTTGAGAAAGGAGACACTGTGAAAAAACAAGTTGAGAACGGGCTTTTATTTGCATGGGTGACAGCTTTAGTTGCAACGCTTGGCTCATTGTATTTCTCAGAAATTCGCCAGTTTGAACCTTGTGCTCTTTGCTGGTATCAACGAATTTTAATGTACCCGCTAGTTGTCCTTTTGGCGATAGGCATCATTCGCAAAGATTCAACTGCAGCGATTTATTCAGCTGTTCTTGCCGGCATTGGCTTCTGCATATCCGCTTATCATTATTCAATTCAGAAACTTCCCGTGCAAGAAGGCAATGTGTTAGGGTGCGGGGCTGTCCCATGTACAGGAGAATATATTAATTGGCTTGGCTTTATAACGATTCCTTTTCTTGCTGGAATTGCATTCTTAATGATTTTTTTAACAAGTATGTATATCATTCGAAACCGCTAGGAGTGAGACAGACGTATGAAGAAGTTACTGATTATTGGCGCAGGCGTACTAGCGTTGTTCATTGTTCTTATCATTATTCAAACCGTTAATAACAACAACCGTTTAGCAAATAACGACCTTTATGATAAAGATGACTTAAATGCGGCGACAATTGACCAGCTGAACGATGAAAATTACCAAAACATTATTATGCCTGATGCGTTGGCAGAAAAACTTGAAGCGGGAGAAGACGCAGTTGTTTACTTTTTCTCTCCTACTTGCCAGTATTGCAAGAAAGCGACGCCAAAACTAATGGATGTGGCAGGAGAAGAAGACATCTATATTGACCAATTCAATGTGCTAGAGTACGATGATTCTGCTTATGGCATTGAATATACGCCAACGCTTATTTATTTTGAAGACGGCAAAGAAGTTGACCGGATTGTCGGCGACCATACGAAAGACGAGTTCCGTACTTTTCTCGAAACGACAAAAGCGCAGTAGCATGTGATCAAATCGATCTTTTTGGGTGGCAATCGATCAAGCCGCCCTTCTTGTTGTCTTCTATTCGCTCTTGCATCCATATTCTGTTTATGGTATGATATTTCTTTGAGAACAACGGAGCGCCTTTTGTGCGATATGCGCTTAGCGATAGTGCGTCTATGTAAGAAAGCAATTGATCATAAGGCTGTCTCGATGTTGAAAGCGAGCCTAGCGACTGGCTTTTTGCATCCAGGCAGCCTTTTCTAAGTACGAAAGGCGTTCAATCTATATATAGGGAGTTTTTATCACTTGGCAAATTTTGAACAATTTGGCTTGGATGCTTCTGTCGTCCAAGCAGTAACGAATATCGGCTTTACGGAAGCCACGCCAATCCAACAAGAGACGATTGAGCTCGTACTCGCAGGCAAAGATGTGATTGGCCAAGCCCAGACAGGCACTGGCAAAACAGGTGCTTTTGGCATTCCATTAGTCAATCGCATTGACTCAAGCAATCCTCTTGTCCAAGGTCTTGTATTGGCGCCAACGAGGGAGCTAGCCAACCAAGTTGAGCAGGCATTGCGTCAATTTGGGCGTGTCAAAGGTGTACGCACAACCGTTGTATACGGCGGTGAAGACTTTGGCAAACAAATCCGCTCCTTGAAACAGCGCCCGCACATTATTGTTGCTACGCCAGGGCGTTTGCTTGACCATATGCGTCGTAAAACAATCCGCCTTGAATCGATTGAAACGGTCGTATTGGATGAAGCGGACGAAATGTTGAACATGGGTTTTATTGAGGACATTGAAACGATTTTGGCAGAGACACCTCAAGAAACACGGCAAACATTGCTTTTTTCAGCAACAATGCCAAAGCGGATGGAGTCACTAGCCAGCAAGTTTATGAAAAACCCAACACGGATAGCTGTGAAAGCAAAAGAAGTGACAATGGAAAACATTGCCCAGCAGTTTATTGAAGTCCATGAACGGGAAAAATTTGATGTGCTCTGCCGCCTAATTGATCTAGAGACGCCTGATCTTTCCATTGTGTTCGGACGGACTAAACGGCGCGTCGATGAGCTAGCGGAAGCTCTTATTAAACGAGGTTACCGGGCTGAAGGCTTGCATGGCGATTTAAACCAAGCGAAACGTAACAGCGTCTTGCGCAAATTTAAAGAAGGTTTAATCGATGTCCTCGTTGCTACCGACGTTGCAGCGCGTGGCCTTGATATTAGCGGCGTTACACACGTCTTTAACTTTGATTTGCCTCAAGATCCAGAAAGCTACGTCCATCGTATCGGTCGTACTGGACGAGCGGGCCGTTCTGGCATTGCGATTACGCTGGCAACAAAACCAGAACGTGAGCACGTCAAATTGATTGAAAGTGTCTCGAAAAGACGGATGACTCAGCGGCCGAAGCCGACATATGAGGAAGCGCTTGAAGGTCAAAAACAGTCAACTTTAAACGAACTTCGTGAATTGGCTGCAAAGGGCGAGCAAGACAGCTACCGAGTAGCAGCCAAAGAACTGCTCCAAGAAACAGATGCAGTCACGGCCTTGGCGGCGGCGTTGAAATTGCTGACAAAAGAGCCAGACCAAACGCCTGTGAAACTCACAAGCGAAGCGCCACTGCGTACGAAAAAGCGCCACGGAAATGGGGGCCGTGATGGCCGCCGTCATAATGATCGCGATCGTCGCCCTTGGGGGCAAAAACGGGGCCGCGACGGACGGCGCAGCGGTCATCAACGGAAGTGGGCTTCATCGAACGGCAAGGCAGGCAAGCGTTTATCGTAAGTGCATAAACGTCTATGAAAAGGTCAATCACGATGCATGCATTGTTGATGGGCCTTTCCTTTTGTTTAGGCAAATTGTCTATTCACACAATTAGCAAAACGAAAGGGGCCGCGCCCATTGCTCTTCGGTCCGTTCTTTATTTGACAACAGCCGGACTCTTGTTTCTGTTCGCTCAAATCCATTTCGCTGATAGAGCTTTCGTGCCGCTGTGAGTTCGCTATTTGTCCACAGAATCACGTTCTCATAACCTGCTTCTTTGCAAAAATCAATTGCTGTTTCCAGCAACTTCTGTCCGTAGCCACACCCTCTTGTAGAAGGGTCAAGGAGAAACAAACCGAGCTGTGCCGTGTCATCGTCCGCCTCTTTTATACTAATGGAGCCTTTTTGTTTGCCGTTGATCTCTAAAATCCAGATGTTTTCTCGAGGATTGGACCTGTCCATAAACCCCGTTACACTGTCAGCAATAAAATCACGAAACGATAAGTCATATTGAAATTCGTTGTGATACAACTTGTAATGTGATTGAATGATGTAATCTTTGTCCGCTGGTTTAAATGTCCGTATCATCGTACCCCTCTT
Source organism: Shouchella rhizosphaerae (assembly GCF_036700015.1). NCBI lineage: Bacteria > Bacillati > Bacillota > Bacilli > Caryophanales > Bacillaceae > Shouchella > Shouchella rhizosphaerae. Next base: position 1,647,650 of record NZ_CP144921.1, on the reverse strand, counting down.
TCTGTGAATGTTCTTTACTGTTAACATAGCACTAAAAATAGAACGAGACAAAAGGTTTCCCGTTGCTTCTTTCCAGATGGTCGATTATTATATTTTTGGCAAGGAACATGGTACGATAAGGATGAAACGAATAGACGAGGACATACGTAATACATATGTAATTAACTAAACATGAAAGGGTGTCAAACATGGTGAAACGAACTGGGGAACGTGTTCTTGGCATTATCGGCATAGTGTGTTTTATGCTCGGAACATTGTTTTTAGGAGGAGCTATGGCACTCCAAGGCCAAGGCTTCTATGAAGACTTTTTTATGGAAATGGCCAATGAAGATAGTGAGCTATGGGAAGGAGAAGAAAACCCGCCTATAGTTAGCCAAGAAGATGCTGCTGCGACTTCTGCGTTTTTTGAAGAACTCAATTTTGGAATGTACACACTTGCTTCCTTTATAGCAGGAGTTGCTGGGATTGTTGCGGTGGTCCTCGTTGGCAAAAAGCCCGTGGTTGCAAGCATATTGTTTTTAGGGTCTACACTTCTTTATGCGATTATGGCCCCTTTTACGCTTGCATTCATCATCCCATTCCTGCCAATGCTGTTGTATATTATTGCTGGAATTATGGCGCTTGTGCGCAAACCAAAACAGCCAGAGTTGACCGGACAGTAAAACCATCCAATTGGATGGTTTTGCCATTATTATCTGAATATTAGTGTGTCAGATAATCTGACAAATCGATTGCATAAAGGGGAGTGTCGTCATAAAGTAGAAAACAAGAAAAAGATGAACTGTTCATCTACTTTAGGGGAGTGTTAGAGATGACGACACAAGCGCCAACTCGTGAAAGCTTAATTGAGACGATCCGGGAAACGATTGAAAAGAAAAATGTCGAGCTGCTTCATATGCAGTTTGTTGATCTTGAAGGCATGCTCAAACATGTGACGATTACGGCAGAGCAATTGGATCAAGCTGTGAACGGCAAAACCATGTTTGACGGTTCTTCGATTACAGGTTTTACACCAATTAACCAATCAGACTTGTACTTGTCCCCCGACTTGACGACGTTTGCCGTTCTTCCTTGGACGGAAGAAGAAGGCTACTCAGAAGCACGTTTTTTATGCAGCGTGAAAAATCCTGATGGCTCTGATTTTGAGGGCGATCCACGGAACATTTTAAAAAAAACGGTTAAGCGTGCAGCCGACAAAGGCTACTCGATTAGCGTAGGCCCAGAGCTTGAGTTTTTCCTTTTCGACACGGATGAACATGGCGAACCGACGATGCGTACGCAAGACGCTGGTGGCTATTTTGAACCTTCTCCAAAAGACGACGGTGAAAAAGTGCGCCTCGCGATTTACAAAGCACTGCGGATGATGGGCTTCACGATTGAAGCTTCTCACCATGAAGTGGCAGTCGGCCAGCATGAAATTAATTTTAAATATTCGGATGCGTTAGGGTCTGCCGATGCAGCAACAACGTATAAATGGGTTGTAAAAACAGTTGCGAAACAATTTGGCCTCCACGCTACGTTCATGCCAAAACCACTTGGTGGAGCAAACGGAAACGGCATGCACGTCAATATGTCGTTGTTCGATATCGAAAAGCAAGAAAACAGTTTCTACAATGAAGACGATAAAAATGCGCTTTCCAAGACGGCCTATCACTTTATCGCGGGCTTGCTTGACAACGTCAAAGACTTTGTGGCAATAACGAATCCACTTGTTAACTCATACAAACGCCTCGTTCCAGGCTACGAAGCACCTTGTTACATCGCTTGGTCTGCTTCCAACCGTTCGGCGCTTGTCCGCATCCCGGCTACGCGGGGCCCTGGCACTCGTGTGGAAATCCGTTGTCCAGACCCGTCCGCCAACCCTTATCTTGCTTTTGCGGTTATCGCCTCTGCTGGATTGGACGGCGTTGAGAACGAAATCGAATGCCCTGCGTCTGTAGATGCTGATATTTTCAGCATGTCTTCCGCAGAAATTAAGGAGCGGGCGATTGAGAACTTGCCAACAAGCCTTGAAGATGCGATTAATCGTTTTGAAACAGGTGCTATTGGCCGCAAAACTCTTGGCGATCACGCGTTTGAAGAATACATTGAATTAAAACGCAGCGAATGGGATGACTTCCGTACGAGTGTGCATCCTTGGGAAGTTGCCTCTTACCAAAGCAAGTTTTAATTCGCCAATAGGGGAGCAATGGGCTCATTCCAAAACAATCCCGCACCACGCAAGCAGTGGTGCGGGATGTTTGTGTCCGCAATAATACCTTTTTCGTATGTCTATTGTCTGCTTGTCCAGCAAGGCTGTTAACGCGTAGGCGACCTGAGCCACTAACGTCCAATTCTCAGTACGCTTATTCTGCTTTTTTAGTTGGCCGATTTTCTCGGAAACGTAATCCGCAAATATCCTGAATGACACTATAGAAACCCGGTAAAAATGATTTAAAAAAACCGGTACAATGATGCGCTTCTCTATAGCTCTCATTCTCCATTAAGATCGTGTGCGCTTTTTTTAAACGATAATGGGGAACGGCTGGAAAGAGATGATGAACCAGATGATAATTGTCGTGATGAGGATGGAGAAAGAAACGTTGTATTGGGTTCCCAAACGTATTTCTGCTTGAATAAAGCTCATGTGTGTTTTTTAAACCTGAATGTTCAGCCATTTCCGCCCAGTAGCGTATAATTTGAAATGTGGTCAATAAAGGAATAAACCAAAATAGGAAAAGCTCTAACCAAAAATCAAACACCACACTTAATAGCACGATAACTGGCCAAAATAAAGACTTCGCGACTTTTTCAGAGATTGGTTCTTCTTTTGTCAAAATATTAACTTTAATGGTCCCGTAAATGTATTTAGGGACGTGGGTTAACGTTAACGGTTTTAAAACATGTCTAAGGATGAATGAGCGAATGTCGTCTTGTGGTTTATCTAACCCCATTAACGCATATCGTTTCGTATCTGGATCTTTTTGCTCATGCCATAAATGACGATGATGCAAATAATGGGATTGACAGTAGGCAGTAAACGAAGTAAACACCGGAAAAGCTACAAAAAAACAGGCAATCCATTTATTCATTATTCTATTCTTAAATAATTGAAAATGGCTAGCCTCATGCATAAGGTTGTCAAATGCCCTCATTCTACTTCCTATGATGGCTATAGATATTAAATACACCCACCACATAGGAAATATTTGAACTAACGCAATCGCTCCAATAATGACAAGCCAGTCAAAAGCAATCGTGAACAAATTCCGCCAGTTATCTCGTTCCTGGAGGGCTCTCACTCGATTTTTAATATCTTTTGAAAAAGTAGCTTTTTCCAATTTGTGTTCCATTCATTTTCCTCCTCTCACTGCCAATTTTCACATGCGTGTCGTCAATGCCTTATATTTTATCAAGCGCTTGGGATAAGTCGTCTCTTATATCTTCATATTCTTCAATTCCGACAGAAAACCTTATCATGCCATCTGTAATGCCGCCTTTTTCACGTTCTTCTCTCGGCAATAAATTATGCGTCATCGACGCTGGATGGGTAATGGTGCTCGCATACCCGCCTAAACTGACAGCCATCTTGTTTAGTTTCACGTTTGAAATCAAGCCAAGCCCGCCATCCATACCATCTTTAAGTTCAAAACAAATCATGCCACCGCCGCCAGTCATTTGTTTAGTAGCTAGTTTGTATTGAGGATGGCTTTCAGAAAATGGATAAAACACTTGTCTAATTTTCGGGTGTGTCTCTAGAAATTGAGCTAATTTCAACGCGTTTTCGTTATGCTTTTCCATCCTTAGCCCAAGAGTTCGAATACCTCTACATAGCAGCCACGCTCCAAAAGGGTCTAGGTGCGGACCATGGAAGGAATATTTATGGCGAACTTTATCGATCAACTCCGTTGAACCAGCACATACACCTGCTACAACATCAGAATGCCCACCTAAATATTTTGTGGCAGAATGGACAACGATATCCGCGCCGTGCTTCAACGGTTTTTGATTATAAGGTGTAGCAAATGTTGAATCGACTACAAAGACCGCATCGCTTTGTTCATGAACGAGCGTAGCTACTTTAGATATATCTACTAAACTTAGAGTTGGGTTGGCGGGGGTTTCAGCAAAAACTAACTTCGTATTCGGTTGAATCGCCTGTTTATAGTGATGGATGTCACTAGAGTCAATAAACGTGACATCAACAGATAACTGCTCTGCTAGAGACTCATGTAATATTTTCGTTTCAGAGTAACAGTTATGAACAGCGATAAAATGGTCTCCTGGATTTAAAAATGCATGTGTAATCATGGAGATAGCACCTAATCCAGAAGAAGCACAAAGCGCATCGTCCGCTTCTTCGAGGGCAGCAATCAAAGCTTCTAACTCACGTTCATTTCTGCTCCCCCACCTGCCATAAAATTCATCGGCCTTAATGTCTGCTGCCCGAACGGCGCCTTCGGAAGTAGTCGGGAATTCGAAAGCAGTGGACTGGCAAATAGGAGGACTTAAATGGCCTGATTTATTCCAATGATCCCCTCCATGTGTACAGGCTGTTTGAAATCCTAAACGATTTTTGCTTGTTTCGATTCCAGTAGCGATTGGTTTCATGATCTTTGCTCCTTTTCAACTTTGGGATAGTGTACATCACACAGGCCTAATAAACATTGTCATAGTTGGTACATCGGCTTTTGTTTATCCAAACTGAAAAAGTCGATTGCAACGTCATTTTTTGAGAAACGGCTTATTAATTTAGACAGATCGGTTAACGCCAATTCTGCTCTGTTATCGCCCCCTTGTATTTGGTCAACAAAAAAGACAACATTTTTGGTCTTGTTCGTAATTTGAGTATGATCCGCATCACGGTGGTTCCAATAGACACATAAGATTGATGTTGCATCTGAATAGGCAACTACTTTTTCATCTATTTGTATAGGTTTATCACCGCCTATAGGAAGCATTTCTTCGCCTTTTCTCCCATACCTTAAAGAAATACTCCCGGTAATGTTGTCTAGATCATATCCTCCCATACACAAACAATGCCTTAAAGATACAGCATTGTAGGCATCGACCAACTTATTAATACCGAATACCTTTTTTCCTTTAGACACTCTTTTATATAAACTTTCAAATGAACACAATACTTTGCTCGGTTTTACTCCCATTTCACTGTAAACAGATCTCCAGCTTTGGATTTCGCTCTTTGCTAATGGACTGTCTGTGTTTTCATGCTCATCTACGGTACGATTCAGATAACGTTCAAGCTCTTCCGATTGGTCTGCTGTTCTATCAATCCCTTTTACTACCAATCCGGAAATAGTCAAGCCAGGGTAGCTTGTGAGCACTTTATCGGAAATAGCAATCTCTAAGTTAGCCAACGCTTTGTCCTCCATTTTCAGTTAAGTTATTTTAGCTCAGGTAGACTATTACTAATTTATTAAAATGTCACATAGTTCTCTCTTCTATTATTCTAGTATTTGTTGGGTATAACAGTATAGTTTGATGTATAACAGTTAAACGTTCCTTTTTTGGCATGTTTGCTACTGGATACCCAGCAAAAATAGCCATTCAGTGACTGAAAGTCTACAGAATGACTTGGTTAAACAAGAGGCATGTTTGATTCTTCATTGCGTTCTTCAATAAAGGTCGTAAAAATTTTACAAAGTGTCTTGATGCCCGTTTCTAATAATTGATCATCTACAGCAGCAAAACACAGCCGCAGGTGATTCATGGCAGGTTCTTTAGGATAGCAAGCAGATCCAGGGAGAAAGGAGATACCAAATTTCTTTGCTTCAAACAGCATTTCATTGGTATCGACCCAAGGGGGCAGCGATATCCAAATATTGACTCCTCCTTTTGGGACAATCCACGTTACTTCCTTCGGGGCATATACAGTAAGAAGATCGATAACGCGATCCCTTCTTAATTTTAAAGCGATCCGCAGCTTTTTTATATGCTCTTTCATTCGATTCGAACGTAAAAAAGACAGCACCGCCTTTTGGTTTAATAGAGGAGTGCCTAAATCGGTAATAGTTTTGGCGGCTATGATTCTGTTCAAATTCGTACCAGAAGTAGCCATCACCCCAATTCGACACCCTGGAGACAGCGTTTTGCTTAATCCTTTCAAATAAATCACATGACCATACTCATCTAAGCTTTTTATTGGCAGCGGGGGTTTACTGTCAAAATAAATTTCACTCCAAGAATCGTCTTCAATTATAATAATCTCGTTCGATTGCGCAAAATCAAGCAGTAGTTGCCGTCGCTTTTTACTGAGCAATGTTCCAGTTGGATTTTGAAAAGAGGGGATTGTATAAATCACCTTTGGTTTATTTTTCAATGATGGTAGTAAATCCACTCTCATTCCGTTCTCGTCAACTGGAATCGATACAATCGATGCTCCTCTCCCTCTGAATACGTCAATTGCCGCCGAGTAAGTAGGAGTCTCGGTAACCACAACGTCTCCTGGGCCAACAAAACTACGGGCAACAATATCAATGCCTTGTTGCACCCCATTTGTAATGACGATATCGTCTGGTTCAATTGCTATCTTTAAATGTTTTAAATAAGCGGACATTTCTTTTCTTAGCGTAATGTCTCCTCGTCCTTCTCCATAAGTAGAAAGTATATATGGTTCCTCCGAAAGGATCTGTATTGTTTCTTTTATGAGGTAACGGTTCGGAAGTAAGTTGGGCCATATCTTAGAGGAGGAAAACTGGATTTTTTCTTTCCCTGTATTAAATTGCATGTACTGAGCACGTGGCAAGTAATCAGTAACGGTTAATTGCCAATCATAAGATAGCAGCTTTTTTTCGTTTTCCGTTTTGCTTGCCCCGCTACTTTTTCGGACAAAAGTCCCTTTTCCTTGGACTTTTTCGATCAACCCTTGTTTCTCTAAATGGTTATAAGCTTTGTTTGCAGTCATAAGACTTACTCCAGTTTGTTCTGCTAGTTTACGGACAGATGGTAACTTGCTTCCTTCTTCGAGCAAGTTGGAGCGAATCCGGTCAGCGATGTTCTCTTGAATTTGTTGGGCAATCGGTATGTCAGAATGCCGATTTATTTCTATTTTCAAAAAAACACCTCCATCTGTTATGTGTGTTTATTTACTGTTATACAGTCTTATTCTAAAATTAGTTTAAATGAATTGTAACATATAACAATTGACAGGTGGAGGAAGTGGAGAACAAAAAATGAAGGCGGAAACAAAAGACAATCCTTGGCAGTCTACAGAAAAAAAAGCAGCATTTATGGATGGCGTCTATGCGTGTGTACCTACATTGTTAGGTTATTTAAGCATTGGTTTTGCTGCGGGTGTCGTTGCAAAAACGGCAGGTTTAAGTGTACTTGAAATTACATTAATGTCGTTATTTCTCTATGCTGGTTCTGCACAATTTATTGCTGCAAGCATGATCGGGGCTTCCTTTTCAGTCATTGCCATTGCGATTACGATTTTCTTTATAAACATTCGCCATTTGTTAATGACTGCTGCTTTAGCACCTTATTTAAAGAATCTTTCTATCGGGAAGAATATATTGATTGGTGCACAAGTAACAGACGAAACATTTGGCGTAGCAGCAAACCGTTTACCAAGTATGAACGGAAACCGGTTTTATTGGATGCTCGGGCTAAATATAACAGCTTATATCAATTGGGTATTAGCAAATGTGCTAGGAGGCCTATTTGGTGAACTGGTCACGGATATAAGCGCATTAGGAATCAATTTTGCTTTGCCTGCCATGTTCGCGGGTTTGTTAGTATTGCAAATGATCAGTCGTTCGAAATATGCCATTGATTTAACTGTTGCCTTGCTTGCCATTGTGTTGGTGATTGGTGTTCATTACTTGATCCCAGGAAGCTGGTCGGTCATTATTGCTACGTTAATTGCGACGACTATCGGGATGGTGATAAAACAATGGAAATAAATTCGTATATTTTATTGGTCATTATAGCCACAGCACTTGTTACCTTTATCCCACGAGTCCTGCCATTAGTTGTACTGACTAGAATGGAGTTACCAGCGTGGTTATTAAAATGGCTTGATTACGTGCCTATAGCGATTATTGCTGCATTACTAGGTCAAGAAATCTTCATTAATCAAGAGGGGAATATTTCCTTTTCGTTGTATAATTTAAATATTTACGCCATTATACCGACTTTTTTAGTAGCGATCATTTCCCGTAGCTTATTAGCCACTGTTTTATCGGGGGTGTTCACCATGATGATCTTGCAATATCTTTTTTAGTCTGTCGACTTATGGTGAGGCTTTCAGTTACCATCCAAAGCACGCTATTTTCTACCATTGACAATTGGACCATGTAAGCATAAACTGTATCCTAATAGTCGGAACTTTTGGAGAGGATCTTATGGCGATGCCACAGAGGCTCAATTCCATACATCGCCTAGTCTGTCATGTAGGGCACAGAGGCTGCCGCTTTTTGAAATCACCGGATTTCAAAGCGGCAGCCTCTTTTTTGTGGCCTTTAGTCTAATAGAGGGGTGAAGATATGGTTATTTTAACAGGGCGTTCGTTGACGCTGGATGACATGGAAGCGATTTTGTACAAAGGAGTGAAGGTAGGCTTAAGCCAATCGTGCATTAACGAGATTGAAGCAAGCCGTCGGGCTGTTGAAAAGATCGTCCAAGACGGACGAACCGTATATGGCATCAATACGGGGTTTGGAAAGTTCAGTGACGTTCAAATTGCCGCTGCCGATACGGAGGAGCTTCAACGAAACTTAATTTTATCCCATGCATGTGGGGTAGGCGGTTATTTTTCCGATGAAATTTCCCAGGCAATGATGGTGCTGCGGGCTAATGCACTCGCAAAAGGGTTCTCCGGCGTCCGATTAGAAGTTGTGGAAATGCTGCTCGAGTTGATCAATAAAGATATTTATCCGTGTATTCCTTCACAAGGGTCGCTCGGGGCGAGCGGCGACTTGGCGCCATTATCCCATCTAGCCCTTGTGTTAATCGGAGAGGGAGAAGTCCGTTATCGCGGCGAGTGTATGAGTACTGCATCGTGCTTTGCTAAACTCGGTATTCAACCTCTTACGCTGCAAGCGAAAGAAGGGTTAGCCCTCATAAACGGCACACAAGCGATGACAGCCGTCGGGGTTGTCGCTTACTTAGAAGCAGAAAAATTGGCGTATCAAGGGGAGCAGATTGCTGCGGTGACGATGGAAGGGCTTCAGGGCATTATCGATGCTTTCGATCAAGCCGTTCATGTTGCTAGAGGCTACCAAGAACAAATAGACGTTGCTGCACGGATGCGGCATCTTTTGCAAGGGAGTAAATTAACGACCAAACAAGGGGAGAAACGGGTCCAAGATGCCTATTCCCTTCGCTGCATCCCCCAAGTTCACGGCGCCGTTTGGCAAGCGCTCGGCTATGTGAAGGATAAGTTGCTTATTGAAATGAATGCCGCGACAGACAATCCTCTTTTGTTTGATGAAGGGGAGAAAGTGATTTCTGGCGGTAACTTTCATGGCGAGCCGATTGCGTTTGCGATGGACTTTCTTTGCATTGCGATGGCGGAGCTTGGCAATATTGCAGAGCGGCGCGTCGAACGACTCGTCAATCCACAGCTGAATGATTTGCCGCCATTTTTAAGCCCGGCTCCTGGGCTCCAGTCAGGGGCGATGATCATGCAGTATGTTGCAGCCTCCCTTGTCTCAGAAAATAAAACGTTGGCGCATCCAGCAAGCGTTGACTCCATTCCATCCTCGGCCAATCAAGAAGACCATGTCAGCATGGGGACCATTGCCGCCCGCCATGCTTTGCAGATTGTCGAAAATGTACGCCGCATATGCGCAATTGAAGCGATTTGCGCGCTGCAAGCTGTTGAATATCGGGGCATAGCGGCGATGGCTCCAGCCACAAAAACCTTTTTTGTAGAGGCGCGCCGAGTTGTACCAACGATTACGGCTGACCGAGTATTTGCCAAAGATATTGAAGCGATGGCACAGTGGCTTCGCAATGGGGGAAAAGCAGCAGCAGTGCTTAGTTAAGAGGTGAAAAAAAGAAGCAGGGATGGAGCCCTGCTTCCAGACTGTAGCCAAACGCTCGCGTACGTCGTCGTTTGCCTCACTCATATGCTTGAAACTGTCGTATCATGCGCAAGAAAACCGCTGCTTATGAACCCACGTTCTATTTGCATCTTTCCTCGGCTGCACTCCTCGTCTGACAAGCGCTTTCTATCAGTCTGAATGATTTTGTTGAGACTGGTTAGTTTTGTTTTTCGTGGCGGTAGGCGCCGTGGGCAACGGAACCGACGTATTCGTTGAGTCTGCTGCCGTGCTTGATCGCGGCAGTGACAAAGTCTTTCGCTGTGTGGATCGCTTCCTCAACCGATTTGCCTTTTGCAAGCGTAGCAGTGATGGCTGCGGCAAACGTGCAGCCTGCTCCGTGCGTGTAGGTCGTATCGATTTCTGGATTTTCAAGCAATGTGAAAGACTGGCCGTCATACCAAACATCAACTGCTTGCGGGTGGTTAAGCTTGCTTCCTCCCTTAATGACAACATGGTCTGCGCCTAGTTGGTGAATCGTTTGCGCTGCACGTTTGACATCGTCGAGTGTTTCAATACGTTGCCCAGAAAGCTGCGTGGCTTCAAACAAGTTTGGCGTAACGACAAATGCTTTTGGTACGAGGACATCGCGCAGGCATGCATCCGTTTCTGGATTGAGCGCTTCATCTGCGCCTTTGCAAACCATCACTGGATCGACAACAACCTTGTTAACGCCATACTCTTCAATTTTGTTGGCAACAAGTTCAATGATTTCAATCGATCCAAGCATTCCTGTTTTAACCGCATCAGCGCCAATGCCTTTTAACACTGTGTCTATTTGTTTGCCGACGAGTTTGGCATCTTGGGGGAATACTTCATGGGCCCAGTTTTCAAACGGATTTTGTGCAACAATAGTCGTCAAGGCATTCATGCCATAAACGCCAAGTTCTTGAAATGTCTTCAAGTCCGCTTGAATGCCGGCACCACCGCTTGTATCTGAGCCAGCAATTGTTAATGCTTTATAACGTTCCATTTTTCTCTCTCCTTCCTTGTCCGTGCTTTCCATTATACTAAAGCATAGGCGTCCTTAAAAGCAGCGGCGCTTTTGGAAATGATTTCCCTTTACTGAGATAGACCTCCTGTAAAAAATGTAATAGCCTGGAGAGGGATAGTTGTGTATAATGATTCATGTTATCTTATTCTTATCCATTTCGGAGGTCCTTTTATGGGAACGAAAGTAAATGTAAAAAATACACTGCTGTTTGTACTGCCATCTCTGATTGGCATTGTGTTGTTTATGACTCCTTTTACGGTGGTCGAAGAAGGCGAAACGAGTGTCAAGCTGCCCGTAGCCCTTGCCGCTGATTGGCTAATGGCGCTTCTTACGGTAGACACGATTATTTTAATTACGGTCATAGCGATGGTCATTTCTGCGTTGTTATCGATTGTTTTTTCCGTGAAAAAGAGAGGCAACGAGATTAACACACTTTGGGAAGGCGTTTTCGCAACCACTCCTGGGTGGATCGTCATTCGTGTTGTCGGAGCTATTTTAGGAGTGATGGTGTACTTCCAAATCGGGCCCCAGTTCCTGATTTCCGGCGACACCGGCCAAGTATTGTTGAACGATCTATTGCCGTTTTTGTTTACCATCTTTTTATTTGCTGGCATGCTGTTGCCGCTTTTGCTTAACTTCGGTTTGATGGAGTTTGTCGGCTCGTTGTTGAAAAACTTAATGCGCCCGTTATTCCGCTTGCCTGGGCGTGCCTCGATAGACTGTATTGCTTCTTGGATTGGCGATGGAACAGTAGGCGTCATGCTCTCGAACCAACAGTACGAGTCTGGGAAGTATACACAAAGGGAAGCAGCAATTGTCGCTTCGGCATTCTCTGTTGTTTCGATTACCTTTAGCATTTATATTTTATCGCAACTAGGCATTAGCCATTTGTTTTGGCAGTTTTTCTTTACTTTGTTTGTTGCTGGTTTTCTTGCAGCGATTATCACACCGCGAATTCCGCCGCTTTCTCGGAAAAAAGACACGTATATTGATGGCTCTCCAGGAAAACGGGAGCCAAAAGTGAAAGGCGTCTGGAAGCACGGTTTTTATGAAGCGATCAGCAGGGCTGAAACGAGCGCCAAAAGTGGTGATAACGCAAAAAACGGTTTCAAAAATGTGTTGGACCTCTGGTTTGGTGTCTTGCCTGTCGTCATGACGATTGGAACGCTCGCAGCTGCAGTGGCAACCTACACGCCACTGTTTGAATGGCTGGCTGTGCCTTTTATTCCAGTCCTTGAATGGATGAACGTGCCCCAGGCTGCCGAGGCAAGCAAAACGATTTTAGTTGGCTTTGCAGATATGCTGTTGCCGACAGTCCTTGCAGAACCGTTTGGCATCACCAATGAATTTACACTGTTCGTGATCGGCACACTGTCTGTCTCGCAGCTCATTTATATGTCGGAAACAGGGGGCGTCTTAATCGCTTCCAAAATTCCTGTCAGCTTTTTCGATTGTGTGTTGCTCTTTTTAGTTCGCACGATCATTACATTGCCGATTATTGTGCTCATGGCCCATCTTCTGCTTTAAAACCACTCAAACGGCTCGTATGGCCAGCGGAACTTCTCCGCTGGTTTTTGCTGTTTGGCAACATTGGCCATTAACGTTATGATAGATACAGAGACAACTAGATGAAGAGGAGGAACTGAACATGCCTATTCTTCGTAACGATTGGAACGATGTGATTGGCGGCGAATTTCAAAAAACGTATTACTTAGAGCTGCGTGAATTCTTGAAACGAGAGTACAAAGAGCAGACGGTCTACCCCCATATGAATGATTTGTTTAATGCTTTCCACTATACGCCGTTTGAACAAGTGAAAGTCGTTATTCTTGGGCAAGACCCTTATCATGGCCCAAACCAAGCCCATGGATTAAGTTTTTCTGTTAAACCGGAAGTGGCTGTCCCGCCATCGCTCAAAAATATGTATAAAGAATTACAAGACGATTTGGGCGTTACGCCTGTAGACCATGGCTATTTACAGCCGTGGGCCGATCAAGGCGTGCTGTTGTTAAACACTGTGCTCAGCGTCCGTAAAAGGCAGCCAGGCTCCCATAAAGGCAAAGGCTGGGAACTGTTTACGAACGAAGTCATTCACGCTTTAAATAAACGGGAAGAACCAGTTGCATTTGTGCTGTGGGGAAGGCATGCCCAAGCGAAAAAAGAGGCGATTGATGCAACACGCCATTTGATTATCGAGTCGGCCCACCCGAGCCCTTTTTCTGCAAATCGAGGTTTCTTTGGCAGCCGCCCGTTCTCAAAAATCAACCATTGGCTGCAGGAACAGGGAAAAGCTCCGGTCGATTGGCAGCTGCCTATGAAAGCAGAGCTCTACTCTTATGGGAAGTAAACTCGTTTTTCTTGCTGTATCTTTTGCCGTTGGCTGGGTGGTACAAATGCTTGGCATGCCGGCAGGTTGGTTGCTTGGCGCTTTAGCAACGGGCATATTTTGGTCTTTTTTTGTCCAAAAGCTCATCTTTAAAAGCGAACTGTTCACTGTTTCACTTGCGTTAGTCGGCATTTCTATTGGGTTTATGGTCATTCCCGAGGAGCTATGGGCATACAGAATGTTGCTGCCCGCTTTTTTACTGACGTTGGCATTGACTCTTGCAGGGGGGATCTTACTTGGAAAAGGCTTTGAGAAGTGGGCGCATACGACAGGGAATACAGCATTCTTTTGCTGCCTGCCAGGGGGCGCCTCAGAAGTCATTGCTTTAAGCGAGCGTTACCACGCAGACCAACGCATTGTGGCGGCATTCCATACAACTAGAATTACGTTGTTTGTGCTCGTCGTTCCCCTTTTAGTCGGCCTCGCTACAGGAGGAGGCGTGTCGCTGCCAGTAGCAGTGACACAGCCATTTGCAGCAGATGCCTGGCTTGTTTTTCTCGCGTTGCTTGGTGCAGTGGTCATCTTTTGCTTAGCACGCTTTGTCACGTTTCCAGGAGCGCCGATGTTTTTAGCAATTGCCCTTGGCTTTGCCATCCACCAGCTGCTTGTGCCTGAATATAGCATGCCTAATATTGTTCTTGGTAGTGCTCAAGTGCTGATCGGCTCGTTGATTGGCATGCGCTTTGACCGGAAAACACTTAAGGAACTTAGCCGTATCGGTGCAGCAAGTGCAGCGGCGTTGGCGCTTTATGTTGTAATGAGCGTTGGGCTAGCGCTGATTTTTTTCGTGCTTACGCCGCTGCCGTTTTTTACAAGTTTGCTAGCGATTGTGCCAGCTGGGGCTGCGGAAATGGCTTCGACAGCAGCTCAGCTAGAACTAGACGCGACCGCAGTAGCAACACTGCAAATGCTGCGCGTGCTTGCCTTATTCATCGCTTTGCCGTTTCTGATCAAATTATTTGCTAAGAAGGAAAATCAACACGCTTCTTAACAAAGGAAAACCTCCGAAAACGTATGTTTTCGGAGGTTTTCAGCCTTAACGATCATTTCCAATTCGTCTTTACGCCTCAGTGAAGCTTTGTTTTATAGGTCTTCCGTAGCAGGAAATAATCCTATCTCCTACAAAAACAATGTTAGATATCCTGACATACTTATAGAACAATTCTGACATCAGATTATAATGACGATATAAAACAAGGGCTGGGGGGAGACGAATTGGAAACTGTACTTATGGATAATTTATGGCTAACCATTTCCGCAATATTAGTTCTTCTTATGCAAGGCGGTTTTATTTTGCTTGAGGCAGGCTCAACTCGGATGAAAAATGCCGGTCATATCGCAGGTAAAACGATTTTTACGGTCGGTATCGCTTCACTTGTCTTTTGGGCCGTTGGTTATGGCTTTATATATGGGGACGGCAATCCGTTTATTGGCATGGCTGATTTCTTTTTTGGCAACTATGCAGATGGTGTTGGTTCGGTTGACTTCTTCTTCCAACTTACGTTTGCAGCAATTGCGTTAACGATTGCCTTTGGTGGTTTTGCTGAACGGGGGAAGCTTGCCGCATACGCGATTTTCGCTGTATTGTTCTCTGCCTTTGTTTACCCGCTCGTCGCACACTGGATTTGGTCAGACCAAGGCTGGCTGGCTAATTTAGGAAAGCAAGATTTTGCCGGTTCCACAGTCGTTCACTTGACGGGTGCAATGGCCGCTTTAGCAGCTACATTGATGTTAAAGCCACGTCTTGGCAAGTATGACAAAAATGGCAAAGTCAATGACTTGTTTGGCCATAACCAAGTGTATACCGCCCTTGGCGTGTTGATTTTGTGGGTCGGTTGGTTTGGGTTTAACGCCGGTTCGACTGGCGGCGTCGCTGATGCGTTCTTTGGTTATGTAGCACTAAATACACAGCTTGCGGCTGGAGCCGGCACCATTGCAGCACTGTTTCTTGTTTGGGCACTTAATGGAAAGGCCGACGTGCCGACGACATTAAACGGAACGCTTGCAGGCCTCGTTGCCATCACTGCTTCTTGTGCATTCGTTGCGCCGTGGGCTGCAGTCCTTATTGGCGTCATTGGCGGATTGATTGTCGTCGTCAGCATGAATATGTTTGATAAACTTAAAATTGACGATCCTATTTTTGCCTTAAGCGTTCACGGTGTTGCTGGTGTATGGGGGACTCTATCAAACGGACTGTTTGCCACGCCTGAATTAGCAGAAATGAATGGCGGCCTGCCTGGATTGTTTTATGGCGGTGGTTTCGAACAGCTTGGCGTCCAACTATTAAGCGTCGTTGTTTGCGGTGTGTTTGCTTTTGTCGCTTCTTACGTATTGTTGTTCATAACAAAAGGGCTTCTCGGCGGAAACTTGCGCGTTACAGAGGAAGAAGAAATTCTAGGGCTCGATATGAGTGAGCACGGTTCTTACGGGTATCCTGAAACTGTCCAGTCTGAAAAAACGTCTACGCAAACAGGTTCTTAACATGAGCAAACCATTTGCCTATGCAAAAGAACTGCAGGCTTACCATGAACAAAAATTACATGCTGCTGTTTCGAATGCAGGAGAAGAAATAAAAAAGGAGCTGGGAGAATTCCCTGCTCCCTTTGCCTTTTTTGTTATGGGCAGCGCGGGGCGCAAGGAGCAAATTTATGACAGTGACCAAGACCACGGCATTGTTTTCAAAGGAGAAGATGATCGCCATTTGCCCTATTTTTTAACCTTTGGCGAAAGGATTGTGACACAGCTTGAAGCTGCCGGCTATGAACGTTGTGTTGGCGGCGTGATGGCCTCATGTGAACGGTGGTGCGGTTCAGCCGAAAAATGGTCTCAACAGCTGCAACATTGGCTCACAAAAGATACGTTTGAACATGTGCGCTATGTTCTCACATTTTTCGATGCCCGGACAATTCTAGGAGAACATGCCTTTGTTTTAGACTTGAAAAAACAATTGTTTACCCAAATGGAACGCTCTCCCCACTTAATGAAACGGTTTGCTGACAATACCGGAAGAATGCCGCAAGTCCGCAATTTATTTGGGCAGCTCCTTGTTGAACAGCGCGGTGAACACCAAGGGGCCTTAAATGTGAAAGAGCAGATTCTGTTTCCGTATGTCAACGGCATGCGCTTGCTCGCTCTTCAGCAGCGCATGATGGCTACGTCAACTTTAGAACGATTCGCGGCACTTCCGCCGGGAAGCGGTTTTGAGGAAGCTGAACGCTCTTTTGCCTCCTTATTTGAACAGCGGGCTTACTGGATTAAGCAGTTTTCTTCTTATAAATACATTATCCCTAGCCAATTGACAAAAGAAGAACGCAATGACTTGAAAACATGGGCAAAAGAAGGGCGCCGCCTTTATGAAACAATCCAGAAAATCGTTGAGGCAGGCGGAAGCAAATGATGAATAGCATGATGCAATTTATGCGGCAATTATCAAATCGCTTCGGGTTCGCCATGTCGGCAGCAGAAACGGGGAATGCCGCCCAAATGGCGCGTTTCCGCCGTTTTCAAAAGGAAGCCCAGCTCGATGTCCTCCACATTCCTTTTGCACAGCTCCCGATCGTTGTATTTGATTTAGAAACAAGCGGATTCCATCCAGACCAAGGCGATGGCATTCTATCGATAGGGGCTGTGAAAGTAACTGGAAATGAAGTTCACAACGATCATTTTTATGAGACGATTAAACCAAAACAGCCTCCATGTGAGGAGGTGCTGCGCCTGACCGGTTTGTCTTTGCAGGAGCTAGACCATTCTCCGCCAATTAATGACGTGTTGCTACGATTCTATGACTTTGCTGGCGCAGCCACACTTGTTGCACACCATGCCGCCCATGAGCGCAAGTTTATGCGCCATGCGACATGGCAAGAGCTAGGCCGTACGTTTACACATCGGCTCATCGATACAACGTTTTTAACAAATATAACCGCCGCCCACCAGCAGTTTCAAACACTTGATGAATGGTGCGATGCTTATGGGATAGCGATTAACCAACGCCACCATGCTTTAGCGGATGCACGTATGACGGCCAAGCTTTGGGCGAAACATATTACACTGGCAGAACACGCGGGCTATTATTGCCTCGGGGATATTTATAAAGAGCTTGCTCTAAGAAAATAAAGGGAGCAAGCTCTTTTTGGAGAATAAAAGAAGAAGAATGAGAATCGTTGCTGTTTCTAGCGAATTAGAGAGGTGACCTAGCTTAACCTGGAGAAATGAAAACGGACTCGTTTTTCGCCGTGAAAACACGATTTTCTTTAAGGCAATGCACCATGCTATGATGAATAAGTTGATTTCATCATGAGCGAACGTGGCGGTCTTTCCTTTTACAAGCCCCACGTTGCCGCATTCGTTTTTCCATGATGAGAAAGGAGGCGTTTATGCATATACACGCAGAAGATGTACTGTTGCAAATGGAACGGCAGATGGGGAGAATCGCGAAAGCCGTTAAAGACAATGACGGGGATGAATTAAAAGAAGCGGCTGCTGTGTTGGAGAGCTATTGCCAGTTGTTAAAAGGGCATCCTCTTGAGTCTAGGTTACAGCAAGAGAAAACAAAGCCGATTTCGTATCCATTGCCTGTTCAAAAGCGAGTTCCGGAAACGAAGGAACTTGGTTCCCCTTTGGCCGAAACGGAAGGTGAACAAGAGGAAAAGCGAAATTTACTTGATTTTTGATAAAGTCGCCCTCTTAAAAGAGGCTGCCTTTTAGTAGAAAGGATGTAGATGCTCATTCGTTATGAAATTATTGTTTCCGTTATAATTTATTTGCTGATTATGCTAGTGATTGGCTACTATGGCTATAAAAAAACAGTAAGCCATTCCGATTATACGCTCGGTGGCAGAGGTCTTTCGCCAACAGTTGCGGCGTTGAGCGCAGGCGCTTCTGATATGAGTGGTTGGTTAATGTTGGCTTTGCCTGGTTCGATGTATTTGACAGGCATTGGCGCCGGCTGGCTGGCATTTGGCTTAATTTTAGGCGCTTATTTAAACTGGGTTTTTCTTGCTCCAAGGTTGCGCACTTATACAGAAACGGCGAATGATTCGATTACCATTCCAGCCTTTCTAGAAAACCGATTTAATGACACATCCAAACTATTGCGCATGCTGTCAAGTTTGATCATCATTGGCTTTTTTACGCTCTATGTTTCGTCAGGCATGGTATCCGGTGGTGTCGTATTTGAGTCGGTGCTTGGAATAGAGTACCGGACAGGGCTTATGATTGTGGCAGGAGTGACGATTGCATACACGCTGTTTGGCGGTTTTTTAGCAGTGAGCTGGACAGACGTTGTCCAAGGCGGCGTCATGATGTTGGCGTTATTGCTTGTGCCAGCTTTTGCACTGGCTGAGGTTGGCGGGGTTTCAAGCACCTTTACGCAAATCCGCGACATCGATCCGCTTTTAATGGATATCTTCCGTGGCGTGTCGGTTATTGGCATTATAGGGTCTCTTGCTTGGGGGCTTGGTTATTTCGGGCAGCCCCATATCATTGTCCGGTTTATGGCGCTAAGGACGGCGAAAGAGGCAAAACCGGCGCGGCGCATTGGCATGACTTGGATGGTATTGTCTATTGTTGGCGCCATGTTTACTGGCCTTGTCGGTAGAGCTTATTTAACAGGGGAAGGGGTTTTCTTAGAGACAGCAGAAGCCTCGGAAACGGTCTTTGTTGTTATGGGCGATATGTTGTTTCACCCATATGTGATCGGCTTTATTTTTAGCGCCATTCTTGCTGCCGTAATGAGTACGATTTCCTCGCAATTGCTCGTCACATCCAGTTCACTGACCGAAGATATTTATAAGACGTTTTTAAAACGAAAACCGAGCGATCGTGAAATGGTCATGCTTGGACGCGGCGCGGTTTTAGTCGTTTCATTGGTCGCTTTAGCTTTATCTTGGCAACAAAACAGTACCATTCTAGAGCTTGTCAGTTATGCCTGGGCTGGATTTGGCGCTGCTTTTGGACCTGTGATGTTGATTGCTCTTTACTGGAAAGGGATGACGAAATGGGGAGCGCTTGCAGGTATGGGTGCTGGGGCGCTTGTCGTTGTCATTTGGGCCAATACGAACCTTTATGCATTTCTTGGCATGGATGAACGAGTTTATGAGTTGTTGCCTGGCTTTATTGTCGCTGCCCTTGTGATTTATGTTGTCAGCAAGCTGACAACCAATCCAAAACAAGTCCAAGAAGGGTTTGATGTGTTTAAGCAGCGGCTCGATGAAACCAAGTAATAGGACCGAGGCAAACGACGAATTATGCGATTGTTTGTCTACCGTCTGAGCCCCGCCTATGTTTTAGGCGGGGCTTAAACGTTTAACGGCCAGGAGGGCGCCACTCCACAAAAACGCCATAGTTCAACGATTCTTCGTCTTCTACATAACCGTTAAGCACATGGGTAGGAGTGAGCCCTTGCTTTATCATAAACGAAAGGACTTGGTCGCTGCGCTTGCCGTTTTTTACTTCGGAAACGTATTGTTCCGGTCCAATTTCTGTTGAAACGGCATGATAGCCAGGAATGCGGCAGACAGCGGCAAACCGTGTTAAACCGAGTTGGAGAACCGTCTGCTTGCGCGCTTCATAGAGTGCTGCGGCAACCCCTTTGCCACGGTAACGGGGACGGACACATAAGTCAATGCCATACAGTGTGTCTCCGTCAGGTTGGTGGGAAGCGCGGATGAGGCCGTTGTCGCTTATTTCTTCCCATGTATGAGAGCGGTCGGCGTTACGGACAAGAAGGGAAGTGGCCGAACCAGCGACTTCGCCATTGACTTCAGCAAGCAAAGCGCCTGCTGGGAAAATAGTTGCGTGTGCTTCGACTTGTTCTACGGTCCACCATAACTCTGAAGGAAACGGCGGCGGAAACGCTTCTTTTTGGATTTGCAGCAACGCTTCATAATCGGCTGCGCTATAGCGCCTAATCGCAATCACCAATCGTTCATCCTTTCTTCACGTTTCATTCAATTATACCATTTTCTGCATTGCGCATGGCGTGTTGCTAGTAAGGAACTATGCTATAGTGAAAGCATAAACGAAACAAGTGGAGGTGATGATAGCGTGGCAAAACTTTTTTTACTGTTGGGCGCACTGGCGATGGCACTTGGTGTAGCGATTGGCGCATTCGGCGCCCATGGGCTTGACGGAAAAATAAGTGAGCGGATGATGAGCAACTATCAGACTGGTGTTCACTACCACATGGTGCACGGGCTTGGCTTAATTGCAGCCGGCTTATTTGCTCTTAAACTAGGCAGCTCTGGGCTTGTGAATGGAGCAGGCTGGGCGTTTTTAGCCGGGATCGTCCTATTTTCAGGCAGCCTCTATGTCATGGCATTAACGGGAATCACAAAGCTAGGGGCGATTACGCCAATTGGCGGCGTTGCATTTATCGTCGGCTGGGTATTGCTAGGGTTGGCAGCAATGCGGCATTTATAACTAAGAACGGCTGAGCAACGCTCAGCCGTTCATTCTTTAACGAGGCGGGTATTGAGACAAGCCTGGTTCATATCCATACTGGTATGTATAGGCGATTGGCTCATCAAATGTAACGAAGTCGAGGTTGACCATTAACAGCAAGTAATGCTCGCCTGTCTCGGGGTTTCCAAGTACAATGTGGTCGCGCCCTGCCTCTTCAATCCTGCCGCGAAAGACTCGCGCATTCCATTCGCTATTGCCCTCAAATGTTTGATGGACGGTTACAAATTTGCCCCGGTTTAAACGCAAAATGTTTTCAATGAACGATTGTTCTAACGGCAACATGCCTCCTTGCCCAGCAGGCGGAGTTTGTTGTTGCTGCACAAAACCAGGCACTTGGTACCCTTGTGCTGAAAATTGCGGTTGTTGCACCATTTGTTGTTGCCCTTGCCCTTGGCCTCCATATTGGCCGTATCCTTGTTGCTGGCGATTGGCTTCATTCTCATCGTATGAATACATGTTTGCCACCCTTTCTATCCTTAAAATGTGCTAAACACTTCGGCGCACTCTGCTTCGAGCGGCTGGTAAAAACAGTGGTTTTTGAAACGCCCGGCATTCCATTGCCCCCACCATTGCGCCGGACAGGCGCCTTCAGGCCGGAAAAACCAGAGCGAAAAGCTGGCTGGGTGGGTTCTTTCCCCGTTTACGAGCCGCCGCGCCAAGCGCCGTTCCCGTTCTCGTGCCCTTTGATAAAAATAGCTTTTCTGAACCGCCTCAAATCCACCAGGGGATTGGAACGCCATTTGCGGAATTGTTCTTACATTTGAGAAATCAAGACAGTCGACGCGGACACGGTTGACCATCACATTTCCTGCCATCAGCATGCCTTCTTCGCCTTCACCTTCTGCCTCTGCTCTTATTAGACGGGCCAGCATATCAATATCATTGGTTGATGCTTGAATAACAGCCAATTTGACACCTCCACTTATGAATGCACGCAAGTTGGTGAACGGATCGATCTGCCAACAATAAGAAAAGCTTAAAAAACGGGGTTTATGCTTAAATCGAGTCGTTTTTAAAGATATGATCGGGCAAATAAGAATATGCCCTAGATAAGAGACTTCAGCTTATATCCATTTGAAAAACTAGAAGCGGAATAACGTGATTTACTTTTTTTACTTGCACAGAAAGAAAAGGTGTGTAATACTGTGTATGTAGATATAAACAGATGAACATTGAAAAGGACTGTTGCATATGGCGAATGCCTTCAAACTGCTGCTAGTCGAGTTCCGGAAAATGGGAATTGGCCGTTGGATCGGGATTGTGGCAACGGCTTTGCTATGGGGCGTCTTGTATAGCATGCTTGTTGTTGACATTGGGCCACGGATTGAAAATGGGATTATTGCCCCAGGCTTAGGCGTCGTATTGTTCGTGGTGTGGTTTTTCTTCCCCGTTTTTTTTGTGCGCGGGGAAGCTTATCGGATACGGGATCCATACGGCAAAGTGGCCGTGCCTGATATTTACGTGCTTTTGAAAATGATGCCGCTCAAAAATAGTGAAAAGGCGCTAAACCGGATGTTAAGCATGTCGGCTTTTATTTTAGTGGCTAACGCCTTTCTCAATGTATCGATTTTTGCCAGTGCTTTTTTAATCGGACATTCGCCCTTTTGGGGCGTAAAGGCGGCATTAGCTTGGCTACTCCTAACGTGGGTGAGCGGGCTTATATGGGTGGCATGTGAGCCTTACGCCCGGACATACCGCCATCGGGATTGGTTAGAATTTTTTGCTTGGATGGCCCCTGTCGTTATTGTTTTATCATTGGTTGGATGGCTCAGTGATTTATGGTTCTTCGGCATTGTTATTTATTTTTTACACCATACGCCGCAGGTGACGTTGGCAGTGCTGTTTGTGTTGCTTGTTATCCAGTTTTTCGTAACGTTCAAAGTGGTCTCATCCGCTTTTGAAAAGGTGGATTACTATGTCTGATCGGTTGCCGATTCAACTAGATGAGTCAAGCCGCACCCCCATTTACGATCAAATCGAAGCACAGCTGAAATCGTTGATTGTGAGCGGCCAACTTCCAGCTGGGACGGCATTGCCATCGATTCGGAAACTAGCCGCGTCACTGTCTTGCAGTGTGATTACGACGAGGCGGTCCTATCAAAACCTTGAGCAGAAAGGCTACATTAAAACGATCCAAGGGAAAGGAACGTTTGTGAGCGAAATGAGCATGCAAGACCAGTCGGAACAAAAACAAGAAGCCGTGCAAAAAGCGTTAGAGCAAGCTGCCGCAGTAGGGCGCAGCTATGGTTATAGCAAGGAAGAGCTGTCCAATTGGTTTGCTGCCGTTTTAGAAGGGGGGGAAGAAAGATGATCGTATGTACGGAGATCGAAAAGCGGGTGGACGCTCGTTTTTCAACGGGTCCGATTTCCTTTCAGGTTGAACGAGGAACCGTTACGGCTCTCGTAGGGAAAAATGGCTCAGGAAAAAGCACGATTTTACGGATGATATCTGGCATGGTACATCCCGATGCAGGGACAATCGAACGGTTTGGCCAACAAGTGGGAGAGAGGGAGTGGAAAAATCAGCTCGCCTTTATTCCACAAACAAGCAAATCGTTTGAAAAGTACACGCTTTCTCATTTAGCCGCCATATACCGGATTGGCTTTCAAACTTGGAACGAACAGCGGTTTTTGCAGCTTGTGGAGCAGTACCGTCTGCCGCTCAATAAACAAATAAGCCAATTTTCCGGGGGTATGCAGAGAGTCGCACTTGCCGTTTTAGCACTTTCCAGAAACTCTAAAGTGCTCATTATGGATGAGCCTTTTGCAGGCGTCGATATTGAATCACAAGAATGGCTCCGTAACGAATGGCTTCAGTACTTGGAAGAAGACCCAGAAAGGGCGATTGTCTTTTCGAGTCATGTGCCTGATGAAATTAAAGATTTAGCCGATTTTATTATTTGCGTGCAAGACGGCAAACAGACAGGCTACTATGAAAAAGACACGTTGCTGAGCAGTTGGGCTCGCTTTTGGGCGGTTGCCGATTTAAATGTTGTGCGAAACATGGCCGGGGTGCACTCCGTAATACAGAGAGGACCACAAATCGAAATCATTTCAAGTGACAATGGGCAAACAGAAGCAGCGATGCTTGCCGCCGGTTTCGAAATTACTATGAAGCAGCCGCTTAAAATGGCAGAGATCTTACGGTTGCTTATCCAAGAAAGGGAGATGGAAGATGACGCTTGAAATTAAGCAAGTGCGCAAACGGTTCAACCAACATGTTGCCGTCGACGGGATTTCCGTTAGCGTTGAAAAAGGCAATATGTTCGGGATGCTTGGCGCGAATGGAGCTGGAAAAACAACGACATTTCGAATGATTTTAGGATTGCTCGAGCCAACGGAAGGGTCGATTACTTGGGAAAACAAGCAACTTTCTTATAAAAATACCCATTTGATTGGCTACTTGCCTGAAGAACGGGGGCTGTACCCAAAACTTACTGTCCGCGATCAACTTACGTACTTAGGGAAATTAAAAGGAATGAAAGTGCAAGAAATCCACAAAGAGATCAAGCATTGGCTTGAACGGTTCCAAGTGGAAGAATATGAAACAAAGAAAGTGGAAGAACTGTCGAAAGGGAATCAACAAAAAATCCAATTTATTGCAGCAGTGCTCCATAAGCCAGAGCTGTTAATTTTAGATGAACCGTTTAGCGGCCTTGATCCAGTAAACTCCGACATGCTGAAAAATGCGGTCCGTTATTTACAGGAACTTGGCACGACAATTGTGTTTTCAAGCCATCAAATGCGCAATGTCGAGGAAATGTGTGAAGACATTATCATGCTAAAGCGTGGGAAAGCGGTACTGCAAGGCAGCCTGACTGATATTAAACGGGGCTACGGCATAAAAAGTGTCTCAATTCACGCTGATTATGATTTGTCGTTTTTAGCTTCTGATCCTCATGTAACTAATTTGACACCAATTAAAAACGGCGTCATCGCTCGGGTCGAAAATGAAGAAGCGGCAAAAGCTGTGTTCGCCCGCGTAGCCGAAAAAGGCTTTGTCCGCAAATTTGAAGTAGAAGAACCGAGCTTGCATGATATTTTCATTGACCAAGTGGGAGGCGGGGCGAATGAATAATTTTTGGACGATAGTCGGCCATACTGCGGGAAGCAGGCTAAAGGCAAAATCGTTTATCATTTCTACAGTGGTCATCATGGCGATTGTCATTATTGCCACAAACATTTCATCAATCATCTCTGCCTTTTCAGGCGATGAGGAAAATGAAGTCCAGCAAGTCGCCATTATCGATGAAACCGAAAACGCAGGGGACGTGGCAACGATACTTGCAACATCTCCTGAGGAATCGTTGTATTCATTTGCAGTCGTAGAAGATGCATCATTGAAAGCAACTCTCGAAAGCGCCCGAGACGGCGACTATGATTATGTCCTTCATTTAAGCGGATCGCAAAGTGAATTAGACGCCACACTCTATGGCGGGGGCGATGATTACGAAGCGGTAGCTGCGATTGAGCAGGAAGTGCAGCGCGTCAAAGAAGCCGTATTAACAAGTGCGCTTAATTTAAGCGAGTCTGACCTTGCCGCTATTTTTGAACCAATCTCCTTTGCACAGGAACCTTTGGAAGAAGGGGCTGCGATAGAGACGGAAGAATCGCAAATGCAAGCGTCCTTTACTGTCTTAGGCGTGACCTATGTGTTGTTTTTTATCATTGTTTCTTTTGGTGTGATGATAGCCACAGAGGTAGCCGTCGAAAAGTCCTCTCGTGTGATGGAACTGATTGTTTCTAGCGTCAATCCGGTCGTGCAAATGTTTGGCAAGCTAGTCGGCATTGGCCTTGTCGGCGTCGTCAATATGGTTGCGATTGTCGCTGCTTTAGCAATTGGCATGTTGATTGGCGGGAATGAGATTGGCGATCTTTTAAGCGGCGATTTGATTGACATGAGCTTGCTCGGTTACGCGTTTTTCTTAACGATTCTTGGCTATTTCTTGTTTGGCGGCATTGCGGCTACATTGGGCGCCCTCGTCAGCCGAACGGAAGACGTCAATTCATCGATACAGCCACTGACCTTTATCGCCATGGCTGGATTCTTTATCGTTTCATTTGGCTTAAGCACTCCAGATGCGCCATTTATTACGGTTGCCTCCTACATTCCATTTTTTACACCACAGCTTTTGACAATGCGTATTGGCATGGGCGTCATTGCTGGCTGGGAAATTGCGCTCTTGTTTGCGCTTTTAATAGCAAGTGTGGTCGCCGTCAATATTTTGGCTGCCCGTGTGTATAAAGGCGGGGTTTTGATGTATGGCAAAGTGTCGATGAAAGAAGGCATAAAGCAAGCGTTGGCTTTGTCGAAAAAGGAAAAGTAAGCGCGGCAAAGGTTTGTCCTGAAGATACGAGTATGGTAAGATGGAAATATTGTGAATCGAGGCAGAAAGGAGGCGGATGATGTGATTGACCTTATAATGGAGTTGCCGATGTTATGGGTCAGCGTAGCCCCTGTCATGGTTGTGGTTGCGATGGTTGCCTATGAAAATTTCAAGCTCCGTCGCATGCACATGCGGATGAAGCGTACAGTCCATGACACGGATAAGACAGGCTGTGTGGACATGACTCCAGTCCGCCCCTTGGCGCTGTGGGCGCGGCCAAAAATTCCTTATTTCCGCGACAAAGGCTGCCAAGACGATGATGGTCCTTACCCTTGTTGCATGCACCAACAGATAGCTGCATAGACAACAAAGGGAGGAAAAGAAAGAAATGAATAAAAAGAAAGTTATGCTTACGCTTAGCGTAGTAATGGTTGCTTTCGTTTTAGCAGCCTGTAACACGAATGAACCGATCACAGCTGAATCAACTGGTTTTTGGAACTCATTTTTCGTCTACCCGATGTCATTTTTGATTACCTTTTTTTCTGATTTGACAGGGGGACATTTTGGTTGGGGCATCATTATTGTGACGATTTTGATCCGTTTGCTGATTTTGCCCCTTGCATTAAAGTCGCAAAAGAGCACACGGGCGATGCAGGTGCTCCGTCCTGAAATGCAAGAAATTCAGGAGAAAATGAAAAAAGCACAAGGCAATCCAGAAAAACAACGGGAAGTACAAGCCGAGATGTTGAGTCTTTATCAAAAACATGGTGTGAATCCTGCTGCTGGCTGTTTGCCTGCACTTGTGCAAATTCCAATCGTAATGGCACTTTATTTTGCGATTATGCGGACCGAAGAAATTGGCGTGGGCCCGGCTAGCGCGTTCCTATGGTTTAACTTAGGCAGCCCTGACTATATTTTGCCTGTCATTGCCGGCATTACGACGTTTGTCCAGTTTAAAATGTCTATGAGCCAAATGCCAGCGAACCCATTGGGCGAAGGCATGCCGAATCCAATGAACATCATGCTTTACATTATGCCAGTTATGATCGTGATTGCTGGAATTACATTGCCATCTGCGCTTGCTCTTTATTGGGTAGTTGGTAACTTGTTTATGATTGTTCAAACGTACTTTATTATTGTCCGCCCTAATATGACAAAAGAAGAAGTGCAAAAAGACAAAGCGTAAGCAAACGGCTATGTAGGGAAAGCGTTTGTCTACAGTCTAAAAACAGCCTTGACGTGAGTCAAGGCTGTTTTTTAAATATGGAAATAAGCGGGAATCCGCTCTTTTTCAAGAATGTTGCCTACGTAAAAAGAGCCAAACTCGCCGTAACGGGCAGAAACTTCATCGAAACGCATTTCGTAAACAAGCTTCTTAAATTGCAGGACGTCGTCTGAAAAGAGGGTGACGCCCCATTCCCAATCGTCAAATCCGACAGAACCGGAAATGATTTGTTTCACAACGCCTGCGTAGCCGCGTCCGATCATGCCGTGACTGCGCATGAGGTTTTTACGCTCTTCCATCGGCAACATATACCAATTGTCGTTGCCTTCGCGGCGCTTGTCCATCGGGTAGAAACAGACATGCTTCCACCGCGGCAATTCTGGATATAAGCGTGAGCGCACATATGGGTTTTCATACGGATCTTCATCTGAATCACCAGCTAAATAATTGCTCAATTCTACAACGGAAACGTATGAATACGTTGGAATCATATAAGCGGCAAGCCCTGATTTGTTAAAGGCATTCTCAATCTCATTTAATTCTTCCATTGTCGGGCGCAGCAGCATAATCATGATGTCTGCTTTTTGACCGACAATCGAATAGAGGGCATGGCTGCCTTTTCCGGCTTTTTCCGTCCCTTCCCATTTCGACACAAGTGCTTCAAATTCATTGAGCATTTGTTCCCGTTCTGAGGCAGAAACGGTTTTCCAGGAATTCCAGTCAATTTTGCGAAAATCATGCAAGACGTACCAGCCGTCCAATGTTTTTGCAGCTTCATTCATTGTAGATGGACCTCCAGTATATTTATATTACCTCCACTATAACATAGATGGACGTTTTTTCACCCGCTGGAGCGAATCAAGCAAATCATCACCGGGCAAATGTGGCTGCAGGATGAAAGCTAAAAAAAGAAGTACATAAGGAACGATCCGCTGGCCAATAAGCCAGCGGATCGTTACCTTTTCGAGTCTTCCATGTTTAGGGCTTTTCCGTTTGCCGGTACTTTTAAGAAACGCTCAAGCGCCAAGCGGTGTTCACGAGAGGCTCCTGCTTCCCGCTGGGCCGTGACTTCCATTTCCAGTAGTTCCGCTAAGTGGTGGTCAAAACTTTCGCGGAAATTTTGTTTCATGAGCCGGTAAGCGGTAGAAGGCAATTGTTTACAGCGTTTAATATAAGGCGTGGCTTCGCCAATGCTATGGATAAGGCCCATTGCTTTTGCTTCATCGGCGTCGAACATTCCTTTAATTGCTAGTTCCAAGCTTTGCGGGTAGCCAATCAAACGCGGCAAAAAGTAGGATGCACCGGCATCAGGCACAAGCCCTATCTCTAAAAAGCCTAGCGCAAATCGTGCTTCTTTGCGGGCGACGCGAAAATCACAAGCAAGGGCAATGCTCAAACCAGCGCCTACGGCAGTGCCATTTATATCGGCGATAAGCGGCTTGCCAATGTGCACCATGAAAGCAATGAGGCGGTTATAGGTTTCCCGCAGCGCCTTTCCATAATTAAAATGCTCTTGTTCCGCTAAATCAATTGACTTTAAATCAGCACCTGAACAAAAAGCATCGCCACTGCCTGTTAGGACAATCACGGTCACGTCTTCCCGTTCATTTGCTTCCGAAAGCAGGTTGTACAACTGTTCGTGGCAAGCGTCATTTAATGCATTTTTGACTTCTGGCCTGTTAATCGTAATTGTGGCGACTTTGTCCTCGACTTGGAGTGTTATAAGTGGTTGATCCATCGACATTGCATCCTCCTTTATCCTTTTAGTATTCGACTGATAGGCTTGAAAACCCTTTCCTTATATGGAAGCGTAATCTAAATGAGGATTTTTAAAATTGACGCTTCAGCAAAGGAGGTTTCCTTTTTAAATAAAGAGGGGTATCCTAAATATAGAAGGAAATGATGACTTTTTAAGGAGGTTAAATCGTGGGCGATTTATTTGCTGACATTAAACGGCAAGTAGAGTCTCATAAGCCAAGTATCGTCTTGCCTGAAGGAACAGACGAACGGGTATTGCAAGCAGCGGCCAAACTTGCTGCCGATAACGTTGTAAAACCGATTGTCATAGGGGATAACGATGCGATTTTAGCGCTTGCTGATAAATTAAAGATTACACTAGAAGGAATAACGATTTACAATCCAGAGACATACCCTGGAATCGATGAAATGGTTGACGCCTTCGTTGCCCGGCGCAAAGGCAAAGAAACGGAGGAGTCTGCACGCAAGCTGTTACAAGATGTGAACTATTTTGGGACAATGCTTGTCTACATGGAAAAAGCCGACGGCCTTGTTAGCGGTGCTGCCCATTCTACGGGAGATACGGTCCGCCCAGCTTTACAGATTATTAAAACACAACCTGGGATTAAGCGCACGTCTGGCGTTTTTGTCATGGTCAAAGAAGACAAAAAATTTGTCTTTGGTGATTGCGCGATCAACATATCGCCAAATGAAGAAGAACTGGCGGAAATTGCTACTGCTACAGCGGATACCGCGAAGCTATTTGGTATTGAACCAAAAGTCGCGATGCTTAGTTTTTCAACGCTTGGTTCTGCTTCATCGCAAGAAACGAAAAAAGTGTCTGCTGCTACTAAAATTGCGCAAGAAAGCCGTCCTGACCTTATCATTGACGGTGAATTTCAATTTGACGCTGCTTTTGTTCCTGCAGTTGCCCAAAAGAAAGCGCCTGATTCCCCTTTAAAAGGAGAAGCTAACGTATTTATTTTTCCAAGCCTCGAATCAGGAAACCTTGGCTACAAAATTGCGCAACGCCTTGGCGGGTATGATGCGATTGGCCCAATTTTGCAAGGGTTAAACAAGCCAGTTAACGATCTGTCCCGTGGTTGTAATGTTGACGATGTATACAAACTAAGCTTAATAACAGGAATGCAAGCTATTACACAAAAAACAGGACAAGGAGTTTAAACGCTGCTTGGCCCTTTTGATGCAAAAAAAGCTTTGGAGTAAAACAATCCAAGGCCTTTTTTCTCCTTTTTTAGCGTAAACAACGATTGTGGCGGTCAATGACCCGTTCAAGCTGTGTTTCATACAGCAGCTCTTCTTCAGGTGAAAGAACCGCTGACTCTAATTGCCCGCCGCTTTCAAGAATAGCTGTTTTCGCCCGTCCAATAATGGTTTCGATCGAATAAGGTACGTTTGTCAGTTCAGACAAAGACGCCATCACTTCAGGTTTAATGTCAGGATAGGAAAACGCTGGTTTACTCGTTTGCACAGCTTTATTGTAAACAGAGCGGATAAATGCAGCTCTAGCGCTGCCGCTTCCTTGTACACAAAGGTATATTTGTACAGCAATACCGCCTCGAATCCTTCGCTGGGAAATGCCTGCAAATTTCTTGCCATCGATGCTCAAATCGTAACTTCCCGGACAGTAAGATCCAGCAATTTCTCCTGCTTCAATTTGTTCCTCTTTAAAAATCGCTTTAACAAGCGTTACCATTCGTTCGTAGCCTTCATCAATGGAAAAGGTTGCTTCCCCTGGAAACACAAGCGATAGATTTAATATGCCTGCATCTAAACAAACGGCTAATCCGCCGGAGTTGCGAACAACGGCACGATAGCCTTCTTGCTCAATAAATTCAATTGCTTCGCGGATAAAGGGAAGGCGTGTGTCTTGTGTACCGAGCACAATCGTGTTTTCGTGAACCCAAAAACGGATAAACGATTGCCCCGTTTTTCCTGCAAGCGTGCATAGTGTATCGTCAAAAGCAAATGAACGAAGCGCGCTTTCTTTCAAATATGTTTTGCTATTGTCCACTACTTTCCAATCGGTCGGGGGTAGTGGTTTGTCTACAGTTGCCATTTTCGAAATCCCTCCAACGTCTACTAGCCATTATACCAGATTTCATATCCACTAAGAAAAGGAAGTTGCGAAATATGTCGGAAGAAGGTATACTGAAAAAAGTTTTTGCTCCAGTATGAAGCGGTTTTCAAGGGCCATCATTATGGCTATGTTCTGAAAAATCATAACCCAAAAGCGGATGATTTATTTTTTTCTTTCTCAGGGAGAAAGGCGATATTACCGGTCAAAACCGACAATTTTTAATAAAATCGTTATTTTTTGTTCATGCTGGGGTACGTAAAGATTATAGTTGATGTGTTTGGGGGTATTTCATGAATAATTTGACAAAAAAGATCTTAATTGCCCTGGGCATCGGGGTGATTGTTGGGTTGGTATTGCCTACGATCCATCAAGGCACCTTTGAATGGCTAAACCAGTATGTGTTTGATCCTGTAGGAAGCGTCTTTTTAAATATGATTATGATGGTCGTTGTGCCCCTTGTGTTTTTCTCGCTTGTTGTCGGGGTTTCCGATTTAGGCGACCCGAAGCAACTTGGCCGTATGGGTGTCAAGACGATTATTTTCTTTATGGTCACTTCTGTTATTTCCTTAACGATTGCACTTGCTGCAGCTTCGGTTATCCAGCCAGGTGATCCTGGATTGCTTGGGGAAGACATAGCTGAAGAGTACGAGCCATCTGAAGCAGTGCCGATTATGGACACACTCGTTAACATCATTCCGAGCAATCCAGTGGCTTCCATGTCAGAAATGGAGATGCTGCAAATTATCGCGTTTGCGATTTTTGTCGGGATTGCAATGGCTGTGCTAGGAGATAAAGTGAGCACAGTAAAATCGTTTTTTAAGCAAGCAAACGACATTATGATGCAGATCGTTACGTTTGTAATGAAATTTGCTCCTTATGGAGCTTTTGCGTTAATTGCCTCCGCTCTCGGCGAGGCCGGATGGGCTGCTGTTGGATCATTGGCTTCTTATATGCTGACTGTTGCCGGTGTGCTGTTTTTCCATTTATTTGTTGTGTACGGGTTGATTGTTTATTTCCTAGGAAAAATGAGTCCGTTGAAGTTCTTTAAAGGTTTTATGCCCGCAATGACTATGGCGTTCAGTTTATCCAGTTCAAATGGCGTTCTGCCGCTGTCAATGAAATCCGCGCAAGAAAACTTAGGCGTCTCTAAACAAGTGTCTGGCTTTGTGCAGCCGCTTGGCGCCACCATCAACATGGATGGTACGGGGATCATGCAGGCTGTTGCAACCGTTTTTATTGCCCAAGTGTATGTCGTCGACTTGTCGCTGACTGACATGCTTATTATCGTCTTGACAGCGACACTAGCAAGCATTGGCACAGCAGGGGTTCCTGGTGTTGGCATGATTATGCTTGCGATGGTGCTTACTTCCGTCGGTTTGCCTACTGACGGCATAGCGCTTATTATTGGCGTCGACCGTATTCTTGATATGCTGCGCACTTCCGTCAATATTACCGGTGATGCTGTACTTGCAGTCATTGTCGACCGTGGAGAAAAGAAACGCGGTGCTATAGATGAGAATGTGACAGAAGTCTCCTAAAGATGCGATCACAATAATTAGTCTGAAAGAGCCAGCTAAAACTCGCTGGCTCTTTGTTTTTAAGAAAACGCCATTTATAATAAGGACAGGATAATCAATAGAAAGGGGGAGAAAGAATGTTTACGACCCTTCATGAAGAAAAAGTCTTCAAAGATCCGGTCCATCGCTATATTCATGTACGGGATGGGTTGATTTGGGAGTTGATTGGCACAAAAGAGTTTCAGCGATTGAGGCGAATTAGGCAACTGGGGACGACGTCATTCACTTTTCACGGCGCGGAGCATTCACGTTTCAACCACTCGCTTGGAGTGTATGAGATTACGCGGCGCATGACGGAGATTTTTTCTGGCAAGGCTGATTGGAATGAAGATGATAGGCTTCTTGCGTTGGCGGTTGCCCTTCTGCATGATATTGGCCATGGGCCTTTTTCCCATTCGTTTGAGAAAGTGTTTCACACAGACCATGAGGAGTGGACTAGGCGAATCATTTTAGGCGATACAGAAGTCAATCGGATTTTACGGAAAATGGATCGTTGTTTTCCTCAAGCTGTTGCCGATATAATTGAAAAAACGTCAACCAATAAATTAGTGTCTAGTATGATCTCAAGCCAAATTGATGCTGATCGGATGGATTATTTGTTGCGAGACGCCTATTACACAGGAGTCAGCTACGGCCAGTTTGACTTGGAGCGAATCTTGCGTGTCATGCGACCAAAAAATGATGAAGTCGTGATTAAAGCAAGTGGCATGCATGCTGTTGAAGATTATATTATGAGCCGATACCAAATGTATTGGCAAGTGTACTTCCACCCAGTGACGCGAAGCTCAGAAGTCATTCTCAGCAAAATTTTAATGCGCGTGAAAGATTTGCAAGAACGTGGCTATGACTTCAAGCAAAAACCGCTCCATTTTTTATCCTTGTTTGCAGGTGAGATTACGTTAGAGGATTATTTGCGTCTTGATGAATCGATTGTCCATTATTATTTTCAAAGTTGGCAGGAAGAAGATGACCCCATCTTGAAAGATTTGTGCAATCGTTTTTTAAATCGGCGCTTATTCCAGTACATCGAATTTCATCCGAACGAGCGGATGAAAGACTGGCCAAAACTTGAGGCTTTGTTTGCGAAAGCTGGGGTTGATCCAAGTTATTATCTTGTCATGGACTCGTCTTCTGATTTGCCTTACGATGTATATCGTCCAGGGGAGGAAGAGCGGTTGCCCATTCATTTATTAATGCCAGACGGTTCCCTAAAAGAGTTATCGACACACTCGGATGTTGTCGAAGCGATATCCGGGAAGAAACGAACCGATCATAAACTTTATTACCCAGCAGACGTATTAACGGATACACGTATCGATCAGAAAATCCGGGACAGCATTCAATCATTACTTACGACTACATAAAGGAGGAAGACTGCCGTGCTGCGTGACCATTTAAATGTTCTGACGCTGTTTGCGATGTCAGGTGAAATTGTCGGCAGAAAGAAATTGCAAAAGATGGTCTACATCGCAAAACAAATGGGCTATCCATTTAATGAGCGTTACCACTTTCACCGGTATGGCCCTTATTCGGACGAGCTGACAGTGCGATTAGAAGAGTTATGCAACCTTGGTTTTTTAATCGAGAGCGAAGAAGACAAAGGCCATTATTCACAATATCGCTATACGCTTTCGCCACAAGGGCAAGCGTTTTTAGAAATGTACCATCCCCCTGTTGTCGGCTACAAGGACTTGTGCCAATCGTTGAACAGCCAATCAGCTCGTTTCTTAGAGCTATTGTCTACCATCCTTTATTTTAGCGATTTAGAAGAAGGGGCAAGGCGTGAGAAAATACGTCAGCTCAAAAAAAAGCAAAATTATAGCGATGATGATTTTGATGAAGCCCATACATACTTGCAAAAACTGGCCCAAGTTGTAGCCAGTGCTTAAATAGAATCGCTCATAGATTTTACATGTTGTTTGACAAGGATTTTGTAGATATGGCGCCGGCTTAGCGCTACACTAGAAAAGTGAAAGGAATTCAAGGAAAGAAGGGTGGAACCACTCGTGCTCAGCTTTATTCTCATGCTCCTTTTATTTGCGGCTGGGATTCCGTTGCTTCTCATTTTGATACTCCATTATCCGTTGATCGGCGCTTGTGTAATCGCCTTTATTTCTATAAATTGGTTCATTGCCGCACGCCTCCACCGTAAACACGAGCGGATGCAGCATGCAGGCCATGACAAAAACGGACTGTAATCCGATGATACAGCCCGTCGGCCATGCGTCTTGATTGCATGGCTTTTTTCGTGTTGATTTTTAACAAAGCGATGGCCTTCTCTCAAAAGTATATGAGACTGCGCTTGTCTTCAATTGGAGACAAGCGCCTCAATTGTAGGAAAAGGCGCCCATTCTTATTGTTCGTGTTGATCGCTTGGCCGTTTTCCAGCAACTCCGTAGTCGTTTGGTTTCATTTCGCTAATGATGATGGAAACACGTTCTTTTGGTGCGCCTGTTGTTTCACTAACGGCATCTGTTACTTTTTCAACTAATGCGCGTTTTTGTTCATCTGTACGGCCTTCAAGCAGTTGAACGGTGACAATTGGCATAAAAAAGCCCCTTTCTTTTCGAGAATACATTCAGTATACCAAAAGAAAGGGGCTGTTTTGATCATTTAGGAAAAAGAGCGAGTGTTTCATAAACATCTTCATCGATTAAATCAGCGACAAGCACATAACGATCCGGGGCAGCGCCAATAAAATCGAATGGATAACAAGTGATCACCGTCAGCTGTGCTTCTTCCGTCGGAACAATGACGGTGCGGTCATCTTCATCGACGATCCGTACCGTATGCACCTTATACGTGTAGACGCCACTTCGTGTTTCGACAATGAGTTCATCCCCTTCGCCAACTTCTCCTAGTTTGCGGAACACGGTATCACGGTGTCCAGATAAAACGGAGTTGTCCTTTTCTCCAGGAAGAACACTGTCGGCAAAGTGGCCGACGCCTTTATCCAGTTCATCTTCATTTGTCCCGTGAATAATCGGAAGGGTCGCATCGATTTTTGGGATCGTTAATGTCCCCATTTCTTCGCCTATTTCTGGCTGCCAGCTGGCAACGTCCTGGAGATCGTTCTCGTAGGCCGGTATCGCTTCTGGTGCCTCCTCAACTGGGGCAGCGACCGTTTCCGTTTCACTGTGCGCCCCGATTTTATAGAGAAAGTAACCGTACGCCAGCTTAAAGCCTGTCGTTGTTGTCAACCAAAGTCCGAAAGCAATAAAGGCGGCGGCGACGAAAAGCAGAGCTGTTTTTTTGAAACGGCCCTGCTTTCCATTTGATTTACGAAGAGCCACTTTTAAGCGACCTTCTTCTCACGAAGGAGGCGGCGGAAGATAAGGACACCAGCAAGGGACATTCCGATGCCGATCAGCATATAAAGGGGATAGTTTGTCGCTGTTTTTGGCATTTTGGCACCATTTGCTGTTTTTGTCACTTTGCCGTTCTCATCACGTTCCGCTTTTTTGCCGCCGTCGTTATGATTGGCGTCGTTTCCAGCTTTTGCCGGAAGAGGAGCCTCATCTTTGCCAGGAAGCGCCGACTCCAATGATGGTTTTTTTGGCTTATCTTTTAGTCCTTTATCAATTTGAGTGACGTCATCAACGATTTTTTTGACAAAATGAGAATTGAACATTTCTGCGGTAATATAAAAATCGGCCAAGAATGATCCATCCGCATCGTATAGCTCGACCAATAAGTCGTACCCTTTAATCGCATTGCCGCTCATTAGCTCTTTATAGCTAATTGGCTTTGGATCTTCGCCAACCCGGTCAAGGTAATACTTTGGATGAAGGTCAAGAACAGATATTGCTTTTTCGCCAATAGCGAACAGTTCAGCAACATCGGCAGCCGACAGTTCGCGAATTGATTCAAAGCCGTCAAAGGCGTACGCACGTTGTTTCAAGTCATCGAGTTCGGCGGATAAGTTCGGATTGGTTTCCTGAATATACCAAAAATGCTCATAAAGTGCCCACTCTTCTTCATCACTTAAAGAAAACTCTGACAAAAATCCTGAGAAATCAGGGTAATATGGTTCGTTGCCCCATTCATCTTCTAATGTGATAATGACATGGACAACCATGTAAAACGTGTTGTAAAACAATAAGTCGCTTGGAGGCAGGCCGAGCCATTCTTCAAGAAGCTCGTCCAACTCTTGGCGAGTAAGGTCAAATTCAGCAGCGATTTCATTTACGCCGTCATCTGTTAGGCGTGGGCCGAGAAATTCAGCGAGCTCACTAACGTCGGCGAAATCATAAAAAGTCGTGCCATCCCACCAATACATCAAGTGTTCGGCTAAATCTTTTTCGCTGACGCCAACATCTTCTAAATAAGCTGTAAACTCCTCATTGTCAAATCCATGGGCAAGGCTGGCCGCTGGAGCGGAAAAAAGAAAGAGTAGAGTGAAAATTGCTGTAAATAACGACTTCTTCATTTTGTTCCTCCCATATTCAATTGTCATTTTTATCCGTGCATATGAATTATATAAACATGATCGCTTAATGTCACGACTTATTTTCATATTTTATAAAAATTTTATAATAGAGGCTGCTTTTGCCAAAAAACGACGAAATTCGCTTGTCTGTGTTGAAGAGGGCAACGGCGAGGAGGCCGCCACTTTTTCTCCAAAGGCAGAGAGGATGAATGGGCGTGGCGTTTTATGATACACTAGTGTTTAGCTAAAATGAAATTTGGGAGGGCCGATAAAACGTGGATTTGCTCAATAATGATAACTTAAAGAAAGCGAAGAAAAAGTCTTCCAGTTTTACGATATTAAGCAATGATTCAACAGACGGACACGGTGGTTATGGCGCTGGGGTCATCAATCTCGACAATGTGACGCCGCTATTTATTGATATTGAAGAGAAAGAAGCGTTTGTGGATATGGGTGCCCTCCATGCCCGCTCGGCAGTTGAGAAGCGTGTGAAATTTATCGCTGACGAAGAGGCGGTGCCAAAAGAAGGGCTAAAACGGTATTGGCTTGTGTGGGTCACAATCGACACCAAGGATAAAAAACCATACTATAGTGGAGTTGCAGCCTGTTACATGACAGTCAACAAGCAGGCGAAACGGGGATACAAGAGCATGCCGGAACATGTGAACCATATGGATAAATCGTTAAAAGGCAAATTGGTTGTCAGCCAAATGGATGATTCGTCACGCCAAGTGCTAAAGGCGTTTTTGAAAAACCATAATGAAGAAATGTGGAACCATTCTTCGCAGGAACTTCATGCCGCCCTTGAATCAAGCGAAAATGTGAACAACTAATGAACAAGTTGCCAAAAATCTTGTACTCTTTTTTCGCTTCGGCTACGCTAGAGACATGGATGAACATCCTGACGATAAGTACTAGGACAAAAAAGCAGCGGAAGGGCTCTCCTTCCGCTGCTTTTTTTATAGCTGTTTTAGTTCCTCAACGAGTGCAGAGAAGCGCGCCATCGCGGCTTGCACTGGCTCAGGCGTCGTTAAGTCGACACCTGCTTTTTTTAGCAGTTCGAGTGGCTCGTCGGAACTGCCGCTTTGCAAAAAGGTCATATAAGCGTCGAGTGCGCCTTCTTCACCGTCTAAAATGGCTGTGGCGATTTTGATTGCTGAAGCAAAGCCAGTCGCATACTGGTAAACGTAAAAAGCCCTGTAAAAATGGGGGATGCGCGACCAGCCGTATTTGACTTCGTCATCAAACACAATGTCTGGGCCATTGTAGGTACGGAACAACTGTTCATAAAGCTCATTTAAGCTCTCTGCATTAAGCGGTTCACCTGCTTCGGCTCGTTCGTGCGTTTGCTTTTCAAAATCAGCAAACATGACTTGTGTAAAAAAGGTTCCGCGGAATTGCTCAATAAAATGGTTCAGTAAATAGGCGCGCATTCTCTTGTCGCTTGTTTCTTTCAGCAAATAGTTAATTAGCAACACTTCATTCACCGTGGAAGCGACTTCAGCGACAAAAATTCGATAATTGGCCGTAATTTGTGGTTGGTATTTGCTGGAATAGTAGCTGTGCATGGCATGGCCCATTTCATGAACGAGTGTAAACAAGCTGTTTAAGTCATCATGGTGGTTGAGCAATACGAAAGGATGGACACCGTAGACGCCCATATTGTAAGCACCAGACCGTTTTCCTGGTGTTTCACGCACATCAATGTAACGCTTTTCCTTAAACTCTTTTAATTTGGCGATGTAATCGTCACCAAGAGGCTTTAGCGCTTTCAGCATCGTTTCATACGCTTCTTCATACGAAATTTCCGCTTTCACACCAGGAACAATTGGCGCATTCAAATCATATTGCCGCAATTCATCGAGGCCGAGCTTTTGTTTGCGGAGGCGCGCATATTCATGGAGCGGTTCAATATTCGCTTTAGCCGCATCAATCAATTGGTCATAGACGCTTTGCTCAATGTTGTCGGCAAATAAAGCTTTATGGAGAGCCGATTCGTATTGACGAACTTTCGCCAATGTGACATTTGTTTTGATTTCTGCTGACAGCGTCGTTGCAATCGTATTGTTTAATTCCACGTACGGCTTGTAGTAAGCTTTGTATGCTTCTTTCCGCTTGTTTCGGTCTTCGTCTTCGATGAGCTTTGAATACATGCCCCTTGTCAGTTGCACTTGCTGGCCATTGTCGTCTGTCACCACGCCAAACTGAATATCGGCATTGTTCAGCATATTGTATGTGTCGCCAGGGGCTTGAAAGGTTGCGCCTAATTGCGACAAAAGCTCTTCTTTTTCCTTTGTCAGCACATGTTTTTTAAAGCGAAATGACTTCCACAATTCATCCTCGAAATAGGCAAGTTTCTTTTCCGCAGAAATGTAAGCACGGAGCGTCTCTTCGCTTAAACTTAAAAGAAACGGCATGAAGAAGGAGGTGGATTCACTCACTTTTACGCTTAGTTGTGTCGCTTTGGCACTTAATTTTTGGGCATGGGCGTCCCGTGTGTCAATATCGGATAAAAACATCGTGTAGGCGAAAACTTTTCGCAACGTGAAGGAGAGCTTCTCTTGTGTTTCTAGGAAATCGAGCAAGCTTTTTGCGTCTTGAATCGCGCCATCAAATTGACTTAACGTGTCCGCTAGCTGATAGCACTCGTCTACATCGGCCTGCCACGCTTGTTCGTCCGCATAAAGGTCGGTTAAGTCCCATTTTTCATGTTCAGGTACATCTTTACGGGATTTGTATGTACTCAAGAAAATCACTCCTTGCATGTTTTTTCGTTCTAGTGTAGCACTTATCGCTGAAAATATGTTCGTTTCTGCTTTTTTGTATGAATTTTTGCTGGCGGTGGCAAAAATCGATTCATAAAAGTTATAAAAATAACGGTCACGTTCTATGTTATACTGAGGAAAAAGGCGGTGACATGATCATGCTCTCGTCAGAGCAAAAAAAAGCGATTCAAAGCCTTCAGGAAAAAGTGGAACAAGCTGACGGCATTAAGCTTAAATTAAATTGGGACCTCTTAGAAGGTGAGCGTTCCTTAAACGGCACGGAAGACTATTTTTATTATAATGAAAAAGGAGAGCTGCTTGGTTATTTAGCAGTTTATTTCTTTGGCAATAAAATGGAATGCTGCGGTATGGTCGATCCCGCTGCAAGAAGGCGCGGCATAGGTCGAATGCTTCTTGATCAAGCCGCCTCTGACTGGCAAGGAAAGACGAAACAATTTCTGTTGAATAGCCCGACTGATTCAGAAAGCGGCATCGCGTTTATGAAGGCAGTTGGAGCGGAGTACGCGTTTACGGAAAAGCAGCTCGTATGCCGAGAGGTTCCGATTCCTTACACGAAAAAAGGAATTCGCATCCGGCCGGCAGTATCAAACGATGAAGAGCGGATTTATGAACTTGATGCAGAAGGGTTCCATATGACAAAGGACGAAGCGAAGGCGCTTCATCATAATAACCCTACATGGGTTACATATATGATTGAAGAAGACAACCACCCAGTTGGCAAGCTCAGCATTAGCCGCCAAGATCAGGAAAGTTGGATATATGCTTTTGTTTTAACAAAAGAGAAGCGAGGACAAGGCATAGGCCGGGCAGCTCTGACTGATATTGTCCACCGTGAAGTCTCGAATGGCAAAACGGTATGGCTGGATGTCGTTTGCACGAACGAAGCGGCTCTAACGTTGTATCATACATGCGGTTTTACTGAGGTCGGTTCCCAAACATACTATACATTAAAATAGATTGGCGCAAATGGTCGTAGCTGCGAGCGTTTGTCGATGCCCTCACTCAGACTGATAGAAGCTGAGAGCTGCACAAACGTGCAGCTCCCAGACTGTAGACAAACGCTCGCATACTTCGTCGTTTACCTCACTCATATGCTCATGAACCCCCGTTCTATTCGCATCTTCCCTCGGCTGCACTCCTCGTCTGACAAGCGTTTTCTATCAGTCTGAGGGCGGTTATCGACTTTGTCGACAACCTCAGAGCTGCACAAACGTGCAGCTTCTTTTCGCTTATTCAGTGGCGGGACTCTCTTCACCTTCATCAAGAATGGTTGGCCCAGAGGGATCACTCGGGTCACCGTCTTCAATGCTAAACCATTTAAAGAAACGTTTGAAAAAGCCTGGATCTTTCGTTTCTGGCTCTTCTTGTAAGTCTTCGGCTGCCTCTGGCTCAGCGCAAGTATTTACAGGAGCAGTTCCTGCTAAAAAGTAAGTCGTGCGGCCATTAGGACAGGCGTCGCTCGTTAACAACCCAGTGTGGGGGTCAATGTCAACGGCTTCAACCCCTGGCGGTTCTTTAAACGGAAGCTTTAGTTCATTGGCCATCGCTGCTTCCATAAAGTCCGCCCAAATCCGTTTCGAGATTTGCCCTTCAACCGATTGATTGATGTCTTTGTCTTTATCAAAACCAACCCACACAGCAGTAACAAGCTGTGGTGTATAGCCAACCATCCAGCTGTCCCGAGGTGTTGATCCAGATTTTCCGGCTGTCGGGTGCGTTAGCTGTGCGGCTACGCTTGCACCGGTAACCGATGTGTAGCTGTTTAGCGCCGGTTCAAATACGCCGCGCAACATGTCGGTCAGCACAAAGGCTGTATCTTCACGGAGGACTTGGCGGACAGGCGGTTTTTGTTCGTAGACTTTGTTTCCCTCGCCGTCACGCACTTGGCGTATGAATACCGGTTCCCGTTGTTTTCCTCCGTCGGCTAAAGCCGCGTAAGCATTGGCGATATCGAGGACGGTGACAGGTTGTGCCCCTAAAGCAAGGGAAGGGCGGTTTTCAAATGTACCGAGTCCCAGTTTTTCAGAGACATTTACTAGTTCGTCTGTCCCAATAGACAAATGCGTTTTCATCGCATAAATATTGTCTGAGTAAGCGATGGCTTCAAGCATTGTAATAAAATCATTGGCGTAAATGTCGTTGTAGTTACTCGGAGCGTAGTCTTCTCGGCCATCATCATAGGAAAAGGATGTCGCTTCACTTAAAAACGTCGATACGGGCGTAAAACCGTTCTCGAGTGCAGCGTAATACAAAAAGGGTTTAATGGTCGACCCAGGGTTGCGCATGGCCTGTGTAGCGCGGTTATAGGAACTTTCATTGTAATCTGTGCCGCCGACAAGCGCCTTTACTTCCCCATTGCGTGGGTCCATGGCGATCAGGGCGACTTGCAGCCCGTTGTCGGGCATATGCTTTTCGACCAAATCTTCGGCCTGTTGCTGCAAGGCGGGATCAAGCGTCGTCTCAATGATCAGTCCACCTGTGTCAACGGCCGCTTCGTCCATTTGCGCTTCATTGTGTAGCAGCGCTTTAACATGGTCTTGAAAATAAGGCGCGATTTCTTCTTCCTCTTTATCAGCTTCGTCCGCAAAAACCAGTTTTTCCGCTTTTGCTTTGTCTGCTTCTGCCTCCTCAATCATGCCTTCCCCAACCATGCTATCCAAAATCAGCTCTTGCCTGCTTTTCGCTTTTTCGAGATCATTCAATGGCGAATAGTAGCTTGGTCCTTTCGGAATGCCTGCAAGCATTGCCGCTTCTGCCAATGACACGTCTTTTGCCGATTTCCCAAAGAAATGCTGTGCAGCTGCTTCAACTCCATAGGCGCCATGCCCATAATAGACGGTGTTTAAGTAACCAGCTAAAATCTCGTCTTTTGAAAAATTCATCTCCAAACGGAGTGCGTAAAGCAGCTCATTCCATTTCCGCATATAGGTTTTTTCGTGGCTCAAATAAAGGTTACGTGCGTATTGTTGCGTAATGGTGCTCGCCCCTTGTGCTTTTGAGCCAGATTGCAAATTGGCAAGGAGCGCTCCGCCGATTCGTTTAAGGTCAAAGCCGTAATGGGAGTAAAACTTTCGGTCTTCAATCGCGATTGTTGCTTGCAACAAATAAGGTGACATTTCTGTTAGCGGGAGAGAAAAGCGGTTTTGACCGGCTTCTTCTTTCCCCATAACCGTTCCGTCTGCCGCCAAAAACTGTGTTGTTTGCACGGCGTCAATTGGTGGGGGGCCTTGCATGCGCGTATAAGATAATAATAGAATAATGCCTAACGCGATGACGATAAGAGAAAGCAACAAAAGCCGCCAAATAAGCCTGATTTTGCGAAAGCGTTTCCGCTTTTTGCGCGTAACTGTCTGCATGACTTTTCATCCTTTCCCCGGCAACTTGTTTAGTATACAGTTTGGGAAAAAAGCGGTTTTTTTAAACCTTGTTGTCTTTGCAATTCGTAACGCATCCGCTATACTTGCTTTGGGCGTAAGGAAAATCATATGCCTAGCGAGATATGAGAGGTGACAAGCATGGAGTTTTGGTTTACAGAAAAACAAACAGAACGATTTGGCATTACGATGAAGATAAAACGGACGCTTCACACGGAGAAGACAGACTTCCAACAGCTTGATATGGTGGAAACGGAAGAGTTTGGCAACATGTTGCTTCTTGACGGCATGGTAATGACGACAGAAAAGGATGAATTTGTTTACCATGAAATGGTGACACATGTCCCTTTATTCACGCACCCGAACCCGAAGCATGTCCTTGTAGTAGGTGGCGGCGACGGCGGGGCGATCCGAGAAATTCTTAAGCATCCTTCTGTTGAAAAAGCGACGTTGGTCGATATTGATGGGAAGGTCATTGAATACTCGAAAACCTATTTGCCGACAATTGCCTGTGCTTTAGAAGATGAACGTGTTGACGTGAAAGTCGCTGACGGGTTTATGCATATCGCCCAATCAGCAAATGAGTATGACGTGATTATGGTCGATTCGACGGAGCCTGTCGGACCAGCTGCTAAACTGTTTGAGCGTGGGTTTTATGAAGGGATTTCCAAAGCGTTAAAAGAAGATGGCATTTTTGTTGCGCAAACGGATAACCCATGGTTCCATCAGGAACTAGTGTCTAATGTGTACAAAGACGTAAAAGAGATCTTTCCGATTACCCGTTTGTACACCGCCAATATTCCTACCTACCCAAGCGGCATGTGGACGTTTACGATCGGTTCTAAAAAACACGATCCTCTTGCTGTAGAAGCAACGCGCTTTCATGATGTCCAAACGAAATATTATACGCCAGACATCCACCGTGCCGCGTTTGTGCTGCCGAAATTCGTCCAGGACTTACTTAAATAGGAGGCTTTTACATGCGATTTGACGAGGCATACTCAGGCAAAGTGTTTATTATGAGCCGCGCCAGTTATGAAGAGGCAGATGCCGTCATTTACGGCATGCCGATGGACTGGACCGTTTCCTTTCGTCCAGGTTCCCGTTTTGGCCCGGCGCGGATCCGTGAAGCTTCCTTAGGGCTTGAAGAATACAGCCCCTATGCCGACAAGCATTTGGAAGAAATCAACTATTTTGATGCAGGCGACATTCCTTTGCCATTTGGCAATGCAGCGCGAAGCCTAGACATTGTGGAGGAATACGTTGATTCCCTTTTAGCAGATGGCAAGTTCCCTCTAGGCCTGGGCGGCGAACATTTGCTGTCATGGCCGATTTTTAAAGCGATGTATCGGAAATATCCCGACTTAGCGATCATCCATATTGATGCCCATGCTGACTTGCGCGAACAATATGAAGGCGAGGCGCTATCCCAT
This sequence comes from Shouchella rhizosphaerae, assembly GCF_036700015.1. Taxonomy (NCBI): domain Bacteria; kingdom Bacillati; phylum Bacillota; class Bacilli; order Caryophanales; family Bacillaceae; genus Shouchella; species Shouchella rhizosphaerae. The sequence goes on along the minus strand of NZ_CP144921.1, from coordinate 1,602,774 downwards.
TCTACGCCGATTCGCAAAGCGTGTGAGCTAATTGGAGCCGAGAACGTTTATTCATTTGGCATCCGCTCAGGCATGCGTGAGGAATTTGCTTACGCAAAGGAAGCAGGTATGCATCTCTATAAATTTGACGTGGCAGAGCCGTTAAAAAACGTGCTGCCCCATCTATCAGGGCGGCCCGTTTACATTACGATTGACATTGATGTATTGGATCCGGCACACGCGCCTGGCACAGGCACAGCCGAAGCTGGGGGGATTACGTCAAAAGAGCTGCTCGAAGCGCAAATGCTGCTCTCCCAAGCAGACATTCAAATTGTAGGCGCTGATCTCGTGGAAGTAGCACCAGCTTATGATCCGACTGAGCAAACAGCCATTGCTGCCAGCAAGTTTGTGCGTGAGATGCTTCTCGGTTGGGTGCATAAAAGATAAAGAAACAAGAGATGCAGATTGCACCCCGTCCCTAAACCCAGTAAAATAGGAAAAAGAACGCGCTTCGCGGATTTGTGTGCGGCTAGCAGATCATATAGAATGGATGTTTTGATGAATGAAGCGAAAAGTGAAAATCTCTTTTCAAACTACAACATTTATACAAGGGCAACAGCCGGATGCGTTCTCGTTTGATACGGAAGGCGACCTTTATATAAAAGGGAGTGCCTCGTATTTGCGCTTTAAAGAAACACATGCCCATAAACAGGATGTATTTTCAACGATGAAATGGGACGGCCGCGAGCTCATGCTAATCCGGCAAGGGACGATCATTATGCGGCAAAGTTTTCTTGCAAAAGAAGAAACGTATGGACGGTATGTCACGCCTGAAGCTTCATGGGAAACAAAAGCGCGGACAGATACATTGCTTGTGCAGCTGCCGACAGGAGCTAAACAAAAGGGCAGAATTTATGTGCGCTACCAATTCTTCTTGCAAGGTCAGCTAACGGGAGAGCATGAAATCCGATTGGCAGTCGAACGAATCGAATAGGTCAGAACAGGATAATACAAGGAATGTGCCAATCATCCTTGTATTTTTTTGCTCTGAAAGGCAGAAGCCCTTGAAGCTCGTTGCCTGATTCGGCTAAACTACGGATAGACAAGTCGGTTTCAGCCATTTTCTAATCCATAGCGACAAACGTGGATGGGGAGCACTTGATGGAATGAATACCAATTAGAGACAAATAAGGAGCCTATGAAGAATGAACCATATGGAACGCAAAAAAGAACAGTTGCGCGTGGAAGTGCGCCGTGCCGTTTTACAGGCGGAACTTGCTACAGAATCAGAAGTGCCGTCTGTCCTTTTGGAAGCGCCAAAGGACAAAGCGCATGGCGACTTTGCCACGAATATCGCCATGCAGCTTGCGCGAATCGCTAAAAAGGCGCCGCGGGCTATTGCAGAAGAGCTAGTGGCCAACTTTGACCGTAAACAGGCAGGCATTGAAAAAATCGAAATCGCTGGCCCTGGCTTTATTAACTTTTTTTTGGATAATGGCTATTTGCGTGAGTTGATCCCGCAAGTCCTCACTGAAAAGGATGACTACGGCAGCAGTGACGTGGGGCAAGGCGAGAAAGTGTTAATTGAATTTGTGTCAGCCAATCCGACAGGAGACTTGCATTTAGGCCACGCCCGTGGGGCTGCAGTCGGCGACACAATCGCCAATATTATGGATAAAGCCGGCTACAAAGTGTCACGGGAGTATTACATTAATGACGCAGGCAACCAAATCGAAAACTTGGCAGCTTCTTTAAATGCCCGCTATTTACAAGTGCTCGGAGAAGACCAACCAATGCCGGAAGACGGTTACCACGGCCAAGACATTATTGATATTGCCAAGCAGCTTGTCGACGAAGCGGGCGATCAATATCGCCAACTCGATGAAAAAGAGCGGTTAGCATTCATGCGCGACTATGGCTTGAAAAAAGAGCTTGAAAAAATTAAACAAGATTTAAACGCATACCGCGTTGAATTCGACAAATGGTTTTCTGAGACGTCTCTTTATGAATCGGGGCAAGTCGAGCGGGGGTTGCAAGTCCTTAAAGATAAAAATGAAACATACGAAAAGGACGGGGCGACATGGCTACGCTCAACTGCTTATGGCGATGACAAAGACCGGGTGCTTGTGAAACAAGACGGCACGTATACGTACTTAACGCCAGACATTTCGTACCATCTTGATAAATTTGACCGTGGGCATGACCGTTTAATTGATGTGCTAGGTGCCGACCATCACGGGTACATTCCAAGAATGCGGGCGGCAATTCAAGCGCTCGGTTATGATCCGGCTCGGTTTAACGTACAAATTATCCAAATGGTAAGCCTGTTCCAAGGCGGCGAAAAAGTCAAAATGAGCAAGCGCACGGGCAAAGCGGTGACGTTGCGTGAATTGATGGAAGAGGTTGGCGTTGATGCGACACGGTATTTCTTTGCGATGCGTAGCCCAGATACTCATCTTGATTTCGATATGGACTTAGCTGTGTCAAAGTCAAATGAAAACCCTGTTTATTACATTCAATACGCACATGCACGGGTATGCAGCATTCTTCGCCAAGGAGAAGAGCTAGGCATCCCTTATAGTGCAAACACGGATTTGTCGCCGATAGCAAGCGAAAAAGAATATGAGTTGCTAAAAGCAATTGGCGAGTTTCCTGGTGCTGTGGCAGAAGCTGCAACAAAGCAAATTCCACAGCGCATTGCTAATTATGCCTATGATTTGGCGCAAGCGCTCCACAGTTTTTATAATGTGACGCGCGTCATTGATACAGAAAACAAGGACTTGTCTGCAGCGCGTTTGGCATTGATGAAAGCGACGCAAATGACTATTAAAAATGCGCTCACCCTGCTAGGGGTGGAAGCGCCAGAGAAGATGTAGCCATGGATACATTATGGTGGCTGGTGATTGCCGTTTTTTTCATTGCCAGTTTTGTTGGTTTAATCGTACCGATTATTCCCTCTGTCCTCGTGTTATGGGGCGGTTTTCTCGTCTATGTGTTTGCTTTAGAGGGCAGCTTGAGCGTTGTGTTTTGGGTAGGCATGGCAGTGCTTACTGTGTTCTTGCTTGTCGTTGACTTGCTTGCCAACATGGCGTTCGTCAAGCGGACAGGCGGTTCTAAATGGGGGGAACGGGCAGCGTTGGTCGGCGTTATTGTTGGTGCATTTGTTGTTCCGCCGTTCGGTTTGATCATCGTCCCGTTTGTGCTTGTTCTCATAGCCGAACTCTTGCAAAAGCAGCCGTTTGAAAAGGCAGTACGAATCGCATTCGCCTCTTTTCTCGCTTTTATAAGCGGCACGCTTGCTAAAGCGGTTGTCCAAATTGTAATGATTGCCTGGTTTTTGATTGAAGTACTCTAGCAGCTGGGCCAAAAGAAAGAGTGGCAACCACCTTGTATGGTGGTTGCCACTCTTTTTCGATTATGGTTGGCTCGTTTTATCCTAGGGCGTACGTTACTGTTCAAACGTGCGGTCACAGCAATGGTGAAAGGGGGGCTGCGGTAACTTCTTTCACACGGTCAAGGAGTGGGCGCTTCTGGAGCTGTTCGATTGTAACAGTCATGGAAGCGTGCATATCAGCATGGAGCACAGCGAGGACTGTTTCAATAAATGTCTGGTCATGGGTTAAGCATGACATTTCATCGTTTAGATGAAAACTGCGTTTATCGATATTCGGCGTCCCCACTAAACATGTAGATTGATCGGCTACTACCGCTTTAACATGATAAAATCCTCGATAATAGTGGTAGACAAGCACACCTGCCTGTAGCGCTTCAATTACATAAGGAGTGGCCCCATGCTTAACAAGGGGATGATCTGCTTTTTCAGGGAGGATTAAGGAAACGAAGACGCCTCTTTGCGCCACGTCAATGATGGCATCCATTACGGCCCGTGTCGGGATAAAATAAGGGCTGCCGATGATTAAGCTGTTTTTAGCGCTACGAATAAGCTTAAGCAGTGTTTGTTCAAACTCCGTCCCTTGTGTGCTTATAAACTGCAATGTTTGGCTACCCGCTTGTAAGACTGGGAAAAACGATCTTCGTTCAATATGTTTGCCAGTCGCCGCTTCAAAGTCAGCCAAAAATTGTGTTTGAATGGCACGGCTGCCTTCACCCGTTATACGGACATGAAAATCGCGCCAAAAGCCAAAAAAGGGATTGCGCCCTAAATATTCATCGCCGACGTTATAGCCGCCTAAGTAGCTTGTATGACCGTCGATGATAGCAAGCTTGCGGTGGTTGCGGCGGTTCCAGGAAAAGAAAAACCATGGGCCGCGCACTTTCGCTGCCATTTCCACATCAACGCCGGCAGCCCGTAATTGCTTTTTTGTCCCACGTTGGAGCTTGCAGCCAAATTGGTCAATGAGTAAGCGTACGTCTACCCCTGTTTCTGCTTTAGCGATCAGTTCATCTACCATTCGTTTTCCGATATAATCATCGCGAAAAATATAAAACTGAATATGAATGTGTTTATTTGCCTTGCGGATGTCTTCAAGAAGCCTATCGATAAAGTCTTCACCATTTGTGATCAATTCAATCTTGCTTGCAAGAGGGCCTGTTGAAGTGGCTTGCGATTTTTTCCGAAGTGCTCTGAGGCCCAGTTTGTAATCGAAATAAAGCCAAACGCCAATCACAACCACTAAGGCGAGAATCGTAATGAGGATATTCATAAAAGACCTCCTGGCAACAAGTATTGTCTATAGCTTTTCCTGAATTAGGGTGGTCATGCAAAAGAAAAAAAGTTCATCTGACTGAATGCTCATTCATAAAGATTGTGTTATACTACGCTTAAGAATAGGCGGTAAAGTCGTTTTCCGCACAATAGCTTAAATAGAATATACAAAGGAGGGGTCTTTATGGGCGGTATTAGTACGGGATTGCTTGTAGCAAATTGGATATTGTTCATTTTTGTAACCGGTTACGCCGTTTATTTGTTTGCTTCCCTTGTTGTCACGCGTATTCGTTTTATACAGCTTGGCCAAAAAGCAGAGTTTGATAAAACGATGAAGGAACGGCTTAAGGCCGTTTGGATCAACGCATTTGGTCATAAGAAGCTTATGAAAGACAAAAAAAGCGGCATCATCCATTTCATGTTCTTTTATGGTTTTTTGCTCGTGCAAATCGGAGCGATTGATCTGATTTGGAAAGGGTTAAACCCTGGCAGCCATTTGCCTTTTGGCGCTCTTTACCCGTATTTCACTCTGTTTCAGGAAATCATCGTTGCGATGATTTTAGTAGCGGTTGTTTGGGCTTTTTACAGGCGCTACATGGAAAAGCTCGTCCGCTTAAAACGAGGTTGGAAGGCAGGGCTCGTCCTTATATTTATTGGCGGCTTAATGGTATCAAAGACGCTGGCAAAAGGGTTTGAAATCGTGTGGCACGGAAAAAGCTTGACAGCGTTTGAGCCCCTTGCTTCAGCAGTAGCGTTCTTGGCTAGCTGGCTTCCTACTGGCGCGGCTGCTAGTTTATTTTTCATATGTTGGTGGGCCCATCTGTTGTTTTTATTAAGCTTCCTTGTTTATGTGCCACAATCGAAGCACGCCCATTTAATTGCAGGACCGGCCAATGTCTTTTTAGGGCGCACACACAAAGTCGGGCGCCTTGCGAAAATAGATTTTGAACAGGAGGACGCCGAAGAATTTGGCGTTGGCAAAATTGAAGATTTTAACCAAAAGCAGTTGCTTGATTTGTACGCTTGTGTGGAATGCGGGCGCTGCACCAATATGTGCCCTGCGACAGGCACTGGGAAGATGCTGTCGCCGATGGACTTGTTGTTGCGCATGCGTGACCATTTAACCGAAAAAGGGGCGGCGATCACATCAAGGACGCCGTGGATGCCTGCGTATGCTTTTGCCAATACTCGTGCAAATACGCTGGCAACTGAAAGCGCTCAAGAAGCCGCAGCAGGTTACGATGTGCGTCTAATTGGCGATGTCATTACTGAAGAAGAGATTTGGGCGTGCACGACATGCCGGAATTGTGAAGACCAATGTCCAGTCATGAATGAACACGTTGACAAAATTATCGACTTGCGCCGTTATCTTGTGCTCACAGAAGGAAAAATGGACCCTGAAGCACAGCGAGCGATGCAAAACATTGAACGCCAAGGAAATCCGTGGGGCATTAGTCGAAAAGAACGGGAAAACTGGCGTGATGGCCGTGAGGATATTGAAGTGCCGACCGTAAAGGAATTAAGCAAAAAAGGGGAGACGTTTGAGTATCTGTTCTTTGCTGGTTCAATGGGTGCCTATGACAACCGCAGCCAGAAAATTGCCCAGTCTTTTGCAAAACTTTTAAATGTAGCCGGTGTTTCTTTTGCAATCATTGGCAATAAGGAGAAAAATTCAGGCGATACACCGAGGCGCCTTGGGAACGAGTTTTTGTTCCAAGAACTTGCAAGCGCTAACATTGAACTGTTTAAAAAACATGACGTCAAAAAAATCGTAACGATTGATCCTCACGCATACAATACATTCAAGAATGAATACCCAGAATTCGGCTTGGATGGTGTCGAAATTTATCATCATACCGAACTTCTTGCCAAATTGTTGCAGGAAAATAAATTGACGCCGACGAAAGAAGTGAATGAAACCGTTGTCTTTCACGATTCGTGTTATTTAGGACGTTACAACGATATCTACGATCCGCCACGGGAAATTCTAAAACAAATTCCTGGCGTACGTATTGTTGAAATGGAACGCAACCGTGAGTCAGGCATGTGTTGCGGCGCTGGCGGAGGGATGATGTGGATGGAAGAAGACAAAGGACAACGGGTAAATGTCGCTCGTACAGAGCAAGCGCTTGCTGTTGCTCCGTCTGTCATTGGCAGCGCCTGTCCATATTGTTTGACGATGCTTAGCGACGGCACAAAGTCCCTTGAAAAAGAAGACCAAGTGCTCACACTTGATGTGGCAGAATTATTGGAGCGGGCTATTTAAGGATAAAAACGAACAAGAGGAGCGAAAGCAAATCTTGTTCAAAAATAAAAATGAGCGAGCGTTCGCTCAGGAGGGTGAGCAACATGAAAACAGCTATTGTCAGTGGAGCGAGGACGCCAATTGGAAAAATGGGAGGCGTGCTTTCACCATTAAAAGCCGCCGAACTTGGTGGCATTGTGTTAGAAGAGGCATTGAAACGGGCGCAAGTGAATGCAGAAACAGTCGATGAAGTCATTATGGGGCAAGTGTTGCAAGCAGGGGCTGGCCAGCTTCCATCGAGGCAAGCAGCACATGCGGCCGGCATTCCATGGCGTGCAAAAACCGAAACGATCAACAAAGTATGTGCTTCTGGCATGAGGGCGGTAACCCTTGGCGACTTGTCTATTCGCGCAGGCGAAGCGAGCACAGTTCTCGCTGGTGGAATGGAGTCGATGTCGAATGCTCCTTATTATATGAAGAAAGCACGATTTGGGGCACGAATGGGCGATACGACGTTGCTTGATGGAATGATTTATGATGGGCTGACCTGTTCGTTTAACGATGTGCATATGGGCGTGTATGGGAATAGGACGGCAAACGAACTAAGCATTAGCCGCGAGGAACAGGATCGCTGGGCTGCTAGGAGTCAAGAACGTGCTGTCGCAGCAATTGAAAGCGGTATCATTAATGAAGAGATTGTTTCTGTTTCGGTAAAAGGCAGAAAAGGGGAAACCGTTCTTGTTCGTCAAGACGAGGCGCCGCGCAAAGGAACGACCGTTGATAGCCTTGCTCAACTTAAGCCGGTTTTTGGGAAAGAGGGAACGATTACGGCAGGCAATGCCCCAGGCGTCAATGACGGTGCCTGTGCATTGCTATTAATGGAAGCTGCACAAGCAGAGAAACAAGGCAAGCCAATTTTGGCAACGATTGAAGCCCATCACCGCCTTGCCGTCGAACCATGGGACTTTCCGAAAACACCAGGCCTGGTTATAAGCGAATTATTGGAGAAAACAAAGTTAACTGTTGCGGATATAAGCCGGTTCGAAATCAATGAGGCGTTTGCAGCAGTGGCTTTAGCAAGCAACCAAATAGCTGGATTAGATGAAGAGAAAGTCAATGTCAACGGAGGCGCGGTTGCTTATGGGCACCCAATTGGCGCAAGTGGCGCTCGAATCTTGCTAACGCTTGCTTATGAATTGAAGCGCAGCGGGGGCGGTTATGGGATAGCTTCGATTTGCAGCGGCGGTGGCCAAGGCGATGCCGTATTGTTACATGTGAAAGGGGAATGAGCATGAAAACGTTGATGGTCATTGGCGCCGGGCAAATGGGAGCGGGTATTGCCGAAGTGTTTGCTGCCAAAGGGTTTAACGTGCTCCTGCATGACCGGGAGCTTGAGCTGGCTGAAAAAGGGAAAGCTGGGATCAAGCAAAGGCTCGAACGTTTAGTAGCAAAGGGATATACCGAAGAGCAAGATGTACAACAGACACTGACGCGAATCAAACCAATCGCCGATATTGCTGCATGTGCCGATGCTGAGTTGGTCATTGAAGTAGCAACGGAAAACATGGAAACGAAAAAACACCTATTTAAACGTGCAGACGCTCATGCCCGAGAAGGGGCAATTCTTGCCAGCAATACTTCTTCATTATCGATCACTGAATTGGCAAGCGTTACGAAAAGACCGGAGCATGTTATTGGTATGCATTTTATGAATCCAGTGCCGCGCATGAGGCTAGTAGAAATTATCCGCGGCTTGCAAACATCAGACGCCGTCTATCAACAAGTGCTGGAGCTGACAGAGGCATTAGAGAAAGTCGCTGTCACGTCGCAAGATTATCCAGGGTTTATTGCAAACCGGATTTTAATGCCGATGATTAACGAAGCGATATACACCCTTTATGAAGGCGTTGCTTCTGCAGAAGACATTGATACCGTGATGAAGCTTGGCATGAACCATCCAATGGGCCCGCTTACACTTGCTGATTTTATTGGCCTTGACACATGTTTGGCGATTATGGAAGTACTCCACCAAGGCTTCGGCGACAGCAAATACCGGCCTTGTCCATTGTTGCGTCAATATGTGCAAGCAGGCTGGCTAGGTCGAAAAACGAAAAGGGGGTTTTTCGTGTATGAATAGCCTTCTATTCTCGGAAGAGCAGCAAATGATGCAGAAAATGGTACGTGAATTCTCCAATGACGTCATTGCCCCCGTCGTCGAAGAAATGGAAGAGTCACAATTGTTTCCACGGGATGTACTCAAGCAAATGGGGGAGCTTGGGCTAATGGGTGTTCCTGTGCCTGAAGAGTTTGGCGGCACGGGAATGGACTTTGTTTCTTATATTATAGCCGTACATGAAGTATCTAAAGTTAGTGCAGCAATTGGCTTAATTATGAGCGTTCACACATCCGTAGGAACGATGCCGATCGTAGCGTATGGGACAGAAACACAAAAAAAGGCATATGTTCCAAAGCTTGCTACAGCAGAAGCGATTGGTGCTTTTTGTTTGACTGAACCAAATGCAGGTAGTGATGCGAGGGCGCTGCAAACTCGTGCAGTCAAAAAAGGCGAAGGATATGTGCTTAATGGTTCGAAAGTATTTATTACAAATGGCGGTGAAGCAGACACATACCTTGTCTTTGCTGTCACCGATGCTGACAAGGGGGCTAAAGGCATTTCTTGTTTTATCGTTGAGGCTGGCACCCCAGGCTTAATTGTCGGCAAAAAAGAACGGAAGCTCGGCTTGGCAGGTTCGACAACGACTGAAATCATTTTTGAAGATTGCGAAGTTCCACAAACACAAATGCTTGGCGAAGAGGGGCAAGGGCTAAAAATTGCCTTGAGCAACTTAAATGCAGGGCGAATCGGCATTGCCGCCCAAGCGCTTGGCATCGCTGAGGCGGCCCTTGAGGCGGCTTGCACGTATGCCAATGAACGAAAGCAATTTGGCAAAAAGCTCCTTAACCATCAAGGCTTGGCGTTTAAATTGGCGGATATGGCTACAGAAACAGAGGCGGCAAAGCAATTAACCTATGCAGCGGCTCGACTTAAAGAGGCAGGAACGCCATGCGCGAAAGAAGCGTCAATGGCAAAGCTATTTGCTTCGCGGACGGCTATGGATGTAGCGACAAAGGCGGTTCAAGTCTTTGGTGGCTACGGGTATATGAAGGAGTATCCAGTAGAACGTTATTTTCGAGATGCAAAGGCGTGTGAAATTTACGAAGGAACAAGCGAAATCCAGCAAATGGTTATAGCTAGGCAATTCGAAAAGTAGCCTAGTTCTCAGGAAGGGCAGATGGTATGATAGGAGGAAGACGAGTATGCACCGGGGAGTAGGTTAAATATGTCGAAAAAATTTGTGCCATCAATGGTAAAAGACCAGCAGTTAATTAAAAAAAGACGCGAACAAATTATTAAAGGCGCTGTCCGTCTCTTTATCGCAAAAGGGTTTCACCGGACAACGACAAGGGAAATTGCCAAGGAATCGGGCTTTAGCATCGGCACGTTGTATGAATACATTGGAACGAAGGAAGATGTTCTTTACCTTGTGTGTGATGCCATTTATGATGAAGTGACAGAACGTGTCCGCACGCAACTTCATACAACTGGAACGGCGCTAGAACGTTTAATTACGGCAATCCGCGCTTATTTTGCCGTCGTTGATGACATGCAAGAAGAAGTGCTTGTGATGTATCAAGAAACAAAGTCGTTGCCAAAAGAAACATTGCCTTACGTCCTAAAAAAAGAGCTAGAAATGGTTGAAATCATGACGGAGCTCATAGCTGAATGCGTAAGTGAAGGCGAACTTAACATTTCCGAAAATGAAAGCCGCCAACTTTCCCATAACATTTTAGTAATGGGGCAGATGTGGACGTTCAGGCGCTGGGCTGTGCAAAAAAGCCAAACGATCGAAGCCTATACAAATCAGCAAATTAAGCAACTGCTCGGCGCTTATCTCGTTAAGCGGTAGCGCACGACGACGGATGCGAGCGTTTGCCTACAGTCTGATGCCGCCATCATAGACGTGGCGGCTTTTTACTCGTTCATTCTATTCTGCTCGATTTGCTCTATTCTTCTCCTATCCATAAGATTGGCGCTAGCATTAACAGGGAAATATGTTTATAATGGGACGTATGATTTTAACTACGAATGGCTTACAATAAAAGTAGCGTGATTAAATTGGGTAAATGTGGAAAGGACGTGTAGACTTTGGTGGATTTGCAATCCTTGACAAAAGAAGAGTTGAACGAAATGTCAATGGTAGAAGCCGCTTTTATTGTAATGGCAAACAAGCGGCAGCCTTTTAACTTTTATGATCTCCTTGAAGAAGTCGCTAAGCTAAAAGGAATATCAGAAGCAGAAATGGATGAGCGGATTTCATTCTTATATACAGATTTAAACCTGGACGGGCGCTTTTTAACGCTTGGCGATAACACGTGGGGTTTGCGCTCTTGGTATCCTCATGAACAAGCGGAAGAGGAAATTACACACTCTGCTAAACCAGCCAAACGTCGCAAATCAGGCGATGACGACGGGGAGGAAGAGTACGACCTTGTCGACGAGCTTGAAGAGGATGAGTTTGAAGACTTGGAAGATGAACTGGACGAGTTGGCTGATGAAGAGGACCAGGATGGCGAACGGGATGACTATGACGAGAAAGATGATGCGCTGCCAGGATTTGACGAGGAAGACGGTCAAACGCTTGATGAGGAAGATTAATAGTAGAACTTGACTTCTTGATCTGTTATCGGTAAAATCATTTTTGGGCTTCACATGAGCGTAGATAATGAACATGAATACAAACAAAAGGGGCGCCCCAGCCATGCTGGGTGAGGTGCCGCTTTTGTTTTTTTTATGATATAGCAAAACGGACAGAAGAGCAGACATCGTAAGCATCCCCTGACAAATTCAAAGGAGGAGTCAATATGGCAGCGAAGTATATATTTGTGACAGGCGGAGTCGTATCATCACTTGGAAAAGGGATTACGGCAGCATCACTTGGCCGGCTTTTGAAAAACCGCGGCTTAAAAGTGACCATCCAGAAATTTGACCCATACATTAACGTCGACCCTGGGACGATGAGCCCTTACCAGCACGGGGAAGTTTTTGTTACTGACGACGGTGCCGAGACGGACCTCGATCTAGGCCATTATGAGCGCTTTATTGATATTAATTTAAGCCAGAATTCAAATATTACAACAGGACGCGTGTATTCGACTGTTTTGAAAAAAGAACGCCGTGGCGATTATCTTGGCGGAACAGTTCAAGTTATTCCCCATGTTACCAATGAAATTAAAGAGCGTGTTTTCCGGGCAGGACGGGAAACAGGGGCGGACGTTGTAATTACGGAAATAGGCGGGACCGTTGGCGATATTGAAAGTCTGCCTTTCTTAGAAGCGATTCGCCAAATTAAAAGCGATGTCGGTATGGAAAATGTCTTGTATTTGCATTGTACGTTGATTCCTTACTTAAAAGCAGCGGGGGAAATGAAGTCAAAACCGACGCAGCACTCGGTTAAAGAGTTACGTTCCCTCGGGATTCAACCGAATGTCATTGTCGTTCGTACAGAACGGAAAGTGCCGCAAGATATGAAGGACAAAATTGCCTTATTTTGCGACATCAAAAAGGAAGCTGTCATCGAAGCATGGGATGCTGACACCCTTTATCAAGTGCCCCTTGATTTGCAAGCGCAAAACCTTGACCAAATTGTTTGCGACCATTTGCAGCTAAACTGCCCTGAAGCAAACATGACGGAGTGGAAAGAACTTGTTAACCGGGTGAGTCATCTTTCTGAAAAAGTACGTATTGCGATTGTCGGAAAATACGTCGAGCTTCAAGATGCCTACTTGTCGGTTGCCGAGGCATTGCGCCATGCAGGTTATCATGTCGATGCCGATATTGACATTGATTGGGTGTATGCAGAGCAAGTAAATGATGAAAATGTCGACGAGCTATTAAATAAAGCAGACGGCATTCTCGTGCCAGGGGGTTTCGGTGATCGCGGCATTGAAGGGAAAATTACTGCTATTCGTTATGCCAGGGAAAATAAAGTTCCGTTTCTCGGCATTTGCCTTGGCATGCAGCTTGCTTCTGTGGAGTTTGCGCGTACGGTCCTCGGTTTGAAAGGGGCCAACTCTGCTGAAATAAATCCACAAACGCCTTACCCAATCATCGATTTGTTGCCAGAGCAAAAAGACGTTGAAGACTTGGGCGGTACACTTCGTTTAGGGCTGTACCCTTGCAAACTCCAAGAAGGGACTGCAGCCCGTGCAGCGTATGGCGAAGAAGTCGTTTACGAACGCCACCGCCACCGCTATGAGTTTAACAATGAATATCGGGAACAAATGGAGAAAGCAGGTTTCGTCTTTTCAGGGACAAGCCCTGACGGACGTTTAGTGGAAGTGATCGAGGTGACGGACCATCCGTTCTTTGTGGCGAGCCAATTCCATCCGGAATTTGTTTCCCGCCCAACTCGTCCGCAACCGCTCTTCCGTGAATTTGTTCGTAACGCACTTGCAGCACAAGCTTAGTCATCTCGTTGACCGTTGGTGAGCGAGGAAATGGCTGACATATACGAGAGTGTTTGTCTACAATAGGAGGATTGGCCATGCGGCCAATCCTCTTTTTTTATGGAATGCGCGAGTCAGCAGTATTCTTCAAGAATGTCATGGATAACAAACTTTAGCCCATGGTAGAGGTAAAGGCCCGCAATGACCCCTGGATGACCGATACGTTTTCCCGTTTCATCAGGAACGAGCCCCCCTTTAACACCCGTATCAAGAAACAAATGAGGCGGAGCAAGGCTTGCTGTGCTGGAGGCGTGGCGTGAGGAAACGACAACAGCGGCTATTCCAGCTTGTTCGCAGGCTTTGAGAGCTGCTTGCACACCCTCATGGTTGAGGCTTGGCGCAAACAGCAGACACCGATCTTGTCCAGACAGCGTGCCTTCTTTAGGGAAAGGAGCGGTCCCGGGCATCGATTCATATCCTGTAAAAGCAGCCAATTCGATTGCTTCCATTTCCGCAAACCCCTTTATATAAACGTTCCCTTGTGCGATAATGGCTTGTGCAAGCAGGCGCCCGGCGTCTTCAAGGTGCTCCTCTTGCGTTTCATTGATTGATTTGATTAAGCCGAAAAGCTGTGTGGAGAATATTTTCAGCATGAAAGCCTCCTAATTTTAGAGCATACGTTGTTCGTGCTTTTGTTTTCATTTTATTGACCAATTTCGCAGATTGCAAATAAATTAGAGGGAAAAGCGCGAAATAACGCGAATCATTAACAAAAAAGAAGAATTCTCAGAAACCAATGAAGGGGGCATAGTATGAGTCATAAAGTGCTTATAGTTGATGATCAATTCGGGATACGTGTATTACTGACAGAAGTATTGCAAAAAGATGGATACGAAATGTTTCAAGCTGCGAGCGGGAAAGAAGCGTTGGCGATCCAAGAGGAAGAGGAAATCGACATTGTCTTGTTAGATATGAAAATTCCAGGAATGGACGGTATTGAAATTTTAAAGAAACTAAAAGAAAAGCAACCAGGGATTAAAGTCATTATGATGACAGCATATGGTGAACTAAATTTAGTAAACGAAGCGATGGATCATGGCGCGGTGAGCTACATGGCTAAACCATTTGACATTCAAGAAGTCCGGGCAACGATTCGGGACAATCTTCAAGCCTAGGAACGTTTGTATTGGTATCGCTTACTTTTAAAAACCATTTCTTTCTTAAGTCAATTTTAAAGAACTTATGCTATAATGGAGGCGACCTAAGGATTGCGGCATAGGCGTGGGCTTGATTTTGGCCCGTTTTTATTGGCCAGAATACATAACTTCTTCCGGAAGAGGTTAGCTTAGAAAGAGAATGCTTTATATGATTTGACCACCCCTATGCAGACGAATTTAAGGAGGACAACCATGCCTTTAGTATCTATGAAAGAAATGCTAAACAAAGCAAAAGCAGAAAAGTATGCGGTCGGGCAGTTTAATGTGAACAACCTAGAATTTACGCAAGCGATTTTGCAGGCGGCAGAAGAGGAAAAATCACCAGTCATTCTTGGTGTATCTGAAGGGGCTGCTCGTTACATGGGCGGTTTTAAAACTGTCGTTGGATTGGCGAAGAATTTAATGGAAGAATACAACGTAACCGTGCCTGTTGCTATTCACCTTGACCACGGTTCAAGCTTTGAAAAATGCGTGGAAGCGATTCATGCTGGCTTTACGTCTGTCATGATCGATGGTTCTCATTACCCATTGGAAGAAAATATCGCCCTTACGCAAAAAGTAGTGGACGTTGCCCACGCCCTTGGCGTATCGGTTGAAGCAGAACTTGGCCGAATTGGCGGCCAGGAAGATGACTTGGTTGTCGACGATGCAGAAGCTGCTTATGCCATTCCAGAAGAGTGTAAAGAGCTTGTTGAAGCAACAGGCGTAGATTGCTTCGCGCCTGCACTTGGCTCTGTCCACGGCCCTTACAAAGGCGAACCAAACCTTGGATTTGACCATATGAAGAAAATTGACAGCCTCGTTGGCATTCCTCTTGTCCTTCACGGCGGCACAGGCATTCCAACAAAAGACATTCAAAAGGCGATTGAGTTTGGCCACGCCAAAATCAACGTGAACACGGAAAACCAAATCGCTTCTGCCAACGCAGTCCGGGAAACGCTTGACGCCAAACCGGAACTGTATGATCCGCGTAAATACCTTGGCCCAGCTAGGGACGCCATTAAAGCAACGGTCATTGGCAAGATGAGAGAATTTGGTTCTTCGAACAAAGCGTAAACAATTCGAATAAAAGCAGTCGCAGGGACTGCTTTTATTCTCATTTTTGATTGTAACCGTTTTTTTTTATTATGACCCGGCCAAATCATCCACTACTTAGCACATAAAATGAGTATGATTGCTTTTAATAAGGAGGCTTTACCAAGATGAAATTCTTCGTAGATACAGCAAATATAAATGAAATTAAGGAAGCAAATGAACTTGGTATTTTAGATGGAGTAACGACCAACCCTTCACTTGTCGCAAAGGAAGGCGTTGATTTCCATGAGCGCATTGCCGAAATTGCAAAGCTCGTTCCAGGAAGCGTTAGCGCAGAAGTCATCTCCTTGGATGCGGAAGGCATGATTGAAGAAGGGAAAACGCTTGCCGCCATTTCAGAAAATATTACGGTTAAAGTGCCGATGACAGTGGACGGCTTAAAGGCGGTAAAAGCATTTGCTGAACTAGGCATTAAAACGAATGTAACGTTGATTTTTTCAGTGCCACAAGCTTTGCTTGCAGCCCGTGCTGGCGCTACATACGTTTCGCCATTTTTAGGGCGTTTAGACGACATCGGCCACGATGGGTTGCAGTTAATCTCTGATATTGCTGACATCTTTTCAACTCACGGGCTGCCAACGCAAATTATTGCTGCATCTGTTCGCCACCCTGTCCATGTGAGCGAAGCTGCAAAACGTGGTGCCCATATTGCGACTATTCCATTGAACGTCATTAAACAGTTGACAGGGCATCCCCTTACAGATAAAGGGATTGAAAAGTTTCTTGCGGATTGGAACAAAGAGAATGTCGAAAAATAAGGAAACTCGTACTTTTTTAGCGGACTCTGGCTATACTGGATAAAGATATGCGCGTTTGATCCAGTGAAAAAGGAAGGGATTGCAATGCAAAAGCTTTTGATTGAAGGCGGCCATACATTAGAAGGCACGGTGTCGATCAGCGGTGCTAAAAACAGCGCTGTAGCCCTTATACCTGCGGCGATATTGGCAGACAGCGCGGTTGTCATTGATAACTTACCGGTCATTTCAGATGTAGACTTATTGGCAGAGCTTCTTCGCGAAATTGGCGGGGACGTTGATTTAGGCAATCAAACAATGACCATACATCCAGAAAAGATGGTAGCGATGCCGCTTCCTAATGGCAGAGTAAAAAAGCTGCGAGCTTCGTATTACTTAATGGGTGCGATGCTCGGCAAATTCAAAAAAGCCGTTATTGGCTTACCGGGCGGTTGCAATTTAGGCCCGAGGCCGATTGACCAGCACATTAAAGGATTTGAGGCCCTTGGCGCACAAGTAACGAATGAGCAAGGCGCGATTTATTTGCGTGCTAATGAGCTTCGAGGCGCAAAAATTTATTTGGACGTCGTCAGCGTGGGGGCGACGATTAACATCATGCTTGCTGCCGTTCGGGCGAAGGGCCGAACGATCATTGAAAACGCGGCAAAGGAACCGGAAATTATTGATGTGGCGACGCTGCTTACGAGTATGGGAGCGAAAATAAAAGGGGCAGGGACCAATGTGATTCGAATTGACGGTGTCGATCATTTGCAAGGATGCCGCCACTCGATCATTCCTGACCGGATTGAAGCAGGGACGTACATGATTATGGCGGCGGCCATGGGCCGGCGTGTCCACATTGACAATGTGATCCCGACGCATCTTGAGTCGGTTACGGCTAAATTGCGGGAAATGGGAACGACTGTCGAAGAGTATGATGACCAGTTGATCATTAGCGGTATGGATCCAAAAAAAGGTGTTGATATAAAAACACTTGTATATCCAGGCTTTCCGACTGATTTGCAGCAGCCATTTACAAGCTTGTTAACGAGCGCAGAAGGCACAAGCATTGTAACAGATACCATTTACGACGCCCGTTTTAAGCATGTCGATGAACTAAGACGCATGGGGGCAAGTGTTAAAGTGGAAGGGCGTTCTTCGATTGTGAATGGCAAGTCGTCTTTGCAAGGGGCGAAAGTCAAGGCAAGCGACTTGCGTGCCGGAGCGGCATTAGTCATTGCCGGATTAATGGCTGAAGGCATTACTGAAGTATCAGGACTTGAACATATTGACCGAGGTTATGAACATCTCGAAACGAAGTTGACAAGACTAGGCGCGAAAGTATGGCGGGAAGAGCTGACAGAGGAAGAGCTTGAGCAAGTGAAGCAATCATAACGATTTTTGCTCGAAATGTGGAGGGAGATAGAGTGGAACGTAGTTTATCAATGGAGCTTGTCCGAGTAACTGAAGCAGCAGCGCTAGCTTCTGGGCGTTGGATGGGCCTTGGCAATAAGGAAGAAGCGGACCGTGCGGCTACGGAAGCGATGCGCGATGTGTTTGACACGATCCCGATGAAAGGGACAGTCGTAATTGGGGAAGGGGAAATGGACGAGGCGCCGATGCTTTATATTGGCGAAAAGCTCGGCAATGGCTATGGCCCACGTGTGGACGTGGCCGTCGATCCTTTAGAAGGGACAAACATTGTCGCATACGGGCAATGGAACGCACTGGCTGTTCTTGCAGTTGCTGACCACGGCCATTTGCTTCATGCGCCTGACATGTATATGGACAAGCTTGCAGTAGGACCAGAGGCTGTGGGGAATGTCGATATCGATGCTCCAGTCATCGATAATTTAAAGGCGGTAGCCAAAGCTAAGAACAAAGACGTAGAAGACCTTGTCGTCGTCATTTTAAACCGCAAGCGCCACGAGAAGCTCATTCATGAAGTGCGCGAAGCAGGGGCCCGCATTAAATTGTTGCCTGACGGAGATGTGGCAGCTGCTGTTAATACCGGTTTTGACGATACGGGCGTCGATTTGCTAATGGGTTCTGGCGGCGCCCCTGAAGGTGTCCTTGCAGCGGCAGGGTTGAAATGCCTTGGCGGTGATTTTCAAGGAAGGCTCTTGCCCCAATCGGATGGAGAACTTGAGCGCTGCAAACAAATGGGCATTGAGGATACAAGCAAGCTGTTTCGCATGGAAGACTTGGTGAGCGGCGATGATTGCATATTTGCGGCAACGGGTGTAACAGACGGTGAATTGCTGACAGGTGTACGCTACAAAGGCACAAAAGCGATTACACAGTCGTTAGTCATGCGAGCAAAATCAGGAACTGTACGCTTCGTTGACGGTACTCATAGCATGAAAAAGAAGCCAAAACTCGTCATTCGCTAACAATATAAAAGGGAAGGGCGCGATTCTTCCCTTTTTTGATTGATTATTTTCAGCAACTATGGTTAAAATAGGATTTAGCAAGCCTTTATCCCTTCTTGTTTAAGATGTACTCTCCATAGACCTTCCTTATGTTTATCCAATCGTAGTGGAATTTAAAAACAGCATTATAGGCGGGCGCTTTCTGCCTTATTTTATTTACAAAAAAGTGTGGTGGCCTTATATGAGCTTAAATATTGCTGATTTAGAGAGCATGACATTGAAAGAATTATATGAACACGCAAAAGCGTTTAAAGTCTCTTATTACAGCAAACTAACAAAACGAGAATTAATTTTTGCTATTTTAAAAGGGCAAGCAGAACAAGATGGGCTTTTGTTTATGGAAGGTGTCCTTGAAATTATCCAAAGCGAAGGTTTTGGTTTCTTGCGCCCAATCAATTATTTGCCAAGCACAGAAGACATTTATATTTCTGCTTCGCAAATCCGCCGGTTTGACTTGCGTAATGGCGACAAAGTTTCTGGCAAGGTCAGACCTCCAAAGGACAATGAGCGCTACCATGGCTTGCTCCATGTTGAGGCGGTCAATGGTGAAGCTCCAGAGACATCCCGTGAACGTCCCCATTTCCCTGCGCTCACACCTCTTTATCCTGAACAAAAAATTGATCTTGAGTCAAAGCCGGGACGAATTTCTTCACGCATTATTGATATGGTTTCGCCAGTCGGATTTGGCCAACGTGGCCTCATTGTCGCCCCGCCAAAAGCCGGCAAAACCTCTCTAATGAAAGAAGTCGCAAATAGCATTGCCGAAAAGCATCCCCATGTGGAACTAATTGTATTGCTAATTGATGAGCGCCCTGAAGAAGTAACCGATATGGAACGCTCCATTGATGGTGAAGTGGTCAGTTCGACGTTTGATGAAGTCCCAGAAAACCATATTAAAGTAGCGGAGCTTGTCCTAGAACGGGCAATGCGCTTAGTCGAACATAAAAAAGATGTGGTTATTCTCATGGACTCGATTACTCGGTTGGCACGGGCCTACAACCTTGTCATCCCACCGAGCGGTCGCACACTCTCAGGTGGCATAGACCCTGCCGCGTTTCACCGTCCGAAGCGCTTCTTTGGCGCAGCGCGCAATATTGAGGAAGGCGGCAGCCTGACGATACTAGCGACTGCCCTTGTTGAAACGGGTTCACGGATGGACGATGTCATTTATGAAGAATTTAAAGGGACGGGCAATATGGAACTGCATCTTGACCGCCGCCTCGCTGAACGCCGGATCTTCCCGGCTATTGACATCCGCCGTTCAGGAACGCGGAAAGAAGAGCTGTTAATGCCGAAATCGCAGTTGGACAAATTATGGACGATCCGTAAAACAATGAATGAGTCTGCTGATTTTACAGACCAGTTTATCCGCCGCGTTAAAGAAACAAAAACAAATATTGAGTTCTTTGAGGCAATGGAATCGGAAATGGCAGGAAAAAAGCGGAATTGACTTGGACAAACTTTAGGTTGCAAACGGTCTGTTGACTTGATATAATTTCGATTATGTGAGAACTCTGTTTCGAAGAGATTCAGGGCAAAAGGAGATGAAATCATGAAACCAGAAATCCATCCAACTTACCAAAAAGTTGTATTTATGGATACAAGCACGGGCTTTAAATTTTTGACTGGTTCGACTCGCGGTTCTAGCGAAACGATCGAATGGGAAGACGGCAATACGTATCCGTTGATTAAAGTCGAAATTTCTTCTGATTCCCACCCATTCTATACAGGCAAACAAAAACTTGCCGATGCAGGTGGCCGTGTCGATCGCTTCAAAAAGAAATACAATCTTTAATAAGAAAAATGCGTGATCATCAGGCAAGAGTCTCTTGCCTGTTTTTTTATGGAGGGGCTTATGGCACAGCTTTTTTTTAAGTATGGCGCAATGAACAGCGGAAAGTCGATTGAGATTTTAAAAGTGGCCAACAATTACGAGGAACAAAAAAAGCCAGTTTTGATTTTTACATCAGGAATGGATACACGGGATGAAGTCGGTTATGTGTCCAGCCGCGTCGGCCTTCGCCGCCGGGCAGTGCCAATTTTCGATGACACCAATATTTTTGATTATGTTGAAAGCTGCCGACAAAAGCCGTACTGTGTATTAATCGATGAAGTGCAGTTTTTAACAAAAGCGCATGTCCTCCAACTGGCCAATATTGTTGATACTTTAGACATTCCGGTAATGGGGTTTGGCTTAAAAAATGATTTTCGCAACGAGTTATTTGAAGGAAGCAAATACATGCTTCTGTACGCAGATAAAATTGAAGAAATGAAAACGATTTGCTGGTTTTGCCATAAAAAAGCAATCATGAATTTGCGTGTGGACGAGCAAGGCAAGCCGATTTATGACGGGGAACAAATTCAAATTGGCGGCAACGAAACATATTATCCCGTTTGTCGCAAATGCCACCAACACCCGCCTTTAACTGTATGAGATTATGCCCTAGATGAGCAAGATGTAAATCAACCTAAAAATGAATGTCTTTTTGTAGGCGTGGGACCCTAATGATGCACGCTTCTTTTTCGAAGCTGCACAAAGGGGGAGACGGATGAAGTCGGCAACAGCAGGGATTGCAATCGCTCTTTTGCTCGCTGGATGTTCAAACGCCAATTTCAGCTCACAGCACATCCAGCATGACAAACATTACGGACAAGGTGCTTTTGGTCCAGGCCCACTTAATTTTGAGCATATGAAACATGAAACGTATGATCCGCGCCTAACGAATATTGGCACAAGCTATCGAGACGCAAGTGTGCCTCACCGTACGCTTGCCGACGATGCTGCGCAAGTGGAAGGCATTGTCGAGAGTCAAGGATTTCGTTCTGGCGCCGCGATTGTCAACGGCGGTGATGTTTACGTAAAAGCGTACCCGTCACCATCCTGGAGCAAAGAACAAACGAGCAAGAGGATGGAGAAACTCAAACGTGCATTTGAGGCAGAAATCCCTCGCTATCAAGTCCATGTCCGTTAAAGAGGAGCGCAAAGCCATTGGCTTTGCGCTTCAGCCTGTAGACAAACGCTCGCATACTTCGTCGTTTGCCTCACTCATATGCGTTGAAACGGTCGTTTCATGCGCAAGAAAACCGCTGCTCATGAACCCCCGTTCTATTCACATCTTCCCTCGGCTGCACATAATTGTTATGGCCGGCGCCTGGCTGTTTGTTGCAACGGGTCCCATACACTGTTAAAAGGAGGGGAATACCCTAAATCAAGTTCTTCGAGATCTTGCATGGTCATGCCATGGTACAATGCGGTCGCAAGGACATCGCAGCGTTTGTCGACGCCTTTTGTCCCGATGAACTGGCCGCCTAGGACGACGCCCGTTTCTGCATGGAACTGAAGGCGTATATGGATCGTTTCGTTTGTTGGGTAATAGCCAGCAACATGGGGAAGCTTGGCTTGCACGCATTTGTAAGGATAGCCGATTTCCTCGATTTCACGGGAAGACAAACCAGTACGTGCGAGCGCTAAGTCAAAGAACTGGTAAATTTGCGTCCCGACAATTCCCATGAAGACGCGTGTGTTCCCACACATGTTCAGGCCAGCGATCCGCCCTTGCTTATTCGCATGCGTGCCAAGGGGGTAATACATGTCTTTGTTGATTAGACGGTGATACTGCGTTGCGCAATCGCCTGCTGCATAAACGTCTGGCACATTTGTTTCCATATAGCGGTTCACACGAATGGCGCCGTTGTTGTTGAGGTGAATATCGGTATTTCGCAAAAAGTCGGTATTTGGACGAACGCCGACCGCAACAATGACGATGTCGGTGGGACATTCAGTCAAGTTGGTGCGTATGCCAGTAACGTGGCCGTCTTTGTCGCCGCTAAAGCCAATGATTTCGTGATTTAACTCAAGCTCGATCCCCTCATCAATGGCTTTCTCATGAATATAATCCGCCATTTCCTTATCAAAATTCATCGCCAGCCGCTTGGCCCGTTCCAAAATCCTTACATGGTGGTTCGCTTTAGCGAGATTTTCAGCTACTTCCAGCCCAATCGAACCACCGCCGATGACGGTTACGGTTTTCTTTTCCGTACCGAGGGCAGCAATTATTTTTTTTGCATCTGGAATGGTTTTTAATGTATAAATCCCTTTTAAATCGCCGTTTTCCCAGTCTGGAATGACAGGGCTCGCCCCTGAGGCGATTAACAGTTTGTCGTAAGGAAGGCAAAAGCCATCCCCGGAAACCGTTTTTTGTTTCGTATCAACCGCCTTTACCTCATGGTTAATGCGGGCGTCGATGCCATGCTTGATGCGATAGGTGTCGGCATCCCGGGCGATAAGTTTGCGATCTGATTCAATTTCGCCACCGATCCAGTAGGGCAAGCCACACTGGGCGTACGAATAATGTTCGCCTCTTTCCAATACAGTAATATCGGCTTGTGCATCTTTGCGAACGAGCTGCATGGCTGCGCTCATTCCAGCTGCATCGCCGCCGATGATGATATATTTCACATAAATCCCGCCTTTTCTGTGCATGGTTTTAATGAAAACGGCCTTTTGAACAAAGTACAAATAGTATTCCCGCAAACCGAATGAACAAACCGCGTTGTCCCTTAGCTAGATTGACCGTTAATGAAGGCGTATACTATAATGGGGAAGGAGTGCCGCAATGAAGAATGAGGTGACGTCGTGTTAGAACGATTGCAAGCAGTAGAAGATCGTTATGAGTACTTAAACGAGCAATTAAGCGATCCCAATGTGATTAGCAATGCAACAAAATTAAGAGAATACTCAAAAGAACAAGCACAAATAGAAGAAACCGTACAAACGTATCGACAATATAAACAAGTCACAGAACAATTGGCAGATGCAAAAGCGATGCTCGAAGAAAAGCTCGATGATGACATGTATCAAATGGTAAAGGAAGAGCTGGATGAGTTGAGCGAGCGAAAGGCCGAATTGGAAGAACGCTTGAAAATTTTATTGTTGCCAAAAGACCCGAATGATGACAAAAACGTAATTGTCGAAATTCGCGGTGCTGCTGGCGGCGACGAGGCACAGCTTTTTGCAGCTGACCTTTACAAAATGTACCACCGCTATGCTGAAATGCAAGGCTGGAAAACAGAAGTCATTGAAGCCCACGCGACTGAGCTTGGCGGCTACAAAGAAATTATCTTTATGGTCAATGGCAGCGGCGCATATTCAAAGCTTAAATACGAAAATGGCGCGCATCGCGTACAACGGGTGCCGCAAACGGAATCAGGCGGCCGCATCCATACATCGACGGCGACGGTGGCCGTGCTTCCAGAAGCAGAAGAAGTGGAAATTGACATTCACGAAAAAGACATCCGCGTGGATACATTTGCATCGAGCGGCCCAGGTGGGCAAAGCGTCAATACGACAATGTCAGCCGTGCGCTTAACCCATTTGCCGACAAATACAGTTGTTTCATGCCAAGACGAAAAATCGCAAATTAAAAACAAAGAAAAAGCGATGAAAGTCCTCCGCGCCCGTATTTTTGATAAAGTTCAGCAAGAAGCGCAAGCAGAATACGCGGAGTCCCGCAAACTTGCCGTCGGTACAGGCGATCGCTCAGAGCGAATCCGTACGTATAATTTTCCCCAAAGCCGTGTAACGGACCACCGCATCGGTTTAACGCTGCAGAAACTTGAGCAAGTTTTGCAAGGCAAGCTTGATGAAATCATTGATGCCCTTGTAGTTGCCGATCAATCAGAAGCAATGAAAAAGGCAGAGGAATAATGGCGATTACGATTCACGAAGCTCTTCGCTGGGCTTCGTCTTTTTTGCAGGAAAACGGAGTTGAACCTACAGCAGGGGAATGGCTATTGCGGCACCATGGGAACATGGAACGGGCCAAACTATTGGCAAGCTTAAGAGACCCCCTCCCAGAACCAGTTTGGCAAGCATTTAAACAAGATGTGGCCGTCATGGCTTCAGGGGTTCCTGTCCAGCACGTACTCGGCTATGAACAATTTTATGGGCGGACGTTTCTCGTTAATGGCGACGTCCTTATTCCTCGCCCAGAAACAGAAGAGCTTGTTGCGCTCGTGCTTAATAAATTAAAGCCTGGCCCTCAAGCCATCCTTGATGTCGGTACGGGCAGTGGGGCGATTGCGCTTACGTTAAAGCTAGAGCGACCCGATTGCTATGTAACCGCGACTGATATTTCCGAGAAAGCGCTAGACGTTGCCCGGGAAAATGCCCAGCGGTTAGGTGCCGACATAACGTTTGCCAAAGGCGATTTACTAGCGCCAGTAGCAGGAGCGGTATTTGATGTCATTGTGTCCAATCCCCCCTATATTCCGTATCGTGATCGGGACAGCCTTGCGGTCCATGTGCGTGAATTCGAGCCGGAAATGGCATTGTTTGCTGAAGAAGATGGGCTAATGTTTTATCGGCGGCTGGCGGAAGAAGTGCCCGCTTGCATCCATCCGCGCTCATTGGTCGCAGTCGAAATTGGCGCTGGCCAAGGCGAAGCGGTTCAAGCGTTGTTTGCTGCCGCGTTTCCCTTTGCTGATATAAACATTGTCTATGACATAAATGGGAAAGACCGGATTGTGTTTGTTTCTGGCAATCTGGGACGGCAAGGCCATAATATTGATTAGCGCTCCTTCTGTTTTTGTCGAATGATTTTGTGTTTAAAACGGCCTTTTCCTGACCAACATTGGTAAGGAAAGGGCGGTGCAATCAATGAAACCAAGAGCTATTATGTATCTATTAATCTCTTTATTTGTAGGTTTAATGAGTTGGGAAGCACAGAATGCACAGGCGGAAGGCGCCTATCATGGACAAGTTTCTGCGGATGATGCTATTCGCTTACGGATATTAGCCAATAGCGACTCGATTGCCGATCAAGCAATAAAACGGGAAATTCGTGACGAAGTAAATGCCGCTATTGGAGAATGGATCGGGGAAATGGCAACGATGGACGAAGCTGCTGCTGAAATTGCTTCACGTGTTCCTGAGCTTGAAGCGATCGTAGCAGAGCAGCTAGCAGCAAAAGGCGTCGACCAAGACTATTCCGTTGCGTTTGATAAAGAGGTTGCCTTTCCAACGAAGCTGTACGGAAACATGGTATACCCTGCTGGACTGTACCACGCTGTCCTGATTACATTAGGGGAAGGTCAAGGCGAAAATTGGTGGTGTGTACTGTTTCCGCCATTATGCTTTTTAGACATGGACAATGGCGAAGCGACCAATACAGCGGCAGAAGGTAGCAATAGCGACCAATACAGCGGCACCGAGGAAGCTGCCGAAGTGGAAACATCGTTTTTCTTTGTAGAATGGTTTGAATCGATCTGGGATCGGTTATTTGCCTAATAGGCATATTTGTACAAGCCCTCTCATAGGATGAAGTAAAAGGAGGGGGCGGAGATGGCTTTTACCGTTCGAAAAATGGAAGAAACAGACCTGCTGGCTGTTCAGGCATTATTTGCCCGGATGCAAACCAAACAACCCGTAACGTTAGAAGACCCATTGATTGTCGTAGAAAATGACGCAGGCGAATTGATTGCAACAGTGGGCCTGGAAAAAGCCACTATCTACGGTTTGCTCCGGACCATGGTCATGGACAGCGCAAAAATGAGTTCAAGTGCATTGGTTGAATTTATCCAAATGGCGCTAGCCTATGCGCAAACAGAAGGAGTAGAAACCGTGTTTGCTGCCAGTCAAGGCAACGCCACATTATTTGAACTGCTCGGCTTTAAACGTCAAGAAACCGATGCCATACCAAATGAAATAAAAGAAATGGAGCACTATCAAACGGTAGTGGAACAGGATGGCGTTTCCATTTGGGCTTATGTTTGTTCGCCTTTTTCTTCCTAACTGTGGATTTGTGGATAAGGATTGTGAATAGTTGAGTCAAATAAAATAAAAATAGCGCTCTATTAACTTATGAACAGGTTATCCACAGGTGTGGGTAACCTGTTTTCGGCAGCTGACTTTCTGTTTTGATAAATGAGACTATAAGGGATAACCATTGACATAAAAGGATTTTTTCGATTTGATTAATGTGGATGGAAAAGCGAGAGGAAGGCGAACACGAGTGAATTATAAACAGACGAAACAATGGATTGTGGATAAGGAACAGGATTCTGGCGAAAAAACCGAGATGATTCAAGAAGCAGCTCTGTGGATAAAACAAAATAAGCTGATTGCTTTCCCAACCGAAACGGTCTATGGGCTTGGCGCCAATGCCCTCTCATACAAGGCGGTCGCACAAATATTCGCAGCAAAAGGGCGGCCTAGCGATAATCCACTGATTGTCCATATTGGCGACAACAGCCAGTTGGACAAGCTGGTCAAAACGATTCCGGCAAACGCCAGCAAACTCATGGCAGCTTTTTGGCCAGGAGCGTTAACATTAATTTTAGAGGCCAAAGAAGCCATTGCTGAAAATGTAACAGCCGGACTATCAACTGTCGGTGTTCGCATGCCTTCCCATCCCGTTGCTTTAAAGTTGTTACAGGAATGTGGGCTGCCCGTTGCAGCTCCGAGTGCCAATGTGTCTGGCCGTCCTTCGCCGACAACAGCGGCACATGTAATCGCCGATTTAGACGGCAAAATCGACGGAATCGTCGATGGGGGAGCGACGGGCATTGGCCTTGAGTCAACTGTGCTAGATGTATCGAAACCGACACCCATGCTTTACCGACCAGGCGGCGTGTCTGTTGAGGAAATTGAAGCGGTCATCGGCAAGGTCGACATTGATCCAGCCTTGGAGACGGCGGACAGTGCTCCAAAATCGCCGGGGATGAAATATACCCATTATGCACCAAATGCAGAAGTAATACTTGTTGACAGTGACGACACCATCCATCATTTAGTGGCGGAAGCGAAAAAAGAAGGGCGAAAAGTCGCTGTGTTCGCAACGACGGGAACGGCCGATTATAAAGCCGATATTGTTCGCCGGGGCGAGTCGCTTGAGCATACCGCTCATATTTTGTATGGCGTTCTTCGCGACTTTGACGAACAAGGAGCAGACATCATTTATGTAAAAACCGTTCCTACTGAGGGAGTCGGCCGCGCGATTATGAACAGGCTCGAAAAAGCGGCAGGCGGCAAAAGGGTGTAGCATTTAGTTTGTGAAAATGCCTTTGTTGGCTAAATAGACTGTCGGCTGACTACCGCTTATGGTATGATCAGGAAAAGGGTGAGTACGGAGGGGAAAGATGGCAAGGTTTGAGGCAAAGATGAACTACTCTACGTTTGTAGAGAAAGAAACAGACGTAATATACGGGACGATACAAGTAAGGCTTGCACGTGAGGAATGGGACGTTCCTTATTATATTGTATCCGATGACGTATTTGCCCATGAACGAAGAGAGTTTGACGGGCGAAGCGAATTACAAGAGATTTTAGATATGATTTCGTTTTTTTATAACGAAACAGATGCAGAGCTCGAGAGTGTGGTGATTTTGAAGCCGTTTCCTGAAGCGATTGCAGCCACCGAGTCATTTTCAGATTGGCTTGAAGAGTGGCAGCGCTATTTTCACTTAAGCGGGTTGAAAGATGTAGGCTATATTCATGATGTGGCCCGTCCTGATGCTGACGCGATCGCTCAAATCTTAGAAGACCATGGTTTTGAAAAAGAACTTATGTCTGAGGACGAAAACAGAGCCTTCTATTTTTACTCGACAGCATTGCCTGTCCCTGTTGACTTCCCGAATGACGAGGAAGGCATCGTTTTACAACAGTTAAAAAATGCTGGCTGCGATTTGGAGAAACCACGGGAAGTAGAATTCATATTATTAATTGAGAATAAACGAATGGCGAAGAAAGCAGCGAGGCTAGTGAGCCAACATGGGTTTGAAACAAGCCTCCATGAAGAAGAACAAGGCTATGCCCTTTCCTGTACATTAGAAATGGTGCTAACATACAAAGCGGTTAAAGCGAAATTAAAGGAACTCGAAGACTTGACAACGGAGTTCGGCGCTGTTTTGGATGGCTGGAGCGCCATGACGGATGAAGTAGAACAATAATCAAAGATGAAAGTCTGTTGCTATAAGCGGCAGGCTTTTTTTCTGTTCCTTTTTAGACAACCGCTTTCAGCTTGTCTAAAATTTCGCAGGCGCGCATATGTTCAAATAGCATGTTTTTTGCGAAAGAGGGGATAAACAATGCATGAGTTTGTGACGATATGTATAATGGCGGCAGCTTTAGGGATGGATGCCTTTTCTGTGGCGCTCGGTATGGGCATGTTGAAGTTGTCAGGCAAGCAAATTTTCCGAATCGGCTTGACAATTGGTTTGTTTCATGTGGCCATGCCCCTCGCCGGAATGGCTGTAGGAAAATGGCTTTCAGGCCACTTTGATGTCATTGCGACTTATATTGGCGGGGGCTTATTATTGATAATTGGTGTACAAATGGCGCTAAACGCATTTTCTGACCATGGAGCTGAAGGATTGAAGCCCGCTGGTTGGGGTTTGCTTCTATTTGCTGTCGGTGTCAGCCTTGACAGCTTTTCTGCCGGACTGTCATTCGGCATTCTTGGCACAGAAATGTATGTGACCGTCGGAATGATCGGAACGATGAGCATGGTGATGTCATGGATTGGCTTAATCGTTGGCTCTCATTTTCAAAAGTTTTTAGGTGCATATGGCGAGCTGCTAGGCGGCCTGGTGTTGATTGGCTTTGGCTTAAAGATTATGCTTCCCCTCTAATGCCAAGGGAACGGCCGTCCCGATGTTTCCATAGCGTAATGGTGGAGCGCGTTTAACCCCCAAAAGCAGATATGGTAGACTAAAACAAACGACTTTGGGAGGAAAAACGACGAAATGAAAAAACGTGTATTGGTTGTATGCACTGGGAATACATGCCGCTCGCCGCTTGCGGAAGCGTTTTTAAGAAAAGAAGGGAAAGGCGCCTTCGAAGTACGCTCTGCTGGTCTTTTTGCTCATGCAGGAAGCGGGCTTTCGAGCGGCTCTCAATATGTACTTGAAAAAGAAGGCTTATTGTACAAGCATGAAGCGAAGCAAGTCACTGCAGAATTAATCGATTGGGCTGATATCGTGTTGGTCATGTCACAAAGCCATAAAGCACAGCTTGAAAGCATGTACGAGCATGTAGAGGTGCAAACGCTGAAAGAAGCTGCTGGCGAAACAGGTGACATTTCCGATCCATTTGGTGGCTCTACAGAAACGTATGAAAAAACCGCCGCGGAAATTAAAGCGGCCGTATTAAAATTTATTGAAAAAAACGAAGCATAGAGGGTGACGATGTGGAAGGGAACGGTGTCGGCAGAACATATAAATTCAGCATTCGCAAAAAGTTAGTAGTAGGAGTCAGCGCAGTAGCCGTTGTAACATTTGCCTGCAGCGCGTTTATTTTATATTTCCTGGCTGATTATCTCGCGCAGGCGATGTCCATTGACCCTCGGTTGGTGATACCGTTAACTTTATTTGTCGGTGTCATTTGGAGCGCCATTTTTGGCTATTTGCTTGCTCCCTTTATTACAAAACCTTTAAGCGAATTGGAACGGGCTGTCACACAAGCAGCTGCTGGTTCTGTCAATACATCTGTAAAACTTTCCAAATCGGATGACGAGCTACGGGCTCTAGGGATTGCTTGCAATGACATGCTTGCCAGCTTAAAGCAAATGACTTCGGACATTGAGGTGAATTTTGTCGAAACCGATAAGCGTGTCAAACAGCTTGCTGATGCTACGGAGCGATCTTCGAGCCAAGGTAATCAAATTGGTTTAACGATGGCAGAGATCGCCAGTGGCGCTGAAGCCTCTGCAAAGGCAATTCAGGAAACGGCAGCCACCTTAGAAGATACGACGCTTATGGCGACAGAAATGAAAGCAAAAGCAGACTCCTCAAAAGGCCAAGCCGAAGAGATGGTTGCTACTCTCGAAGAAAGCCGCAAACGGACAGATTCGCTCGTGAACGGAGTGGGCGAGCTATCAAAAAAGCAAGAGGCATCTTTGCAGTCTGTCCGCCGTTTGGAACAGCAAGCGGCGGAAGTAGAAACAATCGCTAGTTTCGTTGGCTCGATCGCCAAACAGACGAATTTGCTCGCTTTAAATGCGTCAATAGAGGCGTCAAGGGCTGGCGAACATGGCAAAGGCTTTGCCGTAGTTGCTAACGAAGTGCGAAACCTGGCAGATGAGTGCGGCCGTGCTGTCGCTTCTATAGGGGAATTAATTGCTGCCATCCAAGAAGAAATGCAGCAAACGGTGGCCGATATTGAAGCGCAAGCAGCGGTTGCCCGAAAACAGAGAGAGGAAAGCGAACAGACCACTGCAGCAATTGCCAAGATGGAAGCGTCTGTGAAAACGGTAGCCGCATTAATTGGCGAAGTGTCGCTATTGTCAGACAAGCAGCGGCAATCGATCAAGGAAAGCTCATTAAAAACACAGGAAGTGGCAGCGATTGCAGAAGAAACATCTGCCGGAGCAGAGGAAGTCGCCGCGATGACAGAGGAACAAAGCCAAGCTTTAGAGGAAGCAGCAAAGCTATCCTTTGACTTAGCGAATCAAGCCAAGCAATTGAAGACAACGATTGAAAAGTTTACAATAGAATCAACCTAGTAAAAGCGTCGATATAGGACGCTTTTTTTAAACCAAAAGGAGTGTCCAACAATGAAAATTGCGATTGCTTCAGACCACGGTGGAACAAGGCTTCGTGCAGAGATTACAGCGATGTTAGAGGAAATAGGGCTTTCCTATAAAGATTTTGGCTGTGATTGTGAAGGTTCTGTCGATTACCCGGATTATGCCCTTCCTGTCGCAGAAAAAGTGGCGCAAGGAGAGTTTGACCGCGGCATTTTAATTTGTGGGACGGGCATCGGTATGTCAATTGCTGCCAATAAAGTAAAAGGCATACGTTGTGCCCTTGTTCATGATACGTTTAGCGCAAAAGCGACAAGACAGCATAACGATACAAATATGATTGCATTAGGGGAGCGTGTCATCGGCCCTGGGCTTGCTGTTGAAATTGTTCAAACATGGCTCGGGGAAGCGTTTGAAGGCGGACGCCACCAGACGAGAATCGGCAAAATTGCTGCTTATGAAGAGAAGGCAGGCTTATGACGGCGAGAAAAACGAGCTTGATTGATTTGCTTAGTGAGTTTACAAAGGAAGCGCCTCCTTTGGCGGGAAAACTTTTTGTTGTTGGTGCATCGACAAGCGAAGTGGGAGGCGGCCGGATCGGCAAACAAGGTTCAGAAAAAATTGCGGCTGAACTATATGACGCTTTCGTTCACTTTAGCAAGGAAACAGGCGCTCATCTCCTTTTCCAATGCTGTGAACATTTAAACCGTGCTTTAGTGGTTGAGCGTGCCATTGCCCATGCCCACCGGTTCACAGAAGTAGCGGCTGTACCTGTACCTCGGGCTGGCGGTGCTATGGCTGCGTACGCCTATAAGCATATGCAAGACCCTGTTCTAGTTGAACAAGCTGACTGCGACGCTGGGATTGACATTGGCGATACATTCATCGGCATGCATTTAAAGCCGGTCGCTGTACCTGTGCGCGTTTCAGCAAATTCATTAGGCAGCGCCCACGTAACGTTTGCCTATTCTAGGCCGAAATTAATTGGCGGAGAACGGGCCCGCTATTCCCTTAAACATTAGCGCTATCAAGGCCGCGGCGATCGGTTGTCAGGAAGCGTCGCTGCCAGTACAAACAATGAAACGCAAATTGCAACGTCCTTTTTTAATGGAAAGGGATAACGGTTGAAACTGAATAAAAGAAAAAAATCGCTTATTATCTTCCGGAAAAACCTATTCTTTTAGCGATATATACGATAAAATGAAAAGCAATTAGACTAAAAAACGAATGTTGTGAGAGGGGCAGGGTATGATGGAACATTTAAAAACGCAAGATCCAGCCGTATTTGAAGCGATTCGCCAAGAACTTGGCCGGCAACGAGACAAAATTGAATTGATTGCTTCAGAGAACTTTGTCAGCGAAGCGGTTATGGAAGCGCAAGGCTCGGTCTTGACGAATAAATATGCAGAAGGCTATCCTGGTCGCCGTTATTATGGTGGCTGCGAGTATGTTGATATTGCTGAAGACGTCGCGCGCGACAGAGCGAAACAACTTTTTGGCGCCGCATATGTTAATGTTCAGCCGCATTCTGGCGCACAAGCAAACATGGGCGTTTATTTTACTATTCTCGAACATGGAGACACGGTGCTTGGCATGAACTTGTCCCATGGTGGCCATTTAACGCACGGCAGCCCAGTCAATTTTAGTGGCATTCAATACCGTTTTGTGGAATACGGCGTCCGTGAAGACGACAAGCGCATTGATTACGATGCCGTTAGAGAAGCAGCCAAGACGCACCAGCCTAAATTAATTGTAGCTGGAGCAAGTGCTTACCCCCGTGAAATCGACTTTAAAAAATTCCGGGAAATTGCGGATGAAGTTGGCGCTTATCTTATGGTAGACATGGCCCATATTGCTGGCCTTGTCGCTGCAGGCCTCCATCAAAACCCTGTGCCTTACGCCCATTTTGTCACAACAACGACTCATAAAACGTTACGTGGCCCACGGGGCGGCATGATTTTGTGCAATGAGGAGACGGCAGAGGAATTTGGGAAAAAGCTCGATAAGTCGATCTTCCCAGGCATTCAAGGCGGCCCGCTTATGCACGTGATTGCCGCAAAAGCGGTTGCCTTTGGAGAAGCATTGTCAGATGAATTTAAAACGTATGCCAAGCAAATCATTGCCAATGCAAAGCGCCTTGGCGAAAAGCTTCAAGCGGAAGGCGTGGACATCGTTTCTGGTGGCACGGATAACCATTTGCTGTTGCTTGATTTGCGTTCCTTGCAATTGACCGGCAAAGTCGCTGAAAAAGCGTTAGACGCCGTCGGCATTACAACCAATAAAAACGCAATTCCATTTGATCCTGAGAAACCATTTGTAACGAGTGGCATTCGAATTGGCACCGCCGCTGTTACATCGCGTGGCTTTGGGGAAAACGAAATGGATGAAATTGGCGAACTCATTGCACTGACGCTCAAAAACATCGACAATGAAGAAGCGCTAAACAGCGTCCGTTCACGTGTTGCCGCATTGACAAAAACATTTCCGATGTACCCAAATTTGTAAGTTTTAGCAGCCTTCTTGTACAAGAAGGCTGCAGACCGTAGACAAACGCCCGCATACGTCGTCGTTTGTCTCGGTCATATCCTCATGAACCCCCGTTCTATTCGCATCTTCCCTCGCCTGCACTCCTAGTCTGTCAAGCGTTTTCTATCAGTCTGTCATTTTTGTCGGCAAATCGTGTGTTTTTGAACTTTCACTTGAAGGAGAAAGGGGTCTTCATGTAAAATCAATCAGAGTGTGTCGAAAAATGGCGATATAGGAAAAGGAGTGTAAGCGATGGGAAAAGTGCATGTTTTGGATCACCCGCTGATTCAGCATAAGCTATCTTATATTCGTGACAAGCATACAGGTACAAAAGAATTCCGCGAGCTCGTTGATGAAGTGGCCGCTTTAATGGCGTTTGAAGTGACCCGTGATTTGCCTTTGGAAGCTGCAGAAATCGAAACACCTGTCGGCCCAGCTAAAGTGAAAAAGCTGGCAGGGAAAAAATTAGGTTTGGTTCCGATTTTGCGCGCAGGGATCGGCATGTCAGAAGGGATTTTGCGTATGATTCCTGCTGCTCGTGTCGGCCATGTCGGCTTGTATCGTGATCCTGAAACGCTAAAGCCCCATGAGTATTATGTAAAGCTACCGAATGATGTTGAAGAGCGGGAATTGCTTGTCATTGATCCGATGTTGGCAACAGGTGGTTCTGTCGTTGAAGCAATCAATAGTTTGAAAAAGCGCGGTGCAAAAAGCATGCGTCTCATTTGTCTTGTAGCTGCTCCTGAAGGCGTCACTTACGTACAAAAGGAACATCCTGATGTCGATATTTACTTAGCTGCGCTTGATGAAAAGCTAAATGAAAAAGGCTACATTGTGCCAGGACTTGGCGATGCTGGCGATCGGCTGTTTGGCACAAAATAACGAACGAGTAGTCGCCCACATTCATGCATGGCGGGAATGTGGGCGCTGCTTTGTGGAAAAGTCGATTTCATAGCAAGGAAAGCCTTGCCCCTCTTGGTGGACAGGTTCATAGCCGAGCTTTTCATAAAAAGCGGACGCGCTGAAAGAAGCATGCCATTGCAGCCAAGTAGCCTGGCGTATGTGCGACCAACGAAGAACGCCTTTAAATAATTGCCGTCCTGCGCCTTTTGCTCTGTGTTCAGGAAGGACATACAATTCCTGGAGGCGGCATAGCTTCGTGCCGGTACGTAAATGTACGCCAAAATCTTGTGCCCACACGTAGCCGATTAATTCGTCTTGTTCTTCGGCGACGGCAATGTAATGATGTGAATCGTTGGAGTATCGCTTAAACCGGTGCTCTAAACGATGTTGGTCGTCTGGGCTTCCTTGTTCCTTCATTAGTTTGCATACAGATGGTCCATCGTGTTGGACCGATTCGCGAATGAGCATATTCATTTGCGTTCCCTCCAAGTTTATTTATCCACATAATCCTCTGAATTACCCACAGCAATTATTAGTTATCAACAGAACAACATAATTTTATCCACAGTTGTAAACATTCTATGCACAATAAACGCTTTCCTGCATAGCGAGCTGCGTATAGACACATACTACACGTTACGACACGCAGTAGGGGAGATCATAATGAAACGAGTGCAAGCTTGCATACTGCTGGTTATATTAGGTTTTTCAGGACTTATTCCGCATGTGGCGGCTGCCGAAACCTATCCTGTTACGCCAAGGGCGACGGAAACCGTGTCCGACGAGCAGCAAAGCGGCAGGCGAGTGGTCATTGTATCGGCGAAAGGGAATGTTGACAACGCAGTAGAGCAAGTAAAGGATGCGGTTCCTTCAGCCAAAATTAGGCATGTTTTTAAAGTAGTTTACGGAGGATTTTCGCTAGATTTATTAGAAGAAGACATTGATGTATTAAAAAAATTAGACGGGATTGCCCGTGTTGATGATATTGCTATTTACCAGCCAAGCCTTGAAAGCAGCATTCCATTTGTGGGTGCAGGAAAAAGCGATAAGCGCCACTTAGGGCCAGGAGGGGAGGCATTGACTGGCAAGGGCGTCAAAGTCGGCGTCATTGATACAGGAGTGGATTACGAACATCCTGATTTGCGCGCCAATGTAAAAGGTGGTTACGATGTTATCGATGAAGATGAAGACCCAATGGAAACAAAAGCGGACCAAGGAGAGCCGACTTTCCATGGAACTCACGTTGCTGGCGTTATTGCCGCCAATGGCCGCATAAAAGGAGTTGCTCCTGAAGCAGAAATTTATGCTTACCGCGCCCTTGGGCCAGGTGGGCAAGGGACGACTGAACAAGTGTTGGAAGCGATTGAAAAAGCGGTTGCCGATGGAGTGGACGTTTTGAATTTGTCACTTGGAAATACGGTAAATGGACCAGATTGGCCAACTAGCCTTGCTTTGGATCGCGCAGTTGACAAAGGCGTAGTCGCTGTGACTTCAAGTGGCAACAGCGGGCCAAATATGTGGACTGTCGGTTCACCTGGGACTTCGGCGAAAGCGATCTCTGTCGGTGCCTCTCTCCCGCCAGTGGAAATTCCGTATATGACATTGACGAATGAAAAGGAGCGCCGGCTTGAATTAACGCCACTCGTTGGCGCAAAGCCATGGAAGCTTAAGCGTGACATTCCCGTTGTCGAAGCGGGACATGGACTTGTTTCTGATTATAAGGACGTTGATGCAAAAGGAAAGCTCGTTTTAGTAAAAAGGGGTCGTTCTACTTTTGCTGAAAAAATGGAGACAGCACGAAAAGCGGGGGCAACTGGGATTTTAATTTACAATAATTTAAAAGGAAGTTTTGCAGGGGGCGTTATGCAGTCCGTTGACTTAATCGGGGCAAGCCTAAGCAAAGAAGACGGCGAATGGCTGCTTGAACAACTGGACCATTCAAAAAAAGAACTGTCCGTGCGCACTGGCTATGAACAAAAGCAAGACTTGCTGGCGTCGTTTAGTTCGAGAGGGCCGGTTACTGAAACATGGGAAGTGAAACCCGATCTCGTTGCTCCAGGAGTGGCGATTCAGAGTACTGTACCAAAAGGTTATTTAGGCTTAAATGGAACGAGTATGGCCAGCCCCCATGTGGCAGGGGCGGCGGCTCTTTTGATCCAACAGCATCCAGACTGGAACCCTGAACAAGTAAAAGCGGCTTTAATGAACACAACGAAGTGTTTAGTCGATGAACAAGGAAGGGAGTACATGCCCCACGAACAAGGTGCTGGAAGGTTGCAAGTAGACAAGGCGCTCGAAACGAAGACACTTGTCTACCCGAGTTCGCTAACATTCGGCACTTGGGAAAAAAAAGCACCACGTACAAAAAGGGAGCTAACGGTCACGATTGAAAACATGGAAAGCAAAGCGAGAGTGTACCATATTGTTCCACCGCTTGGAGAGTTGGATGGAATTGAGTGGGAAACCCCTTTTTCGGTAACCGTTGGTCCCAATGAAAAAAAGCAAGTGACACTCGCTGCTGACATTGATCCGGCGCTTTTGCAAGAAGGGCTCCATGCCGGCACGGTCGAAATTACAGGCGGGAGCGACACGATCCGCCTTCCGTATGTGTTGTTTATGGAAGAGCCGAATTACCCGCGGGTGATGGCCTTTCAATTTGTCCATGGAGATGCTAAAAATAGTTATTACTACGAGTACTATTTGCCAGGAGGGGCAGAAGAATCAGGGATTGCCTTATTTGATCCCGATACGTTTGAATTTGTAGATGTCCTAGTCTCCCACGAACATTCTGAGCGTGGAATGGTAAGCGGCGAGCTATCTGATTTAAATGTGGCTCCAGGCCGATACAGAGCGTTAGTGTTTGCGAAAAGTGAAGGCGTAAAAGACACAATCGAGGCGTTCATTGATGTCGGGGAGCCGCCGCTTTTCCCAAAAGAAGGCTAATACATGAAAAAAACCGCATTCTCAGGCGGTTTTTTTCGTGTATTTGGACATATGCAGAGCGTTTTGTCAATCGGTTATCGTTCTTCCAGCAGGTGAATTGCAACACAATCGCCATTTTTAATGTAGCGGATAGGGCAAAAAATGCCTCTATGCATATAGGTAGCGCTTTATTTGGGAAATCTCAAACAATACTATGACAGTTGTGTGAACAAATCGAGGCTCTTTCATAACTCTTGTGATTTCCTTGTAAAATTCGTTGACACGTGGGGGTGGCTATTGTACGATTATAAGGGTCCTCATGATAAGGGTTACATGTGCGTTATGAATGGGTTTGCAATATGCGATGGAGGTCGTTTCATTGTCTAAACCAAACCGGAATCCGATGCGTGCGTTTGCGCTTGTGTCCATCATCACTTCCTACGTTATCGGTGGTGTTGTTGGCGGGTTATTTCTTGGACTTTGGCTCGACAAATTGTTTGGGTTAGAACCCCTTTTTTTGATTATTTGCTTGTTAGCTGGCCTAGGGACTGGTACATATGGCATTTATAAAGCGGTTCAGCCATTTTTAGGAGACGATCAATAGTGCCGGAACCGAAAAGCCTTCTAAAACAGCAAATGTGGCATTATTCGTGTATAGTTGGATTTATCAGTCTCATTTTCGTCATAGGTTCTATCTTTACACCACTCCAAACGATTTTCCTCGGCCTTTTATTAGGCGTCTCTGTCAGCTATTTGAATTTGTGGATCACTTACCACAACGCAAGCGTCATAGGAACGAACGTCGCTCCGTCGAAACGACCCTTTATGGTTTTCGCGGGATTGGGATTTGTGTTTCGACTCATCTTTGCGTTCATAGCGATTTGGCTGGCTCTTCAATTTCCAGAAAACATCCATATTGTTGCGGTTGTGGTTGGGCTAGGGCTGCTATACGGTGTGATGATGGTCGACATGTTCATAAAAGCTCTCATACGAAAGAGGTGAAATAGTTTGCCGGAACATCATCAATATCAATTTGAATTCATGGGTTTGCTCTTTAATGGGACAACCATGATAACGACGACGATTGCAATGGCCATCGTGGTGATTATTACAGTCATTGGCTGCCGCAAATTGGCTATGCGTCCGACTGGGCTTCAAAATTTTATCGAGTGGGTAGTGGACTTTTGTCGTGGAATCATTAAGGCGAACATGGATTGGAAAGTGGGCGGCCGTTTTATTGTCCTCGCGTATGCGCTGCTTTTCTATGTGTTTGTTGCTAATATGATGGGGATTCCATTTGAATTAGTAACAAAAGAAGGCCATAACGTTTTTTGGAAATCGCCGACGTCTGATCCGGTTCTAACACTGACAATGGCTGTATTTATTGTCGTTTTGACCCATATTTATGGAATCATGGTGACAGGCCCATCCACTTATGGGAAAAGTTGGTTTACACCAAAATGGTTTTTGTTTCCATTTAAAGTGATTGAGGAAGGGTCAAATGCGTTAACTCTTGGCATGCGACTTTTTGGGAATATTTATGCGAAAGAAATTCTTATGCTTCTTCTCGTTTCGTTAGGAACGACAGCGGTTTATTGGGGCATCTTCGCTTTTGTGCCGCTCATTGTGTGGCAAGCATTTAGTATTTTTATTGGTTCATTGCAAGCGTACATTTTTGCGATGTTGGCAATGGTGTACATGTCCCACAAAGTGGAACAACATTAATTTCGTGATTCTCGCTCAATTTCAGAGCATTAGTTACTATAAAAATTTAAACCTTAAGGGAGGATTTATCTAATGACAGAATTAGCGATTGGGATTGCAGCAGGTCTTGCAGCAATCGGGGGAGCAATTGGCGTAGCCATTATCGTTAAGGCAGTAATTGAAGGAACTGCACGTCAACCAGAACAACGCGGTACGCTACAAACGCTCATGTTTATTGGCGCGCCACTTGCAGAGGCCGTTCCGATTATTGCGATCGTTATTGCGTTCTTACTCTTCTTTATGGGGTAACGCAAACATTTTATAGTTTGACTAGAGGGGCGACAGTGTTCTACAAAACAGAACCTCTCGCCTTTATTTATGCAAGGACGATTACTTCTGCAAAAGGGGTGTAAACATGGTCATCGAATGGGGCACAGCCCTCTACCAACTATTGGCATTCGCTGTGTTGCTTTTAATTCTTTCTAAATTTGCCCTCAAGCCGCTTCTTGGCGTCATGCAAAAACGGCAAGATATGATTAATGAGCAAATTGATTCAGCGGAACAAAACCGCAAGGAAGCTGAAAAACTGCTTGCAGAACAGCGGGAAGAAATGCAAAAGGCGCGAGTCGAAGCGCGTGAACTGATTGAAAATGCAAAAAAAGCAGGCGAACAGCAAGGGCAGGAAATGGTCCGCGCCGCCAAAGAAGAAGCACAGCGCATTCATCAGCAAGCGTTGGCGGAAATCCAAAACGAAAAAGACCAGGCTGTAGCCGCTCTTCGCGAACAGGTTGCGTCTCTCTCTGTCTTAATTGCACAGAAAGTTATTGAAAAAGAACTTGACGCAAGCGAGCAAGACCAGCTTGTCCAAGAGTATCTTAAACAAGCGAGCGAAGAGCTATGAGCAACAAGGCAGTAGCAAATCGTTACGCTGTTGCTCTTTTTGAGTTAGCGGAAGAAAAAGGGCAAACGGATGTGTTTGAACGGGAGCTTGAACTGGTACAGGAAGTGTTTGAAACGACGCCTCAATTAGAAACGGTGTTAGCCCAACCTGGGCTTGCTGCTGATAAAAAGCAAGCGCTCCTTCGGGATGCGTTTCAGGCTCATCTAAGTCCAGCAGTGATGAATACGATCAATTTGCTAATGGAACGGGGCCGTTATTCAGAAATCGTGGGCCTCGCTGGTGAATACAAACAATTAAACGATGACAAAAAAGGAATTGCTGAAGCAACTGTTTTTTCGGTTAAGGCGCTTTCGGACAGTGAAAAGAATCAAATTGCTGCCGTGTTTGCCCCAAAAGCTGGAAAACGGGAACTGCGAGTTGTGAATGTCGTCGATTCTGCTTTAATAGGCGGATTAAAAGTTCGTGTAGGCGACCGTGTCTTTGACGGTAGCATCCAAGGGCAGCTGAAACGCCTCGAAAAGCAATTGGTAGCAGGACAATAAGAACGTTAGAAACTGTCAGTTAGGGGTGAAACGAATGGCAAGCATTAAAGCGACAGAAATTAGCTCGCTCATTAAGCAACAGATCGACCAATTTGAAACAACGGTCAATGTGCAAGACGTAGGGACTGTTATTCGCGTCGGGGACGGTATTGCCTTCGCTCACGGGCTCGACAATGTCATGGCCGGCGAGCTACTTGAGTTCTCGACTGGGGTAATGGGAATGGCCCAAAACCTGGAAGAAGACAGCGTTGGGATTATTATTTTAGGTCCGTATACAGACATTCGTGAAGGGGACGAAGTCAAACGGACTGGCCGGATTATGGAAGTACCAGTAGGAAGCGAGCTTCTTGGCCGCGTCGTCAACCCGCTTGGCCAGCCTTTAGACGGCCTAGGACCAGTGCATACAAGCAAAACGCGTCCAATTGAAAGCCCAGCTCCAGGGGTAATGGCACGGAAATCGGTCCATGAACCATTGCAAACAGGGATTAAGTCGATTGACTCCATGATTCCAATTGGCCGTGGACAGCGGGAATTGATTATCGGTGACCGCCAAACAGGTAAAACGGCAATTGCTATTGATACGATCATCAACCAAAAAGACCAAGACATGATTTGTGTGTATGTAGCGATTGGCCAAAAAGAATCAACCGTTTCAGGTGTAGTTGAAACGCTTCGTCAACGGGGCGCCCTTGAGTATACAATTGTCGTCTCTGCAAGTGCGTCTGACCCTGCGCCATTGCTTTTCTTGGCTCCGTATACAGGCGTATCCATGGCAGAAGAATTTATGTATAACGGCAAGCATGTCCTTGTCATTTATGATGACTTGTCAAAACAAGCAGCTGCTTACCGGGAAATGTCATTGCTCCTTCGCCGCCCGCCAGGTCGTGAAGCTTTCCCAGGGGATGTTTTCTACTTGCACTCCCGCTTGTTAGAACGTGCTGCGAAATTGAATGATGACTTAGGAGGCGGATCCATTACCGCGCTTCCATTCATTGAAACACAAGCCGGCGATGTTTCTGCTTATATTCCAACAAACGTTATTTCAATTACAGATGGACAAGTGTTCTTACAGTCCGACTTGTTCCACTCAGGCGTTCGCCCAGCAGTAAACCCAGGGATTTCTGTATCCCGTGTTGGTGGTTCTGCACAAATTAAAGCGATGAAAAAAGTAGCGGGAACGCTGCGTCTTGACTTGGCTGCATACCGGGAACTTGAGGCGTTTGCCCAATTCGGTTCTGACTTGGATGCGGCAACGCAAGCTCGCTTGAACCGTGGTGAGCGCACAGTTGAATTGCTGAAGCAAGATTTGCATCAGCCGCTTCCGGTTGAAAAGCAAGTAGCAATTATTTACGCGCTGACGAAGGGCTATTTGGATGATGTGCCTGTGGCTGATTGCCGCCGGTTCGAGTCTGAACTATTCACATATCTTGAAAGCAACAACAATGAATTGCTTGAGCATATCCGCACAACGGGCAATTTGCCTGAAGAAAGCGATTTGAAAGCAGCAATTGAAGCGTTTAAGAAAGGTTTTGTCGCTTCTAACGAATAGACGATTAGTTTTGCCCAGAAAGGCGGTGAACAAATGGCTTCTTTGCGCGACATTAAAAACCGGATAAACTCAACAAAGAAAACGAGGCAAATTACAAAAGCGATGCAAATGGTTTCAGCGGCTAAGCTGAACCGCGCCCAAGAAAAAGCGCAATCGTATGAAGTGTATGCCAAAAAAATGCGCGAAGTCGTTGGCAACATCGCTCAGGCAGGCAGTGATACAAGCCATCCGATGCTTGAAGAACGTCCTGTGAAAAAGACAGGTTATATTTTGATGACATCGGATACCGGCCTTGCAGGCGGCTATAATTCCAGCTTGCTGCGCGATATGATGAAAACCATCAATGAACGCCACGCTTCTGAAGACGAGTATGCGATTATCGTTCTTGGCCGCATCGGCCGCGACTTGCT
This sequence comes from Shouchella rhizosphaerae, assembly GCF_036700015.1. Classification (NCBI taxonomy): domain Bacteria; kingdom Bacillati; phylum Bacillota; class Bacilli; order Caryophanales; family Bacillaceae; genus Shouchella; species Shouchella rhizosphaerae. The sequence continues at coordinate 1,559,921 of NZ_CP144921.1, read as the reverse complement.
GCGTACCCGGAAACAGCCGATCATTCAAGAGATGGTTGAGGTCCCTGACCAACCAACTTTTAATGATGTAAGCGGGTTGGCCAAGTCTTCGGTTGAAATGTTTGCCGACGGTGTATTTGATGAATTGTATATTTGGTATAACCATTTTGTGTCACCGATGACGCAACGGGTTACTGAACAAAAACTGCTGCCTCTTGCTTCTGTAAATGAAGGCGACGAGACAAGCAGCACCAGTTTATACGAATTTGAGCCGTCGGAACAACAAATTTTGGAGGCCGTTCTTCCACGTTATGCAGAAAGCTTAATTTATGGCGCTCTTCTTGACGCAAAGGCAAGTGAATTCGGCGCGAGAATGACAGCTATGAGTGCAGCTACTGATAATGCTTCTGCATTAATTGATGAATTGACGCTGTCCTACAACCGAGCGCGTCAAGCAGCAATCACACAAGAAATTACCGAAATCGTTGGCGGTGCAGCCGCACTCGAATAAAACAAATGCTTATTAGTAGGAGGGAAAACGAATGTCAACAGGCCGTATCATTCAAATTACAGGGCCCGTCGTAGACGTGAAATTCCCAAGTGGGCAGCTACCGGAAATCAATAACGCATTGACAGTCAACCAGCAAGGCGCAGCTGATGGCGCCGTTGATGTGAAAGTGACGTTAGAAGTAGCGCTTCACCTTGGAAACGATACAGTCCGCACGGTAGCAATGGGTTCAACTGACGGGCTTATGCGCGGAACAGAAGTCCTAGATACAGGCGGTCCTATCTCCGTTCCTGTTGGAGAAGCAACGCTTGGCCGTGTTTTTAATGTATTAGGTGAAGAGATTGACTTACAGGAGCCTGTGGCTGAGGGGACGCGTCGCGATCCAATCCACCGCGAGGCGCCAAGCTTTGAAGAACTGACAACGACAACTGAAATTCTTGAAACCGGCATTAAAGTCGTTGACTTGCTTGCTCCATATACAAAGGGCGGAAAAATCGGCCTTTTTGGCGGTGCAGGTGTAGGGAAAACGGTCTTAATCCAAGAACTAATCAACAACGTTGCTCTTGAGCATGGCGGTATCTCCGTATTTGCAGGCGTAGGGGAACGGACCCGTGAAGGAAATGACCTTTATCATGAAATGAAAGACGCCGGCGTCATCACTAAAACAGCGATGGTGTTTGGCCAAATGAACGAACCGCCTGGCGCCCGTATGCGTGTCGCTTTGACTGGCTTGACAATGGCCGAGTATTTCCGCGATGAACAAGGCGCAGATGTATTGTTGTTCATTGACAACATCTTCCGGTTTACGCAAGCTGGTTCGGAAGTGTCGGCTTTGCTTGGGCGTATGCCTTCAGCCGTAGGTTATCAGCCAACGCTTGCTACCGAAATGGGTCAGTTGCAAGAGCGTATCACATCGACGAAGAAAGGTTCTGTTACATCGATTCAGGCGATTTATGTACCTGCCGATGACTATACAGACCCAGCTCCGGCGACGACATTTGCCCACTTGGATGCTACAACAAACCTTGAACGTAAATTGACGGAACAAGGGATTTATCCAGCAGTGGACCCGCTTGCGTCAACATCGCGTGCCCTTTCGCCTGAGATTGTCGGTGAAGAGCATTACAATGTTGCCCGAGGCGTGCAACAAACGTTGCAAAAATATCGGGAACTGCAGGATATTATTGCGATTTTAGGGATGGAAGAACTGTCTGAAGAGGATAAATTGATTGTAGCCCGTGCTCGCCGAATCCAGTTCTTCCTCTCACAGAATTTCCATGTCGCTGAGCAGTTTACAGGACAGCCAGGCTCTTATGTGCCGGTTAAAGAAACAATCCAAGGCTTTAAAGACATTCTTGCAGGCAAGTACGACGATCTTCCTGAAGACGCGTTCCGTCTCGTTGGCCGTATTGAAGAAGTCGTTGAAAAAGCCAAGCAAATGGCGTAAATCAATGCACAAGGAAACGGCTTTATCTGTTTCCTTGTCGCCTGATTGCCGACAGAGGAGGGGTACACGTGGCAACGATACAAGTCAGTGTCATCACGCCTGACGGGGCTGTCTATGAAGGAGATGCCGAATTGGTTGTCGTTAAGACAGTGGAAGGCGAACTTGGCATCAAAGCAAAACATATTCCGCTTGTCAGTCCGCTTGCTGTAGGCCCTGCTCGGTTCATCAAAGAAGGGAAAGAAGAACAGGTCGCGGTTTCGAGCGGTTTTGTAGAAGTCAGGCCAGACCATGTCTCTATTCTGGCCGAGGCGGCCGAACGTCCCGAGCAAATTGACACCGAACGTGCCCGAAAGGCAAAAGAACGTGCCGAGCAGCGGTTAGCAAGTGAGCATGTTGACAGAAAGCGGGCGGAAGCAGCCCTTCAACGTGCGATCACAAGAATGGATGTCGCCAAACATAAAGGCGCATAAGCTGGCAACATGTAATCCAACGTAAAAATGTCAAAAATCCCGTGAAATCGTTTAAAGATTAGCGGGATTTTTGACATTTTTTTATTGAAAAACCGGTTATAAAACATAGCAAAAGTGGTATGAAAACGTTAATGGGGCCTCTTTCAACAATTGCTTCATTTTGTGACAAAACGTTCAAAAATAAACTATGTAAAATCGGTAAATCGGGACGTTAATCGCTGGCTTTTTTGAAACAAATCCGTTATGATGGTTAATGGATTGCAATCGTTTGGCTTGACAAGTGCTTGACTGCAATCAACAGCAAGAAATGGGGTCGTTTTTTTGACGGACGGATTAGGTTTGGGAGCATTCATACATATTGTCGTGAATCTTCTTTGTCTTGTAATCGCTTGGTGGGCTCTTGAGTCGTTTCGCTTCGATCTGTTCGTTAAAAATCCAAAAAGCAAACAAGCTGCGTTGCTTCGAGTCATGTGTGCGATTGCTCTTGGTACTTTAGTCGCTCGCTTTCTCCTTGATTACTTTCAAGCAACACAACTTTTGCCCTATTTATTTTAGTGAAAAGAACCCTCATCTTTCATGTATGCATTTTCTCCAAAAGGTAAAAATGGTACTAATAAGACCATGGCGTTAAAGGGAGAGAACGTACATGCAAAAGATGATAAAAGCGGGTTTTTTAGCGTTTGTGATTGGGATTTGCGGTGCAATGGTTTTTGCGCCACTCCATGAAAAAAACAAGGATCAATTGCTTTTTGCGAAAGCAGAAGCGATGCTCGAATTAGCGAGACAGGAACAATTGCATGTCATTAGTTGGCAAGTTCGAGCAAAAGGAAATGAAGAAGTCGTTCATTCTAAAGGCGAGTATGAGCAAAAGGTCGATGCCTTTGCAGCCGAGCATCCAACTTTTGAACGGCAACCTTTGGAATCAAATCAGGACAGTTGGAGTGAAGTGTTCATTCAGGATAGGGGGAACGGCCTGCAAGAAGTCGTTAAGTGGCTTGCTGTAAAGGACGAAGGCCAAATCATCCTGATGAAGTCGTACGAGCTTATAGCGAGTGCCGAAGAATCCGTTTTCGATCAAGCCCTTTTAAAGGAACGCCTGAACCGTTTGGAAATGGAGTCAGCTTTGCTTTTTTACCAATTGACAGCTGAAACAACCACATTAAATGACGATTCGTTGTTCGCAACTGGCAAACGTTACATGGAGCAGCTTGGGGCAACAATCCAAGAAGTGCTGAAAGAAGAAACGTTTGTGTCTTTGTCTGCGTACAATAATGAATGGGACACTGGAATTGCTTTAGAAAACGGAAACAACATGAATGTTCAAGTTGCCTTGAGACAAAACCCAGACTTGGGCCAGCAGACAAGAGTAACTTTAGGAACGCCTATAATTACGACTGAATATTGATAATATAGAAGAGAAAAAATACTGACGCGGAGGGGAATACGTTGGAAAAAATCATTGTCCGTGGCGGCAACAAGCTGCACGGCTCCGTGAAGGTAGAAGGCGCAAAAAATGCCGTTCTGCCTGTCATCGCAGCATCGATATTAGCTGAGCGTGGTGCAAGCATCATTGAAGAAGTGCCATCACTTACAGATGTATATACAATGAAGGAAGTATTAGCGAATTTGAATGTGGGAGTCGAATATGAAAACGGCCGTTTTGCCGTTCGTGCAGACCGCCCACTAAAAACCGAAGCTCCGTTTGAATATGTGCGCAAAATGCGTGCCTCTTTCTTAGTGATGGGCCCGCTTTTGGCACGTGTAGGCCGTGCGAGAATCGCATTGCCAGGCGGTTGTGCCATCGGTTCACGTCCTATCGAACAGCATCTCAAAGGGTTTGAAGCGATGGGAGCAACGGTTGAAATCGGAAATGGCTTTATTGAAGCACGTATTGATGGAAAACTCCAAGGAACAAAAATTTATTTGGATTTCCCAAGCGTGGGGGCAACAGAGAACATTATGATGGCTGCTGTTTTGGCAGAGGGAACAACCATCATTGAAAATGTCGCAGAAGAGCCGGAAATTGTCGATTTGGCCAATTACCTTAATGCCATGGGTGCAAAGGTTCGTGGTGCAGGGACCGGCGTTATTCGCATTGACGGCGTAGACGCTCTCCAAGGAGCCGTCCACTCCGTTATACCTGATCGGATTGAAGCAGGCACTTTTATGGTGGCGGCTGCTATTACAGGAGGCAATGTGTTTGTCGAGGGAGCAATTGCTGAGCACATGCGTCCCCTTGTTGCCAAAATGCGTGAAATGGGTGTCGATATTATTGAAGAAGAAGCAGGTCTGCGGGTAATCGGCCCTGAACAGCTTAAGGCTGTTGATATTAAAACGATGCCACATCCAGGTTTTCCAACAGACATGCAAGCGCAAATGATGGCGTTGCTTCTTCGGGCAGAAGGCACGAGTGTCGTTACGGAAACTGTATTTGAGAACCGGTTTATGCATGTAGAGGAATTCCGTCGCATGAACGGAAACATTAAAATTGAAGGTCGCTCAGCAATTGTATCTGGACCGACAAGTCTACAAGGCGCGGAAGTCGGAGCAACGGATTTAAGGGCTGGTGCAGCGCTTGTGCTTGCGGGACTTGTTGCTGACGGGTATACACGTGTAACGGAATTAAAGCATTTGGATCGTGGATACGTCAATTTAACTGAGAAATTGAAAGCACTAGGCGCAGACATTGAGCGTGTGGAAGAGCATCAAGAAAATGAGTCCTTGGAAGCAGCTGAACTAATCTAAACTATTTCCGGGGAAATGGTCGAATATCGTCAAGAAAGATTGTTTGCCATTATGGAGTATGTCACATTTGCTGACATACTGTCTATGGTCGACAATCTTTTTTGCATACATTTCTGGGGCAGACGTTCATAGACTATAGTGTTGGAACAAATAATGGAGGTCTGCCATGAAACGGATAATCCTATTTGCAGCAATGCTGATCGTCATTGTGCTAATCGTTCCCACTGTAATGGTTGCACTTGTAAAAGACGGCGAAGATTTAACCGAGTCAGCTTTTGGACTAGCCCCGATCGAGAAAAAACAAGAAGCAGGACAAACAGAAGTACGCTCTGAGCAAGTTGCAGCGAAAGACACCAATGGACCTGACATCGCCGTTTATCGCTCCAACGCTGAAGCGGTCGAACAAATCGCTTTGGAAGATTACGTAATGGGTGTGGTAGCGTCTGAAATGCCGGCTGACTATGAAGTGGAAGCTCTTAAGGCACAGGCGTTAGCCGCAAGGACATTTGCTGTCGCGCAAATGAAAAATGGCGACAAAAATGGGGATGTTCCACAAGGGGCGTTAGTAACAGATACAGTTGCCCATCAAGTCTATCAAAGCAAAGATGAATTAAAAGAGAAATGGAAAGACGCGTTCGACTCAAACTGGGAGAAAGTCGAAACGGCAGTACGGGACACGAGCGGGGAAATTATGACGTATGATGGTGAACCAATTACTGCCTCCTTTTTTTCAACAAGCAATGGTTTTACCGAAAATGCCGAAGATTATTGGGAACAAGAAGTGCCTTACTTAAAAAGTGTACCAAGTCCATGGGATAAGCAATCTCCTCGTTTTGCTAATGAAACAGTCATTCCTATAAGTGAATTTGAAGCTGCTTTAGGGATCACACTCCAAAATGATGGTTCAATTGGCACGATTGAAGCGAGAACAGCAGGCGGACGAGTGGAGACGGTAACGTTTGAAAATAAAACATTGTCAGGCCGAGAAGTCCGGGAAGCGCTTGAACTGGATTCATCTGATTTTTCATGGCATGTAAGCAATGGCCAAGTCGTCATACAAACGAAAGGTTGGGGACATGGCGTTGGTATGAGCCAATACGGAGCAAATGGGATGGCCCAAGAAGGAAAAACGTACAAAGACATTGTCCAATATTTCTATAAAGATGTCGAAATTGAAAGCATGGACGAACTTGTCCCGACTAGCTAAACATGCAAGCCGATTGCAACACGATTCATAGAGTAGAAGCCAGCAGCCTGTGAACAAGGGCTGCTGGCTTTTTCGGCAGCGGTGGTGTGGCGCGAATAGCTTTGGAAAAATTTTTTCCTTTGCCATGTATATATTTCTAGCAAAGTGCTCAGAATGGTTGGCAGAGGTGATGAGAAATGAAAGAAGAAAAAAATTCTTCTAAAAAAGTCGATATCCAAAGTTTTATGCGCAAACGTTGGGTTATGCCTGCTGCTTATTTGGTTGTTGGCGCCGGTCTCTTAAGTGCTGTTTTCTTTTTGCAAAATGGGGAGGATAGCGCAGATCCGGAAGAAATGCCAGTGCAAGAGCAGGAAAATCGGCAAGATGAGCCAACTGTTCCTGTTAATGTCGGTAATGAGACATTGCATATGCCTGTGGCGAACGAATCTGATTTTGAGCAAGTAGGGTTCTTCTACGATCCAGAAGCCGATGCACAAGAGCAAGAACAAGCGCTTGTATTTTATGACAATGTTTACCGCCAAAATAAAGGGATTGATTTAGCAAGCAAAGACCAAGAAACGTTCCCTGTTCAGGCGGCAATGAGTGGCACAGTGACGAAAGCGATGAAGGACTCTGTCCTCGGTTATGTAGTTGAAGTCGATCATGGCAACGGCATCACCACTCACTACTCTAGTCTAGAAGGCATTGAAGCCGAACAAGGCGCAGAAATTAGCCAAGGCGATGTAATCGGAAACGCTGGAAGCAATGTGTATGATGAGGAAGCAGGCGTGCATGTTCACTTTGAAATCCGCAAAGACGGAGTGGCCATGAACCCTTACGATGCGTTTAACAAATCACTAGAAGACATCAATGATGCGTTTCCTTTAGGCGAAAAGGATAAGAAAGGCAAAGAGAACGAAGAGCCTGATGAAAATGACAAAGCCAAAGAAAACGAAAAGGATAAAGCCAAGGAAAACGAAAAAGACGGTGACTCTAAGAAAGATAAAGACGAGAACGACAAGCCGGCTGAAAATAAGCCAAATGAGATCGAAGAATAAACCTTTGAGCGCCTAAAAAGGTGCTCTTTTTGTTTACTGTTTTTATGCTCCTTGATGTGCAGGACTTTGTTCTTGAGAGGAAAGCCACTCCGTGCTAGACTAGAGTAAAATGATCGCACAAATGCGCCTAGGGTTCCGCTTCATTTGTAAGGGCTGGTCCGAGAGGTGCACACGGCGTCTGCCGTGACACGGAGGGATAAAAGCCCGGGAGACATTCTATGAATAGCTCCTGGGCTTTTTGTGTGCGTAAGAAGTGGAGGAACAAATGAGTAAACACTGGATATTCATTGTGGTGGCCGCCTGTTTTGAGATCGGCTGGGTCATCGGGCTGAAACATGCTTCAACGATGATGGAATGGGGTTTAACCGTAGTGGCGATACTTGCAAGCTTTGTCCTGCTAATTGCCGCTACAGCAAGGTTGCCTGTTGCGACTGCCTATGCCGTTTTTGTCGGGCTAGGCACGGCAGGGACGGTTATTGCCGAAACTCTCCTGTTTGGTGAGCCATTCGAGCTAGTCAAGGCACTATTAATCGGTTTGCTATTAACTGGCGTCATCGGCTTAAAACTGGTTACGCCAGGGGAGAAACCTAAATCGGAAAAAGGAGTAAGTTGAGATGGCTTGGGTGTATGTGATTGTGGCTGGTTTGTTAGAGATGTTTGGATTGGCGATGATGAACCGTTTTAAGATCGAAAAGACGCTGTTGCCATTGGGGTTGCTTGTCATTGGTTTTTCGGCAAGTTTCTTCCTTTTGTCACTCGCAATGGAAACATTGCCTATGGGCACAGTTTACGCTGTGTGGACGGGAATAGGGGCTTTTGGAGGAGCGGCCATTGGCATGTTTGTTTATGGCGAGCCGAAAACCGCTTCAAGGATTTTTTTCATTTTCCTAATATTAGGTTCGGTCATTGCTTTAAAAGCAGTTAGTTAACCAAACGAACATGTAGCCTTGTTATCTTTTGTACACTTGATAAGCGTGAGCATGGAAATGAAAGGAAGTAGGCCAAAGAGTCAAGAAATGAAGCTTGACCTATGAAAAGATGGTATAACAAGGACGCCTCCCTAATACACTTTACCAATCACCCATACAGAATTAGGGAGGCGAGTCGTGTGCACGATTACATCAAAGAGCGAACTATCAAGATTGGCAAGTACATTGTTGAGACGAAAAAAACGGTGCGAACCATCGCAAAGGAATTTGGCGTCTCAAAAAGTACTGTACACAAGGATCTCACCGAACGTTTGCCGGAAATCAACCCAGAGCTTGCAAATGACGTAAAGGAGATACTTGAGTACCACAAGTCCATTCGCCACTTGCGGGGCGGTGAAGCGACAAAAGTCAAATACAAGAAGACAATTGAAGTGGGAGACCAGCCAATCGTAAAATCACGGCAATAAAATTTCGACAAATTCTTCTTTTCTCCTGTGTTTATGGTACTATTTATACTAGGCATATGTGCGCGTTTCAATTAACCTATACGTTTGTTCGATACATACTTAAATTCATCTAGGCGCACAACTATTCGTTACTATTTACACGTTAAGGAGAATAAGGAGGAAATCGATGTATGTTTGGCCGTGATATTGGAATTGACTTAGGGACAGCGAATGTGCTTATTTATGTGAAAGGCAGTGGGATTGTATTAGATGAGCCTTCTGTCGTTGCTCTTGATACGACAACAAACCGCGTCCTTGCTGTTGGAGAAGAAGCGTTTCGCATGGTTGGACGGACACCAGGAAACATTGTAGCCATTCGGCCGATGAAGGATGGCGTCATTGCAAACTTTGAGATGACAGAGTCAATGTTAAAGCACTTTATGGATAAAATTCAAGTAAAGGGTTTTCTTTCAAAGCCGCGGATTTTAATTTGTTGCCCTACGAATATTACGTCAGTTGAGCAAAAAGCGATTCGCCAAGCAGCGGAAAAGAGCGGCGGAAAGAATGTCTATTTGGAAGAGGAACCAAAAGTGGCGGCCATAGGAGCTGGGATGGATATTTTCCAACCGAGCGGCAATATGGTCGTCGATATAGGTGGCGGCACAACGGATGTAGCAGTGTTATCGATGGGTGATGTTGTCACCGCCTCTTCCATCAAGGTGGCAGGGGATCGTTTTGATTCTGACATTTTATCGTACATAAAAAAAGAATACAAACTGTTAATTGGAGAGCGAACATCCGAAGAAATAAAAAAGCAAGTGGCTACTGTTTTTCCTGGTGCACGTTCAGAGGAAATGGATATCAGAGGTCGCGATATGATAAGTGGCTTGCCGCGTAACATCACCATTTCGACGAAAGAAATTGAAAAAGCACTAGTCGAGTCCGTTGAATACATTGTCCAAGCAGCTAAGCAAGTATTGGAAAAAACACCTCCTGAGTTGTCTGCCGATATTATTGATAAGGGCGTAATGTTAACAGGGGGCGGAGCGCTGTTGCATGGGATGGATACGTTGCTTGCAGAAGAGTTAAAGATCCCTGTATTAATTGCAGAGGAGCCAATGCATTGCGTGGCTAGGGGAACAGGCATTATTTTAGAAAACTTGGACAAGATGTCCAGTAAAAAAGTTCAGTTGTAAAGGAGGAACGGGATGTTAAAAGGGCTATATACAGCAACAAGTGGAATGCTTGCTGCCCAATACCACCAAGATATGCTAGCCAATAATTTAGCCAACGCCCAAACGCCTGGCTATAAAGCAGAGCAATCGGTTTCCAGGGCCTTTCCGACGTTTTTAATGGAAGCGCAAAGTGTTTCTAAGGCAGGCACTGTGCAAAAACAAGGGCTTGGCAGTTTAGCAACAGCCGTTTATTTGCAGGAGCAACAAACGAATGCCCGGCAAGGCGATATTCAAGAAACAGGCAATACGACTGATTTAGCGCTTCTCCAAACGGGACTTGAGGAGAATAACGCTGTCTTTTTTGCTGTGATGACGGAAAATGGTATACGGTATACACGCAATGGCGACTTGCAAGTGGATAGCCAAGGGCGGCTAGCAACTGCAGGGGGGCATTTGCTCCAAAGCACAGAAGGCGGGCCGATTCAAGTCGACTCAGAGGCTTTCTCAGTCGATGAAAGTGGAGCTGTTGTCGTGGCTGGCGAAAACCGGGGTACAATAGAAATCGTATTAGCTGACGACACCAATGAGTTGGAACGGGAAGGCGATGGCTTGTATATGCTGGAAAATGGAGAGTTGCCAAGCGCCCACGGCAATCCAGACATTGATTTTTCGATTCGCCAGGCAGCGATTGAACGCAGCAACGTTGACACAGCAGCATCCATGAATGCTATGCTCAGTGCTTACCGATTATTTGAAGCGAACCAAAAAGTGGTGCAGGCATATGACCAAAGTATGGACAAAGCAGTTAATGAGGTAGGACGTTTAACATAGGGGAGGACGATCAATGAGTATTGGGCATACAGCCGCAGCTACGCTTTCACAGCTGCAAGCAAAGATTGACACGATTTCGAACAATATGGCCAATGCGGAAACAACGGGCTTTAAACGGCGGTCTGCTTCGTTTGCGGATGTTTTGACTTCAGAGTATTTGAACCAACCAAATGAAAACAGACAGACGCCCCATGGCTTGCGAGTCGGCACAGGCGCGAAGTTAGCACAAACGCAAATTCAGTTAGAACAAGGTACGTTACGTGAAACAGGACGCGGGCTCGATTTTGCCTTGACCGAAGCGGATCTCTTCTATAACATTGAGACCGTAGCAGGTACGAGGCTTACGCGTGATGGCACGTTTTACTTTTCTCCACAGGCAGTAGGCAACGGGTTGGAACTCGTAACGAGCGACGGCAACCGTGTGCTTGACAGCGATGGAGAAGCAATTGTCATGCCAGGGGATACGGTTTCCTTGGAATGGAGGGACGGCAATTTGTTTGCTCAACTGCGTAACGGAGGCGAACAGCAAGTTGGTTCTTTTGCGCTAACACGTGTGTTGCGACCGCAAACACTTGAATCTGGAGGCAACAATTTGTATGTTCTTCCAGAGCTTCCAGGCGTTTCAGAAGAAGTGGTGGCCGCAGACGAGCATATGAAACAAAACATGCTCGAACAAGCCAATGTCGATTTAGGCTTGGAAATGGCTGAATTGATGGAGACGCAGCGCCTATTGCAATTTCAAGCGAGGGCTTACTCGTTTGCAGATGATATGGCTGGTCTAGCGAACAACATTCGCCGTTAATGGAGTGAGGAGGTGGCGTGCTTGGCTCAAGACGGACAAACCAAAAAAGCAGATGAGCCTTTGCAACAAGGCGAGGAACCATACGATGTTGAAACAGAGCAGGCAGCTGGACGCCTTGATGTGTCGCCGAATGCCACCCCTGATAAAACAGACGACCCGATGGAAGAGCGAGAAGAAAGGCACGCCGCTGATCTCTATAAACGTGAACGGATTCGCCTGTTCCCTATTTGGCTGCGCCTGATTGTCGTGATGGTGCTGGCAGGTGCATGTTTGCTTTGTGGGCTTGTCATTGGTTTTGGCGTCATAGGCGAAGGGGAGAATATGTGGGATGTCCTCGATCCCGACCTTTGGTACCGCATCATCGATAATATTCAAGGAGACTGAGAAAAACGCAGTCTTCTTTTTTGTATGAATACGACCCTCCTTCGCATACTAACAGAAAAAGAAGGGGGTGTCCGTTTGCCGTTTTTTTTACATAAGAAAAAGAAACAGCCGACATTTCCTGTACTAACTACTCTTGCGGAAGTTCTGCAAGCGGCAAAGCAATCAAGCGATTTTGTGGAACAAGTGGAAGCAAGTAAGGATAGGGAGCCGATTCATGTCTACTATTATCAATCTTTAATAGACATGGAGCGCATTGCCCCAAATGTGCTTCATCCCCTTAAACAAGTCGACGGCATTTCCAACAAAGCATTAAAAGAAGCATTGTATAGCGCCGAGGTGGAACAGCTTGAGGACGCAATGGAAATAGAAAAGCGGCTATTAAAAGGGAGCGTACTTATTTCTTTTAAGGAAAAGGGAGCATGGCAAAACTGGTTAGTTGATTTGGCTTACATGAAAGGCCGGGAAATGAATGTCCCTGAAATAGAATTCAGTGTATTTGGCTCGAAGGAATCATTTATTGAAGCAGTGGAAACGAATCTAGCGTTGCTGCGCAAAAGAATCCCTTCGTCCGATTTGCATATGGTTAAATTCGTCGTTGGAAGCGAAACGAAAACGGACGTATACGTCATCTACTGTGCCTCGATTGCCAATAAAGAAAATGTCCAAACGGTGAAGCAACGAATCAAAGGCTTGCAAATTGATCAAGTTCCCGACTCATCAACGATTTTACAAGTGATTCAAGATAATAACAATTCAGTTTTCCCGCAGCTCGTCGATACAGAACGACCTGATCGGACGGCGGGGGCATTGCTTGAAGGAAAAGTAGCCGTGCTCGCAGATGGATCTCCGCAAGCATTGCTTGCCCCGGTGACGGCGCTTGAATTTATTGTCGCCTTTGAGGATTATTTATTATCTTGGCATACAGCCTCTATGCTCCGGATTATCCGGATAGGCGCAGTTTTGTTTTCCATTTTTGCAACGCCGTTGTATGTGGCGGTATTATCCTACCATCCGGAAATGATTCCCCAGGATTTGTTTGCGACACTTGTCGTCTCACGCACTGCGGTGCCGTTTCCGCCCATTATAGAAGCGTTGTTTTTAGAAGTAACGATCGAACTTCTTCGCGAAGCGGGAGCAAGACTGCCCACAAAAATTGGCCAAACCATCGGCATTGTCGGCGGGATTGTTATCGGGACGGCAGCAGTAGAAGCCGGGTTAACGAGCAATGTCTTATTGATTATTGTGGCTCTCGCTGCCCTTGCTTCTTTTACTATTCCAGTCTATCGCATGGGCACGACGATTCGGATTGTCCGCTTTCCGTTTATATTGGCTGCCCAAATATGGGGATTGATCGGCATTGCCATTATGTTGATCTTTACTCTGTGCCATCTGCTTTCGCTGACCTCTTTAGGAAGGCCGTATATGGAGCCGATCTATCCATTTTCCTTCAAAGACATGAAAGACTCTGTCATTCGTTTACCGATTTCGCAGCAAACGATGCGTCCTCGTTTTTTGCAAGCAAAGCAGCAAAAGCGTTTCTTCCCGAAACACAACCGACAGCAAAAGCCTGATATTGATGACGGCTATTAAAGGAGGAAAACGATTGTGGCTACTGAACTGCCAAGCAGCGTAAAAGTCCCTCCGTACATGGCGTTTTTTCTTGTGCATGGTATGCAGGTCGGCGTAGGCATCCTCGGCTTTTCACGCTATATTGCTGATGTAGCTGGCTATCGAGCATGGATTGCCGTTCTGCTTGCCGGGGCGGTGAACCAACTCATTATTTGGATGGCTTTTCGGATAATCAGCAAAGCGGAGAGCGGGGATCTCTATGGGGTGGCGAAGCAAGCGTTTGGAAGGTGGGGCGGCGGGCTCGTTGTGTTTCTGTTTGTCTTCTATTTCGCAATGCTGGCAGTCGTCGTGTTGCGAACTTATATCGAAGTCATCCAAGTATGGATTTACCCAGAATTGATGACTTGGTCAATGGCACTGATCATTTTATTGGTGGAGTACTATGCGATTGTAAAAGGGTTTCGGGTAGTGGCAGGTTTAAATTTTATATTTGTGCTTATACCGACCCTTTTATGGCCAACTGTGCTGCCCGTACTTGAATTTGCAGAGTGGTACCATTTGACCCCTTTGTTTGACACTACGTGGAAGAAACAAATAGAAGCAGCGCTCCTGTTGACGTTAAGTTTTTCAGGTGCAGAATTGCTGCTTGTGTACGCGCCTTTTTTAAAGAAGGGCAAAGGACTACAACTTTCAGCCCATTTAGGTTCAGCATGTACAACGCTCGTCTACTTGCTCGTTGTATTTGTCACCTTTCTTTATTATAGCCACGAACAATTGACGCTCACCATTTGGCCTACGCTAAGTGCATGGAAAGTCGTGTCTCTCGTCTTTATTGAACGGATCGAGTATTTGTGTATCGCGATATGGCTGACTGTCATCTTTCCAAACATTGCCCTTGCGATTTGGGCAAGCAGCAGGCTATTAAAACAACAGCTCGGTGTTCGGCACCGCACGACGGCAAAAGTGGTTGTTTTTCTTGTGTTTATCGCCACCATTCAATTCGATACGCGCAGAGCGATCAATGCGTTGAACGATGGAATGAATTATGTCGGTCCGCTTTTTATTTTCGGTCTTCTTCCACTTTTATGGGCTGTCAGCTTGTTTTTGAAAAAGAAAGGGGACGCTTCCCATGTATAAGGCCTTGAAAGTATCTATGCTGGCGCTTCTCCTTTTCTTGCCCCTTTTCTCCGTCGTAACGACAAGGGTGATCGATGAGCTCCAATTGATCTCGGTCATTGGCTTTGATAAAGGGGGAGAGGGCGCTATAAAAGGGACTGTTAGCTTGACCTCATATTCGGTTGAAGAAGCAACGAAAAATACGGCGCTGTCAGCGGAATCTAATTCGACGCGAGCGCTCCGGCTGAAATTTAACAGCATGTCTTCCCGTCCACTCCATGGAGGGAAAATATCATCGATTTTGCTAGAAGACCAGTTAGCGGAAGGCGGCATTTTTGATGTGCTTGATACGTATTACCGCGATCCGACTGTAGCAACGAAAGCGTATTTGAGTGTGACCAATGGGACAACGCAGGGGCTCCTAAATGTGCAATTCCCATTGCAATCTGAAATTGGCGCCTATTTAAAAGACATGCTCGACCATAACATTACACAAGGCAACTTGCCGCAATCGAATATGCACTTGTTTATGAGGGCTTATTTTGAAAAAGGCCATGACCCGTTTTTGCCGTACCTTTCCTATAGCGAGCGAAATTTGCAAGTAGATGGAATAGCTCTTTTTAAACAGGACCGTTTAATTGATACACTGAACTTAGAAGAATCGTTTTTGCTTAAGTTATTAACGGATGGTTATCAAAGCGGGGGCGTGCTTGAAGTGCGAGTGGATGAGGGCAAACATGTCGCCGTTTTGCGTGAGCTGCGCTCTGATGCTGATGTGCATGTTGATTTAAAAACACGGACACTATTCATTGATGTCGGATTGCGGACACGACTTAGTGAATACTCAGGCGGGCTTTTGGAAGAAGAGAAGTTGCAACATATTACTTCAGAAACAAATGCTTCCTTGCAGGAAGGAATGAAGCAGCTTTTGCAAAACTTGCAGGAAAAAGAAGTAGATCCAGTTGGTTTTGGCGCCAGACAGATCGGAAAGAATGGGCTAAACGAAGAAGAGTGGTACCAGCTATATAGCACGCTAGCTGTCGATGTTCGAGTAAGTACCCACATTGTGGAATCTGGTGTCAGCCAATAACAGTTTCAAAAAGGAGACTGACGATCAAAAAAGTGCCTACTAGACGATTAAAATGGAAGGTGTACAATAGTACATGCGACAATTATTCGTAACTAGGAGGAACTTGTAACATGGCAACAGTGTTAATGATAAATGCAAGCGACCGTCTTGAACAAGGCGTGAGCGTGAAAATGTATAATCAATTTTTGAATTCGTATAAGGAAGCCCATCCTAATGATACAGTGGAAGAGCTCAACTTGTTCGCTGAAAAACTTCCTTATTACGGGAATACAGCAATTACCGGCCAATATAAAAAAGCGCAAGGCGTGGAACTGACTGGCGAGGAAAAAGAAATCGTGGAGACGATTGAACGCTATCAAGAACAGTTCCTGAATGCTGATAAAGTCGTCTTTGCCTTTCCATTGTGGAACTTCACAGTGCCTGCACCGCTTATTACGTATTTGTCCTATCTTGCGCAAGCAGGCAAGACGTTCCGCTATACGGAAACGGGCCCAGTTGGACTCGTTGGTTCTAAAGAAGTCGCTTTGTTAAATGCCCGTGGCGGCGTTTACTCGAACGAAGAGATGGCAGCTTTAGAAATGGCGGCAAACCTTGTTCGGACAACGATGGCATTCTGGGGCATCACTCAACCAGTAGAAGTCATTATTGAAGGCCATAACGCCGCCCCGGACCAAGCAGATGCGATCATTTCTGAAGGCTTGGAAAACGTTAAAAAAGCGGCCGTTGCCTTTTAATAGAAAACATGCGCCAGTTGCCAGTCAGGCAACTGGCGCTTTTTCAATTATGCCCTGTATGCGCCGCGTGCCCCTTTATTTCAATAACCCATCTTTTCGCAACGACAAAAGCCAGTTGTCGATGCAACGATCCCAATAATCCCATGTATGGCCACCTGGCCCTTCAGAATAGACTAAAGACGCGCCTACTTGCCGGGTCTCCTCTAGAAAAGAGGTATTTATATCATACAAAAAATCCTCCGTTCCACAATACTGGTACAGGTGCGGGAGTTTGATTTTTTCGGCGATGCTTGTTTTCAGCAAAGCGATTAAATCGCCCCCTGATTGATGGAGAGAAAGGGATTCGCCAAACACGGCTTTCATATGGGGGATTCTCTCCGGGATAGGTGCTTCCAATAGACTTTTTAAATCAAGGGCGCCTGAAAAGCTAGCTGCGGCCTGAAAGCGCTCAGTATTGTGAAGCGCCCATTTGAATGCGCCAAAACCGCCCATCGACAATCCAGCAACAAACTGGTCTTCCCGTTTGTCCGAGAATGGGAAAAGCCGGGCAAGCCGCTCAGGCAATTCGTCTGCTAGAAAGGTGAAATAAGGGCTACCGTAAACCATATCGGTATAAAAGCTCAAGTCGACATTCGGCATGACAACAGCGATTTGCTCTCGAATTGCATAACGCTCAATGCTTGTTTGCCGCAGCCAGGCAGAATGGTCGTCGCTCCACCCATGAAGCAAGTATAATGTTTTGAAGGGCGGCGGCGCTTCATCGGGCAAAATGATCGCCAAGCTTGTTTGTTTTCCTAATGTTTGGGAATGAAACTGCATCGTTATGAGAGCCATTAATTAAACGCCTCCTTAACCTAATTATAGCCTATTTGAAATCGCTTTCATAGAGGGGTGCTGCCGATAGCCAGGCAATATGGTAAGATAAAGCGGGAAAGATTCGAAAGAGGAGGCGATCCGATGTTAACGGTTGAAGAAATTAAAGCCCTTATCCCCCACCGCTACCCGTTTTTGCTTGTTGATAAAGTGATTGAGCTTGAAGCGGGCAAACGAGCGGTCGGCATTAAAAATGTTACGATCAATGAAGAGTTTTTTAATGGCCATTTTCCCCATTATGCGGTGATGCCTGGTGTCCTTATTGTTGAGGCACTGGCACAAGTGAGCGGAGTGGCAATCGCAAAAGCGCAGGAAGGAACGAACAAAGTCGGCTTGTTTGCCGCCATCGACGGCTGTAAATTTAAACGCCCTGTCCGGCCTGGAGACCAACTGCGGTTAGAAACTGAGATTACGCGTGTAAAGGGCCCGATTGCCAAGGCGACTGGAACGGCCTACGTCGATGGAGAAGTGGCCGCACAAGCAGAAATGACGTTTGCCTTTAAAGACGTCTAGGAATTTTACATCTTTTTTGTTGTTCTTTCAGATGCGATTCAAGAGAACAAACCCTTGCCGTACAAGGGTTTGTTCTCTTTTGTACTCTTCGTGGATAAATATTGTCTATTTTGAGTCGCTCATGTATGATTAGGAAATACTAATGTTACTGATGGAAGGAGTAAGGTGGTTTCAATGAAGCAAATTAGCCAAATTATAAAACAAGATTTGCGCAATTTAAAGCGCGTTCCGCTTGTTGCGCTTTTGCTTGTTGGCTTGGCATTCTTGCCGTCATTATATGCTTGGTTCAATGTCGCTGCTTCTTGGGACCCTTATAGCAACACGAACCAAATCAAAGTGGCCGTTGTGAACGAGGATGCTGGCGCCGAAGTCAACGGAGAACAGTTTAAAGTCGGAGATGAGCTTGTTGAAAATCTCAAAAAGAACGACAAAATGGGTTGGACGTTTGTCGATCGAGCCACGGCGGAAGAAGGAGTCAAAAAGGGCGATTATTACGCAAGTGTGTATATAGGCAAAGATTTTTCCGAAAAGTTGACGAGTGTTCTTGACGGGGAGCCAGCCGCTCCTGAAGTTCGCTATACAGTCAATGAAAAACTGAATGCGATCGCTCCAAAGATGACATCAGCAGGAGCTTCTGCGATTGTCGAGGAAATTTCCGAGCAATTTTTAGAAGAAGCATCTACTGCTTTGTTTACGGAATTTAACGAGATTGGCGTTGAACTTGAGAATGAATTGCCAACGATTCGTAAAATCGAAAACAATATTTTTAAGCTAGAGGAACGGTTTCCAGAAATCAATGAGCTAGGGGAAAAGGTGCTTGAACTTCAAAACGACTGGCCGGTGATCAAGGAAAAAGTCGAAAGCGTCATCGGGATGACGGAACATTTTTCAGACATAAACGAAGCAGCTGGGTACGTATTGGAGATTGAAGAACGATTGCCGGAAATCCATACGCTTAGCGAGCGCCTCGCCCAGTTGGAAGAACGGATTCCTGAAATAGAGGCGGCAGCGGACAAACTTGTAGAAATTGGCGGCCACTTTGGCGAAGTGGAAGAGCAAATAGAGGAAGCGCTCGAAATCGTTCAGACAGCCCAGGAAGCAATTGGGCGCGCTCAGGAGGCGCTGCCACATGCTGCGGAAATGGCCGGTCATGCACAAGATTATTTAGAAGGCGCCCAAAATGTTCTGAATGAAGTAGAAGGGGCGATCGATCCTCTTGTTGATGTGATCAACCGGCAAGCAAGCTTTGTCGAGCAAGGCGCAAACGCAGTCGAGGCCGCTCTGTCAGGCGATTCATCGGACGCGCTTTTGGAACAGCTTCGTTCAGCCAATGAGGTGCTTGCTGCAAATGGGCAAGCATTAACGCAAGCGATCAACTTTCTCAGTGAATTAAATGAACCATTGCCTGGAAAAGAGCTAAGTCCGGCAATTGAGTCCCTTTCCGAAGCACGAGACAAAACGAGCAGTTTGCAGGAAAACGTTCAATCCGCCATCGCTACATTGGAGGCAGGAGGAGAGCTTGATTCACAAACGGTAGAGTCTTTAAGAGAACAAGCGCAAGCGACGGCTCAATCTGCCCAACATGTTCAACAATACTTAGCGAACGGCGGGGCAGACGTCATTAAAGGGGCCGTTAGCCAATTAGGCCAGGCGGCTGAGGATGCAGGCGACGATTTGGCCGCTGCTGAAGAACGCCTCCCTGATTTAGAGGAGATGTTAAATCAAGCTTCAGCGATTAGCGTAACAGGCGAAGAACAACTCAACAATTTGCTGGAAGAGTTGCCTGCCATTGAAGAGCGTGTCAATGAGGCGATTAACTTAGTTGAAAATGGACTGCCAGAAGTGATTGCGACCATTAAGGGCATCAACTCGTTTATGAGCAATGATTTTCCAGCAATTGAGGAACGAATTCATGAGGCCGCCGATTTTATTCGTGACGATTTGCCATCATTGGAAGAAGAATTCTCTGAGATGGCAGAAAAAGTTGAGGAAGCTCTTCCTGAATTTGAAGAAGCGTTAAACCATATTGCTACATTTGTGAATGGGGAATTGCCAGGATTAGAGGAGACCGTTGGCGAAGCAGCTGACCGCATCCGCGAGTTTGAAGAAAACACCGATCTTGAAGAATTGATTGGATTGTTGAAAAACGATATTGAAAAAGAGAGTGCGTTTTTCGCAGAACCAGTCAAACTAATTGAGGATCAATTATACGCCGTTCCAAACTACGGGTCAGCCAATGCGCCATTCTACACAGCCCTTTCTCTGTGGGTAGGCGCGTTGCTGTTGGCGAACTTGTTAAAAACCGATGTTCACCCAGTTGATATGAGGGAAGAATACAAGGCGCACCACGTTTATCTTGGCCGCCTCGTGCTGTTCTTGTTAGTCGGTTTCTTTCAAGCGCTCATTGTGAGCATTGGCGATCTCCTTGTACTTGGAGTCTATGCAGCCCATCCCGTTTGGTTCGTCGTGTTTTCCGTACTGGTTGGTTCCGTTTTTATGACGATTGTTTATACGCTAGTGTCGGTTTTTGGTAATATCGGTAAAGCGTTGGCCATTATTTTTATGGTGCTGCAATTATCAGGTGCCGGAGGAACGTTTCCAATACAAGTGGCACCGCCATTTTTCCAAGCGATCCATCCGTTTTTGCCGTTTACGTATGCGATTAATTTGCTAAGGGAGGCAGTTGGGGGAATCGTCGCTGAAGCAGTCTGGATCAATATTGGCGTGCTTGCCCTCTTTCTTGTACTCGCTCTGCTGTTCGGCTTGTTGTTGAAGAAGCCACTTGCCGAGCGAATGCAAAAAACAACGGAAAAATCCCGGTCGAGCCGGATGATTGATTGATTTGAGCAAAGGAAGTGGGAAACCCCTTCCTTTGCTTTTTTTAACGAGGTAGTTTCCTTTAGCAATGATTTCTAGGTATAATAGAAAAGCATAAAAGGGGAGAGGACAAATGAGGATAACTGGCACTACCGTTTACTTAAGGCCTGTGCAAAAAAACGATATGAGTAGCTTTTTTAATGCAGTCCAAGATGAAGAAATACGCTATATGACTGGCACAACAAAGACATTTACAATGGAGCAATTGTATGAACACTATGAGCGAATGACCAATGATGAGCATCGCTTTGATTTTGCGATTTGTTTGCTCCATAGTGATGAGGTGCTTGGCGATTTATCGATTTTAGAAATCGACGAGACCAACCAAAAAGCCGGGTTTAGAATTGCCTTGCATCATCAACATGTTTTAAATAAAGGGTACGGAACAGAAGCAATCCAATTAGCACTTCGGTTTGCCTTTGAGCAACTTAAACTAAACCGGCTACAATTGGAAGTATTCTCTCATAACAAAAGAGGCATAAAAGCTTATGAAAAAGCAGGTTTTAAAATAGAAGGCGTATTGAGACAGTCTCTTTATCTGAATAATCAATACTCAGACGAGATCATTATGGCAATGATACAGACCGATTACAAGGATCTTAGAGATACTTGAAAAAAACATAATCGGTCGGCACGCCTGTTAGCCCCAGTTGCCGCAGCATTGCCGTGATGTTGCCGCGATGGTAAGTACCATGGTTGGCGACATGGAAAACGAGGTCTTCTAATGGACAAACCAACTTGCCGAACCGTCGGTGTTCAATTTCAATCGGCCGGCTAAGGTCGTTAGCTGCGAAAAATTGTCTAAAGTTTTGTGCTACTTCTTGGTAAGCTTCCTGATAAACGGCCAAAGAGGCACCAGCCACTTGCTTGCTTTTTTCGGTTTTTATTTCGACGATCTCGTTAAAATTTTTTCCCTGCATGACATTAAGCCAGGTAATGTCTGCTGTGTAAATATGGGTAAGCACTTCCGCTATTGAAGAAAACACGCTCGTTACTTGACGCGTTAACATTCCTTCTTCCTGGGCGCTCAGGTGGGCAAAAACTTGGTTGTTCGCCCATACGTGGTAATCATATAATTGGCTCGCGTTCATACGTCCAGCTCCCTCTGTTAATTGACGCTACATACTAATTCGTTACGGGACTTCAAAAAACCTTCTCACCGCATGCCGTTTTAGGCTTGTTTAGCAAAAGGGTCAATTCCGATTTTAGTGAGTGCAGCGATTGCTTGCCGAACAGGCAAATTTGGCAAGTTAAACTCATTGGCCAGCACGTCTTCAATGGCTTCAACGGAAGAGAGGGTCGTCGTTGTCCGTTCACCATTGCTTTTACTAATCGTAAAGCGGTTATTAACAAGCGAGACGCTTCTTTGTTGGTGAAGCTGGTACAATTGGCAACGCAACAGCCCCATGAATGTCGCTGTTGGCTGATAAGAAGCAGAAACGAGCCCTTGGAAATCAGCGATTTGGTAGCTTTTCTCCTGTTGAAAAGACCACGTTTTTCCAGTCTGTGCGCCATTCAGGTAGCGTTTGTAATCGAATAACCGATCTTCTCTCGCGGTAATCGCAACGACATCATTGCCAAATGTGCGTTCTGTTTTTGGCAAGTGAAGAGGCACTGCTTCAAAGAATGGGGCTGCTGCGCCACAATCGACGTAATAACGAGTGCCGTCGAGCAATACGATTATGCCCATGTGTTCGCCGCCAAGCATAGCCAGTTGGCTGTTAAAACCGAGTTGGTTCAATAAAAGATGGACGTTTCCGTTCATTGAATAACAAGTTCCGCCAGCATCGAGTGTGCGGCGCGCTTGAAGAAACTCATTTACAGAAGGCAATCCTTCCATCCCGTTTAGCCAACGGGTCAATTTGCTCATGTTCTCAAACGGGAATGTTTGCAAGTGGGCTGTACAAATCGCATTGAGAAAAGGGAGTGAAGGCGGTTGCCGTTCTAATCCCAATAGCTGCAAATAGACTTTTGACTCGGCCATTTTTAAATGACCTCCTTTTTTATTTTAGCGTAACAGGACATGCCTTTAGCGTCTTCAGCTTTTTGGTGCAGTCGCCCCTCCGTCTTTTGGCTGAGAAATCCGATTAAGAAATTTTCCCAACCTGTGCCTGAAAAGCGGGAAAAGCCCGCCCAGTCTTGATTTTTACATAAAAGGATAGAGGGGTAAGCACTTTTGTAATATTACATTTCAATTACATCGGTAGTCCAGCCGCCATATTTCGTTTAAAATTTACATTCCATAGCCGATATAATTCACGAAGACAACATTCTGTCGAAAAAGGAAAATGAATGGAAAATCACTTTAGAAGGAGGCATTTTCTTGGCACAATCTACTTTCAATAAAGTGCTGTTCTCTTCTGCCGTTGTGGCGGGTATTGCCGTAGTCGCCCCACAAGATGCAGATGCAGCGCTCGGCGACCGTACACTCCGTCAGGGCATGTCTCATCCCGATGTGACTGAACTGCAAAATGCTCTAAAAGAAAAAGGGTTTTTTACATACGGCACTGCTACAGGCTATTTTGGCACCCATACTAGAGATGCAGTAATTGCTTACCAAAAAGCGAATAACCTTCTTGTTGACGGGGTTGCTGGCCCACAGACGCTAAGTTCTTTGACAGGAGCGGCTGTATCAGCACCGAATAACAATGGGAATAAAACGGCTGATACGCAGCCATCCAGCAAGACAAGCCTTCTGCGTGTAGGTAGCCGCGGCGGCAGTGTGACAGCGTTACAGGAGGATCTACGAAAGCTCGGCTTCTTCAACCAATCTCCTACTGGCTACTACGGCACGGTAACGCGTGATGCGGTGCGTGCTTTCCAACGGGCGAACAACTTGCAAGCTGATGGGATCGCTGGACCAGCCACACAAGCAGCGCTTAAAAACGGCGGTAATCGTGCTTCAGAAAATGATACACCTTCAAAAAGCAAGCCTGCTTCGTCAACGGGCTCGCTTCGTCTTGGCGATCGCAACAGCCAAGTGACCGATTTGCAAAATCAGCTGCGCTCCCTTGGCTACTTTAATCAGAATGCAACAGGCTATTATGGTGAGGTGACCCGTTCGGCTGTGCGTGAATTCCAAAAAAACAATGGTCTGTCCGCTGATGGGATTGCTGGGCCGCAAACATTTGCGAAACTTAGCAACAGCCCTGCCCCTGTGAACAAAAACCAAACGGTAAACAACAATCAACCTGCTCAGACGAACCAAAACGCAAGCGGACTTGTTTCAGGCTTGATCTCTAGCGCACAGTCGGCCATTGGCGTCCCGTATGCTTGGGGAGGCACTTCTATGTCTGGATTTGACTGTAGTGGATTTATCCAATACATTTTCCGGCAAAATGGTGTTAGCGTTCCTCGAACTGCTTCGGAACAATGGAATAAGGGAACATCCGTTAGTTCACCGAGTGTAGGCGATGTTGTCTTTTTTGAAACCTATAAAGCCGGCCCTTCTCATAATGGCATCTATATAGGCGACAATAAATTCATTCATGCTGGCTCTTCCCGGGGAGTTGAAGTTGCTGACATGAACAATAGTTACTGGAAACCAAGATACTTAGGTGCTAAGCGCCTTCATTAAGAATCAGGCTTTTGCCTGGTTCTTTTTTTGCTCTGACAATAGGAGAGCAATGGCAAAAAATACCGAACGTCTATTCGTTTTTTCTCTTGAATAGGGAACGCACATTCGCATATACTAGAATCAGAACACAGGGGAGGGCAACAAACATGAAGCGGGCAAATGTCATTTTTCTTGTTGATATGGAATCGTTTTATGCGTCGATCGAACATGCGGCCAATCCCCAGTACGATGGGCGCCCCCTTGTCGTTTCTGGGGACGTGAATCGGAGAAGTGGCGTCATTTTGGCGGCATGCCCATTAGCAAAGGCTAAGGGCGTCCGAAATGCTGAGCGCTTATTTGAGGCGCAGCAAAAATGCCCAGACTTAGTTGTTGTGAAACCACATATGCAGCGCTACGTTGATATTTCCCTACAAATTTCAAAAATTCTTGGCACGTTTACCGATTTGGTTGAGCCCTATTCGATTGATGAACAGTTTATGGATGTGACTGGGAGCCAAAAGTTGTTTGGCCCCCCTTATGAAATAGCAGAAAAAGTGAAGCAAGCCATTATGGACCGATTTGGCGTAAAGGCAAGAGTTGGCATCGGCGAAAACAAAGTATTGGCAAAACTAGCATGCGACAATTTTGCCAAGAAAAGCAGTGAAGGGATTTATTGGCTTAGAAAAGACAGTCTTGATCTTGATTTGTGGTGCTTGCCGATTGAAAAACTGTTTGGCGTTGGCCGGAAAATGAGCGTCCACCTTCGCAATATGGGGATTCGAACGATTGGTCAACTGGCGCAAACGGATGGCGCACGGATAAAGAAACGTTTTGGCGTCCATGGCCAAGTTTTATGGATGTCAGCCAATGGCGAAGATTACTCACCTGTAACAAGAGCCGCCCATGCCCGTCGTAAAGGGTATGGAAATGGGATGACGCTGCCTCGGGACTATGTGAAAAAGGAGGACATTTGTGTCGTGTTGCTTGAGTTATGCGAGGAAGTATGCGCGCGTTTGAGGCAGGATGGCTGGATGGGGAGTACGGTTTCCCTAAGTGTCAATGGTGCCGATTTCGTTGAAAAACGTGGGTTTCACCGGCAGTATACGATTCCTTTTGAAACCAACATTACAATGGAAGTATACGAAGCGGCGTGCGCGTTGCTTGAACGGTTTTGGGACGGTTATCCAATCCGCCGTTTAAGCATAGGTGTGAGCAACTTGCAAAGTGACCAAAATTGGCAGCTTAGCTTATTTGACGACAATGCGAGCAGAGATCGTCTGTCAACGATTGGTTATGTGATGGACGGCATCCGCCAAAAATATGGGAAGCTCGCGATCCAGCGTGCTTCTTCGTTGCAAAAAGCGTCACAGCTTCGAGACAGAAGCCAAAAAATTGGCGGCCATTATAAATGAGCCGTTCAAAAAAGCTCCCCGTGCTAAGAAGCGGTCGGGAAGCTTGATGTTTTCGCTTTATTTCACTGTTTGCTTTTCTGTAGCCGTTGCAAGGCAGGCAAGAAGTTGTTCCAAGACAAGGGAATCAATTGCTTGTTCGCTTGTGTGGACCGATAAATCAAGAATACGACCATCTGCCAGTTCTTTAATGAGCGTGATACTGCTAAATTCATCTTCACTGTTCGCGTCGGCGAAGGCGTAATCATACCAATCGAGAGCATCGGTTAGCGGCCACTTGATTTCTGTGCGTGCAGAACGGAGCGCATTAATGTGCATATCGGCAGGTACGTCTGGATGGGCGAGGCCGATAATAATGGAAATCGGCGCAAACAGTTGGTTTTGTTCATTCCAAAAACTATAAGACTGGTCCCCTAAACGACGCATTTGGTAGCCTTCAGGCAATTGGATCTCAAGTGTGTCAAACAGCACAAAGGTATGGGCAAGAACGGAATGGGCTTCCCCGTCATAGAAGAATGGCACTTCCGCAACTAGGCTTTCTTCAGGCGTGTTTGCTTCGGCGCTAGGCTTGCCACTTAATTTTTGAGCTAAAGGAACGGTAGCCAAGTCCTCATCAATAGAATGCTCGCCTTTGTCGCTTTCATGATTAGCAGAAACGAGAATCGCGTGGAACAAGCTGACCGCTTCTTCATAAGCTTCGCTGTCCTGTTCCCTTAAATCGGCAGGCAAAGAGAGCGCAGCTACATACATATGATCTCGTTTTTCATCAAAGCGGACAAGACGATGAACGATGCCATGGCTGTCATCAACGGTCAAATAATAATCAAAACCAAGCTCAGGAAACCAATGTGTATCAATTTCCACAGGCTCGCTTTCGTTGGAACGAAGAGCAAGTGTTGTGTAATCATGGCGCAACGTCCAATCTTTATCGGAAGGGAGCGGCTCCGTGCTGACGGAAACTTGAAAAGAAGGATCTTGGTCCGACACAAAAGTTAGCATATTGGCTGTTTCAACGACTTCAAAGCCCTCTGGTACTAAATAGGTTTTATCAAACGGAGCTGTTGCTGCCCGAGCGGAAAGGATGTCGGTTTTATCCCCGTTGACAACTGTCAACGCTTGTTCCTCTGGCTGTTGTTCCTCAGAGGCATCATTGCCTTGGGAAACATCGTCCTTATTGGGAGCGGGGCTCGCTTCAGGGGCTTGGCAGCCAGAAAGCAATATAGCAGCAAAGAGGCCGAAACCGCTTAATGTTCGCAATGATCGGCGAAGAAAAGGGTGTATCCTCATTGACTGTTCCTCCATCATCATTTGTTGACTGTCCCATATTCTAACACGAAAGAGAGACTAGAACGAGAAAATCATGTAATCGCCAACTCTTGGTATTCAGGATGTTTATCAAACTCGGCTTTCGCAAACGGGCAAATGGGATCGATTTTTTTGCCTTGTTTTTTCATATCGGCTACGAAAGAAGCGACGAGTTTTGCGCCAATGCCTGATCCACGACTATCAGGATCCACAAAGGTATGGTCAATGACCATATGGGTGTCTTCTTCAAAAAAGGTTAATTCGCCCACTGTTTTTCCCGCTTCTGTCTTAAACGAGTAACGTTTAGGTTGTTTGTCAATATTCATGCTATCTCCTCGTTTTATGGCGTTTAATCAATTGTTAAATGAGTGCGCAACTCATTGCCAATGCGTTCTACTTCTTCCTGTGGCAAGACCGCGAACCAAAGGCCGTCGACTGTCTCCTCACGGTAAGCCACATCGAGCTGCTTAATCGACTGTGCGGCAGGGCGATAAGCAGAAACATAATGGAGCATTTCTGTAAGTGTCAAATCCGTTTCGATGGCATCGCTAAGGGATTGTAGAAACGCAGGGATGTTCGCCAAGTTGCCAACTTGCAAACCTTTAGTGATGGCGCTTTCCATGACGTCGCGTTGACGGCTTGTCCGACCTGCATCCCCGGCAGGGTCCTCTTTACGCATCCGTACATAAGCAAGGGCTTTTTCGCCATTCAGTGAGAGTGTTCCTTTTGGGAAATCGTATCCATCGATCGAGAAGCTTTTTTCATTAACCACGGAAACACCGCCAAGGGTATTAATGACATCAACAAAGCCGTCCATATCAACGGCAATATAATGGTCGATAGGAATATGAAGCAGCTCCTCAACCGTTTGCACCATTAAATCAGGCCCTCCATAAGCATGGGCATGGTTCAGCTTATCGGCCATGCTACGGCCAGCAATCTGGACTTTCGTATCCCGTGGGATGCTTACAAGCTTAACCGATTGTGCTTTGGCATTGACCGTTGCTACCATTAGTGCATCTGAACGGCCATAGCCGGATCCAGCGGTTTTATCAATGCCGGCAATTAGTAAGGCGAGTGGTTCGCCTGGCTCTGCGGTGGCCTCCCGCTTTTCAGAAATGCCCCCGTTGTCGATTCTGCTATGAAGAGGGGTATGCATGTTGTTGTTGGCATGTAAGACAGCTTCATATATGGAATAGCCAAAGCCAACAAACAAAAGCAAGCCGACCGCCAAACAAGCAATGACTCCTTTTGTGTACGAGTTCATCAAAAAACGATCCTTTCCAAACGTCTTTCTTACCATACCCGCTTTCAGAAATAAGCAAGCTGCAAATGTGTATCCTTAGTCTCAACGGAAGTCACGGGGTGTATACGGGCAATTGAAAACACGTATGAAAAGCATAGCTTTTTGTGTGGGCATTTACGTTTAGCAACAGGCTGCTAGGCATATCGGTCAATATCGATAATAGCTTGCTCTGTTTTGTTATTCAAGCTATTTTCGGTTGAGGCGGTTTGGTTCAATCTGGAAATGGAGCCTTCCCTATGAAAGGCTCCATTTCCATTTAACAACGATTGACCTTTATTTACTTGCTTTCAAGCTGTGCTTTGCGGTGGACTTGCCAACGCCAAGAGTCTTCACACATTTCTATAAGCGTCCGCTTTGCTTCCCACTGAAGTTCAGTTCTTGCTTTCGTGGGATCGGCATAGCTGACAGGGGCATCACCTGGACGACGGGGGCCGATTTTTTTCGGAATCGTGATGCCAGTCGCTTTTTCAAAGGCGTCAACCACTTCAAGAACGCTGTAGCCAGTGCCTGTTCCCAAGTTATATGCTTGCACACCTGTATATGTTTCGATTTTTTTGAGCGCTTGCAAGTGGCCCAAAGCAAGGTCAACAACATGGATGTAGTCGCGGATGCATGTCCCATCTTTTGTCGGGTAATCATCGCCAAAAACAGACAGTTGTTCACGCACGCCGGCAGCAACCTGGGTAATATAAGGCATCAAATTATTTGGGATCCCGCTTGGCTCTTCGCCAATCAGGCCGCTTTTATGGGCGCCGATTGGGTTAAAATAGCGTAGCAGTGAAATGCGCCAGTTGTTATTAGAAGTCGCTAAATCACGTAGCATGTCCTCAATAATGATTTTGGTATTGCCGTAAGGGTTGACGGCTTTTAACGGCGCGTTTTCTTCAATTGGAACTTGTTCAGGCAATCCGTACACGGTTGCTGATGAACTGAAAACGAGTTTGTATACACCATATTTTTCCATCGTTTTGCATAATTGAATCGTGCTGCCGATGTTCGTTTCATAATAATGAAGCGGTTTTTCGACCGATTCGCCGACAGCTTTTAAACCGGCAAAATGGATCACCGCTTCAATGTTGTTTTCAGCGAAAACCGTTTCTAAACGAGAGGAATCAAGCAAATTAATGTCATAAGTCTTCACTTTTTTGCTAGTAATTTCTTCAATGCGGTTAACCGTATCAGGTCCGCTGTTGGAAAAATTATCAACTATGATAACGTCATAGCCTTCTGTTAAAAGTTCAACGCAAGTGTGGCTGCCAATGTAGCCGGCACCGCCTGTAACGAGAATGGACATAGTATCCCTCCACGGTATACAAAGTAAGTGTTATTCACTCTAGTATACCAGAAATGCAAAAAACAAAATATAGAAGAAAGAACGAACAATCTTGAGGAAAAAGCATGATAAAATAAAAGAAAAATCCCGGGGGCTGAATCGATCAATGGAGCAAGAAAAATCATGGCGCGATAGGATTGACTATACGCTCTTGTTTCTCGTGTTTGTGTTAGGTTGTCTGAGTATCATGGCCATTTACGCAGGCACAACCACCCAGTTTTTCAGTGCTGAAGACTATGAAAAGTATCGCCATGTGTTTGCCCTTTCGCAAGCAAAATGGTTTTTAATCGGATTCGTATTAATGGTTGTCGTAATGCTAGTAGACTATGAATATTTAAAACGCTTGACGATTCCTATTTTTGCTTTTGGCATGATCTTGTTGCTATGGGTGCAATTTTTTGGGGTTGAAAATAAAGGCGCCACGCGTTGGATTGGCATTAATGGCACGCCGATTTACCAGCCTTCAGAAGTGATGAAAATCATTCTTGTCCTCACGCTTGCCCATTTAATCGTCGTGCTGAATCAACGATATTCCGAAAAAGGGCTCAAAGCCGATTTAAAAAAGCTCGGCTGGCTTGCTGCTTTTGGGATCCCGCCTTTCTATCTTGTCTTAAAGCAGCCAGACTTGGGAAGCGCACTTGTCCTTGCTGTCATCATTGCCACTGCCATTCTTATGGCCAATGTTTCCTATAAAGTACTAGCCAGTTTGGCCGCACTTGCAGGGGCAGGAATCGCTTTTCTTTATTATTTGCTTTTAAACCATATTGAACTGATTACAAAATATGTGTTAGAAGAACACCAGCTTGTGCGGATTCTCGGGTGGCTATACCCAGAGGAGTATGCATCAGGTTATGCAATGCAAACATTAAATGCGACACGAGGCATTGGCTCCGGCCAATTGACGGGAAGCGGCTTCTTAAATAGTGTCCAAGCCGCTAATGCTTCCACGCCTGAACTCCATACCGATTTTATTTTTGCCGTTATTGGGGAGGAATTTGGCTTTCTCGGTTCGACTGTTGTCATTTGCGTCTATTTTCTACTTATTTATCGCCTGATTATGCTCGCTCACTCATGCAATGACTTATACGGAACATCAATCATTGCGGGCATTGCTGGCATGTTGACGTTTCAAATTTTCCAAAATATTGCCATGACCATTGGGCTGATGCCTGTCACTGGCATAGCGTTGCCTTTCCTTAGCTATGGAGGCAGTGCGCTCATGACGAATATGGTTGCCATTGGCATTGTTCTCAATATTGGCATGAGGCAAAAAACGTATATGTTCAAGTCAACCAGTGAAGTCGTCGACTCAGACAAAGGGACGCTTATCCCGATGAAAGGAAAACGATTCAAGCTGCCTCTCTAGGTTCGCCCGTCCCCTATAAAGCAACAAGGCTTCCTCGCGTTTGTAAGGGGAAGCCTTGCTTAGTATTGAGGGCGCCAAACGAACCTGAAGTTTCATGAGGAAATTAAGTTGATTCATGCTCTTCTGTTTGAACGACCTGATGCAAATAGAGTTCTTTTCGCTTGCTGAATCAATACAATGCGCCAATAAGAAGAATCGCCGCGGCTAACGCGAATATAAAACGGGCGCCAAATAAATCGGTCAAAAAACCAAAAAGAAGAGTTGAAAGACCAAATGAGGCGAAGCCGGCAGCTTCCTGGGCAGAATATACTCGATCCAGCTCTTTTTCGGGGACAATTGATGCATGGCGACGATGTACAAGAAGGCCGCTTCTTATTTTGAGACGTTTTATTGCAGTTCTTCTGTTATTATACTTGAAAAGAGCATTATAGGCAGATGAAATGGGTTCTTTAAAATGATGTTGCTTTATGAATGTCCTGCATGTTCATGAAAGAATAGACGAAGGCTTGGTTGTCTTCTCTGGTATTGTCTCTTACATTTAAATCAGGCCTTTCATATCGATCTGAATCAAGGACTTGATTATTTGCTTCGATCTATTAGTTGAAACGAAACGTTTAAGGAAATATACAGAAGGGAGAAACTAATGAACGAACGACTTTTTACTTATTGATCATAAAGTAAAAGAATAGAGTTTTCATTTTCGGAAAATGAATGTAGTAAAAATCCTTTTGTACAAGGATGGGTGTTAAAAATGGATAGTGCTGAATGTTTAGGGTGTAAATTAGCTAATAATATAGAGTTTGTTTATAAGGTTTATGAAAATGATTTCGTATCCTGTATATTGGATCACGATCCATTTAATAAAGGACATGTACTAATATTGCCAAAAGAACACTTTGAAGAATTGGATCAGTTAAATAGGAAAACTGCAAATATAATAATTGAAACTTCTCAGATTATATCCAAGGCTATAAAAGCACTATATAAGCCAGACGGAATTACAATATGCCAAAATGGAGGTGTTTTTAGTGAACTAACTCATTTTCATATGCATGTTGTACCTAGGTATATCAATCAATCGTTTGCTCCTTTTTATTCAGAAGAACCATTCCAGAACAGCAAACTGAAGAATGAGTTGTTTGATACGCATAAAGAGCTAGAAGATAAAATCAACCGGTTAATTATGTAAGAAAAACAAGCGCATAGAAATTTAACAACTATAGATGTAGATTTTCCTTTTAATACGTTGAATGAACCTTTTTAAACAAAAAGAGGAATAGAGATCTCCTTATTTTTATTTAAGAAATAAGAAAGTCACTTCTTTAGTAATATAAAAAAGTTCCATCTGAATTGCTTAACAAAGAAATTAAAAAGAGAGGAGAGGCGACGATGGATCATTCCATGTATTTAGCCAAAACGATTCACCTAGCAGCTGAAAGCATTCAAAGCGGGGGTGGTCCTTTTGCGGCGATCATTGTGGACCCAAATGGAGCGATTATTGGCCAAGGCACTAACTCTGTGACGAATGACAATGACCCGACGGCACATGCAGAAGTGGTGGCAATTCGAGATGCGTGCAACACAATTAACGATTTTCAGCTTGAAGGATGTACGCTTTACACAAGTTGTGAGCCATGCCCGATGTGTTTGGGTGCGATTTATTGGGCTCGGCCAAAGGCGGTCTATTTTGCAGCAACGCAAGAGGACGCAGCAGCAGTCGGATTTGACGATGCGTTTATTTACAGAGAAATTGAAAAACCTTATAAGGAGCGGACAATTCCGTTTTATGCGTATGAGATAAACGAGAAAAAGCGCCCGTTCCAAATGTGGGAAGCTCTGGCTACAAAAACCGAGTATTAACTTGCCACATCAGTTGTCAGGCAAAACGCTTGTCAGTTGAGGCAAACAAATAAAACTAAAGGCTAATGCCGCCAATTAGGCGGTTTTTTTGTACTCTCATCAGAATCTTCAATTCATTAATAGACGATTTCCACTTGAAATCCCCTTTGAGCTAAAAAGAGCACAAGGGAAATCCCTTTTTTCAAAAAGGATGCACTTACGGGCGAAAAGAATGAGAGAAAAAAATGCGCTCAAATGAGATTACATTTGAGCGCATCTGGCCATTACTGATCCCAGATTGTATCAAGTTTATCTGCGTAAAAACGAATCGCTTTTTCATAGCTCTTTAAGGCAGTGTCATTTGTCGTATCCGCAATGGTATACAAAAGCTGTTCCATTGCTTCACTGTGCTTGCTGTTGTTGTATAAAGCCATTGCTAAAAAGACTTGCAGTGGTTTACTGTTCGGAAAGAGCGAGCAGCCTTTGCTTAACGTTTTTTCGGCCTTGCCATACTCGCCAAGTACACGGTATGTGCTGCCGAGGCCTAAAAGGGCGCCTTCTAAATCATCGCCTGATAACCCTAAGGCAATCGCCTGTTCATAATGAGGGACAGCTTGGCGCTCTTTCCCTAGCCGATCCAGGCTAGATGCATAGTAGTAGTGGGAAAGAGGGTCATTGGGCTGCTCGGCAAGCAAAGCGGCAAATGTTTCTTGCGAAGCTTCCAGCTTGCCAGCTGCTTGTAAAGAGAATGCTTTTTTTGCTAATGGATGCATTCCATCCCCTCCTTCTATAAAGGAATCGACTTATTCGAGTCCCAAATGTGACAGCATTTCATTTCGCACGCGGGCTTTTTCTTCGTCGCTGACAATGGCGTACCAAATGCCGTCAATCGTTTCCCCTGTATAGGAAACTTCGATTTGTTCGGTTGAACCGAGAGCAGGGCGATATTCAGACTGGTAGTCCCACATGACATCTAATGATAAATCTGTCCGGACAGTGGTGCCGAGCACATCTAGAATCTCGCCGACTTTTGTAATCGAGCCGAGAGAGGCGGACTCTTGCATGAGGGCGTCAATAATGTCTCGTTGTCGGTTTGCTCGTCCGGCATCACCGCGAGGATCGTCATAGCGCATACGTGTGTACTTAAGCGCCTCTTCCCCGTTTAACTCAATCGTTCCTTCTGGGAAATGAGAACCATCCATCTCAAACTCAAAATCATTGTAAACCGTGATGCCACCAAAAGCATCAATTAAACGTTCAAATCCAGCCATATTGATACTAGCGTAATGGTCAATTGGTATGCCATACGCTTCTTCAATCGAATCAATCAGCATTTGTGCGCCGCCATATGCATGGGCATGGTTGATTTTCTCCACCGTGCCGCGGCCAACAATCTCTGCTCGGGTATCACGAGGAATGCTAAGCATTTTCGTTGTCCCTTCTGCCGGGTTTAACGTTAGTACCATAATCGAGTCGGCTCGGCCAACAACTTCGTCTTCGCGGCCTTCCGTTAAATCCACCCCAGTGAGAAGAATCGACATTGGTTCTCCGACTTGAAGGCTAGCGGGGCGAAGCGGAGAAGCGCCTTCGCGGTTTGGAAGAGGGTCATACATTTCATTGGCTGTATGGCGAATGTCGTTGTACAAATAGATACCGTAACCAATCACGCTCAGAAACAGGAGCCCGAAAAGAAGGGCAATGACTTTTAAAACGGTTTTCTTTTTCATAATAAGAATAACGCCTTTCTAATTGAAGATATGGAATTAGGCAACTACTTTCTTAATAGGATAATTAATTTACTACCATTCCACAAGCCTATCTTTTTGTATTTTTAAGTGAAAAATAAAATAAATAGAATCGGGTTATGGGTCACGGTGCTAAAGACCTACTAATTGACGGAAAAGTAAGATAACGGAGGACTAAAGTTTCTTTGAGATAAGCTAGATTTCAGGGTAATTTCTTTGCAAATTATGATATAATTCGTAAAGAGTCAGGGAAGTGACGTCTAGGAGGTATATAAACAAATGGAAGAAACCATAAGTTTGAAAGAAATCTTTCAAACATTGAAACAAAGATGGCGGCTCCTTGTGGCCATTCCGTTCTTTGCTATGCTTGTGAGCGCGATTATTAGCTCGTTTGTACTGACGCCTATGTACGAACGGTCTACACAGCTTCTTGTGAACCAGGCCGTTCCAGAAGGGCAACTAAACCAGCAAGTCGTCCGTAACAATCTTGAACTAATCGATACATATAGCGAGATTATTAAAAGTCCAAGAATTTTAAATGAAGTCATTGAGGCTGAAGGGCTTGATATGACTTACGGCGATTTAGAAGCGGCCGTTTCTGTTGGCAGCCAGAGCAACTCACAGGTGGTGACGATTACGGTCGAGTCAGAAAGTCCAGCTGATGCCACACTTTTGACGAATAGCATTGCGACTGTATTTCAAGAGCAAATTCCCGATATTATGAGCATCGACAATGTGAGCATTCTGTCGGAAGCAGAAATAGGAGAAGACCCAACGCCGGTCAGCCCAAAACCGTTGTTAAATATTGCGATTGCTTTTGTTGTCGGGCTTATGGCAGCAGTCGGTTTGGCCTTCTTGCTTGAATACTTGGATACAACAATAAAAACAGAAAAAGACATCGAAAACATCATTGATTTGCCTGTGCTTGGCGCGGTCTCCAATATGGACAGCGTTGATGCGGCTGCAAAAAAGACGTCTTAGATTTTAGGAAGCAGGTGACTTATGGCACGTCTAACACGCGCGAAGAAAAAGCCAGTCCAGAAAAAACGGCAACTGATTGCCGATGTAAATCGACGTTCACCTATTACTGAACAATACCGTACGATCCGGACGAACATTGAATATTCGGCAGTTGACACGGAAATTAAATCGCTGCTTGTCACATCTGCCGGCCCTGGGGAAGGGAAGTCAACCACCGCATCGAACTTAGCCGTTGTCATCGCCCAAAATGGGCAAACGGTTTTGCTTATTGATGCAGATATGAGAAAGCCGACGGCTCATTATACATTTGGGCTCATGAACAACCGTGGGTTGACGAATGTGCTGACACGCCAACAAAAGCAGGACGATGTGATTCAGGAAACAAACGTCGAGAATGTGTCCCTGTTGACTTGCGGCCCGATCCCACCTAACCCGGCAGAATTGTTAAACTCCAAAATGATGGAGCTTGTATTGCAAGAAGCAAGAGAAAAATTTGATATGGTTATTTTGGACACGCCTCCTGTCATGGCTGTTGCCGATGCGCAAATCCTTGCCAACAAAGTCGATGGTACCATCATTGTTACATCAAGCGGCAAGACGGACAGGGAGCAG
This sequence comes from Shouchella rhizosphaerae, assembly GCF_036700015.1. Taxonomy (NCBI): domain Bacteria; kingdom Bacillati; phylum Bacillota; class Bacilli; order Caryophanales; family Bacillaceae; genus Shouchella; species Shouchella rhizosphaerae. Next base: position 1,523,737 of record NZ_CP144921.1, on the reverse strand, counting down.
TTGCAAAAAACGAAAGAAAACCTCGTCAAGGCGAATGCTCATTTGCTTGGCGTTGTGTTAAACAATAAACCCATTGATGATACAACCTATTATTATTACAAATAACGAAAAAATCGCGATTGCTTTTGCCAGTTGAGCCAGCTAGCATGATGAAAGGAGGGGAAGCAAATGATCGATATCCATTGCCATATTCTCCCTGGTCTAGACGATGGGGCGCAAACAAGCGAAGATAGCTTGGCGATGGCTCGCGAAGCTGTAAAAGAAGGGATTTCTGAAATCATTGCCACCCCCCATCACCAACACCCGTCTTTTCAAAATGATGGTTCTTCCGTCCGTAAAGCAGTAGATGCCTTAAACAATGATTTAGAGGCTGCAGGCATAGAGTTAATCATTCGGCCTGGGCAAGAACTCCGCCTTTATGGCGAAATGACTCAGGGACTGGCTAGCGGGAGCGGTCTTGCACTGGCCGACAGCAAATATGTACTGATTGAATTCCCGAGTTCAGAAGTGCCGGCTTATGCGGCAAGGCTGCTTTATGAAATTGGCAGTGAAGGGTATATTCCTGTGATCGCCCATCCAGAACGGAATAAAGTATTCAAGGAAGATCCAGATAAGCTCTATGAACTGGTGAAAAATGGCGCTCTTACCCAGCTTACGTCTTCCAGCGTGACAGGCTACTTTGGCAAGGATATTGCTACCTTTAGCAGAGAGCTTGTCGAAGCCAACCTTGTCCACGTGCTAGCTTCAGATGCCCACAATTTAGTGAATCGCACATTCCGAATGCAGGAAGCGTTCCACGTATTGGAGGAACACTACGGCCGAGACCTTGTTTACAGCTATCAAGAGAATGCCCGGCTTATTGCGGAAGACAAGCATGTGTACCTTGAGCCGCCAGAACGGGTTGTCAAAAAACGAAAAAAATGGCTAGGTTTGTTTTAAGAAAGAAGTTGCTTGACCAATAGAAGCGCTTGCCAGACGAGGGAAGATGTTAATAAATTGAAGGGACAGGAGCAATGATGTTCTTGTCCAGGAAATTTCAAAGCATCTGAGCGCGGTAAAGGGAAATGTTTATCTAGAAGCTGCCTTTAATTGCAGCTTTGAGGTTGTCGACAAAGTCGATAACCGCCCTCAGACTGATAGAAAACGCTTGTCAGACGAGGAGTGCAGGGGAGGGAAGATGCGAATAGAACGTGGGTTCATGAGCATATGACCGAGGCAAACGACGAAGTATGCGAGCGTTTGTCTACAGTCTGGAAGCTGCCTATAGTGGCAGCTTTTTTATGCATAAAAAAGCCGCCGGAATGTCCGACGGCAGGTGGGGGATACGTGTTAATTAGTATATCCACTAACGAAACGTCTATACATGGGAATCGCTATTTTTGCCATTTTTAGATGATTCCTTGATAACGCAAGACGATTTCAGCGATAATCGCTGAGCCGATTAGTGTACCAAAAAGAACGAGCAAACAAACGACCATTGCTTTCCAACCGATCGCCGCAAAGTCAGCCCATGAACGGCCTATGGCAATACCGGCATAAGCGAGTATAGGCGTGGCAATAGAGAGCAATTGGATGTGGGCTGTGAGCTCAATGACGATTGGGCCCCACGGCGTCTCGGGTAAAGACAATATAATGCCGATGACAATGATATAAACGACACTTGGAATAGGGAAAGGCAGCAACTTTCCAAGAGCTTGCCCAACACAGGCAATCACGATTAGAAGAAGCATGCCAAAGGCAGCCTCACCAGAGAATGCTTGGTAGCCAAGCCAATTGCCAATAAACGCAACAAGACCAACAATAAAGAAGAGCATAAACGATTCTTGGATGGACTTCATCTATGGTCTGTCTCCTTTCCAACGCCTAAACAGCGCATACAACTTTTCTGTTAACGGCAAGGCAATGAAGACGCTCACAAATAAACCAGTGCCATAGGTGAGTAGGTTGCTTGCGCCAGCGAAAGCGATAATTTGCGTCTCAAACTCTGGGTAAGCAGCAATAAGCGCCCCGCTTGCTGCTGCCATCATACTGCCGCTGCCAACTCCAGCAGCCATCGCCAACGATAAAGGGTGGAGTGGGGTGAAAGTAGCTAAAAAACCAGAAATAAGTCCATAAAACAGAGCGCCAAAAACAGTGCCAAATACGTAAACGGTTGTAACCCCTTTGCCTTCTGGAGAGTCAAAGCCGAACTTGTCATAAATAATCCCTAAATTGGGCTCTCGTCCGATAGAGTGGGTCATGCCAATGCTTTCCCGCTTCATTCCTAGCAGCAAAACGGCAACGGGCAGTGCTAAGAAAATGGTGCCGAAATTGCCGATTTCTTGTAAAAGCAAGGCGGGACCAGCAGCAATCACATTTTTCAAGTCTGGCCCTATAGTGACGCCGATTTTGGCGATCAGGAGCGCTACACTGAGCGTAATGATTGGCTCTGCATGTTTGGACTGTGTTTCTTTCACGAGTGGCGTGAAATACAAGGCTAACCCGAATACAAGGGCAAACAGCATCGGCAAGAGCATGATCATTCCTGCTCCTAAGCGAATTTCAATCACGCCAATCATTTCAGCAACGACAACAATGCCTAAGACGAGTAAGTGAAGTCGCCAGTCGGTGAGGAAACGTTTTTGTTTATTCATAGTTCCCGCCTTTCTTATGAATAGGGAAATCGATGGTGCAGAATCATTTCCAGGTAATTAATAAACAGCAGTGGCGTCTTTATCGCCTTTGCCTTGATGGAGCGCTGAGCGGTAGAGCTGGTTGACAGTGCCAGCAGCATGCTGGGGTTTGCGCGAATCTTGCGACAATGCCATGTAGAGTTCAAGATCTTTAGCCATATGCTTTAAGTAGAACAACACATTGTCGTATGAGCCGGAAATTAAATTTTCCCCAAAAACGTCAAGGACGCGATTATGGCCAGAACTTTGTTGGATGATTTGGGCAAGAAGCCGTCTAGATACGCCATGGTCGCTAGCAACCGCCATTGTTTCGCTCAGCAGCGTCGTAATCCCGGCAACAAGCATGTTGTTGCACAGTTTGACCGTTTGCCCGGCCCCAGAATCGCCTACATACAGAATGGTATCGCCGAGTATGTCAAGTAGCGGTTTTACACTGAAGTAAGCTTGTTTGTCGCCGCCAACCATGATTGTTAGCGTTCCGGCCTCAGCTCCAGCAGGCCCCCCGCTGACAGGGCAGTCTAGGTAATGAATTCCTTTGGCAGCAGCGGCTTTTTCCATCGCTAATGTCGTTTGCACATCTGTCGTGCTCAGGTCTAATAAAAAGCCACCCGTTTGTAAATGACAAAGCACGCCTTCTTTGCCTGCAACGGTGTCGGCAACTATGTTCGGTGAAGGGAGAGATAGCAAGACATACTTTGCCTTTTTTGCTACAGCAGCGCTGTTTTCCACAAAGCATGCTCCTTGTTTTTCCAATGGTTCTCGCCATTTGGACATGTCGTCATAAATATAAACGGTATAGCCGGCGCTCAAAAGGGACGTAGCCATCCCTTTTCCCATGGCGCCACAGCCAATAAGACCAACTGTTTTCATCACTACCTCCTAAGGTTTAAGATAGACTGCTTTTGTGTCAACCCAAAAGTCAAGGGCAGTGCTTCCTTGTTCCCTCGGCCCAATACTCGAATTTTTCTTGCCGCCAAAAGGCAATTGGTTTTCGTAGTGATTGGAAGGGATGTTAATATGAGTCACTCCTGTTTCAACTCGGCGGACAAATTCATGGGCTTTTTGCAAATTGGTTGTATAAATGGCCGAAGAGAGACCAAAATCTGTCTGATTGGCGACGGTGATCGCTTCATCAAAAGAATCGACTTCCATTATCGCCACGACGGGAGCGAACACTTCCTCTTGGGCAATGGTCATCTCTGACGTAACGCCGCTTAGCACGGTCGGCGCGACGAAGTAGCCTTTGTCTTTTCCTTCGCCGAAAAGGCGCTTGCCTCCGCATTCTAGCTTCGCTCCTTCTTTAACAGCAATGTCCACATAATGGAGGTACTTTTGAAGCTGCGCCTCATTGGCAACAGGGCCATTTTCTACATTTTCATTAAACCCGTCGCCAACACGAATGGCAGTTGCTTTTTCGACGAGTTTAGATGTAACCGTTTTGGCGATGTTTTTAGGCACGATGACGCGAGAGGTTCCTGTGCAGCTTTGCCCGTTGTTCAGCAAGCCGCTTATGACGATTCCAGAAACAGCTTTATCCAAGTCGGCATCCTCTAAAATAACGGTCGCGTTTTTTCCGCCCATCTCCGCCTGCATTTTTCCACCTCGGTTTGTAACGGATCGGCCTAATCGCAAACCGACATCGGAAGAACCAGTAAACGAAATCGCTTTTAATGTTCGATTTTCGCCTAATTCTTGTCCAACTTTGTCGCCGTCGCCAGTGACAAGATTCAAAACGCCTTTTGGTGTTCCGGCCTCGATAAGCAACTCAACGAGCCTCGCGGCAATTTGGACAGTATCATTATGGGGCTTGTAAACAACTGTATTTCCTGCAATTAAAGCAGGGGCAATTTTATAAATCCCGATGCCTAAAGGGAAATTAAAAGGGGTAATGACGCCAACAGGACCGAGTGGCTCTTTGATCGTATAAGCAAATGTCTCGGGATTGCCTGCAGGCACAGTCTCTCCTGCCAGCCTATTGGCGGCGCCGCTAAAATGTTTGAGTGCTTGAATGGAGGCATCTACTTCTTTTCGAGCGGCGGCCATCGTTTTTCCAACTTCCTTTGTGATGATTGCCGCCAGCTTCTCCTTTTCTGCTGCTAATAAAGGCATTAATTGATAAAGGACATCTGCCCGTTCAATCGCGCTTTTGTTTTTCCAGTTAGGAAAAGCGGCAGCGGCGCTCTTAATGGCGAGCCGCGCATCTTCTGCTGTAGATGCTTGATAGGCACCAAGGATTTCCTCGTAGTTGGCAGGGTTGCGGCCATAAAAGACATTTCCTGAAATAGACGGTTTCCATTCGCCGTCAATGTAGTTTAAATATGTTTGCACCATATGTCGATCACCTCAACTTGTGTTTGCTTGTCTATGATTATAATATTCTGACGAAACAAACGGGATATGGTGGGCTACATGTTTTAGGGCGTTTCTGTGTGGCCGTCCACATACAACTCATAAGCAATCATGAGTTGTAGCCACTGTCTTTCATTTTGAAAGGAAATGTCTAGTACTTGCTCGATCCGTTTCACTCGTTGATAGAGCGTGTTGACGTGGATGTGCAATTGTTTAGCCGTTTGTTGCCGGGCACCTCGCCCGTTTTCGATTAATGCCGCAAGAGTGGCAATGTAATCAGGTTCTAGGTCGAGGAGTGGCTGTAAATAGTCAATTACAAAATCGCGCTTCGTCTGTTCGTCTAAAGAAGGCCAAAGCCTGCGGCAGCCAAGGGTTTGATAACGAACAAGAGGGGCGTCGCTTTTCATTTCAGCAGCAAGCACCGCTTCCCGGTAAGACGAAGCGACGTCGGCAATCATCCTTGGGCGGCTTAGGCCGACAACTAGATGATAGTGGCGCTGCAAATAAGTCGCAAGCTGATCGATATAGGCACAAGAAGAAGCAAGGACGACATAACGCCCTTCGTAAACAGAAAAATGCCCATTTGGGAAGTAAGCTTGGACTGTTGTTTCAATTTGGCGAGTAAGCGCAATGTTGTCGCTAACACCGCCTGCAAGCACGAAACAATAAATAGGGGCGCGGGACAAGGATTCTACAGAACGATAGTCTCCATTCAATAGGTCTTGGAACGCGCAATTGCGCCTGTGAAGCCCTTGTTCATAATCGTCATATTGTTTTTCTAGCTCGCTAGCAAGCATTAACGCAGCAAACTCAAGGATGTTCCGGTCGACCACTGATAAAGTCGCCAATGGCTGCCGGGGGCGAAGGTAACCGAGGCGTTTTCGCTTGCGTATGATCGGAATCGCTTCGTCTTCCTTCACACTCGCTTCAATCGTGCAAGGTGTGTGCACAAGCTGTTCCAACCGGGTAAGGACATGCTCCAGCCCCCCGTCATGCAACGATTGTGCAAGTGTTTCTTTTGCATCGCTATAGGCAAGTGCCTGATGCAAGCGGACGTTCTCAATCGCCAGTGCTGCCTGGTGGGCGAGTCCGAGAGCAATGGCAACGTCTTTTTTATGAAATGGGATGCTGCTTGAATAGCGATTTAATGTAAATGTGCCTAGACAACGGCCATTGGACAGGAACGGCACATTAATGGAGCTCGTAACATCGAGTTTGTAGGTGCCTTCGCGAAACCATTTCCAGTTTTCTGGTGAGATGTTGGCCATTTTTCGCTTAACATCATGCTTGCCGAGGCAAAGGTACGGTTTTTTGCTGAGAAACACTTTGCCCGTCAACGATTCACCGGGTTTAAAAGCGAGCTGCCGCAAACTTTGTACAGAGACGCCTGTGCCTGCGCCAAGCCGAAGCACCTTTTGGTTCTCGTCGTATAAATAGACGATCGCCATATCCACATGAGGGATAAAGGCATCAACGGTATCAAGCAATAAACGAAGAATGCTCTGCTCATCGCTTGCTTCGGCTACCAATTGATTAAATTGAACGAACACCGTTATGTCGTTTGCCTGTCCAACTTTCATTTTCACGACCTCCATTCATAGAAAAAATAGATGATTCTAATTTTACTTGATTCACTCTCCTTTTAGTAGAGTCGTCGTGTATCTTCCTATCGTAATAGTAAGTGTTGTTCGTTGTTGGGCTTTCGTTCTTCTTTTTTCGCGATGTTGGGAAAACGGCCAACATGATATACAATTTTAAAATGATTGGATATAATCAGGATAAGTTACCAATTACTTCCGAAAGGTTGGTGCCTATGGCTTCTTCTATTTCACCTGAAAAATTGGGCGCAAAAATTGTTGAATGGTACAGCTGTATCGTCTCTCGTGAGGTTGAACAAGCAGAAGAATATAAACAGGAAATTAGCCAATTGGTCAATCAGCTAGAAAGATCCGACGAAAAAGTGTTGTCCTATTACTCGCTTGTTTTGTTTCGCCATCAGCTACTTACGGAAGATGTGCAACAAAAAAGGGTTGAACCAACGAGCCTCCAGGCAATCAATGTAGAGAATACGGTTTATGATGGCTTGTTGGCGTTTCTATATTATTTTATGAGTGGGCAATATGAGTTTTATGAAGGGCGGTATCAATCAGCACTTCGCCTATATAAGATCGCTGAACAGAAAATTGACCACGTTCACGATCAATCAGAGAAAGCCGAATTTTATTTCCGTTTAGGAGAAAGTTATTTTCGCATTGACCAATATACATTTGCTGTTTCTTATCTTGAGCAGGCAATTGATTTGTTTGAGGAACAACAATTTTATTTGGAACGGATTTTAAATTGCAAGTTGCTTTTAGCAGCAATAAAAACAGAACTGAGCCTGTTTGACGAGGCTGAACAAGAATACCAATCGGCACTTGCTGACGCAACGCCTTATCCAACGACGCACGCTCTTCTTTTAAGGGCACTAGGGCTGAATCGAGTCCGCCAAAGAAAGTTACATGAAGCGGAAATGTATTTTGCTGAAGCGCTAATGATTGGTGATCATGCGAAAAGTATAGAAGGGCTTAAAACAAAGGCTAACCTAGCCAATGTTCGCTTACGACAGAATGCCAACAATGAAGAAGCAATTCGTTTGTTACAAGAAGCAAAAGCAGGAGCGGCAGCCATTTATCTCGAAGAATGTATGGTACGCTGTGCCATCACGGAAGCATTGTACATAAACGAAGGGAGGGACGAGCGACTTACAAGTGAGTTGCAACGACTATTGGAGCGAGAATTTTACACTGAGTATTCAGAACTAGCAGAAGAGATTGCTGAATACTATAAACAACAATCGTTGCTTGAAAAGGCCTTTTATTACATGAAAGAAGCGCTTCATTACCGTACTAATATGAAAATGATAGGAGTTGAACAGCAATGAAACGAATATTCCGTCTGGTATTGCTTGTCTGCTTTATTTTTGTTCCGTTTGTGGATGGAGCCAACGCAGAAACATCTACTCCGATTGAACCACAAGAAAAACCAGGCACGGCAACATAACGAAGAATTCTTTCAACCGTCCTAATATGAAAATCTTAGGGTCAGGAGCTGAACAACAATGAAACGAATCATCGCCATGATCGTAATCGTCTGCTTTATTTTTGTTCCGTTTGTGGATGGAGTCAAAGCAGAAACGCCTACCCCAATAGAAACACAAGGTAAGCCAGGCACGGCGACATAACGGAGAAATTCCTTTATAAAAAACACTAATGCCTAAGCGTTAGTGTTTTTTAGAATATTTTTTTCGCTAAAGCCTCTGCTTTTTCTGTAAGTTTTTTTAGATCACTCGGTTTGCTTTGTTGAATCATTTCAACCTTCTTGAAATTAATTTGAGCCACTAGTGCTGCTTAATTAAATCCTATTGTTCACAATACTGCCGGTTCCATATTCTATGTCCAATGCGTTTTTTCATCCTTGTTCAGCATCTCCATTGGCAGAAACAGGGTAAGAACTGCAGGGTCTACCCGTTAAAATAATTAACCCAGTGCGATTCCCTAAATTGAGTTCACTACAAACAGGCGACTTTTCCCAAGATGAAAGCAGGAGTCAAATTATATTTACGCCTTGCCTTTATGTACAAAGAGAAAGTGTATCCGGAAAAGCCCATCGTCACACTGAAAACTGAAGCGCAAAGTTTTATACAATTCTAGTGGGACTTAACTATGAAATTAGCTTTAATTATAAAATTTTTATAAAATTTCTCGCGTTTTTGTTACTTATCGTCTACTTCTATTTATATTAAAAATATGTAATAAAAAACAAAATATGAAAGGAGTAATGAAATGAAAAGATTGGTAGTTGGATCATTGCTTTGCGCCGTATTGTATTTAGCGGAGGGGGAAGCCTTCGCAAAGGAGTATGCTTTAGAAAACGTAAATGGAATAGATTTCTCAGATGAAGAGATAGAACAACTATTTTCTCTAGCGTTCACTAAAGACGAGATTTTAAACATGACAGAAGATGAATGGAATCAAAATAAGAATTTAGAAGGATTTGAAACTGTTGAGGTAGAACAATACTTGAAAATAACAGAAACTGTTCCAGAAGGTTTTGAAGAGACGATTTTAAGTATAGAAACTGGGGACCCTGAGACAGAGGAGTCCTCACTCATTCAAAGAAAATTGCAAACAAGCATTGACTCTGTCATTGAAACAGAAATTGAACTTATAAGTAAGGAAGAGTTTGAGAGAGAGTCTTTGAGTGGGAGTGAATATCAAGTAAGCGCCAATCCAACTAAAAGTACATCCTATAAAAAAATGACGACTTCAATTACAAGTTTAGGGAATAAAAAATATCGAGTTAAGAATAATATAACTTGGACCAAGATGCCATCAATGCGCATGACTGATGTTAATGCAGTTTCAATTAGGTCTTCAGATGTTCGACCAGTAGGCGGAGAGTACGGTAAACAAACATGGAAGTACAAAGTTACACCTCGAACACATTATAAAACGGGTAGTGCAGAATATAAGTCTAGTAGCAATAAATGGAAGTATCAAGCATCAGGATACAGCCTTAAGCAAAACTTAAAAAATGACTACAAAGACCGCCTCAGTCAACAATCATATCAGGTTGTTGAACTGAATTTGTATATGTATTATACAATTCAACAAGACGGCAAAGCTTCATATATTGATGCTTACGGTGGTTATGCTCATCGTACTAACCCTGCGAATGCTTCCATCGGTATCTCGACAGGCGGATTATCTTTGAGTGTCACACCATCAGGATATTTCTCTCATCATCCAACTACACACGCTGCATTAAAAGTAAGATAAAACCTGACATTATAGTCAGGTTTTCAAATTTGACCATCAATACTTGATCTATTCGTATCTTCCCACATGTGATGCAACAACTGATAAGTGTCTAAGTTTTAAATTAATATTGTTATAATAAGGTTATTTAGGAGGCATCGGTTATTATGAAAGAATTGATCGCGACTATTTATTTATTGGCTGGGATTTACGGTTTATTTTTCACACACAATAACCCACACATCATTATTCCGATACTATTCTTTGTCCTTAGTGGGTATTATTTCTTGCAGCATTATTCAATCAAACAAGGAGAAAGCTAGCTTCACAAAGTACATGCATCTTCGTGAACAAAATAACTGCCGCTTTCCAACCGATCGTAACGAATGTCCAAAAAAAGAGACGGACAGATCGAAGCTTAGCGGGCAACAACTGCTGAGGTCGTTTGGCAAGTTGACTTTCCAAAAAGGAAATGGTAGCTTTATTGTAAGTGAATAAGATTTCTAAGGGATGTTACCTTTTGGGCATAACCTAGACTAATGTGCGTGCATGATCGATGAACGCCTCTTAGTCTAGGTTTTTTATTTGCCTTAAACATCTTCACTGCACAAAAGGAGTGTGTCTTATGTCAAATTATAAATTTCCTGACGGCTTTCTCTGGGGTGGCGCCATTGCCGCCAATCAAGCGGAAGGCGCCTATTTGGAAGGCGGCAAAGGGTTAACGATTGTTGATTTGTTGCCGACTGGCGAACAAAGAAGAGCGATTATGGAAGGGTACGTCCAGTCACTGATTCCTGAAGAAGGGGTTTACTATCCTTCCCATGAAGGGATTGACTTTTACCACCGCTATAAGGAAGATATTAAGCTATTTGCAGAAATGGGGTTTAAAGCACTGCGTGTCTCCATTGCTTGGGCTCGTATTTTTCCGACTGGTGAGGATGAGGAACCAAACGAAGATGGGTTACTGTTTTATGATCGCTTATTTAATGAGCTTTTGGCCCATAATATTGAGCCAGTCGTGACACTTGCACATTTTGACGTGCCTGTTCATTTAATTGAGAAATACGGCAGTTGGAGAAGTCGCAAACTGGTAGGCTTGTTTGAGATGTATGCCAAAACCGTGTTTACCCGCTATAAAAATAAGGTAAAATATTGGATGACATTTAATGAGATTAACATGCTGCTTCATTTGCCTTTCCTTGGGGCAGGACTTGTCTTCAAAGAAGGAGACAACAAGCAGCAGATTCAGTATCAGGCTGCCCACCATCAATTAGTTGCCAGTGCTTTGGCTGTAAAGGCATGTCATGAAATCATTCCAGACGCAAAGATCGGCTGCATGCTGGCGGCAGGGTCTTTTTATCCGTACACTTGCAACCCTAAAGATATTTTCAAAGGAATGGAGAAAGACCGTGAATCTTACTTCTTTATTGACGTTCAGTCTCGAGGCGAATACCCTCCTTACGCGATGCGGTTTTTCAAAGACAACCAGTTGGACATTGCCATGGAGCCGGGGGATACGGAACTATTAAAAGCACACACGGTCGATTATATAGGTTTTAGCTATTATTCCAGCCGGACAACGAGTACAGACCCAGAGGTAAACAAAAATCAAACAACCGGAAATGTGTTTGGTTCTATCGTGAACCCGTACCTTGAAAAGTCGGAGTGGGGATGGACAATTGATCCGCTAGGCTTTAGAATTACGGCCAACCAATTGTATGACCGTTACCAGAAACCTTTGTTTGTTGTTGAAAATGGGCTAGGGGCTGTAGACGAATGGAATGAAGAGGGCCAAATTGATGACAGCTATCGAATCGACTATCTTGGCAGTCATCTTGCTGCGTTGGGAGAAGCGATTAAAGATGGCGTCGAAATTATCGGTTATACGAGCTGGGGCCCAATTGACATTGTCAGTGCTTCATCTGGCGAAATGAAAAAGCGTTACGGCTATATTTACGTTGACCGCGATAATGAAGGCAACGGCACGTTAAACCGCGCTAAAAAAGCAAGCTTTGATTGGTATAAACAAGTAATAGCAACGAATGGCGAAAGCTTGTAAGAATAAGCAAAACCGGGGACATCCATTTGTAGGAAATAAAACAATGGATGAAAGCGTTGACGGGTTTGTTAGATATTGTTACAATCAAAAATAATTAGATTTTCTTAGGATTGTTACTGTTTCGCAGGCAAAACCTAAGTCATCGATGATAAGGGGAACGAGTGAGCCTTTTTTTACCCTTTTATCTATGGATGGCTTAGGTTCTTTTATGTTCTGTATAACCCATGATGAAAAGGAAAGAAACTTGGTGAGGAATCATGAAAATAGCGAAAGTCATTAACAACAATGTCATAAGTGTGATCGAAGATGGTGCAGAACTTGTTGTGATGGGCAGAGGGATTGCCTTTCAAAAGAAAGCAGGTGCAGAAGTCGATCAAGACAGAGTTGAAAAAGTGTTTGCGTTAAAAGATACGCAAACGAAAGACAACTTTGAAATGCTTATGCGTGAAGTGCCGATAGAGTTGATGACTGTAGTCGAGAATATTATCAATTATGCGAAAGACAAGCTTGGCAAATCCTTGAATGAAAATATTTATGTATCTTTAACAGACCATATTAATTTTGCGTTGGAGCGGCATAAAAAGGGCGCACAAATCAAAAATGCCCTGCTCTGGGAAATCAAGCAGCTGTATAAAGATGAATTTGAGGTTGGGTTAAATGCCTTGAAGCAATTGGAAAAAATGTTCCATGTGTCCTTACCAGAGGACGAAGCTGGATTTATTGCAATCCACATTATTAATGCTGAAATGAATGAAGATGTTTCCAATACAATGAGCATCACAAAGTTTATACAGCAAATTATCAACATTGTTAAGTACCATTTTAATATGGAATTTGAAGAGGATTCGTTAAATTATTTTCGCTTTATCACTCACCTGAAGTTCTTTGCCCAACGCGTATTCAAGGGAACCCATTATCAAAGCAATGACGATTTTCTTTACATCATGATTAAGCAGAAGCATAAAGAAGCAGCACAATGTACCGAGAAAATTAAGGAATACATCATCAAAGAATACCAGCATGAACTCACCAATGAAGAAATGCTTTACCTCACTCTTCATATTGAAAGAGTAGTTAATCGATAATACGTTCATAGCGATAGGATTGTTACTGGCCAGCAGGCAAAACCTAAGTTGTGAAAATGCGGGACTTTTTTGTCGTGCGTTTTCATGGCTTGGGTTTTTTATATTTATAAACTATTGATTAGGAGAATGAGCATGAACTATGAAAGCCTTGCAAAAGACATCGTCGCATTAGTTGGTGGCGAAAAAAACGTAAAGTCATTAGTCCATTGTGCGACGCGGCTTCGTTTTACATTGCATGACCATGCAAAAGCAAACAAGATGAAGCTAGAGCACTTAAATGGGGTCATTGCCGTTAAAGAAAGCGGCGGGCAGCTGCAAGTAGTCATTGGCAACATGGTGCCCGAAGTGTATCAAGCGATTGGAAAGACAAGCTCTATTTTGGACGATGCCAAAAAAAGCAGTGCATCTTCTTCAGAGGAGAAGAAAGGAAATCCATTTGGACGGGCAATCGACGTCGTCGCCAGCATTTTTGCGCCGTTGCTCGGTGTTATGGCTGGAGCCGGTATACTCAAAGGTTTGTTGCTAATTGCCACCAATTTTAACTGGTTAGAACAGACAGACTCGACGTATGTGATTCTTTTTGCCGCTTCAGATGCCTTGTTTTATTTTCTTCCTGTCCTGCTTGCCGTTACAACAGCGAGAAAGTTCGAAGGGAATGTATTTACGGCCGTCACCATTGCAGGCGCCTTATTGTATCCTTCAATCATTGAATTGACCAATGCGGAGACGTCTGTAGGCTTTTTCGGAATCCCGGTTACGCTGATGACCTATTCATCAACCGTTATTCCCATTATATTAAGTGTCATTGTCATGTCTAAGTTGGAAAAGCTGTTCAACAAATTCATCCATCAAAGCATTAAGAATTTCGTCACGCCACTGCTCCTTTTAGTCATTATGGTTCCGTTGACGCTTATTGTGTTCGGGCCGATCGGCGTTAACGTTGGCAACGCGATTGCGGATGGGCTTCTGGCTGCATTTTCTTTTAGTCCATTAATTGCAGGTGCGATTCTTGGTGCAAGTTGGCAGTTGCTCGTTATTTTTGGCGTTCATTGGGGACTGGTTCCTGTATTTATTAACAATGTTGCTGTATATGGACAAGACGGCATCAAACCGGCTGCCACTGCTTCCGTCTTTGCACAAACTGGAGCAGCGCTTGGGGTATTTTTAAAGACGAAAAACAAGCGGCTGAAAGCTCTTGCTGGTTCATCGACGATTACGGCTTTATTCGGAATAACCGAACCGACTGTTTATGGTGTAACGTTGCCGCTGAAACGTCCATTTATTGCCGGCATCATCGGAGGCGCTGTTGGGGGCGCGATCATTGGACAAGCAGGCACAAAAGCATTTGCATCAGGGGCACCGGGTTTACTGACATTGCCGATCTTCTATGGTCCAGGCGGAGAAGGCTTTTTCGGGTTAATCCTTGGAATTACCACTTCTTTCGTGATTTCTTGTGTGCTGACTTACATTCTTGGCTTTAAAGATCCAGTTGACGAAGAAGAGCAAGCAGCAGAAACACCACAGCAAACTACCACAGAGGCTATTGCTGACGAGGAAATCCTCAGTCCGCTCGAAGGAAAGGTTGTCCCACTATCTGAGGTGAATGATCCAGCATTTGCTTCAGAGGCAATGGGCAAAGGAATCGCGGTTGATCCGTCTAGTGGTAGAGTGGTAGCGCCAGTAAACGGGAAAATAACAGTAGCTTTTCAAACCAAACATGCGATTGGACTCGTTTCCGACCAAGGCGCAGAAATCCTGATCCATGTCGGCTTGGATACGGTGCAACTTGACGGAAAACATTTCTCTTCTTATATCAAGCAAGGGGATGAAGTGAAGGTTGGTGATCTTCTTGTTGAGTTCGACATTGCCAAAATCAAAGAAGCCGGCTATCAAACAGTTACACCTATTATTATTACAAATACAGGAAATTACCAAAATGTAGAACCGGTTCAAGTGGAAAGTGTGCACGAACAAGATACTTTGCTTAGCCTGGTTGCGTTTGAAAGTAACAAAGCATGATAACGGCAAAAAAGGCCATCTCCAGATGGTCTTTTTGTTGGTTTTGGAATCGGAAATTTGTTCATCTATTTATTTATTGGCTGGGATTTACGCTTTATTTTTCACACACAATAACCCGCACATCATTATTCCGATCCTATTTTTTGTCCTTAGTGGGTACTATTTTTTGCAGCATTATTCAATTAAACAAGGAGAGAATAAGTCTGATTAAAATACGAATTCCAGTTGATTCACTAAAGTGTAGATGCTTGATTTCTTCTAGTTTTGTAACTATAATGGTTACAAAGGGGTGATTCGCGAATGAAAATTAGCTCTCGATTTTCGGTAGCGGTCCACATCGGCGCGCTCCTTGCAACTGAGCGGACAGCCGTTTTGACATCCGAATGGATGGCTGCAAGTGTCAATACAAACCCTGTTGTTATACGCCGCATTTCTGCTCAATTAAAAAAAGCAGGAATTATTGAAGGGCGTAGTGGCACAGGCGGAGCCAAGCTGGCAAAAGATCCAGACGAGCTGACATTGCTCGATTTTTACCAAGCCGTCCAAGTTGTTGCTGACAATGAGCTGTTTCATATTCATAGTGAGCCCAATCCTAATTGCTACGTCGGCGCCAATATTCAAGGGGTGCTCGAAGTGATGTTAGGCAAAGCACAGCGGGCCATGGAAGAAGTGTTAGCTAGCATGACGCTTGCAGATGTGCTTGCTAGTTTTCCTGGAAAAATCCATTAGGATTTTTTCTGTTTTAAATGTACCTATTTCGATTACGAAAATAAAAAAGGAGAGATTGATTGTATGAAAACAGCCGTTATAGGAGCCACAGGGAAAGCAGGTCAATTAATTGCACAGGAATTAAAAAAACGGGGCCATCATGTAACAGCGATTATCCGCAATAAAAGCAACCTCACTGCTAATGTGGATGATGTTATTGAAAAGAATGTCAACGATTTGACGGCAACAGATGTGATGCCGTTTCAGGCCGTTATCAATGCAATTGGCTTCCCGCCTGAACACTCAGATCAACACGTAACAGTTGGCCGTCATCTGATCGCTATTTTTAGCGAGGTGAAAACGGCTCGGCTGCTTGTTGTCGGTGGTGCTGGCAGTCTATACGTTGATAAAAACCATAGCCGGATGCTTAAAGATATGCCTTCATTTCCAGATATTTTTAAACCGATAGCTGAAGCGCAAAGCAAAAACCTTGCTGACCTTCGGGACGTCAAAACGTTTGATTGGACGTTTATTAGCCCGGCAGCAGATTTTCGTGTAGATGGAGGCAGAACAGGCACTTATACAAAAGCGAGCGAAGAATTAACAACGAATAAAGAGGGCAACAGTTACATTAGCTATGCTGACTTTGCCATTGCCGTCGCCGATGAAGTGGAGCAAGCTTCCGTATTAAAAGGCCGTTTTACCGTTGTAGGTGAAGAACTGTAATAATACCAGATTTTTTTGAAGAAACCGTGTAACAAGCTGTCAGAATAGGGTGTGGTGTGATGCAAGGAAGAAACAAACATCGCCTATTCGTTTATGGCACATTGCGAAAAGGCGGCACAAATGACCATTACTTGCAGCAAAGCGAGTTAGTGGAGGACACATGTTGGATCATAGGGGAAATGCACAATACGCCATTTGGCTATCCAATTGTCCGTTTTCGTGGACAGGAGAAAATTAGAGGCGAGCTTTATGCGGTCACAAGCGAGGAACTCATCCGTATTGACGAATTGGAAGGCTATAACCCTGAAGGCAAAAGTGAAAATGAGTACGAGCGTGTCGAATGCACTGTCTATACAGACGAAAGCGAGACAAATGCTTACACGTATATCGCTGGAATTGGTTTCGCGAATATCAATGAACCGATCGTTGGCGGGGATTGGCTCGGTTTTTTGGCAGGAAAGAAAACGGAACGCTGACATTTGAAATGCATTTCCTTGCTGTAAAGGGTGCCAATAGGAAGGCAGATGTGGAAATAGGCGAGCAAACGCGCTCGCCTTAGATTGATGCTTAAGCAAATGTACGCAGAACGCTGGACACGGTATCAATGAGAAAAGCTAAATCTTCTTCGCTAGAAGTGAGTGGTGGGGCGATAATTAAAACATTGCCTCCTCCTGGAATCGTGTCGCTGTTTTTGCCGATGATCAGCCCTTGTTTTTGGCAAGCGGTTACAATCGCTTTCATCGTATCGTCATCAGCTGGCTCCTTGGTCTGTTTATCTTGAACAAGTTCTATGCCGTAAAGGAAGCCAATTCCGCGCACTTCGCCGACAATCGAAAGTTGTTCAAGTTGTTTCAATTTGCCAAGAACGGTATGGCCTAGCGTTTCGACTCGATTGACAATCTGTTCACGCTCAATAATATCAATCGCTTTTAACGCGACCGCGCAAGACGCCGGGTGTCCGCCGTAGGTGGAGATGTGGCGGAAATGGCTGGTCTCGCCTTTTCCATCGAATGCTTGATATACATTTTCGGCAACGCACGTAGCGCCTAGTGGGAGATAGCCGCTCGTAAGCCCTTTTGCCAGTGTGATAATGTCAGGTTTGAAATCGTCATCGCCATGCATAAAGCCGAATAGCTTGCCGGTCCGGCCGAAGCCAGAGACGACTTCATCTAAAATGAGCAAGACTTGATAGCGATCGCAAATGTCGCGGACACGTTTGTAATAGTCGTTTGATTGAGGGTAAATGACGCCGCCGCCGGAAATAATCGGTTCCATTATAAACGCGGCGATTGTTTCAGGGCCTTCCCATAAAATCGTTTGTTCAAGAAAATCAGCGGCCCGTTGGTCGTCTTCCGCAGCAGAGCCAAAGCTTGATCGATAGGCGTAAGGCGGTGGAATATGCAAAAAGCCAGGCAAAGCAGCGTCGTACTTTATTTTGCGATTTGCTTGGGCCGTAGCCGCAAGGGCGCCAAGGGAGTTGCCATGGTAGCCGCGATAACGGGAAATGATTTTTTGTTTTTCTGGGGAGCCGGTTTGCTTATGGTATTGGCGCGCGATTTTAAAGGCCGTTTCGTTCGCGTCAGAGCCGCCGTTGGCAAAAAAGGTGCGAAACCCGCCACCAAGCAAAGCGGCTAATTTTTCAGCCAGAGCGATCGCTGGCTGGTGGCCAAGGGAAAGGGGAAAGTAGGCAAGTTTGTTCATTTGCTCAGTCGCTGCTTCAATGATTTCCGTTTGCCCATGACCAAGATTTAGGCACCATAGCCCAGAGACTCCGTCCATGTAGCGGTTGCCATTTGTATCCGTAAACCACGACCCTTCACCTGAATCGGCGATAAGAGGCGCGGCCCCTGGACGTTGCATCGCATGCCAGACATATTGCTCGTCTTTTTTAGCCAATGTCGGTTCCATTCCAGTGTTCACTGTTTAATCGCCTCCTCGTGCATCGTTCGTTTCAATGCCGTTTCCAATAGGACATTGACGCCCTTTTCGCAGTCCTCCCAAGAAGTCCATTCTTCCTCAGCGTGACTAATTCCTCCCCGGCTTGGAACAAAAATCATGGCTGTCGGGACAAGGGAAGAAATAAATTGAGCATCGTGGCCAGCGCCGCTCACCATGCGTTTACAAGGATAGCCGAGTGCTTTAGCCGATTCTTCTACTTGGGCGACGAGGCTGTTGTTAAACCAAACCGTCTCTCGGCTCCATCGCTTTGTTGCCTGACAAGGAAGGGAGCATGCTCCGGCGACTTCCTGAATCACAGTCTCTACTGCGGCCAGTACCGCTTCGTCTTGATGCCTAGCTTCAAGAGTGAAGACAGCACGGCCAGGAATGACTGTATGGATGTTCGGAAACACATTAAAGCGTCCGATCGTATAAACGAGCGTGTCGTCTAACGGTGCTAGCTTTTCGTGGAAAGCGGTCATGCAGGCGTTGGCTGCGGTAAGTGCATCATGACGCATCCGTTGCGGCGTTGTTCCAGCGTGGTTGGATTTTCCGCAAATCTCGATTTCGTAACAAACCATGCCCACAACGCACTCAACGGCGCCAATGGTTTGCTTTTCTGCTTCTAAAACTGGTCCTTGTTCGATATGCAGTTCTAAAAAAGCGCTTGCGTCCGTCAGCCGATGGTGGGCCGAGCCAGCAAAACCACTCGCCGCCAGAGCCTCTCCAAAAGAAACGCCATCTTGGTCTGTTGATTGCAACATTGCGTCTTTGCTAAATTTTCCAGCCAAAATCCCTGATGCCATCATCGAAGGCTCAAAACGGGCGCCTTCCTCGTTGGTGAAATTGATCAGTCCGAGGGGCACATTTAATTCAAGCTTATGTTCGACTACTGTGCGTAGCACTTCTAAGGCACCTGCAACACCGAGGACACCATCGAAACGCCCTCCTTTTTTTACCGTATCAAGGTGGGAACCAAGGTAGACGGGCGGGACATCGCGCTGTTTTCCTGGAATTACACTGTACATGTTTCCGAGATCGTCCGTCGTTACTACAAGCCCGAGCGCTTCACATTGCTGGCGCAAATAAGCCCGTGCTTGCTGGTCTTCTTCAGACAGGGCAAGGCGTGTGACGCCATTGTTGCCTGTTGCCCCAAATGCTGCGAACGCTTGGAGCGTTTGTTTAAGCCGCTCGTGATTGACTGTTAGCTTATTGGTGTTCATGGGCATTGCCTCCTTGGCTAGTAACGGTTTGCCAGGCTTGCCTTTTACAAAAAAGGGTTGAAGCATATTTACGTGCGTTGGCGTTTGCTGCTAAAAAGGTTTTGGTTGTCCCTGCTTTCGTGAACAATACCGTGGAGCCGTTTAAGTGATCGGAAATCGATGCAATTTTATAGCCGTCTGCGATAAGCGCATCAATTGCTCCTTTTTCTTTTTGAAAGTGGGTATGTTCCGCCATCAAACCTCTCCTTTCGACATCGCTTGTTCATGTTTGCGGAATAAATGGGCAAGTGCCCACATATCAGCGCTGGCCTACTAAATCGTTCGTCCATAACTCCCCATAGCGCGCCCGTTTTAGAAACGCTCCTTCTCCTGGAGTGCCGACATAGGTTTGATCACGGACGATAACTTTTCCCCGCGACAGCACGGTCCGCGGCGTCCCTTTTACGCGCATTCCTTCAAAGGCGCTGTAATCTACAGCGAGGTGGTGTGTACGAGCTGACAGGACACGCTCTGCTTGGGGGTCAAACAAGACGATGTCTGCATCGGCTCCGACAGCGATGCAGCCTTTTTTCGGATACAGTCCGAACAGTTTGGCTGCCCGTGTTGAGACGAGGTCCACAAACTCGTTAAGGCCGATGCGCCCTTTGGCTACGCCTTCTGAATACAGGAGCGAAAAGCGGTCTTCAATAATAGGCCCGCCATTTGGGATTTTTGTAAAGTCGTTAACGCCCAAGTCTTTTTGGCCAGCGAAGTCAAACGAACACTGGTCGCTGCCAATGGTTTGCAATGCCCCCGTTTTTAGCGCCTTCCAGAGGGCGTCTTGGTGCTGTTTTTCCCGCAGCGGCGGCGACCATACATATTTCGCTCCTTCAAATCCAGGTTTTCGCAACATGCTTTCATCAAGCACTAAATATTGCGGGCATGTTTCGCCCCAAATGTCTGCCCCTTGCTTACGCGCTTCGGCAATTTGTTGGACGGCCTCTTGGCAAGTGACATGGACCACATAAAGCTGCGACTGTGCAAGGGAGGCGAGCTGGCAAGCACGCCCGGTCGCTTCTCCTTCCGCTTCAACAGGGCGAGTGAGAGCGTGGTAAATAGGCGCCGTTTTTCCTTCTTTCAACGCTTGCTTTGTTAAATAATCAATGACGTCGCCATTCTCGGCATGGACCATAACTAAAGCGCCTAGTTCTTTCGCTTTTGTGAGCGTCTCAAATAGAGTGGCATCATCGGCTTGGAACACATGCTTATACGCCATAAATACTTTAAAAGATGAAATGCCTTCCGTTGAGACGATTGCTGGCAATTCATTGAGCACAGCTTCGTTGATTTCACCGATCATTAAATGGAAGCCGTAGTCAATGGCTGCTTTTCCTGCTGCTTTTTTATGCCATGCTTCTATTGCCGTATGCAGCGGCTTTTCTTTCTCAGTCAGGCAAAAATCAATGATTGTCGTTGTGCCACCATAGGCAGCCGCAATCGTTCCTGTTTCAAAATCGTCTTTTGTGACAGTGCCTCCAAACGGCATGTCCAGGTGTGTATGGGGGTCAATGCCGCCAGGAAAGACAAAGCAGCCGCTTGCATCGATGATTTCGTCTACTCCTTGAACAGCCAATTGTTGGCCAATTTGCGCAATCGTTTCACCTTCGATCAACAAGTCAGCTTTATACGTATCAGAAGCAGTCACGATCGTCCCGTTTTGTATAAGTCGTTTCATTGTTTTCCCCCTACCATCTCTTTTTTCGGCCGCTTGTGTTTAAGCTCGGTTCAGTCATTGGCTATAGCAGCCTGCCGTTCATTCCAAGACATTGGCGGCAGCCCGTTCGGTTTTGGCACCATGGCAATCGCTCCCTCTACTGGGCAAACAATGGAGCACAAGTTGCAGCCAACGCATTCGTCTTCATCGACTTTCAAGTAAGGAGCACCGTTCTCGTCTGTATAGCGGCCAATGCATTGGTGGGCCGTATCTTCACAGGAGATGTGGCATTTGTTGCAGTTAATGCATACATCCCGATTGATTCGAGCAACGACTTGATGGTTTAAATTGAGGTTGCCCCATTCAGAATAGCGATGAACCGATTGGCCAACTAATTCTTGCACGGAAGCAAGCCCTTTTTCCTCTAAATAGGCGGATAGCCCATCAAGCAAATCTTCGACAATGCGAAAGCCGTGGTGCATGGCAGCGGTGCATACTTGCACGTTTGAAGCGCCCATCAGCAAAAATTGCACCGCATCTTGCCAAGTAGCAATGCCGCCAATTCCTGAAATCGGTATATTGACATTCGGATGGCGGGCACAATCGCCAAGCATATGCAAGGCAATGGGCTTAACAGCTGGGCCGCAGTAGCCGCCATGAGTGCCTAGGCCATCGACATTCGGTATCGTTTGCCAAGTGTCGATGTCGACGCCGGCCAGGCTGTTGATTGTGTTAATCAAACTAATGGCATCTGCGCCTCCCTGAGCAGCGGCCTCGGCCGTGGCGGTAATATCAGTAATATTTGGCGTCAGTTTGACGATAACAGGTGTCGTTGCCACTTCTTTTACCCAAACGGTTTGCTGTTCAACGAGCGCAGGCACTTGGCCAGAGGCCGAACCCATGCCTCGTTCCGCCATGCCATGGGGACAGCCAAAATTTAGTTCAAGACCGTCCACTCCTACTGCCTCGACGCGTTTGACAATCTCATGCCATTTTTCCTGTTTAGGTTCCACCATTAATGAGGCGACAATGGCATGGTTGGGGAAACGTTTTTTTGTATCGGCGATTTCTTGCAAATTAACATCCAGCGGGCGGTCTGATATCAGTTCAATGTTATTAAAACCTGCCACGCGCTTGCCATTGAAGTGGAGGGCAGCGAAACGGGAGGTGGAGTTCATAATCGGTTCGCCAAGCGTCTTCCAGACGGCCCCACCCCAACCAGCCTCAAACGCCCGCTGCACTTGATAGCCAGAGTTGGTCGGCGGAGCGCTGGCAAGCCAAAATGGATTAGGCGATGTAATGCCAGCTAAATTGCTAATGAGGTCAGCCATCGAATTCCTCCTTATGCGCTCGTTTCAGCCC
This sequence comes from Shouchella rhizosphaerae, assembly GCF_036700015.1. Taxonomy (NCBI): domain Bacteria; kingdom Bacillati; phylum Bacillota; class Bacilli; order Caryophanales; family Bacillaceae; genus Shouchella; species Shouchella rhizosphaerae. The sequence goes on along the minus strand of NZ_CP144921.1, from coordinate 1,501,104 downwards.
GTTGGCTGCGTCGTTTTTTATCAATTGCGTACGCCACTTGCTTTCCTTGTTCGGCAGCCGCAACTACCATTGCTTCACCTTGCCCTTGGCCGAATATCGCGTCGCCGCAGGCAAAAACGCCTTTTACAGATGTTTCATAGTGATGGTCAATTGAAATAACACCGTTGTGTGTAGCAATGCCAACATCTTCGAGCCAACGATGGCGCGCTTGCCCAATCGCTTTAATGATAAAGTCTGTTTTGATGACAAATGTCGCTCCTGTTGGAATCGGTGTTCTTCGTCCGCTTTCATCTGCCTCAGTCAAAGCCATTTCGGCGCATTTTAAAGCCGTTACGCGCCCTTTTTCATCACCAAGTACAGCGATAGGAGAGACAAGCCAGCGAAATTCAACGCCGTCTTGTTTGGCAAACTCATATTCAAATTGGTAAGCAGTCATTTCTGCTTCTGTGCGGCGATACAGAACTTTGACGTTTTCCGCCCCTAAACGGACAGCGCATGTCGCTCCATCAATCGCTGTGTTGCCGGCGCCGATGACAACGCCTCGCTTTCCTTGGAATTGTTGGGGCAACGTGGTGGACTTCGTTGCCTTTACAAGATCAATGGCATCATAAACGCCATGAAGTTCTTCGCCGGGAATGCCGAGAGGGGGCACGTTTGCCATGCCAACCGCTAAAACGACAGCATCAAAGGATTGCTGTAGCTCTGCAAGAGAAAGGTCGACTCCAATACGCGTGTTTGTCTGAATGGAGACGCCGAGAGACTTGACCTGTTCGACTTCCCATAAAGAGATGCGCTTTGGCAGACGGAATGAGACGATCCCGTACGTATCAAGGCCGCCGGCTTCCGTTTCTGCCTCATAAACGGTTACCGCATAGCCAAGCAAAGCAAGCTCCCGCGCGGCAGATAACCCTGCTGGCCCTCCGCCGACAACCGCTACTTTCTGTCCGTTTCGTTTGCCCGCTGTAAACAATGGTTTCTCGTTTTGGATCGCCCAGTCAGTCGCATAACGCTGCAATTTGCCGATCATAATCGGTTTCGATGTCTGATTCAGGACACACGCGCCTTCACATAGTTCTTCCGTCGGGCAAACCCTGGCGCAACTGGCTCCGATCGGGTTAGCCTCCATGATCGTCCGAGCGGAGCCTGTCAAATTATTTGTTGTGATTTTTTGAATGAATGAGGGGATGTCAATTCCGGTAGGACATGCAGTAATGCATGGTGCATCATAGCAATAAAGGCACCTAGTTGCTTCATCTGTCGCTTCTTGGGTGGATAATGGCGGTTCGACTTCTTGGAAATTCAATGGGATGGATTCCGATCGTTCCATATAATAGCCTCCCTTTTGTGACAGTACCAGTTAGGCACAAGCTGGTATTTAAATAACTATATGATAGAAATAATTGAAAATCACTGTTATCGTTAGATTTTCTATCCAATTCCGAATGAATTGGACAAAGTGGCTTCTTCTTTTAAATGGAGAACAGCATCGAGGCAGCCAATCCGTTTAGGTACGTGTATAATAGAAGGAACGAATGATAACTTTTACAAAGAGGTCTTGTCGATGAACTCATTCTTAAAACGTGTGCGGCTTGCAGTGCGACTTCCGCAAAGACAGGCGGTGTTCCAACTGAACAAAGAACGGATCGGCGTCCCGTTTTTATATGTTGGTTTGCTGTCAGCCCTTGTTTGTATCCCATTGTCTATTGAGACATTTTTACAGTCCGAAGGAATTATTGCCGATTTGGCGTTGCCTATGTTCCTTGTCTATTTTGTGTTTGTGTATTTTCCGTTATTTGCCCTTTCCGTTTACAGCCTTATAGCGGTTGTGACGGCATTGGCAAGGGCGATCGCGCTAGCGGCTAAACGGAAATTAACGTTTTTAATGCTTTATAAAATCGCTTGCTTTGCGGCAACGTTGCCGATCCTAGGTTACGGTGCGTGCTTGCTCGTAAATGAGGATTGGGCTAAAATCTGGGTTGGAATCAGTATCGTGTTTATACTCGTGCTTTTAATTCGGCTCCTTTTCCATTATCCACAGGCGAATAAAAGCAAGTTACATAAACAAATGAAATAAAAGTACACAACGTTGGACTGTGTGGTCGATAAAAAACGTTACTAATAAGCTAGCCTCCCATCTGTACAAACAAGAAAGGGAGCTTGGTCATTTAATGAGTCTCCCTGGTTAACTTACAACCTAAAAGAGAATGGTTGTAAGGGTGGAAACGGAATTTACAACAAGGTTTTCATTTCCTGAAAAAAAGGGTATACTGGTCATAATAAATGAGTAAAGTAAAAAGACTGAAGGTGTTCCAGCACCTTCAGTCAAATAATAGCTCGGTTCCCTGCAAGGGGGATCGGCCGATGGTTACGAATAATCCACCTGAGCCGCTAACTCAAGGGTGGATTATTTTTTGTGGTTGTGAAATGACAGCAATGCAACGATCAGTAGCCCGAACGTCAACATAAGGGAAATTCCTTCAAATACTGTCATACAGCAACACCCCCTTTCATGGGAGTGTGCCGACCACCCTTGAGTAAACCGTTATGCTATTATTCTCAAATTATAGCACGTTTTTCCATTAGTCTCTATTGTTCGTAGCCTCTTTTAGAGACTGTCAGTTAAACATATTGCATGGAAAGGGGATTCCCTTTACTAGCTAAATTTCTATCTTTCTGTAACGGCAATCGATGCCTGAAGCCCTGTAGCGAACAAAAAAAGAAGCTCACAACATGGTCCGTGTGAGCTTCTTTTTGGTCGTTACAAATAAGGAGCTAAAAAGGCACCAGTAAATGAGCTTTTTTCGCGAGCAATGTCTTGTGGCTTTCCCATGGCAACGACTTTCCCGCCAGCGTCTCCTCCGCCAGGCCCCATATCAATCACCCAGTCGGATGCGGCAATCAATTCTGTTGTATGTTCGACCACGACGACGGTATTGCCTGCGTCAACGAGCTTTCCAAGTAAAACGAACAAGTTTTCAATATCAGAAGGGTGCAAGCCCGTTGTCGGTTCATCCAGCAAGTAAAGGGTATGGCCTGTTGTCTGTTTGGCCAGTTCCTTTGCCAGTTTCAACCGCTGTGCTTCACCGCCGGATAGCGTTGTGACTGGCTGGCCCCATTGCAAGTAGCCAAGGCCGACTTCACAAAGGAGCTGGAGCAGCGCTGTTAATTTTTTTTGGCCGTCAAATAGCGCTAAACTCTCTTCGATCCGTAAGTTTAGCATGTCCGCAATGGTATAGCCGCTAAATGTTACGGCAAGTACGTCCTTTTTAAAGCGTTTGCCGTGGCAAACGGGGCATTCTACTTGCAAGTGAGAAAGGAAATGCATGTCAACGGCAACTTGGCCAAGTCCTTCACAACGGTCGCAGCGTCCGCCTGGCGTATTAAATGAAAAGCTTTTTGCGTTTAATCCACGTTCTTTTGCGATGGGCAATGCGGCAAATCGTTTTCGGAGATAGGCGAACAAGTCCATGTACGTTGCGACATTGGAACGCTGCATCCGGGAAAGGGGCGCTTGGTCTACGCGAATGATCGCGTCAACTTGTTCAAGCCCGCTAATATGTGGGCAGCCTTCAAAATGGGACGGAGTCGCCTCGGCGAGAACATCGAAAACAAGTGACGATTTGCCTGATCCCGAAACGCCTGTGACTGCGGTTAATGTTTGCAATGGAAAAGAGGCGGTGACGTCTTTTAAGTTATGCTTGTTGGCTTTGTGAATGGTGATTGTTTTCCCATTTCCCGGCCGCTTTGCCCCTTGCAGGCGGCGCTCGCGTTTTAAATAAGCACCTGTAATGGAAGCCTGTTGATTCATTAGCTCGGCCAACGTTCCTTGGCCGACGATTTCTCCGCCAAACCGCCCTGCGGCCGGGCCCACATCAATGACATGGTCCGCTTCAGCAATGACACGTGCATCATGTTCAATAACGAGTACGGTATTGCCTAAGTCGCGGAGCTGCTTCATAATATCGACCAGCCCATCTGTGTCTTTAGGGTGGAGTCCGGCTGTAGGCTCGTCCAATAAATACAAGACGCCTGTGAGACCCGAGCCTAGGATCGAGGCGAGGCGAAGCCGTTGAGCTTCTCCGCCTGAAAGTGTGACTGAATTGCGATCGAGAGACAAATAGCCAAGGCCGATGCGGATTATACGCTCCACTTTGACAGACAAATCATGGAGAACGGTATGAAGCAACGAGTCACCAGCTTGTTGGTAAAAACGTTGCACGTCGCCAATCCATTCGTGTAGATCATGAATGGAGCTTTTGCAAATGCTAGGCAGTGTTCGGCTGCAGACGGTGACTTCCCTTGTTTCCTTTTTTAAGCGCTCGCCTTTGCAACTTGGGCAATCTTGCAGGATAAAGTAAGCAGCCTCGCCTGACTGCCCGTTCTTTTCTTGGTAGCGGCGCCACATGCCAGTCATAACACCCTCGAATTTGCCTTTGCTTACAGTTTTAGGCGGTTTTGTATGGGGGAAATGGCGTGCAAACGCGTCGCTTTCTACGCCGTGGAAAAGCAAGTCGAGTTCAGCTTCGCTATAAGCGTTGAGCGCTTTATTTCCGCGAATGTCGAGTTCATAATAGCGCCCCGCTGCTTCAAGGATAGCTGTGTAATATTGCCGGACACTATCGTACCAGAAGGTGACAGCGCCTTCTTCAAGGCTTTTGTCCATCTGGAAGACGGCTTCTTTGTTGATGTCTGTCACCGTGCCGAGGCCGCTGCATGAAGGGCAGGCACCGCTTGGTGTATTGAATGAGAACGCTGCTTTTGTTAACGGTTCATGGACACGGGCACAGGCAGGGCAATGGATTGCCTCTTGCTCGTCGACAGGCGGTGGGATCAGTGTTTGACAGTCTAGGCACCGTCTTTCGCCTTTCTTTTGAAAGATGAGACGCAAATACGTATACATATCCGTCACCGTGCCAACTGTTGAACGAGGATTGCGATTGGTGCGGTGCTGATTGACGGCGATGGACGGGGACAGGCCGTCGATTGAATCAACATCTGGTTTTTCGAGTGACTCTCCTGATTCCCCGTTCGATTCCATGTATTGGCGTTGGCATTCTCGTTGCAACAAGTCAAGTGCCAGTGTCGACTTGCCCGATCCAGAGGGGCCAGTAACGACGACAAACTGATGCTTTGGAATATCGAGTGACACGTTCTTTAAGTTATTTTCCCGTGCGCCGCGAATGCGGATCATATCCTTCATGCAAAAACCTCCTTAAATGGTTGTGCCCTTTTAGAGGGAGCAAGTTTTATTCTATAACAGTCATGCAAGTGATAATGTTTGAAGAAAGTTTCTCCCATGTAAAGCGATTTTCCGAAAAAAACATTATGGTAGCACTTTAAGGATTTGTAAGAAGGTTTGCGGGAACGTTGGCCAATTGGTATAGTGAAAACACGAGTTTGCAAGGAGGGCATCAATGAAGCATTACCGACCAATTGATATTGCGCGTGAACTGAACATTAGCACGAGTGCACTCCGCCATTATGAGTCGTGGGGGATTATTCCACCGCCAGAACGGGCGGCCAATCAGTACCGCCTTTATACGAATGAACATCTCGCCTATTTCCGTTGTCTCCGCGCTATGATTCCTGGTTTTGGTTTTCCGTTGACAGCAAAAGTGCTCCGTGCCGTCCAGAATGGCGACGTGGACAAGGCTTTTTGGTTTGTTAGCGGAGAACAGGCACAGCTGTACAACGAAAAAACGGTCGCAGAACAAACGCTTGCCTTGCTCCGCAATCCAGATTTATCGCCAATTGAAGGGAAGAAGTTAAAAAGCCATATGACGATTGGCGAGGCTGCGACACTGACAGAAGTCCCTCCTTCGGCTATCCGCCATTGGGAAAAAGAAGGGCTGATTCATCCAGGCCGTCATCCCGAAAATGGCTATCGTTTGTTCACGCCCATGCATATCCGCCAAATTTTATTGATTCGCACGATGCGCCGGACCGTCTATTTTCTTGAAAACATAAAAAAAGTGGTTCACGCCCTTGAACATCACAGTGTGGAAGAAGCACAGAAAATGACGGAACAGGCATTGTCTACACTCCACCAACGCAACCGTGACCAATTTTGGGGCATCCAAAAACTAATGGCGCTCTGCCATGAAGTGGGGCTCATTAAAGAAGAGTGGAAAAATTTTTATTTTTAGCGTGCGTCGGAAGCCTGGAATCGAGGAATGTAGATGCAGGGAAAGGAGAGGGCTTGTCGCTTAATGGAAAGGTGTTCGATTAAAAAAGCAGGGGAGAGCAGTTGGCCGAAAACGTATAAAGCCAGCTCTCTCCCTGAATCTTTATCCTTTTGTCCCTGAAATGACGACACCTTGGATGAAATATTTTTGCGCCAAGAAGAACAAAACGAGCGGTGGTATGACGGCCATCACTGAGGCGGCCATCAAGAGCTGCCACGGTGTTGCTGCATAAGCAGCGGTAAAATTGGCGAGCCCTAACGAAAGCGGATACAAATCTTGCGTGTTCAAATAAATGAGCGGTCCGATCAAGTCATTCCAGCGAAACATAAATTCAAGAATGGCAGCCGTAGCCATTGCCGGAAACGACAGCGGCAAAATGATGCGGAAAAAAATCGTAAAGTAGCCGCCGCCGTCGATAGTGACAGCCTCGTCTAATTCTTTTGGCAACCCCATATAAAACTGGCGCAACAAAAAGATTAAAAAGGCGCTGCCAGCCAGCATGGGAACGGTTAATGGCAAGTAAGAGTCGACCCAGCCAATTTTATTGAACAGCAAGTATTGTGGGATCATCGTTACTTGTGGCGGCAACATCATCGTGCTAAGCACGATGGCAAATAAAAATGTTTTTCCTCTTGCGCGGAAGCGGGCAAAGCCAAAGGCAATGAAGGCAGAGAAGAACACAGTGCCGCAAACGGTGACGATTGTGTACCACGTTGTATTCCATAAATAGGTGCCAAAAGGGTGGTTTTGAAACACCTCTACGTAATTGCTCCAATTCCAGTTATTCGGCAGCAAAGACAGTGGCTCTGAAACAATTTGTTCCAGCGATTTCAGCGACGTAAACACCATCCATAATACAGGGAACAAAAAGAAAGCAAGGCCAAGGGCTAATGCAGCGTAAGTGAAAACTTTACCGGCGGTGGACAGCTCCCCAGGCGCGTAATTGGTTTTGCGAAAGATTCCTTTCATCAGAAAGCCTCCTTTCCTTACTTGTCATATTCATAGTGGACCGATTTTCTTGACACATAAAGGGACAAGAACGTCAACGCAAAAATGATTAAAAACAAAATCCATGCTTGTGCAGATGCGTAACCGATGCGATTTTGGAAAAAGGCCGTTTCAAACAGATAGTAGACGTAAAAGTAAGACATCCAGTCGGGGCCGCCATCCGTGATGACGTAAGCTTGGGTGAAAATTTGAAAGGAAGAAATGAGCGCGATGATCCCGTTAAAAAGAATCACAGGCGATATGAGCGGCACAGTGATATTGCGGAATCGCCGCCATGCCCCGGCACCATCAATGGCCGCCGCTTCGTACAATTCTTTTGGCAGCTGTTGCAGGCTCGCTAGAAAAATAATCATGGTACTGCCGACTGCTGTCAGCTGCATAAGCACGAAGGAAGGAATGACGGTATAAGGGTCAGTAAACCAGCCAGGCCCTTGAATGCCGAATAGTTCATATAGAATGGAATTGACGATGCCAAATTGGGGGTTTAAAATCCACATCCATAAAAAAGCGACGGAGACGCCAGAAATAATCGAAGGGGCATAAAAAAATGTGCGGAAAAATGCTTGCCCTTTTATTTTCATGTTTAGAAGCATCGCCAATCCCAGTCCAACGATCATCGTAAATGGAATGGCAAGCGCTGCATAAGCGAATGTCACAAACAGCGATCGATAAAAGAGCGGGTCGGAAAAAAGGTTGATGAAGTTTTGCAAGCCGACAAAAGTGGCTGTGTCCATGATGGCATAATCGGTAAAACTAAAGTACAGCGATGCAAGAATGGGTCCGCCAATAAATAGCAAAAAGCCGACGAGCCAAGGGGAAATAAACAGCCAAAAATACTTTTCTTCACGCCGTGCCCCAATCGATACGGTTTTGTTTGCTGGCTTTGACAACGCTCTTGGATAAGTTGGTTGTGCCACGATCATCCCTCCTTAATAAGTTAGCGCCTTTAAATTGTTCTGAAGCTCTTCCAGTCCTTCCTCTACGCCTTTGCGCCGGTCGTAAATAGCATTAACGGTCATGTTTTGGTGCTTCATGATAGGCGCAAAATTAGAAATTAAGTGGTTGTCTGTCGGGCGTCCATATTTGAGTGCGCCTTCATCTGCTTTGCGCAAATCATCCACTGAAATGCCTGTTCGCTCGGAAATCAGTTCATACCAAAGTTCTTTCAATTCGCTATGAGCGGGGCTTTCTAACGTCATTTCGACCATCCATTTAGCAGCTTTGTCTGGGTCCATTAAAAATTTGAGGAATTCCCATGCTTCTTCTGGATGCTTGCTGCCTTCGCTAATTGACCACGGGTCGACGTAAAGGGGAATTTGCCGGTCTTCGTTTGTATAAGGATAAGCTGCAAGCCCCCAGTTTAAGTCAGTATTAGCGTATTGGCGTGTCCCCCAACCGCCTTTCATGACCATGCCGACGCGCCCGCTTAAAAATGGGTCACTTAGTTGCGCAAGTGCGGCCACTTCGCTTTGCGGCGGCATCACTTCGTGTTCGTTAATCAAATCGTACCGTGCTTGGATGGCTTCGTAATTGCGTGGGTTGGTTGTCACAGTCGGCTCGACTAGTTCTCCTGTTTCATACGTTTCCTCAGCAAATAAGTCGCCGCCAAACATCCATGCATCCCGGTTAGGGGAATTGTCATTCAAAATCCCGTAAACGCGCTGGGTCGGCGGCAGATCGTTTTCCGTAATTGCTTTTGCTGCTTCAATCATTGCGTCCCAGTCCCAGCTTTTATCTTCCCAGTCGGTCGGCGGCGGTTCGATGCCAGCCGCATCAAACAAGTCACGATTGTAGTAAAGAAAAGAGCCCATCGATAAGATCGGTAGCCCAAAAGTTCCTTCCTCTGTGCGGTAAATTTCCAACAATGTTTCGTCAATGCCTTCTACCACTTCTGGATCTTGCTCGATATAAGGCGTTAAATCTTTTAAAGCACCTAGCTTATGGTAACCACCAAAGCCAGAATCAGCCCAGTTTGGCGACCAAACGTCTGGAACATTGCCGCCAGCAATCATTGTTTGCAACTTTTGGTCAATTTCCCCTTGTGGAATCGTCTGTAAGCGGACTTTAATTCCAGGATGCTCTTTTTCAAACTCTTCAATGACCCGGTGCTCCCATTTAATTAAGTTTGGGTCGCTGCGGACAAGCCATGTTAGTTCGACTTCGTTTGTTGTCACTGCCTCTTCATTCGCACAGCTTCCAGTGGCCAGCAACGGCAGCAGCAACGGCATAAAAAGCAGCGGTTTAACCGATCTTTTCATGAAAGTCCCTCCTTAGTTAATTGTAAACGCTTACATTGATGAGTAAATGGTTCGCTTTCCCTTTGCGAAATCCTTCCTTGTTGCTACACAATCCTGAAACGAATGACTTCATTATTTATATGCATGAGGTTGTCTGTTGATGTTAAACCAGTTTAGTCATCGTTTTGTGTAGCTGAATCGCTTTTTTGCTAAGGGCAAGAATGATATACTATTTTGAAACATCTGCGAATGCGAGGCCACCGCTGCAAATGAGGGAGTGAGAGCAAATGCGTGGACAACACCTGCAATTTTATCCTTTAAGCGAAGGAGCGTTGACGGTATCGTTTGCCACTGGCATTCGTGATACAACCAATACGCGGATAAGACAGTTGATGAACGACTTGGACAAGCGTCGTTTTCCTGGCTATATTGAAGCAGTCCCAAGTTATACGGGAGTAACGGTATTTTTTGACCCTGCCCACGTTGCTGGCGCAGCCATGAAAGGGAGCAGCATTTGTGAAAAAGTGGAATGTTGGCTAAGGGAACGGATTGATGCTTTAGGGGAAAGCGAACAAGCTTCACCTGGAAAAACGATTGCCATCCCAGTATGCTATGGCGGCGACTATGGGCCAGATATAGCCGCGGTTGCTGCCCATAATCATTTAAGCGTCGAGGATGTCATCAACAGGCATTGTGCTGGTGACTACCTCGTTTATATGATCGGATTTGCCCCTGGTTTCCCGTTTCTCGGCGGGATGGACCCGGCCATTTCCGCGCCAAGACGAAAACAGCCCCGAGCGGTGATTCCTGCTGGCACGGTTGGTATTGCCGGTGGCCAGACCGGTGTCTATCCACTAGAAACGCCTGGCGGGTGGCAGCTTATTGGCAGAACACCGCTTGTATTATTTGACCCTGAGCGCAAGCAACCAAGCTTGCTTGCTCCAGGAGATCGCGTCCGGTTTGAGGCGATTTCAGCGGAAACATATGAACACATGAAAGAGGCGGGACGATGAGCATTTCGATTTTAAAAGGGGGATTGTTGACGACGGTTCAAGATCTTGGCCGCAAAGGTTATCTCCATCAAGGGGTGGTTGAAGGCGGGGCAATGGACAAGCTAGCTCTCCGCAGTGCCAATCTTGCAGTTAAAAATGAAGAAGGCGCTGCTTGCTTAGAAATGACACTTCTCGGCCCTACGATTCTATTTAAACAAGCGAGTCTCATTTGTGTAGCGGGAAAAGGAATGACCCCCTACATTGAAGGGAAACCATACCCGTTAGGAGCGGCCATTTCTGTCCCTGCTGGCCAAGAGCTTACTTTTAAAACGGCCAGGCAAGGAGCAAGGGCTTATTTAGCGATCGCCGGTGGAATTGATGTGCCTGCTGTTCTAGGAAGCCGGAGTACCTATTTACGTGCCAAGCTTGGTGGATTCGAAGGAAGGAAATTGGAAAAAGGTGATCTTCTCCCGATTGGAAAGGTTGCCAAGCATCTTGCCCCTTTACTAAAGAAAGCAGATAAGCAAGGTTGTCCCCTTGTTTCGAATTGGCATGTGAATGGTTCATTGAGCGATTCTGTATCTTTGAGTGAGAACGTTGTCCGGGCAATTCCTGGCAGCCATTTTTCAATGTTTACAAAAGAAAGCCAAACGAATGTGTTTGATATGTCTTTCACGATTCAAAACAACTCCGACCGAATGGGCTATCGCCTTCAGGGAGAAGCGCCGCTCTTACGTGAAACAAAGGAGGAGTTGTTGTCTGAAGCTGTCACGTTTGGGACCGTACAAGTGCCACCTGATGGCGAGCCGATTGTACTAATGGCTGACCGGCAGTCAACAGGTGGTTACCCTCGAATGTTGCAAGTCGCTGCTGTTGATTTGCCCAAGCTTGCGCAAATGCGGCCAGGGGATGCATTTTCTTTTGAAAGAATAACTTTGGAAGAAGCGCAATATTTATTTTTGCAGCAGGAAATGGCGATGCAACAACGAAAGGTTGGAATCACGCTAAAATGGACGGAATGGCTTGCACGATAAGTAAAAAACGACAAACGGCAGAAGCGTTGTAGGTTGCTGCACATTCATTTGACAAATCATCACAAATTGAAATGAAAGGCCCGATGTTTAAATGGAAAAACGATTATCTGAAAAGGAGCGCAGCCGGTTTTTGCGCGGTGCTATTTTCTTAATGGCTACTTCGGCAATCGGGCCCGCTTTTTTAACGCAGACGGCGAGCTTTACGGAAACATACCTTGCTAGTTTTGCATTTGCGATTTTATTGTCGCTCCTTATTGACATCGGTGTGCAAATGAATATTTGGCGGGTGATTTCCGTTTCAGGCAAGCGTGGACAAGAAATAGCGAACAACTTGCTGCCTGGGCTTGGTTATGTGATTGCCGGTTTAATTTTGTTCGGTGGTTTTGCCTTTAATATTGCCAATATTGGCGGTGCTGCCTTAGGGTTAAATGTCCTTTTTAACTTGCCTTTAAGTGTAGGCGGCCTCATTGCCGCCGCATTAACAATCGGGCTCTTTTTAGTTAAGCGCTTTGGCCCGATTATGGACCGTGTCATGCAAATATGTGGTGTAGTGATGCTTGTCATGGTTGGTTTTGTTATGGTGCGGACAAGCCCTCCTTATCAAGAGGCGCTTATAAAGGCATTTGTACCAGACGACGCTTTGGCGTTGCTATTGCCAATTGTGACGATTGTTGGCGGAACGGTCGGAGGCTATATTTCTTTTGCTGGCGGGCACCGCCTTATTGATGCCGGGATTACTGGAAAAGAAAACGTCCACTTTGTCGGCAGGGCAGCATCGCTTGGCATTGTCACGACAATCATCATGCGCACATTTTTGTTTCTCGCAGTGCTCGGCGTTGTGTCTGCAGGTTTTAGCCTCGATGCAAGCAATCCAGCAGCAACCGCATTTTTGGTCGTTCTAGGCGACACAGGCTATTATATGTTCGGGCTGGTTCTGTTTGTTGCCGCCATTAGTTCTGTCATTGGCTGTGCGTACACAAGCATTTCATTTTTACGTTCATTCCATCCACTTTTCTCTAAATATAATAGCGTGTTTATTGCCGGATTTATCGCGATCTCGGCAAGCATTTTTTTAACGATCGGCCAGCCGGTTACGTTATTGATTGTGGCTGGTGCTTTAAATGGATTGATCTTGCCAATCGTATTGACGACAATCTTAATCGCCTCACGCAAAAAAGAAATTGTCGGCGACTATCATCATCCCACGCCATTATTGGTTTTCGGGGTGGTTACCGTACTTGTTACTGGAGCGGCAGGGTACATCGCATTAGAAGGCATCGCTACGTTATGGACTAGCTCATAAGGAGGAGACATTGATGAATGCCATTGATCTAAATAGCGACGTAGGCGAAAGTTACGGCGCCTACACGATAGGGAACGATGAAAAAATCATGCCTTACATTTCATCAGCCAACATTGCTTGCGGATTCCACGCAGGCGATGCCCATGTGATGAGGGAAACGGTTGCACGTGCATTGGAACATAGTGTCGCGATTGGCGCACACCCAGGCCTTCCTGACATTGGCGGTTTTGGGCGTAGAAACATCGACATTTCCCCACAAGAAGGGTATGAACTGGTCGTATACCAGATTGGCGCTTTATGGGCGATTGCGAAAGCGCAAGGAGGCAAGCTCCATCATGTCAAACCACATGGCGCTTTATACAATATGGCTGCCGCTGACCAAGCACTAGCTGAGGCAATCGCCAACGCCGTTTACGATGTTGATCCCAATTTGGTCTTTTATGGACTGGCTGGAAGCGCCCTAATTGCTGCTGGGAAAAAAGTAGGGTTGAAAACGGCAAGCGAAGTGTTTGCGGATCGCACGTACCAAGCAGATGGCAGTCTAACATCAAGGCGTGCCCCGAACGCTCTAATAACCGATGCAAAAGAAGCGTCTGAACAAGTGCTGCGGATGATACAGGAAGGAAAAGTGCGGACACAGCAAGGCACCGATGTAAAGATTGACGCACAAACCGTTTGTATTCACGGAGATGGCGCACATGCGGTCGCATTTGCCGAGCAGCTCAAAGGAGAGCTTGAACGCCATGGCATTACTGTAAAAGCAGGAAACAGCTAACGGCGAATAAGAGAACAGGCGAACATGAAGAGAAAGGCATGCTACTGGAAAGGCTGCTTTTCTCTTTTACCACTATGAGATGACTTGTTGAGTGACACGGAATTGGTAGAAGAACATCTCTTCAACCACTCCAAAGCCAGTGAATTAAAGTTTTACAATGTCTGCTTGAAGGGTTTATCTTGTTGTAAGGTTGGTTGTAAATGCTAATCCAACTGACCGAACCCTTTTTCACATGAGATATCTGAGGCGAGGATGTCGTAAAGATATTGCTTAGACTGCTCTAATTTCCTTTGTGCTTCTTCGATTTCCTCAATTTTCGCTTGGAGTATGCGAGTATGCTCTTCCTTTGTAAATCCGTTCCGCTCAATCATCGACCTCACTTCACCAATGGAAAAGCCAACTGCTAAGAGCGTTTTGACGACTTGAAGGTGGTGGATGATTGTTTCATCATAATGGCGATAATTATTTTCGTCCCTGGTCACATAATGTTCCGGAACGATGCCCATTTTTTCGTAGTAACGGATGGTCGAGATGGGCAAATTTAACGTTTTGGCGACTTCGCTAATTTTCATGATCAATCCCCCTGCTTTTTTCTTGCTATGAAGTATACTTTATAGTTTAGGATTTTTGTAGTGAAGTGCTTAATGCTTCACTAAATTCAGGAAAAGTGAGGGATACCGATGTCATCTACATTAAAAAGCAACGACTTTATGCAAATTATCAAGGGGCGCCGTTCGATTCGGACGTATGACTCGACTTATAAAATACCAAAAGAGGAGCTCCTACGTATCATTGAGGATGCTGCGTCGGCTCCATCTTCTGCGAACTTGCAGCCTTGGCGTTTGGTTGTAGTCGATAGTGATGAAGGCAAAGAAAAGCTTCGTCCGCTTGTTAAATTTAACACAAAGCAAAATGATACTTCATCGGCAATGTTGTTAGTGTTTGCGGACTTTAAGTCCTATGAAAATGCCGAGTACATTTTTAATAAAGCGGTGGATGAAGGGAAGATGCCAGCGGAAGTTCGCGACCAGCAATTGGCCGCCATTCAGTCCCATTACCCAACATTACCGAAAGAACAGATCAACGATGTCATTAAAGTGGATAGTGGCTTGTTTGCGATGCAACTCATGCTCGTCGCAAGAGCATACGGATATGACACAAATCCGATTGGAGGCTTTGAGGCCGATCAACTAGCAGAGGCTTTTGCGTTAGACCCAGAACGATACACGCCTGTGCTAATTCTTTCAATTGGAAAGGCGGCAGAACAAGGCTATGACTCTGTTCGTTTAAGTCCAGAGCAAATTACTTTTTGGAGATAGAGAAGAGTAGAGGATCCATACTTACACTTCGTTTTCAAAGATAAAAAAAGAAGCACTGTTCTTAGTGAACAGCGTGCTTCTTTTTTTATCTTATTGCTCTCGGAGATCCAGTAGATCTTGGTGATAGCCTCGGTTTGCTCTCATCTGCCTACATGTTATATTTAAGGAAGGAGAGATAGTTAGGAAAGGGAGAGCAAAGTGTATAGCCAAATCGAAACGATTCCAACAGGAGGGCGGGCAAGAAACAGGCCAGCTGGAGGGAGCGAATGAACATTACAATTGCAGACATCGCCAAAATCGCAGGGGTAGCCAAAAGTACGGTATCTCGCTATTTAAATGGTGGTTCGGTCAGCGATACGACAAGGCTTAAAATTGAACAAGTAATCAAGGAAACGGGATACATTCCGAACTCGTTCGCACAAAGCTTAAAAGCAAAGAAGACAAGCATCATCGGTGTGATCGTCCCCCGGCTTGATTCTTTCTCAGTGGCACAGACTGTTACGGGTATGGAAGAAGAGCTTAGAGAAAATGGCTACCAGATGCTTATCATTAACACAAACCAGGATTTATCCCGTGAAATTGAGGCCTTATATGACTTAGCAAGGCAAAAAATATCAGGGATCGTCCTATTGGCTACTCAAATTACCGATTTTCATTTGGCGGCCATTAAGGAGATCGGCATTCCTGTTATTTTTCACGGCCAGCAGCATCCGGACGTCCACAGTATTATTTACAATGATTATGCAGCAGGGTACGAGATCGGTCGCTACATTTTGTCTAAAGGGCATAATCGTATCGCCTATTTAGGTGTAACGGAACAGGACGTAGCGGTAGGCGTTGAGCGGAAGTGCGGCTTCCAAAAAGCGCTGAAGGAGCAAAGCGGCGCCACGGCTCAGTTTTATGAGAGCGGCTTTAAGGTTGCGGCTGCGGTAGAAGCGGCTTCAACGATTTTGGACGGTTCTGGGCAGCGTCCAACCGCCATTGTGTGCGCCACAGACAGTATTGCACTCGGCGTTATGAAGGCGGCCCATATGAAAGAATGGCGAATTCCAGAAGATCTTTCAGTAACGGGCATTGGTGGGTATGACGTGACGGAAGTGATACACCCAGGACTCACGACGGTGAAATATCAATATGCGGCAGGCGGGCGTTTGGCCGCACGGCATATTATAAAACTTGTTCACGATGAGCGTGTTGACCGCCTTACAGTCCTGCAATGTGAATTAATAGAGCGTGAAAGCGTTGACAACAAGAGTATACATCGATTATATTAATTATGGAACCGGTTCCGAAGAGGTACAGAGGCTTTGGAACTGTGTTCATTATTTTTTCACCTTATTGGAACCGGTTCCTAAAAAACGACAGAATAGATCAGCAAGGGAGAAGAAGGATGGACAGAGAACAGAAATACCGCCGCCTAGAACAGGCTTCTCCTGAAGAAATCGCTGCTTTGCAAAAGCAGGTGAAGGAAAGCGAGTGGAGGCAAACCTATCACATTCAGCCTGTTACCGGCTTGCTAAACGACCCTAACGGTTTTGCTTATTTTGCAGGAGAGTATCATCTTTTTTATCAGTGGTTTCCTCTTGGAACGTACCATGGGCTCAAGTACTGGTACCATACGGCCTCAAAAGACCTTGTCCATTGGCGCAATGTTGGGAAAGCGATCGCGCCTGATACGTCTTTTGACTCCCATGGCGTTTACTCAGGAAGTGGCATCGTCAAAGACTCACAATTGCATTTAATGTATACAGGGAATGCTAGGGACGAGAATTGGAACAGGCAAACGTCCCAGTGCATCGCTGTAATGGATGAAAATCGAGCCGTTTCAAAATGGGAGAAGCCTGTCATTGATCAAGTTCCAGCAGGATATACAGCCCATTTTCGTGATCCGAAAGTGTGGAAGGACGACGATATGTATCGCTGCGTCATCGGCACTCAGCGGAATGACTTCACAGGCACTGCCGTCGTGTATGAGTCGCCTGATTTGTTGGAATGGCGATTCGTTGGGGAGATGGGCACCAACCTGAATGATTTCGGCTATATGTGGGAATGCCCAGATTATTTCGAGCTGGACGGACAAGGTGTTTTCTTGTTTTGTCCCCAAGGCTTAGCCCCTGAAGGCGATCGCTTTTTGAACCTGTATCAGTCGGGCTACGTCACTGGCAAGCCTTTGAATCGAGAAACGCTTGTTTTTAGCCATGGCTGCTTTCATGAGCTGGATAGAGGGTTTGATTTTTATGCGCCACAAACGATGAAAGATATGCAAGGGCGGAGAATTATGGTCGCTTGGATGGGGCAGCCGGAGATTGGCTATCCAACAGACTCCCACGGTTGGGCACATTGTTTAACTTTGCCGAGAACATTGGAGTTATGCGACGGCAAATTGCTACAGAAGCCAGTAGTAGAACTACAGAAGCTGAGACAAAAGCGAAGCGACGTACAGGATACGTTAACGAATGAAGCAAAAACGTATGATGGCATTGCCGGCGCCGCTTTTGAGATGATCTGTACATTTGATCCACTCGAGGCCGAAGCCGTCGGAATTGAAATCCGCTCCAGTGAAAAAGAGCGTACCGTTATTACTTATAATACCGTTATGCAGAAGGTAACAATGGATCGTTCAATGGCAGGAGAAATAATCAACAGTAGCTACGGGGCGACTCGGTCCTGCAGGCTAGTGGCAGAACAGATTCAATTTCACTTGTTTGTCGACACCTCTTCAGTCGAATTGTTTATCAACGACGGCGAAGAAGTGTTTACAAGCCGGATTTTTCCACAGCCCGACAGCAAGGGAATCCGTTTTTTCGTAAACAAAGGCAATGCCCACTTAAAAGCTACCAAGTGGGATTTGACTCATGCGGGAAACGATATAGAAGGGAATGAATGATATGGGAGTAGACAATCGGGAAATTGCCAAGCAGGTCATTGAAGCCGTCGGCGGCAGAGACAACATTGCTTCCTTTGCCCATTGTGCGACACGGCTTCGCATTATGGTCCACGATCAACAGAAGATCGACGAGAAAAAAGTAGAAAATATCGCCAAAGTGAAAGGCGCGTTTTTCAACTCTGGCCAGTACCAGATTATTTTTGGAACCGGCACTGTCAACCAAGTCTTTGAAGCGATTGAGAGCTTAGGCGTGGAAGGCACAAGCAAAGACCAACTAAAATCAGAAGCAAAAAAGACGGGCAATGTATTTCAACGAGCGATCCGCACTTTTGGTGATGTCTTTGTACCGATTATTCCAGTATTGGTGGCAACAGGATTGTTCATGGGCCTCCGCGGCCTGCTCACACAAGAAACGGTGCTAGCTTGGTTTGGCATGACGCCTGTCGATATTTCGGCCAATTTTCTCATGTTCACAGAAATATTAACAGACACGGCGTTCGCATTTTTGCCTGCCTTGGTAGCCTGGTCGGCCTTTAGAGTTTTTGGAGGCAGTCCGGTGCTCGGTATTGTTCTCGGATTGATGCTCGTAAACCCGGCACTACCGAATGCCTACAGTGTTGCCAACGGCTCCGAGGAAGCGCTTGTTATGTTTGGTTTCATACCTGTGGTCGGCTATCAAGGTTCGGTTTTGCCTGCATTCTTTATCGGGCTTATTGGCGCAAAGTTTGAGCGCTTTTTGAGAAAGCGGATTCCTGAAGCAATCGATTTGATCGTAACGCCGTTTTTAACATTGCTGGTCATGATTACACTCGGTCTGTTTGCCATTGGCCCGATTTTTCATTCGTTTGAAGAAGTCGTCCTAAACGCGACAACCTATTTGCTGGGTCTGCCGTTCGGGATCGCTGGGCTCCTAATCGGTTTCTTCAATCAAATTATTGTGGTTACAGGTGTTCATCATATCTTTAACTTTTTGGAAATCCAACTTCTCGAACAAACGGGAAGCAATCCATTCAACGCGATCGTCACAGCCGCAATAGCGGCACAAGGCGCAGCCTGTCTTGCCGTCGGCCTGAAAACGAAAAACAACAAATTAAAGGCGCTTTCCTTGCCTTCTTCGTTCTCGGCCTTTCTCGGCATCACAGAGCCGGCTATATTCGGCGTAAACTTGCGGTATGTAAAGCCGTTCGTCATGGGCTTAATCGGCGGAGGCGTTGGGGGCTTTATGGCTTCAATATTCCAGCTAAGTGCAACGGGGATGGCCATCACAGTCATTCCAGGCACGCTATTGTATTTGAATAGCCAGCTTCCACTCTATATTTTGTGCAACGTAACAGCGATCGTCATTGCCTTCGTGCTCACTTGGCTGTTTGGCTTTAACGATAAGATGCTGAGCGACAAAAAATAATAGGCTAAACAAAACGGATTGTGGATGCAATCCGTTTTACTTTCGGATTTTTACTTAGCCGTGAAGCAATAAAGAAGCTAAAAAAGCTATGGAAAAGGAGGCTGGATCCGTATATGCTAAAATGAAAGAAACTGGAGGTGTCGTTTTTTGCTAGAGTTGTCCATTCATGAACCAGTGAGATTGCGCAAGGTGTGCCATGCGTTGTCGACGGATGTCCGCGTCCGCATGGTTGAACTACTAAGCAAGGAAACATATAGTGTGCATGAGTTAGCTACCCTCATCGGCATCCCGATTTCTACAGCGGCTTCCAACGTGAACGTCCTACAAGAGGCAGGGCTCATTTTAACCGAACTGCGCCCAGCTAGCCGCGGTGCCATGAAAGTGTGTACACGCAACTTTGATGACATCCATATTGCCTTAAATGATGGTGGCCAAAGGACTGAAAAGCGCACATACGAAATCAATATGCCAATTGGGCACTATGTTGACTTTTCTGTTACGCCGACATGCGGCATGGCAAACAGCGATGGCGTCGTTTTAAATGAAGACGATCCTGTCCAATTTTACCATCCAGACCGTTCAACTGCACAAATGATATGGACGAGGACTGGCTTTTTTGAGTATAAATTTCCGTTTGCCCTAAAACCAAAACAGAAAATAGCCAGCTTGCTGTTTTCCTGTGAGTTGTGTTCAGAAGCGCCTAACTATGATCATGACTGGCCGTCTGACATTACCGTTTGGATAAATGGCGTTGATATTGGCACATGGACAAGCCCAGGGGACTTTGGCGACCGTCCAGGTAAGCAAAACCCGCCAACTTGGTTTCACAATACGAGAACACAATATGGCGCCCTTAAAACGTGGACGGTGACGAAAAAACAAGCGTTGCTTGACCATTTGCCTATTAATCCAGTCACGATTGCCGACTTGCAACTAGAGGATCATCCTTGCATTACGGTTCGTATCGGCATTAAGGAAAATGCGCTCCATAAAGGCGGCATCAATTTATTTGGAAAAGAGTTTGGCGATCATCCCCAAGACTTGAAATTAGTCATTGAATTTGACGAGTAGAGGCGGGACAAAATTAGCCAAGAAGTGGAAAGAAAAGAAGTACGCTCATCCGATGAGCGTACTTCTTTTTTCTCGTGTAACTGAAGTGATGACCTAGCCTTCCTGTTGATGCTCTTAAGGGTTGTTAGACCAAAGTCCGGCATGCTTTAGAACGACACGAGGATGAAGCTTGAGTTGAGCGACCATGAAGTCTGCTAAATCCTCTGGTTGCATGACTTTATCGGGATTGCCATCCGTTAAGTTCAAATCCTTCGCCATATCTGTTGCTACTGTACTTGGTGTGAGAGTGGTCACACGAATATTTTTTTTGCGAACTTCCATCATTAGTGATTCACTAAGGCCAATCACTGCTGCTTTAGAGGCTGTATAGGCACTCGTAACCGGCGCACCTTTTTGACCTGCAGTTGAGGAAATGTTAATGATGTCACCTGAATTTCGCTCGATCATTTCAGGTAATACTGCACGCGTTGTGTAATACACCCCTTTCACATTCACATCGATAATATCGGTCCATTCTTCGGGAGTTAAATCCATAAATCCGCCAAACTTTGAAATACCCGCGTTGTTTACGAGGATATCGATGGCCCCAAGCTCCTCACGAATCGCTGCTACTGCTGCAGAAATAGAAGATAAATTGGCAACATCGGCTGTTGCGAGCGCTGTTTTCACGTCGTATTGTGCCAAATCGTTTTGAGCCTTCTGAAGGTTTTCTAGCGTACGGCCAACAAGACCAACATGGACTCCTTCTTTCGCAAAAGCCTCGGCTGTAGCGCGGCCAATTCCACGTCCCGCTCCTGTAATAAGCGCCACTTTTCCTTTGATTGATTGCATTCTGCCACTTCCTTTTTTAATATGGTCAATCTGTATTTTATCGAAAAGCAAAGTCGGATGCGAGCTATCCGTTTTTCGAATGGGCGATAAACCTCCGCAATAAAAATCAATGAATGCGTTTACATAAAAAGCGTTTCATGTTAGACTAACGAACATGTAATATTCATTACTATTTAAAATTAAAAAGTAATATTTTATACTGAAAGGGGCTGATTATATGGGTACAGCCGTTTGGGCGCTACTATCATTCATTGCCATTGTTTTGTTCTGGGCTATTTTTACAAAGCGAAATATTGGAGAAGCCATGATACTTGGATTCGTCGTTACCCTAGTTTTTTCAGGAAGTCAAGCATTTGAGCTATTTCTTCCTAGCTTAATGAAAGGGCTCACACACTCGGTCGTTTTTGCATCTCTGGCGTTTATTTTCATGGCTCAATTGATTAATTACACGGGATTAATTGGAAGAATCATTCAAATTTTGAACTCCCTGATTGGTCGATTGCCAGGTGGAGCAGCGTACGTCAATACGTTTGGATCAGGGCTTTTTGCTCTAGTTGCTGGATCTGGATCTGGTATTGCTGCGACAACTGGTTCGATTACAATACCGTGGATGGAGCGTTCTGGCTGGAGGAAAGAGCATGCGGCATCGATCGTAGCTGGAAACTCAGGCTTTGGTAGTATTATTCCTCCTAACTCCACCATGTTTATTATGTTAGGATTTACCCCCGTTGCCGCAACCGTTGGGCAAGGTGATTTATTTATCGCTTTATATATAGCCGGTCTATATGCATTGATTCATCGGGTTGTCGTTGTGTTTATTATGACGAAGAAATACAACATACAGTCTGTGCATCCTAATTTAATTCAGCCAATAGGTAAATCGTTCTCAGAAGGCTGGACATCTTTACTCATTTTTTTAGGGATTATCCTGCCGTTAATTATTCATTTTGGTCCGCTTGCTAAATGGTATGCTTCCGTTGAAAGTGTTGGGGAGACGGCGATGAATGCCATGTCGTTCATTGTTTGGGTTCCAGTATTTATGATCGTTTTTACATTAATAGTAGGTCGAAATCACTTGCCTAAAGGAAAGAGCCAATGGGTAAAGTTTTTTGAAGACACTGCACCATCCTATTACGTAATTGGCCCTGTTTTAATTTTTACATTTGCGACAAGTGCGGTTTTAAATGAAATTGGTTTAACGGAACAATTGCAAACGTTAATGATGTCATTTGCTGTACCAAAATGGCTCATGATCGCTATCGTTGGAATCATTATTACGTTAGTTGCGACTCCCCTTGCTACATCAGCAACGATTGCCACAATTGGTCTCGCCTCGTTTGGCGCGTTAACGGCGGTCGGTGTGGATCCACTGTTGGCCGTTGTTACCATCATGATGTTTGGTGCGACAGAAGGAAGTACGCCAACTTCAGGCCCCATTTATGTAGCAACAGGTATGGCAAGGGTGGGACCGGAAAAAACGTATGTCCCCTTGCTAATTTATTACACGATTCCATTAATGATTATCAGCTGGTTAATCGGTATGGGTATTATCCCTATACCATTGTAGGAGGGGTATGATGAGAAAAATAATTCTAATGATTTTTATTATGTCAGTCTTTTTATTTACATTGCTTGGTGCTGTGTTAGTGTTTGGGCAAATGATTGGTCTATTTGCATTAAAAGGAAGTTGGGTTGTAGGGTTAGACGAGCATCTAGCTAGCATTGTTTATTTTATGACATCGATTGCAGCGTTTTCTGGATATTTGCTTTCTTACTTTAAAAAACCTAAACGAAAGGAAGGGGAGAGTTAACATGGGAAATATAGAGAAAAATCAGGCGCCAGAAGTGCTGCCTGATGACTGGGTAAAGAGAGCCAAAAAATTAAGCACAACCTTAATAAGTGATGGCATGGATATTCCGGTTGAAATGAACCACTTAATTAAACCATTCAACATTGATCGTGTTTTAGTAGGTTCAGCTGTAACCATTGAGGTTGAAGACGGCGACAATCTTGCCGTGCATCATGCTATTTATCATTCTCGACCAGGCCATGTGTTAGTTGTTAGTGCAAATGGAAATGAAAAAAGAGCGGTTATTGGAGAACTTATGGTGGCTGCAGCAGATGCTCTACAGCTCAATGGCTTTATTATTGATGGACTGATTCGAGACGTTCAGACGCTGTCTACTTCTTCTTTCCCTGTATTTGGCCGTGGTGCGATACCAGCTGGCCCAACCAAAAACGGGCCAGGCGTCATAAACCAACCAATAAACTGTGGAGGGTTAAAGGTTGAGCCAGGAGACTTTGTTATGGGTGATGCGGACGGCGTCATTGTGTTACCAAGGGCCAATGTAGAAAACGCGCTTCAATTAGCAGAGGAAAAAGCGAAATATGAAAAGGCGCGACTAGAAAGTATAGCTAATGGAAATATCAAACCAAAGTGGCTAGAGTAGATAAGTTGGCGCGGATGAAACTGTGATTACGCTGAACTCTTTGCAAGGATAATAGACACTCTAAGCGAAGTTAGATATGCTTTTTAGAGACTTTATTATTCTTTAGGAGTTGGCCTAAACATGAAAAATCCTTTGGAAGTATTAAAAGAGAGTGCTGGTTCGCTACCGAGATCTCAAAAGCTAGTCGTTGACTATATGATTGATCATTATTCGGAAGTTGGGTTTATGACAGTTGGCCAGTTATCCAACAATGTCGGAACAAGTACAACAACGGTGATGCGTCTGATGTCTAACATAGGTTATTCAGGCTATTCGGCCTTTCAAAAGAGCCTACAAGCTCATTTAAAGGAAGAGGCTGCCCCACAAATTAGATTAGAAAAAAACTTGAAAAATCTTTCTCATAATGAAAGTTGGTTGCATCATTATGAGCTGCAACTGGAACAAATCCAAAAAGCAAACCAATTGAATGTTGAAACCAACCTTAATGAAGCGGTCAAATTGATCTGTTCGGCTTCACAAATCTATTGTACAAGTGTTCGAAGCGGATTGCCGGTAGCGCAATATTTAACTCACAATTTAAATAGAATGCTAGGAAATACAAAGTTAACACTTGCAGACTCAAGTGACTGGGTGGACGATGTCATTTCCTTTACGGAGAACGATCTACTGATTGTTGTGAGCTATGCTAGATATGGAGAACGTCTACTCCATTACGCTGAGCAAGCTAAGAAAAAAGGGGCAAGCGTCCTTGCCATAACGGATAAATTTTCTTCGCCTTTAAGTTCATACGCAGACCTAGTTTTTGCCTGTCCAGCTGATAGCATAGCCTCTCACAACTCAATCGTTTCTTCTATATTTATAGTGGATTACCTGATCGGTTCCCTTTCTCTTGAGAAGACCGAATACATTTCCAAACGCTTAAAGGAAGTAGATAGCATACTGACCCAAATGAACTATCATGTTCAAAAGAAAATAGATAAATAAGGTCTTTAACGTAGAAAGGTGATAATAATGAAGGTAGGTTTTTTAGGCTTTGGAGAAGCAGCCTATGAATTATCCAATGGTTTAAGAAAAGAGGGGCTCAAGCATATTAAGGCATATGACGTTATGATTAGCCATAAGACGGCGGGCGCCCTAATAAAAAAACGTGCAGAGGAAGCGGATGTTCAACTAGTGGCGAGTGTTAGAGAGCTTATTACAGATATGGATGTTCTCTTTGTGGCTGTACCGGCCAGCAAGGCGCTGGAGGTCAGTTTAAATATTCGGTCTGAATTAAAAGGAGAGTCTTTCCTTTATGTAGACGTATCTGCCTCCAACCCTTCCATAAAACAAGAGATTGAAAAGGAGTTAGAAAAAGTAAACATCCCTTTTGTTGATGCGGCTATGCTAGGTCCCTTACCGGTGTATAAACACAAAGTCCCTATCTCTGCGAGTGGTAACGGCATCCAGGAGTTTATCGACAAAATGACACCTTACCATATGAATATCTCTGAAGTTGGAAGTAAGGCGGGGGATGCTTCCGCCATTAAGTTAATTAGAAGTATATTTATGAAAGGGATTGTCGGTCTCTATTTGGAGACATTACAAGCTTCTGAAACGTACAATGTGTCTCAAGAAGTACTCAGCTCGTTAGCTGAAACGATGGATAGCCATAACTTTATGGATACATTAAATCGCCTTGTGACTAGTAGTGCCATTCATGCCGAAAGAAGAGCGTATGAACTTCAGAACTCCGTTGACATGCTTAAGGAAGTCGGAATCAATTCAGATTTAACCAAGGCGGCTAAAGAAAAACTGGTCGAACTCTCCGAGATGGCTGCTGTTCATCTGCAAGGGGAGAAGCCTGCGAATTGGAAAGACGTTTTAAACTATTACCGTGCCTAAAACAGGCTTTCATTTTTTATAAACTCAATGAAGACGCCCTCGTCCAATTCAACCACCCATTCAAACCTATAAATCATACCCGAAGAAAGCCGCCCATCAGGGCGGCTTTCTTTACCGAAAAATATTGACAATGAAGATAGGGAAGCGTATGATCTACCTAAACAAAAAATATGTTTGTAAACATATTTTTTGATATTAAATGCTGCGATTGGTTGAAAGCGCTTTATTTAACTGGAGATAAAAACCCGAAAGGAGTGCTGGCAAATGGCATGGGCAGACAAAGCATTTCCGCGTCCAAAACTCGTGCGCACACACTGGATCGATTTAAATGGCTCATGGGATTTTGAATTTGATGACCAAAACAAGGGTGTCTTCGAAAAGTGGCAGTTGAAGAGCGCATTTTCCCAGAAGATTCGTGTGCCTTTTTCTTATGAATCGCCGGAAAGCGGCATTGGCGAGACTGCCTTTCACCCTGTGGTATGGTACAGCCGAAACATCACCATTCCAACTGAACAAAAAGGCAAACGTGTTCTGCTTCATTTCCAAGCAGTTGATTATCGAGCAACTGTATGGGTCAATGGGCAAGTTGCAGGTGAACATGTTGGCGGGAATACTGCGTTTTCTTTTGATATAACACCGTATGTGAAACAAGGGGAAACACAACAGATTGTTGTCAGGGCAGAAGACAGCGAAAGCACATCCCAACCACGAGGGAAGCAACGGTGGACCGACGAAAATTTCGGCTGCTGGTATGTACAAACGACCGGGATATGGAAAAGCGTATGGCTGGAGTTTGTCGCTGATACTTATTTAAAAAACGTTGCAATTACACCGGATTTTGACAAACATGCCGTTCAGTTTGATTATGAACTAAATACGGCCAATGTTAAGGGGCTGCAAATCGAAACCGTCGTTTCTTTCCGAGGAAAAGAAGTGCGCCGCCTGTCTTTTTCTCCTGAAAGCTGCAACTTGAAACTAACAGTTGATTTAGACGCTGACATCCATGAATGGAAAGTGGCCCATTGGACGCCAGAACATCCTCACTTATACGATGTGGCGTTTACTGTTTATCAAGACGGAGTAGCGGTAGATGAAGCTTTTTCTTACTTCGGTTTGCGGAAAATTTCGACGAAAAATGGCCAAGTGCTTTTAAACAATCGCCCCATCTATCAGAAATTGATTCTAGACCAAGGCTATTGGCCACATACGCACTTGACAGCGCCATCGTTAGAAGCGCTTGAACAAGATATTGACGCAATTATTGCGATGGGGTTTAATGGCGTGCGCAAACATCAAAAAATTGAAGACGAACGGTTTTATGCTTTATGTGACCAGAAAGGTTTGCTCGTTTGGGCAGAGATGCCATCTGCTTATACCTTCTCCCGAGAAGCAGTGGGCGCTTTTACGAGCGAATGGCAGGAAGTCGTATGCCAGCTTGCCCATTACCCATCCATTATCGCCTGGGTCCCCTTTAATGAGTCGTGGGGCATCAAAGACGTGTTAAAAAGCAAACAACAACAAGCATTGACTGAAGCGATTTACCATTTGACAAAGTCGATAGATGAGACGCGCCTTGTTATTGCAAATGACGGTTGGGAGCATACCATTTCTGATTTAATCACGCTTCACGACTATGAAGAGTTTGCTGAAGCGTTTCTGGCAAGATATGAGGACAAAGACGCGCTCTTAAGCAACCATTACCCTCATAATCATGACAAGTATCCATTCGCCGAAGGCTACCACTATAATGGCCAGCCTGTTTTAATCAGTGAATATGGCGGCATTGCTTTTAAGTCGGAAGACGGCTGGGGGTACGGCAACCAAGTCGCAACGAAACAAGCGTTTCTGCAGCGCTATGAAGCGATTACCGATGCGATAAAAGCACTTCCTTATGTATCCGGTTTTTGCTATACGCAAATTACAGACGTTCAGCAAGAAATCAACGGGTTGCTTGATGACAACCGAAAGCCGAAATTGGATTTAACCGACATAAAAGCGGTGAATGACAAAATGTAAAAACATGTGGAAGGAAGACGAACGAAGCAAAGTCAACATCGCAACCATAGAAAAGAAGCTGGTTTTTCTATTAAGAAAGCCAGCTTCTTTTCTTTTTAGCGCCGATACACGACTTTAAACTGTTCGCATAAAACCGGAATTTTAGGGTGGAAGGCAAGCCCGTGAGTTTCAAGCTCCTGCGTAAAAAACGGTTCGTGCACATCTTGCCAATAAGCAAGGGAGCGGTCTCCTTCTCCTTCCAAAAAAGCATGTTCTTCTGTCACTTGATTGTAAGGAATGACCGTGACAGCCGTTGTCATGATCACAGCGACAGCTTCCCCTTTGCCGTTAAGCAGGACATGATGCTGACCAACTTTTGGCAGCGATTCTTGCTCCAATTCATACAGCGTGTAATTGGAAGAAGTAGCTGTTTTCTTCCCGGCTAGTACGAGTTCAGCTAGCTCATCGGCCATTTCTTCCGTATTGCCGAATGCCCAAGCTTCATAGTGATCTGGCACATTTTGAGAACGGCTTTTAAACGATTGCCACAATGCTGCAGCTGAACGATCTTCCATAATGATCCCTGCTTTCTTCTTCTAGGTGTGAATACGGATTAAGGTGTGAGTGGCTCTTCTTGGCCAGCGATTTTGAACAGCGCATACAAATCGGCCTTGTTTTCGAGAAAATCAGCTAGTGAATATTGGTCAAGGACCTGGAAGAAGGCATGCTGCGCTTTAGCTAGTGCTTCTTTTAATTTGCAGCTATTCGAAATTAGGCAGTTGTTGTTGTCACGAAAGCATTCAACGAGTTGAACATCTTCCAGTTCGCGCACTAACTTGCCAATATTGATATCAACAGGCTTGTGGGCAAGGGCAATGCCGCCATGCTTACCGCGAATCGTGTGGAGCACGCCTTTTCTGCCGAGGTCATGGATGACTTTTTGTAGGTGATTCAATGAAATGTTGTAGACTGAGGCAATGTCTTTCACTTGTGTACGTTCGCCATCTGGCAAACTGCCGACATAGAGAAGTGCTCTCAACGCGTAGTCAGTGTAAGTCGTTAATTGAATGGCCATCACTCTCCTTTTCACACACTATTAGAATAGCATATTTCCGTAAAAGGGCAGGATTTTTTGAGAATGGTAGCAATAATCAAATTCTTTTTTGCTCCATTCGTATACAAGAAGGAAGACGGTCCTATAAGGAATAACTAAACAATAGACTATTGCCAAAGCCATCCACATTACGTAGGCTGAAAGTTAAAAACTTTAAAGCGAGGGAGATGTATATCCGAATGACGTGTTTATTTTGTGCCATTGCCAATAAGGAAGTAAAAAGTCATATTGTGTATGAAGACGAACAAGCTATCGCTTTTCTAGATATTCAGCCAATCAACCCAGGACATATGCTTGTCATTCCAAAAAGGCACCAGGAAGCACTCCATACGCTGGGAGAACAGGAATATATCGATGTCATGAAAGCAGTTAGGCGCTTAAGCAAACAGGTGGATGATACGCTCCGACCTAAGAAAGTCGGCGTTGCCATTGCCGGTTTTGACCAAGCCCATCTTCATGTTCATATTGTCCCGATGCACGCGTACCACGACTTAACGCCGAGCAAGTATCTTGACAAAAGCATTGCTGTTGCGAAGGAAGAAGAGCTTATAGCGATGAAACAGCTGTTAACTATGAACAAATAGGCAGTTCTCGACCGATTTAATTGTAAAAAGGCTTGCCGATTTCTGTCGAAGCCGTTATATTGTTATTGAGAATGAAAATTGTTATCAACAAAAGGAGCAGAATAGATATGAAAAAGAGGCATGTATTTGTCGCTGCCAGCGCGTTTATGTTATTAGCGGCATGTAATAGCAGCAACGAGGGGAACGGACAAGAAAATACATCAAAAGACGGCAATAGTGACACAGGTTCCATCACGGTTACGGACACACAAGGAGAGCAAACGTTTACAGAACCGGCTAAGCGTGTCGTCGCCCTTGACTGGACGTATGTAGAAAATTTATTGGCCCTTGGTGTCCAGCCAGTTGGAGTGGCTGACGTCGAAAATTACCATAAATGGGTAGATGTCCGCGAAGAGCTTTCAGACGATGTCGTCGATGTAGGCTTGCGGACGGAGCCTAATTTGGAGGCTATTGCCCAATTAGAGCCGGACCTCATTATATCAGCAAATTATCGTTCTGAAAACATTGAAGAGGAACTGAAAGACATTGCGCCAATGCTCATCTTTGATCCTTATCCTGAAGAAAGCAAAGGCATTACCCATTACGAAGAAATGGAAACGACATTCCGCGAAATGGCAAAAGTGGTAGACAAAGAGGCGGAAGGGGAAGCCATACTGGCTGAACTCGATGAAAAATATGAAGAAGGCAAGGAAAAAATCGAGTCTATGGATCTCGAGACGAGAGATTTCGTGTTGACGATGGCTTATACCGATAACCAAGCGCCTGTGTTCCGCTTATTCAATCCGAATGGAATGGCGCCAGCAATTTTAGAGAAGATTGGCTTAAACAATGCCTATGATTCAGGAAGCTTTGAGTTGTACGGGTACGCTACGACGGGGGTAGAGGAGCTGCTTTCAGTCGAGGACGCAAACTTCCTTCATATCGTCCAAGACGATGATGGCTTATTTGAGGAAGGGCTGGCAAACAATGCAGTATGGAATGACTTGAATTTCGTAAAGGAGGGCCGGGTTTATGCCCTTGGCGGTGACACGTGGCCGTACGGTGGTCCTCTGTCGGCAATGACGTTGATTGACCGCACCGTTGAAGCATTAGACCAGTAAGCATGAATGAACAAGGCAAGAGCGTTTTTTATTCTTTTTTTCTTTTAATAATAGGCCTTTCTTTGTTGTTGGTGATTTCCGGCCTTCATTTAACGCAAGGACAAGCACCGTTTACACTAAAGGAGCTTGTGCTTGGTTTATGGGAAGGAGATGACCGTATTCAAAGCGTCGTTTTTGGCATCCGCATGCCAAGGGTCGCTGTCGGTTTATTGGCTGGCGGCGCTTTGGCAATGGCCGGCTTGGTCCTGCAAACGCTGACGAAAAACCCACTTGCTTCGGCGGGGACGCTTGGCATTAATGCTGGTGCCTATTTTATGGTCGTAGCTGCAGCTGTTTTTTTTCCAGGCTTAAACAGTTCGTACCCATTTATTGCGTCTTTTCTCGGCTCTGCATTCGCAGCGCTTCTTGTCTTCTCACTTGCTGGACGGGCAATGGATCCCGTCCGCGTTGCTCTGACGGGGATGATTGTCTCTCTTTTGTTTGCGGCTGTGACGAGCGGGTTGCAGCTTATGTTTGAGCAAGAGACAAACGGCTTGTTTTTGTGGGGGGCAGGCACATTGATCCAGAATGACTGGTCTGGATTCCGGTTTGCACTCCCGTTCATCGTTTGTGCCGGCTTGCTTTTGCTTTTATTAGGAAAACAATTTGACTTATTGCTTTTAGGGGAAGAGGCTGCTGCTGGCCTAGGTGCATCTATCCAGCGGATCAAAGCAGCTGGATGGCTGTTGGCCATCATGTTGGCGGCTGCGACAGTAAGCGTCGCTGGACCAATTGGCTTCATTGGCTTAATGGCGCCACACATTGTCCGGATGCTCGGCATTCGCGGCCATCTGCAGCAGCTCATCCATGCCTTTGTGTGGGGCGCCTTTTTGCTCATCGCTGCAGATGTACTGGCTCGGTTCATTCAGCCGGGAAGTGAAATCCCTGTTGGCGCGATCACTGCTTTAATAGGCGGACCGTGGCTGATGTACTTAGCTTACCGGACAGGAAAACGCTATAAAGGGCAGAATCAGACGCTGCGTGGGAATCGAAGCAAGCTGTCGTTTCCTTGGTTGATTACAAGTATGGTGGCAGCTTTGCTCGTGGTGGCGATCGGTGCACTTGCGTTCGGCGGCGGTAGCTTTTACAGTTTTCCGGAAATGGTATCAGGAGCCCTTTTCGATACAGTCACGGTGCAGTTCCGTTGGCCGCGGGTGCTTGTTGCCTTTCTCGTTGGTTCGTTGTTAGCCCTTTGCGGCGTTTTGCTGCAAAGTGTGCTCCGCAATCCACTTGGCGACCCGTCGATTTTGGGAATTACTTCTGGCGGTGGCGTCGGCGCCCTGTCTGTTATAGTGCTGTTTCCGTCACTATCGTTTGCCTGGGTGCCTGTAGGGGCAGCCACCGGCGCGGGACTGGCGATCGCTATTATTCTGTTAGCGACGAAACGATCGAATTGGGAACCCATTTCTTTGGCGTTAATGGGCGTCGCCGTCTCAGCGATGGGGTCAGGCATCATTCAAATTTTAACTGTCAAGGCAGGAGTTGGCGTTGCGCCTGTCCTTCTCTGGTTAGCAGGAAGCACCTACGGGATGAATTGGCAGGATGTCTGGTTTCTCGCTTTCGTGCTGATCGCGCTCGTTCCTATTTCTTACTCGTTTTCCCGTCAACTTGATGTTCTCGCCTTAAACCAAGAAGTATCGGTTACGCTTGGCTTGCGTATTCAGCTTGTCCGTGTCCTCGTCTTGCTTTTGGCCGTTGGCGCTGGAGCAGCCGCGGTGGCCGTAGCAGGGGCGATTAGTTTTATTGGCCTTCTTGCTCCACACGCTGCTAGGGGAATCGTTGGCGTCAAAACCCGTTTCGTTGTCCCTGTTTCCATGTTGCTAGGCGGCATTCTCCTTGTGACAGCTGATTTGCTAGGCAGGCTTGTCCTTTATCCGAAAGACATTCCGTCTGGTTTGCTCGTTGCGATCATTGGCGCACCTTATCTGTTATATATTATGAAAAAATTGTAGGTAGTTAAAGTTGGCTAAAAAGGGATCAGCCCGTCTTGGTAACCAGGCGGGCTGATCCCTTGTTATTTACGGAAAGACTTCTTTATCCTGATCGTTAACAACTTGCTCAACGTTTTGGCTGCTTGTTTTTCACCTTCCCTCACGGAAGACACCAACAAAGCTGTCATTCTTTCTCACATATCCTATCACTGTTGGGACAGCAATCTTTAGATCAATTAGTTGTATTAAACAAGGGAACACTTAAAAGATTAGCTGTTATGAACAATGACTATTTAAATAGCGTTGTTATAATTCAATTTGAATCAACTCCGTTATTGTCGGCTGGTGCATAGAAATGAAAATAGATTGGAACGAGGCAAAAAGTCGAAATAAACTGAACAAGGAAGAGGGGATCTAGTTGAGTTTAGTGATAAAACAAGTCAATAAATCGTACCAATCAAATGACGCAACAAAGCATGTCTTAAAAAACGTAAGCTTTAGTGCAGGAGAAAATGAATTTGTGTGCATACTCGGCCATAGCGGTTGCGGCAAGTCGACATTGCTTAATTTGATTGCAGGGTTTTCTAGCCAAGACGAGGGAATCATTGAAGTAAACGGAAAGCCGATTGAAGGTCCGAGTAAGGAACGGGGCGTGGTTTTTCAAGAACATGCTTTATTTCCTTGGTATACCGTGATTGAAAACATTGCACTTGGACCGATTTTGGGAGGACAACCTAAGGCTAAAGCTTTGGAAATGGCTTTCGAATATTTAGTGCTTGTCGGGTTAGCAGAATGTGCAGATCAATACCCAAGCCAACTGTCAGGCGGGATGAAACAAAGGGTTGGGATTGCGCGGGCATTAGCGAATAAACCCCGTATTCTATTAATGGATGAACCGTTTGGAGCGCTTGATATTTTGACAAGAGAGACAATGAGAAAAGAGTTGTTATCGATTTGGATGCAGCTTCAGACGACGGTTCTTTTTGTTACACATAGTATTTCAGAAGCTGTCCATTTAGCTGACCGAATTTTAGTAATGAAAGATGGGGAGATTAAGGCGAATATTGAAGTCCCATTAAGCCGGCCAAGAGATGAGGAAAGCACCACGTTTTTAAGGATGGCCAAAGATATGCAAGCCTTGTTGTCGGCAGATAATCAGAAATTGAAGGCATTAGGAGGATAAATCAATGTCAGCAATGGGAAGTCCGAATATGCAGTCAGCGACAATGAATCATAAAGGCAGCGCAAAAAGAAAGCACTGGCTCGATCAAGATCGTTTGTTTCGTGGTATGACGGTTATTGGTTTCTTTCTATTATGGCAAGTTGTAGGGATGTTAAATGTCCAAATGGAGTGGATGAATCCGGCGTTTTTGCCAACGCCAGTGAATGTCCTTGAGGCAGTCTTACATCTCCACAACCAAGGTGTGTTATTCACTCATATCTGGTCCAGCACGTGGCGGTTGCTATTAGGTTTTGCACTTGGGGTTGTACTTGCGGTTATGCTCGCTTTTATGATTGTAAAATTTAAGCTTGTACAAAATATAGTCGAGCCATTCCTAAATATGGTTGGCCCAATCCCTCCATTTGCGCTGTTACCGATTTTTATTATTTGGATGGGAGTTGGAGAACTGCCAAAATTGACGTTAATTACATATGCAACCGCTATTCCAATGATTGCTTATACTGTTGACGGCATCCGCAATGTCAATCCGCTTTTGATTCGTTCGGCGCTATCGCTTGGTGCGAACCAATGGCAAGTGTTTAAAAAAGTCATTTTGCCTGCCTCGCTACCGCCAATATTCGTAGGCATGCGTGTCACATTGGCCATTTCTTTTTCAGCGATGGTCGTAGCTGAAATGATTGGTTCGTATTCAGGGTTAGGCTATTTGATTATTGATTCGAGAAACTTTTTTCAAATGGATAATATGTTTTTGGCGGCAGCTTTAATTGGTGTGCTTTATTCGATCTTTGCTTTTATTCTCGGGCAAATGGAAAAGCGGTTGTTTAAGTGGAAGCAAGGCACACAAATCAATGATGCAGTAACGAAAACGAGGTAAATGAGTGATGGAAGAGTGGGGGAATCGAGAATGTTGAAAAAGGCAAAGCGGGTATCCAATGGCGCAGGCATAGCGCTCGTAACGGCAGCGCTATTAAGTGCTTGTGGGAATGGGAATGAACCAGCTGGTGTGGGCACAAATGAATCCAGTGACTTAGAAACAACAGATATAACGTTGTACGGCGTTGTCGATACACAAGTCTCCGCACAACAGATTGTTGCAGATAAAATGGGTTTTTTTGAAGATGAAGGATTAAATGTAACAAATCAAATTGTTCAATCCGGACCAGACATTGGCCCTCTAATTGCTAGCGGGGATGCGCAAGCAAGCTTTGAAACAACCATTACGAATATTACATTAAAGGCTTCCAATGTAGACAATGTTATTGTTGCTCCAATGGCGAATATTTCTGGTACACAGGCGGTGATTGCCCACCCCGATTTTGAAGTGGGCAGTGCAAAAGATTTAGAAGGGGCGACAATAGGGATGGTCCAAGGGGCGGGCGTAACGATTGCCCTGCAAAACATGGCTGATGAACTTGGTGTTGATTTAGATACGGTGAACTTTATTAACATGTCGCCTACGGATCAAATTGCCGCGCTGGACAATGGGAACATTGATTTAATGGCAGCTTGGGAGCCGTGGATTACAACAGGAGTAGAACAAGGAGCAACGTTTTTATTTAGCGGAAACGTTTCAGAACTTCCTGGAGCAGAAGGGGAAGTTGATTGGATGCAGTATTATTCGACGTTCCAGGTGACAGAAGAGTTCTTAGAGGAAAACCCGAATACCGTCAAAGCCCTTTTGCGCGCTCTTTTGCGAGCAACAGAATATATCAATGAAGATCGAGAAGGCGCGTTAGACATCATGGATGAAGCAATACAGCATTTGCCACGGGAACAAATTGCCGAGATCATGGAGCGCAACGAGTATGCCATGGATGTAACTGAAGACCTAAAAGAAGGTTCCGACGTGATTGGCGAACATTTATTGAATATGGACAGTATTAACCAACAGCCAGAGTTTGAACAATATACGAACTTTAGCTTGCTTGAAGAAGTATTAGCTGAATAAGGAAAGCCCACGCGGACGGATACCTTCCTGTAGCGTGGGCTTTTTCTGAAAAAAGCTGCAGCAACCCATCAGTCTATAGCTCATGCCGATGTGTAGCGTTTAAGAGTAATAAAAAGAAACAAAATAGAAAGCGTTTGCGTGATGATGTGCAAACAACAATGATCTGTTCGCCCGTTGCCCCATGCTGAAAAAGCTGATTTAATCTGTGAAAAAACCTTACACATTTTAGGTAGGATCTACGAATCGGTGATTCCACGAAAAACGCCAATGAAAGGATCGCTGTGCGGTTTTATTGTTCCACACTAGACATCGAAATACCCCCCTTTTCCAACAAAATGATAGTTAACGATAGATTATTTAGTTAATTTAAACAATGACGCACGCCAGTAAAAACACTACTATTGCCTATAACAACAAACCAACAAACTTCAGCAATTGCGACATAGTCTTGCATAACAAAAGGGGGCGTTTTGTTTGGATCGACGAGAAAAAGAACTAGTTGCCTTTGACCGAGTTGGCAAAATGTACAATAACGGTACGGTTGCTTTACATTCGTTTAATCTCCAGATTAGAAAAGGAGAATTTGTCACTTTTTTAGGGCCGTCCGGTTGCGGAAAATCTACAGCATTGCGGATGGCGGCAGGGCTTTCCGAACCAACGGATGGAGAAGTAACGGTGTTTGGCCAGTCGCCAAAACAAACAATCAAAGAGACCACTAACGTCGCTTTTGTTTTCCAAGAGCCAACGTTGCTGCCGTGGCGTAAAGTCATTGACAACGTCGTGTTGCCTCTTGAACTGAGAGGCGTGAGCAAAAAAGAAGCGCGCCGCGAAGCACAGCGCGTGCTAGAGATGGTCGGGCTAACCAAACACCTTTATTCGTATCCGCGGCAATTGTCCGGCGGCATGCAAATGCGTGTATCGATTGCCCGGGCATTGGCAGCAAAACCGAAATTGTTATTGATGGATGAGCCATTTGCCGCTCTTGATGAAATCACTAGACAAAAATTGCAAGTCGAGTTATTGGAAATTTGGAAAAAAGAAGCCGCGACGATTTTGTTCGTCACACACAATGTGTTTGAAGCTGTCTTTTTGTCTACGAAAATAGCTGTGCTTTCAAGCAGCCCAGGACGGCTTATAGAAGTGATTGATGTCAACTTGCCAAGCCCTCGGAGGTTGGAAGACCGGACATCAGAAGTCTATAACGATTATGTTGAACAAGCGAGTAAGGCACTTGAAGAAGGTTCGAACAAACAGAAGGAGGGAGCCTAATGCCAACAACGACGATCCAGCAGGCAAAAAAGCCAGTTGTTTCTAAGCGCTCCCCGCAGCGAAAGCCTCAATTGGCAAGCAATCGTTTTACCCGCTATTTTTTAGGTCCAATTATAGCCTTTATCGTGTTTGTTTCTACCTGGCAGCTGATTCCGCTTATGCTAGGCATCCCTCACTATATTTTGCCAAAGCCGACAGACGTTGTCGCCTCTGCGGCGAGTCAGTGGCCACTATTGTCTGAGGCAGTCAGCGTCACTGTCGTCGTTTCTGCTATTGGTTTTTTGCTTAGTGCTGTGATTGGCGTAGGCATTTCGATCTTGCTGGCAAGCTCAAAAGTGATTGAGCGCAGCATTTACCCATACGCAATTATTTTGCAGACGTTGCCTGTGGTAGCTATTGCCCCCATTATTGTCATTTGGTTTGGAGCTGGTTTTAATGCGATTGTCGTTGTCTCGTTTTTAATTGGTTTCTTTCCAATTGTTTCAAATACCCTCATGGGCCTTAATTCGGTCAATAAGCAAATGGACGAGCTATTTTCTCTTTATAACGCGTCAAAATGGCAGAAAATGTGGAGGCTTCGTGTACCGGCAGCACTGCCGTTTATGATGGCGGGTTTGAAAATCTCTGCTACTTTATCGATTGTCGGCGCCATTGTCGGCGAATACGTCGCTGGCGTCGGCGGAGGGAAAGGAGGAATTGGCTACGCGATAACGGTGGCAGCCATTCAAGTGAACACGTCCTTTATTTTTGCACTGGCCATTTGCGGCGCTATTCTCGGCATAGGTTTTTATTTGGCAATGAGCCTTTTGTCGAAAGTAGTCCTTGGTTCGTGGCATGAATCTTCCATCAAACAAGACCTTTAAAGAAAGCAGGGAAAACAACATGGAAAATCGACAAAAACGTTACCGGTTGCTGGCTTTGTCGCTTTTAGGGGCAGCGGTTTTGAGCGGCTGTGGCGGTGAGGCGACAGGAGATGGGCCAAAAGAAGTGAAGCTAGTCTTAAACTGGTTTCCAAAAGCGCAGATGGGCGGTTTCTTTGCTGCTCAGTCACAAGCGTATTACGAAGACAACGACCTTGACGTTGACATTGAACCAGGTGGCCCTGAAGTCTCGGCTATTCAAATGGTGGCGGCAGGCCAAGCCGAGTTTGGCTTAGCCCATGCTGACCAAATTTTAATCGCAAGGAACCAAGGCATTGAGCTAGTAGCGCTAGCGGCGAGCTTGCAGGAAAGCCCGCAAGCACTCATGTTCCATGAAGGGCATGGGACTGACAGCTTTGCCGACATCAACGGTCGGACCGCTTATATTGAGCCAGGCATTCCATATTGGGATTATTTGAAATCACAATATGACTTAAGCGACGTGACCGAACTTGCTTACAATGGCCAACATGTTAATTTTCTTGAAAATGAAGAAGCGGTGACGCAAGCGTTTTTAACGTCAGAACCGTTTTTTCTTGAACGGGAAGGAATTGGCACAGAAACGTTATTGATTTCAGAGGCAGGCTACAATCCATATAATGTCGTTTTATTTGTCACTAAAGACTATTTAGATAGCAACAAGGAAACGGTTGAGCGCTTTATGGAAGCGTACACGGCTGGTTGGGACTATTACAAGGACCATGATGAGGAAGTGAACGAAGTCATCCATGAGGCGAACGAAAACATCGCTTTAGAAGAACTTGCGTATGAAGCAGAAACGCAATTCGAATTTGTTTTTGGGGGCGATGCAAAGGAGAATGGAGTCGGGTTTATGACAGAAGAACGTTGGGGAGATTTGATCCACCAGCTCGTCGAAATCGGTCAATTGCAGGAAACAGTCGATCCAAATGAAGTTTTCACGACTGAGTTTTTGCAGCACTAGATTAGACGGGGAGAAGATCTAACAACTCCATTTGCAAATGGGCCGTGAATGGTTAAACTGATTGGACTCAGAATCCAAAAAAGGGGGGATGGTGGCGGTGTTGTTCGCCGGTCTTCTCTTTTTCGTACAGTGAAGGGGGTGCAGATAAATGGAAAATATGCATGACATCATCAGTCGGCTCGACAAGACGAACCAACGAACAATGCTGGCAACGATTATCGCTGTTGATGGCTCTGCTTACCGCAAAGAAGGGACAACGATGCTAGTGGAAGAAGACGGCACTAGAACCGGCCTTTTAAGCGCTGGCTGCTTAGAGGAGGATATTAGCGCCCGCTTTGCTTCTGTTTGGGCGCAAGGGCCTATGGTTGAGCGCTATAATATGCGCGCCCTTGACGATGCTTCCTGGGGACTAGACGGCAGTGGCTGCAATGGTGTTGTTGATGTGCTATTGCAGCCGGTGAACGATACGTTGCTTTCATTCCTGCGTAAAACAGGGCAGGCTCTAGCGAGAGGGCAAACGGTAGCGCTTATCCGCAGCGAGGATGTAAGCCAATATCTTTGCCAGACAGAGTCTGGGGAAATGTTTGGCGTTTGGAATGGGGAGAACCCACAGTTGGCAGGGGTTGAAAAAAGCGGCGTTATTTACAGCACTAGCTTAACGAAAAACCTATACCTCCAAGTGATACGGCCAAAGCCAAGGCTGTTTGTGTTTGGCGCCCAGGCTGACGCCAAGCCGCTCGTGCAGTTTGCTGCCAAAGTCGGCTTCAGCGTCCATGTGGTCGATTGGCGCCCCGCTCTCTGTACAAAAACTCATTTTCCTGATGCTGATAAACGTATCATCGGTTTTCCTCATGAAGTCATTCCAACGCTTTCTTTTAAACAAGACGATGCCGTCCTGCTTATGACCCACCACTTTCAACGGGATCAAGAAATTGTATCCCACTTGCTTGATGTCCATCTTGCCTATTTCGGCATCCTTGGTTCAAAAGCACGTACGGCTCGTTTGCTAGCAACCGCTCACGTGCCAGAGGGAATCCGCACACCGGTCGGCTTGCCAATCCGAGCGGAAGGGCCTGAAGAAATTGCGGTTAGCGTTGTCGCCGAATTGATCCAAATGGTAAAAGCAGAACAACGGATACAGGCGCTAACATGAAGACGGTCGCCATCTGCCTTGCTGCTGGCCAAAGTGCACGAATGGGCGAAAACAAACTAGCGCTGCCCCTTTTGGAAACTACTGTCGGCAGCGCCAGTTTAAAAACGGCACTTGGCACAGATGTCGCTAAAATCGTCGTCGTTATCGGCGAAAAATACGGGCATACAAGCTGGCTCGACCCGAAACTGCTCGCTGATCGCCGTATCATGCTCGTCTGCTGCCGAAAAGCGGCAGAAGGCCAAGCGGAATCATTGAAATGTGGACTTGAAGTAGCTGGTGCCCTAGGCGCTTCTGCTGTGCTGATCCTTCTCGCCGACCAGCCGTTTTTGCCTGCGTCTGTCATAAAAAGCGTGTTGGCTACAGCAAAGAGGAGGCCCGATGCCACGTCAGTCTCCGCCTGCTATAAAGGCAAACAAAGGCCGCCAGCGTTATTTCGCCAGTCGCTGTTTGTAAAGCTGCATGCCCTTGCTGGCGACGAAGGTGCAAGGGCGGTTTTGCGCAAGGACAAAAGCAGCCTGGCTGTCCCTGTTGCTGTTGCGTCTGCGTTTTTCGATATTGATACAAAGGAGGATTATCAATGGGCTTGCCGCCATTTGCAGAAGTGGAAATGAACCAGTATCCGCCTGTGTCTATGCCAACGACAGTCGAGCAAGCATGGGCGGAGGCGCAAAAGCCAGGCTCGACCTTCGTCGCGGGTGGAACGATTGTACAAATGCGGAGGGAACAAGGATTTGACATGGGCAACCGCTTTGTTTCTTTAGAGCAAATCCGTCGTTTGAAAACAATGATAGAGACCGATACCGCTATCTATATTGGTGCTTTTGCGACGCTAGCCGAATGTTTGAATAGCAAGATGGTCGCACAAGAACAGCCCCTGCTAGTGCAGGCGCTTGCTTCTATTGGCGCTCCTGCAGTGCGAAATCGCGCTACACTTGGGGGCAACATCGTATACGGCAAAGGCGATTCCATTCCAGCGCTGCTTGTGCTGGAAGCGAACGTCGTTTTATATCACGATGGATTGGCGACGATGCCATTGTCGGAATGGCTTCAGCAAAAGCCAAACGCCCTTTTAACAGAAGTGGAGATTGGCAAATGGCCAGACATGACGCAACGTTTCTGGCTATATGAAAAGGTCGGGCGCCGTGAAACATTTACGGCATCATTAGTGACGGTTGCTGGCGTTGCAGTCCTTGATAACGATCAAACCATTAAAGAACTGAAGTTAGCCGTCGGTGGCGGCGAAATGGTGCCGCACCGACTGCTTGAGATGGAACAGCGCCTTATCGGGAAGCCACTTACGAATGAGTTGCTTGCCGACGTCTACCAGTTTATTAAGCAAACGGGCACACTTGTTGGCACGCCCTTTGCGACGGAA
The DNA here is from genome assembly GCF_036700015.1 of Shouchella rhizosphaerae. NCBI lineage: Bacteria > Bacillati > Bacillota > Bacilli > Caryophanales > Bacillaceae > Shouchella > Shouchella rhizosphaerae. The sequence goes on along the minus strand of NZ_CP144921.1, from coordinate 1,460,168 downwards.
ACGTATTTGCGGATGGTGCTCGCAAACCAGATTGTCTCGTTCGTCGATGGCTTGAGAGGGGGAAGAGGAGATGGAAAAACGAACGATTCGTTATGATGGCATTCCCAAAGTCACTGGTTCGCTCCACTATTTAACCGACCTAACGTTTAGGGACACGTTGTATGGCAAAATTTTGCGCAGTCCCTACCCCCATGCGCGCATTCTCTCCATCCATACGGAGAAAGCCAAACAGTTGCCGGGAGTCAAAGCGGTACTCACTTATGCGGATGTGCCTGCGGTCAATGGCTATGGCATCATTGTTCCAGACCATCCCGTTTTTTGTGATACGCATGTCCGTTATGTAGGTGACGCGGTGGCCGCTGTCGCTGCTGTATCGGTGGAAGTAGCAAAAGCAGCGTTGGTGTTAATTGAAGTGGAGTATGAAGAACTCCCTGTACTTGACTCTCCTGAGAAAGCGTTAGAACCGCAAGCAATCAAGCTCCATCCAGAAGGCAACATTCTCCATGTTGCCCATCATCAAAAAGGCGACATTGGCCAAGGGTTCGCGGATGCGGCGGCGATTGTTGAGGAAACGTATGAATTGCCGAGGCAAATGCATGCCTATATGGAAACGGAAGGAGGGACAGTCGTTCCGGAAGCGGACGGGGGTATAACCGTATATATGGGAACACAGCATGGGTTTAAAGATCGCTTTCAACTAGCACGGATTTTAGGTATACCAGAACAACAGATTCGCATTGTCTCAAGTCCGATGGGCGGGTCCTTTGGTGGCAAAGATGAGCTCAATCTCCAACCTTACGCAGCTTTACTCGCCTTAAAAACAGGGAGGCCAGTTAAAATTCACCACACGCGAATGGAATCAGTGCGAGCAGGGCTCAAACGCCATCCGATGAAGATCACTGTGCGCACGGGCGCCGACCAAATGGGCTGCCTTACTGCCCATCACGTGGAAATCATTGCCGATACTGGCCCTTACACGACACTGGGGCCAGCCATTCTTGATTTCGCCGTAGAGCATGCGGTTGGCCCTTACCGGATTCCACATGTCCTCGTTAATGGAAAGTCGGTGTTTACGAACAACGCCAATGCTGGTGAATTCCGTGGTTTTGGCGGCAACCAAATGACGTTTGCCCTTGAAGGACAAATGGACCGCCTTGCTGACAAGCTCGGAATGTGCCCGGTAGAACTGCGGCGCCGTAATTTGCGGCGTGCCGATGATTTAGGCCCTTTAGAGCAGCGAATTGTTCCGACCGATGGCGCACGCCTTGTGTTGGAGCGACTTGCAGAAACAACGATGAGGGAACATACGACATCGTCTCGTAAACGAGTCGGCACAGGCTTTGCGTTAACAATGCACGGCGGTGGGTTAGGGTACGGACGTCTTGATCGCGGTGGAGGTCGGCTTTGCTTGACAAAAGAAGGAAAAATTGAGGCTGCCTTTGGTTTTGAAGAAGCCGGCCAAGGAATTTTAACAGTGATTGAAACGATGATGCTTAAAGCGTTTCAGTGCGGGCGGAGCGATCTCGACATCCAAATTGGTGACACAGGCCGTGTGCCGCCCACAGGCTCGACGACAGCTTCTCGGGGCACGAGCATGGTATGGACCGCAATCGAACGATTGAAAGAGCCTTTTATAAAGGCGTTGCTGGACCAGGCGATGCGGGCAACGGGAATAGAGGAAAAGCGGTTGCAACTCGGTGCGGGTGGCGTTTACGAACAGGGGACATTGGTTATCGACTATAAAAGCCTGGCCCGCTTTAGTGAAATGCCTCTCTGTTTAGAAACATCGTTTGATTTTCCAACTTCTCCTGATCCTACAGAAGGCGGCCACTACTTGTACACGTTTGCCGCTGTAAAAGCAAAAGTAGAAGTCGATCGGATCACCGGCCGAGTCCAAGTACTCGATTTAAAACAGGCCGTTGCCGCAGGCCCTGTCGTAAATGAACTCGGCTATAGGGGGCAAATCGAAGGCGGCGGCGTAATGGCGCTCGGCTATGCCTTGATGGAAGAAGCGATCATGGAACAAGGCAAGTATGCGACTGAAAATTTTGATACGTACATGATTCCTAGCATAAAAGATGTGCCGTTTGACATGGAAACAGAAGCCATTGAGACATTAGAGCAAGGGGATTGCTATGGGCCAAGAGGCGTAGGCGAAATTGGCACCGTTGCCGTTGCACCGGCCATCGCTAAAGCAATCCATCAAGCTTGCGGCTGTTGGGTGGCGAAGTTGCCGGTTTCGCCAGAACGTTTGCTGGAAGCGATGGAAGAGAGGGAGGAGGATTCATGGCATTCACACGTGCTAACAACCGAAAAGTAAGCCTGACCTTTCAAATCAATGGCCAGACGAGGCAAGTGGAAACATACGCTAGCGTGAGGCTGGCTGATGTGTTGAGAGAGGAACTAGGCTTGACTGGCACAAAAGTGTCATGCGGCATTGGCCGTTGCGGTGCCTGCGCCGTGCTTATGGATGGAAAAGTGGTCAATAGCTGTTTGCTCATGGCGTTCCAAGCAACGAATGTCGAGTTGCAAACGATTGAAGGAATTACCGCTTCTGCCGAAAACGGGGTTGACCCTATGCAGCAAGCATTTTTAGAAGAAGGTGGCTTCCAATGCGGCTATTGCACCCCAGGGATGGTGGTCGCTGCTAAAGCGTTGCTGAATGAAAACCAGGCCCCGAGTGATGAGGAAATGGCCGAAGCATTGTCAGGCAATTTATGCCGTTGTACTGGCTACGCCGGTATTATCCGAGCCGTGCGGAAAGCGGCAAAAGGAAAGCAGGAGAGTGATGTCGAAGGGCCGAACAGTAGCGCGAAAAGGCTGCTCGAATAGAAAGAGATCGCGCTTTCTGAACGACAGGGAGGCGGTTGCGACAGTCGTATTTAGTCGTTTTACCCACTCGAAAAAACAGGCGCAGCCCGGTTACACATCGGGTTGGCGCCTGTTTTTCGCAAGCTTTTCGATTTATTCGGCATCGTCTTTGCAGAGAGGAGCTCGGTCAAATGGTGAATTCGCTCTCCCCATACGGGTGCCAAGCGGCTGACAGCGCCTTGGCCAACTCGCTGTTTAGGCCATTGCGGACTTTTCTGTTTGTTCGTAGTAGGAAAGCGCCGCTTGGACGGCTTTACCGGTTTCAATCTTTGTACCGTAATGGAGAAGCGCTGCCTCAAGTGCTGCGAGCACAAACAAAATGTTTTCCTTGCGACAGCTATAGCCCATTGTGCCAATCCGCCAGATTTTCCCATGGAGCGGTCCGAAAGAGCTAGCGATCTCTACGCCAAAATGGTGCAACATAAAGGCACGCACGCGATCAGCGTCAAGCCCAACAGGTACGCACACGCACGTCACCATTGGCAATTTGTGCTGATGGGAGACAAATAACTCAAGCCCCATTGCTGTTAGACCGGCAATAAGCGCTTTTTCATGGTAGGCGTGTCGCGCAAACCGGTGGGGGAGCCCTTCTTCCAGAAGAATCGCTAACCCTTTATGGAGAGCATACACCATGGAGGTTGCTTCCGTATGGTGGTTCAAACGCCTTGGACTCCAGTAATCCTGCAGCATGCCAAGGTCAAAATAGTTGCTGGCGACAACTGTCCCTCGCAGTGGTTCGTCCAAGTCGTCTTTGGTTGCAATTCCTTGTTCGACTTTTTTGCGGCGGGCAATCACTTCTTCCACTCGTTGATTGTACGTAATCGGTGCCATGCCAGCCGGGACGGACAAGCATTTTTGCGTGCCGCCGATAGCGGCATCAATGTGCCATTCATCGACTAAAACGTCGGTTCCCCCAATCGTAGCAACCGCATCAACAACAAACAGGCAACCTTGTTCACGGCAAGCTTTGCCGATTTGAGCGAGTGGTTGCATGCATCCAGTTGACGTTTCCCCATGGACACACGCGACAATGTTAGGCTTGATTGCGTGGATGTGGTTGATTACTTCTTCTTCGCTAAACACAGTGCCCCACGTACATTCGATTTTGTGGACATCGGCCCCGTAACGTTCGCAAATTTCTACAAGCAAATGGCCGAAACGCCCGTAAATCGGCACAAGCACACGGTCTCCTCGTTCAATTAAACTGGCGAGAACAGCCTCAATCCCTGAACGTGACGTCCCGTCAACGGGATAGGCCCACTCGTTTTCTGTTTGGAACAACTTGCGCAGTTGGTCCATCGTCTGGTTCATGATGTTCGTAAAAGCAGGGTCAAATTGCCCTAGAATCGGCATGCTCATTGCCTGCAAGACACGGGGGTCGACTTCTACCGGCCCTGGCGTCATAATCGTCCGCTTTGCTGAAAGGTACGTATCCATTGCAATTCTCCTTCAAAAACATTTTGCAGCTTTAAACTAATAGGCAAGCTTATACAAAAGGGCGGCAAGTGCAGATACGCCAGCTTCCAAATCTTCATCGGCTGTAAACTCCAATGGGGAGTGGCTAATGCCGCCTTTGCTAGGGACAAACAACAGTGCCGTTGGGCAGCAACTGCCGAAAATTTGCGTATCATGCCCGGCGCCGCTGTACATGTATTGGACTGGAAGCCCTGTTTTTTGCGCAGACTGGAAGGCCATTGCTGTAAGGTCTGCGTCCATCGCTACTGGAGCGACGTCTGCCCACTGGTCCACAGAGATGCCTAACTGGCTCGCTTGCTCTTGTTCATGGAAGAACGTCTCCATTTCCTCACAGTAGCGATCGAGCATGTTCGTGGAATGGTGGCGGATATCAAGAGAAAAGCTCACTTTGCCAGGGATGACATTGGCTGTATTTGGGAAGGCTTCAATTTGCCCAACGGTGGCGACAAACGCCTCGTCGATTTTCCTTGCTTTGTCTACTAAGCGGGTAATTAAGCGCGAAGCTAGTTCCATCGCATCTTTGCGCATGTGCATCGGCGTTGTGCCAGCATGGTTAGCAGCGCCTTCCACCGTTACCGTGAAACGCCTTTGTCCGACAATAGCCTTGGCAATGCCAATTTTGTTGCCGCTATGTTCCAACACTTGCCCTTGTTCAATATGCAATTCAATGAAACAGTCTATGTCTGTGCGGCGGGGCGCTTGATAATGGCCCTGGCCAAATCCGTTTGCGCGCATTGCCTCGCCTAAACTAATGCCTGATGCGTCAAGGAGTCCATCTATGTCCGCTTGCTCATAGCGTCCTGTAATACTGCCGGACCCCCAAAAGGCAAGGGGGAAGCGGCTGCCTTCTTCCTCGCAAAGAGAGACGACATCAATCGTTTTTTTAGGGCGGCCATAGCGGGACACAAGGCGTGAGACAGCAAGCAAGCTGCCGATAATGCCATAAGCTCCATCAAATTTGCCGCCGCTGGAAACCGTGTCAATATGGGAGCCAGTGACGATTGAGGCTTGTGAAGCAAGCGTTCCTTCGATCCGCCCATAAGCATTGCCGACATCGTCAAAGAAAGCATCGAGCCCCTTTGCTTGAAATAAAGAGAAAACGGCCTGTTGGGCTTCCAGCCAGGTTGGTGTATAAAGAAGGCGTGTATTCCCGCCGTCGCTCGTTTTGCCAAAGCGAGCAAGATAGTGAATATAGGCACTAGCTTGCTCTGTTTCCAAGCTGTTGATCATCGCAAATCGTACCCCTCGCTTTATTTTTTATGTCAGAAATGTTCCGAATACTTCTGTGTGTGACTGATTTTACTGGTAAGCTAACGATAAATCATTGGCAAATCTATTATTTTTTGCGGCGATATTTGTGCAGTTTGCCTAAGTGATGAGAACGGTAGAGGAGGAGATTCAGTTGAACATTTCCCAATTATTAGCGCTGCCTGCCTTTTCTGGCGCGCGGCTCGTGGCAGGAAAAGCGGGGACAGAGCGCAGTATTGAACATGTCAATATGATGGATGCCCCTGACATAGCTGGCTATTTAAAGGGCAACGATTTGCTTGTAACGACGGCTTACCATTTTAAAGATGACGCAAGCCAATTAGTTGAACTAATTGAAACGATGGCCGAAAAACGTTGCGCAGGTTTGGGGATTAAAGCGAAGCGCTTTCTCGGAAAAATACCTGAAGAAGCGGTGGCCATTGCCAATGCCCATGGGTTGCCTGTTATTGAACTGTCGGAAGAAATAGGGCTAGGGACAATTGTGAATCAAACGTTAAGCGCGATTCTTGATTTGCGCACTAATGAACTAAAAGCGGCAATTGAAGCCCATCAAACGTTCTCTGACCATATCGTTAGTGGAAAAGGGGTTGGTGAACTGTTAGAAAATGTAGCAAAAATCGTTGGCTGCTCTATCATGCTTCTTGATGAACGTTGCCAACTTGTCGGTACGACGCACGCATCGAGGACAATTGTATCGGGCCTCCAATATTTAAACCGGATGGGGTATCAGTTGTTTTTACCACAAACCGCCTATACACACCTTTCTATGATATCGGAAAAAGGACAAGTGGAAGTGTTGACAGTGTTTCCTGTAAGAACGAATAGACCAAAGCGGGCGATGCTCGTTATGTTTGGCCATATACCAGCACTTGAAAACGGTCATCTGTTAACAATTGAACAAGCGGTCAATGTCGTAGCTTTTGAGTTAATGAAAAACAACGCATTGCAACAATATACAAGAAGGGCGAAAAATGACTTCTTTTTGAACTTCATAAAGAAAGCGTATTCGTCTAAAAAGGAGACGCTAAATCGAGCACTGGAATTCGATTTGCACAATGACCAAAAATACAAATGTATTGCCGGACGACTCGATACGGAAGAAAAACAACTTGGCTTTAAACAAAGGCAAATTGAAATCGAAAAAGTGTTTGATTTTATTGAAGAAGAGTTGACCATTTTTCCGTTTGTATCTCATTTGTTTATCATGAATGACATCTGCCTCATTTTAGTAGAAGGGGAATCGGAAGAACTGGCAAGCGAAGAATACTCGCCGACATTGATCGCCTTGGAAATTATCCAAGAACGGGTAGCGGCCCATTTTGACCGGACGATTTCGTTTGGCGTCAGCAATGTATGCCATGAATTTTGGGATGTGATCGAAGCTCATGGTGAAGCCATTAATGCATTAAACTCCGGCCACCTGTCAGGAAACAAACAATTTGTGCAAACATACCAAGCAAAAGACATTTCAAAGCTGTTGCGGATGATTCCAAATGAAGACCTTGCTGAGTTTTGCGCTTATATGTTGCAAAAGCTATCAGATGCGCAAGTAAACGATTTAAGTTTACTACAGACGCTCGCTGTTTATTTGGAAACGCATTGTCAGATTTCTGAAACAGCGAAGCGTCTTTATGTCCATCGCAATACGATCATTTACCGTCTTGAAAAAATTGAAGAATTGCTCGGAAAAGACATCAAAGATCCAGAAACGACGTTGCATTTACGCTTAGCCCTTCGCATCCAGCAAATGCTTTCCGAACAAAGCAACTTGTTAGAACAGCCAAGCGTTGATCGATGATTTGGTTATTTCGCCTAATGACAGCAGACCGCCTTTTTCGTACGATTTGAAGGAATTCATTAGAGAAAAGAGGAGAGGCACTCGTGACGACGTTGGAAGAGCTCAATCAGGCCGATTGCGCCCGTTTTACAAGTATGCTTGGCCACCTTTTTGAACACTCGCCTTGGATTCCTAAGGAGGCGTGGGCTAGACGGCCGTTTGCCTCCATTTGTGATCTTCATCGGGAAATGGTGATGGTGGTAGAAGAAGCTACTTATGAAGACCAATTAAGTTTAATCCAAGCCCACCCCAGGCTAGCGGCGAGCGAAAAGGTAGGCGTTTCTTCAGCTGAAGAGCAGCAAGGCGCAGGTTTGGATGTTCTTAGCGAGGGGGAAGCACTCGCTTTTTCCCGATTAAACGATGTTTATGACAAGCGATTCGGTTTTCCTTTTGTGGAAGCGGTGAAGGGAAAAACAGCACAGCAACTATACGACTCTTTGGCAGAACGGATTAACAGCACGAAAGAGGCTGAATTTAACCGGGCGCTTGCTGAAATTTTTCAAATCGCGTGGTATCGCTTAGAAGCGTTCATCAAACAACAGAAAGGGTTGGTGTAGAAGTGGAAAATAAACGGACAATGTCTTATGGAAAAGGGAATGTGTTTGCCTACCGAACGTTTATGGAACCGTTAAGCGGGCTTCAGCCGATCCCTGAATCGGCATTTGCTGTTCGGGATAACACTGTTTTTGGCATCAATGTCACAGTTGAGGTCGGGGGAAACGCTTTTCTGTCGTCTTTTACAGATGGGGACAATCAAATGGTTGTCGCAACCGATTCTATGAAAAATTTTATCCAACGGCATTTAGCGACTTTTTCAGGACGGACCATTGAGGGCTTTATCCGTTATGTCGGGGAGGCTTTTCTAACGACTTACAGCCACATAGACTGGGTCAAGCTAACAGGCGAAGCCGTGCCTTTTGAAAATACTACGTATGCAAATGGCGAAGAATCAAGCACAAGTACACTCGTTTATAAGCACTCGCGCAATGAACGAAACGAAGCGTCGATTGAGCTCGTTCGCGAAGGAAACGGCTGGCAAATCAACAGCCAGAATAGCAGACTTCTTGACTTGCAGCTTGTTAAAGTGAAGGACAATTCATTTGTCGGCTTTATTCGCGATCAATATACAACGTTGCCCGAAGATTCCAATCGACCGCTTTTCATTTACTTGAACATTGGCTGGTCTTACGAAACGAACGATGATGCGCTAGGGGAGGAGCCGGCCCGTTATGTGGCTGGAGAACAAGTTGCCGATCTCGCTTCTTCTGTTTTTCATGAACTGACCTCCCCCTCGATTCAACACTTGATTTACCAAATCGGCTGCCGCATGTTAAAACGATTTCCTCAGCTGCAAGAAGTGACGTTTGAATCGCAAAACCGAACTTGGGACACAGTCGTGGAAGACATTCCCGAAACAGAAGGAAAAGTGTATACGGAGCCGCGCTTGCCATTTGGCTTTCAACGGTTTTCCGTTACAAAAGCAGATCTCGGCCCTCAAACCACGTTTACTAGAACCGAAACAGCGCGATTATGAGCGGCTTAACCACTCACGTTTTAGACATTGGCCACGGCGTTCCTGCCCGAGGAGTGACTGTCGCCCTTTATCGTCTCCAGAAAGGAGAGTGGAAAGCAATAGCAACAGCAGCAACCAATGCGGATGGACGAATCGATTCTCCATTTCTCACCGTCGAGCCGCTCCCTGGCGAGTACCAACTCGTGTTTCATATCGGAGAATATTATGCCAAACGAGAAGTAGAGACGTTTTTAAGCACCGTGCCTGTAAGGTTCGTCCTTTCTTCGCCCCAGGAACATTACCATGTACCGCTACTTGTGTCGCCTTGGGGGTATCAAACATACCGGGGTAGTTAAAAGGAAAACTTGTTTTCTGTGCTCATAAAGTTAGGATGATAGCTATTCCAGTTTGTTGACCGACTATTTTGAAATCGTTTGAATGTCCTTGTATGAAAGATACATGAATCTCTTTTAAGAGTATGTTTCATTTTGAGAGAAGCACATACTCGCTCACATGTCAGCTTTGGCGTTTTTCTCATTGACTTGTGCCAGGGTGCTAGCGCCACCTGGCAATTTTTTTGCCCTTCTTCTCTTTTTTGTGTAAACAATCCTAACAACAAAAGGGGCGGGTTCATCGAAATTCTTCGCTTTTCCCTATTATTGTTTATCTAATTGTTCCAACAAAACGCACATTGTTTAGCTGTTTTGCACAAAGATTTTTCTGATTTGTTGCGCTACAATGTGGAACAACATTTGAGTAAAGGAGAGAGCGATGGAAAAGCATATCCCACAGTCAGTTACGCCGGAACCGATGCCACAGCCAGAACCGCAGAAATCGAGGGGACGGATGCCCCATATTTATGTGTTGTTGTTTTTGATTAGCGGCATGTCCGCGCTTCTAACGTATGTCATTCCGGCTGGTTCATTTGAGCGGATACCTGGCCCAAATGGGCGGGAGACGATTGACCCTGACAGCTTTACGCAAATAGACGGGTCGCCTTTATCCTTTATGGACTTTATGCTTGCTATTCCTAGAGGGATGTCTGATGCAAGCGAGATTATCTTTTTTACCTTTATCATCGGTGGCATGTTTATGGTGCTGCGCCGGACAGAAATCATTGAGATTGGCGTCGACAGGCTTGCCCGCAAATTTAAACATAATAGTGTGTTGATGGTGCCTGTGCTGCTCACTTTGTTTGCGGCAGTGGCGACGACGATTGGCACGCCAGAACTATCGCTTGTTTATATTCCTGTATTGATTCCGCTCTTTATTTCGCTTGGTTATGATTCGATGACTGCGACGGCGATTGCCCTTGTTTCTACAGCTCTTGGATTTACGGCTGGAATCATGAATCCCGGCACAGTAGGAATTTCTCAACAAATTGCCGGCCTTGATACGTATTCAGGCTTTGGTTTGCGCTTGCTTGTATTTGTGGTCATTGTCACCATCGGCAGTTTGTATATTATGCGGTATGCGGCAAAAGTAAAGACTCGTCCCAAGAAGAGCTTGACTTATACAGAAGACAAACCGAAACGGCTCATGTACAAAGACGCGCTTAATCAACCAATGAAGCCGATCCACAGCCGGCAAATGGCTGCGATTGCGACGTTGCCAATTTTCTTTGCGATCCTTATTTACGGGGTGACACAGCTTGGCTGGTTTATGCTTGAAATGTCTGGGTTGTTTATTTTCATGGGCATTGTTGTAGGCCTGATTGCCGGGCTTTCGGTCACAAAGATTTGTGAAGCCTTTACGGAAGGGTTTCGCGAAGTGTTGATGGGGGCGATCATTATTGGCATTGCCCGGTCCGTTGCGATCGTTTTAGAAGACGGGCAAATTATGGATTCGATTGTTTATGGGCTCGGCATCGCCGTTGGCCAGCTTCCAAGCACACTAAGTGCCATTGGCATGATGGTTGTCCAACTGTTGATCAATTTCTTTATTCCTTCAGGGAGCGGGCAGGCGTTAGTAACAATGCCAATCATGGCGCCTTTGTCTGATATTTTGGGCGTCACTCGGCAAACGGCGATTCTCGCTTTCCAATTTGGCGATGGCTTTGCCCACGTGCTGTTTCCGACTTCCGGTTACTTTATGGCAGCCCTTGTTGTTGCTGGCGTTAGTTGGAACAAATGGGTCCGATTCTTTTTACCACTGTTTTTAATTTACATGGCCGTCGGCATGGCATTTTTAATTTATGCACAGTCGGTTGGCTGGACAGGCTAAGCAAACGAGAGGAGAACGGCAAATGCTCGATTTGTGCATTACTGGGGGACGAGTTGTGTTACCATCGGGAGTAGAGGAGACCGATGTCGGCATTAAAGCTGGCAAAATTGCCCGAATCGGTCCAATTGATGAAAAAGAAGCGCGTTGTATAATGAACGCAAACGGGCAATATGTTTTTCCAGGAGCTGTTGATACGCATGTCCATTTTTCTGAACCAGGAAGAACCGAGTGGGAAGGATTTTTCACAGGCAGCCGTTCATTAGCTGCTGGCGGTACAACGACTTATGTAGAAATGCCATTGAACGCTCTGCCAGCCACAACCAACCGCGCCAATTTGCAACGAAAGCTTGAGGCGGCCAAAGGGAAAAACTACGTAGACTACAGTTTTTATGGCGGGCTTGTGCCGACCAATCTCCACGAGTTGGCAGACTTGTCCGCCAGCGGCGTTGTCGCCTTTAAGTGTTTTCTCTCTCCATGTGGATCGGATATTCCAGGGGACTTTCGCAATGTCGATTTGAATGGCCTTCGCGCAGGCATGCGCTTATTAGCAGAAAAAGGGCAGCTCCTTTGTGTCCATGCTGAAGATCCAAGCATGATCAGTCAGCTTGAGGCAAAACTCCTTAGCCCAGTTGGCGCTGACGCTTATGTCGCTTCGCGGCCGGTTGAAGCAGAAGTAAAAGCGGTGTGCGACACGCTTGCTGCGGCGCGGGAAACGGGTTGCCGAATCCACTTTGTCCACATCAGTTCCGCCGCAGCAATTGAAGCAATTGAGCGGGCCAAAGAGGAAGGCGTCGATGTTACAGTAGAATCATGTCCCCATTATTTCTTACTGTCTGCTGAGGAGTTAGCGGAGCTTGGCCCACTAGCAAAATGCCAACCGCCACTTCGCCCGAAACAAGAACAGGCGAAATTGTGGGCTTGTTTGCTTGATGGTCAAATCGACTGGCTTGCTTCTGACCACTCGCCGTGTACGCCTGACTTGAAAGACGGCGATTTCCTTACAGCTTGGGGCGGCATCTCTGGCTGCCAAAACAACATCGATATCATGTTTGATGCGGCAGTCAAGCGGCGCGGCATGCCACCTGAGCAACTGGCTCGTCTCATTGCGACCAATCCGGCTAAACGGATGAACTTGCGAGAAAAAGGGGAAATTGCCATTGGGAAAGACGCTGATTTTGCGTTTGTGGATGATCGGCAAAGTTACACGCTCACAAAAGAGCAGCTTTACTATAAAAATAAGCATAGCCCGTATGTTGGCCGGACAATTGGCTGCAAAGTGACGCGCGTGCTTCTTCGTGGGCAAACGATTTATACAGAGGAAAAAGGCATCATTGGAAAACCGAGCGGCGAGCTGCTCCACTTCATTAAACAGGGGGGATGAAGATGAATTGGCACGCGTTTATAGACAAAAACATGAAGCGAGAAGGCGCGAAAGCTGGCATCCTTGCAGGAAAGACATTTGCTGTGAAAGACGTGTTTGCTGTGAAAGGTTACACAAACAGTGCTGGCAATCCTGATTGGCTTAAGACAGCGCAACCAGCAGACGCAGACAGCCCGAGCATCGCCAAACTTTTGGCAGCAGGTGCTGATTTGCGCGGCATGGCTGTCACCGATGAGCTCATGTACAGTTTGAATGGCGAAAACGTCCATTATGGGACGCCTGTAAACCCGTACGGCGCCGACCGCGTACCAGGCGGCTCTTCAAGCGGCTCAGCCGTAGCGGTAGCTGCTGAACTGACCGATTTTGCGATTGGGACAGACACAGGTGGATCGATCCGCATACCGTCATCCTATTGCGGCATTTATGGCTTTCGCCCAAGCCATGGCGCTGTCGACATAAGCGGGGTGATTCCACTTGCAGAAAGCTTCGATACGGTCGGTTGGATGGCCCGTGATGTCGAATTGCTAAAGGATATAGGGACTGTCTTGCTTGGCGATCAGACAGTGGAAGAAGAAGCGGGCGAGCAACTTTTGATTGATGAGGCGCTTGTGGGCATCGCAGAGCCTAACGTTCAAGCACTTGTCTTGCAGGCGGCGGATCGCCTCGGCGCTAAACCAATTTCCCGGTGGACATCCGACAGGATCGACGAAGGGTTTGAAACGTTCCGCCACCTTCAAGCACGGGAAATTTGGCGGCAACACGGCGAATGGGTACAAGCAGCCAAACCTGCCTTTGCAGCTGATATTGGAGCCCGATTCCAATGGGCCAGCACCCTTCCACAACAGGAACTGCCGCTCTACAAGGACAAGCAAACTGCAATGAAGCGCGCCTTTGCAGCTGACTTTGCGCCAAACGATATTGTGCTGTTGCCGACTGCCGCTGGTCCAGCCCCGAAAAGAGGCGGGTCTGGGCAAGAACTAGAAGCGATTCGGGCCAAGACGATGAAGTTAACGTCTATCGCTGGACTTGCAGGCTGTCCGCAAATCACCATTCCGTTTGCTTCAGTTGAAGGGCTGCCTATTGGGCTTTCGGCCATTGGCTATCCGGGCCAGGACCTTTTTTTGCTCTCTTGGGCCAATCGTTTATTTGGGGTTCATACATAATGGAAGTTTTTGAAGGTGAAGGGGTTCAAGTAGATGAGCATCCATCTTCTGAGTGTTTCATGCTTTTGCTACAAGGGTATTCACTGAAGGGGTTTTGTTATTGAAATCCTTGTAAGTGAATTTTTTTTGATGTGAACGTTAGAAAGGGGCCAAACTACATAGAGGAGGGGCAGAAGGAGACACAGCCCTGAATACTTCAGGCATTTAGCTGTACAAAGGAGATTGGGCCATGAACAACATAGCGGACAGGCTGCATTGTTTTGTTAAAAAGCAATGGATCATGGCGCAAACGTGGGAGCATGTCCTGTTTGCTCATTGGCAAGTATCGAAAACGCAACTAACGCCGCTGCTTCCTGCAGGGCTTAGCTTGGATTTGTATCAAGGCACTGCCTGGGTCAGTGTGTTGCCTTTTTATTTGAGCACATTACGCCCTCGGTTTTTGCCTCCCTTTCCAGGGGCGAAAGCATTCCCCGAATTAAACGTTCGCACATATGTTATACACGAAGGAAGACCAGGCATTTATTTTTTCAGCCTAGACGCAAGCCACTTCCTTGCTGTACAGATGGCACGCACGTTTTTTCACTTGCCTTATGTTCACGCAACGATGACGTTCACAGAACAACAGGAGTCGATCCAGTTTTGGAGCCGCAGAAACACGGAAAGCCAGGCTGAATGCACAGCGTCGTATTTTCCGATTTCGCAGCCAAAGCCCGCCGCTCCTGGCTCATTGGCGCATTGGCTCGTGGAAAGGTACAGGCTTTACACCTCATCCTCGAAGCATCTGTATTATCAAGATATCGACCATGAGCCATGGCAATTGCAAAAAACGGCTGCCAATGTGAAGGCGAACGAGGTAGCGCTCGCTGCCAACATCGATTTGCCAGTGCAAGAGCCGCTTTTCCATTATGCCAGAAAGCAAGATGTGCGGTTTTACCCGATGGGGAAATGCCAAACTATAAAGGAGTTGCCTAAATAGACAACTCCTCAGACTGTAGACAAACGCTCGCATACTTCGTCGTTTGCCTCGGTCATATGCTCATGAACCCACGTTCTATTCGCATCTTCCCTCGCCTGCACTCCTCGTCTGACAAGCGTTTTCTATCAGTCTGAGCGGGCGGTTATCGACTTTGTCGACAACCTTAGGAGTTGCCTAAATAGACAACTCCCTTGGGGGCTTGTGCTTTTATGAAGAGGACGTGCTTAATCGGTCTGAACCAATGCCTAATTTGGCCAAGTAAATATGGAAGAAGTATTCGCCGACGGCAATCGCAATGGCTGAAATGGCGGCAGCCCCTGCCATCGTTTTCGGTGCAATCGGGGTAAGTGCCATTCCTAGCCACCACACAATGAAAAAGGCAATGACCGAATCAGCGACAGTGGCCATTATGTTCGTGATTTTAGGCAAGATGAGAATGTCGCCTAAATAGGCAATCCCCACAAGAATGACTGTGATTATAAAGACATTCCCAAAGGACAGCCCAAAACCAAAACCTAGGAATAAGTAAAGGAGCACGAGTGTCATGATGCCTTTAACGGCTAATGCTTTTACATGTTTCATGGTGATTCCTCCTTCGTATACCTAAAAGTTATTCTATTACATGTCCTCATCAGCTGGTGGTTGGTGAAGAGGAGGAGGGACTAACCAGCCTTTTTCTTTTAGCAGTTGCAAAAACTTTCCTGCTAATGTCGCTTTTGAAGCATGAAATTGGCCAAACATGGCGGCGATGTCTTCACGAATAGACTGGCCCATGATTTTACTGCATGCCACGAGTCCCGCTGCAGTCGTAGCAGAAGCAGAGGCTGCTATATCAGCGTCCATAAAACGGGCGCCTGGTGGAATGTCATCAAGGTTTGCTTTTGGCGGTTCTGGTGCTGCTGGAGGGAGGGCGACGCCATTTTCCTTCAACAGTTCAGAAACTTGTTTAACTTCCTCTTTGCTTTGCTCCATGCATGTATGAAGCAGTTTCTTTAAATCGTCGTCGCCGACATGGTTTAATAACACCCCGTATTCGGCAATCATTTTGTTGCCTGCTAATACAAAGCCCCAGGCGCTGTATACTTCACCGTAATGCATAGGTTCTTCTTTAGGATTTCCACTTAAAATACCCACTGTTTTCTCTCCTTTCTAAGCTGTTTGTCTCTAACGTGTTTCATTTTCCACGATAGAATGCCCAACAAATAAAGGAGATATGTATACGAATAAGATTGTGGTGAAAACGATTTGGAAAGCTTTTGCATCAAGATGCGATCGCACCTCCCTACGAAATCACATACGACTTTGTCGCGATTTGTATTTGCCTTTTGGGCGTGTTTTATGAAATCATAAGCGCAAACGCAAACGACTCCGAACACATCTTATCGAATAAGGACAAAAAGACGAGTGATTCAGCGGTGGTTTTGCGATTACGAATAGGGGAAACTGAAGGAAAAGGAGGGCAAGCCCCATGCACGTTAAAAAAGGGAAGTTGGTCATCGTGATTGTTGCGGCAAGTGCTGTGGTTGCTGTGCTTTTTCTTATAAATAAGATGAACGAAAGCGAGTCTTCCATTGCCGGAGTCGATTTACTGACGGAAGTAACGTCAACAGGTGAGCAAGTCGTTGGAGCAGCGATTGAATACACGGTGCCGATTACGTCGACTAACTTATCTGAAACAAGCTATTCGGTACAAGCAATTAAAGGCGGCCATCATATTTCAAGAAACGTCGAACATGTTTACGTCGGCCAAGCGCCTGAACTTGGCAATCCTGTAAGTGAAGGGCATTATGTCATTATTGAATTTAGTGGAAACGACTTACATGGAGGCACGCTTAGTTGGAATGGCAGCAAGTATCAAAGCAGTCGCCCTACGCCAATGTATCGGATTCAGCAGGTTGAAGCGATCACCACCAGCGACGGGCAGCAGTTGCCGCCAACGAGCGACGAAGTCGTCTCAACTGGCGAACGCTCGCCTGTAGTTGAGTCTTTTTCTTATGAATCTTACCAAAATCAAGCGGGAGCAACGTTGCCGTACCGGTTATATGAGCCGAATCAAGAAGAGGGAGAACGCTATCCGCTCGTGCTTTTTCTTCATGGCGGCGGCGAGCGAGGCAACGACAACCAGATCCACTTGCTTGGCAGCGAAGGGGGAGTCGCCTTTGCCCGCCCAGATGTGCAAGAACAACATCCGTCGTTTGTGGTAGCGCCACAAGCCCCTTATGACCCTTCCGTACCTTTGCTTGAAGGGTGGACAACAGAACCAACGTATAGCATGGTGCTTGAGTTAGTCGAGTTGATGAAAGAGCGCTATCCAATTGATCCTGACCGTATATATATCCATGGCATGTCCATGGGAGGGATTGGAACGTGGAATTTCATTGAAACCAACCCTGACTTATTTGCCGGAGCGATTGCCATTTGTGGATACGGCCACCCTGAAAGGGCAGAGGCGATAAAAGATGTTCCCATTTGGGCATTCCATGGCGAGGATGACAAAATTATTGATGTGTCAGGGTCTCGCTTAATGGTGGAGGCGCTCGAAAAGGTAGGGGGCCATATTCGTTACACCGAATTTAAAACAGGAGAGCTGCGTTCCCCTCATTCAGCTTGGGGGCCGGTATACGAAGACAAACGGGTAATCGAGTGGTTGTATGCGCAATCGCGGGCCAACTAAACGAAAGCTCTTTACTGCCACTTTCCCGCAGTAAGGGGCTTTCGGTATTTCAAGATCCACATGCTATGTTATAATCGGACTATTCTAATAACAGGAGGCGTTTAAGTATGCGCAAAATGAACATGAAAAACCAATGGAAAGGAAAGAAACAAATGAATAGGAGCTGTTACAACTATTATGAAAACAATCAACATTGGGGTGTTGGCCCATGTTGATGCCGGCAAGACGACGTTAACCGAGCAAATGTTATACCAAGCTGGCGTCATCAAGGAAGCCGGTTCAGTCGATAAGGGCAACACAACCACCGATACACTTGCGATTGAAAGAGAACGAGGCATTACAGTCAAAGCAGCAGCCGTCTCTTTTTTCTGGAACGATGTAAAGGTGAATATTATTGATACGCCAGGCCATGCTGACTTTATATCTGAAGTCGAGCACGCGCTAACGATTTTGGATGGCGCCATTTTAATTGTATCCGCTGTCGAAGGCGTCCAAGCACAAACGCGTGTCTTGATGCAGTCGCTAAAAGCGTACCGTATCCCGACTGTATTTTTTATAAATAAAATTGACCGTGTTGGCGCCGACTATAAACGTGTCATTAAACAAATCAAGTGGTTGCTTGACGACCACATTTGCCCGATGTGCGAACAAACACAGGGCGACACGGCTTATTCCATTAAAGCCACTTGTCCGCAAACAGCTGGCTGGCTAGACGTTCTCGCGCTTCACAACGACGAGTTGTTGGCCGCTTATGTTGAAAATGAACCTGTAAGTGAAATGGAATTGCGGAAAGAGCTGTCGCAACAAACCAAAAAAGCAGTGGCTTATCCCCTTTTTATTGGTTCAGCAGCAAAAGGAGTTGGCGTTTCCGCCTTGCTTCACTCGCTTTCCCATTGGTTTAGCCACACAACAGAGGAAGCGTCGGAGCGGGATCTTTCTGGCATTGTGTTTAAAGTGACCGAGTTGCCTAACGGCGAACGGGAAGCGCTTGTCCGCCTTTACGAAGGAAGGCTAGTCGCTAGAAAAATGGTTTCAGTCATCCGTGCTGACCACCCATCCTTTTCGGTAAAAGTCAAGCATTTACAACAGTTAGAGAATGGCGGGCGGACTGGCGCTTCTGCCGTCAGTGCTGGCGACGTTGCTGTGTTGCGTGAGAAGTCTCTACAAGTCGGCGATATCCTCGGTAAGCGTGTGCCCCAAATGAAACGATTTGCGTTTAAAAAACCGCCGCTTCAAGTACAAGTGCACACTGACCGCAAAGAGGAGGCAATCGCCCTTCATCGGACATTAGCCCGTCTAGCAGCAGAAGACCCGTTTTTGCAATATACACAAGACGCGGCTACAGGCGACCACTTTATCCGCATATTTGGCCACGTCCAGCAGGAAGTGCTTTTGTCGGCGCTTAAAAATGAACAGGGCCTTTCCGTTTCCATGAGCGAGCCCCTTGTCGTTTGTATTGAAAAACCTTCAGGCGTTGGGGCTGCTGTCGAATGGATTGGTGAAAAAGGCAATCCTTTTTACGCCACTCTAGGCTTTCGAGTCGAGCCTGGGCCAGAAGGGAGCGGGCTCTCTTATCAACTCGAAGCAGAGCTTGGTTCGCTGCCACCTGCTTTTCAGCGAGCAGTCCGTGACACATGCCGAGTTGTATTGCAAGAAGGGTTAAAAGGCTGGGCGGTAGAGGATATCATCGTAACGCTCACCCATACAGGTTATTGGAGTCCTGTTTCGACAGCAAGGGATTTCCGCGGCCTGGCGCCATTGGTCTTAATGGAGGCGCTCCGGCAAGCAGGCACATCCGTCTATGAACCGTTAGAGAGAATCGAAGTGATTGTGCCAGAGCGTTTTTTAAGCACTCTCCTATCACGAATCGTCCAGCTAGGAGGAAACGTGTTAGAGCCAGCCTTCCACCAAGCCGGCGTCCTCATAAAAGGGACCATTCCTGTACGAACGGCAACCCGTTTAAAATCATCGATACACGCCCTTTCCGGCGGAGAAGGAATCTTAATCTCTAAGCCAGGCGGGTACGAACGGGTGGCAGGAAAGGCTCCCACAAAGGAACGGAGGCAGTTGAACCCATTAGAACGGACGAATTACTTGATGCGCTTTAGCCATACCATGTAGGTGCTATAAGTTGAAATCGTGCTGCTTGTTAAAACCGGCAAGGACAGCGAAAAACCCTTTCGCCTGAAAGGGTTTTTCGGATATTACGTTAAATTCTTAGAACGGACTAGCGTTCCTTGTTTTTAGGCATTTCCTATTTCCGTTGCCCAGCTTATTGTTTTTTTATAAAGTATTTTATAGCGAAATATATAAAAACAGCTATCCAAATAATGATTAGAAGATAATAGTAATCCTGGCTTACTAAAAGGATGCCTGCTCCTGCAATGAGTACAATCACCATATCTACTTTATTTGAGCTTTTTTTCTGCTTGCTTATGAACACTATGAGGAAAACAACGATGATGATAACAAATAGAGAAAAGATAGATACGTCCATATGATAACTCCTTTAAAAATACGTTCCAATACACGAACATTCTCTGCTTTTTTCTGTATTACAAGGAATCCCGAATGACCCCTCGTTATTGCGTATAAGCATTTAAAATAAAATCGACTTTATTCATTGAATGACGAGGAGGGACGAAATCCCTTTGTTGTTTAAACCACTTATAACTTCTTTCAAGCCCTTTTTCAAGGTTGATAGCGGGTGTTGGCAGGCCATCATTTGTTAATTTAGTAGTATCCATAAGATAAGAAACGTCACGAAAAGGGAAAAATTGCTTTGAACCAATCTCATTCTCTGTTAAAAATTTTTGCTCTACCTCTATTATTTTTGAAGGGCTATTCGTTATTTTCTTGAATGTACTCATCAGAGACTTCCAAGTGATGGTTTCTCGGTGGGCGAGGTTGTAACTTTGACAAACTGCATGACGATTCTCGAATGTAGCGAGAATCGTCCTAAGCACATCCGCAATGTGTATAAATTGAACTTTTGTGTTGCTTTCAGGAATAAGGATTGGGTTCCCTAAAGCCATGTTGTAGAAAAAATAAGCTTCTCTATATAGATTATTTCCTTCTCCATAAATGTAAGGAGGACGGAAAATGACAAATGGAATTTCATTGGCTTTGCTAATAAGAAAATCTTCTGCCTCTTTTTTGTTTAATCCGTACTTGCCCCAATGGGAATTTTCCCCTCTAGGACTATCTTCAAGAAAGATGGTATCACTCGGGCAATATACAGAGCCCGAACTTAAAAATAAATAACGTTCTAGCTTTGTATGATTCATTGAAAGAAATAATGTCTCTACATCCTCTTTATCGTATGCGGAGATGTCGACAATGTAATGGTATTGTTTGTGTTTAAGTGCTGCTGTCAAATCCGATCGTTTTTTTCTATTGCATTTTATATGGGTTGTATAACCTGAAATCGTTGATCTTCTTCTTCCTGTCGTCAAAAAATCAACTGAATAACCGAGGTTGATCAGTTGCTGAAGAAAGGCTTTCCCTACAAATTCTGTCCCGCCCATAACTAAAACTTGTTTCAAACAGCCCACCTCGATTTACTATTCGTAAAATGTATGTCCATTATATGATTGAAGGCAACCAGATACAATTCCAAAATAACCTAAAAGAAGGCTTTTTCAGCGTTTCCCGTAGCTCCAACAGGAAACACCCGATACGATTATCTATAAACCCTCCTATTCTCTAGAGCCTCGGTCCCATTCGATTCATGATTTTCCTGTCCTAATGGAAACGGTATACAGTATAATAGTAACAAGGAGGGCAATAGATGAATTTATTTATTGAGGAATTTGGTGACAAGCAAGCGCCAATGATGTTGTTTTTGCATGGCGGCGGATTAGCAGGATGGATGTGGGAGGAACAAATCGACTATTTTTCCCACTATCATTGTGTCGTTGTCGACTTGCCTGGCCATGGAAAGAGCGCCCATTTGCCCTTTTCGATCAAAAGTTGCGCTAAACAGCTAATTGAATTAATTGAAACGTATGCCCCAGGCAAGGAGACGGTGCTGGTCGGTTTATCTTTAGGGGCGCAAATTGGCCTTGAAGTGTTAAGCAGCCGTCCAGATTTAGTACAGGCTGCAATGATAAACAGTGCGAATGTTCGGCCGTCTCCAACATTGAAAAGATGGATTCGCCCTGCCATTCACATAACCTCTCCACTCGTAAAAAACAAATATTTTTCAAAACTCCAAGCAAAAGCACTTTATATAAGGGAGAAACATTTTGAACGCTACTATGAGGAAAGCTGCCAAATGAAAGCAGGTACGCTTGCGAACATAATAGAAGAGAGCGTGACCTACCAGTTGCCTTCTTCTTTCAAGGACGTGGAATCGAACGTGCTTATTGCGATTGGCGGAAAAGAAAAAGCCGTCATCGCCAAATCAGCCCAGCAAATTCTGAAAAGCAACAAGCATTGTATCGGTATTGAAGTACCAGGTGTAGGGCATGGCCTTTCTTTGGCGAAACCAGCTCTTTTTAATGAAATGGTGGACTGTTTTCTGGCTGGATCAGCCTTGCCAAAAGGGTGCGTCCCGTTATAAATATGTCAGTCTCGTTTAACAAGAGCTGCCAAGGGGCATCCATGTATATAAAACTGTGAAACCGCTTAAACTAAATAGAAGAGGGTTCATGCAAGAAAAGAGTATGCGTGAATTTTTAGCGCATGGAGGGACAGAGCTATGGAGATTACGATTAAGCACCTAACAAACGAGGCGTTGGCACAAGAAGCGCAAGAGCAGTTTGCGGCGAACGGGATCATGAGGAGAGAAGGCTATTTTCGGACATGCCTTGATGAAAACTACAATGGCGATCGCGTCACTGTTCTTGCTTTTTATCAAGGAACGCTGGCCGGGTGCGGCCATCTCTTGAAAAAATCGCCGTATGCCCAATTCCGTAATCAGCGCATTCCTGAAGTAAATGATCTTGTTGTTTTTCCGCCATATCGGCGCCGGGGTGTCGGCCAAGCCCTTATTCACGCACTCGAACAGCTTAGCCGTGATTTAGGCTATCAAACGGTTGGCCTTGGCGTTGGCTTGTATAAAGATTACGGAAGCGCTCAACGGCTCTATGCCCGGCTTGGTTACATTCCAGACGGTCATGGCATTTGTGCTGGGGGTGAGCCAATCGACGCTGGCAGTCATACGGTCGTCGATGATGAGCTGTTAATGTATTGGACAAAAAAGCTAAAGTAAGCTTTTCTACTATTCATCTATCAAGAACAAATGATACACGTACGGAGCGTTTTTCTCCCGTCTTGGAAGCCTAGACGGGCTTCTTTTTATATGAGCTTCATTTTTGAACGGGAAATGATGCTTCCATCTTGTTCGCTGATCGATTATGTTATACATAGTGTAGGCCATGGCAGCCGTAACAAATTTATCAATCATGGGAGGAACCATAATGGCATTATTAGAACAAATTAAGGAAGCAGCTGAATATATTCAAAGCAAAAGCAGCTTATCGCCGAATGTCGGAATCATTCTCGGTTCGGGGCTTGGAAATGTAGCAGACGAAATTGAAAACAAGGTTTCGATTGCCTACGAAGAGATTCCCCACTTTGCCACCTCTTCGGCCATCGGCCATGCGAACCAATTGGTGATGGGCACTTTAAAAGGCCAGACGGTTGTGGCGATGAAAGGGCGCTACCATTTTTACGAAGGGTATGATTTGCAGCAAGTCACTTTTCCAGTACGTGTCATGAAAGCACTTGGCGTGAACACGCTGTTGATTACCAATTCTTGCGGTGCTGTCAATACCGACTTTTCGCCAGGGGAGTTGATGCTTATTCGCGACCACTTAAACCTAGTTGGCACCAATGCGCTCATTGGCGAAAATGAAGATGCGCTTGGACCAAGGTTTCCTGATCTTTCGGAAGTCTACAGTTCCCGTTTGCGGCAAATCGCCAAAACCGTGGCAGCTGAACAAGGCACAACCCTTCAAGAGGGTGTTTATAGCTGGTGGAGCGGCCCTGCCTACGAAACGCCTGCAGAAGTGCGGATGATTCGCATTCTAGGTGGTGACGCGGTCGGCATGTCTACCGTTCCCGAAGCGACTGTTGCGGCACATGCTGGCATGGAAGTGCTAGGAATTTCCTGTTTAACAAACATGGCGTGTGGCATTTTAGAAGAACCGTTGAGCCATGATGATGTGATCGAAGTCGCTGGCAAGGCAAATGCCGCTTTTACCAAGCTTGTTAAAGGCGTTTTAGACCGTTTGCAGGCCTAATTTCCCACCGTTAGTCGGTCATTAGCGTAAAATGTTTCTAAAGTGGCTTTTAATTGTATAATATAAGAACAAGTACAGGATTGACAAGCGGCGAAGTTGCCTTATCAGTTGGTGTTTCGCCACGATATGTTTTTAAGGTTGAAAACCCCTACTCACCGGTAGGGGTTGATTTTATGGTAAAAAGAACATAACAATAGTCCATTAACGGGCCGATTGTAGAATATCGCAGTTAAACCTATGCAATAGAAATAAATTCCATGTAGAGGTGGAGTTGTATGCCAAAAATGGACAACATGCTAGCAATTCTATGGATGCTTAGTTCAGGTGAAAAAGTGACTGCAACACAAATTTCGGAAAAGTTAGAGATGAATATAAGAACGGTGTATCGCTATATGGATACACTTTCCACAAGTGGGGTGCCTATCATTTCAGACACAGGGCATTACGGTGGGTACACGTTATTGAATAAGTTTATTGAAGCCCCACTTTTTTTTGATTTTGAGGAGCAAACCTCCCTATTTCACGCTGCTGTTTTTGCAGAAGAAGCCGGATATTATGGAGGTGAAGCACTAAATAGGGCTACTTTAAAGCTAAGCAACTATTCAACGCAAGAGCAGGAAACAAAGATAAACCAACATTTAACCAGCCTTGAAGTAATAAGGCAATTAAGTTCCCTCTCTATGGAAGCTTTCTTAAAGGAATTGGAGCAGGCCGTAGCTAACGGATACTCTGTAAAAATTTTATACTATAAAAAAGGCGAAGAGCAATCAACGTATAGATTGGTTGATCCGTACAGGATTATATATTGGAATAATAAGTGGTATGTGATTGGATTTTGCCATCTTAGGAAGGACATCCGTAGCTTTAGAGTAGATCGAATGGAAAGTCTAATGGTGACAGAAAATAAATTTAACCGGCCCGAAAATTTTTCAGCACGTGACTTTTTTATGAAAAACCTCCTTCCAACTATAGAAGATAAAGAGAAGATGATGTCGTTAGTTATTAATGGAAATACAAGGATGTTGGATGATATGTGCCAACATTGGTTTTTAGGGCATTATTTACAAAAGCGGACTTCCAATCAAGCCGTATTTCTTCTTGAAAAAGAGATGATGTATTCATATGTACCTTATTTACTTTTGTCGTATGGCAAATCAATTCAAATTGTTGAGCCAATAAGTTTTAAGAAAAGACTTATTGAAGTTCTAACAGATCTAATAGAATTTCATCAAAAATGATAACTTCCCTGACGTTAGCTGTCAGGGAAGTTATCTTATAATAGCGATATCAATTGTGATGGGAGTGGTATTGGATGCGAGCAAAAGTTTATCTTTATGTATTTGATACAATGTCAGACTGGGAATATGGATATTTAATGGCGGAACTAAACTCAGGAAGATATTTCAAAAGGGATTTAGCACCTTTCAAAGTAATTACAGTAGGCGCTAATAATGAAATCATTACTACGATGGGAGGGTTGAACATAAAACCAGATATTTCCGTAAATGAGTGTATTCTTGAAAGCAAAGATCTTTTAGTTTTACCTGGAGGGAATACTTGGGGAGAAGATAGTCATCAACCGATCTTGAAAAAAACTGGCGATGCTTTAAAGCTTGGGACTATTGTTGCTGCCATTTGTGGTGCAACTGAGGGACTAGCGAATTTTGGGTACCTAGATTCAAGAAAGCATACAAGCAATGATTTAGAGTATCTTAAAATGGTTTGTCCTAGTTATAAAGGAGAAAAATTTTATGAAATGAGACCTGCAGTATCTGATGAGAATTTGGTTACTGCCTCAGGAGTAGCCCCTCTGGAATTTACGATGGAAGTACTGGAAAAATTAGATGTATTTGCGCCAGATACATTGCATTCATGGTATAACCTAAATAAAACTCATAGAGCTGAATACTTCTTTCAGTTAATGAATTCAATAAACGGATAAGCTAAAGATCAACTTAGCAGATTATATTAGTTTAAAAAAACGACCATGCTTTAGACGATGAAAAAATGTGGTTTTTGTATATTAGTTAAAAATATCGGAAGACTGGATGGAGCCGATTTACTGGAACGGTCTCGAAGGGAAGGGTAAGAAAGACGGAGACAACAAGCAGAACAGCGCCAAAGGGTTGGTCGTAGATAAGCTTCTCCCGTCGTCCTTTAAAACTCCAAATTTAGAATTACGCATTTAACATTTCTCTTCCAATACAACGGAGAATCACGGAAGTTGCTACTGTCGCGGAGGAGATGTTCCTATCTCTTTATAGACAAAACGTCTTGCAAAAACTAAAAAAGAGGAGGTGTCTAGTGATCTAGAACGCCTCCTCTTGGATTACTCCTTTTCCAAAATCCGCGAAGTTACTTGCTTTTCAAGTTCAATTAATTGTTTATTGGTCACATCTCTTGGCCTGCTCAAAGGATTTTCGACATCAAGGGCAATGACGCCTTCTTCAATTAATATAATGCGATCGGCAAGTTTAACGGCTTCGCGTACATCATGGGTGACAAGTAAGGCGGTAAACTGGTTTTCTTGCCAAATCGTTTCGATTAAGTCTTGCATCTCTGATCGAGTCAGCGCGTCAAGGGCACTGAGTGGTTCATCGAGCATGAGCAAATCAGGCTCCCTGATCAGGGCGCGTGCTAGGGCGACGCGCTGTTGCTGCCCGCCTGAAAGCGTGCTCGGCCATTCATTGGAAAAAGCTGATAAACCAACGGCATGGAGGACGCTCTCGCCTTTTTGCTGCCAATTCCCTTTAAGGCCAAGCCCGACGTTATCGATCACTTTTTTCCAGGGCAGCAAGCGTGAGTCTTGATACATCATGGTGATGCTTGCCTGTGACTTTTTTAATGTTGCCCCATTGAATAAAAGGTCGCCGCTGCTTGGTTGTTCTAAACCAGCAACGAGACGGAGCAACGTGCTTTTTCCACTTCCGCTTTTGCCGACAATCGCGACAAATTGCCCTGCTTCAATCGTGAGTGTAATATCCTTTATCACATTTTGATCACCAAACGTTTTTTGCAATTGTGCGATGCGGATTTCAACGCCGCGCTTTGTCGTTTGTTTTGCTATAGCCATAATCGTTCTCTCCTATTTCCGATAATTCGGATGCCAGCGAAGCGCTTTTTTCTCCCCGAATTGGGCGATAATGTCCGCCAGCTTGCCAAAAAGGGCGTAGATGATAATGGTAACGATAATAACCTCGGTTTGCATAAACTGCCGTGCATTCATGGCCAAATAGCCGATGCCGTCGCTTGTGGCAATGGTCTCAGCGACAATTAATGTCAACCACATCACTCCGAGGGCATAGCGGATGCCGACAAAAATGGAAGGCAACGCCCCAGGGAGGTAGACATGGCGGAAAAGCCCCCAGCCTTTTAGTCCATACATTTTCCCCATTTCAATATAGCCTCGATTGACGCTGCGGATGCCATGCAATGTATTAATGTAGATCGGGAACATGACACCAAGGGCAACAAGAAAAATTTTCGACGCTTCCCCGATCCCGAGCCAGACAATCACAAGAGGCAGCAAGGCGAGGTGAGGAATGTTGCGGATCATTTGTACAAACGTATCAACCGTGTAAAAGGACCACGTTGACCAGCCGTTCAAAATGCCAAGCAGGAGCCCGATTGCGCCGCCAATGAGTAAGCCGATGAACGCCCGATATAAACTGATTTGAACATGTTCTAAAAGCGTGCCTGAAACGACCAGCTCATAGAAGGACTCGAGCACTGATGTCGGCGCCGGAAACAAACTAGGGGAGACAATTTCAAGCATCGATATGATTTGCCAGATAACAAGGAACAACAACGGCAGCATCCAAGGAAGGATTTGTTTTTGAAATGTATTCGTCATGTTGGCACCTACTTGTTATTCAATGTTGTCTGTTGCCCATGCTGCATCAACAGGCATGATTTCGGAAACGTCGACTTCGTTTTCAATGAGGCCAATACGGTAATAATCATCTGCCTGTTTTTGCTGGGCAGCGATGATGTCTTCGTTGATATTTTCAACGCCATAGTCACGGCGATTCACGACAGTGTCCAGGATCTCTTTCTCAATTCCAATCATATTGGAGAGCAATTCGGCGACTTCATCTGGATTTTCATTGGCCCATTGATCGGAGCGGTTCGTTTCTTCTAGCAAAATTTGAATCAGTTCTGGCGATTCCTCGGCAAATTGCGGCGTGGAAAAATAGAATGTCCGATTCGGGTACCCTTCGACGTTGTGATCGAGTGTTTTTACGTCAAGGGTATGTTCGACTCCTGCGAAAAATGGATCCCACGAGGCCAGTGCATCGACCTCCCCAGTCTCAAGCGCAGAACGGCCTTGTGAGGCATCGCCCATATAACGAAAATCCACATCATCGGCGCTTAGCCCCTCAGCTTCAAGGGCAAGAATCGCCAAATAATGGTGGTTGCCTCCTTTCATTGCCGCAATGCTTTTGCCTTTTAAATCCGCCACTGTTTCAATGCCAGAATCAGACTTTACCATGATGCCGACGCCTTGTTCATGAGGAAGGCTAGCGCCGACATAAACGATGTCGCGACCTTGTGCTTGTGCAAAAATGCCAGGGCCATCAGCCGCGTTTCCATAATCAATGTTGTTGGTTGACAACGCCTCCATGACAGCGGTTCCTTGGTCGAATTCAATCCATTCAAC
This sequence comes from Shouchella rhizosphaerae, assembly GCF_036700015.1. Lineage (NCBI taxonomy): Bacteria > Bacillati > Bacillota > Bacilli > Caryophanales > Bacillaceae > Shouchella > Shouchella rhizosphaerae. Next base: position 1,431,877 of record NZ_CP144921.1, on the reverse strand, counting down.
CGATACATCCAGTCCTTCCTCTTCAATCCGCTCTTCTAAATAGCCACTTTCTTTCAGCACATTTAGCGTATTCCCAGTTTGGAAGCCAATGCGGATCGTTTGTGCAGCGTTTGCTTCGGATGGGGACGACGACTGGCTTCCGCACGCGGTCAAGATTCCGCCGCCTAGTAAAACAAAAGCTAGAGTTAGTATTGTTGATTTACGCATGTGTCTCTCCTCCGTTGAAAACATAATGCCCCCCATGAATCGTAAACAGTTCCGTTTGGCCAGAGCCTGTTAACATAAGCTGAAACGGCCGTTCGCCACGTTGCTCTAAAAACTCATTCACCGGCCCTTGCCCTTTTGGTTGGGCAAATTTCAAGTTCCCTCCAGGAAGCTGCAATGTGTAGATGTCGGCGTTTAGGCGTGGATCGTAAATCGAGCCTTTGTGTTCTAAGTCGAACCACTCAGCCCATTTAAAAGCCGTTTGCTTTGCATCGTGGACAGCCATAAGGAAGCTGTCGATTTTCCATTGGCCAGCAGAATGAGGGGCAACGACTTGAGCTTCCTTTAATTCGTTTAATCGCTCTTGGTCGGTTTCGTGCCAGTCAATAAAGAAGGGGAGGGGTAATTCGGATCCTTCTTCACCGACGAATAATAGCGACCATTCCAACAGTTTGCCATCAGGACGCTTTCGGCTAAGAGGCACTGGACCATTCACGTTTAAGCCTTTTTGCTTGAATGTTTGTGCGAGCTTATTTAAATCCCAAGTGCGCAAACAAATTTTCGCAAAACCTTCAGTAAATTCATCACGAACAATAGAGGAAAAAGGACTGTAGGCTACATCCTGTGCTCCTACTTTGTCAAAAAGGGCACGATCATCAATGCTTAAAAACTCAATATACTCCATGCCGAAATGAAGCAACGTATTGTAAGAGCCCCGTTTTTCATGACGACCTCCATAAACCGTGTGAAAGCCTTTATTAATAAAACGATCTTTCAGTGTGTGTGCATCATCCACATAGTGAATCACATGATCAAAGGCAAGAGCCATCTCCTTCACTCCTCTATTCATTTAGTAATCCTATTAATTTTATATGATTTATAATTTTAATAAATAAAGTTTAGGGGAAGGACCTCAGTGTGTCAACAACTTTTGTTTTACAGTTATGCAAGGAACTGTTTAGAAAAAAAGGGGGATTGCAAGTTGGTGAAAAAGTGAGAAGCAAAATCGGTGTGTAAGGGGCAAGAGTGTTGGGTGAGGAACGCAGATGTCTGTAAGCATGATGCTGGTCCATTCCAACAGCGGGCTTTGCCGTTGTGGTCGACGTCAAATCTACTACATGATGAAATTTTTACCCCTATGGAAACTAAAGGAAGTTTTATTTTGCGACATCGACACTTCGATGTTGATGGAATTCTCTAGCGTATACAATAGCGGTGATCATTAAAATGGAAAAAGGGGATCTGTCAATGAAACAACAACATGCGATCAAGGCAAAAACATTTCGACGTTTACACGAACAATCTTCCACTTTTGTCCTCCCTAATGCATGGGACGCAATGAGCGCAAAAATGTTTGAAGCTGGCGGTTTTCAAGCGATTGGAACAACAAGTGCCGGCATTGCGGCTTCCTTAGGTTACCCAGATGGCCAACAGCTGCCTCGCGCTAAATTGGTTGAGGTAGTAAGGAATATCGCCCATTCAGTAGCGGTTCCCGTTAGTGCCGATATTGAAGCAGGATATGGGCGATCCGTGGCCGAGGTGGTGCAAACTGTAAAAGAAGTTGTAGCGGCTGGGGCAGTCGGCATTAACATTGAAGATGGCACAGGCAACCCTAGTAAACCTGTCTTTTCGATTTCCGAACAAACAGAAAAAATCGCAGCGATTAAAGCTAGCCATACGCCCCTATTTGTGAATGCCCGTACAGACATCTATTGGCTAAAAATTGGCGATCCTTTATCCCGTTTCCAAGAAGCTGAAAAGCGTGCAATAGCTTACCAAGAAGCAGGCGCAGATTGTTTGTTTATTCCTGGGCTTACGGACAGGGAAGAAATACAAAAAATGAGGGCGGCCATTTCGATTCCGATCAATTTGTTGGTTGACTCGGAAATGCCCGCCCTCACGGAGTTGTCGACAATAGGAATTGAGAGGCTAAGTTGCGGCTCTGCCCCATTTCGGGCAACAGCTACTTTGCTCGCTGCTATTTGCGAACAGATCGTTCACGACGAAACGTTTTCCCATCTGACAAAGGATGTTCTTTCCTATAGCAGCATAACGAAAATCATGAGTCAGTAGATCGGCTACTGCTTTCAAGTGCCTAATGGCCGACGATGCGTTTATGAAGAATATACGAATAAACCATCGGCACGACTACGATTACAACAATGAGTCCAATGGACAATACCGCACTAATGTTTCTTGGCAAAAACGGTTCGATGATAAAAAGCAAGCCTCCGCCTATAAGCAAACGCCCACCAAGACGGTGTGTTTTTCGCCAAACTTCGTCATTGCTGATGGTCCACGGCGTTTTGATGCCGATAAACCAGTTGGGCTTAATCGTCTGCATGTAGTTTCCAAGAATGATAAAGAGGATGCCTACTGCAACTGGCACGACCCGATTGATTGAAACGGGAGCACCTATGCCTGAGAGGACCGTCACAATGCTAATCGCGAGAAAAAGGGCGATGAGCACGTTGCCGATAATCGAATAGGGCCGTGTGAATTTTCTATAGTTGTCTTTCTTCGGGTCTATGCGGGGCAAGTATAGCAACATCGCATAAACGGCGATCAGGATTCCATTAAGAAGCAAGAAGGCAGAGAATGTTGGAGCATAGCGGTCCACTTCTCCATTCACTCCCCAATGTACGGGCATTTCCGCAGGCAAGTGTTTATAAGCAAAAAGCCATACAGCGATAGAAATTATAATTGAAACAATTGGAAAGAGATGTTTTTTCATGGTTGTTTTCCCCCTTTTTCAAAAAAGCCCATTGTCCAGGAAAGCAGCTCCTGAAATACGGTTAAGTTGAGCGAGTAATAGACGAACTGGCCTTTTTTCTCGTCATGGACAAGGTGGGCAGCCTTTAACAGTTTTAAATGCTGGGAAATGCTTGGCTTTGACACTTGAAAATGGTTGGCAATCTCGCCAGCAGTTAAATCCTGTTCTTTAAGCAAATCAAGGATTTTTCGCCTCGTTGGATCGGCCAACGCTTTAAATGCTTCGTGCATCAGGGGCCTCCTTTCAAACACGGCACATTTAAGTAATTAAGAAATTACTTAAATACTTAACTAACCTAAGCATACAGGAATACTGCTTAATTTTCAAGTGTGTATCCCTATTGACAGGATGAAAAAAAGCGTTAATTAAACGTTTGTTTAATCGACAAGATCACTTGCCGTGCTTGAAACGTGTTCGTTTGCAATGGGAAATAAACCGTTGGACGAGTTCGTTTTGCTGCTCCTGTTTTCTTGTACAGATGGCAATGCTGTTGACGATGGGGACATGTTCAACATAGACGCGCGCTAAATCGCCTCGTTTTATATGTTCCTTCGCTACTAAAGAGGAAACGAAATTGATGCCAAAACCGGCCATCACAGCAGAAAGGGCTTCGTTCAATCCACTGAACTGCAAAGCAATCGTTGGCGGTTTTAGATGGTTGGCCTGGCATAACGTAAATAATTGCGCCCTTGTCGAGCTGCCTTCTTCGCGCATGACAAATGGTTCAATTACTACTTCCGCCAACGAGACTCGTTCATTGGCCAATCGATGGGAGGGAGCAGTGACAAACCAAAGCTCATCTTCTAGCCATTCATCCCAAACAAAGTCTTTCGCGCGTTTGTCGATGGTGCCAGCATATATCGCTATATCGGCTTTGTAACGGGCCAGTTTTTCAAATGCCTGTTGAGAATTGACCGTTTCGATTTGCAAATCGATTGTAGGATATTGGGCTTTGAATGCTCCTGCTAATTGTGGCAATAAAAAGTTTGCCGGAAGATATGTGGCAGCGACATGGATGTGCCCCGCGCCTACATCGCGAAATTGTTGAGCAAATGCTTCAATATGGGTTTCAACCGAGAATAACGTTTCTGCTTTGTCAGCAAGCTGTTTTCCAAATGGCGTAGGCACAATCCCCCTGCCGTCCTTTTGTAGCAAAGGTATGTTTAATTCCGCTTCAAACGCTTTTAGTTGGCTCGAAACAGCTGGTTGGCTAATGTGCAAAGCTTGTGCTGCTTTGGTGATGCTTCCCGTGCGCACCACCGTATAAAACAACCGAAGTCCGTGAAGATTCATTCCGTCACTCCCCGATATATAAATAATTGTTATAGATTCCTAAAAAAGATCGATTATTTTTATTGTTATGTTGAGTATACACTGGAATTGTAAGCAAAATAACGAAAAGGGGTTGGGAATGTGGAAAAGCAAACTTGGCAGCTCGTTGATTCGTATATGACGGAACGTTTGCGGATAGGGGATGAGGGTCTGGACGCTGCTTTAGCGAATAATCGCCAAAAGGGGTTGCCAGCTATTGATGTTTCGCCAACACAGGGGAAGCTTTTGACGCTGTTAGCAAGAATGAAAGGGGCCAAGCGCATTCTTGAAATTGGTACGCTCGGCGGCTACAGCACGATTTGCTTGGCACAAGGGATGTCAGACACGGGAAAAATCGTGACGTTAGAATATGAACCCAAACATGCTGCTTGTGCAAAGGAGAACATTGCTTTTGCCGGTTATGCCGATCAGGTCGATATCATTATAGGTCCCGCCCTTGAAAGCCTGCCTATTCTTCACGAACAGCAGCAATCGTTTGATTTTATTTTTATCGATGCCGATAAGCCTAACAATCCACATTACGTAAAGTGGGCGTTGAAGCTGGCTTCTCCTGGCGCGGTCCTTGTCGCTGACAACGTCATCCGTGACGGAGAGGTACTAAACCGCCACAGCACGGATCCTCGTGTCCAAGGCATCCGCACATTTGTAGAATTACTGGAGCAAGAGGAACGGATTGAGGCGACTGCGATCCAAACAGTAGGCGAAAAGGGCTACGATGGCTTTATTTTAGGGATTGTCCACTAATTGAACTGGCAATGAATCACAATAGAAGCATTAGGGGCGTTTTTCCTTTTAATAATGGTGACACACTCAAAAACAGCTAGCTTCAAGGCATTTGAAGCTAGCTGTTTCATGAAATGATTGACTAAAAGCGTGCGAACTTAACTAGCATTTTTGTCTGGCCCTTTCTCGTACGTTTCCCAGAATGTCGCATGTTGAATGCCCAACTTTTTAGGATCGAAAACAGGGTCAAGCCCTTGTTGTTTCTGAGCTTCATAATCCTTTAAGGCGATCATTGCTGGCTTGGCGAGCAGGACGATGGCAATGATGTTGATCCACACCATTAAACCGAGGCCAATGTCGCCAAGGAGCCATGCATTTGCAGCTGTTCGGTTGGCGCCGTAATACGTCGCTCCAAGCAACAGCAACTTAATGACAACCATTGGCCAGGCCGCATTGCGCCCGCGCATCAAATAGGCAATGTTTGTTTCGGCAATATAGTAGTAAGCCATAATCGTTGTAAAAGCGAAAAATAGGAGTGCAATCGCGACAAATCCCGTTCCAAAAGCAGGGAACACCTGGTTGATGGCTTCCTGTGTAAATTGAGGCCCAGCCTCAACGCCAGGAATCGCTTCAAACACATGCGTACCTTCTTCAGGCCCTTGTGTATTGTACATCCCTGTAAATAAGATCATAAAGGCAGTTGCTGAACAAACAAGCAAAGTGTCAATGTATACAGAGGCCGCTTGCACCAACCCTTGCTTAGCTGGGTGTGATACTTCGGCTGCTGCCGCGGGATGCGCGCCAGTGCCTTGGCCAGCCTCATTGGAGTAAACGCCGCGCATGACGCCCCAAGAAATAGCGCTGCCAAGCAAGCCGCCAAAGAGAGAGTCCATTCCGAACGCACTGCGAAAGATTAAGGCAATCGTTTCTGGTACAGCAGATAGGTTCATAAAAATAATGATGGCCGCCATCAACATATAGCCAATGGCCATAAATGGCACGATAAAAGCGGCGGTGTTCGCGATCCATTTAATCCCGCCAAAAATAATCAGCCCTAAAACCAATACAAGAAACAACCCAGTTGCCCAAGTCGGTATGCTAAAGGCATTATTGACAGCAGCGGCAATCGAATTGGACTGGACGCCAGGCATAAGCACAGACATCGCTACAAGGGCTGCGACTGCAAACAGAATCGCAAACCATTTTACGCCTAATCCTTTTTCAATATAGTAAGCAGGCCCGCCTCGGTATTGGCCATTTTGTTTATCTTTATAAATTTGTGCAAGCGTCGACTCAATAAACGCGCTGGAAGCGCCCAGAAAGGCAATCGCCCACATCCAAAATACAGCCCCTGGTCCGCCAAAATAAATCGCTGAAGCGACGCCAGCAATGTTCCCCGTTCCGACACGGCCTGCCAAAGCAACGGATAACGCTTGGAAAGAGGAAACGCCGGCATCTGATTTTTTGCCACTGAACATAAGGGTAAACATATCTTTTAGATGGCGGACTTGCAAAAATCTTGTTAGTAATGAAAAAATCAATCCTACACCTAATAATGTGTAAACGACTGGTGAGCTCCACAGCACATTATTAATAAACTCTAAGACCACGTCCACTGTACGTCCTCCTTAAATAAAGAGATGTTATTTAAATATTCCATGAATTTATCGAATTCTTATTTGATGGTCGGCTCCTTTCTTGGTTCAACTAAGTTATTTTCTTATAATAAACGGTATTGGCAAAGATGAAAAGAAGATCTTTGTGAATTTTGCGATTTGATTGGAAGATTTTCTGTCAGCCATTGACGCATCGTCCTTATTTGTTTTGGGAAGGATAACAGTACTGATCCAAACAGGAGGTTGCTTATGGTTGAACTAACCAACAAGGTCGTGATTATTACCGGAGGTGCGTCTGGCATTGGCCGGGCAGCGGTCGATGCGTTTTTGGCAAAAGGCGCAAAAGTGGTGATCGCTGATTTTAATAAGGAGACGGGAGAGGCTGCTGTTAAGGAATTAACAGATGCAGGCAAGCAAGTACTGTTTGTGCAAACCGATGTATCAAACGAACAATCGGTGCAAAATATGGTCGCTGAAACGGTGAAGGCCTATGAGCGCGTTGATATTCTTATAAACAATGCCGGTTTCGGTACAATGAGCCCGTCCCATGAAAGAACATACGAGGATTACGAAAAAATCGTGAAAGTATGCCAAGACGGCGTTTTTTTAGGATCGAAGCACGCGATTAAAGAAATGATTAAAACAGGCGGCGGTTGTATCATCAATACGTCGTCCATACTCGGCTCCGTCGCTCAGCCCGAGGCGCTGCCTTACAACGCTGCAAAAGGGGCAGTCAATACAATGACAAAATCGTTGGCAGTTGAATATGCAGACAAACAGATACGCGTCAACGCCGTAGCTCCTGGGTTTGTAGAGACAGCCGCCGTAAATAAGGAAGCGCTTGGCGACTTTTATGATGGCCTTGTCGCCAAACATCCAATAGGGCGGTTAGGAAAACCGGAAGACATTGCCCATGCGATGGTTTTTCTTGCCGAAAATGAATTTGTCACAGGTACAATTCTAACGATTGACGGCGGCTATACCGCTTTATAAGCAGAGAGAAACACCGTAAAGACAGCTCGAATCGGCTGCTTTAGGGTGTTTTTTGGCGGTCCTAAAACTACGCCAGACTATTTCACAGTAGCCCCTTCTTATATAACGTTAATAGTGTAATCATTTTACGTGAGGAAGAAATGAGACACATACTAAGAATAAGCAAAATAATAGGTCTAAAGGCATGGTTTCTATTTGCCGATTGGTTTGCGCTCAGGAGTATCGTACTGTTCAAAAGGCTACGCAAGTGCGTTAGACTAAAAGAAGGAAATGTTTAGCAAAATAGACGGTTGTTGATAGAAAAATGGGAAAAGGAGTTCAACCTATGCGCTACTACTCAAAACGAGATTGGGCCATGAAAGCCATTATTGCCGCGGTTTGGCTAATCGGGATTGCCGTACTCTTTTTTATGTACACAGACGATTCAGCAACATTCTTAATGATTTATGTATTTGGCCCAATGTTGGTATTCGGCCTTGTCTTAGTAACCGCATCAATCACGAATATGTATTATGAACTGCAAGAAGAAGGCTTGTATGTGAAAGCCGGTTTTTACTCTTATTTCTTTCCATATGAAACAATGGAAAGCATTCATCCAATAAAAGGCTTTTACACTCCTGGCGTTAAAGCCGCCATGGCTTTAACAGGCGTCGCCATCAAAGTCAACGACGGCAGAGAGTTAGTCCGAATTTCTCCAGACAACGAAGCCTCATTCCGCGCCGAGCTGATGGAAAAAGCGCCCCACGTAAAGGAAATTGATGAAGCCATTTCGCAAAGGGAGGATAAAAAATCCATTTAAATCTAGCATTGGATCTTCCGAAGAGGGACGAGCATATCGATTTTCTTGCGCTTTTTTGTGAAAAGCTCTTTTTTGATGACCTAGCCGAACCAGGAAACGATAAATGTTAACAGTGGGGAAAGCAAACTAATTGACTCCGCGGTCAAGAATGGATATGATACCTCCATGAGCAGACCAAGAGAATTTGATGTTGATCGTGCGCTGCGCCAGTCCATGGAAGTATTTTGGACGAAAGGGTTTAAAGCGACTTCCTATGATGACTTGACTAGCACGACGCAAGTGAAGAAACAAAGTTTGTATTGTGTCTTTAAAAATAAGCGCGAGTTGTTTTTACGTGCATTAGTGCTATACAGGGAACAGAGCATAGCGATGCTGGAGGCATTGGCCTCTCAGGAGGGGTCTCCTGTGAAAAAATTGGAGGCCATTTGCGAGGCTACGCTCTGTCAAAACGATGAAACGATGAGTCGAGGCTGCCTCATCGTCAATTCAGCCCTTGAATTTGGAACCGATGACGAGGAAGTCAATCGCGAGGTCGCATTGATGTTTAATCAGGTCGGCCGTGTGCTAGAGACGGTCATTCGCAGCGGTCAGGAACAGCAATTGATTACGTCTCGCCTTACAAGCAAAGCGCTTGCCCTTCACCTGAACAACGCTCTTAGCGGCGCGAAGATTATGGAAAAATCAGGTGCTCCCCGAGAACAGATCGCAGTGGTATTGCGTACAGCGCTTGCGCTTATGATGGCAGAGAATGATGGAAGCTTGTGAGTGATATATAACAACATGCATGTATGATACGTTGAATGCGTGCATGTCTTTTTTAGGAAAATTCTTGACTGTGTGGTCAAGAAGGCGTATAGACCGTATGGAAAAACGTGCGAGGGGGTGATACTTAAAAACATAGAGGGCATCAAATGATTGATTTTCTAGACTGTTCACATACAAAATGAAACCCGGAGGTAGTTATGACGAATTCAACGTCCGTTCAAGCTTTGTTCCAACCGTTTTCAATTAAAAATATGAATCTGTCCAATCGGATTGTGATGGCGCCGATGACTCGCCAATTTTCACCTGGAGGCGTTCCAGGGCCTGATGTGGCCGCCTATTACCGCCGCAGAGCGGAAAACGGAGTCGGACTAATTGTGACCGAGGGTACGGTCATTGAGCATCCAGATTCGTCGAATCAGGAAAATGTCCCGCACATCTATGGCGACAAGGCATTAAACGGCTGGGCCAACGTAGTGGCTGAGGTGCACAAAGCCGGTGGCCGGATCATCCCACAGATTTGGCATATGGGTGCTCGCGGCCATGTCGGCGACTATACGGAAAACGATGTCGCCGCCATAGTGGATGCTTTTGCGCAAGCTGCAGCGGAAGCGAAGCGGATCGGCTTTGACGGGATTGAACTGCACGGTGCGCACCAATATTTGATTGACCAGTTTTTTTGGGATCAAACGAACCCGCGCACAGATCGTTATGGCGGTGATATGGTGGAACGCACCCGCTTTGCGGTGGAGGTCATCGAAGCTTGCCGCCGCGCCGTCGGACCGGACTTTCCTATTGTGCTGCGCTTCTCGCAATGGAAGTCCAGTGACTATACGGCTAAATTGGCAACAACAGCGGCTGAATTGGAGCAATTTCTGGCACCGTTAACCGACGCAGGAGTCGATGTCTTCCACTGCTCCACTCGCCGCTTCTGGGAACCTGAATTTGAAGGGTCTGATTTGAATCTTGCTGGTTGGACTAAAAAGCTGACAGGAAAACCAACAATCACCGTCGGATCAGTTGGGTTGGACAGTGAATTTACGAAACTCTTCGCCGAAGGAAAGGGAGCAGGTGTCTCGAACATTAACGGGTTGATCGAGAAACTGGAACAGGGGGAATTTGATCTCGTAGCGATCGGTCGGGCATTATTAGCTGACCCTGCATGGGCAAGCAAAATCCGTGATGGCCGTATCAACGAACTGACGCCATTTTCGCCCGACGCGGTAAAAACACTTTACTAAAAGTAATCTTGCAACAACGAAGGAGCTGCGCCGCAGCTCCTTTCGCGTGAGTGGCGAAATTCTTCAAAGGGAAGCAATGAAGAGTAGCGTCAAGGGATCCACATTTAAATGTTCGATAAAGAATACGATCAAACATTCGATCTGACAGGGTTTCTCATATGAATAATAAGAGTCTGGCCGTACCTCCCACATATTTTGTTTTCGGTTGTTACGATCGGAGCTTCGCCAAACCAATTGTGCAGTCCGAACAGGAAAATAAACGACACCCGATCTTTAAAAGTGGATTACACCTTTTACGGAATGGGGGACTCCCGAATGTTTTCTGTACATGTTTAAACACGCCCTTTTTATGTTTTTTTGGCATGAACAAATTTAGTGGTAGGAGGCTTCGCTAATGTACGTCTTGGCCGCAATCAGCATTCATGCGAATCCAAGCCAGCCACCGATTGCCCTGCATAACAACCTATCCCACTTGGCACACTAACGGTATGAATAGCCGGAGGAGCCTTTTATGGATGTGTTTGGTGCCGATTATGAACAAAATAAGAAAAAATTGGTCGAGGAAATAGGCGATCAAGCCGACTTGACGATTAAATATGCGTACGCGACTTCATTGGATAAGCAGTTGACGTTTTTTTATTTCGGAGAAGCGGACATGCAAAGAATGGAGAGCTGCCTTCGCTACTTAAATGGGTTGCCAGCCGCTTATTTTAAAAAGAGGGGCAGCGAGGAGGAGTGGGCGAAACCATCGATTAGCTATGCGGAGTCTGTAGAACTGGATGTCAAAAAAGCGGTCAAATCGCTGTATTTGGATCGGGTCGTCTTGCTGGTGGAGGGCGTCCCGTTTGCGTATGTGTTGCAGTTAAAAAAGGGAATGAACCGCAACGTGGAGCAGCCGACAATTGAGCCGGTTATCCGCGGCCCGAAAGTGTCGTTTATTGAGGATGTTAACGCAAACATTGCCTTAGTACGCCAGTATGGCGATGACGAAAACCTCATTGTCGCTGAACATGTTGTCCATTATAAAAACAAACAAAAGACGATCCGCTACATTCACCATAAAGAAAAAACAGAGCCTGCTGTTGTCGAAGAGGTAGCCGAGCGCCTGAAGGGCATTCAACACGCCAACATTGAGGATTCTGGTAAAGTTGAAAGTTTTTTGAACAACTCGCCTTTGTACTCGCCATTTCCGCAAATCCAGACAACAGAGCGGGTTGACCTGATTTTAGGCGGCCTAGAAGAAGGACGTGTCGCCATCTTTGTCGACGGCTCGCCGTTTGCGTTTATGGTGCCCACCACGTTTGAACAGCAACTGCAAGCGGCGGACGATTATTATGAGCGCTGGATGATTAGCTCTCTCATTCGCATACTCCGTTACATAGCTTTATTCATTACGTTGTTTGTTGCACCTGTTTACATCGCGCTTGTGTCTTTCCATCAAGGGCTCATACCGGACGAACTGTCGCTCACGATCATGAATACACGAATGAACGTGCCCTTTCCAGCGGCTGGCGAAGTCGTCGTGATGACGCTTTTTATAGAATTATTGCGTGAGGCGAGTATTCGCCTCCCTTCTCCCCTTGGGCAGACAATCGGCCTAGTTGGCGGCGTTGTTGTTGGCCAAGCTGTCGTTGAGGCCCATATTGTCAGCTCAATCATGGTCATCATCATAGCGCTGACAGCGATTTCGTCTTTTGCCGTGCCAATGTATAACTTGAGCTTGTCTTTTCGGCTTCTTAGCTTTGTCGCCATCCTCTTTGCCTCAATGTTCGGCCTGTTTGGCGTCGTTTGCTTTTTTATTGCCCTTACCATTCATTTAGCAAGCTTGCATAACTATGGCGTCCATTATTTTTCGCTTAAATTTTCATTCAAAAAACATGGCATTTACGATGCCATCCTCCGTTTGCCGACTGTACTGAAGGATAAGAAGGGGTGAATTGCACTTGGCCAAGACGAACGTTTATATGCAGCGGACACTGACTAATGTCCAGTTTGCGGCAGTATTGATGACGACGCTCCTCGGTGTGGGTGTGTTAAACTTGCCGCGGACGATGACCGTTAACTTAAATACGGCTGATGGCTGGATCTCGGTCCTGATTGCTGGCATAGCCGTAAGCCTCATTTTTTTGTTTAATGTCTTTGCCTTCAAGTCTCATCAGGTTGACTCGATTGACGTTTTTATGGAGAGAGCGTTCGGCAAGTGGGTAAGCAATTTTCTTTGCATCGTGATTGCCGTTTACTTTCTCGTCCAGTCCAGTTGGCAAGTCGTGGCCATGAGCGAAATGATCCGCTATTTTTTGCTAGAAGAAACGCCCTATTATGTCGTCATTGGAATGATTGTCATTTTAAGCGCGTATGCCGTGTTTTACCCGTTTGCAACGATTGCACGCATCTGCTGTTTTTTTCTGCCGATTTCCCTTATTGTGCTCTTGCTTATTCTCGGGCTTAGTGCAGAGGAAGTGGATGTGTATCGACTACGCCCTGTCGCTCCAGAAGGGTTTGGTCCGATTTTCGCCAATGTAACAGAGGCGCTCCAAGCTTTTCAAGGTGCTGAAGTTATGTTGCTTCTCCTCGCTTTTCTCCGAACAGGCACAAAGCCTAAGAAAAGCGGTGTACTTGCGTTTTCAACGATAACAGTGGTCTACATGTTAATTTATGGAATTGTGGTTTCCTCTCTAGGTGTGGCAGAAGTAAAAACGCTCGTGTGGCCAACGATTGCCTTGACACAAGCTGCAGAAAGTGGAGCGTTCTTTTCTGGTCGCTTAAATTCTTTGCTGATTAGTACATGGACACTGCAATTTTTTACGACCATTGTGCTTGCCTTGTTTGCGGCAGTCCATTTGCTTGATAAACGACTGCCGATCCGTCGTGGCTATTTGTTGTTTGTATGCACTGTGCTTGTTTTTGCGATTGGCATACTGCCACAGACGTACTACCAAATTTCAATGGTAGGCAAGTGGGAACAGTATGCTTTTTTGACTATTTTTGCGGTATTGCCATTCCTTTGTTACCTCACGGTTGCCATCAAAAAGAAGGTGAAGGCATGAAATATAAGATCATCGCGCTACTTGGCAGTGTGCTGCTCCTTACAGGTTGCTGGGACCACACGAATATTGAAGACTACTCACTCGTCATGGGCATTGGGCTTGGGATTGATGCAGAGGAAAAGGAAAAGGTCGGCATGCTGACGCAATTGTATCTGCCTGTTGCTGACGCCAAAGGTGTTGCCGAGCTTTCTTTTCGAAACCTTTATACAAAAGGAGAAACGGTCTTAGACGCAACGCGGGAATTGGAGTTAATTGACCAAGGAATATTAAGCGACCATCAACTCGTGCTCGTGTTTCATGAGGATGCGTTAAGAAAGTGGCGGGCCGAAGAGCTGATTAACCAAAAAATCCGCGACGAACGGGCAAGGAGGGGCATTCGGATATTTGTCACTGAGGTGCCGTTGCAAACACTGTTTAAGTATCCAGTAGAAGCAAGAGTAGCACCTACATCGAAAATGTTGGACGCGCTTGCGCAAAACACCGACCGCTCTACAAAAGTACTACCGCCGGTCACACTTGGGACGTTGTCTGACAACATTAATCGTGGCTACACGATGATTTTGCCAAAAGTGACAGTGAAAGACGGAAACTTGGAGCTAGACGGAGGCCAAATTTTAAAGAAAGGCGTCCATCTAGCCGATTCCCTCTCCCCTGACCAAATAACTAGCTTAAACTGGCTTACAGGCGAGGTGAAAGCGGGCGTCGTGCAGGCTAAAGTGGATGGCTACCGAGTGGTATATGAAGTATTAAGCTCTCGGATAGAGTCTGTTAAAACAACGCTTGAAAACGACAAACTTACGATGGACATTTATGTAAAATCAGATGGACGCCTGGCGGAAAACTGGGATCCGAAAGAAAATACGTACGATCCAACGTATTTAAAGAAACTGGAAGGGCTATTTGAAAAAACGGTAGAAACACAAGTGGACCAAATCGTCAATGACATGCAAACAAAATACGAGGCCGCTCCCTTTAAGCTTGTTAAATATGTACGCGTACAGCAATACCCATTTTGGAAAAAGAATAAAGACAACTGGGATGAAGTCTTTTCAGAGGCGACAGTCCGCTTCCATGTTGATTTGACGATTACCGACTTTGGCATTAGGGGGAAAAGGCAATAAGTGTGAAAAAGAGGACGTGTTCGATAGAATCAAGTTGACATTTACGGAGAGGGGAGAACACGTTCAAGTTAATATCGTTCTATGTAAAGGCGAGAGAAGCTTAATTCACTATTATTCTACAAAGTGCGACAAAAACAGCTAATTGAATGATGTTGGGAAATATCCAAATTCCTTACAATTCGAGAAAATTCCATTTATAATAGAAAGCAACATACTTGGTTTGGGGTGATCGGATGTCTACGGTAGTGCAGGCGGAAAAAGCGGGGGCGAAAATCGTTGACTGGTATAGTTGCATTATTTCGCGGTCAATCGACCAAGCGATTCTCCTTAAAGAACAAGCCAGCGCCCTCGTAAAAAACATGGAGCCAAATGACAAGATTTTAGCGTACTATTCATTAGTCGAATTTCGCCATGAAATGCTGCTCAGACAAAACGCAGGAATGGAAGAAGAAGAACGGTTTTCGAAAATTGAACCTATCCTAGAGAATACAGTCGACCATTTACTCAAGTACCTCTATTATTTCATCAGTGGGCAAAATGAATACATCAATGAACGTTACAAATCCGCGATCAAACTGTTTAGGAAAGCAGAGCGTTTATTAGAGTATGTCGATGACGATGCAGAAGAGGCTGAATTTTATTATTACGCAGGAGCCGTTTGTTACCGACTAAACCAATACCCTTTTGCGACCTCATATGTTGAGCAAGCTAAAACGATCTTTGACAGTCTTGGGTATGTGGATAAGGGTTTGAACTGCCAAATCATAATTGCTGCAACTAACTCCGAAGTCGGAAAGTATGAAAAAGCGGATGAAATCTTAAAAAATGCTTTACAGCAAGCAGAAATGCACCTTGAAACGAAAGCGCTCATTCTTCGTACCCTCGGACTAAATGCAATACGGAAAAGGGAGTGGGAAGAGGCAGAACATTATTTCAAGTCCGCCTTAGCGATTAAGGAACACCGCCAATCACCAGTAAGCATGAAAAGCCAATACAATTTGGCCAACGTCTTATTTCGTTTACAGAGGGATTTGGAAGCGCGGGAGTTTTTTAAAAAAGCGGAAGTAGGCATTCTTTATTACAGAAATACAGAATATTCGGCTCGGTCTCTAGTCACAAAAGGGCTTTATATTGAAAATGGAAACTTGGCATTAGTCAATAAGGGCATCGATCTTCTAAGAGAACACTCTTTAGAGTTTGAAATTGCTGAAGTGGCTGAAGAGACGTCTGCTTACCTTGAAAAAGCAGGAAAATCACAAGAAGCATTGAAGTATATGAAAGTCGCTTACGAAGCAAAGCTAAATCAAAATGCACTGGGAGTTGATCAGGAATGAAAAAATTTCTTTTAACTTTAGTGATTGTACTTGCCTTTACCGGATTTCAAAGTTTACCAAATGTGACCCCAATTCAACCACATGATAAAACAGACATCGCTAGTTGATTTTTTAGCAAAGAACGTCTTAAGATACCACGGTTTAGTTTACAAAGCCAAGCACGAAAAATGCATTGGGGGTATACAGACGTGAAAAAACTTTTTTAACTTTAGTGATGGTATTTGCGTTTACTGGATTTCAAGACCTAACGCAGACAAGTGATGGGAATGTATTTCAACCAGATGACAAAGCGGATGGTGTTAGTTGATTTTTTAGAGCAAGAGAAAGCCTAAATAGCAAATGCCTGAGATACCAGTAGATTGAAGCAAAAGCATAAATCAATGGGGGTGGATCAGGAATGAAAAAACTTCTTTTAACTTTAGTGATAGTATTTGCATTTACTGGATTTCAAAGCCTGACGCAAACAAGTGATGGGAATGTATTCCAACCAGATGATAAAGCGGATGGTGCTAGTTAAGTAGCTTTTTTCAATACAAAACGAAAATGCCTGTTACGCTCTCCGTGGAAGCTGTTCTCGGGGCTCAGTATGTTAGAAAATACGCAGTATACTAAAAAAACAACACAGTTATAGAAAAACAGATGGCCGGATAGCCATCTGTTTTTTGTATTACCCAAGAAGTTGAAGCACTTGTTGTGGCGCTTGGTTTGCTTGAGCAAGCATTGATTGAGAAGCTTGGGAAAGAATGTTGCTCTTTGTGTATTCCATGATTTCTTTCGCCATGTCAACGTCACGGATACGAGACTCAGCAGCTTGAAGGTTCTCAGAAGAGTTGTCCAAGTTAGAGATCGTGTGCTCAAGACGGTTTTGCGCAGCACCAAGGCTAGAGCGTTGTTTTGATACTTGTTTGATCGCATTTTCAACAGCAGCTAGTTGTGTGTCAAAGCCTTCCTCATCTGTCGCATCTGGATCAGCAAACTTTGTCACATCGATATCGGAAATTTTTAATCCGTCATCGCCTTCAGTACCAAGTGCAGTAGCGCTCATGTCGCCGATTTCGATTGTAATCGTTTGTCCTTGGTTCGCACCAATTTGGAAAGTGAAAGAAGCAGGGGCAGAAGCGCCAGCATCATCTGTTGCGCCTTTCAACAAATCTTTGCCGTTGAATGCAGTACGGTCAGAAATCCCTTTGCTTCCATCAGTCATGCCACCGATTTCTTCTTTAAGCGAGTTGATTTCATCTTGGATCGCTTGAAGGTCTTCGTCTTGGTTTGTGCCTGTGTTTCCTGCTTGTACAACAAGCTCACGCATACGTTGAAGGATGCTGTGCGTTTCGTCAAGGGCACCTTCAGCTGTTTGGATAAGAGAGATACCGTCTTGTGCGTTACGGCTCGCTTGATCCAAACCACGGATTTGCGCACGCATTTTTTCTGAAATCGAAAGACCAGCTGCGTCATCCCCTGCACGGTTGATGCGTAGACCAGAAGAAAGCTTTTCTTGTGCTTTTGAAGCAGCACCTTGGTTGATGCCGAGTTGGCGATGAGCGTTCATCGCAGACAGGTTGTTATTGATGATCATAGTCGTCACACTTCCTTTTGTTTTTTGTTACCTCATCCTTGAGGATTTGTAGAAGCGCTGTGCTTCTAATTTTTTTATCGGATTGTCTGGAGAATTGTTTACAGGCTTTTGAGTATTTTTTTGATCAGACCTTAGTCTCATTTAAATTTATTCTCGAGAGGGAAAAGAGAGTAAGAAATTAATGCGTTTAAATGGCTAAAAGTAGCTTTTTCCAGCTTGAAAATAGATGAAATAAAAAATAAAATCTTTGTAATAAAGGTAGATGGAAGGTCTTTGGAAGTGGTAAAATAGTTTTGCTTGATGCATTCTGGCATTAATTTAATATATGTATTTATGCCTTCATGTCATATTTGTCTTTTTAAATAGACCAAAAGAATCGTTTTATGTCATGATCCTAAAAAAACCACAAAATCCTTTAAAGTTAGTGTATATTAGTCAATAATCGACATTTTTTAGCCGATATAAGTAGAATGGGTTCGGTTACGCCTTCTTTACCGTTATCAAGGAAGGTACTCGGCCATGCTAAGGGAAGCATTATTCCTTAGGCGCATGTCGCCGCCAGCATGGTGTGAGGGGAGGTTCGATGCCTCAAGGGCTAAGCCCAAAATACTAGAGCGAATTGAAAAGATAGAAAAACGCTTACATCCTTGGCGCGTGAGCCTTTTTCTATCTTTTTTATTTTGTCAACACGGAGGGATTCAATTATGTCAAAAGTAAAAAAAGCGATTATTCCAGCAGCTGGCCTTGGAACGCGCTTCCTGCCAGCGACGAAAGCAATGCCGAAAGAAATGTTGCCAATTGTCGATAAACCGACCATCCAATACATCATTGAAGAAGCGATTGAAGCTGGCATCGAAGACATCATTATTGTGACAGGCAAAGGAAAACGAGCGATAGAAGACCATTTTGACCATTCATTTGAACTCGAACAAAATTTGTTCAACAAAGGCAAACTCGACATGCTTGAAAAAGTCCAAGCTTCATCAAAAGTCGAACTCCACTACATCCGGCAAAAAGAACCAAAAGGACTTGGACACGCCGTCTGGTGCGCTCGTAAGTTTATTGGCAATGAACCATTTGCTGTCCTCCTCGGCGACGATATCGTTCAGGCAGAAACGCCAGGCCTCAAACAACTCATGAACCAATACGACCAAACCGAACGCTCTGTCATCGGCGTCCAACCCGTACCGGAAAACGAAACGCACCGCTACGGCATCATCGACCCAGAATCACAAAACGGCCGCCTGTATCGAGTATCCAGCTTTGTTGAAAAGCCAAAACAAGGCACAGCACCATCCAACTTAGCCATCATGGGCCGCTATATCCTCACACCAGAGATTTTTACGTTCCTAGAAAAACAAGAAACAGGCGCTGGTGGCGAAATCCAGCTAACCGATGCAATCCAAACATTGAACGAACAACAAAGCGTCTACGCCTACGACTTTGAAGGCAAACGTTTCGACGTTGGCGAAAAACTCGGCTTCGTCCTCACGC
This sequence comes from Shouchella rhizosphaerae, assembly GCF_036700015.1. Lineage (NCBI taxonomy): Bacteria > Bacillati > Bacillota > Bacilli > Caryophanales > Bacillaceae > Shouchella > Shouchella rhizosphaerae. The sequence continues at coordinate 1,412,862 of NZ_CP144921.1, read as the reverse complement.
AATTGGAATTTGCGTTGGAGCGGGAGGAATTGAGAGAACCATTACTCCAGAAAATGAGGGAGTTCATTAGCGAAAAAACGGCGATTAACTAAGTAAGAATAGGGGGAACAAAATGGAGGCATCGCGCACTGAAGTCGTCCAACACAGATCGAGGAAGCAAGAAAAAGTAACAGTTAACGACTCGAAAGGCTACCTCTTTGCTAAACGCACCTTGGACATTGCCGCAGCAACAGCGGGGTTGATCATGCTTTCCCCGCTGTTTTTCATTCTTGCTATCCTCATCAAATGGGAAGATCCAAAAGGCCCGGTGATTTTCAAGCAAGTTCGTGTCGGACAAGATGGGAAAGAGTTTTATATGTACAAATTCCGCTCTATGGTCAGCAATGCAGAAGACCTGTTAAAAGATTTACTCGACAAAAATGAAGTGAGCGGGTTAATGTTTAAAATGAAAGACGATCCACGCGTCACAAAAGTTGGGAAATTTATTCGCCGGACAAGCATAGATGAGCTTCCCCAACTTTTTAACGTCCTTAAAGGCGAAATGAGCCTCGTCGGCCCGAGGCCGCCATTGCTGAGAGAAGTGGCTGATTACAATACATATCACAAGCAAAGATTGCTCGTAAAGCCTGGGTGTACAGGTGTTTGGCAAGTGAGTGCGAGGAATAATGTTGGTTTTGAAGAGATGGTGGAGATGGATTTGGAGTATATAAAAAATAGATCGTTGTTTTTTGATTTGAAAATTATTGTCACTACTGTTTTGGTAATGATTGGATCTAAAGCTTACTAAAGCATTAAAGTTCTGAAAGGAACATTGTTTAATTTTATGAAGAAGATACTTTGGATGATCTACGGACAAGGCGGAAGAATGGTCTTTCAGACATTCTATTTTTTGTTGTTAGCGGTAGTGTTAGGACCAACGGATTACGGGGCTTTTGTTATTGTTTCTTCGATCTTAATTATACTTGGACCTTTTTGTGGGATGGGCTTTAATAGTATTTTAACTAGAGATATCTCCGCAGGTAAGAATAATTTCCCAGAACTGTTTGGTTCTGCAATAAAAGTTACATTTTATAGTTATTTTTGTTTGCTATTAATCGGTGAATTTATCATTTTGCTGATTTTTGGTAATGAAAATAATTACGGTATTATTGCTTTGATGTTTTTAATTCTAAGTGTTGCGGATTTATTTTTCCTAAAGTTAAATGAAATGAGTGCTCAGATATACATAGCTAAGAATTATGTTAAAAGAGCTTCGCACATATTTAACTTTATAAGTTTATCAAGATTTTTATCCGTTTTTAGTATATTTCTATTCGCCAATAGCGAGAATGCCATGTTGATAATGTGGGTAATTACTTATTTTGCTTTTTCGTTGATATTATCGATAGTTGTATACATTGGTACTTTAAGAAAAGTAGAGAGCCCGGTTTTTTCAATTCCCTTAAAGATGTCGCAACTTAAAGAAGGAGTTTTTTTTTCAATAGGCTTGTCTTCTCAAGGGGTTTATAATGATATTGATAAGACGCTTTTAGGACGTTTTGAGTCCGCAAATGTTACTGGTCACTATGGCTTTGCTTATAAGGTCTTAGATGTGTTGTTTATCCCAGTTAAAGCAATATTAGCATTGACTTTCCCAATGTTTTTTAAAGTGGGGGAGAAAGAAGGCGTATATGGTACTTATAGGTTGGCAAAGAAAGTACTAATACCATTATTCTTTTATTGTATAGCTTCTGTAATAATTGCTTATTATTTCTTCCCAATTATTATAGAACTAGTTTTCCCTGCATACACCGATAGCATAAAGTATTTTACTCTATTATTACCGATAGTGGTATTAAGAGTCTTTCATTATGTTTTTGCAGATGCTTTAACGGGCGCTGGTTTTCAAAAAGAGAGAAGTTATGTGCAAATCTTTATTGCGGCTTTTAACTTCCTGTTAAGTTTCATCCTTATATTGACTTTTAGTATTTATGGTGCTATTTATGCAAGTTTAATTTCAGATGCCCTTATGCTTTTAACAATTTCTTTATTGCTTTTAAAGAAAGTTAAAAACGAAAAATCGAGGAATATTTAAATGAAAATAATTAAAGATTTTTGTATGGCAGTGTTAAATTTTGTAGTTCCTTTAGTGCCTATTCAATTTCTACGAAAAACAATGTACAAATTAGTTGGAATGAAGATAGGCAGAGATACTACTATACTTAGACCTGTTTATCTATATAACCCGTACTCAATAAAAATTGATAATAATTGTGCAATTAATGACCATGTAGTCCTTGACGGTAGAGGTGGTTTGGAAATTGAAGAAAAGGTTAACATTTCTCCTTACGTGAAAATATATACAGCTGAGCATGATCTTAATAGTCCTGAATTTGAGTATACGTCTAAAAAGGTAATTATCAAAAAATATGCGTGGATTAGTACAGGATCAATAATTATGCCAGGAGTAACCATAGGAGAAGGGGCAGTTATTGCAGGAGGAGCGGTCGTAACTAAAGATGTTGATGATTACACAATAGTGGGAGGTATTCCTGCTGTAAAAATTGGCGAAAGAAGTAGAAATTTAAATTATAACCCTAACTTTAAAAGGTATTTTCACTAAAAATTAAAGGTTGATTAGTCATGGCACTCTACTATTTATTAGTCATCTTAGTCTCTGCTTTTTCTTGGAGGCCTCTTTTTCCAGAGGTTGGCGGGGAATTTTTAACTGTTTTAAGGGCGTTATTATTAGTTGTAACCCTTTTTATAATTTTTCGCAGAGGTATTAGACTAAATGGTTTCTCTTATTTATGTTTTGTTTCAATTTTATTATTAACAATCTTTATGTTTCTACAGTTAATTAATTTGTCTAACGTTACATATTCTAACGTTAATGATGTTATTCTTGCATATTCTTCTTATCTTCTCATTTTTTTAACCCTATTAATAAAGATAAGTAAAAAGGAGGTTAATACTCTTTTAAAAATACTAATTTATTTACCTTTGATTAGTGTTTTTGGGGGGATTGTCTTTTCTTTTGTCACAGAGTGGTCCTTTATTAAAAATGAGTATACTGGGGTTTTCCGACTACAAGGAAGTAACCCTCCCGCCCATTTAGCTGAGTTAAGTTTTGTTGCAGTGATTACAAGTGTTTTATTAATTATTTTTAAAGAAAGAGCTCAAGATCTCTTTTTTACAAAAAAAAATACGATCCTGCTCCTTATAAACTTGTTAATAGTAGTGGGGACATTTACTAGAATAACTATTTTAGGAGTTAGCTTTATAATTGCGTTTTTATTACTGTTAAAAATAATTGAGGCGTTTAGAAAGAATAAATTCAATCTATTATATTTATCAATATCAGCTTTTCTTATCATTCCCATTATTGGAGTCAGTGTTGTTTCTTTTTTGATGTTAGTTCAACGCTCATCTATAGACGGTGATGGAATAAACACTTCAGGTAGGTACTGGGCGTGGAGATATTTTTTAGAGAATGCATTAGAACATCCTTTAGTCGGTAGAGGAATGGGTGCAAGTAATTCCTTGTACGAAGTTAACCCCCATAAAGAATTTGTAGCGCCTCATAATGAATATTTAAGAATGTTTCTTGAAGTAGGCACAATTGGGGTAGCTGTTTCGATAATTATGCTATTGCTGTTTGTTTATATTTTTTATATAAACGCAAAACGGGTAAAAGTATTGGATTTTAAATGGGTTTTGGTAATTTGTTTATCTATAGGCATAGTTGCGTACTATGATAATTTATTTGTTACTGTACATTTTTCAATGCCGTTTACTCTATTACTAATGTGTTTAATTAACATTATTGAAACAATAAAAAAGGGTGGAGTTAGTGAGTAAAAGAATTAGCCTTGTAAGCTCAACAGGCGGTCATTGGTCACAATTATTAGAGGTATACAAAGAAATCATTGGAAATGAAGAGATAGAGGATAAGAATGTAAAGGTAATTACTGAAAAAAATGATGTTAATAACACTACTAATTATTATTACCTAATACAACAAGACAGAAAAAATCGATGGTTTTTATTAATACTCTTAATGAACTTTTTTAAGTCTGTAGTTTATGTAATCAAATTTAGACCCCATTATGTTATATCTACAGGAGCAGGAGTTGTACTACCTTTCTTAATATCAGCGAAGATTTTTGGGGCTAAAATTATATTTATAGAGAGTTTTGCTAAAGTGAATAGTCCTACTTTAACGGGCAGAATAGTTTATAGGTTCGCGGACTACTTTTTTGTACAATGGGAAGAAATGCTTGTACATTACCCAAAAGCTATTTTTAAGGGGAGTTTGTATTGATATTAGTTACACTAGGTACCCAAAAGTTTAAAATGAATAGGGTTATAAGTGCGATAGATAAGCTTTACGAGAAAAAAGTGTTTAAAAAAGAAGAGGTTATTATACAAAATGGATATTCCAAGGAATCTCTTTATTTTAATTGTTATAAAATGCTAGGTCGAGAAAAGTTTGATGAATTAATAGAAAAAGCAGATATAATTATTTGTCATGGAGGCACTTCTTCAATAATTAGTTCATTAAAAAAACAAAAAAAGGTAATAGCAATACCTAGAGATGTCAAATTTAATGAGCATGTAGATAATCATCAGTTTGAAATTGTAAGTGTATTTCATGACCAAGGGTATATAGAAATGGTGACGGATGTCAAGGAGTTAGGAAAAAAACTAGAAGAAATCAAGGGCAAAAAGTTTAAAGTCTATGAACAAAAAGGGGACTTGGCCAGACATATAGTTAAAGAGATTGTATTAAAGGGGAGCCATTAATGAAAAAGAATGTTTTCTTAGTATGGACTAATTATCAGGCCAGGGTTGAGAATATTATTCCTGATTTGGAAAAATCCATAGGGGAAATAGAGTTATTTTATCGTGATCATAAGAATGCCAACAAAATTAGGAAGTTATTTAATTATATTCTCTTTTTCATCGCTGACTTAATGGTTTTATTTAAGAAAAAACCTAAAATCGTGTTAGTGCAAACTCCACCTTCTTTCTCTTTATTGGCTCCTATAGTTTATAAGTTTTTTTTCAAAAAAACTAAAATAGTTAGTGATACCCATAATGCTATGACTAGACCTCCTTGGTTAACTAGAGTGGGCACGTCTAAGTTTTTTAAATATGTAGATATAGTATGTGTTCACAACAGTATAGTGCTAAATAGTGTGATAAATGAACACATCTTTGAAGGTAAGGAAGTTTTAGTATTAGAAGACAAGACCAATAATGATTCTAGTTATAATAAAAAAACAAATTCCGATACTATAGAAGTATTCTTTCCTGCATCATTTAATTCAGACGAGCCTATATTAGAAGTAGTAAAATGCGCAGAAGAAAATCAGGATATTAAATTCACTTTAACTGGTAATGAAAGAAAATTAGAAGATAACTATGGAATAAGTTCTGAATCATTACCTTCTAATTTGAAAATAACAGGATGGTTAACAAATGACGAATATATGAAAAAACTAAAAAGTTGTGATGTTTTACTTGGATTAACAATATTTGACGATATACAAATGAGTGTAAGTAATGAGGGTCTTGGTGCAGAAAAAGTTATGGTTCTATCAAATAAAAAAGCTCTAAAGATGATTTACAGCGATGCTGCCATATATTCAGAAAATAATGCTGAGGCAATTGCACAGGCGATACGAACTGCCTATAAAGAGAGTGATAAATTACTAGAAAAAATAAAACGGGTCAAGCTTGAAAAGGAAGCGAGATTTAATAAGCAAATTAGGCATTTTGCTTCAACTGTAGAAAGAGGGGGGTAGATGTATGAGATTTGTCTTATTATCAGGTGGATCAGGTAAAAGACTGTGGCCTTTATCTAATGACAATAGATCAAAACAATTTTTGAAATTATTGAGGAGTGATTCTTACAAAGAACAGTCTATGCTTCAAAGAGTATGGAACCAACTAAGGGAAGTAGGGTATGATGATCAAACTATCGTTGCTACAAGCAATTCGCAAGTTGATATGATAATAAATCAACTTGGAAGAAATGTCCCGCTAATTATTGAGCCTGAACGTCGTGATACATTTCCGGCAATTGCATTAGCAGCTGCTTACCTTTACTCTATCCAAAAAATTTCTTTGAACGAAAAAATTGCAGTTATGCCTGTAGATCCTTATGTTGAAACCCCTTTCTTTCAAAAAATAAGTGATTTAGAACCTATAATGGATGAAACAGGAGCAGAACTTGGTCTAATCGGTGTTAAACCCACTTTCCCTTCTTCAAAATACGGGTATATTATTCCACTAAAAAACCAAAATGATGAGTATGTAAACGTCAGCCATTTCCAAGAGAAGCCGACTGAGGAGGAAGCAAAAGAATTGCTTTCTAAAAACGCTTTATGGAATGCTGGCGTTTTTGCATTTAAATTAGGAACGCTTATTGACATCCTTCTTGAGAAGGGACTTCCAATCCAATATAATGAACTGCTAAATCGTTATAGCGAACTGCCGAAAATTAGTTTTGATTATGAAGTGGTAGAAAAGCTAGAGCATATCGTGGCTCTTCCATACAAAGGGTATTGGAAGGATCTTGGTACTTGGAACACATTGACAGATGAAATGGCAACTAATTTGCTAGGTAAGGGTATGATTAGTCCTGATTCTGAAAACACGCACATTGTCAATGAGCTTGATATTCCAGTAGCTGCTCTTGGTGTCAAGGACATGGTTATTGCCGCAAGTCCAGACGGGATCTTGGTGACGGAGAAGTCGGCAAGTCCGCGAATTAAAGAACTACTAAAAGACTTTGACCAACGTCCTATGTTTGAAGAGCGCCGTTGGGGTTGGTACCATGTAATCGACCATGCGAGTTATGAGGATGGCCAGGAAATGTTGACCAAACGGATTTCTGTGCTGCCAGGAAAAAATTTAAGCTATCAATATCATGAGACACGCAATGAAGTATGGACCGTTATAAAAGGAGAAGGGGAGTTTGTGCTTGATGATAAGATAATACCGATTAAAGCGGGGGATGTGTTACGTGTTCCTGCACGGGCGAAACATAGTGTAAAGGCACTCACTGCTCTAGAGTTCATAGAGGTTCAAACTGGAAGAAACCTTGTGGAAGATGATAAGATCCGTCTATTTGAATCGTGGGAAGAAATTGAGGCGCATTGTGAGTTTGTTAAACTACAAGTAAAGTAATTGAAAGAAGGGTATCCTATGTCTTTTAAAAACATCGCCGTCGTCGGCACCGGCTACGTTGGCCTCGTAACCGGCGTTGCCTTGTCGGATATTGGCCATTCGGTTACGTGCGTAGACATTGATGAACAGAAAGTTGAATTGATGCAAAGCGGTGTTTCTCCCATTTATGAACCGGGTTTGTCGGAGCTAATGACGAAAAACATTAAAGCAGGTCGGTTGTCCTTTACGACTAAGCATCAACAGGCATTTGCAGGGGCTGATGCGATTTATATAGCGGTGGGCACTCCACAGAAGGAAGATGGCACGGCTGATCTTCGCTTTATTGAAGCTGTCGCAGACCATATTGCTGAGCACCTTACCCATTATGCAGTGGTTGTCACGAAAAGCACGGTACCGGTTGGAACCAATGATTACATTAAATCTTACATTGATAAGCATACGGATGTACCATTTGCTGTTGTGTCAAATCCGGAGTTTTTGCGTGAGGGTTCAGCGGTACATGATACGTTCCACGGTGACCGGATTGTCATCGGCGCCGACAGTGTGGTGGCAGGTGATTTGATTGAGGAAATCAACAAACCGTTTGGCATTCCTGTTTTTCGGACGGACATTCGCAGCGCTGAGATGATTAAGTATGCGTCGAATGCGTTTCTAGCCACCAAGATCAGTTTTGTCAATGAGATTGCCAATTTGTGCGAGAAATTGAATGCGAACGTAGATGATGTTGCGAGAGGCATGGGACAAGACAAGCGGATTGGCAATAAATTTTTAAATGCCGGGATTGGCTATGGTGGCTCCTGTTTTCCGAAGGATACGAGCGCGCTTGTGCAAATTGCCGGCAATGTGGAGCATGAATTTACACTGTTAAAAGCGGTCATTGAAGTCAATTATAAGCAACAACGCCTGCTTGTTGAAAAAGCGAGAGAACACTTTGGTTCGTTACGCGGTAAAACAATTGCAATGTTAGGGTTGGCGTTTAAGCCGAATACAGATGATATGCGTGAAGCAGCTTCCATCATTCTAGCGCAAGAACTTATTTTAGCAGGCGCCCGTGTTGTTGCTTATGACCCAATCGCCATGGAAAATGCGAGAAACGTGCTTCCCGCTGCTGTCGACTATGCAGACAGTGCGTTTGCTGCTATTCAAGGCGCAGATACGGCGTTTGTGGTGACGGAGTGGGATGAGATTTGTGCCCTCACGCCTGGAGATTTCAAAGCGAATCTAAAAGAACCGGTTGTGTTTGATGGGCGCAATTGCTTTAACATCGAAACGATGAAAGAAGCTGGATTGAATTACTATTCTGTGGGGCGTCCAGTTGTAAAGACGGAGAAAGAGTTAGTTTGAAATAAACCGCCTGTATGTCTAGCATGGACCGTACAGGCGGTTTAGCTTGGTCTGTTGGAATGTTTCTTCTGTCTAAGGGGGGAGGCATGCGGTATGATACTACTTCTTTTACTGATGGTTATTCTTTTCTTCGGAATATCCACTCTACTTTTCATTGGAAAAGGCGATTTTTTAATTGCCGGGTTAAACGCCATGAACGAAGAGGAAAAGGAGAAGATTGACACATTCAAGTTGAATAGGTTCATGGGGAAAATGATGTATGTGATTTCTGGTGGAATGCTATTGCTTTTTCTCTATCGTTTCTACAACTCTTCCCTTGTATTGGCGCTGGCTTTGTTGCTTCTCGTTGTACCGACTATTTTTATTGCTATTTTTACGTTCAACTTTGATCGCTTTCGAAAATAAGACAATAGCGGTCTAATCATTGCGTACGAATGATCCTACCTTACCTATACTTTAATGCCTCTACAGTCCTTTCAATATGGCTGAAATTAATTTTTTGTCTCTTTCCATTAGCCATTAAAAACACCCACCAAAAAGTTCCCTTCAAAAATTTTAAAACGGTACGCCGACAAGTACCAGAAACAACTGGATTATGTGATAGCTTTTCTCTATAGTCAGCTAATTTCATGATTGTAGAGGGAGGCTAGGCAATGGACGTATATTATATAAGACTTTCATTGGCGGAAATTAAATTGGACCTTCTTTCTTTTGCTTATCAGGCAGCGACCAGTGGATTTGATGAAATCGAGCATTCGGGAGAACAACTAACGGCCATCGTAAAAAAAGTTGATCAGTTGGACGAGGTTTTGGAACGTGTGATAAGGAAAAAGGAAATTGGGAAGATACGTGATGAATAAGAGCTTTCGAGCGAATGGTTTTTCGAGGTAAAACTTTATTAAACACCGTCTTGAGAGTACTAGAACACAACACCAATGCTATGCAAAAAAGCTAAATTCTCGATAAGGTGACCGGGAATTCAGCTTTTTCTTTCTTCTATGGAAGTGTTAGTCAAGTTCGATTGTATAAGCAGTCCGCCTAGCTGTCTCTGTGCCTAATCTTTTCCCAACGACGTGCAAGGCCATTTGAATCCCCGCTGAAATGCCGGCTGAGGTGATGACATTTCCTTCATCGACGTATTTAACGCCTCTTACGACTTCTACATCGGGAAAGTGTTTTTCTAACAAATTTAACGCAGCTCGGTTTGTCGTCGCTTTTTTTCCGTTAAGGATGCCAGCTTGTGCTAAGAAAAAGGCCCCTGTGCACACAGAAGCAATCGTCTTTTGCTCGTAGTTTTTTATCCAACGAATGATTTCTTCGTTATTCTGTACAAGCTGGATGGCTTTTAGAGGCCCTCCAGGAACAATGACCATGTCAAATGCGGGTGCATTTGAAAACGAGTAATCTGGCGTTACTTTTAATCCATTATGTACAGTAATTTGCCTCCCGTCTTGGGAAACGGTACTTACTGTAAAAGGTTTTTCCGTCAAGTTGTTCGTAAACATTCTTTTTACATCCTCGCTATTATATGTGGTTAGGTTGAAAACCTCATATGGCCCTGCGAAATCCAACGCATCCACATAATCGAATAGCAATATCCCGACATGCTCGTTTTTGCTCACGTTTAACCCTCCTCCCTTTATACTATACCCCGGTAGTGTATGAAAGCCAACCTTTTTATCATTCATCCCCAGCTTTTCTTAATCAAACGTTTAATTAAAGTGATCTAGGAAGGAATAAACGCTGTTTGAGAATAGGGGATAATCCAATTTAAAAAGAGCCAATGATGGCTCTTACTGGTTGTAAAACCGATTGTCCGTTGCATAAGCCTTTCCTACCCGCAATTCCACTGTTCGCTAAAATCAATATTCGGCATGGCTCAGGCAACTTTATTGAGTCGCAATCAGTTCATCCTTGCCATAATTTAAACCGAAGCGGTAAGCTTGATCGAGCAGCCTTTCGTAATGTTCTGGCTTTGAATCGAGTGTCTCATATAGGAATTCAACTTTGGAGTTGGAGATACCGCAATAATCGGCAATGCCTACATTGAGCAAATGCGTCATCTTTTCATCATAATCGCGCTTTTTCATCTGTTCTTTCGAAACGCCGGCCAACCCAAGCCATAACACATGCTGATGGTGAAGATGGCTCGAACCGTACGCAAACCCATTGTTAAAAACGCGATCAATATACCCCTTTAGCATCGCTGGCAAATGCCACCACCAAATTGGATAAATAAAAGCCAACGCATCATGCTTCTTTAACCGCTTTATTTCCGCTTCCACTTCAGGCGAGAAAGGCTGCTCCGCCACGGTCCAATCAGGTTCATCTATCCCTTTTAAAACAGGGTCAAAACCACTTTCATGTAAATCCAACAGCTCATACTCATGACCGGCGTCGGCTAGCCCTTGTGCGAAACGTTCAGCGACTTTAAAGGTCAAGGAATCCTTTCTTGGATGTGAAACAACCGTTAACACGTTCATGCTTATATCGTCACGACCTTTCTCTACAGCTCATGTATAGCCATCCATAATGGCTGATGCTATTATAAACAGTAAGAAAACGATCTGGAAGTACGTACTTTAAAGTGCTATAGGAACATCAAAGTACCCTAGGTGCATTTCATGGAAATAGACCTTTGGAATAAAAATGAGTGGTTGTTCCAAGCAAACTTTGCCTTTTAACGGAGGGGAAGAGATGGCTGAACAGACGGAAAATAGCAGTCAAAAGAAGTACCACGTTGGCGTGGAAGTGGCTTTAGAAGTAATGGGAGGCAAATGGAAGCCGTTAATCATTTACCATTTGATGACAGGGCGGAAACGGACATCTGAGCTTCGCCGGTTAATCCCTGGCATTACCCAAAAAATGCTGACTACTCAGCTTAGAGGCTTGGAAAAGGATGAGATCGTTACCCGCAAGGTTTATAATGAAGTCCCTCCTAAAGTCGAGTATGAGTTAACGCCCTACGGCTGGGGACTAAAACCCGCACTCGACCATTTATGCTATTGGGGAGAGGATCACCTAGAAAAGGTGTATGGAGACAAATCGAAAGTTTTGGCAGAATTCCAAAGCTGTATAGAGTAAATTCAGGAGTTTAGAAGATAGAAAAGCCTTCAATCGGAGGCTTTTTTCTTTGTAGAAAATGGAATGGTGGAAATAAAATGATGCTGTTTAATTCATGAAGGGAGAGTAGGTTTGTCCATAATAGAGTGGACACAATCACTGTTCGAAAACGATGAAGAAAAGTAAACTTACAGTTATTGAAAATCCAATTCATGACAAAAAGGGGGTTGTTTTATATCCACATTCTTATTTAAAATAGAGGGGTATGAAGCAATTTCCATTTAATAGAATGTAAGATTGTTAGCCGAATGTTATCAAATTGGTTACATGAAACGGCTGAAGTAGACAAAGCGCGAACGATGAAAAGAGCATGCTAAATCTATTTTACTGTCGTGTCTGTTGTCGTTTCACTATGAAGATGCAGCGCCTTCGACGAAAGGAGCGAAGGTAGGAAAGGAGAGGAAACAACGGTGCATGAACGAATTGTACGCCTAAAAAGCCGGAACAATGAATTAAGAGCTCGTGTGGGGGAGGCACAAGGAAATATAGAACGTTTGGAAACAGCGAGAACAACGATATCCGAAGAGAAGCCGAATGTCCAAGACAACCGTGAAACTTTGACACGCAAGGCTCTCGATGGCGATGAGTGGCGGGGAAATCGCAAAGAGGAGCACGAAGGGTTAAGGGATGACATCAAGGCGAAATTCGATGAGGCTGAAAGTCACATTGAGCAATTGCTAGAAGATATGAAGGCGAAGAAAGCACAGCTGCAATCGAGCATTGAGACGATGCAAAACACGATGATGTTGAACGAATTACTCATAAGAGAAGAGAGGGAAAAAGCCCGTGGCTGAGATCTTATTTGAAAAAAACGATGTAGAAGAGAAGTTCTCGCAATTGAAAAATGGCGCAAATGAATTTCCCGCCGACCTCGAACTTCCTTCTATTTCAACAAGTGAACTACGCACGGTTGAGCAATTCAAAGAAGTCGAAGAAATGTATCATGAACTGATCATCAGTTATATCGCTGCTCTGGGAAAAGGGGCAGAAACAGCATGGAATAATATCCAAACACTAGGGGAAGCGGATGAAGCCCTTTCGCAAAGTATGGGCTCCTAACACCTAGATGGACTCATTGTTTAAAAGTTGAAGGATCATCCTCATTCATTCACTGAAATTTCATCCTTTTGGATATTAAGAAATGGATGGAAACAATCAAAACCGTTCACATACAAATCGTTTTAAGAGGGAAGGAGGCCGGAAATGATTCTCGATACGAATGAACTGATCACGGAAATCGAACGTTCGATTGAACAAAAACGAGATCACCGGGACCAATTGCAAACGCTTCAATCTAAAGTAGAAGCCATCTGTCAGTTAGAAACCCTCCAAGGAGAGGGAGGCGCAGCGATCAAAGACTACTTCACAACGCTGCACTTGCCTGTACTATTATTCTTCCAACAGTTTATCGAAACGCATATTAGCCAGCTCGAGACGGTGAAAGACAACTTGCTTTCCTATGACGGCGATGCCAATACCCTTGTCCGGACAGAGTTTCTGAATGAAGTGAAGATGGATTTGAACCGTGTCATCAACTATACGAGAGACTCGGCGAACATCATTAACAGCGCATACGAATCGGTGAGTGATCTGATCCACACAGGCCGCTGGGAATCATCAGCCCTAACCGACAAAGCGAGAGAAGCGAGGGATCAGCTTAAAGACACGGAAGACCACTTAGAGGAAACCGACCAAAACAATCAAACCGTGCTCGAAACTTCCAAAGCCACGCTAGAACATCTCGAAGCCTTGGTGCGCAAAGTCGAAGGATGGACGACGAAAGAGGCGATGCTTTCTCAAACAACACTCAGCGATATTTCCGCCTATTTCCAGGAGGGCGAAGCCGTTCTTTCCCTGTTGGGTGTAGACCATATGAATGATCTACTAGATAAAATGCTAGTGGGGGTAGATGGGGAAGGATTAACAGATGTCGAACATGCACTGCTTTATCATTATCTTCATCGTGAAGTCATTCAGGGAGTAACGAGTCTAGTAAAAGAAGACACAGCAGGATTGCAAGAACGTCTGAACTATGAAGTGCTTGTCTCAGACGATGCATTAGCAAAAGAAATCATGATAATGGAGTTTTATATCTATGCGCCAGCAGTCAATCCAGCGCTATCTAACGACCCCGAAGAGCAGGCAATGATTCAGGCGTATACAAGTACGTTAAGAAACCATCAAGCTTCAATTGCGCATATAAGAAAGGATCACAACCATCTTGAATTAGAAGGAAACCCATTGCGCGCATTTGTAAGTAAATTGGAAGTGAAACAAGAAGGAAATGCGTCTGTGTCGATACATTCCCGTTTGGCTTTTGATCTTATGGGTTCCAGTGCAGCAATCCCCCACGCTCAATGGATAGAGAGAAAAGTGTCACCTGATGTAGATGAGGGAACGTTAAAGCAGCACGGAATGACAAAGGAAGCGTATATTAAGGAAGGTCACCATTTATTAGAGCCAGGGATCGTCCAATCGGCATCAGAAGTAACTCATTATAGGGGACAAAGTGCTGGTTTCGAGTTTGGCAGAATTCATAGGGAAGAGCGTGAGGAAGACCTTCAAAATTTCACAGCGAATTTTGTTATTGGAAAAGTGGTAGATGCAACCGTGGGAAAAGCGGTAGATGCAGCGGTCACTGCTATAAAAATACCTGGGTTTGTCATTAAAGCGGGAAATATTGTGATGATGGTGCCTGAGCACAACGCGGAAAAGAGCGAGGAAGAACGTCAAATTAATGGAGAAAAAACAATGGAAGCAGCTAAACTGTTGAAAATGGAGGTAACGGAGTCACAACGTATGGAAATGCGAGCTCAACCTGAGCCTGAAATCCAACTTCATCCTACCCAACACACAGAAGAGATATTAAAGAGGTGGGAAGAGAAGGCGGGTGAAATAGAAATGATTGAGTACCCTGTTGAGGCGGTTAAAAATAATGAATGGGATGAAGTGTATGATGCGTTATTAGAAATTAATTATACAGATGGTATTCGTCAAGAAGATTACGATTATATCCTTGGATCTAAAGATTAGTCGTTGGATTTTGAGCCTGTCTGGTATAACAACTAATCATTTGACTTGAATTCTTTGGCATAAGATCATCCAGAGCAACTATGAACAATTTTGAACAAACCAATGCACGAAGGCAAGTAAAGCAATACCAGGCTTTGTGGAATTGGCTTTAGACAACTGCACCTAAATTATCTTGAATGTGGCTTCTGTAACGATATCGTCATAGGTTGTTTCTCTGTTGCTCAAGATTCTGACATACAAGGTAGGGGGAGCTCTATCTTAGAGTATCACTATCTCGACCTATCAGTGTATCTTATTGAAATTTAGGTATCGTCCCATAGGACGTCAGAAAAGCAAGTTAAGTTTCCCGTTGTTTAAGGCAGAAAGAGTAGGTGAATGACTGTGAGCAAATATAGAAAAAAGATAGTTAATGGACTGACAATATGTATGCTAGTTTTAATTTTGCCAGGGTGCAATATAACTGAGAATGATCTTATTGGTGGCACTTGGGTAGCGACTTCAGGCTATATTGATGGAGAGGCAACGGGGGAGCCTGATTGTGGCCAGTTTGCTTTAGGAATGCGGTTTGTGGATGAAGAAACTCTTTATGTAGGGGAACCCGGTGAAGAAGAGGAGTTTGAATATGAGATTCGGGACGGAATAGATTATTACGGGGAAGAGCGTCGTTTCATTGAGTTTTTTAATGTTAACCGTAAAGAGGAGGCACTCAAAGAGAAATCCGAGGATGAAGTGCCAAAGGGAATGTATTCTTTTGGTTCGTTTGCGATTGAGAGAGGGGGAAAGGATGCCTTTGGAATGGAGACGAGGCCGGGGAAGTCAGAGGGAAAACATTGCTATATGGAACGCCAGGATAGTGAGTGACGTCCCTGTTCCTGCATGAAGCAATAAGGTTGGTTCATTAACGTTGAAACGAACGAAAGGACGATCCAGGTGAGAAGACGCGGACGGCACGCCTTTGTCTATGTATTTTTTGGACTGTTGACTTTTACGTCAGCGTGCGACACAGACGCGAAAGAGGATTTAACAAAAGAAGAAGCGATTATTGCGAAAACGATCGAGCAAGCAGAATCCGTTGATTCTTATACAGTAGAAGGAGGGGTATTGGAGGATTTTATATGGGAGGATGGGAGCACTGAATATAACTATCTTCTGGGCACAGTTTCAAGGATTGAATCCCTTCAACTCGCATACAATCAATATAGACAAGAATATAGTACTGGGGAAATAAAAACAACGGTGTTTACGGGTCAAATCTATCAAAATGAAGATGATGTTTATATAAATGTAGACGATGAGGGATGGAAAGCAAGGTCTGATCCTGATCGCTTTGAATATGAATACACCGATTATGAAGCGGCTATTACGTTTTTGGAGCATGTTGAAAATATTGAAGAAATGAGGATCGAAGAAACCGAAACGGAGTATGAAATTAGCTATGCCGAACCGGATGAATTTCTTTATCGGTTGAACGAGCCTCCTTCCGAGGCAACAAAAGATGGCATTACCTTTGAAGAGAACGGAAGTCCAGAGGTATTTCTCAGAATTAATAAAGGGGATTATACCGTGCAAGAGTTTACGACGAAGTTTTTTTATGAAGACAAGAACGGTGGAACAGCGAAAGGCATTACTACGTTGGAATCTCTTTTTGCTGATATCAACAAAATCGAAGCTGAGGACCTCGAAATTCCGGAGGAAGTAATTGAAGAAGCGGAGGCAAATGAGGAGGCGGGGCAGGAAGGGAAAAGCTTGTGTAGAAGGGGTTATTTGATGCCCCTTACTCTCGCCTTAAAACGGATCAATACATATTAACCTTGGCGTATTAAAGCTAAAGTTAAGGGCAGTATTCGTTTGTAAACTGGAGAAACAGGAGGAAGGCAGAAAGGACGATCCAGATGAGGTGAGGCGGAGGGCACGCCTTTGTCTATGTATTTTGGGGGTTGCCGATTTTTATGGCAGCATGCAGTATGAACGCTGAAGATGAGGACTTATCAAAAGTAGAAGCGGTTATTGCACAAATAATCGAGAGAGCTGAAATGGTGAACTCTTATGCTCTAGAGTTTGAAGTGCGTGATGATATTGCCTGGGGAGATGGAGACATAAGTTACACTCATTCCATGCTTTCAGGACTTTCATTTTCTAATCCTCAACGTGGGTATTACCAAATGAATGAGGTAGAAGGCAACGGAGAAACAGAAACTACTGTGTTTACAGACGAAATCTATGAAGATGAAGATGCAGTCTACGTAAACTTTAATCAAGAAGGATGGATAAAATCTGAAAGCTATAATAATTATAACGAGACAGGTTTTGAAGCAATGATTCAACTATTAAAGGAAATAAAGAATACGGAAGAGATAATTATTGAAGAAAACGAGAAGACTTTTGAAATCACCTTTCCTGAAATGGTTGAATTCTATGCACAGGTGCTTTCCGTAATGGAGAGTGATGCCTTTGTGGGGACTGGAGTTCCGGAAGCATTTATTAAAATTGACAAAGAAGACTATTCGGTTCGAGAGTTTACGACAAATTTTTTTATGATGCCAGGACAGGGAGCACATCAGAAAGAATGGTTACAATTGAATTTCGTTTTGATGATATCAACGAAATTGAAGATATAACAATCCCCGCCGAAGTCATTAAAGAAGCGGAACAAAACGAATAGCAAAAAAGAAGACGCGATACATAGGGAGTAAGGCTAACAGCCTGTTAGAAGAAGTCACTTGAAAGGTCAACCAATGGCGAAATCGCATCTCCGGCCAACAAAAAAACGCACCAAGTAGCGGGCATGGTGCGTTTTTCCGTTAGATTTAGTGGCTAGGCGATCCTGCCTACACTGTTATTTTTCAGAAGTTTTCAAGCATCACTCATTGATGTCTTTTCCTTGCAGGGGTTCCCCGCCGTATGTTTGCTCTCTATTCAACGGTAATGTCATTTTTTCGTCCTCTGTACCATTGTAAAAAGGAATGGGCGAGTTCGACCGGCACGTCATTGATTCCTGAATGGCGCACGGGGTTTCCTCGATTGGTTGTCTCAATCGAGGCGAGGCCCAACCTTTTTTGGAGGATGTTTCGAGTGATCTTTGCTTTAATGACTTTTTCTCGTTTTGAGACGAATAAAGAGGTCGTGAACGCGCCTGTTTTAAACTGGATAAAATGGTCGTTGATCGCATAGCGGGTATGGAAAAAATCGAACAACCTTGCGATCAATAGATAAACCAAAAGGGCTGCTGATACGATTATCCAGGACTGCTCTATATTGAAAATGGCAGGTTTAAAGTAAAATAAAGCACCGGTGGCAAGGAGCCAGAACCAACTTGGCCGCAATATGCGGAGCCACAAGGATTTTGTTGGAAGACGAGTCATTTCTGTTGTAATCGTGTAGGACGGTAACATGTCTGATATCATCTCATAGGCTTTGTTTACTGGGAGAAACGGATAGAGCGTATTTTTTTCGAGTGCCTCTTCTCCAGAACGCAGCCCACCGGCACTTGTTAGTTTGACTTCTGCGAGTCCGAGGAGTCTTTTTACCATGGACTGTTCTATTTCAATGGCTTGTACCTTGTCTTTGGAAATGGAAAAGGCCGATTCGTCGATAACGCCCCTGTTAATGTAAATGTGAGTGGCATCTGAAACGATTTCGTATTTTCCATACTTTACATACGTTCGAATAAGCCCAAAGATCGTCGAGACAACTATGAGCACGATGATGATGACGGCTACAATCCACCAGGAACTTGCTAGTTTGTTGATGAGTCCTTCTGTCGTATCTTCGACATGAAAAAGATCGTTGATTTTAAAATAAAATGAACCAATTAGAGGAATGAGCACCAAAAAACTTAAAGATGTAACAGATGCTTTTAGAATGTCTCTTTTTGTCGGTTGGAAATGAATCGTTCGCTCTTGATCGGGATCCCTGGGATGCGCTTCTTCGTCATTTGGATCATGTGATGGATGATTCCAATCCTCTAATTCCTCGTCAGTCGCCCTTTTGATGTGTGCTTCTATCTGTTCAGCTTCTGCTTTTGATAGAACTTCAAATTTTATATGGGCATTTTCCCCTGTCATCGCGATTTCAAAATGAATCGAAGTCCTTTTAAAGATGCGATGGAGGAACGAGGTGTGACGGTTGATGTTTTCGATTTTTGAAAACGGAATCGTTTGTTCGGTTTTGCTGAAAAGGCCTTTGTAAAGGTGGAAGGACTGCTCATCCAACTTGTATTTATGGGTCACCCATTTATAGATAATCGAAAAAAGGATCAATCCAACTATGATCCAGAAAGCCATTCGCCCATATTTAATGAAGGCAGATTCGGAACCGGCCATGACGACGTATAAATAAATGACAAAGAAAAAAGCATTTCGTACAAGGTTGATCAAGTGAAAAAGCATCGTATATGGAGAATAACGCTTGGCTTTTGTCATTACTCCACTTCCTTAATTCTTGCATATTGGGCAATTTGATTCCGCAACTCAACTGCCGCTTCTTTTGGCAATGCAGGTATGGTGTGAGACGATCCCATCGTTTCCACGGAAACGGAACAGAGGCCGTATTTTCTAAGAAGCGGGCCTTGCTCGGTTGCGACCGATTGGATTTTTGTCATCGGGACAAGCTCATGGGTTTCTTTTAATGCACCTGATTTTAGTTGCAAATATGCTTCATCGACATCATAGCGCCAATGTTTGTAAAGCAAGAAGGGGCGAATCACTGACCAAATCCAGCCGATAATCGTTAACACGGTCGCCCCGATTAAGAGCCATCCAACCCATTCTTTCCATAAAAAACGATCATCAAGGTAAAAAAGGATTCCTAAGATGATGAGAACGATCATATTTCCAATCGCGTCACTGATAAGCCAAACCTTGATTGCATCCTTCGATAAACGTTTCTGAGGTGCGTTTATGGGGATACTCAAACAATCACCACCTATATTCTATGCCTATTATACATCGCTTTAAGTGCCGGTTCATCCATCTCAATATGAGTCGCTATTTTCTATAAATTAAAACCCCTTGATAGGAAGTAGAATCAATTGTTTGTTTCCGAGGAAATGGACGTACTGGCCTTTTTTCTATCAATGGATAATTCTCTTGCAATGTCTGAGATTGTCATTCCATTTTTGTATGAAATTTTTTGGCGTATTAATGTCTTAAATGAAAATATCCCTATAATCTGTGTTGATTCGTAAGCACATTTGGCAAGAGACAGTTTAGTCATGCGAATGGATGTATTTAGCACAGTAATCTGGTAAAATATCATTTTCCACAAAAAAACACTCAGAATGTTTCACTTCTGAGTGCAATTGAAATCAATATATACTTTTTCAACAATGCGCCCTACTTCAGTAGACCGCTTAAATTATCATTTCTTTTTCTTTTATTTAACACGAGCAGGCTTGTAATGAGAATTAAATTAGCTATGGAAACAATAATACTGCCTTCAAATTTATATGTACCACCTGAAATCAACAAACTTCCTTGAAAAGTATTGATTAGAAGATTTGGATAATCACCTGCCAAAGAAACGCCACCCAATATAATTGCCCCAATTGTATTCCAAATGAAATGGATAATTATTGGTGCCACTATTGTTCCTGTATACTCTAAAAGTAACGTTACAAATATGCTCATCGAAATAACATTAATCACTGGGATCATACCTGCTTCAAATGCACCCCCATGCATCACGGTAAATAAAATTGTTGTTAAAATGGTTGCCACAATAACATTATATTTATGTTTCCATAATTGATATAAATACCCTCTTACCAACAATTCCTGCATCGCAACATTCAACAGTGATGCCAAAATCCAAATCCATATGTAATCAACACTGTTTTGACCCTGTATATTCATAGTTTTTGTAAGTAAGAAGACAGTTACTACGCTCCCTAACCACAAGACACCTAAAACAATACCTATTAAAGAACTTTTTAAGAATCTTGGAGCTACAGGAATTGTAATTTTACCCTTTTCTACAATAAAAACGAAGACAACTGACAACAAAACCACTACCACAAGGGGTGTAAACTCCCACCATAACCGTAAATACGCCTGACTGTTTGTATGTATATCAGGCGTAAATGATATTAGAATGGCCCAACTCATAAAAAATATAATGGTTTTTAAAATGGTACTGGCTAACTTTTTCATTATTAATTCCTCTTTTCTACCTAAGACAAACTGTGCAGTAATCTGGTCCGTTTGCTGAATATCATACTTTTAATAGCTTAACACAAAAACAATATTTCTCTAAAATGGATAGCAAAAAGTACTGAGGAGGAAGGGGAACCGTCAAAGTTAACCAAATGCCTGAACAGAAAGAACGGATTAAGAGACGTAAAGAAAACCAAAGACTTGCGATGGAGAACGATATTTTAAAGCGAGCAGTGCTAATCATGGGACGTGATCCGTTAAAATCGCGGAATCTACTGTATGGGGGGATTTCACAACATAAAAATAGACACCCCAAAGGATGCCTTGATTTAGAATAACCCCACTCTTGAAAAAGAGTAAAGTAGGATTAATAAGGTTTGGTTAGATTACCTTTGCCTATTGCCTAGTTTATTAGCTATTAATACATAAATAATTCCTAGCGGTGCAATAATTATAGTAAACACGTAAAGAATTGCGATTTTAAATACTTTCCACATCAAAAAAATCAGTAAGGGCAATTCTATAGAGATTCCCCCAGTCATTAAGGAGATGAGATCATCCCAAACAACTGTCGCAAAAGGAAATAGTACTAGATTTATTCCGCAGAATATTATTAACCCTAAACTTTGATTCCCATCTTGGATTTGCCAGAAAAGAAAAGTACATACTATGCTTATGATGTAGCTTTTTACAAGATATTGTCTATCAATACCGTTAAACAACCTTGCTAGAAACAAATCGTAACCCTCCCTTTTATCGCATAAATCATAATTTTATTATAGCATAAAATTTCCATTTTTCAACCAATAGATGGAAACCTTTACTTTAATTGTTTTAATAGAATTGATAAAAAAGTTCTCCTATTATCGTTGGTCTTTGCCCTGGTAGCATGCCGTAAAGCTCTTAGTGCACAAAGAAGAACACAAGCTTTTGCAACCCTTGTTAATCCGGTATAAACAAATTCCTTGGATAACAGATAAGAAAATTTTTCTCAGAGATCAAGAGGCAAACTATGAAAGTGTAGGCGGTAGGTTAACAAGAGAAGATCATTTTTTATTAACGAAAGTGCAGAACCTGTAAAAGAACCACAGCGTTCTGCACGTTATTTATAGGGAGGGGGCTTGTAGAAGGAAAGTGTTGTTAGGTGAAATCCTCCTTGCCTGAGAAAGGGGGAATCGTTACAACTATTGGAATTGGGGCAAATCCGTTTTGTGCGCTTCTAGCATCTCATCCAATATGTCTTTTGCCTTTACGTCGCTCGTAATTAGCGGGTTTATGCAAAGAGCCAGTAATGCTTGTTCATAAGAACCTGTTACGGCCGCTTCAATCGCTACTAGTTCAAATGATTTGATTTGTTGGATGAGGCCATTGATCGAGTAAGGAAGTTCCCCTATAGCTAATGGAATGGGCCCCTGCTTTGTGACAACGCAGTTAACTTCAACGACTGTATCGTTAGGGAGATTGGTAATCGCCCCTTCATTGCGGGTGTTGAGTGTTTGGACATCCCCTTTATCGTTGTAAATGGAAGAAATTAAATTACACGCAGCATCACTGTAATAGGCGCCTCCGCGTTTTTCGAGCTGTGGTGGCTTTATGTCAAGGTCAGGATCTTTATAGAGTTCGAACAATTCATCTTCTAATTGCTTAACGACTTCGGCGCGTGTCTTACCTTGTTTAAACTCTTCCAATTCCTTTTGTAAGATTTCGTTCGTTTTGTAATAATAGCGATGATACGGGCTCGGTATGCAGCCAAGCGCCTTCATAAACGCTTTCTCCCAAGGGAGTGGGATGATGTTTTTCATTGTTACTTCATGATTGGGATCTGTTACTAAGTCGATGACGTCATTCAATCTCGATTCACCGTTTACATGGACGTCAAGGCCGTAGGACATATGGTTTAGCCCAGCAAATGTAATCGTCAGTTGGTCAGGTGGGACGTCTAATAATGTCGCTATGGTCATTTTCGTGTTGATCGGTACATTGCAGACGCCGATGATTTTTTTGTGTTGACTATATTTCATGACCGCTTCTGTGACGATTCCAGCAGGGTTGGTAAAGTTGATGAGCCATGCATTTGGGCATAGTTCGTGCATTTGTTCGGCGATCTCTAATAAGACGGGAATGGTTCGGAGTGCTTTAAATAAACCACCTGCCCCGTTTGTTTCCTGGCCGATCATCCCGTGTTTTAAGGGAATGCGTTCGTCTTTAATCCGAGCCTCTAATAAGCCAACACGCATTTGCGTTGTAACAAAATCGGCGTCTTTCAATGCTTCTTTTCGGTCAAAGGTGGTATAAATAGTGATCGGCAGGCCCGCCTTTTTCACCATTCGCTTCGCCAAGTTTCCGACAATCTCTAGTTTTTCTTTTCCTTTTTCTATATCAACTAGCCACAGTTCGCGAACGGGAAGCTCTTTATGGCGTTTTATTAACCCTTCAACGAATTCAGGTGTATAACTTGATCCCCCGCCAATCGTTACAATTTTAATGCCTTTCTTACCCAAGCAGATCGCCTCCAAACACAAACGTCATTAATGCGCTCGTAGCAAAGCCGACAATAATGGCGATGCGTATTCTTTGTCTATTTAATCGTTTGTCCGTTGTTTTTCCGTCGATTTTCGTTAGCACAATGCCTATTCCAATAGCTGCAGAAATCCCTGCGCTTAGAAAGGCACTCATCGTTTCAGAAAGGTGAATGTATTTGAGTGGAATGGAAAGGAGAAGCATTCCAAAAAACAAAATCATCATAAAGACGAAAACACCTTTAGGGCTTATGCGAGGAATTAATCTTGATTGCTCCACAAGACAACCTCCTAATGACCTAATGAGGGGATCGGAAGGATCCCCTCAGGCCCGTATTTTATTGCTCTTCGTTTTGTTCCATCGCAAGCATTTTTTTGTCGTAGATTCGTAGAAATGGCAAATAAATCACGACAGATATGGAAAGGTTTACTAGGACAAGAATAATGGAACGCCAATCGCCACCTGTCGCTAAATAGGCGCCTATTGGGGCCGGGAGTGTCCACGGTGCTTTTATAAATGTAGGCGATACAAGGCCAACAGAAGTCGCTAAATAGGCAATGACGGCTGTAATGATTGGCGTGATAATAAACGGAATGACTAAAATCGGATTTAATACGATAGGTAAACCAAAAATAACGGGTTCATTAATATTAAAAATACTTGGTACGGCAACGGTTCTACCTAGACTTTTTAAATACTTGGACCGTGCAAAAATCAACATGACAATGACTAGGCCTAACGTTGCGCCGGAGCCGCCAATCCATATAAACCATTGATATAAAGGTTCTGGGGCGATATGCGGAAGTTCACTTGCGCCTGATGCGACGGCTTCGCCATTTTTTAATAAGTATGTTTCCCATAGTGGGCGGGCAACGGAACCGACAACAGACACGCCGTGAATTCCGAAAGACCAGAAAAATGTAATTAAAAATACGGGTACCAATACCCCAAATAAGCTATCGCCAGCTGTGACGAGTGGGACCGTTAATTTCTCCACAAGAGCGTGCAAATTGACGCCCATAATGATTGTAATAAGCGTCATCAGCATAATGACAATCGCGACAGGGATGAGCGCTTCGAATGAACGGCTGACGGACGCAGGCACTGCCTCAGGAAGCCGAATCGTTATATTTCTTTGTTTACATATCCTAAAGATTTCGACAGATAGAATCGAAACGATAATCGTGACGAAAAGCCCACTTCCACCTAGATATTGCATCGGCAGCACAAAGCCTAACTCTTCAACAACAGAGGGAGTAATGGTCAACAGCAAGGAAGCGACTGCGATTTGACCACCAGACAATGGGTCGACTTTATAAGATTGTGCTAAGTTATAGCCAATGCCGAACGCCACGTATAACGACATGATAAACATGGTCATTCGATAAGGGATTAAAATTTGGTCAGCATTTTCCGTCGCCCATTGAGTCATTCCCCACGATTCGGGCAACGGAGGGAACGCAATAATTAAGAAGAATGAACCGACGATAATAAATGGCAAGGAGGAGACAACTCCATCGCGTACAGCTAAAAGGTGCCGCTGTTCCGCGAGCCTTGCCATCGGGTTAGATACTCTCTTTTCCAAGAAATCAATGAATTTCCCCATGACGTTCGCCTCTCTTTTTCTTCTTTATTTCACTAATTCTTGAAGCGTTTTCAACAATGTCGGACCGCCTAGTGGTGTATAGGCTTGCGGTGGAATTGGCCCACAAGGAACCCCGTATGCATCTGCTTCTTTTTTAATGTTGTCAAAACGATGTTTGATTTGCGGCGCTACCATCACGACATCCCAGTTGTTTTCTAGCTCTGCTGCCACTTCACTTGAACCAATCGCTTTTACTTCCAGGGCTTGTCCATGTTTTTCTGCTTCTTTCTTCAGGGTGTTGACGACGATCGCGCTAGACATGCCACCTGAACATACAAACAATACTTTTGTCATTTCCAATCATCTCCTTCATGATTTTAAACTGTGAAGTTGTCTTTTGATTCTTTCTTGAAAAGGTTTTCACTTACATGTATTATAGGGTTAATGAAATAAAAATTCAATATAGTTATAGAGAAAAGCTAATTTAAATTTCGTATCATGTTTTTTTAATGAACGAAGAACATGTGAGGAGGAGTTTCGATGAACGTAGAGGTGGAAATATTCAACATGATTTCGAACGCTGGTGATGCAAAATCGATTGCTTATGAAGCGTTAAAATTAGCGCAAAACAACGATTTTCATTTAGCGAATGAGAAATTGGAAACAGCCAATAAAACGTTAGCAAAAGCACATAATACCCAGACAAAATTGATTCAAGCAGAAATCAATGGGGAGCATGTGGAACAGTCTTTGTTAATGGTCCATGCGCAAGACCACTTAATGGCAGCTATTAGCGAAATGTCATTAATTGAACAGATGATCGCCATTCTCCGCAGGGTAGCTCAATTAGAAGCGAGATCGGAAAGTGAGAGTGTGTAAAGCATGCAGCAGCTAGGGATATCGATTTATCCAAATCATTCAACAGCAGAAAAGGACAAACAGTATATACATGTAGCAAACCAATACGGGTTTACACGTGTGTTTACCTGTCTATTATCAGTAGAACAAGACAACATTTTAGCTAGTTTCCAAGAGACGATTCACTATGCCAAACAGCTTGGGATGGAGGTCATATGCGATATCAATCCACGTGTATTCAAGGATTTGGGTATTTCTTATGATGATCTCACTTTTTTTAAAAACCTTGGAGCGGATGGCATCCGGTTAGACCTTGGTTTTACTGGAAACGAAGAGTCAATGATGACGTTTAATCCTCATGGGTTGTTCATAGAAGTCAACATGAGCAATTCTACGAAATACATTGACAATATTTTAAGCTTCCAACCCAACCGCAATAAGTTAATAGGTTGTCATAATTTTTACCCTCATCGCTATAGTGGATTGTCTTATGATTTCTTTATAGAATGCAGTGAGAAGTTTAAAAAATATGGATTAAGGACGGCTGCTTTTGTCTCTTCACAGGCGGCATCGTTTGGGCCGTGGCCGATTGTCGAAGGGCTGCCGACACTAGAAATGCATCGTGGTTTGCCTATTGACGTTCAAGCGAAACATTTGTTTGCCACGCGGTTGATAGATGATGTCATTATAGGCAATGCCTACGCATCTGAAGAGGAACTTAAGCGTTTAAGCCAAATAAACAAGGCGAAACTGACATTTAATCTAGAACTCGTTGATTCCGTGAGCGATCTTGAGAAAAAAATTCTATTTGATGAACCCCACTTTTATCGAGGTGATGTTTCTGACTATATGATCCGCTCTACCCAAAGCCGCGTTAAATATAGAGGGGAAGCTTTCCCACCCCACAATACAACAGACATAAAAAGAGGGGATGTCGTCATAGAAAGTGAATTATATGAACAATATGCCGGTGAATTGCAAATTGCTTTAAAGGATATGAACAATTCTGGCCGGACAAACGTTGTTGCGAGAATCAGAGAAGAAGAGATTTTCTTAATTGATTCCTTAAAGCCATGGGACAAATTTGCCTTTTCAGAATGGGATGGGTGAGAAAATGTACGTGATCGGGCTTGACGCAGGCGGCACGAAAACACACGGGGCTGTAATCGATCAGGACCAAAACATTCATTTTTCGATCGAGACAGGGCCAGGAAACGTAGCTGTTGATAGCGAAAAAGCAAAAGAACATATAATGGCTGCCATACAAGCTTGTATACAAAGTAAGTACGGCAGTCTCTGTAAAGCGATTGTTTTAGGGATCGCTGGAATTGAAAAAGGGCATTTAAAAAGCGAATTTAAAACATTGGTTGAACAACACTTCCAATTGCCTGCATTGATGTTAAACGATGCCGAACTTGCGCTTTATGCCGTTCTCGAAGGCGAAAATGGGATACTGGCGATCGCAGGCACCGGCTCCGTATTGATTGGCAAAAAGGATGCAACGATTAAAATGGTTGGCGGTTGGGGGCATCTGCTCGGGGATGAAGGAAGCGCTTATCACATTGGAATACAAGCGTTAAAGCAATTAGCCTCGGAAATCGAGCAGGGGACCATTCAAACCAAATTGGCCAAGGCTTTGGCTGCTCAGTACCAATTACCCGATGCATCAGCGGTAAAGGAGTTTGTTTACTCTTCCACCAAAAAAGAAATTGCCGACATCGCCCTGTTTGTGTATCGACGTGCACAAGACGATACAGATGCAAAAAAACTATTGGAACAAGCAGGAGAAGAACTAGCCCAGCAAGCCATTCGGTTAGTTAAACAACTTGAATTAGAAACATCGTCGATCCCGATCATAGTAAAAGGGAGTTTATTAGAGAAAAACGAATTTGTGCGCCACCATTTTGCCGAAAAACTAAAACAATGTTCAGCTGACATTTCGATTGTTTGTAAAAGCCGACCAGCCGTAACAGGCGCTTTGCATGCATGGAAGATTTCAAGTCACCATTAAATAGGACCAACTTTTGTGCCTGGGCCGTTTCTTTAGAACGATTCAAGAGACAATGTTGAACCAAGGGAAAGGATCACCTAAACGAGGATAACGAACAGTCAAAGTGCGAACCCCAAGCGCACATAAAATCCCTAGATCACCCGCACCAAAAATGGCCTTAAATATGTGTTAAAATGCACAAAGATGTAATAATATGGTCTCATTTGCTGTGCTATGATAGGAAATAGAAGCGAAATCAATCGTTTTCGGTTGTTTATTTTCCGGAAAATGGGTAAATGTCGCTGTCGCACTCTTAGTGAGTGCGTGGATTGAAATGCATTTACCGAAATAATCTAGGTAGACATTTTCCAGTCGCACTCTTTGTGAGTGCGTGGATTGAAATGCGTAGTCCACAAACGGATCGCCCTCGGTAACTGTCGCACTCTTTGTGAGTGCGTGGATTGAAATAGCGCATCGGGGTCGCCAACCCACTTTTGGCCGCGGTCGCACTCTTAGTGAGTGCGTGGATTGAAATTATGAAGCCAGTCCTAAAAATTCGATAGGATTCACGTCGCACTCTATTTTGAGTGCGACGATGATCACTTCTACCTCTTGTTTGATTCCTTTCCTAACAAACCCATTTTCTTCTTGTAAAAGGTCTTTTGGATAAATGCAACTACCATTCCCGTGTGGAGAGTGCAAAATGGCGTAGCCATTAAAGCGAATGTGCTTTCTGGCGCAATTGGGTTGTAACGAATTGGACAAACGCTTTGACGACAGAAAGGTCGAGTGCGGAATTGGAATAGATTAACCACGTTTTTCTTAATAGTGGGTGGTTATCAATGGCAAGGATGCGGTTGTATAATTGGTCATGCGGACGAAGGGAAATTTGAGGGATGATTGCGTATCCTAAGCCATTGCGTACCATTTCTTTGCAAGTCTCGATACGGTCGACTTCCATCGTTACCATTGGTGGCTGGCTAAAATGATGGTTCCACCAGTCTTTGATCATATTATCAAAGATTGGATCGGTTTTATAGGATATCCTTCCAATAGAAGGGAGATCACCCATATGAATCTTATTCTTTGAAATTAAACACACATTTTCTTCGTTAAGAAGTATACTTTGTTCTTTCCATTCGTAGCTTCCACGGATAATGCCAATATGCACTTCTTTTCTTTCTAGTTTTTGTGATATTTTTGTACTCCAGCCAGTTGTAACGTTTACTTGTACATTGGGATAGACCGCAAGAAAATCTTTTAAAATCGTTGGTAATCGATAGTGGGCGAAATGACTGGAAACACCGATCCGTAAGTGGCCTTGGATGTTTCCGGCCATGTTTAGCAGTTGGTCTTTTGTTTTGGCTAATTCATTTAACATTTTCCTTGAATATTCGACTAAATACTCGCCTTCGCTTGTAAACTGCAGTCTTTTCGTTCCCCGTTTGGCAATTTCAACCCCAAACTCATTTTCCAAACTTCTTAGTCTGTACGTCAAGGCAGGTTGTGAAATAAACAATTTTTCGGCCGCTTTCGTTATGTTTTTCATTTCATATAATGTCTGCAACAGTTCCCAATCTTTTTCGTTCATTGCGGCCTCCCCTAATGTTTTTTGAAATATCTTTCATTTTACTTTAAAAAAGCAGAAACAAGAAGGGATCATATTGGACCGGGAAGAAAATAGATGACCTTTTGTAAGTGTGAGGCTTCTGATTTTCCTACCCATTTGATTTAGTTAGGCTTACTTTCAAGAAAATATGTGTAAGATTTCTTATCAAAAAATTTTTAAAAAGACGGATTACAGCGATTCGATAAGCGTCGATAACAGGGCTTTCGATCCCGCGTCTTTATTCAGTTATCCCACATTGTCTGCACCTCGTTTTTTGAAGGAATAAAACATACTTATTGAAAGCCATAGAATAAATTTATTTTATTTATCAATCTCTATTCCTTATAATCAGATGTAATTCAAAGGGGGACTGGTAGAAAGCGATTACAAAGGCGGAGGATCGCTATGTTTAATGAATGCAAAGACACATGCGAGCGAAGTGAGGATGGGGAAAAATATCGCCTATTTTTGGAAAATTTATTCAAGTTTCTTAATAGGGGGTGTTCTATTGGAGTTGAAAGGTGAAGAAATTCTCAAAAAGAAGGATCGGTGTATTCCTAACAACGTTGATGGACAAGTAAAAGACAACAATGGATGGAATGTTCTTTTTTTAAAACTAAGAAATACAGGGAGGGGAAGCGGAACAGGAGACTAATAATTTTAAAATTACATTCGATTCGTATTAATGTGTATAAAGGAGGGCTTATAGTGAAGCGACCATTCTTGATGCAAATGATGCCGATTGTCGTTGGAGGGCTTTTGCTGTCTGGCTGTATGACGAATGAAGAAAACATGACCACGGCTCCAGACGCTGGAGGGGAGGGAGGTGCCTCATCTAGCAATGATACCACGCTAACGATTGCCCAAGGCTCGGATATGGTTTCCTTTGATGTCCACGATCATAGCAACACGTCTACTGAAGCGATTCACGTCAATATGTTCAGCTATCTCGTCAAAAATGATGTGGAGGGTGAAGGCATTGTTCCTGATCTTGCGACTGATTGGGAATTGGTCGATGACGAAACGTGGCAATTTACGCTTAGAGATGATGCGGTGTTTCATAATGGCGATCCAGTCACAGCCGAAGATGTCAAGTTTACGCTTGAACGTGTCGCCAAAGACAATACGTTGCAAGAACATGAAAATTACCGCCAAATTAACGAAGTAGAAGTGATCGATGACCACACTTTCCTCATTCACACGAATGGACCGCAGCCAGTGATGCTCAATCGATTGTCACGTCTTGGATCAGGCATTTTGCCGAAAGACTATATTGAAGAAAATGGCTGGGATCATTTTCTACAGGAGCCAGTCGGGTCCGGTCCTTACCAATTTGTTGAATGGGTTCGTGACGATCGAGTCGTATTAGAGCGGTTTGATGATTATTTTGGCGGTGACGTAGCGGTGTGGGATCAACTCGTTTTCCGTTCGATCCCAGAGTCTTCTACTAGGGTTGGGGAAGTCATTGCGGGTGGTGTCGATATTGCCATGAATATTGCCCCAATTGACTGGAACCGGGTCAATGAGAACGAAGGCACGTCCATTGTCGAAGGGCAAACAAACCGAACGATGATGTTGGTTCCGAACCACCGTGAAGAATACCCGACTTCCGACCCGCTCGTACGGGAAGCGATTGATTTGGCAATTGATAATCAGGCGCTTCTCGACAACTTGATGGGCGGATCAGGAACCCCGACTTTGACACGAGTCAACCCAGGGAATTTTGGCGCAAATGAAGCGCTTCATGGCGAGTACCGCTACGACCCTGACCGTGCCAAGGAGCTATTGGAAGAAGCCGGTTATGGGGATGGGCTAGAACTGACGCTGCATTCCCCAGATGGGCGCTACTTGCAAGATCGGGAAACAACAGAAGTGATTGCCGGGATGTTAAGCGAAATCGGAATTGATGTAAAAATCGATTTCATGGAATGGAGCGCCTATGTCGACCTTCGTGATGCTCATGAACAGAAAGATTTATATTTGATTGGCCTTACTGGTTCATTGTGGGATGCGGCTCACCAATTGCGCCACCATACGTCGATGGTCGCAGAGGACCATATTGGCTACAGCAATGAAGAATTTGATCAGATCTATTTAGAGGCAGAAGTGAACATGGATGAAGCCGAGCGGGAACAACAGTACATTGATTTGCAGACGATGGCGGACGAAGAGTTAATCAATATTATGCTCTTCCAGCTGGATAGTTTTTACGCTGTCAATGATCGGATTCAGTTTGAGCCTCGTCTTGATGAAATGTGGAGAGTGGAGGAAATCACATTAAGCGAATAGGGATTGAAGGCTCGGAAGGAGGAAGGATGAAGACCTTGCCTTCATCCTTTTACTATCGGGGGTGGAACGATTGAGGAAGTATTTACTGTGGCGCGTTTTGCAAATCATACCGGTTCTCTTTCTAATATCGATTTTTGTGTTTGCCTTGTTGTACCTTGCTGGGGATCCCGTTGCGTTAATGCTTCCTGAGGATGCCACCCAGGAACAAGTGGATGCACTCCGGGAATCATTAGGGTTGGACCAGCCTTTTTATATTCAATACCTCTCCTTTGTTGGAGACGTGATACAAGGGGATTTCGGTTATTCTTATCGCTATAGCCAGCCAGCTTTGCCGATCGTGCTGGAAAGGTTGCCGGCAACGTTCGAATTGGCCTTTGCTTCGATGATTGTAGCTGTACTGATTGCCGTCCCTCTCGGCATTCTCTCTGCGACAAAGCGAAATACAGCACTAGATGTATTCATATCCGGTGCCTCGGTATTAGGAAAAGCGATGCCGAACTTTTGGTTGGGCATTATGCTCATTCTTATGTTGGCGATTACGTATCCATTCTTTCCTGTGTCTGGGAGCGGAAGCGTGGCTCATCTAATATTGCCGGCGATTACATTGGGAACAGGCTGTGCGGCAGAGATGACGCGTGTGTTGCGTTCAAGCATGCTGGAAACGTTAAACCAAGATTATGTGCGGACCGCAGTAAGCAAAGGGGTAAAGAACTTCTTTGTTGTTTATAAACATGCCTTTCGAAATGCACTGATCCCGTTTATTACGATTACTTTTTTGCAAGTATCGACACTTGTCAGTGGCGCCTTGATTACAGAAGTGGTCTTTTCCTGGCCGGGACTAGGGCAGCTCTTAATTCAAGCCATTAATGGACGGGATATGGCGGTTGTGCAAGCGACTGTTTTTATCGTTGCTTTTATTGTGATTGTTGTGAACCTGATGGCCGATGTGTTGTATCGGGTTCTTGACCCTAGGATTCAATTTGATTAGGAGGGGACCCCATGCAGACAGAACAACCGGTGAAGCATTTGCGCAACCATACGACCGAGAATAGGCTAGCCAACTGGACGCGTAGGTGGGCCAGGCTCCTATTTAAAAGCAAGACCGGAACCATTGGCTTGATCATCACAGGATTGATCTTCTTGTTGGCGATATTTGCTCCTGTTCTTTCTCCTTACCATCCCAATGTCCAAAACTATGCTGCGATGAATGTACCGCCAGTATGGTTGGAAGGGGGAATGAAGGAACATCTTTTGGGGACAGACAATTTAGGGAGAGATATGCTCAGCCGAATCATCTACGGCACACAGGTCTCGCTTTTAGTCGGGGTTTGTTCCGTCGTGGTAGCAGGGGCGATTGGCATGTTTTTTGGATTAATCGCTGGCTATTACGGAGGGTTCATTGACAATGTGCTCATGAGAATCGTTGATGCGTTTTTAGCCATCCCTAACGTCTTGTTCATTCTTGTCATCTTAGGCGTCTTATCCCCAGGGCTGCTGACTCTTATTTTTGTTATTGGATTGACGAACTGGGTCATTTATGCCCGGCTTGTTCGAGGAGATGTCTTATCCATTAAAGAACGTGAATTTATTAAAGCAGCGCGGACGATTGGAACGAAAAATCCGGTGATCATTTGCAAGCATGTATTGCCGAATGTAATGCCGTCCTTTATTGTGATTTCGACTTTGAGTGTAGCCACGACGATTGTCCTCGAAGCATCGCTCAGCTATCTAGGGCTAGGTGTTCAGCCGCCTACGGTGTCCTGGGGCGGGATGTTGTCGGCGGGGAGGGATTATCTGGCCACAAGCTGGTGGATTGCTACTTTTCCTGGATTAGCGATTATGATCACCGTTTTAGGGATTATCTTTTTAGGTGATTGGTTGCGGGATGTGTTGGATCCCCGTTCCCAAACGCTCCGTTCATAGTTTAAACGGCAGCCATTCAAGTTCTCATCTAGGAGGTTAGCGTATGGCACGACAGAACCGATTGTTAGAGGTAGAGAATTTAAAAACATACTTCCATACAGAAAACGGAACAGTCCCTTCTGTGGATGGTGTCTCGTTTCATGTGGATAGAGGGGAAACGGTGGCGATTGTAGGCGAATCAGGCAGCGGCAAAAGCGTGACGTCTTTTTCAATCATGGGTTTGGTGAGCCCACCAGGGAAGATTGAAGCGGGGCACATTCGTTTTGATGGAACGGAGCTTACTTCCCTGTCGGAACGGAAAATGCGAAAAGTGAGAGGCAATGAAATTGCGATGATTTTTCAGGAGCCGCTCACTTCCCTTAACCCGGTGTTTACGGTGGGCCATCAAATTTCAGAAGCGATTTTGCTTCACCAGGACACGAAAAAAGCAGAAGCGCGCAAACAAGGCATTGCTATGCTAAAACGTGTCGGCATTCCAAGAGCTGAACAAGTTTACCAGTCTTATCCACACGCTTTAAGCGGAGGGATGAGGCAGCGTGTCATGATTGCCATGGCGTTGTCGTGCAATCCGAAAATGTTAATTGCCGATGAACCAACAACTGCACTCGATGTCACGATACAAGCGCAAATTTTGCGGCTCCTTAAAAAGATTAGCAAAGAAGTCGATACGTCGATTATTTTGATCACTCATGATCTTGGTGTCGTCGCCGAACTAGTCGACCGCGTCATTGTTATGTATGCTGGCCAAATAGTCGAACAAGCCGATGTGTATACGATTTTTAAGGATCCAAAACACCCGTATACGCAAGGGTTGCTGGAAAGTACGCCTAAGATTCACGAACTGCATGATGAGCTCAAATCGATTCGTGGGGTTGTGCCCGTCCCAACAAACATGCCTACAGGTTGTCGTTTTCACCCTCGTTGTCCCCATGCGATGGACATATGCAAGGAAAAAGAACCGATGATGGTTGATCGTGATGGGAAAGCGCAAGTGCGTTGTTGGCTCTATGCTAGTGAGAAGGAGGATGTAGGATGATAAAGGAAGTCGCGAATACAAAGGAGGATGACACGCTTCTTGAAATCAAAGGGTTAAAAAAGCACTTCGATGTCACAAGAAAAATTTTTGCGAAAAAGAAAGACATTTTAAAAGCAGTGGACGGTGTTGACTTTATCGTAAAAAAGGGAGAGACATTTGGGATTGTAGGCGAATCGGGGTGCGGGAAATCGACAACTGGGAATATGATTATGCGTCTTGCCGATCCTACGGCAGGATCGATCCATTTTGAAGGAAAAGACTTGAGCAAGTTGGCCAAAAATGAACAAAGCAAGATGAAAAAAGACATTCAAATGATTTTTCAGGACCCTTTTTCTTCCTTAAA
Organism: Shouchella rhizosphaerae; assembly: GCF_036700015.1. Lineage (NCBI taxonomy): Bacteria > Bacillati > Bacillota > Bacilli > Caryophanales > Bacillaceae > Shouchella > Shouchella rhizosphaerae. The sequence goes on along the minus strand of NZ_CP144921.1, from coordinate 1,377,881 downwards.
TCCACGCATGAGAGTGTTTGAAATCATTGCCGAGCCATTACGGACACACAAAATAGCAACAGGAAAAGAATTGAAACAACAAGTGTATGAACTACTGGACGTCGTCGGCTTGGATCGCTCGTTGGCTAAACGTTTTCCCCATGAGTTTAGCGGCGGCCAGCGTCAGCGGATTGGCATAGCTCGCGCCTTAGCGTTGCGCCCCAAGCTTATTGTATGCGATGAACCTGTATCGGCGTTGGATGTTTCGATCCAGTCACAAGTGCTGAATTTGCTTTCAAAACTACAGAAAGATTTTGATCTTACCTATATTTTTATTGCCCACGGCCTCCCCGTCGTCAAACATATTAGTGACCGTGTGGCAGTCATGTACCTTGGAAAAATCGTCGAAACCGCAGCAACGGAGGAGCTGTTCAAGCATCCGAAACATCCGTATACAGAAGGATTGCTTCGCGCTATCCCTGTCCCAGATCCGACATTAAGAAGCTTGGATTCTGGGGAATTGCTAGAAGGGGATTTGCCAAGCCCCGTTAATCCACCAAGCGGCTGTCACTTTCGTACGCGGTGTCCTTATGCAAATGAGAAATGCAAAGCGGAGGCTCCTAAACTACAAGAAGTAGCAAAAGCCCACTATGTAGCATGCCATTATCCGTTGCAAGCGGGGCGCGGGGTCATCATGGAACATGCTTAAAGGGAGGAGCTTATAAGATGCGTTCTTACTAGAAAAGGGAGGTGCAAATCGTGCAACAAACGTATGAAGCATTGAAAAACGATCCCGCCATTCAACAAGGATTGGCTTTTATTGAAGAAGATGATGAACAGACACTTGCTGAGCAAGTCGCCATGACGGAAATACCAGCGCCACCATTCAAGGAAGCGGAACGGGCGGCGTACGTGCAACAGAAGTTCAGTGAATACGGACTAGAAGCAGTGCGGCGGGATAAGGAAGGCAATGTCATCGGCGCCTATAAAGGGGTGGGAGATGGGCCTGTAATCGTCCTTTCCGCTCATTTGGATACCGTCTTCCCCGAAGGAACAGACACGAAGGTAAGACGGGAACGAGACAGGTTGTGTGCCCCAGGCATTTTTGATGATACGAGAGGGCTTGCGGAAATGCTATCCATCATTCGCGCTCTGCATAGGACGAATGTAAAAACAAGCGGCACCATCCAATTCGTCGCCTCGGTAGGGGAGGAAGGAATAGGGGATTTAAGAGGTGTAAAAGCTTTTTTCGCTGACTCGCCGAACGTTGACGCCTTTATTTCTATTGACGGAACAGGTGTAGGGCATATCGTCTATGAAGGAACAGGCAGCTGTCGTTATAAAATCACATACTCAGCAACCGGCGGGCATAGCTATGGGGACTTCGGGCTACCAAGTGCGATTCATGCCGCTGGAAGGGCAGTTGCAGCAATTGCCGATTGCCGGCCGCCAACTGAACCAAAAACGACCTTTACGATTGGAGAAATTGCTGGCGGAACGGCAGTCAATGCGATTGCAAGCTCTGCTTCCTTTCACCTTGATGTCCGTTCGACAAGTCCACAAGCGTTGGAACAGTTGGAATCGACTTTCTTAAAAGCATGCAAACAAGCGGCTGAACAAGAAAATCGGCATTGGCAAAAGCACGATGTCACAGTCGATATAAAACGAGTCGGCGACCGCCCCGCAGGACGGCAAGATAAAGAGGCAACGATTGTGCAAGCTGTTGTTCAGGCAAGCAAGGAGCTAGGCATTGCTCCGACTTTGAAAGGGGCAGCGAGTACCGATTCCAATATTCCGATTCACTTAGGAATCCCGGCGGTCACTGTGGGACGAGGAGGAAATGGAGGAGGAACACATACGCTCGGGGAGTGGTTTGAACCTGTGCATGCTTATCTCTCGCCCCAAAGAACGTTCTTGGCGGCCCTTGCCCTTGTCGGCGTCGACCAAGTGTCTCGTCCACTTCTCGCCTAGTCGCCTAGCAAACACCGTCATTCCGGTAAAAAATGTATACAAATAAAGGTGGAACCGATGTCCAGTCAATTGGATGCTGACAACATGAAAAAGCCAAGCAAGGCAACCTACAAATATGTGGTGCTCGGTGTGCTGCTGCTATTCTTGTTTGCCTCTCCTTTCTTGCCTGTTCCCGAGTCGATGGAACTGAGAGGGTGGAGCGCTCTTGCCGTGGTAACTTTAGGGATTGGACTGTGGTTTACCCATCTCCTTCCTCCGGCAGTGACTGCAATGCTTCTGATTGTCCTCTTCCCTTTGTTTGGCGTTCTAACGTTTGAACAATCAGCGGCGAGCCTAGGCAAAGAAGTGATTTGGCTAATCATCGCCATGCTAATGATGGGCGCCGCGGTTGAACGTACTGGATTGGACAAACGCATTGCATTCACGATCCTGATGCTGACAAAAGGAAATATCCGCCTTGTCCTACTAGCATTAATTTTTGTCGGGTTTGTGTTAACGTTTTTTCTTCCGAATGCGATCGGAAGAGTCGTCGTTTTGCTGCCGGTTGCTTTAGGGGTTATCCAGTCATTGGCAGGAACTGGCGGGCCGAACGTAGGAAAAGCGAGCATGTTTGCGATAACGTATACACCTATTATCTGTTCAGTCGCGTTAATAACTGGGGCAACGGGCTCTGTCTATGCAGCAAGTCTGTTTGAAACGATGCTCGGCTTTGAATGGCGTTACTTGTACTGGATGGCGGTCATGTTGCCGTCGACGCTTGCCATACTCCTTATTCTTTGGCTTGCGCTTCTATGGCTATTTCCTGTAAAGGCTGGGAAGCACGCTCAAGGAGAAGCTTATTTCAAACAGGAAAAAGAAAAGCTTGGCCCAATGTCATTCCAGGAGAAGACGCTGCTCATTTTGTACGTCTTGTTAATCACGCTATGGACAACACAAAGCGTGCATCAGCTGTCTATTTCTTTCTCCGCCGTGTTGATTGTGATTGCTTTGTACATTCCGGGCATCCAACTCATGGAGTGGAAAGAAGCAGTAGCAAAAGTGGATTGGTCCATTCCTCTCTTGTTTTCTGCTGGCTTTTCAATGGCGGAAGCATTTGAAGCAGGTGGCGTTGTTCAGTGGTCTTCATCGTTGGCTTCTGCTCATTTAAATGGATTGCCAGCGTTCACCCTTGCCGTGTCATTGTTGCTCGTTGTTGCGGCTATTCGTATCGGTTTTACCAATTTAACTGCCATGATTGCGTCTTTGATGCCTGTGGCATTAACGTTTGCGGCAGGATCGAATGTGAACCCGGTCTGGCTGGGAATGATTTGCCTTGCTGCTTGCAGCACAGGCTTTCTGTTCCCTTCCCAGTCTGTAGGGACAATGATGACGTATGCTCTCGGTTACTATACCAGCCAGGAACTATTGAAAGTAGGAGCGATCCTAACGTTATCGGTCATTGTCATAACCCTTCTGGCTGCATTTCTTTATTGGCCGCTTATTGGCCTGCCAGTTCATTAAGTGCTAAAAGCGAAGAAATTCGCTGTAAAAGGGTGGAAACCAACGCTTGTTTAAAGGAGATTAATGGATGTTAAAAAATAAAAGCATAACGGAGAAGAAAAGAAACATTGAAGAAGCGGTAGATCGAAGAGACAGCGAGTTGCGGCAGCTGGCGCTGAATATTCACGCCCACCCAGAGTTGGGGTATCAAGAGTATAAGGCTTCCAACTGGCTGTCGACTTTGCTGGAAAAGGAAGGGTTTGCCGTGAAGCGAGGGATAGCTGGGCTGGACACAGCTTTTACAGCCACTTGGGCAGGGAAGGCAGGGGGGCCTGTTATTGGCTTGTTAGCGGAATATGATGCGTTGCCAGGTCTTGGCCATGCCTGTGGCCATAACCTTATTGGCACTTCTTCTGTCGGTGCAGCGCTTGCATTAAAGGATGCGTTTCCAGAACTCCAGGCAACGATCCAGGTGATCGGAACGCCAGCGGAAGAAGGATTAGGCGGGAAAGTCATTATGTGCGAACACGGGGTTTTCAATCATCTTGACGCAGCGATGATGTGCCACCCGAAAAACAAGACAATGGTCATAAGAGGCGGTCTAGCGCGGGTAGGCGCAACATTCAAATTTTATGGAAAAGAATCGCACGCAGCTTCCGCTCCAGAAAAAGGGGTGAGTGCCCTAGATGCCCTAGTGGGAGCCTATAACGCCATTAATAGTTTGCGGCAGTTTTTTTCCGATGATGTCAGAATTCATGGGGTGATTACCCATGGCGGCGATGCGGCCAATATCGTTCCTGGCTATAGTGAAGCTTCGTTCCTAATCCGCTGCAATACGCGAAAGGAACTCGAACATGTAAAAGAAAAAGTCTACACAGCTGTGCGCCAGTCGGCCGCTGCAGTGGGTGCCACAAGCAAGATTGAAGAACATCTTATTTACGCAGAACGAAACACAAACAAAACATTGGCGAATCTTTTTAAAGAAAATTTGCAATTGATGGGCATCGAAGTCAGTCCGCCGCCACTTCAAGGGGGAATCGGTTCTTCTGATATCGGCAATGTCAGCCAGCTTGTACCTACGATCCACCCGTACATCAAAATTGGAGAGGCAACCAACCATACCCACGACTTTACAAACGAAACCAAGTCAGAGGGGGGGCTGAAAGGCATGAATCAAGCTGCAAAAGCGCTCGCGATGACAGCCTATGATTTATGCGAGCTACCTGGAGCGTTACAGGGCGTCAAAGAGGAGTTTGCCAACTGGCAATTAGAAAACGTCTAACTTCTGTATGCAGGGCTTAAAAAATAAAGCGGTAAGAAAGGTGGATGTTTCCAATGGCAACAACAATATTGGCGGAAAAACAAGAGATTTTAACGGCATTGGATCAACGGGATAAGGAACTTCGAGAGCTGGCGCTCATGATTCATGCCAACCCAGAACTGTCTTTTAAAGAATACAAAGCAGCAGAATGGTTATCTGCTTATTTAGAAAAAGAAGGTTTCCAAGTAGAACGGGGCGTTGCTGGCTTAGAGACGGCGTTTACGGCCGTTTGGGAAGGCAATCCAGGTGGCCCGGTTATCGGGATATTAGCGGAGTATGACGCATTGCCAAACTTAGGCCATGCTTGTGGCCATAATCTCATTGGCACTGCAGCTGTTGGCGCAGCCGTCGCATTAAAAGATGCCTACCCTAAATTGCAAGGAACGATTAAAGTGATAGGCACACCGGCGGAAGAAGGCGGCGGCGGGAAAATTTATATGTGCAACCACGGCACCTTCAACGATCTCGATGCTGCGATGATGGTCCATCCAAAAAACAAAACGATGGTGTTGCGTGGAGGACTAGCATGCATGACAGCGACGTTTTCGTTTTATGGAAAAGAATCACACGCCGCCTCAGCGCCAGAAAAAGGGATCAGTGCCCTAGATGCGCTCATTCAAAGTTACAATGCCATCAACAGTTTACGGCAGTTTTTCACCGATGATGTTCGGATCCACGGAATCATTACCAAAGGCGGCGATGCGGCCAATATCGTCCCTGGACATTGTGAAGCCCAATTTATCATCCGCGCCGCTACAACCAATCGGCTCCATGAAATAAAGGAAAAAGTATATGAAGCGGTTCGCTATTCGGGCCAATCAGTCGGCGCCAAATACAAGATCGAAGAAGGCCTCATATATGCCGAGCGTAACAACAACCATGCCTTGGCAGAGCTTTTTAAGGAGAACTGGGAAGCAATGGGCATTGAAGTAGAAGATCCACCAAAACAAGGAGGAATCGGCTCCTCCGACATCGGCAATGTCGGCCAGGTGACAGCCACCATTCATCCCTATATTAAAATTGGCGAAAACACGAACCATACGTTTGAGTTTACAGAAGATACAAAGTCAGAAGGCGGCATGAAAGGCATGAACCAAGCCGCAGCGGGATTAGCGATGACCGCCTATGATCTATGTACCAATCCAGATGCATTAAAAGCAATCCGCGATGAATTTGAAGCGTGGAAAAAGACACAAGGACGTTAGTCAGGAAGCGCCTGTTTTAGACAGGTGCTTTTTTAGGCGCAGGGAGGATTGTAGGAAACACTGGTACCATTATGAAAAGGATTGATGGGTCCTATACGTACCAGGGATACCGGCTCCCTTGCTCTCCAGATCCAGAGGAACGTTGCAGTAAAAACCCGAATCCATAAATAAAGGTTCGAGCTTTCCAACGGGTATTTACATACGGTTAGTAACGTCTTTCCCTATTCCGAAGTACAAACAAAGCGATCGGTGCATAGAAAGGAATAATCGATAAGACAGTATGTATCCATGCTTTTTTTGCATAGGCCTCGTAAAGGCAGTATACGATGTAGATAAGCAGAACCCATAAAGTAATCGACACGAACCGATAAATTGGCTCTGGGATTTTAACTAATAAATGGATGTATAATTGATGGAAGGGAAGAAAGCGAAAGACAATGGTGACACACCCAATGAGTAAGACCTTTATGCCCCCATTTCCTCGTAGTTTCCCTGAAATCAATTCACCGACAATCCAAAACTGAGCAATCGGTATCCAGCTTAGCCAAGGGTGACGGATATGGGCATTCTTGGCCATTCTCGATAAAGCAGCGGCCACTATTAAATGAGCAATAAGCCAAAGGATAAATAAACAAATATATAGGAACAACATCAGATTCAGTACAAGAAGAAACGATTCTCTTATCTCCTCAGGCGATTGAGCATATGCCGTCATAAAAAATACCCCCTTCCGAGCTATATAATCAATGTTTAGGATGTCTCTCATTAAAAAAGCAAGCGTTACCAACATCCTAACACATGGACAAATCGTGTGTCTCTTATTGTAAAAACGGCGGTGGTGTTAGTTAGAACCCTTAGTATTACAGAATAGCAATACGGTGGAACGATCCTTAAAGGCAACCGATTCTTGATTTCTTCAATAAGCACTCGCTGAAACTCACTTTTCTCTAGTGCGAACCCTAAGCGCACATAAAATCCCTAGATCACCCGCACCAAAAACAGCCTCGAATATGGGTTACTATGTATAAAAATGTAATAATGTGACCTTGTTGGGTGTGCTATGATAAGAATTAGAAGGGGAACCATTCGTTTTCGGTTGTATATTTCCGGAAAATGGGTGAAATTCGCTGTCGCACTCTTTGTGAGTGCGTGGATTGAAATTAACATGCGGCGCGCCATATACTGCATAGCGTCGAGTCGCACTCTTTGTGAGTGCGTGGATTGAAATCGCGCTTAGCCTGATCGGCGCTAGCTCCTGAGCGTCGCACTCTTTGTGAGTGCGTGGATTGAAATACTTAGACACACTCATACCTCTCTTTGCGCAGAGGTCGCACTCTTTGTGAGTGCGTGGATTGAAATTCCACCCTCATATGTGGTTTTTAAAGGAACACCAGTCGCACTCTTTGTGAGTGCGTGGATTGAAATACTTTACCTGTTATCGGGTGCTTACGGTTAGGATGTCGCACTCTATGTGAGTGCGTGGATTGAAATAACTAATCATTGAATTTGAAAAGAAATTAACAAAGTCGCACTCTATGTGAGTGCGTGGATTGAAATATATAAATCCTGCCTCTCTTCCTTTTCACATCACTGTCGCACTCTATGTGAGTGCGTGGATTGAAATGCCCTCCTCTACTTTTTTAAGTATCTTGAATGCCTGTCGCACTCTATGTGAGTGCGTGGATTGAAATCAAATTGAAACATAGGGTTTAGAGCATTCCCCTCGTCGCACTCTTTGTGAGTGCGTGGATTGAAATATTTCTTTATTTAATTGTCTAATAATTTCATATGCGTCGCACTCTTTGTGAGTGCGTGGATTGAAATAACGATGTCCATTAGGTCGTTTAACGAGCAATTAAGTCGCACTCTATGTGAGTGCGTGGATTGAAATGGTTATTTTGCATAGGTCGCCTCCAATGAGATTTTGTCGCACTCTTTGTGAGTGCGTGGATTGAAATAACGATATAGCGAACATGCTGCAAATCATCTATGTGTCGCACTCTATGTGAGTGCGTCGCATAAACTAAGACAAGCCCCACCGCTTGCTGCAACAAGTCTTTCCCTGCTCAATTCGAGTGCAAAATACGTTTCTCTTACTAGACCAACAAGTGCATCACACCTATAAATACACGTATTAAAACACAAAACTAGAAAGTAAATTCCAATTAAGGGAGGAGTAAACAATGGAAGAGAAAGAAATGTTAGAGCTCTTGTTACAGAAGGTAACTGACCTGGAATTGGGGTTGAAAGAGCAAAAAGCGCATAATGCTGTAGTTGCAAAAGATTTAAAAGAGCAAAAAGCGCATAATGCTGCGGTCGCAAAAGATTTAAAAGAGCAAAAAGCCCATAATGCAGCCTTCGCAAAAGACTTAAAAGAACAAAAAAATTATACTGCCGGAATCACAGAGGAACTAAAAGACCAAAAAGAGCACTACCTGGCCATGGTACAAGATATCAAGGAATTAAAAGAAGATCAGCTCATAATTAAGCAAGCGGTGCTTGAAACAAATCGAATTGTAAAGAATATTAAGACAAATATCGAGAATTTGAGTGACCAAGTGAGTCAGTTGTCTGAAGACCAAAAATCCGTCCGGGAGATTTTAGGCGATCATGAAGTGGCGATTCGAACGCTTAGAAGAAAGCCGGTTTAAAGATTTGGATAGAAAAAGTAGGGATCACAACGAAACAAAATAGTAGATGATCTTTTTCCGCATCTATTTCGCTGCGGCTTTTTTGTTTTCCTTTGAGCGGATGGTTCAACATTTATAGGAAAATTCTTAAATTCAGTTTTCCCCATTCAGCTTGGCAGCCAAATCGTTACACCCAGCCCAGCCACTGTCGATACTTTATCCTTTCAAACAACCCCCATGCAGTCGCATAACTCAGCACCATTTCCCTCATGTCCGTTCCTCTCTTGATAAAAATCGTTTCTGAATTTCGGATGTTTTTTTGCGATTTTAGGATTAACGTGTGGTTGAGTCTGCTTTAACATAAGGAATAGCAAAGGGAGGGATTGTTTTGAAAGCGCTTAAAAAATTCGGTGTAGTGGTCGGTTTGGCTGTTGTGGCAACGGGCTGCGGCGGGAATGGAAGCAGCAGCGATGACACATTGGTCGTGTATACAACGCGTAGTGAGAGTTTGAATGAAGCGGTGATTCCCCAATTTGAGAAGGAAACGGGCATTCGCGTGCAGATGATTTCGGCTGGCACAGGGGAAGCGATTACTCGGGTCGAGTCGGAGCGTAATAACCCGCAAGGCGATGTGTTGTGGGCGGCTGATATCACGATGCTTTATGATAAAACCGATTTGTTCGAGGAGTATGTGTCGCCGGAAGATGAATATATGATGGAAGGGTTTAAAAACACAACTGGTTATTTTTCGCCTGCCTTTTCTGATCCGACGGTGTTTATTGTCAATACTGATTTAGCGGGCGATATGGAAATTGAAAGTTTCCAGGATTTGTTGAATCCAGAGTTGAAAGGACGGATTGCCTTTGGCGACCCTGTCAATTCAAGTTCGGCGTTCCAGTCGTTAATTGCGATGCTTTACGCTGCGGGGGACGGCGATCCGATGTCGGATCAGGCTTGGGAGTTTGTCAAAGCGTTTGTAGCCAATTTGGACGGCAAAGTGCAAGGCAGTTCCGGGCAAGTGCATAAAGGTGTGGCCGACGGTGAATATGTTGTTGGATTGACATGGGAAGATCCTGTTGTCCATTACAAGCAAAGCGGGGCAGCGGTTGAAGTCGTGTTTCCAACTGAAGGGGTTGTCTATCCAGGCCAGTCGATCCAAATCATTAAGGGCACGAAAAATTTAGAGAATGCCAAGAAATTCGTTGACTATGTGTTATCGGAAGAAGTGCAAAGCCGCACGGGGCAGGAGTTGACGGTTCGGCCGCTTCGTGAAGGCGTAGAGGTGGCTGACTACATGACACCACAAGAGGAAATTAAGCTGTTTGATGAATATGACGAGATGTTTATTATCGAGAACATGGATGACATTACCGCTCGTTATGTTGAAGTGCTTGAAGGTTCACTGGATTAAGGGACAGCGGCATGCTTGCTTGTCCGGCTGGCATGCCTGATTGTGAATGGAAGGAGGCAATAAGATGGGTGTAGCAATTGATATTGACAATGTGGTCAAAATGTACGATGAGCATACAGTTATTGATGGGTTGTCGCTCACGATTCAGCCAGGTGAATTGTTTACGTTATTAGGTCCGTCTGGTTGTGGGAAAACGACGCTCTTGCGAATGATTATCGGTTTTAATTCTGTGGATGGCGGTGCGATTAAAGTCGATGGCCAGCGCATCAATGACGTTCCTGTCAGTAAGCGGAAAATGGGGATGGTGTTTCAAAACTATGCGATTTTCCCCCATATGACAGTGGCAGAGAACATCGCCTTTGGGTTGAAGACGCTCAAGGATAGCAAGGCGCAAATGCAAAGCAAGATTGATCATATAATGAAGGTCGTGCACATTCAAGACCACCATAGCAAAAAGCCAGATAAGCTTTCAGGGGGCCAACAACAACGGGTTGCACTTGCCCGGGCGCTTGTGATTAATCCGAATGTTTTGTTAATGGATGAGCCGCTTTCGAACTTGGATGCGAAACTGCGGATTGAGATGAGAAATGCGATTAAAGAAATTCAGCAAGAAGTGGGGATAACGACCGTTTATGTGACCCATGACCAAGAAGAGGCGCTGGCGATTTCTGACCGGATTGCTGTCATGAATAAAGGGGTGATCCAACAAATTGGCAAACCTGAACAAATTTATTTGCGTCCGTCAAATTTGTTCGTTGCCCAGTTTATTGGCACTTCCAATGTGATTAAAGCGAAGGTTGAAAAGCAAGGCACTGATACGTTCATCGTCTTTAATGGCGAATACAAAGAAAAGCTTGATAACGTTGTAGAAACGGTTGAAAATGGGCAGGAAGTGCTGGTGTCTGTCCGTCCACAGGAATTTACGATTACGCAAGAAGCAAGTGCCATCGCTGGCGTTGTCGAAAGCACGATGTTTTTAGGGATCAATACTCATTATCTCGTCACCCTTACGACTGGAGAGCGAGTGGAAGTGGTGCAACATATCGAAGACAAAGCGATCATTCCAGAGGGAACGAATATTTATGTAAAGGTGAAGCCGCATTTAATTAACTTGTTTGATGTGGCGAATGAACAAACGCTCATGAAGGCAGGTGAGTGACATGCGGCCTAAAGCGTTCAATGGCTGGAATTGGATCACGCTGTCAATTGTGCTATTCTTTGCTTTATTCATTTTGTTTCCGGTTGTGTTAGTCTTGAATAAGAGCATTTATAATGGGGAAGCGGGGCGTTTCACGCTTGAGCATTTCTCGCTCTTTTTTGAACGGAAGTTTTATTGGGTGACGCTGTGGAATAGCATCAAAGTAACTGTAGTAGCAACGGTCTTGGCTGTTTTGATCGGCCTGCCTCTTGCTTATATGTTGCGGCGAGTGAAAATTTTCGGAAGTGGCATTGTCCAAATTCTCATTATTGTCTCGTATATCTCGCCGCCGTTTATTGGCGCCTATGCGTGGATTCAGCTACTCGGTCGGAGCGGCGTTATTACGAAATGGATCAATGATACCTTTCAACTTCAGTTTGATGGCATTTATGGCTTTGCCGGAATTGTACTTGTACTAACATTACAATCATTCCCGCTTATTTTCATTTATATTTCTGGGGCATTGAAGAACCTTGACAATTCATTGATCGAGGCGGCGGAAAGCCTTGGCTATTCCGGCGTGCAGCGCGTCATTAAAATTGTCGTTCCGCTGATTGCGCCGACGATTCTGGCCAGCTCGCTCCTTGTCTTTATGCGCGTAATTGCTGATTTTGGCACACCGATGTTGATTGGCGAAGGGTACAGGACGATTCCTGTTTTGATTTATACGCAGTTTATGAGTGAAGTCGGCGGTGATGCAGGCTTTGCGGCAGCACTTGCGTCGATCTTTATTATCGTGACGATTGCTTTGTTTCTCGTACAGCGAGTGATTGCACGGCAATACTCGTATTCAATGTCGGCCCTGCGGCCAATGGAAACAAAGAAAAGCACAGGCTTGAAAAACTTGCTTAGCCATGTGGCTGTTTACGGGGTCACACTGTTGGCGATTTTGCCGCAGCTCGTTGTCGTCTACACTTCTTTTTTGGAAACGATCGGCGGCCAAGTGTATACAGGAAAGTTCTCATTGCAAAATTATGAGAACATCTTGTTTAACCGCGATTTGTCGATGATTTTAAATACGTACCAGTTAGGCCTGATCGCGATCGTGGTGATTGTCATTCTCGGGATATTGATTGCGTATTTAACGGTGCGCAAACGAAATAAAGTAACATCGTTGCTTGATACGGTGTCCATGCTTCCTTTTGTCATCCCTGGTTCTGTGTTAGCAATGGCGCTCATATTCGCTTTTGGCGAAGCACCTCTATATTTAACGGGAACGAGCTTAATTATGGTGCTAGCTTTTGTGATTCGGCGTATGCCTTATACGGTTCGTTCCAGTACGGCGATTGTCAGCCAAATTAGCCCGAGCATGGAAGAAGCGGCCATCAGTCTTGGCGCTTCTGAACGGCGGACCTTTTTTCGGGTAGTCGTGCCGATGATGATGCCTGGCGTGTTGGCAGGTGCTATTATGAGTTGGATGACGATCCTTGGTGAGTTGAGCGCGTCGATTATTTTGTATTCAACCAATACACAAACGCTCGCTGTTTCCATTTATACAGAAGTAATCCGTGGAAACTTCGGCAATGCCTCTGCTTATTCGGCCATTTTAACGGTAACATCGATTTTGTCGCTGTTTCTCTTTTTTAAGTTGACAGGCAAAAAAGAAATGAACGTGTAATCTGCAGAAGAACGCTCAGGCTGGGAGAAAACGCTTGCCAGCGAGGGAAGATGCGAATAGAACGGGGGTTCATGAGCGAATGAGTGAGGCAAACGTCGACGTATGCGAGCGTTTGTCTACAGTCTAAGGGCTGCTTGTAAAAGGCAGCCCCCCGTTGTCCTATCATCATAGTGGGGTTGACCGCGATGGAACGCAGACGGATGAAAGATGATATTCAACGGTCGTTTTTAACGAACGCCATCGTCATTATTTCCGCGATTTTGTGTGTATATCTATTGTCTTTGCTTTTTTTATTCAATGTATCGATTGTGCGACCGAGCCAAGCGACAAATGAACGAGTCGCTAAAGAGGTCGAAGCGGAGTTTGCCCACTATAAAGAGGGAATGGCCCGTTTAGTAGCTGATGAACAAATTAGAGCGTTTTTACGTGGCGAAGGAAAAAGCGGCGAAGTGAATCAATTGCTTTACGACTTCCGTAATGCGCAAACGTTTCAGTCAGACTTTGTCTTGTTGGATAGCGAAGAGGAAATTGTCGCGACAAGCTTGTATGAAGGACAGAAAGAACAATTGCAGCAAAGCCCGGTCTTGCGGGAACAAATGCAACAAGCAGAGGAACATCCATTTACAGGGGAGTATGTCAATAAACGAGCGTTCAATGCCGGCCAAGGAGGCGCTTACGTGTTTGCTGCTGCGGTTGAAGAGGGGGAAGAGCGTACAGGTTATTTGCTGTTCTTGCTTGAACATACCCTGCCGTCGGCTAGTGAGCAAATTGTATTTGTCACCGATTCATTCTATAATGCCGTTTTTTATAGCCACACATTCGGAATTGGCGCCCTTGGAAAATTAACGATTCCAACCGATGGATTCCTTGTCCAGTATGACGGCAACCCTTTTTACGTAACAAAAACAGAAGTCGCTGGCCAGCCGATTCAAGTGATTACGCTCACGTCGGTTAAAACGTATCAACTGCTGTTGTTGTATGGCCTTTTGGCGATGGTCGTTTCAAGCTTTGTCATGTTGGCTGTTGTATGGCTAGTGACACCAAAAATTTTAAAAAAGACACTTGAACCTTTTGATGCGCTAGTGGCGCGAATTTCTTCAAAGAATAACCATCTTCATTTTCAACAAACAGACCATGTCTTTGCGGAAGTGCAGACGATTTACGAAGAATATACGAATAAAGTCCATGAAATTCAAGCACTTGTTGATAAAAACGAAGAAATTCTTGAGAAAAAACGCTTAAGTGAAATCAAACATTTAGAGGCAAAATTTAATCCCCATTTCCTTTATAATGTATTAGAAATGATTAAATATGAAACATTGGCTAACCCAGAGAGCGCAGCGGAGATGATTGTCAAAACAGCGAAATTGATGCGCTACAACGCTCATTTTGGCGACACGACCGTTTTGTTGGAAGAAGATATCGCCTACTTGCGAGACTATTTTGCCTTGCAAAAAATGCGCTATGGCAAGAGGCTCGATTACACGATTGCGATTGAGCCAGAACTAGGCCGTGCCCGCGTGCCGAAACTACTGCTCCAACCATTGATTGAAAATGCCATTAAGCACAATATTGACGGCATCCGCTGTTTAAACGTTGATGTAAGCGCCTACTGGGAAAATGGGGTGCTCACATTTGTGGTAGAGGACAATGGGCTCGGCATAACGCCTGGAAAAATGGCGAAAATCAAAGCGATTATGGCAGGAGAAAGAAAAGAGGCGGCGCATACCGGTTTGAAAAATACACACCAAATGATTCAACTGCTTTACGGGCAACGATACGGGATTGACATTGCTTCAGCGCCGGAAAAAGGAGAGGGGACAACCGTCCGTATGCACATTCCATATGAGGGGTGACAACATGCTAAAAGTGGCGATCGTGGAAGATGAACCGATCCTGTTAAAAGGACTGCTCTACCGCGTGGACTGGCTCAGTAACGACTGTACAGTCGTCGGTGCCGCTGAGGATGGGGCGGAAGGGCTGAACCTCATTAAACAAACAAAACCGGACATTATCATTACAGACATTCGCATGCCGTTTAAAGACGGGCTGGCCATGTTAAAAGAAGCAAAAGCCGACCATTCCTTTGAAGCGATTATTTTATCTGGTTTTGGCGAGTTCGATTATGCCAAGCAGGCGATCACGATTGGCGTCCATGATTATTTGCTAAAACCAGTTGATATGCATGAATTGGAGGCGACCTTGCAAAAGCTCGTGCAAAAACTGCAGGCACAAAAAAGCAACGATCATTTAACAAAACAAACAAAAGTGTATAGCCATCTTCTCGACTTGGGGAGAGGCAGCCATTCAACCTATGTCGCCGAAATTATGGACTTTATAAAAAAACATTACCATGAAAAAGTAACGTTAAAAGCAGCAAGCAATGAAATTGGCCTTTCCACAGTCAGCTTGAATGACAAGTTAAAGGAAAAAACAGGATACAGCTTTAATGAATTAGTTACACGCTACCGCCTTACTAAGGCAATTAGCTTGCTTCAAGACGAAAAGCTGCTTATCTATGAAGTCGCCGAAAAAACCGGCTTTAGCGACTATAAGTATTTCAGCCAAGTGTTTAAAAAATACACGGGCATGTCGCCTAAGCAGTTTTGCGGCAAATAGAAAAGCAAGAGAGAAGGCGGCCCCTCCTGCGGGAGCCGCTTTAATTGGTTGTTCTCCTACTTAGCGGAATGGTTAATTTTGCTTGGCCATTGGCAGCCTGGGCTAGAAGAGCAATGGTTATTGGCCTGCGCCTAATTTAAACAAGTTTTGCTTAGCGTGGTAGGCAATTTTTAAGTATTTTAACGCCAATGTTGTATGTCCGGCTTGTTCAAAATAAGTCGCTGCTTCTTCTGCAAGCTCGTCCACTTCAAAGTCAAAGCCTTCCTTATCTAACTGCTCAATTGCTTTGTCAATCAGTGCATAGTTGCCTTCTGCATATAATCCTCTAGTCGCTAAACATCGCGCTTTGTATTCTTTATTTCGGTAAAACTCTGCCCCGATTGCCGCCTTCTTCAAATAAGGCGCTGCGTGTTGGGACAAATTCAAGCGATACAATGTATTGGCTAAATTGTACGTGTTTTTGACACCGATAAGAGTATGCTGGAATTCATGGTAAGACAAAGTTTTTTCAAACCATTGCCGAGCTTGTTCGTAATGATGGTACCTAAGGGCGTTCAGGCCTAAAGCGCGAAGGACCGCCATTTTGGAAAAAGGGTATGGATGAGCGGCGGCGAGCGCTTCATTAAGAATCAGCACCGCTTTATCGTATTGCTTGGTTTCCGAATAAATGCCCCCAAGGATCGTTTGGCAATGGATGGAACGTTCCTTGTTCCCTAAACGGTTAAATTCGACGAGTGCTTCTTCAATATAAGAACCAGCAAATGGGTACTGGCTGATCCGGTAAAGGGAGAGGCCCATATAGTAATGAAATTCCGCTTCTTCTTCTTTGTTTTCCACATATTCGAGCAAGCGTTCAGCTTTGCGGAATAAGGTAATGGCGGAGCGATAGCGTTCATTGACAAATTCATTTTGGCCGCATGAAAAATAATATAAATATTTCAATAGATGGTCGACTGATTCCTCAGCTACCATCCCGGCCCTCTTCAACATTTCGTCGTCAGCGCCTCTTTGGCTAGCTTGTTTGCACATAAGACGGTAGCGAAAGTTGACGAGTGCATAATAGGCGAGCAAACGTTCATTTTTTTCAATCTGCTTAAACATCGCATCCACTTTTTCCTTTAATTGTGAAGCTTGTTCCACGGAACGGGCAATGATGCAACTGTACCACTCGGCAATTGTGGCTCCTGCTTTCTCAGGGGAAACAGCAACGGTCATCTTTTATCACCTTTCATTGAAAATTTGTTCAATTACGTTCAGTCGTTTTACATAAAAAAAACGAGTGACAGCAACAGTCGTAATAAAAAATGAAGCCACTTACCAAAACAGAATAGCGTGTTGATCGTTTGTTCGAATGAAGCTTGTTCGTTTATTATCAGCGATTTATTGGGAAATCGTCAAGACTTTTCGGCTTTTTTTACTGAATGATTTGAATAATTATGCGGAGGAAGAGTACAACCCATTTTTAGCAATGTCCAGGAAGAGGCGGCGCTTCTAGGACCAAGGTATTAGGATGAAAGTGCGTGGCAAGGTATGTTTTCCAGACGGACAAGCAACACTAACAGCAGGCAATAGAAAGAGAGGATGCTTGCGATGGCTAAACCAGTAATAGGAATTACGAGCACAATTGCCCTTCATAATCAAATTCCAAGTGTAGACCTCGCCGAAAAGGTCGTCAAAGCCGTCATGAACGCTGGAGGTGTGCCGATTGTGCTCCCTGTAGGGAACGTCGAGCTTGCTTCTGATTGGATAAAAGCATGCGATGGCTTAATCTTAAGCAGCGGCGAGGATGTAGATCCATATTTATATAAGGCTGAACCTTCACCAAAACTACAAAAAACATTTAAACAACGTGATGAAGTAGAAATGGAACTAGTCAAACAAGCTTTGCAGCAGAAAAAGCCGATTTTTGCGATTTGCAGAGGCATTGGCGTCTTGAACGTTGCTTTAGGAGGAAGCTTGATGCAGGACATTGAAACAGGCCTGCCAAATGCTTGCAAACACTACCAGGAAGCAGGCCGCACAGATGTGACTCACCGTATTCAGATTGTGAAAGATAGCCTGTTGCATCAGGTGATCGGCTCCGAAGAGATAAGGGTGAACAGTTTGCATCACCAGGCAATCAGCAGGCTTGCTCCACCATTAAAGCAGGTCGCCTCGGCCGCTGATGGCGTCATTGAGGCAGTAGAAGGCAAAGCCGGAATGCCCTATGTCCTTGGCGTCCAATGGCATCCAGAAGAATTAGCAGCAAACGATGCAGCGATGGCACGGTTATTCACTGTGTTGATTGAGAGAGCGAGTGAGAAGTCCATATAGGCGTTTTGTTGCTGTATGATTGGCGAGTCGTCCACAGCTTCATATGCTTCAAAGCCCCTCGGAAACGACGACTGGAGGCCCTTCCCTTTAGGAAAGAGCCTCTTGTTTATGATGAGCCTAGACGGGCCAACACTTGTTGTTTTGACGGCATCCCTACCTGTGCGCCTGCCTGTTCTACCGATAGCGAAGCAGCAGCATTAGCAAATGGCAAGGCTTCGGCTAATTGCTGGCCAGACGCCAAAGCTGCGGCAAGGGCGCCATTGAATGTATCGCCTGCTCCGGTGGTATCGACGACGTTTGCTGGGAATCCGTTCACTTGAACAAGCTGTTGGCCGTCGTGGTAGGCGGCGCCTTTTTTTCCTTCTGTTACAAGCAGCTTGTTTGGATATCTCTGGACCGCTTGTTCAACCGATTGCTTAAAAATCGTCTGGCACTCTGTTTCATTTGGAGTGATATAATCAACGAGATCAAGCAACGATGACGGCAACGGCTGTGCGGGGGCAGGATTTAGAATGACGATGCATCGTTCTTCCTTGCCTATTTTAGCGATTTCCTCGATAAAAGGGAGCGGCACTTCAAGTTGAAGCACGAGGACGTTTGTCTGTTTGAACACATCACGGTATTGGGCGGCCTCCTCGGGCTTCCAACTGAAATTGGCTCCGGGCGCGACAACAATCGCATTGTCGTTGTTTGTGACCGTAATCATGGCTACGCCTGTATGTCCGTCCTTCTCAACCTCTATGTAATCCGTGTTAATTTGTTCGTTTTGTAAGTTGTCTGTGACAAGCTTTCCGTACGGGTCATTGCCGACTTTGCCTATCATCGTCACGTCAGCACCAAGCCTTGCCGCAGCAACTGCTTGATTGGCCCCTTTTCCTCCTGGATTCGTTTGAAACTCGCCGCCAAGCACTGTTTCCCCTAAGACAGGCATGGTGCCCGTATGGACGACAAGATCAATGTTTATACTGCCAACAACCGTAATCAATGGATACGCCTCCTCTTCCGAATAACTCCATTTTACTATAAATTGTTTTGCCAGAGGAATTTCAGTAGGGGCCTGTGAACGTGTGGCGCGAGCCAGCCGAAAGGCTCGATCATGAAAAGGACGCCTCAAGACATATTGTCTTGAGGGCGTCCTTTTTTCGGGAAGTGAATATCGAACGATGTCCCTTTAGATGGTTCGCTTTCTACAGAGATTGTCCCATGATGAGCACGAACAAGGTTATAGACAATGGCCATACCAAGTCCAGTCCCCTCAGAGGCTGAATCTGTCGTGGCCCCCCGATAGTATTGTTGAAAAAGATTTTCCATCATATGAGTCGGCATGCCTATGCCGTTATCTGTTATATGGATTCTTGCCTGTTCGTTGTAATCGAAAAGCTCTATATAGATGTCAACGGGTTCGGGATTATGGATGATCGAATTCATTAAAATGTTTTGCAAAATGCGTTGCATAAATTTGTCGTCAAAGTCGACGTCGATTCTTGGCTTGTTCGTTTTAAAATGGAGGCGATAGTCAACAGCTTGTGGGCTATTGCTAATATCGGCAACGACCCTTTTCGTAAATTCAACCAAATCCTGGCTCGTCGTGTTGATAGGGAACAGGTGAACGCCATCATTCAATTTTAAGACAAGATTCAAATCTTGAATTAACTCTTCCATATGTTTGCCCTTATCATAAATCTCCTGAGTAAAAGAGCGGGCTTCCTCTGTTGACCATTCATACTGATTCGTTAATAAAAGGGTAGAATATCCTGTGATATATGTTAAAGGCGTTTTCAAATCATGGGAAATACCTGCTATCCATTCCTGTTTTGCTTGTTCGATTTTTTTCCTTTCTACTTCATTTGCTTGTAATTGCTCAGCCAATAATTGAAGGGAATGGAGCACTTCCTTATAAAGAAGATAACGCATCCGCAATGTTTCTTTTCGCGTGTAAATCTTCCGTAGGCCTGGAGGCTGCTTGTAATTCCCTTGCGAGAGCTGATGGATCCATCTCATGATAAAAGCAATCGGCCCGCCAAAATACCAGCCAAAGAGGCCAATACAAACAAGAGTGCTTAGTGCAAAAATCGATCCAACTAGTAGTCCTTCCGTATTTTCACCAACCACCACATCGAATAAGGGAAGAAGGACTTCAAAGAGAATCACTAGACTAAGCCCAGTCCCTAGCAGCCAAAGGGTAAGCCCCAAAGCGAAATGAAGGGTGAAGCGCGTTTTTATTCCCATGGCAAGCCCTCATTTGGAGGGATAAATTTATAGCCAATTCCCCGAAGGTTGACAATGATTTTTGGTTTGCGCGTATCATCGCCAAGTTTCTTTCGCAGCTTGGATATATGGATGGTCACTGTTTTTTCTTCTCCAAACACATCATTTCCCCAAACGCGTTCATAAAGCTGGGCTGTAGTGAAAATACGATTAGGATTTTCACAAAAAAAATGCAGCAACTCCAGCTCTTTTGCCGTGCATTCTACTGTTTGATTTTGAACCATTAATATCGCTGATTCCGGATAAAACGCGAAGTAGCCGTAATCGTATACCGGCTTCTTCTCTGAACGTTCATACATTTTTTGGCGCCGAAGAATGGCCTTGATGCGGGCAATGACTTCTAAAGGGTTGAAAGGCTTTGTAATATAATCATCTCCGCCGATCCCTAATCCCGTTAATTTATCAAAGTCTGTAGCCCGGGAACTAACAAAAATAATGGGCGTATCCGTATTTCGTCGTATTTCTGTACATAATTCAAATCCGCTAATATCTGGAAGCATGATATCAAGCAAAATGAGGTTGAATGTTTTTTCTTTCGTTAATTGCAGCGCCTCTTTCCCCGTTGTTGCTTTGTCTATATGAATAAAATTTTCTTTTTCAAGTGTAATTTCCAGTAGCTTTACGATGCCTATTTCATCATCGACTATTAAAATTTTTGCGTGCTCCACTTTTATAATCCCTCATTTCAATCCCAATCCTGAAAAAATTACAGGCATTTTCCTTCCTGTTTACTTTGATTTTACTTTCATGGATTAAGCTAAGTGTGTAACAAATCAATACGCTTATTGTACCCCATTAAGGGAATCAGGAGGAAATAAGAATGGAAGCCATTATCCAAATCCACCAATTGTATAAGAAGTTTAAGGGAATCGAAACAATCTCTAATGTCAATATGAAGATAAACAAAGGCGAAATTTATGGTTTTTTAGGTCCGAATGGGGCAGGGAAAACGACAATTATGAAAATGATTTTGAATTTAGTCAAGCCTTGTTCTGGTGAAATTCTGGTCTCCAATCAATCGGTCAAACCAACATCCTATTTGTATTTAAAGAATATCGGCAGCATTATCGAAAACCCTGTATTTTATGAGCGGCTTACCGTGAAAGAAAATCTCGAGCTTCATTGTCATTACCATGACGAACATGATCAACATGCAGTCAAAGAAGCATTAGAAGTGGTCGGCCTTGTCGGTGTCGAGCAAAAAAGAATCGATGAACTTTCTTTAGGAATGAAGCAGCGATTAGCGATTGCTCGGGCAATCGTGACAAAACCAGAAATTCTCATTCTTGATGAACCGATTAATGGGCTTGATCCAATCGGAATCAAAGACATTCGAGAACTGCTAGTGTTGTTAAAACAAAAATACGGCGTTACGATCTTGATTTCAAGTCATATTGTTTCCGAAGTGGAAGCGATCGCCGATACGGTCGGGATCATCAATCGAGGAAAACTGTTAAAAGAAGTGAAAATGGAAGAAATCCGAAAAGGAAATGACCACTATCTTGAAATCGAAGTCAACGACTTGGAAAAAACATTGACCATTCTAAAAAAGAAGCTGGGCATCAAAAAGTATCAAATTGTAAATCAACGGTCGATTCGAATTTTTGATCAAAGTCTTTCTCAAGCTCAAATGAATAAACAGTTGGTGGAAAACGATGTGGAAATGAGCAAAATGGAAATGAAACAACATCATTTAGAAGCGTATTTTTTAAATTTTATTAACGAAGGAGGGCACCATGCTTAAACTGATCAAATTAGAATGGAGAAAAAATCACTTATCCCGTTATTTTAAAGGAGTCGTCATTTCAATCACAACGATCTTTGCGGCGGTTGCCCTTATGGGATGGGGATCAAAAGGACAAGAAGACATTATGTTTCCGGATTATTTTGAATTCATGTCGTTAACAAATATATTGGTTAGAATTGTATTTATCATTTTTTCAGCCACTGTTTTATCTCGTTTAGTTATCGAGGAGTACAAAAGAAACACGGTTCAATTGTTGTTTACCTATCCACTACAAAGAAAGAAAGTAATGCGAAGCAAATTGTTCATTGTCTTTGGGTTTTGTTTTTTCAGCATGATTCTAGCTTCCATTATGATCAATATACTTGCGTTTTATTTAAATCCAATCATTGGATTCTTTGAAAAACCGGTGCACTTAAGCGATATTCTTGGAACAATCCCCTCTGTTTTTCTTCAAGCATTTATGATTGCCGGAATCAGCCTAATTCCGTTGTATTTTGGCATGAGGAAAAAATCAACGGCTGCCACTATTACTTCAGCTGTACTAATTGGTTTTTTAATCAACGGATCAGTTTCAGATGGAGTCGATCAAACAAGCCTGTTTCAATTCATTGGAGTGCCGATCCTATTCTGTGTAGGAGGCCTGATGATTGGCTATTTTTCTTTTCATCACCTAGATAAAATCGATCTTATTTAAACGTCAAGAAAGGAGGAAGAAAAATGAAACGAATCATGGCCATTCTCGTTGCATGCGCCGCAATTGGCGGACTCGTTTACGGGTTTACTAAGATAGGGGAGAATCAATTCCAAGCAGAAGAATCCTTTAACTCGGCGGAAATTGAAGAAATCGAAATCAATAATGAATCATGGGATGTGGAACTCAAACAAGCTGAATCAACACAACTAACGATTACAGCCGAGGGCACACAGAAAAATAAACAAAGGGACCCTGTAACGATAGAAAAGCAAGGAAACAAAATGACGATTCAACAGTCAGATGAAACAGGCGGCTCACGAGGGTTCAGCTTTGGAAAGAACGGTACGATTTCTGTCTCAATTCCAGACAATAAAATCAACACAATCACAGTGTCAAACAATAATGGCGATATCGAAATGAAAAATATAGCGACGACAAACCTCATTGTTACAAACAGCTCAGGAAGTGAAAGAATAGCCGGGATAGCTGTTGAAAAGGGACAATTTACTTCAATCGATGGTGAATTAACCGTAGACAATAGTTCATTGCAGGAATTGGTCGTAGCTTCTAAGGCTGGAGATAGCGATTTAACCAATGTAACAAGTTCTAAGATGAACATTACTTCAACAGACGGTGAAGTATCTGTCAAAGAAGCAACAGAAGGAGAATCCCTTTTTGTCGAAACGAAGTCTGGCGACATCACCCTGTCATACAAAGAAGCTCCTGCTTCATTACAGCTTACCGCCCAAAGCGAATCAGCCGATATGACAGTTGGATTGGCTAATATGAAAGAAACAAAGAGTACAGAGAAATTAAAAGAGGGAACAATTGGGGAGGCATCACACACAGTGGAGCTATTCAGTACACACGGCACCATCAATATAAAATAGATGGATGCTGATCGAAGCGCGTCCAAATATAACAAAAGCGAAGCCTCCTTATCAAAGGGGCTTCGCTAAAAGTCGGTAATCGATCTTATATGGTGACTCAAAAAAGCTTAAACAGACGTACATTCTTTTTTGCACGTGGAGTTTGTCCAGTGCTCCATGATGGCCGCTTCCTTATAGTCATTGTCAATGACATGGATGGCTTCAGGTTTGTGCTGAATGAGACGCAATACTGCCGCAGCCATCTCCTGCTCATCGCTAGGCGTGGCAAAGGCAAGTGACTCTAACGCGCTTATAAATTGTTGGTTTAACATATCATAACCGACTGCATCCATTGGAACCATCCTTTCAAAAAGTGTTGCTATTAGTTTGTACCTTTTTAAGCGAGAGCGCAAACATTATGCTTGGGGGAGAGATATGTAAGTAGGGGACGGGCTAAGCAGGACAAGTACTAAGTCAGCCAGTTCGTTTTTATCTCTTTTAGAAATGCACATTATTCAAAGGCGTTTTCAGCGTTTTCCATCAAAAAATTGAGTTTGACATTTACTATCCATTTGGCTAATCTGAATTGGCTATAACCATTTTTTTCTATTTAGAAGGAGTAAAGTGAGCCCTTTCATGATTTAAGCTTTTGCATTGTGTTTGACTCTTATAGCATATGCAGCCAGAGCCAATACGAAAACACAAAAATTAAACGAACAAGCAATTAAAAATGCCCAAGAGTTTCATAATAAGTCTATTAGTCTACTTGAACAAATTCTCGAAACAGAGAAACAGGTATTAGAGGAATTAAGGAATAAGCAACATAATTAATCCGTTTGCCAATATTGACGAAGCAAACGCGCTTTTGGCTTAATGGAGGGGTTGTTTGGAATCACCATCAAAATTAGCCAGGTCCGCAGTTTCGCAATTTGTCAAAACCGTAGGCGTACCAATATTTCAAGAGGGAGTATCTCAATGAAAAAAACACTAATGCTAGGATTAACAATGACGTTTATTGCGACAGGGTGTTCAGCTCCATCAAATGACATGGAAATAAAGGAAGAAATCAGTCAAGAAAATGAAGACGTAGAGGCTAGCAGTGCAGGTAATGATAAGAATATTCACAGGGCGGTTTTAGACGGTATTCATAATACAGCGATGATTTATCATGCGACGCTACAGGAAACATTTGATTTCACTGATGAAGATTTAGTAGAATTTGAAAACGTGCTAGATCATCATGAAAGTACAATTCGGTTGGCAAAAGAATTTGACGTTTCAAGTGAGATACAACACTCCCTTGAAGAAAGCTTAGAATTGACAAGGCAAGCAATAGAGCAAAAAGATATTAGCTTATTGGAAGAAGCAAATGAATATTTACAAAAGCTTGATGAACAACATTGGTACGAAAAAAAATAGCAACCACTCCTAATTCCATGAATGATAAAGTATTAGAATAGGGGTGGTTGCTATTTAAAAACAATTAGAAACAAAACCGAAAAACTCTTTACTCGGCTCGAATCGAAAAAGGGAGCCGACTGGCGAAAAGCTAGAAATAGTACCCTTCATTTAGGTGAGATGGGAAGACTCTGTCGGTAAGAATGTAATATCCACTTTTTCACCGTTTGGGCTAACTCCTAAAGTAAGGGCAATTACTAGAAGCGATAGAAAAACAATCCGTTTAAACAAATTGATTAACTCCTAAAGTGTTTTGGTACAGACGCGCCTCATGTGCAACTTTCATATACTTCAGCCAGCTTGGTTTTTCCTTCCTTTTCTGCAAATTGAGCTGCTTCTTCTGCCAGTTCACCTACTTCAAAATCCATTCCTTCCTTTTCTAGATCTGTATGGCCTGATCGATCAAATCAAAGTTGTTTTTAATATAAAGGCCTTCCATAAATAAGCATCGGGCACCATATTCTTTGTTTTGATAGTAAGCGGCACCTGTTGTTGCCATTTTATTTTTAAAAATGAAAGTAGGTTCTGGGGAAATACCCGCATTTTTCCCTGTTTAAAAAGCAGCCTACACGGCCGCTTTTCTACGATGCACGAGGAGATGATTTCCGGTATACGAGCTTACGGAACAGGTGGTCAATTGGGCCGCTTTTTTGTTTGGATTCGAGCCATGCGGCGCAGCCAAGGGCTGTGAGACAAATGCAGAGAGTGAGTCCCCAGCCTGCAGCCATGCCTAGTTGGTTTCCTAGATTAAGTGTTTGTTTTGAGAACAGCACAATTAACATGATTTCGTTGTAGATAAAAAACGTAAGCGATCGTTTTCCGAGGGACGTGATCGCCCATACAATACCGCTTGGGTTTGTTATTTTCGGTCCTATTAAGCCAAAGATAGCGGCGTAAGCAACACCCCCTAAAATGCCTGTTGCCATATGCAAGGAGAACGTCAAGCCGACTAAGGCTGGCGGCAACTCGATCAGTTGGTTGCTGTATAAGGCGTGGGGAAGAGCGCCGATCAAGGATATGGAAAGGCCGTAAACAGCCGCTTTTTTCAAGAATGGTTTGTTCTTTGGGCTTTCATTTAACAAGCCTTTTCGTCCAGCCCATATGCCTATAAGGATCGATACCCCAACAGGCAGCAGAAAATGAGCGATGAATGGTCCGCCTGTAGCAAATTGGATAAATTGGCTTGTGACTCGTTCGAAGTAATGTGTGTAATTGCCTGGAAGGATCGTGTTTCCATTAAATTGTGCATAGGCCATCGCTATCCATGTGAGCGGCAAAATGACGACATAAACAAGGGATAAGGCCATGATGCTTCGGAGTACGGTTTTGTCGCTTCGGAACAGTAGCCAACAACACGCGAGAAGGGCAGTCCCATAGATGGCGAGGATGTCTTTTCCACCGATCAGAACGGAGAGGATGAAACCAAATAAAATCGGAAACCATGCCCTGCGGTAAAGAGATGTTTTTGCCTCTTTTATTGGTTTGTTTCGTTTTACGTAACTGCGCACAATCAAGGTCAGGCCGTAGCCAAACAATAACGCAAACATCGCTCTCGCCCGGTTATCAACCAAAAAGACAGAAAGATAATTGACAATGGTATCGTACATACTCATACTTTCGGGACGGGTTAACAAGGAGCTGCCCAAAAACAACGATGCATGGGCGAGGGCGACAAGAAGAAGCATAAAACCTCTAGCGAGATCAAGTGAAACAAACCGTTTTTGTCCTAGCTGAGCGATAGGATTCATTTGTGCGTTCTCTCCTTTTTGCGTGATGGTTTCCTCCATTTTATGGAAGTTTTAATTTATGATAGCACTGGTAGAATCGCGAGTCAAAACTTACTAGTATCTTTTATTAAAAGGGGAAAATACACATAGGTACTTATTAGTACTATGGTTGGAAGGGGAAGTACTTTCTTATGAAAGTAAAAAAATCTTCGATGAACCTTTATAATCAATGAAAGGACATAATCCGTCTAAGAGGGGAACGTTAAATGGTGAAACAAGCAGATATTATGCGTGTGGCCTTTCAGCTATTCAGTGAAAAGGGCTACTCAGCCACAAGCGTGCAAGAGATTGTCACTATATGTAAAATGTCCAAGGGTACGTTTTACAAACATTTTTCATCAAAGAAAGAACTCTTTTTTAAACTGTTAGAGTACCGGCATTTTTTGACTGATAGCGAGGAGCAAGCAATTGAGGAAAGTGGGCTTGAAGCAAAAGAGAAATTTTTGCGGAAAACGGAACTATATATGAGGAGTTTGTATGGCAATCGAAAAATCTATTATCTGATTCCTTTTGTAATGGAGCAAGAAGAGTTCCGGGAATTAGACGAACCGATTAGAGAGTATAAAATTCAATCCTACCATCGTTTAAGGCAGAATATTGAGCGCGCTTACTCAAGAGAGTTTGACCATGTTTGGGACCTGGTTTTGTTCTATGAGTCGGCTGTAAAAGAGTATGTGGAAGTAGGCTCTCACTATGAAGAGGAACTTGACTTTTCACATGGGGCGCAAATGGTAGTTTTTTATCTCGATCTCCTGGTGAAGTATGGGGAAGTGAAACAGCCCCTTCTTTCGCACCGCTTGATGGAACCATTTTGTAAATATCAACCAATCCAGACACGCCAAATGTCGGCAAAGGAGGAAGTGGCACGTTTCGTAACTCTTTTAGAGCAGCAAATTGAGGATGTGCCTCTATCAGGAACCGAGCGTGATGCACTTCGAGCTAATATAAAGTTGTTAAAAGAAGAACTCAATCAACCGGAGCCACGTCTTATGCTCATTCAGACAGTGCTATCATTATTCCAACAGAACGATGCTTTTAAGGCAACCATTGAGGCAATTGCAACGTATTTGCGTGAGGGCTTTAAATGAATGATTGGGCATAGCTATGGTGATAGAAGGAGTTTCCCGGCGGGGCGGCTCCTTTTTCTATTGGCTGAGACTGCACCGTCAGTGAAATATTGTGGCGATGTCATTTCTCCATCATTTCGAAAAAACAAAAGTATCTCCAAAGGAACTTACAGAGTTGAAAGTGCCTCATTTTTTCCAGTGTGGAACTTGTTTATACTTACGGTAAAGGAGGCAGAAAAATGGAAGCGCAAATTGCACGCACGATTCGCGAGCATTGGTATGTCCAGTATAGGCAAAATGGGTATGCCCATGTGCAACAAGGATGGGTGTTGCCGCCAGGGCGAGAGCAGGATTTTGATCCTTTTGTTGTGATGGCTGATGACTGGTTTAAACGAGGGACGTTTTCCGACCATCCTCATCGCGGTTTTCAAACGATCACGTATGTGATTGACGGCAGGTTGGAACATTCCGATAACCATGGCGGTTATTCGATTTTGGACGCAGGCGATGTCCAATACATGAATGCAGGTTACGCTGCCCGCCATGCGGAGGAGGCATTTGCCGACGATGTCATTCATACGTTGCAGTTGTGGGTGAATTTGCCGAAAGCATTAAAGCGCTCGCCTGCCAGTTACCAGGACGTCCGTCTGGAAGAAGCGCCAGTAGTCGAAATAGACGGCGGTTCACTGCGTGTTTATTCCGGGGAAACGGCCGGTGTGACTGGGCCGCTCCGTTCTGCAGTCCCTGTGCAGATGGTGGAGCTATCGTTGCAGGCGGGGGCGGAGTACGATTTAACGCTGCCTGCACAGGACAATGGCCATCTTTATGTGCTGCAAGGGGAGTTGGCTTTTGGGCCAGAGGCAAACGAAGTCGTTTTAGGAAAAACGGGTGTCGGCTTGTTCAATTGGCCAAATGAAACGGGACAAACCGAAAGCGTCCTACGTGTCCGTGCCTTGCAGCGATCAAAAGTGCTTGTCTATTCAGGAAAGCCACTGCGCGAACAGGTCGTTGCCCATGGTCCGTTTGTCATGAATACGATCGAGGAAATTGAAGAAGCCTATGCTGATTTTCGCGCTGGCAAATTTGGCCCGCCCTCGCAATAATGTCTATTTCTGTTGTTGCGCCGCCAGATAAGCATGGTGTGCTTTGCCCCATGCATGCAGTTGCCGCAAAATCGGCTGGAGTGTTTGGCCATGCTCTGATAGCGAATACTCGACTTTCGGGCGACCTTGGCCAAAAACGCGGCGCTCGATTAAATGTTCTTGTTCAAGCTCACGCAAATGGGCGGTTAGCACTCTTTGGGTGATGTCGGGAATGGCGCGGCGCAACTCATTAAAGCGCAATGTTGTGTGATAGTCAATGTGAAGAAGGATCAACACTTTCCATTTGCCGATAATCGGCGCTAGCGCTGTGTTCACTAAGCATTCATCGGGGTGGTAGTTTTCCATAAAAGCAGCCCTCCAATCAAGTCGCTTCCTTTATTTATTTTACGAAAAACGAAACGGTACGCGCCAATGATTTGTTTTGGCGAGCGATAAACAAAGGGGGAATTTCATTGACAGACAAAGTGCTTTTTAAAGGCGGAACGATCCTCACACTTGACCACAAGTTGGGTGTTCTGAATGGGGCAGACTTGCTTGTGGAAGGATCGAAAATTGCTGCTGTGGAGCAAACGATCGAGGGGGTTGACGCCGAAATCGTTGATGCCGCTGGGATGATTGTCATGCCAGGGCTTGTTGATACGCACCGCCATACGTGGCAGTCGATTATCCGTGGCATTGGCAGTGATTGGTCGTTGCAGACGTATTTACAATCCATCTATTTTGGCAACCTAGGCAGCAAACGGCGGCCGGAAGATGATTACATCGCCCAATGGCTAGGTGCTGTTGAGGCCCTCGATGGAGGAGTAACAACGCTTTTAGATTGGACAATGATTAACTCGGATGAACATACCGAACAGCTTATAGCTGGGTTGCGTGCTTCAGGCATCCGAGCCCGCTTTGCCTATGGTTCACCTGGGGAAGAGAGCTATTGGAACCGAGAGAGCCGGCTCGACTTAGCGGCGAAAGCAGAAGAAGTGAAAAACGCTTATTTTGCCTCAGACGGAGAGCTTGTGACAATGGCGCTGGCGATTCGTGGGCCGGAATTTTCCTCTTGGGAAGCGACTATTGCTGAAATCGAAGCAGCGCGCCGCCTTGGCCTCGTTTGCAGCATGCATCTCGGCTTTGGCAACTGGGGTGCACAAGACCGTTCTGTCACCAAGTTGCACAAGGCTGGCCTTCTTGGGCCTGATCTAAACATTGTCCATGGAAATGCGATTGCGAACGAGGAGTTGGAACTGCTCCGCGATTTTGGCGGCAGCTTGTCGATTACGCCTGAAATTGAAATGATGATGGGGCATGGCTATCCGGTGACGGGGGCTGCGATTGAACGTGGCGTAACCACTGCACTAGGAGTGGACGTGGTCACATCGACTGGCGGTGACCTATTTGCGCAAATGAAGTTTGCCTTGCAAGCAGAGCGTGCAAAAGAAAACCAACGTCTATTGGATGAAGGGATCATGCCTGAACAAGTGCCGTTGTCGACGAAACAAATGCTAGAAGCTGCCACAATCGAGGGGGCAAAAGCGTTAATGCTTGAAGACAAGATTGGCACACTCACGCCAGGGAAAGAAGCTGATTTGATTATGCTTCGGTGTGATGATGTGAATTTGCTGCCGGTAACGGACCCATTTGGTGCTGTAGCACAAGCGGCACATCCAGGAAATGTCGATAGCGTCTTTGTCGCAGGCAAAGCAAAAAAGCGCAACGGCCAGTTGGTTGGCATCGATAAAGACAGGTTGAAAAAGCAAGCGGTCGAGGCGCGGGATTTTATGTTGTCGTCTCGTTAAAGAGAGTTGCTGGTAGAGCCAACATCATGTAGACAACCGTTTGTCAGGCGCGGGACGGGGTTCCTGTTTTCATGCTAAAGCATAGAGGACCGAGATAAAAAACGACATAAGCAAGCGGCTAAGTCGGAAGGAGCCTTATCGATTGATAAGGCTCCGGATTTTTTAGTAAATCTCTGTTGCGTCTTCGGGCAAAGCGTGAATGTGCCGCAAGTACGTTTGTACGTTTTCAGCATCTGTGTGTCGGTAGTCAAGCGAGAAGCAGGAGGCCACCTCTTGCGCTAGCTCTTCAAAAAGGTGTGCCATCGCCCATAGCGCGCGCCACATATCTTCGTAAGTGGGGCTAGGGAAAGTCGATAGAAACAGCTGCCACCGTTCTTCGTCCACATACTGTTCGAGATATTTGCCATGTTTGCCAACGCTGACGCGAAACTCGTTGTCGATGCCAACTGTCCATTCCAGCATGCGCAAAAGCATGGCCCGGATGACATTCAAGTGATCGTATGCATACGTAAACTCTTGGCGCCACAATCCTTTTGCGACATAGGTGGACACCCACCAAAATTCATTGCAGCAATCTGAATAAAGGGTTTGGTTCGGCTTTTGGACCCAATAATCACAATCAGTCGGTGCAGGCAATGGCGGCAACGCTTCATCTTTGTCCAATAACACGACAGACAAGCGGTCGCCTTGGTTCCAAGTCGCGCGCCTTTCGATTGGACAAAGTGTTAAATCAATCCGGTTTCCATCTGTAAATAACATCAAGTATGCAAATGTCCCGTCGCTTTCTGGCGGAATGAGCGTCATCTTTTCTGGCGTCTGCATGATGATTCGTTCGCCAAAACAATCAATCCAGCCAGGATCGGAGACAAAAGAGTCGACGTCACGGACAATGTAAACAATGTCGTAATCTTGAAACGGGTCTTTTCGGGCATTTCGGTTGGTTCGAGATCCATTCATACATACGGCCCTGATCCGTTCGTCTGATTTGGCCACACCTAGCAACAAGTTAATCATTTCGTTATATGTTCGCATCGTTTTCTCCTCCATCTGCTTTCAATTTAAGGGCTGATTTGCTGGGAGAGAGGAGGCGCGCGAATCGGGTATTGACGTTAAGGAAACTGTTCAGCGTTCATCCTTTTTCCTCCTGAAATTTGCGTATTTCGTCCATCATACATGATTTTTGCGATCGTGAAAAGGCTCTCTCTTTAAGGAGTTACAACAAAAAAGCCAAAGGACCTTGCTGATCCACTTGGCTCACATTCATCATAGGTTTTCTTTTAACCGTTTTACTATTTTCATATAATCATCAGGATCAATTCCTGGCGCAAACATTTCCGGTTTTTCTTCAAAGTCTGGCACAGGCGCCCCTTCAGGCATGCCATCAATGACATGGAGCGGCTCGCCCGTTTCTGGGTTTTCTCCTTTCCAAATTTGACGAATGTCCCGGTACTCAGGTTCATCCCATGTATAAAGCACATTGTAGAGGCCTTGGTCCATGTATTTCCGGGCAGTATCAAAGGCATTGTTATCAGGATGGGGGACTGGAAGCATTTTTCCGATATCGATGCCTGTTGCAACTTTAATCGCTTTGGCATAGGCGATAATATGCGTGCCTCCCCGCACAAGCAAATAACCGCATAGTTCTCGTGCAGTTGGGTTAGTCGTCATTTCGTACACACGCGCTTTATGTGTCCGGGCGCCGATTTCGAGCACGTAGTTATGGAGCAGGTCTTCGATTAATACACCAGTATTGGTGACAAAATCGCCATTCCATGGACGGCCCATGCCATCCCCTGGATAGGACGTTTGCGCAGTTGTCGTGAAATGGAGAGAATAGCGTTTATCTTTGCCGTTTTGTAGTGGCGCTGTGTCTGGGTCCCCTGGGAACGTGTTTCCATAGGACATTAAATTAATCGCATTGGCGACCAACTCGACATGGCCAAACTCCTCAGCCGTAATGCTCGCAATTAAATCGTAAAACGGTTTGTATTTCTTTTTCCCTCGAAAATTGAACGATTGGAACATGTAGTTGTTTAACGTCGACATTTCGCCAAACTTGCCGCCCATCAACTCTTGCACGGCTGCCGCACCGTTTGCATCGCCATGCTCTGGGCGCGGCAACTCAATTGCAATTCTGTTCACTCGTTTCATCATAAGCATTTCCTCCCTATTCAGTAGCCCATACGCTCATGCATATGCGCCAGGGAGGCTGTCTTAGTCAATTTTTCTGTTTCACTTGCTGAGCCTTCGCTTGGTGTACTTTAGCTGGATGCACCCAAATGATTTGCTGGCTGCGGACATAAAAGGGAGTCCCGCCCATTTCCACAACAAGATGGTCAGGTTGGACCGCTTTAAGTATGCCTCTCAACGCCCCTCGTGTCGTCTGCACACCGATCGTCGTACCTATTTGTTTCGCCAACATGCCGTACACATAAGGATCATGCAATTGCCATTCAGCTTTGTTGCTCATTTGATCTCTCCTTTGCCTCTTGGTGTAGGCAGTATATGCACGACAAAGCAAATAGGGAAGTTGCCTATATAGGGAAATTCTTCAAAGCGAGCGCAAGCATTTAAAGAATGAAGGATGGTGCGCCCCCTTATCTAGTATAGGCCAACGATGTTAATGCCCAGAATCTACTTTCCCATCTGTCTGAATGATGGATGGATGGTTTTCTCCCCATGGGGGAGGGGCAATCGAGACGCATACCAATGCGACTGCCAATACGAGCAATCCCTTTTTCATTCCTGATCGACTCCTAGCTTAAAGAAATTTTGCCGCGCATGGTAGGCAATTTTTAAATACTTTAATGCTAAATCTTCATGGCCGATTTGTTCGAAAAACGCGCTCGCTTCCTCGGCGATTTCATCGACTTCAAAGTCCATGCCACGGTCTTCAAGATCTTTTAAAGCTTTGTCAATGAGTAATGGATCAGAGTCTACATACAAACCGGTCGTAGCTAAACACTTTGCTTTGTATTCATGATTGTCAAAATAGTGGGCGCCTGTATAAGCTTTTTTCAAATGAGGCGCTGCTTCTTCCGGTAAATTTAGGCGATACAATGTATTGGCCAAGTCATGTTCGCTTTTGGCTCCAAGAATGTGGTTGCCTAGTTCTTTAACAGACAAGGCCTCTTCAAAATAACGCTTTGCGCTTCTGTAATTTTTTTGTCTTACGGCATTTAATCCTAGTGCCCTTAAGGCAATCACTTTGGCCGTTGAATGGTTTCCTGCCGCCAACATCGCTTCTTTAAATAGAAGCGAGGCTTTCTTGTGCTCCCCTGTTTCTGAATAAATGCCGCCAAGTATTACTTGGCAGAAGACAACCCTTTCTGTGAAACCTAAACGCTTGAATGCCTCCAACGCTTCTTCAATGTGGGAGGCAGCATACGGGTATTGGCTTATCCGATACAAGGAAGAACCCATATAGTAGTGGAAATCGGCTCTTTCGGCTTTGTCTTCAACATTTTCAAGCAAACGCTCTGCTTTACGAAAAAGACGAATCGCGGAGCGGTAACGTTCGTTCATAAATTCATTTTGGCCACTAACAAAAAAATAGAGATACTTAAGCAAATGATCCATTGAGTTTTCCGCAACACTGGCTTGCTGCATAGCATGAGGGTCTTTTCCGCCTTTGCCTACTTGGTTCATCATGATATGATGGCGAAACGCAACTAATGAATAATAGGATAGCATTCGGTCATTTGGTTCCATTTGGTCAATCATGCCATCGACTTCTTCTTTAAGCTGAATCGATTGTTCTACGGACCGGGCAATAATACAGCTGTACCATTCAACAATTTTAGCTCCGACTTCTTCCGGTGATAAGGCCACAGACATATTCAACGTCCCCCCTCTGGATCGACGACGACATCGTTCATACGTAAATTATTATAGTAGTAAAACAGTAATAGAGTAAGAGTTTTTTATTTTCTCAACAAAAACGCGAAAAGTAGAAATACGAGTCCAATCTTGCCCCGAAAAGCCGAGAAAAGGGAGCTTTCTTACATGCGCACCTTAAGCAGAGAGCCAATCGCGCACCAACTATGTATGCGTCTCGTAACCTCGATACGATAAAGCATATGAGAGGCTTTTCCCTCGTATTCGTTTTTCCCTTTCTTAAGGGTGCCACTCACTGCCTGGGTGTGTGGATGAACATTTTTCGCTTAATTTCGCCTCCTACTAGGCGTTCGCCACACTCCTTGCGAGTTCCTCTGTTGTTAGTGGACGAACACCCTTAATGGCTTTTTAAAACGAATATGTGCCTCGTGAAAAAGGCAGTCATGGCGACGTTTTGCAATTATTTTCAGAATAATTGTTGACGGTTTTATCGTGTGCAGCTATAATTTTCATATAAGGAAAATCAATTTTCACTATGTGAAAGAAGTTGATAAGAATGGAATACCAAAACAAAAGTTTGCGAAAAGCGTTTGAAATCATTGAGTCGCTCTGCGCCAAACCGATGACAGCGACAGAGTTGTCAAAAAAGTTGAACTTAAATCCGAGCACATTGCATCGTTTTCTGGCCAATTTAGAGACGATGGGGTACACGGAAAAGTTGAAAAACAATCAAGTCCGGTTGACACAACAATTTATCCAGCTAGGGAAAATGGCGCAAGCCCATTATGATGTTGAGGCATTGGCCAAACCTTATTTAAAAAAGCTTGCTGACAGTACAGGGGAAAGCGTCTTGCTGTCTTCGTTTCACCAGTTTAAAGTGACGTATTTGGACAAAATTGAAAGCTCGCAAACAGTGCGAATCGTTCTAGGGCCAGGAAGCCATGCACCTTCTTATGCAGTGGCGTCTGGAAAACTGTTTTTGTCACAATTGTCTCCAGAGCAGCTTGATGATTTTTTTGCAAATACAGAATTAAAGCCTTTTACAAAGAACACGTTTGCAGATGAAGTGCAATTAAGAAAGGAGTTGGTGCACATTAGAGCGCAAAACTATGCCATCGATGAGGAGGAGTATGAAATTGGCTTAAAAGGATTCGCTGCGCCAATTAGGGAGGCGACAGGCACGATGATCGCGGCATTAAGTGTAGCCGGTGTTTCCTTGCGTTTTGACGATGAAAAAAGCAAAGCGACAATTGAACAATTGCTTCGTTATGCGGAATTGATTTCGATTGACTTAGGATGGAAACGTTAGAGAGGAGGAGCGCTTATGGGCAAGAAAGCGCTTAGCATTATTTTGGTAGCGCTTACACTATTTCTTGGGAGCTGTAGTGAACGGTCCGTTGCTGGAAATGAAAAACCACATTATGAATGGAAAATGACGGTTACAGTAGGCAGTGGTTCGACTTGGTATGAAGCGGCCAAAAAATTTGCCGATGACGTGGAGGCTGAAACAGATGGCAGAATCACCATAGCGATTTTCACGAATGAACAGTTGTCAGCTGGAAGCCCGGAAGCGGGAGTTGAGCAGTTGATGGATGGAACAAAGGAATTCTCTTATAATTCCAGCATTATCTACGCAGGCATCGATCCTCGATTTGGCATTTTGAGCGCGCCGTTTTTAATAAACAGCTATGAAGATGCAGAACGGATGCTTAATGGCGAATCAGGAGCTCTGATTAATGCCATGCTGCGTGAAAGGGGCGTCGAACCTCTTGGCTTTGCGGAAAGCGGATTTCGGCAAGTTACTAATGACACACAGCCCATTAAAAAGCCAGAAGACTTAAAACACTTAAAAATCAGGGTGCCTAGTATGGGGGTGTTTACGACCCATTTCCGCAATCAAGAAGCCGACCCGATTACAATGGCTTTTTCTGAAGTGTACACCGCTCTGCAACAAGGCACCATCGATGGCCAAGAGAACCCAGTCGATGTCACCTATTCTTCTGGGCTTTCAGAAGTGCAAGGCTACATGACGATGTGGAATTACGTGTATGACGCTTTAATCCTTGGCATGAATAAGGAGTTGTATGACTCCCTTGATCGAGAAGACCAACAACTGATTTCAAGGCTAGCCGAGGAAGCGAATGCGTATCAAATCGAGATTGCAAGAAACAAGGAAGAAAGGCAATTAGAAGAGTTAAAGGAAAAAGGAATGGACATTTATTACCCAACGGATGAAGAAATTCAACAATTTCGCGATGCTGCTCAGCCTGTATACGAGCATTTTGAAGACATTTGGGGGAAAGAAAATATGCAAACGTTTCTAACAGAGGCGGCTGCACAAGATTAGGGGGAGTATGTTTGAGAGGCTTGGCTATTTTTGAATATGTGTTGGTTGCCGTCTCACTTGGGACGATGTCGGTGATTACATTTGCCAATGTATTATCCCGCTACTTGTTTCATACTTCTTTCTCGTTTGCTGAAGAGATAACGATCAATCTATTTGTGTTGATGACGTTTGTTGGCGCGTCGATTGCGATTAAACAACAGGCACACTTCGGTTTTCGCTTTATCTATGACAAGTTGAGCGGCATGTGGAAACGAGTGGCTTTAGCGGCTACGTGTTTGGTGATGATCGTTTTTCTCAGTTGCATGTTTTACTTTTCAATGGAACTCGTGTTGGCACAGGCAGAACGGGGCCGTGTGACGCCGGCTTTAAGTATACCGCAGTGGTTGTTTACTTCCGCGATTCCCCTCGGTAGCTTGCTCTGTTTCATAAGGACGGTTGAAATGTGGGTGACCGAAAGCAAGAGGCTCACGCAAGGGGGAGAGAAGCAGCGGAAGGTGGAAATGGCGGCGAAAGAGGTGAATCGGTAATGTTATCGGCGTTGCTCTTTGTATTGTTCTTCTGTTTGTTGTTGATCCACGTGCCTGTTGCCTTTGCATTAGGTGTATCAGCTTTGGTCATTCTCGTGTTGGGCTCGGGGTTTTCGTCGTTGGCGCTTCTCCCTAGCATTATGTATTCCTCCATTTCTTCATTTACGTTATTGGCAATTCCGTTTTTTGTGTTAGCTGGCGTCATTATGAGCTATTCGGGCATTTCTAAACGGCTTGTTGACTTTGCCTACCTTTGTTTTGGCCACAAGAAAAACGGCATCGTCATCGTCGCCATTGTCGCTGCGTTGTTTTTCTCGGCTATTTCTGGCTCAGGGCCGGCGACGGTTGCCGCAATGGGAGCGATCCTCATCCCTGCCCTTGTTAAGAATGGCTTTAACAAAAATAGTGCTTCGGCGTTGATTGCCAGTTCAGGCGCATTAGGGATTATTTTGCCGCCAAGCATTGCCTTTATCATTTTTGGCGTCATAGCCAATGACTTTGTTGGCATCTCCATTAGCCGCCTGTTTGTCGCAGGCATCATACCGGGCCTTTTACTTGCTGCCGGTCTTCTCGTTGCCAGCATTTTTGCAAGTAAGCGCGTTTCTCACTTGCAAACAGCTAGCAAGCGTCCAGATGAAGCGGCAGCCAGCGTGGAACGCGCCTCTTTGGCAGCAATTTTGAAAGCGTTTTACCGAGCGCTTTTCGGGTTGCTTGTCCCTGTCATCATTATGGGCGGTATCTATTCAGGCATGTTTACGCCAACGGAGGCTGCCGTTGTCGCGGT
Source organism: Shouchella rhizosphaerae (assembly GCF_036700015.1). NCBI lineage: Bacteria > Bacillati > Bacillota > Bacilli > Caryophanales > Bacillaceae > Shouchella > Shouchella rhizosphaerae. The sequence goes on along the minus strand of NZ_CP144921.1, from coordinate 1,339,862 downwards.
GTTTTATGCACTGCTCGTCGGCGGGGTGTTTTACCGAGAAATAAAACTGAAACATCTCGGCCGAATTTTAGTCGATTCGTCTGTACAATCAGCAGTCATTATGTTCATTATTGGCGCTGCTTCATTGTTCTCCTATCTCGTGACGACGCAACATGTAGCGGAAGGGATGACGCAAGCTGTGCTAGGGATGACGGAGAACCGCGTCCTCCTATTGCTTCTGACAGCCGTGATTTTGTTGGTGATTGGCGCGTTTATAGACGCCATTTCCGCATTTTATATCTTTGTACCGATTTTGATGCCGATTTTGCTTGAAGTCGGCGTTGACCCGACTACGATCGGCGTGCTCATGACCGTCGCATTGGCAATTGGCCTGTTTACGCCGCCTGTCGGATTGAATTTATTTGTGGCCAGTGGCATTTCTGGTGTGCCATCTGAACAAATTGTAAGGGGAATTGGTCCTTTTCTAGTCTCTTCTATTGTTGTGTTGCTCATCGTCATGTATGTTCCAGCTGTATCCAATTGGTTGCCAGATTTATTGAATCTTTAAATAAAAAGGAGTGGGCAGAAATGTCGAAAATGGCAGGGAAAGTCTCAATCGTAACAGGAGCAGCACGGGGGATTGGCGCCGCTGCTGCGATCGAATTAGCGAAGGAAGGAGCCGATGTCGTTTTAGTCGATGTGCTGTCTTGTGAACAGACGAAGGAAACGATTGCAAACGATGTCGGTGGGGCAGAAGTTGTTTGTTATGAGGTAGATGTAAAAAATCGCGATGAAGTGGAAGGCCTGATGAAGGCGGTTAATCGTCGATTCGGACGCATTGACGTTGTCGTCAACAATGCCGGCACTTGTTGCCGTTACGACTTAGAGTCAATGACAGATGAAATGTGGCATCGAGACATAGACACCAATTTGCGTGGGACCTTTTTAATGACACAAACAGCGATCTATCCGTACATGAAACAACAAGGCAACGGCAAGATCATTAACATTAGTTCGATCTCAGGTATTATGGGCGGCCCTTTTGCTTTTAATGAGGGCGAAAGAGCAGAGCGATCTGGACCAGCTTATGCGGCCTCCAAAGGCGGCGTGATTGCGTTTACACGCTGGGTTGCCAAAGAAGTGGGCCGGTTAGGGATTACGTGCAACAGCATTGCCCCAGGACCAGTAGCAACCGAGATCACGAAAGGAATGAACTATCCATTGGCCAATCAAGTGATCCAACGGATGGGCACACCAGAAGATATTGCAGCAGCCGTTGTCTATTTAGCGTCTCCCCAAGCCGACTATGTGACAGGGGAAGTATTAAAAGTATGCGGAGGAAGTGCAATCGGATAAAAAGAGGGAGTGATGAAATGAAGGAGCGTGTGTCCCATCTCTTTAAGGCGTCGGAGAGCCAAACCTATTTCGGTTCGATTTGTGCGGGAGAAGACTTGATGGACAAAATCATTGAGTTATGCGAACAACACGGCATTCGTTCAGGGATGGTTACCTGCATTGGCTCACTGAAGCAAGCCGGTTTCACGGTTTTTAAAATGAAAAACGGGCGTACAGACGGCTATGCCCCACCTACCGTTATTGCTGAGCCGGTGGAACTAATTCAAGCAACAGGGTTTATTTGTGAAGATGAACATGGAAAACTAGATCTCCATTTGCATGGCATCATTGAAAAACAAGATGAAACGGTATCGGCGGGCCATTTTTTAAGGGGTTACAACAAAGTATGCATTACGGCAGAGTATTGCGTCATTAGTGCTGGCCATGTAACGGGGAAACGCCACTATGATCCGAGTTTAGGTTACAAAGTTATCAACTTTCACCATAGCGGTGTAGGAGGGGATTAAATGGAAACGATTGGGGCGCTCGCCAAAAAAGCTATGCTCCAGCATGCGGATAACGTTGCCGTCAGCGACGAAGACGGGACGCTTACGTATGGCCAGTTAAAGAAACGCGCCTGCCAGCTCGCTCATGCTTTATTGCAAAGTGGATTGAACAAAGGGGACCGAGTGGCCACGCTCATGTCCAACCGCAAGGAGCATATTGAAATTGATGCGGCGATCGCATTTGCCGGACTAGTGAAAGTACCAGTCAACTACAGGCTTCACCCAAAAGAAGCGACTTACATTATTGAACATGCAGGAGCGAGCGTCGTCATTGGCGAGAGGCAGTTGCTGGCAGGCCTCTCCGCCAACGTTGAACGAATCGACGTAGAGGAGGCATACGAACCGTTTTTGCAAATGCAAAGCGATGATTTTCCTGATGTCGCCGTTGGCGAAGATGATCTTTTTGCGATTATGTATACGTCAGGCACAACCGGGAAACCGAAAGGGGCGATGCTGACACACCGAAACATGATAGCAGGCGCGCTATCGCTCATCCAAGCCTGTGAGATCACGTATGGCGACACCATCGGGCATGTCGCCCCGTTAACGCACGGAACGAATTTTTTGGCGCAAACTGCATGGTTCTATGGGCTGAAGCAAGTCGTATTTAAAAAGTTTGAGCCGAGCGGTTTTATCGATGAATTGGAAAAACAGCAAGTGACGGTGATGTTCATGGTGCCGACACTCGTCAACTTAATGGTTCATGACCCATGCTTTGACCCTGTTAAATTGCGCAGCCTGAAATCGATTAATATGGCTGGTGCGCCAATTGCCGTCCCTAAATTGCAAAAAGCATTAACGGCGCTCGGTCCAAAGCTTGCGGAAACGTATGGCCTCGTTGAAGCGCCAATGGCGATCACGATCATGCCAAAACAGCAGCTCGGGGCGAGGCCGAGCTCTTGCGGAGCGACCGGGCCATTTGCAGAAGTGAAAATTGTCGCGCCCGACGGCGAAGAGGCGCCGGTTGGCGACATCGGCGAAGTTGCCTGCCGAGGCTCGCTTGTGATGAAAGGCTATTGGCAGAATGAAACCGCAACGGCTGAAGCAATCAAGGATGGCTGGTTTTATACCGGCGACTTAGGCCGTCTTGACGATAAAGGCTACTTGCATCTTATGGATCGGGCCAAGGACGTCATCATTACTGGCGGCCTGAACGTCTATCCCCGGGAAGTCGAAGAAGTGCTCAATCAATATCCAGCTGTGAAAGAAACGTGCGTCTTCGGCGCCCCAGATGAAAAATGGGGAGAATTGATTTGTGCCCATGTCGTATTGCAGGCTGGCGCCGCCCCTGTCACGGAAGCAGCGCTCATTGCCCATTGCACGGAGCATTTGGCCCGCTACAAAAAGCCGAAAGTAATTGAATTTGTGCACGAACTGCCAAAAAACAGCTACGGGAAGATAATGCGGAAAACATTGCGAAACCAATATAAAAAGGCAGGTGTCTGAATATGGCGCACGTGTCCGTAACCGGTACTGGACGAACGGCGTTTGGAAGAAGGAGCGAATCGATTAAAGCGCTTTTGGTAGAAGCCAGCCGCCAGGCATTGACCGCTGCTGGCCGGCCGAAAATCGATGCTGTGTTCGTCGGCAACTTTTTAGGCGGAGCCCTTTCACAGCAAGAAATTCTCGGTGCGATCCTTGCCAATGAGTTAGGCTTAGGGCCTATTCCAGCCATGAAAGTCGAAGGCGCTTGTGCTTCGGGAGGCATTGCTTTTAGGCAAGCGTACCAACTCATCAAAGCTGGCGAATACAACGCCGTTCTGGTCGCAGGGGTGGAAAAAATGACAAACGTTGATACAGAGACCGTCACCAATGCGATTAACGCAGCGATGGACGCCGAATCGAACGAAAGCGCGACGGGGCTAACGTTTCCAGGTTATTTTGGCGCTGTGGCCAACCGCTACATCCACGAATATGGCGCACAACGAAAACATTTGGCGATGGTCGCCTTAAAAAACCGGATGTACGCCCAAGCCAATCCTATTGCCCAATTTCAAAAGGCTATTTCGTTAGAAGATGTGTTAACGGCAAGGCCCGTTACCGACCCGTTGCGGTTGCTCGACTGTTCACCGATTTCCGACGGAGCGGCAGCAGTCGTCCTGCAAAAAAGCGAATCAGGCGTCCGTGTGTTGTCATCAGGCCAAGCGAGCGGCACGCCGCTCATGCAAGAAGTCGGTAACTTGCTTAGGATCGAAGCGACACATCGTGCCGCCCAGCAAGCTTATGCACAAGCCGGACTCGGTCCTGAAGACGTCGACGTAGTCGAGCTTCATGACTGTTTTTCCATTACTGAACTGATTGCGATTGAGGAGCTTGGCTTTGCGGATAGAGGCAAAGGCTGGGAAGCAGTGGAGCAAGGCCTGACTCAGCATGGCGGCAATGTTCCTGTGAATACAAGCGGAGGGCTGTTATCAAAAGGCCACCCTATTGGCGCTACAGGCATCGCCCAAATCGTGCAAATTGCAGAACAGCTAAATGGCATCGCCTGCAACCAAGTAGATGGCGCGCGCATTGGCCTTGCCCAAAACCTAGGCGGCACTGGCGCGTATTCGGTTGTCCACTTATTCGCTAAGGAAGGGAGCTAAAGAGCAATGAACATGCCAGCAAGCCGCTGCCCTGATTGCGGCCGTTTATTTCACAGCGGAAAAAGCTACTGTCCGGATTGTGACCGTGACACGCTCGATTCCATTGACTTAAATGGCAAAGGCAACGTGTACTCGTATACAGAAATTTATGCAGCACCAAAACGATTCGCACAACAAGCCCCTTATTTGATCGTACTCGTCGAGATGGAGCACGGCCTGCGCGTGACAGGAAGGATGTTGAACGGGCCGGTCCAGATAGGCGATCGAGTTGAATTGCACAAAGTAGAAGATCATTGTTACTATTTTGCTGCGCTTTAATCGAGAAAGCGACTGATCGGAGAGCTATAATCCATAAAACCCCAGTCGGAACAAAAAACGCCCAACTGGGGTTTTGCTATTAAGAAGCAGTCGCCGGGCTGCTTTCGGCTGTTGCCGTTTTCGCATTGTTTGGCAGTGTAATGAACTTTGTCAAAACAGCGCCAAGCAAATGAAGGCCGGCAATGAGCCAAATTAAGCCTGTTACGCCAATAAAGTCGAAAAACAAACCGACAAGCAAAGGGCCAACAAATACGCACAGGCCAGCGCCTAAATTCAAAATCGCCATCGCCGCGCCTTTGTCTTCTTTTACTAATGAAGGAACTAACGCAGATAATGGTACATAGCCGGCAATACAGGCGCCCCAAAGGATGCCGACAATTTGCATGGCGAGAAAGTTGCCGCCTGTCAACGCTGGTGTATAAAAGAAGACGACTGTGAAGATGGCGCAGCCAACTCCGCCAAACCACATCACTGTATTGCGCCAGCCAAATCGGTCGCCAATGAGGCCGGAAAGAAGGTTGACTGCAATGTTGGAGATGAAAATCGTCCCCCATAAACTAAGCCAAGCGGATGTACTGAGCCCATATTCAACAGCAAAATAAGTCGGAATAAACACTGGAAAGGCGTACTGGCCTGTTTGGTTAATAATGCGGACAAGCCCAGCGATGCCCACTTTCGGCTCGTGTTTAATGATTGTAATCCCTTTTAACAGCTCTCTCCACTTCGATGTTCCGCCTTTTGCTTCTTGGCGGACGATTTTGTCACGGTTGATGACGAGTGCAAACAAGGCTCCAAGCCCAATGAACAAAAGCGCACTCCACAGTGTGTTGTGATGCCCTAAATGTTCAATCGCCCAAATGGAATAGTAAGCGCCAAGCACGTTTAAACCGCCTGTGAAAACAAACCAAAACCAACCTACAGCTGCGCCAAGTTGGCGTTGCGGCGTCCGGTAGGCGATCCAAACAAGGAATCCGTAGGCAAAGAGAGGGTAGCCGAATCCCCGCATCGCGTACGTGACGAGCATCAACGGGTAATTCAAGTCGCCGATTGCAAAACCAACAAAGCCAACGGTGCCAAGCACATATAGCAATACGCCGAGAAACATCGTTTTTTTCGCGCCAAGGGCTTCGAATAATGTGCCTGAAAACCAAGACGAAACGGCAATGGTGACGCCATAGGCTGTAAATAAGTAAGCCGATTGCTGGACGGAAAGCCCCTGTTCAACTAAGTAGGGGCTTAACCAACCGATTTCAAGGCCATCGCCAACCATGAAAAGCATGACACCGACATATCCCCACAGCAAATGGGAAGGCAAGCCGACTTTGTTTATTAAATGGGTCATAGCACTTCCTCCTCGATCATCTTACGCCTGTTGCGGCTTTAAAATAATTTTGAGTGAATTTGAACCATTTTTCATAAGCTCAAACCCTTCAGCAAACCGTTCAAGAGGAAGCTCATGTGTGACAACGCCTTCTGTCGGCAAGTCGCCATTGGCAATGCCTTCAATCACTAGCGGATAACAGTATGGGCCTAAATGCGAGCCAAGCACATCCAGTTCTTTTCGGTCGCTAATAATGCTCCAATCAACTGTGACAGGATCTTTGAAGACGCTGAATTCGACAAAACGGCCAAGTTTGCGGATCATGCTGAGCCCTTGTTCGACGGAAGCAGGGTGGCCAGTTGCTTCAATATACACATCGCAGCCATAGCCGTCTGTCATGTCTTTGACCTTTTCAACAACGTTGTCTTTGGCTGGGTTCAACACTACATCTGCGCCAAATTGTTGGGCAAGCGCTAGCCGCTCATCCTTCAAATCGAGAACAACCAGCGTTTTGGCGCCAGACTTTTTGACGGCGCCAATCATGCCGAGGCCGAGAGTACCTGCTCCAGAAAGAACAACGATGTCGCCTAATTCAATCCGGGCGCGCTGGACGGCGTGCATGCTGCACGCATAAGGTTCAATTAGAATCGCTTGTTCGATCGGCAAATCTGCCGGCACTTTGTAGTTGATCGCCTCTTTTGTGAATTTCATATATTCTGCCATCGATCCGTTGACATTGTTTTGGAATCCGTATAAGTCATGTTTTTCACACATCCAGTACTGGCCGCGATTGCAAAACCGGCACTCCCAGCACGGCACAATTTGTTCGGAAATGATCCGGTCACCGATTTCAAAGTCGCCAACCCCGTCGCCTTTAGCGACCACATGGCCGATAAATTCATGGCCTGGAATCATAGGGGCTTTAATATAAGCAGGTTGTGTGTCATCGCCCCAAAAACTTGGCGCCCCGTCGAATGCTTTAATATCGCCAGCACATATGCCCGTTGCTTCTACCTTTACAATGATTTCTTTGTCGTGTTCAATCACCGGCACGTCGACTTCTTCCAATCGATAATCTTTCGGGCCGTAAGCGACAACCGCTTTCATTTTTTTAGGAATTGAATCGTTCATCGTGTTTTCCTCCTGTATGTGCTTTATCGTTTACCATGTGGTATAGCCGCCATCCACAACGATGATGGAGCCAGTTGTAAAACTAGATGCGTCAGATGCTAAATAAACAGCTATGCCGCTTAATTCATCTGGACGACCAAGGCGTTTCATCGGAACGTGTTCTAGGATGTGTTCGAGCTCCCCGCCAGGCGCGAATAACGGCCCTGTCATTTGCGAGGCCATATAGCCAGGTGCTATCGCATTGACACGTATCCCATATTGCGCCCATTCTGAAGCGAGTGATTTGGTCAGCATACTGACCGCGCCTTTAGAGGCATTGTACGCACTCTGTGCTTCCCGATTGGCAATCATCGCAGACATGGAAGACATGTTCATAATCGAGCCTGACCCATTAGCGACCATATGTTTGCCAACCTGCTTAGATGTTAGGAATAAAGCGTTTATGTTCACATCCATCGTTCGCTTCCAATCGCTGTATGTCATGTCCAATGTATCGATTTTCTTTACAATCCCTGCGTTATTGACGAGCACATCGATTTGTGGAAATGATTCCAATACACGATCAACCATGGCGCTGACTTCTTCCTCTTTGCTGACATCCGCTTGAATCGACTGTGTGTTGACCGAATAAGTAGTTGTAATTTCTTGTGCTGCCTTTGCAGCAGCTTCAGCGTCAATGTCTACAATGGCTATGTCGCAACCGAAGGCCGCTAATGACTTTGCGATTGTAAAACCAAGGCCTTGGGCACCGCCAGTTACCACTGCATGTTTCGTCGATAAATCAAATATGGTAGATACGGTCAAACGACCACCCCTTTCGTAAGCGTTTTCAAATCAGATATTGAAAATCATAACATTGTTTTCGTTTATGTCAATATTTTTGTTGAATACTTTTGTTTTATTTTATTTGTAGTCATATTGTGTTTGCGTATCCATTCGTTGGTTTAATATAGTAAGATACATGATAAGTGAAAAAGAAAAAAGGTAGGGCGTGCCATGAAAAAAATGTTTGTAGCAGAACGAAGAGATTCGATTTTGGATATATTGCGTGAAAGCAAACGAATAACAGTAAAAGAATTGTCGGAGCGCTTAAATGTCTCCGAAGCGACATTGCGTATGGATCTAAATCAATTAGAGAAACAAGGAAAGCTGGAGCGCACCCATGGCGGGGCGATTTTAATCGATGACATGCCAGCTGTGAGCGAAAAAGAGACAAGCTTTTCCTATCGAAAACAACAAAATACAAAAGAAAAAACATTACTAGCGGAAGAAGCGAGCAAAATGCTGTCCGATGGAGACTGCATTTTGCTTGATGCTAGTTCGACCGCACTTGAATTGGCAAAAGTCTTAAATAGCAAAACATTAAAACTCACGGTTGTCACAAGCGGTGTGTATACGGCGCTTGAATTGCGAGACCATCCGACGATCACAGTCATTTTGCTTGGCGGCGTATTGCGGAAAGGTTCCAGCTCGCTAGAGGGATTGCTCGGAGCGTCGATATTAGACGAAATCAATGTCGACTATTTGTTTACTTCGGCCAACGGATTTTCGAAATACGCTGGTTTAACGGATTTTAATGTGTATGAGGTGGAACTGAAAAAACGCATGGTTGAAAAAGTCAATCAAGTCGTTGCCTTAATCGACCATAGCAAAATCGGCAAAACATCAATTGCGACGTTTGCCCAGCTGGATGAAATTTCACTCGTCATTACAAACAAGGAAATCGACGCTGACTTTTCAGCTGTTTTAACCGAAGCTGGCGTAAAAGTAATCAACACAAACAACAATAAATAACAACAAACGAAAATAAATGATTGACAAAAACAATCTGTTTTGCAAAAATGGAGCTAAGGAAAGGGTGAAAGGGGTTACATCAAGTGAAAATTGCGATTGGTTCTGACCATAATGCGTTTGAACTGAAAGAAGAATTAAAGACGTACATGATAGATGAGGGCTATGATGTCGTTGATTACGGTTGCCACTCTTGTGAAGCAGTCGACTACCCAGATGTTTCCTTCCGCGTCGGCAACGACATCATGAAAGGCGAGATTGACCGTGGCATCTTAATTTGCGGGACAGGAATTGGCGTCGCGATTGCAGCAGGCAAAGTGCCAGGCATCCGTGCCGCCCTTTGCCACGATACTTATTCAGCTGAACGGGCGCAATTGAGCAACAATGCCCAAATCTTGACGATGGGCGCGAAAGTCATTGGCCCAGAAGCAGCTAAAAAAGTGTTAAACGCTTATTTAGGCGCTTCATTTGCAGGCGGTCCCTCGGCGAGGAAAATCCAACAAATCGCTGAGCAAGAGCAGGCATACCTTGAGCAGGAAAGCAGGTAAGAGAAATGAAAAAACTCGTAAACAATCCCGATGTTGTTGTGGATGAAATGATCGATGGCTATTTGAAAGCGTTTCCGAAATTAGTGGAGAAAGTCGAGGGAAGCGGGCGCGCCCTTGTCGCCAAACAGTCCCTTCATGGAAACGGAAAAGTTGGCATCGTCATAGGCGGCGGTTCCGGCCATGAGCCAGCGTTTATGGGCTATATCGGCCGTGGCATGGCTGATGGCGTGGCCGTTGGAAATATTTTTGCTTCCCCACCGCCACAGCCAATCGTAGAGGCGACCGAAGCAGTCAATCAAGGCAATGGCGTCGTATACATTTACGGCAACTACGCAGGCGACATCATGAATTTCGGCATGGCTTCTGATTTAGCCGATATGGAGCACGACATAAAAGTAGAATCGATTATCGTCCGTGACGATGTCGCTTCTGCGCCAAAAAGGGAAAAAGAAAAGCGGAGAGGAATCGCAGGCGAATTTTTTGTCACTAAAGTGGCAGGCGCCGCTTCCGCCAGGGGCGACGACTTAAGCGAAGTCGTCCGCTTAACGAATAAAGCAAATGAATCGGTGCGCAGCATGGGAGTCGGATTGACGCCGTGTGCATTGCCGCAAACAGGCAAACCGAGTTTTGTCCTTGGTGAAAACGAAATGGAAATCGGGCTTGGCCACCACGGAGAGCCCGGTGTTGAAAAAGGACCGCTGCAACAAGCGGACGATGTGTGCGACCGTCTCATTGACGACATTTTAAACGATGGCGACCTTAAAGCTGGAGACGATGTCGCCGTGCTTGTCAACGGACTAGGTTCAACGACGCAAATGGAGCTGTTTATTATGTTCCGGAGAGTCGAACAGCGCCTGAGCGAAAAACAAATCAACATCCACCGCAGTTATGTCGGCAATTACAGCACATCAATGGAAATGGGCGGCTGCTCCGTCACGCTAATGAAAGTGGACGAAGAACTAAAAGCGCTCATCGATGCGCCAGCTGAATGCCCGCTGTATGCCCAATACGAGTAAGAGGTGACAACAAATGATCCAAGCGACGGATTTAAAGAAAGCGCTTTACTCAATGCGCGACAAAATGGCAGAAGAGCGTGATTATTTATGTGAATTAGACCGCCACCTAGGCGATGGCGACCATGGCGTCACGATGGACATTGGCTGGAAAGCAGTCGCGCAAGCGCTAGACGACCTCGATGCCGAAACCGATATTAGCGTCATTTGCAAACAAGTGGCGATGGCGTTTTTAAATGCAGTCGGTTCTTCCGTCGGCCCCCTTTATGCGACTGGTTTTTTGCAAGCAGGCAAACCGTTTAAAGGAAAAAACGCTTTAACAAGCGAAGACGTCGCCACCTTTTGGATTGCGTTTGCAGAAGGAATAGAAGCACGAGGCGGCGCAAAAATAGGCGATAAAACAATGGTCGATACCCTTGCACCAATGGCTGCTTATTTACGTGAGCGAGGAGGCGGGTTCGACGGCGAAGGAGCGCTTGCCGCTGCCGAAAAAGGGATGGAATCGACAAAAAGGCTACAAGCCAATGTTGGCCGCTCAAGCCGTTTAGGAGAACGGTCGATCGGCACGATCGATCCTGGCGCCGCTTCAGCGTTCTTGCTATTCAAAGCCTTTTGCGACTCAGTCCAGCCTCGAGAAAAAGTGTAGGTAAACGAAAATGAGAGACTTTTTATTTTCAATGGCCCACGTAACCGAACAAGCAGCCGTCGCCTCCTTTCCTTGGATCGGCACAGGCAATAAAATCGAAGCAGACCGGGCGAGCACCGAAGCGATGCGGGCAGCGCTAAACCGCATTCCTTTTCGAGGCAGAATCGCGATTGGCGAAGGAGAAATGGATGAAGCGCCCATGCTGTACATCGGCGAAATTGTTGGTAACGGAAGCGGACCACTGTTTGATCTCGCCGTCGATCCCCTCGACGGAACAACGCCCGCCGCCAAAGGGCAAGGCGACTGCATTGCCGTACTAGCGGGAGCACCACACGGCACATTGCTTCACGCGCCAGACATGTATATGGAAAAGCTGGCGACTGGAGCCGAAGCCAAAGGGGCCGTCCATTTAGACGCGCCGATAGAAGCAAACATTCAAGCCGTAGCCCGCGCCAAAAACAAGGCAGTGAAAGACGTCACAGTCATTGTCCAAGACCGGACACGTCATCAAAAACTCGTCCAACGAGCAAGGGACACAGGCGCAAAAGTAAAATTGTTCCACGAAGTAGACGTGACGGCCGCATTAGCAACCGCATTGCCCGACCACGACATCGATTTATTCGTCGGAATTGGCGGTGCACCAGAAGGCGTCGTAGCAGCCGTTGCGATAAAATGCTTAGGCGGCGATTTCCAAGGACGGCTGCTTCCAGACGGCCACCAACAACTTGCCCGCTGCCAGCAAATGGGCCTCGACAACCCCAATCAATTACTGAATCTTCATGATTTAGTCGCCTCACAACAATGTTTTTTTATCGCCACAGGGGTGACCGACGGCCTGCTCGTCGACGGCGTCAAAAAGAACAGCCAAGGCGAACTCGCCACCCACACCTTTATGGTCGACGGAGTGTCAAATGAAATCCGCGTTGTCCAAACGATCCATCGTCCTGAACAAGTATTGATGAAATAAGGGGAGAAGCTCTACGTGTGTAGCGTGGGGTTTTTTCGTTGGGAGGGGGATGGGCGGAAAGGAAGGAAACTAGTTGTTACGCTCAGATAACGCTCAGATATTGATGCTTTTAAGCTACACTAATAGAAAATGCCTAGTGGGGCTCACTATGAAAAATGATGACTTTGACTTGGGCTAACTTATGGTTTTATGTAGAATTCAACCTGAGTCTCCTTGTTAGAAGTCAATGATCTTTGACACTCCACATCCTACAAAGGGCTCTTTTTATTTCACTCCTCTCAGAACCTTCTAACAGGAAGCTCCTTTTAATAGGGAACTTTCGCTGTCGTACTCCATGTAAGTTTGAATTTCCCATCTCGCTTTCCTTCAATCGCCCAAAGCGTGTCGGCGAACCTTTTTGATTTGGCTTTTTATAAGAGTTTGGCTGTTAAACAGCGTCAGCAACTTTCTGAAAAAAGCGCTTGCTGATTGAAAAACATTCGGTTATACTTCCGATATAGGAAAACGTTTTATCATGAATGTAGCAGTTGTATTGCTTGCTCAAGCGTTTTGATAGGACTATTTTCAACTAAAACTGAAAACGTTTTCCTTTTAGTATAAGGAGGATGATGATGTGAAACGACTGTATGGGATTACAACAGCAATGGTCACGCCGTTCACAGAAACTGGAGAAGTAGATGTGCCGGCTGTGCGTGCTCTCACTGATTTCTTGATTGAGAAAGGGGTGCATGGCTTATTTCCTTTAGGAACGACTGGGGAAATGAATAAATTGAGTATTGAGGAACGGAAACAGGTAGCTGAAGCGGTCATTAGTCAAGCGGCTGGAAGGGTCCATGTTTTCATTCAGGTTGGTGCCCAGACAATGGGAAGCACGCTTGAATTGGCAAGGCATGCGCTTGAGGCAGGCGCGGACGGGATTGGCGTTGTTACGCCATTTTTTCTCGGTGCCGATGATCGGGAACTGGAAGAATATTATGTAACAGTGGCAAAACAGTTGCCGGATGATTTTCCGGTGTACTTATATAACATCCCCCAAGCATCAGCGAACGATTTGAAGCCAGAGGTGGCCGAACGCATTGTGAGGCGGACTGAAAATGTGGTGGGGATCAAATACAGCTATCCAGATTTTGTTCGTTTGCAAGAATATAGTTTTGTAAATGGTGGTGACTTTTCTGTATTGACAGGAACGGACCGCTTGTTGACTGCTGCACTAGCTTTAGGGTGCGACGGCACGGTATCCGGGGTTTCTGGCGTATGGCCTGAACCCTTTGTCAGAGCATATGAAGCGTTCTGCATGGGCGATTTAGAAACAGCAAGGACGCACCAATCGGTGGCAACGGCTTATTGTGTAGCGTTAAAAGGAGGAAGCAACATGTCGTATTTTAAGGAAGCGCTTAAAATGCGCGGAATTGATGTAGGCGGCATGAGGCGACCTCAATTGGATTTGACGGCTTCTCAACTGAGCGAGTTAAAAAGCGCATTGAAGAAGGTGGAGTCTAGAAATAGCGATATCAATTAATAGAGATTTAGCAAGTCTGCTCGGACTATTATAACGGCTGTGCATGATTAGGGAGGGTAGATAAAGATGGACAGGCTTACAAACCTTTTTATAAGCATTGTGGCTGCGTTATGTTTAGCGAGTTGTTCAAACCAGAGTCCGGAAGAAGCTGATGAACGTTATCCTGAAGACCAAGTCAGCCTCATTGTTCCGTTTGCAACAGGAGGGGCTTCGGATGTGGTGTCTCGCGCTGTGGCAATGGCGATGGAGGAAGAGTTAGGTGTCCCTGTTGTTGTCGTCAATAAAACTGGCGGGGTAGGGGCTATTGGCGTGTACGATGTCATGATGGCTAATGCAGATGGCTACCGAATCGGTTATGTGCCAGTAGAGTTAGTGATGTATGACGGATTGCAAATCGCCAGCATTTCGCCATATGAATTTGCCTATATCAGTAGGCTAATGGAAATTCCGGCAGCGATCACCGTTTCTGCCGATGCTCCGTATAATACGCTCGATGAATTTATCACTTATGCGAAAGAACATCCAGGCGAATTGCAGATCGGTAATTCCGGGACAGGATCGATTTGGCATATAGCGGCAGGCGCACTTGCCCAAGAGGCCGGGGTTGAGTTCAATTATGTCCCTTTTGAAGGGGCAGCTCCGGCTGTTGGCTCATTGCTTGGCGGTCATATTGACGCGGTGTCCGTCAGCCCTTCAGAAGTAAAAACGGGGCTCGATAGCGGCGACTTAAAAGTGTTAGGAGTCATGGGGAACGAGCGAGATCCAGTGGTTCCCGATGTGCCGACGATGAAGGAACAAGGCTATGATGTCGTTTTAGGCGGCTGGGGCGGGTTTGTCGCTCCTAAAGATACACCGGAAGAAATCATTGCCGCGTTAGATGCCGCGATCGAAAAAAGCATGGAGACGGAAACCTTCCAGACATTGGCAGAATCAAGGGGGTTGACGCCAGCTTATTTGCCTGGCCAGGCGTTTGAAGCGTTTGCGGTGGAGCAATACGAATTCTTTAACGAATTGATCCCTAGCATTGAAATGGAGTAGGAGGGATAAGATTGAAAACAGCGAATTTGCTACTCAACGGTACAATTACGGTTGCATGTCTCATCTTTTTTTATCAAACGTTTCATTTTCCAATGCTTTTTGGCATTGAAGATTCCGGGCCTGCCCTTTTTCCAAGAATCGCTTTAGCAGCCCTTCTTTTGTTTGTCATAATTGATAGCGCTGTCATAATAAGGAAACGAGATGGCGAGTTCTTTTTCACAAAAGAAGAAAGAGGAAACCTTTGGAGATTAGCGCTTTTAATTGGTTTGTTGGTTTTCTTTGTTTTCTTTTTAGGAAAGCTCCCGTTCTTGATCTTGTCGCTTGTAACGATGTTTTTGATTGGTTTGGTGTTTCAGTTAAAGTGGGGGCCGGCTTTGCTGACAGCGGTTGTTTTGACGTTCTTTATCCAATTTGTCTTTATTAAAGGGCTCAACATTATCCTGTAGGAGGTGCTTATAAATGGATACAGTCATGTTGGTTTTGCAGCCAGGGGTTCTTTTTTTTATGCTACTTGGAACGTTTCTTGGCCTGTTTATTGGCGCTTTACCTGGCTTAACCGCAACAATGGGGGTAGCGGTGCTAACGCCGCTAACATTTTGGCTCGCTCCACAGGAAGGATTGGCTATGCTTATTGCGATTTATTGTACGGCGATCTTTGCCTCTGGTATTCCGGCTATTCTTGTGAACACGCCGGGAACCCCTGCTTCCGTGACAACAACGTTTGATGGCTATCCACTTACGCAACAAGGGAAGCAAGGAGTGGCGCTTGGAATTAACGCCCTTTATTCAGGGCTTGGTGGGCTGGTGAGCACGGCGTTTTTAATCTTTGCGGCTTTCCCGATTTCAAAGGTGGCACTTCTATTTGGCCCCGCTGAATATTTTGCTTTAGCAGTATTTGGGCTGACGATTATGGTTAGCGTCTCTTCCGGCTCCATTATTAAAGGGTTGATTTCTGGTGGCATCGGCTTGTTTATTGTTACAATCGGGCTCGACCCGATCCGGAACATTCCCCGGTTTACCTACGATTATCCGCCTTTGCTTGAAGGGTTGTCATTCATTCCGATTATGATTGGTTTGTTCGGGCTTGCTGAAGTGTTTAGCCAAATGCTTTCCAAGCAAACAACGAAGACTGGAACCACTGAGAAAGTGGGGCGGATTCTTCCGAATAAAGCGGAACGAAAAGAAGTCCGGAAACCGTTTTGGATGTCTTCGATCCTGTCGACGTTTATTGGGGTCATCCCTGGAGCCGGCGGTGATATTGCTTCGATTATTTCCTGGAACCAAGCCAAGAATATGGCGAAAGGAGAGAAAAAAGCCGAGTATGGAAAAGGCTCCCTTGGCGGACTAACTGCCTCTTGCACGTCGAACAGCGCAGTCATTGGAGGCGCGTTTACAACAATGATGACGTTGGGCCTGCCTGGGGATGCTGTTACAGCTATTTTAATCGGTTCATTGATGATGTACGGGCTTGATCCAGGACCGGCGCTGTTTACTGAAAATATAGAAATGGTCCATCTGATCTTTGCGCTCTTGATTATCTCCAATCTGCTTGTAATTGTGGTTGGGTTACTTGGTTCCAATCTATTTACAAGAATCATTCAAATACGCCAAGAATTTATTCACTTAGCAGTTGTGCTGTTTTGTATCGTAGGAGCTTACGCGTTGAATAACTCTTATTTTGACGTTTGGGTGATGGTCATTGCTGGCTTTTTTGGATTGCTCTTCAAAAAATTACGTATCCCTCTTGGTCCGCTCATTTTAGCCCTTATTCTCGGACCATTGGCTGAAGCGAATTTCCGGCGCGCAATTATGATTAGCGGAGGAAGTATGGATATCTTTTTCACTAGTCCTATCGCCATAGCCTTATTTGTCATAGCTGGACTTTCAGTTTTAATTCCTATGTTTAGACGAAACCCTAAAAATAACGCCCCTTCCGCTTAAGGAAAGGGCGTTTGGTGTGTCAGGTGCCTAGGCGATGCACTACTTGCTTTTTTGTAGGCATGCCGGATTGTGCTCCTGCTTTTTCAACGGAAAGCGAGGCAGCGGCGTTGGCGAAGGACACTGCTTCAGCTAATGGATGTTCGGATGCCAAAGCGGCAGCAAAGGCACCGTTAAATGTGTCTCCAGCGCCAGTCGTATCGACAGCTTTTGCTAAAAATCCATTGACGCGGACAAGACGGTTGCCATCATGGTAGGTGGCGCCTTTTTTTCCTTCTGTCACAATCAGCTTATTGGGATAGTTCCGAACCGCTTGTTCAACTGGTTGTTTAAAGATGGTTTGGCACTCTGTTTCATTTGGCGTTATAAAGTCGACTAGATCAAGCATGGACGGCGATAACTGTTGGGCGGGGGCAGGGTTTAGAATTGTGGTGCATTGTTCTTCCTTGCCAAGTTTTGCGATCTCTTCAATAAAAGGCAGCGGTACTTCAAGTTGAAGAAGCAGGACTTTTGATTGCCGCAACAGTTCCCGGTACAGCCCTGCCTCCTCGCGCTTCCAGCTAAAATTAGCGCCAGGAGCGACCACAATAGAATTGTCATTATTTGTGACAGTAATCATTGCCACGCCGGTATGTGCCGCGTTGTCCACGTCTATGTAGCCTGTTTCCACTTGTTCGTTTCTCAAGTTCTCAGTCGCAAGCTTTCCATACGGATCATTGCCAACCCGGCCTACCATTGTTACCGCAGCACCTAGCCTGGCAGCAGCAACGGCTTGATTGGCTCCTTTCCCTCCTGGATTGGTTCGAAACTTGTCGCCGAGCACGGTTTCCCCAGGCACAGGCATATTACTTGTGTAAACGACAAGGTCGATGTTGATGCTTCCAACAATGGCGATCAATGCAAACGCCTCCTTTCCCGAATACCTCTATTTTACAATAAAACGTTTTCCTAAAGTAAGTCCTAATATCATAACTCGTATAAAAGTATCTTGCCTTTTGTGCCAACTGATAAAGGGTAAAATATGATAAAATAGATACACCAAATGAGGGAATACGTAAGGATTTTGTAAAACGTTTTGTGAGAGGGTCGATTGATGTGAAAGTGACGATTAAAGAAGTGGCACGTCATGCTGGCGTATCCATTGCGACTGTATCGAAAGTCATTAATAACAGGGATTATGTCAGCGAGAAAACACGCGAAAAAGTCAAAAGAGCGATAGCGGAACTGCAATACGAAGTTAATGCAAATGCCCAAAGCTTGAAGGCAGTGCGTTCCAGAAAGGTAGCGGTGCTCGTCTCGGATATTTCCAATACGTATTTAATGTCGATTGCCAAGGCGGTAGAAGAAATGATCCGCTCCATCGGCTACCATATGATCTTGATGAGCCATAACGATGCGCCAGATATAGAGTATGAGCTTTTGCAGATTGTGCAACAGCAACAAGTTGATGCAATGGTGTTAATCCCTACAGGAGAAAACAGTAGCACGATTAAACGGATGGTGACCCTTGGCGTACACGTCATCGCCGTTGATCGAAAAGTGAACGATTTGCAGACAGACTACATTGCCGATGACAATTTTTACGGTTCATATGAATCGGTTCGTTATTTGCAGTCGCTCAGGCATCAGCGCATTGCTGTGCTCTATGGCCACCGCCGAAATTCCATTGGCGAAGAACGGTATCAAGGCGCACTGGCAGCTTTAAAAGAAGGAAACACATACGACCCGACTCTGTTTCGTGGAGCGAATTTTAAAGAAGAAGAAGCCTATCGCCTCACCACTGAGTTGCTATCACTCCCGGAACCTCCAACAGCAATTTATAGTGCCAACAATACAATGACCCTTGGCGTTTTACAGGCCATAAAAGAACGGGGATTGGAAATGCCCAATGACATTTCTGTGATTGCCTTTGGAGATGAAACGCAATGGAAACTTTTTAGACCAAAGCTAACACTCATGGTCCAACAAGCTCAGCAAATTGGCCTTGAAGCAGCGATTATGCTAAAAAACCGTTTAACGATAGAAAAGCCTTACCCAGTGCAAGAGCGGATTATTAAGCCGGTTTTGCAACAAAATGAGACGTGCAACGTGCTTAGAGGACATTAACGGGGATTGGGGTGGGGCTAAGAACGAAAAAACGTTTTGATATCACCGTTATCGACGGACACGAAAGACAGCTTCTCCAAGTTCACGGCGTTATTCCTCCATTTATTAGGAGGATCTCGCTGTCGCACTCTTTGTGAGTAACGGCTACTTCCAGACGACCAACAACTTGCCCGCTGCCAGCAAATGGGCCTCGACAACAGGGCTCATGTTTTATATGAACTTATTGGGTATTAATCCGCATATGCTTGCGGAACTTGAGCGCTCAATGATCGTTTTATATGAACTTATTGGGTTATAAAGAAGAAAACCGTGTTTACAAAATAACGATCAGCATCCAATTTTATAAGACAAGCGCTTAAGCTACCTTTGTATCTTCATGACCAGAAAGCAAAGTTGTGGACGGAATCGAACTTTACAGGAAGGATCAAGACAGGTTTATTCATCCTTTCATTACAACAAAAAAATGAACCCCGTCCAAGGTTCATTTTTTTATGTAGATTACATGTTCCATGTAAGGCAAACGGACTACTCAATCTCTTTCTCTTGCCCGTTGTGTGTCCCTAATATTTTTCTGAACAGTGATCGCGGCAAATAAGCTAAGGACAAAAGACATGCCATAAAATCCTTTTTCGCTCAGAACAATGCTGCCTGCATTGTATAAACCGATACCCATTAATAAAATAGCGACAATAAGTGCAACCCAACTAATCCCATAATAAATACTCGTAACAGGTATGCCTTCATCTTTATCTCTTACTGCCTTTTGCAAAGATACTGATGAATAGAGTCCGAAGATTAAAACGGCAAAGTAATATCCTTTTTCGTTCAGTTCCATATTTGCGTTAAACAAGCCGATAAAATACGCACCGACACCCACTATCAACGCAGCCCAAGTAGCCCCTTTGAAGGCTCCAGTTGGTTCTCCCTCTCTTCTTTCTACTTTGATTTCGGGCTCATTTTGTTTTTCATTATCTAATAAAACCTCATGCTCATTAGACATGAATGGTTCACCTCCGTCTTTATTCATAAAATCAGCATGGCAAGTATACTGTCCTGCCTTTGCCTAGCTCTTATTATATAGAAATTGTATGCAAAAAGGCAGATTATTTTGTTAAGATGCTTCCTTTATTTGCAGAAAACTGATTCATTGTATGGAATAGGATTGTGCCAAATTAATGATTGTCCGTCTTCTCCATCGGGATTATTCATTGGCAACTGTGATGACCACAC
Source organism: Shouchella rhizosphaerae (assembly GCF_036700015.1). Lineage (NCBI taxonomy): Bacteria > Bacillati > Bacillota > Bacilli > Caryophanales > Bacillaceae > Shouchella > Shouchella rhizosphaerae. Next base: position 1,319,831 of record NZ_CP144921.1, on the reverse strand, counting down.
TACGAGAGAATACATGTTAAAGTCCATCGCATCCGCAACAAAGCCGAGCCGATTATGTTTGCTCACAAGGCTCTTAGGCCAAAAAAAGCTAAAACGATTTTCGCTCAAGGATCCAGATGAGCAGTAAAAACGCCCTCTTCTTTTGCGCAAAAATCAATTGGTGTGTTACGTTTATTTTAGAATGGCCGAGTCTTTGTTCGAATGAAAATAGTGGTGTCATAAGCGAAAATGAAAAATTGAAAACAAGAAAGCAGGGATTCGATGTTTTTTTTCAAAAGGGACAAGAAGCCGACAAGATTGGAAGTAGATGCACCGGACGGCGCGTTGGTTCTATATCCGACTGAATTGGAAGAGCTGAGAGAAAAAGAAGGCAAACATTTTTTGTTTTTTATAACGACCGATGAAGACCAAACTGGCTATATTGTGACGTCGAAGCCTGATAATGAAGGGCCAGGTCTGCTTTTTCCAATTCAGGAGGAATTTGATGCGTGTTCAGATCTGTTTTTAGCCATCCCCCTTCCCCTAAGCCATTCAGACAGCTTTGTATATAAAGAAGCCTCCTCTTATGAAGAAATGACAGAAGCGATTGAAATAGCAAAAAATGAAAGAAAAAGGTAGCTTATGAATAATTTTATGAATGTCATGTCTTTCCTATAACGATCCATACGAACCTTTTTCTTTAGACAGCGCCGCATGAAGCGCTGTCTTTTTTTGATCAGTTCCGTTTAAAGGATGATTTCTTGCACTGAAAAAACAAGGTTTAATTTTTGTTTAACGGGAATAAATACAGTGCTTGCTGCTTTGGCAACTGGCTTGAACGTATGGTGGCGTGAAGCAATGGGGGCTAGTCTTGGCTTACAGGAAAGGAAGCAGTAGATTGAAGGGCGAGACGGTTGCCATCCCATTGAAAAAAGGACAATGCGTCCGTATCTTCTGCTGTTTTCTATTGAGCCTGGTACGCATGAAGCTTGCCCCTGATCTTAAAAAAATCGAATAGCTTTTTTAGATTGGAGAGGTTTGATGAAAAGCGGTCCGATAGGCAAAAAAAGAACGATGGAAAATAAAATTGTTTTTCCTTCTATTCTAATCATTGCGATAGTCAGTTTTTTATTTGCAATCTATACCGAAGAATCGACGACATTATTAAATAGGATCTTTGACACGATTGTTGATCTCTTTGCTTGGGGCTATATGTGGTATGCCCTTTTAATGGTTGTCACTGGGATATGGTTAGCTTATTCCAAATACGGACAAGTCGTTTTAGGCGACCCCAGTGAAAAGCCAAGGTATACGTTGTTTGAGTACGCTTCGATTTTAGTGGCAATGGGCGTCGGCGCAACATTGATGCGGACAGGCATGGTCCAATGGAGTGAAGTGGCGGTCGATCCCCCATTTGGCTTGCAAGCTGGTTCTAGCGAAGCGCTCCTGACAGGCAACGCCTACAGCATGTTTTTATGGAGTTTCCAAACGTTTGCTGTCTTTGTGATGGCAGCGCCGGCAATGGCCTACATCCTTCACGTCCGGAAAAAGCCAAAAATGCGCATTTCCGAAGCGTGCCGTGTTATTTTTGGCGATAAATTCACGGACGGTCTTGGCGGCATCGTATTGGATACGCTCTTTTTAGTCAGCATTTTAGCAGGCGCTGCCGTAACATTAGGGCTAGGCACACCGATTGTGACAGAGAATTTAGCAGAACTGTTTAATATAGAGGTCACGTTTTTGTTAACGATGATCGTCACTTTAATTTGGGTGTTTGTGTTTACTCTTAGTGCCTACGTAGGGTTAGACAAAGGAATCAAACGTTTGAGTACAATGAACATGTACCTTGCCGGGGTTTTTGCTTTATTTATCATGATTATCGGCCCAGGCATTTTTATTTTAGATTTCTTTACCGATTCCGTTCGCGTCTTGGTATCACGTTATCTAGACTTTTCCCTTTATACAAACTCCCTCCATACAGAGGGAGGAGGTTCTCATATTGAAAGCCATACAGTCTTTTGGTTTGCGTACAATGCGACATGGGCGATGCTCCACGGTGTATTTGCAGCGGTGGTCTCAAAAGGAAGGACCATTAAAGAAATGATTTTAACGTATCTTTTAGCGCCGACGATGCTATCGTGGGTGGCGACAGGGATTTTAGGAGGCCTTGGCGTTGAGCGACACACAAGCGGGGACGTTTCTGTGTTAAATATTGTCCAAGAACAAGAACCCGTCACAGCAGTACCGCAAATTTTGGCGTCTATTCCGATACCAGAAATATCCATTGCGGTGTTTATCATCATTGCCACGATCTTCTTAGTCACAACATTAGACTCGACGACGTATACGATCGCGACCTATATGTCGACACAAGACATGAGCAGGCGCACCCCTTCAAGACACCTCCGCATTTTTGTCGCCGTGGTCATTACCGTGCTGGCACTAACGCTCATGAACATAGGTGGATTGGCGCCACTTGAAGTATTATCCGGGTTAATGGGCATCCCAATCATCGCGATTCAAATACTGACGATCATCGCCGCCAAAAAAATGATGGACGAAGACAAAGCATGGATTAATAACGTTAGAAAAGAGAAATAGGAAAGGGCGATTTGTAGAAGTTAGCTGAGCCTGCCGGTATAAGTAGCCGGCAGGCTTTGTATTTTTGGGGAAAGCACGTAATTATGAGTGGCGGTGAGGCCAGTGTTTGTGGAATGGGCGATTGCTTGCAAAAAGACATTAGATTTTGATCTATGATCATTAAAAGTGGAGGACGTGATATAATTTGGATAGTCTGACACGCTGAGAGGTGCGAACCCCAAGCACACATAAAATCCCTAGATCACCCGCACCAAAAAAGAGCTCAAATATGAGAAAATATGTGTAAAAGTGGTGAAATGTTGTTAGTTTCCCATGATATGATAAAGGAGAAGAGCGGCTTTTCTCTATTATTTGTGGTTTAAATTCCAAAAAATAGGGAGATTTGGCTATCGCACTCTTTGTGAGTGCGTGGATTGAAATCATACTTGCACCATGGAAATCAATATGTCGTCCGGTCGCACTCTTTGTGAGTGCGTGGATTGAAATGTATTTTCAATTCGATACAAAAAAAGCCTCGGCACAAAAATGCCGGGGCTACAGTTTTTAGAATGGTATGTTACTTTTGCCTGTTGATTTAAAGGTACTTAATTTCGCCTGCAGTTGAATCAAAATTTGGTGGGGTAAATTGGCAACGATGGCTGGCAGTTCATTCTACCAAGGTCCATTTCTGAAAGATAGTCTGTGTTAACAACAAGGGAACATGCTATAATTGAAAAACAATAGCATAACGGTTACTCAAGGGTGGTCGGCACACTCCCATGAAAGGGGGTGTTGCTGTATGACAGTATTTGAAGGAATTTCCCTTATGTTGACGTTTGGGCTTCTGATCGTTGCAATGCTGTCATTTCACAACCACAAAAAATAATCCACCCTTGAGTTAGTGGCTCAGGTGGATTATTCGTCCAATCGGCCGATCCCTTGCAGGGAACCGAGCTATTGTTTGACTGAAGGTGTGACAGCACCTTCAGTCTTTTTACTTTACTCATTTCTTATGATCAGTATACCCTTTTTCTTAGGAAAAGAAAACCCCAATATAAGACGTGACGGTTTCCTGAGATGAAACGGATAAAGTGAAAAAATGTTGAAATATTGTTCGTGTTCCATGATATGATGAGGGAAAGAGTGACTTTTCCCTATTATTATCGGAAGTACACGAAGTCGCACTCCTTGTGGTTGCGGGGATTGAATTGGCCTACTGTAGGCATTGCATTCGAGTGCGTAGATAGATTGCCCATAATCCTACCCTAGAGTAAAATGTACAATAGACTTAAAAAAGCAACATATTAATTAGGAGGAAACGATGATTGGAATATTAGCAGGAATGGGACCGAAATCGACTGGGCCATTTGTAGATAAAACTGTAGATCAGTGCCAAAAAATATATGGTGCAGTGAATGATATCGATTTTCCACACATGATGATTTATTCATGTCCGACGCCTTTCTATATTGATAAGCCGCTTAATCATAAGGATATGGAAATGGCTATAATTAATGGGGCTAAGAGGCTCGAGAAAACAGGTGTTGATTTTATAGCAATCCCATGTAATACGGCGCATGTCTATTTTGACCAGGTGAAAAATTCACTTTCTATTCCTTTGTTAAACATGGTCGAGGAAACAATAAAGAGAGTACCGGAACATTCAAAGAAGGTGGCTCTTTTAGCTACCACCCCTACCGTTCAATCTGGTATATTCCAAGAGGCCTTAGCCAAAGAGGGGTATGAATTTTTGCATCAAGATGATTGGCAAACGTGTATCAATCAAATCATTGAAAAAATTAAACAAGGTCAGATCAGTGAGTCTCTCGAATTATGGGATGAACTCTATTTACAATTAGCTGATACGATTGATACGGCTATTATTGCATGTACAGATTTAAACGTTGTTACAGATAAAAGTTCAGGCGATATTTCTCTTGTGGATTCATCCACTTGTCTCGCGGAAGCGATTGTACACAAATATTTATCATTAAAAAACTGATTTTACTCTTTTCGAAGTGAAAAAGCTCGTGCCTGTTCTTCCTGCATACTAAATCACGCAATTAGGATAGTATGAGGGAGGTGAAAAACTCCCTGTGAAATGATGATTGAATAGCTTTTTCTCGATGTCTATCGGGAGAAGGCTTTTTTAGTCTCAAAATCTGTGTGTGCGAAGTCTGAAGCCTTTTGAACTACTATAAAAACGCTCTACACAGATAATAGAGTAGAAAAAGAGAGAATGTTGTCTAGTTTTTAGTGATTTCGGACTTTTTATATGGTAAAATATACATGGATAAATCACATTTTTAGGAGATTTGGCCATGTATATTGCTCATGTACGAGAAACGGATAAAGCAAAACAAACGTTAAAAGACCATTTGCTTGGTGCCAGTCGAATAGCTGAGGCTCATGGGGCAAAGCTTGGATTGAAACATGTCGCTGGCTTAGCAGGGGTGCTTCATGACTTGGGGAAATTTAGTGATGAATTTCAAGATTACCTTGATAAAGCTGTATTCCATCCGGAACTAGCCGAGAAAAAAAGAGGTCAAGTCGACCACTCTACGGCAGGAGGCAAACTTCTATTTGGCATGCTTCATAATAAGGAAAATACGTTCCACGAAAAGCTTCTTGCCGAAATTGTTGGAAACGCCATCATTTCACATCATTCTAATTTGCAAGACTATATCTCTCCTACGATAGAATCGAACTTTCTAAAGCGTGTTTTAGAGAAGGACCTTGCGGAATATGGGTTAGCTGTCGAGCGCTTTTTTCAGGAAGTTGTGCCAAAAGCGGAATTCACAGAGTATGTCACGAAAGCAGTGGAGGAGATCAAGCAGTTTACGGATAATAGTCCAACACAAAGCTTTTTTCTAACTAAGTACATATTTAGCTGTTTAATCGATGCCGACCGCACTGACACACGTATGTTTGAAGAACAGGCGCAGGAAGAAGAACGTATTCAGCATAGGCCATTGTTTGAGCATTATTATCAAAAATTAATGAACCATCTTACATCATTAAAAGAAAGCAGCGAAGCAAAGCAACCGATTAATGTATTGCGGTCTGCGATGTCTGATCAGTGTGAATCATTTGCCAAACGACCATCTGGTATTTATACGCTTTCCATTCCGACAGGTGGAGGAAAGACATTGGCGAGCCTGCGGTATGCCTTAAAACATGCGCAAGAATATGAGAAGCAACGAATTATTTACGTTGTTCCTTTCACGACCATCATTGAACAGAATGCTCAAGAGGTCCGTGGCATTTTGGAAGATAATGAGAACATTTTAGAACACCATTCAAACGTAATCGAGGAAGAGTATAGCGAAAGTGAGTTTGGTGATGAACAAGAAGACGGGATGATCACGAAAAAGGAGCGGCTGAAACTTGCCCGGGATAACTGGGATAGCCCGATTATTTTCACGACTCTTGTCCAGTTTTTGAATGTATTTTACGCAAAAGGGAACCGCAATACACGGCGATTGCATAACTTAAGCCATTCCGTTTTGATTTTTGACGAAGTGCAGAAAGTGCCGACAAAATGTGTGTCTCTCTTTAACGAAGCACTCAACTTTTTAAAGAAGTCTGCCCACTGCAGTATTCTCCTTTGTACAGCGACTCAGCCTAGTCTTGAAAACGTAAAACACGGCCTTTTAAAGGAGCGGGATGGGGAAATTGTACCGAACCTAACGGAAGTATCCGAAGCGTTTAAGCGAGTGGAAATTATCAATAAAACCGCCAAACCGATGACTAATGAGGAGCTCGCTGAATGGATTAGGGCCGAAGCAACGTCATGGGGCAGTACCCTTGTCATTTTAAATACCAAATCAGCAGTTAAAAACCTGTATGAGAAATTAAAAGGCGGTCCCTTGCCGGTCTTCCATTTAAGTACATCGATGTGCGCGGCCCACCGTAAGGAACAATTAAATGAAATTCGGACTTTGCTTCAAGAAGGAACGCCGTTTATTTGTGTGACTACGCAATTGATTGAAGCAGGAATCGACGTGAGCTTTAAATGTGTGATTCGCTCACTGGCTGGGCTCGACTCAATTGCTCAGGCTGCAGGTCGATGCAACCGCCATGGAGAAGATCGCTTGCGTTATGTATACGTCATCGATCATGCGGAGGAAAAGTTATCGAAATTGAAGGAGATTGAGGCAGGGAAGTGGATTGCAGGGAACATCTTTGCCAATTTTAAAAAGAAAGCCGAAAAATACGAAGGCAATCTCCTCTCCCAAGCAGCAATGCGTGAATATTTTCTTTACTACTACAACCGAATGGATGCCGAATTAAATTATTATGTATCAAAAGTAGATAAAGAAATGACCAAGCTTTTGATGTTTCATGCAAAGGAAAATAGCTATGTGACTCATTTTCAAAAGAAGAATGGGACGGCTTTTCCTCTTTTATTAAACGGAAGTTATAAAACAGCAGCAGACCACTTTCGTGTAATTGACCAACACACGACATCCGTTATTGTTCCTTATGGAGACGGTCGGGATATAATTGCTCAACTAAACAGTGATGAGTGGGTTGACGATTTGGGGAAAGTGTTAAGAGAAGCCCAACAATATACAGTGAACCTTTATTCTCAGGAGATTGACCAGTTAAAAAAGGAAAACGCCCTCGTCATGCATTTGGACGGAATGGTGTATGAATTAAAGGAAAGCTGGTATCACGACAAGTACGGCGTCGATTTAAAAGGGGAGGGCGGGATGGAGTTTACGTCATGGTAAAAAACCTATCTTATTATAGATAGGCTTTCGTACATACTTATTATTATTTCAATCCACGCACTCGTATAGAGTGCGACATGATGCTTTGAAAAATTTCAATCCACGAATAAATAGATAGTAATACTAATTTACGATAACTGAATCAAATTAGAACTCGTTCTAAAAGATTTGGACTTGATTTTCAATAATAAGTAAGTACGGACGTTTTCCACTTTGCCTGCATATTTATAATGCAGAAAGGAGGAAAGCACATGATGAAAACGAACACGCAAAAAACAAAATTAATGAATGAAAAAGTCGAAATAATCTATGCTGAAATACTTAGACAAATTGTCGAAGTAATTAATAGGAGAACGAGCTAGATATTAGAGCAGCCTGTGGGGATAAAATTCTTTTCAGGCTGCGCCACACCCTAAAAAGGAGGTGAATCCAACGCATGAAAAACGAAATCCAATTTGAAGTATTTGGCGATTACGCTCTCTTTACCGATCCGCTCACGAAAATTGGCGGTGAGAAGCTTTCCTACAGTGTCCCTACTTATCAAGCCTTGAAGGGAATCGTTGAATCGATATACTGGAAACCGACTATTATATTTACCATTGATAAGCTTCGAGTTATGAAGCCAATTCAAATGGAGTCTAAAGGAGTGCGTCCGATTGACTATGGTGGGGGCAACACGCTTGCCCATTATACGTATTTAAAAGACGTGCATTATCAGGTGAAGGCCCATTTTGACTTCAATTTTAACCGTCCAGACTTGGCATTTGACCGCAATGAAGGGAAGCATTATAGCATTCTTCAACGTTCGTTAAAAGCTGGCGGACGTCGGGATATTTTTCTTGGGACGAGGGAGTGCCAAGGGTATGTTGCCCCGTGTGAGTTTGGTAGTGGCTCCGGCTATTACGATGGACAAGGAGAGTACCGTTTAGGAACGATGGTTCATGGCTTTAACTATCCGGATGAGACAGGGCAAAATCAGCTTGAAGTCCGTTTGTGGCCAGCTGTCATGAACGATGGATACATCAAGTTTCCAAAGCCGGAAGACTGTACGATGATTCGTCCGATCAAAGAAATGGAACCAAAGGAATTTAAGCGGGACGACATCCAATCGGTTGAGCAATTAAGTTATGAGGTAGGAGGTGAATAACATGAGTTGGTTGCTTCAATTGCATCAAACGTATGATGACAATCTAGACCAGGTTGGAAAAACGGTGAAAAAAGGGGAAGATCGGGAGTACACACTTCTGCCGATTTCCCATACGACGCAAAATGCCCATATTGAAGTAACGATCGATGAAGACGGTGACTTTCTAAGGGCAAAAGCTTTAACGAAAGCAAGCACGGTCATTCCGTGTACGGAAGAGGCTGCCAGCCGGTCAGGTTCAAAAATCGCACCGTATCCACTTCACGATAAGCTCAGCTATGTTGCTGGTGATTTTGTCAAATATGGGGGGGAGATCAAAAATCAAGATGACGTTCCTTTCGACACTTACATTAAAAATTTAGCTGAGTGGGCGAACTCTCCGTATGCGACGGAGAAGGTGAAGTGCATTTATACGTATTTGAAAAAAGGGCGTTTGATTGAAGATTTGGTCAGTGAAGGAGTACTTGTACTCGATAAAAATCAACAATTACTCGAAAAATGGGACAAGTCATACGAAGAGCAGATTGGAGGAAAGCCCGCTATTTTTTCAAGTGGTGCGACTGACCAGTACAGCGCTTTCGTCCGGTTCAATGTCTTTCACCCTGAATCGATTGATGATGTTTGGAAAGATAAACAAATGTTTGATTCCTTCATCGCTTTTTACAATGAAAAATTAGGCGAAGAAGATATTTGTTTTGTGAAAGGTGAGCGGCTTCCAAGTACGGAACGTCATGCGAATAAAATCCGTCATGCTGCAGACAAGGCGAAACTAATATCAGCCAATGATAATACTGGTTTTACTTTTCGCGGACGTTTTAAGACAAGTAAGGAAGCAGTAGGCATTAGCTACGAAGTGTCACAGAAGGCTCATAATGCACTAAAATGGTTGATTCATCGCCAAGGGAAAACAATCGATGAGCGAGTGTTTCTCGTTTGGAGTAATGATAACAGTCCAGTCCCGAATCCAGATGATGATGCGGTCGATATGATGAGGCATAGCAATCGGGAATTGGAACGGGATCCAGAAACGGGACAACTTTTTGCAAAGGAAGTAACGAAAGCCATCGGTGGCTACCGAAGTGATTTGAAGTACCAACCTGAGGTAAACATTCTTGTCCTTGATTCTGCGACTACCGGAAGAATGGCTGTTCTCTATTATCGAAATTTGAATAAAGAACTCTATTTAGACCGTTTAGAGGAGTGGCACCAATTTTGTGCTTGGGAGCATCGCTATAAAAGAGATGAAAAGGAATTTATTTCATTTTTTGGAGCTCCTGCAACGAAAGACATTGCCTTTGCAGCATACGGACCACGGGCAAGTGATAAGGTTGTCAAAGGCTTAATGGAGCGAATGCTCCCTTGTATTGTGGATAAGCGCCCAATTCCTAAAGATATTGTAAAGAGCGCTTTTCACCGCGCATCCAATCCTGTGGCGATGGAGCGGTGGGAATGGGAGAAAACGTTAAGCATTACTTGCGCACTAATTCGAAAAATGTTCATAGAAAAGAAGGAGGAATGGGGTGTGGCGCTAGATCAACATTCAAAAGACCGTAGCTATTTGTTTGGACGCTTGCTCGCTGTAGCTGATGTGTTAGAACGAGGTGCTCTTGGTAAAGACGAAACAAGGGCCACTAATGCGATTCGCTATATGAATTCGTTCGCAAAAAATCCCAGTCGTACTTGGAAGACCATTCAGGAAAGCTTGCAGCCATACCAAGCTAAACTTGGAACGAAATCAACTTATTTATCAAAGCTTATCGATGAAATTAGTGACCAATTTGACATTGATGATTTTAACAACACCCCTTTGACGGAAAAATATTTGCTCGGATTTTATAGCCAACGCCGTGAACTTTATAAGAAGAAAGAGGAGGAACCGAACCAATGAGCACACTTGACCATAAAATTGATTTCGCTGTTATCTTGTCTGTCTCAAAAGCAAATCCAAATGGAGATCCGCTAAATGGGAATCGTCCGCGCCAAAACTATGACGGGCATGGAGAAATTTCTGACGTCGCCATTAAACGTAAAATCCGCAATCGTTTGCAAGACATGGGAGAGCCCGTATTTGTTCAATCCGATGATCGGAAGGTAGATTCTCATAAAAGTTTGCGAGAGCGGGCAGATTCGAATCCTGAGTTAGCCAAGATGTTAAAAGCAAAAAATGCTTCTTCCGACGATTTTGCACAAATTGCTTGTGAGGAATGGATTGATGTCCGCAGTTTTGGACAAGTATTTGCCTTTAAAGGGTCGAACTTATCTGTCGGCGTTCGTGGTCCTGTTTCAATTCATACTGCAACGAGTATAGACCCCATTGACATTGTCAGTACGCAAATTACGAAAAGCGTAAACTCCGTAACTGGTGACAAACGTAGTTCTGATACCATGGGAATGAAGCACCGTGTCGACTTTGGCGTTTATGTGTTTAAAGGCAGCATCAACACACAGTTGGCTGAAAAAACAGGCTTTACGAATGAGGACGCAGAGAAAATCAAACAGGCACTCGTCACTTTGTTTGAGAATGACAGCTCCTCCGCTCGTCCAGACGGCAGCATGGAAGTCCATAAAGTGTACTGGTGGGAGCATTCTTCAAAGCTTGGCCAATATTCTTCCGCCAAAGTGCATCGTTCTTTAAAGGTTGAAGCGAAGACGGATTCACCAAAAGCTTTTGATGAAGAAAATTATTCTGTTGAGTTATCTGATTTGGAAGGACTATCTGTCGAGGTTTTGGATGGTCAGTAAGGAAGAAGATCGCTATTTGATGTTATCGGGCCTGCAGCATTTCCAATTTTGCAAACGGCAGTGGGCCCTGATCCACATCGAACAGCAATGGGAAGAAAATGTAAGGACAATTGAAGGACAGCATCTGCATAAAAAAGCGGATCAGCCATTTATTAAAGAAAAGCGTGGCAGTAAGCTCACTGTCCGCGCTATGCCGATTCAATCAAAGCAACTGCAAATTAGCGGGATTTGTGATGTCGTCGAATTCGTTGAGGATCCTGATGGCGTGGAGTTGTCAGGTGTGTCGGGCACGTATCAAGCATTTCCTGTGGAGTACAAGCGGGGCAAGCCAAAGAAGGGCGATGAAGACATTGTCCAATTGGTTGCCCAGGCCATCTGTTTAGAAGAAATGCTTGTTTGTCGCATTGACAAGGGGTATTTGTTTTACAATGAGATCAAGCACCGTGTGGAAGTAGCAATCACCGATAGTTTAAGAGAGAAAGTAGTCGAAATGGCAAAAGAAATGCATCATTACTATGACAATCGTTATACTCCAAAAGTGAAGACAGGTCCTTTTTGCAAGAACTGTTCGTTGCAACATATTTGCTTGCCGAAGTTGATGAATAAACGCTCCGTGAAAAGCTATATTGAGGGGAGGCTGAGCGAGTGAAGAAGCTGTTAAACACGTTGTATGTGACTCAGCCTGATACGTATTTGTCACTCGATGGAGACAATGTCGTTTTACTTAAAGAACAAGAAAAACTTGGCAGGCTTCCTCTTCACAATTTGGAGTCGATTGTCAGCTTTGGTTATACAGGAGCCAGTCCAGCGTTAATGGGCTATTGTGCAGATCGAAATATTTCGATAACCTTTCTAACAAAAAACGGACGTTTTTTAGCAAGAGTCGTCGGTGAAAGTCGCGGCAATGTCGTCTTAAGGAAGACACAGTATCGTATTTCAGAAAGTGAGAAAGAATCAACAAACATTGCCCGGAATTTCATCATAGGGAAAATTTACAACAACAAATGGATGCTGGAACGAATGACGCGAGAGCATCCTCTACGAGTAGATGTTGAACAGTTTAAATCCATTTCTCAGCTTCTTTCAACGATTTTGCAAGAGGTTCGTAGCTGTGATAACCTCGAAAGCCTTCGCGGTTGGGAAGGACAAGCCGCAATCAACTATAATAAAGTGTTTAATCAAATGATTTTACAGCAGAAAGATAGTTTTACCTTCCATGGACGTTCACGAAGACCGCCAAAGGACAACGTGAATGCGATGCTATCCTTTGCATACACTTTACTTGCAAACGATGCTGCCGCTGCACTAGAGACGGTCGGTTTGGATGCTTATGTCGGATTTATGCACCAAGACCGACCTGGCCGGGCATCTCTTGCATTAGATCTTATGGAAGAGTTAAGGGGAATTTATGCTGACCGATTTGTCCTATCTTTAATTAATCGTAAGGAAGTGACAGCGGATGACTTCTACAAAAAGGAAAACGGCGCAGTCCTTATGTCAGATGATGCACGTAAGTCGTTTCTGAAAGCGTGGCAAACCAAGAAGCAAGAAAAAATATCCCACCCTTATCTCGGAGAAAAAATTTCATGGGGGCTTGTGCCCTATGCTCAGGCTTTACTGTTGGCCCGTTTCCTACGAGGAGATTTAGACGAATACCCGCCATTTTTGTGGAAGTAGGTGAAAACATGCTCGTCTTGATTACATATGATGTCCAAACGTCAAGCCTAGGAGGGTCCAAAAGGCTGCGCAAAGTGGCCAAAGCATGCCAAAACTACGGACAACGAGTGCAAAATTCCGTTTTCGAGTGTATTGTGGATTCAGCTCAGTTAACATCATTAAAACTTGAACTAAGTAGTTTAATTGATAAAGAAAAAGATAGTTTGCGCATTTATCGATTAGGAAACAACTATAAATCGAAAGTGGAGCACATTGGTGCAAAACCGACCGTAGACATAGAGGATCCTCTGATTTTTTAATGGTGCGGACCCCAAGTGAACATAAAATCCCTAGGGGACCCGCACCAAAAAACAATTAAAATATGTGTTAACGTGTATTAATTTGAAGAAAGATGTTATTGGTTTTAAAGGATTAGAGTAGAATCAATGAAGATTTCCTACTTTAAGAGCTTTTTTTCCCTTTTAATTAGAGGATTTCCGCTGTCGCACTCTTCGTGAGTGCGTGGATTGAAATCAGTAGAGAAACAAACCTTTTATTCAGTCATCAGTCGCACTCTTCGTGAGTGCGTGGATTGAAATTCTTGGTTTAGTAGCTATCGCCTCTGCTGCTTTTGTCGCACTCTTCGTGAGTGCGTGGATTGAAATCTGAATTATGCGCTAATGGAATAGAAGACGGTACCGTCGCACTCTTCGTGAGTGCGTGGGTTGAAATGTGGGTCTTGACTACTGTATCATTCGAAAAGCTGGTCGCACTCTTCGTGAGTGCGTGGGTTGAAATTCGACGAGACACCGCATGTCTTACGTCTTATTATGGTCGCACTCTTCGTGAGTGCGTGGGTTGAAATAAAACGCGGTTTTAAGACTAAAGCAGAAGCCAAAGTCGCACTCTTCGTGAGTGCGTGGGTTGAAATTTTTGTGGCGAACGTGCTGCGTATTTCATACGTCAGTCGCACTCTTCGTGAGTGCGTGGGTTGAAATCCTTTTATAAGTCTTGAAGGATTTTGGATCGATGTGTCGCACTCTTCGTGAGTGCGTGGATTGAAATTTTAAGCACTCCATCGTAGCAGCAGCTTGTACCTGTCGCACTCTTTATGACTTCGTGGAAAAACAGAAAATATCGGTTATGTACTAAGTAAATACAGAGGACGTGAAATTTTATATGACTTGGCATAACCAAGATCCTTTAAACCTGAGTAAGGAAGAGTGGATAAATCTCTTGCAGGATGAAAAAGTTTTCAACAAGATCGGCTTAGAGATGGTTTTCTTTGTATATAAGCAACCTAATTATCAATCAAATGCAACGGAAATCGGTGAAGCTTTAGGCGGAGTATCGCAGCAACAGGTGACCGCCTGGAATCGTAGTATTGCCAAAAAGATCTATCAAAAGCTTCAAAAAGAACCGCCATTTAATAGTAGGGGTGGCAAACGTTACTGGAATGTACTATTTGATGGAGCTGTCGAGAGGGAGCTTGATGATAAAGGGAATTTTATCTGGAAATTAAGGCCTTCTCTTATCTCTGCTTTAAAAAGATTGGGAACTTCTGATAATAAAACGGCTAAAATTGAGAGTTGAAGATTAAATCCCAAATTGCAGAAATATTTGTGGGGTAGATCCCTTTTATTTGGTGCGAACCCCAAGCGCACATAAAATCCCTAGATCACCCGCACCAAAAAAGAGTTTGAATATGAGATAATATGTATTAAAGTGTTAAAATGTTGTACGTGTTCCGTGTTATGATTAAGGAAAGAAGCGACTTTCCCTAATATTTATTGTTTTATTCCCAATAAGTAGGGGAAATTCGCTGTCGCACTCTATATGAGTGCGTGGATTGAAATTGCTTTTCTATAGTCCGATTCGTTTATCCGTCCCCGTCGCACTCTATATGAGTGCGTGGATTGAAATTATTGGTGTACATGATAGTTTTTTTTATGAACAGAGGTCGCACTCTATATGAGTGCGTGGATTGAAATCAGGCTGGCCGTACAAGTGTCTCTAATGCCAGCCGGTCGCACTCTATATGAGTGCGTGGATTGAAATATCAATGACGGCAGCATAGCTGTTGTTTTAGTGAAGTCGCACTCTATATGAGTGCGTGGATTGAAATGGAGGAGGCAAGTAAAAACAATATTCACACTTACGTCGCACTCTATATGAGTGCGTGGATTGAAATAAGAACACAGCTGGAACTTGGTGCCATTTGTGCGTCGCACTCTATATGAGTGCGTGGATTGAAATAAAGCGGTAACAAGTGGCTTAAAGGACATCCAAGGTCGCACTCTATATGAGTGTGTGGATTGAAATCCCTTGCATCTCAAGAGTTGCCTGGGCTGTGACGTCGCACTCTATATGAGTGCGTGGATTGAAATCCACTTTCGGATCATGGACAAGCTCCGGCCCTCGTCGCACTCTATATGAGTGCGTGGATTGAAATATTTTGATATGGATAAAAGGCACCCTTAGCAGCGCGTCGCACTCTATATGAGTGCGTGGATTGAAATTCGTTAAAATGACATATTGGGAAGACGGCTTTTAGTCGCACTCTATATGAGTGCGTGGATTGAAATCTAAATTTAAAGTTGGTGGGAAATGGATTTATCCGTCGCACTCTATATGAGTGCGTGGATTGAAATTTAGCTCTTTTAAACGTTTTGAAAAAGTTGTATGTCGCACTCTATATGAGTGCGTGGATTGAAATATCAATGTTAAAAGCTGTTCCTTTTTCATTACTTGTCGCACTCTATATGAGTGCGTGGATTGAAATTTTAGGACGGTGTACGGTGGCTAGGAAAGACTTTAGTCGCACTCTATATGAGTGCGTGGATTGAAATAAAACAAAGCGAAGTCGATGCTAAAGAAGCTGAGTCGCACTCTATATGAGTGCGTGGATTGAAATGACTTGCCGGAATTAGACAAGCGTAAAACTAAAGGTCGCACTCTATATGAGTGCGTGGATTGAATATATATCGCTTTGTTTGTTAACCTTGTGGGGTTGATGTCGCACTCTATATGAGTGCGTGGATTGAAATCGGTTAAGATCGGAACTGTTGAGCTGTGGTTTGATGTCGCACTCTATATGAGTGCGTGGATTGAAATGCCCTAATGTAGGCTCGCCATTTACCGGATCTTTTGTCGCACTCTACATGAGCGCGTGGACTGAAATAGAAAGAAATCCACCAATCGATCATTTGTAGAAAAAGTCACCCTCGTTGGGTAGGCGTAGATTGAAGACGTCTCCTTCCATTTCACCTTTGAAGTTGCATTTCGAGAAAGTCGTCATACTTATTGCTTTGAGCGGATGGTTTCAACATCCGCTCTTTTGCGTGAATCCTTTTTTAACTCAAGGGACTTCTTTGACAAGCGTCTTCTTAGAAAGTCATAGCGATATGAACCAAGGCAATTACAAATGATTACCAACGAGAAAACGATTATGATGCATGTTCTAGTTTCTGAAGAGGTGCCTTCCTAAAAAGTGATGCAACTACCGATCAGTTCAATCAATCTAAAAAACCCCTTAAAAAAACACCACCAGATCTTAATGCAACAGGAATATCTACAGCTTTGCTTGACGCTATAATGAGTAGACATATGAGAGGAGGAGTTAAATGAAATCTCCATTGAAAGCGCTTACTGTTTCGGTGATTTTATTGTTGGCTGGTCTGGTTTTGGGCGATGATCGTATGGAGGCTCATGAGTTGCCGTTGTTTCATTTTGAAAAAACGCTGATTGAGCCGAGTGAGATGCGGTATAATCCAACGGGAGAAGTTGATTTTCCGACGGTTATTCGGGCTGCTGATTATTTTGAGAATCCTCTTGGAACGTATTACATGTATTATGGTCCCCACGATGCTCCAGGAGGGATTGCGCTTGCGTATGCGGATTCGGTAACTGGGCCTTGGACGGAATACGCTTCGAACCCGGTGATCTCAAGAAACTGGCAGCCGTACTACAATGTTTCACATGTGGCCTCTGCTCATCCGATTTGGAATGAGGAGGAGGGCAAGTTGTTTTTGTATTTTCATGGGGAAAACTCAGTGACTCGTCTTGCTTCTTCTGAAGATGGCATTCATTTTGATTATGAACAGGTCGTGATTGACACGTCTGATTTTACAGGGATTAGCGAGGCTTCTTATGCGCGTGTATTTGAGCATGAGCTTGATGGAAAGGACAATCGCTATGTGATGCTGTTAATGGGAAACAATAATGGGACGCGGCGGATTTATTTAGCTTGGTCAGCTGATGGGCGGGAGTGGGAGGCGCAACAAGAACCGCTCATTTCCCCGCAGCCTGGGCAAGGAGGGAATTTGTCAGGAGCTTACTACTTTCCTTACAATGGCCACCATTATGTTACGGTGCATGGGGGATCAGGAAATCAGTATGTGGTAGATGTTGGCGAGAATTTTGACCAGGAAATTCATTTAGGGCCTTATTATCAGCCGTCAGCTGTTGCTCCTGAAAACGGACGTGCGGCGTCGCGCTCCTATATTTATTCGGAAGATGAGCTATACATGGTGTATGAAGCTGGGCAACGTGGATCTACGAAAATTGCCCTTGCTCGGGCGATTCTTGGTGATGAACGAGTGGAAATGGCGTCAGCCTCTTTGCGATTGCCAAGTCGAGTTGTTTCAACCAATAGCGAAATTGATTTTGAGGTTCTTGCTCGTCGATACGATGGAACAACGATTGCGGAAAATGAGCTTTCGATTTCCCTGTTTTCAAGTGATTCGTCTGTTGTGAGGGTGGACGGTCAGCGCCTTTATTCTGGTGGAGAAGGAATCGCAGAAGTACGAGCAGAAGTGTCTTATCAAGGAAAAGTTATCACGACTGAAGCGATTTCGATAGAGGTGCGCGACGGGGAGGTGTGGAATGTCATTGATGAACGCTTTGACGATTACACAAGGCGGTGGCAGATTGCCAAAGGGAGCGCTGCACAAGGAACGATTGAGCAAGGTGCTGGGTTCGTTGACATTATTGAAAACCGTAGAAGTGGAGGCGCTTACCATTACTTGACGTATGAGGGGTTTTACTTGCCAAATTCGTTTTATACATTAGAGGCGGAGCTGTCGGTCTTTGCTCCGAGTCAGGGCAATGAAATTAGCATTAGAGAAGGCAACCGACAGAAGTCTCTATTTATCACATATGACGGTAACCAAGGGTTTATTCAAGATCGGCTTTTCCAACCTACCGTCGCGGTTGAGATTGACCCAACGGAGAGAGCGCGTTATAAATTGGTGTCCACAGGCCAAACCACGTACGACGTTTATCGAAATGATGAATTTTTGTTTCGTTCGACATCAGTTTCCCAAGCTGGGCAAAATTTAGTGAAGGTGGGAGCTGACTCACAAGGAAGTGCGGCCTTGAGAGTGGATGCACTGCGGATTCAGACGAATACAGCGCCATAAAGAATGGAGGGACCTTCTGTTAAATGAAGGTTCTTTTCTTTAAAGGGGGAGCAGAAATGTACAAAGTTGTCATTGCGGAAGATGAAAAGATGATCCGAAAAGGGCTGGTGATGATTGTCGATCAGCTTGTCACTGATTTTACTGTTATTGGCGAAGCCGATAATGGCGAGCGGGCGCTGGAGTTGCTTGCTCATGATTGTCCTGATGTTTTATTAACGGATATTCGGATGCCAAAGCGTGATGGCTTATCGCTTATTCGAGAAGCACGAAATTACTATCCCCATGTAAAAATAGTGATTGTTAGCGGGCATGAAGAGTTCGCGTATGCTCAACAGGCCATCCAACATGGGGTGAGTCGTTATTTATTGAAGCCCATTGACCGGACGGAAGTGGTGCTTGCTTTTGATGAGATAAAAAGAGGTCTCGTTGAACCTGAACAAGAGGATCATGAAAACCATTTAATTCAACAAGTGGATTCGTATATTAAAACGCATATTGATCAAGATATTACCCTTCAGGCTGTAGCGAAGCTCGTTCATTTGCATCCTACTTATTTCAGTCAATGGTTTAAAAATGAAACCGGTCAAAATTTTTCAACCTATGTTACGCAAAAACGATTGGAACGGGCTGAAACGTTGCTTCATCAAACGAATCTCCGTGTGTATGAGGTAGCGAGGATGTCAGGCTATCAAAATGAAAAGCACTTTATGAAACTATTTAAAAAAGAGAAACGCTGTACACCTACCCAGTTTAGGCAAAGAGCCTTATTGTAGCGGAGTGGAGGGGACTTAAGGTGTCGTTACGGCCAAAGATTATTTTGCTGTTTTTATCGATTGTTTTAGTACCGTTAAACCTTTTAGGGATGATCACATATGCGTACTTTTCAAAAACGCTTGAAGACCAAACGTACCATTATACGGTTCAAGTGATCGGTCAAGTGAACCAAAACGTGAATGCCTATATTGATGAGATGCACCGTTTGTCGCTGTTGCCGTTATATGACAGAGATATTTTAGCGATTCTTAAAAACCGGTCCGATGTCCATCATTCCTATTATCCCCAGACTGAAGAGTTCGAACGAATGAGCTCGTTTTTATCGACGCTCTCTTATAATCGGCAAGAGCTTTCTGGTATTCATATCATTACGCGAGACGGAAGTTTGTTTAGTGACCTTGGCTCACCTCGAACGGTGCATCGTTTAGCCGAAGGGACGTCTGATTGGCAAGAGGCGATTGAAGCAGGGAATGGCGCGTCTCTGTTACTACCAACGCACTCTCCGTCCTATGTGCTAGGAGCAGAAAAGTCTGTTTTTTCTGTTGGGCGTTTGCTTCGCGATCCTGATGGCTTTCGTCCCCTCGGCATGATTAAAGTCGACATTGAATTAAGCTTCATTGAATCCCTTCTAGAGGATGTGGATTTATCGGAAGATGCCTCGATTACGATGATTGATAGAAATGGGGAACCGATTTACGAAACAGGGAAAGCGATTTACCCCCTCTTAAAAGCGAAAGGAGAGGACGTTTGGCAGCTGGCTGAGCGTGAGAGTATAGCGGTAGATGGGGTGGATTACTTGCCTGTTATTCGAAATGATTCAAGTGGAGACGTGCAAACGATTGTCTTCTTGCCTGAGCATCATATTGTCGGGGCGTCACAATCGTTGCGCTTGTTTACAATCGGGCTGATGCTGGCTGTCTCTGCAGTGGTGATTATGCTTGCCCTTGTAGCGGAACGTTCCTTAACAAAGCCGATTTTTGAGCTTCGCCAAGTCATGGCGCTAGCAGAAAAAGGCGAGTTTCATCATCGAATGAATCGAAGCTCAAAGGATGAGCTGGGGCAATTGGCAATTGGGTTTAACCATATGATGAAGCAAATTAATGAATTAATTGCGAAAGTATACCAAACGGAGATTAGAGAAAAAGACGCGGAAATCAAAGCACTCCAAACGCAAATGAACCCGCACTTTATTTACAATACATTGGAACATATTAATATGATGGCGATTACAAAACAAGCGTACGAGCTTTCCGATATGGTCGCCTCACTCGGGCGCCTGATCCGCTACAGCATTGATCAAAAAACACGCTTTGTCCCGCTCAGAGAAGAGTTGGCTTTCGTTGAGTCGTATATCACAATCCAACAGAAACGTTTAGAAGGGAAAGTGACTTTTTCGATCGCTGTTCCAGAAGCGATGCGCTCCCTTTCCATTCCAAAACTAATTTTGCAACCGTTAATTGAAAATGCAATTGAACACGGGCATCAGCATGGGGAATGGCGCGGGGGAATTTCCATAAAAGGCTGGCAAGATGATGCCTATTCGTACATTGAAGTCCGGGACAGTGGCCAAGGGATGAAGCAAGAAACAATTGAACGAATGAAAGAAGAACCTGGACGTGGTGCAGGAAATCAAGTCGCGCTTGGAAATATATCAGAACGACTTCTCTTGCTTTTAGGGGAACAAGCACGGCTCATGATTGAGAGTGAGCTAGGACGAGGGACAAAGGTGACCGTCCGATTGCCGAAAACCTGAGAAAAGGATACCAAATCGAAAACGAACACCCTCTTAAACTGTAAGCGCTTTATTTAAACTGAAGGTAGAACAAAAAGGGGGGAATTTAAAGTGAAGAGATGGAGCATAAGTGCGGGCCTGTTGCTCGTTGTGGCAGGGTGTTCATCTTCTGGTGGATCAACGGATGCAAATGGAGACGAACAAATTGAGTTGACGTTCTCAACTTGGGGCAATGAAAACCACATTGCCGTTTATGAAGAATTATTAGAAGCGTATTACGTCGATCATCCAAATGTACATGTAACGATCCAGACGACGCCTTTTCCTGACTATCAGCAAAACATGACCGTGCTTGCAGCGGGGCAAGAGCTGCCGGATATCGGATGGGCGGCTGAGCGAATGGTGCCTCAATTTATTGAAAACAACATACTCGCTGATTTATCTGCACTTCGTGAAGATGAGTCGTTTCACTTTGAGGACATTTTGCCAGGGACAATTACGCAATATGAAGTGGGAGACGCCCTTTACGGCGTGCCGTTCTCAAGCCCGCCACATATTATTTTCTACAATAAAACCTTATTTGAAAAAAATGGACTAGAAACGCCACAAGAATTGGAAAGCCGAGGCGAGTGGACGTGGGAAGCTTTTGAAGAAGCCGCAGCTGTAATCGCTGAGGAGGAAGGCGTCTATGGGGCGAATTTCTTTAGAGCTTGGGAAACATGGGAAAATCTTTTAGCACATACGCGAGCTGAAGGGGGAGACCTCTTTAACGAAGACACGACTGAGTTTACTTGGAATAGCGATGCCGGAATCTCGACGTTAGAAATGCTTGAACGGATGATGTTTGAGGACCGCTCACATCCTCGCGCAGGGGACCAAGTCGCATTTGAAGCTGGGAACGTCGGTATGTTTTTTGATGTCTACAGCTATGTTTCAACGGCTCGGGGGATCGAAGATTTTGAATGGGATATCGCTCCTGTTCCTCTTGGCTCACAAGGAAGATCGCCTATTCTCGGGCAAGCAGGCTATGTCATGTTTGAAGGGACGGAGCATCCTGAAGAAGCACTCGATCTGATTCGCTACTTTGCGAGCGAAACAGGGATGGAAGCGACCTCGACGTACTTCGCGCCACCACGGGCATCAGTACTTGAATCAGATGCTTTTATTGAACAACCAGGCAATCCGCCGAGAGCGAGCATGGAGTCAACGATTTTAAACTTAAGCGAAGAATCACGTGTGTTACCGATTCATCCAGAATGGCAAAACATCGACAACCACATCCTCCAAGGCTTTGATCATTTATTCGGCCAAACGGCAGAACCAGCTGACATTCTTGAGCAAATGGAAGCAAGCATCAATCCATTGGTGCAAGAATGAGCGGCGGGGTGGATAAGACATGAATGCAGATGTTCAGGCAGAATGGAGACAAAAAAAGAAAAGGCCTCGAAAACCGATATTTAAACGAGATGAGCTAGCAGGTTGGCTTTTTATAAGCCCGATGTTACTCGGATTTACGATCTTTATGTTTATTCCCATTGGCTTCGCTTTCTATATGAGCTTCACCGACTGGCCCTTACTCGGCCAGTCGGAATTTATCGGAACGGCCAATTATCAAGCAATCGTGCAAGACCCTGAATTTCAACAAGTGATGAAAAATACAGTTCTGTTTACCGCAGGCTTAGTACCATTCAATATTATTCTCGCCCTAGGGCTAGCCTTGCTTTTACGACATCCATTACCAGGAATGGGCCTATTCCGCACGATTGTTTTTGTGCCAGTGGTCACAACGCTTGTCGTCTGGGCGATTGTCTGGCGCTATATGTTTGCGACTGACTTTGGTTTTATTAACTCGATTCTTGCTTGGTTTGGCATTGAACCACAAGCCTGGTTGTATAACAAAAATTTAGCGATGCCCGTTGTGATTTTAACTAGTGTCTTGAAAAACGTCGGGCTAAACATGGTGCTGTTTTTAGCCGCCTTGCAAATGGTGCCGAAAAACTTATACGAAGCGGCGCGAATCGATGGTGCTGGAAGCTGGCGTCAATTTAAAAACATCACGCTCCCAATCATTTCGCCTACCGTCTTTTTGGCGACGATTATTACGATTATTGGAGCGATGAAGATCTTTGCGCAAATCTTTGTGATGACAAAAGGTGGCCCAGAGAGCAGCACAAAAGTGATTGTCTATTATATTTGGGAAAAAGCATTTCGGTTATTTGATATGGGTTACGCTTCTGCGGCAGCGTTTATTTTATTCTTTGTCATTTTTGCATTCACTTTGATTCAATGGTGGCTTCGAAAAAGGTGGGTCTACAATGAAGATTAACTCCGTTTCTACAGTCGTTCGTTATGGTTTATTAACGATCATTTCAGCGATTATGCTGTTGCCGTTTATTTGGATGGTCACGACGTCTTTAAAAGACCCTAACCAAATTTTCGCGTTGCCACCAACCTTTATCCCAAACCCCATTCAGTGGGATAGCTATCTCAATGTTCTTAGTAGCACCCACTTTCTTAGGCAAATGTTTAACAGTATTTACATTGGGGCCACGGTGACAATCGGAACGGTATTGCTCGCGTCGCTAGCGGGGTACGCCTTCGCCCGGATTCCATTTAAAGGACGAAATGTCGTTTTTCTCGCTTTCCTAAGTGTGATGATGATTCCTGGCGAAGTAACGATCATCCCGCTCTTTCTTTTTATGCGGGAACTCGGCTGGATTGATACTCATTTGCCTTTAATGATCATCCCGATCTTTGGCGCAGGCGGAGCGTTTGGCATCTTTGTAATGAGGCAGTTTTTTAAGCAAGTCCCAGCAGAACTTGAAGATGCCGCCCGAATTGACGGCTGCTCCCGTTTCCGCATCTTTGTGCAAATAATGTTGCCGCTATCAAAGCCAGCGCTTGCGACGGTGACGATCTTTACCTTTTTAACGAATTGGAATGAGTTTCTCGAACCTTTAATTTTCATCAATTCAAGAGAATTAATGACGTTGCCGCTAGCTTTGTCTCTCTTTACCGACGAGGCTGGAACCGATTGGAGTTCATTGATGAGCGCATCCGTCCTAGCAACATTGCCTGTTCTAACAGTCTTCTTCTTTGCGCAGAAGCAGTTTATTGAGAGCCTAGCAATGTCTGGATCAAAGGAATAAAACGTATAAGTTGGAGGAATAAACAGATGAGACAAGTAACGGAAATAGAGAAACAAGTACGTGTACGCGCGGAAGCCGATGTGGTCGTTTGTGGAGGGGGACCAGCAGGGATTGGCGCTGCCTTAAGCGCCGCCCGAAACGGCGCCAAAACGATTCTTCTCGAATCACACGGCTTTCTCGGCGGGATGGGGACAGCTGGAATGGTGACTTCTTTTGCCTACGGTTATCATGATAAGGAGCGCTTTATTACCGGGGGCATCTTTCAAGAGATTCGCCAAAAGCTCCATGACAGAGGCGGGCTGATCATGACCGATCGCAAAGGCTGGGAGCCGTTTAATGCCGAACAATACAAGATTCTCGCGTTTGAATTATTGGCAGAAGCAGGTGTCGAGCTCCTTTGCCACACAACCGTTGTCGATACGATCACAAAAGCAGGCACGATTGAAGCGATCATTATTGAAAGCAAAGCAGGCAGAGAAGCTTTGCTTGCGACGCACGTCATTGATGCGACGGGAGATGGAGATGTCGCCGAACGAGCCGGTGCGATCTGCAAAATCGGCAGAGATAAAGACGGAGGCACGCAGCCTTCCTCACTTATGTATGTACTTGGCAACGTCGATACAGCAGCACTTGGCGAAAAGCTCGACCAAGAAGGGCGGCGTGGCTACTGGAAAACAGAAGACGGGTATAGGTACGTAAACGCAACCGGCTTCGCAGACGAAATCGAACAGGCAAAGCGCGACGGTTTCTTAACAAAAGTGAACCGAGACCATATCGCTGCGATCTTCACAGTCCCGTGGGTGGACAATGTCGTAGGCATTAACTTTGGACGCATTCAAGGCAAAAACGCCCTCGACCCACAAGACTTAACGGATGCGGAAGTGATCGGGCGAGAACAAGTGCTAGATGGCATCGCTTTTCTGAAAGAATACGTGCCAGGGTTCAAGCGAGCAGAGCTCCTTCAAACAGCCCCACAAGTCGGAATTCGGGAAACAAGACGGATCATCGGCGACTACGTCATCACACAAGAAGACATTGTCGAATTAAAGCAATTCGACGACTGCATTGCCCAATCTTGTTACATGATTGACATTCACTCGCCAGACTCGTCAACGACGGAAATTTACAAACTGCCAAAAGGCACCCATTACGACATCCCGTACCGCGCCCTCCTGCCACAAGGGCTAAACAACTTGCTCGTCGCCGGCCGCTGCATCTCAGCAACGCACGAAGCATTAGGCTCCTTCCGCGTCCAAGCCATTTGCCTCGCAATCGGAGAAGCCGCCGGAGCTGCCGCTGCCATCGCCACAAAAGAAAAGTGCCTCCCACGAGAAATTGATGTGAAGCACTTGCAAGACACGCTGGTGAACCAAGGGGCGATATTAAGCTGACATTTTCGAATAAAAGGATTTGCAATGGTGCTTGAAGATGGACTACCTATAAAAATGAGACGAACAAGAAACTCCAAACATTGGGTTATGGAGTTTCTTGTTTTAGGTGTTCGTGGTATTAAAATGGGGTGGGATTAGAAGGATAGGTGGGAGCAACGGTTTAATTGGGTCAACCTAAAGAAGTTTGCCATTGAACATTAACGCCGTCGAAGACAAAAGCTTAAATCAGACGGTGCGAACCCCAAGCGCACATAAAATTACTAGATCACCCGCACCAAAATAGAGCGCGAATATGAGCTTATGTGTATAAAGATGTGAAAATATGGCTCGTGTTCCTTGATATAATGAAGGGAAAGCGCGACTTTCCTATATTAACTGTGGTTTTATTTCCAGCAAATAGGGGAATTTCGCTGTCGCACTCTATGTGAGTGCGTGGATTGAAATAGTAGATTCGGTCTTTAAAGAAATTTCAATCACGTCGCACTCTATGTGAGTGCGTGGATTGAAATACTAATACGTTTAAAATCTTCCCAATCAGACTTGTCGCACTCTATGTGAGTGCGTGGATTGAAATTATGAAGATCGAAGATGGTCATGGCTTTGCGGTTGTCGCACTCTATGTGAGTGCGTGGATTGAAATTCCCGGCCGAAACGCTCCTGTTGCCTGTAGCCTTGTCGCACTCTATGTGAGTGCGTGGATTGAAATTACTGGTTTACCATCTAACAAGAACTCGTATGCGGTCGCACTCTATGTGAGTGCGTGGATTGAAATTTTAGGTCATGAAGAAGGACATGGAGCGTAATCCGTCGCACTCTATGTGAGTGCGTGGATTGAAATAGCCCTTGGCTTTTTAGCCCCAAGTACCATTCTCTTGTCGCACTCTATGTGAGTGCGTGGATTGAAATTCCGCTCTTTTCCGCCTCTTTAATGTCTTCGTAGTCGCACTCTATGTGAGTGCGTGGATTGAAATTTATTGTTTAATCCATCTTGGAGCTTCGGCAGTGGTCGCACTCTATGTGAGTGCGTGGATTGAAATTGTAAACTGTCCGTTGCCGACTAGACAAATGTGATAGTCGTACTCTAAGTGAGTGCGTGGATTGAAATTTGCTTCCGGCGAACGGAATGTGGCTTTCTGCTCGGCGCACTTTTTATAACTGCGCCAATTAACATCCACATGAATCGACGTTCACTTGCGAAACGACTAGTCATGCAAAAAGCAAGTCCGAAAAACCAAATAAGCAATATAGGCGCACCGACGCCCATATTGCTTATTTTCGTTTTTATTGTCTATTTCAACGCTGGCCAAAATGCTTTATTCGCTTCGATTAAGTCGTCTAGTATATCTTTTGCTACTTTTGCACTTGGCACGGTTTTCGATAATGTGATTGCTTGCCATAACTTTTGATAGGAACCTTCTTCGAATGCTTCTACTACTAGTTTTTCGACGCCAACTTGTTGCTCCATTAGGCTTTTTTGGAATCTAGGGATTTCTCCGACAACCAGTTTTTCGGGGCCGTTGCTGCCGACGATGCAAGGGATTTCTACCATTGCTGTTGGGTCGAAGTTCTTGATGGCGCCATTGTTTTCGACAATCATTAACATCCGTTCTTTTGTGTTAAAGGCAATCGCTTTTGCTAAATCAACGATGTAGGAAGCGTGCTCATCAATGACTAGCTTTGTTTCTTTTGCAGTGCCTTTGTCGATAATAGCTTGACATTCACCAAAGACAAATTTTTCACGCCCTTCCATGACTTCGTTGGCACGTGTAAATTCTTTATTTGAATGAGCCACTTCGTAGTCTGGATATAGATAATATTTTAGATACGTATTTGGCACCGTTTTTGGATCGAGTGCTTGTACATCTCTTGCTTTTTTTAGTGTGCTATTCCAGCTTTCTTGCTGTTCGAGTTCGGATGTTCCGTCTGTCGCATAACCGTGCTGGCTCACATGCTTAATCACGTCAGGCATTAAGCTATTTCCTTCTTTATCTCGAATATCTGTCCACCAGCCAAAGTGATTCAAGCCATAATAGTCGACTTCCATTTCTTTGCGTGAGGATAATCCTAAGTTTTTGGCGATCAGTTCTTCAATCCCGATCGGCATATCGCAAATGTTTAAAATCTTGGAATTCGGTCTTAGTTTACGTGTTGCCTCTGCGACAATTGCTGCAGGGTTCGAGTAGTTCAGCATCCAGGCATCTGGTGAGTATTTTTCCATATAATCGACTAGTTCCAATACGCCGGGAATCGAACGCATGCCGTAAGCAATTCCGCCAGGCCCGCATGTTTCTTGTCCGACAACCCTATGTTTTAATGGAATTTTCTCATCCAATTCACGCATTGCATATTTACCGACACGGATATGTGCCATAACAAAATCTACATTTGTAAAGGCTTCTTCTGGATTTGTGCTTGCTAGTAAACGTACTTCTGGAGCACGTTCTTTTAATAAAATCGCGCACGCATCGGCAATCGTTTTTTGCCTATCGCCATCATTGTCGTAAAGTTTAATCGTATCAATCGGAAACTCATCTAAGTAGTCGAGCAGCATCAAAATGATCCCTGGTGTAAATGTACTTCCGCCTCCAGCGATGGTAATGTTAAATGTTTTCATAGTAAATCTCTCCTTCTCCTATTATCTGTTTAAAGTTTTGTTTCAAAGGAATCTCTTACTTGCGGTACACTTAAGCCAACAATAATTTGTATGCTTTGGCCGCTTTTAGCCAATCCATGGGCCATTTTATTGTTTGTGAAGTAATCGCTGTCTTTGACCAAGCTAGGGTCAATCACTGTAACACGTAGACGCGTTGCACAGTTTGTCACATCTTTAATGTTTTCTTTGCCGCCAAGGCCTTCTAAGTAATAGACCGCTTTCTCTTCATACTCAGACTCGTAAGCTGCGGCAGCTTCCTTTTTATGATTACTCCCTTTTTTAGCCTTCTGATAATCTTGTTTTGTGTATAGCCTAGCCTCCTCTTCCTTTTTTCGCCCTGGTAATGGAATATCAAATTTAACAATCATCCATCTGAACAGGACAAAGTACAGTGCTGCAAATATAAGCCCAATCATGGCTTGGACGATATAAATGCTTCCGTGGTTAGAAGCGAGTGGAATCCAGTTTAACGCGGCTATTTCAATTAATCCGCCGCCCATCATGCCGACGACGCCAAACATGTTCATCAGCGTTACCATAGTCGCGCCAAGAAGGGCATGGATCACAAATAAATAGGGCGCGATAAATAGAAATGTAAATTCAAGCGGTTCTGTAATTCCCGCAAATATCGCTGTTAATGTTGCAGGCAATACGAGCGCAAGCACTTTTTTTCGGTTTTCTTTTGGTGTTGAATAATACATGGCGAGTGCGATCCCTAAACAGCCGAACATCTTAATATTTCCATGCAGTAAAAACCCATATGGATAAAGATCTTTTAACGCTGAAGTTGAAGTAGCAAAATCATTTAAATTGGCAATCCAATATGGTTTTAACCCTTCATTTACAGCAGCCGGACCAAATTCAAAAGGAGTGTAAATAAAATGATGCAGCCCCGTCGGTATTAAAACCCTTTCCAAGAAATGAAACAGCCAGACACCAACATAACCAGCTTGTGAGATGAACCCTTGGAGGGAACCAATGCCTTGCTGGACATACGGCCATACAAAAGCAACGAGAAAAGCGAAAGGAATCATTACAAAAAAGCCAATGATCACCACAAAGACGAGACCCTGGAAAATGCCAAGCATTTCAGGAAGCATTTGATCATAAAAACGATTATGGATCCAAATCACAATCGCAGATATGACAATGGCGCCAATGATATTTGTATCCAATGTAGGGATACCGGCAATTTCTTTAACACCTGTTATGTTCTCGACCCCTTGTGATAGATCGACGCCGAAAGTGGATGGCCAAAGTGTCAAAATCGCATTAATAAAATTATTGAAAACAAGGTAAACCATCAATGCTGCAAGTGTGGCCCGTGCTTGCGCTTTTTTTGCCAATGAAATGGGCAAGCCGATAACAAACGCCAGCTCCATATGATTAAAAATGGTCCAGCCTCCACTTTCAATCAGTGACCAAACCTTGTACCACATCGTCCCTTCTGCAGCGATGTCTCCCATAATCGCCGGGTTTTTAAATAAAGTTGCCAGGCCGACGACAATGCCAAAAAATGCGAATAAGAGAACAGGGACAATCATCGCGCTGCCAAACCGCTTGATTGCGTTCATAAGCAAAACTCCTTTGCGTGGTCTACAATTTAACTGTAAAGGCAGCGCTTTCAAAACCCAATAGGTTTGACGCATTTAGAAATCAAGTTGTACGATTAGATTATATTTTCACAGAAGGAAAATATTTTCATAGAAGGTGAGCACATGATTCTGGACAAGTTAGTCAATAAACACTTTGAATCACTAAGCGAGAATGATTTGCATATTATTAAGACGATTTATGACCATATTGATGAGATGAAGACGATGAAAATCCAGGATCTCGCTGTTTATGCCCACACTTCCATCTCTTCCATCCACCGACTCACGAAAAAAATTGGTTTAGACGGCTACAGCGACTTAAAATCTTATATTAAATTGAACAATTTTACGGAAGGTACGAGCCAAGATTTAATGGAACTGCTTGACCAAGATATCCACCAGACGAGGAAGTACATGGAGCAACTAAACTTTTGCCAATTAAACCGACTGATTGACCGCGCCCCATATATCTATATTTACGGAACGGGGGCTGCACAGCTGGATTTGGCGAATGATGTTCAGCGGCAGTTATGGACGCTGCACAAGAAATCTCAAGTCATACGAAGTGAACGGGACTTTACAAATGGACTCGGAGAAATGGGCGAAGACGATCTTTTGTTTATTATTTCTTTATCCGGCGAATCGGAAAACCTCGATGAAATTATTCATGCGATTAAAACAAGAAGAATTAAATGTGTCAGCCTGACCACATTAAGAAATAATTTACTCGCCCAAAATGCGATGTTTAATATTTATGTAAACAGTACTCCTTTCTGGTTGTATAACAAAGTCGAGAACTCTAGCTTTTTGCCGTTTTACATTGTGGTTGATATTATCGTGAGGAAATTCAGTGAGTGGAAAATGGAACAGTTGAAAAATAACATGACTTAACAAACGCCAAGAATAATTTTGTTTAATTATGATAGACCTACTATTTACAAGTAAGAGGAGGAAGGTACATATGGAAAAGGCGAAGGATGGCAACTTAAAAATAGACTATGTATTAGCCTTTCTATCTGCTTTTATTCTTATCTATCACCTTACAACACTAGTCATTGCTTGGTCAGATATTCCTAATCAAATTGCCATTCACTATCTTAATGGTATACCTGACAAGTATGGACCTAAGTATTTGTTAATTGTTATTCCACTAATAGGTGTATTAATATGGTTTCTTCTCGGTATTTTAGTTAGGAAACCAGAAAAATTCAATTATATTAATTTGACTGAAGCAAATAAAGACCTTCAGTACATGAAGGCTAGAAGGATCATGTCCGTCATACAAAATACAAGCTTTATTATGCTCTTATTTGTCAATAAAGCTTTAATAAGGGGGGCAATGGGACTTGAATATAGTTTCCAACTCTCCATTTCTTTGCTGTTATTAGCAATTTGCGGTCTGACCCCTTTGTACTTCCTAATATGGGCTTTCAGATTAAAACAGTAACAGAAAGTAGTTGGGTATATTGACAGGTTTGGATGAGGAACGCGTTCTATCAAAATAGGGGTGTCTAAAGGTCAAGAAATGTAACAGACCTTTTTTGTTTATCCTTAAAGGCATAAAAAAACCGCCTAATCTTGTATAATGTAGTCACCAAATCAATATGACGAGAACGGTTAAATAAAATCAGAAAGGCATTAGAGGATGAAAGCAATCTCTTATCGAAAATCGGTGGCATGGGGCAAAGCGCTTGGCAGTTTACTGTTTGTGCTGGTTTGTTTGTTTCTGCTGTATGTTGCTTTTTTTACCGATGCTACGTTAATTCATACGTTTTTTTGTATCACGTCAGCTATCATAGGGATTCCGTTTTTTGGTGGATATTTGGTTGTCTGCTTGCCACGGGCATTGAAATCAAATACGCAGTTACTCACTTATGACCAACAGGCAATTTCAGACGGTAAGCAAACAGTAGCGTGGGTGGACATTGCAAATATCAGCTACAGTGGCCCTTCCATTCAAAAATGGCTGCTTCCGCAGTTTCCTCAACTGATTTTTCATTTGAAGAACAGAGAAACCTGGACTGTGAATACCTATTATTTGCTAACTGATACCGAAATCCAATCAGTCATGAAGCTCCTGCGCGGGTTGATCAGCCGCAACGGTAAGGAAATAAAGTAGTTTCAGTAGATTTATATTTTTATTAGCTGAGGATGTCTACAATTAAAAGAAAGGAAGGCGTACCATCATGAAAGTGAGCATCGAAAACCTCCTTCGTCTATTGGGAGACCAGCACGAGGCGCATCATGGGATTCCAGAGAGTGAGATCGAGGCGAAGGAACGAGAGCTTGGTTTTTCCTTGCCGCTAGTGTTACGGAATTACTACAAAGCGTTGGGACGGTCTCCTCATATCACCCAAGGGTGCAACAATCAATACGAACCGCTGCCGTTGGAGAAGCTGTTTATTCCTGATAGCACTTTTTTCACAACAGACAAAGCATTTTTGGTTTTCTACCAAGTAGAAGAATCTGTGATCTACTGTGGGATCCGGTTGGACGAGTTGGAAAAGGAAGACCCGCCAGTTTATTTATGCGCTTGGAGCTTCGCCGACTGGCAGTTAGAGAATCAGTCACTAAGCCGTTTTCTCGCTGGTAAAGCGCTAATTCAATTGGGTGTTGAAGATCGGCTGCCGTATTGGGCGATTTTCGATGAAAGCACGTGGAACTTGTCCGACTATCACGACTGGATGCGTTTAGACGACCGCGAAGATGAGATAGAAGAAGGTTCCGAGCTAAATACGTGGAAAATCTTTGTGAAAGATGATGTGCTGATCGTGTTTGAACTTTCCGGTTCAGAAGAAGAGGAGGCTCCGCTGGCGGTATATCTTGCTTCTTTTAAGCGAACGAATTTGGAGAATCTACTAAACGAGCTGGAAAAGGCAGCGAACCTGCCCGCGTTTCGAACCAACCTGTCTGAACATTAATGGAGTGGGGACTCATGAAGGAGGCATCCTGTGATCGAAGCATGGACAAAAAACACTACGAGACGATCCCCTCTAATCGTGGCTTTCGGTCATCTACCAGCTAAAAAAATGGTTCGTTAAAAAAATGTTGAGGTAACTCATGGGTTGTTTTTCAGTTTTAACTTCCATCCCAAACACCTACCATTTTGGTGCGAACCCCAAGCGCACATAAAATCCCTAGATCACCCGCACCAAAAAAGCACTCAAATATGGTTAAATGTGTGAAAAAGTGTTAAAATGTTGTTCGTATCCCATGGTATGATAGAGGAAAAGAGCGATTTTTCTCTATGATTCATCCATTAGTTTCCAAAAAATAGGGGAATTTCGCTGTCGCACTCTTCGTGAGTGCGTGGATTGAAATTAGTGCTAGGAATGCTAAAGAAGAAACCGCTGGAGTCGCACTCTTCGTGAGTGCGTGGATTGAAATTCCCCAGCATGCACCAGTATTCCAGGCGATGCGGTCGCACTCTTCGTGAGTGCGTGGATTGAAATTCCGCACTTCCACATCAATCTCATCTACTTCGATGTCGCACTCTTCGTGAGTGCGTGGATTGAAATGTCTGGCAATGTGTTAAGCATACGATCAGTAACAGTCGCACTCTTCGTGAGTGCGTGGATTGAAATATTGAACTGAATTATCAAATTTATCGAGTTAAAGTCGCACTCTTCGTGAGTGCGTGGATTGAAATATTTGCGCGAATTGCCATCATGAGAATAAAACGACAGGTCGCACTCTTCGTGAGTGCGTGGATTGAAATTTCAAGAAATCTAATGTCATAGCTATTTCTAAAGTCGCACTCTTCGTGAGTGCGTGGATTGAAATGCTGTCGTAACACGCCTTAAATGCCGTCATATCAATGTCGCACTCTTCGTGAGTGCGTGGATTGAAATTTTCGGTAGTAAGTACGCTCACTTATACCCATTTCGTCGCACTCTTCATGAGTGCGTGATTGAAATACAAGTTTTTATCCGATTTTATTTTGGAATCGATGTCGCACTCCTTACGAGTGGCTTGTCTAAATAGGGTCGCGAGCAGGCCCTACCGCGCTGTTACCCCAGCCTGCTCGCGGAAAATCCCTATTTATGCAATCTTGCAATTTCCATGCTTGGCGAAATGGAGCGACCGTTTTTATTGCTGTGATTCGTGTTAATAGAAAAAAGGACTAGCTACAGGAGGAAGCGAAATTGGAAATTCGTACAGTGAAGGGCTCTGACTACTATGTCATTTCCCCACTAATTAATAAGTGGTGGGGTGGAAGGAAGATGTCGGATAAGTTACCGAAATTATTTTTCGACCATTTTTCTAATACAAGTTTTGTTGCTGAAAGGGATGGAACACTTGTCGGCTTTCTAATCGGATTCTTTTCTCAATCTCATCAAAAAGTAGCCTATATACATTTCGTTGGTGTCCACCCTGATTATAGAAAGCAACGTGTTGGCAACCTATTATACAATCGATTTTTTCATGTGGTTCAGCAAAACGGGCGAAATATTGTTCGCTGTGTAACTTCTCCTGTCAATCAAACATCCATCGCCTTTCATACGAAGATGGGATTTTTTATTGAAGAGGGCGATAAAACGATTGACGGTGTTTATGTGAACACCGACTATGATGGACCACATCAAGACAGAGTTTTGTTTGAAAAACATTTAATGTAATGCAATGTCATGATTTCCTTCTACCATTTCCACGAGGCCACACGACCAATTCCTCTTGAGATATGAAGAAAGTGTCCACTTAAAACGAGAGCCAGGAGTTTTCCTCCTGGCTCTGTCTGCTTTTTTCAAGAATTGCTTTGCTAAAATGCATGACTAAACAGCTGAACCGACCCGCTCGATGTGGATTTTTTGCTGATATTGTTCGGCTTGTGAAAAATCAATCGTTGGCAGCCAGTGGAGGCAGTTTGCCAATGAGAGGGCGCTGCCTGCTAATAGAGCTGCTTTTACATCGTTTGTTTTTCGCCACTCGCGTATAAAGGTGCCGAGAAAAATATCGCCTGAGGCGGTAGCATTTGTTACGTTAATCGTTGGGAGCGTGACACGCCAGATGTCTCCGTTGATTTTGGCGACTGTTCCTTCGCCGCCTAATGTGACGATGCAGTTAGGGTAAGGGCTGTTTTTTAAAGATTCTTCGATTTGCTGCTGTCTGTTGGCGGCTTCCTCTTTTACCCCCATTAAGTCTAAAAATTCCTCTCCGTTGATCTTTATTAGCCATGGTTTTGCCTCTGCTCCGTATGCTAATGCATCACCGCTGCTATCGAGAATGGTCTGGACGCCGCGACTTTCTGCTTGGGCAATGATGTCCCGGTAAAAAGTGAGGGGGGTCCCTTTTGGGAGTGATCCTGAAAGCACGAGATAGTCGCCTGATTTTAGGGAGCAAAAAAGCGATTGCAAAAACTGCTGTTGTTCTTTTTCTGTAATGGAAGGTCCTTGTTCATTGATTAGGGCTGCTTCTTGCTTTGATTCGTTTACGAGAATGGTGCAGTATCGGTTATCGCCTTCAATGAATGTTGTTTCCCCTGCTAGTTGGGCGTTTTTCATCATCTGTGCTAATTGTTCTCCTACAGGCCCGCCGAAAAATGTGTGCATGTGAATCGTTTTTTGCTCATTTGTGACAATAAAAGGAAGGGCGACATTGAATCCTTTCCCGCCAAGGCCTTCATGGGAGGCACTAGAACGGGTTACGCCATTTGGATAAAAAGCTTGAACGTAAATGGTTCGGTCAAGGGCTGGATTGGCACATAAAATATGGATCATTGATTACACACCTCTATTTGCATTGGTTTGCATTTTGAGTTAATCATATAATAAAAACCAAGTATTGCAAAGTCGTTAATGAATTAATGCAAAATAAAGCAAAAATAATATTTGCTTTTTTTGGCTTTGTCACTTATAATCCAAGGTAAGCGATTTCAGTAATAAGGGAGGGGGATGGTTCTTTGCTTCCGCAGGAAAGACAAGATTTGATCATGAAGGAATTGTATGAATACCATTCTGTCAAAATTTCCGAACTTAGTTCCAAACTAGATGTAACGCGAGAAACGATTCGCAAAGATTTATACGAATTAGAAGAAAAAGGGCTCATTCGCAAAGTGCACGGAGGAGCGGTGTTAAACAAGGCAAATCTTGAGACGAACTATAGCTCGAGAAAAATTGTCAATGAGTGGGAAAAGCGGGCGATTGCGAAAAAAGCAGTTGAGTTTGTCTTTGATAACGATACGATTTATATCGACTATGGCACGACCGCCCTTTATTTTGCTCGCGAGCTTATTATGAAAAAAACGGGGCTGACGATTGTAACCAATTCGCTTTCTTTGGCCAATGAGCTTGTGGAGCACTCGAATTTCTCAATTATTATCATTGGCGGCAACGTCCGAAAAAATGAGCGTTCCTTGTATGGGCCAGTTGCGAACCAAACAATTGCCAATTTGTATGTCGATACCGGCTTTTTTGGCATTGGGGCTTTGCATCCGGAAGTAGGCTATACGAACATCCATATGGGGGAAGCTGAAGTATCGCGCCTTATGGTGCAACATTCGAAAAGGCGCGTGATGATGGCTGACTACTCAAAATTCGGCTCCATCCATATGAATAAAGTCGCTCCAATTGAAGAAGTTGACACACTCATTACCGATTCCAAGGCCGATGCAGAGATGCTGAAAGCGATTCAAGCGAAAGCACGAAATGTCATCGTCGTTGAAGCTGAAGGGGGTGAGGGAGATGAGTAATGCTTTACTTGATCGAGACTTGATTTTGTTAAACCAAACATGCCAAACGGTTGAAGAGGTGTTAGAGACAATAGCGGCGCCGATGCAAGCTAAACAGTTTGCGAAAGAGACGTACGCTGACGGTTTAAAAGAGCGAGAACAATCGTTTGCGACAGGGATACCAACTGAGCCGTTTGGTGTGGCGATTCCTCATACCGATGCCAGTTATGTACTGGAAAGCAAAATTGGATTGTTGACGCTAAAGGAGCCTGTCTCGTTTGGCGTAATGGGGTCGGAAAACGATCAAATCGATGTGAAAGTTGTGTTGTTGCTTGGCTTAGCTGATGGTTCAGCTCATTTGAAAGCGCTGCAAACCATTGTGGAACGTATTCAAGATGCCCATTTTGTGAAGAAGTTGGCTTCTGTACAAGAAAAAGACGAGGCGTTAGCCCTATTGGACGCTTCCATTACTAAACAACTCGAGGGGGAATAAACATGAAAAAAGTATTAGTCGCATGTGGTGGAGCTGTTGCTACGTCTACGGTAGCTGCAAATAAAGTGAAAGCGATTTTGAAAGAAAACAACATCCAAGCAGACGTCAGCCAATGTCGTGTCAGCGAACTCGGTTCAAAAGCGCAAGGCGCTGATTTGATCATCTCCACGGCAAAAGTCGATCGTGATTATGGCGTTCCTGTGATCCATGGGTTGCCTTTTATTTCAGGTGTTGGCCTTGATAAAACGAAACAAGAGATTTTGGATATTTTAAAATAACCTATTGCTGATAGGGGGAGACATCATGAATGTGCTGCAATATATATTGGATTTAGGGCCTGCTGTCATGCTTCCGGCTGTGATCTTTGTCCTTGGCCTCTTGTTGCGCCAAGGAATTGGGAAATCGTTAAGATCAGGGATCACGATTGGGGTCGGATTTGTAGGCATCACTTTAGTTATTAGCTTACTGACAGATAACTTAGGGCCAGCCGCACAGGAAATGGCGGAACGGTTTAATCTTGGTTTATCAATTGTCGATGTTGGTTGGCCAGGAGCTTCTCCGATGGCGTGGGCTTCTAATATAGGAACGGTGGCCATTCCTGTTGCCATTCTTGTCAATGTCGTCATGTTGTTGTTGAAATGGACCCGTGTTGTTAACGTTGACATTTGGAATATTTGGCATATGGCATTTGCCGGTGCGATTGTGTCCACCGCATCAGGAAGCTTTTGGCTTGGCGTTCTTGGTGTTGTCATCTATGCGGCATTTGCTTATAAGCTAGGGGATTGGTTTGCGCCGATCATTCATAAATACAACGGCTTGGAAGGAATTTCGATTCCACATGGCACAGGGGCGATAATGGCGCCAATCGCTGTTGTCACTGACGCAATTATAGAGAAAATTCCTGGTTTGAAAAACGTGAATATTAACTCAGATAAAATTGAAAACCGACTTGGACCAATCGGAGAACCTGCGATTATTGGTGCCATTCTCGGGACAGTCATCGGTGCCTTGGCAGGTTACGAGGTATCAGCGATTTTGCAATTGGGCATTCAAATGGCGGCGGTAATGCTGTTAATGCCTACTGTCGTCAAGTTTATTATGGAAGGATTAATGCCAATTGCCGAGGCTGCAAGGGAAATGCTCGATAAACGATTCTCAGGGCAAGACTATTATATTGGGCTAGATCCTGCGCTCTTGCTCGGCAATTCACAAGTGGTCGCGGCAAGCTTGATTTTTGTCCCACTTACACTTGTAATTGCAATTCTTATTCCTGGAAACGAAGTTCTTCCGTTCGGTGACTTAGCGACAATTGGCTTCTTCATCTCGATTGCAGTCGGCATCCACGGCGGAAACTTGTTTAGAACGTTGATCTCAGGGACGCTCATTATGACAATGACGATTTGGATTGCGAACATGATGGTCGGCGTCCACACTCAGCTTGCACTCAACACTGGAACGATATCCGGGGGGCAAGTAGCATCCCTTGACCAAGGCGGCAGCCCGCTTCAATTCATCATGACCGAACTAACAACATGGCAAAATCTACTTCCGCTTATTGTCGTGACGGCGATTTATGGATTCTGTGTCGTATTTACGATTGTTCAGCATAAACGGGGCAAATTACTCCCAGCAGAGACAGATAAAAATTAATTGAGTCAGGAGTGGAGATCATGAAAGCGCTCGTTCTTGAAGCGAATCAATCATTTACTATAAAGGACATTGAAACCCCTGTCCCTAAAGAGGATGAGGCATTAATCAAGGTTGCTTATTGCGGCATTTGCGGCTCTGATTTGGCACGGTACTTCGATGGCAAAGTCCACAATTACCCGATTGTTCTCGGACATGAATTTTCTGGAACGGTAGAGGCTGTCGGCGCAAGCGTCGATTCAGTAACGGTTGGTGACCGTGTAGTCGTCGCCCCCCTTTTGCCAAATAAAGACGATCCCTTTATGCAAAAGGGAAGCCCAGCTTTAAGTAGCTCATACAGTTTTCTTGGTTCCCGGGAAAATGGCGCAATGGCCGAATACGTAGTCGTAAAAGCGGAAAATCTCCTCGTTTTGCCGGAAACGGTAACATTAGCGGAGGCGGCGTTAATCGAACCATTGACAGTCGCGATCCACGGAATTGAGCGAATTGTGCTACCGGCAGGCGAACACGTCTGTGTTCTAGGAGCCGGAACGATTGGCATTATGACCATTCTCGCCTTAAAAGCACGCGGGGCAGGGAAAGTAACAGCGATTGATATCAACGACGAGAAACTGGCATTTGCCAAAAAAATCGGCGCAGACGACACGATTAACTCTTTAAAAGAGGACCCGGTTTCATACGCTAGCAAACATGGCAAGCCTGGCGCTGTTATCGAAACAGCAGGCGTGCCGAGCGCCCAAGAGCAAGCGGTCGCTTTAGTTGAGAAAAAAGGGAAGATTGTGTTTGTTGGAACGGCGTCAGGGGATGTGACGTTTCCAGCAGCGACGTTTGAGAAAATTTTACGTGAAGAATTGGAAATCACAGGTTCTTGGATGAGCTATTCTGGCCCATTCCCCGGCTATGAATGGCAGGCTGCGATTGATTACATCGCGTCTGGCAAAATCGATGTCAAGCCTTTGATCCATGACGTGTTTAAGCTAGAAGATGGCGACAAGCCATTTCAAGCAATGAAAGACCCAGACAATCATTCAATTAAACTACTATATCAAATCGCAGAAAACGAAGGGCAGGTGGGCAAATAAATGGGATTACAGTCAACGACACCGATGCTAAAAAAAGCAAAAGCCAACAAACACGGGATTGTCGCGTTTAATGTCCATTCATTTGACAGCATTTTCTGGGTGCTCGAAGCAGCAGCGGAATTGAAGTCCCCGGTAATCCTGCAAACGACAGTCGGGACGGTCAAGTCACTCGGTGCAAAAAACATTGCTGAAGTAGCCAAGGCCGCAGCGGAACATTACCAAGTGCCAACAGGCTTGCACTTAGATCACTGCACAGACTTTGAGGTGATCAAAGACGCGATCCGCGCTGGCTATACATCCGTGATGATGGACGCTTCCATGCATCCATTCGCAGAAAACGTCGCTCGGACAAAAGAGGTCGTCGCGCTTGCCTCGTCCCTTGGCGTCAACGTGGAAGCAGAGCTCGGCAAAGTCGGCGGCGTGGAAGACGACATTGTCGTAGACGAAGCCGACGCCCAAAAAGCAATTCCAGAAGAGTGCCGCCAATTTGTCGAGGAAACAGGCGTGCCGACACTTGCCCCTGCGATTGGCACTGCCCATGGAATTTACAAAGGCAAGCCCGAAATTGACTTTGAGCGAATCGCTAAAATCGCCGAAATGGTCGACGTCCCCCTCGTCCTTCACGGCGGCTCGGCCGTGCCAGAAGAAGACGTGCGCCGTTGTGTCGCCCTTGGAATGGCAAAAGTCAACGTATCAACAGAACTAAAAAATGCCTACTCCGAAGCAATTCGCGACCACTTCGCAAACGAACCAGACAGCCTCGATCCGCGAGCGTATTTACAAAAAGCAAAAGAAGCAGCGAAAGAAATGGCAAAATCAAAAATTCGCATGGTCGGCAGTGAAAATACGGTTGTGCCAGCGTTTGTGTGAAAAGTGTGAGCCCGGACTGTCACCTTCGCTTGTTAGGCTATGTACTAACAAGCGGAGGTGTTTTTTCATTAATTGGGGAGGAAGGGAGAAGAACTCAATCGAATAGGTGTATAAGCAAGGAACCTCCTTACGCAAATAGAAGCTTTTTAATGGAAAGAGTAAAGTAGAGATAGACACAATTGAGCCAAGGAGATTAACTTTACAATTATTCATCTTTTGAGCCGTGATTCTTAGTGCGAACCCCAAGCGCACATAAAATCCCTAGATCACCCGCACCAAAAAAGGACTTTAATGTGGGATAATATGTGGAAAAGTGGCAAAATGTTGTTGGTGTCCCATGGTATTATATAGAAGAAGAGCGGCTTTTCTCTATTATTTATTAATGGGTTTCCAATAAATAGGGGAATATCGCTGTCGCACTCTTAGTGAGTGCGTGGATTGAAATTACTGGTTTACCATCTAACAAGAACTCGTATGCGCGTCGCACTCTTAGTGAGTGCGTGGATTGAAATTTTCATATTCGTACTCCTCCATCCATTTTTTAACGTCGCACTCTTAGTGAGTGCGTGGATTGAAATTTAGTGAAGTTCTTTTGCCATGCAGGCTTTTCATCGTCGCACTCTTAGTGAGTGCGTGGATTGAAATAATCAGTTACGTACAATCCGCGACCGCAAGCGTCATGTCGCACTCTTAGTGAGTGCGTGGATTGAAATAGAGAGCGCTACGGAGCGAATAAAGCGCGCGATAGTCGCACTCTTAGTGAGTGCGTGGATTGAAATACGTCTTCCCATTTTTGGCCCCACCATTCTGAAGTCGCACTCTTAGTGAGTGCGTGGATTGAAATCAAATGCACAGGTCCATGAATCAGTTAGCGAAAGTCGCACTCTTAGTGAGTGCGTGGATTGAAATTCCACAGGCTGAGAGCATGAACAAGCTTGCAAATAGTCGCACTCTTAGTGAGTGCGTGATTGAAATACAAATAAGGCAACTATAAAGGAGAGAAAAAAAGTCGCACTCTTAGTGAGTGCGTGGATTGAAATATGCGACTGCTTTGTTTTGAAAGTCTTGCTGTTTTCGTCGCACTCTTAGTGAGTGCGTGGATTGAAATATGCGACTGCTTTGTTTTGAAAGTCTTGCTGTTTTCGTCGCACTCTTAGTGAGTGCGTGGATTGAAATGGATAAGCTTCGTCGAGGGCATCGAGGTATTCCGTGGTCGCACTCTTAGTGAGTGCGTGGATTGAAATTTTGCCCACTGGCTTCCAACCCTCATACACTGCCAAGTCGCACTCTTAGTGAGTGCGTGGATTGAAATGTTTACATGATTTACGACATTCCCATGTAGCATTACGTCGCACTCTTAGTGAGTCGTGGATTGAAATATTTCATGATTTCTACGGTCCTCTTTTGATGTCGCACTCATAGTGAAGCTTGGAATTGGTTACTGTCCAGTTTCCTAATTTAGGGCTCCATTAGAATTAGGGGAAAAAGTAATGCAGAAATTAATAAAGGAACGAAAACAAGAAAAAGTTTATAGTTTAAAAAATAAAAAACGCACTTCTTGAAAAGTGCGTCTAAAAAACAAAGATATTTATTTTTCCTCAAGGGTTGTAAAAAAAATTTTCTCTTAGATTAATGAACGGTATCTCCTTTATCTCGAGTTTCAATTGTCGGAGAATCACGATCAATGACGACATTTGTTTGGAGGGTAAAAGAAACACACAATAATGCTGCAAATAGGGAAAACCATATTTTTTTCAAGGTTGATCGACTCCTATGTTTGATAGATTTTGGCGTGCACGATAGGCGACGCTTAAATACTTCCACGCTAGTTCTTGTTCTCCTTTTTGTTTAAAAAACGTTGCTGCTTCCTCTGCGATCTCCTCAATTTCAAAGTTCATATCCGACTCACTCAGGCTTTTAATGGCTTGGTCAATTTCCTCCGGATTAGAGTTTACGTATAGTCCGTAAGTAGCAATACATCTAGCTTGATATTCGTGGTTGTTGTAAGATTGTGCTCCTGCATAGGCTTTGGTTAAATGAGGGAGTGCCTCATTGAATAAGCCGATGCGAAACAATGTGTTTGCTAAATTATACTCGCTTTTGACTCCTAAGATAGTCTCCGTGCATTCAGGATAGGAAAGGCTCTTTTCGAAATACTCCTTAGCCTTTTGGTAGGCTTTTTTTCGCAAAGCGTCTAATCCTATGATACGTAAAACTGCTACTTGGGCCATGGGGTAATTATTCGAAATGCTAAGAGCCTC
The DNA here is from genome assembly GCF_036700015.1 of Shouchella rhizosphaerae. NCBI lineage: Bacteria > Bacillati > Bacillota > Bacilli > Caryophanales > Bacillaceae > Shouchella > Shouchella rhizosphaerae. The sequence continues at coordinate 1,277,260 of NZ_CP144921.1, read as the reverse complement.
TTCTAATAACTTTCGGACTTTCTCATGCTGTCCCGCTTCAGAATAAATACCTCCAAGTATCACTTGGCAGTATACAGCCCGTTCGATATACCCGAGGCGATTAAAAGCAAGTAATGCTTCTTCAATGTATGAAGCAGCGTACGGATACTGATTGATTCTATATAAAGACGAACCCATGTAGTAATAGAACTCTGCTTCTTCGGCTTCATCGTTTATATACTCAAGCAAACGTTCTGCTTTACGGAATAACCGAATCGCAGACTGGTAACGTTCTTTTATAAATTCATTTTGACCACTTACAAATAAATAGAGGTATTTGAGCGTATGATCTATCGAATCTTCGATCATATTGCCCGCCTGTTGTATCCTTTCATCATCCTTTTCGTCCTTGCCTCCCTGTTTGGCCATGATTGAATGCCTGAACTCAACTAAAGAATAATAAGCGATTACTCGATCATTTGGCTCCATTGTTTTGATCATGTTTTCTGCTTTTTCTTTGAGTTCATTTGCTTGCTCCACAGACCGTGCAATAATACAGCTATACCACTCAGCAATTATCGTGCTTACTTCCTCTGGAGATAAAATAGCAGACATAAAGTTCTCCCCTCCTTAAATAAAGATTTCATAGAATTTTTTAAAATTATACTAGAAAATAGAGAAACATGTAATAGATTTAAAAATTTCCCAATATACAAATGGCTAATTTGTGTAGGAAAATGTTAAAAATAACCTTGCTTTATAATAGAAGCAACGTTTTTCTCAATGGCGATACACTTGCTCCTGATTTAACAAAAAAAGAGTTCGAATTAGATTTATTAGACCGAATGAACGATGACATTGCAATTGAGGAAGAAAAGCTTGATTTTCCCTCACAAATTAAAACTGATAGATGACTATCATGTCTCAAACACGAGAAGCGTGGTATGCTAAAAGTGTTAAAGTCTTTGGTATGAAAGTAATGGAACACAAGTCATCGCTTGATTATAAGCGAACCGCCCATGGAGGTCGTATTACTAGTATTCTTGGTTCCGATATAGAATAACTCGTAAGTTCACGATTAACAGCATTAACTATACAGGGAAGATTTCGGATTTCGCCAACACATGGGCGTATTCAAGATCAAATTTCAGTATGTCATTGATTCATAAAGGCGTATGGACTTATCAAAGTGGAAAAGGTCAAGTGCGTGTGGACAACAAAAATAACATAACTGGGTACTTCAGTAACGATGGTTAGTTGTGGGGAGGAATATATAAACAATGAAACGATCATCAAAGATAATTTTAAGTGTTGCTGCTGCTATTGTGGTTATCACGTTAGCAATTACATTTTATGCCGGAAATATGCTCGGTTAGGTTAATATCGAATATACTTCACTTCTTCCAATCGACTAAAATACCGTCCTTTAAATAGGAGCGGTATTTTATTTTGAGAATTTTCGTTAAAACATTGACTGTACAATGTGGTTAAACCGTCCCTGTTCGTGAAGACGCAACCATCACCGATCTGTTAGCAGAATAGCAATCAAACGAACTATGAGCATACAAGAAGTATATTCTAATGCAGTAATAAAAACATGAAAATCAACAATAATTTATTGATAATCGATAAATTTGTGGTAGAATCAATTGAACAACAAATTAATAGAGGTGTTTTTCATGAAACGAGGTTCTACGCTTTTTTTAAAGATAGCGGTGATGCTTATGGGAAGTCCCGTTCTTGCTTTGTGTATCTTTGGGTTGGTATGGTTACCTAGTCATCCGGTAGATCCACATTATGACCACATCCTATATCCTATTCTTATCGGTGTATTTTTAACAGTGATACCGTTTTTTGTCGCGTTGTCCCAGGCTTTTAAACTTTTAAGTTACATTGACAAGAATCAATCGTTCTCGGAACTGTCGACGAGAGCGTTGAAAAAGATTAAATATTGCGCAATCATCATCAGTGGTTTGTACGTAGCTATTATGCCGTTCTTTTACTTGTTAGCAGATCGAGATGATGCCCCTGGTCTCCTATTTATGGGAGTCGTCCCTCTCTTCGCTTCAACGGTAATCGCAGTATTCGCTGCTGTTCTTCAAAGACTTTTCCAAGAAGCGATTGATATCAAATCTGAAAATGATTTAACGGTTTGAGGTGAAAATCATGGCGATTATAATCAATGTTGACGTGATGCTAGCAAAAAGGAAAATGAGCGTTACTGAACTTTCCGAACGAGTTGGGATAACGATGGCGAATCTCTCTATATTGAAAAATGGAAAGGCCAAAGCGATTCGACTCTCCACGTTAGATGCGATTTGCAAAGCCTTAGATTGTCAACCTGGAGATCTTTTAGAGTACCGAAGTGATGAAAACCTCCATGATGAATGAAAGTGGACGGCAGAGAAGACTTAGTCAGAATGGAGGCATGAATGATGAGGCCATTAAAACAACTCGTTCGTTTTGGGTGGGAGCAAGCTTTGTCCTGCTTGTTTCCTGTCGTTATATTTGCTTCTTTGGCCATTACACAGCTCGTGCCACTTCCCTTTTTGCCACGGTATGATTGGCTGCTCATTATTTGTCTTTTTATGCAGTGGTGGATGGTGCGTTCTGGGCTTGAAACTTGGGACGAATTGAAAGTCATTACATTGTTTCACCTTATTGGGCTGGCTCTTGAACTTTTTAAAGTACACATGGGCTCCTGGTCCTACCCAGAGGAAGGGTATTCCAAGGTATTTGGTGTCCCTTTGTATAGCGGATTTATGTATGCAAGCGTAGCAAGTTATCTTTGCCAAGCGTGGAGGCGACTAAAGATAGAATTGGTGAAGTGGCCGTCGCTGTTACTGGTTGTCCCTCTTGCAGCTGCGATTTACTTAAATTTTTTTACTCATCACTTTTGGATTGATATCCGTTTTTGGTTAGCGGGGCTTGTCATCATCGTCTTTTGGCCATCATGGGTTACATATGAAGTGAATGAAACTCGTTACCGGATGCCACTTGCACTCTCTTTTGTGCTCATCGGATTTTTTATATGGATAGCCGAAAATATTGCAACGTTTTTTGGGGCTTGGGAATATCCGAACCAAACCGATGCATGGAGTCTTGTTCATTTGGGGAAGGTCAGTTCATGGCTTTTATTAGTGATTGTTAGTTTTCTGATCGTCGCGACATTAAAACAGGTGAAGGGGAAAAGGCGCACTGGAGTAGATGCTAGTCAATCTTTATAAAAAGCAGTGCTTTAGTTTAGTAAGGAACTTTGCGTTTTTACGATTCTTATTATTTTGCCAGTGCAAACAGGTGCTTTTTTGAAGAAACCTATAGATGGCACAAGTATAATAGTAGTAAAGTTGAGGAGGCAACATTTACTTCGTATTATACGCAGTTCTTTTTGGTGCGAACCCCAAGCGCACATAAAATCCCTAGATCACCCGCACCAAAAAAGAGCTTAATTATGAAAAAATATGTATGAAAATGGTGAAATGTTGCTCGTTGTCCATGATATGATAAAAGAAAGAGCGGTTTTTTCCTATTATTGATTGTTTCACTGCTAATAATTAGGAGAATTTCGCTGTCGCACTCTTTGTGAGTGCGTGGATTGAAATGTTATTAAACAATCGCAATTCAGCTAGTTTTTGTGTCGCACTCTTTGTGAGTGCGTGGATTGAAATATGAGTGGAAGAAAGATACAGATGGAGAGAACTTGTCGCACTCTTTGTGAGTGCGTGGATTGAAATATCAAGATTGTACAGGTACCGCCCAATTCCAAATTGTCGCACTCTTTGTGAGTGCGTGGATTGAAATGCCGACTACTGGCGGCAGGAGCTAGAAAAACGCTTGTCGCACTCTTTGTGAGTGCGTGGATTGAAATTAGTATGGCAAGATTAAAAAACGCATTGCGCGGGCAGTCGCACTCTTTGTGAGTGCGTGGATTGAAATTTCTAACTGTTTACGGAAGTTGTCAAGTACCGTTGTCGCACTCTTTGTGAGTGCGTGGATTGAAATATCAATGTCACTCCCGTATTTGATTAATGTGAGCGTCGCACTCTTTGTGAGTGCGTGGATTGAAATAAGATATTCGACCGACTTAGCTGCCGACTTGTACGTCGCACTCTTTGTGAGTGCGTGGATTGAAATAATCCATCTTTTATATCTATTAGCATCCAACTCGTGTGTCGCACTCTTTGTGAGTGCGTGGATTGAAATTTTTGTAAACTTGTCCGATCTGTAGGGCGTATTGGGTCGCACTCTTTGTGAGTGCGTGGATTGAAATATGAATTCGGCCGTATCTGGTCCGCTTAGTACAGGTCGCACTCTTTGTGAGTGCGTGGATTGAAATTGTAGGAACTTAGAATCTTTTAATAGTTTAGCGTGTCGCACTCTTTGTGAGTGCGTGGATTGAAATAAGAAGGAAGATCAATTGGTTAAGCACCTTAGAGTCGCACTCTTTGTGAGTGCGTGGATTGAAATTGCGGAAACCATCCGGTCGATAATTTCTTCATTGTCGCACTCTTTGTGAGTGCGTGGATTGAAATAATGGCGCAGGAGGCTAGAATTGTGGATTACCACGAGTCGCACTCTTTGTGAGTGCGTGGATTGAAATCCATAGCAAATTACCACGCCATAATTGGTTCTTGGTCGCACTCTTTGTGAGTGCGTGGATTGAAATCAATACGTCATGACTTCCCCTAACACTGGATGGGTGTCGCACTCTTTTTATGAGTGCGTGGGATTGAAATCCGTCTACGCACCCAATCACCAGGGTCGCCATCGTCACACTCCTGGCGAGTACGTGGGTTAAATAAAGGCGGGAGTAAGCCCCTCGCGCTTGCTCCCTTGTCACACGAGTGCGTCGCTAAGTTTCTAGCTATAGAATTCCGACCCCAGCTTGCATAAAAAATCCCCTTTTCTCGGAATCTCCCCAATTTCCCGCGCCCCAAAAATGTAGCCACATTTTTATTGCTCATAAAATTTTCCTAAATGGTAATATGTTTAAAAAGACTAGATACGGGGGGAGCGAAATTGGAAATTCGTACAGTGAAAGACTCTGACTACTATGTAATTTCTCCACTAATTAATAAGTGGTGGGGTGGAAGAAAGATGTCTGATAAGTTGCCCAAATTATTTTTCGACCACTTTAGCAATACAAGTTTCATTGCTGAAAAGGATGAAAAACTTATTGGCTTTCTAATAGGATTCCTTTCTCAATCACATCAAAAAGTAGCCTATATACATTTTGTTGGAGTTCACCCTGATTACAGAAAGCAAAGCGTTGGCAACCATTTATACAATCAATTTTTTCATGTGGTTCAGCAAAACGGGCGAAATATTGTTCGCTGTGTCACTTCTCCTGTCAATAAAACTTCAATTGCCTTTCATACCAAGATGGGATTTTGTATTGAAGAGGGAGACAAAAAGATGGATGGTATTTTTGTAAATACCGACTATGATGGACCGCACGAAGACAGAGTTTTATTTGAGAAACGTTTAATCTAAGTCACGATTTGCTTTTCTAGGCATGGAAGGATAATAGCGTCCGCTTAAAAAAGAGAGCCAAGAGTTCAACTCCTGGCTCTAATTAGGCTTATAAGATTCGAATGCCCTTTTTTATGATTCATGAATTTAGTATCTCTACATACCCATCTGTTCCATTCACCCTGATTTTTTGTCCATCCTTAATCAGCTTGGTGGCATTTTCTACCCCGACAACTGCTGGCAAGCCATATTCACGTGCGATCACGGCTCCGTGGGTCATCAGTCCGCCAACTTCGGTGACTAGGCCTTTTATGGATACAAATAATGGCGTCCAGCCTGGGTCTGTAAAGGAGGTGACTAATATATCTCCATCTTCCAGATCGGCATTTTCGATGTTTAAAATGACACGCGCTCTTCCTTCTATCACTCCGGTAGAAACAGCGAGACCTGCAATCGCATTAGCCGGTAAATTTGCTTGCTTGTACGCACCTGTAATGATTTCGCCATCAGACGTGATAACACGTGGGGGAGTTAGTTTTTCATATCGTTTGTACTCGTCTTTCCGTTTGTTGATGATCTGGTCATCTGTTTTGTTGGTGCGGGCAACTTCGTGAAGTTCTTCAAAAGTGAGATAGTATATATCTTCCTTTTCCTGAATAACGCCTGCTTGTACGAGTTGTTCGGCTTCTTTCAATAAAGCCTGCTTATATACGAAATAGCGACTTACTATGCCGTATTTCGGATATTCCCGGTAGCCGATGAAATGCCGGATGAGGTCGATCATTTGTTTTGTTTCTTTGGCTTTTTGTTCACCATCCGGTAATTGCTTCAATCGATCTATTAACTCTTGTTCTTTTTCTAAAGCAACACGCCGCCCTTGCTCAAACTTTCGATTGCCTTCATTAGGCTCAAAGTTTTTGATATGACTAAGAATCATCGGGACAAGTGCAATTGGTTTTTCGCTCCAACGAGTTCTTGTAATATCGATTTCTCCGGGACACCGCATTCCGTATTTGTCAAGATAAGCATAGATAGCGTTTCTAGCTTCCTGTCCGCCATCAAACTTAACCAGTTCATCGAGAAAGTTGTCTTCTTTTGCATGCTGCAAATAATCAATCACTTCTGGGTAAGGGCGAATCACATCCGCGACATCCATTAGCGCCAGACCCATTTCCGAAGTAATATTGTTCGGTACAGAAAGAGAAAGCGTATCTGCGGCGTTTTTTTCGCCTAGCCACTCGTTCATGTTTTCGTTGATCCATGTTGTAGCATTTATAGCAGCCATAAACACAGCCGTACTTTGCGGGTCAAATAAGATCTTCTTTAATTGCTCGATATCTTCCAGAATAAAATCAAACAAATCCAATCCCGATTTCGCTTGGATGTTTTGTTTTAACTGTTCGATTGATGTTTGACTGCGCTTAATCAATTTAGAAACAATTGTCGGATCAGTCTCGAATTGTTCCGGCATATCTGTATGACTACTGCCTGGAAGTGGTGCTGCTTGATCATTTGGTAACAATTTTATATAATCTCGCTCGATTACGGTCATGAGGGCGCTTTTTGTGAGCGGATCGGACCCCACGGTATTTAATAAGGCTTCCCGGCCGGCACGTGTAGTTAACCTAGGTGAAACATCAACAAACAACCGCCCGCCGGCTTTACGCATAGGTGCAGGAGTAATTAACAGGTAAAAAGACAACCCCAACGGTTTTATCGGATCTGTCATCATTTGCTGATGACCAACTGATAAATAAACGTGATTTTCTTGATCATTTGTTTCAGGGATTGGATATAAAGTAGTGATCGGCCGGCTCTGGACGATATAGAAGGTATCACCAGTCAAACACCATTCGATATCTTGTGGTTGGCCGAAATGAGCTTCGATCTGTCTTCCGATGCGTGCTAGTTGTAAAATCTGTTGATCAGTAAGTGTTTGTGTCTTTTGCTGATCAGGATCGATCTGTTGAGTCTCCGTTCCGCCTTCTTCTCGTCCATAGATAGCCAATTTTTTGGTTGCTATCCTCTTATCGACAATTTGATCTTCTCGTACTTTATAACAATCTGCAGAGGCCAAGCCGGAGACCAGAGCTTCTCCAAGTCCAAAGCCGGCATCAATGGATAGCACCTTTCGGTTAGAAGTCATTGGATCAGCGGTAAATAAAATCCCTGAAGCCTGCGGGAAAACCATCTTTTGAACGATTACGGATAAATAAACTTGACTGTGATCGAAGCCGTTCTGCATACGGTAGATGACTGCGCGATCCGTAAATAGCGAAGCCCAGCATTTGCTGATATGCTGCAAGATCGCATCCTTGCCTATAATATTTAAAAAGGTATCTTGTTGCCCAGCAAAAGAAGCATGTGGCAAATCTTCAGCAGTCGCGCTAGAACGCACTGCATACGCATGTTTTTCGCCAAACTGAGAGAGATAGTGAGCAACGGCCTTCACAACGTCTGAAGGAATTTCTATATTTAGAATGAGTTCACGAATCCTACTGCTGATGTCACCAATTTGATCTCGATCCTCTACTTTTGCCCTTGCTAGTTGATCCAACAAAGCTTGAAACGTTTCGTTCTGTTTGATCACTTTTTGAAACCCTGTTGTTGTGACACAAAAGCCTTCTGGTACGTGGATTCCTTGAATTTTTGATAATTCCCCTAAATTTAACCCTTTTCCACCAACAAGCAAAAGCTGTTTTTCGTCCATTTCCTGAAAATCGAGAACCAAAGAACTCATTCTATCTCTCTCCTTTCAAATCTTAACATTCTAATGAATTTTAGCAGCAGTAAAGGAGAATGAATAGTCTATAATAACTTGTTTCTATATGCTATAATTAATCTAGGGAAAGTGTAACTTTTTTAACATAGCTAACCGTACTGTAAACGGGTGACCCGTTTCAACCTCTCGAAAGCAATTCATACCTCCTTTAGTCCACAACGAATATCGTTAAAACCCGATTTTAAGAACAGCCTTGATGAACAAGCGCATGTAAAAGAGCAGAAGAGAATGACATTGATTGCCCTTCTTAGTATTTAAAAGAATAGAAGTGGTGTTTTTTTTGGTGCGAACCCTAAGCGCACATAAAACCCCTAGATCACCCGCACCAAAAAAGAGCCTAATTATGAAAAAATATGTGTAAAAATGGTGAAATGTTGTCTGTATGCCATGATAGAATAAAGGAAAAGAGCGGCTTTTTCCTATTATTGATTGTTTTACTTCCAATAATTAGGGGGGGTTCGCTGTCGCACTCTTAGTGAGTGCGTGGATTGAAATCAACATCTTCTAAAGGGGGTCAGTTGAAGCTGCAGTCGCACTCTTAGTGAGTGCGTGGATTGAAATGGTAATGTCCCTAGAGCCACCTTTTAAACGCTTGAGTCGCACTCTTAGTGAGTGCGTGGATTGAAATAATTTTTGGAAATCATCCTGGCCATAAAAATAAAGTCGCACTCTTAGTGAGTGCGTGGATTGAAATATTGCACACCATCCTTTTCAGCGGCGTAACGGTATGTCGCACTCTTAGTGAGTGCGTGGATTGAAATGAGCAAATTTCATCGCGGGAACAAAATCACTATCGCGTCGCACTCTTAGTGAGTGCGTGGATTGAAATCTAAAAAATCAGCATTATCTACGTTTGATAGTGGTCGCACTCTTAGTGAGTGCGTGGATTGAAATGTATTGAAATTCATTTGCTTTTGAGGTGAAAATATCGTCGCACTCTTAGTGAGTGCGTGGATTGAAATTCATAAGCCGGAAGCATAAAGCCTGATTTGTTACGTCGCACTCTTCGTGAGTGCGTGGATTGAAATATCAGATCGATGCGCGCCCTTAGCTTTTCTGATGGTCGCACTCTTGGTGAGTGCGTGCATTGAATGATTTTCCGCACCAGTGGTCATGGTGTGTGGCTTTTGCCACACTCTCTGTGAGTGCGCGCTCGTTCGTATGCAAAACCCAATGACCACCTGTATGTGAAAAATTTGTTCGACGAAATGCTTTAGGGGGGATCTGCCATAAAACGAAAAACAATCGTTCTAAGTGTAAGTGGGCTTCTAGTAATTGGTATGGCTGTAAGTGCAGTCATCTTATTGAATGCTGATAAAGATCCTTTGCCAGAGGAAACTCAATTAACACAGAATAAAACAGACTCGACCGATTATTGGACCGACGACAACATGAAAAAAGCTGTTCCGGGGGCAGGAATGGAGGACTAACGCCTGCTCCTCGAACAGCTTTTGCTAGCTAGTTGGTGTTTGGTTTCGTTCGTTATTTTTTTCTGAACTGGTGTTTAAAACGGTTAAACGGGGTGAAGTATGAAACGGCGTAGTCTAAGTTAATGAGCTCGCTGTATTCAAAGACGCGCCCGTCGTTAAGAATGCCGCGATTGACAATTTTCATGGCTGCGATGCCTTTTTTGCAATTTAACAAATTGGCTTGTTCTCTTGTCACGTTGACGGCACTGTAAGTGGTAATAAAGTGGGAGATGTCGTAGCCGCATTGCTGGACATATTCATGGACGGAGCCGGCAGCAATTTGTTCTGTCAGGTCAGGGAAATAGGAGCAGGGAAGCTGTGTTGTTTCAATTTGGACTTTTTGGTAATCGACGATCCGGACGCGTGTAAACTCCCACACAAAGTCGTTTTTCATATCGAATATGTTTTCAATTTCAGGCGTCATCTTCTTCTTTTGCATGGCAATGACCGTTGATTGAATGTCTTTGAATTTCTTTTCGGTTAACGAATTATAAATAAGGGGGCTTTCCCTAATTGTTTTTGTGACAAACATGCCAGAGCCTTGCACAACTTGTACACTGCCGATGTTTATTAATTTTTTGATTGCTTTTCGGATTGTGTAACGAGAGACTTGGTAGTGTGTGGCGAGGGCTCTCTCCGTTGGCAATTTTTCGCCAGGGGCATATTTGTTTTGATAAATTTTGCTTAGCAAGTCATCGGCGACAAATTGTCTTTTCTTCATGTTTCTCCCCTCATCTAAGGCTGAATCGTTTCATTTAGTATAAAAGCCCTGTTTGCACACTGCAAGCAAGGCTTTTATCGTTATGGCGTATGAATCGCTCCGTTTGGCAGGCGAGCCTGTGTCCACTCATGTTTTCGGTACACGACTGGGTAGTTTTCCGCCAACGTTTCGTCAAATGACACACCAATGCCAACTTCATCAATCGGGTAAATGTAGCCTTGCTTGACTTGGACGGAACCGGGAAACATTTCCTCAATGATGGCTTCTGGTTCTTGGATTTCTTGAATGGCAGCCTGATGGAGGTGAATGTTCAAGTGTGTGTTGACCGCTACACCGATCGGCGTCATATCAGATGGACCATGCCAGGCAATTTTCACACCAAACTGGCTGCATAACGCGCCGAGCTTTAATGCAGGTGTAATTCCGCCTATTTGTGAAACGTGGCATCGAATGTAATCGATTTGCCGATTGGCAATTAAGTGCTTCCACTCCATTGGGTTATTAAACAGTTCGCCTGTGGCAATAGGAGTTGTACACTGGGCGCGTAGTTGGGCGAGCCATTCATTTTGGTCAGGGGGCAAAACGTCCTCTAAAAAGTACGGCTTATACGGTTCCAACTCTTTGGCAAGCTGGATCGCTTGGATCGGTGAAAGCCGTTCGTGGACATCGTGAAGAAAATGGAGGCTATAGCCATATTTTTCACGCAGCGCTTTAAACATCCGCACGACATCTCTCATGTAAATGTCAGGATCGTAATATTCCCCTTCCAGTTGTCTTACTGGTAAGTGCATGTCATGGTTTTTGCCGCCATATTTGCCAAGTTGGCAACGAATATGTTTAAACCCTCGCTTGATTAGCGCATCTACGTTTTTGAACAATTCTTCCAAAGTAAGCCCGTCCGCATGAGCATATGCAGCAATCGCGCTTTTTGATTTTCCGCCAAATAATTGGTAGAGCGGCATGTTTGCAAGCTTTGCTTTCATATCCCACAACGCCATATCGATGCCAGCAATGGCGTTGTTCATAATTGGGCCATTGCGCCAGTATGCGTTCACCATCATCATTTGCCATAAATCTTCAATATCGTGGGCGTCACGCCCGAGCAAAAGCGGTGTTAAGTACTGGTCAACGACCATTTTGACAGGAAGCGGTCGCTGTTGGAACGTGGCGCAGCCATAGCCAGTAAGGCCAAGGTTGGTCTTGACTTTCACCACCACAAAATTATGGCGATGGGGATTGGTCACAAAAGCTTCAATAGATGTAATGATGTTTGGTTCCACGGGATGCACTCCTTCTCATTGATTCCTTTTTATAGAACGGCATGAGGACATAGTTTCTACCTGTTTTCCTGTTGATTAAAGCATATGGAAAACAAGGGGTCAATTTGGTTAGAAATGCATCGGCTAAAACGAGTATTTACCATACCAATTTCGAATGAATATTTGTGTAAGTACTGATAAATAAGGATTTTACGTTTTTATTGGTATTTTTTGAAACGTTTTCAGTCGGGGGCTCTTATGCTACGATATGCCTGTCGATGATCATCAAATTCGAAAGTGAAGGAAGGCTGCTTCTTATGAAAGACAACGAACTTATTCCACTTATCATTCAATATGTAGGCGGACAAGACAACATTAAAAAAGTATGGCACTGTATGACCAGACTTCGGTTTGATTTGCATGATTTCTCAAAAATAGAACGTGATCAAATAAAAGAGTTACAGGGCGTAGTAGGAGAACAACTGACCAACGACCAATACCAAATCGTTATTGGCACGCATGTGCAGAAAGTCTATGCAGCCTTGACAGAAGAGCTAGGGATTGATGCAGGCCAAAGTGATAAAACTGGTTCAGAACCTGCGAAGAAAAAGGGCTTTTTCGGGGCGATTTTAGACATTGTTTCTGGCGTGTTTGGCCCGATCGTGCCTGCGATTGCAGGGGCGGGGATGATCAAAGGAATTTTGGCGGGGCTAATTGCATTGGATGTGCTATCGAATGAGAGTGATGCCGTCATTATTCTTGATCTCGTGGCGAGCTCTGTGTTTTATTTCTTGCCTTTCTTCTTAGCAGCTTCGGCAGCCAAAATATTTAAAACGAACCCGTATTTAGCGTTGGCGGTCGCAGGTGGATTTATGTATCCATCGCTTTTGGATGCCGCGAAACTAGGGGAAGTGACCCAATTCAGTTTTATGGGACTGCCTGTTCCGGTCATTAACTATAGTGCAACGGTTATTCCGATCATCCTGTCTGTTTGGGCGTTAAGCTATATTAACAAATACGTTGATCAATATATGCCAAATGTGCTGCGCACGGTATTTACACCGACGTTAACGCTGTTCATTGCGATTCCATTTGCGCTAATTGCCACGGGTCCGCTAGGTGCGTATGTCGGCAGCTTGCTTGCTTCGTTTATTGAACTGTTGTTTAATCTTTCGCCTATTTTAGCAGGTGTAGTAGTTGGCGGCATTCGTCCGATTGCGATTGTGTTTGGCATGCACCATGCGATGACGCCCATTGCTTTGCAAAATTTCGCTGACAACGGCTTTGATATGATGATGCCGATGTTCTTAATGACAAATATGGCGATTGCAGGGGCCACGTTTGCGGTCTTTTTCAAATCAAAAAGCAAAAAGGAAAAATCGGTTGTCTTGTCGGCTGGTGTATCTGCTTTGCTTGGTATCACGGAACCTGCACTATTTGGGGTGTTAATTAAATACAAAAAAGCGTTTATTGCTTGTACAATTGCCAGCATGGCTGGTGCGACGTTCTTTGCGCTTCTTGGCGTCCGCATTTATGGATATATTCTTTCGAGTATTGTCAGCCTTGTCGCTTATGTCGGGCCGTACTTCTGGTTCGCAATTCTTGGCATTGTCTTATCGATTGGAATAGGGTTCGCAGTGACGTACTTCACACTTAAAAGCAAAGAAGTGAACAGCCATTAATGTGAAAAAATGAACAACATGGTGGGGGAGAGGAGGGAGCCATCGCCGTTATCCAACAAGAAGGGAATATGTTTAAGCAACTTAGGGTACGGCTTCGCTCAGATTTTCTAAAAGCGCCTTGCCCACATATAAACGATTTGCCAACTGCGGGGTTTGCCTTGAAACAATGGTGCACCGCCAGAATGGCAGCTCGACTTTTTTGGAACGGCGGACAAAGCAACGCCGTTTCTTCATCGTTTGCGGCTTTTCCATCTTAACAGGTTAGGCCGTACGTTTTTCGATCAAAGTTCTTACTCGCTCCCCTATATTTCCCATTGCTGCAAGAAACGCCTCTTCCTTTAGGTCATCAAAGCAAAAGAAGGAAGTTGGCTACTAGAAAAAGAATAATAGCAAAATGAATGGAGCATAGCATGTGTAGCAAATGAACGTGAGACGCTAAAACAACCATTCAAGGGAGCGATAGAGGGATGGCAAAAAAGCTGGGAGTGGCTTTTCTCTTTGTATGGCTGAGCGCTGCTGTAGCTGGGTGTGGCATGTTTGCAGCGGGAGGACAAGAAATAGAAGAAAAATCGAAATTTGAAGCCGGTGTAAAAGAGCCTCCTATTCCCACGATCACAATCGGCAACGAACCATTTCAACCAGCGCTTGGCGCTTATTCCTGGGGAGTTGAAAATAGCAGTGGCACCGTGACAAGTACTGAAGTTGACATTGCTCCTCCTCCTGAGCAGGCGAAGCATATGGAGTCAATTGCTGTTGCTGGGGAAGATGATCTTGAAATTGATTTTGGTTCAGTCCATCCGCCAAAGCCAATGGATTTACACATTTGGGAGGACGGAAAACGACGTTTTGTCGACGGTGACATGCGGTTAGCTGATTATAAGGGGACGGGTTCAGTTATTGTTGAGTTGTATGGCGAGTGGCACGAAGGGCATGCAAGCTACGTATTTGTATTAGAAGTACGGTGATGTCGTATGCTGCATAATATATTGTAAGAAGTTGTGGAAATGAAGCGAATCGGCTAGGAAATCAAAACATAGGCTTGTCCGCTTTCGCCACGTTGCCGCACAGGCGAAGTTACTGGAAAACAAAAGCGGCCATAGCGTAAGACAAATTCTTATGCTATGGCCGCTTTTTGTTACTGAAGGGGCGCTGTAAAGGAAACGGTCGTGCCTTTGCCGATTTCGCTAGAGACGGAAAGGCCGTTTCCTAGTTGTTTTTGGAGCCGTAAATTCGTATTGGCGAGGCCAATGCTTTTTTTCGTTGATTTGGTTTGGGTGAAGAGTGTATTCAGTGTGTCTTGGTCCATGCCGACTCCGTCGTCTTTAATCGCGATGTGCGCTTTTCCGTCTTTTTTGTACACATGCACTTCTAATGTTCCGCCTGCTTCTTGCTTTAAAATGCCATGAAGGATGGCGTTTTCGGCAAGGGGCTGGATGGAAAGAGGCGGCACCAGGCAATCAACATGCTCGTCAATCGCCCATTTGACTTGCAGACGCTCGCCGAATCGTTCTTGTTCGATGTACAGATAGGAGCGGAGCAAGTCGAGTTCTTCACTTAGCGGGATGACAGGCGACAGTTTTTTTTCGTTGAAGCTGGCGCGCAAATAGCGGCCAAATTCAGCGATTAAATCGAGCATCCTGTCTGTGTCAACGGTGCTAAGGGAGGCGATGGTGTTTAGCGTATTAAATAAAAAGTGTGGTTCAATTTGCGCTTGCAGCCAGGCGGCTTCGAGGCGCAATCGGTCTTCGATTGATTGCTTTAAGGCGAGCATGGCCTCAATCCGTGTTTGTAGTTCGAGCAAATCGACTGGTTTGCCGATATAATCGTTTGCCCCGGCGCGGAAGCCTGCGTAAATGTCTTCTGGCTGTATCCGGGCTGTAACGAGCAAAATCGGCAACTCGGAAACCGAATAGGTTTGGCGGATGTGCTTGACGAGCTCAAGGCCTGACATTTCCGGCATCATGACGTCAGCAATCACTAAATCCCAGCGTTCTTCTGCTACTTTCCGCAGCGTGGCTTTAGGTGACGTCTCTGTCACCAACTGGTATGGCTTTGTCGATAGGGCGTGGCGCAACACTTTTAAGTTGACGGGGTCGTCGTCAACAGCGAGTATCCGAAATGGCGCTTCCCTCTCAGGCTGTTGTGGCGCTTCGGCAGCGGCAACTTCGTTTGGTTGTTCAGTCGTTAGGGCGGTGGCGATGGCTTGATGGTTGGTGCTTTTTGCTAATGGCAACGTGAAGGAAAAGCTTGAACCTTGGCCAGGCGAAGAGACGACGTTGATTTGACCGCCATGCATTTCTACGAGCTCTTTGCAAATCGCTAGTCCAAGCCCTAATCCTTCGTTGTCAGCATTTGCCCCTTGTTCGTATGGTTCAAAAATGCGTGCCTTTGTGCTTTGGTCCATTCCTAATCCTGTGTCGATGACGCGGATCGTTGCCAGCTTCCCTGAATGGGAAGCGGCAATCGTGATTGTGCCTTCGTTCGTGAACTTGCCGGCATTGTGAAGCAAGTTAAACAAAATTTGGCTTACGCGATTGGCGTCGGCAAACACAAGCGGAAAATCGTTCGGGATAGCGACAACGAAACGGGTTTTTTCATTGTCGATTAAGAAGTTCAACGTATCCAAAGTCCGGCGAATGATTGGCTCAAGTTGGATAGCTTCTTGTTGCAATGTCAACTTTCGCTCTTTAAATACAGCTAGGTCGATTAAATCATTAAGCAAGTAAGACATGCGACGGCCTATTGAAACGAGCAACTCTAAACTTTGTTGGCTTTTTTGGTCAAGAACTTGTTTGTTTTCTGTTGCGACAGTTTGGGCGATGTTCATCATCCCGTGTAATGGGTTCCGCATTTCATGGGATGTGGAAGCAAGAAATTGGTCCTTCTGTTTATACTCTCGTTGTAGCTTCGCCAACAATGTCGCATTTTCGTCTTCGGCATGGAAAAACCGTAAAAACCAAAAGCTTGAAAAACATAGAAACGCAACCGTTAAATCAACAGGGTAAAACATTAGTGTTGGCATAGCAACACTATCGACGTAACGGTAAAGCATCATCCATAGGACGTTGGAGGCAACCGCCAGTGCTGCCAAATAGAGCAGCAAAGCCCCTTTTAGTTGGGCCTGTACGATTTTCAGCATGATAAACGTGATCGTGCTAAATGCAAACACAATAGCAACCGCCAGCAAGAACCCCGTTTTATGTAAAAGGGAGAGTGGCACAAGTAAAAGATAAACAAAATAAAGGCCAAACAGTGTAGAAGCCACACGTACTGTCCGTTTGTAAGAAGGAGCAAATGTGCGCAAGACGAACAACAAAAACGAGAGCGAGAGCCCGGCGTAAAATAAATATGTCAAGCGCTTATCCCATTCACTGTTTAACGCAATAAAGTAACCGAGTACTTTGTTGTCTGATATTAGGACAGACGCTGCTGCAAAGAAAGCGGCCAATGCAAAGAAGAGGATGCCCTTTTTTGCAGGTTTGATGGCCTTCAAAATACAGGCATATATGGCATGAATGAGCATGATGGCGGCTACAGCCATTTGTAAAAGCGATTCAATAGCATTTTTTCTCTCTATGTTTTCGCTCGGACCAAAATAAAGCGAACGAGGCGTTGGCAGCCAAGAGTGGCGGTCAATCTCTTCCAGTTGAAACGTTAGCCGGATCAGTCCGTTCTCATCAGGCTGGATAGAGGCAAGAACGGTCGGCGACATTTGTCGGTTTTGCGTAGAGGTTTGATACAAGCGTTGCCCATTTGCTGACACTGAAAGAATCCCATGAGGCAAATGAATATAAAATCCATAATAGCGCTCAGTATCTTGTACTTGCAGATCGAGCTGGTACGTACCTTGCAGTTCCAGTTCCGTCGGCCCTGGGATCGTTTTAAGTGCCTGTTCCTCGCTGTGTAAAGGGATAAATTTCCATTCGCCTTCCAGTGACACATAACCAGGTTGGGAAAAAGCAAAATCGCTTAAGTCGAGTACGCCGTTTTTAGCGGTTGGCTGATCTGGCAAACCTGTCATCGCGTTCCACACTAAACGAATAATAAGCAGAGCAAGTAAAAATACACATACGATAAGAAGCTGTTTCTTAGTGGGCATAGGCGACTCCTTCAAATCCAAGCAACTTTCACCTTCTAAAAGGTGAGCCTGTTCATTTGCGATATAGGGATCATTATTCTGTTAGTTGTTTTCTGCATTCGTCATGTAGTTTGATAAGTTCAGGGGAGGGGGCGATCGCAAATTCTTCGTCGAGCATGTGGACGAGCTTATTATATTGCTTTTCGAAATAAAAGGGCTCGTTTAACGCTGCGTAAATTCTCATGAGCATACAATAGCTTTCCTCCAGAAATGGGTACATTTCTTGGATTTTTTGGCCTAGTCTAGCAGCTTGCTCGTATCGGCCTTGTTCAAACAGGTAGTCCGCCACGGCAGTCGCCGTTTCACGCCACAGGTTTTTTAAATGTTCACGTCTATTTTCAGCCCAAAGGTAATCTTCTTCGTGTAAATAATCACCTCGGTATTCATCCAGTAATGTAAGGTAGGCAGGAAGTGTGCTGTCTGAAAGCGCTGGAAGCTGGCTCCATTTCTTTTCCCATTCCAAATAATCAATGTGGATGTCGCCAACTTCTAATGTGTAGCTCTGCTCAAAGTTGTCAATACGAATGGAAGGGAATACGCTAGTAAGCGTTTTTCGGATCAAATAGACAGTCGAATACAGTTGGGCATAGGCTTTTTTGTAGTCGCTGTCTGGCCAAAAAGTCTCGATGATCACGTCTTTGCGGACATGGTGTCCAAGGTGGTGTAGCAAAAATAAAAACAACCCTTTCGCTTTGGAGGTTCGCCAATGGATATGAATCGGTTTTTCTCCAGAAAAGAATTGTAACGAAGGGAGGCAGCATATCGTTGTTTTTTCAGCAGGGATACTTTCCTGCTGTTTTTTCGTTTGTAGGCGTTCAAGCGTCTTTTTTAGTCTATTCTTGCTAATTGGTTTCATGATGTAATCGACTGCATTTAATTCAAATGCTTTGACTGCATATTCTTGATAGGCGGTGACAAACACAATTTGGATGTCAGGGTGTTTGCTTAGAACCGTTTCGGCCAGTTCCATGCCGTTTACATTGGCAATTTCAATATCTAAAAACAACAAATCTGGCGGTGTGCTCAGCACCCAGTCGAGCGCTGTAGAAGCAGAAGTAAATGATCCGGTGATTTCAACATCTCCAACCCCAAGCAGCTGGTTTTCCAAGAAAGTCAGTGCATGAGGCTCATCATCCACGAGCACAGCTTTCATACGGAGCCCCCCTTTTTTCAATGTTTTTTCTTCATTATAGCAATTTCTTCCCAGATAACCTACTGAAATTTGAAAAAACTAGTAATAAATTCGGTGTAGCGAACTATATAGGTTTTGTAGAGATGGGTTTGATACATTTCGTTAGGCTGATCAATGCCTGAAAAGGCGTTTTTTGGTGAAAATGCAAAAAGGAGGGGACAAGAATGAAGAACAAAGCTACTGCGATAGTGCTAATTTTTGTTTTGCTGGTGCAAACATTTATTGCCCAGTTAGCAGGAGCGGTGCAAGTGTATGCACAAGAGCCGGAGGCCAGCACATTTGAAGCTTTGGCTAGCCTTGTTGATGAAAACGGGGAGCCATTAACAGAAGAGGCCACACTAGCAGCAGAAGACCAAGTGCATGTAAAGATTGATTGGTCATTAACCGGACACACACAACAAGAGACATACCACATAAAGTTGCCAGAGCAATGGCAGCCAGACAAGATTGAATGGAAAGACGAAGGACATGGGGACGAGATGGTTACATACTCGCTAAATGGAACAGAACTGACCATGTCTTTCCCTGAGCAGGAGGAAGCTGTACAGGCAAGCGGCACGGTTGAACTTTCTGCTTATTTTTCGCAAGATGCAATTGGTGAAGCCGCGGAAACCGATCTTGTCTTTCTAATTGGAGACACAGCGCAAGTCATTCCAGTGTCTTTTCAGGTAAAAGAAGAACTGGAGCAGGAGCCTGTACAAGAAGAGGCGCCAGCGTCTAGTGAAGAAGAACAAGTAAACGAGGAAGGCGACACGCCTGAATCGAAAGAGCAAGCGCCAGAAACGGAAAAAGAAGAGGAAACGCCAGTGGTAGACGAGGAACAAGTCGCTGCTGAAGAAAAGCAAGAAGATGCAAGGAAGGAAGAACAAGAAGAAGCAAGTAAAGAAAAGGAAGAAAATGTAGAGGCGAATGATCAAGAGGCGGACACGACAGAATCAGCGGAAGCCGATGTAGTGAGCCAGGCAGTTGTCGGGGAAATCGAGAAAAATATTATTACAGGCATCGTCCTTCGGGATGGGGACGGCAATTTGATCAACGCTGATGAAAATCCAGGAAACAAGCCAGCGCTCGGTGATGATGTTCAAATCGAAATCACCTGGGAGCTTCCAAATGGCCATGGTTATGGAAGTGGCTCGACATTTACGTTTTCCTTGCCAGACATTTTCCACGTTTACAATGACGTGAATGGTGAGCTCACATTTGGAGATACAACAGTCGGTTCTTTTACGTTAAAGGAAGATGGCACGGTTGTTATGACATTCAACGAACAAATCGAGGAATTATCGAATGTCCATGGGCTGCTCAACTTTCGGACAATTATTCGTGAGGACCTTGTAGGCGACGTCGATCGCGAAGTCGTGTTTGACGTCAAAGATGAAGTGGTGGCCAACATTCCAATTTCGCTCCAACCGAAGGCAGGATCGGCCATCGATAAACGGGGGCAAGTAAACCGTGCCTACAATGCAACAGAAATTGAGTGGACTGTCGATTTTAACAAACAGTTAAAATCAATCAATCAAGCTGTGCTGAAAGATCCGATTCAACAGCACCAAGCATTGAAAAAAGGTTCAATTGAAGTCTATAAACTGGATGTCCAGCTTGACGGCACTGTTAAGCAAGGCGAGCGGGTAGACCCGAGCGCGTATACGGTCACAGAAGACCCGTTTGACATTCAGTTTGGCGATATTTCTTCTGCTTATCGGGTCGTATTTTCCACAGAGATTACCGACGAAGACGGCACGAACTATGCCAATAAAGCGACATTAACAGGCAAGAATAGTGAGGATCTGTCGGCAGAAGCAAGTGTAACAACAAGACGCGGCCAGGCACTAGCAAAGCGCAATGCAAGCTACGATCCAGCTACACAAACGATTACGTGGGAAATCCATTATAATTACAACGAAAAATCGATTAAACAAGCAGACGCTCTGTTGGTCGACTCGTTTAGCGAAAGCCACGACTTGATTGCCGATTCAATAAAAGTGGAGCGCATTACCCTTGATGAGAACGGCAACGAAAAAGAAGCATCGAACGCAGACAATTATGCAGTAACGCCAGGGCAACACGGTTTTGAGCTGAAGTTTACAGAAGACATCAACGATGCCTACAAGATTACGTACAAGACGAAAGCAAATGAACGGGTCTTGGAAGACGGCAAGATTGATAACATTGTTCAATCAGGTGGAAGAGAAGCAAAGGGAAGCCAAGGAACGAGCCAGCAAGTGCTCCATAAAGGCTATTCCAACATCAACTATAAAGACAAAACGGTCCAATGGCGCATTGACTTTAACCGCGATGGCTATGAAATGAAAGACGTGTTCTTTACCGATTCGTTTACGAACGGTGGGTTAGAGCTAGAAAGAGATTCGTTTAAAGTGTTGCGGAAAGGGACAGAAGTCAATCCATCGGAATATACGTTGGAAGAAACAGATGAAGGCTTTACGCTCCGCTTCCATGAACCAATTTCCGAACCACATCAGATCGTATATACAACGAAGTTCCACTACGACGAGCTGAAAGGTGACCAATTCCGAAACCACGTTCATATGAAGTGGACAACGGAAGACGGGAAAACGTGGGAAAAAGAGGCATCTTCAGGTTTCAAACCGGACACGTATACAACGAACAATGGCTTTAAAAATGGTTCTTATAATGCAGTGACGAAAGAAATCACGTGGACAGTCGGCATTAACTACGACTTAAAGAACTTGACGGTAATGAACGTCACAGATTACATCAAAGGAAAACAAACGCTTGTCGAAGGGTCGATTGAAGTGTATCGAGCCGAATTAACAGGCGGCAACAACGGCATTAGAAAAGGCGAGAAACTGAGTCCAAGCGAATATGAACTAGATTTGCTTTCAGATGAGAAGCCAGGTTTCCATGTGCGTTTTCCAGGCGAACGCGACGACGCTTATATCATTGAATACAAAACAAGTGTGGAAGGCGAGTTAATCGTCGACCGCTATGACAACACAGCTACCCTTAGCAGTGAAGGGCGAGAGCCAGTTGATTTAAACGCCCATGTGACTGTTCAACATGGTGGCAGCTATGTTGAAAAAGGTGGCAAACAGAATGGCAATGTCATTGATTGGAACGTTGCCATTAACGCTGGCCAATCAAAAGTGTCCGATGCAAAAGTCATCGACCAACAACAAGCGAACCAAATCTTGCTTGAAGACTCGTTCCGCCTGTATGCAACAACGGTCAGCGGGAACGGGCAGTTTGCAAAAGCAGAAGAGCTGGAACGTGACAAAGACTATACGCTTGAAATCAACACGGCTGATGACGGATCGCAAACGTTTGTCCTCTCCTTCTTAGAGGACATCACCAGGCCGTATATCCTCGAATACCAGTCTTACATTAATGCAAGCGATGGCGAGGAAATTAGCAATACGATTAAATTTGAAGGCAAACAAATTACAACTGAAAGAACGGACTCAAGTGAAACGATCAAAGTCCGGCTCACTGATGGCGGCGGCAGTGGCTCAGGGAAACGCGGCAGTCTCGAAGTCATTAAATTCGACGCCAACAGCAAGGAAGTGTTGCCAGGTGCACGCTTTACGCTGTATGACAAAGAAGGCAAAATTGCTTTACGCACTGTCGTGACAGACGAAGACGGCAAAGCGATATTCCGGAACTTGCGCTACGACAATTATTTGTTAAAAGAAGACAGTGCCCCTGATGGGTATGTTGTCGGTATCGATGCAAAAATCGTAAAAGTAGACAGCGAAACGACAACAATCACGGTGGAAAACAAGAAAATCACCCGTGACGTTGCGTTAACCAAAGTTGATGAGGAAACAAAGCAAACGCTAGCTGGCGCGGAGTTTGCATTAGAGAAAAAAGCAGGCGACAATTGGGAGACAATCGAGGAAGGGCTTGTGACGAACGAAGACGGCCAACTTGTATTAACCGAATTGGAACCTGGTGACTACCGGTTTGTAGAAACGAAAGCGCCTGTCGGTTATGAACTTGACAACCAGCCAATCGAATTCACGATTGACGACAAACAGACAGAACGAATTCTTTTAACAAAAGACAATGTCATCATCAAAGGCAGCGCTGTTTTGAAAAAAGTCGACGCAGCCACTGGTGAACCACTTGAAGGCGTATCCTTTAAGCTCGTCCAAGACGGAAAGACAATAAAAGAGGGGCTTGTCAGTGACAAAGATGGCTTCGTAAAAGTAAGCGGCCTTCGTCCAGGATCCTATGAACTGATCGAAACGACAGCGTTAGAACATTACAAGCTAGACCCAACGCCGATTCCGTTTGAAATTGAAGCGGGCCAAGAGAAAGAACTCACTATTGGCGAGAAAGAGAATGCTCTTGTCACAGGCGGCATACGTTTGACAAAAGTCGATGGCGATGACAATCGCCTTGCCCTGCAAGGAGCCGTGTTTGCCCTTCTTGATGAAGACGGCAATGTCTTAAGGGAAGGGCTAGAAACAGATGAATCTGGCCAGTTGACGATTGAGCAACTCGCTCCTGGCAACTACCAGCTTGTCGAAACGAAAGCGCCTGTTGATTATGAACTCGATGACACGCCAATTCCTTTTACAATCGAGAAAAGCCAACAGGAAACGATTCAAGTTGAAAGAAAGGTCGAAAACCACTTAATCACGGGAGCAGTCGAACTGAAAAAACAAGATAGCAAAGACGGCTCAGCTTTAGAAGGAGCGGAGTTCTCCCTCTATACAGAAGACGGTGAACTTGTAGAAGAAGGCCTTGTTACCAGTGAGAACGGGACAGTGTATGTTGAAGGCTTGAAGCCAGGCAAGTATTACTTTGTCGAGACACAAGCACCTGCCCATTACCAAGCTGATGATACAAAGCGTCCTTTTACAATTGAACGGAGCCAGCTTGAAAAAGTAGAGCTCATCGTCGAAAACGTACTCATCCCAGGTGCGGCCACATTAATCAAAGTCGACGAAGACAATGAAAACGTCCGTCTAGAGGGGGCCGTTTATACCCTGGAAGATGAAGAGGGAACGGTCATTGAAGAAGGGTTAACCACAGATGAAGAAGGGCGAATTGTCGTCACTGACTTGCCTCCTGGCGTTTACTATTTTATTGAAACGAAAGCGCCTGAGCATTATCAGTTAGACAATACGCCAATCAAAATTGAGATTGAAAAGGGCCAACAAGAGGCCGTTCAAGTCAAAGCGGTTAATACACTCACAACGGGCAGCGTTGTGCTTGAAAAGCATGACAGCGAAAGCAATGCGCTGTTAGAAGGGGCGGAGTTCTCGCTTGTTGACGAAAATGGCAATACGGTCAAAGAGGGACTCACGACAGACGCAAACGGCCGCATTGTCGTTGAAGGATTAAAACCAGGCAAATATGCATTTGTGGAAACAAAAGCGCCTGCCGATTATCAGTTAGACGAAAAGCCAATCCCGTTCGAGATTGTTCGCAGCCAAAAAGAAGCACTCGTTGTGGAAAAGAGCAACACGTTAATTCCAGGTGCCGTTGAATTGCTGAAAGTCAATCAACATGATACAGCCGAGACATTAGCGGGAGCTGAATTTACGTTGCTTGATGGCGAAGGGAATGTTTTAAAAGAAGGGCTAACTACGGACGAAGAAGGCAAGCTGCGCGTTGAACAACTTGCCCCAGGCACGTACCAGTTTATCGAAACGAAAGCGCCACAAGGCTTTGAATTGTCAAGTGAACCGTTGCCGTTTGTGATTGAACGGAGCCAGCAAGAAACGCTAAAAGTTACTGCGTTCAACGAATTAATTCGCGGCAAAGTCGAGTTGAGTAAGGTTGACAGCGATAATCAAACAATCGCCTTAAAAGGGGCCGAGTTTGAACTGCGGACGAAAGCAGGCGAGTTTGTTGCTTTGTTTACAACCAATGATGAAGGCAAACTGTTAATAAACGGCATTTTGCCAGGGGACTATGTGCTC
Organism: Shouchella rhizosphaerae; assembly: GCF_036700015.1. Taxonomy (NCBI): domain Bacteria; kingdom Bacillati; phylum Bacillota; class Bacilli; order Caryophanales; family Bacillaceae; genus Shouchella; species Shouchella rhizosphaerae. The sequence continues at coordinate 1,252,654 of NZ_CP144921.1, read as the reverse complement.
GTCGAAACGAAAGCACCTTTTGGCTATCAACTTGATGCCACACCAATCAATGTAACAGTTGAACGTGACCAAAAAACAGCCGTTTTGGTCACAAAAGAAAACACGCTTATTCCTGGTTCGGTCATTGTGGAAAAAGTTGACGCAGCTGACCAACAATTGCTGTTAGCAGGAGCCGTGTTTAGCCTTTTGGATGAAGCCGGGAATGTGTTGGAAGAGAACCTTATGACTGACCAACATGGAAGACTGGAAATCAACAACCTGCCGCCAGGCGACTATCAACTTGTCGAAACAAAAGCGCCTGAGCACTATCAGTTAGATGCCACGCCGATTGTGTTCACGATTGAGAAAGGCCAGACTGTTACGCCAGTCATAACGGTTGAAAACACGCTTATCCCTGGGGCAGCGGCATTGATTAAAGTGGACCAAGACCATGGCGATATCCGCCTTGCTGGTGCGGAATTTATGCTGACTGATGCAGACGGAAATGTGGTAGCAGAACAACTGGTGACAGATGAAAATGGGCTCGTTGCCGTTAGCGATCTAGCACCAGGCACCTATTATTTCGTGGAAACGAAAGCGCCGCTCCATTACGAGCGTGACGCAGAACCAGTGGCGGTTACAGTAGAAAAAGGGCAAACGGAAGCAGCGGTTGTCAAGAAAAGCAATACGTTGATTCCAGGGGCTGTTGTACTCGAGAAAGTCGATAGCAGCGACCATTCTACGTTGCTTGCAGGAGCAGAGTTCCGCCTCGAAGACGAACAAGGAACTGTGATCCAAGAAAAACTGGTAACGGATGAAACAGGACGGATTATTGTCACCGACTTAAAACCAGGCAACTATCAATTCGTAGAAACAAAAGCGCCAAATGGCTACGATTTAAATGAGGAAGGGCTAGCCTTTACGATTGAACGGAGCCAAGAGGCTGCTGTTGTCGTCAAAGCTGAAAACACGCTCACGCCAGGAAGCGTCGAAATTGTGAAGGTTGACAGCAGCGATGGCGCACGTTTGGAAGGAGCCGTCTTTACCGTGCTAACAGAGGATGGCGACATGGTTGCAGAAGGGCTGACAACCGATGAATCAGGCAGCGTACAGCTTGATGGGTTAGCGCCAGGCACATACCAACTTGTTGAAACAAAGGCGCCAGCTCACTACCAGCTAAACGAAACGCCGATTGCGTTTGAAATTAGCAAGGGCCAAACAGAGCGGCTTGTACTAACAGTTGAAAATACTCTCATCCCACCAGGTGAGGAACCAAAAGAACCACAACCGCCTAACGAGCCAAAGCAGCCACCGACAGAACCAGGCGATGGCCAAACGCCAACTGGGCCACAAAACAATAACGGCGGCACAGGAACAGGCAAGACAGGGACACCAAAAGCAGGTGGCAGTGATCCAAGTCCGCTGCTTTCAAAAGGAGCACAGCCTGCTTCAGGGGGACAATTGCCGCAAACAGGCGAAACCGAAATGTTCATGTTTATGGTTGCCGGATTGTTGCTGATGGCGATTGGCGCTCTTACACTAGTGAACGGACGTTTGGCAAGAAAAAGGGGATAGAAAGAAGGGGCATTTCTTGCGAAAAAGGACACTTTTTATAGGAATGTTGCTCATCATTGCGGGACTGGCGCTTGTCGCTGTCCCGCTAACAAAAGAGTGGCAGCAGGCAAATGGAGTGGCTCAACTAGAAAAAGCGCTAGCCGCTGTCCAAACGGGAGAAACGATTGAAAAGACGGATGATTCACCATCCTCTTGGACAAAAGAACAGTTAGAGGCAGTGATGGAACTGGAAATCCCTGCAATTGACTTAAAGCAGTATATACTTGATGAAACAACGGATGAAAACTTGGCCTTAACGCTAACGCAAATAAAGCAAGAACAAGTGCCAGGAGAAGGAAACTTCGCGGTCGCGGGCCATCGTGGCTACCGAGGCGACAGGCATTTCCGGCAATTGCCAAATGTGCAAAAAGGTGATGAAATTCGCCTTCATACCGATGACGGCAAAACGTATATTTATGTGGTCAAGAGCACGGAAATTATCGAACCAACTGATGTAGATGTGTTAAACGATGGAGAGCAGCCGGAAATTACATTAATTACGTGTACGCTGTCTGGCCAGCAGCGTGTAGCGGTGAAAGGCGATTTGATTGATGTGATTGAAGCGTAGAGAAAGAATCAAACAGACGAGCGACGGTTAGTGCCAACCGTCGCTCGTCTTATTTTTTTAATTCACGTTTCAAATAGCGAATGCCGAGAATAAGAAAATAACCACCAAGCCCAAAGAAGCCGAACAAAAACACGATTGCAAAAATCTGATAAAGGGCTGTTCCGATTGAAAATTGGTCCAATGGTAGACTTCCTTTCCTATCATTTTAAGAAGCAGCGAACAGACAGGCGTTGCACGGGAAAGGCGGTAGCCTGCTCATTGCTGATGAACGAGCTGTTAAGCGCTTTTATCCGCACTGGATCAGCATTAATGGCCTTTTTTCTTTTTAAGCCTGCGAAATAATTCGAGCTGTTCACCTAAAAATTCTTTTTCTTCCTCATCTAAATTCGTAAACGTATAAGCAGAGCCGTTTTCTTTTACTTTGTCTGACGGGGCGGTTTTGATATCTGTCTCTCCCGCAATATACGCAATGGAAACATTATATTTCTCGGCGAGCTGCTTTAATTTGGCAATCGAAGGTTCGTTGCGGCCTTGTTCGTAAAAACCGTATGCACTTTCCGTAATGCCAAGGAACGAAGCGACTTCTTGTTGCGTTAGCTGGTGAGCTTTCCGCAGCTCTCGTAAGCGGTCATTCAGTTCAGCCATAAACAAATCCTTCCTATTTGTTATTGTCACAATTATACAACTAAAAGTTGGGTAAAGGAACAAAACGAACATGAACACTCTGTAAAATTGGGTAAAACACTTGACTCCCTAATTTACGTTGGCTAAACTGACTATAAATGGGAGCGCCTTCCTACATAACTCCATGACTTGCACGTGCTATTAAGGGCATTCGGTACGGCCACTGCCGTGTATCCTCTTACGAATTGAAGGCGCCTCATTTTGAAAAGACTGATTTTATTGACAAGGAGGTGAAGAAGTGGCGGATATTCCCTACAGCGTCTGTTCCTGTTTATACACGGGCATCCAAAAAAGCATTGCTTTTCTGACAATGCAAGCCAATGCCGTGGAAGCATCAAAGGAGTGTGTATGGAAAAGGTATGACGACCAGCTGTATCACGAAGTAAAAGAAGCGTTGCAATGGCACCGCCAACATTGTATGGCTGATACGAGCCATTTAGAAGAAGCGTTACGTGTTTTCGAAAACGCCTATAACCAAGTACATGATAAATAGGAGCAGACGTCTTTCTCTGTAAGGTCGTTATGGTACGACTGCGTATTAATAAAAACGGTACCATTAAAAGCTAGCAAAAGTGGCGATTGCCACAAAAGCCCCACTTCAAGCAATCCGACTGAGCAAGCAGTGGGTCGTTCACGTGTGAAAAAGAGGTTGACTATGAAAGATGCATATCTCATTTTAGCGGTTGTAGGATGGTGGCTGTCCGGATGGTATGGGACCAGTCGGGGGAAACCAACATAGCGAAGAAGAATACCTAGATATAGAGTCGCTTGAAGAGCGCGCTCTGCTGTTGGCTTTTACAATCGAAGCGCTGTCTGCTAAAACGATATAGGAACACCAAATAAACGCAAGCGTCACAGCGATTGAGACGTTTGCGTTTTGCTATCCATTTCATGTTCTCATCAAAAAAGAAAGAAACCAGACAGCGTGTGGCTGCTCATCCGCTGCGGCTCTGCGAAAAGCCTCTTGGACAATTTGCTGAGAAGCTCGGTCAGCTGCTATTAGGTAGAAATCCACTGTATTTTGTTCATCGTTGAATGCAAATGTTAACCCATCCCGATAGTAGGCTGGGCATTCTTCCGTTATCTGTGGTCTTGGCTGTCTGTTCGTCAACTGTATGGCAGAAACGCGGATAGGTGTCTGTCTTTGTTTGTTACTCTTGTTTCTGGTGTGTAGCGTACGCAATTAGGGGGAGACAGGAGCAAGAGCGGGCTTAAAAGAGAGAAATGGTCCCGTGCTAGCAAAGTTTGCGCTAACGATCGATCGAGGAATACGGGTGGGAGCGGGTAAAAAGAAAGGGAGCTGACCAATAAGTCAGCTCAATTACAATAGACCATCTTATCTATATCATCAGGCTAAATAGGTTAGCTTCTCACTGCTTAAAGAAACAAAGCAATAATCAACAAGAGAGAGAAAAGCAGAAAGGCGCCATTTAAAATGAGCCCAATGATTTTGACAGATGGTTTAGCGGCTTTAAACGCGAACAAGACTCCAACAATAGAGAGGAACGTCCATAAGCCAATCGTATATGTCGGTTCAAATTGAAAAAGAGTGCTCACATAATACAAAATAACGTTTAAACAAAACAGGATAATGGCTATCATCAATCTTCACTACTTTCCTTTAAAAGTCTACGTGCTCTTTTAGTTGATCAACTCGGGGGATTCTTTCTTATATAATTGGCGATCGACAAGTTCACGATAAAATTGGTGATGCTCGATTAATTCATCGTGTGTTCCTTCGCCTGTTATTTCCCCGCTTTGGACAACAACCAATTTGTCTGCATGCTGCACGGTCGACAATCGATGGGCGATTACTAGCGTTGTCCTAGAAAGCATGAGTTGATTGAGCGCTTCTTGTACTAAAAATTCCGAATGGCTGTCTAGATGGGCGGTGGCCTCGTCTAACAGTAAAATTTGCGGATTTCGCAAAATGGCTCGAGCGATCGCAAGTCTTTGTCTTTGCCCACCAGATACTAAAATGCCTCTTTCGCCCACTTCCGTTTCTAAGCCGTTTGGCAAAGAGGTAATAAACGAAGTCAAATTTGCTTTTTCTAAAGCTGCGTGAATGTCGGCATCGCTGCTTTTTTCAGCATGCCCATAAGTAAGGTTGTAGCGAATCGTCCCCGCCATTAGCGGAGAATCTTGGGCGACATAGGCGATCTTTTGTCTCCACTCCTGGACATCAAAGTCATTGATTGGTTGGTTGTCGTACTCTATCGTCCCTTCGCTTGGTGGATAAAATCGTTCTATTAATGAGAATAAGGTGGTTTTACCTGCACCGCTAGGGCCGACAATCGCCGTTACTTCACTGGCATTGGCGGAAAAGCTTACATTTTTCAGGATTTGGCTGCCATTCGGATAGGAGAAAGACACATTGGAAAATCGAATGCCATTTACGCGGGCAACTGTTTCTTGATTGTGCGGATAAGATACACTAGCCGCTAATTGAGATTCCAAATTCTCCTCCATAATATAGGTGATCCGTTCTGTGGCGCCTTTTGCTTTTTGCAACTGCGTAAAAAAGTGGCCCATTTGTGAGATTGGAGGGATGATTTGGAACATGTAAAAAACAATCGCAACTAATGTGCCGGCCGATAAAGTGCCATTGGCCACTTGTATGCCTCCGTAACCAAAAACGACGACTAATACCAACAAGGTAATGGTTGTCATCAATGGAGAAATAATGGCCATTATTTTTCCGGTGTCCAATCCATGTTTTAACAGTTGATCGATTCTGTTGTTGCCTTGAGATGTTTCCGGGTCTTCTGCTATAGAAGATTTGACTAATCTAATATCTGACAACACACGCCCTAAATCCCCTTGAAATGATGCTGTCTCATCTTGTAATGCCTTCGACACTTTGTATGTTTTTCTACCTAGTGGTTTTAATACAGCTAGCGACACAGGGACAATTAACAATAAGAGCAGCGTGATGCTCCAATTTAATGCAAACAGGATCATAATCGAACCAATTATTTTAATGGTTCCAGATAAAAAAGGAATCAATTGATCGGTAAAAAAATTTTTAATAACATTTGTGTCATGAGTAATTCTGCTCATTGTTTCTCCGGAGCTGTTCTGGTCATAAAATGAGACTGGCAATCGTAACACTTTGTGCCATAGATCTTTGCGTAATTTTGCCACCATGATCTGACCAATGTAGATCATCATATACATGGAGATGCCTGACAGAATAATTTGTACGATAAAGACGCCTGCGATTAGGGCAGCTGTTGTACCACTGAAATTTGATTCAACAGTTATGTCCACGAGATTCATTGTTAATAAGGGGACAGCAAGAGAAAGCGCTGTTTCCATCAGGACTAAAAACAAAGCTAGCCCAAGTAGCCACAGTGAAGGGCGGTAAAGGCGCATTAGAGAAATGAACTCTTTTAATTGAATCGGTCGTTCAGTTGTAGACCCCATATGATTCTTCCTTCCTGGTCGAAAGTTTGTCTGATAGCAGTTTCTTGAAAGGCAAATTGTTTGTAAAGCTTGCAAAAAAATGCGCTTCCTCGTAGTGCTTTAAAATGTTTTTGAAGGGAACACCTTTTTTTTCTAAACATAGCCCTTTATAATAAAGAAATTGCCCGACATATGCCGTACAAGCATAATTCCTAGATAATTGCAGACCTTGTCCTATATCTTTTAAAGCAGCATCATAGTGGTGGTAGTTCAGTTCAATGATTGTTTTTTGGTACAAAATATAGATTTTTAAGTTTTTTTTGTGCAAATAGGTGTTTTTTCCTTTAATTCCTTCAACCGATGCAAGGCTTTTTTGTAAATAGTCTAACGTTTCGCTATATGAATATGTTTTCATGTGGGAATGGATAATGCCTAAATATAAATGAAACTTTGTTTGAATAGACTGTTCAAATGGCAAACAGCCAGCCATGCATTTTAATTTCATCCATGTGGTTTGAGCATCCTTTTTCCTGCATTGATATTCGGAGAACAGATGATGGATCCTTATATAATCTTTAAACCAATTAGGGAATTCCACCGCCTGGCCACAGTCAATTAATTGTGCAGTTAGCCTGTTCAGTTCCTCGTACTCTTCATGTAAAGAGAGTTGTTCAATCATTTCATAAGTGGTTTCGATGTATTCACCATTGTAGGACGTGCTGAGCGTTAAAAAATGGTCGACAGGCACCCCTAGTTTAGAAGCAATGGCTTCAAGCACGATTATGTTTGGAATGTACTTCCCATTTTCAATTTTGCTTATTGCCGATTGGCTGACAACGCTAGAGCTAATATTTTCTTGCGACATGCCTAGTTTCATCCTTAAGTTTCGGATCTCCATGCCAATTCGATTATCCATCATATGCATCTTCCTTATCATAACCTGTATTAGTTGGTTTTTTTAAGTGAGGATGGTTATCGAAAGATTATCAGGCGTTTATCAGAAATATATCAGATCGACCAAATTTCAACATGTATTTTCCAAAAAAACAGGGGCTATAGTAGTGAGTTTTTCAAAAAACAAACAAAGTTATTCTAATTGTCATAATTTATAAGAGATACTGTAAAAAAACAGGCTCAACATCGACATGGTTCATTTTTAGCCAATTAATGACTGAAAACGATATTTCCATTTTGCTAAAATGTTTTTTACAGTTAATTTGCGCCGGGGATTCCTGGCAAAAAAAATAGGGGAGGAATTATAAAATGGAAAAAGCTTTTGACTTGGATTTGGAAGTAGTACACACGAAAGCGAAGGATGTACAACCAGATTTCACAAGCGTCAGTTTCTGTACTCCTGGTTGCGGGGAAACGGGTAGCTTTAATAGCTTCTGCTGCTAAGCACAAAGACTTTTGATTATTTACATGGGATTGCCCCTCAAAAATCTTGTATTTTTCCAAAATACAGATTTATAAACTTGAGCAAGGGCAATCCTGTTTGTTTTTCATTTGAAAGGGGCGTTCATAGCGATGAGAAAAAGCGAACAATTATTATATGAGCCTGTAGACACAATCATGTTGAGAGCACCGATTTTGTCATTATCGCATGACCATCAAAACGCGTCCAAAGACGATATTATCCCTATTTTAAAAGAATACATAGAACGGCCTGAAATAAAAGAAGCACTAGCGGTTGCCAGCCCTAATTTATTTCAGTCTTTAGATAAAATTCATGGCGATCCCCGTTCCAAAAAAACGAGGAACGCTGTTTCCAGCTTGTTAAAGTTTTTAATAAGGATGTCTAGCCGGCCAACTCCTTTTGGTTTGTTTTCAGGCATTGCTATTGGTGAACTTGGCAATAAGACAGTGGGATCTTTATTAGACACGAAGCAACACCAAAAGAGAGCACGTCCAGATATGGAGTGGTTGCTTGGAGTAGTCAGCAAAATAGAAAAAAACCAAACGATCGCTAAAAAGCTTAACGTTGTTTTTAATGATGCTGTGTATCAGACGGACGATCGAGTCTACCTTCATTATTTTTCTAACTGTGGACAGTTACGAAGCAGTGAAAACCAAGAGCGAAAAGACAATATCTCGATCAGAAAAACAGTGGTGGTGGAGTTTGTCCAATCGGTAGCGAAAAAGCCGATTTCGATCTCTGAATTAATCAATCAGCTTCAATTAACATATACGAGCGCCTCTATAAATGAAATTGAATCGTTTGTATGGAATTTATTCCAACAAGAATTTCTTATCAGTGAATTAAGGCCGCCAATCGTTAACTGTGCGCCTTTATCCTATGTCATACAAATCCTTGAATCCATCCCTGAAGCGACGGAAATAGGGGCGATGTTAAAAGGAATTGAAGCCGATATCGAAACGTATAACCAATTGCCTATAGGGCAGGGATTAGATTTCTTTCAAACGCTAACGGCTAAAATGCAAGACATTCATCCTAGCAAACAGCCGTTGCAAGTGGACTTGCGCTTAACATGCGCAGAAAAGGTTAGGATAAATCGGTCAATTGGCGAACAAGTGGCCAATGCGGCAGAGTGGCTGTGGAGGCTTTCAAAAAATGAGACTGGAGTCGCCCATTTAAGGGAGTACCATGTTGAATTTCTTGAGAAATATGGGGTAAATCGAGAAATTCCTCTGCTAGATTTGTTAAGCGATGAGAAAGGTTTAGGGGCGCCGCCAACGTATAAATACCCGCCTTCAGCAAAAAGTGTCAACCCGCCTCAAATGAAGAGCACTCATCGTTTGTTAATGGAAAAATACATCCAGTGTTTAAGGGAAAATGCAAAAGAAATACCATTGACCGAATCTGACCTGCAAAAGCTAATGGATAACGACACAGATGACGTTTTTGCTCCCAATTCCGGGGAATTATTTGTTGAAGTGCTTGCTTCATCAGCAGAGGAAGTTGATAAAGGAAACTATCAGTTGGCAATAGGAACCAATGTGGGCTCCCAAGAGCTAGGGCAAACATTCGGCCGTTTCTCGGATATGATTGCTAGCGAAGAGAATAGAAATTTGATGGAAGAACAAAAGAAAATAGAGGAAACATGTACGGACGTTGAAACCGAATACGTAGAGTTGAGTTTTCTGCCCCAAAGTGGCCGTGCAAGCAACGTTTCTATTACGCATTCCACACGGAATTTACATACGACTATTGCCACCAATGCAAACGGCCAAAACAAAAAACTGTTGTTAGAAGATATTTTGGTTGGGGCGACACTCGGGAGGTTCTATTTAAAATCGAAGAAGTCGAATAAACGTCTCGTATTTACGTCAAATAACATGTTTAATTACGAGAGTGCACCAAATTGTTTTCGGTTTTTAAGGGAGGTTTCTTTAGAAGATGGAAAGGCGATTCAAGGGGTGAATTTGGGAAGCCTTAGAGAGTTCGCTTTTATTCCTAGAATTACGTCTGGAAAAGTCATTCTTTCACCGGCAATTTGGAAATTAAACGATCAAATAGAAGAATTATCTGATTTTTCTATGCCACTTGAAGAATGGATAGAGCAATTTTCAACATGGATGAAAAAAATGCAGGTACCAGAACAGGTCTTTATGGCTTATGGGGATAACCGATTGTACATCCACTTAAAGAATGCCAACCATATGCAGGAATTAAGGTCGGAACTACGGCGCAGAGGACGGGTACAGTTACAAGAAATCATCGGCGGTTATCGGGAGAAGCAGTGGGTAAAAAGCCCTTTAGGCAGACATAATGCTGAATTTATTGTTCCTTTCAAGAAAAGGCCTCATGTACCCGCAAAACCAACGGTGATGATTAAGCCAGTTGCAGAAGTGCCAATTGAATGCAGGGAAAAAGAACCGGGGACGGACTGGCTTTATTTTAAGCTTTACGGGCCTATCCACAAACAGCAAAAACTGATTTCTACACAAATTCCAACGCTTGTAGCCGAGTTAGAGAATCACAAACTCATAAATAGCTGGTTCTTTATTCGCTATTATGACAGCGAGCCCCATCTGCGGCTAAGGTTTCACGGAGATCCGAAAACCTTGTTGGCTGGTGCACTGCCGGTATTTCAAAAATGGTATGCAGCCCAGCGCCTTGCGGGGAACGTTAAAAAAGTTGTAATTGAGCCATATGAACGGGAAATTGAACGATACGGCGGCCTTTCGCTTATGCCTCTAATGGAGCGATACTTTGAAAAAGACAGTTTGCTGACATCAAATTTGCTTGGATTGAGTAGTAAGCAAGCACTGAAAGAACCGCTAGAATTAATCGCATCCATGTATGTTGTTTATTTTCTAACGGAGTACGGTTGGCACCATGAAAGGCAATTGGAGTGGATTTCCAAGTGGAGTGAGGATCCAGCTTACTCCAAGGAGTTTAGGCCTTATCGGAATGATGTGCTTAAATGGCTAGATCAAGAAGAAAACTGGAAGGCTCTAAAGGAGCAGAAAGGCTTTCTCTTTAAGCTGTTTTCTAAAAACGAAGCAATCATACATGAGCTATCCCATAATATGGAGATAACGCCGATGACCAATACAGAGGAAAGAGTTGTCGGGAGCTTGATCCATATGCATTGCAACCGCTTGCTCGGCACAGACCGTGATAGGGAGAAAAAAGCAATGGCGTTTGTGCGCCAAATTATTGAAAGTCAAAAGCATTGGAACAAAACGAAAGGGCGACCATTAAACGTATGAGGTGATCCACCGTGATAGAGAAGGTAGTTGATGACCAAGAAAAACAAGAAACGAAACGAATTATTGCCCGTTTGACCGAGAAACTAAACGATCCACAAAAAGTGGAAGAGATTGTAATGGATAAGAACAATGTCACGACGATTAGCAAAGTAAATCCGTGGGACCCTGTTTCTTTATCTCATGGTTTTGCAGGAACGATTTTATTCTTCTCTGAATTGCATAAAATGTATCCTGAAGAGAAGTGGGATCATGTGGCCCATAATCATATTGTCTACGCTAGCAACTATCTAAAAAATGGGGTCCATTCTATCTCTTTATTTGGTGGAATTACAGGATTTGCTTTTGCTGTGTTCAATGCATCTGAAAATGGTACAAGATACCAGAACTTATTGGCAAAACTGGATGAAGTGATTCGTAGGGTAGCAGAGAATGAGATCGAAGAAGAAAAACAAAGGAATGGTCTCGGCGCTCTACCAACTTTTTATGATGTGATCCAAGGATATTCTGGAATTGGAAGGTATTTGCTTGAAAGAAGAAAGGATACGCCAGCTTTTAACGGCTTAATTGAAGCGATTTTGCGCCAGTTTGTTGAAATGACTGCCACCATAATATGGGAAGAGCATGAGGTTCCAGGATGGTATGTTACGCAAGAGAATCAATTTTTAGAGAAGGATAAAAAGATTTATCCATTTGGCAACTTCAATTTGGGCCTTGCCCATGGCATCCCAGGGCCGTTAAGTTTTTTATCTTTATGTCTATTAAAAGGGATCGAGATACCAGGGCAAAGGCAAGCAATAACCACGATTGGCAATTGGCTCGTCCGTCATGCGAAAAGCAATTCAACTGGTGCCCCAGTTTGGGCCCATCGCGTAGGTGTGAAAGAAGCTATAGCGAACAAATATACCGTTATAGATGAACGGGAAGGCTGGTGTTATGGCAATCCTGGTGTTGCCCGGTCGCTCTATTTAGCAGGGAAAGCGCTGAACGATCTTCCCTATCAGGAAATGGCGGTTAAGTGTTTCCACGGTATTAAGGAAAAAACATTAGAAGAACTAGACTTGCAAAGTGCGACGTTTTGCCACGGAAAGAGTGGTTTGCTGCAAATCATGGTACGGATGAAAAACGATCTTAACATCAATGATTTTGACAAGCTCATCAATCAATTGGAAAACGGGATTAAGGAACAATATAGGGATCAGCATCCGTTGGGATTTAAAGATTTTGAAATCGGAAGCCGAACAAACGAGTTAGATAAAGCGGGCTTATTGGAAGGGGCAGCTGGCGTTGGATTGGCCTTATTGTCGAGGACCGGTGACGACAGTGATCTCTTCTGGGATAAAGCGTTTTTAATCAGTTAGGGGTGAGGATGTGCCGGAAAAGGAAGAAAAAAACATACTAGTCGGAATTTCTGGATCGATCTCTGTCATAAACATGCCCTCCTATTTAGCTTTTTTTAAACATACGTATGGTCATGTCAAGGTCATCATCACAGAGCAAGCCAATAAGTTGTTTCCTGCTTCCTCTTTGTCGTTGTTTTGTGATGACATTTTTCAGGATCACAATGAAACGATAGATCCAAATACGGCCAGCCATGTCGGGTTAGCTAGGTGGGCAGATCTATTTATTGTCCTTCCCGCTACGGCAAATAAAATCGGCCAAGTTGCTAATGGCTTAGGCATGGATCTTCTGTCATCAACCATATTGGCTTCTACGAAGCCTGTGCTCTTTTGCCCAAACATGAATGAGGCGATGTGGAACAATTTTTTTGTAAAAAGAAATATGGCGTTGATTAAAGAGGGAGGACATATTATCATCCCCCCAGTGGAAAAAGAAGCATATGAAGTGGCTTCGGGAAGCATTCGAAAAAACTTTATTATTCCAGATATGTATACCATCGCTCAAGAGATAGATAAAGCCATGGCTGTAGAAGAAAAAAGCTAGGATGCCGTACGGTACGTCCTAGCTTTTTTGTTGTTTTGGCGGATGTTGAATTTGATTTTTTTCTGATAGGGAAAAGCGATAATCATTTTTAGAAAAAGGAGTGATAGCCGATGGAAAAGATCATTGAAACAAAGAATTTAACAAAAAAAATAAAAGGAAAACCGTTAGTGGAAGAAATCAACCTTTCCATCGCCAAGGGAGAGATCTGTGGTCTTATCGGTCCTAATGGCGCAGGGAAAACGACGATTATGAAGCTGTTGACGGGATTGCTCATCCCTACAAGCGGAGAAGTGAAACTGAACCAATGGAATGTGCATAAGCAGCGAAAGGAAGCGATGCGTTCTGTTGGCGCCATTATTGAGTCGCCCATTTTCTTTGAATTCATGACGGGTCGCGGAATGCTCTTAAACCTTGCCAGACTCCATGGGTTGAACAAACAGGAGCGACAGGAAAAAGTCGCAGAAGCATTGACGATTGTTGGTCTAGATGGCCGCGGCGATGAAAAAATACGGACGTACTCTTTAGGAATGAAGCAACGTTTAGGGATCGCTCAGGCGCTGTTAGGCAATCCAGAGATTGTCATATTGGATGAGCCTGCCAATGGCCTAGATCCAATGGGGATGAGGGAATTGAGGGAATTGATTTTGCAATTAAATAAAGAAAAAAATATCACATTCTTGATATCAAGCCATTTGCTCGACGAACTCCAAAAGATATGCAGCACGCTCGTTATTATTAAGCAGGGAAATGTCCTTTTTTATGGAAAACAAGAAGAGATTTATGACAAGGCAGAGAATAATTTAGAAGATATTTTTATTGGGATGATGACATAATGGGACAACTAATCATTAGTGAATTCGAACGGTTATGGTCGCGATGGTCCATTCGGCTGCTAGTAATGACCTTGCCGCTATTAGTCATTGTTACTGGTGTTTATTTCCAAAACCATAATCGAAACAGGTCAATGGATGCTGTTGATTACGCAACCTCCTTAAATTTCCCTATTCTTAGCATATCGGAGCATTTGTTTATTACGTTCAACATTCTGCTCATTTTTATTTGTGCCTATGTGATAACCGAGGAATATCAGCAAAAACAAATCAAATTAATAGTGCTTCGTGCTTATTCCATGAGCCAAATTTTTCTGTCCAAATTCATTGTGATGGCAACTTCTTTATTTATTTGTTTCTTTCTTTATTATTTGGCTTCCTTCTTCGCTGGGCAGATCATGTTTGAGATGCCTGAAAGGTCAATTCTTTTTGTTTCTGAAGCAGATGTTACAAATACGGAGATGGTTCTTTATGGATTGAACTATTATGGCATTGCCTTTCTTACTAGTCTTGCGGCGCTCTCGTTATTTTGCTTTATCGCGATTTTAATGCCCTCTGTCAATGCTTTATTAGGAAGCGGCATTTGCATCCTTTTCTTTTCCATTGTTGGTCCGCAGCTGTTAGAGCAATCAACCGCTTTTGCCGCAGGGAGCAATATATCTTATGTGGTGTACGCCTCCATAACAAAAATTCAATACACCGGTATCTCGTTATTGCTTTCAGGCGGGGAATTGAGCGGTTGGCTAATAGCCGTTACTTCGTTTTATTTGTTGGTCTTTCTTGGGGGCGCGTATTTGGTTTTTACTCGCCGAAATTATTATGTGTAAAGGAGCCGTATGATGAAATATTTAATCATAAGTGAATTGGAGCGGCTTTGGAAGATGAGAATGATGAAAATCCTCTTGTTGCTGCTCGTAGGCATCTCCTTTTTTTCCGCTTACTTTTTGACTTGGTTCGATCTAGGTCTTTATACTGCAGATAGTGAAACGCCGTTAAATGCTGTTAACTTTTCCTGGTTTTTGTTAAGGGAAGTCTCTTTCTTTGTAACACTAGTCATCATGCCGTTGTTTTGCGTGGTTGTTTTGAACTCACCAATAAAAGCAAAAACGTACAACTTAGTGTTGTACCGTCCATTTCACCGTTTAGAGTTTTTACTGTCTAAATGGGGAACGCTGCTTCTGATTGCTGTCTTCATCACCGTGTTTATTTGGCTCATTGGTGTCATGTTAGGCTTTTTCTTTTACCAAGTTCCAGAATACGTGACTTTTTATGGTGACCTTACACGCTATTCCATACTGAATGGATACATTTATTCAGCTAAGCTCTATTTTTTGTTTTGGGCTGTCATTGCCGCTGGAATTGCTATTGCCAGTGTGATGTCGATTATGGCACCAAACCCGATTATTGCTTACTTCTTATTAATGATTGCCTATGTGGTGCCAATTTATTTTTCAAATGAGCTGACATTTTTTTTGATGCCCACTCAATCCATTTTTATTTCGCTTTCGGAAACGAACATGCCATTGCTTTACATGGTGTTGCCGTTAATTGTTCTGTTTGGCGGAGGGATTTCAAGTTTATTATGGGTAAAGCAAGATTTTAAATAAATGTTTTGTGAGGGGATAAAATGGAGCACATTCTGATTGTCGATGATGAAATTCAAATTACTTCAATTGTGGGAGAGCTGTTACAGGAAGAAGGCTACCAAACAACAGTCGCCAATGACGGAATGAACGCGATAAAGCTGATTAAGGAGCAGGATTTTGACTTAATCATCCTCGATATCATGATGCCTTATGTGAACGGGTTAGATGTTTGCCGTAGCGTAAGGGAATTTACCGATGTTCCGATTTTATTTGTTACCGCTCGAACAAGTATGAACGACCAAATTAATGGGCTAAACATAGGGGGAGATGACTACATAAACAAACCGTTTACCCATGAACAGCTACTTGCTAGAATCAAAACTCATTTAAGGCGGGAAAAACGGAAGCAACAACCTACAGATGAACTCGTCTATGGAAAAATAAAACTCGACCGGCGGACAAATGAGCTCCGCTATGGCGAAACCCCATTGTTGCTCACAAACAAAGAATTTAAAATTATGGAAATGTTAATGAGCAACCCAAGGCAAATTTTTTCGAAAGATCATCTATACGAGACGATTTGGGGAGTAGAAGCAACTGGACAATCACACACGGTGACAGAACATATCCGAAATATTCGGATACGCATTCATAAAATTGATCCAATGGCAAATCTGATCCATACTGTGTGGGGAGTGGGCTATAAACTTGAATAAAAAAAGAACGTCCATTAAACAGCAAATCCGATTAACAATAGCCAAGACGATTTTATTAAGTTTCTTCGCTACCATCATTGTCGTTTTGGCAAGTTGGGCGATTGTCATGAGCATCGATGACCGCTATTATGCCAATTACTATGAGAGCCAAGTCCCCCAAATAACCGATCAAGTACAAAGCTTGAATCGTGAGCTTGTCAATTCGCAAGCGTCGGGGGCCAAACAATTAGAAGAGATCATTCCCACCCCAGGCATGGAATACCAAGTGCTGGACGAACAAGGAACATTCTTGTACGGTTCATTTTCCGCTAACGTCAACCCAGAAGGCGTCCATTTGTTAAACAAGGTCAACAAATCGTTTTTGGAAGAGAACACCGCCACATCGTTTATTCCGATTGTCGACCAAAATGGTACATTTGCTGGCAGTGTCGTACTTCAATATAAACTGGAATCGGAAGTTGAAGCCTTATTTAATATTTTTTTTGTTTGTCTATTCCTCACGCCATTTTTCTTTATTATAATCTTTACCTATTATTATGCGAGCAAACTAGGAAAAAACTATTACGCAAGGATTCAAAAATTGATTGTCGCCACAGAATTGGTCCGAAAGCAAAATTTAGATTTTGAAATCGAGGCTGACGGAAACGATGAAATCACAAAACTTTCGACTTCATTCAATATAATGAAACAAGCGTTGCAAGACGCTCTTTACCAGCAATGGAACTTGGAAAAAAACCGTTCCGAGTTTATTTCGTCTGTCTCCCATGACTTAAAAACGCCATTGACGATCATGAAAGCAAACGCGCAAATGTTGGAGAGAAAGATAAAAGATGAGCAGCATAAAACGTATATTGCGAATATGATCGGCGAAATTGAGAGGACGGAAAAACTCGTACAAGAGCTTGGTACTAAAATGAACGACGAAGAGTCTTTTTTTGCCATTGAAACAAAAACCGTCGAACCAGGTCATTTTTTTAAAACTGAATTTGCAAAGTACAAAGATTTTGTTCAAAACGAAGGACTGACGTTTCACACTTCCGTTCTCGACTACAGAAAAACAGCGAACACGATTCAGATAGATGTGCAAAAAATAACGCAAGTGATAGACAACCTCATATCAAACAGCTTACGCTTCGCCGAACCATATGATGGGCATATTGATTGTCACGCAGAATGCCATGACGATTACGTAAAAGTGACTGTAAGCGACAATGGAAAAGGCTTCACTGAATCAGACTTGCATTACGTCTTTCAAAAATTTTACCAGAATAACGATAGTGCTGACCCTCATAAAGGACTTGGGCTTTACATCGTCAAACACATAATCGAAAAACATGGCGGAAACGTTCAAGCATGGAATGACAAAGGCGCAGTGGTTTCCTTTCAGTTACCTGCTGTCCCGAAAAACAGCCACTAGCATTTTGCGCTAGTGGCATTAACTTTCAGTGGTTTTAATCAAAGCACACAATTCCTTGGTTTTCAATCGCTTCGGCACGGGCATCGCCAATTCCTTTAATTCGTTTCATGTCATTATAAGAGGAAAAGGGCCGGAGTTGAATAATTTGTGCGGCTCGGTCTGGACCAATTTCATAAATCGCTTGCAGCTCAGACTCGGAAGCACTGTTGATTTTCACCGTTCCAGGCCCACAACTATCGGTACTTGCGCTTTCTGAAGACTGTGCAGTCTCTGTTTCAGTGGTAGCGGTTTCATTTCCGTTATTAGTCGAGGCACTGGCCACTTCTTCTTCCAACTTCGAGATAGTCGTTTCCTTCTCTTCAATCGTTTGCTCTTTTTCTTTGATTTTATCGTCTAATGCAGCAAGCTTGTCCTCATAATCTTCACTAATTTCAGCAGTGATGCGTTCTTCCAGTTCTTCCTCGATCTGTTCCCGAAATTCCTCTTCCCATTCGAGTTTTGCTTCCTCTAATTGCTCTTCAAAAGAACCGTCAACGTCGCCTTCTTCCGCCTGTAGGAGCTCCAACTGCTCTTCAGACTCTTTTAATGATTCCTCAGCTTCCTCTAACGCAACAGTCAATTCTTCCATTTCCGTTTCTCTGTCTTGTAAGGATGCTTCTAAGGTTTCGATTTTTGCTTGCGAACGATCTAGTTGGGCGGACTGGGCTTTATTTGGATCTTGCGTACTGTCATGTAAGATAGAAGTAACAATAAGTACTGGAATCACGTATAAACATACTCGACTTCTTGACGGTAGCCGGATCAAGCTCGGTTTAATCAATCCTAGAATAAAAGTAAATAGGGAAAGTGCCGCCAAAATGAAAAATAACGTATTCAAGCTAGTTCCTCCTTTGTGGTGTAATATGGTAATTGTAACAAACTATCAGACTATCGTCATGGGTTAATTTGCGTAGGGGAGGAGTTGATTTGTTTATGAGTTCTTATATAAGGGACGCGCACTATGATGCACAGCCATGTTCTATTCAAAATAAGTATTGTGTGAAACGATTGATAGGTGTACTTTTTTTAAGGACGGTGTGTTGATATGAAAGATTTTCTTTCGAGCGCTTTTCTTATTTGTGGTTGGCTTTGTATGGCTATTAGTGCCTATCTACTGTTTTGGACAGTGGTAACTCCTTTATGGGCCATCATCCCTTTTCTCGTTTTCATTAGTATGGGCCTGTTATGTCTTCGTATTTCTAAAAAACTAAATAATAGAAGACAATGAACGTTTTTCTCTCAATAGTGAAAGATCTAAGGTAGCTAGAAAAACACTAGTGCCGAGTCTCTCATAACTACCTTAATCAATTGGTATAACTACTGGTAACGTTTACTGATTTGAAGTAAACTAATGGAAAATGAAAGTGAATGCGAATGTTTATGATTAATAGTCTATGGTTTGAAACATCGGGAATTGCTTAAATAATTAATAGGAGAAAATGCGTTATGACGATATTAATCCTAATTGTACTATTGGGCTTTTTAGTGGATTTTTGGAAGGCTAGACAACAAAGAAATGAAATAATAAAACAGAACAAAGAGATGATTGCCTTGTTAAAAGAACTAACGACAAAGAAATAATTTTGTGAAAATGGAAAAGTCACACTAAAATAGGAGAGTCTTTGTGTGTAGGTAAAAGTCATTTTGAACCATAAGCTGCCTGTTTCTCACCAAGAGATGGAAAGAACGATTACGGTTACACGCGACTTTGCCGATCTCAATCAGAGAATCATGATCTACGTTAGATCAATTTGAAGTGTTGAAAGAGAAACACTTCACATACCTTGAAAGTAACCAGTGTTTTTTTAACTTACGGTTTAGAAGCAGATGCACAAAGCATCTGCTTCTATTAATCTCGTTACGCATCCAACCCCTCTATAAGCCTCACCATATTCATGCGATTGTGGTACCCAAGGAGGTTGCCCATTTGCCTGCTTGGTTCAGCTACACCTTCCTGAAACATTTCAATCCAATCCTGTTGTCCGTTTT
Organism: Shouchella rhizosphaerae; assembly: GCF_036700015.1. Classification (NCBI taxonomy): domain Bacteria; kingdom Bacillati; phylum Bacillota; class Bacilli; order Caryophanales; family Bacillaceae; genus Shouchella; species Shouchella rhizosphaerae. Next base: position 1,233,209 of record NZ_CP144921.1, on the reverse strand, counting down.
CTTGATACCATCGCGTTCTCTAAGATCGGACATTGCTTTATCGTAATTATAGGAACGAATCAACCAATTTTAGTGTGATACGGTTGTTAAACTAAGCCATCTTGTCCTCTGTGTCATAACGTATATGGAGGTGATGATGAGATGGCAAATAAACTATTGGTATTTGCAGATACTGGGATCGATGATGCGATGGCGATTATTTACGCCTTGCAGCATCCAGACGTGGAACTGGCGGGCATTGTAGGTGATTTTGGCAATGTAAGCCGCGATCAGGCATTGCGCAATGCATCGTATTTGCTAAGTTTGGCCGATCGGAAAGGGGTCCCGGTTATTGCTGGAGCGACTCGAGCGCTAAATGGAGAAGAACCGGAATTCTTCCCGGATATTCATGGAGAAGAAGGTCTTGGGCCGATTAGGCCGCCCGTTCCAGCAGAGCGTTATGCGAATCGAACCAATTTTAGCCGCTTGTTTCAAGTAATTAAAGAGAATCCAAATGAAATAACCATTGTCGTTCTCGGCCGTTGCACGACGCTGGCAATGGCTTGGATGATTAACCCTGCCGTTATGAAACGGGTGAAAGCAACGTTTCTCATGGGAGGCGCATTTTTAGTGCCGGGAAATGAGACTGAATTAGCGGAAGCCAATTTTTTAGGAGATGCCACTGCCGCCAATTTTGTTTGTGCACATGCGCCAAATGTAACCATTGTGCCGTTGAATGTGACGAGGGATGCGTTGCTAACGCCAGCCGACGTCAATTTGATTGACTCTAAAGCAACGACGCCACTGCTTCGTACTATTAAGCCGATGCTTGACTTTTATTATGAGTCTTATCAAGTTCTCGAACCTGGTATTCAGGGAACGCCGCAGCATGATCTAACAGCATTGATGGCGGCAATGGAGGTCCCGAATTTGTTAAGCTATAAACGGCGCAACGTTCAGGTTGAAGATCAAGGCCGCTACTCCTCTGGACTAAGTGTCGCTGATTTTCGCCCTGCCTCAGCCGCATGCAGTGGACCTTACTGCCCACGTATAGCTGTTCAACTAGATTTTTCTGTTTTTCGGGCAAATGTGCTTGATATTTTAACAAGAAGCTAAAGCAGCCCGACAACAAATCGTTGCTAGGCATTACGCATTCTTCTCTTCCAAAAATCAACGTCCATTGTGTTGAAAAAGTGTCACTTACATCACAAGCTCTGATCCTTTTTCAGCTAGAGATGCTTTCTTATAGAGAGGGAAGGGATGCAAATGCTGTTCGATCAATTAAAAGGTTTGAGATTGATAGGGGCGTTGTAAATTGAAGTAGAAAACAGTTAGAGACACGGTCGAGGAGATCCGAGCTGACTTGAACTCTTTTTTCAACCTTCCTTGCAGCCGCATCTCCTCTCATGTTTTTATTTCGGTGGACAAGAGCCTTTCGAAAATGAGTCGCATCATTTGAACAAACGATTTGCCCATTCCGGAGTCTGAAGCACTTTTACGTGAAAAGGGGGAAACCGTTTTTGTTTTTTAGCCTTCAGTAGTCAATTGTGGATAACGATTAAATGAAAGAAATAGTCATTGACAAACAAGCACTTCCGTCATATATTATCTGTAACCGGTTACATGTGTTAGGAGAATGAGTATGACGACAATTAAGGATGTTGCGAAATACGCTAAGGTTTCCGTGGCGACCGTCTCGCGCGTGTTAAACCAAAAAGGCTATGTCAGCAAAGAAGCTGAACAGGCTGTGAAGACAGCTATTGAAACGTTAAATTATAAACCAAACGCTGTAGCGCGTACACTTTATCATAAAACATCAGGAATGATTGGGTTGCTTGTCCCTGATATAGCAAACCCTTTTTTCCCCGAACTTGCCCGAGCGATTGAAGATGTGGCACTCAAGAAAGGCTACACGGTTGTGCTGTGCAATACTGATAACGAGTTAAAAAAAGAGCAACATTATGTCCACGCTCTTCAACAAAAGTATGTAGACGGGCTTATTTTAGCGACTGGCACTGGGACGTATGAACACTATGAGACACTTGACTTGCCTGTAGTTGCGTTGGACCGTTTTGTTAGCGCCAACATTCCGACTGTCGTATCTGAAAACAAAAATGGGGCAAAGGCTGCTACGGAGCACTTAATTGAACAAGGTTGTGCATTTATAGCTCATTTGCGTGGACCGAAAGGCCTGAATCCTGCTGATGAGAGATACGAAGGGTTTAAGGAAGTTGTTGAAGCAAATGGAATTGCTCATATCATCGTGGAGACGGGCTTTCAAATAGAGCAAGCGGAAGAAGCCGTTCGTGCTTTGCTTGAAAAACACCCGACAATTGATGGTATTTTTACAAGCAGTGATGTAGCAGCGGCTGGAGCGATGAAAGCAGCTCATACATTAAAACGCTCGATTCCAGAAGACTTACAAATTGTAGGCTTTGATGGCATTTTATTTGGCAATATGTTGGTGCCTTCGTTAACAACGGTACAACAGCCGATATACGAGATGGGCGAACTGGCGATACAACTATTGGTGCAACTAATAGAAAAAAGGTCTTTGCAGTCGTATTGGCATGAACTGCCGACGACTTTAACCATACGAGGAACAACAAAAGGAGGTGGTGCCTAGTGGTTAAACGAAAAGTGGCTGTCATTGGTAGCATTAACATGGATATGGTGACGAGTACGGACCATGTGCCAGCTCAAGGAGAAACCGTAATGGGAAAGGGCTTTAAAACAGTGCCTGGTGGTAAAGGGGCAAATCAAGCTGTGGCTGCAGCTAGGCTTGGTGCTGACGTCCGCATGATAGGGCGTGTGGGCGATGATGCCTTTGGCGAGCTGCTTAAGCAGGGGCTTCAAGATGAAGGTGTTTGTGTGGATCATGTGGAACCCGTTACACACTGTAGTTCCGGAGTAGCTACGATTCTGCTTTCAGATGGGGATAACCGAATTATTGTCACAGCTGGAGCAAATGAATATGTGAACGAAGCATTTTTATCCACATGTGAAGAAGTGATTGCAGACAGTGATATTGTGTTGATTCAATTGGAAATTCCGTTAAAAGCAGTTGAGTATGCAATTGCCCTTTGTAAGAAACATCAAGTACCGGTCATTCTTAATCCAGCGCCAGCACAGAAGTTATCGCAACAAACGTATGAGAATAGTACATGGATTACGCCTAATGAGTCAGAGCAGGCACAGTTGTTTGCAAATACGAATGTTCATTTAAAAGAGAAACTAATTGTTACCCAAGGTGCTGCTGGTGTGATGTGGACAGAGAATGGGGTGGAACAACGTATTACTGGTCATCGCGTTATGCCAGTAGATACAACAGGTGCAGGTGATACCTTTAACGGCGCACTGGCTGTTGCGCTTGCAAGCGGAAAGCCAATGCGAGAGGCGGTGATGTACGCTAATGCAGCGGCAGCGTTATCGGTACAGTCATTTGGCGCTCAGGGCGGGATGCCGAGTAAAGAAGAGGTGGCTGCTTTTCTGTTGGAAAGACAGTAGTGTCTTTTTGCAGGAAGGATCAACCTATCAAGCATTCAGGAGGATCAACCATGAAGAAATTAGGCATCTTAAATCGTGATATTGCCCGGGTGCTTGCGTCGCTAGGGCATACAGACCAAATCGTCATAGCAGATTGCGGATTACCAATACCGTCTAACGTTGAATGCATCGATCTTTCCATTAGGTTAGGTGTACCAAATTTTGTTGATGTTCTAACAGAAGTATTGGCCGATATGGAAGTGGAGTTAATGATGGCGGCAACAGAAGTTAGAACAGAAAGCCCGTCCATTCATCAGGAACTGGAAAACAGGCAAATTTCGATTCGTTATTTGCCTCATGATGAATTGAAAGCGGAAACAAGTAAAGCGAAAGCAATCATCCGTACAGGCGAATGTGCACCATACGCCAATGTCATCTTACGCGCAGGGGTTATTTTCTAAAGAAGAGGTGTGGCTATGATTGTTGAAATGAGCCAGATAAGCAAGTCATTTAGTGGAAACCACGTGTTGAAAAATGTGTCTTTCACGCTTGAAAAAGGAGAAATTCACGCGTTAATGGGCGAAAATGGTGCTGGTAAGTCTACCCTTATGAAAATTTTAACGGGCATTTATCCAAGGGATGAAGGGGTTGTCCGTGTGAAAGGGAAGGAGGTTGCCTACACGCACCCAAAAGATGCGGAAAAAGACGGAATTGCTGTCATTCATCAAGAACTCAATATTTTGCCAGAGCTGTCAGTTGCAGAGAATTTGTTTCTTGGCAATGAGTACACCGTTGGAAAAACGGGTTGGCTTAAAACGAAAAAGATGAACGAATATGCTGAACAACAGCTGGCCGAGCTTGGTCTTAAAGTAAAAGCTTCGGACCGGGCAGGTGCTTTATCAGTCGGGAAGCAGCAATTGATTGAAATTGCCAAAGCCCTTATGACAAATGCAGACATTATTATTATGGACGAGCCAACAGCAGCGCTAACAGACCGGGAGATTGATACATTGTTTACTGTTATTCGTGGCTTGCAGGAGAAAGGCGTGACTTTCGTTTATATATCCCATCGAATGGAAGAAATCTTCTCCTTGTGTCAACGTATTACAGTCCTTCGTGATGGAAACTATGTGAGCACGAAAGTCATTGCCGAGACGAGTTTTGATGAGATCGTCAAATTAATGGTCGGTCGAGAGCTTGGAGGTCGCTACCCTGATCATGATTTAGAACCAGGTGCGGTAAAACTCGCCGTAAAAAATGTGAGTAGAAAAAATGAATTTGAAAGCGTTACCTTTGAGGTGCGGGAAGGTGAAATCTTTGGTATTGCTGGTTTGATGGGGGCGGGGCGCTCAGAAGTGGTGGAAAGCATTTTTGGCTATCGGCATTTGCATAGTGGCACGATTGAAATCGATCAAAAGCCAGTTGTATTTAAACGACCGGTTGATGCAATTGAGAATGGCATTGCCTTTGTGCCAGAAGACCGAAAAACAAAAGGACTTATCGTTAATTTTTCAGTTCGGGACAATCTCTCCATAACGAACTTAGCAACCGTTTCTTCGGGAAGCATGATGTCTTTTACAAAAGAACAGGCTCTTTATCAAGAACTTGTAAAGAAGTTAGGTGTTCGTACCTCCGGCCCCCACCAAAAAGCGAAATCACTGAGTGGAGGAAACCAGCAAAAAGTGGTTATCGCTAAATGGCTTGGTATGAAGCCGAAAGTGCTCATTTTGGATGAACCAACTCGGGGCGTTGATGTAGGTGCGAAAAAAGAGATCTATACAATTATGAATGAACTGGCCAAGCAAGGTGTGGCAATTATAATGGTTTCTTCAGAACTGCCGGAAATTATCGGCATGAGCACACGCGTTGCCGTGATGTTTGAAGGCAAATTAATGAAAGTACTTGACCGCAATGAGTTATCAGAAGAAACGATTATGCACTATGCGACGGGAGGAGACAAACATGTTCACCAATAAACGAGTCAAGGCATTAACAGCGACGCTTGGTCCATTTATCGGCCTTTTCCTTATCATATTAATTATTAGCATTCTAAACCCAGGATTCTTATCAGCGCCGAATCTCCTCAATGTCCTTCGGCAAGTATCCATTAATGCGCTCATTGCATTTGGAATGACGTTTGTCATTTTGACAGGTGGGATTGATTTATCAGTTGGTGCAATTCTTGCTTTTTCTGGAGCGGTCACTGCAACCTTACTTTCGTCAGGGATGGACCCGATCTTAGCGATCTTAATTGGATTGCTTGTTGGAGCAGCACTTGGTGCAATAAATGGCATAATCATTGCAAAAGGAAAAGTAGCACCATTTATTGCGACACTGGCGACGATGACGATTTACCGAGGCGCGACCTTAATGTTTACAGATGGCAGGCCTGTATCAAACTTAGGTGATTCTACATTGTTCCAAATGCTTGGAGGCGGCTACTTTTTTGGAATTCCAATGCCGGCGATTACGATGATGATTAGCTTTGTTATCTTGTACTTGATTTTAAAGAAAACCACATTTGGCCGTCGCGTATATGCAGTTGGTGGCAATGAGGAAGCATCGATTCTATCAGGCATCAAAGTCGACCGAATTAAGATTTACGTATACTCTCTGACTGGATTTTTGGCAGCCGTTGCTGGTGTGATTTTAACGTCGAGGCTAAATTCAGCTCAACCAACGGCTGGCACGATGTACGAACTTGACGCGATTGCTGCGGTTGTGCTCGGGGGAACGAGTTTAACAGGTGGAAAAGGGTGGATTGTCGGAACGCTTATTGGTGCCTTAATCATAGGAGTGTTGAATAATGGGTTGAATTTGCTTGGTGTCAGCTCTTTTTTCCAGCAAATGGTTAAAGGAAGTGTCATTTTACTTGCAGTCTTGCTTGATCGCAGAAAAACAGCTTAAGGAGTTCTGGTATTAGGATGGCTCTTAACCTATCAATATCAGTTGGTGTTTATGTCAGGAGATAGCTTAACTTTATAGAGGGAGGATTTACAATGGAAAAACGACAATTATCGGTTGCAATGATCGGAATCGCTGCACTAATGGCGGCTTGTTCAATGGAATCTCCAGTTTCTGAGGAATCAGAGCCAGTAGACGGTTCCGATGGTGGTGCAAATGATGGTGAATTTACAGTGGGCTTTTCCATTTCAACAATGAACAACCCGTTTTTTGTCACTTTAGAAGAAGGGGCAAAAGCGAAAGCAACTGAACTTGGGTTGGAAATGATTTCAGTCGATGCGCAAGATGACAATGCCAAACAAATCAATGATGTGGAAGATTTAATCCAGCGGGGAGTAGATTTAATTCTTGTGAACCCAACAGATTCTTCTGCAGTGGCAGCAGCTATTGAGGCAGCGAATGCAGCGGACATCCCTGTGATTACTGTTGACCGTGCAGCTGACAGCGGTGAAGTTGTCACGCATATTGCATCCGATAACATCGCCGGTGGTGAAATGGCTGGTGAATTGTTGCTTGAGCTTGTTGGCGAAGGGGCGACTGTCGCTGAACTTGAGGGCATCCCCGGCTCATCGGCGGCACGTGAACGGGGAGAAGGATTTAACAACGTCGCAGATGGGAATTTACATGTAGCTGCAAAACAAACGGCTAATTTTGATAGAGCAGAAGGTTTGGCAGTGATGGAAAACATCTTGCAAAGCAATCCCGACATTGCTGGTGTGTTTGCCCATAATGACGAGATGGCGCTCGGTGCACTCGAAGCTGTATCCGCTATTGGTCGTGACGATATTGTGGTTGTTGGATTTGACGCCACAGATGACGCTGTAAACTCTGTTGAAAGCGGAGGTTTGGCAGGAACCGTTGCTCAACAACCAACGCTAATTGGAGAAGAAGCGTTGGAGGCTGCATTCTCTGTTCTGAGCGGAGAAGAGATTGATGACTTTATTCCTGTCGAACTTAAATTGGTTCAACAGTAGAAGGAGAAAGGCTCGGTGCGTACGTGCCGAGCTGGTTGATCGCTTGGAACGGCTTAAATAATGGTAGAGGTATTCCACTAAAATACCTTGATTTATTAAAAAGAGATAAAAAGAATTGCAGGCGAATAGAAGCAGATGCACAAAGCATCTGCTTCTATTAATCTCATTACGCATCCAACCTCTCTAGAATGTTCACCACGTTCATGCGGTTGTGGTAGCCAAGGAGGTTGCCTGTTTGCCTGCTTGATTCAGCCCGATCCCGAAACACTTCAATCCAATCGCGGCGTTCGTTTTCTTGATAAGGGAATGGTTGTGAAATGCCTTGGTGTTCTCTAAGGTCGGACAGGGCTTTATCGTAATTAAATGTCAGGGTAGCGAGATCTTGGTGGCTAATCTCTCCTGCCTGATACAACGCAGATGCTAATTCGTTTAACTCGGCAAATGTGGCGTTGCGGATATGATATTTTCCAGTAAGCTCTTTTAAATCAGGACCACTCTTTTGTTGAGGTACTGAAGTGGCTTGCGTTTCTGGCATTGGTCTCGTTGCTTTATAAGAAACCTCGTTTTTATTTGCTGCAGAAGCTCTAGTTAGAACGGAATGTGTGGCATTTGTAATGTGCATCGTCTTCCCTCGCTTTTATTGAATGTAGATAGAAGCTGACAGTGGCCGGGGCGCTTTTTTTGAGATGTGCATTCTTTATATCGGTTACATAAAAAGGGAATTAAACCTTATTATTGTTGGCATCCGACATATTCACAAACACTTTACGTTTCCTTCACCTTTCCTTTATGTGCAGTGCTTATGCTTAAGATAAGCATTAAGAGAGGGGACGATGTAAATGGCGGTTTTTCTCATTGCCATGGTCGCATATCTGGTCGTAGCCGTGTCGCTGTTAAGGCTTCCTCCCAAAAGCCTTTCCTAAATAGAGTGATGGTAAAATGGAAACTACATAACGTTTTGTATCGTCCTGAAATCTGCGGTTTGTTGCGTAACAAATCCCCCTTTAATGTTCAATGGCTATGTAAATCTCAATGTCTCCATTTGGATAATACTTTTCAAAATCGTATGTGTATGCCCTCGTTAATGTACGTGAATCCTCGCTTTCCCAAATCTTTTTCCACGTGTGAACCACACCTTGTTCATCGGTTGTGTCGACAGGGACAATTTCATAGTTTCCGTTCTTTGGTATTTTCAATGAAGGATGGCCTTGGCTATCTTCTATAGCAATGCTTAATGTATAATCCCCCTTATAGTCACTCTCATAATTATGATACACACCATAAATTATCTGATTCTGGTTTAAATGACTTGAAGCTTCCTTCCACAATCCTGCAATCTTTTCCATCAACCGATCGTCATTAAAATTATTGGTCCGCACACTGCTTATGATTGTTAGTTCCATTAGCTTTCTCCCTTCTGACGAAATGTGTCTAAAATCTTCATTCTATTAAACACGTCAATTTCCTTTTTGTTAATCTACCGATTCGTAACATGTTTAAATCGTAATTCATTAAAATTTATAATTAGAGCAGTTGAGAGCATTCATTAAGTGAAGCCATCACACATTTTTGCTTCCCGTCTTCCACGATTTTACACGAGTTTTTCGGTTGGTGTGGTTAACGGCAAAGTGCGGCATGTACGCAAACTACTAGACAGAGAAAAAAACCAACTTATCTAATGAATGAAAGAAGTTGGGTTTTTCCGTGATTTTTCTTGACTTGGTGTTCACTCCAAGTAGTATTCTGTATTTACTATTTTGAAACACAGAAAGGAAGGGTTAAATGAAGGAACATAACAAAGTAGTATTGATCACTGGAGCTAACTCTGGGATTGGATTGGAACTGACGAAAAATCTGCTATTACGAGGCTGGGAAGTGGCTGCTTTAATCCGCTCTGATTTTTCAAATGAACAACCAATCATCATTGATGCTCTTAAAAAGAACCATTTAAGAGTATATAAAGCGGATTTAGCTGATTTCTCAAGCCTTAGAAATGCACTTGACCAGATTAAAAAAAGCGAGGCTAAAATTGACTTGCTTTTCAACAATGCTGGAGTCTCTTTTGCTGAATACAAATATTCCAAGCAGGGGCGTGAACTCCATTTCGAGGTTAATACATTAGTGCCTTTCATCATTACAATGGAACTTAGAGAACTGTTACTAAAAGGGCAGGATAAAACGATAATCAACACATCTTCCAATTCTTTGTTATTTTTAAAGCAATTTGACTTAAATACAATAATCAATCCTAAAACTCCTTTTAAAAAGTTGATAGGTCCTTATGCCAACAGTAAATTGGCCCTATCCTTGTGGACGAATGGAATTGCACCAGAGCTATCGAGTGAGGGAATAAAAATTCGCAGTGTCTGCCCAGGACCAAATAAGACGAGGTTAACTAAAGGAAAGGGAATGCCAAGCTATATCCTTCTCATAAGGAATCTTATGTTTACTCCCCCAAGTAAAGGGGCTTCCCGCTTATACGATGCTGCTTTCAACAACGAGATTACCGGGATTTTTATAAACAAGGGCAAAGAAACTGCTATCAAACTCTCGGGGCATGAGGAAGAAGTACTTAATCGACTGTATGATATTTACAAAAATGAGTTTCTCGTTTTATAAGCTGCATAGTGTGTGGAATTTTAATGAAATGAAAATCAGACAGAGGGTGATGATTTGGGCACGTATTCTATTAAGCAAATTTCCGAGAAAACTGGATTAACGGAAGATGCAATCCGCTATTATGAAAAGATTGGCTTGCTTCCCTATGCAAAAAGAAAACAAAATGGACATCGAATTTACGGTGATGAAGATAAAGAGTTAATGGAATTGATTATTTGTCTAAAAAAAACAGGAATGTCATTAAATGAGATGAAAAAAATTATAAAATTGCCTATTAAGGAAAACATCAATGTTATTCCCGAATTAAAAAGAACTCTTTTAGATTATAAAGAAAAGATTATGACTCAAATACAGGATTTGCAACGTATTGTGGCGTTTATTGATAATAAGCTGGAAAGCGATTCAACTTTATTTCGGTCTAAATAGAGACAACAACGATTGTTCGCAGTTGTTTAAAATAAAGTTGATCAAAATGGCCTTATAAAGACTGATTTAACAAAGAGAAGAGAGCCTACATTTGAAAAATGTTGATCAAAGCAGGCTTTCTTGTATTTGTTTTATATAGCAATATGCCCAGGGGGAGAAGAATGACCCCTCAGCCTTGAAGGGGAAGCATGCTATTTGTTTAATTGACTCATAGGGAAGGGGTTTTGAAGCAGAGAAGCCTCGGTAAGGAATAGTTAAGTAGAGTCACTTGTCGTCCGTAGGTCTTTAGTAGCGCAACAAAAACCGACATAGAGCCTCTTGCAGGAAACAGGGCACACTTATATCCTAACAATAAGAAATATAAAAATAGACAAATAATTAGTGTTTATACATAAGCAAAACCCTGATTCGACAGAAAGGGGAAACGACAGTGAAAAAGTGGCTTACCATAAGTACACTGTGCGCAGTGTTTCTAATTGGAGGGTGCAATACAGCCAATGACCAACAAGAGCCAGAAGAAGAAGTGAATGGAGAAGAGACAGAGGAAAATCCCAGTACTGAACAAACGCCAGAAGATGATGACGCTGAACAGGAAGGGGAGAACGAAGGAGTGGAGAATAACGAAGATTTTCTAGCGGTTGAAGATGAATTTACAAAAGAGTTTTTAGTGTCTACTGATGTCGAGCCGGGTTTTCACCAAATGAGAGGAAAACTTGATGGCTTTGAGATGCTGATTCCGGAAAATGGGATTATTTCCGATCTGCTTCATGATATTGAAAACGATGATGCTGAAACGGTCATTTATACGTTTAATAATTATCGTGAAAAAAAACTATACGATGTTCAAGTTATGTACCAAAGCCATTACCCTGAAGAATTAAAACAAAGTTATTTAAATGTATTTAAACGTGCAAATAATTTCGAAGGAGAATATAAGTATGTGGAAGCAAATGGTTTAGAAATGTATTACGGGAGCTTGGAAGATAAGGATGAGTACGGCCCGTACGTGCAATATTTTAGTTACCTTTTTGCCAAGGATAGGAACCAGGCGATTTCATACTCGTATACGGCGATGTGCCAGGGAGAAGAAGAATGCACTCTTAGTTTTGAAGAGGATATCGCGATGGCGGAGAAGCTAATGCATTCCATTCGTTTGTTAGATCAATAGGAAAGGAGATTTGGGATGAGCAGTGTTTTCGATAATGAGATGGTGCAAATGAGAATTACCAATCTTGAGTATCAATTCCCGAAGATGACCGATGAGGCGATCATTGAAGCAGTTGGACGGATTTACCTGGAGGAAATGGGGGAGCCGCTTGAGGCGAAGATTCACATTGAACGAATGGAGAATTATTCTTTTACCGCAGATGCGAAAGGAACGGCAATTGTCTTGGCTGACAAAGAAGATCCTGATGATGTGAATGAAGTGGTATTTATCTCCCGAGGAAGTGTGTCACCTGAAGATTGGATCGACAATTTGTTTGGTGTTGGTGTCGGCACCGGAGGCGCTCAATATGCAGAAAACACGGAAGCTTTTCTTGAGGAAGTAGGCGAAAAAAATAACATTGATGAAGAGGTCCCCATTTATGCTCTTGCCCATTCCAAAGGCCACAACACCGTATCTGCAATTCAACTTAATAAATCGTACTTCTCAGAAGTGCACACGTTTAATGGCGCACAGGCTAATGCTGTCCAACAAATACGTTATGACAGAGACTTTAGAAGAGCGGTAGAAAGGGAATTTAACCTCTCACGATTAAATACTGAATCTGTCCACTCCATCCCCGCCGCAGAACTCGAAGCGTTTGCCCAGGAATATTACATAGACAAAGGGGCGAATATCCATCAAACCCGCTCCAAGAGTGATTTTTTGTATGCGCTTGATTCCTTTCCAGGGATGTTTGTTGTGGGCAATGTGGCAACGTACCGTACGGACCATGAGAACAAAGGATTCGTCGAAGCTGTGGAAGCGATTCCTCAAGAAGAGTTGCAGGCGTTGCTTCATTTTCTAGCCCCGTATGGCAATGTTTATGGGGAGGAAGGGGTTGCCGGTGTTATGGAAGAGGCGTTTGGTGATGCATTGGCTTATTACAAAGACCACCCAAACGCTGAGCCGCTTGATATTGGGGCGATGAAAACGACAGTTGCTGTACTCGTCGATGAGTTGGGGGAAGCGGGGTATTTGTCTGAGGAAGATGCCCGGCAGCTGAAATGGCATTTGCAAATGGTGCTGACGGAAGTAGGGGCGATCTATGAGCGGATTCATGAAGGAGAAGGACTGTCAATTGGCAGGATGATAGAAGATGGCCTGTTTGCTGGGTTATTGTATAAGTTGTCGATGGAGGATCGGATCGCAACGATCAATAAACTGTTTGACGGAATCGCGAAAGCGGCGGAAGAGCATCATAGCCTTGAAGCACTCATGAATGAAATCGCTGAAGGCAAGTCTTATCAAAATGGCGATTTGTATTTGGAAGGTTCTGCTGGTGGGGACGAAATTAAGCTGAATTTGAGCAAAACGTTAGACGCGTATGAAGCTGTAAAAAAGGTTCTTGATCAACAAGATACACTGCTGGAGCGCTATTTGGCAGTGGTTGAGCATGAGTACATGGACTTTTACAATCATAAGAAGAAACAACTGGCTGCCAAAATGAGCGTTATGGAGAGCAACTACCGGGCTTACCAGCATTTGTTGCCTAGTTCTTATGGCGGGCTCATCACCAATTTGCGTTTTCGTGAATCGTTTTTGCCGCTTGAAGGCGCGCCACTTGAAGGCGTTGCTTGGTTGGTCAAGCAAAACCGGGAGTCAATCGGAGAGAAAGCGGAGGCGATGCGCCAAGCAGTAGAAGAGATGTTTGATGTCGAACACAATGTGGCCGGCATGTTTGCTTATTTATCAGGATAAGGGAAGTGGGATTGATGAATACATTTGGTTTTAGTGGAACATATACGCTTGAACAGGCACGAACACACGACGAGAAACGAAACCTCGTGGTGGAATTGTTGCAAACGAAAATGGACATGCTTGGTGAATTGAAGCAGGAAGTGAAAGGCATTCTGGACTCGACCAAAGGGGAAATCATCTTGGCGTCGATTGAAGCGTTGGAGTCTGAGGCGGTAAAAGGACAGGAACGGCTGCAAACGGCGGTTGATGAATTGATTCGCTTTCATTGGAAGTTTGAAGACGTAATCGATCATGCGAAAACGCAGCCGTTTACGATGACGTATGCAGAAGTTCCTAAGGATTAGCGATTGGCTTTAAATAGCTGTTGGCTTGTTGGGACATCTAGTTTAAGTGCCATTCTTCTATAAAGTTAGCCGCTTTCGTCTTTGAAGACGCATAAAGGAGAAGCGTTTTGCCATTTCCTCGGCACGTCTATTCCTATAGGCTCATCGTTTGTCCGAGTCCACTGCTCCAAAGACAAAAAGCCTACCTAACAAGGTGCAGTCTATCACAGGCAGGCCTTGGCCACAGCTTCTAATTCTTTTTCTAACCCCTCCAATATAGCAGCCCGCTCTGTTGGCTTTTGTTCGTCAAACAGCAGTTGTTCAAGAAATTCCCAAATATCTTCGAGCTTCCGTCTGCCTTGATAAAAGGCCAAGCATTCTTGGTCAATGACATAGTCGGGATGGCGCTTGCGATAGTGATCCATAAACGCATTGTTGTAACATTCATCGACGACAAACATCATGTCCGCTTCTACTGGCGCGAGCTTCAGCCCTTCCCAGTCAATTAAAACCAGTTCTCCTTGTGACGTCATCAAGTTCCAATGATGCAAGTCGGTGTGGCATAATGCATAGCGGAGCGGCCGCTGTTTAAGTGTGTTAGCCCGTTTTTCGGTCGACTCAATCAATGACAGAAGTGGTTGTGAAAAAGGCGCAATGATTGTTTGAATGTCATCAGGCAACATCGCAAGCTGCTCTGTCAGCAGTTTGTATAAGGAGACGGCAAAAGGCAATGAGAAGTCTTCCTTTATCTGTGCAGTCGCAATAGGCGCTGTTTCCTCTCCGATGGCATGGAGTGCGGCGATGATTGTAGCCAATTGCTCCACTTGGTCGTTTGTTAGTTGTTGGGTACCGATTGTTTCGCCTTCGATGTGCTCGTAAAGTAGAAAAATGCCTTTGCCGTTTTCGCATTTGCATTGGCCATTTTTGGTAAGGATCGGCACTGGCACTTTGCCGTTTAAATCGTTTTGCTCGTTGAGCCAAATGAGGGCGGGCACGTATTCATCAATGAGTGCTGTCCATTTTGGCGTGGATGTTCTGCTCTTTTCGTACATTTTTAAGAAATAAGTATGTTTCTTTGTTTCGACTCGATACGCAAGTGCTGCCCAGCCGCCCTTTTGCGGAGAAATCGTTTGTGCCTGTAATTGGTACTGTTCCTGCAATAGTTGTTTTAAGCTGTCCATTGGGTACTCCTTGCACGATTTGACTTTCTTTGTTCATCATAAAAGGAAGTGGCTCGTTGTAGCAAGGCCGGCGGTGCTGAATGCCTATGGTTCAATTCGCACTCTCGTTCCGATCGGGACAGTGGCGGCGAGTTCTTCGACATCTTCATTGTGCATGCGAATGCAGCCATGGGAGACAGACTTGCCGATTGAAGAAGGATCATTTGTGCCATGGATGCCATAATGCAGTTTGGAAAGCGACATCCACATTGTTCCAAATGGACCTCCTGGGTTGGGCGCTTTGTTGACGATGACAAAATTTCCGGTTGGTGTTTGCGTCAGCATTTTTCCGACCGCAATGGGATAGATTTTTACGACAGAGCCATTGTGGAGCAAAGTCAACTGATGCTGGGAAAGGGAGACATGAATTTCATACGGGATCGTGTTTGGATTCGGAAGGCCAGGGATGACAATCGATTGGCCAATGAATAGTTGATTCGGGTTGATCGTTGGATTGGCTTGAATAAGATGGGACAAAGAAATTCGATAGTCAGCGGCAATGGACGATAACGTTTCGCCTTGCTGGACGCTATGAAAATACATTGCTTATCCTCCAATCAGTTTTATGTTGCTTCTCTATGAGTCTACGCATTCGATCCTGTCCTCTTGCATGCCCTTGTTTGGTTATGGAAAGGCTCACGTTGTTCGCTCGTAATGGAAGGCAGAAATCATTAGAACGGCTGTACACTGTTCGAAAGGAAAAGATGATGGTTAACAAATTTGCAGATAAACGCACGGAATGGAAAGAACAAATCAATGAGCAACTCATCCCTTTGGATGAAGGGGAGTGGAAGCAGTTAGATCGGTTTTTAGAAGGGAAGCAGATCGTATTACTCGGTGAAAATTCACATTGGGTGAGCGAATATTATACAAATAAAATAAAGCTCGTTCAATATTTACATGAGAAGCATGGCTTTCGTGTGCTCGTGCTTGAAAGTGGTCTTGTCGAAGCGAGCACAACTGAATTTTTTGGAAATCGAAACCTTGAATCCGCGATGAAAAACGGATTATTGGGTATTTACCATAATGAGGAAATGACTACGCTTTTTACGAATGAGGGCTTAAAGGATTTGACGATTGCGGGAATGGATGTACAGCCGATTAGCAACGACTGTTCGCAGCGTATCCTCTCGTGTGTGGAAAAAGAAATAGGCGGCCATGTGGCCAATAAACTAAAAGACGTCGAAGCGACGTTCTTTGAATTAGAACCACAAATAAGAAATGAGGTCAAGTTGGCGAAAGACACGAAGAAGCAGCTGAAACAATTGGCCGAGGGGTACGAAGAGGTGATCTCGTTAATGGAGAAAGAGATGCAAGCAGGAGTGTACTCTAAAAGGCTGCAATTGATTTATAGGGGGATCGTGAACCGAAAGCAGTGGTTGCTCGTTAACTTAAAAGGACGTTTTCGTTCGGGAAGCTTGAGAGACGTGTTTATGTATGAAAACCTCGAGTGGTTGTTTGACTACTATAAAGGCGAGAAAATCATTGTTTGGTCACACAACTATCATATTCGCAAAAACCGATCTCTTTTATTAAAAGGATTAGGAATCAAGACGGTAGGGCATTTGCTTGCAAAACAATACGCTCATTCTTTGCTTTCGGTCGGCTTTTATGCGGGCAGCGGTACGTGTTTGTCCCCTTACAAGCAACCATACGACATTTCCGTCAAAAATCAATACCATCTTGAAAAACTGCTAATGGAATTTAATCGCGACGTGCTGTTTTTGCCAGTGAATGTTGATGCAATCGGCCAAAAACGTCCTTGGTCCAAACAAAACTGGTGGCTGCTTGAAATGAAATGGCTAGGAATGGCCCCGCTCGTTATCAAGCCATACAAGTTTTATGATGCGATTTTTTTTGTTAAGCGTGTAAAACCACCAAGATATTGGGAGGATCAGGACTAAAGCTTGCTTCCATCTGTTAAAGAGCTGTTTTTCTTTCGCCAGCGTTGATAGAACGCTGGTTTTTATTTTGCTGTGGTTGCTCGTTTTTGTGCATGTTCTTGTTTCATTATCGTGTGAAAACGAGCGATGGAAGCAATTTTGACGTAGTACTAAATTCTTAAGTCATTCGATTCATTTCTGCCTTTTCTTGTCCGATAAGAAAAGAGAACTAGCCATGTATGGCGTGTAGCTAGCCAATTTTAACAACTTAGGAGGGAACAGGAAATGGAGAGGATTTCTCAACTGTCTTTACGGCACAAATTAGCGATTCCGATTGTCGCTTTAGTCATAATTTGTTTTGTGATTCTGACATGGATGAGCCAAAGTACGTTAAGCGATCAGTTGCACCGCGACTTGGAGCGTGAATTGAGAAGCGTTGGCCTGTTAACAGCATCTTCGCTTGATCCAAGTGATGTAGAGGCGGTTATGGGCGTTACCGATGAGACGGATGAAGCATTTGTCCACTTGCAAAACCAGCTAGAGACGATTATGGAAAAGCAAGGCATTATGTACTGGAGTTACATTTGGCAAATGGAGGGGGACAGCGTTATCCCACTCGGCTTTACGAAAAATTTAGAGGACGTTTATAACGTTGGCGAATCGTTCGATAACTTGGCATCGATTCATATTGAAGGCGGGCATCAAGCGATTGAATCAGGGGAACCTGTCGTCACCGATGTCTTTGAAGATGACTTCGGTACGTGGAGCACTGTCTTTAGCCCAATTGAAAACGAACATGGCGAAACAGTTGCTGTCATTGGCATCGACTACTCAGCTGAGTACATTGACAGCATTCTCGGCGAGCTACAACTTAGCCAATGGTTGACAGCCATTATGGGAACGCTCATCGTTGCCTGTCTCGTTTATTTTGTCGTGAATGGCCTCTTAAAACCATTAAAACAAGTCGTTCAAGTGACAAATAAAGTGGCTGATGGAGACTTGGCTGTTCCATCTTTAGAGGTACGCAGCAAAGACGAAGTGGGGCAAATGGCTACGGCGTTAAACCAAATGGTGCAAAGTTTGCGTGCCCTGATCCAGAATATGGCTTATGCGTCTGAACAAGTAGCAGCGTCATCGCAACAAGTGGCAGCGGCCTCGAACCAAACAGAGCAAGCTGCAAATGAAGTGGTCGCAGTAATGGGCGACATGGCGGAAGGGGCACGGGTTTCCCAGCAAGCAGCAGAAGATACGGCTAAGGCTACGGAAGAAAACGCCCAAGGGATTCAGCGTATCGCTCAATCGTCAGCAGTCGTTGCCGAGTCTGCCCAAAAGACAGCGGCAGAAGCGAGCCAAGGCAATGACATTATCCAAAATGTCGTAAAACAAATGCAGTCTGTCAGCTCGTCGGTCAATCAAGCAGGAAAAGAAGTGCAAGAACTTGGCGAACGGTCTAGTGAAATCGGAAAAATTGTTGAGCTTATTACGAACATCGCCAACCAAACGAATTTGCTTGCACTGAATGCGTCGATTGAAGCAGCGAGAGCAGGAGAGAATGGCCGTGGCTTTGCAGTCGTGGCAGGAGAAGTCGGCAAATTGGCTGAACAATCCGCAGCCTCTGCTAAACAAATTACTGATATTATCGCTGAAATCCAAACGGTCACTGAGCGTTCCGTTGAATCGATGGCTACGGGGACAAAAGATGCGGAAGAAGGGCTTGCCAGCGTTAATGAAGCAGGAGAGGTATTCCAACGGATTTTAGGAGCTGCCCAACAAGTCGCGGCCCAAGTAGAGGAAGTGTCTTCTGTATCTGAACAATTATCGGCTAATTCGGAGGAAGTGGCCGCCTCTGTCCAAGAATTAACCGGATTTGCAGAGGAAACGACCAACCGAACAGACAATGTTACGACCGTTTCTAAGGAACAGCTCGCTGCGATGAAGGAAATCGCCGCAAGTTCTGATTCACTGACACAAATGGCGGAACAACTGCAAGAATCGATGAATCAATTTAAGCTTGAGCAGCAAAAGGACGTGTTGGAATGAACGCCCTAAAAGGCAAAACAGCCGTTGTTACAGGAGCGAGCAAAGGCATTGGCCGGGCTGTGGCGTTGGAGCTGGCTAAAGCTGGTGCGGACGTGCTCGTTAATTTTATTGGCAATCCGGAGGAAGCAGAAAAAGTGTGCGCGATCGCCGCTTCCTATGGCGTACGTGCGATGAAGTGGCACGCAGACGTCAGTGATCCCCAGCAAGTGAGGGATATGTATGCCCTCGTTGATCGGGAATTTGGCAAAATCGACATCCTTGTCAACAATGCAGGAATTGCAGAAGAGGCGCCTATCATAGATATGACGGATGAAGGCTGGGACCGAATGATCCGCGTCCATCTGTATGGGACCTTTCACAATTGCCGCGAAGCCGCAAAACGGATGACGGAAGCGAAAGCTGGAAAGATCATTAACATTTCCTCTGATCTGGGGCATCTAGGTTGTGAAAAGTTCTCCCATTATTCAGCGGCAAAGGGAGCCATCAACGCATTTACAAAATCATTAGCACGTGAATTGGCTCCTCATGTGTTAGTCAATGCTGTGGCCCCTGGCGGCACATGGACCGATATTCTTGCTTCGTTTGGCGACGATTATGCAGAAGAGGAAGCGCAAACATACCCATTAAAACGGCTTGCGAAACCAGAGGAAATTGCCAAAAGTGTGCTGTTTTTAGCTTCTGATGACGCCAATTTTTACACGGGGCAAATACTTGGGCCAAACGGTGGGGCTGTCATGCCATGATAGGAGAGGACACGCAATGGAAGGAATAATCATTTTTCTCATTTACTTAGTTTTTATTTACTATATGGGCTATAAAGGTTACCAACGTGTGAAAACAGCAGAGGATTTAATCGTCGCTGGCTGGAGTATGCCCCTTTATGTCGTAACCGGCAGCTTAGTCGCGGCTTTGCTCGCTGCCCCATTCTTTTTTGCCGCAGTCGGCTCTGGCTACACAAGCGGCGGCTTCGAGGGAACCGCGACAATGGCTGGTTTAGGGACATGCATGATTCTTGGGGCCCTTATTTGGACGAGACCGCTCAGGCGCTTGCGCGGTTGGACGATTGCAGACTATTATGGTTTGCGGTTTGCCAGCAAAAAACTTGGTGCTTATACAGGCTCCGTTATGGCCGTTGCATTTGGCTTTTTTAATGCAGGCGCACTGACCGTTGGCGGAACATATGTCATTCAAACGATTTTTGCGATCGATTTTATTCCGGCCGCTTGTCTGTTTGTGTTGTTAACCGTTGTTTATTCAGCAATTGGCGGTCTATGGGCCGTTGCTTATACGGAAATTGTGCAAGGGGTTGTCGCCTTAATCGGCATTTTAGGAATTGCAGGCGTGGTCCTGTTTACGCACGGCGATTTAACCTTTCAGCCAGACTGGTGGAATGTAAGCAATTTGTTTGAAAAAGGCGGCGTTGAATTTTGGGCGCTCTATTTGGTGCTCGCCCTCGGAGACATTCCCGCTGCGGACCTTGGCCAACGTGTTGCCGGCGCCAAGAGCCCACGTGTTGCGTACTTGAGCATGATTATTGCTGGAGTGATTGTCATTAGCATCAGTTGGATACCAGGCATGTTAGGCGAAGCCTTTAAAACGATCTTTCCAAACAGCGACAATCCAGAAATGCTCATGATTATGTTCGCTGATGGCTATTTCCCGCCAATCATTTCAGCGATCTTTCTTACATCGTTGGCGGCGATGGGCATGTCAACGCTGGCTGCTTGTTATGTGGCATCGGCTGGTATTTGGACGAAGAACATTTATCTTGATTTAATCAACGACCAGCCTGATCCGAAAAAGTTGCTGCTCTTTTCTCGCATTGCCATTTGTGTGAGTGCGGCGCTGGGGCTTCTACTCGCATTAGGTTTCCAAAAAGTCATTGATCTCGCCTATTTAGCTTGGGATGTCGTGTTTGTGACATTGTTTTGGCCAATTGTCCTTGCGCCATTTTGGGGGCGTGTTAGCACAAAAGCGGTTTGGGCCAGTGTGACGCTTGGGCTCCTTTCTTACGGGGTGACGACGTTTACCGGCGTTCCCGGTCCTGAAGTAGCCTCAACAGGTATTATCGGTCTGTTAGTGGAACTGTGGCATTTGCCCGTCTTTTTCGGTGTTGTCATCTCAGGCTTGACGATCGTTATCACAAGTTTGGTTTCCCCAGCAACACCTGAAGTGCGGAACATGCATGAACTTGAAAAGATACCGACGGCAGATGAATAGCGGTAATCGCGCCCTACACACTGTCATCAATAGAAGGCTTGTTGCTTTTTTGGCAACAAGCTTATTTTTTCCTATTTAGGTTGTCTCTCCACTCTGCTATTGCCCTCTGACTAAAGGCAGCGCTGCACAATGGATGCCGCCGCCAATTTTGCGGATTTCCGTCGTGTCAATCGTCTTTGTGCGAATGCCTGCCTGTTGTAGTTGTTTAATCGTACCTGGATATTCAGAAGCAATCAAGACATGGCCAGGTGCTAAGGTGAGGCAGTTGGCGGCACGGTCTGGATCATTGGGGTCTGTATAAATCAGGCGATAGCCCCGTGATCGTAGCTCTTTCAAAAACCAATAAGGAAGCCGCTTTGGCTCGACTAGAGCGGTTTTTGTGTCGACAAGCATAAACAGCTCATCTAAGTGGATGCGGTCAGCAGGCAAGTCGACGACGATCAACTCCATTTCTTGCCATGCTAAAATGGTACGGAGCTGGTCAATGCCTGCTTGGTTCACGCGGACCGAGCGGCCAACGACAGCAGATCGTTCATCTAGCATGGTAAAGCTGCCGCCTTCGATAAATCCGTTGCCTTGAATCGTGGCCAAGACTGGCATGCCCAATTTGGCAAAAGTACGGTAAGCCGCTTGTTCTTCGCCTTGACGGATGCCTAAAGCGAGCCTTGGCAAGATGACGCCACCAGGAACAACAAGGCCTAAATCATGAACATAGATTGACTTCGGGTGATTTGGTGAAACAAAATCCAAGTCTATAACTTCTGCACCGCTATCTAGCAAAGCTTGCCGCAACTGATCATGTTGGCGATGCAATAACGCCACATCAATCGGATCTGTTCCAGTCAAATCGTTGCCGATGACACCTTGATTGTCTTGTAAAATTTGGTCGTCTATATACGTTTCATAGCTTTTGTTGTCTAGTTGTCGCAATTCATTACCGGGACGGTGAATCAGCACTTTTTGAATGGGGCCAACTGGAGAGAAGGCTCCCCATAGGCCGCCCCACACCGCTTGTTGTGCGTCTATGTCGTAAAAGGAATCGACAACCAATCGTTGTCCAGGCAAATGGTTTGAAGGCAATGGCAAGTAACATCTCTCCTTAATGTTTAAGCTTCTTTTCCTAGTGTCGACAAACGAGAATGCAGTAATACGTAAAATAAACGGAAGAGACATGGCCCAAGCTTGCGCAATTTGGATCAAAAAAAAGAAAAGACGGTTTGCTATGATAAAAGGGCGAGAGGGGGGAGGACGATCGATTACAACAAAAGCATCCAAACGAGCATTGCCTACATTGAGAGCCATTTACAGGACCCCATTTCGGTTGCGGATGTGGCAAAAAAGGCGGGCTATTCGCCGTATCATTTCCACCGTGTTTTTTTACAGGAAGTTGGGCTGAGCTTGTCTGAATATATAAAACGACGCCGCCTTTGTTTTGCAGCGAAAACATTATTGCATACAGACACACCTGTTATTGAAGTGGCATTTTCCTGTGGCTTCGAAAGCCAAGAAGCGTTTACACGCGCGTTTAAACGGCTATATGGCTTGCCACCTGCCCGTTATCGCACTCGATTTCAACCACATCAATTCATTCAGGCAAATGGAGGGAACATGATGGATTTGCAAACATCTCCGATAAAACACTGGTTTTTAAGCGGCAGTCAGCCTGCCGAATACGAGTATGGATTGGACACCGAAACCGTTCACCAAGGCAGCGTATCGGCTTATTTGAAATCGTACGCCCTTCAAGAAGAGGACGATTTTGCAACGCTGATGCAGCAATTCAATGCCAAGAACTATGTAGGCAAACGTGTCCGTTTTTCCGGTTTCGTCAAAACCAAAAATGTCACCAATTATTGTGGCTTATGGATGCGAGTCGATAACAATATGAACGATGCGCTCCAATTCGACAACATGTCAAACCGCAAGATTGTAGGAACGACCAACTGGAACCGCTATGCGATTGTGTTAGATGTCCCTGAAAACAGTGCCGTTATTTCCTTTGGCCTTTTGTTGTCAGGCAAAGGGCAAGCATGGCTCGATAGCTGCTCCTTTGAAGTCGTTGACAAAAAGGTGCCGTCGACAAACATAGAGATGAATTTTACGATGTATGATGAACCATTAAATTTGTCTTTTCAAGAGTAAGGAGTAGTAAAAAAGGAGCCTTTGCACACCGCAAAGGCTCCTTTTTTGTGTGTGGAAAAATGGGCATTGACAAAATCGTTATTTTTGTATATATATGATATATACAATATGAACAAAGTATACATTGAGATGTCGGTTACTTCAATGTATCAACGGGTAAAAAAACGGCGGGCGTTGGCACAAGTGCTTATCGGTTGGCAAACGCAAACTCAAGCTAATCGATTTGCACAGCGGATTGACTATCATCTTACAATCAAGAAGGAGAATGGATATGTCGTTTATTTTAGAAGTAGACAATTTGAGAAAACAATATTCCGATTCGGCTTTTGCCTTAAAGGGTGTGTCTTTTTCGATACCGTACGGCTCGATTGTTGGATTTATCGGAGAAAACGGGGCAGGGAAGTCGACTACAATGGGGTCTATTTTAGGAACACTCCAGAAAGACAGTGGCACCATTCACATTTTTGGAGAAGAGATGGCACCAGACAAACTACATCTAAAAGAAAATATCGGCGTTGTGTTTGATGACATCAAACTGCCTGGGGACTTAAACATTGTGAAACTAGGAAATGTCTTTCAGCGGATTTACAAGCAATGGAATCAAAAAACGTTTGACCACTATGTTGATTTCTTTTCCTTGCCAAGAAACAAGAAAATTAGAGGGTTTTCACGGGGAATGTCGATGAAACTCTCCGCTGCCGTTGCCTTGTCCCACGATGCCAAATTGTTAATATTGGATGAAGCGACAGCAGGCCTTGACCCGACGGGAAGGGATGAACTGTTAGATGTATTAAAAGGATTTGTTCAAGACGGAAAGCGGGGGATTTTGTTGTCGTCCCATATTACGAGCGACATTGAAAAAATCGCCGACTCTCTCGTTTTCATTAAGAACGGAAAAATTTTGTTAAACGTTAAAAAAGCCGAATTGCGGGAGAAATACGCGATTTTGCAATGCAGGCAAAATGAGTTTGATCTTATTCAGCAAAAGTTGATTCTCACATATAAAAAAAATGAAGACACCGTCGATGTGCTTGTGTCTGATCGGGAACAAGTGCCTTCTTCGATCACGAAAAAAGACTTTACTATTGATGATATGACGCTTTTGTTAATGAGGGGTGAAACAGCATGAAAGGCCTAGTCTTAAATCAATACTACTCTGTAGGAAAAAGCTTCTGGAATTATATCGCGTTAAGTGTGGTCATCACCGCGATTTTGCTGTTTACTCAAAATGAGATGCTGATGCAGTTTGCAGCATGGTTGCCGCTCTTTTTTATGGTTACGCCAGCCCTAGAAGTTTTAAAGCATGAGTCGATGTCAGGCTGGAGTAAATTTGTGCTTACGCTGCCTTTAAAAAGGAGGGAAGTCGTACAAAGCCACTATCTTTTTTACTCAATGATGATTGTCATTGGCATAGTCATAACGGTTGCTCTATTTATGGTTGCCGATTCCTTGATTGGCCAAGTCATGACCGATTCCGCGGTGAATAAGATAATGAATGGTGTCGGCATCGTTCTTATTTCAGGCTTGCTTAACTATCCATTGACGTACCTGCTAGGGACTGAAAAATCGGATGGCATCCTTGTTTTTAGCATCATGGCTGCAGTCGGGTTGTTTTTACTAAGTTCTTGGCTATTTGAAATTTTTCTAGGCGCTGTTTCCTTTGATGCACTACAAGGGATGAATCTAGACAAGCTGTTCTCTGGAAGTTTTTTAGCGGTCACGTTTGTGCTATTCATGGCCTCCTACGTAATTGCACTGCAAGTGTATAAAAGGAAAGAATTCTAAGCGAGTAGGTGCGAACCCCAAGCGCACATGAAATCCCAGGGAGGTTCGCACCAAAATGCACTTTTAATATGTAATAATGTGTGTAAAAATGAATTAATGTGAGTGGGACCACATGGTAAAATAGGAGAGAAAAACGAAATTCACGCTTTTTTGGATGTTTCATTCCATAAATTCGTTGAAATTCGCTGTCGCACTCTTTGTGAGTGCGTGGATTGAAATATTTGCGCGAATTGCCATCATGAGAATAAAACGGTCGCACTCTTTGTGAGTGCGTGGATTGAAATCTTGTAGCTCTCCCAAGTGGATTGCATCGACTCCGTCGCACTCTTTGTGAGTGCGTGGATTGAAATCGTTACTCTCAGCAAATCAAAACAATAGAGAAGCAGTCGCACTCTTTGTGAGTGCGTGGATTGAAATTTAAAATGTGGCGTCCTAGCGGCGCCTTATACACGTCGCACTCTTTGTGAGTGCGTGGATTGAAATGCTAGTTTAGCTCGCTCAGACAGAGATAGAAATACGGTCGCACTCTTTGTGAGTGCGTGGATTGAAATGAATGCTGAAAAGTAGTAATTCCAAGCGGGTAATCGTCGCACTCTTTGTGAGTGCGTGGGTTGAAATGGCTTTACGTGGTGGATATGGACGCCTATTCCGGTCGCACTCTTTGTGAGTGCGTGGATTGAAATTAGTTATGAAGGCTTGGTTTTACCAAAATAAAAAGGTCGCACTCTTTGTGAGTGCGTGGATTGAAATTTGTATAATCCTAAACATTTCCGGCCAGAGGTCACGGTCGCACTCTTTGTGAGTGCGTGGGTTGAAATTCCTTCTGAGGCTGAACAGCTGGCGTCTGCCATGTCGCACTCTTTGTGAGTGCGTGGATATGAATCGCGCTCTTCTCAGCTGCCAAACGTTGGTAGTCGCACTCTTCATGCGTGCACACATGAAGAGAAGAACGCCCGGTTAGACTGAATCATCACCATCTATACAGCAGCCAAAACCCTTATTTTACAGCGTTTTGGCTGTTTTTTTATTTGTTTTGTTGGGCTGCTTGACAAGGTATGGCTATGTTCTGTAAAGTAGTTATCACACTAACTACTTAGAGGTGCTGATATGGAAGAGGCAGTCATTCAGGAGCTGCAAAAGCACGGTTTTTCCAAATATGAGTCAAAAGCGTATATTGGGTTATTAAAGGCGCCAGCGATTACAGGTTATGAATTAAGCAAGCGCTCAGGCGTGCCTCGGTCGATGATTTATGAAGTGCTTGGCAAGTTGCTCGATAAAGGGGCTGTGCATACCGTGCCCGCTGACCCAATTGTCTATAAGCCAGTGGACCCGCGGCAGCTATTGACGAAAATGAGGGAAGATCTTGATGCTTCTTTGACCTCATTAGAGGATTCGTTAACCACTTTAGAAAGCGACCAAAAAATCGATGTGGTGACAAGGATTGTCCAGTATGACCATATCATTAGCGAGATGCGCTCCATGATTCGGGCGGCGAAAAAAGAGTTATGGTTGTCAATTTGGTCGCCAACGGTGGCAAGCATTGAGGACGTGTTAAAGGAAAAAGAAACGGACATTCCGATTTTTACTGTGCTGTTTGGCGATGAGAGCAAGTCATTTGGGCATACGTACCACCATAACTATATGGCACCTAACATTGTCAGTGAACGAATGGGTGGCTCTTTGACCATTGTCATTCGTGATGAAGAAGAAGCGTTAATTGCAAAATTTAGCGATAAGGGTTCAGAATGGGCTGTTAAATCAATGGACCCTGCTTTAGTGCTCATTGCTACAGAATACATTCGCCATGACATTATGGTAGAAGAAGTGACCAACGCATTTGGACCAGAGAAGCTCGATGCTTTATGGAGAAAACGTGAAGATTTGATTCACGTTATGACCGGAAAAAGCAGCTTGTGATAAGCGTAATGCTCAAAGCAAGCTGTTTATTTTGGAGGAATTTTTAGTAGTTAGTAGTATAACTTCTAGGAGATGTACGATGAATGCACATGTGAAATTTAGTTTGGCTATGGCGATTTTCGGTTCAATTGGATTGTTTTCCGTAAAGGCTGGTTTACCATCGTTAGAGCTTGTATTTGTTCGCTGTTTGTGTGCGAGTGTGATGCTAGGCGCAGTACTATTGTTAACGAATAGGAAAGGAAGAGAGGAACAGCCGCCAAGAAGTGAGTACGGAAAGGTTTTATTATGTGGCTTGTTTCTTGTGCTTAATTGGCTCTTCTTTTTCCGTTCATTCGAAGTCATGCCGATTACGGTAGCAGTGTCGATCTATCATCTAGCGCCACTGCTTATCTTACTTTTAGGTTCATTGTTGTTTAAAGAAAAGTTGACTTGGGCAGGCATCGCCTCGATTGTGATTTGTTTTGTCGGTGCATTGCTCGTCGGCAAAGCGTATAGCCACGGCCATGTTTCGGACTTTTTGCAGACAGGTATTGGCTGGGCATTTGCTGCTGCGTTCTTCTATGCATTAACGTCGCTTGCAGGAAAAAGCATCACGGTTTTATCACCAACTAAAACAACACTAATACAAACAATGCTTGGTGCTGTATTATTGGCGCCATTAGTCGATTGGCACTTATTTTCGGGACTTTCCGCCGAGAACTGGCTGTTTATTCTTATAACAGGATTTATCCATACAGGTGTTGTCTTTTATTTTTTCTTTTCCAGTTTAAGAGAATTGCCTGCTTCGACGATTGCTATATTGGTTTTCATCGACCCGATCGTTGCAATTTTGCTAGATGTCGCCGTTCTTCACTATCGCCCCGATATCCTGCAACTTGTAGGGATTTTGCTAATTTTTTTGGCTATGGGGTACCGCCCGAAAAAATACGAACAGAAAAAGGCATGAGCGTTGTCCTGCTGCAAATAAAAGGATGGCTAGTTAATAGTGTTGGAGAGCTAAACATCAGTGTAAGTTTCCGAACGAGTTTTTGAATTAGATGGGGGCGTATGAGGGGGAAGCAGGGTTTGCCAAATGAGTTTACGAGCTGAAAAGAGGGCCTGTGATGGCAGGCCCTGTTTATTAGGAAAGGGAACCGATTAAATAAACCCATTTTCAGCTAAACATTCTAGGTAAAACTGATAGTCAGTGTCGGTCATGTCGCCTTCCTTCATGCCCTCAATCCCGATTCGGGCAACTAAGTACGTAACTAGATGATGGGCAAAGCCATATACCTACGTAAACTGTTTCGGCTTTCGCTGGCCTGTCTTTTACCGATTGGTATGAATGGCCTCCATTTCTTGATCGTAGGCGGTGCGGCAAATGTCGATGACGCCTGGGCTAATGTTGCAAAAGGCTTGAGCGCCTTGTATGACTTTTTTTACACGGGGCTCTGAAATCACTGAAGCAGGGAAGGCAAGAATTTGTGAAATGGTGATCGCCAAGTTTTGTGTCAGCTTCATGCCGTTGCTTGTCGTCATTTCTCCGTCTACGCCTTCCCAAATCGCTAAGGCAATCGAGAAAGCACAGCTGATCGCCCCTAAAAGCGTTTCGCCTAAATCAAGAAGGAGCTCGTAGGCCAGTTTGGCAATGCCTTTGTTTTTAATCTGGTTGCCCAAAGCGAGTCCGTCTTTAAGGTTAAAACCAATTTGAAACAAAGCATAAACATTTCAAACCCAAGTCGTTTTTCGTACGGTTTGTACGCCCAATCAAGGGCGTGTTGCCAGGCGCTCCATCCAAGCAGAAATTGCTTCTCCATGATAGACTCTCTATACTAGACGGTAGAAATGATCAATAGAGAGAGGGAAGCCCATTGGCTACGATAAAGGAGATTGCTGAAAAAGCAGGTGTCTCTATTACGACAGTTTCGCGAGTGCTCAAGCAAGACCCCACTTTATCTGTGACGCAAGAGACGAGGGAAAAGGTGTATGAAACCGCGCAACGGTTAGGCTATACAAAGAAACGATTTAAACATTCGTTAAAGAAAATTGCTTTCTTGTATTGGATTACGGAAAAAGAAGATTTGCAGGACGTTTATTTTCAAACAGTGAAGAAAGGCGTTGAGGAGGAGGCAAACGAACGGCAGCTTAACTTAACAACGTATTCGATCGGTGATGGAATTGAGGCGATCGACCCGCAAACAAAAGGCGTTATTTGCCTTGGGCGCTTTAGCAAGCGTGAGCTAGATTATATCCGTACGTTAACAAACGACGTGGTGTTTATTGATACCTCGCCTGATGAAGACCATTTCGATTCTGTACGGCCCCATCTCCGCAGGATGATTGAACGGATGATTGATTACTACTTGGAAAATGGTCATACAGCGATTGGTTATATTGGCGGCAATGATTTTGATGCCGATTGTGGCGGTTATATTCCCGATCGCAGAGAGCGTGCTTTTAAAGAATATATGGAGAAAAAAGGGCTTTTCGATGAACGGTTTTTGTTTGTTGGCGACCAATATGCTGTAAATGAAGGCTATGCTTTGATGAAACGAGCGATCCACTCCCTTGGCGACCAGTTGCCGACAGCATTTTGTGTAGCAAGCGACTCTCTTGCCGTTGGCTGTTTGCAAGCCTTAAATGAGGAACGGATTGCGTTGCCGGAGCGGGTAAATGTTTTTAGTATAAATGACGCCAGCATTGCCCAATATGTTTCTCCGCCGTTGACAACTTTTCGGATTGATGTAAAGCTTTTGTGCCAAACGGCTATTGACTTGTTATTAGAACGGCTCGTCGATAAAAGGACTTCTCCAAAAACGGTGCTCATGTCATGTAACCCCATCTTTCGAAAAAGTACTGGCTAAAGTGTTTCTCTATCAGCCTGAGTGTAGTAATCGACTTTGTCGACAACCTCTAGAGTCCTAAAGGGCTCTTTTTTTTGTTATTAAGTAAAATATTTTACTAAATATAGATATACAAATAAGTTTACTTTTTTCGTGAATGTTGTTATTTTATAAGAAAGCGGTTACTTTTTTGATTGAGGGGATGACAAATGAAAACGAATTGGCGAATGGTGTTGCTTAGTGGAGCAGTTCTGACCGTTGTCGCTTGTGGACCACAAGAGGACGGCGATGCTGGGGAAAGTGCTAGTGGGACATCTGCTGATAAATTGGTGATTTGGGAAGACGCTGAAAAAGCAATTGGCATTGAAAAGGCTGTTGCTGCTTTTGAAGACATGCATGGAATTGAAATTGAAGTGATTGAAAAAGAGTATGGCGGGCAGTTAGAAGATTTGCGTTTAGATGGCCCTGCTGGTTCTGGGCCGGATGTATTGACGATTCCCCATGACCAAATCGGCACTGCCGTCGTCGAAGGGCTTCTCGCTCCTTTAGAGGTCGATGATGAAGTGACAGGCCGTTTTACGGAAGAGTCGCTGCTTTCGCAAACAGTTGATGGAGAAGTTTATGGATTGCCAAAAGCAGTAGAGACAACGATTCTTTTCTATAACAAAGAACTGGTAGACGAGCCGCCGCAGACGCTTGATGAATGGTATGAGCTATCGAAAGAGAGAGTCGCTGAAGACGAATACGGATTTGTGGCAAAGTGGGATGAAATTTATTATGCCATGAGCGTCATCGGCGGAGGTGGCGGCTATATTTTCCCGCAAAATGAAGATGGGCAGTATGACGTGAACGATATCGGGCTTGCCAATGAAGGGGCGATTGAAGGCGGCACGTACATTCAAACGTTTTTTGAAGAAGGGCTGTTTCCTGCTGGCATTGTTGGTGAGCAAGGGATTAATGTGCTTGACTCCTTGTTTACTGAAGGAAAGGCAGCAGCGGTCATTTCTGGACCTTGGTCGTTTGAGCCGTATGCGCGAGCTGGCATCGATTACGGTGTATTGCCGTTGCCTGCTTTGGCGGATGGCGAGCCGATGAGTTCCTTTTTAGGAGTAAAAAGCTATAATGTCTCTTCTTATTCTCAAAATGCAGAACTGGCACAAGAGTTTGTAGAGTTTTTGACAAATGAAGAGAATTCACTGGACCGTTTTGAACAAACGCGGGAAATACCGCCGCTCACCTCACTAGTGGAACACCCGGCCATTGCTGAAGACGAGCATGCGGCAGCCGTTTCTGAACAAAGCCTTTACGCGACAATGACACCGAACAATCCAGAAATGGCCGAAGTGTGGACGCCAATTGACAATGCGCTAGGATTGATTGCGACAGGACGGACAGATGTACAGGAAGCATTAGAAGAAGCAGTTCAAACAATCGAGTCGCAAATCGAAGCGAACCATAGCCAAAACTAGGAGCGAACGCCTCTATTAAAAGAGAAGGTGAAGCACGTGAAACTTGACGAGCAACATAAGATGAAGCCTGCCACGAACCATGCGCTCGTGGCGGGAATGCTCGCCATTATCCCCGGAATGGGGCAGATGTACAATAAGCAATTTGCAAAAGGAACGCTTTTCTTCCTTTTTGGCGCAGCGTTTCTGTTTGTATTTAAAGACATTTTTAATATGGGGTTTTGGGGATTAGCAACGCTAGGCGTGCAAACGCCAAGAGACAACTCCGTCTTTTTGTTAGCAGAAGGAATTATTGCGGTCATTGTGGCAGCGTTT
This sequence comes from Shouchella rhizosphaerae, assembly GCF_036700015.1. NCBI lineage: Bacteria > Bacillati > Bacillota > Bacilli > Caryophanales > Bacillaceae > Shouchella > Shouchella rhizosphaerae. The sequence goes on along the minus strand of NZ_CP144921.1, from coordinate 1,201,723 downwards.
GGGCTTGCATTTTACTATTTCATGATTAAAGATGCGGCGAAGAACGGAAAACGCCGCGACTTAGGGCTTGAGCTTCATTCGATCCGCCGCCAGTACCATCATTTGCTCGATGCGAGCTTTCCCTATTTGATGAGTTCACCTGCCTTTTTTCTGCTAATCTTTACGGTGATTTTTCCGATTTTGTTCAGTTTGGCGATTGCCTTTACCAATTATGATTTATACCATTCTCCGCCCGCCAACTTGTTCGACTGGGTGGGGTTGAAAAATTTCCGTGATATCTTTTCTGTCCCGATTTGGCGTTCGACCTTTTTGGATGTGCTTGGCTGGACAGTTGTATGGACGCTTGTTGCGACAACGCTCCAATGCGCGTTGGGCATTTTTTTGGCGATTTTATTAAATCAGCGCGATGTACGGGGGAAAGCGTTTTTCCGAACGTTTTTTATTCTCCCTTGGGCGGTGCCGGGGTTTGTAACGATTCTTGTGTTTGCTGGCTTGTTTAATGATTCGTTTGGGGCGATTAACAACCATATTCTCACGTTTTTTGGCGTTGATGGCCTGCCTTGGCTAAATGACCCGTTTTGGAGTCGTGTGGCGTTAATCGTTATGCAAATGTGGCTAGGGTTTCCGTTTGTGTTCATTATGACGACAGGCGTCTTGCAAGCGATTCCTAATGATCTTTATGAAGCGGCGACGATTGATGGGGCCGGCTTTATCCAGAAATTCCGCTTGATTACATTGCCGCTTGTGCTCTATTCGATTGCACCGATTTTAATTACACAGTATACGTTTAATTTTAACAATTTCAACATCATTTATTTGTTTAATGGCGGAGGCCCACCTATGCCAGGCTCAACAGCAGGGGGAACCGATATTCTTGTGTCGTGGATCTACAAACTGACGATGCAGTCATCCCAGTATGCATTGGCCGCGGCGATCACGATGTTGCTGTCAATTTTTGTTATTTCGATTGCCCTTTGGCAATTTAAGCGTACGAACTCCTTTAAAGAGGAGGATATGATGTGATGACGGTTTATACGAAAAGGCGCATTCGCTTATTTGTGACTTATAGCATTTTGGTTAGCGTTGTCCTTGTAATTGCTTATCCCCTTGTGTGGACAATCGGGGCTTCCTTTAATCCTGGCAATAGTTTGATGAGCACGTCCATGATCCCAGAGAATCCAACGCTGGCCCATTATATCCATTTGCTTGGGGAGGGGTCGCATCCTTACGTTCAATGGTACCTCAACTCACTAAAAATTAGCCTCCTTACTATGGGCATAACGCTTGTGCTTGTTAGCTTTTCTGGTTATGCGTTTTCTCGATTTCGTTTCAAGGGAAGAAAAAATGGCTTGATGCTGTTTTTGCTTTTGCAGATGATCCCGCAATTCTCTGCCTTGATCGCGATCTTTGTGCTGGCGCAAATGCTCGGCTTGATTAATAGCCACTGGGCATTAGTGTTGATTTATGCAGGCGGGCAAATTCCGATGAATACGTTTTTGTTAAAAGGCTATCTTGATTCGATTCCCCGTGACTTGGACGAATCGGCACGGATGGACGGCGCAAGCCATTTTCGCATTTATGGGCAAATCATTATGCCCCTTGCGAAGCCGATACTTGCTGTGGTCGCGATCAATTCATTCACAGGCCCACTAGGTGACTTTATTTTAGCAAGCGTCATTGTCCGTTCGCCGGAAATGTATACTCTCCCGATTGGCCTTTATAATTTAGTGTCCAATCCAATGGGAGCCAGCTATACGATGTTTGCGGCAGGGGCGTTGTTGATTTCGATACCTGTTGCGCTCATGTTCTTGTTGTTGCAAAAGCAGTTTGTCTCTGGATTGACACAAGGAGGCGTCAAAGGATAAACGAAGGAGATGATCGGAAGTTGAGCTTGCGTGGCAAATGGCCGTTTGTCGTATTGCTAGTTTGTATCGTTTTATTTGGAGGTGCGGATGTGAAAGCAGCGGTTACAGTTGAACCCATTGCTGGATTGGATGATCGCTTTATTAAAGGAGCCGATATCTCGATGTTGCCAGAAATCGAGGAAAACGGCGGGCGCTATTATGCCGATGGAGAACAAATTGATCCACTCGTGTTGTTAAAGGAAAAGGGTGTAAATGCTGTCCGTATCCGCATTTGGGTAGATCCTTACGATGAAAACGGCAACCCGTATGGCGGCGGGACTGTGGGTGAACAGCGCGCCGTCGATCTGGCAAAGCGTGCCCATAACCATGGTTTTCAACTGCTGCTTGATTTTCACTACAGTGATTTTTGGACAGACCCAGGGAAGCAGTTTAAGCCAAAAAGCTGGGAACATTACAGTTTTGAGGAATTAAAGAGCGCTATTTATCACCATACATCCAATGTGCTTGGCCAGTTAAAGGATGCAGGGATCATTCCGGAAATGGTCCAAGTTGGCAATGAAATCAATGCCGGAATGCTATGGCCTGACGGCAAAAGCTGGGGAGAAGGCGGCGGTGAATTTGATAGGCTCGCCGCGTTGTTGAAAGCAGGGCTTACTGCCGTGAAAGACTGCGACCCGGGCATTCGCACGATGCTTCATTTAGCAGAAGGCGGAGATATCGATATGGCTCAATGGTGGCTCGATGAGATCGTGAAGCGGGACGTTGATTTTGATGTCGTTGGGTTGTCTTACTACCCTTACTGGGATGGGGATTTCAGTAAGCTCAAACAAGTAATGGAGCTTGTTACTAACGATTATGGCAAAGGCGTCAATGTCGTCGAAACAGCATATGGCTTTACGACAGACAATGGCGATAACTTAGATAATATTTTTTCAAGTGAATACGCACAGCTAGTCGGTTATCCAGCATCACCGCAAGGTCAAGCGTCTTACTTGCGCGATTTAATGGAGACGATCCATGCGGTTGGTGGAGAAGGGTTCTACTATTGGGAACCACTTTGGATTCCAGTGTCTGGCGCCTCTTGGGCGAACGAAGCCGGAATGCGCTATATCCAAACAGAAGGGGAAGTTGGCAATGCTTGGGACAATCAAGCGATGTTTGATTTTAATGGAGAAGCATTGCCTTCATTAGATGTGTTCCATTTAGTAAACCAACTGAAATGACAAGAAGAGAGGAGTAGGAGAATGAAATATCCACCAGTACACCCAACAGTGGAAGGGATGATGCATGGCGGCGATTATAATCCGGACCAATGGCTGCACATGCCAGAAATCATTGAGGAAGATTTCCGTTTAATGCCCCTCGCTCATTGCAACACGTTTTCGATTAATATTTTCGGCTGGAGCGCGATTGAGCCAGAGGAAGGAGTCTATACGTTTGCATGGTTAGATGACATTATGGACCGTCTTGCCGAAAAAGGTTACCATGCGATCCTGGCTACGCCAAGTGGAGCGAGGCCGGCATGGCTGTCGAAAGCCTATCCGGAAGTGCTCCGTGTCGAAGCGGACAGACGGCGGAATTTGCATGGACAGCGTCACAATCACTGTTTGACTTCCCCTGTGTACCGTCAGAAAGTCAAGCAAATAAACCGCAAATTAGCAGAGCGCTACAAAGGCCATCCGGCTTTGAAAATGTGGCATATTTCGAATGAGTATGGCGGCGCTTGCCATTGTGACTATTGCCAAGACGCATTTCGCGCCTGGCTAAAGCGCCGTTACGACAATCGTTTGGATAAGCTAAACGCAGCTTGGTGGACTGGTTTTTGGAGCCATACGTATACAGACTGGGAACAAATCGAGTCGCCTGCCCCCCATGGGGAATCGATGATCCATGGCCATAATTTAGACTGGAAGCGATTTGTTACTGACCAGACGATTGATTTTTATCGAAATGAAATTGAGCCGCTCCGTGAGTTGACGCCTGAAATCAAGATCACAACGAATTTTATGGGCAATTACCCCCATATGCGGCCATTTCTTGGGCTGAATTACCGAAAATTTGCTGATGAATTAGATGTGATTAGCTGGGACAGTTATCCGGGCTGGCACGGAGAAAAGCAATCGACCGAAGCACTTGCCTCAGATGTCGCCTTTGTCCATGATATCTACCGCTCTTTAAAAGGCGGGCAGCCGTTTTTGTTAATGGAAAGCACGCCAAGCCTTGTTAACTGGCATGATGTGAACCGCGCCAAGAAGCCAGGCATGCATGAGTTATCATCATTGCAGGCCGTTGCCCACGGGGCAGATGCGATTCTCTACTTTCAATGGCGCAAAAGCAGAGGCTCTTCTGAAAAATTTCATGGCGCCGTCGTAGACCATGTCGGCCATGAACATACACGCGTTTTTCAAGAAGTCGCTCAACTGGGGCGAACGCTCGAACAGTTGGCTCCCGTTGCAGGTTCGACCGTAGAAGCAGATGTCGCAATCATTTATGACTGGGAAAACCAGTGGGCGATTGATGATGCCCAAGCAACGAACAATATTGATAAAGGCTATGCGTCCCAAGTTCAGAGCCATTATCGAAGCTTTTGGAAACACGGTGTTCCAGTCGATGTCGTCTCAATGAACGATGACATTTCCACTTACAAAATTGTCGTTGCCCCGATGCTTTACATGCTCAAACCGGGAGTGGCTGAGCAAATCGAAGCATATGTCAAAAACGGCGGTACGTTTATTGCTACGTACTGGAGCGGCATTGTAGATGAAACCGATCTATGTTTCCTTGGCGGTTTTCCTGGCCCATTAAAGCCCGTGCTTGGCGTTTGGGCTGAAGAAATTGACAGTTTGTACAAACATGAAACCGTACCGTTCACGTGGAATGGCGATACGTACGAGGCTCATTCATTTATTGAACGAATCCATCTAAAAGGCGCTGAAACAATCGCTGCCTTTCAAGGCGGCAGCTCGCCAACACCGGCTGTCACGAAAAACCGACTAGGTAAGGGAACGGCTTATTATATGGCGTCGGCTAACGAACAACGCTTCTATGATGCTTTTTACGAGCTGCTCATTAACGAACACGGGCTTGCCTCTCCTATCGCAGCTTCTATTCCGACAGGGGTCAGTGTGCAAACAAGGACGAACGGCGAATATGCGTATACGTTTTTCATGAACTTTAGCGAATACGAAAAGCGTCTTACACTAAATGGAGAAAAGAAGACGATCCACGGGGAAACGATCAATCAAGTCACGCTCCGTCCATATGGGTGGGAAGTGGTGGTCGAAGCCATCTAATTGTTAACAAGGTGGACACCCATTCGCGGCTTTTGAGCGTAATACGGCGTGTACTACACCAGAGTACAAAGAACCGCTTGACATGATGCTTTCAGAACGTGTGGCTCATTTCAAGTAAACCGGAAAAACATACATTCAGGATCGGTAGCCCTCCACGGCTGCCGGTTTTTTTTCCTTTTGTATACAAATAGGCAATTACGGTTTGGGTCTGAAATCTAAATTGGGACATTGATTATTTAATGTTGGGAAATATCCAATTAACTTACATTATCGGAAAACATCGTCTATACTAGTAGTATTATATATTGGTAGAGGTGATACAATGTCAATAATGACTGCTGAAAAAGCTGGGGCGAAAATTGTTGAGTGGTATAGTTGTGTAATTGCTAAGTCTCATGATCAAGCTATTTTGCTTAAAGAAGAAGTCAAGCAACTCCTAAGTGAGATGAAAGACAATGATAAGATATTGGCCTACTATTCTTTAGTTGAATTTAGGCATGACATGCTGATAAATAGATACAACAAAAATGAATTACAGGCTGATTTTCAGAATATTGAACATATAGCTAAAATTGACAACATACTAAAGTACCTCTATTACTTTGTTAGTGGTCAAAGCGAGTATGTCAATGAACGCTATAGATCAGCTATTAAGCTTTTTAACAAAGCTCAGCGCTTGTTAGAGTATGTGAACGATGAGGCTGAAGAAGCTGAGTTTTATCAATATAGCGGACTTGTTTATTACAGATTAAACCAATACCTTGTAGCTGCTTCTCATATTGAACATGCAAAGGTTATCTTTGATCGTCTTGAATATACTGAGCCATCATTAAATTGCCAAATTGTACTGGCGGGTATTTACCAAGAGTTGCATAACCCTAAAAAAGCAGAGGACATCTTACTAGATGGCTTGGAAAAGGCCACGGACAATGACGTAATGCTTGGGTTAATCAATCGATCCTTAGGGCTAAATAAACTTGGCATTAAAGATTACAACCAAGCAGAAGTTTATTTTAGACAAGCTTTATCTTTTAAGGTGCACAGGATGCAGCGGTTGGAGCTAAAACAACATACAATCTTAGTAACGTTCTTTTCAACCAAGGCAAACATGAAGAGGCAATGAAGCAGTTTAAAGCGGCTCATGCAGGCGCTAAATACTACAAAAATCATGAATACATGGCAAGATGTCTGGCAACAGAAGGATTGCATATCAAAAAAGATTACAGTTTAGTTGATACAGCAATCGATGACCTCAACAAATTAGGCTTGGACTTTAAAGTGGCTGAGGTGGCGGAAGAAGCAGCTAATTTTGCAGAAAAAGAAGGAAATGACAAATTGACATTGAAATATTTAAAGACAGCTTACAAAGCCCGGCTATTCCAAAATACGTTAGGAGATGACCAACAATGAAAAAGTTTCTAGCACTTAGCGTACTGGTTCTAACTCTTTTAGCAGGAGTAAATAGCTTTGCAACAGGAGAATTTGAGCCGAATGATAAAGTAGAAATTAGTTAAGAAACCTGCCTTTAGTAGCAGGTCTTTTTTTAATTTCAAAATATCGTAGTGTTATTTTTCTCTTATGTTAGTAATACAGGAAGTATAAGTGATGTTGTGGAGAAACTGGAACGGAAGAGTTTTAATCATGGTACAATCCAGAGGAACAGTAACACACAAAAAAATAGGTGGGTTTCGGTAAGGTAGGATACATTGCAATAGCGGTAGGAATCATCTTATTGATAAAGGGATCTGAAACTACAAAAATGATTTGGAACAAGCTTTATTTCTATGATTGTTTAAGTATTCTCTTAATCATTTCAGAAAATGTATGTATTCGTAATAAGCTCACCGTGTAGAGATACAGTTATATATAAATTTAATGTAGATTCGTTCTGTCCATCTTTCCTACTTAACTAGATACATGTTGTGAACGAAACTTAGAAATGTCCTCACTCGTATATATAAACCACTGTTTTGCCAGGCACAAATTCTGGTTCGCAATAGACTGAAATGGGGGGATCGGTTTGAATTTTAAGGTCGAAGAGGCGATCGAGATACTTGAGCGTACGCCGGACACACTTGCTCATTATCTAGCGGGTTTGTCAGAAGGGTGGCTGCACTGCGATGAAGGGGAAGGTACATGGAATGCTGTAGAAGTAGTAGAGCATCTTATTGAGGCGGAAAAGCATAATTGGCTGCCAAGATTAGCTTTTATTATTCGTGAAGGCGAAAGCAAGCCGTTTCCTGAGTTTGATCGTTTTTCTCACTTGCATCATGAAGGCAAACGTCCAGCAGCGCAAGCGTTGGCCGATTTTAAAAACGTGCGGCTCAACAATGTGAACACATTGAAAACATGGATTGCCGACGGTTTCGATTATGAAAGGGCAGGTTTTCATCCTGCATTTGGCCGCGTCAAAACAAGGGAATTGCTGTCGACGTGGGTCGTCCATGATTTTACGCATATTGCCCAAATAGCGCGCGTAATGGCGGAACGATATAGGGATGATGTAGGGCCTTGGCAGGCGTATTTAGGTATTTTAAATAGAAAGTAGCAAGCAGCGTTGTGCTGCTTGCTCAACCTTCAAATAAACCGCTCGCCGTTGCTGTTACTACACAAAGTCAGATTGGCCGTTTTTTAGGAAATCGATCAAAACGGCTTGGTACTGCCTAACTGAATCTGTATACACCATTTCATTGTCGCCATGCCAGTCATAGCCAACGGGCCCGAATTCAACGGCATTTCCGCCGTACTTTGTAAAAAATTGCCCATCGTTGGAGCCGTGTTGCCCGTAAAGTGTCGCCTTTTCCAATTGTGTTTGTGCCACTAACGAATCCGCGAGCGCTTGGACAAATGGATTGTCTGCTTTTGTTTTGACAGGGCTATTGCAAATATGTGTGCGTACGACGCCGTCCGTGATTCCTTTAATTTGCCGCAAAATCTCGCTAGGCGATTGGTCTGGCAAATAGCGGATGTCCAGTGACATATCGCATTGGTCAGGTACTTTGTTGTAGACGGTGCCTCCCTGTAACTTTGCAAGGTTAATAGACGGTTCTTTGAACATGGGAGGCGCTACCTCTTGGGCGAACGGCAATTCAAGAATGGCTTCATAGAGTGCATGTGCTTTTAATATGGCGTTATTGCCTTCCCAAGGACGGCTGCCGTGCGCAGGTTCTCCCTTGATGTGAATATCAACCTGCAAGACGCCCTTTGACTGAATGGCGATTCCCATGTTTGTGGGTTCGCCGCAGATGATGAAATCGCCTCGGTGCCCTTGTTCTACTAAATAGTTGGTACCGTAAAGGCCTCCTGTTTCTTCATCAGGGACGATTTGAAGTTGGACGCGCCAAGGGAGAGGCACGCCGTTTAACTCTGCCATTGTTTCCATCATCGCGGCTAAACCGGCTTTCATATCCGCCGAGCCGCGTCCATATATTTTTCCTTCCTTTGTGTATGGTGTAAACTGGGATCGGCTGCCTTCAATCACGTCAATATGGCCATTGAGCACAATGGTGTTGCTCCCACTTCCAATGCTAGAGACAAGCATAGAATAACCGTTGTTAACAAGCCGTTCGACTGGCAGCCCTTTGTCGTTCAGCCACTCTTCGCAAAAAGCCATCGCTTTGTTGACTCCGGCTTTGGTTGAACTATCTATGCGAATTAAATCCTTTAGCAACGGGATTGGGTCCCCCATGTTTTTCCTCCTAACTTCGCAAATAGTATGATACTCGATCACCGACTTGGATGCAGTTCAGAAAATGTCTTCTCAATTGGGACAACGATGTCATGGCGAGCAAGTTCAAGATTGGGCCGTGTTGTCAGCCACTCCTCTTTGACAGCCTTCCCTGCTGTAAGGGCAATAATGGCGGATGGAACATCAGCACCAGCGTGGTGAGAAAACGCATAACCTCCGCCAAATCGAGGGTTGATGTCAATGACATAGTAATCATCGCCATTGAAAAACACATCGGCATTCATATAGCCAGCGTGACCTAAATGCTCGCCCATTTTGCGGGCAATCTCGACCAACTCAGGTTGATGGACGGTTATGCACCGGTCTACATCGCCGCCTCTCATTTGCAGTTGTTTGCGAATAAACGACGCGCAGAAACGACCTTCTAAGTCATTGAATATGTCCAGGCTGTATTTATCGCCTTCGATAATTTCCTCAATTAAAATGTTATTCTCTGCTTCTTTCGCGGTCGCATCGTCTAATGGCGACTCTTTCACCGTATTGACGGCGTGTTGGTATGCATGTTCAATGTCTTCGATTTTATGTGCCGTTTCCACTCCGATTGAAGCAGAGCCGTTGCGGGGCTTGATCATTAGTGGAAACGCTATCTGATCGTTAGCAAGGGCAGCTTTCACGGTTGCGATCGAGCAATATGATTTTGGTGCTTTCACACCAATAGGGCTCAACAATTGACGGTAGTTGCCTTTATCGCGGACGCTGTCTACGACTGATTGGTCAGGGGCAAAAACAGCGACTCCCTGTTCTTGAAGTTCCTTTTTGTGTGCAGCTATTTTTGGCACTTCCCAATCATTTAATGGCACAAGACAATCAACGTTGTGTTTTTGGCAAATGGTAAGAATTGCTTCTATATAATGCTCGTCCGTTTGGTGGGGAATCACATAGTTTTCGTCTCCTGCTTGTAAAGAAGGAGCGTTGTAATCTGGATCGGCAACAATTACTTTCCCTTCTATGTTTGCTTTCTTTAAAGCCTCGTGAAAGAAGCCCACAAAATCAATTCGTCTAGCACCTGATGTCAATAATATATTCATGGCGATTGCCTCCTTCTTGAACGTTTGAAAGTTTTATACCCCGGATTTCATATTTAAATCATATTGATATCAACTCGTTCTTTGATCATGGGATTCGTCGTGACTTTGGGACTTTGTTATTGCAAATAAATGGATTGTTGGTGATTCAATCATTTTTATGTATTCAGCGAAAAAGGAAGTTTGCATGAAGGATGCTCGCCAAGGTTTAAAGAGGGGCCATTTGTGTTAATCTTGACCTTGGACGTTACTCCAATGTTATCGTTGTACTAGAGGGAAGGGTGGTTCGTATGCAAATCAAAGATTTTGCGGACAAATATCAAATGCAAGCTGATACAATTCGTTATTATGAGAAACAGAACTTACTAAAACCAAAGAGACGAGAAAATGGGTATCGGGAATACGATGAAGAATGTGAAAAACAACTACAGCTTATTGTTGTATTAAAGCAACTAGGATTTACGATAAAAGAGATTCAACAATTGCTGATATTAAAGGGTAAAGCAATATCGGCGGAATGTAACCTTTCAACCACATCGTTATTAGAACAAAAAGTAAGCGACGTTGAGGAAAAAATTCAGTTTTACCAACACGCATTAAAAGTATTACAAACAATTAAAGAACTAATAGAGGGAGAGAAATATGCAGAAAATAAAGCGATCATTGAAGAATTGATCGTCGCGTTCTTTGAAAGCATGCAAAAAAGGGGGATATCATGACTGTTCATCAAATCGTCCGTCTTGAAAACGGAATGGCCTTTGCCCTTTGTTTTTATATTTATATACAGCTAGGCTTTCCCATTTGGTTGTTTTTTGTCCTTCTTCTCGTTCCTGATATGACCATGATTGGTTATGCGCTGAATGAAAAAATAGGGGCAATCGTTTACAATGTCGGCCACAGTTTTACTCTCCCGCTACTGTTCACACTCTTTTCGTTCTATTTTTCAAACGATTATCTACTACTTATCTCTATCATCTGGATTGCTCATATATTTATGGATAGACTATTTGGCTTTGGATTAAAGTATCAAGAGTCGTTTAAAAACACTCACATACAAAGACTGTGAACTACCCACCACTTATCACCCTTGCAGGTCGCTTGAAGTGGGGGCTTCTTGGGTAATCGCCCCTTTTGGTAGCTGACGAAATGGACCAAGCGAACCCTCTTGTTCCAAGAGTTGATTTATTCATTAGGCAGTGGCTAATAAGCGAATTCCTTCTTTTTTGATATTGACTGCTGAATTGTAGTCTCGATCAAGGCTTCGATGTTCTTACCATGCCGTATGAAAAGCTTTTCGGCAATCACCCAACCGATAGTCATCTCCCCCTTACCGCCCAACTACGCCCTTCATACGCTTGAAGAGGGAGAATTCTTTCGGAAATATGTTAAATGGAGACAAATTGTGAATGGAGTGCTTCAGGAATGGCCAAAAGCTTGCTTCTCTGACGAAAATTACGTTGACTTTTTCGAATTATTCATGTATGGTTTATGAGTAATCAAGTCAAAATAACTGGAGGATTGTTAAAAATATGTATTTCATAAGATTGCGTTTTCTCGTTTTGAACAAGTAATTTTATATGTTCAAAGCTCTGCTTGCTCGCAGAGTAAACGGGAGCAGTCTGCCCATTTTTAATAATTCTTCATGGAACAAATATGCAATAGTGAAATGTGAAGAAAGGGGACTCGTTCTGCCTTTCTTTTTTGTGTGCCTAAACGTTCGTTTTAGGCGTATTTTGGCAAACGTTTGTTTGTGAAATGCGCTTCGGGCGTATTCTTGTTCTCGTTTACTTTAAGCCGCAGACGCTTTCGTCTGCGGCTTTTTTTGTGCAGGTAGGGCTAAAAAAATGAAAAAGGGGCGAGTAGCCATGACGAAAAAAATGAACAAGTATAATGGGAAAAAACTTAGCCGTGGAGAACCTCCCAATTTTAGCGGCCAGCATTTTATGCACAATAAACGGCTGCTAAAGGAAATTGTTGATAAAGCTGACGTCTCTGTTCGTGATACGGTATTAGAGTTGGGGGCAGGAAAAGGCGCGTTGACGACGATTTTAAGCGAACGCGCGGACCGGGTTCTAGCCGTCGAGTTTGACCAAAAGTGTGTTGAAGCGCTGCAATGGAAACTAGTTGGGTCAAAAAACGTGTCCATTCTTCATCAAGATATCATGAAGGTGACGTTGCCAACGGAACCGTTTGTTGTTGTTTCCAACATCCCTTATGCGATTACAACGGCGATCATGAAAATGCTGTTAAACAATCCAAAAAACAAACTACAACGGGGGGCAATTGTAATGGAGAAAGGAGCGGCAAAGCGGTTTACAAGCGTTTCGCCGAAAGACGCTTATGTGATGGCTTGGCACATGTGGTTTGACATCCATTACGAAAGGGGAATTTCCAGAAGTGCATTTTCGCCGCCGCCGAAAGTCGATTCTGCCCTTGTCCGCATTGTCCGCAAACAGCACCCGCTTTTTCCTTATAAGGAGGCGAAAGCGATGCATGGCTTTTTATCGTACGCACTAAACAACCCTAAAGCCCCTCTTGATCAGGTATTACGCGGAATTTTCACCGCCCCTCAAGCAAAAAAAGTGCGGCAAGCAATCGGCGTCAAACCTGAGACGCCAGTAGCCATGCTTCATGCTAGGCAGTGGGCGATTGTTTGTGACGCGATGGTTCGGCATGTTCCAAAAATGTATTGGCCAAGGAGAAAAAAGTAGGAGAGCATGTAAAAACGAATGAAAAATTTGTGAGGACATATAGACGCTGACCACGGGGATTTGCTACAATAAGATCAATAAACGGGCACGGAACAGGGTAAAAGCACGAAAAGAGAGGCGGCCACCTCTCTTTTCCATTCGCTTATGAGTTGCTGCTGTTCCGTTGTCCGCCTTTTTGACCAATCTCTTGGTAGAATTCTTTGTCATGGTTTTGGCTAGTCGTTTGTCCACCTTTTTTGCCAATTTCTTGGTAGAATTCTTTATCGTGGTTGTTGCTAGTAGCTTCTCCGCCTTTTTCGCCAATTTCTTGGTAGAATTCTTTATCGTGGTTGCGGCTAGTGGCTTCTCCGCCTTTTTCGCCAATTTCTTGATAGAATTCTTTGTCGTGGTTGCGGCTAGTAGCTTCTCCGCCTTTTTCGCCAATTTCTTGATAGAATTCTTTGTCATGGTTGCGGCTTGTAGTTTCTCCGCCTTTTCTTCCTGCTTCCTCATAGCTCATTTTTCCGTTGTTTCCATTATTGTTGCGGTTATTGTTTTGTGCCATTTTTAATTCCTCCTTTAAGTAGTGTGGTATTTGTATACCTCAAAGAAATCAATTAAAACCCCCTTGATTTCATTTTGCTCTAATCATCCTAGGTAAATATCTTTTGTTTCTATTTGTGTATATTTTTGGATTTTACGTAAGTCTGTAGGTTTAAATATCGGCCAGAAGAATGATGGGATCCTCCATAGCGTGGCTGTTTTGATAGCAATACAAATTGCTTCTGTAAACATGTTTCATTAGGAAGGAAATCGCTTCTTGTTTCGCGAAAGGGTAATCGCTAAGACACTATGTAAAGAGGGTGGCCGTGTTTTGGTGTGTTTTCCATGTGGAAGACAAAAAACGGATGAAAAAATAACGAAAGTGAGTGTGTGAACAAATGGCTAAAATGCTCATTTTGACAGGGGACGCCGTAGAGGCGCTTGAAGTGTTTTATCCGTATTACCGTTTTCTTGAAGAAGGATTTGAGGTTGATATCGCCTCTCCTGCTGTGAAAAAGCTCTATACGGTAAACCATGATTTCGTTGAAGGGTACGAGACATTTGTAGAGAAGCCGTCTTATCAATTAGACAGCCACATTGCCTTTGAAAATGTGCGGCCTGATGAATATGCGGGTTTAATCATTCCTGGGGGACGGGCGCCAGAGTACATTCGTATCCACGAGCACACGGCAGCAATTGTCAATCATTTTCTTGATAATAATAAGCCAGTAGGAGCTATTTGTCACGCTGTACAAGTGCTAGCAGCAGTTGCAGGCGACCGCCTTAAAGGCAGAGCCCTGACAGCGTATACCGCTTGTGAGCCAGACGTGAAAGCACTAGGCGCCGAGTTCCGCAAAGAAACTGTTTATGTCGACGGCAACCTCGTCTCTGGCCACGCCTGGGATGATCTGCCACAGTTTATGCGCGAGTTTCTTAAGCTGACGCGGTAAAGTCATCGCGTTAACAGTTTGAGGCCATCTCTGTGCGGAGATAGCCTCATCCCTTTCCTATTTAAGCATGAAGACTTGTTTTAGACCGAAGCTTTTTCCAGTGCGAAAACCGCCATTTTCGCTTTGATCACTTGTTTGATTTGTTCATTGCAAGGAATTAAATGGTTACGCAATGAGTCTGTCAAATCGGCTTTTGCAAATTGGTGTTTGGCTGTGCGCGTCCAAGCGATTAGCAATTCAGTGCCGACGTTAATCTTTACAATCCCTCTCGTTACACATTTTTGGATATCTTCATCCTTGACGCCTGTGCCGCCATGGAGAACTAAAGGGCGTGCATGGTTGTTGGCGATCGTCTCTAGCAAATCAAACTGCAAATTGGCTTTTGATTTGTATTGGCCGTGTGTTGTCCCAATAGACAAAGCGAGTGCATCGACAGTCACGTGTTGTAAGAACTGGCTGACCTCTTCTGGTTGAGTGAAGCTTACTTGCGTAGAATCGATCATGACTCCGTCTTCGGCGCCGCCGATTATGCCGAGTTCCGCTTCGACGGAGACGTTGCGAGGGTGGGCATAGGCACTAACTTCTAATGTTTTTTCAATATTTTCTGCTATCGGGAGCGTTGAACCGTCGAACATCACAGATGAATAGCCTGCATCGACTGCCTGTTTGATTTTCGCAAAATCTGTTGCATGGTCAAGATGCAATGTAACCGGTACAGGAAGTTGCTCAGCAAGGGTTTTGACAACGGCGACAAATACGTCATAGCCTACATAATCGGCTGTGCCCGCTGTTGTTTGGATAATGATCGGCAAGTTTGTTTCCTTTGCTGCATGGAGCATAGCTGGAACCATTTCTAGACAATGGGCATTAAAGGCGCCGACAGCAATGCCTCGTTCTTTCGCGTAAGCAAGCGTTTCTTTTAAATTCGCATACATGATATTTCCACTCCTTTATTAATTAAACCATTCCAACACATACCCAAGCAAAATGCCAATCGTAATGACATCGGAGTCACTAAACGTGACATTTTCAAGGCCGAATGACCCGAGAACAGGGATTAATAGAGCTGGAAGCAATGTGATAAACAGACCGTGGACAATTCCGCCAATCGCTGCACCGCGGAAACCACCTATTGCATTGCCAAATATGCCAGCTGTGCCGCCGGCGAAAAAGTTGGTCAGCATTCCTGGCAAAATCATTGCTAGGCCAATGACCGGGAAGAACAGCATGCCGATGACCGTGCCAATGGTCGTGAAAATAAAGCCGACGATCACCGCATTCGGCGCATATGGGAATAACACAGGGCAGTCCAGCGCTGGAACAGAATTAGGTACAACGCGCTGGGCAATCCCTTTAAAAGCTGGAACAATTTCGCCAAGGAAGAGGCGGACGCCAGCGAGAAGTACGTAAACGCCGACAACAAATTGGATTGCTTGCATAAACGCGAAGACTAAATAGTGCATCCCGCCGGTATACGTTTCCATAAAGGCTGGTCCTGCAAAAACGGTTGGAATGAGGTAAATCGGAATCATGACAACCATCATCGATAGATATGTGTCTTGCAGAAATTCCAAGCTTTTTGGCAAGTTGATGTCTTCCGTGGACTTTTCTTTGTTGCCGACAAGTTTTGCCGTGCCTGCCTGGACAAGGTAGCCGAGTGTACAATAGTGACCTAATGCGATGTCATTTGAGCCTGTAATTTTGCGTACAAACGGTTGGGCGATCGCTGGCATAAGCACTGCCATTGAGCCAGCAATAACACCGCCGAGTATAATCAGCGTCAGGCCGCGGAGACCGCCCATGTAGCCGACGACGGAGCAAACAGTCGCCATCCACAATGAACCTTGCCCGGTTAAAAAGATGTATTTTATTGGCGTGAAGCGGGCAATTAAAAGGTTGACAGCAAACGCTAGGACCATAATCAAAGCCGTTTCTCGGCCAAGTGTTTGCTGGGCGATGCCGGCAATAGCGCCTACATCGGTGACAATGCCTCTCATCGCAAACGCTTCTTGGAAGACGTCGCCTAAAAACTGCAAAGTGCCTACAATAATTTGTGTACCTGCCAAAAGGACAAGAAAACCGAGCATTGTTTTCATTGTGCCTGAAACGATTTGGCCAATTGATTTTTTGAGGGCGATGAGGCCAATACAAGCAATGAGTGAGACTAGAATGGGTGCTTGTGATAAGATATCGTTTACTAAAAAATGCAAAATCTCCATTGGGGCGCCTCCCTTTTCATGATTGTCTCGTTATAGGGCTTGTTTTGCTTTTAGGACGGGAACAAGCTTTTCTTCAATTTCTTTTTGATCGACAAGCCGTTTTAAATAGAGAATTTCTGCTTCAATTTGGTAGTGTTTTAATTGCGATTCAAAATTTTGACCAGTAATTAAAATGTCTGCCCGTTGACTGCTTGCGGAAGAGATATCGCAGTGGTTCAGTTTTGCCTCAACTCCTAGTTTTTCGAGCACGGATTCCACCGCCATCTCACAGGCAAAACTGCTTCCAAGCCCTGCCCCGCACACCATTAAAATCGATAGTTTCTTTGCCATAATTATCCCTCCAATTGGATCAGTTGGTTTTCTTTAAAAGCCAATTGCAGAAGCTCTTTCGCCAAAGTAGGCGCTTGTTCAATTGCTGTAAGGGGAATGGCTTTGACGCGCCCTTCCTTTAACGCCACAAGCATCGCCTTTTCACCGTTAAGCAACGCATCGACCGCACATTGGCCCATCTGCTTGGCCATCAGGCAGTCATAGCTTGTCGGGTCACCTGCCCGTTGTGTGTAGCCAAGTATTGAGAGGCGCACTCGCTTTCCTGTTGATTCCTCAAGCGCTCGGGCAAGTGCAAACGACACGCCCTGGTCGCCAGCAGAAAAACGCTTGTTCAAATAGATGCCTTCAGATACGACAATAATGACGCTCTTTCCTCGTGCTGAGCGGGCATTTACTTCTGTAATGAACTTGTCTATATTGAGCTCATATTCAGGAAGGAGCACGATATCTGCGCTGGCAGCAACAGCAGCAGCAAGTGGAAGTTGGCCGCAGCGCCCACCAAAGGTTTCGACCATAAAAATCCGGCCTGGCAAGTTGGCTGCTGTTTGGCGGAGCCGGTGGAGCGACTCGGCAATCGCATTGACTGCTGTGTCATGGCCAATCGTGTATTCACTTCCGCCAATGTCGTTGTCGATCGTCATTGGCACAACGGCAACTGGCAAGCCTGCGCTTAACGATCTTGCCCCTTGTGCCGAGCCGTTGCCACCGCACACAATCAGGGCGTCGATGCAGTCTTGCTTTAATTTTTCGAGGACACGCTTTTGTCCCGCCTCATGGAGCATATGTGTGCTGCGGCCAGAAAAACATAACAACTCTCCCTGTTGCACAGCCTCCCTCGCTGTTGTTGGTGATATGGCGATAGGGTCCTGCTCAATGATCCCGTCAAATCCGCCATGATAGAAATAAAGGTTAACATCCGGCGTTTGGGCAATTGCCGCAATGGCACCATTTAGCCCTGGCGCATCGCCGCCGCTTGTAATTAAAGCAATGTTACGGACCGTCGACATAGGCTTTCTCCCCTTCTTCGTTGAGAACGATTCTGGTTAACGATTGCTTGGAGGTGGCGGCTTTTATTGCGTCTAGTCGCTGTTCGTCATTAATTAATTTCACAATTGAACGAAACGCTTTTAAGTGTGAAAAACTGTCAGAAGCGGCCAAGCAAATCACAAGAAATACCGGGTCGTTATCTGGATTGCCGAATGGTATCGGCTCTGCTAGCTGGATAAAACTAACACTTAGCTCATTTACGCCGTCTTCTGGCCGGGCATGGGCGATCGCAACCCCTGGAGCAAGGACAATATAAGGCCCGTATTCATGCACAGAGGCGATCATCGCTTCTGCGTAATTTTTTGTAATGGCGCCGCTTCTTTCTAAAGGTTTAGCGGCCGCATAAATGGCTTCTTGCCAATTGGCGGCGCGAACGTTTAGTTCAATATGGTCTTCGCTCATTAGCTCGGCTAACAATGGCTGGATCACTCCTTCGTAGACTGGCAACTGATGTTTTTTAAATAGAGACGCTAATTCTTCCATAAACGGTTTAAGCATGAACGATTTGCTGTTTGCTTTTGCAATTTCCACAATCGAACGGAAGAAGTCTTCATTCGTTGCTCCGTGCTTCTGCCGTTGCCTTTGTTTTGATTTCGCGATTTGCGCAATCGTTGTTTGGATTAAGGCTGTGTCCTCATCCTTGAAAAACGGGGACACTTGCAAGCAAGGCACACCTTTGATGGAAAGGGGCAATGTCGTTAAGACAAAGTCGACTTGCAATTTTTGGATGACATCGACTTCATAACGGGATAATGTGCCTAATACTTCAATGGAAGAAAAGCGCGCGTACAAGCTTTCTTCGATTAAACGGGCATTTGTAATGCCATGACCGCAAATAATGACCGTCCGGTACACAAGCGTTTGCCGTTTCAGTCGTTCAGAGGCGACGCAAGTATGCATCGTTAAATAGGCAATTTCATCGATTGGAATCGTTAGTTGCAGCGTTCGTTCCAATTCATTTCCTGCCATGCGGCATGCCGCAAATAAATCAGGGTATTGTTTGACAATGACGTCGGCAATCGGGTTTTCAATCGGCAGCTCGTTTTTAAGTCGTCTTGCCATTGTTTGGATATGGGCATAAATACTTGAAAAATATTCTTGGTCGTTTACAAATGGTAGTCCTGTCTGCTTTGTGATGGAGTGCACAAAGTCCATAACAGCGACTTGGATTTGCCCCCAATTTCCTTCCATTTTGAATAAGAATTGCTCTTCCTTAGCAGTCGAAAGAAATAGCGATAATACGTAAATTTCGGTGTTCAGCTCTGTTACCGGTTTTTGAAAATCAAATGTTTGGGCAAGGGCAAATGCTTGTTTGTCCAGCTGTTCTGGGACCATTACCTTCTCTGTCAATAAGTAGCCCATTTTGATGCGCTTAAGCGCTAGCAATGCATACAAGCCAATTTCTAAATGGGTTTCGTACGTAAAACGGCCATTCTTTTGCTGTTCGATTGTCCGAATCCATGCCAAAGTCTGTTCCAACGCAGTGGCTTCCACCAATTTACAGCAATAATCTTCAAAGAATGTGGCTGCTTCGCTTTGTTTCAACATGTCCAAGCCTCTATTACGGCAGGCCCGTTTCAAAAACCGGAAAAGCCAGCGCCGCTTCGCGAACTCTGAGCCGACGACGGCAAATCCTTCTTTAGGCAAACTGTCTATTCGCAAGTTGTCAGCAAGAAGCTCCGTCCGCAGCCGCTGAATGTCTTTGTCTACTGTGCTTTTACTCACTAGCAAGTGCTCGCAAATCGAAGGGACAGTCACTTTCTCCTCGGCGTAAAAGAAAGCGAATACGAGAAAAGCTTCGCGGTCGGCAGCATCGGGAAAATGGAGTGTGTCAGAACCAAGAAGCTTGTGGAGCACCTCTTGATCGCAGTCATAATAAACGCCTTTTTTCCGATTGCGCTTAAGCGGCGGCTGCTGATGATCCCTTAAATAATCATCGATTTCCTCCAGGGCATAACGGATTGTTCGCGCAGAGACTTGGAATGTTTCGGAAAGCGATTTAACGGGCACGTAGCCCTTATGCCTGACAATTTCTTGGAAGATTTCTGCATGTTTGCGTTTCATTCGCCACCCTCCTTTGGCTTAATCATATGTTACCGCTTTCACGATTTGAAGCTTAAAGTTCTTCCATTTTAAGCGGAAAAGAAGTAGGCGGCTAAGGCGGTTAGAGAAGGAAATGTAGGTGTTTTTTGTATGAATCTGAGAGTGTGATGATCAGTTTGTTAAAAGGAGAAGGGGAAATTTACGTATTTATTAAAGAAGAAAAAGCGAAAGGGTTTAAGCTTATGAAAAAACGGCCTCCCCGGATAGGGATAAAGCCGTTTTAACTAGCAAAATGCAAATTAAAGGTTGTCTGGATACTTCTATTCTCCGTGGTTGAGTAAATAAGTAGTTGTTAATAGTGATAGCCAGAATTAATACTCACATACTTCTAAACAATTGCCGTCCAAATCATAGAAGGCAAAATAACGGGCTCCATATTCTTTAAGTTCTTCTACTTGAACGCCATTGCTTTTTAAATGCTCATACGCGCTTTCGGCATCGGCGACATAGAAATTGAAGGCGCTCCGTCTTGGCTGAAAATAAACGTCCTCGTCTGTAAGAAATAACGTAATCGATGTATCGCCAAACTTAACCGATTGGTACTCCCCTTCGTCTCCTTTCCAACCTGGAACGCCCCCTAAAATGTCGGTATACCATTTAAACGCTTGATCGATATTGCGAGTAGGCACAAAAACGGTGTCAATTCGTTGGAAAATGGCTGTCATGGCTAAGCCTCCTTTAATCGATGTGCGTATTTGTTCTACAGTCGCTAGAAAAACCCCTCTTTTTAATGAAAATAATTGCTTTCTTACTATTAGAAACGTCTCCTGCCTTATTTGTAGTGGCAACTAAGCGCTGTTTACTAGCGATTTTACGCATATGATAAAATGGAAGCGTGCTTTATATAATTAAAAGAAACAAGAAAGGATTAGGATTTTGAGGTTATTGGAATTGATTCTTGTGGTGTTGGCAATCGCCGTGTTTTTATGGTTTGTTGTCAGCAAAACGAAGAAGCAGAAAATGATTGTTATTGGATTAGCAGCCCTCTATATAGTGGCCGTGCTGCATGTGATGGTTGAAGGGCCAAGGTGGCAAATGGTGTTCGCCTACTTGGTGCCGTTTTTGTTGACGATTGGAATGTTGTTTAGGAAACAAGGAAGAAGGCAAAAGCGTCTTTTGCACTGGGGCGGATATGGGCTCGCTGCTGTCTATGGGCTGGTGATGGTGGCAACCCCTTTGCTGTTGCCTGTCTTTTCATTTGAAAAGCCGACGGGCAAGTACCCAGTTGGAACAGAAACATTTTATCTAAAAGATGAGAACAGAGAAGATGCACCTACGATTGCAGGCGGGCGAGAACTGATGGTGCAAGTTTGGTATCCGAGCGAGAGCCAACAAGGAAAACGGGCTCCCTATACGAAAGACGTTGGCCCGATTACGGAAGGATTGGAACAAGCACTGTCAATCCCTGCCTGGGTGTTAAGCCATCTTCGTTATGTAAATACTTACGCTACAGAAGGCAGCCAAGTTTCCGAAAAGGCTGATACGTATCCCGTGATTGTTTTCTCCCATGGCATGACAGGGTTTCGCAACCAAAATACATTTCAGGTTGAAGAGTTGGCAAGCCATGGCTATATTGTTGTAGGCATTGACCACGCTTTTGATGCTGCTGCGACAGTCTATCCAGACGGACGCAGTGTTTTGCTGAGTGAAAACCAATTGACTGGGTTCGAACAGTTGGATGCCCATATGGACATTTGGGTAAAGGATATTTCGTTTGTTTTAGATGAACTTGAAAAATGGAATCGCTCAGGTATTGAAGGCGATTTTGAAGGCAAACTCGATTTAGAAAAAATCGGCATGTTTGGCCACTCTTATGGCGGGGCGGCAGCGGCGCAAATGCTTGCTCGCGATTCTCGAGTAAAAGTAGCTTTAAATATGGATGGGACATTATATGGAAGCGAGCCTCCGGCAAATGGATTTGCCAAGCCTTATTTGCAAATGAATGGCGAGAAAAGCATTGATAAAGCCGCCTTTGACGCTAAATTGGACCAAGCTGTGGCGCAAACCGGAAAGTCACGGGCTTCCTATGAAGCCTTTTGGGCCGAAAGCCAAACACGGCGGGAAACAGCGCTCCATGGCGGTGGGTATACAATGACGATTCCGCACACATCCCATATGAGCTTTACAGACTTTCACTTGTTTTCGCCGTTGCTTGAAAATAAAGGGGAACAGATTGAAGAAGTCCACCATCTTATCAATGACGTGAGCATTGCCTTTTTTGACGAGTATTTAGCAGGAAAAGCAACAGGGTTGTTGCAGGAACAAGCGAACAAACATCCTGAAGTCGGCCTTGAAGCCCCGTTTGCTCCTTGACAGAGGGAAGTAGGTAGGAGGAAAGCCAGTTGAGAGAAACTCAACTGGCTATTTAACTGCCCCACGCGTTACGTTGCTAATAATCCAACGCTGGGCGATTAAGTAGACGATAACTAATGGCAGCATCGCCAGCAAATAAGAAGCGAACGCCAAATTGTAATTTGTGCTAAATTCCGATTGGAAAATGTACTGTGTTAATGGCAACGTGGCGTCGGCTGGATTTGTCAGGATCACGAGCGGCAACAAAAAATCATTCCACGCGTATAAAGCAGTCAAAATCGCGACTGTTGCATTCATCGGCGCCAGCAACGGAAAAATCACTTTCCAAAAAGTTCCCCAAGCGCTGGCGCCATCCATAATTGCAGCCTCCTCAAGCTCAACAGGAATTGATTTAATATAGCCAACGTATATAAATACGTTGAAAGACAGTTGAAACACGATGTATAGGCAGATTAGCCCGAATACATTATCCATATTCCAAATCGCGGTCTGCCGTACAAGAGGAAGCATAATGATCGGGAACGGCACGAACATCGCACTAACAAAGTAATAAAACAAAGCTTTAAAAAACCGTTTGTGCATATTACGGGCGATGGCGTACGAAACAAGGGAATTGCTGAGCACCGTTAGCACGACAACGGCTGCTGTTACCGTAAAGCTATTCGACAGGGCGTTAAAAAAGTTTGTTAATTCGATTGCATCTAGAAAGTTTTGAAAGCGCCATTCCTTTGGCAGCGACAACAACGGTTCGCCCATTTCTGCTGGCGTCTTTAAAGCAATGTTGATCGTTAAGTAAAGCGGCAAGAGAATAAACAGTGAACCGAGCAAAAGCAGCCCTGTTACAAGCCAGTTTGTTTTGTTTTTTTTCATTACTGCTGCACCTCCCGTTTCTGCAAGATCCGGAGCTGGAAGAGAGACAAAGCGACAATGATAATGAAATAAATCACAGCGTTGGCCGATTGGTAGCCAAACTGGCCCCCTTGGAAGCCGCCGCGGTAGATGAGCACCGAAATCGATTCGGTTGCATAGCCAGGGCCGCCGCCTGTTAAGGCGATAATATGGTCAAATACCATGAGAAAGTTTTTGAGTGCAAGCACCATATTAATCGTAAAAAAAGGAGCAATGATCGGAAAGGTAATGCTCCAAAAGCGACGCCATGCTTTGGCGCCATCAATTGCAGCCGCTTCATATACATCTTCTGGAACCGTCTGCAACCCTGCTAAGTAAAGAATCGTATTAAACGCAGTTGCTTGCCAAACGGCCATCACGACGATGCCAATCCATGCGTAATCAGGGCTGCCAAGAATGTTAGTAGACAGCGTGCTTATGCCAAGCATGTCTGCCAATTGAGGCAAAAATAGTGTAAATATAAATTGAAAAATGAATCCGACGATTAAAACGCTTAGAATGTTAGGCATGAAATAGATGGCGCGCAATGTTTGTTTACATTTGATTTTTGCATGTAAGCCCAAGGCAATTGCCAGGCTAAGAATATTGACCAGGATCGTTGAAACAATCGCAAATTGGAATGTAAACCCATACGCGCTCCAAGCACGCATATCGTTAAAGACATTTATATAATTGGACAGGCCGACAAAGTCCCAATCGCCATAGCCTTTCTAATTGGTAAAACTGTAAAACACGCCTTGCAAAAGCGGAAAGGTATGGAACAAGAAAAAGAGAAGCACAGCGGGAAGGGTCATAAGCAAAAACACCCGTTGTTTTGTTTTCATTGGTGGCTCCTTTCTAGTACCGCAGTTGGGTTTGGTCCCATTCCCGGTCCATTCGTTTCAAGAAATCTTGTTCATTTCCTCTGTACATAAACTCCTGTATCATATTTTCAACGCCCATTCCCGGCAAATAAAAATGGTCAGGAAAACTGGCAATATTCCCTTGTGCAAAATGTTCACGAATTCCCTCCATATAAGGATCGTCAGTCAGAACGCCTTCCAACACAGAAAACGCTGATTGTTCAGCCATATATTGCTCTGCCGGGGCTTCTTCTAGCATGAATGAGATAAACGCTTTTGCTTCTTCTGGGTGATTGGTGTCTTTAAGCGTTGCAAACAGGACATCGACGCCAGAAACGAGTTTATTTTGCTCAGTGTCATCGGTGACGGGGAGTGGGAAGACGCCTAAATCTAGGTTAGGATTGGTTGTCAACAATTCAGGTACAGCCCAGTTGCCTTGGAAATAGAAGAGGCCGTTTTCTTGAGCAAACGCACGGTTCCCATCATCGTAACCAATCCCGTACATGCGGTCGTGGCCATAATCAAGCAATGTTTGAATCTTACTAGTTACTTCCGTATGTGTAGCTTGGAATGTGAGGGAGCCTGCTGTTTTTTGAGCAGCAAATTCGTCAGGCTGGAGAACACCGGCAACAGCATTCCAAAGGGGCAGTGCAGTCCAAGCATCTTGTAACGTATAGTAAATTGGAATTTCGCCAGCCTGTTTTGCTATTTCTAAAGCGGCAACAAACTCCTCCCACGTTGTTGGCACATCAAGGCCAAGTTCCTCCAATTTCGTTTTGTTGTAAATGACCGTATTGGCGTTCGCGGCAAACGGCACGCCGTAGATACCGGTTTGCTTTGGCCCTTGCAGCTCTTGTACCATTTCTAAATAGGCTGGCTGGATACCGTCCAATAGAGACGTCTCTTCATAATCAACGAGCAAATTGGCTTGCGCCAGTTCGCCATATAGGGCATTTCCGCCAATCGCCAACATGTCGGGCATGTCATTTTTGACAAGCCGTGTACGCAGCAACGTCTCAGCGTCAGGAGGAGCATAAAGGTTAATGCGAATGCCTTCGTGCTCGGCTTCGAATTGGTCAATTAGCTTTTGATACGTGTTGATGTTTTCCGTTTTGTTCGAAAACAATTCGAGTTCAACAACCCCATCGCTAGAAGACTCGCCGTTGCAGCTGGCCATAAACAGGAGAGACGTGAACGCCAAGAATATGGTCAGGATTTGTTTCATGGAAAACGACTCCTTTCCTAATAAAAAACAATAGATCGATCCTTTTCGCGGGCGAGTTAATATCTTTCTCCGCAAATTATAGTAAACGTTTACGTTAGCGTCCTGCGTGGGAGTAAACGTTTTCGTATTCATTATCATTTCCGCAGGTCAGATTGTCAAGTATGTTCTGAAAGTTGTAGAACATGCAAAACAAGCACGCTTGCTTTTGACAAGAAGAAATCAACGATCGGTGCGTTTGCTAACTCTTACAATTTTGTCATGTACGCTATTTCGTTTGTCATCTAAATCAAAGGCAAGTGTGCAGCTTCCTCAGTAAAATGAAGGTACTTAAGAAGGAGGAAGCAGTCCATGGTTGTACTTGAAGCAGCAAATATTTGCAAACAATACGGAAACAAATGGAATAAGCAAGAAGTGTTGAAAGGACTTGACTTAACGATTGAAAAGGGCGAGTTTGTGAGCATTATGGGGGCTTCAGGCTCAGGGAAAACAACATTTTTGAATGTACTGTCGTCAATTGACCAAGTGACAAGTGGAACGATCATTATAGATGGGAAAGACATTACCACTATGAAAGAGCGGGAACTTGCTTGGTTTCGCCAAAGGCATTTAGGGTTTGTTTTCCAAGAATACCACTTGCTTGAGACGCTTACCGTCAAAGAGAATATTCTGTTGCCATTGTCGGTTATGGGGGCAGGCAAAAAAGAAGCAGACGAAGCGTTTCGGTCTGTTGCGGCAGAATTAGGCATTTACGAATTAAAAGACAAGTACCCTAATGAGCTGTCTGGTGGTCAGAAACAACGGACTTCAGCCGCCCGGGCATTTATTCACCAACCAAGTATGATTTTTGCCGATGAACCGACGGGGGCGCTTGATTCTAAATCGGCAACGGACTTGCTTAATAAACTCACTGAATTTAATCAAAAATACGAAGCAACGATTTTAATGGTGACGCATGATGCAGCAGCAGCCAGTTTTAGCAGACGTGTCGTCTTTATTAAAGATGGGCAAATGTTTACAGAAGTGATGCAGCAAGACCGGACGAGAGAAGACCATTACGAAGAAATTATGAAAACCCAGGCCATTCTTGGGGGGATCAAGGCATGAATACAGGCCAACTGGTCATGCGCAATTTGCGGAAAAACAGCAAAACGTACGGATTATACATTTTCTCATTAACTTTTAGTGCGGCACTCTATTTTGCCTTTGTGACGTTGCAATATGATCCGGCGCTTGACGAGGCGGCTGCATCGGTAAAAGGAGCTGCTGCCATTCAGTCCGCATCAGTCTTGCTTATCGCAATCATTGCGATCTTTTTGCTCTATGCCAATCGTTTGTTTTTAAAAAGGAGAAGCAAGGAAATCGGTTTATTTCAGTTGGTTGGCATGCGGAAAGGCCGGATTTTTTGGGTGCTGTCAGGGGAAAACGTGCTCGTTTACTTTGGTGCGCTAGCTGTCGGCATTTTCATTGGTTTTTATTTGTCAAAGCTGGCAACGGTAAGTCTGTATCGCATTATCGGTGTCGAAACGGCCGCGAAACTGCATTTCTCAGGCGCTGCTCTAACCCAGACGCTGCTTGTCTTTGCGGCTATTTGCGTTCTAATGATGGGATTCACGTATGTCTATATCCGCAAGCAAACGATTTTGTCTTTGTTCCACATCAAAGGCAAAACAGAGATGGTCGCACAAGGATTGCGTGCATTTGAGATCGCATTTGGCGTACTCGGCATTGTGTTGATTGGATTTGGCTATTGGTTATCCTCTAAATTGTTTGAAGGACAATTCGTCACACAGAATGAATTGTTTTTGGCGATGACGACCATTTTGGCCGCTTGTGTTTTCGGCACATGGTTGTTTTATAAAGGAACGGTTAGCTTTGTTGCGAAAGTGATTCGCCGCAAAAAGGATGGTTATTTGAACATTCGCGAAGTGATGTCCTTGTCGGCGCTCATGTTTCGAATGAAATCAAACGCTGTGTTGCTAACTGTCATTACAACTGTCTCGGCACTAGCGATTGGACTGCTGTCATTAAGTTATATTACCTATTATTCAGCAGAAAAATCTGCCAAACAATGGGTGCCGACTGATTTTGCTTTTACGAGTGTGGAAGATGCAGAAGCATTTAAAAACAAACTCGATCAAACCGGAGTTGACTATCAAGAACGTACGACTGAATTTATACAAGGGAATGTCAATGTAGAAGGGATTATTAATTCGTCGACGGAAATGATGACCGGGACAGCACAAGAAATGGCGATCACAAGCGCTGCCTATATGACAGATGTCGATATCTCCCCTGACGAAGCGGTGTTAACTGGTTCCAACGACTTGCTACAGCGGTTCGTCACGTTTAAAGAGGAAGGCGAAATCGTGATTGAACTTGGGGAAGAGACATTAAGCCAACACTATCGAGGCTTAAAGAAGGAATTTGTTCTCCCTTCTTTCTATAAAGTAGCGGGAGGCATGCCGACTGTTGTTGTCAATGAAGAGACGTTTGTTTCACTGAAAAAGCAACAAGAAGCAGAGACATCTTATGGCATTGATATTATAAAAGAATCAGAAGTAGTTGCGGCGAATTCAGCTTATCAAGAAATGGATTTTCAAGAACAAAGTGAGTCACAATGGGCGATGGCTACAAATCAAAAAGCCCATATGGGTTTATACATGTTCATTGTCGCTTTCTTAGGGCTAACGTTTTTAATTACTTCAGGCTGTATTCTTTATTTTAAGCAAGTGGATGAAACAGAAGGAGAAAAGCACAATTATACGATTTTACGCAAGCTCGGTTTTAACCGTCGTCAGCTGGAAAAAGGCAGCTATGGCAAACAATTATTTGCGTTTGGTATTCCACTCCTTTTAGGCTTGTCCCATAGCTATTTTGCTGTACAATCAGGCTGGTTCTTTTTTGGTGGTGAATTGTGGACGCCGATGCTGCTGGTCATGGCTGTTTATACAGTACTCTATTCGATCTTTGCTTTGCTGTCTGTATCGCATACGAAAAAAGTCATAAAGGAATCGTTGTAACCAACACGAAGCGGACAACGCGGGCGTTCGTCAGAGCGCTCGCGTTGTCCGCTATCTTTAGTGGTGAAACACCTTTTTAATAGCCATTTACATACATGTCGGATATGCTTGGCGCGGATCATTAGTTGACAATGCCATGGTAAAGAATTTCCGTGTCCAGGTTAACCGAAATCGGTATTTGCGGATATAATTCTTTCCAATCGGTGTTTTGCCAATCGCCGTAATAAAAAGCACGCATATGTTTGCCAATCCCGTAATAATCGCAGTTTGCTGCTTGAATGATTTGGATCACTTCTTCGCACTCTTTTGTTAATTGCGCGGTAATGCGGTTATTCAAATCATCGACATTCTCTTGAATGTAAAGTGAGTCTTTCGGGTATTCAATGACATTTAAAGTCAATTTCACATCAAATCCGACTTGGAATTGGCCAGCGCTGTTTTTCGTTAATTTCATGTTCGATTTGCGGTCCTCTATATCTACCGTTGCATAATTGTTCGCTTTTATCGCATTGTCATTGCTTACTTTGATATTTAAGCGCGGTTCTTTGTCTTGTTTTTGATCTAATAACAACAAGCGCAATGTTTGGTCCGCGCTTAATTCACCTGACATTTTGTTTTGATTAAACAAAGCCACCCCGTGCAACTCAATATTATGGTGGTCCATTACATGAAGAAGTGGCAAAACAAAATCGGTGCCTTTATCAAAGAGTAAGGAAAGGATATCTTCTAGCGAAGTTGTTGGAATATTCCCTGTGTTTTCTAAGCCGTAGAGCAGGTCCCCTAAGTAATTGCTAATAAGCGGTGTTTCTGCCGTTTTTACATGGAGGGCGTCTTTAGCTGGCCCATTGACAATACTGATGCGTGCATTGGTCGTGCTAACAGGAGAGCGGTAGTGCACATCAAGCATTGAGTAAATATTTTGTTCGGCCAGTCCTCTGCTTAATAACGTGACCCGGTTTTTGGAGGCAAACAAATCGCCTGACACTTTCCTATTCAATTGGATGCGGCTGTCCCGTGGAGTCGTCCCAACGGCTGAGATAATCGCGGGCATCGTCGAAGTGCCTACCGTAGCTCCAGACTGGTTTTGTGTGCCAGCACCGATTGTTACAATCGTTGTTTCAATTTTTCCATCATGCGTTTGGTCGAGTGCTTGGCTATAAATTAAATTAATATCTTTGACGAGCCGCTGGTCCCAACAGCCCGTTAACAGGATTAGCATAAGGACTGCTTGAATCGCTTTCACACTTTCGACCTCCTTTTAAAGACGATAGCAATTAGAAGCATAAGCAAAGGAATGGCAGCGTTCATTATTGTACCAAACTCGTCTGTTCTTGTTATCATTTGTCTGACTTGATACATGCTATCAGGCATGAGATTCACTAGAAAGGTGATGAGGAAAGCTAGGACAATATACAAATGGTAACGCTGAGAGCGGAACAATGTCATCGTACCGATCACCCCACAATAAACGTAAATCCCATAAGTCGTAATCACAATGACCGACCAAAGGCATAGAAAAATCAAATCGATCCGCTCTACAATTGGAAATGAAAACGACTTGATTAAATAGAGAAACGGTTCCGGCAACAGCTTCAGTTCTCCAGCGCTAAATGACGTGTAACAGGCAACGACAACAATTAAATAAATAAATGTAACGACCCAATGAGCTAGTGAAACAACCTTTATTTTCTCGGCGGCAGTCGCTTTCACGTATGGAAAAATCAAGCTCATGACAATATAGCCATTAATGGCGAAAGAAGCAGCCAACGTCCCTTTCATAAGCCCCTTCGGTTCAGTAACGCCGATCGGCAGCAAATTTAAAAAATCGGCATTATGAAAAAAACCACCAATCATGACGATTGGGATAAGGAGAATGAGCGGAGCAGTCAAGACAAACATCCGCGCTTTTTGATCAAGCGTACTTAATAAAAGTGGCAAACATGTAATGATAATCAAGGCCATAAAAACAGGCTCAGGCGTTTTGGTTAAAATCCAAATAACAATGAGTTGCGTGAAGTTTTTCAACACAAGCGCTGCCGTATAAATAAAATAAGCAATGTAGATAAGAGTGAGGACTTTTCCAGCAAAAACGCCCAATATTTTTTCGCAAATTGAAAATAAATGGTCATTGGGGAAGCGTTTATGGAGCAGCCATAGGACAAAAATGGCGATTTGCACTAGAATGGCCGAAATCAGCAAAGAAATCCACCCATCTGTTTGCGCTTCCTTGTAAAGGGAGTATGGCAATGAAAGAATGCCAATTCCAATTTGTGCTTGTACATAAAACCAAAACAACTGTGTTTTCCCTAAACGTTTGTTGGTTTCCATTGCGTATCATCCCCCCTTTCGTGACTCCCGTTTTGAATGGGGAGACGCATAACGGGTATGCTGTTGGATCAACCAAGTTGGGAACCGCAGCAAACCATCTTTGACGCCTTTAAGACGAAAAGGCGCAAGCGGCGAAAAGTAAGGCACCCCATATGAATCAAGTTTGACAAGATGCATGAGAATAGCAAAGAAAGACAAGATGACCCCGATCAAACCGAAAGCAGCGCTTGCGAGCATGAGCGGGAAGCGAATGAGGCGAACGACTGAACTCATTTCCGTGTTCGGAATGACATAAGAAGCAATCGCGGTAATAGCGACGACAATAATCATCATATTGGACACAAGCCCGGCATTGACAACGGCTTCGCCTATAACAAGGCCTCCAACAATGCCAATCGTTTGACCAATTGGCGCCGGCAGCCTTACACCTGCTTCACGGATGAGCTCGATCGTGAGTTCCATAATGAGCGCTTCAACGAGCGGTGGGTATGGAATATTTTGCAAGGAGCTTTTGACAGAAATAATCAACGGTTGCGGAATGATTTCAAAATGAAACGCAACTAAGGAAATATACAA
Organism: Shouchella rhizosphaerae; assembly: GCF_036700015.1. Taxonomy (NCBI): domain Bacteria; kingdom Bacillati; phylum Bacillota; class Bacilli; order Caryophanales; family Bacillaceae; genus Shouchella; species Shouchella rhizosphaerae. The sequence goes on along the minus strand of NZ_CP144921.1, from coordinate 1,170,697 downwards.
AGATGGCACAAAGACAGCAATGCAAAGCGCTAGCAAACGAACTGAGCGCAAAAAGCTTCCCAGGAAAAAATGAAAATTGTAGTCATCAACAGACTGCAAAAAACTAAAAAATGAAACAGGCAAAATCAAAGCAGTCGGATTGCCTTCCATTAAAACCGCAATCCGTCCTTCTGCCATATTTCCAGCGACGACATCTGGCCGTTCTGAATAAAGAACTTGTGGGAAAATCGACCGTTTTGACTGTTGCAGCAGCTCGTTTAAAACACCAGGCGAAATGGTGATATCTTGGTTAATCGCTTCTAGCTTTTTCATCAATTCTGCTAGTACAGTAGCAGAAGCTCTGTCGTGCATATAGACAACAGCGACGTCTTTTTTAATCGTTTTTCCTATCTTTTTTTTGCGGACGATCACCTTATCCGTCGCAGCTTGCCTGCGGATAAGATGAAGATTGACTAGAAGGCTTTCAATAAAGCCCTCATGTGTTCCCTGGAGGGCGCGCTCATTTGTCGGTTCCTCTATGCTACGGTTTATCGATAAGGCTGCCTCTACCATAAAAAAAGACGGGCCTTGGTCATAGAGAACAATAGCAGCTTGCCCCTTATAAAGAAGAGGCACACATTCTGCAACAGTCGCTTTTTTTTTCAAGGAAGCAGAAGCGAGCGCTTCTTGGAGAGACCGCTTTGAGGCAGGGGCCTGATTCAATTGTTTAAAAATAATATTCTCTAGCCATTTCTCATCAACTAATGAATCTAAAAACAAGACAAACCCGTGCAAGCCTTGGTAGGTGAATTCACGAAAAACAAGATCATCTGTGCCATGCACAGCTGCTGTTAATTTGTTTTTAATCTCTTTAAGTTCGCTCATCTAAACCACCCTCTACTTGCTAATAGGCTTACTATTTCCTAAGAGTGGTTCTTTATACGGCAGCCAAGGTGATTTTAGCCATAACGATGCCATTGTTTGGGCAGCGGTGCGTTGAGGAGTGAAGAATCGACTGATCGCTTCGAGGATTGGGTAGCGCCTGCTTTTTATAAATCTAAATAAAAGGATAAATGACGTGATTGTATGCTATTAACTGGGTTTCATACTCTCTTTTTTACTATATACATTCATTTAAAGGGTTAAAATGTATTTTTACTAGGCCTTAGTTCTTAATTGTTTCTTCTTCACTGGCAGTTTATGCTCCTTTTCTTTGTTTATTTTAATTAAACGGAAGAAGGCGAATTTGAAAAAAGGGTTGATTGCGACTGTCATGTTGGCTTATAGTGGTTACTGGATTGATTGGCCTCATTTTACAATTGGGGAAATGTTGGACGTTTTTTCAGTGTCTGGCAATACAATAGTATGGATGGTGCCAAATGATGGAGGAGGATTATTTGTGAATAAAATGAAATGGTTTTTGCTTGTGCCTTTCAGCACGCTTGCATTAGCGGCTTGTGGAAGCGACAATACAAGCGGTAACGGTGGACAAGAGGCAGAAGCGGAAACTGAACCTGCAGCGGAAACAGAAGAGCTAACGGCTGAAGACGTATTAGTAAAAACAAGTGAAGCGATGGAAGCTCTTGATAGTTTTCGTATGGAAATGTCAATGGATTATGGGATGGAGTACGAGGGCCAGCCGTTTGAAATGTCCATTGGCATGACGGCTGATATGATTCAAGAGCCCCTATCGGCTTATTTGAGCACGACTATTTCCGATTCAGAAACAGGTATGGATTTTACAACAGACCAATACATGGTTGACGATACTTTTTACATGCAAAATCCACTTGGACCAGAGTGGATGAAGTATGATATGAGCGAAGATCCAGCATTTGCAACAGAAATGGAAATCGATACGCAAGAACAGCTTGACGTATTGAAAAGCGTCGCGGAACATATTGCCCTTGAGGAAGAGGAAGGGTCGTATGTCTTAAAAGTAGACGGATCAGATGAAGAAATGAACGCATTGGTTCAATCTTTTATGGAAATGGGCCAAGAAGGCGCGCTTCCAACTGAAGAAGACATGGCATTAATGGAAGGCTTTGGATTAAAAAACGTTACCTACACGATTTATGTCAATAAAGAGACGTATCTTCAAGAAAAAATGGTAATGGATTTTGAGATGGCTTTTGACGATGAAAGCGAAAGTGAAAGCTTTAGTATGTCTGGTACTGCCGAAGCAACTTACTCGAAATTCAATGAGTTTGACGAGATTGATATTCCACAAGAAGTGTTAGACAATGCTGTTGATGGTGCAGAAATGGAAGCACAATGGGAAGCTGAGATCGATGCCCTTGAAGACATTGAAGGCCTCGAAGATGTTGAAGGGTTCGAAGAAATTCTTGAAGATATTGAAGAAGAGAATGGCGAATAATCATTTGCAACAACACGCGTCCTTTTGATCAAGGGCGCGTTTTTTTATGCCCACTTTTTCAAAAAAAAGCACACTCATTAGCCACTATGTTTAATAATTGCCCTATGAGGGTTAAGAAATAGGAGGCAACGAATAAAGCAAGCGTTGCTCAGAAACAACACTATTTAGGAGGTTTTCATTATGCAAGAAAAGGTAGATCTCTATCCTTCACGCGTTAAGGAGACCGCAACCATTATGGAAAGAAAAGACCCAATCGTTTATTCAAGGGAAAAAGGACCGCTTGATCGTGAGGAATTGGCTTTTTATGAGGCAAATGGGTATGTAATGTTAGAACGGCTTTTTCAAGAAGACGAAGTGCAAGTCATGGCTAATCAATTGGATGAAGTGATGAAACAGAACCAAGAGCGGGACAGTGATGAAGTCATCAAAGAGCCTGATAGCAATGAAATTCGCTCTGTGTTTGAAGTCCACAAAGACAACGGCTTTTTTGAAATGTTGTCTAAACATGAGCGCATTGTGGCCATTGCAGAACAACTCCTAGGCAGCCAAGTGTACATCAACCAATCGCGCATTAATTTTAAACCTGGTTTTAAGGGCAAAGAGTTTTTCTGGCATTCTGATTTTGAAACGTGGCATGTGGAAGATGGGATGCCAAAGATGCGGGCTGTCAGCTGCTCGATTATACTTACGGATAACTATGAATTTAACGGACCGCTAATGCTAATCCCAGGCTCACATAAATGGTATGTTTCTTGTGCGGGCACAACGCCGGACAACCATTACAAATCATCGTTAAAGCAACAAGTTGCAGGAACGCCAGACCATACAAGTTTGCAATGGCTGACTGAACAAGCGGGCGGACGGATTGACCGTGCTACTGGCCCAGCCGGATCGGTGCTATTTTTTGAGTGCAATACGATGCATGGCTCCAATGCCAACCTTTCTCCTTACCCACGCAGCAACGTCTTTTTCGTATTTAACTCAATTGAGAACCAGTTGCAGGCACCTTACTCCGGAAAACAACCAAGGCCTGAATTTTTAGCCAACCGCGACAGCATAACCCCGATTCAACCTGTGAAAGATAGCATTGCCCAACATGCCCATGCAACTAAATGAAGGACAGATCTGGATTGAAAGTAACCGTAGCAATATGAAAGTGGTGGCAATCAAAAACGGGACGAGCGGCTTTATGACGTTTCCAATTACAAACCAGCCACTTTTGTGCCTGCTTGCTGGAGTACACGGATGGCCAGGGGAAAAAACAGCGTTAACAGCCCATAGTAGAATCAAAACACGAACAGTGCATGAGCCTGTTCGTGTTTTATTGTAATTAGAATGAGAAGGGGGACGCGCATTCGTCAGGAAATATGCTATATTTATTGATAATGATTATCAATTAATTGAGGTGTGTGCGAGTGAGAGATTGGAAAGAAGCGCTGATCCGTTTGGAAAAAACGACAACAAGCACTGTCTCTCTGGTTCATAGCATGGCATACGCGGACACGTATATGCTTTGCTTTGTCCAGTCCGGTTCTTTGGCGGTCCAGGTAAACGATACAAAGGCATCGCTGTCCCCCTACCATTTTTATCTTTTAAAACCTGGGGATGCCTACCATTTTCCAGGCGAAGGCGCGGAAATCGCCCTCTTTTGTTTCCGTATGTATGAACCGAGAGAGAATGGGGAGTTGCTGCAAGCGACAAATTGGCATTTTCCAAGACGAAAAGGATGTGCAAATGAGAAAACGGCAGATCTTGCAGCTGCTCTTTTGAGAAAAAACAAATATGCGTTTTTCTGGAATCAAGTCCAATTTCCAGACTTGTTATACCGCTGTCTGGAAGAAGGCAGCAATATCTCGATGAGCGGAATTGAATTGGCAAAGCAATATATTGAAGAAAATCCCCATGCCCGTATTAGCTTAAAAACGTTGGCGGGATTATCAGGCCTCCATCCGTCGTATTTAAGCGAAAAGTTTGCGCAACAAACGGGCAAAAGCGTGTCACAATATGCAGCGGAAGTCAAATTAACGGAAGCAAAACGGCTTATTCAAACAACGACGTTGCCCCTTAAAGACATTGCACATCGGATCGGCTATGACGATGAATTTTATTTTAGCAGGAAGTTTAAAAAGGAGGTTGGCCTTTCGCCTAGCCAGTATAGAGAGAAGAAAATGCGGAAACTGGCCGCCTACGATCTTGATTCGCTAGGTGATTTGCTTGCTTTGCGGCAAATTCCATTTGCTGCGCCGATGCACCCGAAATGGACAAAGCACTATTATGAGCTGTACCAGCACGAGGTTCCAGTCCATTTAAGCGCTTACCGGGCGAATCATGATTGGCAAGCAAATATGGAAAGGCTGATCGATTGGAAACCGGATGTTTTATTTGCGAAAAGGAAACTCCATGAAGAAGAACGGAATGCCTTTACTGTCTCCATCCCTACTTTTATAGACCTTAGCAACGCTGGAAGTTGGAAAGACCAGTTTATCCTCGTCGCCGAAGCCTTACATGAACAGAATGAAGCACAGCGGTTTCTTAGCCATTATGAAGAAACAGCATTCGCTTGCAAACAATCGATTGAAAAAGAAAACACGGGCAGTCCAGTCATTTTGCGGATTGCAGGCGAAGGGATTTATTTATATACAAACCCAGGCATTTCAAGTTTGTTTCATGACGTTGGTTTTGAAGGCTGGCAGCAGTCGGCAGCACCGTTGTCTTTGCTTGAGCTTAAAGAATTGGCGCCGAGATGGTTGTGGGTGCTTTGCCTCCATGACAGCCAAACAAAGGCTTTTTATGAACATGTCCGGCAAAGTGAAGAATGGAACGGGCTGCCTGCTGTAAGAACCGGCCAAGTCAAACATTTGCCTTCTGATTTGTGGTTCGAATACTCTGCCTTTGCCCAGTGGCGCAAGCTTCTTTTTCTCCGCTCCCAACTTCAGTCCATGTAATTGCTGAAAAAATTCCATGTGCATATACAAGTTGTCCCCCTATACTAACCAATAGTGATAATCGTTCTCATTTAATTGACGATAAAGAAAGGGGTTATAAACAATGGAAAAAGGGTGGTTAGGGGCACTTGCCTTGGCGAGTATAGCTGCATTAACAGCATGTGGTTCTGGAGCAGAGGGCAGTGGTCCAGCTAATGAAGGAACGACAGAGAACAGTGGGGAACAACAGGGCAATGGCGAGCAGACGCTCTCGTACCTTGGCCAAGACTATGTGCTGCCGGAAAACGTTGAGCGCATCGTTGTAACGGGAGCGATGGAAGCTATGGAAGATGCTCTTGTTCTCGATGTAGAGCCAATTGGCGCTATGACCATTGGCGGTGCGTTTCCTGACATGTTTGCGCCGATTACGGGGCAAACAGAACCAATTGGGGAAAAGACGGAGCCAGATGTAGAAAAAATTTTGGCACTCGACCCAGATGTCATCTTGGCTTCAACGAAATTCCCTCCTGAAGTCATTGAAGAGCTTGAAAAAATAGCGCCAACTGTGCAAATTTCACACATTGCAACAGACTGGGAAGACAACCTTCGCTTTTTAGCGGAGCTAACAGGCAAACAAGAGGTGGCAGAGGAATCGATTGCCGCTTACTACGAGGAACTGGAAGAGGCGAAGGCAGTAATTGGCGATTCGTTAAAGGATCAAACGGTTTTAGCCGTCCGTGTGCGAAATAACGATCTTTACATTTATCCGGATACCGTATTTGTCAATCCAATTCTTTATGAAGACTTAGGTATTGAGGCGCCGGAAGTCACACAAGCTGCCGAAGCACAACAATTGATTTCAACCGAACAACTTGCCGAAATCAATCCCGATTATTTGTTTATTCAAGATGCAGCACAAGAGAACTCAGAAGATGAAGGGGATTTGCTTGAACAACTGCAGGATGACCCAATTTTGCAAAATGTCCCTGCCCTTGCTGAAGGACGGACATTTGTGAATGTTGTGGACCCATTGTCTGAAGGAGGTCCGTCTTGGAGCAGGATCGAGTTTTTAAACGAGGCTGTTGATCTCCTTGTCGATTAACGGCCACGCCTTCCGACCAGCAAGGCGAAACGCAATAGTTCTCGCCATTGGGTTTGTCGGTCTCATAGCAGCGATCGGCTGGTGTTCACTTGCTATTGGCGCAAAGTCAATGGAGTGGCGCACGGTCATACAAGCGCTGTTTCAGTTTGACCCTGGCAATACGGACCATCAAGTAGTATGGCGTACGCGCTTGCCACGCTTTGCCGGGGCAGCACTCATTGGCGCCAGCCTCGCGGTCTCAGGGGCGTTGATGCAAGGCATTACGCGGAACTATTTAGCTTCCCCGTCCATTATAGGGGTTACCGATGGTTCGCTGTTTATGATTACGGTCTTAATGGTATGGCTTCCGGGGGCGTCGGGGCTCGAAATGATCTTGTTTTCCCTTGTTGGCTCTGCTGTAGGAGCAGGGGCAGTTTTTGGGGTTGCCTCGCTCTTGCCACATGGTTTTTCCCCTGTCCGGCTTGCGATTTTAGGAACAATTATGGGGACGTTTTTAGGAGGAGTCGCCCAAGCGATTGCTGTCTATTTCCAAGTCTCTCAAAACGTGAGCTTTTGGTATAGCGCCAGGCTTCATCAAATGGAACCATCTTTACTGGTGTTGGCGCTCCCATTCTGTGTCGTAGGCACCCTATTAGCGCTGTCTTTGTCTCGGCAAATTACAGCGCTTGCTTTAGGCGATGAAGTATCGGCGGGTATCGGACAGCGCACTCGCTTGATTAAACGTTTAGCGTTTTTAGCCGTTGTCATTTTAACCGGCATATCGGTTGCCTTGGCAGGGAAAATTGCTTTTGTAGGCCTAGCCATTCCCCATATTGCTCGGTTTCTATTTGGGTATGATTACAGAAAAATCATTCCTGCATCTGCTGTATTAGGAGCGATGTTTTTGCCTCTTTGTGATGTAGCGAGCCGCCTCGTCCATTTTCCGTTTGAAACGCCTGTTGGCATAATGACATCTTTCGTTGGCGTGCCTTTTCTCTTGTACTTAATTAAAACCAAAGGAGGGAAAAGGCATGCCCTCTGATCGAAAGCGCTTTGGATTGTTTCTAGTTGGGGCAGCTACACTGCTCATCGTCGCCGTCTATCTTCATTTAACGAGTGGGTCATATGAGTTAACGCTTACGGAAACGTTCAAGACGTTATTTCGGCTTGAAGAAAATACGCGCTTCGACCTTGTTGTCTTTGAATTCCGCTTGCCTCGCATTGTAATTGGGGCGATTATCGGATTTGGGCTTGGCTTTGCAGGGGCAATTTTGCAAGGCATCACGCGAAATCCATTGGCTGACCCAGGCATTATAGGCATTAATGCCGGGGCAGGGGCGGCTGTTGTTTGTTTTATGTTCTTCTTTCAAGGGCAGCTGTCTACTGTCAATTGGCTAAGCGTGCTGGCAATGCCAGTATTTGCCTGGTGTGGCGGTTTGCTTGCCATCGTTTTTATTCTCGCATTTGCAATGGAAAAGGGCCGGCTCGATCCGCAAACATTTATATTGACAGGCATCGCCGTTTCGGCTGGATTTGGAGCGCTCACGCTGTTTTTCTCACTTAAAATGAATCCTAGAGATTACGAAGCGGCTGCTGTTTGGTTGGCAGGCAGCGTCTATAGCGCCAATTGGAAACATGTCGTCACAGTGCTGCCGTGGATTATTTTATTGACGCCTGCTGCCTTTTATAAGGCTAGAGTTCTCGACGTACTTGGCTTAGCTGATACAAGTATAAAAGGGCTTGGTGTTGATTTAGCAAAAGAGCGCCGTCTCCTGATTTTGCTAAGTGTTGGCCTTGTGAGCGCATGTGTATCCGTGGCCGGAAGCATGACCTTTGTTGGTTTGCTTGCCCCTCACATAGCAAGGAGGCTTGTAGGGATCCACCATCGTTTTCTTTTGCCGTCTAGTGGACTTATTGGAATGGGGATCGTCGTCGTTGCTGATTGGCTAGCGAAAACGATGTTTTCCCCAGCACAGCTCCCGGTCGGCATTGTCATTTCGATAATCGGCGTCCCTTATTTTGTATTTCTATTGTTCCAAACACAAAAAGCTAGATAAATCGATGCACGGCAAAGGAGGTTGGTGACATGCTAAGCAATGCTGGGGCATACGTATTGCCTCATAGCGATAAGTGGGTTTTAAAAGCAAATGGCAGCGAACACGTCCTATTTGTATCAGTGCCATCAGAACAGGCACCTGAAGGTGGATTCCCTGTGTTGTATTTGCTCGATGGCAATGCAGTATTTGCCTCGATGACAGAGGCGCTTCGCCTCATGACACGGCCGCCACATGGTTTTTCTCCCGCGGCTGTTGTCGCCATTGGTTATGACACCGATGGACCGTTTTGTAAGGAAAGGCGCTTTTTTGATTATACCGTTTCTGCTACACAAGAAGAGGTTGGCACAAGCAAACATGGCGAACCTTGGCCACCATCAGGCGGGGTAGACGTTTTCCTTTCTATGTTGGAAGAACAGGTAATGCCTGAGCTAGAGCGAAAATATCCCCTTGATCCAACAAAACGAGCGTTTTTCGGGCATTCACTCGGCGGGCTTTGCGTTCTTCATACATTATTTACGAGAAACCACTTGTTTGACACGTATATAGCAGGAAGTCCGTCGGTTTGGTGGAAAAACCGCTATATTCAAGACGTGGCAGCCGCGTATTTAGCGGGAAAACACGATGCTGCAGCGCCCATGAAAAAGCTACTGCTTAGTGTAGGAGAAAAAGAAAAATCCCATATGGTCGAAGATGCGATCGCTCTCCATGATCGTTTAACAAGGAATGCATCCAACATTCAATCCACTTTTTTCTCTGTACCAGAAGGGGGACATATGAGTGTATTGCCTACACTGATCGGAGAAGCGATTCGTTTCTTTTTAGCTAATGGCACGGAGTCTGAACATTTATAAGGCAACCGCCAGTAAGCTCAATAAACTTACTGGCGATTCAAGTGCTTGGCTCCCAATTTATCTCCTATTTGTTTTTCTGTTTTAGTTGATAGAGGTCAACAATTGGGCAAGTACGTCCTTTAATACGGCTGTGCCTTTTACACAGTCATCAAGTGAGGTAAACTCCTCTGGACAATGGCTTCTGCCGTCAACGCTCGGTACAAAAATCATGCCTGTATGGGGGACATGGCGGCCGATAATCATCGCATCATGCCCAGCACCGCTAGGAAGAGTCATCGTAGGCAAGCCTAGTTTTTCCCCACTTGTTTTAATCGTCTCTTGAATAAAAGCAGAAATGGGAACAGGGGCAATATCAGTTAATACTTGATAAGAAAAGTCCAGTCCACGTTTGGCAGCAATCTCCAACCCGGCCGCTTGAATGGCTTCCACTAAGCGGTTGCGTTGTGTGAGCTCAATGTCGCGAATGTCAACGGTAAGTGTTGCTTCACCGCTAATAACATTCGGCGTATTCGGATATACCGTTTGTTGGCCAACGGTAGCAACAGCCGTTTGGCTAAACTGGGCAGGGAGGCTTTCAATCGCGACCAGCCATTCCGCTCCAGCGACAGCTGCGTCCTTACGCATGCCCATCGGCGTATTCCCGGCGTGGTCGCTTTCACCTTTAAATGTGCCCTGAAGCCATAGCGGGCCCGCAATCCCGCTAACGACACCAATCGGAATATTTGCTTTTTCTAACCGTTTGCCTTGCTCGATATGCAATTCGATGAAGGCATAAAAGCCTTTGTGCTGACGATGGGCTTTTGCTAGTTTGTGTGGGTCAAACCCTTGATTTTTTAAGGCATCCACTAACGTCACGCCATCTTTGTCAGCGTAGCGCTCAAGATCAGCCTCAGTAAATTCGCCCATCATCACTTGTGAGCCATAAATGCCAGTTGGAAATCGAGATCCTTCCTCGTTCACAAAAATAATCCATTCCAACGGGCGAGGAAATGACTTGCCGTCTTCTAGAAGCGATTCAATTGCACATAGGGAAGCGACCGCGCCGAGAGCGCCATCGAACGCTCCGCCATTGACAACGGTATCAATATGAGAACCTGTCGCTACGGCTCCTAGATCAGGCTGTGTTCCTTCGAGCCGGCCAATAAGGTTTCCAACCTCGTCCTCTCGCATTGTCAGCCCAATGCGTGTCCCCCATTGCGTCAGCAGGCGTTTTGCGTGTGCTTCTTCGTTGGTATAAGCAAGCCTCGTCACCCCTCCTGTTTTCGTACGGCCAATTTGCGATAGGGCGGTGAGGCGGGCTGCAAGTTTGTTCGGCTGGATGCCATTGAACGCCTTTGTTTGGCTGGCATCATCGTTGAATTGTTGGCGGATAAAACTCATATTATGCTCCTTTTTCATATAAATGGTTGTCTCCCTTATTATACACGGCCAAAGCTCGTTGTCTTTCTAAATAAGTGGAAGTCGATTATGATAAGGAAAGAGTGATCGTAAAAAAGGAGGAAAAGGGATGCAGAAAACCGCCATCCAAATCATTAAAGGGCAAGGTTTTCCAAGCGGCGAGCAGCTTTTTGTTCGCGGAGGTCGAATGCTCATTGGCCGGGCAGGCCCTTCTGTCGATATTGGCTTTGCTGATCCTTATATTTCACGCAAGCATGCTTTAATAGAAGAAAAAGATGGCGATTATACAATAACAGACTTGAATAGCAAGCATGGCGTCGAAGTGAATCGGTTGCCAATACCAGCAGGCAAGCCTTTTCCCCTGCACCATAGTGATTCGATCACATTGGCAAAAGGGGTAGTGGAGCTGACATTTTTGCATGGAAGCGAACAACGCCAAGAACAAACGCGAGAATTAGATGCCGTCATTGACCATCGTTTAGTTGTACACAAGACGAAGCGGCAAGTCATTGTCGATGGCAAGCGCTTAGCATTGAGCGGCAAACATATTGAATTGCTGTTTTGCCTATATGATAATCGCAATCGCGCCGTCAGTTATGAAGAATTGAAAGCCAATGTTTGGCCTGAGCGTTTGGCCGTACAAGGAGGAACGGTGCCTGATGTTGAGAAGGAAGAAGTGAATGCACTCGTTTATCGGCTTAGGAAAAAGCTAGGCGCATACAGCAGCATGATTGTGACAGTACCAAGGTACGGCTATATGCTGGATTTAGGAGAAGGACGCTCAAAGAAAGGTTGATCGGACATCTCAAGATTCTGAACATTATTAGGGAAACGTCAGGAAAGCATCATCTTCATGCCATGTTAAAAGAGGTGGCTTTTTGCTATGCTCGAGGGAGAAGATGAGGTGAAAGCAATGAAGAAGGCAATAATGGCAGCGAGTGTTTTAGGTTTAGCTGGTGTAGTAGCGTTTATAGGCGAAGGCGTTCCAGCAGATGAACCAACATTTGCAAAAGAGATTCCGAAACTAGAGGAAATTGAAGCGGAGGAATATTTTTCTGGCCATGATGGCACTTTTGTTCTTCACGATTTACAGCAGGACCGTACATTTGTGTACAACCACGAGAGAGCAGAAAAAGCATTTCCGCCACAGTCGACTTTTACAGTCGCAAATGCCCTAATTGGCTTGGAAACGGGGGCAGTGGAAGATGAATACGATATAAAGTACTGGGACGGCATTGAAAGAGAGCTCGACGTCTGGAATAAGGATCACACACTTGGATCTGGATTGAGGCATTCTGTCGTTTGGTATTACCAAGCGCTTGCCAGGGATATTGGCGAAGAACAAATGCAAAAATGGCTTGATGCCATTTCTTACGGCAATCGCGATATCACGGGTGGCATTGACCAATTTTGGCTAAGCAGTTCACTTGAGATTACTCCTCTTGAGCAAGCTGACTTTATCCACAATTTATACTACGAAGTACTTCCATTTTCAAAAGATGCAATGAAAACAGTAAAACGTATGATGATGGAGGAGGAAGGCGACCATTTTACCCTTTATGGGAAAACGGGGCAAGGGCCAGACGTTGGCTGGTATGTCGGTTTTATTGAATCTGGCAATGGCACGTATGCGTTTGTGACAAACTTAGATGGCACAAGTGCGCACGCGAAAGAAATTACGTTAAGTTTGTTAGAAGAATTTCACTTAATGGATGGGCCATCATAAATAGAGCAGACAGAGCTCTATCCGAGGTTGTCGACTAGGTTGACAACCTCTTTATGCTTATCGCAGGAAATCGAGCATTGTCAGACATACACGATCCGCCTTCTATCAACGTCTTAAAGGCTTTTTACTTCTTCCAGCAGTGCCTTTAGTTGGGCAATGGCTTGCTGGCAGCAGGAAGCATGACTAGAAAGAAGAGTGATTGCTTCATCAATCCGTTCTGTGTAGTGAAGCGGCTTACGTGGAAAGGATGAAATCATCATGACGGCTTTCTTCTCATTAATGCAATATCGTTCATTTTTAGCGAAGAGGACTTGATTTAAACAGGCTATCGCTCGGTAGCCGTGCCCCATCAAGTATGATAAATCGTTTTTATCAACATTGGCTTCCATCAACATGAGGGAAAATGAAGCTTCAAACGTGAAAAACTGGATAAGCGCCTGTTTCATTTTTATTGGATATGGCTCAGTCAACGCTTTTAATTGTGCGAGTTTTCCGAAAGGATCAGTTTGAATACGGGAGATCGCCAGTTCACCCATATACATAGCATTGGCATAGCCGTGTGGATGTCCCGTTTGGTAATGCATCGTGACGGCTCCGTTACGGCAATCGGCAATGGCTTGTTCGACCCGTGTGATGTCACGTAATATTAGATCCACGTGATAGCTATTAATAACAAGCCAGGCACCAGCATTCACCCACTCTCCCCACTCCCCAATAGCGGTAACGACACGCTCCTCTTCGTTACAATCTTGTAAAGCCCGGACAGACCGGTCAAGCTGTTCGGTCGTAAATCCTTGGCTGAGATCATAATAGATGCCGATATCGATGTCAGAATTGGCGCTGTGGGTGCCTCGCGCGCGAGAACCACCAAGAACGGTGCCAACAATTCCGGGCACAGCTTTTAGTTGTTCGCCTACTTTGGCAACGAGTTCGTTTGGATCCATGGCTTATGTGCTCCTTTCGCTAAAGGTTTTGCAAACAAAACAAGCATACACGATAAGCAATCATTCATCAAAGCTAAACGGAAAAAACTGGCTGCCGATAAAAAAGAAAAGTGTGCAAATAAGGAGGGGGCAGACTGTTGTTTTTAAGAAAAGCAAACAAACAGGAGAACGAGCAAGTGAAAAGGGAGCCAGACCCTATTAAAATCGAACTGGATGAAAGTGACTGCCAAAAACAAATTGGGTTTATCGATTTACATGCAAGTGATCTCGAATATATACATCTCTTGTATCCACTTGTAAACGAACATATTGCACCGATTACTGAAGCCTTTTACGAGAAATTGCTTGAACAGCCCCATTTACGGCAGCTAGTAACGACTCATAGCAGCATTGACGCGTTAAAACAAACATTAAAGCAGCATATTTTAGAAATGTTTGAAGGAAAGGTGGATGCCGCTTTTTTTGCTAAGCGTAAACGGATCGCGCAAACCCATGTTCGAATTGGCCTTAAAACCAAGTGGTACATCGGCGCTTTTCACAACTTGCAACTAGAACTACAGCGGATGATCGTCAAACACTTCAAAAGTGGCAATGAACAATTTCTTGCTTTTTGCGCAGTTGGGAAGTTTATCAACTTTGAACAACAGCTCGTTTTAGAAGCGTATGAAGAGGAAGAACGGCGGATCCGGTTAAAATTTGAGAAACATAAAGATACGTATATCGGGCAAGTCCGCCACGCTCTCCAAAACATTGAGCATTTAGTCGGTAAAATCGAGCAATCTGTCCAAAAAGCAGCTGTCCAATCCCAATCAATTGAAACATTAACGGACGAAGGCAAATTTCATTCCGCGCGCTCATTAGATGCTTCCAAAAGTGGCCAGCTGCAAGTGGACAGGCAGAGCGGCCATATGGACCACATCCAAGCATGTATAAAACAAATTGAAGCTAGCATGAATGAATTGACGACGTTATCTACACAATTTGAGGAAGTTGTTGCGATTGTTAAGCAAATCGCAGACCAAACGACACTATTGTCTCTAAATGCGAGCATTGAGGCGGCACAAGCGGGAGACTACGGAAGAGGGTTTGCCGTGGTAGCAGACCAAGTCCGCAAATTAGCAATAAAAACCAAAGACTCAAGTGGCCACGTAGCCAGTTTAGTTTCAGACGTCCATGCCCAAAGAAAGCTTGTTGAACATTCGATTTCGGAAGTTGTCCAAGCTGTTGAACAAGGAATCTCTAGTATGGAAACGATGGAGACATGCTTCGAACAGATTCTCCATTTTGGGCAAACAAATGAAGCCCACTTTGGCGAAATTCAAAGCAATGTTAGCCAATTGCATGTATCGATAGCTGAACAAATGAAAGCGGTTGTCTCATCAGCTGCAGCTGCGATCGAACAATTGGCAGCTCAGACTGCAAATTATGAGCAATCGATCGAGAAAAAGACAGAAGACGAGATCACGACTTTATCAGGGCATTCCTGAATAGTCTTAAAAACCCTTTAAAGAGCGTGTTTAATCCATCGTTTTAGTGGATGAGGGCATTTGGACGGAGTGCCTTTTGATGAGTTCATGTCGGATGATGCGTCCTGAACTTGCTCGCCCGGTTGCGATTGAATCAAACAGCAAGTTAGCAGCCGTTTTGCCCATGCTAAAAAAATGTTGCGAAACGGTTGTTAAAGGAGGAACGGCCATTTTTGCGAGCTTGGTGCCATCAAAGCCGATAACAGAAAGATCTTCCGGAATGCGAAGCCCTTTTGCAGTAGCGGCGGACATGGCACCGATCGCGAGTTCATCGCTTGCCGAAAAGATAGCTGTCAAATTCGGATGATCGGTGTAAAGCCGTTGAAAGGCTTTCTGCCCATCTTCAAAATAGAACCCTTTGTCCCAGGCAACTTTCGTAGGCACATAAGCAATTCCCGCTTCCTTGAGCGCCCGTTTGTAACCGGCCATTCGTGGCGCTCCAGCCAACAAATCAGACGGGTTTCCGCTAATCATACCGATCTCTGTATGGCCTTGCTGAATGAAATAACAGATCGCATCATAAGCTGCCGTTTCATTGTCGACTTGGACAGCTGGTATCGTTGGGTCTTCCGAATAAGCAGATACGGTGACAACAGGCACGCCCATTTTGCGGACGATTGCCACATATTCCAATGTTAGCAGTTGGCTTGCAAATAAAATGCCGTCTACTTGTTTTTCTTGCAACAACTTTAAGTATTCTTTTGTTTTATGGCCGCTAGAGGCTGTATTGCAAATGACAATGCTTTTCCCTCTCGCATGTGCAGCTTCCTCTATTCCTTGAAGAATTTCAGCGCTGACAAGTCCTGATATTTCTGGAAACAAAACGCCAATCGTATTGCTTTGCTTATTAATGAGGCCGCGGGCAATCGCATTTGGGGAATAACCCATTTCTTCGATTGTTTTTAGCACATGTTGTTTTGTTTTTATAGAATAGCCAATTCCGTTGTTTAATACGCGGGAAACAGTGGCAATCGAAACGCCTGCTTCTTTGGCTACATCTTTAATGGTTGGTTTGTTCAATCGCGTCATTCCCCCTAAAACACACTTTCCTAAGTTTAGTATGGGAGCGTTATAATAAATAGTCAAGCGCTTTCATGAAGCAACACGAGTACATTTACTGTACTCGTGTTAGCCTGTGGACAAGGGTATGCTCGGCATTTGCTTCGGTCATATGCTTGCTTATGAAACTACGTGTATTCGTTACGTCCCACTCTACCATTTTTTGTCTAATAGTTAAAATTCTTCATATTCAGCAGGATCCTGGTTTTGAATGCGGCCGTCGGCTTTTGTTAATTTGTTTATTTGCTCCATTTCTTCCGTGCTTAGGGAAAAATCGAAAATCGCTATGTTTTCAAGTTGGCGTTCAGGTGAAGCCGATTTTGGCAACGGAATTGCCCCAAGCTGTACGTGCCAGCGCAATATAATTTGTGAGACGCTTTTTCTGTGCGTAGCCGCAATCTGTTTAATCACTTTGTCTTGCAAAACGCTGCTAGCGCGGCCGAGAGGGCTCCATGATTCAGTAACAATATGATGATTGTTATCCCAAACACGTTGGCTTTCCTGAGAAAAATAAGGGTGAAGTTCAATTTGGTTAATGCTTGGCATGACGCCTGTTTCCCGTTCTAATCGCTCTAAATGCTCTGGCAAAAAGTTACATACTCCAATTGAGCGAATAAGCCCCCATTTTTGGGCATCGATTAATGCTTGCCATGCTTCTACATATAAGTCGGTTTTTGGGTTTGGCCAATGGATCAAGTATAGGTCATAATAGTCCAATCTTGCGCGCAACAAAGATTCTTGAATGGTCACGATCGCTTGCGCATATGCTTGTCGCCGCCCTGGTAGCTTTGAAGTGACGCGCAACTGTTCCCTTGGGACAGAACTACGCCGAATCGCTTCTCCGACAGCTCCCTCATTCTCGTAGTTGAAGGCAGAATCTAGCAGACGATAGCCAATATCAATCGCGCTCACCATTGCATTGACGCCTGCTGCTCCATTCAACGCATACGTGCCAAAGCCAATAGCTGGCAACTGCAGCCCATCTTTCAGTGTGACAGTGGGAATCATCTGAAACACTCCTTGTCTTTTTTCAATAGTCTAACATTGAACGTTTATCAACGTCTAACCAAAGGTTGTTTGCGACTTCAATTGCTGTTGACGCTTTCCTTTGCTGCTGCTATAGTGTTGGTGATAATGATTTTCATTTGCAAATAAACATATGGAGGTACTTGGTTCATGAAGGTTCCTGTTATTTTCAGTTCTTTCCTTGCAACTGTACTTTTGCTTGGAGGCTGTGGCAATACAAGTTCAAATGAAGGCGAGGAGCCTAGCGACAATCAAAACGACGCAACTACGAGTGGAGAGACGCGGGCGTTTACGGCTCCTAATGGGGAAGAAATAAACATACCTGAAAATCCAGAAAGAATTGTCACTGATTTTTATGCTGGCGAGTTTTTAGCCGTTGGCGCGAATGTGGTCGGGGCAGGTTCTTGGAGTTTTTCGAACCCGTTTATTGAAGAAGAGCTTAAAAATATAAAGGATGTGGGTGATCCGATTCATACAGAAGAGGTTCTTGCGCTTGAACCTGACTTAATTGTTGTGATGGACGAAGAACAATACGAGAAGCTTTCTCAAATTGCGCCAACCGTAGTCATTCCATACAATACGGCCAAAAATGTTGAAGAATCGTTGCAACTGTTTGGCGAACTAGCAAATGCCGAAGCAGAAGCGGCTCAATTTCTCGACAGTTTTAATGAAGAGGCGGAAGCGGCTCGAGCTCGCGTACAGGAAGTAGTCGAGGACGATGCGACATTTGGCATTTATGAATTGACGGACAAAGGCGATTTCTGGGTATTCAATGACAACGCCGGCCGTGGCGGGCAAGTCATTTACAATGCGCTTGGTTTAAAGGCGCTGAAAGCGATTGACGAAGAAGTAATCAAAACAGGGGAAATGAAACAATTGTCTACGGAAGTCATTCCTGATTACGCAGCTGATTACATGTTTATTACCGACTACCATCCTGAAGGGGACAGCAAGCTTGCTGAGATGGAGTCTTCCCCTATCTGGCAAGGGCTTGAGGCAGTCAAAAACAATCGTGTGTTTATAAATGATTTCGATACATTTTATCCGTATGACCCGATTTCTGTCCGTGGCCAAATTGATTTAATTGCTGACATGATTGTAGAGCGTGCTGAAAATAACGGCCAGTAGAAACGGGACAACTTAGCGATCTCGCTGTTCCATTTCGGTGGAACAGCTTCTTCCGTTTTCATCTACCGGGGCTTGATTTGCCAGCAACTCTTTGCCAAGGTACAATGGTAGAAAAAGAGGTGTGAACCGTTGTCAGCTCCTACGCCGGAAATCATCGAGGCTGTTTCGTTTATCCAGCGAAACCTCCATGAATCGCTTCGCTTAAACGTGATCGCCAAACATGTCGGATATAGTCCGTATCATTTTGTCCGAAAATTCAAAAATGAAATCGGGATTTCGCCGCTTTATTATGTCTCTGCCCTTCGTTTAGATAAAGCGAAACGCCTGCTCGTCCATACAAATTTAGGAGTTCGCGACATCGGTTTAGAAATTGGCCAGCAAAGCCTTGGCACGTTTACGACTCGCTTTACTGAACGAGTAGGGGTGAGCCCTGGCCGTTTCCGTGAATCATTAGCAAGTGCGGAAGGACATTTACAAGCTTTGCAAAGGCTGCAAAAGTGGCCTGCGACACGAGCGGCTGCCCCTCCGATAAATAGCGTAAGCGGGACTGTGACAGCCGGTTCGCCGTTTTCAGGTGTTGTGTTAGTCGGCTTATTCTCAAAACCGATCCCTGAAGGGTTGCCACGTTACGGTACGTTGCTCTCTGGCAGCGACGATTTTTGCTTTTTGAATGTTGCCCCTGGGACGTATTATTTGCTGGCAACAGCCGTTTCATGGGGGATGGAAGGCAAAGACTTTCTACTCCCGCAGCAAACATTGCGCGGCCGCCTAAAGACAGCGATTGTCATGCGGCCATTTGCCGCAGTAGAGGGGATTCGCCTACAACTTCACCCTCCTAAACAGGATGATCCGCCAATCTTGATTTCCTTGCCATTATTGATGAACCATTTTCTTCTTAAACAGCGCAATTGGTGAGAAACGGCCGTTTGTTCCATTTGGTAAGATGAGTGTAACTTGATTTAAGGAGGCAATGACTTGAAAACAGAACAAACACAGTTTACGCAATTGTATGCAGGTTTAAATGAGGCATTCGCCAAAGGGGACGTTGATTTTATTCTTAGCCATGCGGCCGAAGACATCCGGTGGGAAATGGTAGGTGACTCCGTTATTGAGGGGAAGCAGGAGGTCGCCAAAAGGCTGGAATCAGTAGTAGGGGTTGTGAGCGAAGAATACACGACAAAACGGATCATTGCTTCTGGCCGTACTGCAGCCATCGAAGGAACCATGCTGTGCCCAGATAAAACAGGAACGAAAAGGAAAGCGGCGTTTTGTGACCTATATACACTCAATGAAAAAGGAAAGATTACGGATTTAACGGCTTATTTCTTTTTTTTATAAAAGAAGATCGTTTCCGAGAACAACGCCTGGTTACGCCAGGCTGTTACGCCAGGCGTTGATTGTGTCATAAAATTTTATGCTTGTTTTTTAAAACGTTTACATGTATGATTTTGATAATCTTACAATTGACTTACGATAATCAAAACGAAGAGGGAAGAAATGAAAGTCACAGCAAAAGAAATATCGAAACAACTAGGCGTTTCAATTGCTACAGTAGATAGAGTTCTGAACAATCGCGCCAATGTCAGTGAAAAAATGCGCAAGCGCGTATTGGAAAAAGCGGAGGAAATGGGCTATGTTCCTAACCGGATGGCCAGCATCCTCTCACGAAAAGTAACCTTTCATGTCGCTGTCGTTTACAAAGAATATCCGGCTTACTTTTGGGAGCAAATCGAGACAGGCATTGCCCAAGCTGAATTAGAACTGCGGGACTACGGCGTCACAGTCCATCGTTTTCGCCTCCCGGTTGAAGCATTTACGGAATCACCTGAACGGATTCAAGAAATATTGGCAGATGACACCATTGATGCTGTTGCAATAGCTGCCCTTGGCGATGCGATTTCCCCGTATTTAAAAGCGAGTAAAAAGCCTATTTGTACGTTTAATGTGGACGCACAAAACAGTGGGCGGTTATTTTATGTTGGCTGCGATTATTACTCGTCAGGAAGGTTAGCTGCTGAATTAGTGGCGAAGCTGGTTCCAGCGCAAGGAAAGGTTGGCGTGCTGCTAGGCGGAAATCATGATTACCAAGCGCGGGAAAAACTACAAGGTTTTCGTGAAGGCCTAGAGGAATTTAGGCTGGAGCTGTGTAAGGCGGTTCGCCTTGGAGAAAGTGACTTGCCCTTCCAGCCAGGACAGCAATGGCAGAAAGAAATGGCTGGTTTGGATGGGTTGTATGTAGCTACAGCAGAGTTAGGGAATGTGGCCGAGTTTTTTTCAAAATACCCTAAGCATCAAGTGGCAGCATTGGTTGGCCACGATATGAATGATTTGATCTATAAGCATCTTCATACACAAATGATTGCCGCAACGATTACTCAAGACCCAGTCAGCCAAGGATACCTAGCAATCAAAAAATTGTTTTCTTTGATGGTGCTCGAGGACGAAGACGCTAAACAATCAACGATTACGAAACTGGAAATTGTCATGAAAAACAATGCCTCGTACTATACTTAATCATTGGGTTGTATATTCCAATGATTAAGTTGTTTCTTTACTTTGTTTTGATTATCGATAATCAATTGACTGAAAAATGGAGGTTGAAGGAACATGTTAAAAGCGATTCAAGTTGGAGTAGGGGGGTTTGGACTTTCTTGGTTTGAACTGCTCCAATCTTACCAGCAAGCAGAGGTAGTAGCCATTGTCGATCCACTCGAGACGAATGTGCAAGCGGCATTGAAACGGGCAAATCGCAATGTTTTATCATTTGACAGTCTAGCAGAAGCAATCGAGAAAGTAGAAGCCGACTTTGTGTTAATTGTGACGCCACCAACTACTCATGCCGATTTGGCGAAGACAGCCATCAAAGCGAAGCTTCATGTCATGATGGAAAAGCCATTGACAGATACGCTCGAGGAAGGAAAAGCATTACTGGCATTTACGAACGCACACGCGCAAAAAGTAATGGTTAGCCAAAATTATCGCTACCACCCGCAAATCCAGACGATTAAAGAGTTACTCGATCAACAGGTGATTGGAAAGGTGGAGTATGGGGATTACTATTTTAACCGCGCCACTCGTTTTGGCGGCTGGAGGGACGAATATGCTGATATTCTTTTGCAAGACATGGCGATCCACCATTTTGACATTCTCCGTTTTCTGCTAGAAAAAGAGGCGGTTGAAGTGACAGCAGCAAGCTTCCGCCCATCATGGAGCTGGTTTAAAGGCATGCCTAATGCCCATGTTGAGATCCTGTTTGAAGAGGAAGTGCGAATAAGCTATACCGGTAGATGGGCTGGAAAGGGGCGTAAAACCCCTTGGAATGGAGAATTGCGTCTCGTAGGTGAAAAAGGGGCAATTGAACTAGTCGACGACCGCGTTTACGTGTATAAAGCAGAAGAAGATGAACCAACGGAGATTCAGCTTAAAACGAGTTTGTTGCCAGACCGACTGTTGTCTCTTGATGCATTTGTTGCCGCTATTCACCATGATACAGTCCCACCTACGTCAATTGAAGATAATGTGAAAAGCCTCGAATTGACGTGGGCAGCGATTGAAGCGGCAAAGTCAGGAAAGAAATGGACTTGTTGAAAACGGCTTGATACTCGTTAAACAGGGAGTGTTTCTTTATGAAAAAAGCATTTGCGTTCATGCTGGCATGTTCACTGGCGCTTGGCGTTGCCGCCTGTAACGAAACAGCCTCGAAGGAGCAAACGACTTTGACATGGTGGGATACATATGGCAGGGATGGCACAGAAAAATCAGTCATCGATGCCATTGCCAAATATGAGGAAGCCCATCCTGATGTTAAGATTGAACGCGTGTCTGTCCCTTTTTCAGAAATGCAACGGAAACTTCTCTTGGCGATGGTTGGCGGGGAACTTCCAGATATTATGATCGTAGATAATCCGAACCATCAAGCGCTTTCAGCTGCCGGGGCAACAGCTGATCTGACAGAATTGGTTGAGCAATGGGGAGAAGCAGACCAGTATTTTGAAGGCCCGTGGGAATCAACGATGTACCAAGGACGGAATTTTGGCATTCCATTTGGAAGCAACAATTTAGCCCTTTTTTACAACAACGACTTGCTAGAAGAAGCGGGAGTCAAACCGCCTACGACATGGGATGAGTTGAAGGAGGCTGTTCCTCGTCTGGCAGGCACGACGGACGGTTACCCATTTTCTGTAGCTGCTGTTCGCAGCGAGGAAGGCGCCTTTCAATTTCTCCCTTTTTTATGGCAGGCAGGCGGGGATTTGCACCAGTTGGATAGCGAGGCAACGAGAGAGGCACTTGCGCTTTGGAAAGAGTTTATTGATAGCGGTTACATGTCCCGTGAAGTTCTATCGCTCAATCAGCAGGATATTGCCTTGCAATTTGTAAATGGGAATACAGCGATGATGGTAAATGGGACTTGGCAAGTGGAGCAATTTCGCGATTCGCTTGAATTTGATTGGGGCGTAGTCCCTCTCCCAGCGGCTGAGGCACAGGCAACCGTCATCGGCGGCGAAAATTTTGCGATTGGCAGTTCTTCAGAGCATATTCAAGAAGCGTGGGATGTGATCATGTTTATGCAAGAAGAAGAGGTGCTTATGCAAATGGTAAAAGACAAACATTACTTGCCTGCGAGAAAAGACTTAATCGAAGACCCCTATTGGCAAGAAGACGAAATGTATGAGCCGTTTGCTGAAAGCATGGAATTTGCCAGAGCAAGGGCATATGGCGAACAGTACCCAGCCATTTCCAACGAAGTGCAGAACATGATTCAAGCAGCGCTGTCTGGATCAATTCCTATTGATGAAGCGATTCAGGAAACAGCCAGTGAAGTGAACGCCTTGTTTGAGAAAAACCAATAATAAGCTTAGGGGGAAAGCGAATGGAGTCGCCACTTTCAGCCGTAAAACGGCCGCGTTCGTTCAAACCGAAGAAAAGGCTGCCAAAAGATATAGTAGGAAAGTATATGTTTGTGTTGCCTGGGCTGCTTTTTTTAGCTGTCTTTATGTTGTTCCCAATCGGCTACAATGTATATTTGACGTTTCATAATGTAACCGTATTCAACATTATGTCTGGCTACGAGTTTACTTGGTTTGACAATTACAAGGCTGTTTTAACGGACGCGGTGTTTTTGCAATCCATGAAGAACTCGGTTGTGTTTACAACATTATGTTTGCTATTCCAGTTTGTCATCGGGCTTGCCTTGGCGTTATTTTTTAATAAAACATTTCCAGGCCGTGGCCTATTTCGGGCGCTCCTTTTAATGGCCTGGATGATTCCACTTGTGATTACCGGTACGCTGTTTCAATGGATGTTCGCCGGCGAATATGGGGTCATCAACCATTTTCTATTATGGGCAAACATTATCGAAGAGCCTATTTATTGGGTGTCGAATGAGCAAACGGCCCTTTATAGCACGATTATTGCTAACATTTGGATTGGCATTCCCTTTAACATGGTCATCTTGCTGGCAGGACTCCAATCGCTGCCAACGGACATTTACGAAGCAGCCCGAGTAGATGGGGCTTCTAAATGGCGGCAGTTTTTTGCGATTACATTGCCTTTGCTAAAACCGACGTTGTTCATTTTGGTCATGCTCGGCATCATTTACACATTTAAAGTGTTTGACATCATTTTGATTATGACCAAAGGCGGGCCGCTGTACGCTTCAACTGTCATGCCGTTTTATGCCTATGAACAAGCGTTTATTAACTACAACTTCAGTATCGGCGCTACCATTACCACCGTGATGCTTACCTTGTTGATTGTTGTTTCGCTTATCTATTTACGGATTGCTCGTAAGGAGGATGCAGCATGAAAAAGCGGTTTGTGGAAAGTCAGTATGTAGCCAGTTTAGTTGGTCTTATTTCAACCATGCTGTTTTTGTTTCCTGTTTATTGGATGTTTGTCACGTCCATTAAACCAATGTCAGCGATTTTCGCAATTCCCCCACAACTCATTCCACGGGAGGTGACTACGGATGCCTATATGGACAATATTTTAAGCAACCCAGAGATTGTCCGTTTTTTTCTCAATAGTGTCGTGATTGCACTGGGCACATTGGTTTTAACATTAGCGCTTGCTGCTCCTGTTGCTTACGGATTGGCAAGGCTCGACATTAAGGGGAAAGGAGCGATGATTGGCGTCATGCTTGTAGCGCAGATGCTGCCGAGCATCATGCTGGCACTGCCCTTTTTCTTGCTGTTTTCTCATTTGGGGTTGTTAAATCATGTTATCGCCTTGATTTTGGCCAATACAACAACGGCGCTGCCGTTTGCCGTCCTTGTATTGCGTCCATTTTTTATGTCCATTCCCCAAGGGTTAGAAGAAGCAGCAGCCATTGACGGAAGCAATCGTTTTTTAACGTTTGTACGGATTATTTTGCCATTGGCAAAGCCAGGGCTGCTAACAGTCGGTGCCTTTGCCTTTTTATTTGCCTGGGGTGACTTGCTATACGCCCTTATTTTGACAACCGATGAAAGCATTCGGCCGCTTACAGTCTACTTGTATACGTTTGTTGGCCAGCATGGAACGAATTGGAACAGTTTAATGGCAGTTTCATTCGTGGCCATTATTCCGATTATCTTAATTTTTATTGCTTTTCAAAAGCATATTGTCGATGGTATTGCATCTGGTTCAATGAAATAAATAATGGGAGGAACGAATGATGAGGCTTGGTGTATTTGCTGTTTTATACGGAGAAAAGCCGTTGGCAGAAATGTTGGATCACATAAAAGACAAGGGCCTTAATACAGTTGAAATCGCCACAGGCGGTTATGTTGGTGATGCCCATTGCCAACCAGAGGTGCTTTTAACAGATGAAAATAAGCTTGCCGCGTTTAAAGCTGCTTTTGACGAGCGTGGTATAACCATTAGCGCCCTTAGTTGCCATGGCAATGGGCTACATCCTAATCCGCAGGTGAGCAACGCGCATGACCGTGTGTTTGAGCAAACTGTACAATTGGCTGCAAGGCTAGGTGTGGAGACTGTTGTGACCTTCTCTGGTTGTCCAGGCGAGTCGGAACAGTCTCGCTATCCTGTTTGGAATACGTGCCCATGGCCACATGATTTTTCGGAAATGCTTAAATGGCAATGGGAGGAAAAAGTCCTCCCTTACTGGCGCCAAAAGCATCGCTATGTAAAAGAACATGGTGTGCGGGTTGCCATCGAGCCACATCCTGGTTTTGTCGTATATAACAATGAGACATTGTTGCGGCTACGCAGGGAATGCGGGAAGCAAATCGGCGCCAATTTTGACCCGAGCCATTATTTTTGGCAAGGCATGGATCCCGCCCTTTGTATTCGTGAACTTGGAGAGGCCATCTATCATTTTCATGCGAAAGACACGAAAATCGAGGCAGTAAACGCAAGGCGCAACGGCGTTCTTGATATGAAGCCGTACCGCGATATCGCGAATCGGTCCTGGATTTTTCGGACTGTCGGTTATGGCCATCATGAAGAAGTTTGGCGAGAAATAATTAGTGCCCTTCAGCTCATTGGCTACAAGGGAGCCATTAGCATTGAGCATGAGGACGGGCTCATGACAAACGAAGAAGGCTTGACGAAGGCGATCGCGTTTTTACAAACGGCGATTATTCGTAATGATGCGGGCGAGATGTGGTGGGCTTAAAGGAAAAACGAGTACGCGTCAAAGCAAGCAAAAAGAGGTGATAATAAAATTGAATCAATAAGCTTCCAATAAACCACACACTAGCACCACGCTGATAGCGCTATAATGAGGAAGGAATGTTTTGAATTAAAAAGGAGTTATCAGCAATGGGGTACATGAGTCTTGTATTTATGAACGTTGTCCTTCCAATTCTTATTTTAATCGCAATAGGCGCTTTGTTTCAGCGGCGTTTTCACTTTCAATTAACGCCAATTTCGAAACTCTTGACGTCTTGTTTTATGCCAGCTGCTGTGTTTTTGAACATTTATGAAGCACAGTTTGACATGCAGTTATTAGCACAGCTTGTTTTTTATTTGCTCGTGTTCACAGGAAGCACGATGGCGCTTGGGCAGCTTTTAGCGAAAGTCCTAAAATTAAAACGCGGGGAAGGAGCGGCATTAAAAAACAGCATCTCGTTGATGAATTCCGGCAATTACGGGCTGCCTGTTAGCCAACTTATTTTTAGTGCAAACCCGTTGGGCGTGTCTGTACAAATTATTGTCCTTGTTTTTCAAAACTTGCTTACATATACATATGGGCTTTACAATTTGTTATCGGCGACTAAGTCGATCGTTGACATTGGCAAGTCGCTTGTAAAGCTTCCAATTGTGCATGCGCTGTTAGCAGGAATCGTTTTTCAAGCTTTTGCTTGGCCGATTCCAGGATTTGTACTCGTTCCACTTGAACAATTGGCTAATGGATTTGTAGCGTTGGCACTGTTTTTGTTAGGTGCTCAACTTGCAGGCATACGTTTACGTTCTTTCCATCGTGCAATCGCCTGGAGTTTGCTTGGAAGGCTCGTCGCCGGTCCCGCCTTTGCTTTGCTGTTCATCTTTACCCTTGGCATTGAGGGTGTTGTAGCCCAATCCTTGTTTATTGCAAGCTCGTTTCCTACTTCAAGAAATACGGCGACACTGGCGCTTGAGCACGAGGTAGAGCCTGAGCTCCATGCCCAAATCGTTCTTTATTCAACGCTGCTCAGTTGTGTAACAGCTACAGCAGTCATTCATTTGGCGAGCGTCTTATTTTAATGGCAGAAGGCTACTATCTGTCGGCGTTTATCCAACGGTCTCTGTTTCGGTTACCTTGATGTCGAGAAGATAGTAGCCTTCTGTACCGCGAAGCAACGTGCATAAAGCTTCCAGTTTTGCAACGGCTTCAGTAGGAGTTAAGGCTTTGTTATCATTTAGGCGAATGCTTGTCGAATGTTCTCGGTGATGATCTCTACTTGCTTGTTTGCTTGACTCGCCTTCCCCCGCCTTGTTTCTAGCCGACTCATGTGATGGTTCGTTTGACATAAACATCCTCACCCTTCGATTTGATTGTCCGCTACTTTCAATCTGCAGCGGGAAAGACTAGCAAATGCTATCGTAATAGGCGAAACATTACACCTCTTTTTTCTATTTTCTTCTTCCTTTTTCCTCTTTTTCCATCCATTTCTTTAAAAGTTGTTTTGCCTCTTTACGCCGATGAAGACCAATTTTGCTATAAATGTTACTGATATAGTTTCTTACAGTCCCTTCATGAATCGCCATTTCGTGGGCAATTTTTTTGTTAGGGTAGTCAGCCGCTATGTAAGCGATTACTTTTCTTTCCATGCGGGAGAAGTGGACACGGGCCAAATGAGTCGATTCCTCTTCCACTAAATGGGTATCATAAATGGACTCGCCTTGCAAGATTTTTGCTGCTTTTTCCATTAATTGTTGAAAGTTGGTGCTTGTCGATAGAAAGCCGTTGACATCATAATTCCTACAAACTTTGATGTACTCGTATGTCGCCCTATCTGCGAGCACAAGCACCGGCAAATGGGGATTGCTAGCGCGCAGTTGTTTAATAAAGGCGATACTGTCTGGCTGTTCTCCATAGACGATGGCGATATCTACGGAAAAATTGGCAAGACACGTTTCTATCTCATGAGCTGTGTGGACAACGCACAGCTGACTGTCGGTTTCTGCAATACGGTAACGGAACATGTCGGCAAGCAAGCCTTTTCTTGAAATAAATAATAGGTTCATCGCCTCATCATGACTATATATCAACCCTTTCCCTTCGTGCTCACACCTCTACCGTAATGTGACGACCTGTACAATTCCTAAACATTCCACAAAGCCTTATGGACTATGTATAGAAATTGTATAGATCGAAACAGTATTGTTAACCAAAAGAGTATTAAACGAACGAGTGTGTCGGTTTTAGGAGAAGCGAGGCGGATTAGGCAATGACGGTGCAGATCATACCAGTATTTAAAGTTACGAATTTGGCTAAGAGCAAAGAGTTTTATACAAAACGGCTCGGGTTTACAGCAAACGATATTGCAGCTGATTGCGTGGCGGTCCAAAAAAAAGATGCGATCTTCCATCTAATGGAGAGACCAGGAAGTCAAAACGCCCATTGCCGTCTATTTGTAGAAGACATTGGCGAGTTTTTTACGGAAAGAGAGACTTCATTAGAGGAATGGAAGGCACTTGGGAAATTGTGGTTAAGTGCAAATGGCCAACTTATTTTAGCAATCAAAGATACGGATGGAAATACAATTGAATTGATTGAGGGCAACCAAAAACAGTTGGCTCTGGTACCTCACCTAAATGCGTATGAATAAATTGTTCCTTTTCTCATAAGCTAAATCCAGCTTAGAAAGAAAAGAGGGTAAAATTATGGGCAACAAGGACAAAAAGCGCAATAACCAATTTAAAGAGAACAGCAATCATGGCGAACACCGCAATGGCCGGTTAAGCCAAATCAAAAACCATCATGCAACTGGCGGCGAACCAAATGAATATTTGAACAGAAAAGCGGATGAGGAAGAGCATGGCCCAAACACAATCAATTAATAAAAGACGCCCAATGCAAGTGCGTCTTTTTTGTTTTTCGCTAAAAGGAGGGAATAGACATGGCAAATCGGTAACAGGAAACCATTCCTGGCTAGATCGTATTTTCAGCAATAATAAATAGTCGTCAAAAAAGTGGCAAATGGAGGCAGCGGCGTGCTGTTGTTAACCAAGGCAAATTATGGCGATTTCTTGAATTAGTTTGTGAAATGTTGAACAAATGAAAGTAGTTGTGTATAGTGGAGGTAGAAAGGCATGTGAAAACATTCACAAATAAAAGGGGGAAATTATATGTTACATTTTTTACAAAAGACAAAAGCCGCGGCTGTATGTTTGCTTGCTGTGCGACTATATTTAGGATGGATGTGGGTTACTTCTGGCTTTGGCAAAGTGACAGGCGGATTCGATGCTTCCGGGTTCCTAGAAGCCGCAGTTGCCAATCCTGTTATGAAAGGGGAGGGACTTGCTTTTCCACTCTACCATGCATTTTTGGAAAATGTGGCCTTGCCGAACGCCGGGTTGTTTAGCTTTTTCGTTATGTGGGGGGAAATCTTCGTTGGGATTGGCTTGATCGTTGGTTTGCTTACACGAAGCGCTGCGTTCTTTGGAAGTACGATGAATATGTCCTTTTTGCTGGCGGGCACCGTTTCTAATAACCCGATCATGCTCATTCTATCCATTTTCATTCTTATTAGCAAAAACAATGCAGGAACGATCGGTTTAGACCGTTATGCAGCTCCGTTAATGGGACAATGGCCGTTATTACAAGGAAAACCGAAAAGAAAAGCAAAGAGCGCCTGACCTGATGCCTAAATAAATAGGGTCAACGCTTGTGCGACTTCAAGCAGCTACAATAGCTGCTTGTTTTTTTATCCGTAATCGCTCCAGCAAGGCTGCTTCTTTGATTAAAATAAAGCTTTGGTAATGAAAACGTACAGCGTTCAAGCTTACAGATATTGCATGTGCTCATTTGGTGGTGCTTGCCCATACTAAGGGCAATGAAAGATAGCGAAGCCAAGGAGAAGGAGCCAGTATGTTATTAAGACATTTGTTGGATATATTGGAGTACGAGGAACGTCACGGCAGCGATGCTGTTAACATAACCGGCATATCGAATAACTCAAAAACGGTGAAGCCAGGTGATTTGTTTATCGCCATTGCGGGCTATTCGATCGACGGCCACAAGTTCATTGACCAGGCGATTGCCGCAGGAGCTAAAGCAGTCATCGGCGAGAAGGAAATCGGAAAACAGGCTGTTCCTTATATAAAGGTGACAGATAGCAGAAAGGCGCTTGCGTTAGCTGCAAAGCGCTTCTATAAAAATGAACAGAAGAAAGCGATCATAATTGGCATAACAGGAACAAATGGAAAAACAACAACGTCCTATATGTTGAAACACATAGTAGAAACATGTGGGTATACATGCTCTCTGTTTGGGTCTGTCCAAAACATCGTAAACGGACAAATCTTACCAGCAACTACAAACACGACGATGGATGCTCTGGAGCTACAAAGGCAATTGGCAGCGAGCAACGACCAAGTGGTTATTATGGAAGTCACTTCCCATGCATTGATGCAGTATAGAGTATTTGGAATCGAATTTGATTATGGGTTGTTCACTAATTTAAGCCAAGACCATTTGGATTATCATGGAACGATGGAAGCTTATTTTGGGGCAAAGCTACGGTTATTTGAACAACTTGCGCCAGCTGGCAAAGCCGTCATTCACGCTCAAGGTGAATGGGGGGAAGCATTTCTAGCCTCTTTGAAAAAGATGGATGTGCCTTACATTTATACATTAGGTGGAGCAGAAGCGACGCTACAATTAAGCAATGTCCGGATCGAAAAGCCGATGCAAGCCACGCTTGCTGAAGACCATAAATCGTATGATTTAAAGGTTCCTCTTCTTGGCGAACATAATGTGTACAACGCTGCAATCGCTTTTTTGACAGCGCGCTTGCTTGGGCTGAATGCAAGAAAAATGTTGGCTGCACTTGAAAAATTCCCAGGGGTTCCTGGACGTTTTGAACTTATACACCATCCAAAAGGCGCCAATATCGTGATTGATTATGCCCACACAGAAGAGGCGTTTTATCATTGTTTAAAAACAGCGAAAGAGTTAAATGCCCGTCGAATCATTCATGTGTTCGGCTTCCGTGGCAACCGCGATACGTCAAAACGGCAGGCGATGGTTAACGTTTCGAAAAGGTTCTCTGACTTCATTATTTTGACTATGGATGACTTAAATGGCGAAAGCTTTGAAAGGATGAGGAAGAAGCTTGAGAACTACCAACTTGGCGAAAATGGGGTTGTGATTCCCGACCGCACAAGCGCCATTGCTTATGCGTGGGAATTAGCGGAAAACGGGGATTGGGTTTTTATTACAGGCAAAGGGCATGAAGCCTATAGGCAATCGTACCACTTGCCAACCCAATCCGATAAAGATACGGTACAACATTTATGGCAAAGAACAATAGCCAGTAAGATGTTGGTTGACTGAAATTTAGCCTAACTTTGCTTCAAAACTTAGTTTTTCCAGTGCTGCAGAGATGGATGAATAAATGCGGATATGGGTAAAGTCAATGCCAAGTTGAATCGCCGTTTGGGCAATTTCTGGTCGGATGCCTGACAGTGAAGCTTTTGTTCCAATTAGTTTTAATCCATCTATTAAGGAGAAAATCTGATTGGCGACCATCGTGTCAATCACCGGCACGCCAGACAAATCAATGAGCAGTGAATCAACGCGGGTGTTGACGCATTGTTCAAGAGTTTGATCAAAGATAACTTTTGCTCGGTGCGTGTCAATTTCACCGATAAGCGGCAACAGTGCTACTTGCTCATTTAAATGGATAACAGGAGAACTGAGTTCTGTAATCATATCTTTCTGTGCTTGTAGTAGTTCTTCGGATAACTCCTGGTTACGGACACTAAACGCAATCATAATTTTTTTGAACGAGTGGAAAATTAACTGGATCGTCTCGTTATACTGTTTTATGCTCATCTCAGGATGGTGCGTTTCCACATATTGGTGCAGAGCGTGTAAATATAAGGATTGAGTATTTAAAAATTCTTCCATAATTTCAGGGAGGGGTGTATCCAAATGAGCAGGGTCCGAGGCGATGTCAGTAACCCACTTATCTATGTAGATGTCGACTTCTTCATTTGCTGGATTGAAAATTTCAATAAACAGTTCGTGAAACTGGCGATTTTGCGCTTTTAATTGCTTGATTTTTATTGGGTCCGTTGTTCCATAAATCCCCTCTTTCGACTTGTCTAAATTTGCATACCATGTTTCCGTCAACTCTGCAGATCGGTCTTTAAAATATTGATATAAAGACAAAGGCATAAGCGTTCGCTACTCCTTCTTAAATACTGTATTTATCGTCATTATTACAGCTTTTTAAGCGCTTGTCCAGATTGTGGCCCGCAACAAGGACAAAGATGTTTTCGCAAGTATGTCGCTGTTTCTCTGTTACTTGAATCGAAAAGGAACCTCTTGACTTGTCTTTCTATTTCATGCTAATTTGATTACGTAATCAAATTTTTGATCGTTTATTCAATAGGGGGGAGTCACGTGGCCGAATCGTTTATTGCCGAAGCACGCAAAGAACAGATTATCCAAGCATGCATAAGAACGCTTTCTGAAATAGGCTACAATAAAATCAGCTTAACAAAGATCGCCAAAAACGCGAAAATTAGCACAGGTTTGATCTCCTATCATTTTGCCGATAAAGCGGACTTAATTCATCATACGCTTATGTATTTAGTTGCTGATCAGCTTCATTATATTAGTGAGTGCATAGAAGCGACGAAAAAAGGGGCAACGGAACAATTAAAGGCTTTTATTGAGGCGAGCCTTGCTTATCAGGCAACCCATTATGAAAACAATGTGGCCATGATTGAAATTGTTTTTAATGCCCAAACGGAAGACGGCACGCCTTTTTATCTTTTAGCAGACAAGGAGACAGATGGGCTCGAATTGTTATTAACCGAAATTTTAATCGCTGGGAAGGACAAAAAAGAGTTTGCCACTGATTTCGATCCAGCGCTTGTTGCCACGATCATTCAAGGAGCGATAGGGGAGATCATGTTAAAAAACTGCGACCATGAGCAATATGAAACGTATAAAAATGAATTGACACGGATGGCTTTAAAGATGCTGGCTTAGAGCTATCCATCTTCTACGAAATAAAACTGATTGAACAGCCAAATAAAAAATTGGTTAACTAAAAAAAACGGAGGATGAACCATGCAAAACGTTACCAAACTAGGCCCGAACCGTTTTGAGCAGGGGCTTGTGTGGATAATACCGGCTCTAGTAGGAGGAGCAATCGGCTGGTTTCTGCCAGCGATTATTGATTTTTTGCTAAGTATTCCTTTCTTGTCATCGCAAGGCGTTCTGTTGCTCATTGATTCGTTTTCCGCCTTATTTGTTTCCATTGCTGGAGTAGTGGTTGGCGTATTGTTAGGACTGATTTTGTCGGGGGCAGCTTTTCATGAATCGTTAGTGGTTGATGTTTCCGACTCAAATGTTACCGTAATGAACAAAAACAAACAAAAACAGTTTTTAAAAACGGATATTTCTGCAGTGTTTGTTGAACATAAGAGCCTTGTCATTCTCGGGGCAAATGGGAAAGAGCTTTATCGCGAAACGATTGATGTCAAGCAAGACAAAGTCGAGCAAGCGTTTTGGCACCATCGTTATCCATGGGTTAAGAGCGATCCATTTGCTAATGCGTACCGACTTTGGACGCTTAGCGATGAAGCTTGTGGTGAAGCAGCGAACAAGGTTCTCTATTCACGCCGTATGGCCTTGAGAGAAGGGGAAAGCGAACAAGCAGAGCGGTTGCGGGAAGATTTGCGAGAATTAGGTATTGCCGTAAAAGACAAGGGAGAAGAGCAGTATATCCGCTGTATGCAAACAAATAATAGCCATTAGCACAGAATCAATTTCTGTGCTTTTTTTTGCCAGCCACTTGACATTATATCTACTTAGTAATACTATATACCTGTACTTAGTAATACTATATAGCGGTGCTCTTTCACCCTTATTTGCATAAAGAGGTGCTTGTTATCGATAATTTAAGTTTAATGCTCAAAGGAGTATTGCAAGGAATGATTTTGCAGTTGATTGAGAACAAAGAAATGTATGGATACGAAATTACACGTAAGCTAAACCAACTTGGTTTTACTGGCATCGTCGAAGGGACCGTTTATACTGTGCTTGTCCGTTTGGAAAAGAACAAGTTGGTCAATGTGGTGAAAAAACCTTCTGATATGGGTCCGCCGAGAAAATTTTATACATTAAACGAGGAAGGCAAGGAAGAGCTTTTGCGTTTTTGGGAAAAATGGGCGTTCTTAAGTGAACGAATTGAACAAATCAGAAATGAGGGATAAGAATGGCTTTAAGCAAACAGGCGCAAGAAAGCATTAAATTATTCGCGAAAGAACAAGCCAGCAAGCATTTGGACAATGCGGAAATGAGTTATTTTGAAAGTTTAAGCCAAAAAAGCGGCGAAGTGAAGAAAAAACTCGCCAAACAAATGGAAAAGTTTAAACGGACATCCAAGCAAACCCTTGAAGCACGTGAGGATTTAGAAACGTATATGAGCGATTATGTCAATGATCTCATGAGCCAAGGCTACCAAGAGGAAGAAGCGATGGAGCTGGCTAAGAAAGCACTAGCTGCTGACAGCGACAGCGATTTAGCGGCAAATCTTCAAGATAAGTATAAAACGTATTATTTAACCCGAAGCCCTGAAATGGAGGAAACAATCGGACTGTTTTACGCAGGCTTTATGTTTGTTGGCATGGCGATCGGTGCCGTGGTTGGCATACTGATAGGGGCGTTTGTGTTTACTGCACACTTTTTTGCCTCAGTGGCGATCGGTACTGGTCTCGGGTTGATTTTTGGACTCGGCTGCGGCATGCTTAAGCACGGCTCTATCGTGAACAAATCATCAGCCAATGACCGCTATTGATGCGAGTATGAAGGAAAACTAGTTAGGTAGAAAACGCCTAACTAGTTTTTTTGATTCGTGTAGCCCGTGTAACATTTTGGAGTTTGTAAGCAACTAGAGGTCTAAATTTCTATTGTTTTCACCGTTCGTTTACACATTATGTCTCTTGTTCGGACAAAAATGGACAAATTAAATTACAATCATATTACAAATCGATTACATTTTTCTTGCTTATTCTAAGTGTTTGTTATAAAATCAAAATGGATGGAAATATATTCTATCCATTTAGCGAAAAGTAAACCTAGTTGTCTACTTTTCGGGCAATCATAATCGAATAATCCGTTACATACGCTATCTAGGAGACTTTGAAAAATACCGAAAAAAGAAACTTTCTAGGATTGTTTCCGTTTTTAAGTCGGATGCTGTGTTTTCTTCCTCCTAAATGAAGCAAAACGGAGTGATTGAGAGGTGTTGACGAATGAAACACTTTCTGGCACTTATGGCGTTTGCCTCTATTTGTGTGCTCGCCGCTTGCGGCAGTGGTGAAGAACGTGTGGCCGCTTCAGTTTCTACCCACGAGAACGTTGTCCTGGAAAAAACCATTCCTGACCTTTCCGTGACCGTTTTTTTAGACGAGGAAGAATTCGATAAACTTCCAGTGGAGTTGGTCAACGAGGATGACCTCCGAAAATGGGCAAGGGACTTGGCTAGAGGCAAAGACGGCTTTGACCAAACGATGATACCGGCTAAATGGAATGGCCAAGAACTAGTTGGCGGCCAAGACCAAATAACGCTCGACGAACAGAAGCTCGTTGAAGACATCCTTAGCTTAAGCGTTTGGGAGCGAGAAGTGACGCTGCCTATCAACAGGCAAGCAATTTCTGCCAGAGCCGACGATATAAACAACATTGAGAATAAAACAATTGGCCACGGCCGAACAAGCTACAATAAGAACGTTAGCGGACGTGTTGAAAACATTCGCTTGTCGACAGAAAGCGTAGACTATGTCGTTTTAGGGAGCGGCGATACGTTTACGTTTAACGGCATTGTAGGCGAACGCACAAAAGAACGGGGCTACCAAGTGGCAAGCGTCATTATGGATGGCGATTTTACAGATGGGCTTGGCGGCGGCATCTGCCAGACATCGACGACTCTTTACAACGCTGTTCTTGACGCAGGTTTGACGGTATTAGAACGCCACCCGCATTCTCTCCCAGTTGGTTATGTAGAAGAGGGCATGGATGCGATGGTAAGCTGGGGCAGTGCAGATTTGCGCTTCCGTAATGACTTTGATTACCCAGTCGTGATCCGTGGCGGCGTTGATAAAGAAAAAGGCGAAGTCTGGTTCGACATTCGCAAATAATGTTGGGTGAGGGGAACGAAAATGATCGTTCTCTTTTTTTTTGTTGGAGAAAAAAGAAAATACTTGAATATTGTGTAAAATGGATGTCAAAATGGGAGGGAAAATTAAAAAAGAAGAGCGTGGTCTATCAGTGGGGCAACTAGATTGTTTTCTTGTAAATCCACGTGGATATATGACAAATTTCAATTTTATAACACTATAAATCGGTGAGACAATCGTTAAAAACAGGCAACCTATTCTTTATAAACAAGTCGCTTTTTTTTGTACTTCATACCTAACGCGAAGCTAGTAATGAAAAGGGTTATGAACGAAACAATCATTAGAAACGGGTATGGAAAGAACTTGTTTTGAAAAGCATAAATATAATGATCCAACGATGTGACTCCTTGAATAGGAACGTTTCTCCCGTCCATCTTTACTTGTATATTACGAACCTCACTTCCTACGTACCAAGTAAGTGCGAGTGAAAACAACAACATCATTATAGACGCGCCTAATGGTAAAGAGTATTTGTAAAAATTCATTTATTTCCCTTCTTCCCTTAAACATTTTTATCCATTATAACACGAAAGGTTTTAAATTAACTATTATTTCAGAATACAAATATCAATACTGAGCATCCGTTGGACTTCTTTGCGACGAGGTAATTGGAGCGAGTGGTCGCAATAACGCAAGGAGGAAATTGCTTCGCCGCTAAAAAAAGGCCCCAAACTATAGACGTTTGGGGCATGAATGGTGCCCTTTAGAAGGGCGAGAGAATGGAATTCGGGAGCGAGTATGGTGTAGGGGAGAATACTCGCTCTTTAAATACTACCATATTTATCGGAAAAGTAAAGATTTAAAATTGGTTTTTTTGATAACGGTTTTTTCATCTATTTTCTGCTTTGGGTTTGAGCGAGCCCTCATCTGTCTCTTTTTTGCTCAGCATAGAGTTTTATAGCGGTCCCTTGTATGTTGGGTTGTTTATAGCTTTACTGATTCGGCAAGCATGCATTTTATCACTATCGTAAGGCTCAAGCACTTTTTGAAGTAGGGAGGCGTCGGTAATATCAACATCGAGCCATGCTTCGCGGTTGCCTTCTTCTAAAATAACAGGCATGCGGTCGTGGTATTTTGCCACTAGCTCATTGGGGCGCGTGGTAATAATCGTGCAGGAAGAGACCGCCTCGCCGCTTTCGCTGTCTTGCCACGTGTCCCATAATCCAGCAAACGTCATGAGCCGCCCATTTTCGTTTTGAAAGTGGAATGGGGTTTTATCACTCGTCCATTCATAAAAGCCATCGGCGACAATGAGGCAGCGTTTACGGGGGAGCAAGTGTTTAAAAGGCATCGTATCGGCAATGGTTTCCGCCCTAGCATTAATCGGTTTAGGGCCTTTGTTCTTCTGTTTTGACCAATGAGGGATAAGGCCCCAATGAAAAAAGCATGCTATTGGCGCCGTATGAATGGCAGCGATCGCAAGAATCTCTTCGGTAGGCGCAATGTTATGGCTAGGTGGAAACGACGGAATCTCAATGCCTAACTCCTCTTCGACGTCAGTAGGTGAGGCAGTTAGCGTAAAACGTCCACACATACAGCAAACCTCCTTTTTAACAAGTATATCCCTTTTTGCTTATTCCATAGACAAGCCTACATAACAAGTGGACAAACTTGGCATATTTCGTTCAGTTCGTCCATATATCTGTAAAAAGCGTTTAGCAGCTTAGAGAACGAACATTCACATAGGACAAAATCGCAATCTTTGAAAAGGAGTGTCTGCACATGCGTAAATTTCGCTTGATCCCGTATAAGCAGGTTGACAAGGCAAGTGCTTTATCTGAAGTACCGATGGGGGTCGAAATCGTTGAAGCACCTGCTGTGTGGAAAGCTTCAGGCAAAGGAGCCGGCCAAATTATTGGCGTAATCGACACTGGTTGCCAAGTCGATCATCCTGATCTGGCTGAAAGAATTATCGGCGGTGTCAATTTGACAACTGACTATGGTGGAGATGAAACGAATTTTTCAGACAACAATGGGCATGGGACACATGTGGCAGGGACTGTTGCTGCTGCAGAAACAGGGAGCGGCGTCGTTGGAGTTGCTCCGAAAGCGGACTTATTCATTATAAAGGCGCTGAGTGGCGATGGCAGTGGGGAAATGGGCTGGATTGCCAAGGCGATACGCTATGCAGTGGATTGGCGCGGCCCTAAGGGAGAACAGATGCGTATCATTACGATGTCTCTTGGTGGCCCCACTGACAGTGAAGAGCTTCATGATGCAGTCAAGTATGCTGTGAGCCACAATGTGTCGGTTGTATGTGCTGCTGGAAACGAAGGGGATGGCCGTGAAGACACAAACGAATTTGCTTATCCTGCTGCGTACAATGAAGTGATTGCTGTAGGTGCTGTTGACTTCGATTTGCGGCTAAGCGATTTTACGAATACGAACGAGGAAATTGACATTGTTGCGCCTGGTGTAGGCATTAAGTCAACGTACCTTGACAGTGGTTATGCAGAGTTGTCAGGCACATCAATGGCAGCGCCCCACGTCGCCGGAGCTTTGGCGTTAATTATTAATCTAGCAGAAGATGCCTTTAAGCGCAGTTTATCGGAAACAGAAATTTATGCGCAACTTGTCAGACGGGCGACGCCAATTGGTTTTACTGCGCAAGCGGAAGGCAACGGGTTTTTAACATTAGGCTTAGTTGAGCGTATTACTGGCCAGTTTACTGAGAAAGGCAAAAAATAAGGCCGTGGGATAACCACACAGCAAACACTCTCTCTTCGAACATGCAGGGGGAGTGTTTGCATCTGCATCGCTTTGAGCCGTTTTGCTAAAAATAGCGCATCTCGATAAGGAAATTTAGTATACTGAAAAGAAGTTTAATGTTTCGAGGTGCTGTCATGAAGGCAATGTTACTTGGCATTTTAGCCGCTTTTTTCTTTTCATTTACCTTTTTATTGAACCGAATGATGGAAGTTGAAGGTGGAAGTTGGTTGTTTAGCGCGTCATTGCGCTTTTTGTTTATGTTGCCATTTTTGTTGGTTATCGTTTATATCCGAACGGGATTCAAAGCACTGTGGCTGTCGGTGCGTAATAATCCTTTCCCTTGGTTTGGTTGGAGTTTTGTCGGGTTCGTCTTGTTTTATGCGCCGCTTACGTTTGCTTCAGGCTATGCGCCTGGCTGGCTTGTTGCTGGTACTTTCCAGTTGACGATTGTTGCCGGCTTGCTGCTGTCGCCGCTTTTTTATCATGTTTCAGCAGATGGCAGCAAAATCAGGCAAACGATTCCCTTACGGTCGCTTTTGTCTTCGGCCGTTATTTTCGTAGGCGTCGTCTTTATTCAAGCACAGCATGCGACCAGTATTTCTGGAAACTTGTTGTTCTCAGTCGCGCCTGTTATCGTTGCTGCATTTGCTTACCCACTCGGAAACAGAAAGATGATGGAACTTACTGATGGACGTATCGACACCTTTTCCCGTGTTCTCGGGATGACCGTGATGACGACGCCTGTATGGGTGGCATTGTTTGTGACAGGGACGATTCAACACGGATTGCCGACCGCTTCGCAAACAGGCCAGGCATTGATCGTCGCCATTTCTTCCGGAATCATTGCAACATTGCTTTTCTTTTATGCG
This sequence comes from Shouchella rhizosphaerae, assembly GCF_036700015.1. Taxonomy (NCBI): domain Bacteria; kingdom Bacillati; phylum Bacillota; class Bacilli; order Caryophanales; family Bacillaceae; genus Shouchella; species Shouchella rhizosphaerae. The sequence continues at coordinate 1,131,196 of NZ_CP144921.1, read as the reverse complement.
ACAGACCGTACACGGAAAAAACCAAATCAACTTGCCGCCGTCGAAGCAACCCAATCAGGGGAAGTCATTTTCGCACTCATATTGGAGCTTCTCTTTTTGCACGCATTGTTTCCTTCTCCCCTTGCGCTTCTAGGGATTGGACTTATTGTCATTGGCATGGCGCTGCACAGCTTTCTCTCACGGAAAACAGCACAGCCGGGTAACAGTAGATCTAGAAAGATTTTGGACTAGAGAGATTAAAACGAAAATCCCGAATGCGTACATACGTTTCTCTCAGGCTGAGTGATTTTGGCGACAGCCGCAAATCGCATCTCGCGTTTTTTTTGCTGAAATGAAAAGTTGGGACAAGTAAGCGGATACAAACGGTCGGGGCAAATCTATAGAACTATTACTTCTCTACTGTTTTACTAAAAACGCAGATTTTTTGCGTGAACATCATAACAAAGGAAAACATTTCCGTTAAAATACATACGTAGAGAATAGCAGTCTTAGCTGCCGTATTTCTAAAATAGCATCTAGTAAGTGAGTGTTCTTTCCATCTCCCTATTCCGATATACCCGCAATCAAGTAACATTAATGACATCTTTTAGCTGGCAATAGGGATCCATTAAGAACATATTTCCTGACATATTAAAAAAGTAGGGAACTCTAGAAAGCGCGATTCTTGTTACGAAGCCACACGTTCTTCCCTGAAAAAAGAAAAACGTTTCTTGGCTAATTAAGATCATTTTGAAGCGGGATGTAGCTTCTTTGTAGGAGGATGCACCGATGAATGGAGAAAACGAAAGGGGCAAGCTTGCTGAGCTAGGCCAAGAAGATATGGGCAGCGATAAAAGGCAAGTCTTAATTGTCGGAAGCCAGGAAGAGGGGGGCTACGAAGCAAGTTCACTAGATACAAGCCTCATGACAGAAAAAACGCTATATAGTGGAGGGGCCCAACAGATCGAACTTGATTATGGGTCGGTAGCCCAGTTAGGCAATTTATTGGAACGTACTGTACAGGAAAGGTTGCTTTTAGTCCGTACGCATATTAACGATGCGAAGGATATTACAGAGCAGGAGAGCGCACGCTTCCTAGAACGAGTCAACCAACTTCGTGAAATGTATGTCACGCTCGTTGAACAGGCAGGGGAGGGCGGGCTTTTTCAAGGGATTGGCCAAGCAAGTGGCCGTCTTACCCAAGCCATTTCTGGAGTGCAGCAGCTCATTAGCGATGCGGAAAGGTGTTGCCGTGGCCTTCGGGAAGCGCAAACGAATGCACCTGAGGAATTAGCTGGTTCGGTCTCGCAACAGGCCGTGCAAATGGAAGACATCTTTGCGGAAATTAGACATCTTGTTTCTCGCTTGGAAGAAGGGGCTGACCAGCTATTTTTGTTTGTTAATCATGTGTCAATGAATTATATTGAAGATGTGTTTAGGGGCGGACAGGACCTATTTGCCGACTCGGTAGTCGAAGAGTTTCGCGCCCATTTGGATTATATTGTCCGCAACGAACAACAAGTTTACCAGCAAATTGCCGATTATAAAGAACAAGTCGTATTTCTTGCCCAAGCTTTTACAGAACAAGATCAAACACGTGCCCTTGCCGATCAATCAAGCGCGAGCGGGGCGGTTAACCTAGCTACCCAAGGAACGTCCTATCCTCTGGAAGACTCACCTTATATGCTGTCGGCGATGGATATCCGGGAATTTCACGCTACTAACGGAATTGAGCGATTGTCAACGGCGACTGTACCGTTGCTGTTTAACATCTTAGAAGAGACTGTTGTCGCTGTAAAAAAACTAGAACTTCTCGGAGAGGAAGCGGTAGCTGCTGTCCAGGAGGCTTCGCATGTGCCCCTATACGGCACACTTTCCGTAAGTGGGGAAAGCCTATTTGCTTCTTATCGTGCCTCAATCGAGGAAAAAGCGCTAGAGGCTATGAGCTTGCTCAGAGAAGCGAATACTCAAGTAGCTGGGATTAGGCAAGGACTTTATTCCCTCCAATGGAACTATCCGTCTTTACTTGAAGAATTGCGCCCACAGATCGAAGAGGTTCTGTTTAATGGCATGGCTTTCCAGAGTGTTCATGCGTGCCACTCCGCTGCCAGTGATCTTTTAAATGAAATGCAAATCGCTTTTAAAGATGTGGTCTTCCAGCTCGCCCAAAATCAAGCTCAGTCCATTGAGGAGCTGCACAACAGTTCTCATATGATTGTCGAAAATATGGAATTGCTAAAATCGCAAATGAAACGCGGGACAATAGGCTAATAAGAAGCGCCTTCCACACGGAAGGCGCTTCAAACTGTAGGCAAACGCTCGCATACTTCGTCGTTTGCCGCACTCATATGCTCATGAACCCACGTTCTATTCGCATCTTCCCTCGGCTGCACTCCTCGTCTGACAAGCGCTTTCTATCAGTCTGAGGACGCTTCTTTTATGACGACTGATGGTTGCCTAATCGTCTTTCTTTTAATCCATTCATTAACACGGCAATCGCCCCGTCACCTGTTACGTTTGCAGCTGTTCCGAAACTGTCTTGGGCGAGGTAAAGGGCAATCATCAGGGCGATCGCTCCCTCCTCAAAGCCTAGCATAGAAGTAAGGATGCCTGTCGCAGCCATGACTGCTCCCCCTGGAACGCCAGGAGCAGCAATCATAATGATGCCGAGCATAAAGATCACAGGAATCATTCCTGAAAATCCCGGAAACGCCAATCCTGGGTAAATGTACATAACGGCTGTAGCAGCTGTTAAAATTGTAATGGTGCTCCCTGAGAGATGGATATTCGCGCATAACGGCACGACAAAGTTCGTAATCGAGTCACGGATGCGGTTTTTTCGAACGGCTTCCAGTGTAACAGGAATGGTTGCGGCACTGCTCATTGTTCCTAGGGCAGTCACATACGCAGGCAACATCGCTTTTAGCAACGACAGTGGATTGTTACGATTAACGGCTGCCGCTACGGTATATTGAATAAATAGCCAAATAATGTGCATAGCCACCGCTAAAAGCAGGACAACGCCAAAAACGCCTAATGTGTTAAAGACAGTGCCTTCATAGCTCATTTCCGCAAAAACACCGGCGATATAAAAAGGGAGCAACGGGATAATGGCCTTACGTATGACTAATTCAACAATGTTTTTCCCTTCCTCGATAAAGCCATGTAGTGTACTTGAATGTGTGGCGGCAATCCCTATGCCGAAGACAAAAGCAAGAAGCAACGCTGTCAAAACGTCAAAAAGCGGCTCTACCGACAGTTGCAAAAACCCCTCGATTTCTGAAGGGGCGTTGGCGCCTGTCCCAGCAATCCCTAGTGAAGGGATGACGTTCATCGCTACGAAAACCGCAAAGAAGCCGGCTAGAATCGTTGACAAATACGAAATGAAAATGGTCGAGCCGAGCATCTTTCCTCCGCCCTTGCCTAGAGCAGCAATGCCAGCAGCAATAAAGAACACAATAATAAGCGGAACCATAAAGAAAATAAAGCTGCCGATCACGTCTTTTATCGTTACCATCAATTTGGCAATAAACTCATTGGCAACAAAGCCAATAGCAACACCGGCAATAATACCAAAAACAAGCCGGGCAATTAATTTCACAAACAACACTCCAATCTAAATAACGGTTGTTACTTGAAAAGTACGTTGCTAGTATACCATTATTTAGTAGGTTTCGCATTGAGAGCGTTATCATTGCCGTCCTGTTGAGTGAAAGGGCAAAAACGTTTCATTTTCAAAAACGCCTAAGTTTGGTACGATTAAATACATGGAGGGGAAAATATGGGAAAATTTTATCAAGAACAATTGGATTTTTCAGATACGAAAAGCATTGAGCAAGCATTTACGAAATTGTTAGCTGTTTCTCTTGATACGAGAGAAGGACTTGAACGCTTTATGGAAGAGGAATCCGTCCTCCTTGATCAGTTGGAGGAAGCGATCACTGGGCATTATATTGATTTTAACTGCCATAACGGTTCTGAAGAAGCAAAGCGTGCCTTTGAGTATGACCAACAAGTGATCGAACCTCTAATGAAGCGTTATGAGGCTAAGCTCGATGAGGCGTTCTTGGCAGCGCCAGCTTTAGCACATTTGCCAGAAGAGAAATACGGCCTTTTTGTAAAAAGAAAACGAAATGCCCAACAACTTTACCGGGAAGAAAACGTCAAGCTTGAAATTGAAGAAGCAAGCCTCGCTACCGCCTATTTTGAACATACGGGATCAATGACAGTAGACTGGGACGGGCAAGAGCTAACCATTCCTCAGCTGTCTCCTTATTTTCAGAATGAAAATAGGGAGACCCGCAAAAAGGCCATGTCGTTGGCGAGGGAGGCACTGCTCAAAATCGAAGAGCCATTGCAGGAAATTTTTTCGAAGTTGATGGTCATTAGGCAGCAAAAAGCCGAGAATGCAGGGCTTGCTAATTATCGTGATTATATGTTCAAAAAGTACGCCCGCTTTGATTATACGCCTGAAGATTGTAAACAGCTCGCTCTTAGCATTGCCAAACATGTGAAACCATTAAAGGAAAAGTTGCAGCGTAAGCATGCCGACCAACTTGGCGTCGACACATACAGGCCGTGGGATGTGGAAGCTGTTATTCCCGGGCAACAGCCTTTAAAGCCATTTGAGGGAGCAGCGGAATTAATTGAAAAAGCCGGAACAGCACTTGATGCGCTTGATGCTCGTTTTGGCGGCCTGCTTAGAAGAATGGATGGAGAGGGCATGCTTGACTTAGAGAGCCGCAAAGGCAAATCGCCTGGAGGCTTTTGTGCGCCACTGCCGATATCAAAGCTTTCGTTTATTTTTATGAACCACGCAAATACACATGATGACATGATTACGCTATTCCATGAAATGGGCCATTGCATTCATAATGACTTAAAAAAGGAATGGCCTTTGTCGCTTTACCGTGACACACCAATGGAATCAAGCGAATTGGCGAGCATGTCGATGGAGCTTATGACAATGGACCAATGGTCATTGTTCTATTCAGAAGAAGACTTAAAACGAGCCAAATACAAACAATTAAAAGGCATTGTCGACTTTTTGCCAGCAGGAATTGTCATTGACCAATTCCAACATTGGCTCTATGAACACCCATCGCATAGCGAAGAAGAACGAAATCAAAAATACCGTGAGCTGTTAGAAACAATAGATGCCAATGTTTCTGATTGGAGCGGATATGAAAAATGGCGGGAGAGCAGTTGGATCAGGGTGCTCCATATTTTCGAAGTACCGTTTTACTACGTAGAATATGTGATTGCCCAGCTTGGGGCGCTGCAGTTGTATAAAAACTATAAACAAGAGCCTGAACAAACGCTTGCTCGCTATAAGGAAGCCCTAGCACTTGGCAGTTCAAAATCTCTTCATGAAGTCTACAGTGCAGCTGGAGTGCGCTTTGATTTTTCAGCAGAAATGATTGGCGATTTAATGGCTTTTGTTGAACAAGAGTTAAACGAGCTTGTCTAAAGATAGACTAGCTGCATCGTTTTTTATAAAACATAGAGAACTCTAGCTGCGGAGAAGGAGCTCAGCTGCCCATCGGCGTTCATTAATCTGACCTTTTTTGACTTTTTTTGCCCAAAGGGGTTGAAAGGTCAATGAAGGTCAGTTATAATAAAGCCATAGTCAACAGCCTCTTTATTTTAAAGGCTGTTTGTTTTTACTCACAAAGGTCAAAGATAGTCAAAATCAAATTCCGCTTATAAATAAAAAACAAGGAGGAGAAAGTCCATGAAATGTCAACATTGTCAAACTCGTGAGGCTGTGATTTCCTTGAATGTTGTTGTAAACAATCGTCAAAGCCACTATGCGCTTTGCCAAGAGTGCTATGCGCAGTGGAGCGATTCAAACATGAATGGTCAATTTGATTCGCTGTTTCAGCAATTTATGAATCAAGGCCAGCCACAACAAAACGTTCGTACAAAAGAGCAAAAACGGACCGATGATGGTTTCCTCGGTCAATTTGGCTATAATTTAACAAACGATGCGAAAGACGGCAAAATTGACCCAGTGATTGGCCGCGACCAAGAAGTAGAGCGCGTCATTCAAGTGTTAAGCCGTCGAACAAAAAATAACCCTGTGTTGATCGGGGAAGCAGGCGTCGGAAAGACAGCGATTGCTGAAGGGCTTGCACGGCGAATTGCCAGCGGCGATGTGCCTGCAAAACTGCAAAATAAACAAATCTATGCGATTGACTTTTCTTCTCTAGTCGCCGGTACAAGCTACCGCGGCCAGTTTGAAGAACGGATGCAGAAGTTGATTGACGAAGTCAGCAGCCGTGATGATGTGATTGTGTTTGTCGATGAACTTCACATGATCGTAGGCGCTGGTGCTTCTGGAGAAGGCAACATGGATGCAGGCAATTTGCTCAAGCCAGCGCTTGCTCGTGGAAGCATGCAACTGATTGGGGCGACAACGCTAGCAGAATACCGCAAAATTGAAAAGGACCCGGCCCTGGAACGCCGCTTCCAACCGGTAACAGTCAAAGAGCCTACTACAAGCCAAGCGTTGGCGATTTTGCAAGGTCTAAAAGGCGTATATGAAACGTACCACGGCGTTCGTTACTCAGATGAAGTGCTAGAAGCGTGCGTTAAACTGTCAGATCGTTATATTCAAGACCGTTATCTTCCAGACAAAGCGATCGACCTACTTGATGAAGCCGGTTCCCACTTGTCCTTGTCTTCTAACCATGAAGATAAAGCGACATTGGAGAAACGTCTTGCTACGATACGCGCGAAAAAACAAGAAGCAACTAAACAAGAACGGTATGAAGAAGCGGCCGCGCTTCGGGATGAGGAACTGAAAGTACAAGCAAAATTGCAAGAGGCCGTGTCAGAATTAGAACCAGTAGATGTCACTGTTGAAGATATTGAAATGCTGATTGAACGGCAAACAGGCGTACCTGTCCGTAAGTTGCAGAAAGCGGAGCAACAAAAAATGAAAGACTTGGCCAACAGGCTTGCAGCCAAAGTCATTGGGCAAGAGGAAGCAGTCGACAAAGTTGCCAAAGCTGTAAAACGAAGCCGTGCTGGTTTAAAAGCAGGCAATCGTCCAATTAGTTTTCTGTTTGTCGGACCGACTGGCGTCGGAAAAACGGAATTGACGAAACAGCTTGCCCAAGAGGTGTACGGCAAGAAAGAAAGCATGATACGCCTTGATATGAGTGAGTTTATGGAGAAACACTCTGTATCTAAACTGATTGGTTCCCCTCCTGGCTATGTTGGCCATGAAGAAGGCGGACAGCTGACGGAACGGGTGCGACGCAATCCGTACAGCATCATTTTGCTGGATGAAATTGAAAAAGCCCATCCTGATGTGCAACATATGTTTTTGCAAATTATGGAGGATGGCCGCTTGACGGATAGCCAAGGGCGTGTCGTTTCCTTCAAGGATACAATGATCATTATGACGTCAAATGCGGGTGTTGGCGTGACAAAACCATCGCTTGGTTTTACAGCTGAACAAAGCAAAACATTGGGGATTTTGGAAAACCTTAATGATTATTTCAAACCAGAATTCCTTAACCGCTTTGATGCATTGATCGAGTTTAACCAGCTTTCAGAAGAAAACTTGATTGACATTGTCGATGTGATGCTTGCCGATTTGAATGAACGGTTGGCAGCGCAAAACATTGAAATGGAAGTGAGCGAGGAAGCGAAGCGTAAACTTGCTAAACTTGGCTACCACCCTGCGTTTGGTGCCCGTCCGCTTCGCCGGGTGATTCAGGATACCATTGAAGATGATATCACCGACCTTTTGATCGATGATAACGACTTGAAGCGCGTAAACGTCGATGTCGTCGACGAGCAACTTGTTGTCCGTAAAGGATAAGCGCAAGGCAAACGGTGATGCGTGCGAGCGTTAGTCCGTAGTTTGCAGGCTGCTGGGATCATTCCAGCAGCCTTTTTTGGTTGTGCAGACACTAAGCTGTGCGAAGACTTAGGCAAAACGAGATAGATGCGTCTCTGTTTGTACAAAGGCTTGCTGGAACAGGTCATGCTTTTAATGGTATTGTTGGAGCCCGCGTACAATCGCTGTTGCAGCTTCGTTTGGAAAGCTGGCGGCTTTCATCCGTTCTGCTTCTTCAGCATTTGTAATAAATCCAAGTTCGACAAGGGCGGCAGGCATGGCAGTATTGCGCAATACACTAAAATTTGCCGATTTGACGCCGCGGTTTCTTGTATTTAGTGTGTTGACGAGTTCTGTTTGCAAAGCTGAAGCCAAAGCTTGTCCTTGGCTGCTTGATGGGAAGTGAAATGTTTCTGTCCCATGGGCACTTGGGGTAGCTGCATTGGCATGAATGCTAACAAATGTATCGGCATTACGGGCATTAGCAAGTTCGGCCCTGGCTTCGAGCCCAACATATGCGTCCCCTGTTCTCGTCATAATGACTGTTGCCCCTGCCTCTTCCAGCCTATCTTTCGTATGCGCAGCTACTTTTAAAACAAGATCTTTCTCGGAAATTCCATTTGCGACTGCCCCAGGATCGCTTCCACCGTGGCCCGCATCAATGGCAATGACTTTACCAGATACACTAGCCGCCGCTTCTGATGCTAGAAAATAGCTAGTGGAGACTACTGCAAGGATGGCGGCCATCAAAAATGAAAAAGCATGCTTTTTTCTCATGAGCGCCTCCTTGGTTTTTATCGCTTGGCTTATATTAGTAGTCTAAGAGATTGCCATAGAGGCAACAAGGGATTTTGTCGAAAACAGCCCTTCCTGATTAAAATGAAGGGAAAATATGTATCCAAAGAGAAAAACATGAAGAATCACAGTGGTTAAGTTTTATGAAAGCAAGGAAAAGCGTCTGAACAGAGGTGACTAGTAACGGTTCAAGATCGCCTAGTTAGGAAGCTGTTTAGCTCATTTCAATCTTTTGTCCCAGGTAGATATGGTAACGAAGTAACAAATCGGCTTAATTTCTCGTTTTTCGGCAATCATAGATGTTTCAAATTTTGCGAGCAAGGCGCAAAATATGAAATTAGCAAATTGGAAAACTATAGTAAAATAAGTACTAAAACCTAGACCTTTAGGCTTGTAATCGGAGGAGAAACGATGAAATCAAATTTAGAAGCATACCGGATTATGAATGACATTTATCGTCTATTGCGCCAAGAGGTAGGCTCTCCGACGTCTACGTTTCGTGAAGTGGTAGATTTTGCGATTGTAAAGCTACGCGGGCGAATGGAAGACAAAGAATTAAGTCGCCTCTGGCATATCGTTTACTTGCGTCAAGACATGATGAATTTCGAGACGATCTCCCGCAGCCAAGTCGAGTACTTAAAAGCTGTTCGCAAAGCTTTAATGAAAGCGCTAAAAAAGCAGGACGATGATAATGAGATCTGCGTATAAAAAACGCAGAAGCAGTGCTCAAGAGGGGGAGAAGGGGAGGAACGGCTTAACTAAACCATATTGGCAGATAATTCGGAATATAAATCGTTGAACGATTTCCTTATTTTATTCTAAGATAACGTTTTTTGTTAGGCCAATTAGCAGGCTTTTGCGTAATACTGTGCAATGGGGTGCTATACAATGCATTTGCTATAAGCAGTCTGGTTATGGCTATTGATGGCTAGAAACAGTCATGTATTAGAAATGCTTTGCTGTTTTTAACAGATAGCTACAAAAACAAAGGAATATTGACAGTCTTTGCAAAATAACTGGAAGGAAACCCAATTGTTGCGAAAAATAGGTAACCGTTATTTTTTAAACTTCATGTCCAATGATAAATTGTTTATGGCTAAGCGAGAGGAGGTGACAAAAAAGCGGGGGTCTGCACAAGAAAAATTATAGGGGGTTATTTGAACAGGCCAAAGCTAGGAGTTTGGAGGCAGAACGCAGCTGGTGGTTAAAGCGTTGATTGTAGGAAAGGGCTTGGGGTTTAGTCTACTCTTGTTCTTTATATAAAGCCCCTTTTATGGACTCACTTATAATAGCAATTAGAGGTTATGGGGGAGATGGCGTAGCAGGTTGATACGGCGAATATGCGGGATGCCGCTAGATCATTCACTAAGAGGGTTTTTTATGGATATGCTGACAGATAAACGCATTGAGCGCTTAGTGAAATTGATTCATTTCATTGGCGCCAAAGAGAACTGCACGAAGGCGGAAATCCGTAAAACATTGGCTTGTTCGGACCGCACGGTTGATTATACGATAAAAGAATTGGAAAAAGAACTACAGCAAACGGGCACAGACATGGCGATTGTGCGCAATGCTCATAATCAATATAGTTTTTCAAATAAAGATGACCGGCAGCTTAATGAAGTTTTGCGTCGTCTCTTTTTTCAGGATGATATGGTCCGTTTTATTGGCTGCTCTTTATCTGGCCGCTTAAGTGTGGATTCGTTTATTCAAAAACATTTCTTAAGCCGTTCTACATTCTTCCGTAAGCTCCATAAAATCAAACCTTTGCTTCATGCTTTCCATCTGCGGTTTGAGCCAAGGACGTTTAAACTTATTGGCAAAGAACATCATATCCGCATTTTTTATTTTTGCTTTTTTTGGGAAGTGACCGGAAGTGGGATTGCGTGGCCTTTTTCGATTGAAAAACAGTTTGCTAAACAATTGTTTGCGCCGATTGCAAAGGCAATGAAGTTAAACTTGTCCTCATTGCAAACAGAACGTTTCTTGTACTGGATTGCTATCCAATGGTTGCGAGTAAAACAAGGGCACTTCACTGACCTTTATGATGAGGCATTTCCGTCCGACTTGCAAACAAAGATGCTTGCACATGCTGGAGAATTGCTTAAAACCGTGCCGGAAAACATAAGGTCATCAGAAGTGCAGTTTTTATTGATCATTCTTTTAAATTCGCCGTTTCTTTACCATGACGCGGAGCTTGTCGCTTCAAATCTAGCTGCAAACCAGTTACACCGCACTGAAGAGTGGAGGGCCACGCGGCGGTTCGCCCGTGCATTAAAAAAATGGTTTTCTAATGCATTAGACGAAGAAGCGGCGCAGCGGATGGAAGGGCATTTGCTACAAATCCACCGAAATAAACGGTACTTTTCCGTGAACTATTCGAGTTTTAAAGAGCGGATTCAACTAGACGTATTGCAAGAACGTCATCCGCTTATTACAGAAGGCGTTTTTGCTGCTTTTGAAAAAGTCTTGGCTGAGGAAATGGTGCCTTTTTTGCAAATGGATCAAGCTGCTTTGCTCATCCGTTATATTTTACTAGTCTATACATTTGCCGACATTGAGAAATTAAATGAACCATTGAATATCCACATCTTTTCAAGTGAAGGGCCTGTCTATGAGCAAAAGCTTTCTAAACGAATGAATGCTGCATTGCCGTACCATTTAAACGTCCAAACGTCCGTAACGTACACCCGTGACAAAGCAGAAATGCCTGCATTCATTGTTACAGATACACTTTTTCCCTATCATGAAAAAGTCGATGTTGTTTATATCCAGTCTCCACCAACGAACCAAGACTGGCGACGGATCCAACAACATTGTGAAAAACACCACAAAAGGGCGATTGAGTCGATCCTTCTTAAACGAAAAGAGCAGCAAGAGACGGAACACCTTTTCAAAAGGGAAATGAATGGGGGATAAAAAAACCTGCAAGGCTAAGCAAGAACCTTGCAGGTTTTATAGGTTGTAGACTTGTTCTTGTTCATGGGCCGTCGAACGTCCGTTAGTCACATCTCCGCTCGCCTACACTTCTCCCGCCTTCTATGTGTGAAGAAAAAAACCATTGGAAAGCCAAAAGCACAGTTGTCCACTATAAAGGGGGCGTGCCAAGAGACATTTATGTGTTTTGACCAGCTGTGTGCAGCATGCCTCTGCGGAATAATTCGTTTTTTAAAATCACAATAAAATCAACGGATAATTGATGTTCGATCGCTTGGTAGTATGAATGGAGCAGAAGGTCGTCTGATAAATCTTTCAGCATACGATATCCCCCTCTGTTATGTGGTGAGAAATGTTGGCTATGTGTGCCCTAATATTACTACATATAGTATTTAATATCAATAAAAAGCCCTATATATATGATTGGTGATCGTTTAATTCGACCATGTAATAGCGGAGCGTTTTTTCAACATTTCTAGAAAGGACGAACGGCGCACCGCCAACTGAATATTTTACTCCTTTAACCCAATAAAGGTGTTCGATATAATGGGGAGACAAGGATGCTTTTTCAGAAACATGGATAGCGTGTTTTTGCATAAAGTCTTTTAGTTTTCTCATGTCGATGGAGAGGCGGGCGAGTGCTCGTTGAATGATGTTTATATAGATAGAAGGGTATTTAATGCCTGCCACTTGTTTCCCTTGGAAACGCACCAATTCCCGCGTCAAAATGATGCGCGCATAATGCAAGCGGATATAGGCTTGCGCCGCCTTTTCCGCTTTTTCACTAATGGTTTCCCGGGCGGTTGGGGCAAGCCCAAACAGGGCTCGCACTTGGTTGTTGGACAGGTCCATGTTCAAACGGGGCTGACATGTTTGATGATACGCAAAGGAAGCCACTCGCACCTATCTGGAAAAGCGATTTTGATTCGCTTGTTCCATTCGTCCAATTTATCAATAGTGCCAATTTTTTGGCGGTAGCGTCCGTGATCCCAATAAGTGACAGTCACCTCATACGTGTGATTTAACGCGTCCATGATGGTAGCCCCTAGCTCGCGCCATTCGTCATCGTCCAACTCTCCATGCAACGGAACGTCCTCTTCCTGCCGTTGAAGTTCAATCCATGCCTGTTTATGCTCAGGCAGCATCATCCGACTTCCTTCCCATAACAAGTTTCCTCGATGGATGTACCACTCTTCTTTTCCCATCAGCAAACTCCTTTCTTATTGGAACGTTTGTTTGTATTGTATGCGAATGTCCGTTCGATAACAAGAGGAAAATAGAGGAAAAAGACTGGTTCTTTTCTGGATGGGAACAGCGTAAATGTAAGAAGGAAACGTCGTGCCTGTTAGCACCATGAAAACAGCTATCGCATTTCTTGAATACGTGCAATAAATTGGGCAAATTGTGTTATGATGTTGCTTAAGGCTTATGGTAAGATGAAATTTTTGCGAAAAACAAGGGAAGAGGAGACGTTGTATGAAACTAACTGCGACCATGCCTTCGGAGCGGATTCACGAGTTGGACATGATCCGGGGAATTGCCTTGTTCGGCATTTTAATGGCAAACATGATTGCCTTTAAAACGTTAGCTTTTACCGATGCGAGCTCTATGCTTGAGGGGAAAGCCCTGTCTGAAAACCGCTTGGACGCCAATGTACAGCTGTTTATCAGTTTTTTTGTAGACGGCAAGTTTTACCCGATGTTTTCTTTGCTGTTTGGACTTGGGTTTTTTATTTTTTATACCCGCGTCCTAGCGAAAAATATGGCAGCAACACGGGTTTTTTATAGGCGGATCGTCTTTTTGCTAGTGGTCGGTCTAGTGCATTTGCTGCTCTTATGGTCAGGAGACATCTTGTATACATATGCATTAACAGCTTTGCTCTTGCCATTGTTCTTCCACCGCAAGCAAAAGACGCTCATTACTTGGACGATCGCTCTAATGCTTGTTTCCGCAGTAACGATGACATGCTACATGTTGTTTTTAGGGGTTAGCATGGAATTTGGCTTACGGGAAGGGCTCATGACAATGGAAGACATTGCTGGCGATACGGCTAGTGCTTTAGCAACAATGGCGAACGGCACCTATTTACAAATAGTAGAGTATCGCTTTTTTAATGAATCATTTTTCCAACTTTTCACCGTTATCTTTGTCATACCAGGAATTTTGCCGTTGTTTTTAATTGGCTTATCGATGGGGAAGGCAGGAATGTTCCATGATGTGAAAGCCAACGTAACACGCTGGAAAAGGCTGTGCTGGATTGGCTTCTTGGCGGGTTTCCCTCTTACGTTGCTTGAAGTGTCGATCAGATACAATTTAATCGACATCAATCCTGTGTTTACACAAGGGTTGGCCGAGGGCATCAGAATGCTTGCTGGCCCGTTGCAAATGTTGTTTTATGTATCAGCATTTGTGCTCCTTTTACAGAAAGGAACAGTGGCACGGTTGTTCATGCCAATTGCTTCGGCGGGGCGCATGGCCTTGACGAATTATTTGCTGCAAACGATTGTGGCAACGACCATCTTTTATGGGTATGGCTTTGGGTTGTTTGGCAGCGTCTCTAGCAGCCAAGGGTTACTTATTGCCATTGTCATTTATGCTACGCAAGTTATACTTAGCCACTTGTATTTAAAAAAATGGAAACAAGGGCCCCTTGAAGCTTTATGGCGGAAATGGACATATAGCGGCGGGGCGGCCAAACGTACCGCATAAAGAGCCATTTGGGCAATCGCCCAAATGGCTCTTAGCCTGAAAAAGCACCCCTTTTACAACGAGTTTCGCTTACAACCTCATCCGAGCCATACTGGACTAAACCTCAAAATCTGCTAACATTTGAAAGCTACTGGAAGAACTTCTGACAAATTAAAGGCGATATTAAAGAGGGATTTGCCTTTATAACATCGAAATGGTCTTAAAAACCGAAACTTTTTAAAGTTAAAACGAAAAGTGAGGTGGCGAAAAGATTAAGCCTCCGGTGCAATTGCATGAAGTCAATCGAATTAATGCGTTAAACCTTATCCGCCTACGCGGGCCCCTTTCCAAGAACATGATTGCCAAACAAATACAAGTCAGCCCAACGACGGCCGCAACGATTTTAAACAAACTTATTGACGAAGGGTATGTGCAAGAAGAAGGGGTCGGCCATTCAACAGGTGGAAGAAAGCCGGTGCTTTACCGCTTTAATCCAGACAAATCGTTTATAATCGCCTTGTCACTGGCAAACTCATCCGTTCGCATCGCTGCTTTGAATTTAGAAGGGCATGTCCGCTCCGAACAATATGGACAAGTCGATTCGCTCCGTGGCGAAGCTTATATCGATTTTGTTATGAAAACGCTATCTGAATTTATTGGCCGGTTTGAAAAGCTGGACGAATGTTTGGGCATTTCGATTGTTGTCCCAGGAATTGTCCAAGCCGAACGAGGTATCGTATCTTATAATGCAAAACTTGACTTGTATGACGTTCATTTAAAACAAAAAGTGGAAGCGGCATTTGGCTTGCGAACGTATGTAGACAATGACATGAATGCGATGATGATGGCAGAAAAGCAGTTTGGCACAGCGAGATATAAAGAAATGTTGTTTATTTCAGTAGGCGAGGGGGTTGGTTCAGGGTTGAGCGTAAACGGCAGCATTTACCGCGGCTTCAGCGGCAGTGCTGGCGAAATTGGTCACATGTCCGTTTTGCCTGGTGGTCCTGCTTGCCCTTGTGGCAACCAAGGCTGTCTTGAAAACTATGTGAATTGGCCAGCTATTTATTCACGAATCCTCTCTGCCTGGCTCACACAAGGCGTGAAAACGGCCATCATTGAGAGCGCCGCTGGGCGGCCAGAAGCAATCAAACCAACGGACTTTGTTGAAGCCGCTTGCGCAGGCGACCCGTTTGCGCTAACGGTTGTCGAGGAAATGGCAGAATCTCTGGCGGTAGCAATTACCAATAGTTTGCACTTATTGAATCCACAAGCAGTTGTGTTGACTGGGCCTCATGTGCAAAACAACCTGCCTTTGTTTAAACGCCTTAATGAAAAAATCAACAGCCGGGCATTGAATCCAATTGCGCGCCACACGGAAGTAAAACCGGCCTCTCTGGAAACAAATAAAGACATTCTTGGCGCGTTAGCAGTTTTGTTGCAATACGAAATGCAAGTTGGCAAGTATGAGCTGTTTTTACCTGAGGCAAATGATTAAGGAGGCAAAGCATGAAAAAAGCGATCGCTTTAGTAATGCTAGTCGCAGTACTTTCGGTGGCGGGGTGTCAGAGTGAACGGGCAAGTCCGCGGCAGCAGACGCTTGATATTGCATTATGGGATGAAAAGGCGAAGCCGGCAGTTGATGAAGCAATTGCCGCCTTTGAAAACAAGCATCCAGATGTCCGTGTCAATGTGACTTATAGCCCTTACTCTCAATATTGGACAACCCTTAGGACGAGCATAGGAGGAGGGGCAGGGCCAGACCTATTTTGGATGAATGCCGTCAACTTCCACCAATATGCAGAGCCTGGCTTGCTTCAAAGCCTTGAGCCATTTATTGCCGAGGACGAAACGTTTCAAAAACAGCATTACTATGAGAGCATGATTGAACTTTACAGTTATGAAAATGACCTATTCGGGGCGCCCTACTTTGTCGATGCTGTCGGCTTGTTTTACAACAAAGCGCTTTTTGATGAAGCAGGTATCCCCTATCCAGATGAGACTTGGGATTGGGAAGACATCGAGCGGGTTGGCGCTCAGCTGACAGACGCCGATAAAGGGGTTTATGGATACGCAGCGCCGATTGTTAGCAACCAGCGAGGCTATTACAATTACATCCACCAAGCGGGCGGGGAAATTGTTAGCGAAGACCAGGCGCATTCTGGTTTTGGCACTGCCGCGGCGAAAGAAGCGTTTGCCTTTATAGAACGACTAGTCGACCAAGGCATTTCGCCAGATATTAAGTCGCAAATTGAAAATGACCTCGATCAAATGTTTATGTCTGATAAAGTGGCTATGTATCCAACGCTCTCAGTTAGCGCTGTCTTGTTTCATGAGGAAATGGGCAACAAAGTCGATGTCGCGCCATTGCCGAAAGGGAAAGAAGATGCTGTGATTCTCCACGGGATTAGTTGGACGATGAATAAAAAAACAGAGCACCCTGAACTTGCCTGGGAACTAATTAAGGAGTTAACAGGCGAAGCAGGCAACGAAACGATTGCCAAAAGCGGCTTTTCCACACCTGCTGCGCGCTCTGCAGGCGATCTCTGGCTTGAATCGATCCCAGACATGGATTTGCACGTTTTTATCGCTGCGCAAGAAACCGGAGTGGCGTATCCGGTTTCAAAAAACACAATGGAGTGGCAGCGGATGGAGCAAACAGAAATTCAAGGCGCTTTCCTTTCAGGGGAACCCCTTGACGATGCACTTGACCGAGTTGCTACAGAAATGGAGCGAATTTTGCGGCAAGGACAAGAGTCTGAATAGGAGGGAGATGTCATGATAAGCGAAGCGGGAAAACCCCCAGGTATGCGAGCAACACCTAAAGCGGGGAAACGAAAACGCAAAGGGGCAAAAGAGGCGCTATGGGCGCTTTTGTTTATCAGCCCCACATTCATCGGCTTGTTTGCCTTTTATCTCGGCCCGGCGATTGCTTCATTTGCCCTTTCCTTTACACATTGGGATGGGCTAACGCCGCCTACTTTCGCTGGGTGGGAGAACTTCAGCGCGCTGCTCTCGAGCCCGGTGTTTATCCGGTCGCTCGTTAATACACTTCTTTTTATGCTTGTCGCTGTGCCCGCTTCTGTGGCGCTTGCCACATGTATAGCTGTGCTGCTAAACCAAAAAATCAAAGGCATGGTTGTCTATCGTGCCCTTTATTTTTTGCCTGTCGTGACAATGCCGATCGCCGTCGGAATGGTTTGGAAATGGCTTTATAATACGGAGTACGGTTTGGTGAACTATGTTCTCGGCTTTCTCGGCTTGCCTCAACCTGAATGGCTATTTGATCCGAATATCGCTTTGCTTAGTGTGATCGCTGTATATGTCTGGATGACAGTCGGCAATAACATCATTTTAATCGTGGCGGGGCTCCAGCATGTTGATCCTACTTACTACGAGGCAGCAGCGATAGACGGGGCGTCCAAACGCAGTCAATTTTTTCGTATTACGTTGCCTTTGCTGACGCCGACGCTGTTTTTTGTCGTCATTACAGCCATGATTAGTTCGTTGCAAGTATTTGATTTGATCTTTGTAATGATCGGCGACACGACGGCGCTAGTCGGCCCGCTGCGCACGATGGTGTATGGCGTTTATGAATCAGGGTTTATGTTTTCACAAATGGGCTATGCGTCAGCGCAAGCGTTCCTGTTGTTCCTTCTTATTTTGGCAATGACAGTCATACAGTTTGCTGGGCAAAAAAAGTGGGTTCATTACGACGGATAATTAAGGAGAGGAGCAGTGGTCATCGTGAGAAAAGGAGTGGTTCATCTTCTTCTAATTGCCGGGGCCATTATGATGGTCACCCCGTTTTTATGGATGGTGACTACCTCATTGAAGACGTATTTAGAATCGATGCAAATTCCGCCAACCATTTGGCCGGAAACGTGGCGTTTTGACAACTTCGCCCGTGTGTTTGAGAGCGCCGATTTCCTGCGTTATTATGCCAACACTATTTTTATCACAGTGTTACGCACAGGCGCACAGCTTTTCCTTTGTTCCATGGCAGCCTATGCGTTTGCCCGCTTGAATTTTCCGTTTAAAAACACGCTTTTTCTCTTAATGTTGTCTGTTCTGATGGTGCCGATGCAAGTGATTTTGATTCCAAACTATGCGCTATTAGCACAATTAGGCTGGATTGATACATTTTATGCCCTCATTGTGCCAGGCATGTTTAGCGCGTTCGGTGTTTTCCTGTTGCGGCAATTTTTTATGGGGATCCCGAAAGAGCTTGATGAAGCGGCGATCATGGATGGCTGTACGCACTGGGGCATCTATTGGCGGATTATTTTGCCCAATGCCAAACCGGCACTGGTTGCACTGGCCATTTTTACAGTGCTTGCAGCTTGGAATGATTTTCTGTGGCCGCTTGTAATGACCAATTCCGCTGATATGAGGGTTTTGTCGGTAGGGATCGCCAATTTTGAAGGGCAGTATTCAACCGAGTATCCACTCTTGATGGCCGCGGCGCTCATGTCGACTGTGCCGATGCTGCTCATGTTTTTATTTTTACAAAAACATTTAATTGCAGGAATTGCACTAGGGGGAGTACGAAGATAGTAGAGCAAGCCAGTAAAAATCGATTTGGACAAAGGGGATGGGAAGATGGTTCGTGTAGTAGTTGTCGGACTTGGAACGATGGGGGCTGTCCACGCTCGCAGTTTCGCGAAAATGGAAAATGCAGACCTTATCGGCGTTGTCGATATAAACGAAAGCCGAGCAGATTCGTTTGCGAAAGAACTGGATACATTGGGATTTTATTCGTTTACTGATGCGAAACAAGCGCTCGGGGAACGCATTGATGTAGTGTCAGTTTGCTTGCCGACAGACTTGCATCCTTCCTATGTGAAAGAGGCGGCCAATATAGGCGCAGATGTTATCTGTGAGAAACCACTTGCGCGTACGGCTAAAGCGGCAGAGGAGATCGTCCGTTACTGCAAGAAAAAGGGAGCCAGATTGTTCGTTGGCCATGTAGTCCGCTTTTTCCCAGAATACCGAAAGGCAAAAGAAGCGGTTGAGGCCGGGCGAATTGGCGATGTTGGCGTCGTTCGGACGACAAGGGGCGGCGCTTTCCCAAAAGCAAGCGAAAATTGGTATGCGGACTATGATCGCAGCGGTGGTGTTGTCCTCGATTTATTGGTCCATGATTTTGACTTTTTGCGTTGGACATTCGGCGAAGTAGAGCGAATCTATGCGAAAAATATCGGCGGCGTAGCTGGCATTAATGAGCAGGCAAAAGAGTATGCGCTCGTATCGATTCGGTTTAAAAGCGGCGTGATTGCCCATTTGGAAGGGTCATGGGCCCATAAGCAATTTAGAACGTCGTTTGAATTTGCCGGGCGCGATGGCATTTTAGCTTATGATAGCCAGAGCGCACAACCGCTAATCGCCGAAAAAAGCGACGCAGGAAAAGCAGGTGGCGTGGCTGTACCAGAAAGCCCACTCAAACAGTCGCCTTATGAACAAGAACTCCGTCATTTTATTGCGTGCATTGAAAAAAATGAGCAACCGCTTGTTACCGCAGAAGATGCGTACCGAGCCGTTGAAATCGCAGAAGCCGCATTAGAGTCGATTAAACAAGATAAGCCCATCACGTTGCATGTGCAAACGGTGCTGTCATAACGAGAAAGAGGAGGAGATGAAGTGAGAGTAGGAATAATCAGTTTTGCGCACGGTCATGCCTATTCATATGCGTCGAGTTTACGGAACATAGAAGATGTCGAGTTGGTAGGAATCGCTGATGATGACCAAGAAAGGGGCAAACAAGCCGCGAAAACATATGAAACGGCCTATTACCCTACCTACCAAGCGTTGCTTGCCGAAAAACTTGACGCAGTCGTTGTGACAAGTGAGAATAGTCGCCATAAAGAACATGCAGTGGCAGCGGCAAGAGCAAAAGCTGCTGTATTATGCGAAAAGCCTCTTGCCTCTACAGCCGAAGATGCACAAGAAATCATTGACGTTTGCAACGAAGAAGGCGTGCTCTTGCAAACCGCTTTTCCAGTAAGGTTCAATGAAGCCGTAGCCCGTGCCAAACAGCGCATTGATGCCGGTGAATTTGGGGATATAGTGGCGATTAAAGGGACAAACCGTGGCAAAAATCCAGGCGGATGGTTCAATGACGAGGAGTTAGCAGGCGGAGGCGCGGTAATCGACCATACTGTCCATGTCGTCGATATTATGAGGTGGGTGCTGGATGATGAGGTGGCACAAGTATACGCAGAAGTAGACCAATTGTTTTCCGGCAACGGCGTTGATGATGCTGGATTGCTGACATTCACCTTTCACAATGGCGTGTTTGCCACCCTTGACTGCAGTTGGTCGAGAAATGACCATTTTCCCATTTGGGGCGATGTGACCATTGAGTTTATTGGCACGAAAGGGACCTTAAAAGTGGATGCCCAAGGGCAAAAGTTTGATGTGTTCCATGGCAACGGGCTCAGCTACATGTATTGGGGAGATGACATGGACGACGGGCTTATCCGCGACTTTATTGCCAGCGTCCAAACAAACCGGGCCCCGTCTATTAGTGGGAATGACGGTTTGCGCGCGCTTGAAGTCGCATTAGGTGCCTATGAGGCGGCCGCTACAAAAGAAGTCGTTGTCCTCCAAGGAAAGGAGAACGAAGGCCGTGAAAAAAGGGATTAACCAATGGTGTTATCCACCAGAGACAACGCTCGAAAATGTCTTAAAATGGACAAAAGCAGCGGGGTTTGAGGCGATTGAGCTCAATGTCAGCCAGCCGGGGGCAATCGGCTTGACGTTGGAGACGAGCCATGCAGAAGCAAAGCAAATCAAACAAGCGATTGCAGCTCATGGACTAGAAACGGACAGCCTTTCCACTGCCTTGCTCTGGGAATTCCCTCTGTCGTCAGCGGACAGCGCTATTCAAGAGGAAGGCAAGCGCATCGTCCGAAAAATGTTGGAGTTGGCCTCTGCCATCGAGGCAAGTACGATCCTTGTCGTTCCAGGCGTTGTAACAAAGGAAACGCCTTATGATGTTTGCTATCAGAACAGCATTGCTGCTTTAAGAACGTTGTTGCCGTATGCGGAGGAGCTAGGCGTCGCTATTGGAATTGAAAATGTCTGGAATCGCTTTTTGTTGTCGCCCCTTGAGATGAAGACGTTTATTGATTCACTGCAATCAGAGCATGCTGGCGCTTATTTTGACGTAGGCAATGTATTGCCATTCGGTTATCCTGAGCAGTGGATCCGCATTTTAGGCAAGCGGATTTTAAAAGTTCATGTCAAGGATTTTAAAGAAACGATTGGGAACATGAATGGATTTACGAACTTGCTTGCCGGTGACGTTGATTTTAAAAGGGTGATCGCCGAACTCAAGGCCATTGGCTATGATGGGGAAGTAACTGCTGAACTGACCCCGTACAAAGAGCATCCTTTTGCGCTCGCGTACGATACGGCACGGCAACTTGATGTGTTGCTCGGACGCGATTCTCTCGTCAGCCTGTAGACAAACGCTCGCTATACAACCTCAAACATGGAGCGCAATGGTCGCGCTCCATGTTGCAGCCTGGAGACAAGTTTTTCTATTCGTCTAAATGAGGTTTCTCATGGATTATGCCTGCTATGTTTGATAAATGTCTTCTAAAAATGGCACAAGCTCTTGCATCATAGCGTCTGGCTGCTCTTCAGGAACATAATGACCACAACCAGCAAGCTCTTTCCCTGTAACCATCGTCGCTACTTCTTTCCATATCGTAAGCACAGGCTGACCAGCCAAATTCCCGTTTTCCCCCCAAAGCAGCAAACAAGGTTGATTGATGTTTTTATTCATTTCTTTTTCTACTCGATAGTTCGGTAAATCAAGCTTGTGCGCCGCACGATAATCGTTCAGAGCGGCTTGAAAACCACCTGGTTGCTTCCAAATACGTACGTATTCATCCCAAACTCCGTCAGCTTTTAATTGCTCCAGTAAATGGGGCGTTCGTTTAAACAAAGCCCCAAGATAAACCTCTTCCCGACCTTCAATGAGCGCTTCAGGCAACTCTGCGACTACTTGAAAAACCCAATGCCAATATTTTTTAGCAGCTTCCGAGGCAGAAAGGTTGTCATAAACATATTCCAAAGGAAGAATATCGATGAGGCAAAGGCTTGCTACATAGTCAGGATAATCTAAGGCGAATCTTCTGGCTACTCTAGCCCCCCGGTCATGCCCAATCAAAGTCACTTTTTCTAATCGTAAATGGGTCACAAG
Organism: Shouchella rhizosphaerae; assembly: GCF_036700015.1. Taxonomy (NCBI): domain Bacteria; kingdom Bacillati; phylum Bacillota; class Bacilli; order Caryophanales; family Bacillaceae; genus Shouchella; species Shouchella rhizosphaerae. The sequence continues at coordinate 1,108,736 of NZ_CP144921.1, read as the reverse complement.
GTCATAAATATCTTTGGCCATGTTCGCTTTCGTATAGCCTTCTATTCCTTCTGGTTTATCTGAATCCCCATAGCCTCTCAAATCGACAGCGAGTACACGATAACGCTTTACTAAATCGGGAATAACGAACCTCCATAAGACCCAACTTTGTGGGAAGCCATGCAATAAGACAACCGTATTAGAATGCTGCTCCCCTCCTTCAACATAGTGTAGTTGAATCCCATTCACGCGAGCATAGCGATGCTTCAGTTGGCATAACTGAAAATCATTCCAAGCATCCATTTGTCTAGCGCCTCCTTTTGCTATCTTTATAGCAATACAATTGCATTGTAAGCCCTTTCCTTTATAATTTAAAATGATTAAATTTAAAGGTACCGATCATTTTTAGTGATATGGAATAGGCGAACAACGATGTTAAAACAAAGGAGACGGTAAAGGTGGATATTAAAGACCTGCTTATATTTAAAACATTAGCTCAGCAAAAAAATATTACGAAGACTGCGGAGCAGCTTAACTATGTCCAATCAAATGTAACAGCAAGAATAAAAAAGCTTGAGGAAACATTAGGGACTAAGTTGTTTTATCGTCATCCACGGGGAGTAAGTTTAACTGGTAAAGGGCGCATTTTGTTGAAGAAAGCAGAACAAATCTTATTGCTCATCAACGAAACCGAGAAAATGATCCAAGATGATGACGAACCAAATGGGTCACTATCGTTAGGAACAAACGAAACAACAGCAGCGACACGGCTGCCGCAGTTATTAGTGACATACAATAAGCAATACCCTAAAGTTGAACTATCGTTACGCGTTGCCTTAACACATGAACTCATTGCCGATGTTCTTGATTACAAACTCGACGGGGCCTTTGTGCTTGGCCCCATACATGATCAGCAGCTTCAGGCGATTCCAGTCTTTCAAGAAGAACTTGTCATTGTATCAAAATCAACAGCGTTGACTGAATGGCATACACGAAACGTCTTAACACGGCCATGTTGTCCTTATAAAGGGAAACTCGATCAATGGCTGGAAACACAAGGCTATCGCCCTGATCGTATTATTGAATTTGGCACGCTTGAGTCGATCATTCATTGTGTTCAAGCAGGCCTAGGAATGGCTATTATCCCAAAGTCATTAGTATTGAAACAGTTTGCGGAAAAGGATATAACGATACATTCCTTACCTGAACCTAATCAAATGATTAATCTTTTCTTTATTTATCGAAAGGATATGTATCTTGACAAAGCTTATCTCGCATTTCTGGAATTCTTGCAAACCTAAAAGGTGACATCCTTCATCCCACTTTTTTTGGCCTGTCACCATCTAAGGATGTCGATTTTCCTGAATCAAAAATAAGACATGGAGCACAACAATAGCTTCATGTCAGAAAATAAGGGCACAAACGGTTCTGTGGATAAGATACCGCTGTTTGTTTATAAATATAGATGAATAGTGGACAAACGTGGTGTATATGTGTATATGTTGATGGTTCATGTGGATAATCTCTACGGTCTGTGGACAATATTGTGGAAAAGAACGCGGCTTCAATTGTACTACAGGATGTGCCCCCACTTTTATTGTACGGTGTAGCCGCCATCCACAACGAGTGTTTGTCCTGTAATGCCTTTGGCCTCAGCAGAAGAGAGGTATATCGCCAAACTAGCGACTTCTTCCACAGTAATCAAGCGTTTTTGTGGAACAAGTGGATAAATAACATCATCTAACACTTTTTCTACCGGCACTTGGCGGGATTTCGCCAAAGCTTCCATTTGATTGCGGACAAGGGGGGTGTCAATATATCCTGGGGCAATGCAGTTAACGGTTATTCCGTCTTCAGCCGTTTCGAGGGCAGCGACTTTCGATAGGCCGATAATGCCATGCTTTGCGCTGTTATAAGCCGCCTTACCAGAAAAGCCAATTAAGCCGTTAATGGAAGACATGTTGATAATCCGGCCAAACTGTTGTTTCCTCATAATGGGCATGACGTGTTTAATTGCCATAAATGGGCCAACAAGCATAATGTCAACGAGGAGCTTGTATGTCTCTGTTGGAAAGTCTTCAATCGGTGATACATGTTGCATGCCTGCGTTGTTAATAAGCACATCAATTCGTCCAAAACAAGCAACTGTTTTTTGAACCATCGCTTTTACTTCGTTCTCATTCGTAACGTCTGTTTGGATGCCTTTAGCAACGTAGCCGTTTTCCGTCAATGCCAATGTCGCTTTGTGCAAGCTGTCAGCATGCACATCGGCAACCATAACGCTCGCTCCTTCAGCGGCAAAACGTTGAGCTAAATGAAAGCCGATCCCGCTTGCTGCACCAGTAATCAGTACAACCGTTCCTTTCATCATAAAACCTCCAATAGGCGCTGTGAAATGGCCAATAGACTGAAAGAAGTGCGTCTTCGTTTACAGGCATAAAAAAAACACTTCTTTTTTATCAAAGTGCCAAAAAACATATGTTCGTTTGTTGCAGCAGCTAAAGAGAAAAATCGCTTCCTTTATTTTCTTATTATTAGTATAAAATATTTCTGAATATAAGTCTATATTTTTATTCTCCTACTTCATAAAATAAAAGGCACCTGGCCAGGAATACAGTGAAAAGAGGAGCGTTGCGTGTATTGGAAACGCCTTGATCGGAATCTGAAAGTGCGTTTAGTCGGTGAAGGGCTGTTTAACATTTGTTATTGGATGTATTTTCCGTTTATTGCTCTCTATTTTAGCATGACTTTGGGCAGTGAAGTTGCTGGAGCATTTATGATGCTTCCGCCTCTTGTCAGCATGATCGGAAATTTGGCAAGTGGAAATCTAGCCGACCATTTCGGACGGCGTCCTATCCTAATAGGAGGGGCGGCTATACAAACAGTGATGTTTGTTTTCTTTGCTTGTTCCTTTTCCCCTTGGCTTGATTATGCTGCATTTATCGGCATTGCGCTTGGAAGCGCTCTATACCGTGCGCCAAGTCTGGCAATGGTAGCTGATGTCGTACCTGAAGAGGAGAGGCGCGACGTATTTGCGCTATTTGCAACCACGAACAATATGGGTGCTGTCGTCGGTCCAGTAATGGGAGCTTTTCTCTTTTTTCAATTTCGCCAAATACTGCTATGGACGACCGCAAGTGTATTACTGCTTTATTTATTGTGCCTAATTTTGTTTGTCAACGAAACAAAACCAACAAGCACACATGAAAAACAAGTTTCTGTTATCGCTGGGGTGAAGCATGCTTGCGTTGCATACGGGCATATTTTGGGCGACCGGGTGTTTGCCCGTTTTATTATTGCCGGTGTTTTCTCCGTTATGACCATCATGCAACTAGACTTGTATTTGGCCTATTACATTGTGACGGAAATACCAGATCAGCGCTTCTTATTTTTTGAATTAGGTAGTATGTTGCTGACAGGCGAGACCATTCTAGGTTGGATGCTAGCGTTAAACGGCCTGCTGTTTGTTATGCTCGTTTTTCCGCTTGCCAATTGGACAAAAAGGTGGAAAGAACGAGATCTGTTTGTCTTCTCCTGCTTGCTCTCAGGTATCGGCATGTTTGCACTCGGTTTCGTGTCGACGATTTGGTCATTGTTATTATTGACCGTTGTCTTTACAGTCGGTGAACTATTGCGAGCGCCAATTTCTGATAGTTTTGTAAGTCGTTATGCGCCTATGGAATCAAGGGCAATGTACATTGGCGCTTCCAATTTACAATATACAGTTGGACGAATGCTAGCCCCCCTTACGATTTTATTTGCTACATGGGTGGCTCCGTTAGGGATATTTTTTTTCATGCTTGTTTGTTCACTGGCGAGCGCGGCATTGTATACCAACTTGTTTCGGATGATTTCTCAAAACAAAGAGAAGCATGAACGGGGCAGTTGAGCGATATCGTTTTTATGTCTGCTCTGCTGCAAAATTTGATGATAGGAGAATAAACCAAAAAAATGTGCCCCCTTTTCGCAAGGGGTGCACATTTTTATTCGGCTTGTGTTTGTTTGCTGCGCTTGATAAAAAATGAAAGAACGACTGCTGCACAAGCAAAAAAGAAACCAGTGGAGAAGCTTTGTTGGGAACCGTATAGGAGCGCTTCGACCGTCTGTTCAGCGGTCGGCTCGCTAATGCCTAAATTAGCCAAATAACGTTGTTGGCCGTTTTCCATGACAGAAATAAACAAAGCGGCGCCGATTGCGCCAGCGACTTGCATAAGCGTGTTCATAATCGCTGTTCCGTGAGGGTAAAGTCTTGCCGGCAGTTGGTTAAGCCCGTTTGTATTGGTAGGCATCATAATCATGGCGACAGCAACCATTAGAATCGCCAGTTGGACAATGACGATCCAAACTGGCACACCTGGCGTTGTATAGCGGTAGCTAAACACAATCGCTGCAAGGATAATGGTGCCTGGAATTAACAGCGGCCGTGGACCAAATTTGTCAAAAAGCCGTCCCATTACCGGAGAAAGGGCACCATTGAGAAGCCCGCCTGGGAGCATAATGAGCCCAGCTGTAACAGCCGTAAATAACAATGCCCCTTGCATATAAATCGGCATAATGAGCATCATGGCGAACATTGTCATCATGACGAGCATCACGACAATAAGGCCAATTAGAAACATCGGGTAGCGGAAAACACGTATGTCTAACAGCGGCGTTTCCAATTTCAGTTGGCGCCAGCCAAAAATGCAGAGACTCGCAAAACCAATTAACAGAGTCGAATAGACGAGGGGGTCTGTAAAAGAGGCGTCCCCTTTGCCTGCCGCACTAAAGCCAAAGACAATTCCACCAAAACCGAGTGTCGAAAGGATAAACGAAACGACATCAAGTTTCGGCCGTGATGTCTCTCCGATATTGCGTAAAACTTTTACGCCAAATAGCAACGACAATAAAGAGATGGGCGTAATAAAATAAAAAAGCCAGCGCCATGACAGGCTATCGACAATGATACCAGACACAGTCGGTCCAATTGCCGGGGCAAACATAATGACAAGTCCGACCATCCCCATGGCAGCGCCTCGGCGCTCGATTGGAATAACGGCTAAAATGACGTTCGTGAGCAGGGGAATCATGAGCGCTGTCCCGACTGCCTGCGTCAACCGGCCGACAAGCAACATAGCAAATACTGGACTAAATCCAGCTATTAATGTGCCGAGTGTAAACAGCGACATCGCTGTAATAAACAATTGCCGCGTCGTAAAACGTTGCATAAAATACGCAGAGATGGGGATTAATGTGCCTATTACTAACATATAGCCTGTAACAAGCCATTGGGCTGTACTGGAAGCCACACCAAAATCGCTCATAATAGCGTTTAAGGCAACATTTAAAATGGTTTCGCTTAAGATAGCGACAAATGCCCCAGATAATAATACAGCAAGTAAAGGCAGCACTTTGACTTGTACGGTTTCCGTCGTCGCTGCCGCCGATGGTTCTTGTGAAACGTGAGCCATTTTGGAGATTCTCCTTCCTTATAAAACATACGGAACGCGTGCGTTCAGCTAAGTTATCTTACCACCTCCAATTACGAAACGCAATAGAATCGTATTTGCTCGCAAAATTAGGAAATGGTATGATGAAATGTAAGGAGTTGTTAGGAGATTTGAGGAAAGGCGGTAGCATTCATGGGGCAAAACGGGGAGCAACAACAAAAAGAGGAAGGGAAGCGCGGTCGTCCCCTTGACCTTTCGTTGAATAAAGCAATCTTAGAAGCTACACTCGACTTGTTAGCGCAGCATGGGTTTGACGCTCTCACCATTGAAGCAATCGCCCAACGGGCCAAAGTAGGAAAAGCGACGATTTACAGGCGTTGGTGTTCAAAAGTGGAGCTTGTCATTGACGCTGCTTCGTTCATGAGCCCGTACGAGACATTGTTAGAACAATTGGACAAAAGCAAAGGGCTGCGGGAGCAGTTAATTGATTTGCTCTCGACCACGTTCCAAAATGAGCATGAAACGCATCAACAGGCTATGGCGCAAATTGGCTCTGCGCTCGCCAATCACAGTGACCTAGAACAAGGGTTGCATACCCATTTTAATAGCCTGCATCGCTCTGCGGTGGAAGCGGTTATTTCTCCATTTCTAAAGGAAGGCCACCAGCTTGCAACAAAAGATTTGGATTTGCTTTCCGATGTCGGCCCTGCCTTAATGATGTACCGGGCTTGGATTATCCGCAAACCGTTTGACCGTTCCTATATAGAGCGGATTGTGGACCGGCTCATGATGCCCTTGCTTGAGGAATGGATGTAAGTAAAACAATCCGCTGGATTGCCAGCGGATTGTTTTTGCTATTTTATAGGTATTTTGTAGCCAACCACCATAAGCCGTTTGTAATCGGCGATCCACTGCCCTTCTTCCATCAGAACTGGTTGAAGGGCGATTTCTGTTTTGGCGATAATCGCTTGTTTGTCCTGTTCATCGATTTCGTTAAAGAAAGGATTTGCAAACATTTCAAGCCAATTGCGGAAGCCGTCTGCTCCTTCTAAAGGGGTGGGCCGTTCATAAAGCCGGGCAAATGAAACGGAAAAGCCTGTTTTCTCCATTAAAGAAGTATATTCCCCAATGGAAGGGAAATACCAAGGGAATTGCTTGCTCGAATATGGATATCCTGCCTGCTTAATTTGAGCAACCAATTCCGTTGTGATCGTTTCAACGTTCCCTTTGCCGCCGAATTCGGCGACAAAACGCCCTCCTGGTTTTAGTGCCCTCCATATGCTTTTTAATGCGGCTTCCGCGTCTAATACCCAATGCAAGACCGCATTGGATAAGACGGCATCGAACGTTTCAGTGAACGGCAGGTTGGTGGCATCGGCCACATCAAATAAAAGGTGTGGATATTTTGAACGGGCCTTAGCAACCATATTCGACGATTGGTCGACGCCTGTGACGACTGCCCCAAGTTTGGCCAACTCATTTGCTAAATCGCCAGTCCCTGAGCCGAGATCAAGGATGGCTTCCTTTTTTGTTGGCTGCAATAATTCGAGAAGATGGTTTCCGAATTTTGAGACAAATGCATGGCGATTATCGTACAAATTAGAGTTCCAGTGATCATTGAATGGGGATCGTTTGTTCATATCAGCATTCTCCTTTCCTTGATTATAACGAAAAAGAAAGACTAGAAAAAGCATTGTTTTGAGAATGGAGTGTGGAGGATGAATAGCATCAATAAGCTTTGACAAACTATCCTTTAAAGGAGGTTTATTGAATGAAAGCTGTCACGTACCAGGGAATGAATCATGTGGAAGTATCGACTATAAAAGCACCGGAAATCCAAGATCCAGAAGACGTCATTGTCCGCATTACGTCAACGGCGATTTGCGGCTCGGATTTGCATTTGTACCAAGGCAACATGTATACGCCAAAAGGGTTTGTTATCGGGCACGAACCAATGGGCATCGTTGAAGAAACAGGGCCAGAAGTAACGAAAGTCAAAAAGGGAGACCGAGTGGTGATCCCCTTTACAGTCGCATGCGGACATTGTCCTTATTGCCAAAACCACCAAGAAAGCCAGTGCGACCGCTCAAATCCTCATTATGATTCCGGAGGTTTATTTGGCTACTCGGAAAAATTCGGCGATTATCCAGGCGGACAAGCAGAATATTTGCGTGTCCCTTTTGGCAATTACACGCCATTTCGTTTGCCAGACGATTGCGAATTAGAGGACGAGCAAGTGTTGTTTTTATCTGATGTTCTCCCAACTGCATATTGGAGCGTAGTTCATGCAGGCGTAAAGAAAGGCGATACAGTCATTGTGCTTGGCTGCGGCCCAGTCGGCTTGATGACGCAAGCATTTGCCTGGCAACAAGGGGCAGAACGGGTCATTGCTGTCGATTATTTTGATTATCGGCTCGAAAAGGCAAGGCAAATGAATCACACGGAAACATTTGATTTTACAAAAGACAAAGACACAGGCGAAACATTAAAAGAATTGACAAAAGGCGGCGCAGACGTCGTCATTGATTGCGTTGGCATGGACGGAAAAAAGTCTCCATTAGAAATGGTGGAACAAAAATTGAAATTACAAGGCGGGACATTAGGGCCAATCCAAATCGCTACTAAGGCCGTCAAAAAATGCGGCATCGTCCAATTGACTGGCGTGTACGGTGGCAATTATAACCTCTTTCCTTTAGGCGCATTTTTTAGCCGCAATGTCACTTTAAAAATGGGACAGGCGCCTGCACGCGCCTATATGGAGACGCTGTATGAACAAATCAGCAAAGGATTGATTAATCCAACAAGCATTATCACCCATAAACTTGCTCTAAGTGATGCGCCAAAAGGGTACGATCTATTTAATAATAAGAAAGATGGCTGCATCAAAGTGGTTTTGAAGCCTTAACCAATCAATCAGTCAAATGGTGTTGCCGATAACTGCTAGGATAGCATAGGCCCTCCTAGCGGTTGTTTTTTGTCCAAAACACTTGTTATCAACAAGCAACAATATTTAACAAAAAGAACAAGAAACTTGAAAAACAATGAAACTAGCAATTGACATTGATATTGATTCTCATTATCATAATAATTGAATGGTAAATGATATTGTTTCTCATTATCTTTAAGGTGTGAAGGAAATGAATAAAAAAGCATGTGCTTTTGCGGTTTTTCTATTGCTTGCAGGTTGCCAAGGGGCCAGTTCAGAAACAGAGAACAAAGAGCCTAGTAAGGAAGGGGCTTATTCTGTCACCGACTTCGCAGAGCGAACGGTTTCCTTTGAACACCCCCCTGAGCGAATCGCTGTATTAGGAAATGGTGAGCTAGATATTGTTTATGCCTTAGGGAAGGAGGTTGTTGGAAGGCCGACGAGCGCAGAACCTGCTATTGTAGCGGAAGCAGAAGAGGCCGCGCAAGTAGGGTCGTCCCATGAAATTGACATGGAACGTTTAACGTTTGCCAATCCTGATCTAGTACTTGGTAGTTTCCCGATGAATGAGAAGGATGTCCCTGCTATAGAAGGAATGGGCGCCGATGTTCTCCTTACTAGCGCCAATTCTGTCAGCGAAATTGAACAACAAATCGAGTTGATCGGTCAAGCATTGCAAGAGCAGGAAGAAGCAGAGAAACAGATCGCGACAATTAAAGAAAAAAAGCAAGAGCTTTCTGCCAACCCTTTACATAAAAAAGATAAAGTACTGCTTGTTTATGGAGCGCCTGGTTCCAATTTAGCAGCGCTTCCAAATTCGCTAGCCGGTGACATTCTCGACATTGCAGGCGGAGAAAACGTAGCGGCGTCTTTTGAACAGTTAGATGAGTTTCCACAATATGCGGCGCTTTCGCCAGAACGGATTATGGAAGCAAATCCAGATCGGATCTTATTTATGGCCCATGGTGATCCTGCCAACGTCCAGGATGGTTTTATCAAGGAAATGGAGCAACATGCTGGCTGGTCGCAGTTGCCAGCTGTTAAAGAAGGGAAGCTTGAGCTTTTGCCTGCTGATTTATTTGGCACCAATCCTGGCACAAACATAACGGAAGCGCTTGATTATATGCGTGCGTTACTAGAAGAAGACGGTGCAGAACAGTGAGCGAGCTAGTGCTTGCTAAACGGGCTAGAAGAAGAAAAGGACTTTTGATCTCTTTGCCATTGGTTTTGCTCGTTTCGATGGCCGGTGGGCTTATGCTAGGAGCTGTGCCATTTTCGTTAGGAGACATTGGCGCCGTTTTAACAGGAGAGGGCACAGAAACAAATAGAGCGGTGATTGTGAATATTAGGTTGCCGCGCATCATAGTCGCCGCACTTGCAGGGGCATGCTTAGCGGCCTCTGGCGCGATATTGCAAGGTTTAATGAAAAATCCATTAGCCGATCCAAGCATCATTGGCGTGACAGCGGGAGGAGGGCTTGCTGCAAGCATCGCCATGGTCGCGTTGCCACAGCTAGGCTATTTGCTTCCTGGCTTTGCTTTTATCGGTGCGCTTTTAGCAACGGGAACGATTTATGTACTTGCCTGGGAAAAAGGCACTTCTCCTTTGAAGCTTATTTTAGCTGGAATTGCAGTGAATGCCTTTTTGGGAGCAATTCAAAGCGGAATTTTTATTTTATTTAGTGATAGGGTCCAGTCGATTCTTCCTTGGTTAGCAGGAGGATTTCAAGGAAGAGGTTGGTTTCATGTTGAATTTGTCCTGCCTTATGCATTAATAGGGCTGTTGTTATCGATTTTTGCAATTAGACCAATCAATTTGTTGCTGTTAGGTGATGACACGGCACGATTGCTTGGCGCGCCAGTCGAACGGTTTCGCTTGTGGCTTATTTTGCTTGCCGCTTTTTTAGCAGGAGCGGCAGTGAGCGTCGCTGGTTTGCTCAGTTTTGTCGGCCTTGTCGTTCCCCATATGGTCCGTCTTTTTATCGGCAGTGATTACCGCTATTTGCTGCCATTTTCGATTATTGGCGGAGCAGCCCTTGTTGTTTTAACAGACACTGTGGCCAGAACAGTGTTTGATCCAATCGAGCTTCCAGTCGGCATTTTGCTCGCTTGTCTCGGAGCGCCGTTTTTCCTGGTTTTGCTTAAGTACAACAAAATAACGCATTAGCGCGCGTCGTTTTAGTAAAGGAGGTGAGCATACGTGTAAGCAGAACGGCAGCGACAATGTGAAAAAAGAGGAGGAAATAAAATGGTGATTGTGGCAAACAAAACGTTGATTCGTAAAGGGGAAGGCCATAAACTCGTTAAGCGTTTTGACAAGATTGGCAAAATTGAAATGCAAAAAGGGTTTCTTGGCCTTGAAGTCCTTGTTAACGCAAAGGAAAAAGAGGTCGATGAAGTAACAATTAGCACCCGTTGGGAAACGAAAGCCGATTTTCATGCGTGGACGAAAAGCGAAGCTTTCCGTGAAGCACATTCAGGCCGAAACGCTCGCCCAGATTATATCTTAGGCAATGAAATCGAATTTTACGATGTTGAAGTAGTTCGCATGCCGATTGCACAAGCACAATAATAAAGGGGTCTTTTACCAAGCAGTACAACGACTAAGGGAGGAGAACAATGGGTATTCGACTAAGAAACATGATGTTCCTGCTAAGTATGGTCGCGCTGTTCGTGCTCGGAGCTAATTCTGACTACGCCAGTGCCGAGCTAGCAGACGGGACCTATACGATTGATTATACGGTCATGCATGCAACTGATCCTTCGGCTTCCATTGCCAATGACTACTGGGAGAAGCCAGCAACATTGCATGTTAAAAACGGTGAGATCACAGCAGAAATGAAACTAAACCATAGTTCATGGATTGTTGCATTCCAAACGCCAACAAATGGCGGTTTTGCAGATGTAGCTGTCGTTTCGGAAGATGAAGGGGCCGATACAAGAGTTGTGCAATTTCCCCTTGAAGGAATTGACGACATGACCGAAGCAAAAATCCATGTGATCGTTCCTGATATTGATTATGACCATCATTACACGATTCGCTTTGATTTTAATGAAAATAGTTTAACTGCTTTGGAAACGGCTGCATCAAGCGAAGAAGACAAAAACGAAGAAGATAAAAAAGACGATGAGCCGCTGGGAACGGCCCAATCGTCTGAAGACGAAGGCAAACGCACACACACAGACACAAGCAAACCAACGGAGGAGGACAATCCGCAAACAAACGATGCCGCACCCATTGCTTTGCTTAGCAGCCTTGCCATCGTCAGTGCTATTGTACTCCTTCGCAAACGTCTAAGACAAGTTTCGTGAAGGAGGAGAGGTAAACATGAATGTGCGAAACCGTTTGATTAATGGATTTCTTTCTCTCTTGCTTGTATTCGCTACCGTGCTGCCGACATTTGCAAACACAGCTTCGGCGGCCAGCGAGCCATTGCAAAACGGCACTTATGAAATCCCTTTTAAAGTGCTTAAAAATGGAACTGATGAGACGTCGGTCATGGATGGTTATACAAAAAAGCCAGCCACGCTTTATGTAAAAGACGGCAGCTATGAAATTGATATGACGCTTACGAATAGCAACTGGTACCAAGACTTTAAGGTCGAAGGCGCACAGCCAGAAACGATTTCCGAGGATACGGGCAAAAATGAACGCGTCGTCCGTTTTCCCGTTTCCCAATTAGATGAAAAACTTGATGCCTATGTCCACATCATTGTTACTGGCATCCCTGGATTCGAATACGACAATAAATATGATGTGCAAATTGTTTTTGACATAAATGGAATCTCCATAATTGAATTAGACGAGCCTCCAACTGTCGAAGAACCAGGCACTGAAGAACCAGGCACAGAGGAGCCAGGTACTGAAGAACCGGGAACGGAGGAGCCAGGTACTGAAGAACCGGGAACGGAGGAACCAGTCGTACTGGAAGATGGCGAGTATACGATTCCATTCGCAGCTAAGCATGCAACAGAAGACCGCGATTCGACGATGAGCCGTTATTTAGTAAATCCAGCTCAGTTGAGCGTGAAAGACGGTGTTCAAACGGTTGCCTTAACAGTGAAAGACAGCCATCAAATTACAGCGCTCCAATTTGAAGAGAATGGCACGTTTTACGATGGCGAGGTTGTCAAAGAAGACGGAGAGGCCAATACCCGTACGTATGCATATACGGTAACAGATTTGGACAAGCCAGCAAACGCAAACGTGTCGATGCGCGTTTCAATGCCAAACGGAGACGTATATGAAAATACACAAAGTTTCCGTCTGTTGTTTGATGTTGAAGGAATTGAAGCGTTGCCTGCACCTGAAGAACCAGGTATTGAGGAACCAGGAGCAGAGGAGCCAGCAACAGAAGAACCAGGAACCGACGAACCAGGAACTGAAGAGCCAGGAACTGAGGAACCGGGAGCAGAAGAACCAGGAACAGAAGAGCCAGGAACAGAAGAGCCAGGAACAGAAGAGCCAAGTGCCGAGGAACCAGGGACCGAAAAGCCAGGAACAGGCAACTCTGGAACAGCCCCTAGCGGAAAAATAGACAATCTCGCCAATGGACGTTATGAAATTGACTTTACCTTTTTGAAAGATGGCACAGAGGACGTCTCGGTTATGGATGGCTACACGGAAAAACCAGCGACTTTGTACGTGAAGGATGGCGAGTTTACTGTTGATTTAACGTTGCTTCACAGCAGTTGGTATAAGGATCTTAAGATTGCAGGGGAACGGCCTGAGGTTGTTTTAACGGACGTAGAGGCTGATAAACGTGTTGTCCGTTTCCCTGTTAGTAACCTTAACGAAAAAACGAACGCTTGGGTGCACATTGTCGTCAAAGACATTCCAGGATTTGAGTATGACAATGAGTACAACACACAACTGGCATTTGACGTCGATTCGATTAAGTTGATTGAGAAGGATCCGGATCCTGAGTTGCCAGGAAGCCCAGATCCTGGAGAGGGACAAAATGGAAATAACGGTGGAAATACTGGCAATCATGGAGGAAACAATCACAACGGCGGAAACGGCAGAAATCCTGGCGGCAATGGCGGCAATGGAGGAAACAATGGAAACGAACCGCCTGTTGACGTTAACCAGTTAGAAGATGGTCGTTACGAAGTGGATTTCGCTGTTTACAAAGACGGCACTGAAGACATTTCAGTGATGGATGGCTATACGGAGAAGCCGGCGACCGTTTATGTGAAAGACGGCGAGTATACCGTTGATCTCACATTGACACATAGCGACTGGTATAACGATTTAAAGATTGAAGGCGAGCGCCCTGAAGTGGTTTCTGAAGATGAAGCAGCTAGGAAACGCGTAGTCCGTTTTGAAACAGACTCATTAGAAACACGCGTCAACGCATGGGTGCATGTCATTGTTCCTGATATTGGTTATGACAATAAATACGATGTGCAAATTGCGTTTGACACAGCTAGCCTTAACCTGATTGAAAAAGGGGAAACACCCCCTCCAGCCACAGAGCCAACAAAAAAAGGCAATAACGGCAATGATAACAATACGGGCAATGTTGGTCAAAACGGCAAAGGGCCGAATGGGGAAAACCTTGATTATAAGCGGGGCCAACTAAAAGATGAGAATGGGCTAAAGCAATTAAGCGGTGATTATGTTGCCAATGCCAAAACGGGCGATATGGCGATGATTGGTTTGTATGCGGCCTTGCTCGTCGCATCAAGTATCTATTTTATTTGGAAACGCCGCAACAAGCGGTTTTCAGCCAATTAATGAAAAGCCCTGGCCGCTTGTTTGGCCAGGGCTTTTAAAAAGGAGCTTGTTTGCAATGAAACTGAGAACACCTGTTGGTATAGCGGCAGCAGCCGTGATGCTTGCATCGTGTCAGCCAGCAAGTGAAGGGGCTACTGGGAAAAAAGCAGAGGAGGGAGTCGAACCATTAGACGAGCAGCCAGCTCGGATCGTGGCGACGACTGTCTCTGCAACAGAATTAGCTGACGCTCTTAACTTGGAGCTTGTCGGCATTCCGACTAGCTACAAGGAGCTGCCGGAACGTTATGAGAATGTCACGGAAATTGGCAATCCAATGAGCCCAGATATGGAACAAATTCGCAGTTTGGACGCTGATGTCGTTTGGAGTGTGACAACGCTAGAGGCTGACTTGGAAGAGCCGTTTGCTCAAGCTGGTATTGACGCTAAGTTTTTGAACTTTCAAAGCGTGGAAGCGATGAGTGAAGAAATCTTGGAAATGGGCGAGGCCTATCAACGAGAAGAACAAGCCAATCGTCTCGTCGCTCGTTTTAATGAACGGATTAGCGAGCTGCAAAAACAGACAAAGGACGCGGATTCGCCGTCCGTATTGATTTTAATGGGCGTGCCAGGAAGTTATTTGGTCGCGACTGAGCATTCTTACATTGGCGACCTTGTCCGTCTTGCAGGCGGGGAAAATATTGTTCAAGGAGAAGAGGAGGCTGAGTATTTAGCGTCCAATACGGAATATTTGCAACAGGCCAATCCAGATGTGATTTTGCGAGCTGCCCATGGGATGCCAGAGGAAGTCGTTGAAATGTTTGATGAGGAATTTAAAACCAATGACATTTGGAAACATTTTAACGCTGTCAAAAATGGGCGCGTTTATGATTTAGAAGAGCTGTTGTTTGGGACGACTGGCAATATCGCTGTAGTTGAAGCGTTAGATGAACTAGAAGCGATGCTCTATCCAGAGGCGGGCGATTAAATGAAAAAGACGGTTGTGTTTATTAGTCTTGCTGGATTGCTACTAGGCTTGTTGTACTGGTCGGTGATGAGCGGCAGCATTCGTGTGCCCTTTTCACAGCTTGTGCACGGGGTTATTAGCAAAGCAGATGAAGAAGTCAATGTCATTTATGATCTCCGCTTTCCGCGTATCATTATCGCCAGTTTTGCCGGTGCTGCTTTAGCGGTTGCTGGCGCGTTGTTGCAAGCTGTCATGCGCAACCCGATTGCCGACCCGAGTATTATCGGCATTTCGTCAGGAGCTAATTTTACGGCGTTATTAGCGGTTACGATCTTCCCGCAACTGTTTTATTATATGCCACTGTTTGCCTTTCTTGGCGGCATGATCGCCTGTGGCCTCGTTTACTCATTATCTTGGAAAGACGGTTTACATCCTTTAAAGCTCGTATTGATTGGCGTGGCTATCCACGCAACGTTTAGCGGTCTTGCCGAAGCATTTAATTACAGAGGCAGCTATTCGGTGACAAGCATATCAGCAGCCACGACGTCGACATTGTCGATGAAAACATGGGCAGACGCCAACGTTATGCTGTTTTATGGCGGGGTGGCGATTGTGCTCTCCCTTTGCCTGTATTCGATATGCAATTTATTAGTTTTAAATGATCGCACAGCAAGCAGCCTCGGCATGCGTGTCATTCCTGCAAGGCTTCTTGTTTCGTTTGCAGCGGTGGTGCTTGCGTCGACGGCGACGGCGATTGCTGGTGTGATTGCCTTTTTAGGGCTGCTTGTGCCCCATATTGGTCGGCAGTTGGTTGGGTCTGATTATAAAATGCTGTTGCCATTTTGCGCATTGGCTGGCGCAAGTCTTTTGCTCGCAGCTGACACGATTGGGCGCCTTCTCCTTGCACCGAATGAGATTCCTGCATCGATTCTCATGTCGATCATTGGCGGCCCATTCCTGATTTTCTTGTTGAGAAAGAGGGAGCAAATGAATGGACATTCGTAATTTATCGTTTTCTTATCGTCATCATGAAAAGACAATCAATCACATTAATGCCGCGATCCGCCCAGGGACTATTACTACAATCATTGGCCCCAATGGCTCTGGAAAGTCGACATTGCTCTCCTTGCTAGCAAATCGCCTGACTCCTATAAAAGGCGAAGTCGTAGTAGACGGCAAGACGCTTTCTTCTTACCGGGCGAAAGAATTGGCTCGACATTTGGCGGTTGTCTACCAGCAAAATGAAGCACCGGCTGACATTACAGTCAAAAAATTAGTCGCGTATGGGCGCTTTCCTTATCGGAAACGATTTTCCAACTGGAAAGAAGAGGACGAGCTTGCGGTAAATGAAGCGCTTGAAGCGACTAAATTAGAAAACAAGGCCCATTTGCCGTTGTTGTCTCTTTCTGGAGGCGAGCAACAGCGCGCTTGGATTGCGTTAGCGCTTGCACAAAAAACAAACATCCTGCTTTTAGACGAACCGACTACGTACCTTGATTTGTACCATCAGTTAGAAGTATTGGAACTTGTGCGCTCACTAAATCGGTTAAAAAAGACAACAATTGTGATGGTGCTCCATGATTTAAACCAAGCCATTCAATACAGCGATGAGCTCATCGTTATGCAGGCAGGAAGCATTGTCAAAGCTGGCTTGCCAAGAGAAGTGGTGACGGAAGAAATGGTAGAAAACATTTATGGCGTTCGTGCTGTTTTGCGCGATGACGCGGAAGCGGGCCTCGTATTGTTGCCAGTTGGTATTTAGAAAGGGGGGAGGGGATTGAAACAAGCCATTAGCAAAGTCATATCTTTCTTGTTCGCATGCGTGTTTGTTTATGCTTGCGCCAATTTGATTCAAATCGGTTATGATTACTGGAACAATCGTACAGTATTGGCGGAAGCCCAACAGCTGTACGAAAGGAGCAATCGCCCAACCGCTAGACAAGGCAAAGAGGGCACTGCCTTACAGGATTTGCAGCAATCGGCTTTTTCAGGTTTGCACGCGATCAACGATGACATAGTCGGCTGGATTTTTATTGGCAGGACCAATATTGATTATCCAGTCTTGCAAGGGCACGATAATGAATATTACTTAAACCGCAACTATAAAGGCGAGGAAACACGAGCAGGCAGTATTTTTATGGATTACCGCAATCACATTGGGGGAGAGGAGCGGAACCGGATCTTATACGGGCATCGCATGAAAGATTCGTCTATGTTCAGCGACCTTACTGCCTTTACGGACCAGTCTTTTTTTTATAACCAGCCAGACATGTTTTATGACACAACAGACGCGCAGTATGATATTGAAGTCTTTTCTGTTTACCAAACGAAAACAGATTTTTATTATATAGAAACCGATTTTCAATCAGATGATGCGTACGAAGCTTTTTTAACCGATATTCAAGAACGCTCGCTTTTTCAAGCTGAAACAGAGGTAACTGTAAACGATCAAATTATTACCCTTTCCACATGCGATTATCGCCTTCACCCAACAGAAGGAAGGCTCGTTGTCCATGGCAAATTGATTGAACGCAGCAGCGATTGATCGGGGACAAAAACTTAGAAATGAATTTAAATAAAGAGACGGGCGCTGGCAAAAATGCTGGCGTTTTTTTACAGGTAGTGATGTCTAATGTAAATAACCGCTTTAAGACAATGAGGAGCAATTGCGACATTTTTACACGGTTTATTAATCGTATCTTAACATATATTCGTTATAATAATATATTAAGTATAAAATGGAGCGGTCTCGTGCCTTGTTTGCCACTAAGCAGAAACATGCAGACAAAACAGCTACATTTCATTCGCCTTTGGTCAATTACCCATGTTTTCTAATGAAATTGAGCCAATTGTAAATACTACCGAGAAAGGTGGCTTGAAAGAAGGCGATGTGATGATGAAAAGGCTAAACGAAGCTGTAATGCGTATAAATGTCATTAAATGAACGTCAATCCACGAATCAATTGCGGAGGTGAATCCCTTATATAAGGGAATTGATTGGACATAGGCATAATGATTAATTTGATCGGCGTAGCGGTTTTAATTGCGCTCACTGCGTTTTTCGTTGCGTCTGAATTTGCGATTGTAAAAATACGAAGTACACAACTTGAACCCCATATTGAGGGCGGCAGCAAACGCGCGTTAGCAGCGAAAAAAGTTGTTACCCACTTGGACGAGTATTTATCTGCCTGCCAATTAGGAATCACGATTACGGCCCTCGGGATCGGTCGTTTGGCAGAGCCGACATTTGAGCGGTTGCTCCATCCTGTCATTGGCTCCTTTGCGATTAGCGATGCGTTAGTAACGACGATTTCGTTTCTTATCTCTTTTCTATTTGCAACGTTTTTGCATGTTGTCATTGGTGAACTTGCTCCGAAGACGATTGCGATTCAACGAGCAGAACAGGTGACGCTATGGATCGCCCGGCCGCTCATCTGGTTCTATCTCTTGCTCTACCCATTTATATGGCTTTTGAACGGTTCTGCCCGTCTGATCGTGAAAGCTTTTGGATTCCAGCCAATGAGTGAACATGAAGTAACGCATAGTGAAGAAGAGCTGCGCTTGATCTTGTCAGAAAGCTACAAAGGCGGGGAGATTAACCAAGCAGAATACAATTATGTGAACAAAATTTTTGAGTTTGATGAGCGGATTGCCAAAGAAATTATGGTTCCGCGGACGGAAATGGCCACACTGACGATTGACGACGATATGGATGAAATTCTTGCGAAAATCCGCGACCAAAAATATACCCGCTATCCCGTCACAGATGGAGATAAGGACCATGTCCTCGGGATTGTCAATGTGCGAGAGCTGTTAGGAAAGCTGGCGTATGAACCAGACCATCCCTTAGATTTAAGGGAAATTATGCGTCCTGCCATTACAATTATTGAGTCCGTTCCTATCCGCGACATTCTGGTGGAAATGCAGAAAAACCAGAGCCACATGGCGATCCTTTTTGATGAATACGGTGGCACGGCTGGTTTGGTCACAATGGAGGACATCATTGAAGAAATCGTCGGCGAAATCAATGATGAATTTGATATTGAAGAAGAACCGCATATTCAAAAAATTGCCGAGCACCACTACCGGATTAGCGGGCAGACACTCATTGGCGAATTGAATGAGTTGCTCCATATTGATATGGACGATGAAGACGCAGACACAATTGGCGGCTGGATGCTCACGCAAAAATACGATCTTCAAGAAGAAGAAACGCTCACCTATGGCAAGTATACGTTTAAAGTCAATTCGTTTGAAGGCTACCAAATCAACACGGTTGATGTGTTTTTAACGCCTAAAGAAGCGATGGAAGTCGAATAGCAAAAACCCCTTCTCTTTTAAAAGAGAAGGGGTTTTTCACGTTTAACCTTCCAGCCATGCGTGAACTAGATCCTCGTGTTTTTCGATCCATTCCGCTACGGCCCCGTCAATATCATCCTCATACTGTTGTTGCAGCGTAAGAAGTTCAGACAGCGTTTCCTCTGTAAAATGGCAATTATTTAGCCATTGAATAAGATCTGGCTCGTCTTCTGCCAAACCATTGCGAGCCATATAGTAAATATCATCTTCTTCGCCATAAACACGATCTGGGTCATCCAGAAACTTTAAATCGTAAGATCCAAATGTCCAATGAGGGCTCCAAAGAGTGACGACAATCGGTTCCTCGTTTTTGTAACGGGCATCTAGCTCGGCAATCATGGCTTGTTCAGAAGAGGATTGTAAAGTAAACTCTTCCAAGCCGTAATGGTCCATGACTTCGTCTTGCGTCAATTGCATTAACGCCGAGCCTGGATCAATCCCTGTGATTGTTCCCTTTAGCTCGTCGAAATAGCCAGCTAAGTCCCCAATTGTTTCCACATCATCCATATACGAAGGGACAGCCAGCCCTAAGGTTGTCCCTTCGTACAGGACGCCATCAGCCTGTACGTCTATTTCTTCTGAATCGAGTGAGACATATGCTTGGTCAGTGAAAGGGAGCCAAGTATTAAAGCCGATATCGATATCGCCGTTTTCGACTCCATTAAAAAGCATTGCTTTCTCCACAAGAGAAAGTTCCACTTGATAACCTTGGTCCTCTAAAAGCGTTTTCCATAAATGGGCAAAAGCAATTGACTCGGCGTAATTGTTGTGGCCAATTGTAATCGTTTGTTCATTGCTGGCACAGCCGCCAAGTGTCAAAGCGGCCAAAAGAATTCCCGTTATGCTTGTTATTTTGTTCACAACATTCCTCCTGAAATAAAATAAGGTACAGGCTTAGTATACAAAAAGGCGCGAAAAATTGCTTACGAACGTGAGTCCGCCTCAGCCTGTTGTTTGACTTCTTCCACAAACGATCGGTATCCCTCTTGGTTTCCTGTGGTGTTCGCTATTTTTTCCAGGCTGTCAAGAAAATGGCTTCTCGTATAATTGAACGTGAAAGGAGCGCGATAGCCTTTTGCGACCATAAGAGCGAATTCCCAAGAAATTTGATAATAAGAAGAGTCGATTGACTCGACAAGAAGGCAAACGGCTTCAAGGACATCATTGGTGATGACAGGATCGTCTTGGGCATAAATGGTGATGTGGGAGAAGGTGAAGTACAGGTAAAATTCAAATGTTTCTTTTTTAATTATGACGCGCAGGTCATTTTTTTGATCAGTCAAGTAAGGCGTAAAACGGGTTACTTTTGAAATCGACAAAAGCAAATCCGTCAACTGGAAAATGGCATTTGAAGCTGTATCAGGATCGTCATTGCCAATCGACTTAATCGCAATTTCTTTTAGCTTGTTAATGCCAAATTCAAGGTCTTGAACTTCTGTTTTTTTTGCGCCAATGTATACCCATTGCCGTAGCTTTTCCACGTTTGCATGGTTGCTTCCCCTCTCCCAATAAGTCATCAAAGGCGTTCCTTCCAAGACAAACTCGCCGATCCGTCTTTCAAATCGAATGATGAGATCGTTTTTTTGTGCATACCGTACGAGGTTTTTGTAATTGACAATTTGAATGTAGCCTGACTTGGCTGCACAAACAGTAATCGCCTCCTTGTTGCAAAGATCATTCGGAGATCCATTCGGTTCCCGTGTCCTGTAAGGCTCCAAATCTTTTCCAAGTGTCTCTAGTATTTGGTTTTTCGATTCGCATTTCATATTGAACATAATATTCGAGACTTGCATCCATTTAACAGAGTGGTTAATGAAATAAATAAAGGCAGCAACAGCACTCAACATAAACAGAACCGTCATCGTCGGAATCGCAAAGTAATAATTGGTCACTTGCTGATCAAGCAGAAAAAACGAAAAAAGAATAAATACAAACACCAAATTAAAAATCCCCATTACATGTTGGGTACGCTTATCAGAAATAAACGTTGTCAGCATCCGCGGTGTAAACTGCCCAGAAAAATTCGTCAGGACAACTAAAATCGAGTTTAATGTAAATGCATTTAGCGTAATGATTCCAGCTACGAGTGAGCTGACGATTTGCCGCGTCAATTCATAGTCTGCCTGAAAAAAGTGGGGAACCGCTCCACCTAAAGACAGCTCCATGTCAAGCCAATAAGCAATTGCAACTAAGCAGACGCCTACGATTGCATACAACAAGCAAATGACCCAAACATTTGCTTTTATCTCGTAGCGAAATTGACGTATGGACAAATTTTTGAATTTTTTTAGCATGCGCGGAAAAAGGTGCAGAAAATGCATTTGTTTTTTCCTTTCATCTAGTTGATTATAGCAAGACAATGTCCTTTACCCCTGTTCGCCCCATATCAAACTAGCGAGAAGGCGCTTGATGGAGTCAAGAGGCAGAAAAGGACAACAAACAAAACGCCTTGAAAAGGCAAAGGCGTTTTGTTTGTCAACCGTGTTTTTGTTATAACCCAGCTTCATATTGCAGTCGCTTGGAGAGCTCTCTAAACTGTTCTTCATCAAAACCAGGTGCGTATTCTTCAGGCACAGGGTCTAAATCAGGAATCTTACCGCCTTCTGGTGTCCCATCGACGACTTCTAATTCACCTGGAGGGCCAATCGGTGTCGGGCCAGACCAAATGCGGTTAAGCAATTGATAATCATCATCGCTGAAACGATATAGCTTACGGTGCACGCCCATTGCTTCGTATTTATGGGCGTGGTCGAATTTGCTATTATCCAAGTCTGGGACAGGCAGCAATTTCGTCATGTTGACGCCTGTGACTTCTTCGAGCGCCCGTGCATAAGCAACCGCGTGGACACTTCCTCGTACGAGCAAATAACCGATTAACTCCCGTGCGGTTTCATTCTCTGTCATTTGATAAACACGCATTTTATGGGTGCGGGCGCCGCATTCCAAATAAAAATTGTGGAGGAGGTCATTGACTAAGTTGCCACTCGAAAATACATTGTCGCCTGTCCATGGTTTGCCGCTTGAATCTGTCGGCAGCGCATTTTGACCGCCAAGCAAAAAGTTAAATTTGTTGCCGATGCCTTGAACTTCTTTAAGCGGGGCATGGTCGGGATTGGTGCTGCCATTGCCAACAGACCCGTCCAAACAGAGGTTGATTGTATTGGCGACAAGCTCTACATGGCCAAATTCTTCTGCTGTAATGCTCGCAATCAACTCATAAAAAGGGCGAAGCTTTTTTTTGCTGCGGAAATTAAACGATTGGAACATATAGTTGTTCAGCGTCGACATTTCGCCAAAGCGGCCGCCTAACAATTCTTGCACCACGCCAGCTGATTCTGGATCAGGTTCATTTAGTTCAGGCAAATCAATTTGCAGTTTATCAATACGCTTAAACAATGATATCCCTCCCGGCGAATATGGTAGTGTTCTTGGACTACCTACCCGGTACAGAAAATTTTAAACAGAAATGGCTCTTTGGAAATGACAAAAAAAAGCGTCCGGCAATGCGTATTGCCAGACGCGGGAGCCCCTAAGTCACTGCACATACTTCCCATAATCAGGAACAGCGATGCGTTCAAATTGCTGGTCAAGGACAGCGAGGCTGTCGCGAAGCTCTTGGCCGAAAAGAGGCAATCCATGGCCAGGAACGAGGACGGCTGGATCTAATGACCGGAGCTTTTGGACGGAGCGATGTGCCGCTGTCCAATCGGTGGTCCAGTAGCGGGGCGGACCTTGAATTTGTTGATTTTGGGTGATGACGTCAAATAACTCGTCTTGCTTCACAGTAATAATCGCATCTGCTGATAGCAAAGCTTTGTCCCGCTCACGGAAAAAGGCAACTTGACCAGGGGAATGCCCAGGTACGTGTAGCCATGTCCATTCATTCTCAAGGCCGTCGAAATCAAGTTTGTCTGGGAGTGGCTTAACATAGTCGTCAAGCTGGATCGGTTCATTTGGAAAGAAGCGGGATAGCTTGGCTACTAACCCTCCTTCGACAGTGGCATCCGGTTTCGGATAAGCTTTTTCGCCTGTTACATAAGGCAGCTCGTCGGGATGAATGTAGATAGGGACATCCCAATTTTGTGCTAAATCAAAAGCGCCGCCTACGTGGTCAAAATGGCCATGTGTTAATAGAATCGCTGATGGCGGGTTGCTTTCGCCAAACTGCTTGATGAGCGCCTCTGTAATCATGTCGCTTTTTCCAGGCATGCCTGTATCAATTAACACCCAGCCATGTGCTTTTGTAGGGTCGCCGATAAAACAAACATTGACAATTTGTGTTGTTAAACAGAAAAGTTTTTCCGTCACTTTTTGCATAAGCCCGCTCGTTGCCGAAGTCATCGGCAGTTTGATCGTATTCGGGGCAGTATGATTCCAGTCAACGATATCCATTGCTTTCCCTCCACAATTGTGATGCCTCTAGTGTGTACAAGAAAACAAAAACCATGTATCAGACTGGAGGTAAACCCAGCGTATCTAGTCATGGTCTGCCCACCAAAAATCGTTGCTCACTTGGATGTGCCCCATCACTCCTCGTTTGTTGAGTGATGGGGCACATTCCTTACAATTTAAAAATCGTTTTAATGTTGCCGTCTTCTTTTTGGTCAAATATCCGATAAGCGTCTGGGGCATCTTCAATGCCCATTCGATGCGTAATGATATCAGTTGGGTCAATCGTTCCTCTTTCAATCATGGTGTAAAGGGTGGGCATTAAATGGACAACAGGAGCTTGCCCCATTTTTAAAGAAACATTGCGTGTGAAAAAATCATTAATTGGGAATTGATTGGCTTCGGAGCCGTATACGCCGGTAATTTGCACCGTCCCGAATTTCCGTACAGCTTCGCTGGCAGTTACAATTGGCTGGATTGTCCCGAATTGGTTGTCCCCGCTAGAGCCAAATGTTTCTCCTGGTGGAACGGTGCCATCCATGCCTACGCAATCAATGACAACGTCGGCGCCGCCCTCTGTGTCTTCATAGAGCTGTTTGCCTATGTCAGGCGTATTGCTGAAGTTATAGGTTTCCACTAAGTTGGTCCGTTTTCCATGTTCAAGGCGGTGTGCGACTTGGTCAACAGCAATAACACGTTTGGCGCCATGAAGCCAAGCAAATTTTTGTGCCATTAAGCCAATCGGCCCACAACCTAAAATAATAACCGTATCGCCTGTCGAAACCCCAGCATGTTTGACGCTCCAATAAGCAGTAGGGATCACATCCGATAATAAAACAACTTGCTCGTCATCCAATTCACTCTCGGCCGGTAGCTTAAACGACGTAAAATCGCCATAAGGCACGCGCAAATACTCGGCTTGCCCGCCTGGATAATTTCCAAACTGCTCAGCAAAACCAAATAAACCGCCTGCATCCGAATGAGGGTTTCCGTTAGAGTTGTCGCACTGGCTTTCCATTTGGTGTTGGCAAAAGAAACATTCTCCGCAGCTGACGTTAAAAGGAATGACGACGCGGTCGCCCTTTTTTAACGACTTGACCATTGGCCCGACTTCCTCGACGATGCCCATCGGTTCATGGCCCACTACATAATCGGTTTCAGGCACGATGCCGCCGTGATACAAATGCAAATCCGATCCGCAAATACCACTTGCGGTAATTCTTACGATAATGTCTGTGTCTTGTTGAATGGAAGGTGCAGGTACTTCCTTTGGTTCCATCTGCATTTTGCCTTGAAAGGTAACTGCTTTCATCTGTGAATGCCCCTCCTTGTTTAGTATGTAAGGGGCTATTCCTTCTCTAACGGAGATTAAAACTTCCTTGGACAATCTAATAATAAAAGCGCCGCTGCAACACGATGCAGCGGCGCTTTTATTATAGGGTTACGATTTTCCTTTTCGCATGTTGAGCATTTGAAAAATAAAAACGACTAAAGCAACAATTAGCAACAGGTTAATGAGACCTCCGCCAATGTCAGCAATCAAGCCTAGCAGCCACAATACTAAAATAATGACAATAATGGTCCACAGCATCTTTTTCACTCCCATTTTTAACGTGTTTCGTTTTTTTAATCTTTCCCTAATCGGTCATTGTTAAACATCGAAAGGGCGGTGTGGAACGAAGAGGCTATGGTATAGTGAAAATAGTTATGAGTAAAGGAGTGGCACAAATGGGAGGACTAGCAGGAAAACATGTGGCCTTAACTGCTTCGCGGAAAACGGAAGAAATGGAGGCGCTTTTACATAAGCAGGGGGCAACGAGTGCCGTCCGTTCGTTGCAAGGCACGGTCATTCAAGATCAAGAAACCGTGACAGAAGCGATAATCTCAGGGCTTGCTACACAGCCCGATTGGTTTATTTTTACGACTGGCATCGGTGTCCAGACGCTGCTCGCTTTTGCAGAGGAAGCAGGGGTAAAAGAGGCATTTATAAAGCAAGTTCGTTCTGCTCGCATTGCTGTGCGAGGCTACAAAGCGAAAAACGCGTTGTTGAAAGAAAATATACCTATGGATGTCGTGTCAGAGGATGGGACGACCGCACAATTAGTTGAGCAATTAAAGGAAATCGACTGGAACGGCCAAAAAGTTATTGTTCAGCAGTACGGTCTGCCTTCGCCAACGTTGGAACAGTTTTTAAAAGAGGGAAAGGCGATGGTGTCCGCATGGCTTCCCTATATCCACTATGCTCCGAAAGGAGAAACGATTGACTTGTTTTTAGAGGAGTTGCTCGAGAAAAAAGAATACGATGCCGTCTGCTTTACAACGGCATTACAAGCAAAGGCGCTATTTGCCAGAGCCAGTGAAACAGGAAGGCACGAGCAGCTTTTGCATATGTTTGCTGGACCGACAGTTGCATGCGCCGTTGGCAAAGTCACAGCCGAAGCTCTGTCAGAAGAAGGGGTCAGGCGTGTAATTTATCCTAAAAAAGAACGGATGGGCGCGATGATCATTGAACTAGGCAAGTTTTTAGAAGCGTGATGGTTGTGTATATGTTAAAGGGGGAGGACTATGTACGGGGATATTAAAGCCAGCATTGCTGCTGCTTATAACGAACATGTCCAAGAACGTGAAAAAGCCGTTATGGCAGGCTGGAAAATACAAGAACGAGAACGTTTTATGCAGCAATTAGCGAGCGAACATAAACAGGCATTGCTTGAGATTGGCTCTGGTCCCGGACACGATGGGCTGTTTTTCCAAACGCATGGAATGGACGTTTTTTGCGCAGATCTGTCTGAAGCCTCTGTTCGTCTTTGCAAAGCGAAAGGGCTTAAAGCTGAAGCGATGAGCTTTGAGCAGCTTAAGTTTGCTGACTGTTGCTTTGACGCCGTTTGGGCGATGA
Organism: Shouchella rhizosphaerae; assembly: GCF_036700015.1. Classification (NCBI taxonomy): domain Bacteria; kingdom Bacillati; phylum Bacillota; class Bacilli; order Caryophanales; family Bacillaceae; genus Shouchella; species Shouchella rhizosphaerae. The sequence continues at coordinate 1,082,076 of NZ_CP144921.1, read as the reverse complement.
ATTGTTTGCTCCATGTTCCAAAGCAAGAATTGCCCGCAATTTTGCTGGAAGTAAAGCGTGTGATGAAAAAGGATGCGTTGTTTTATGTAGGTGTTTACGGTGGTGAAGACTTTGAAGGTGTTTGGGAAGAGGACCATTATCAGCCAAAGCGGTTTTTTTCTTTTTATGAAGCTCAAGCGCTAAAAAACATACTTGCACGCTTTTTTTCTGTAGCAAGCTTCTCGGTTGTCACGCCTGAGATCATTGGCGGAAAGCTAGAATTTCAAGCGTTTGTCCTCCGTAAATAATAAGGTATAGCAGAAAATGAATAAAGTACGGTTTTGACCAGCTGTTCATGGCTGGTCTTTTTTGGGTAAAAAACAGGTTTACAAAAACAGGTGTTTACTGTATAGTTGATCACACGACTAATCAACCGATCAACAATAGGAGGAACGAGAATGTGAAGTCCATTTTTGATGATTCGAAGCCGATTTTTCAGCAAATATCAGAAATGATTGCCGACGATATTGTTGACGGCCAACTGCAAGAGGGAGATCAACTTCCTTCAACGACGGCCCTTTCTCAATTTTATCGCATCAACCGGGCGACTGCGCAAAAAGGATTGGCGGCGTTAGTGGACGGAGGATATGTATATAAACAACGTGGAGTTGGCATGTTCGTCGCAGAAGGAGCACGCGACAAACTTCTAGCTGAGCGTAAGCTTGACTTTCACCAACAGTACGTGCGCCCGATGCTGGAGGAAGCAAGGCGAATCCATTTACCAAAAAAAGAGATCATACGCTTGATTGAGGAGGATTATGATGATTGAAATGAACAATGTACACTTTTCCTATGGGGAGACCAAGGCGCTACAGAATGTAACAATCAACGAGAAAGAGCCGATTATTATTGGGCTTTGGGGCCGCAATGGCGCCGGGAAAACAACATTAATGAAGCTTCTGGCGGGATTAGAAAAGCCAGAGAGCGGCACGGTGCTTGTCAACGGAATTGCGCCTTACAATTATAGTGGGTCAATGAGGCATGTGGCCTATATGCATGAAAACCATCCGTTTTCAGAATTATGGAATGTCAGCGATGCTTTACGATTCGCTTCGTATTTTTATCAAAACTGGGACGGGGAATTAGCGAATGAACTAGTTGATTTATTTGAACTGCCACGCCACAAAAAAATCCGCAAGTTTTCAAAAGGGATGCAGACGTTGACGAAAATTGTCATCGGCTTGGCCTCAAAAACCCCTGTCACAATTATGGATGAACCAACGAATGGGCTAGATGCTGACATGCGAAAGCTTTTCTATGAAGTTTTGTTAGAAACGTATGAAGACCATCCACGGATGTTTCTGTTATCTACCCACCATATCGATGAATTAAAGCCTTTGTGCGAAAAAATCGCGATTGTCGATCAGAAAACGGTCATTCGTTATGAAGAAACCGAAATGTTAACGGTGCAAGGCATTTTGTTGACTGGGGAGAGAGCGGCCATTGAGGAACTAACAGCAGGATATAACATTTTAGAGGAACGCACTCTTGGAAATGTCGTGAATGTCATGCTTGATGATTCCTTTTCTGAAACATGGGCAGAGCGGGCAAAAGCAGCTCATGTGAATATTGAAAAGGCATCGCTTCAAGATTATCTTGTTTCTTTAACAAAAAATCAAAAGAAGGAAGTGCAGCAATGAACGCATTGAAAGGTCCTTTTCGTTTAATGTTTGAAGACATGCGAATGCAGTTTTATATTTTGACGAGTATAACTGTTGCATTGTGGTTGTTTTTTCTGGTGTTAGGAATGAGTGTAGACACATTTATGGGCACGTTGTTTGGCCCTTATTATGGCTTGTTTGCGATTTATCCGTTTTTAGTTTACAACAAAGGCTATGTTTACACGCTTGCACTCGGGGGGACAAGAAAGCAGTTTTTGTTTAGTATGCTAGCTGCCTCTGGCTTGTTTATTGTCATTTGCATGGCTGTGTTAAATGGTATTTACCAATTAAATGCGTTTTTGCTTAACCAAGGAGTAATCAATACACCCCTCTTTCATATGGGCGAATTAGTTGGTTCTGCCAATCCGTTGCTTTATTTCTGGGTTGATCTCCTTTGGTGTGTGTTTCTGTTTGGCGTTAGCTTTGGTATAAACTCTGTCTGGTTTTATTTTGGAACGGTGCGTTTTTTGTTAGGCTTAACTGGAGTTGCACTAGTTGTCATTACCTATTTGGCGTTTGCTGACCTTCGCACGTTGTTTACTTGGATTGTTGAAAACCATCTTGTCTTTTTACATGTTATTGGCGCAATTGGCTTCGCAGCTGCCGCTCTTTCCTATGTGATTATGAAAAATGGCCCACTTGAACGAGGCGGTGAGAGAAACTTCTTCTTTAAAAACAAAACCGTTCAAGACTAACGAGCTCGTATAGTGCAAAACATAAAATCCAAAGCGATTTGGCGAGTGCCTGCTTTGGATTTTATGTTCTCAACATGACAGCGATCAGGCTTTATGTTCGTAAAAAAAATGAAACCTATTCTCTTGTGGTTGCGTAAAGTTAATGGATGTCAAGCAGGTTAGCGGCACAATTGCACAATTCACGGAGCTCCTTAACGGTAGCCATTGTTGCCAACATGCCTTGAAAAATGATTTTCTTAGGCTCTTTTTTATCCAATTCAGCCTGCAATACAGATAGGGCGTCGAGGACTTCTTGCTTTTTTTCCTCTGAGATGTGCAAAGTCGGCAATCGTTTTCGAATCGCTGAAAGTGTTTGCTTAACTTGCTCCTTGGTGCTGCCTGAACAGGGCCAGTCTAACTGTTGAAGACTCTGTTCGGAGACGAACGGCTCTTCGCCCCCAGCAACCAGCCCTTCTGCCAAGTTATCGAGCCGCCTTAGCAAATAAGTTGCTGCCTTTTTAGGGCTAAGGGGATGTTTTGTAAGAAGCAGAAGCTTAAAAAGCGAATGACTCAGTCCTTCAAACAGCAGGATTAGGTCAGGAATATAGCGCTCCGCTTCCTGTCCGTAGATCGATAACAATGACCGCTTTTGCCAATTGTAGTGCTCGAGCTTTTTCTCGTACACAAACTGTCGCACCTCGTGGCTAATGGGCAGCACTTGTTCTTGAAAATGCATGATAATAAACTCTTTATGCTTCGAAACCTCGGCAAACAAAAATTCAATTTGTGTTTGAAATGCCCGCCTTGGCGTTAACTTTTTTTGTTCAATCCGGTCCAATAAAGTCGACATCTTTTCGTAATAGTAGCGGTAAATGTCGATAAGCAGCTTGTCTTTTGACTCAAAATGCAAATAAAAAGCACCTTTTGATATACCAGCCTCAGATGCGATTTCTTGAATAGACGTCGAAAAGTAGCCCTTTTCGGCAAATAAGTGAATCGCCGTTTCGATAATCGTTGTTTTTTTCTCGTTCATTCCTATTCCCATCCTCTCGGAGTTGCCATTATCGTAACAGATTAGATGGCCACAAAGCAATCAAAAATGACTGCTCAGTCATAAAAGGGGAATTCAAGCTGTGGTTCTGTAAATTTTTTTGTGTAAAATTGTTGGCACAGTTGTATTTTGACGTTTAATCAACTAAGATTAAGTGTATAAAATTGACCGGTCAGTCATGAGGCGACTGCAACATTTAGGAGGGGGAACATGAAACGAAAATATACATTGCTTATCGGCGGCCTCTGGACGAATCAAGCCACTACATATGTTCGAGAAATAACGAGAACACCACCCTATTCTTTAGAAGAAATTGTTTCACGTCTAAAATCAATCGGTGTCGACGCATCCGTTTGTGAAAGGCCGTTATAGAATAAGGGAGTGCAATTAGAGAGAAGGGGAGAATACGCTACATGAAATCGATTATTCAGTTTTCGATGAGTAATAAGTTTGCCGTCTGGCTGTTGACAGTTATGCTCATTGTCTTCGGTTTGTATGCAGGGATGACAATGAACAGGGAAGTGATCCCAGACATTGATGCACCAGTTGTTACGGTATCAGGCGCTTATCCTGGCGCTACGCCAGAAGAAGTTGCCAATGAGGTATCCATCCCGATTGAACAAGCGGTAGAAAATTTGGACGGCGTATCGGCCGTGAACTCGTCTTCTTTTGAAAACTTCGCTTCGATTCAAATTGAGTATGAATTTAGCAAGGAAATGGATGAGGCTGAAGCAGAGGCAAAAGAGGCGATTGAGCAACTTGAATTTGCAGATGGGGTTGAAGAACCAACTGTATCCCGTATCAACTTTGGTGCTTTTCCTATTTTAACGTTGAGCGTTTCTGAAGAAGGCGCATCGTTGACGGAGCTAACTGAGCGTGTTGAGCAGGACATCATTCCTGAGCTAGAGGGTTTACCTGGAATTGAATCTGTAACCGCTGCAGGCCAAGAAACAAAAGAAGTGCAGATTACTTTTGATGAAGAGGCACTTGCCGAACATGGCCTAGATGAAGAAACCGTTACACAATTGTTGGAAGCATCATCGATGCGATTCCCGTTGGGGCTTTATACATTTTCAGGTGAAGAACAGTCCGTTGTCATCGACGGCAAGGTGACTACACTTGATGACTTGCGGAATTTGCAGCTTCCGTCCATCCCTGCTGGTGGTGGGGCGCCAGAAATGGGGCAATTGCCTGAAGGCGGCATGCCTGAAAGTGAAATGCCACAAATGCCAGAGGGCGAAATGCCTGACGGAAGCGGGCCGATTGAAGGGCAACAAGGCATGGAAGGCGGAGAACTGACTGGAGAAATGCCTGAGCTTGCGCTTGAAACGATTGCGCTTGAAGATGTAGCTGACATTGAAGTTGTCAATGAGTCGAATTCGATTTCAAGAACGAACGGCCAAACGGCCATTGGGATCGAAATTGTTAAAGCTGGAGATGCCAACACAGTCGCAGTAGCGGACGAAGTAAAAGAAGCGATTGCTTCTTTTGAAGAAGACGGATTGTCACTATCCATTACAACAGACCAAGCGGAACCGATTGAAGAATCCGTTGCAACGATGGTAAACAAAGCGTTGTTTGGCGCGCTGTTTGCAGTCGCTATCATTCTGTTGTTTTTGCGGAATATCCGTACGACAGTCATTTCCGTTATTTCCATTCCAGTTTCGCTATTTATTGCTTTAATTGTGCTTCAGCAGTTGGACATTACTTTGAATATCATGACTCTTGGTGCGATGACCGTTGCCATTGGTCGGGTTATTGATGACTCCATTGTTGTTGTTGAAAATATTTTTAGGCGTATGGGATCAAAAGAAGAAAAACTGTCTGGCCGTGCATTAATCCAAGATGCAACGAAAGAAGTGTTTAAGCCAATTCTGTCCTCCACGATTGTCACAGCGGTTGTGTTCCTGCCGCTCGGGCTTGTCGAAGGAATGGTTGGAGAGTTGTTCCTTCCGTTTGGCTTAACGGTTATTTTCGCTTTATTTGCCTCTTTGCTTGTTGCTATTACAGTTGTGCCGATGATGGCAAATTCGCTCTTTAAAAATGGCGCACCTGAAAAACATAAAAAGCAAGAAGAAAAGCCAGGCAAGTTGGCATCTGGCTACCGGCGTCTACTGGAAGCGGCTCTTAACCATAAAATCATCACTTCGCTTATCGCTGTTGCCCTGTTAGTAGGCAGCTTGTTCCTTACACCTTTTGTCGGTGTAAGCTTTCTGCCAGAGGAAGAAGAGAAGCTTGTTTTTGCCACTTATTCGCCTAATGCAGGGACAACGTTTGAAGATGCAGAAAACGACGTCAATGCAGCCGAGGAAGTGCTCCTTGACAGAGAGGGAATTGACGTATTCCAACTTTCCCTTGGGGCGCAAAGCTCATCGATGGCCATGATGCAGGCAGGAGTTAATTCGGCGATTTTCTACATTCAATATGAAGATGATTTTGAAGGCTTTACACAAGAAAAAGAAGCCGTTGTCGAGGCGTTAGAAGAAGTAACGGAAAACGGCACATGGACTGGGCAAGACATTGCGACTGGAGGCGTAGGGTCAAGTGAATTTTCGGTAACGGTGTTTGGTGATTCGGAAGAAGACATTGAGCCGGCAGTTGAAGACATCAAAGCGCTTCTGGAGGAGCATGATGACTTGGCCGATCCTGAAACGTCTATTGCTGACCGTTACCAAGAGTACACGCTGAAAGTCGATCAAGAACGATTGAGTGAACTAGGCTTGACAACAGCACAGCTTGGCATGGCTCTGTACCAGGTCGATGACCATAACGCCGTAACGACAGTGGAAGCAGATGGGGAAGAGCTTGATGTGGTCATTGCGACAAATGAGGAAGAGTATGGCTCCCTTGAAGAACTAACAGATGTTGAAGTGGAAACGCAACTTGGTACACAAGTAGCGATTGCCGATCTGGTCTCAGTTGAAGAAGGTACATCTTCATCAACGATTACAAGAAGGGATGGGCAGATTTATGCGGAAGCATCGGCAAAAATTTTGTCTGATGATGTAGCTGGCGTCTCCACAACTGTTTTAAATGAAATTGAGAAATTAGAGCTTCCTGAAGGGGTTGACGTCCAAGTTGGAGGCGTAACCGCTGATATCGAAGAATCATTTACACAGTTAGGAATTGCCATGCTTGTAGCGATTGCGATCGTTTACTTTGTGTTAGTCGTAACTTTTGGCGGTGGACTTGCACCATTTGCGATTTTATTCTCACTGCCATTTATCGTGATTGGCGCCCTTGTTGGCTTGTTTGTGACAGGGGAAACCATTAGCATTTCAGTGTTGATTGGAATATTGATGTTAATTGGCATTGTCGTCACCAATGCAATCGTTCTGATTGACCGTGTAATCCATAAGGAAAAAGAAGGCCTTTCCACGAGAGACGCACTTTTGGAAGCCGGAACCGTTCGGCTGCGTCCAATTTTGATGACTGCCCTCGTTACGATTGGCGCGTTGATTCCACTTGCAATCGGTGCTGAAGGAGGCGGGCTCATTTCGAAAGGGCTAGGCATTACCGTCATTGGCGGTTTGACAAGCTCAACTTTGCTCACTTTGGTCATCGTTCCGATTGTTTACGAATTGTTAATGAAAATGCGCCGGAAACTTTTGCGCAAGTAGCACGATCGCCCTCTGGCTTATAAGCCAGAGGGTTTTTTCATCATGGTGCTTTTCCATATCATTCCTCGGATAGGCGTTTTTGCTGTTTGGCATTCTATAAGTACAAACCCAAGGAGGTGAAACGATATGGCAGACAACAGAAGCTCAAACAACTTGCTTGTTCCTGGTGTGGAACAAGCGCTTGACCAAATGAAGTATGAAATCGCGAGCGAGTTTGGCGTAAACCTTGGTGCTGATACCACTTCTCGTGCAAACGGTTCAGTAGGTGGAGAAATCACAAAACGCCTTGTGCAAATGGCTGAACAACAAATCGGTGGCAAGCAATTTTAATTCAATACACATGGCGTAGGCGGCTTACTAGCCGCCTTTTTATATAAGCATGACAAATGGATAAATAAGGATAAAAATACTCATACATAGTTCTTTAGCAAATGGTCATTCTAGTGTTATAGGGAGGTGAAACAACAATGGCAAACAACAGAAGTTCAAACAACTTGGTTGTACCTGGTGCTGAGCAAGCCCTTGAACAAATGAAAAACGAAATCGCAAGCGAATTTGGTGTAAACCTTGGCGCTGACACGACTTCCCGTGCAAACGGTTCTGTAGGCGGTGAAATCACAAAACGCCTCGTTCAAATGGCAGAGCAGCAAATGGGCGGACAACAACGTTAAACCCTATATGATGGCTTGAAAGGCGGCTTCATGCCGCCTTTCCTTTTTTCTTGGAGAAAAAAAGAAGGATAACGGTTTCCTGTTTGACACACACTGTTAAAAGAACCGATCTATGGAGGGATAGTGTGGGAGAACTACTTCAAACAAGTGTAGAACTGGCAATTGGCCTAGTTGCATTACTAATTTTAACAAGAGTGATGGGAAAAACATCGTTTGCGCAAATTACCCCATTTGATTTTATTTCAGCCCTCATTTTGGGGGAACTTGTAGGGAATGCCATCTATGATGAGAAAGTCAAAATTGGCGCGATTCTGTTCTCCATTTTTATATGGGGGCTTCTGCTTTATATTATAGAATGGCTCACACAGCAGTTTCGGAAGTCGCGAAAACTTCTTGAAGGCAGCCCATCCATTATTATTCAAAATGGCCATTTAAATCGCGCCGAGATGAAAAAGAATAAACTTGATATGAACCAACTTCAGCATTTGTTGCGTAAACAACAAGCTTTTTCCGTCAGAGAGGTCGAACACGCTATTTTAGAGACCGATGGAACCATTAGTGTTTTAAAGAAATCACAGTACGACCTACCAACTTACGAAGACTTAAACGTTCCTCAAAAACCGGTTTATTTGCCGGTAACGTTTATTAATGATGGCGCCGTTGACTGGGAAAACCTTCATAAAGCTGGCTTTAACGAAAACTGGCTCAAAAAACAGCTTGACCAGCAGCAGATCGACAAATTCGAGGACGTTTTTTATATGGAATGGAAGCAAGACGAGGGCGTTTATATTGAAAAAATGTAAGAATGAGAACATCGGTGTTCCATTCGCTTTAAAAACACATAACTACAAGCAAACGCCAATTGCCCTTATAAACACCGGCCACGCCACAAGTACAAAGCCCTTTTAGCGGACGTCTGTTTAGTTGTTGTCCACACTTAGGTAAGTACGGCAACTTGGCTTTTCATTTGACAGAAATGTGAAGATGGTTCAGGTCCCTTGCGTAACCAGCAAGACTGTACTATGATGAAAGCGATTTACATCATGTGCAGGATGAAAGGTTATCCGAGGTGAACTTATGACCAATAAACTATACTTGTCTGTATTGTCTTTTGCAGCACTTTTACTTTTGTCATCCTGTGGATGGATCTACCAGATTGGCGGAGCGCAAAGCGAATTTGACGCCACCGAAGCAGATTTGGAAGTTGCCGATTTTGCTTATACTAATCAAAATGGGGAGGAAGTATCGCTAAGCGATTTTGAAGGGGACTATTGGTTGGCTGACATGATTTTCACGTCTTGTCCGACCGTTTGTCCAATTATGACCCCTAATATGCGAGAGTTGCAAGATATGGCAATTGCCGAAAACTTGGATTTGTCGTTTGTTTCATTTTCAATTGACCCAGAGAACGATACGGTTGAGCATTTAAAAGGGTATACGGAAAACATTGGTGTAAACGATGCGTACTGGGATTTCCTAACAGGTTATGATTTAGAGGAGATTCAAGCATTTGCTTTGGATTCGTTTAAAGCACCTGTTGAAAAAACAGAAGACGATTTTCTGCATAGCACCCGGTTTTTTCTAATCGATGGGGAAGGGAAAGTTGTTCGGATCTATGATGGGTTGGCTTCTGACTTAAGTGACATTAAAGCAGACATCCAACGGACAGTGAAGTAACGGGATAAGAGGAAGGAAAGGCGATCGGGAAGTCGATTTCGCCTTTTTTTATGTTGGCTGGGTTTTCCGTTTTTTAACCACGACGCTTATTTATAGTATAGTAAATTGATAATATATACTTGAATAGTATGTTTTGTGAAGCTACTATATGATGTAAGGAGGGTGGTTATGGATTTAAGAAGCATTAAGACCTTTCAAACGATTATCAAGCATGGCAGCTTTCAAAAAGCTGCAGAAGAGCTGTCCTACGCACAATCGACGATTACGATGCAAATGAAAAAGCTGGAAAGTGAGCTAGGAGTGGTTCTTATTGAACGTGGAAAGCCGTTTCAATTAACAGAGGCTGGACGTCTCCTCGCTTTACAAGGTGATTTGCTCCTTCAAGAATTTGAACGATTACAAGAACGGATGGATGCATTAGTAAAAGGAGAAGCTGGGCATATCCGGGTTGGTGCAATGGAACCAGCAGCTAGCTATCGCTTGCCTTACGCCCTCGCACCGTTTTACAAAAAGTTTCCGAGGGTAAATGTCAGCGTCCAAATAGAAAGCAGCAGAAAGCTAATCGAGATGGTTGAGGCCGATGAGCTTGACTTGGCCATTTGTACAGCCGCGAATGTGCCGACGACAGTTGGCTTTTTGCCGCTATTTCCTGAAGAGGTCGCCATATTAATGCCAGATGCCCATCCCCTTGCTAATGAGAAGGACATTTCATTGCCCCAGTTGGAAAACGAGCCAATGTTAATTACAACAGCTGCGTGTCCATTCAGGAGAAACATTGAAAAGCAAATGCGGGATCGTGGACTGCGGCCAACTTATCGAATGGAGATAAGCAATATGTTGGCGCTAAAGCATTATGTTCAAGCCGGATATGGGATAGCAGCGGTTCCTATCCGTTGTGTGATGCCTCCTCCAAAAGGAACAGTCTTGAAGGCGATCCGCCTGTTTGAGGAAGATTTGTTAGTCGGTCTTGCGGAAAATAAAACAAAACCGTTTGGCAGAGTAGCGACATCGCTTAAAAGCATTCTTCAAAAAAACCTCCGATATGAAAAGGAACCAATTCAAAAATAATGAATAGAAACTTCATTTTTTTCAATTATACAAAAGCGTTATCTTTCGTTATAGTATTATTAATCCGATAGGTTCACTTTAATTTAAAGGGGGGATTGTGTGGGTAAGACTGTATTTATATATGGAGGAAACAGCAAACAGTCCAGGTTGATCGGTTTATGGCAAAAGGCTTCTTCTGTTTTCGCTGAGTACGGCGAAAAAGTGGAAACAATCTTTGTTCATGAGTTGCCTGGAAATGACTTATTGGCGGCAAACCCTAAAAGCGAAGCGGTACAACAGGCGAAGCAGAAGGTGGAACAAGCGAGCACCATTGTTGTGTTTACTCCGATTTATAAAGCGTCATTTAGTGGGATTTTAAAAACGTTCCTTGATTTGTTGCCTCAAAAAGCATGTTCCGAAAAAATCGTTTTGCCGATAGCTATTGGCGGTACTTTTGGCCATCTTCTTGCAATTGACTACGCACTTAAGCCTGTTTTAGCGGCCTTAGGCGCGACCACCATTCTTAGCGGTGTTTTTGTGCTCGATCAAGACGTAAAACAAGAAGAATCAGGCACATATGTGTTAATGGAACAAGCGAATGAACGACTCGAACAACAAGTGCGTCTCGCTCAAAAAACGGCGCAGTCGGCCTTTATAACCAACTAAATTTATGAGAAAAGAAGGAAACGTTATGAGCAATAAGATGAAGCTTGGAGTGTTTTTAATGGGGGCTGGCCACCACATTGGTGCTTGGCGCCACCCTAAAGCAGCAGCTGATGCCTACGAAAGCATCGACTTTTATAAACAAGTGGCTCTGTTAGCTGAAAAAGGGAAGCTTGATATGTTGTTCATTAGTGATGCCCTGTCTTTGACAGAAAAAAGCCATCCGTCTGAGTTGGTGCGATTCGAACCGCTTACGCTCGTGTCTGCCCTGGCAATGACGACAGCTAAAATTGGATTGGCCGCTACCGCAAGCACGACTTATAATGAACCGTTTCATATCGCCCGCAAGTTTGCATCAATCGACCATTTAAGTAATGGCCGTTCTGCTTGGAACATTGTTACCTCTTATTACGAAGAGGAAGCGCACAACTTCGGCGATTTGCCTCACCCGCCACATGCCGAGCGTTACGAACGAGCAGCTGAATTCGTCGAAGTGGCCAAAAAACTGTGGCGTAGCTGGGAAAGAGGGGCAGTCATCCGAAATCAACAAACAGGGGTTTACTTTGACGCAAACAAAGTCCATGCCGTCAATCATAAAGGCAAATATTTTTCAGTCAAAGGCCCCTTAAATGCATCGGCGCTGCCGCAAGGGGAGCCTGTTCTCATTCAAGCCGGTTCCTCTACTTATGGCACTAAGTTTGCAGCTCAATACGCAGAGGTTGTCTTTACAGCGCAACAGCATTTAAAAGGGGCGAAGCGATTCTACCGTAACGTAAAAGAGCAAGTCGCCGCCGCCGGGCGGCCGCCTGAAGAGGTTCTCGTGATGCCAGGCATTTCGCCGATAACAGCCAACTCAAAAGAAGAAGCGGAGGCGATTTACGAAGAGTTGCAGTCGCTGTTGGATGAGGAAACGAGTTTGGCTTTTTTATCAGACTACTTAGGTAAAGTATCTTTTTCGAGAAACCAGCTTCACCAACCGTTATCGATTGCTGACTTGCCACCTACAAATGGCAACCAAAGCAGGCGTGACCTAATTGTCGAGCTTGCTAGCCGCGAGCAATTGACTGTTTTGCAATTGGCACGGCGTGTTGCTGGGGCAAGAGGGCACCATATTGTTTGCGGTTCCCCTACACAAATTGCAGATGTCATGGAAACATGGTTTCGGGAAAAAGCAGCAGACGGCTTTAATTTGATGTTTCCTTATTACCCAGGCTTAATGGAAACATTTATCGAACAGGTTATTCCCATTTTGCAACAACGAGGGCTGTTCCGCCTTGATTATGAAGGGGAAACATTACGGTCTCATCTCGGTTTACATGAACATCAAGTTTAAAAGGAGGAGGAGCTATGAAAATCGCTTTTGTTTTAAATGAATCAGAAGACATTGTCCCGATTACAGAAGGGATCGTTCTGCGTGTTTATGATAGCTTGTCGAAGAGCTACAACGATTACTCTAATCCAGCTTTAGAACGAAAAGAGGGGAAACGGTCCGCTGCACTCCAATTTGCTATTAAACAGGGCGCCCATGCGTTGGCAGCTCCGCCTGAAACATTATGCGAACAGTCATACAAGTTTGCGCGTAAAGAGCAGCTATCGTTTATTTCTTTGCCTGGCCCGGTCCCATTCAACCAAATCATCAGCCAACCATTTGCCTTGACGGACCAGCTGCCCAAAAAAGAAATTATCCCAAGTGTTTAACAGAGGAAAGGGGTTTATAACGGATATGGCAACCGAATTGCAACACGGTGCGGCAATTGAGATCGATCAGCTCTACAAGCAATTTGGCAAAAAAAACGTTCTTCAAGGCATAGATGCAACCATACATGGGGGCGAATTTGTTGCTGTAGTAGGGAAAAGCGGCTGCGGCAAGAGCACATTGTTGCGGCACGTGGCGGGGCTTGAAACGGCGACTTCAGGAGAAGTGAGGCAGAATGGAGAACGGATCGACGGCATCAATCAGCAAGCATGTCTCATGTTCCAAGACTCGCGCCTTTTGCCGTGGCAAAATGTGCTAACCAATGTTGGCGTTGGGCTCCGCCTCGAAGGAGAGTGGCAACGGCAAGCAGCGGCGCTTCTCAAAGATGTCGGCTTGGATGGTCGGGGCAATGACTGGCCGGCTGTACTATCTGGTGGGCAAAAACAACGCGTTGCCCTAGCCCGTGCCCTTGCAGGCGGACCGAAACTGCTGTTGCTCGACGAACCTCTTGGAGCCTTAGACGCACTGACCCGAATGGAGATGCAGCAGTTGGTTGAAAGACTGTGGCTTATACATCGATTTACAGCGTTGCTCGTCACCCACGATGTCAGCGAAGCAGTCATGCTTGCTGATCGGATCATCGTGATTGAGGAGGGGAGAATTGTGATGACGAAAGACGTTTCATTGCCACGTCCCCGTGTACCAACGGCGCCAGGTTTTGCTGACATTCAGGAAACGATCTTAAATGAATTATTAGGCATTCAGGCGGAGAAACCGCTTTTGCAGCAAACGAATTAAAGGGGATGAGGAATTGGTTGAGTTTATTACAATGGCACCCACTTCAGGAGATGGCACTAGCATTTCCACTGGGAATGCTGGCTGGACAACGGCAAAAGGGACAACGCAGCGTGAGCCTTCTTTTTCCTATATAAAGGCAATTGCCGAAGCAGCTGAAGCTGGCGGCTTTACGTCGCTATTGCTTCCAACAGGCGCTGGCTGTTTAGATTCAGTAGCGGTAGCTGCTAATTTGATTAACTGCACCCAATCATTGAAATTTTTATTTGCCGTTCGACCTGGCGTCATGTCGCCAACGACGTTTGCTAAGCAATTTGCCACAATCGACAATTGGTCGGAAGGCAGGGCGCAAGTGAATATTGTCACAGGCGGTTCGCCAAAAGAACTGGCTGGCTATGGCGATTTTTTGCCTCATGATGACCGTTATCGTCGTACAGAAGAATATATCCATGTGTTGAAGCGTCTATTTTCAGAAAAAGAAGTTAGTCACGCAGGAGAATTTTATGAGTTAAAAAACGCTACGTTGTTTCCAGCATTAAAGCAAACAGGCAGTCCAAAAATTTTCTTTGGCGGGGCCTCGGAAACGGGAAAACAAGTAGCGGCAAATGTCGCTGATGTATATATGATGTGGGGCGAGCCGCTTGAAATAGCACGGGAGCGAATTAACGATATGAAAGCGCGTTACGCAAGAGCGGGCAGACAAGCAAGCTACAGCATTTCTTTTCAAGTTGTGCTCGGAAAAACGGAAGCAGAAGCATGGGCAAACGCGAATGCGCTCGTTCAACATTTAGCACCAGAAGCCCTTGAACAAAAACAGCAGGACAGGGCAAAAGGCGATTCTGTCGGTGTTAATCGCCTTCATGATTTGATGGAAGCGAGCCGTAAAGACAATTTTGTCATTGGCCCTAATTTGTGGGCAGGATTGACACAAGTACTGTCCGGCAATTCCATTGCCCTTGTCGGCACGGCAGATCAAATTGCTGACCGTGTTGTTGAATTTGTCAGTCTTGGCTTCGACAAAGTCCTTTTGCGCGGTTTTCCCCATTTGGAAGTGATAACGGAAATTGGCGCAGACGTGATCCCGCGTGTAAATGAGCGCCTATCCCACGCCGTACCACATTAAAGGGGGTGACATTGTTGAGAAAGATGGCAGTTTTTGGACTTTCGTTTGGGGTGGCGGTAGTGTTGGCGGCGTGCAATGACCCTGGCGCGGCAGCGGAGAAAGGCGAAACGGTGACAATTGGCTACCAGAAAGGAGCGTTAACGCTGTCTCTTAAAGAAGATGAGGCGTTCGCGAGGACAATGGCTGATTTGGGTTATTCCCTTGAATGGGCAGAATTTAATACAGGCAGCTCTACACTTGAAGCATTAGGGAGTGGGAGCACAGACCTTGCCAATGCCGGGGATACGCCTTCCATTTATGCCATTGCCAACAGGCAGCCGATCGATTACATTGCCGCTACGGATAATGCCCCTTACAGTGAAGGCATTTTAGTCCGCCCCGATTCAGGCATCGATCGCGTGGAAGATTTAGATGGGAAGCGGATCGCCTTTAACCGAGCATCAATCTCCCAATATTTGTTGTATAAAGCATTAGACTCGGTTGGGCTGACTTTTGCAGATATAGAGCCTGTGTATCTAGGGCCAGCCGATGCAAATTTGGCTTTTGAACAAGGGAATGTAGATGCATGGGTCACATGGGATCCGTATTTAGCTGTCTCTGAAGAAAAAGGCAATCATGTCATTGCGACGGCGGACGGCCTTGCTTCCTATCGATCCTTTTACTTTGCCAACAGTGATTTTGCCGATCAACATCCAGAAGCGGTACTGGCGTATGTCGAGGCTTTGCAACGGGTAGGGACTACGATTGAAAGCGACGCAAGCGAGGCGGCAGCGATTATGGAAAAAGCGACTGGATTGCCGCAAGATACGTGGATTGGCATTTTAAACCGTCTCGATCATGTTCCTGACTTTATTGATGAGGAGGCAGTATTTGACCTCCAAGAACAGGCGGATGATTTAATGGCCATCGGTTTGCTAGAAGATGAAGTGTCCATTGTTGATTATGTCTGGGATCGAGAGGAGGAAAGTGAATGAACAGTTGGCGACAATGGTACCAAGATGGAGTAGCGCCATGGATTGTGCCCCTCTTGTTACTCCTTTCTTGGCAGTTTATGAGCGTTTACGGTTTGTTCTCCCATTTACTTGCAAGCCCTTTGGAGGTCGTCCAAGCAGCGTGGCGGATGATTGCGAATGGGGAACTGGTTAGCCACATGGCAACCAGTTTTTATCGAGCGTTGGCAGGCTTTATCATAGGAGGCGGGCTTGGCCTTTTGCTTGGCATTGCCAATGGCTTATCCCCATTTTCAAGAAAGTATTTAGATAGTACCATCCAAATGTTGCGGAATGTGCCAAACCTTGCACTAATTCCACTTGTCGTCATTTACATGGGGGTAGGCGAAAGTGCCAAAATCTTTCTTGTGGCCGTCGGTGTGTTGTTCCCTGTATACATTAACACGTTCCATGGCATTCGCTCGATTGACCAAAATATGCTAGAAATGAGCAAAATGTATGGATTATCAAAATGGAAGTTATTCACTAAAGTGATTTTTCCTGGAGCACTGCCATCCATTTTAGTTGGCATTCGTTACGCTTTAGGCGTGATGTGGGTAACACTTATTGTTGCCGAAACGATTGCCGCCACTTCAGGAATCGGTTATATGTCGATGAACGCAAGAGAGTTTATGCAAGTGGATGTCATCATTTTAGCCATTCTCCTTTATGCGCTTTTAGGGAAGCTGGCAGATACGTTGGCAACGTTTGCCGAAAAGCGGCTGCTGCGCTGGAACCCAGCTTACCGTTGACCCATTTGACTAAAAATGGGTCTATCACACAAAGAGAAAAACGTCCAAAGTTTAAAACCAACAAGCAGCTCGTTTTTAATCAAAACAAGCTGCTTGTTTCGTTGGGCGTTTATGTGTTTATATTACTCCTTGTGCGATCATCGCATCGGCTACTTTAACAAAGCCAGCAATATTAGCGCCCACTACTAGGTTGCCAGGAGCATCGTTCTCTTTTGCCGCTTCTATACAATCTCTGTAAATGGTCTTCATAATGTCTTGGAGCTTCGCGTCGACTTCTTCGAACGTCCAAGAAAGCCGGGCGCTGTTTTGCGCCATTTCTAAAGCAGAGACAGAAACGCCGCCTGCGTTCGCCGCTTTTGCTGGAGCAAACAGAACACCATGTTCGTGAAACACGTTTACCGCTTCTAGCGTTGAAGGCATATTGGCTCCTTCGCCAATTGCTTTTACGCCGTTGGAGACTAAAACGGTCGCCGCGTTTTCGTCAATTTCATTTTGCGTGGCACAAGGAAGAGCAATATCACAAGGCACAGACCAAATGTCTGAGCAACCTTGGAAAAAGTGAGCTTGTGGGTGTTCGTTTACGTATTCGCTAATCCGTTTTTTCTCGCTTTCCTTCAAACGTTTGACCGTTTCCAAGTTAATGCCGCGTTTGTCGTAAATATAGCCTTCTGAGTCGCTACAGGCGACCACTTTCGCGCCAAGATGCATGGCTTTTTCCATCGCATAGATCGATACATTCCCTGACCCTGACACGACAACGGTGCTTCCTGCGAAACTATGGCCTTTTTCTTTAAGCATCTCTTCGACGAAATAAACCGTTCCATAACCTGTCGCTTCTTTTCTGGCAAGACTTCCGCCGTAAGCGATGTCTTTTCCGGTCAGGACGCCTGCTTCAAAACGACCGCGCATTTTTTTATATTGACCAAACATATAACCAATTTCCTTGGCACCTACACCAATG
This sequence comes from Shouchella rhizosphaerae, assembly GCF_036700015.1. NCBI lineage: Bacteria > Bacillati > Bacillota > Bacilli > Caryophanales > Bacillaceae > Shouchella > Shouchella rhizosphaerae. The sequence goes on along the minus strand of NZ_CP144921.1, from coordinate 1,064,657 downwards.
TCTCCTGCCGGAACATCGGTATCTGGTCCAATGTATTTGCTCAGTTCAGACATGAAACTTTGCGTAAAGCGCATGATTTCGCCATCGCTTTTTCCTTTTGGATCGAAGTCTGAACCGCCTTTTCCGCCACCGATCGGTTGGCCTGTCAGTGCATTTTTGAAGATTTGTTCAAACCCGAGGAATTTAATGATGCTTGTATTGACGGAAGGGTGAAACCGCAACCCGCCTTTATACGGGCCTAAAGCACTGTTGAACTGTACTCGGAAACCACGATTTACTTGGACATTTCCTTGGTCATCGACCCACGGAACGCGAAAAGAGATCATTCTTTCTGGCTCCACGATTCGTTCAAGTATAGCTTGTCTAATATACTGTGGGCGCTTAGCAAGGACAGGCAATAACGAGTCCAACACTTCCTTGACTGCTTGATGAAACTCGTTTTCATATGGGTTCCGCTGTTTTACTGTTTCGTAGACGTGTTGAACATATTCGTGCACGTCACTCGTATACGTTCCTTTCTCTTTTTCCAATACGTTCATTGATATGGCCTCCCCATTCAGTCTGAATCCAATCTATGGAAATGAAATCGTTTTCAAGGTCTTGGCATAGAAGACTGCCCTTTTGAAACAGGATTCGCTATCTGCTATCAAGTATTTTATAATTAAGTGAATCATCTAATCAATATTAATAACTGATGGATTTAATGCCTTTTTTAGATGAATGAAAGGGAGAGCTGCGATGGAAATCAGACAGTTGCTATATTTTATGGAAGTAGCGAAACGGGAGCATGTCACCGAAGCTGCAGCGGCCTTGCATGTCGCACAGTCTGCCGTCAGTAGACAGATCTTTAATTTAGAAAGCGAATTAGGCGTCGATTTGTTTATTCGAGAAGGCCGGAGGGTGAAATTGACACCAATCGGTAAAATTTTTTTAGAGCGAATTAAACATGCTATGAATGTGATTGATGATGCTAAACGGGAAGTTCAGGAGTATCTCGATCCGAAAAAGGGAACAATTCGCGTTGCTTTCCCTATCAGTTTGGCTGCTTATACATTGCCGACAGCGATCTATGCGTTTCGAAAGCAGTACCCAGAAGCGAAATTCCAGCTCAAACAGGGGCTTTATCGTGAATTAATAGACGGGGTTATTAAAGGGGATTACAATATGGCGCTGATTGGCCCAGTGCCGATGGAAGAAAAGAAAATCACCCCTCGAATTTTGTTTGCAGAAAGGATTGTCGCTCTTTTACCAATACACCATCCATTAGCGAAAAGCGCCGAAATCAATTTGCTTGATTTAAAAAATGATCCGTTTGTTTTGTTGCCAGAAGGGTTTGTTTTTCGGGACCTTGTCATTAATGCCTGTTCCGAAATAGGCTTCGTCCCGCAAATTGCTTTTGAAGGAGACGACATTGATGCGTTAAAAGGCTTAGTGTCGGCTGGTCTTGGCGTCACATTAATGCCGGAAGTCACACTCGTTGACAATACGCCGCGCTCAACTGTAAAAATCCCGTTAAGTGAACCGAATGTCACGCGAACCGTTGGAGTCATTACACCGACGGAGCGAGGGCTGTTGCCAACCGAAGAGTTGTTTTATGAATTTTTGCAGGAGTTTTTTACGAAGCTGAATCATTTTAAAGATTGAATGCTTGTTTTTTTGCCCCCAAAGTCCACGTTTATGGGAATATAGGTGTCCACAGTTGGATAGTAAAAAAAATAGGTTGAAAAAAAGACAATTAAATTATAATATGAACATATAATCATATATAGGGGGTATGGAGATGGAAAGCAACTATGTTGATTTAGATGAAGAAACGTTGTTTATAGTCTCGCAAACATTCAAAGCGCTTGGCGACCCAACACGGATACGAATCTTGCATTTGCTTGCTGAAAAAGAATGTGCTGTTGGCGAGATTGTAGAAGCGTTGGCGCTTGGCCAATCAAATGTGTCCCATCAGCTTCGTTTTCTTAAGAATTTGCGGTTGGTAAAGTCGCGGCGAGTAGGAACGGCCATGTATTATTCGCCAGAAGACGAGCATGTAATGGAAATACTAGAAAAGACGATCCAACATGCCAAACATGATTAGGAGGGGTTAGGATGGGACATTCCCATGATCACGGCCATTCTCATGGAGTTGGCCATAGCCACATTCACACGAACAATAAAAAAGTGCTACTGATTGCTTTTGTGCTTATTACCCTGTTTATGATTGTTGAAGTTATTGGCGGCATCCTCACAAATAGCTTGGCGCTTTTGGCTGATGCTGGCCATATGTTAAGCGATGCGGTTGCCTTAGGGCTTGCACTAGCCGCATTCAAATACGGGGAACGAGCAGCGAGCAACTCGAAAACATATGGCTACAAGCGCTTTGAAATTTTGGCAGCATTTATAAATGGCTTAACATTGATTGGCATTTCCGGTTATATCATCTACGAAGCAATAACACGCTTTGCCGAGCCACCAGAAGTGGCAAGTGTTGGTATGCTTGTTGTTGCTGTTTGCGGTTTGCTTATCAACATGATTGTCGCTTGGATTCTTATGCGCGGTTCTGATGTGAAAGGAAATCTGAATATGCGTGGCGCATTTCTCCACGTACTTGGTGATTTGCTCGGTTCTGTTGGCGCAATTGCCGCCGGCCTCCTGATGCTTTTTTTCGGCTGGTCAATAGCAGACCCAATTGCCAGCCTGCTTGTAGCGGCGTTGATTTTAGTCAGTGGCTTCAGAGTGACGAGGGATTCGGTCCATGTGCTTATGGAAGGCAAACCGGCATCTGTGGATGTTGACGAGGTGAAAAACGAATTGCAATCGCTGCCTGGCGTTTTAAGCATCCACGATTTGCATACATGGTCGATTACGTCTGATTTTCCAGCATTGACGGCACATGTAGTCGTTGGACACGGTATTGACCGCGACGACTTGTTGAAAACAGCAAAGCGTCTTCTCCATGACCGTTTCGGGATCCACCATACAACGCTTCAACTGGAAGGCGAAGAAAAGCAATGCAACCACTCGTGTAATTAATGGGAAGAAGGGGAGAATTTACGGACGAAATCTGCCAAAATGTAAAATTTGTTCGGATATTTATCTAAGCGCCCGTCATTTGTGTTACAATAGGAACGAATTATACCATGAATCTGTATGTGACTGGCGCGAAGTGGATAACCACAAGGGAGCATACGGATCAAAGCCGTGCGCCTGGGCAAAGGAAGAATAGGAAGTCTTCCTTATATGTTCCGAATAAAGAAAGGATGGTTTTAGGTGGCAGAGCCTATGATTTTGGATGGAAATGACGTTTCTAAACGAATAAAAGACAAACTAGCATTGCAAGTCGCAGCCTTAGAACAAAAAGGGGTACGCCCGTGCCTTGCGACCATTCTTGTTGGCGATGATCCCGCTTCTGCAACGTATGTACGGATGAAAGGCAATGCCTGCAAACGCCTCGGCATTGAATCGAAAAAAATCGAGCTTCCTAAAGAGACAACGACGAAGGAATTGCTTGCCGTCATCCGCGAGTTAAACAACGACAGCAGCGTCCACGGGATTTTACTGCAACATCCAGTCCCAAGCCAAATTGATGAACGTGCTGCATTTGATGAAATTGCGATCGAAAAAGATGTTGACGGCGTCACAACGCTAGGCTTTGCCCAAAATGCGTTTGGTTTTGCCCATTATCCCTCTTGCACACCGGCTGCGATTCTCGCTATTCTTGACCATTACCAGTTGCCAATCGAAGGCAAACATGCTGTTGTCGTTGGCCGCAGCCCGATTCTTGGAAAACCGGTTTCGCAAATGTTGTTGAACCGCAATGCAACGGTGACCATTTGCCATTCGCGCACGGAAAACGTAAGTGATTTTGTCGAGAAGGCTGACATCGTGGTTGCAGCTGTCGGCAAGCCCAACTTTATTCAAGGAGAATGGATAAAATCAGGGGCTGTTGTCCTCGATGCCGGTTACAATAAAGGCAATATTGGCGACTGTGAGTATGACGGATGCGCCCAACGCGCTTCAGCGATCACGCCTGTACCTGGCGGTGTAGGCCCTGTAACGATTTCAATGTTGCTGAAACATACGGTTGAGGCGGCTGAGCGATCTGTCTAACTTCATATAAACGGCAAACAAGCTCGAACTTGTATGCCAGCTGATGTATCGGTCATTTACACGAAAAGAACGCCCGTTGCGGGAAACGCAACGGGCGTTCAGACGATAGATAAAGTTCGAATGATGCCGCAATTGCCCTACGGTGCCTCACTGACAACGATGCCACATGCAATCCGATCACCAGCATCGCCGGTAGCTTCCGTATCTGCATCAGGGCCGCCTTCCTCTTCACCTTCGGCTACATAGCGTTCAGGAATGTGGCCAAAGTTGTCAGGATCGGCATGGACGATGACAGCCCGTTCATCTGCCAAATTAGTTGGAGTAAAGCGGTCGGTCGTAAACGATAAAAAGGCACTGCCATCTTCGCTTACATAGAGAGGTGGCATGTCGCCACTATGACCGCTATGCGCCCCGTCTTCATCATGGAAATGCCCACCTGCTGATTGAAAAGGCCCTTCGTTGTTATCCGCGTCACAGGCTGCTTCTTCATGGACGTGAAAGCCGTGGTATCCTGGAGGAAGCCCATCAACAGTCACATCGACCCTTGTTTTGTTTTCGCCTTGTTCAAAAAAAGACACATCGCCCACACGGCTTCCTTGCTCGTCGTTTAATTCAGCAAAGGCGTCGGCTTGTTCTTGCCCGCCATTGTCAGGAGCCATGCCATTGTCCCCTTCTTCTGGCAAGTCAATCTGGTCATTTCCGCACGCCACCAGCATTCCTGCTGCTGCGCATACCCCTACTGCTTTACGGAACTGCATGTTTTCGTCCCCCTCCTTGGAATGTTCATGTGCTACAGGACTATATCACAAATTCCTCTTTTTAAAACGTCGAAAACAAAAATGAGATCAGCCAATATCAGCATGGGCTTTTAAGGCTTGTTCGGCAATCATCCAAACGTGTTTTTTTAACTCGGTCGGGGAAATCATTTTCACCTTGTTTCCGAAGCCAACAATATAGGCTGCTGCCTCCTCTTTTGTATCAAAAGACAGCCTAGCAGTTAGCCAGCCGTCTTCGCCTGATTCATAGAGGTCGAGCACACGGACATAACGGCCTGAGTTGTGCAACATATCTTTTTGTTCATAGGCAATGAGAAGGTTAACTTCATAGGAAGGCAGTGTTCGAATAAACGCGTTTTTTGAGTCATGCCAGTAGCGGGCCAAATCGAAGTTTTCTGGCCGTTCAAACCGCTTTGGCAAAAGCTGCGCCGAACGAATCCGCGACGCCCTAAATGTTTTCAGTTCTTGTTGTTCAGCTGCGATCAAGTACCAAGTGCTGCCTTTGGCGACGAGCCCTAAAGGCTCCACTTCACGTTCTGATGCAGCAGACCCGTATTTTTCATAAGAGATAGACAGGGCGCGCTGTTCCCACAGCCCTTGGTTAAGCAAACTGAATGCCTCGACGGTTTCTTTTTTGCCACGCCAAGTGCTAGCGTCAATGTAGATGCGGTTTTGTGCGTCGGCAAAGTCAACAGAGGCGGCAGAGGATAAAGAAGCCAGCAATTTTTCGCGCGCTTCTTGCCAGTTTTTTGTGTAGCCTAAGTCGCCAAGCAAGTCGATTGGTGGGGAAAGAAACAGCGTTTTTACTTCCTCTTTTGTTAGACCAGTCAACTGTGTTCTGTAACCATCTAGAAGCTTCCAGCCTCCCGTTTTTCCACGCTCCGCATAAACAGGAATGCCTGCACTGCTTAATGCATCCATATCGCGGTGGACCGTCCGCTCTGAAACGCCAAGTTCCTCGGCTAATGCTTTTGTCGAAATGATTTTTCGGTTTTGCAACAACAATACGATTGATAAGAGTCTTTCAGCTCTCATTTCAACCACGCCTTTTTCTTTTTTATATATGACATTAGGTGTCAACTTTAGTGGATATAGTAAACATACATGAGGAAGGAGGAATATGCAAATGAATGCTCTATCAAACAAAGTAGCGCTCGTAGCTGGCGGTACGCGAGGGGCAGGGCGTGGGATTGCCATTGAGCTTGGCGCAGCCGGTGCAATCGTTTATGTGACTGGCCGGACAACAAGGACAGAAACGTCGGAATACAACCGGCCTGAGACGATTGAAGAGACAGCTGAACTAGTAACAAAAGCTGGTGGCAAAGGGATTGCTGTCCAAACCGATCACTTGGTGCCAGAGCAAGTGGAAGCGTTAGCGAATAAAATCAAGTCAGACCACGGCAAATTAGATATTCTTGTGAATGATATTTGGGGTGGGGAGTTACTGACGGAATGGCATGTTCCTATTTGGGAGCTGTCGCTTGAAAAAGGGTTTCGTCTGTTGCGACTAGCCATTGATACTCATTTAATCACAAACCATTATTTGCTCCCGTTGTTAATTAAACAAAAGGGCGGGCTTGTGGTCGAAGTAACAGACGGAACGAAAGCCTACAACGATACTCATTACCGCCTCTCGATGTTTTATGACTTGGCCAAAAGTTCCATTATCCGCATAGCCGAGGGTCTTGCTCACGAGCTTGCTCCGCACCATTGTACGGCTGTATCGCTCACTCCAGGATGGCTCCGATCAGAAATGATGCTTGAGGTGTTTGGTGTCACGGAAGAAACGTGGCGCGACGGCCTGAAAACAGATCCTCATTTCGCCATTTCAGAAACACCCCGTTTTATCGGCAGGGCGATCACGGCCCTCGCTGCCGATGGAGACAGGCACCGTTGGAATGGCAAGTCGCTTTCAAGTGGGGAATTAGCAAAAGTCTATCACTTTACCGATGTCGATGGCTCACAGCCAGATTGTTTTCGCTATTTGCTCGAAGTCCAAGAAGCTGGAAAGCCAGCAGATGTGAGCGGTTATCGTTAACCGTGTCATGGAAGCAAAGTTGTCCAGCGTTGCCGTTAGAGTGGACATTGGGTCAACTTAGGTATAAGCGGATTGACTTTTATGATTGTTTTCAATATAATCAAAAGAAATTTCATACGAAATTCAATGACGAGAACGAGTAGTGATGGGTCCCTTATCTCCAGAGAGTTGGCGTTTGCTGAGAGCCAATGGTAAGGCCATGATGAAAATCCTCTCCGAGAAGCAAAGCTGAACATGTTTTTAAGCTTTGACGGCATTCAACCGATATCCTGGACGCGTATGATGGTACGTAGTGAATCGATTTTAGCGATGTTTTTGCATGGCTTGTATGAGTGTATAATAATGGTATACAACTCGGTCCTACGTCAGGACCGAGTTTTTTTATTTTGAAAAAGAGGTGAGAACGGCATGAAGGAAAAGGTGGTTGAACAGGAACGACGGCTACGAAAGCGATGGACAAAAGAGGGAACATTCCAGAAATCAGTGGCTAACCGCGAAGGCCACAAAACATTTGTCTTTTATGAAGGGCCGCCAACTGCAAATGGACTGCCACACGCGGGCCATGCATTAGGAAGGACAGTTAAGGACTTCATTGCTCGTTATAAAACGATGCGAGGTTATCAAGTGTTGCGGAAAGCTGGCTGGGATACACATGGGTTGCCAGTAGAATTGGAAGTGGAAAAACAATTGAACATTCGCGGCAAAGATGAGATTGAAGCTTATGGAGTAGAAAACTTTATTCGCAAATGCAAGGAGAGCGTGTTTTCATACGAGCGCGAGTGGCGCCAATTTACGGAAGCCCTTGGCTACTGGGTGGACATGGATGACCCTTATATTACGTTAACAAATGATTATATCGAGTCCGTTTGGCATATTTTAGCTGCCATCCATAAAAAAGGGCTGTTGTACAAAGGACACCGGGTTGTTCCTTATTGCCCCCATTGTGAGACGTCACTTAGCTCTCATGAAGTCGCTCAAGGGTATAAACAAGTAATGGACTTATCGGCAACAGCCAAGTTTCCAATAAAGGGCAGAGAAAATCACTATTTGCTTGGTTGGACAACAACACCGTGGACACTGCCAGGAAATGTCGCAATTGCCGTTCATCCAGAACAAGAGTATGTGCAAGCAAGAAAAGGGAACGACGTGTATATTGTTGCCGCAGCACGTGCAAAGGCCGTACTTGGCAATGATTTTGATGTACAGAAACGCATATTAGGAGAAGAACTTGTTGGAACCGCCTATGAAGCGCCTTTTGCTGAAGCGGAAATTGAGAAAGGCCATCAAGTCATTGCCGCAAGTTTTGTGACAGAAGAAAGCGGAACAGGCTTAGTCCATATTGCCCCTGGTTACGGTGAGGAAGATTACAATGCCGTTTTGGAAAATGGCCTTGACTTCATTCATGTCGTCGATGAAAAAGGACGATATAAACAAGAATTTGGGCCGCTTGCAGGGCGGTTTGTGAAAGACGCAGACGTAGACATCATTAAAATGCTGGCCGCGAAGGGACGGTTGTATGCAAAAGAAAAATACGAGCACAGTTATCCCCACTGTTGGCGTTGTGACAGTCCGTTGCTCTATTACGCGATGGAAGGGTGGTTTATCCGCACAACGGCTGTAAAAGAACAAATGCAAGCAAATAACCAAGGAGTGGAATGGTATCCTGGCCATATAAAAGATGGGCGCTTTGGCCATTTCCTAGAGAACATGGTCGATTGGAACATCGGCCGAAATCGTTTTTGGGGCACGCCTTTAAATGTGTGGGTTTGCCAAACGTGTGGCCGCGAAAAAGCGCCTGGCTCACTACAAGAGCTGCGTCAATGGGCTATTACAGAGTTAGGAGAAGGGTTTGAACTCCATAAACCATATGTCGATGACGTTCAATTTGCTTGTACTTGCGGGGGACAAATGGAACGGACAAAAAAAGTGATCGATGTGTGGTTTGATAGTGGGGCGATGCCATTTGCCCAGTACCACTATCCTTTTGAGAATCAAGACTGTTATCACAAGCAGTTTCCGGCTGATGTTGTGATTGAAGGTGTAGATCAAACACGGGGCTGGTTTTACAGTCTTCTCGCTGTTTCCACTCTCTATAAAGGCGTTGCTCCGTACAAGCGAGTGTTGTCATTAGGTCACATTTTAGATGAACATGGCCAGAAGATGTCGAAAAGCAAAGGCAACGTTCTTCATCCTCTTGAGTTAATTGAGGAATATGGTGCAGATGCGTTGCGCTGGGCTTTGCTTGCCGATAGCGCTCCATGGCACAACAAACGGTTTTCGAAGCAGACTGTCAGCCAAGCAAAATCAAAAGTAATCGATACGTTGCGCCATGCACACGCTTTTTTCAACTTGTATGCAGAAATAGACGGTTTTGACCCAGATAAACATTGGTGTAAAGCTGATTCGTTGCTTGATTGTTGGATTGTATCTAGGCTGCATTCGCTCATAAAAGAAGTAACCTGCAGTTTAGAGACTTATGATTTAACAAAAGGGGCGCGTTTAACGGCAACTTTCCTTGATGAAATGAGCAACTGGTATATCCGTCGAACGCGCCAGCGGTTTTGGGCGAGCGGGATGAATGAAGACAAAAAGGCAGCTTACTCTACTTTGTATCATGTGCTTACAAAAACAGCTCAACTTATTGCCCCATTTGCCCCTTTTGTAGCAGATGAGGTATACAGCGAGTTGAAAGGGGACAGCGTCCATTTATCGGACTACCCGCAAGCTGACGACTCGCTAATCGATCAAGAGATGGAAGATGAAATGGCATGGGTGTTGCAAATTGTTGAAAGAGCCCGTTTTGCCCGCAATAAAGCAGCATTAAAAACAAAGCAACCGCTACAAACACTGGTCGTAATGGAAACGTCTGTATCCGTGTCACCCAAACTAGAGAAGTATGGGCCCATCATTCAAGAAGAAACAAACGTAAAAGAAGTGGTCTTTCATAAACAGACGAGCGGCTTAATGTCGATCCATTTAAACTTGAACTTTGCTGTAGCTGGACCGAAATTTGGGAAGAACATTGCTTTCGTGAAGCAGCAACTTGATCGGTTAACAGATGCTGAAAAGGCACGTTTTCTAGAAAAAGGAGAATGTCGTTTACAAGATGGGACGTTGCTAGAGCATGGAGATGTTCACATTGAAAGGCGGGCGCAAGAAGGTTATGTATTGGCTGAAGGAAACGACTTTACGGTGTTGCTTGATACAAGGATGACCACTGAATTGCTAGAAGAAGGGTTTGTCCGCGAACTGGTGCGCGCCGTGCAAGCATACCGTAAGGAGTTAGGTTTTTCTGTGAATCAACGTATCGATTTGTATTTAGACGTTCAGCCACCTGAACAAGCGATATTAGAGAAGTTCAAAGGCTTGCTCGATAAAGGCATTGTGTTGCGACAGGTTTATTTTGAGAGCAAGGAAGGGATGAAACCGTTAGACGTGGAAGGCCGCCCAATTGGGTTGTATATTGGAAGCTAAAAAACAGCACATGCAGCGATTGCATGTGCTGGGTGTCTTTTTTTAATTCACGGCTTGAATGCCATCGTTGCGTTAACGGCGTTTTTCCAGCCTTTGTATAACGCATCTCGCTCATCGGCGTTCATTTTTGGTTCAAATGACCGGTCCATATTCCATTTGCGGGCGATATCTTCTTTGCTTTTCCAGACGCCAACAGCGAGGCCAGCTAGATAGGCAGCACCAAGCGCCGTCGTCTCTGTAACGGAAGGAATTTCAACGGGTGCATCAAGGAGATCGCTTTGGAATTGCATTAAAAAGTCATTAGCAACAGCGCCTCCATCGGCACGAAGCTTTTTCGATTCCATGCCAGCGTCTTGTTCCATTGCTGCCATCACATCTTTTGTCTGATAAGCAAGTGATTCCAGCGTGGCACGGACAATATGAGCACGCTCTGTGCCACGGGTTAACCCAAACATGGCGCCTCTTGCTTCGCTGTCCCAATATGGGGTACCTAGGCCAACAAATGCAGGGACTAAGTAGACACCATCAGCGGACGTTACTCGTGTCGCTAACGCTTCACTTTGCGGGGCATTTTCAATAATTTTAAGGCCATCCCGTAACCATTGAATTGCCGAACCGGCAACAAATACACTGCCTTCAAGGGCGTACTCAACTTTTCCATCAATTCCCCATGCCAGTGTTGTCAAAAGCCCGTTTTTCGACTCAACCGCTTGTTCTCCTGTATTCATCAAAATAAAACAGCCAGTGCCGTAAGTGTTTTTAACCATTCCTTTTTCAAAACACGCTTGCCCGAACAAAGCCGCATGCTGGTCACCGGCGACGCCAGCAATTGGCACATTTTCCCCAAAGAAATGGTAGTCAACGGTTGTGGCGTATACTTCAGAAGAGGAGCGGACTTCCGGCAGCATTTGCTTTGGAACATCGAGCAGTTCGAGCAGGTCGTCGTCCCATTTCAACTCGTGGATATTGTACATAAGCGTCCGAGCTGCATTTGTATAATCGGTCACATGAGCTTTGCCGCCGCTTAGTTTCCAAATGAGCCATGAATCAATTGTGCCAAACAACAGGTCGCCTTTTTCAGCTTTTTCTCTTGCGCCATCTACATGGTCAAGAATCCATTTTACTTTTGTGCCAGAGAAATAAGGATCAAGCAATAAGCCCGTTTTTTTACGGAATGTCTCGTTCAACCCTTTTTCCCGCAAATCAGCGCAAATCTTTTCAGTTTGCCGTGATTGCCAAACCAAAGCATTGTATATCGGTTTTCCTGTGTGTTTATCCCATACGACTGTTGTTTCCCGTTGGTTTGTAATGCCAATTCCAGCCACATCTTTTGGCTCAACATCGGACTCGGAAAAGACTTCAGCGATGACGGCAAGAACGGATGTCCAAATTTCATTGGCATTATGCTCTACCCAGCCTGGATTTGGGAAGTATTGGGTGAATTCCCGTTGCGCCGTTTTTTTGATTTCTCCTTGGCTGTCAAATAAAATCGCGCGTGAACTAGTTGTTCCTTGATCGATGGATAAAATGTATGGGTTTTTCATCAATATCGTCTCCTTTGTTTAGAAAATAAGGGTATAAAAAACAGCGCCAACAATACCGCCAACAAATGGCCCGAGAATGGGCACCCATGCATAAGTCCAATCGGATGGCCCTTTTTTGTTAATTGGCAATAAAGCGTGGGCAAGGCGTGGCCCTAGGTCACGTGCTGGGTTAATGGCATAGCCAGTCGTGCCCCCGAGGGAAAGGCCAATCGCAATGATGAGCAAGCCAACGACAATTGGATTCAATCCTTCGCTGAATGTGTTGGCGCCAATAGCCAATAACCCGAATACCAATACAGCAGTGCCAATTAATTCGCTTAAGAAATTGGCTGGGAGGTGGCGAATCGCCGGACCAGTTGCAAATACGCCCAGTTTAACTCCTGCATCTTCCGTTGCCTTCCAGTGTGGATAATAATGAAGAAAGACAATAACGGCACCAAGAAAGGCTCCGGCTAACTGTCCGATTATATAGCCAGGTACTTGCGCCCAAGGAAACTGTCCGATGGCAGCAAATCCAAGCGTGACAGCAGGGTTCAAATGGGCGTCACTCACAGTGCCGGCCACATAAACGCCAAGCGCTACTGCAAAGCCCCAGCCTACCGAAATCGCAATCCAGCCTGCCCCTTCTCCTTTTGATTGTTTTAGCGTCACACCGGCGACAACGCCAGCACCAAAAATGATAAGAACCATAGTGCCGATAAGCTCTGCCATGATTTCTGCCATTTTTCGTACCTCCTTCATAGTGTCAAGCCGAAAGCCAAATTGGAAGAAACGAAACTGCATTTGCATAAAAAAGAGCAGCCTTAATCACAGGGTCGCGCAGGACGCTGTTATAAGGCTGCCTCTCATTTGCTCATCAGCTCTCACTTTAACTTGTCCCCGCATTATATCCTGTTTTAACAAATTTGTAAACGGATACATCGACAATTGGGAAAATCTACACAATGACTCTTTAAAATCGTATTCGCTCTTACAAAGGGTAGAACTATTTTTAGCTTTGGAATGCCTTTTTATTAGCCTATTGATGAGCGATGAAAGGTGAAAATGCCGTGTGGGAAAGGACGGAAAGAACGGATATAAGGTAGGGCTAGTGTCCTCGTCTGTACGTCTATTGAACAAGCGAGCCTGTGTAATGTTTAGACAACGTCGCCAATCTCAATGGTCATCTGTACTGCCTAATAGGAGGAAAAACGGCTAGGCGATAATGAATAGGAATTATACATTGACAAATGGAAAAGGAAGCGTTTACACTATTACCGAAACCGGTTTCGTTTGCGTTCTCTTAATGATTCGTACGTGAATGATTATGGTATGATAATGTCAGGCACGCTTTGGGCAACAGCTCCGCTCATTGCGATCTTTTTACTATTCAACCGTTTCTTTATTAATAGCTTGACGCAAGGCGCTGTGAAAGGATAGAGTCGTTTGAAAGAGAACCATGCAATTACGATTAGAGACATTGCTAAAAAAGCCGGTGTTTCCCAAGCGACCATTTCAAAAATCCTAAATGATTACCCTGATGTGAGTCAGAAAACAAAAGAACGGGTTTTTCGAATTATGGAAGAAGCAGGATACCGGCCTTCCCACTCTGCGCGCACATTGGCGCAAAAAACGTCAAAGCTCATTGGCGTTGTTTATGCAGGGCGGATAAATGCAGATTTTGACCACCCATTTTTTATTGAAGTGCTCAACGCGTTTAAACGGACGATTGGCATGCACGGGTACGACTTGTTGTTTTTTTCCGATGAAACATTCCAAAAGGAAGAAAATTTCTATGCCAGATGCCTTTATTATAAAGTGGATGGCTGCATTATTATTGCTGGGGAAGATGTCCAGCAATCGATTGAGGATTTAACAAAAAGTGAAATTCCCTGTATCGGTGTGGACATTCAATTAGATGGGCCAAAGTCAGGCTACGTGATGACCGATAACAAAAAAATTTCCCAATCGGTTGTCGACTATTTCTATTTGCAAGGCCACCGTGATATCGCTTACATTGGAGGGGCAAACGAATCGGCTGTTTCGAATATTCGGCTAAAAGGGTTTCGCGAAAGCATTCATGAATACGGGCTGACGCTCCGCCCAGAATGGGTAATTGAAGGGGATTTCTTTGAACAAAGTGGGTATGAGGCAGGTTTGTCCTTGTTTAAGGGAAACGCTCAGAAACCGACAGCTGTTTTTTCTTCCTCTGATTTGATGGCATTTGGCTTTATGAGGGCTATGCAAGAACTAGGAGTATCGATACCAGGCGATGTCTCGCTTGTTGGCTGTGACGACCAGCTAGCCGCAAGATACGTGCAGCCGCCACTTACAACGGTCCGCCAAAATAAAGAGAAAATAGGGAGACTCGCTGCGTTGATGTTGCTTGATTTTATTGCCGGCAGGGCAAGTACAGCCCGGATTTTAGTCGAACCTGAGTTAATTGGTCGTGAAACAACCGCTTCTCTTTTGCTGTAACGTAACATTCGTTTCATTTGTCGCTAGAATCGCGATCGAAAAAGAGTAGTGGTTTGTTTTTTTGGTCGATAACGAAACCGATTTCGTTTGCAATAATTCTAGGAGGCGTCATATGAAGAAACAATGGTCCGCAGTGGTATTGGGCATGTTGCTCATGGCTCCGATCGAGCAAATATCTGCTCAATCTGTCGTCGAGGAAGTGGGGAAAGGGAGCTATTCACTCGAATATCCACCGATTGATTTCGATTCAATTGCTGATCCAGGCTACGCTGAGCAACAACAAGAACCTCCTGAGCACATTTACCGTACGGAAAACGTGAACGGGCCAATGCCAACGAACCGTTGGTGGAGCTCTCTTTCAGTTGATCGGTTTTCAAACAACCACTATCCTCATCCGTTTAGCGTCAAGCATCAAGAAAATGGTTTAAATGTGTTTTATGATGCGCCTCATAATGTCGTTGTCCATGAAAATGCCGAGGCTGGCACGTGGCATATTACAGGCGCGATCTCAACGGACTTTACTATTGGCCATTCGGCTACCGCTTCGTTTGAAGATGCCAAAGTCGATGACTTTAGCGATTGGTATGTGAGTGGGTTGTTGCAAGACGGCGATGCCATGCTTCGCCTCACTTATGGCGTCGGTTCCCCCTATATATTTGCCGAGTATGAAGGGGGGCATGCGGAGATCGATTTCCCAATTGAGCCGCAGGTTTGGGCCAATCAAGGCAATGTCATTGGTTTTTCCACCCATGACAATAAGCATTATGCTGTCTATGCGCCAGATGGATTTGACTGGCAACTGCAAGGAAATAAATGGGAAAATGACGCGTCGTTTATCTCTGTGGCGAAACTGCCGGGAGCAACCGATGAGCTCCTCCACACATTTGAAGAATATGCCTTTTCCGTTGTACGTGACTCAAGGGCAGAATATAGCGTTGACCATGATACTGGGGAAGTCCGCACTGTTTATTCAGTAGAAACCGAAGCAAAGGTCCCAGGAGCGAAAGAAGGCACCATTTTTGCTTTATACCCCCATCAATACCGCCATTTAGCAGCAACTTCAGAAGGACAATTGTTGGAGCAAACGATTTTTACGATTCGCGGGGATATGAAACTGCTCCCAGGCAACGAATTTGAAACAACCCTTCAATATACAGGCGTATTGCCGAGCCTGCCAAATGTCGGGACCGATACGGATCGCCTGCACGGATATTTGCAAGAAGCACAAGCCGATTACCCAACAGGCCAAGATACGTATGAACTTGGCAAGTATTTAGGGAAGCTAGCTAACCTTGCGCCAATTGCCGACCAAGTAGGTGACGAAGCCCTTGGCGATTCTTTTCGAGATGAACTGCGAGTGCAGCTGGAAGATTGGCTTGTGGCCACCGACGAGGATGGACGGTTAAAGAGCAAGAATCTTTTCTACTATAACGAAAATTGGGGAACGTTGCTTGGGTATCATGCCGCCCATGGATCAGCGGTACGGATCAATGACCACCATTTCCATTACGGCTATTTTGTGAAAGCAGCTGCTGAAATTGCCCGGGTCGATCCAGAATGGGCAAACGATGAAGAGTGGGGCGCCATGATCGATTTGTTGATCCGTGACTTTGCTGGGGGGCGCGATGATGACATGTTTCCATACTTGCGCATGTTTGACCCTTACTCTGGGCACTCCTGGGCAGACGGCCTAGCCACGTTTGACTCAGGCAATAACCAAGAATCATCTTCTGAAGCCATGCATGCTTGGACCAATTTAATTTTATGGGCTGAGGCAACAAATGATTCGGAATTGCTTGACCGCGCTATTTACTTGTATACAACGGAAATGAGCGCCATTAATGAATACTTCTTTGATGTCTATGACGAAATCCATCCGGAAGCATACAAACCTGAAATTGTGACGATCAACTGGGGTGGCAAGATGGACCATGCGACATGGTGGCATTCTGGCATGGTCGAAAAATACGCGATCAATTGGCTCCCCCTGCATGGCGGCGCCTTATACTTAGGCCATCATCCTGATTATGTCGAGCGTGCCTATCAAGAATTGTATACGCGCAATGGCTCAACGGATTGGAACTTGTGGGCGAATATGGTGTGGGCGTATCGTGCTTTAACCAATCCAAGCGATGCCGTCTCGCAAATGAACGCCAAAATCGATGATTATGGCGAGTTTAATCCAGGGGATGAACGAATTATCGAAAGAGGCAGCACGAAAGCACAGACGTACCAATGGGTTACTAGCTTGCATGCCCTTGGCCAGGTGGACCCTACCGTACAAGCCGATACGCCAACATATGCTGTCTTTACCAAAAATGGCGAGCGTATATATGTCGCCTACAACTATCGTGATGTACCAACAACAGTGACGTTTACTGACGGCCACACCGCCCAAGTCGAGGCAAACAGCTTTTACACGAACGCCACCGATGTGGGGCCTCCGATTGAACAGCCAAACCCTGGCCCTAATCCAGAACCTAACGAGCCTGGGAACGGAGACCAACATGAGCATGACCATTATTCTGTTACAGTTGCACAAGATCATAACCAGACGGTCATTGCTTTTTCACCAACGGCACCAGCTCGTTACGTTGACTTTCATTATCGTTTAAATGGCGGCGACCAGCAAAATGTCCGCATGAATGAAGGAAACGGACAATGGCACTATTCCATTCAAGGTGTAAGCGGAGGAGATGAACTAACGTACCGGTTTACGTATGAACGAGAAGGGCCTCAATACGAGACAGAGTGGTACACATTTAGGCCATAGCGTGTAAATGCCAAGCTAGCCTGTTAACCGGAGCGACCAAACGGCGGTTAACAGGCTTTTTTTGTAAAACAAACGTGATTAGTATCGGTATGTTTGCGGTTGAGGGTGTTCTGTATAGTAATGCTTGTATGAGGCGGTTCCTTTCGGATGCTGCCCTTTCTCGTTGCACCATGTCGGCGGCCCTAGAATGACCGATTCCTGAATCGGTGCCACTACGTTTTCATAGGCGTTGCCATTGACGCAATAAGCAAGCTCCATCATGCTGCCCGGCGTAAAGCGAAGGAAATCAGAACCGTAGACAATATCAGGTGTCGGTTTATCAAAAATCGTCAGTAAATGAGTTCCATCTGTTAAAGCGACAATCCAATGAAACCACCCTTTTGGCAAGACGACCGCTTGCCCAGGAACAAGCTCGTATGTAAGCAGCTTTTGGGAGAATGGATTAAAAACGGATGCCTGTACTTTGCCGCAAATGACAAATACAAGCTCTGAGGCGTTCGTATGCCAATGTGGCGTGATGACAATGCCTGTGCTCATATGGACATTAAAAAATCCCGTGGGGATGGCGGGAAGTTGGGCAGCAAACAACTGAGTAATATAGTTTTGTGGATCTCGTTGGTAATTAAGTGTTCTTGTGGAGTCGCCTGCTAAATTCAATGAAGGTGACTGCAACACGGACGTATTCATGTACACTCCTCCCTTTTTTGTCATTGTATGCATAGAGGGAAAAGGTTAGCACACTTAGAGTTTGTTCCCACCGTGATCCTAGCTAAGTTAAACGCTTATTTCATTCACTCAAGAAAAGGCTTCTTGGCAAATGCCAAGAAGCCCTAAAGATTGCTTACGTTTCGACAGCAGTGATGTCATCGCAACAAATGGTTACGATTCTTGATTTTTTGTGGCAGTCACAATTTGCTAAGAACACTAAGTTTTTGCGGACATCAACAAACTCGCCACGGACGCAGCCTCCGCCTTTTAGAAAGACAACGACAAATTGGCCACGGGCAATGTGTTTAAAGAAAGAATGGCAATCGCATTTGTCCCTGTCATGTCGGTCGTGTCGCTCGTGTCGCTCATGTCGATCATGCTTATCGCACTTATCGTGCCTGTCACACTTATCGCACTTGTCGTGTCTGTCGTCCCTATCGTGCTTTTTGTGTTTCTTGTGTTTATGGGAAAAATCTTCAAAGTTGCTTGAGTAGCTGTAAAAGCTCATGTTTTATTCCCCCTTTCTGTTCTATGCTAGTACTATATGTACGATTCCGTTGTTTGCATAGGCAAGGCAAGCAGTACATTCGCACGTTTTGCCATAAACAAACAAATGCTGATAGATAGAAGTCTAATGGGGTTTTTGCCGAATGGCTCGATTCTTATCTAGTATGTGTTCATTTGCTTTCACACTGTGTGATTCCATACAGTGTTTTTTTCTGTCTCGTAAATGGGTGTCCTTAAAAAGTTGATTCGTGTCTCAGCCTCTAGTCGCAGACGAAGTTCAATCTGCCGCTCGTTTTGCCAAACGGCGCAACTGTCTACAATAAATGTATGGACGACAGAACTTACACCAAAGGAGGTGAACGACATTGACAAAACGTGGATGGATGGTCGTTGCAGCCATTGTGCTTGCAATCATAGTGCTATCATCGCTAGGGGCGATCATTGGCCTAGGCGCAGGCGCAGTATTGGCATACTTTGGTTGGCGCCAAGCTGCCCTAAACAACCAAACAATTATGAAAGTGCTCTGGTGGGTGATTTTGCTAATTGGCGTATGCCTTGCGGTTGGCAGCTTGCCAGGAATCATCGGTGTCGGTGCTCTTTATTTGCTAGTCAAGCTTTATGAGAAATGGAAAGAAATGAAGGAATATGATTTCGAGGTTTAATATAGAAAACAAAGGAGAGTTAAACGACATGTCTTTTCTAAAACAGCTAAAAGAACAAGTGCAAGCTGACATTGAACATGTGCTTGATCGTAACGACAAGCCTTTTCAAACAGATGATGGCAAGTATGAAGCTGAATCAAAAAAACTCGACAAGCAGTTGAAATTATGGAAACAATCGATTGAAAAGCAGCGTAAACTAGAACGTTACTTTTACCAAGAGTGGCAAGACGCCAAAAAGATGGCCAGCAAACGGGCGGAGCAATTAGAAATCGCTGAAACTGCCGGGGTGGAAGAATTAATCGCTCAAGCACAAAGTGAATTGGCAGCTTATCAAGAACTTGCAAGTGAATACAGTGATTCCTACGAAGAGCAAAAAGAAAGAGTGAAAAAATTAGAAGCACGAGGCCGGGAGTTGGAATTTCTCCGCAAAAAAATCCGCCGCATGCAGCTTGATTTTATTGCTCGCACGGAAGAAGCCAAGCTTGAAAAAAATGCGGCAAAATGGACGTATTATGCAGAGGAGAACGGCGATCTTGATGGGTATGAAGAAGACGAGAACGAGCAAACTGAAGAGAGTGAAGCGGCAGCACTGAAGAAACAACCTAGTTTTGATGCGCAAATTGAGGAATTAAAGCAGCAATTAGATAAAAAAAGCGATGTTGCACCGTAAAGCCTTATAGTATAATAGAGGTTGTCGACCAACGAAAGACGCGAACGAATGTCTACCGTCTTATAGCGTCATAAAACGAGCCCGCCTATATTTAGCAGGCGGGCCATTTTTTAGAAGGGAGAGCAAAGAAATGAAAAAGAATCGAACGGACATTATTGCTTATATATTCTTTGCCTTGCTGGTTGCTGCCCTTCTAGAATTGGTATTAAGTGTTGGACCACTCATTATGCTAATCATTGCAGCAGGCTTTATTTATTATGGGCAAAAGCGAATGAGCCGCAGAAAAGGGCGTTTTGCTTTTTATATCGGGATCATCATGTTTGTGTTCACGTTGTTCTCCTCTACGTTTTTTATCATTACACTATACGGCTTGCTCTTTTATTCACTTTATTTGTTTTGGGGAAAAATGCGTAAACCGCGACGGGTGAATGTCAACATTGGCGATCAACCAACGGGTGAAGCTGTGCGGCAAAAAAAAGCGCTGTTTTTTAAAAACTTGATCTTTGGCGATCAGCGTGCTGAAGATCAAGTTTTTAGCAGTGATAATATTAATATTCTTTCGGGCATTGGTACTACGAATGTCCATTTTGAAAATACCGTGTTGCCAGTAGGAGACACGATTGTGATCGTTCGCGGGTTTATCGGCCGTATTCAGCTGTATGTCCCTTATGATGCAGGCGTATCTGTTGAGCATTCCGCTATCTTCGGGCAAACGGTTGTATTTGACCACGAAGAAACGGGCTTTAACCAAAATGTCGTCATTAAAAATAGCCAATATGATGAGGCGCCGCGGAAGCTGCGGATTTACACATCCCTTGTCGCAGGAGATATTGAGGTGATTTACCGATGAAATCAATGCAAAAGGTAGGCGTCCTTACATTCTGCATCTTGGCTGTTTGTGCTGGGTTTATTAGCTGGTACTTTGTTACAATCGGGCTATTTCATTGGGAGTCATTTGTAAAAATTGACCCTATTTTTTACAATGTTCCCCCTGTATTGTGGCTTGTTGCTATTTTTACGTTGATTGCGATCCTTGTTTACGTTGTTGCTATGCTCATTTGGAAGCGGGGAATGAATGATATTCGCGGGGCATTGCAACAATTAAGTGATGGCCATATGGAAAAAGGGCGAGAACAAGCTGGTCAGATGTCTGCCGATTTTAAAGAGGCGAGCAGTTTGATTATTGACATGGAACGACGGATGAGCAAGCAGGCAGATCGCTCACAAAAATTGATGGAACAATGGGCTGAAAAAGAAAGCCAGTTAAAAAGCGAAATCGTATCACAAGAACGAAATAGGATCGCCCGTGAACTCCATGATTCGGTCTCGCAACAATTGTATGCGGCATCGATGCTCTTGTCGGCGGCTGTAAATGGGAAAAACCAAGATATAGAAGCACTGCAAAAACGGTGCGAGCAAATTGAAAAAGTGGTGAATGACGCCCAAAATGACATGCGCGCTTTGCTATTGCAACTACGGCCTATCCAATTGGAAGACCAATCCTTTAAAGAAGGCGTCGAACAGCTCGTAGACAGCCTTGCCGAAAAGCATCCGCTATCATTTTCTGTACGGATTGCCGACGCTCCCCTTTCACCAGGCATTGAGGATCAGCTCTTCCGTATTTCCCAAGAAGCGATTGCCAACGCCTTGCGGCATGCTGAGGCAAAAGAAATTAGCTTGTACTACGACAAGTTTGACCAATTTGCGCTTTTAAAGATTACAGACGATGGGGTAGGCTTTGACCGCAAAGAACACACAGGTGGCTATGGCCTAAACAGCATTGAAGAACGAGCGGAAGAAATTGGCGCGACAACGCGGATTGTTAGCGTTCCAGGCCAGGGCACAAGCGTCGAGGTCAAGGTGCCGATCGTAAAAGGAGGAGAAGAGGATGATCCAAGTGCTAATCGTTGATGACCATGAAACGGTGAGGATGGGGGTTTCGGCGTTCTTGTCGACCCAGGAAGACCTCCATGTCGCTGGAGAGGCGGCCAATGGCGAGGAAGGCGTTAAGTTGGCGCTTCAGTTAAAGCCAGATGTCATTTTAATGGATCTCGTTATGGATGGAATGGACGGGATCGAAGCCACCAAACAGATCAAAGCAAACTGGCCTCAGGCAAAAATCGTCGTAGTGACAAGTTTTGTGGACAGTGACAAGCTCCGTCCTGTACTGGAGGCAGGTGCTACGAGCTACGTGTTAAAAACGTCTAGTGCGATGCAAATTGCCGAAGCGATCCGAAAAACATACAATGGCGAGTCGGTGCTTGATGCCAAAGTACAAGGGCAAATGATCTCAGCTTTTACCGCCAATGTCCCGTTACACCAAGCCCTGACAAAACGGGAATTGGAAATTTTAAAGCTCATGTCGGAAGGGAAGACCAACCAACAAATTAGTGAAGAGCTTTACATAACGATTAAAACGGTCAAAACCCATGTTAGTCATATATTGGCCAAGTTAGAAGTGGAAGATAGGACGCAAGCTGTGATCTATGCGCTAAAAGAAAAATTGTTCGGCTCATAAAGCCTTGTCTACTGATGACCAAGGCTGAGCGAACCGTTCTTTTTTACTAGACTTCGGTGTGTGTTCTCATGAGACAGCATCGATAAGTGAAGAAGCACTAGACGATAATAACAAACTGGGATGAGGCTAACCGATCAATGGTTAGCTTTTTGCTTTTAACCGCTGTACTGCCGCCAACAGGCAAAACGCGAACACAATAATAGACGCAACCCAATAAAAGGCGAAAACCATATTTCCTGATTCTGTTGCTATGTAGATGCTTGTTGGAATCGTTCGTGTGACGCCTTCGATACTGCCGGCAAACATCATGGTAGCGCCGAACTCGCCAAGTGCTCTTGCAAGGCCGAGCATTCCCCCTGACACGACTGTTTTGCAAGATAAGGGAAACGTTACATTCCAAAAAACTTGCCATTCGCTTGCCCCCATTTGCCGGGCTGCCTCTTCTAAGTCGCTATCGACTGCTTCAAAGCCGTTGACGAACGTTTGATAAATTAACGGGAACGCGACAACGGCAGCAGCTATGACAGCTGCTAAATAAGTAAAGACGATGGGCTGGCCAAATAGTGATTCAAACCATGCGCCGATAAAGCTGCGGCGCCCAAACAAAACAAGCAGCAAAAAGCCAATCACTGTAGGCGGCAAGACGAGGGGCAGCATCAATGCTGTCTCTA
This sequence comes from Shouchella rhizosphaerae, assembly GCF_036700015.1. Lineage (NCBI taxonomy): Bacteria > Bacillati > Bacillota > Bacilli > Caryophanales > Bacillaceae > Shouchella > Shouchella rhizosphaerae. Next base: position 1,041,761 of record NZ_CP144921.1, on the reverse strand, counting down.
AGGCAAGCTTGCCTGGAAAACGCCTTTTTTTAAGGAAAGCAGCTGCCACGAGCGCAGTCACAAAAGCAAGTGCTCCCGCCACTAATACGACACGAACGGAAACGAAAATCGGTGTCCAAAATGCTTCTGCAGCCATTAGGAAGCTCCTAAAAAGCCGAAGTCCTCGAAGACGGCGAGTGCTTCATCTGTTTGCAGCCATTCATAAAAATGGCGAGCTTTTTCATTGTCGTTGATGAGCCCGACTGGGTAATAGATCGGTTCGTGTGAGTGTTCAGGAGCTTCTGCCACAATCGTCACTTGATCCGATGTTTCCGCATCCGTTTGATAGACGAGGCCAGCATCGGCATTCCCGGTTTCAACATAGGTAAGCACTTGGCGGACATCGCTGCCAAAAATGAAGGATTCTTCGAGTTGATCCCACATTCCTAACGTTTCTAACGATTGTTTCGCATATTGACCGGCAGGGACTGTTTCCGTTTGTCCGATGGCAAGGCTCCGCAATTGAGCGCTCGTTAGGTCATCCCATTCGCTAAGGCTGTCGGCAACTTCAGGTGCAGCTACAAGGACGAGCTTGTTTTCAAGTAGATTCACTGAGTCAACAAGGTTGTCGGCATTGGCTACTTGTTCCATATCTGCAACAGAAGCCGACAGAAACACGTCCGCTGGTGCGCCTTCATTGATTTGCTGCCGCAGCTTTCCAGACGAACCATAGTTCATCACAAGTGTTTCCCCTGTTTGTTCTTCATACATAGACTCTAATTTTGTTAATGCATCCGTCAAACTCGCTGCCGCCATCACATGAATCCCATCATCTGCTTCCGGGCTTGTTCCAGAAGGGGTACAGCCTGCTAAAATCATAAATAACAGCGCACAGGCACAAGTAGGCAGTTGTCGTTTCATCATCGTTTCTCCTATCCGCTCATTCGAGTATCCTTTTTGATAAAAAGGCTAAGGCAATGCTTGGCGAAAGTCAATCCAAACGGCCTTGGGAACGATAGTAACAAAACGAACTAAAACGAATCTTATCCATATAAATTTGTAACATTCTTTTATCGAGTTATTGACGGTATTTTCACACACACTTAAACTAAAGATAAAATTGAATATTTTCCATAAAAAGTAAATAAAAAGGTGGCTAAAGGAATATGAACGTAAAGAGGTGTGAGGAGGTGCACTATTTTGTATTGTTCCGTAAAAGGGGAGGGAAAACGATAGGGCTGAACGGCTGTTTAAGGCCAAGTGTTTAAAATGGTGTGGAACATTTCTTTATGACAATGCTGCTGGCCGCTAGATTATTCGTACAAGTTTTTGAAAGCGGTGCCAAATGGCGGCGATTTCATCCATTATTGATAAAGTGAGGCTGAAAAACATGGAACGAGAAGTAAAAGTGTATACAGATTTACAACGAGGAACGATTAGCAAGCATATTTATGGCCATTTTTCAGAGCATTTAGGCCGTTGTATTTACGAAGGCCTCTGGGTTGGTGAGGACTCCTCCATCCCAAATACAGACGGAATTCGCACTGATGTGCTTGAAGCCTTGAAAGAGCTCAATATTCCGGTGTTGCGGTGGCCTGGGGGATGCTTTGCCGATGAATACCATTGGAAGGACGGCATCGGCCCAAGAGAAAGCCGCAAACGGATGGTCAACACCCATTGGGGCGGTGTCATTGAAAACAATCACTTTGGCACCCATGAATTTTTGCGGTTGTGTGAACTGCTCGGGGCTGAACCTTATATTTGCGGAAATGTTGGCAGCGGAACGGTCCAAGAAATGCAAGAATGGGTTGAATACATGACATTTGACGGCGAATCGCCAATGGCAAATTGGCGTGCAGAGAATGGCAAAAAGGAGCCGTGGCGTTTAACGTACTTTGGCGTTGGAAACGAAAACTGGGGCTGTGGCGGTCATATGAGAGCCGAATATTACGCTGACCTTTATCGTCGTTATCAAACGTATGTTAGGAATTACGGCAACAACAAGCTTTATAAAATTGCCGGTGGAGCCAATGTTGACGATTACCACTGGACGGAAGTGTTAATGCGGGAAGCGAGCCAGTTAATGGACGGGTTAAGCTTGCATTACTATACGGTGCCTGGTGATAACTGGAATGAAAAAGGCGCAGCCTTAGATAAGCATGAGTCGCAATGGTTTAAAACATTGAAAAAAGCCTTTCGTATGGATGATTTGCTGACGAGGCACTCAGCAATCATGGATCAATACGACCCCGAAAAGCGCGTAGGCTTAATCGTAGATGAATGGGGAACGTGGTTCGATGTAGAACCAGGGACAAATCCAGGTTTTTTATACCAGCAAAACACGATTCGTGATGCGTTGGTGGCGGGCGTCCATTTCCACATCTTCCACGAGCATAACGACCGCGTCCACATGGCAAATATCGCGCAAATGGTCAATGTGCTCCAAGCGATGGTTTTAACCGAAGGAGAGCGAATGCTACGCACGCCAACTTACCATGTGTTTCATATGTATAAAGTCCATCAAGATGCGACGAGGCTAGAAGTCAAAACAGATGCCGGTTTGTATCGCTACGATGAGCAAGAGCTGCCAGCCATTACAGCTACAGCCTCAAAAGATAGCAACGGAGCCATTCATATTAGTATTTGCCACCTTGATCCAAACCATGCTGCATCACTAGCGCTCAAACTTGAAGGAATAGAGAAGCCGCTGTCTGCTGCTAACGTTTCTGGCGAACTGCTAACAGCAAATGAGTTAAATGCGCATAACACATTTGAACAACCGAATAAAGTCGAGCCTGTGGCGTATGGGCCGACATCTGTCAGTGGACAGGAACTGAAGCTAGATGTTCCTCCTTCTTCTGTTTTGCGAGTAACAATCAGGCCGTAAATCTTTATAAATCAGGGCTTCCAATAAAGGGAAGCCCCTGATTTGAAAAAAGGCTATGAACATGCATGAAAGGGGGAGCCAATGATGAATGAACCGCCTTGTAAAGGCTGTATGGCAAGTGTGCGATTAACCGCAAGTGAATTGGAGCGGCTTATTGCAGAATATGGCGAGCGGGAAAACGAGCCTTTGGCCACAACAGCGGAGTATTTCCGGCGCCTCAGCCAATGCGGCCAATGTTCAGCGTTAGTGTACGAAACAACGTGCCGGCATAGTGGAATGTTGATCCAGTACGTTGCCAGGCTTCAAAACAAAGGTTGTCCCCATCCAGACGGCGGAAAATGGTAAGTTTTCACGTTCAATATGAAATTTCGTAATGAAGTCAGAAACGAAACGGTGCCGACCAATTTATTTGAGGAGGACTGCAAGTGAGAATGGGCAAACAGCGATTGTTCAGTAGCTTGCTAGCGTTTATGTTCATCTTGGCGATTGCCACTCCTGCACAAGCAGGTGACAGCCGACAGAACCAGGTGTTTCACAAACAACGACTAATAAGCGGTGCACCGACGTTTACAGAAGCGTCTGTCCATGACCCTTCCGTCATTCAAGCAGACGGGATGTATTATGTATTTGGTTCTCATTTGGCTTCAGCGAAAACAAGTGATTTACTGAATTGGCAGCAAATCTCCACTCATGTCCACAATGGCAATCCGTTAATCCCAAATGTTTATGAGGAACTAGCAGAAGCATTTGAATGGGCAAACAGCGATACGCTCTGGGCGGCCGATGTGATCCAGCTTGAAGATGGCCGTTATTATATGTATTACAATGCGTGCCAAGGGGACGCCCCAAGGTCTGCATTAGGGGTTGCCGTGGCCGATGACATTGAAGGGCCTTATAAAAATTTGGGCGTGTTTTTGAAGTCAGGAATGTGGGGAGAAGAAAGCCCAAACGGAACCATTTACGATGCCAATGTTCACCCAAATGCGATTGACCCCCACACATTCTTCGATCATGAAGGGAAGCTTTGGATGGTCTATGGCTCTTACTCGGGGGGAATTTTTATTTTGGAAATGGACGCGGACACGGGATTTCCGCTGCCTGGGCAAGGGTACGGCACTCACTTAACAGGCGGGAACCATAGCCGGATTGAGGCCCCTTACATCCATTATGACCACACAACTGGCTATTATTATCTGTATTTGACTTTTGGCGGGCTAGATGCGACGGGTGGCTATAATATGCGTGTAGCACGAGCAAAACAGCCGACGGGGCCTTATGTCGATGCAGAAGGGCGTTTCATGAGCGACGCGAAAGGGGCACCAGGCACATTTTTTGATGATGCTTCGATTGAGCCATTTGGCGCCAAACAAATGGGCAATTTCTTCTTTAAACGTGAGCCAGGTGAAATAGGTTCAAGTTTGGGAACAGGCTACGTTTCCCCTGGGCACAATTCTGTTTTCTATGATGAAGAAAAAGGAAAGGTCTTTCTCTTTTTCCATACCCGTTTCCCTGGGCGGGGAGAAGTACACGAAATTCGTGTACACCAAATGGTGATGAATGAAAAAGGTTGGCCAGTCATAGCTCCTTACCGTTATACAGGGGAATCATTGGCTAAAATAGAAGACGAAGACGTAGTTGGTGACTACAAGTTCATTAATCATGGCAAGGAGATCACGGCTGACATCAAGGAGTCCACAACCATCCGTTTAGAGACGAACAAGCAACTTTCAGGCGCTGTGACAGGAACGTGGGAAAAAACAGGCGATTACGATGTAGAGTTGCGAATCAATGGCGCTACCTATAACGGCGTTTTCATCCGCCAATGGGACCCAGTGTCCAATAGGGAAATGCTGACCTTTACGGCCTTATCTGATGAAGGTGTCGCGATTTGGGGCAGTCAAATCGAAAGAGATCGTTGATTCTCTTGCATGACCTCATCCCGACACCTAAGTGCTCGAAAAACCTGTTGCTGTCGCTTAACTCTAGGACTTACCTAGAGTTTTGCGACAGCGTTTTTGTGATCCGCTTTTCGATTTCTACGACAGTGAACACAAACAAACCCATTAAAATTGGAATCGCCCACTGCCCGACGGTTAGTGGCGTTGTTTGGAAGACCGTATTCATAAACGGAATGTACGTTAAGGCAAGCTGCAATAGAAGCAAGAGAAAGGCGACAGCGAATGCAACTTTGTTTTGAAAGAAGCTGCGATTGAAGGCAAAGTCCAATTCGCTGCGGCAGTTAAACATGTAAAAAAGTTGCGCCATGACAAACATTTGCAAAATAATCGTTTGTAGCGTGCTGCCTTCGTAGCCTCTCGTTTGCATAAAATGATTCATCCAAAGCGTGCCAATGCCAATCATGGCCGAAACGGCTGTAATCCGGAAAAGATAATAGGGGGAAAGCAACTTTGCTTTTGGATTTCGAGGCGGGCGTTGCATAGCGCCTCGTTCTAGTTGTTCAAAAGCAAGGCCAAGGGAAACGGTAATAGCGACAACCATATTGACCCAAAGGATTTGTACAGGGGTAAGCGGCATCGACATACCGAGAAAAATGCTCGCGACAATTAAAATCCCCCCTGCTCCATTCGTCGGCAAAATGAAGAGAATCGTTTTTTTGACATTGTCGTAGACGCGGCGTCCTTCTTCAACAGCATGGACAATCGTTTGGAAATTGTCGTCGGCAAGAACCATCTTTGCTGCATCCTTTGTCACTTCTGTGCCTTTGATGCCCATCGCTACCCCAATATCAGCCCGCTTTAAGGCAGCAGCATCATTGACGCCGTCTCCTGTCATTGCGCAAATATGCCCTTGCTTTTGCAGCGATTTGACAAGCCGTAATTTATTCTCCGGGCTTGTCCGCGCAAATATGTGGGTGTTCGTAGCCGCTTCGTCTAGTTCTTCATCACTCATTTGATCCAACTCTTTGCCTGTAAGGGCTTTTGCCCCGTCGCCGATGCCAAGTTGTTTGCCGATTGCTTTGGCCGTGTCTCCATGGTCACCTGTGATCATTTTGACTTGAATGCCTGCTTTTTTACATGCCTGGACGGCGGCTATTGCTTCTTCTCTTGGCGGATCGACAATACCGGCCAAACCTAAAAACGTCACTCCTTTAGCTAAATCATGATGGCCGATGGAGTCTGCCTGAGCAGGCATTTCTTTGTATCCTGCAGCAAGTACGCGCTCGCCAGAATTGGCACGGGCAGACATTTGTTTTTCCCAATGAACCCGGTCAAACGGAACGTCGCTGTTTTGTTCGGCCATGGCGAAAATTTGATCAGGAGCGCCTTTTACAAAGAGCACGCGCTTGCCGTTTGTTTCTGCTAATACGGCCATATATTTGTACTCAGAATCAAAGGGGATTTTCGAAACAACTGTATAACGAGGCAAGTCCAATGTCGTTTTACGTACAAGTGTTAAAAAACACCCGTCCGTTGGGTCGCCGTCAATTGTCCACTGCCCATCGTCGTCTTGGCGCAAACTGGCGTCGTTGCATGTTTGGACGCAAGCAAGAAAGCGCTCTAGCACAGGGCTCGCTTCATTGCCTGTCTCAGCGTTAGGGACAATCTTGCCTTCAGGGGCGTAGCCCGTTCCTGTCACCGAGTAACTGCCTGTGGTCGTTTCTACGGTTGTTACCGTCATTTCATTTTTTGTTAACGTCCCCGTCTTATCAGAACAGATGACAGACACAGAGCCTAGCGTTTCAACAGAAGGAAGGCTGCGTATAATCGCGTTTCGTCTAGCCATCCGTTTGACGCCGACAGCTAGAATGATTGATAAAATCGCAGGCAACCCCTCTGGAATCGCGGCGACTGCCAAGGCAATGACCGATAAGAGCAATTCCCCAGCAGCAAAGCCGCGGAATAGGTAGCCGAATAAAAACATGACGACGGCGATGCCAACGACAAAAAGAGCAATTGTTTTTCCAAACGCGGCGATTTGGCGCAAGAGCGGTGTCTGTGTGTATTCAACAGCAGCCATTGCTTCATTGATTTTTCCGAGCTCCGTTGCCGGGCCAGTCGCCGTGACAATGCCGACGCCACTTCCCGCGGCGACGGACGTGCCCGAGAATACCATATTGGTGCGGTCGTTTAACACAGTATCCGTATCAAGAACATCTGTTTGTTTATCAACAGCCGTCGATTCGCCTGTGAGCGCCGACTCCTCAACACGAAGGTTGTGTGCTTCTATTAAACGGATATCGGCTGGCACTTTATCGCCAGCGCTTAAGACAACGACATCGCCGACAACGACTTCCGCCGCTTCCATTTCAAGGCGCTCGCCGTTGCGGCGGACGTTCGCGCTTAAGCTAAGCATCGCTTTAATGCCAGATAGCGCTTTTTCCGCTTGGCTCTCTTGAATATAGCCAATAAAAGCATTAATGATCGTAACAAGGAGGATGACGCTTGTATCGATGTAATGGCCGAGCAAAGCAGTAATAAGGGCGGCGGCAAGAAGAACATAAATTAACACATCGTTAAAATGCAGGATAAACTTTTTCAGTTCTGAGTCTTTCTTTCTCTCTGGCAATTCATTGCGTCCATTTTCATGCAAGCGCCGATTTGCTTCTTTTGTTTCTAACCCAGTCGTTTGATTTGTATGTAACGCACTTTCTACATTGTCAATTGTCGTCGCATGCCATTGATTCTCCATTCGCTTCACCTCCCTAGTATTATGTAACGGCTGTCTTTTTTCATGCATGAGCAGGTAGGACAAAAACGCGTTTGGCAATGAGTTTGATCCAACTTATAGACTATTGGACTTTTTCTTATCGGATAAACGATTTTTCCTTATAATAGACAAAACGGTATGGGGAGGAAAAAGCGATGATTCGATTGTTAACACAAGACGATAAAGCACATTGTTTAACATTTTTAAAACAGCAAGCGGCCGAAAACTTATTTATCATTGGCGATATAGAGGCGTTTGGCTTTGAAACCGATTTCCAGCGTCTGTGGGGGGAATTTGATGAAACAGGCAAGCTAAACGCGGTTTTGCTAAAATACTATGAATCGTACATTCCTTATGGGAAAGAGCCGTTTGCGGCAGAAGCTTTCGCAAACATTATGATCAATGACGACTCGTTTAAACGGATGTCTGGGTTGAAATCTGTTTGTGAGGAAGTGGCAACTTATTTGCCTGCGTATAAACAAAAACGGCAAATGTATTATGCGAAATGCACACGTGTCGAATACAGCGAAGCGGATATTCCGGTTAAACTGGAAAAAGCGACGCCTGACGATGCAGAAGCCTTACAAACATTTTTAGATCAAATTCCTGAGTTTGCTGACTCTTTGCCTACGAATGTAGAGACAAAGCGCCAACATTTACAAACTGGTTTTGCAAGAGCGATTTATGTGAAAGACCAAGGGAAGATCGTCTCTAGCGCATCAACGACTGCGGAAAATTCCGCTTCAGCCATGATTGTTGGCGTGGCAACATTAAAGACGCACAAACAAAAAGGCTTTGCGAGTGCTTGCGTTGCCAGGCTTTGTAGCGACTTGATCGCTGAAGGCAAGGAGCCGTGCTTGTTCTATGACAATCCAGCTGCAGGCGCTATCTATAAGCGAATTGGTTTTTCTGACATTGGCTTGTGGATGATGTATGCTTATTGAACACAGGGAGATGCCGATAAAAAGGCTCGTTAACGGAACATGCAGCGAAGCGCTGCATTCGAAACAGTGCTATGTCAAAAGCACTGTTTTTTATGATTGTCCAAACTAGGCGCTTGTTTTCCGCAATTTTGTCGGATTTCAATAATGGCGCTCGAGATTTGTAGATGGTATGATATAGGGATGTGAAGACTATAAATATAGCGCACTGACAAACAGGCCAGAACATTGTTTTAAAGCTTGGCTGACGCGTTTTTGCTAAAAGTGCAGCTAATTTACCATCAAGGAGTACAAGCTATGAAGGCTGTTTTTCAATTGCTGAAAGAGCAATACGACAACAAACATCTTATTTTCCGCCTCGCTGCATTTGAGCAGAGGAGCAAGTTCCAGCTTCATTACTTAGGGGCGCTCTGGCAACTGTTTAGCCCACTCATGCAAGTCGTTGTCTTTTTCGTGATCTTTGGTTTAGGGATTCGCCAAGGGAAAGATGTGGGGGACACGCCGTTTTTTGTTTGGCTTTTATGCGGTTTAATCCCATGGTTTTTTATTAGTCCTACTGTACTGCAAGCGTCAAATAGCATACACAAAAAAATCAATATGGTGTCAAAAATGAAGTTTCCTGTCAGCGTGCTGCCGTCAATTGTTATTGTCGGTAATTCGATTAGCTTTTTTGTCATGCTTGGCGTTCTTGGCATTGTATTGGTGATTTACTCGGTTTTTTCGGGTGCTTATTTGTTGCAGCTGCCTTATTACTTGTTGTGCTTATACGCGTTCCTATATGTATTTACTTTGTTTAGTGCTACGATAGCGACGGTCATCCGTGATTACTATAATTTTTTACAAGCAGGCATGCGGATGCTGTTTTTCTTGTCGCCAATTGTTTGGGTGCCGGCGTCGATGCCAGAGAAGTTGTTGGCAATTTTGCAGATGAATCCATTTTATTACATTATGACAGGGTTCCGGGACACCTTTATCGGTGGGCGCTGGTTTTATGAAGATTTGACGTATATGGCCTTTTTCTGGTCTGGAATTTTGTTAATTGGCTTCATCGGTTCCCATGTGTTCTATAAATTTAAAAACAGCTTTGTTGACTATTTATAAAGGGGGCAGGCAAATATGAACCCGAAAATGATATTAACGGGCGTATCGAAGAAATATACGCTTTATCGGAACAACACCGAGAAGTTAAAGGCGATGTTCTTTCCGAAAACCCGTGAGCAGCACCGTGACTTCTATGCCCTCAAAGATATAAACCTTGAAGTCTATGAAGGCGAGACAATCGGTGTCATCGGCATAAATGGGTCAGGAAAATCGACGATATCCAACATTTTAGCTAGCGTCATCCCCCCAACGGAAGGCGAAATGACGGTGAATGGTGAAACATCATTGATCGCCATTAATGTCGGCTTAAACAAAAATTTGAATGGCTACGAAAACATTGAGCAAAAATGTTTAATGCATGGTTTCAGCAAAAAAGAAATTGAAGAGCTGATGCCAGCAATCGAAGAATTTGCCGATATTGGCGATTTTATTGACCAGCCAGTTAAAAGTTATTCGTCAGGGATGAAATCCCGTTTAGGGTTTGCCATTTCTGCTCATACAAACCCCGATATATTAATTGTCGATGAAGCATTGTCCGTTGGCGACAAAACGTTTTACCAAAAATGCAAAGACAAAATTGATGAGTTTAAAGCGCAAAACAAAACGATCGTGTTTATTAGCCACAATATAAAAGAGATCAAAAATCTCTCTGACCGGGTGTTATGGCTTCATAATGGCGAAGTCCGGGAGTTCGGCGACAAAAACGAAGTCATTAAACAGTACGAAGACTACATTAACTGGTTTAATAAGCTCTCCAAAGAAGAAAAAGAAGCACACAAGCAAGAATTGAAAGAAATGCGCTCCCTTGCCCCATCCTTATACGAGGAGCAAGAAAACGGAAAAGCAGGTTCTGGCGGCGATGGAACACAACCAATTGTACAGCCAAAGAGGGACAAACAAGCAGTCAAGAGCGCTGTTTGGTTTTTTAGCCAGCTTGTCGTGTTCGCAGTCATCTTTTTAACTGCTGCTTATTTTCTTGTGGTGCCTCAACTGACGGATGGTTCAGGCAGTGAGGAGTTGGAACAAGTAGCGGTTGGCGCTGAAGTGCAAGCAGGGACCAGCATGGGCGATATAGACAATTCCGATGTAAGTCTATGATCTTGTGCTCACACACGCCATCCTTTTACTAGAACGAAGTTGTCAATAATGGCACGACTACAGCCTGGACACTATATTTAGTGTTATAATGTGAGTTGTAATCTAAATATGGGGTGGTAGTGACGTGAATAGCAATGATTTTCAAAACTGGGTAGCGAACTATTATGAGAAACGAGGCTGGGCTGATTTCGGCATCTTTATTCGCATGGGGTTTTTAGCGGAAGAGACAGGAGAGCTTGCCCGTGCAATCCGAGCGCTGGAAATTGGCCGTGACAGGCCAGATGAAACAGTTGCGACCATGGAAGAGAACCGCCGCCAGCTTGCTGAGGAATTAGGGGATGTGCTTGGCAATATTAGCATGATTGCCAGCCATTACGACCTTACGTTGGAAGATGTATTCGCGGCTCATCAAAAAAAGCTAAGCAGACGCTACGCGCAAAGTTTGTAACAAAAAAAGGAGGGGGCCCCTCCTTTTTTTCGTACAGATAAAGTCCTTGCTAGCGGTCCACTGCAGCTTCAATGAGCAATATAATTGCGGTAATGACATGAAAGAGCCAGCCCAGAAACGGGATCCAGCCAATCACCGATGTCGCTATGCCAAAGATATGCCCTGCTTTGCCACGGTTCGAGGCAACGGCCAACAGAAGGCCGACAATATGAAAGACAAGCATGAACCATAAAGGCGAGTAACCTGACAATAGGATAAACAGTCCACCAAAAAAGGGGATGGCCAAAAGGCCTTCAAATACCCCGCCAAGACCTTTCATTACACGGCTTACCATACGTTCACCTCATCACGTAATTGTTCCACTGGTAGTATAGCACGTTATTCAACAAACGACTCACTAGATTTACGATTCGCCTATTCGCTTTTAACGTTCGCATTTAGTAAAATGAAAAAAGATCGTTATTTATTAGGAAGGAAGAGGCTTTCATGGAATCTTCAGCACAACAATTTTTACATCAGTTGCTATCCACGCCCTCCCCATCAGGGCTAGAAGCAGAAATTCAAAAGAAATGGCTTACCTATGTTGCGCCATTTGCTGATGCGTGTTATACGGACGAAGCTGGAAATGCAATTGCCGCGCTGAACACTGGGGCGCCATTTAATGTCCTGCTGGCAGGGCATTGCGATGAAATTGGCTTCTTAGTCAAAGCGATTGATGAAAATGGTTTTGTATACGTTGAAAAACTAGGGGGAATTAGCCATAAACCAGCACTTGGCATGGAAGTGACGATACTTGGCAGCAATGGCAACGTCACGGGCGTGTTTGGCACCAATGCAGAACACCATGGCGGCGCGGGCGATAACTTTTCATTCGATGACCTTTTCATTGATTGCGGGGCTACTTCGGCTGAAGAAATAAAAACCTATGTGCAAATTGGCGATTATGCCGTCTATAGCCATGGGGCGATGGATTTGCTTGGTGATCGCTTAAGCGCAAGGGGCCTGGATAACCGGAGCGGTGCCTTTATGGTTGCCGAAATATTGCGGCGCCTCCAACAAAAACGCCCTCAGGTCGGCGTGTATGCTGTCAGCACAGTTAACGAGGAAACCAATTTGGGCGGTGCTTACTTCGCCGCAGCAGGGATTAAGCCTAATCTCGCCATCGCCCTTGACGTCACTTTTGCGACGGACTATCCGACAGTGAATGCCAAAAAATACGGCGATGTGAAAGTCGGCGGCGGGCCAGTGTTGGCAAAAGGAGCGCCCATTAATCGCAACATCAATGCGCTGCTTGAACGTACAGCCAAAAAGGCAGGCATTGATGTCCAATACGAGCTGACCCCTAGAAACACAGGCACCGATGCTGACCGCATGCGCTTGACAGGCGAGGGTGTGCCGATTGCGCTCGTATCGTTGCCACTCCGGTATATGCACGCTCCCCGTGAAGTCGTTTCGAAACAAGATATGGAACAAGAAATTGAGTTGCTGGTTCAGTTTATTGCAAACTTAACGGGCAAAGAAGAACTGCGCCCAGTCGTTTGGCCGGCAACCTAGCAAAAAAAGAGGCGGACGCCTCTTTTTTTTGTTTTTGCTAAAACGAATGGCGCTTTTTCTGTTTATGCCAGTAAACGTACATAGCAAGTGGCCACCATAAAACGGCAAAAATCACAAACACCGCCCAAGGGGTAAGGGGTGTTGTCAACACATTGACGGCTACGAAAAACACAATGAGCAAGGCAGAGCCAGCCAGTGAGAAGGCGAATGGTTTTTTGTAGAGAGCGATGGACATCGGCCACCAAATAAGAGCAAAGATCGGGTAAATGGCCCAAATGGCTTCAGGTGTCGTGATCCAGTTCATAGCAATGAAAAAAACAGATGAAAGGAGCGTTCCCAGGACCCCGTAAGCAAGCGGGCGGCGGGCAACGCCTATAGACAAAGGCCACCATAGGAGGATGAATGCCGGGAAAAGAGCCCACGGAAAGCCGGTTTCCCAAAACATATTAAGGAGAATGTAATATAGGATCATGGAACTTGACGCCATGCTTGCGAAAAAGAGCGAGCGGCTCGCTTGGCCAAAAAAGGCGGAAAGGGGCCACCATAATAATGGGAAACAAATATACAAGATCCAAGGATAATCGGGCGTTTGTACCCAATTGACAAAACTTAAATAAACGATGAATGCAGTCGCCATTGTGAAGGCATAAAGCTTATAACCCAGTTTTCTATCTAGCATAATGCTGAGCGAGCTTAATAACAGTAGTCCGGCTGGATACAGGGCCCACCAATCTCCAGGGGTGGTCAAGAAATTAATAAGAAACAGAACGCCAATAAACACATGAGCCGCCAAATTAAAAAGAACGATCATTGGTGCCCGCCTTTCTGTTTGCGCCAATGGAAAAAGAGTGAGAGCGGCCACCACAGCACGGCAAACGTAGGGTAAACGAACCAGATGACAGTAGGGGTATAGTAATAATTAATGAAAGCGAACAGTGCAATAAGCAAGGCGCTTCCCCACAAAGAGAATTCAAGATTTAAGCGCGCTCGCGACTTTTTTAGCCAATGTGGAGCCGGTTTGCTTTCTTCTTCCTGAAAGGCTTGCTCGATTTCGGAAATATCGCCAAACTCCACAATCGCTTTATTGATGGCATCTTCTTGTGATTTTCCTTCCCGAATGAGGTCGTCGACTTTTTCTTCTAGATTTTCGATAATTTCTTCTTTCATTAACAAAGTTTCCTCGTTTTCTGGCACATCGCGGAATAAATGGTCAACGTGGTTGCGGATTGTTTTCATCACTAAACTCCCTTCAAAAATAGGTCAATGACTGACTTTAGTTCATTCCATTCCACCGTTATTTCGCGCAAATACGCTTTGCCTAACGTTGTTATGGAATAATATTTGCGCTTGCCTCCATGAGAGCGGGCGCCATAATAAGATACAATCAATTCTTTTTTCTCCAGCCGTTGGAAGACGGCGTAAAGCGTAGCTTCTTTTACTTCAAAGCGGCCATCGGTTTTACGGGCGATCTCTTTTGAAATTTCGTAGCCGTAACTATCCTTCGTTGCTAATAGGCTAAGCACGATTGAGTCGATATGGCCCCTCAATACATCACTGCGCATTTAGTTGGATCACCTCTTTTTAGCGAATCAATAAAAATGAAAATTACTCTTCTTCATAGAGTACTATCTGATGGAGTAATCGTACTATTAATTGCTCTGTCTGTCAAAGTAATTTTTTATAAAGAAAAACTTTTTTATAGGCACTTTTATATTTTCACTTGAAAAAGCGCTTACAAAACGTTAGAATGCAATTAAGTTTACTACTAAATCGGTTTAGTAAAGGAGGAATTGAATGGCCAGCGTCACAATGGCAGACGTAGCAAAGCTTGCAGGTGTATCAAAAAGCACCGTATCGCAATTTCTCAACAAACGCTACCACTATATGAGCGAAGAAACAAAGAGCCGAATCGAACAGGCGATTCATGAGTTAGGCTATAGCCCAAATGCGGTGGCGAGAAGTTTGCGGCAGAAAAAAACGCAAACGATTGGCGTCATTGTCGCCAATATACTCCATAGTTTTTCTACTGAAGTGATTCGTGCGATTGAAGATACATGTCATGCCTATGATGTCCATGTCATTGTCTGCAATGCAGATAACGACCCCCAGAAAGAGAAAAAGTACGTGGAGATGTTGCGGGCAAAGCAAGTTGATGGGTTGATCGTTTTTCCTACAAGCGACAATAAGGAGTTATTTAATGGACTCGTCGCTGCTCATTTTCCTCTTGTATTTATCGATAGACTCATTCACGGTGTCCCTGTAAATGCTGTGCTTGCCGATAATGAAGAAGCGATGCGTTTGGCAGTCAATGCATTAGCAGAAAGTGGTCGCCGCCGAATTGGTTTAGTGCTCCCACCGCTTTTAGAGGAAATTACCCCGCGAATGGAACGGCGGGACGGCTTTATGAAGGCAATTAGTGAAGCAGGGCTCGAATATGAGGAAGCGTATGTTGCGGCGGGGCAAGTAGAGGAAGCCCCCCATTTTCTTGCCGACATGCTGGCACTGCCAACTCCGCCTGAAGCCGTTATTGCCGGAAATGATCTAGTTTTGTATGAATTGCTGCGCTCGATCAAACAACAAAAAATCGATGTTCCTGAACAAATTGCACTAATTGGGATTGACGATGTGACGTTTGCTGACTTTTTTAATCCATCCATTACGACTGTAGCTCAGCCGACATTTGCGATGGGCCATAAAGCTGCTGAGCTACTGCTGCAAGAAATCAATGGAGGCAAAAAACATTCAGAAATTCGCACTCACCGCTTTCAGCCAACCTTAAAGTGCAGGCAATCTTGTTAATGAAGGAGAGTGGGCATTTGTGAGAAAACAGCTGTTTTTGTTGGCGACAGCCACCTTATTGCTTAGTGGCTGTGGAGCCGTAAAAGAGACGGCGGACAACGATCCAGGTGATCCGAAAAAGCTAATATTGGCGACGCAACTAGATGCGAATAGCCCATACGCAGTCGGTTTTCAAGCGTTTAAAGAAGCAGTTGAGGAAAAGACGGGAGGCGCTGTGACTGCAGAACTTCATACGAATGGCTCGCTAGGCGGCAATGAGGATATGCTGTTGCAAAGCATTGCCACAGGCGGGGTTGATATGGCTGTAATTTCGCCTGGGTTTATGACACAAGTATTGCGTGAAGTCGACTTATTTTCGCTGCCGTATTTGTTCACGAGCTATGAACATTGGGAGCGCGTTGTTGACGGCGAGATTGGCGTAGAAATGAGCGAGTTGATTGAAAGGGACACAAACTTGCAAGTGCTCGGCTATTGGACAGCGGGAGTACGACAATACTATGGGCCAGCACCACTTGCTCATATAGACGATTTGCGCAATGTTAGCATTCGAACGCAAGACTCGCCTGCAATCCAGGATAGTTGGACAGCATTAGGGGCACTGCCGACAAGTGTGGCCTGGGATGAGATGTACCAAGCATTGCAAAACCGGGTTGTCGATGCCTCGGAAAATGATTTTACAAATATTTATCAATCGAGCCATCATGAAGTGACGCCTTACTTGACGTTAACGAACCATGATTATACGACACGTTTCTTTTTAACATCGGACATTGTAATGGAGCGCTTCTCTAAAGAAGAGCAACAGGCGATCTATGAAGCGGCAGAGGAAGCGACTGTTGCTGCCCGCCACGCAGATAAGGAACTGGCAAAACAGTCCCTTGAGCGGCTGGAGGAGGAGGGGGCAATTGTCCAGGAAATCGACACCGACCCATTGATTGAACAGACAGAAGAAGTAAGAGAGAAAGCAGCAGCGCAATTAGGCGCGACCGAACTTTATGAAAGAATCCGCTCCTTGGCGGATTAGAAGGAGGGCGCAAATCATGAAGGCGTTTTTAAATAGTCTAGAATGGGTGCTGATGCGTGCTGCGGCGGTGTTCTTTGTCGGCTTTGTCGTGTGCATATTTTTACAGCTGCTATCGCGTTACGTACCGGGGATCACGATTTTATGGGCAGCGGAAATTGCTACATATGCATTTATTTGGACGGTATTTTTAGGTGCTGCTGTCATGGTCCGCCATCAAGAACATTTTAAAATTGATTATTTGTATGAAAAACTTGCCGGCTTGCCGTTGCTTTTAACCAAATTGGTCAGCCACGTGTTGATTGGTGCTTTCGGTGCTGCTATGGTCGTTTACGGCTCTAAGCTGACGCACTTGTTTTGGGAGTGGACAGTAAACACGCTGCCGGAGCTACAGCAAGGATACTTGTGGCTTGTCCTTCCTGTATCTGGATTTGCGATGTTGGCCTTTGCCATTGGCAATGCTGTGGAAGACATTGGCGCCCATTCTTTAAAAAAGGAAAGTGATGCGGCATGATCGGCCTCTTTTTAGTGCTGTTGTTTATTGTGCTCTTGTTTTTAGGGGTACCCATTGCGTTTACGCTTGGGATTGTCGCTTTTGTAGGCATCTGGCTTCTCGATGTCATGCCGTTGCAAATTGTTGTACAGACGATGTTTGCTGGTGTGGAATCGTTTATTCTACTGGCAGTGCCTCTCTTTATTTTAGCGGCAAACATTATGAACCAAGGGCAAATTTCAGAGCGTTTAATCCAATTGGCGGTTTCAATGGTCGGCCACATTCGCGGCGGTCTCGCTCAAGCTAATATTGTGGTGTCGATGTTTTTTGGCGGCATCTCTGGTTCTGCACAGGCAGACACAGCTGGCATCGGAAAAATTTTGATTCCAAGCATGATGAAGGAAGGCTATAGCAAGTCAACCGCCGTCGGTACAACAGCGGCATCTTCCACAATGGGCTTGCTGATTCCGCCAAGCATCCCAATGGTCGTGTATGGCAGTGTGACAAGTGTTTCTGTCGGGCAAATGTTTATCGGCGGCATTATTCCTGGCCTTTTAATGGGCGTGGCGATGATGGCTCTTGTTGCCTTCGTTTCTCATAGGCAAAACTATCCCCGCCATGAGCGTGTTAAACTGGCTGAAATTGGCCGGCAATTTCTAAAGTGCGTGCCGCCTTTATTGACGCCTTTGATTATTTTAGGGGGAATCGTCGGTGGGTTTGTTACGCCGACAGAAGCGGCCATTATTGCCTGCTTGTATGCGCTCATTTTAGCGATGTTCGTCTACAAAACCATTAAATGGAAGGACATGCCGGAAATTATATTTGATACGATCCGTCTAAGTTCTCTTACGCTGTTTGCGTTGGCGACAGCAAGCGCTCTTGGGCGGTTATTTAGCTACTACCGTGTACCTGATGCGATTGCCGGATTTTTTGATTCGACATTTTCAAGTGCCAGCCTGTTCTTGCTTGCGGTCATTTTATTGTTTCTCTTTGTCGGCATGTTTTTAGATGCCATTCCAGCAATGATTTTGTTTGTGCCAATCGTCCTTCCAGCGTCACAAACACTTGGCATCGATCCGATTCATTTTGGGATTGTCATCGTGATGTGCTTGGCCGTTGGCATGATTACGCCGCCTTATGGCCTATGTATGCTGTTGGCAAGTTCAATAGCGAAATTGTCTGTTAGCCGTTCAGTAGTTGCTTTATTGCCTTATGTAGCGGTCATCCTTGTGGCGATTTTAATTGTTGCGTTTGTGCCGGCTGTGGCGTTATGGCTGCCAAGTTTTTTAAATGAATACTAGGAGGAAGAACAAATGGACTCATTTAAAGAGACGGCCCAAGCATGCGTAGAGGAAATAAGTACGGTTATTTCCTGCACAAAGGAAGAAGAGCTGGCGGCGATTGCCCAAGGGTTTAAACACGCACGGCGCATCTTTATTAGCGGCGACGGCCGGTCTGGCCTAATGGGCAAAGCAATTGCTATGCGTTTAATGCATGGAGGCTACGAGGTGTACGTCGTCGGCGAAACGATTACACCAAGCATTGGTGAAGGCGATGTCCTGCTTCTCGTTTCTGGCTCGGCCTCAGGAGTCGCAGCTAGGCAGGTTATAAAAAAAGCAAAGCAAGCTGGCGCCAAGGTGATGCTTGTAACTGCAAACCGGGAAACAGAATTCGGCGATCTTTGCGAAACATGTTTGTTTGTACCGGCAGCAACAAAACAGCGAAAGCCCGACGAACCAAAAACGATTCAGCCTTTAGGTAACCAATTTGACCAAAGCATCCATCTGTTATTAGATGCCATTGTTGTTAAGCTGACAAAAGAAAAACAGGCAGAAATGAAAGCGCGTCACGCCAATTTGGAATAGGAGGGAGCGTCTTATTTGGATCAGCTGAAAAGAATGGCGGCGGAAGCTGCAGCAGAGTATGTGAAAGATGGCATGAAGATCGGGCTAGGTTCAGGTTCAACGGTGTTTGAATTTGTCCGTGTGTTAGGAGAAAAAGCAAAAGAAGGGCTGAACATACAAGCTGTGGCGGCCTCACGGAAAACGGAAGCACTTGCTAAAGCATGTGGCATACACATCATCGATTTTCCAACAAAGGAAAAGCTAGAGGTCGCTTTTGACGGAGCTGATGAAATTGCCCCTGGCCTTATGTTATTAAAAGGGGGCGGCGGGTCGCTTTTACGAGAAAAACTGGTAGCGGCAGCAGCGAAGCGTCTCGTCGTACTTGCCGATGAAAGCAAGCTTGTAGAGGAGTTGGGCGCTTTCAAACTACCAGTCGAGATCATTCCATTTGGGTGGGAAACAACAGCCCTGCGGATTGAAGCGCTAGGCGGTGTAGCGAGTTTGCGGCAAACGGGCCAAAGCCCATTTGTTTCAGATAACCATAATTGGATACTTGACTGTGATTTTGGCAACATTCGCGATCCTTATAGCTTGCATGAAAAGGTGAAAAAACTTGTCGGCGTCGTAGAAACAGGCCTATTTTTGGACATGGCTTGCGAAGCCATTGTAGCAAGCAAAAACGGTATCCATCATATAACAAAAGGAGACGAATTCAATGTTTGATGTCATTACACTAGGAGATGCAATGATCTCTTTTAGCCCAAATGCGACTGGGCCACTAAAATTTGTCCACTCGTTCGAGCGCCGTGTCGGCGGAGCTGAATTAAATGTGGCAATTGGCTGTTCACGACTAGGCTTAAAAACAGGCTGGATTAGCCGGCTTGGGAAAGATGAATTTGGCCAGCATATTCAAACATTTGCCCGAGGCGAAGGGGTAGACGTCAGCGAAACGAAATTAGTCGACGGCTATGCCACATCGCTTAACTTTAAAGAAATCATGGCAAACGGAGCGGGACGCACTCTTTATTATCGCAATCCGTCGCCAACAGAGACATTAAAGCCTGAGGATTTAAACCCGAGCTATTTCCAACAAGCGAAAATTCTCCATTTAACAGGGATTTACCCAGCAGTTGCCACTGGCAATATGGCAGTGACAAAGCAAGCAATCAAGCTTGCCAAAGAAAATGGCGTAAAAGTTGCGTTTGACCCCAATATTCGCCTGCGCCTTTGGAGCAAAGAGGAAGCGCGACTTGCTCTGTACCCGCTTTTGCAAGAAGTTGACATTCTCCTCACAGGCGATGAAGAGATGGAGATTATTCTCGGAACAAGCGACCCAGCTGAGATTATCGCTGAAACGACGAAGCTTGGGATAGACTTAGTAGCAATTAAACGAGGAGAGAATGGCTCGGTCGGCAGTTATCAAGGCAAAGTCGTCGAGGCAGCACCAGTGCAGGCGGCAAAAGTCGTCGACACAGTTGGCGCTGGAGACGGCTTTGATGCTGGACTGTTGTATGGGTATCTCCAAGGTTGGCCTCTTGAACGGATGCTGGCATTTGCTAACACAATAGGTTCGATGGTCGTCAGCATTGTCGGGGACAACGAAGGCTTGCCTTATTTAGAAGAAGTGCAAGCGCAGCTCGGCGAGCTTGAACGAATTGAACGCTAGTATGGAGGAAAGGGGAATCGACATGAAGTTGCAGCTTGCGCTCGACCGCCTTGATTGGGAAACGTGTTTTGCGCTAGTAGAAGATACAAGTGACGCTATTGATATAATTGAAATAGGCACTGGCGTTATCAAAGAATACGGCATGGAAATCGTAAGGCAAATGCGCAAAGCGTTCCCCCGCCACACGTTGCTTGCTGACATGAAAATTTGCGATGCCGGGAAACACGAGGCACGACAAGCGTTTGCAGCAGGCGCCGATATCGCAACGGTCATGGCATTCGCTCCAGCTGCCACCATTGCGGAGACGCTTTCAGTAGCCAGCCAAGAAGGCAAAGAAATGATGGTTGACCTCCTAGGCGTTGACAAAACCGAGCAAGTGAAGGCATTGAAAGAACAAGGCGTTTCATTTGTCGGGCTTCATCTCGGCAAGGACGAACAGCAGCATAAACAGCTTGGACAAGGGCTGTTTCAGTTAGTCGAAGGAACTGGACTAAAAACGGCTATTGCCGGTGGTGTTACCGTTGAATCGTTGCCAGTGATTCTCCCATACCGGCCAGACGTCATCATTGTCGGCAGCGGGGTCACTAAAGCCGAAAAGCCAAAGGAAGCGGCGATGCACATCAAAAAACGAATAGCGTCATCGGGGTAACGTTCTTCTTGACGATTGGATTGGCGTTACGTGCACACAATAGCTGGATTTCTTTCTAGGATGTTAAGAGCCGCTTTACACATCGTTCCCATTGTTGAACGAGTGTAGGCGGCTTTGTTTAACAAATCAGCATGATTTGCAATGCCGATATCAGCTAACGCTTCTTGAAAATAGCCGAGTTCTGCTTGATGGCTAGTTGGGCAATCTGCAGCTAATATCAGATGGCAGCGGGCAAACGTGGCAATGATCCAAAAAATGGCCTCACGGTGGTGGCCTTCGTCAATCAGTTTTTCTGTGCCATCTACTGCCAGTGGGCGTGCTTCTAGTGAAATGTCAGAGCTAAAAAAGAAAGCTGTTTTTTTCAGCTTTACCGTCATGTCAAACGTATGGGCCAGTGCCGTTAAATGGCGCTTGGCCTGTTTGGCATCCATGTGTTGGCAACCTAATTGGTGAAGCAAATACTCATATACGTCCTCCAGTTGGTAAGACGTGAGCACATCTTTTGCCGCTAAGTAACGAAGCCGTACAGTAGGGTTGCGTAAGGCGGCGACAAGAAAAAGATGGGCGACGACACCAGTCGGGAAAAGCCAGTTCATGACAAGCTCGTGAAACGGTTTTTCAACGTGAAGTTGTTCTAGCCCTCTCTCCGATTTTGAACGGACATCGGCAAGGCGGCGCTTGACCCATTGTTCTTGGCAAAAGTGGCGTGCGACTTCCTTTTGCAAAGGCTTGAGAAACCCTTCTTGGTCAACAATAATCGTGTCGTTCTGAAAGGCATGGGCGATATGGTAGTGTGACAAAACGGCTTCAACCGATGACAGCGCCTTTTCAGGAATAAAAGAAACTTCTAGTAAAACGCCTTTATAGCGAAATTTGCCGATTTTTAAAGGAGGCTCCTCAAAAGACGTGACGACCATGATGTCTAAATCTGAGTGAGGCGCCAAGTACGAATTATCTGCCTGTTCAGCGGCGGAACCACTAAAATAAGCTCCTTTGAACCACTTTTTTCCCTCGGCATACGTCCATACCCATTCATGAGCAATTTCCTTGGCTTTCCATACCTTCATCAAGCATTCCTCCCTTTCTGACTGCTAGGCTTCGCGAGAAAGTCATTTTTTCCTCTATGAGAGTTAAAACATACTCTCCCCGGCGGCATGTAAGTTGTTGTTTGCGACAGTCACACATTCTATATGCCTCTTCATTTGCCTCCCTTTATTTTTAAAATAGAATAACATCTTAATGATAATTATTATCATAAGAAAATCTTTATAATTATATGCTATACTTAGTTTGTAACGAATATAAAGCTGTTTTTAAGGACTTAAATGAAATAGAGAAAACGATATTAATTCTCAATTAGTTAAAATAATTGAAAAGAGAGGGGATTACAATGGCTGCCACTACAGAGAGACTTGTGATCAACAACCGGAGGAACCGGTTTGGGAAATGGAAGGACCATGCTGAACTACTTGCAGCACTTGTATCAGGTGTGCTGATTGTTGTTGGCTGGCTCCTTGAGAGCTACGGTCTGGCCGCTGCTGCTATTCCTGTATATTGCGGCGCTTTTATGATCGGCGGTTATGCAAAGGCAAGGGAAGGCATGGAAGAGACGTTTAAACACAAACAATTGAACGTGGAAATGTTGATGGTATTCGCAGCGGTTGGCGCAGCTATAATCGGTTACTGGGCAGAAGGAGCGATCTTGATTTTTATTTTTGCTTTAAGCGGTGCTCTAGAGACATATACAATGGACAAAAGCCATAAAGAAATTTCGGCGTTGATGAAATTGCAGCCAGAGGAAGCTGTCCTGCTTGAAAGCGGCCAAGAAACGATTGTGCCAGCCGCGAAGTTGCGAATTGGCGATTCGATTTTAATTCGGCCAGGGGAACGTGTACCAGCGGACGGAAACATCATAGAAGGAATGACTGCTTTAAATGAAGCGGCTATTACAGGGGAAGCAATCCCTGTTACGAAAGCAGTCGGGCAAGAGGTGTTTGCTGGAACATTGAATGTGCAAGGCTCGGTGGTCGTAATGATAACCAAACCGATGGAAGAAACAATGGTTCAAAAAATTATTCGCATGGTACAGACGGCGAAAGAAGAAAAATCGCCTTCGCAACTATTTATTGAGCGCTTTGAAGGCCTCTATGTGAAAGTGGTGTTAATCGCAGTGGCGCTTGTGGCGCTGTTGCCACCCTTGCTATTTGACTGGACTTGGCTGAATGCATGGTATCGAGCAATGATTTTGCTTGTGGTTGCCTCGCCTTGTGCGCTCGTCGCTTCTATTATGCCAGCGGTTTTATCGGCGATTTCGGCTAATGCGAAACGGGGCATTTTGTTTAAAGGCGGTGTCCATGTGGAGCATGCCGGCAAAATCAAAGCAATTGCATTTGATAAAACAGGAACGTTGACAAAAGGGAAACCAGAAGTATGTGATTTTATTTTACGAGAAGGCGCTAATAAAGATGATGTCCTCCTTCATGCGGTTTCAATCGAGCACCATTCTACCCACCCGTTGGCAGAAGCAATTGTTGCTTATGCGAAGGAAAAGGGCAGTACGAGGCTGTTAAATCCTATCCAAGTGCAAGATACGCCTGGAGTTGGCGTGAAAGGCCGATTTGATGATGGAGAATGGCGGGTAGGCCAGGCTGCATTTGTAGGCGAACAGGAAGCAGAACATTTTCAAAATGGCGTAGCGAAGAAGCTAGCGGCTGAAGGAAAAACGGTTGTGTTCATTCAAGACACTAACGGCATTGTCGGTGTGCTGGCGCTCAGGGATGAAATCCGCCCAGAAACGCTTGCTGCCATGAAAGCATTACAAAAACAGGGAATTCAACTTGTGATGTTGACAGGTGATGGAGAGGAAACGGCGCAGGCAATTGCAGAACAAAGCGGGGTGGACCGTTATGTGTCCCGTTGTATGCCAGACAAGAAAGCGGAGGAAATTAAACGTATACGTCAAGAAATAGGAACTGTTGCTATGGTAGGGGACGGCATTAACGATGCCCCTGCTTTAGCAGCGGCTGATTTAGGAGTCGCGATGGGCGGCGGCAGCGATGTAGCGTTAGAAACAGCTGATATGGTCTTAATGAAGAATGAATTGCCCAACATCGCTGACGCCATCAAACGGTCAAAAAAAATGAACCGTATTGTGAAGCAAAACATTGTTTTTTCGATTGCCGTTGTCCTTTTGCTCGTGCTTTCCAACTTTATGCAAGTGTTGGATTTGCCACTCGGTGTCATCGGCCACGAAGGAAGTACGATTTTAGTTATTTTAAATGGGCTTCGTTTGCTAAACGGGTAAAGGCGGCTGAGTTTTAAGCTGAAAAGAAGGGGTCGTATTGGGAGGGAAAAGCCGGTTCGCATAGAGAACCGGCTTTTGTGATGACGATGTACGCATCCAAACGTTGCACAATTTGTGCCCGTAAAGTTGTGATGAAAGCGCATACTTTTTAGGTTGCAACGATGATAGAATGGACGTTGAAAGGAGGGGCTGCATTGACACTTAATGGTCGAAGCCAGCAAATACTCAATGAAATCGCAAGCAATCGCCGAGTCACAAGCGCAACGATCGCCAAGAAATACGGACTTACCCGCAGGCAGATCAGCTACGCGATTGAAAAAATCAATGAGTGGCTGCAAAGGGAGCATATCCCTGAAATCGAGCGGACAAGGCAAGGCCATTTTATTGTTGATCAATCCGTTTTTTCAAAGATTACGGGGAAACAAGATTGCCTGCTTTCAGATGGACAAGGGTTTTTAACCGAGGAGCAGCGCGTCCACTTTATTTTATTAATGCTGTTAGCAAAAAAGGAAGAGCTGTCACTGCTCCATTTTCATTCCCAGTTAGGTTACAGCAAAAACACCATTTTAAATGACTTGAAAAAAGTGCAGGAGTTTGTAACGCCATTCCAATTGGTGGTTCGCTATTCGCGGAAATACGGTTACTTGTTGGAAGGCAAAGAACTGCAAATCCGCAAATTGCTGATTCACTTAACGGAAGTGGTCGTGCAAACACAGACAGGCAGACGGCAACTTGAAATCGGTACAGACATTGGAAAACATGAAATCAGCGAAGTCCATGCCTGCATTGAAAAAGTCGAACAGAAGCTAGGCATCCAATTTACAGATGAAAAACTGATGGCAATGCCTTATATTTTAACGCTCGTTTTAAAGCGAATTAGCATCGGACATGTGTTGCCGCCGTTTCCAATCGAATACGATGAACTCTCAGATACGAAAGAGTACCAGGCTACAGAGGAAATTTTCCGCCATCTAAAAGTCGTGCCAAAGCAGGAGCGGCTATTTATAACGCTTTACTTGCTGACGACAAGCCGTTATTGGACTGAATGGGTAAATGCGGAAGAGGAGCTGCCTGATTTAATGCCAGCATTGGCCGATGTGTTAAGGCTATTTGAAAAGAGCGCCTGTATTTATTTGCAGGAACGGGACTTGCTGTTGAAAAAGTTGATTCAGCATATTAAGCCCGCGTACTACCGCATGAAATATGAGTTGACAGCCGTCGAAGCCGCCAAACCAATCCTGCCTGACGAATATAAGGAATTGCACCATCTAGTCAAGCGTAGCCTTGGGCCGTTGGAACGGCAATTAGGGAAGCGGATGCCAGAGGCAGAGAAAATGTATGTGACGATGTTAATCGGCTCCTGGATGATGAGGCAAGGGGAGAGCATTAATAAAAAAATAAAAGCGATCGTTGTCTGTCCGCAAGGTGTTTCGGTGTCTGGCTTTATGTTAAAGGAGTTAAGCGAGCTTTTTCCTGAGTTTGTATTTTTGGATTCTTTATCGGTTCGTGAATTCCAAACGTGTGATTTGGCGTTTGATCTGGTGTTCTCGCAAACGCCTCTTGAAACAAACAAAAGGCTTTATATGACTAGCTCATTGTTAAGGAAAGAAGACAGGGCAAGACTACGGCGCCAAGTAATGGAGGACGTTTACGGCTATGCACCTGTTGAGTTCAATGTCAACGCAGTGATTGAGATTGTCCGAAACCATGCCTTGATTACAGATGAAAGCGGGCTGCAAAAACAATTGCAGCAATATTTCTTTCCTAATCGTGAAGAGCGAATGCCTGATGGCAAGGCAGAGGAAAAGCAGAATCTCCAATCGTTCATCAAACCAGATTCGATCACGTTTGCCCCTGAAGCCCCTTCATGGGAAGAGGCGTTGTCTTTAGCTGCCCAACCTTTGCTCGATCAAGGGAAAATTGAACAGAGATATGTGGAGGCGCTAATGTCAAATAAAGAACGGGACCCATACATCATTATTGGCCCCCACATCGCCATTCCCCATGCTTCCCCTGAGGAAGGCGCAATTGAGGCAGGGATGAGCTTACTGCATTTGCGAAAACCAGTTCTTTTTTCAGACGGTGAGTGGGTTCATGTCATGGTTGTGATTGCAGCCATTGATAAGCACCAACATATCCGAGCATTAAGGCAGTTGATTAAGCTTGCTGGTTCAAAAGAAGCGCGAGAGCGGCTGATCGCAGCAAAAACAGAGACAGAAATAATGGAGCTCGTATCTTTTTATTCAAAGGATTAGGAGAATAAGCAAATGGAGGTCACCATGCTAGTCGATGAGAGTACCATTTTAATCAATGTGCATGCGAAACATAAAGAAGAGGTTCTACAGCTCATGTCGGACAACCTCGTCGCCCACGGATTTGTAAACAAAAGTTTCACCGGCGCGGTGATAGCGAGAGAGCATGAGTTTCCCACAGGTTTGCCGATGGATGGGATGGCAGTAGCCATTCCCCATACGGATATTGAACATGTGCGCCAAAAGACGATTAGCATTGCCCAGTTAAACGAACCTGTAGAATTTGGCGTAATGGGCGGAACGGCTTCAGAAAGAGTAGCCGTGAAACTTGTCTTTATGTTGGCAATGGAAGAAGCCCATTCCCAGTTAACGATTTTGCAGCAACTGATGAAGTTATTTCAAAACAACAAAGCAATGACACAATTAGCGTATGCAACATCGAAACGAGAAATCAAAACGGTCGTTCTTGATCATTTAGGAACAGAAGCTAAAGGAGGAAGATGTTGATGAAAACAAAAAAAGTTCTAGTTGCTTGTGGTGCAGGAATTGCGACATCGACAGTGGTAAATAGCGCGATTGAAGAAATGGCAAAAGAGAACGGCTTAAAGGTCAACTTAGTGCAGATCAAGATTTCGGAAGTAGGCAGCCATAAGGATACTGCTGACTTGCTAGTAACAACAGCGATGACGCAAGCAGATTTTCCTTTCCCTGTGATCAATGCCCGCTCTTTTTTAACAGGCATCGGCACGGAGCAAACAAAAAAAGAAATTTTAGAAGCGCTTAAAGCTTAAGCGAAACTGAGTGTTTTCAAAAGAGGAGGAACGTCATGGATGGGTTTGTCAACTTTATTCAAGGGTTCTTAGATTTAGGCGCGACCGTTATTTTGCCCGTTGCTATCTTTTTATTAGGGTTGTTGTTTGGGCAAAAACCAGGTAAAGCGTTTCGGTCTGGATTAACGATTGGCATTGCCTTCGTCGGCATTTTTCTAGTCGTCGACTTGCTCGTCAACAATCTAGGGCCGGCTGCACAAGGGATGGTTGACCGGCTAGGTGTGGAACTGAATGTCATTGATGTAGGCTGGCCGGCATCTTCATCGATTGCTTGGGCTTCCATGGTGGCTGCTTTTATTATTCCGTTAGGTCTTTTGGTCAATGTGCTTATGCTTGTGACAAAAACGACAAAGACAATGAACGTCGATATATGGAATTTCTGGCACTATACGTTTACAGCAGCCATGGTATATGTGGCAACGTCCAATTTGTTTTTGTCTTTGCTGGCAGCCGTGATTTTTCAAGTTATCTGTTTAAAGATTGCCGATTGGACGGCGCCGATGGTGAGCGAATTTTATGACTTGCCTGGGGTCTCCATTGCCACAGGTAGCACGATTTCCTATGCACCAGGCATCTTTTTAGTAAAAGGGCTGCAAAAGCTCCCAGGCGTCAATAAATGGAACGCTGACCCAGCGACAATTGAAAAACGGTTTGGCATTTTAGGAGAATCGATGTTCATAGGCTTAGTTCTCGGTGCTGCCATTGGCTTGCTTGCTGGCTATGGCATTGGCGATGTGATTGATATTGGCATTGCTATGGCTGCAGTAATGGTGCTAATGCCGCGAATGGTTAAAATTTTAATGGAAGGGCTCTTGCCGATATCGGAATCGGCCCGCGAATGGCTGAATAAACGTTTTGGCGACCGGGAAATTTATATCGGTCTTGACGCAGCCGTCGCACTCGGGCATCCGTCTGTTATTTCAACTGCTCTTATTTTAGTGCCCATTACAGTCGCTTTAGCAATCATTCTTCCTGGCAATGCGCTTTTGCCTTTTGGCGATTTGGCTACAATTCCGTTTATTGTTGCGTTTATTGTTGGCGCTGCACGGGGCAATATCGTCCATTCAGTCATCGTAGGAACGATTATGATTGCGATTTCGCTTTATCTGGCCACAGATGTTGCCCCATTATTTACGCAAATGGCAATGGAAGGGAACTTTACAATGCCGGAAGATTCGGCACAAATATCAAGCATTGACCAAGGAGGCAACCTGATTAACTGGATAATCATTCGTTTATTCGGTATATTCAATTAATTTTACGAAAAGTAGGAGGGCTAGAATTGAAAGCATTAGTGAAAACAGCACCTGGATTTGGACATGTTGAACTCCAAAACAAGCCCGAACCTGCTCCAGGGGAAAAGCAAGTCAAAATTAAAGTCAAATATGCGGGCATTTGTGGGTCCGATATCCATACGTATGAAGGCCATTATAAAGTGGCCTTCCCGGTAACACTTGGCCATGAATTTGCAGGAGAAATTGTTGAAGTCGGGCCTGGCGTTCAGTCTTTTAAAGTAGGGGATCGGGTCACCTCTGAAACCACTTTCTCCATTTGTGGGCAATGTCCCTATTGCCAAACGAAAGACTACAACCTTTGCAGCGAGCGCAAAGGGCTTGGTACCCAGCAAGATGGCGGGTTCGCTGAGTATGTACTTGCCCGGGAAGAGAGTTTGCATCTTTTGCCAGACAATGTTGATTTTCGTTCAGCAGCGATGACAGAACCGTTAGCCTGCACGCACCATGCGCTAGCGAAAACAACAATCAACGCAGGCGATTTGTGTGTTGTCATTGGTCCTGGTCCGATTGGCTTGCTCGCTGCCCAAGCCGCGAAAAGCAAAGGTGCAAAAGTCATGATAACCGGCCTCAATCATGACAAGGTTCGCCTTGAGAAGGCGCGTGCCCTTGGGATTGATTATGTTGTCAATGGCGAAGAAACGGATGTCGGCGAAGTCGTAAATGAACTGACAAACGGCTACGGAGCCGATGTGGTGCTTGAATGTTCAGGCGCCGTAAAAGCAGCCAATCAAGGGCTAAAGTTATTGCGGAAAAAGGGGCAGTATAGCCAAGTCGGCATTTTTGCTGCATCAGAAATTCCCTTTGACCTCGAAACAATTATTCAGAAAGAAATACACGTCATTGGCAGCAGAAGTCAGAAGCCAGCTGATTGGGAACCTTCTCTGATGCTATTAAAAACAGGCAATGTCAACGCTCGTGATCTGGTCACCCATGAATACGAGCTTCATCAATGGGAGGAAGCTTATCAAGCGATAAAAAGCGGAGAAGCGATAAAAGTGCTTTTAAAACCAGAGTAAAGCAGAACTGCAACGGAGGGACAGAATGGTTGAACATTTGCTAGATTTTATGCTTGGACCGCTTAGAGGACTGGGGCGCTTTTACTTTGAACACCAACTCATCTTTAATACGCTTATTGTGGCTGTAGCGTTCGCTAACATCATCCGTCATAGAAAAAAGCCACAGCATAACGAGTAAAGCGATTTAGGAGGAAAGCGAGTGGAGGCTTTAAATTTATATGGTGCTGGCGACATCCGTTTTGAGCAATCGCCAAAGCCAACGATCATGAATGACAATGAAGTCATCGTCCGTGTAGAAACGGCAGGGATTTGCGGATCAGACTTATCCCGTTATAAAAAACTAGGGCCTTATATTCCCGGGACGACGTTTGGCCATGAATGTTCAGGTACGATTGAGGAAGTAGGCAGCAATGTCAGCCATTTAAAGGAGGGAATGCGAGTCGCCGTATGCCCTGCTCTCCCATGCGGCGACTGCACCCAATGTCGGCAAGGGGCTTATTCACGGTGCCCGTCGCTAACCGTTATCGGAGCTGTCCAGCCAGGGGCGTTTGCAGAATATGTGAAGTTGCCTGCTGAAAATGTCCTCCCATTGCCGAATGAAATTGATGCTGATACGGCAGCGTTCATTGAGCCGGCTGCTGTTGTGGCACACGGTTTTTACAAGACGGCGATTGAACCAGGAGCAGATGTGGCCATTATCGGCTGCGGAAGCATCGGCTTGCTTGCCATTCAATGGGCAAAATTGTTTGGTGCCAGATATGTATACGCAATTGATATCGATGAACAAAAATTAAAAGTGGCTAAAGAACTTGGCGCCGACCAGCGAGTGAATCCACTTGATGGCCCAGTGCATGAACAAATTCACGATTTCACTGCTGGAGAAGGGGTAGATGTGGCGATTGAAGCAGCGGGGACTCCGGTTACTTCTGCCCAAGCATTAGCATTGCCGAAGAAAGGCGGAGAAGTTGTTTTTCTTGGGATTCCATACGGGGACGTGACAATCGAGCGTTTTTACTTTGAAAAAATTGTACGGAACGAATTGCGTATCCATGGTTCTTGGAATGGGTTGTCCGCCCCATTTCCGGGCAAAGAATGGAAAACGGCGATTCATTCTTTGCAAACAGGAGCATTGCAAGTAAAGCCACTCATTACACACCGGTTGCCTTTATCCGATGGGCCATTTGTTTTTAAGGAAATGGCCAGCGGTTCCCCAGGGTATATAAAAACGTTGCTTTATCCAGGGAAAACAGGGCAAAAAGAACGAGCCATCACTCATCTGAAATAGCGTTTGTTCGCCAAAGTATGTCAAGACGGTTCGATTTCCCAGGAAATAAAGGCGAATTTTTAGAGATAAACAGTTTTGATGATGAACGAATGTAATGGCGTTGGAGTTAAGCCCTGGCTCTTATGCCTGTTAACAATTTTTTTCTTATTTTCATGTGGGCAGTTGACAGATTGGCTTTCATATGACATGATAACGTCAAATACGAAGAAAGGAAAAGGTACCTCAGCCAATGAAGCAGTAATTCTATCTACAAACAGTAATTAAACATCCATTGAACGAGCGTTTATGTCCGCTCCATGAATATGGCGATTAATTATGTTTAGAGATGGGATTCGTCTGCTTTTTTGATAGAGGTGCACGTATACTGCGATTTTTTCTGCCCGTATAGGCAAAAGTAGGTCGACGTATGCGCACATTCCTGCGGACGGACTCTCTCTAGCATATAGAGGGGGTTTTTTTATGTTGTTAATGAAAGCAAAAGAGATTAAGAAAAGCGTTGGTGCACGGGAACTGTTGAATATTAAGGGGCTCTATCTTTATAAAGGCGACCGTGTCGGGCTTGTCGGAAACAATGGCGCAGGCAAGTCGACGCTTTTGCGCATACTGGCCGGCGAGGGAAAGGCTGATTTGGCGACTGTGGAAACGTATGGCTCAGTCGCTTATGTGCCCCAGCTAGAAAACGAAAATGAGGCAGTGGCAGGAGAGTTGGCCAGCAAATGGCATGTCCCAGATGGAAGCGTCCAAACAATGAGTGGCGGGGAACAAACACGCAAAAAAATTGCCGCTGCTTTAGCATCCGATCCGCATATTTTTATTGCCGATGAGCCAACGAGCCATTTGGATATAGACGGAATCGAACAACTGGAGAAGGAGTTAACGGCTTTTAATGGTGCAGTGCTGTTAACTTCCCATGATAAAGTATTGGTTAATAAAGTGTGTACGACCATTTGGGAACTGGAAGATGGCTGCCTCACTGTATATGAGGGAAATTACGATCATTATCTTAAGCAAAAACAGGCCAACAAGCAAAAAGCACACAAAGAATACGAAGCATATGTCCAAGAAAAGAACAGGCTGGAGCAGGCAGCCAAACAGATCCAAGCAAAGTCTGCGAAAATTAAGAAAGCACCGAGCAGGATGGGCAATTCAGAAGCACGGTTGCATAAACGGAGTTCAGGTGTTCAGAAAGCAAAGCTAAACCGCGCTGCTGAAGCAATGCGGACGAGAATCGAGCAGCTTGAAGTGAAAGAAAAGCCGAAGGAGGTTGAGCCAATTCGTTTTGATATGGCCCAATTTCCTACTCTTCATAGCAAACGAGCGGTCCAATTCCAAGGCTGCCCTGTACAAATCGGCGCCAACATTCTAAAAGCAAACGTTCATGGAGAAGTGCCGACAGGGGCTAGGTTGGCGATTATTGGACCGAACGGATCGGGAAAAACAACGCTTGCCCGGCAAATTGTTGACCGCAGCGGCGGCTTGCATGTAGCAGCCCCAGCTAAGGTCGGATTTTTTCAACAGCAGCAAGAAAACTTGCACGAAGGAAAAACCGTTTTAGAAAATATGATCGAAGACAGCCCGTATACACAAACGTTTATCCGCACAGTCTTGTCAAGGTTGGCATTTTCCAGGGACGAAGTCGATAAGAAAGCGGCTGTGTTGAGCGGCGGTGAGCGAGTAAGGGCTTCCCTTGCCAAAGTCTTCCTTTCAAATTGCAATGTCCTTGTCCTTGATGAACCAACGAACTACTTGGATATCGCGACAAAGGACTCACTGTTAGAAGTGCTGAAGGCCTACCCTGGGACCATTTGTTTTGTTACCCATGAACGAGCACTGATTGACGATCTCGCGACCCATATCCTTTCCTTCGCTGACGAGGAACCGACCGTAAAAATGGTAGCGCAAGATGGAAAAGAGCATAAACGAGACGGTGCTGAAGAGGTGAAAGCAGCGCTATTGGCAGTTGAACTGAAGCTGTCGGAAACGCTCGGCCGCCTTTCGACAGCAGTCGATGAACACGAAAAGCAGGAACTGGACCAAACCTTTCAGCAGTTGCTTGCTGAAAAAAGGCGGCTTTTGCAGTGAGGAATCACAAGTTCACTCAAAACCGCTAAAAACAGAATAAGACATTTAAACTAAAATACAGGAAAGATCGAAACTGGGTGAACCAATGAACGGTTTGCCCGGTTTTATGTAGAAAAGGACCAGTCTAACTTCAAATTAAAACGTTGATAGGGTGCTAAGGAAGATCAATGATTGAATAAGTGGATTCTACGGCTTTTCATTATATGTAGAGAGGTTGCTCTTCAACCGAAATGTAGTGGTTTTTCATCGCCGTTTCAGCTGTTCATTTTGAACAGCTGAATGTTCGCTCGTTAGTTAGCTTCAGCCAAGAGGAGTCTAGCGGATGTTTTACGGCTGGCGGGCGGCAAAAACTATGCTACAATACGTGATAAGTGCCCACGATGTTCGCTACTCGCGGTGTACTTATTTTAACTGTAAGGCGGGACAACCGATGTATTCTTTTGTGCTTCTGCTCGTATTGATCGCCGTTTTGTGGTATGCCTATCAGAAAAACAAAGAAACGTTCAAACAGCTTTCAATTGGGCAAACTGCCGGTGTTTTCGTTGCGTATGGCGCTGCGGTCGCTATCATTGTGGCTGCGCTCTATTATGTGGTGCAGCCAGTAACGGAGCCGATTGCCAATGAGCTGCTAAAGCTAGCTGCTCGCTTTGGGTTGCTCATTATTGTATTGTTTGTTTGCATGTTTTTCCTAGAAAAAGTACTTAAAAAGATTACGAATGGCGCCTTTCCACCAAAAAGGAGATAAGCTACGTTCTACACGATTCATTCGTACATCGTAGGAAGGAAGAGTCGATTCCCCTCATTAAGGGGGCTGGCTTCCAAGTCTTGAGCAACCATAGCCCTTGCCAAGCAGCAATTAGGCTATGGTTGTGGTTCGTTAGACGATTACGGCGACCGCAATTCGTCTTCTGTTACCCATTTATGGTTTTGAACTGTTTCGCCATCTGCCTCAAAATCAACCATATAAACCGTTGTCTGTTCACTCGAATCAATGACTGCCTCGGCTCCAGCCATCCCTTCCATATGATCTGCGTTTAGCACGACAGTATCGCCAGGGGCATAAGCCTCATCTTCATAACCTTCCACCTCTTCGTGTATGACCCATTTATGGTTTTCGACAGGAGCTTCCCCCGTCGTTGGCGTATACGATACAGCATAAGCCGTTGTTGTATAGGCGCCGACAATGGTCGCTTCCGTTCCTTTCATTCCTGGCATATGGTTGGCTTCCATCGTTGCTTTGCTCCCGACTGGATAGGAAGGATTGTCTGCTTCCTTTAAGCCTTTAGGTACTTCACCAGAACTTGAATGATCCCCATGGTGGTGCTCGCTGTTGTGGTCGCCTGTCTCTTCATGAGCTGGTTGTTCAGGCTCTGGGTTGTCCGAACCAGCACCGCAACCTGCCAAACTAACGGCCAGTGCAGTACTTGTTATTAGTAATCGTTTCCTCATCAAAATGCCTCCTTTTCCATTCTCTTTTCATATTATACCCTAGTGGGGTATGTAAAAAACACCCTTTTTTCAGAGAGATCCTGTTTTAGATAGAGGCGGAAGTAGAGAAAGTGGAAAAAGAAGCTCGCCCCATTTTGAGGCATAAGCTTCCTTCAAACCATTTGTTGAAATGGGGATAGTTTAACTCACGGTATTTTCCAAAATCGTAATCCGCCCGTTTGTTCCGTCTACTTCTACTTCTGCTCCGATTGGCACACTGGCTTTGTAGTAACCATGTCCTGATTGAAGATTCGTGACAAGTGGTTTGCCTAAAGGCACAAGAAAACCGGAAATCAATTCGTCATAGCTTGTGTTGTAGGCGATCGGGCAGCTCGTGCATGTGCCCATAATAATCGCTTCGCAATCAGCGAATTTGCCAGCAGCTTCGAGGTGTGCCAAATAGCGGTAGACAGTATTGACTGGTTCATGCGTATCTTCTAAAAAAATGACTTTTCCGGCTGTATCAATTTCATAAGGCGTGCCAAGGCTGTCAACAAAAGAGGTGAGGTTGCCACCAACAAGCGGGCCTCTTCCTCTTCCATTAACGAGGCCGTTAAGCGGGAAGCCAGGTGGGTTTTCTAGAAGGCGTGGGCTTGATGGCATCATGGTTGACGAGAAGAACTGGTTGAAATTGTAGTCAGGCGTGCCGTTGTGAAAATCAAGCAAAAGCAAACTATGGAAGCCAATCAAGTCTGTTTCCTGGTAAAGCACGTTTAATAAAATCGTAATGTCGCTATAGCCTGAAATGATTTTTGGATTGGCGCGTATGGTATCAAAATCAAGGTATGGAAAAATGCCAGCAACGCCTACGCCGCCTCGTGTCGGCAAAATCCATTTAATCGAAGGGTCTTCGATCATCGTCATAAAATCACTGGCGCGGTCTTGTGGCGGACCAGCTAAAAATCCGGTACGGGCATAGACATGTTCGCCGAGCACAGGCTGGAAGCCGAGCCCCCTTAAGTAAGCAACATTCGCATTTATCGCATCAGCAGAGCGGGGGCTACCAAGAGCAACGATCCCAACTGCATCCCCTTGCTGTAAACGCGGTGGTTTTTGGGCCATAGTATACCTCCTTTGCGGCGTCCTTGCTTTTGCATGTATATGTAGAGGAGGCCTGCACAAAGAACAGCAAATCACGACCATTTACATTCCAATAAGCAAAAGCCCTGCACACTGATTAGTGCAGGGCTCAAGCGCACACGTTCATTTGTCTCGTGTATGCTTTGCAAATGTTGCTCAACAACTTCCTTTGAGCACAACATGTTCTGTATTTAGGCTGAGTCGATTTTAACGAGTGCGGATTTTCTCGATTTCGTCAGCGACAAATTGTACATGTGGGCCAATAATGACTTGAATATTATGGTTGGATACGACATTAATGCCAGGAATGCCGGTGCGTTTAATTTTTGTTTGGTCGACTTGAGCCATATTTTTGACTTCGACACGTAAGCGGGTGACACAGTTCTCAATTGAGACAACATTACGATCACCGCCTAGTCCATCATAGATCATGGCCGCCATCGCTGTATACTTGCTCTTGTCTTGAGCGTTTTCAGTATCCTCTGGCACTTTTTCTTCATCGTTCTCCTCTTCACGCCCAGGCGTCATCAAGTTAAATTTGACAATCGTAAAGCGGAATAGCGCGTAATAAACGACAGCAAAGCCAAGTCCTTGCACAAGCAGCATCCATGGCTGGTTCGCTAGCGGCAGCCTTGAGCTTAAAATAAAGTCAATTAGTCCGGCGCTAAAGCCGAATCCAGCTGTCCACTGAAAATAAGCGGCAATGGCCAACGATAAGCCGGTAAGCACCGCGTGGATTACATAAAGAACAGGTGCTACAAACATAAACGCGAATTCAAATGGCTCGGTCACACCTGTGAAAAACGAAGCAAATCCTGCAGCGAGTAGCAACGACGCTGTTTGTTTTTTGCGTTTCGTTTTCGCCGTATGGTACATTGCTAGCGCTGCGGCTGGAAGACCAAACATCATAACTGGAAAAAAGCCAGCTTGGTACATGCCTGTAATGCCTTTTTCACCGCTTCCAGACCAGAAATTCGCAATGTCATTGATGCCAGCAACGTCAAACCAAAAGACGGAATTTAAGGCATGGTGAAGACCAGTTGGGATGAGAAGGCGGTTAAAAAATCCATATACACCAGCGCCTACATAGTGCAAGTTGCTAATCCACGTTCCAAATGTGACAAGGCCAGAGTAAACAAATGGCCAAACGATAAAAAGAACGGCGGAAATGACCAACATAAAAGCTGCCGTCATAATCGGCACGAGCCGTTTTCCGCTGAAAAAAGCAAATGCGGCCGGAAGTTGGACATGGCTGAAACGGTTATACATCATAGCAGCGACAATACCGGATAAAATCCCAATAAATTGCGTCTGAATCGAACCAAACGCAGCATTTACATTTTCTGGGTCCGTGCTTGTCAGCAATGCAACTGAATCGGTAGACAACAAGTGGGTTACAACGAGGAAAGCAACGAGCCCGCTTAGTGCAGCTGATCCATCACGCTCCTTTGCCATGCCTAGGGCCACACCGATTGCAAACAAAAGGCCCATGCTCGGCCCGCTAACAAGAGATTCGCCTGCTGCAATCAAAAAGGCAGCGACCGGATTGCCTTCTCCCCAACCGCTCGGGTCCATCCAATAGCCGATTCCCATTAATATCGCAGCTGCAGGCAGCACGGCAACTGGCAACATCAATGAGCGCCCAATGCGCTGTAAGTAATTCATCATCAACGATCCATCCTTTTTTAAAGTAGTGTTTGTTGCAACCGTCTTTTCAACATCCTGATGGCAATAAGGAATGGCGGAGGTAGCACATGGAAACGTAATGGCTTAACGCCCTCTGCCAGCATGAACGGAATGATCGCCATAAAAAAATCCAAACAGCAGCATAAAACATGCTGCCATTTGGATAATGCCTGGTTTTTCCCAGTAACACGCCAATTGTCTATTACGTTCGTTTAATAAAGCAACCGCCAAATATGCAACGTTAAATAGAGCTCTTCATTGGAGGAGAGTTCCCAGCCGTACTGCTTATGAAGGATACGGCCAATTTTTGTTGCACATTGATAGGCTTTTTTGTATGTTCCTTGGATAAGTTCAATTAATTCAGGGTTAAATTGTTTGTATTCGACTTTCTCTTGGTGAAGCTGGCGTAAAACAAAGTACCGTAAATGCGTGAGCAGCCGCAAGTAATCAAATGATTCTTCATTTAGCTGGAGCTCGTAATCGAACTCAATGATTTTGACAATCCGGTTGATCACTTCTGTCATTTTTACCGTTTCTTTCATATGCCGTTGTTGCCCTTGGGCATTCACAAAATGGTACGTTAAAAACGACTCTTCGCTTTTCGGCAATAGCACATCTAATTCATCAAAGACAATCCGAACCGCTTCTTTTGCAGCCTTATGCTCTTTTGGGTAAAGGCGGTCAAGCTCCCACGGATGTGAATGGGGGTAATCGATGCCATCTAACGTGCGCTGAATCGCGTAATTGAGATGGTCGGCCAGCGCCAAAAACAAATGGTCGCTTAACTGGACGCCAATAATTGTTTCTGCTTTACGGATCATCATCGCTGCCACTTCGAAAACGGCAACGGGAATGTTGTCAATCAACTCTGAAAAGGGGTGAGTGCTAGAGCTTTCAGCTGAATATTTTTTAGTGACCAATGTTTCATCAATCGCATCGCCTTTTTTGCGGTTAAAGCCGACGCCTGTTCCAATCACAATCCATTCTAAGCCAGCAGCATCCTCCACCAAAGCAATATTGTTATTAAACGATTTGATGAGGTTCATGCGATGCCTCCTAGCCATAGAGCGGCCATAGCTGATGCCTGATCGGATCAGTAACACGTACGACCTTGTTTGTACGTATTATAGTATATGAAAGCATTTCCGTAAATAGCGAGAAGTGGAAGTGATGCTTGCCGGAGCGCAAAGGGAAGGCATTTCTTTCAGCCGCCACTATCGGGGTACTGTTCGCTGAATAGGCTAGCTAGGAACGTTTCGGCCAAACTGTATAGGACCATGAATAAATCGTGTCGATCAAGAAAATGACACCCCAAAGCATCGAAATCGAGTGGATCGTTTCATTCGGATAAGGGCTGTTAGCTGGATTGTAAGCTTCGCTGCTTAGCCAAGACAAATCGCGTACATAAGAAAGCGCGTCGTCCCAATTGCTCGTACCGAGTGCAAAAAACACCGTTTGCCCAATGAGAAACACCAGCAAATGGGCAAAGGAGGAACGACGGTACATCCGAGCTTGATAACTGGGGTCCTTTTGTTTTGCGATTTGCTCCCGGTCTTTGTCTGTAAGCAAATCAATGCCCCGCAAACGGCCAATTTTTTGTTTCATCCAACGGTCAAGCTTTTTAAAATCTTGGATGCCAAATGTGACAGCGTACAGGACAAAGACCGTAATAATGATTTGCAATGTTGATAATTCACCAGTTTCTTTGTACAACAACCAGCCAAGCCCGGCTTCCAACGCAGTAATGCCAATAAACAAAAAAATAAAGACCATGCTGGCCTTCCGTTTATCAAGGCCGTAACGGACCACGCCAAACAAAAGCAGGCAAACGAGCGAAGCAAGTTCCATCGCAATAAAAAGGGGTGCGGCAAATTCGATAATTCCTTCCATTGCATGCATGTCTTATATCCATCCTTTCTCTTCTGCGATCCGCAATGCGTCGTGGCGGTTAGTCGTTTCAAGTTTTTGCATCGCAGATGATAAATAGTTGCGGACTGTTCCGAGGGAAAGGTGCATGGCAGAGGCGATCGTTTCTGTGTTTTCGCCATTGCGCACTCGCCGGAGCATCTCTTGTTCACGGTCATTTAATGGGTTGGGCTGCAAACGAAACAACATGTTGCTAAGGGCCGGAGAGATGACGTGTTCGCCAGCTACAATGCGGCGGATCGCTACAATCAATTGATCAATCGGGTCATCTTTAAGCAAATAGCCGTCCACGCCAAGTTTCATCGCTTGTTCAATATAGCCTGGCCGCGAAAAGGTCGTCAACAGCGCAATTTTCCCTCTGAATCCATGCTGTTTCATGTATTTCGCTGTCTCGAGCCCTGTCCCATCAGGCATTTCGATATCCATGAGAAGCAAATCTAGCTCCCCAAGGCCGGGAAACGAGCGGACTGAAGCGCCGCTAGAAACGGCTCCGGCTACATGAATGTCTTTTTCTAAGTTAAGCAGTGACTCAAGCGCATTGCGCAAAATCGTTTGATCTTCAGCAATTAATATTTGAATCATTTTCCTTCTCCTTTTACGTGTCAAGTTGGCACGGCCAACGTAACCGTTGTGCCTGAGCTACCGCTTTCCCATAGACATGTGCCGCCAACGAGGCGCATGCGCTCTTTCATTGAGGCGATGCCGTCGCCTTTTTTTATGTCAGGTGATCCGATTCCCACTCCGTCATCGTGAATGTGGCAAACAAGCTCGCGCTCTGTATGAGAAAACGCCAATTCCACTCTATCAGCGCGGCTATGTTTATAACAATTTACAAGCGCTTCTCGAATCGACAACGCCACCATGGTTTCAACCACTTCCGTAAGTGTAGGGATTTGTTCTTCACCGCGGACCGAAAAGGTGGTGAACGTTCCTTTAAACAACGTTTTCGCATGGTCGATTTCAGGCTTGATTTCGATATGCTTTAAACCAGACACCACCTCGCGGACTTGCTTGGCAGCGGAACGTGCTGTATCAAGGACATCCTCCATTTCCCGTTTGGCTGCTACGGGATGGCTGTCTGCTAATCGAATCGCCAGTTCGCTTTTAAATTTGATGACGGCAAGTGTGTGGCCTAGCGTATCGTGCAAATCTCTAGCAATCCGGTTTCGTTCTTCTTCTTTCGCAAAGGCAGCGAGTTCCGATTGGGCACTAGCGAGATCTCGTTCGAGACTGTGGGCTCGTTTCATATAGCGAATCGTTACTGGCAAAATGAGTTGTAAGAATAAAAAAGGCGCATAAACAGTCGTCAAAAACGAAAGAGGCTTGCCTGTTGTGACCGTAAAGACAGCCAGATAACTGGACGCCAAGAACAACATCGACAGGCATAAGTAAGGCCAAAAACGGACTCTGCCACTTACATCGCTAAAAAGAAAAAGATAAATCAATAAGCTGTGATCAATCAATATTGCGGCAAATGCGAACAGACAAATGCCGGCGGCGCTCGCAGCGACAAAGCGCCAATCCTTCCACCATAGTGCTACATAATAAGCAGCTAAAATAGCCGCAAAACAAAACAAGCGTAGCAACAAAGGCACTTCGCTTTCTAACGTTAACAAATTAAAAAACAAAAAAGTAAACACGAAAATATCAACGAAAAGATAGCTTTTCATTTGTTCCCGGGGATAAAGTCGAATCATAGGGAGGCTCCTTTATAGGCAATCCCTTATATTATAGCGCCTTTATAGATTAAGCGATAACCGGCTAGAGTGCTATTCATAGATGTCATTGCTTTTTTGTGACAGGTGTCATACGTAAATTGATTTAAAAAAATGTTGTGATTTAAATTTTTAAATTGTATGATAGAACGTAAAGAAAAAGCTGTTGTGTGATCAAAAGAAGGGCGGTCTCGCTCGCTCTCTGCTTTGACAGTAACCTTAACCTCCACATTCCATTGATGCATGCATTATGTAACAGATGGGAGGAACAAAAAAGAATGATGAAGAGGGGACGTAAATGAAAACACGATCATTTTTACGTGAAAGAAATTTTATGATTTTGCTTTCTGGCGTGTTTATTAATGGAATTGGTGCAGGCGTTTATGCGGTTTCGGGTATGTTGCTTGTCCTCTATTTGAGCGGAAATGTCTTTTATTCAGGTCTCGCTTATTTCGCAGTAACATTGGCAAATGCGTTGGCTTTCTTAATCGCGCCATTTGCTCGATACGTCACGTACAAAAAAGGCTTAATCGTATGCGAAGTGTTGAAGTCAGCATTGCTATTTACACTACCACTGTTTTACGCAACGATTGGCCTGAACGTTTATTATGTCATCACATTGCTATTTGCTGTTTCTTTGCTAGCCAAGTTTACATACCCGATCGAATCAACGATTATGCCAATTATTGTTGGTAAAGAAAACATTATTAAAGCAAATGCGTACTTGCAAACGGTGAGGGAAGGAATGGGTATCGCTTTTGTTGCTGGGGCCGGTGTTCTTGTTGCTTTCATCGGCCCTGTTCAAGCCATTTTAATTACAGCGGTTTGCCATTTGTTGTCATCATTAACGTATACATTATTCCGCTTTAGACAAAACACTGTCCCTCAAGAAAGACAAGGCATGAAACAAAGCGTGGTCGCCTACAAAACAGATTTAAAGGCAGGGATGACGTATATTTCTCAATCGCTTATCCCAAAAATGATTGGGTCGATTATTTTTATTAATATGGCGCTGGGTGTAATGGTTCCGAATTTGCCTGCCTTTACATTAATGAAAGGCAATAGTGAAGCCATTTATGGTTTTTATTTGGCTGGGTTGTCACTTGGCGTCATGATTGGCACACTAGTGACTCCGAAAGTCAAAGAATGCCGTTTCGGGCTGCTAACGGTCATTGGTTTTTCTAGTACCGGCATTGCCTGGCTTGGTACTGCTTTTCTGCCCGTTTACTTTTCTTTGCCTTGCTTCTGTATCGGCAGTATCGCGATTGGCATCTTCAATATCCTCATTTTTTCGTCCATCCAACAACAAGTGGAAGAAGCGATGATTGGCCGTGTCGTGACAGTCCTATCCAGTGCAGCAGCAGTCGGTGTGCCGGTTGGTTCCCTTATAGGTGGGGCGCTTGGCTCTACCTTTACCCCCGTCTTGCCTGTAGCGTTTTGTGGGATAGCGATGTTGTTATTTAGTGCCAGCTGGTTGGTTCACCCAGTCCTTCGAAAGCTTCCGGCCATTGAAAAAGCCTCTTTGTTTGTTCAAAAACCAGTGCAAAGTCAGTCGGTGTAGGAAAAACATGATTGTAATTTAGGAGAGAGGAAAACGTCAAAACCCAAGGAGAGTTCCTTCTCCTTCGGTTTTGACGTTTGATTTTGGCGAAGAGGCATGATGGTCATAAATTCGATTTGTCCGGCTTACGGATGTTTTTTCATTTTTTTATAAGCAATGTTATGTTGGGAAAATGTAATTCCATTCCATTTAGAGGAGAAATCTTTTAAACTGAAGTATAAACGATTAGCAAAGGGTGGTGTTGAGATGAAGCGTATTATTGTGTGTGACCGTGACTTAAGCGAATGCTATGGAATGGAGTGGTTGATTCGTTCTTCTCATTTGCAAGTAGAGCGTGCCGGCATTGCGTGTTCGCCGGAAGAACTGTTTGAACAAATGGAAACAGAACGGCCTGATGTCATTTGCCTTGAATTGGATATGTTTCAGGGGCGTGAATGGGAACAATTAAAACATTATGCGGCCATCTTTACGCCTGCTCTTGTGGCGGTTTCTGCAGAAGGAACGTATGCAAAAGCAATGCAGGCGCTAGAACTTGGCTGTGTCGACTTGCTTATAAAACCACTTGATTCTGAGAAACTATTGCGGCATTTACACAAGTTACTGCGAGAAAAGCACTCTGTTGTCCAGAGCGAAAAAGAAGAGCCTGAGTGGCCCTGTCCATCGTACCGTGACCTTTTTTTGCCTGGTCGGACCGATTCGTTTTCAGGAGATGTGGTGCTCATCCAACATGAAGAGAAAGGCAAAACCGTGAAATTGCTTGAATTTGCCGAAGCTTTCCCATTTACAGATAAACCGGCTATTCTCCCGCTTAGTGACGTGGTGATGCTTGTGTTTCCTGATCGGGACCCTTGGCGGGAAAAACTGTGCCATAAGCTGCTTAATAGTTGGGGGGACGAAAACAACGGCTTAGCTGTCTTTGTTTTGGATCAAAAAGAAAATCGTACTTTGCAGGAAGCGTATCAGCGAGCGCTACTCCATTTGCAACGAGCATTTTTCATCGGTTTTGATCAAGTGATCGTAACTGGGAAAGCGTTTTCGTGGAAACGGATTGATCCACTTTTGACGCCAGATGAACAACGGATTTGGATCGAAATGTTGAGAGACAACAAACTCACTTCCCTTAAGCAATGGCTATACGGGGAATTTTATTATGCCAGCGGCGCTTTGCCCGATCCTGGCCTGCTGCGGATTAAATTGACAAGCATTCTTGCCCAAGTGCGCCGCTATATGCGTAATTGGAAAATGGCAGGAGAGGACGTGGAACGCGCCTATTACAATTTGTTTAATAGCGTATTAAATATGCCAGTTTTAGCAAGGATTGTCCAAGAGCTCATTTTGTTTATTCAATTTCTGTTTGAGCAAACGCGTCGTGTGGAAACGGTCCAAAAAACGGACGTTGTCCATGAAGCGCTCCGATATATGAACAAGCATTACCAAAACCCTAAGCTTAATTTAACCCGTGTAGCAGAGCATGTCGGCAGAAATCCTTCGTATTTAAGCCAGTTGTTTTCCATACGGCTCAAACAATCGTTTCGCCACGCGCTGCAAGACATTCGGATTGCGGCGGCCAAGGAGCTCCTTGCTGACCCTATGCTCGCCATCGGTGAGATTGCCGAACGGGTAGGCTATGCAAACCCAGCCTATTTTTCAAAGGCATTTAAAAAACAAACCGCGTACAGTCCGAACCAGTACCGCATTCGAGAACTAACTACAGAAAAGGATTAAACCTAAAAAAAGTGCAAATGAAAGGAAAATTTTCGGACAGAAATAAATGAAAAGTCGAATATATGAAATAAAAATCCAATCGAAATCAGCTAGGCGCAAATGATGTAGCTCCCTATACTGCTAAGTAAGACATGTAAAGGGGGAAATGCCACAGTGAATCTGAACAATGAACCGATTCGTGCGAAAAGAGGCACTGCCTTAACGGCCAAAGGGTGGGTGCAGGAAGCAGCGCTCCGTATGCTTATGAATAATTTAGATGAAGAAGTAGCAGAGCATCCAGATCAATTAGTTGTCTACGGCGGGATTGGCAAGGCTGCGCGCAATTGGCCGTCTTATCATAGTATTGTTTCATCGTTAACAACGCTTGATAACGATGAAACGTTGCTCATTCAATCTGGGAAACCGGTTGCTGTCTTTAAAACACATG
Organism: Shouchella rhizosphaerae; assembly: GCF_036700015.1. Lineage (NCBI taxonomy): Bacteria > Bacillati > Bacillota > Bacilli > Caryophanales > Bacillaceae > Shouchella > Shouchella rhizosphaerae. Next base: position 996,941 of record NZ_CP144921.1, on the reverse strand, counting down.
AAGATGCTCCGCGGGTGTTGCTTGCCAATTCCAACCTTGTCCCTGCTTGGGCGAATTGGGAAACCTTTCATGAGCTTGATAAGAAAGGCTTAACCATGTACGGGCAAATGACAGCTGGAAGTTGGATTTATATTGGTAGTCAAGGCATTGTTCAAGGGACTTACGAGACGTTTGCCGAATGTGCACGACAACATTTTGGCGGCTCATTAAAAGGGACGATTACCGTAACAGCTGGATTAGGAGGCATGGGCGGCGCCCAACCGTTAGCGGTCACGATGGCAAATGGGGTGGCTATTTGCGTTGACGTGGACCGTTCCCGGATCGACAAACGTATGGAGACCAACTATTTGGATATTGTCGCCCATACGCTAACAGAGGCCATTGAGGAAGCAGAACTCGCGAAAAAGGAAGGCATCCCCCTTTCAATCGGCTTAGTCGGCAATGCGGCTGAAGTGTTGCCAGAAATGCTTGATCGCGGGTTTGTTCCAGACATTGTCACTGATCAAACGTCTGCGCATGATCCTTTGAATGGCTATCTGCCAAAAGGGTTCCCCCTTGAACAAGGGCAAGTGCTGCGAAGGGAAGATCCCCAAGCTTACATTAGCCTTGCTAAAAAGAGTATGGCCGAGCATGTTGAAGCGATGCTTGAGTTAAAAAAGCGTGGCGCGATCGTGTTCGATTATGGCAATAATATTCGCCAAGTTGCTTTTGATGAAGGGATTCGTGACGCCTTTTCATTTCCTGGTTTTGTTCCTGCATATATCCGCCCGCAATTTTGCGAAGGCAAAGGGCCTTTCCGCTGGGTGGCCCTTTCTGGCGATCCAGCAGATATTGATAAAACGGATGAAGTGATCTTGCAAGAGTTTGCCGACAATGAACCGTTATGCCAGTGGATCCGCATGGCACGTCGCCATATTTCTTTCCAAGGCCTTCCGGCAAGGATTTGCTGGCTCGGCTATGGGGAACGTGCCCGTTTTGGCAAACGGATTAATGAAATGGTCGCTTCTGGAGAATTGTCCGCCCCCATTGTGATCGGACGTGACCACCTTGATGCAGGCTCGGTCGCCTCGCCGAATCGGGAAACAGAAGCAATGAAAGACGGCAGTGACGCCGTTGCTGATTGGCCAATTTTAAATGCACTTGTGAATACAGCTGCAGGGGCAAGCTGGGTATCTGTCCATCATGGTGGCGGCGTCGGTATGGGCTACTCCCTTCACGCTGGCATGGTTGTCGTCGCAGATGGGACAGCGGAAGCGGCACGGCGTTTGGAGCGTGTGCTGACAACGGACCCAGGCCTAGGCGTCGTTCGCCATGCCGATGCTGGTTATCAAAAAGCTATCGAAACGGCAAAAGCAACAGGCATTGTCATTCCGGCCCTTGCAAGGGAGGGAAAAGAAAATGGCTGAACTTTTATATCTCAAGGAAGCTGAACAAGTTGTCACTGTTGCCGGAGCAAGCGACAAACCAAAAGTAGGAGAGGACTTATCTGAAATTGGCGTCATTGAACGGGGGAGTGTCATCGTTGAGGGAGAGAAGATTGCCTTTGCCGGTACAGACGCAGATGCTCGTCATTACTTGCAAAAACGTTCTGGGAAGGTGAAAACGATTGAGGCAACGGGGAAAATCCTCACGCCTGGACTCGTCGACCCTCATACACATCTCGTCTTTGCTGGCAGCCGTGAACAAGAATTGACGATGCGTTTGAAAGGCAAGTCGTATATGAGCATTTTACAGGCAGGCGGCGGCATTTTAAGCACAACAAAAAGCACGAGAGCAGCCACTGCTGACCAGTTGGCCCATGAATCGCGGCTGCGGCTTGACCGTTTTTTGCAGCACGGGGTGACAACCGTTGAGGCGAAAAGCGGCTACGGGTTAGCGACAGACGCTGAACTAAAACAGCTCCGTGTCGCTCAACAATTAAACAATGAACACCCAGTAGACGTCGTCTCGACTTTTATGGGGGCACATGCGATTCCGCCTGAGTGGAAACAGGATCCTGATGGGTTTGTACAATTAGTGGCAGAAGAAATGATTCCCCAAGTCGCAGCTGAAAACTTAGCTGAGTTTTGTGATGTCTTTTGTGAAGAGGGCGTCTTTACGGTCGCCCAATCGCAATACATTTTGGAGGAAGGGAAAAAGCATGGGCTAAAGCCGAAAATCCACGCCGATGAGTTGGTTTCCTTTGGAGGGGCTGAGCTTGCCGCAAAAGTCGGGGCAGTCAGTGCAGACCATTTGTTAAAGGCCTCACCAACAGGCATCGAACAAATGGCCGAGGCAGGCGTTATCGCCGTGCTGCTGCCAGGAACAGCCTTTTTTCTAATGACCGAGCCCGCCAATGCTCGGGCGATGATCGAAGCAGGAGTACCAGTTGCCTTATCGACAGACCGTAACCCAGGTTCATCGCCGACTGAGTCATTGCCATTCATAATGAATTTGGCTTGCCTGACAATGAAAATGACGCCAGAAGAGGTGCTTGCCGCTTCCACGATCAATGCCGCACACGCCATTGGCCGAGCGAAGGACATCGGCAGCATTGAAGCAGGCAAAAACGCTGATCTCGTGCTATTTGACGCGCCCAACTATCAAACATTGCAGTATAACTATGCTGTTAATCGAGTCGATACAGTCATGAAAGCAGGGAAAATCGTTGTGGAAGGCGGTGTGTTACTTGAAAAAACCGACAATCAACGATGCTCGCTTGCAACGGAAGATTGAGGAACTCGGCCAATTTGGCAAAAATGAGAAAGGCGGGTTAGATCGGACAACGTTCACGTCTGCGGAACTCGCTGCTAGGGAATGGTTGCAAACACAATGTGTCAGCCTTGGGCTTGATGTTAAGTGCGATCCCGCCGCCAATATATGGGCTTTTCGTAACGGGCGACAACCTCTTCCTGCTATTTCGTTTGGCTCCCATATGGATACGGTGCCAAACGGTGGCATGTATGATGGCGCGCTCGGTGTTCTCATTGCCATAGAAGTAATGGAACGACTGAACGAAGAAAGAATCGAAACACGCCATCCATTCGCACTCGTTTCCTTTACGGCAGAGGAGCCGAACCCGTTTGGCTTATCGACATTTGGCAGCCGGGCAGTAGCAGGAAAGTTAACAAAGCAAGACTTAGAGGGTGTGACAGATGACAATGAGCTGTTGTTGACGGAAGCGCTTAGGCAAGCAGGGGGAGATCCCGATCGCTTTGAGGACACGCACGCGTTAGCGCCGCCTTTATCTGCTTACCTTGAAGTCCATATTGAACAAGGGAAACGCTTAGTCACAAGCAGTATTCCTGTTGGCATTGTTTCTGGAATTACGGGCATTTACAGAGAGCGTGTAACTGTAACAGGTGATGCCAATCATGCGGGGACGACTGTCATGGTCGAACGTAAGGATGCACTCGCCGCTGCGGCAGAAGTGGTTGTAGCTGTCGAACAGGCGGCCGCGGAAATGCAGGCAGAAGAAGTAGTCGCAACAGTTGGCACACTTGACGTGCGCCCGAACGCCGCCAATATTATCCCTGGCCAAGTGGAAATGGTTGTCGAAATTCGTGGCAAAACAAGCGCAGAAATCGATGCTGTCCGCCATGCATTAAACAGCCAAATTGCAGAACTCGCAAGGAGACGTGGCGTTTCGATAAAGCAAGAAACGTTTTTATCGCAACGGCCTGTGCCAATGGACAAATTACTAATCGACACATTGGCGGAGCAAGCCGATTCACTTGGCTACAAGACGCTGACACTCGGGAGCATGGCTGGACATGATGCAGCCCATATGGCGGCAGTGACAAGAAGTGGCATGTTGTTTGTGCCTAGCATTGGCGGCAAAAGCCATTGCCCTGAAGAAGCAAGTGCACTCTGTGACATTGAGGCAGCTGCGAATGTGTTGTTCCATGCGCTGCTGAAACTTGACCAAAACCTTGACCAGAAAGGGACGGATAACAGATGAGGACGCTTTATTCAGCTGATTTGATATATACAGATGGCGCGTTTCAACAAAGCTATGCGATGTGTGTAAACAACGGGGAAATTGAAGCCATTGGCCCGCAAGAAAACATGTCACGCTTATATAGCCATGTGCCTCTTGTGGCCATGGATGGCAAAGCGATTGTGCCTGGCACAGTGAATGCCCATAACCATTCTTTCCAAAGCTTGCTAAGAGGCATTGCCGCCGATCAGCCGTTTTTAGAGTGGCGCGACAAGGCACTGTACCGATACACGCCTTTCTTGGATGAGGATGCAATTTATACAGGGGCACTATTTGCTTTTGGTGAAATGTTGAAGTACGGCGCGACGACAGTCAGTGACTTTTTCTACGTCCATCGTGGCGGCGTGGAAACCGATGAAGCGGTGATTCAAGCTGCGAAAGATGTCGGGATACGCCTCGTTTTTGCACGGACAATGTATGATTGGGCTGGGGCGCCAGAAGCATACCAAGAATCAGTCGACGAAGCTGTTGCACGGACACGGAAATTGGCGGCCAAATACGAGAGTGATCCGATGGTGTCGATCCAGCCAGCCCCTCATAGCCCACATGCTGCCTCGCCAGAAATGATCAAGGCTGGCCACCGTCTTGCCCAAGAGCTAGGCACGCCATTCCATATCCATGTAGCAGAAGAGCCGTTTGAAGTCGACGAAACGTTGAATGCATATGGCTTGCGGCCCGTTCATTATTTGGACTCATTAGGCGTCGTTGATGAAAGCATGATTGCGATCCACCTTGTCTGGCTTGACGATTCGGAAGTAACTCTGCTTGGCAACAAAGGGGCAGGATTGGCCTATTGCCCATCAAGCAACATGTTTCTTTCAGATGGCGTGACGCGCATTCCCGATCTCCAGCAAGCGGGCGTGCGCATTGGCCTCGGTTCAGATGGAGCTTGCAGCAATAACCGCATTAGCGTGTTTGAAGAAATGCGGATGTGCTCATTGCTGCAAAAAGTCACGCGTCTGGACGGCACATGCATCACTGGGAAACAAGTATTTGAAATGGGCACACAAACAGGAGCTGCTTTGCTAAAGCTGCAAACTGGTGAATTGAAAAAAGGCTTCCGCGCGGATTTTATTGCACTCGATTTGAATGACTTCTCTTTATCGCCACGAACCGATTTGTTGGCAAATCTCGTGTATGCGATGCAGCCAACAGCGATTGCCGACGTATTTGTGGACGGCAAGCATGTAGTGGCGAACAAACAGCTCGTCACGCAATCTGAAAAAGCAATTGTCGAGAAAGTGGGACGTCTCCATCAAACATGGGCTCATGCCCTAGCTGCCCAGTAAGGGGGCGCCATGGAGCCCTTGAAGCAACAGCCACGATTAGAGGCTAAGCAAGGAAACGGTTCTTCCCCTCGAGCGCTGATCCGTTTCTTGCTTTATAGCAGCATTGGCGTGTTTATGTTTTTCGTGCCCATGCCAATCAACGGTACATCTTCCATTATGCTTGACCATATCGTGACCGCAATGAGGCAGGCTTTCCCTGCAATTGTGCCGTATTATGCGTTGCTTGTGATTTTTCTTGGCGCGCTTTATCCGTTTTACAAGGGGACATGGCGGCAGACAAAGACCGATTTGCTTTTGGCTGTTTTTAAACTTGCTGGTTTAGCAATTACTGTCATGGTGCTATTCGGCATTGGCCCGCAATGGATGTTGGCAGAGGACATGGGCCCATTTCTTTTTGATCGCCTTGTTGTCGCTGTAGGTCTTCTTGTCCCAATTGGGGCTGTATTTTTGGCCATGTTAACAGGATATGGTTTGCTTGAGCTTGCCGGTGTATGGATGCAGCCCATTATGAGGAAAGGTTGGAACCTGCCAGGGCGTTCTGCGATTGATGTTATTGCTTCGTTTGTCGGCAGTTATTCACTTGGATTGCTGATTACGAACAGGCTTTTTCGCGAGGGGCGCTATTCGGTAAAAGAAGCAACGATCATTGCCACTGGCTTTTCCACCGTTTCCGTTACTTTTATGGTGGTCGTTGCCAATACACTCGATTTAATGGCGAACTGGAACGTGTATTTTTGGTCTTGTTTAGTCGTTACATTTACAGTGACGGCGGTAACGGCTAGAGTCTGGCCATTAAAACAAACAACGGAAAGCTATTATAACGGGATGACAGGCAAGCCTGAAGCAGAGCAGCAAGGGCGCCGACTCCAACGTGGCTGGGCGCAGGCGATGGCACAAGCGCAAGGGAGCCTGAGCCTATCTGCCAATATTTGCGCAAACGTCCGTGATGGGTTCCGCATGACGATGAACATTTTGCCATCGATTATGTCCATTGGCCTTTTCGGGTTAGCGCTGGCTAAGTATACGCCTCTGTTTGCGTGGCTTGGAGTGTTATTTTTCCCAGTAACAGCACTCGTCCAATTGCCTGATCCTGCCTTTGCTGCAAGTGCTGCTGCAACTTCCATTGCTGAAATGTTTTTGCCAGCAGCTATTGCTGCCGACGCTGATCTCATCACCCGTTTTACGATTGGAGTTGTTTGTGTGTCTTCCGTGCTGTTTTTTTCCGCGGTCATTCCGACGATCTTGGCGACCGACATTCCTGTCAGTGTGCCGAAATTGCTTGTCATTTGGTTTGAACGGGTGGTGTTAAGCATCTTGTTGGCTGCGCCAATTGCTCATTTGTTTTTATAAGGAGTAAAAACTGGCGCACATGTCAAAACCCCTCTTCCAGTGCAACGAGTTGGAGAGAGGGGTTTTTCCTGTTAAGTGAAATAGCGGGCTTCCACAATTTGTGGCTCATATTTTTTAAAGGTCCGGTCAAGAAAGTTTAACACACGTTCCTCGTACTCAGCTTTGTAATGAAAATAGCTTCTTATATGGCCGCCTTTTTCAGGTAGCCAAAGCTCACTGCCAGCGGCGTGACTGTGTATCGCTTCTGACTCTGTGTAAGGAATCGCTCCATCTTTGCGGCTATGGATTAAAAACAAGCCTTTTTCTTGATTGTACTGGGTTGCTGCATAAATGGGCCTTACGTCTTCTAAGTTAAACGTTGGGACAATTGCTTCAACTGCCCGGGCTGTTCCTGCCGCAAGGGACTTCGGCAGCCCGGTCCAATAGTGGAAACTGTTTTTAGCGTATTCGTTTAGATCGGAAAATGGACTGTCGGCAACCACTGCTTTGACTTCATCGGCTTCTGCTCCTGCCATGATAGAAGTGGCCGCACCCATCGACCAACCTACCAAGGCAATGTTTTCAATCCCTTGTTGATCATGTACATAGCGGATCGCGCTAAGCAAATCGCTTTTTTCGTTTCCGCCAAATGTTGTAGGTGCTTTTTCAGACATGCCAGAATTGCGGAAGTCAAACATGAAAACATGATAGCCAGCTTCATGCATGGCCGCCGCCAATTCAAGACTGGAAAACGGCATTTCGGTACGGTTGTAGCCATAACCATGTGAAAATATAACCGCTTTTTCATTTTGAAAAAGCGATTGCTGGTCGGAAGGAATCCACCAGCCACTTAACGATATATTGTCAACGATGTTTGAGAATGAGACATCTTCATAGTCAAGGCCCACGTTATTTGGGTTTGTATGAAGCAAGCGGATCGTTGGGTTCGTTACTTTATAGCCAATAAATACAGTTAATGCAGCAAGGAGAACCACAATAGCCATAAGGGTGGTCAAAACAATGAAAAGCCATTTCTTAAAGCTGAATGTGTTTCCCATCACATCAACTCCTTCATAACAAGGTCCGGATCATAAGTTTGAAAATTTAGATACTTTTATTTAGTATATGAAAAAAATGAATCATTGTGTGTACAGTCAAGCAATTGCAGTTAATAAAGAACGAGGACGAGCTATTCTTATCATAAGAAACGAGCATGTACTTGAATCGTTGTTCTTATCTTTTATTATATGAATAAATTGTTGCGAACGCAAGAGATTTGTCTGGTTTTCTCTCATAATAACACACATTTATACATAATGTCGAAACAGCTCGTCTCTTTTACTACCTCTGCACGCAAATAGGCTACAGATTGAATCATATACTTTTTTTCTAAATCAATGTTTAGGAAACTTTGCGTAAGAACATGGGGAGCGAAGCCAAACAAAAGGAAACATAGAAGACGCGCCTAGCAGGAATTGAACCTGCAACCCTCAGCTTAGGAGGCTGATGCTCTATCCGATTGAGCTATAGGCGCATAAAAAGTTCCGACTTGATTAGATTATCGCAACAAAGCGTGAGAAGCAAGCCCTTGACGGGAAAATTTTTGCCAAAAACGTTGCGAATGATAAAATAATTGAAAGAAGCCTATTTCACGAGAAAACAACCTAAATCGGCTCCCGGTTTTCGCAAGGTTTGCTGAAAGGAAACTGACGAAAATACGAGTAAATGGCAATGACGCGAATGTGATTCATACGTCCTGTTGTAAGTCAAAAAAGAGGAGGCACTTATGGACCAACAAAAAATCGACGCCCTTTTTACGGTAGCAAGCAAGTTAAAAGCAAATCAGATTGCTTTTTCATTAGGGGGGAGCGGCCTGCTGTATGCATTAGGGTTGACGGAAACGGTAAACGATTGGGACATTATGACAAACGCTAACAAGAACGCTGTGACGCAAGCCCTTTTCCCAATAAAAGCGTTCGAAACAGGAAAAACGGGTGACCACTTATTTACGAGTAGTTATAAGCTATTTGTCGAAAAAAACGGCCAAGAAGTTGAAATCATCGGCGGTTTTGCGCTTCGCTCAGAAGCAGGCATTTGCCACATTCCTGCGGATGCTGCTTTTCATTGGCAAGGCATACCAGTAGGAAGCCCTGAAGCTTGGCTTGTTGCCTACGTCTTAATGGGACGAGAGAAAAAGGCAGCGATGCTCGAGTCGTACTTGCAAATGCATGGGGCAAATCCGGCTATGCTTGAACGGTTAAAGCAACAACCGCTTGGCGATAAGCTCAAAGCAATAAAGTGGTTTGCTTAATGTTGCTAGACTGTTCCGAAAATGGAAATCACTCTATGCAAAAAGTGAAAACATTGGGCGTGAGGGTTTCAGTAATAATTTCCCTTTTTTGCGAGACAATCCGATATAATAATAAATAAGAGGAGGGGAGAGTGTGAATGCAGTACGCAATAGTGAAATCGGCAAAAAAGTCGCCCAGTTGTACCGTTGTATTGTCAAACGCCAAGTCCAACAAGCAGCCATCTTAAAAGAAGAGCTTGATGTGTGCTTCAAAGAACTGCTTCGCGATGACAAAATGGTTGCGTATTACAATCTCGTTTGTTTTCGCTATCAAATGATGCTTGAACAGTTGCAAGAACCCCATCAGCTAGAGGCACTCGTCAATTGTTTGCAGTCGGATTTTTTGTTGAATTATTACTATTATTTCTTCAGTGGCCAATATGCCTTCTACAAAGAACGGTTTACGGAAGCTGTCGATTTATATGAACAAGCGGAAAAAGAATTAGCGCATATTCAAGACGAAATGGAGCATGGAGAATTTTATTACCGTGCGGGCGTTTGTTATTATAAAATTGACCGATTTGACCGGGCCATGCCTTATTTAGACAAGGCAAGACGCTTTTTCGCCCTTGATCCAATGTACGTGGAAAAGGAATTGCAGGCGGAAATGATACTCGGCAACATCTTATCGGAAACGGGCCAATACGAGAAGGCAGAAGCGCATTTTTTAAATTTGCTAGAACGGGCTGCAGGCCTTGAGGAAACGGAAGGGCTCATTTTACGCTCTCTTGGACAAAACGCTGTTCGCAATCATCATTTTTATAAAGCAGAAACGTATTATCAGCAAGCGTTGGCTCATTCAGGCCATCGCACTAGTCGCTATTCGACAAAAACGAAAGCAGAACTGGCAAATGCGTTATTTAGGCAACAGCCGCCAAATGTAGAAAAGGGGAGCAAGTTGTTAAAGGAAGCTTTAAGGGCAAGTGGAGGCGGTTTATCGACAAACTTACTAAAACGCTTTTCGGGCGAGGAGAGATTTCGAATACGAATAGGACAGGCGTGGTCGTTCCAGAGTATTTGGGCGGGGTAAACGACCCGCATGCAAGCGTTAGGCACAGTCTGCTGCGGGCAAGATTGCCTGCATTTTTTAATTGGAGTGATAAAAACGATGATGTTGGAAGACAAGCTTTATGGTTCAATGGAAGTTGAGCCGGTACTACGCGATTTAGTGAACAGCAGGCCGCTTCAGCGATTAAAAGGTGTCCATCAGGCTGGAGCGGCTTATCTTGTTTGTCCGGAGTGGAATGTAACTCGCTATGAGCACTCGATTGGAGTCATGTTGTTAATACGCCGATTAGGAGGTTCGTTAAAAGAACAGGCCGCTGGCTTGCTACACGATGTTTCTCACACAGCTTTTTCCCATGTATCTGACTATGTGTTTAAGAATGAAAAGGAAGATTATCATGAACAACTGTTTCATAAACGAATTGCCGAATCGGACATTCCTGCCATTTTGAAAAAGCACCAAGTCGATGTAAACGAGATTATCAATGAGATCGAGAAATGGCCGTTGCTTGAACAGCCTGCTCCACATTTATGTGCGGACCGAATCGACTATACATTGCGGGATTTATATGCTTATCGATTTATTTCCCTTCAGGAAGCCCATCGTTTCTTAGAACAGCTTATTGTAAAAAAAGGGAAAATGGTTGTTCAATCGTTGGCTGCGGCAGAATGGTTTATCGAAGCCTACTATAAAGAAACAATCAAATTTTTCATGGAACCGCGAAATGTGTATGCCAACTGGAAAATCTCCGAGGCATTGCGATTAGCCCTTGAGCGCGGCGCAATAAACGAATGGGATCTATTAGCTGAGGATGAAGAACTCGTAAAAAAACTGAACGAAAGTGGGGATGAACAGGTCCGGCGCCTTCTGGCCGAGATTTATTCTGGCGTGTGTGTAAAGGAAGCAACAGGCGCATACGATCATTACCATAAAAACAAAGTCCGTATCGTTGACCCGTTGATAGATGTAGGTGGCGCGTTCGTGCCTGTGTCAAAATGCTCTAGAAAAGCGGCTGACCTAATCAGCAAAGCGAGAGAGAAGGCAGAAAAAGGCATTTATTTGAAAGTCATGCATAATTAATTCCGTGGCACACCTGTATACTTGACGGGTGAATATACGAACTAGAAAGTAGGAATATACGATGAAGACAGAAGACTTTTATTGTGAAGAAGTGTTAAGTGGCAAAACAGCAGTGAAAAAAGTAATGGAAACAGAAAATGTCCTTGCTTATCACCATACAAATCCTTATTACCCTGTACATATTGTCGCGATCCCCAAAAAGCATATTCCCTCATTATTGTCGTTAGAGGAAGAAGACGATGCCCTTTTGCTTGAACTGTTTTCTGTTATCAAAACAGTCGCTGCACAAGTCAAGGCCGAGCATGGCGCCTGCCGTGTGTTGACAAACCTTGGCACCTACCAAGATTCTAAACACTTGCATTGGCATATTGCGTTTGGCAAGCCACTTAAATGAGTAATAGACAAGTCAGAAAACGCTAGAGAAGGAGATCTGTCTATGGTCATACAAACACTAGGAAGCAAGAGCATTTCATTAAAAGAAGCACATGAGTTTGATTGGCTTTCAGAACTAGGGGATATCTTTGCTGTTTTTGACCAACAAGACTCTGGAAATGTAAGTTTTGGGGTAGCGGATGGGGACAAGAAGTGGTTTGTCAAATATGCAGGTGCTAAGACGCTTTACTATGAGGGGGATATTCAACAGGCAGTTGAGCGTATAAAAGAAGCGGTTGCTGTTTATGAACATCTTGCTCATCCAAACTTGGTTATATTGCATAACCATTTCGCCACTAATGGGGGCTATGCCCTTGTGTTTCCTTGGGCAGAGGGCGAATGTTTGCATGCCCATTGGTTGTTTCCGCCGCCTGCCAAGTATACCGATCCAAACTCGCCGACCTATAAGCATAAACGGTTGCCTGTAGCGAAGCGGTTAGATACGCTTGATCGTATTTATTCCTTTCACGAACACGTCGAACGTAACGGTTACGTCGCGATTGACTTTTATGATGGCAGCATTTTGTATGACTTTTCAACAGGGGTAACGACGATATGCGACATCGATTTGTATCGGAAAAAACCTTATGTCAATACAATGGGAAGAATGTGGGGGTCAAAGCGATTTATGGCCCCGGAAGAATTCCAACTTGGCGCAGCGATTGATGCACAGACGAATGTCTACACAATGGGGGCCGTTGCTTTTGCCTTGTTAGGGAATGAAAACAAGTGGACGGAGGAAAACTGGGACGCTAGCAACGCTTTATTCGAAGTGGCAAAACAGGCAACAGCAGCAGAGCGAGAAGCGCGTTTTCCGACTGTTGCTGCTTTCGTTGCAGCATGGCAAGAGGCAAAAAAACGTTAAAGAGACAAAGGCGCAAACCACATCAACAGCGCTTAAATGAAAAATCTAGTATGTATCGAGGCATCGTTTGTCCAAACTAGGAATACACGTAAAACAAAAAGAGTTTTAGGAGGTTCCTAGATGGACAAGCGTGTGGTGCTAAGTGTTGCTGCTGCTTTGCTGCTTATTGGACAGCCAGCAGGCGATCAAAAGAAAGCAGAAACAAAAAAAGAGCAGCCAGCGATAACAGAAGTAGTCGATCAAAATGAAGAACCCCATTTGCACTATAAAATCCAGGAAGAGGGCATTTCTTATTCGGAGAGCACACTCATCTACGATCAACAACCGATTGCCCGCGTGTGGATGAAAGTGAATGGCGAAGCGGACAATTACAAGCAACAAGTCGCCGTCGCACAAGCGCTTCATGACGAATTGGAAGAGGCTTACCCAGGTTTGAGCAGAGGGGTTTTGGCTGATGTTGCTCAGGCAGCAACAGCGGATCCAAACTCAGTGTCTGTCTATGTAGGTGGACAGGAAAATGGCAAGGAAGAAATAGACATGGCGATTGTCCTCGTTCAGGAAATGGCAGAAAAGCTTAAGATCAAACAAGTCCAGGAACGGAGTGGAAGAATCGTCGATTTTGATTAGCGGGGGAGGGGTTATGATCATTACGAAACCGGCGTTCGTGGATCGTTTGGAAGAGGCCGAGACGAACATGCTCAGTTCACGCTTGAGAGCAATAGAAACGATAGACGGCAATTCGCTCGGAGTAGCGATTGAAACATTTGGACAGGCATACGCGTTTTCTGCAAAGCGTATGCCAGGACCCGCGTTTAATACAGTCCGAGGCTTGCACAAGGAAGAGGAAAGACAAATTGGCGAAATCATTTCGTTTTATGAAAAGAAAGAACTAGAACCACAAATTCAATTAGTGCCTGGCGCCGCTGGGAGCAAAGTGATGCAAGCTCTGTGTCGACAGGGCTTTTGCCAAACCGGTTTTCATTCCGTTCTTGCAGGACGTTGTAGCAGACAAGTAGAGGAGAGGCACGAAAGGATAGCGATTCGGACGTTAAAACTGGAAGACTATCGTCTTTATGGCCATATTTATACAGAAAGTTTCGGCATGCCTGCTTTTTTTAAGGAAAGTGTAGCGACAAACAACGCCGTATTGCATGAAGAACGAAATTGGACATTTTATTTGGCTGAAGTCGAGGAAGAACCAGCAGGGGTTGCCGCTTTATTCACTAGTGGCACCATTGCTGTACTTGCTGTTTGCGCCGTGCTTGCTCGATTTCGAACGCAAGGTGTACAGCAAGCGCTCATTGCTAGGCGACAGGCAGACGCCACAGCTGCTGGATGTACATACATTTGTGGCCAAGCCGGATTTGCGACAACAAGCCAGCGCAATATGGAGCGCTCAGGCTTGCAAACCATTTATACGAAAGCGCTTTGGCAGCGTGTTTCATAAGAGCTGTGCCGTAATGGGCAGCTCTTTTTTGCGCAGTGGCAGTGCATAAATATTCCTTTTCGTTAATTTACATAAATTTGTGCTTGCTTTTTAAGAGGAAGGGGACTAAACTGTTGCTAACTAATATTCGTTAGGTGGATGGCGATGACAAAAGAAAAAATCAAACAAGCGGCATTGGTTGCGTTTGCCAAAGGCGGCTACGAGGGAATGAGCCTGGCGGAAGTCGCCAGTGCAGTTGGGATCAAAACACCTTCAATTTACGCGTTTTTTAAAAGCAAGCAAGACTTGTTTATGACCATTTATCACGAACTGCTTGATGAGCATGCTGCTCAATTAGTTCAGCAAACTAATGTGATGGAGATCGAAGGAAGTGAACAGCGGCTCCGCAAAGTGGTGGAAGCCATGCTTGATTATCATCTCCGAGAGCAAACAAAAACGGAATTTTTAACACGTGTCAATTTGTTTCCTCCTGATTTTCTTAAGGATGAGATGCGCAGCCGGTTTGCTGCTAATGAACAACAGATCCGTTCCTCTTTAGTTGCTATTTTTTCGGAAGGGATTGAACAAGGAGATATTCAGAGCGAACCGTTGCATGAGCTGGTCGATTCTTTTCTTTGCTTATTGGATGGATTGTTTTTACAAACGTTTTACTATAACAAAGAAACGTTGGAAACCTCCTTTTTTCATGCGTGGAAATTTTATTGGCAAGGCATATCTAATCGTACGGCCAATTGTTAACAAGGAAGTGAGCGAGAGATGGAAGAAGCATATAAAACAATCAATGACTTTGAAAGGGAGCCTGTGCCAAAAGAAGTGCGAAAAGGCTGGCTGCCGATGGCGACTGTTTGGTTTGCCATCGGCATCGATTTATCAGGCATGTTGTTAGGCGCACAACTTGGAGCGGGGATCCCATTTGTTGAGGCGTTGCTGGCAGTTGCCGTCGGCTCTCTTTTTCTTGGCGTGCTAGGCGCAATTTGTGCCAATATTGGCGCTGCAACCGGCCTGTCCACAACGATGATTTCCAATTTTGTTTTTGGCGCGGCTGGAGCAAAAGTGATTTCAGTCATTATATCAATTTCGATGATCGGATGGTTCGGCGTCCAAGCTGGATTTTTTGCCGAAAATACGGTATCTGTTGTTGAACATTTAACAGGCTGGGCCCTGCCCCTTCCGGTAGTTGCCTTTGTTGGCGGACTACTGATGATGACGACCGCATTTGCGTTTAGATGGTTCGAAAAGCTAACGAATTGGACAAGCCCACTGCTTGTTGTCTTAATTTTAGCAGCGTTGGTATTAGCATTTACGCAAAGAGATGCTAGCGCCGTGTTGGCACCAGTAGAAGCGAAGTTTTCATTCGGAGTCGCTGTTTCTTTAGTGGTAGGCATTTATGTACTTGGCACGATTCTTTCTCCTGATATTTCTAGATGGGCAAAATCAAAGAAAGATGCGATGATTGCTGCTTTCTTAGGCTTTTTCTTTGGAAATAGCTTTATGGTCGTTATTGCCGTGCTGTTGTCGAAATTGTTAAACACAGAAGATTTGGCGCAAGTATTTATCCTGCTTGGTTTAAGTTTACCGGCGTTAATTGTCCTTACTTTTTCCCAGTGGACGACGAATACAAATAATCTCTATTCTGCTTCTTTAAGCATGTCGGTGCTAATTCCAAAAGCAAAGCGTCCCGTGTTGACACTTGTAATGGGAATAGCCGCTTCGGCATTAGCGTTTATAGGCATATTTGACCACTTTATTACGTTTTTATCATTGATGACGATGTTAATCGCTCCAGTTGGAGGAGTGTATGCTGCTGAATATTATGTTGTCGACAAACAGAAATTCTCGTTTCAAGCCCTTCACAGCCGTAAGCTGATCGGCCGTTCGCTGGCCGTATGGCTAGTCACGTCATTGTTTTGTTGGCTGACAACGCCGGCGCCAGATGGGTTGGGCCTGCTCGTTTTCACAACCATTCCAGCACTTGATGGCTTTATCGTCGCATTTGTTTTGCAAGCGCTAATTGGAAAAGCTGTGTTCGCACGCAAGAACAGATAAACAGGAAAAGGAGAACAAAGTATGAGATGGCTAACGGAAGAATCGATTGAACATATCGCCTTGGGGGCGGCCGTTCTAGGTACTGGAGGAGGGGGAGATCCATACCTAGGTAAATTGATGGCGCTTGAGGCGATCAAAACATATGGACCGATTAAGTTGCTGTCGATTGAAGAATTGGCAGACGATGCCTTAATTGTGCCTCTATCGATGATGGGTTCACCGACGATAGGCGTTGAAAAAATTCCTTCGATTGAAGAATTGGTGGCTCCACTTGAAAAAATCGAGGAGACGCTTGGCCAAAAAGCAGCTGCCTTGATGCCAATTGAGGTCGGAGGCGTCAATTCACTTGTGCCTGTACTAGCTGCTGCGGCAAAAGGTTTGCCTCTTGTGGACGCAGACGCGATGGGGCGTGCTTTTCCAGAGAGTCAAATGGTCACTTTTTACTTGGATGGCCATTCGGCTGATCCGACCGTGTTAGCTGATGAAAAAGGCAATACGGTTGTGATTACGCCAAAGGACGGCCACTGGGGCGAAAAGCTTGCCCGGGCCATCACTGTGCAAATGGGTGGGTCTAGTACGGTGTGCGACTATGCACTTCCTGGTTCTGTTGTAAAAAAGAGCGCCATTCCAGGCACGTTGACAAAATCAGAAGAAATAGGGCGGCTGTTGCTTCATAAAAGCGGAGATGGCACACATCCGATTAAACGGCTGCTTGCCGTCCTTAACGGCTACGAGCTGTTAACTGGCAAACTTACTGACATCCAGCGCACACTAACGGGCGGTTTTACTCGGGGAATTTGTGAAGTCGAAGGCATCCATGACGATGCAGGACGGATGGTTACACTCCATTTTCAAAATGAACAATTGTTAGCGACAGAAGGGGAAAAACCACTGGCCATGACGCCTGATTTGATTGCGATCCTTGATGTTGAAACGGGGCAGCCCATTACGACTGAAGGATTGCGCTACGGCATGCGGGTGACGGTCATTGCATTTCCGTGCGACCCGAAATGGCGTACAAAGAAAGGTATTGAAACGGCAGGACCTCGTTATTTTGGCTATCCTGTCGAGTATGAGCCTGTAGAAAAGTTGCAGGAAGGTGGAGGCAAATGAGCTATCGGATTGGAATTGATGTAGGCGGCACAAACACAGATGCCGTCCTACTTGATCACACATTGCACGTAATAGCGAAAGCAAAACAGCCAACTACTGAGGATGTCATGACTGGTATTTGGAAAGTGTTAACTGCCATTCTAGAGGAATCAGCTATATCGCCTGGCGAAATTGGCTATGCAATGCTTGGCACTACCCATTGCACAAATGCCATTGTTGAGCGGAAACAGCTAAATAAAGTTGGCATCATTCGCCTTTGCAAACCGGCAGCAACGGCTGTGCCCCCTTTAGCGGCTTGGCCTGATGACTTAAAAGCGGCAGTGGGCGAGCACCACTATTTAGTAGCTGGCGGGTATGAGTACGATGGCGCGTTGATTTCAGAACTAGACGAAAATGAAATCCGTTCTGCACTGGAGGATATGAAAGAAAACGTTAAATCCATTGCGGTTACAGGCATATTTTCGCCAGCCCGAGCCGAGCAAGAACTGAAAGTAGCGCGCCTTGCCCATGATATCATGCCTGGCGTGCCGATTTCGCTGTCCCATCAAATTGGCAGCATTGGTTTGTTGGAACGGGAGAATGCAACGATTTTAAATGCAGCACTGCAAACGACGATACGTACCGTCGTTTCCGGGTTCCGTGAAGCACTTAGCAAACTTGGCATCCCTGCGCAAATCTTTATTGGCCAAAATGACGGCACATTAATGGAAGCCGATTATGCAATCCGTTACCCGATTTTGACAATTGGCTGCGGGCCAACGAATTCGATTCGCGGGGCCTCGTTTTTGTCTGGTTTAAAAGACGCCCTTGTTCTAGACATCGGTGGAACGACTTCTGATATCGGTGTTCTATCAAATGGGTTTCCACGCCAGTCAGCCATTGCCGTTGATGTCGGCGGCATCCGCACCAACTTCCGCATGCCGGACATTCTCTCAGTTGGCTTAGGAGGCGGAACAATTATCCGTACAGACGAACAGGGCGCAATCACGGTTGGCCCTGATTCAGTCGGTTATCGTTTATTACAAGAAGCGCGCTCTTTTGGAGGCGAGACATTGACAGCAACGGATGTGGTGTTAGCTGTGACAGACAAAACGATTGCTGGCGCTGATACAAGCGATTTAGACAGCGACGCCTGTCAACAGGCGTACAAACAAATGATCGAAAAGCTTGAGGTTGCGATTGACCAAATGAAAACGTCAAAAGAGCCTGTTCCTGTCATTTTAACAGGCGGTGGCAGCATTCTAGTCAACAGTCGATTAACGGGGGCTTCAGAAGTAATAAAGCCAGACCATCATGATGTCGCAAATGCAATTGGGGCTGCATTGGGGACTATTTCCGGCGAAGCGGAAAACATCTATGCGTTGGAAGGGCGGACGTATGAAGATGCAGTCGAAGAAGCAAAACAAAATGCAATTGGGAATGCGGTCGAGGCAGGAGCGGTTCCGGACACAGTCAAAATTGTCTCTGTTGAGGACGTCCCACTTGCATACATGCCAGGAAACTCCGTTTTTATTAAAGTAAAGGCAGTCGGAGAGCTGGATACAAAATAAAGCCCACTTGGTCACTAGCGAACGAAGTGAAATTCACATTTAACCGGTATATGAGCCAGTGCCATCGTGCACTGGCTCATCTGCCTACATGTCGTTATTGTTTCTCGTCATCTTGTTTTTCCAATCGGTCTAGTTTGGCCAACACTTGATCCAGTTTTTTGTCGATATCTTCAATTTCTGGGCCAAAGCCTTGGCGCATTTCTAGTTCTCGTAAACGAGAGCGGCTCTCAAGATACTTGGTAATGACTGGTACTAAAATTGCGGCAAGGGGGATGAGTATCCACCATGGAATTGTCATTGTTTCGCCTCCTCATAAAACACAGTTGACTTAGTTACGGGTGGTAGCTAGTAAAAGATTCGGTTACTTGATAAAATAGGAAAAATTGTGCTACATCCATGAGGAGGCCATTATGGGGGAACAGGAAAAAAAGCAAACAGTTAAATCAACGGCTGATTGGGTGAGGGACCAATTATTAACAGAGTCAACGGGCCATGATTGGTACCATATTGAGCGCGTCACAGAAATGGCTAAAGCGATTGCCGCAGAAGAGGGCGCTGACCTGTTTGTGGTAGAAATGGCAGCACTGCTTCATGATTTAGCAGACGACAAACTTGTGGCGAGTGAAGAGGAAGGCATACAGGAAATCAATAACTGGCTTGTAGATAGGTCAGTGGAAAAAGCCGATTCAGCTCATATTATTGAAATCATTGAGACGATTTCTTTTAGCAAAGGCAAGCCGTTGCGTACGTTAGAAGCAAAAGTCGTCCAAGATGCAGACCGCCTTGATGCGATTGGTGCAATCGGCATTGCCCGTACGTTCCAATATGCAGGCGCAAAAGGGCATGTTCTATATGACCCAAAAGCAAACGTGCGGACAGAGATGACGAAAGCCGAATATCGGAGTGGACAGGGATCAGCCATTCACCATTTTTATGAAAAACTGCTTTTGTTGAAAGACCGAATGAATACACATACAGGTAAGAAACTGGCTGAATCACGGCACGCGTTTATGGAACAGTTTTTAAAACGCTTTTATGCAGAATGGGATGGAAACGGCTAAGAAAGGTCTTTTCAGCAACGTGTATTTATGTTAGTGTGTTTGTACTAGGAGAGATGCCGTATGTTTTCCACTGTCGCTAATCAAAACAAACAACATCATATGAATTAGCCTTGCTAGTTGATTTTTAAAAAATCATACATAGGAAGGCTATTTTGCATAACCGCATGGATTCGTTTTGAAAGTTGGATCCCATGCGGTTTTTTTGTTTTAAAAAAAGGAGGCAAATTAAATGAAGAAATGGGATTATCAAAATGTACGTGGCACACAGGATTATTTGCCTGAGGATGAAAGTGTCCGTGTTTGGCTGCGCAGAGAGCTGGAAGAAGTGTTTCAGCAGTATGGATGCAAGCCAATGGAAACGCCAATGATCAATTATACCGACTTGCTTGCTTCAAAATACGGCGGAGGGGCAGAAATTAAAAAAGAAATGTATACGTTGACAGATCGCGGCAAACGAGCATTGGCGCTCCGCTATGATTTAACAATTCCGTTTGCAAAAGTTATGGCGATGAATCCGGACATTCGCAAGCCGTTTAAACGCTACGAGATCGGCAAAGTGTTTCGAGATGGCCCGATTAAAGCAGGGCGTTTCCGTGAGTTTACTCAGTGCGATGTTGACGTAGCTGGTGTCGATTCTCCATTGGCAGAAGCAGAACTATTAGAGATGGCGACCGAAGTGTTCCGGCGGATCGGGCTAAACATGACCATCCAGTACAATAATCGCAAGCTGCTGACAGGGATGTTGGACATTTGCGGAGTTAGCAAAGATCAACATAGTGCTGTTATATTGATACTTGATAAACGAGAAAAAATCGGTGATAAACAAGTGGTAAACGAATTAAAGGAAATGGGCGTTGACGGGAAAGCGATTAGCAAAATTGCACAATGGTTAAAGCAAATGAGCCAAAGTGGAATTGTCGATTTTGCCACTGACCGTCCCACTACACCGATAATGGCTGAAGGGATAGCGGAGCTGCAAGAGTTAGAAGAAGCGCTTCGCTACTTAAACATTGATAGCCAATGTACGTTTAATCCTTTTTTAGCTAGAGGCCTTGAAATTTATACAGGCACTGTATATGAATTGTTTTTGACAGAGGGGGCGATCCAATCAAGTGTGGGCAGCGGCGGCCGTTATGACCAAGCGATCAGCGGTTTAACTGGCGAGGAACAGCCTATGCCGACAGTCGGGATCTCGTTTGGCATTGATGTCATTTACACAGCTTTAAAGATGGAGGGGCGTATTAACCAAAAGCCGTTACTCGATTACTACGTTATTCCATTGCAGAAACAAAAAGAAGCGCTTGCTGTCGCTTCTTCGTTGCGGAAACAAGGCTTTCGTGTAGACGTAGAGTTCAAAAACAAAAAACTTACTAAAGCGCTGGATAGAGCAAACAAAGAAAAGATTCCATTTGTGATTCTTATTGGAGAAGAGGAAGTGGCTTCGGGCCGTTATAAGCTTAAAAACATGGAGACTGGCGCCGAACAACACGTTCCTTTCTCTTTTTAAAAACACTGGTTGCCGTTGCTTTTGTTCGGTTTCGCTATAAAAATCTTTGCTGGGGGATTGGCATCGGTGCTCGGCTTTACCCGGTCCCTTTCCCTTCTTTTGATCCCTTCCTGTTGCTTTGCTGTCTGTTCGTCTGCTCCCGTTCCTTTAAATAATCAGAGCGTTCACCATAATAGAGTAAATCGAAAATGGCACGCCCATTGGTCGGTTGCCCATCAGGCAAATAAACAGGGATCACATCGAAAAAGACAAAATAGAAAATGTAGAATAAAAATGTTTGGAAAAACATATTGTTTGGCAAAACCTCAGCAGCAATAAAGGCATTGATTGAAAAGCCAACTATGATACATGTCAGGATTGGCGACGCATACATAAAGCCATGCCAAAAACGTCTGTTTGTTTTTAGTTCGTCGTACTCCATCCAACTGTACATGAAAAAATAGCGGCGGACTTCAATCGTAGACAAGGAAAAAAGTTTAGGGCCGTTACCAATGACTAGTTTTTTCTTGGTAGCGCCAAGGAGAATGGCTACGAGGTAATAGCCTGATTCACGAATAATGGTCGCCAGAGGCAAAATGATCAGCACCGACATCAAAAGTTGCAGGAAGTCGGACAAGCCAAACATAGACAGTCCTCCTTTCATATAGATCCATACCCGTTTTCATCCAGATTGAACGTCCGACTTTCGCTAATTGAAAAAAACGCGGTGAACACACTTGGCGTTCACCGCGTTTGATCTTGTCTTTATTTTCTGAAGAGGCGAAGGATAAGACTAACAATCGCCACTAAGATGATAGCGCCTAATAACGCTGGCAAAATCGCAAAGTTGCCAAGCGTAGGGCCCCAACTACCAAAAATGGCAGCTCCGATATTTGCGCCAATAAAGCCGGCAATAATGTTGCCGATAATACCGAATGGTATGTCTCTTCCTGTAATGGCTCCAGCTGCCCAGCCAATTAAACCACCGACAATTAAGTTCCAAATAATACTCATGCGATTCACTCCAATCATTAGCAGTACGGTTTTAGTATTCCCGGCTTTTTAAAAATAAAACCTATGCTATCATGAAAAGAAGCAAGGCTGGGCGGCATCGATAAAGAATGGACGACAACGAGGAAACATATATGGTAGTTGGAAACGCTTTCTCAAAAAGGCGAGACACGTCAGGGCTATCGTTTAGTCGCGTTGTGAAAGATAAACGGTGCAGAGGAAGGCGATAAAGCTGTCTTGCCTGCCACCATTGTGAAAACGCGTATACGATTACATGTTCAAGTGATGAATTCATGGGCAAAACTGGGAGGAATAAGGCATCTCTTTCTTTTCCTCTTTCGCCATCATTTCTTGGAGCAATATGCTTTCTTGTGCGGTCAATTCGCGGCATAGGCGTTTTTCAAAATCCTGTTTTAAGGCGAGAAAACGTGCTGCTAAATCTTCAGACATAATGGAACCCCTTTTCTCATAGCCGTGTTCCTCTCCTATTTTACCATTAACAAAGTGTTAAGACAATTAGTGAACGAAAGCTTTTAAGAAAGAGAAGGGCCCAATTAAGAAAAAAGATGCCTAAAGTATAAGCCGCGATACGAGAAAACTCGCTGTAAAGATTGTTTCGATGTCTCTATGCCGATTCATGCACGGTGCCCATGAGGCAAGCTTTGTCTGTAGCAAAACTTAAAAAGGAGGAACTATGCAAATTCGTGCTGCTTGTAAAAACGATATAGAAGGAATCGCCAAAGTCCATGTAGACAGTTGGCAAGAAACGTATAAAGGCATCATTCCAGATCAGTTCTTAGAAAGCCTCACGTACGAATCAAGGGAAAAAGGATGGAAAGAGCTTGTTGCTGATCCAAGGCAAGATATTTTAGTGGTGGAAAATAACGAGGGTAAGATCGTTGGTTTTGTTAGTGGCGCGATACAGGAAGACAAACGCCCTCTTGTCGGGGAATTGAAGGCGATTTATTTGTTGAAAAAAGACTGCGGGAAAGGGATTGGTCGGCAGTTAGTTAGGCTGCTTTTCAGCCGATTGAAGGCAAAAGGCTGTGAAACGATATATGTGGAAGTCCTTGCCGAAAATGATGCTTGCCGTTTTTATGAAAAACTCAACGCGAAATGGCATGCAACGACTTCAATTGCCATTGCCGGCAAACTTCTGCGCTTATATGTGTATAAATGGGAGAGCGCCGATTTGGAGATTTAGTGCTCTTTTTTTATGGAGTGTTCATGCATATGCAACTAACCTGAAGCTGGCCAGATGATTGATGGCCAGCTTTTGGCGTTAAAGAAGGGAGTAAGAAATGAGAAAATGGAGCACAGCTGTCTCTTTTCCTAGATTGATGTAAGCATGAGGGCGGTCGCCTTTGAAATGGATCGAGTCATAGGCTGACAAATGGTGGCTTTCCCCCTCGACTTCAATCGTCAGTTGTCCAGCCATAACCGTTACCGTTTCGACTACGCCAAGGCGGTGCGCTTCTGATTCATAGCGGCATTGAGGCTGCAAATAACCACGATAGCATTCCATCAGCCCTTGTGAGCGAAACAACGGCTCAACGATGAACTCGTCATTTGAGCTGGAGAGTTTCATCGCCTTGTTGGCCCGAGCGATAGCCACATCAGCTTCAAATGAGAGCAAGGCAGTAATCGGAATATGAAGGCCGTTGGCGATTTTCCAAATGACAGATAGAGTCGGGTTGCCTTCCCCTTGTTCAATTTTTAGCAATGTCAGTTTGCTAACACCAATTTGTTTGGCAAGTGCCTCGATGCTTATTCCTTTGCTTGTCCGCAATTGCCGTAGGTTTTTCCCAATTTGTTTGCCGGCTTCTTGATTTTCGGCAAGCTCTTCTTTCGCCAATTGGATCACTCCTTTCTCAAACATGTAATAGATAACGAATGAATAATATGGTATATTATAATATACCATATTGTAATTTTAAATATACATGGGGGTGTGACAATGGTTGGCCGAAAACAAATAACGCAAGCAGCGATCACCGAAGCGTTTCCTCTTGCGCTTGCAATTGCTGCGTACGGCATTTCTTATGGAGTGCTTGCTACGCAAGGTGGGTTTACATTCGGGCAAACAGTGACGATGTCGATGTTTGTTTTTTCCGGATCGGCGCAACTAGTAACAGCTGGTATGATGACAGGCGGCGCAAGTGCGATCAGCATACTAGCTGCAGTGTTGCTATTAAATCTACGCAATTTGTTATATGGCGCTGCCTTAGCCAACACGGTATCATTAGCAGGAAAATGGCGCTTTGCTCTTGCTTTTGGTGTGTCAGACGAACCGTTTGTGCTTGCAAGCGCCAGGGAACAAAAACATGGGCCGGACCCTTTTTATTTTGCGATCGTGTTTGTTTGCTTTTACTTGTCTTGGGTATTTGCTTCTTTGGCTGGCGCACTTCTCGGCGCCCAAGTCGATCCACTCACCTGGGGGCTCGATTTCGTTTTTCCTGTAACGTTTACAGCATTGCTTGTCCCTTCGTTAAAGGGCCGTCCAGCGATTGCCACAGCCCTTGCGGCGATTGGCATTTGCCTGCTGTTCCACTATTCTGGCTTCCGCGAAGAACTAATCGTGATTGCGGCGGGCATGCTCGCTCCCCTCGCAGGGCTAATGGCTGGGGGGAGGAAGAGCGATGGACAATAACTGGCCGTTAATTATAGGAATCGCTGTCATTACTTATCTGTCTCGCATTGCTGGCATCGAACTGATGGCCAAGCGTCCGTTGCCGCCAAAATTACAAACGTTTTTTCGTTATGTCCCTATTGCGATGATGGCAGCGTTAATTGCCAACCAAATCGTTTCCTCAGAAGTCGGACGGATGAGCCTGTCTTATCCAATGCTATTTGGTTGTATTGCTTGTGCCGTTGTTCTTCAATTGAGGAAGCGCTTTTTGCTTGCAGTCGTGGCTGGCGTCCTAGTCGGGATGGCTGCCCGTTATCTGCTACATCATTTATAGCATCCAAATTTTGCTTTTGCAAAGCATTAGGTAAGCGCCATCGTTTCAGGCACTGGAGGCTTCATAACGGATGCTTAATTCCTTTTTAAAAAAGGACAACATTTGACGGCCATAATTGAAAGCGTTATCATCGTGGTGCAACTTTCTTATTATTTACCAAAAAGGAGTGGACGCCATGCAGAGAATAGTCATGCCGCTAGGAATGGCTTTACTGATTGCTCTAGGAGGATGCAGTCAGGAGACAGACCAGGCGGTGGATAAGCCTTCAGAAGAAATCACTGTCTGGGCTTGGAATTTAGAAGCGGAATATTTAAAAGATATCGTCCCAGCTTTTGAAGAAAAGTATCCTGATATTAAGGTAAATGTGTTAAAGTTGAGCGCTGACCAAGTTTACCAACGGCTGACGACAGGGCTGGCTGCAGGAATAGAAAGCCAATTGCCTGACTTGGTCCAGGTCGAAAACCAGCGCATTGATTTGTATATGGACCGGTTTCGTGAAAGTTTTGTCGATTTATCAGAAATGGGCTTTGATGAACATCGCGATAAATTTGTTGAAGGAAAAATCGCGCCATTAATGAACGAGGATGACGGCGTCATGGCGTTTCCCCGGGATATAGGACCGATGGCTGTCTTTTATCGCGCTGATTTGTTTGAAGAAGCAGGCATTGACCCAGCCGACATAAAAACATGGAATGATTATGTAGAAGCGGGCGTGACCATGCGTGAACAAACGGGGACGCTGATGACAGGCATCCAGCTTAATCACGACACGTCGTTTTACCGTGCGATGCTCCAGCAGCATGAACTGTTCTATTTTGACTTAGAAGGCAATGTTGCTGCCAATACCGAGGCGGCGCACCGCTCAATGGAAATGCTCAAAAAAATGGACGACGCAGGTATTTTGCTTCATGCTGCTACAGCAGAAGAAATTAACGCAGCCATTAAAAACGACGCGGTCGCTTCGGTCATAAGTGGTTCTTGGCAAAAGGGAATCATTGAGGCTCAAATGCCTGAGCAAGAAGGGTTATGGCGGGTCATGAAAATGCCTGCTTTTGTAGAAGATGGTTTGACCGCTGCTAATGACGGTGGTTCCAACTTGGCGATCACATCGGTGTCAAGCAACAAAGAGGCGGCCTATTTATTTGGCGAATTTGCTTCTGTCGATGTCGAAAATCAGCTTTATGGCGCAATGGAATACGGAGCTTATCCTGCCTTAATAGATGCGATTGAGCGGCCTGAACTGGATGAGGGCATCCCGTTTTACGGTGGGCAAAAAATCTTTTCGATTTTTGCGGAAGAGGCGGTTGATTTGCCTGTTGTCAATTTTACAAGCGACTTTTTACGTGCCAGGGAAACGTATAACGATGCGATCGGGCGTGTCGTCCTCCAAGATGTGCCTGTTGAGGAAGCGCTTGAGACAGCAGCCAACAGGCTTGAAGCCAGCACAGGACGGGGGGCTAGCAATGAGTAATCCAGCATTGTCAAAAGGAACAAAGCACATAAAAGGGAAAAAGGCATCAACAGGACTAGCGCCTTATGTTTTCATTGCGCCCGCTGCGATTTTGTTTATCATCTTTACCGGCTACCCGGTTATTTACTCGTTTGTGCTCAGTTTTACGGTAAACGAGAACGGCGTTAACACGTTTGCTGGTCTTAGCAATTACATTCGCTTGTTCCAAGATAGTTTGTTTTATGAAGCGCTTTTTAATACGTTTATTATTTTGCTTGTACAAGTGCCTGTAATGATTTGTATGGCCGTTATACTGGCGAACGTGCTCCACAGTGGTATCCGCCGTTTTAAAGGGCCTCTCCGCGTAGCGTTTTTTACGCCGACAGTCACATCGTTAGTAGCGACAGCGGTTATTTTTCTGCTGATTTTAAACCAAGACTTCGGCATCATCAACTATGTGCTAACAAGTGTCGGTATAGAGCGGATCCCTTGGCTAAACGATCCGTTTTGGGCCAAAGTATCTGTCATTCTTACGATTCTTTGGCGGTGGACCGGTTATAATATGGTAATTATTCTTGCTGGGCTGCAAGTCATTCCGAAAGACCTGTATGAAGCCGCCGAAATAGATGGGGCAAGCACCATAAAAAAGTTCTTCTCGATTACCGTTCCCCAATTGAAACCGGTGCTTTTGTTTGCTTTTGTCATGTCGACGATCGGAACATTCCAACTGTTTGATGAAGTGTTTATTTTGACTGGAGGCGGTCCGATAAATGCAACGATGACGGTGACGATGTATTTATACGAAAATGGCTTTGAGTATTTTGACTTTGGCTATGCATCAGCAATTGCCTACGTCATTGTCATTATTATTGCCTTCTTGTCCTTCATCCAGTTTAAAGTGGCAGGTGATCGTGAATGAAATGGATCGGAAAACTAGGCAAATATGTAGTGCTGGCAGCTGGCTTGTTTATTACGCTTGGACCATTCTACTGGATGGTTGTAGGAGCGACCAATTCATCTGGGGCATTGCTATCGGTGCCACCGAACGTGATACCAGGGACACATTTGCTAGAAAACGCACGCAATCTCTTAAACAACATCGATATGTTCCGAGCCTTGTGGAACTCGATTTTCATAACGGTCACATTTACAGTTATCGCTGGGCTGTTTAGTGCAGCGGCAGGGTATGCATTTGCCAAATATGAATTTAAAGGCAAGAATGCTATATTTTCGATGTTTCTTGTATCAATGATGATTCCGTATCAAGCATTGATCATCCCGCAATTCGAGCTGTTTGCGCGAATGGGTATCCTTAATTCCTATAGCGCGATCATCCTGCCCCAGCTTGCCTATCCGTTTGCGATCTTTTTAATGCGGCAAAGCATGAAGTCGATCCCTGATTCGGTACTGGAATCGGCACGAATCGACGGGTGCGGCGAGTACCGGATGTTTTTCCAAATCGCGTTGCCGACGATGTTGCCTGCCATTGGCGCTGTAGGTATTTTCTTGTTCACCCATCAATGGAACAACTTTCTGTGGCCTTTAGTCGTCATTGTCACTGAAGATATGTATACGCTACCAATCGTCTTGTCGATTTTAGGCGGACAAGACAACTTGGATTATGGCCAACTTATGCTCGCCGCTACTATTTCTGTTTTGCCGATTTTTATCATGTTCTTGTTTTTGCAACGGTACTTCATTGCAGGAATATCAAGTGGGGCTGTAAAAGAGTAACTTATAGAAGCAAGCGGGGATTCGGGGAACGGGTGCCCGCTTTTTTGAAGCGCTTTGCCGAAAAAGTCGATGGTGTATTCACGGAACGAACGTTCTATTTATGATATGCTGAACAGAACATAAGGAGATGGTAGCCAAAATGTCGAATTTAGTACAAGGCCCGTAGGAGCTTAATTCCCAGCTACGCAAAAAGGAGTGAGCAAAATGCCAATGAAGTTAAAAGCGCCGACTTTGCCGGTGCAGTTTGAGGAAAGTGACTTTGCAACACAACTTGAAGAAGAAGAACCGTTTTTAATGAATAGGGCCTTTAATGGGGAAGAAAAGGCTGCTTTGCACGTAGAGAAACTAACCGTTTCGAAATCGATCGTTAAGCAAAGCAAATTTTTACATAGTGCTTTCCCAAAAGCCGATTTTACAGATGTTGTGTTCGAACGGTGTGATTTTTCCAATTGTACGTTTCATGGGGCAATTTTTCATCGTGTCCAATTTATAGGCTGCAAATTGACTGGGGCAGCCTTTTCTGAAGCGAATCTTGGCCATGTGGCGTTTCAAGATTGCTTAGTAAATTTAACAGATTTTGTTGAAGCCCGTTTAAAACATGTCGCTTTTCGCCAGTGTTCCCTGGAAGCGGCCAACTTTTCCGATTGCCTGTTAAAGCCAGTCGAACTGAATGAATGCAGTATTGACGACATTCATTTTGGGCAAACACTGTTAGACGGGTTGGACATAAGTACGTGTACATACAACCGCATTCAAACGTCTCTTGCGCAACTGGATGGCCTTACCATCTCAAAAGCGCAAGCAGTTGGATTTGCGAAATTGCTTGGCTTAAAAATCAAAGACGAGTAGGTGGGAGAAATGCTCAGAAAAAGGAGCACAGCGCAAAAAAACGCCTAATTGGCTCTTTAGTTTGCTTACAATCACTGGTACACTAAAAAGGTCAAATGAATTTTAATGTTGGAGGGGTAGAATGGGGAAACGTATCCTTTTGTTTATCGGGACAAATATCTTGGTCTTGACGAC
Organism: Shouchella rhizosphaerae; assembly: GCF_036700015.1. Taxonomy (NCBI): domain Bacteria; kingdom Bacillati; phylum Bacillota; class Bacilli; order Caryophanales; family Bacillaceae; genus Shouchella; species Shouchella rhizosphaerae. Next base: position 967,727 of record NZ_CP144921.1, on the reverse strand, counting down.
AATTATGGTCGTTTGGACGTTGGTTACATCGTTTACAGGCATAGACGGTTCGTTTGTAAGCAGCAGTGGCGCAATTCAATTTGTTCCGATCCTAATCTTTAGTCTCATTGTCGGGTTCTCAGGCTCGTTTATTTCGCTAGCGATGTCGCGCTGGATTGCGAAAAAAATGATGAAAGTCCAGGTGCTTGATCCAGATGGGCCGCTCAATGCTGAACAGAAAGCGATTGTTGAAAAAGTGCACCGTTTGTCGAGGGCGGCAGGGCTGACACATATGCCGGAAGTCGGGATTTACCAATCGGCGGAAGTCAATGCTTTTGCAACAGGCCCATCTAAAAAACGTTCTCTTGTCGCCGTATCCACTGGCTTGTTAGACGTGATGGATGACGATGCAGTCGAAGGGGTCATCGCCCATGAAGTCGCCCACGTCGCCAATGGAGATATGGTGACGATGACGTTGCTGCAAGGGATTGTGAACACATTTGTTGTCTTTTTGTCCCGTGTTTTAGCGATCGTTGTCTCACGGTTTGTGAAGCCTGAACTTCAGTTTATTGTGCAATTCCTGGCCATTATTATATTGCAAATCTTGTTCTCTATCCTTGGCAGCCTTGTTGTCAACGCATACTCACGTTATCGTGAATATCACGCAGACAGAGGCGGCGCTGATTTGGCTGGGAAAGATAAAATGGTTCATGCCTTACAGGCGCTAAAAAATTATGTGGACCGAGCGAAAGCCAATGACCACACAGATGATACAGCTGTACAGACGATGAAAATTAGTGGCGGTAACTCCATGCTAAAACTATTTTCAACACACCCTGATTTAAATGACCGAATCGCCCGTCTACAAGAGCGGTAGGTGAAAAAAGCCCATTTGGGCTTTTTTATTTATCGGTATTCGATTATCGTATAGAATTACCTAATATTAACCATAAACCGGATGACAGGATGAAATCCGATAGAAACCTCTCCTCATTCAAAACTTGTCTAAACCCCATTTATATAAAAATAATATGCGTTAACGATTGACGTTTACGTTGCGTAATGCTTTATAGTAGCAGCTGAAGGAGGTGCAAAAAAGGTGGATATGAAAAAACGATTAAACCTATGGTTTGAGGAGAAAGAGGTCGGCAACTGTTGAGGAGATCAACCTGTCAACAAAATGAAGTCTAAATTAGAGAGCATGACTAAAGATGAACATAAATATTTATCTGAAAAGTGGGAAAACATTTTTGGTAAACTTGGGAATCCTTCGTAAATCTCCCAAGTCTAAAGAAGGACAAACAACCATTCAAGAATGGCATGACTTTTTAAATGAAACCCTGATGCCTTTTGTGGATTGGGTCAACTCTATATGAACGATTTACCAAAAACATTGATCAATATAGTTATCGATTAGCTCATTTTACGAGCGAGCAATGAACGTCTATTTAGATAATCAAAAATAACAAAGGTGGTAGCAATGAAAATAGTCATTGAAAATACAATCGAGCAATATGAAAAGTTGTTCTCTATGAAGGAAGAAAAAGAAAACTACTTTCGATACTCCATGATGGCGCCTTTCGAAAAAATGTGGAATGCCATTAATGTTCCTTTAAAAGCCAATCAACCAAATGGATATGACGTAATCATGGCTACAAAAATGCTTGGGTATCTTGATATAACGGAAACCGAAATGGGAAAGGGCGCGTTAGAGCATTTAAGGGAGGTTCAAGCTCTTCAAACGGCATATGATACCTTGAATCACTGTGTAGAGTTTATACAGGAGAATAAGTTAAAAATAACTACTGACGAATTGAAATTTGGAATGTATATAGCTGATCCGAAAAAGCTCGAATTACAAAAAGGTTATTGTGGCTTTGGGGGAATTCCAGGATTTATTCAAGTCTCAATTTTCCCTAGCTCCTATAATGTTCCTAAAATCCCTGCTGTGATTGCCCATGAATTTCATCATAATCTCCGTTTTTCTTATTTTGATTGGGATCATGGGAACGTTACAGTTGGAGATTACCTAATTATAGAGGGTTTAGCAGAGTCATTTGCAAAAGAGCTTTATGGAGAAGACCTTTTAGGTCCTTGGGTTACTTCTTTTGATAAAGAGGACTTAGAATACTCAACTGAAATAATAAAAGATGCATTAACTGTTAAAGGATTTGCAGAGGTCAGCAGTTATATGTTTGGCGACACCATTGCAAAAGAACAGGGGTATCAACCTGTTGGGTTATCACCATTTGCGGGATATGCAGTAGGATACCAAGCAGTACAGTCCTTCATGAAAGCCAATAATGTGGGGATAGGAGAAGCTACCTTACTAAGTGCAGAGGAAATACTAAACAATTGTGGACTGTTTTCCTAACTATGAATGGTTTAACAGCAATTCCTAAATTCTTATTGGAAAATAATTGATACCATAAAGGAAATGAAATAATGACTCCCAATATGCTTTAACCTACCAAGTTTTAAGATTCTTGATGAATATGATGATATGAATATTTACTTCCTGGCCTATTGGGATACTTTCAACAATGTTAATAGGACGCATTTGTCCGATGAAGTCGACGACAACGATGACACACTGCACTGAGTAGTCCGTTGATTGTTATTGTCGCCGACACAGCAGTATACGGGTACTAGCCATCGATAACGCTGTTCGCAATCGCTTCTGCCACTGTTTGTCGATAATTGGCATCCGCAAGTTGGCTCGCGTCGTCAGCATTCGACACAAACCCTGTTTCCACCAGAATAGCTGGCATGGTTGTATGGCTAATGACATAAAAGCTTTCCTCAAAAATGCCACGGTCGGTTCGATCTGTGTGTTCAACTAATTGGTTTTGGACATTAGCGGCCATATGCTTGCCTGCTGCACTTCCCGGGAAATAATAAGTTTCGACACCATTTGCAGCTGGGTTAGAGAACCCATTTGCATGTATGCTAATAAACTGGTCAGCTCCCCAAGCGTTTGCCATTGCTGTTCTCTCTTCTAAGCTGACAAATACATCTTCGTCTCGTGTCATCAATACGGCAAAGCCAGCATTTTCTAAAATATCACGTGTTCGTTTACCGATATCCAATACAATTTCTTTTTCCATTAAACCGTTCGCTACAGCTCCGCTATCTTTCCCCCCGTGCCCAGGGTCCAACACAATCCGTTCATTGTTTAACGGGACACTGTCATGTTTGGCGCTGCTCCGGTCGACAGGTTCTCCATCGTGATTGGTAATATAATGAAGGCTGATATAACCACTGCCGTCGACTAGCTCGCCCCAGCCATCGCCGTTGTCGGTATACGCCACTTGTTCGCCAGGTGTCAGCGATCCGACAACTTCGTGGCTCGTGCTCGGTCCGCTACGGACATTTAAAGAAGTTTGTGTATCGACTTCTCCTGTTTTTGCTGCTATTGCATGCACATCTTCAGAAATCACAACTGAAGAAAGCGCGAATACGATAAAAAAGAAAAGACAAAGTGTCATTTGATTGCATTTCATAAAAAATACCTCCTTTCTAAGTCACCCTGCCTTAGCAGTCTAGCCATCTAGTAGAAAAAATAAACAGATTCATAGAAAGAAAGCGCAGGAAGTTGGCTAAAAATACGCTTTTTATGGGTAAAACAGCGCGTATCGGGCAGAATGAAAAAATAAAGGAAAGGGAAGAGTGCCCATGGAACCATCATTGCGAATGATTACATTGCCTGTCTGCAACTTAAAACGGGCACTAAGTTTTTATGAAAAGGCATTGCCGTTTCAACCAGTAAAAAAGACAATTCAGCCAGATACTACGCATGTGGCGCTCAAAGTAAAAGATGGCCTAGGCCTTGTCCTCATGCTTAGATCGGAAGTTTCCCGAATTTACGGCATAACCGAAAAAGCGAACAATAGCACGATTTTAACGATGGCCTGCGAGTCAGATGAAGAAGTCGATGCTGCTTTTGCCAATGTCGCCGCAACCTCTGCACACTTCATTCACCCGCTCCAGCGCGATGAATGGTGTTACTCATTTGTTTTTTCAGATCCAGACGGAAACTTATGGGAAGTGATTCATATAGAGCACCTTTAGCCCGCTAAGCAAGCGGGCTTTTTTTGTGGAGTGAAGATAGAAAAAACACGGCCAATGGCCGTGTATAATAATTAGTCAAGAAAGCGGAGTAGATCGCCAAGTAAAATTTCATCAGAGAGCGACAACTGCTCTCGGACAATTTCTTGATCTTTGGCACAGTATGTTTCCTCTACAGGCTGTTCGGTTTTACGGTCATAACAAGTATGGTCTGCATACAAATACTCCTCAGACACAAATCGGCCATCGCGAAAGATAATCGGCACGTCGCTAGGGCGGGTGAACAAGTCGTAGCTAAACGTTAAGTTTTCATTGGCAGAAAGGCCTAAGAGTTGAAGCAGTGTCGCATGAATATCGATTTGTCCACCTTCGGTTTCAATCGTTTGTCCAGTTTGCCCAGGAATATGGATAATGAGTGGTACTTTTTGCAAGTCCAAATGAGTTAGTGTGTTTTCTTCTTGGTCAAGCAATGTGTGAACGCCGCTTTCATATTGGCGGGAAATCCCGTAATGGTCGCCGTATAACAAGAAGATGGTATCTTCATAATGGCCTTCTTTTTTGAGATCGGCAAAAAATTGCTCAATCGCTTCATCTTGATAGCGAATGGTCGTCACATAGCGATTGACGACATCGACTCCTGTATCAGCAGGATCAATTGATTGGTCCTCTTGTTCAAGCAAGAACGGGAAATGGTTCGTCAAAGGGATAAATTTAGCCATATATGGCGATTCCAACGTGTTAAGATGGTCAATCGATTGGGCAAAAAAGGGTTTGTCTTTCAGCCCATAGTTGACACTCAACTCATCTGTTACCTCATAATCGTCTTTTGAGAAAAACTCGTCATATCCTAGCGTTTCATACATCGCTTCACGGTTCCAAAAAGTCGCGTCATTGGCGTGGAAAGCGGCCGATGTATACCCTTGTTCTTTCAAGATCTGAGGAAGGGAGCGAAATGTATTTTCATAACGGCGCACAAAGGCCGAGCCACTGGAAAGCGGGTAAAAGCCGGTATCGAGCATAAACTCCATATCCGATGACTTGCCTTGTGCGGTTTGGTCATAAATGTTTGGAAAATAAAAGCTCTCTTCAATCAATTGGTTTAAGAACGGCGTCAGTTCTTCGCCATTTACCGTTTGCCCGATAACGAAATTTTGCGTGGACTCAAGGCTAATCATTACGATATTTTTTCCTTGGGCGAGCCCAAAAACATCCACGTCAGGAGAAGGTTTTTCCTGCATTTCCGCTTTTATGTCAGAAGCGGTTGCTTCGTTGGCCCACGATTCTTTCAGCGGCGCACTAATGCCTTGAGCGAGATTGACCAATTGATAATTATAAAGGCCAAGAGACGCGACAAGTTCATCTCTAGCGTAGTCGGTCTTAAGCAAATACGGATTTTGAATATGGCTGACACCTAGTGCCACCACGAGCGCCACCAATCCTGACCAGGCAAATCCTTTTCCGCGTGGGCGCTCGATTGAGCGTCGTTCTATTTTGGCACTAATGGTGAACCAAGCAACGACAAATAAGTCGATGAGCAATAACAAATCATAAGGTGAAACGAGCTCGGCTGTACTGGATCCGAGTCCACCCACATTGCTGAATTGCAGGAAGACGGACACGGTCAGAAAATCAATGTAAAACCGGTAGTATAAAAGCGTCCCAAACAACAACGCTGTGCATAAGAGATAAACAAGCAAAAACACGAGCGGGCGAACATGCTTGCTAAAGTAAAAACTAAAGCCAAGCAAGAGCATAAGCGAACCGAGAGGGCCGATCAGCAACAAAAAGACGTCGGCGCCATTTTGGATAGGCAACGAAAAAGCCGTTGCCGACACAATCACGGTTTTCAACCAAAGTGCAACAACACCTAAAGGAATAAGATGTTTTGCTAAAAAATGTTTAAGTTCATTCATAACTGCGGACCGCCTGTTCTTGTTTCATTTTTGCATAAATGGTAGTAATGGTTTGAACTGCTTTTTTGGCAAGGCGAGCGTCGATGTGGCCCATTAATGCTAGCTGGAACCAATTGCGTTCAAGTAAATAGGCGCTTTCATAACTGACATGAATGCCGTGTTGTTTGAGACGGTCGCCAAATGCCCTTGCAGACAAGTGGCCAGAAAGATCAACTGTAATGATAGCAGGAGAAAAAGACTCGCCGCGCACTACTGTAAAGCCATTCGCTTCTAGTATAGCCAATATGGACTCACATAAAGAAACATATGGCGGAGCCGGATGGTTTAGTGCTTCATTTAATGCATACAAGCCATTTGAACAATGGGTAAACGGTACACTTTCTGCTTGTTCATATGTGCCAATGTCAAGGTAGGCAGGCAACGAATCATTGGCGAAAGCTGGCTCGTCATGGAAGACAAGGGCAAGTCCGGGATAAGCTGCCAATCCTTTGCCGCTGACTGAACTAGCAAGCCAGACGCCAGATAAGTCAACTGGGACAGAGCCGATGCTGCTGCATGCGTCAAGGCATAAACGAACGCCATGTTTGCCGCAAATCTCTTTAAGGCGGTCAAGAGCATAAAGGCGGCCCGTCGACGTTTCACAATGGACAGTCCAAAGCCAGCCAATCTCAGAATCGGCCTCTAGCCATTTCTCAATGTTTTCGTAAGGGACCGGGCCAGTTTGGGAATGGGCCAATTGGTCAAATGATAATCCCCACCGCTCTGCTTGTTTGACTAATCGCTCGCCAAATTCACCGCTTGTGAGAATGACACCTTTTTGATGTAGCGTTGACAGTTGAGCTGCTACCATCTCATTGGCAAGTGTCCCTGTCCCGACCGCAAGTTCCACATAACGGCCATTTGTTAGCTGGAGCAACTTTTCTTTCGTTTGTGCCATCGCGTGATGGAATTCTTCGGCCCGGTGGGATACAGGAGCCTTTGCCCAAGCCTCTTGCACGGCTTTCAGTTGTGTGACGGGCCCCGGCAAAAACAACTGCTGGATAGGCGCTTGCTGCCGTTCCATTAACTTTTGAAACGCTTTGGTTGAAGCTTTAAAATTTTCTTCTGTTAAATACATCGGTTGGTAACGGGCTTCCCCAGACCCGACAAGGGGTCCAAACGGCACAAAACCAATCCGCTTATAAAGCTTTAATTGCCGTGTTGTTCCTGAGATAAGGGCCATCGTATATCCTTGTTTTAGACAATAAGAAACGAGTTGCTCGCAGAGGCGGTAAAAAACAACCCCTTTGCGGTATGCTTGTTTAATGGAAAGCAGCCTAATTTCGCATAGCTTTTCATCGCTGTTTATGTAAGAGTCAAGGTTCTCTAATTTACTGTCTAACGAAAATGGGCGCGTGTCCCGAACGGAAATCATGCCGATAATTTCTTGGCCGCGCTTGGCAATTATATAAATGTTTTCGTCATTAAAGCGGTCAATGAGCCTCTTATCTGTATTTGGGCGATGCTGTGGGATCTCTTCGACAAATGTGTCGTAATTTAGCGTATGAATTTGATCGAATTCTTCATCTAAATCAGCAATCTTGTATGTAATGGCAGATGTGTCCATCTCAATGCCCCTTTCTGTGAGCAACTAGCACAATCATGAGCAAAAGCGCAAACAAGCCAGCAAGGCTGTATGCAGTTTGGCAAAGCAATGTGAGTGGGATTGTACAAATGGCAATGAAGCCCGCCTCCGTAAACGATCGTTTGCAAGCGCGCAAAACAGCAAGTGCTAGGCCGCATACGACTAAAGCAAGGGGGGCAAGCACAAGCGCAGCCGCCAAATAAACGACGACTCCTTTTCCACCTGAGCGCTGCAACTGCAGCGGCCAAATATGGCCAATGAGTATGGCCAAAGCCATTGCACCAATAACGATCTCAGAAACGTCTAGCCATATTCGCCCTATGGCCAATGGAATGATTGTTTTGAACGCATCGATGACGACTGTGCCAATAAACGCTTTTTTTCCAAAAATACGTCCAGCATTTCGAGCCCCAGCGTTCGTGCTCCCCAAAGTGCGAATATCTTGTTTGTATTTCATATGTCCGATATAGTAAGCCCCGTTTATACAGCCACATGCATAAGATACGGCAACGAGTAGGAAAAATGACATGGAATCGCCCTTTTATAGAGAAGATAGTAATTTTTACCGTTTTATCATATCACACTCTATGAAAAGGATTAAGAACCTTTCTAAAAGATAGAAGGATTTTCGGAAGCAGAAAAGGAAGATGGTCCCCTTGCAAAAAGTTTCAAAAGAAATACCAAACGACGAAAATGGGTCCTTAATGGTTTGAAAGAAAAGACAACCAATTAGCTCAACGGATATGTTACACTTGAGCAAAGGAGGGAGCTTTTAATGCTATACTTAAGCGTAAGACTGAAATGAACCTAACCCTAAATGATCACATTTGTTGACAACATCAATTAAGATCATTTAGGAGGACATGAATATGATGGAAACGATCAAACAAGTAGCGAAAGAAACGGCAAAAGCGGAAACGTTTGCTGGCACGTATTATGTAGTGACTCCAGAAGGTATCGTCACAGACAGTTTTGGCTTTGCCAACCGAGCCGAACGAATCCCGAACCAAACAAATACACGCTATGGCATTGCATCAGGCACAAAGTTGCTAACGGCGATGGCGATTTGCCAACTAGCGGACTCAGGAAAGTTATCGTTGCATGCGAAATTGGCTGATTGTTTAGAAATCGATTTTTTAGCGATAGACCCTGAAATAACGGTGCACCAGCTGTTAACTCATACTTCTGGCATTGCGGATTATTTTGATGAAGAGGTCATGGACGACTACGAGGAGCTTTGGCAGCAAACGCCTGTTTACCAGATGAGGAAGGGGAAAGACTTTTTGCCGCTTTTCCAACAACAAGAAATGAAAGAGAAGCCAGGAACGACATTCCGGTACAACAATTCTGGCTACATTGTTCTTGGCCTTGTCGTTGAACAGGCAAGCGGGCTTTCCTTTAGCGACTATGTGGAAAAGGCGATTTTTCAAAAAGCAGGCATGCCAAGATCCGGTTTTTTCGAAATGGATGCTTTGCCAGAAGGCGCTGCGCTTGGTTACATTGACGAAGAAAATGGCAAATGGCGCACAAATGTATTTTCTGTTCCGGCTAAAGGAGGCGCCGACGGGGGCGCTTTTGTGACAGCACCAGAAATGGCGAGGCTGTGGCAAGAGTTAAGCGCAGGCAAGCTAATGTCTAAGGAAATGGTCGCGTCGCTATTAGCGCCCCATGTACAAGTCGAAGATGATCTTTTTTACGGCTATGGCGGATACATGAAGGGCGAAGCTGGCCGCGTATACAAACATATCTTTATGGGCTATGATCCAGGAGTCAATTTCCGAATGGCTTGTTACCCTGAAACAGGGCATGTACTCGTTGTATGTTCGAACAACTCTGACGGTGCATTCGAGCTGCAAACGGCGATTGAAACCGCGCTCTTCACATAAGAGCCAATGAGGTTCTCTCCGTGTTCAGGCATTGTTTGAAAGCGACAAAAAGCCAACGGCTGAAGCTCGCTTGCAATATGCAACAAACATAGATTTTCGAAAAAACCCCTTCCCGCTAAATAGGGGGAGGGTTTCTTAGGTAGCGGGAGGAAGAAAGATGAAACAGGTACAAGTATGGCATTATGAAGCATTCAGTAGACACAAAGGGAAAGGAAATCCAGCTGGCGTTGTTTTTGAAGGAGATGCGTTAGCAGAAAGAAACATGCAAGAAATTGCTAAGAAAGTTGGCTTTAACGAGACAGCTTTTGTTCTTCACTCTGATGTGGCAGATTTACGCTTGCGCTATTTCACGCCAGGACATGAAATGGATTTGTGCGGCCACGGTACGGTTGCCGCATTGCAAGCACTCGTCGAGGCGGGAACGATTGATAAGCAAACAAAACTTACGCTCGAAACAAAAGCCGGCATTTTGAACATTGAGCTGGAAACTAAGGAAGGGCAGTTAATGATTGCAATGGAACAGGCAGCCCCTCAATTTGAACGCTTCAATGGCTCAGCTGCTAAACTAGCGGAAGCACTTGGCTTGTCTTCATCTGATTTGGACGACCAACTGCCGATTATGTATGGCAGCACAGGCACTTGGACGCTTCTTGTGCCGATAAAAAGCATTCACGCTTTTTCGCAAATGAAGCCACAAAACCGTGAATTTCCAGCGATTTTAACAGAAAAGCCCCGTTGTTCAGTCCACCCCTTCTGCGTGGAAACGATAGACCCAGACGCCGATCTCCATGGCCGCCACTTTTCATCCCCATATTCAGGCACGACCGAAGACCCAGTCACGGGGACGGCATCTGGTGTAATGGGCGCTTACGCCACAATGTATATTTACAGCGGCAAACAAGAGTGGCTTGTCGAACAAGGGCAAGAAATCGGCAAAGATGGCCGCGTTCTTGTCGTGGTTCAGACGGACAACAACGGCAAGCCTCATGTCTCGATTAAAGGGGAAGGCGTTTATGTCGGCAGCTTAATGGTGGAAATAGGCGAATAGCGCTAAACAAGGGAACTTCGCTCTATTCAACTAACGTTCTCGCCGACACTACCACGTTTTCTGCTCATCCTTTCATCTCGGCAGCGCTTGATCAAGCGAAAGTCGTCCAAACCATTGATGGCGATGGCTGGAAATGAAGCGGTAAGTTGCCGATCCAGCTATTTCTACCAAGGAAAAGGAAAGCAACGGAGTGAGCCAGGCTAGTGCTGGCAGGCGGGAGAGGATTTGGCGTATAGCTTGGAAACCAATCCAGACTTGGCCTTCTTTTGACAGGACATAGATTTCGTCATACATATCTACATAGTGTGCTGCTTTTTGTCGTGTTGTTTCGCTTACGGACTGGACAGGAAACCAGCGAAGTTCCCTGTTCCAGTCTAATTTCATAATGACTTTTTTCATGGCTCGGCACAACGGGCATTGGGCGTCATAAAAGACAATATCAGTTTTCATGTCCACTCACCTCAACAACCGTATTGCCGAAAACTGTCCAAGTTAAACACATTAGACGGGTTGCGCGCTTTTTAAGAAAACACGGCGCCCTTCTGTGGCCGATTGCAGCGCAGCTTGATTGATTTGTGTTAAGCGGAGCATATCCTCTCGTGTAATATGCGGCTTTTTGCCATCTTTGATTTCGGCAACCCATTGGGCGATGGCGCTTGGTCCAGGCTCTGGTAGTGTCGGCGTTTGCCAAGATCCGTCGCCAAGTTGGCTGGAGCGGATGCGGACCGAGTGGTCTTCAACGAGCAAACTGCCTTCTGTGCCATGCAACTCAAGCAAAAATGGGCTGGAACTGCCAATAAAGCCGGCTTCGATGATACCGCTGGCGCCAGAATCATAACGGACGATGACTGAGGCATGGTCATCGACTTCACGCCCGGTGAACGAAACCATTTCGCACATGACAGACGCTGCTTTGCCAGCAAGGCGGTTTGTTAAATAAATCGGATGGGCGCCTAAGTCAATTAAGGCGCCGCCTCCGCATTGGTTTTTGTCATAGAAGTGAGGAGGCAGCCACCCGTCTGGATGCGTGTCTGTTGGCAAGGCGCCGCCATGTTCAAGCCGGCAACGGATCGACGTCAACTGGCCAAGCCAGCCGTTGTCAAGTGCTTGTTGCGCATAAATGTAAGACGGGTCATTTAAACGAGGCAATGACAGCATTAACGAGACATTGTTTTTATCTACAGCTTCAAAGATAGCGATACAGTCTTCTTCTGTAAGCGCTAACACTTTTTCAGAAAAAATGTGCTTTTTTGCAGCGGCACAAGCAAGAATCACATCTTTGTGCATAGAAGTAGGCGTGTCGACAATCACCCCGTCGATTTGATCTTGGGCAAGCAATTCATTTAAGTCTTCAAAAAAATCAACCTCTAACGCCTTCGCCCACTGCCTTCCCCGTTCTCGTTCTTCATCCCAGACAGCAACGACAGACAAATTAGGGTTCTCCAGTGCTTGGCTGGCATAATCATTGGCATGAACATGCCAGCGGCTTAACAATGCAACTTGAATCATTGTACTCCTCCTCAGCAGTTATTAAAGTCCATACTAGAGAGTGAGTGAATTGCTGTCAAGACAAAAAAGTTTCATTTTTATCAAACACGCTTTGTTGGAGACGTTTTTTAAAGCGTAAAGGTGAGAGGTGCTTAGCTTGTTTAAAATGCTGGATAAAATAGCTTGTGCTCGAATAGCCGACGCTTACCGCTACCTCTGTAATGCTTAAATCGGTCGTCGTTAACAGTTTCTCCGCTTCTGTGATTCGAATGTAGTTTAGCAGTTCAGTGAACGAACGCCCGGTAATGCTTTTAATTTTTCGAGAAAAATAGCTGTAGCTTAAATTGCAAGTAGCTGCTGCTTGTTTTGCTGTCAACGCTGTAGCGTAGTGGCTTTCTAACAACTGGAACACTTGCCGCATGAGCTGAAAATCGCTATCATTGATCGATTCCGTCCCAACAGAAATGCCTGATTGGCGCCAATGGCGTAAAACCGCTAAAAAAATCGTGCAGATGTGAATCCGGATCGCAAAGTCATAGCCGTAATCTTTGTGTGAAAATTCGTCATTGATTTTTGCAATCGTTGCTGGAATGACAGTGCTCGCCATTTCCCCGCTTTTTAGCAGTGTTTGTGGGCTAGACTTTGACATCGTAAAAGGAAACACGTACTTAGATTCAAAAATGGAGCGAGATGTAGAATACAAGACTTCGGGATCCAATTTAATTACAAGGTACTCGACCTTTTCCCCGCTCTCTCCCCATATTGCATGGACTTCGTTAGAGTTGATTATCACTAAGTCGCCTTTCTCCATCAGGAACGGTTGCCCGCTCACGAAAACACGGGCGCGCCCTGAAAACGAATAGAGCAGTTCAATTGCGTCATGGAAATGGGGACTAGCAATCCGTCGGTTTGGTTCGCTTGTTTGCATATGGCAGTGGATCGGCTCCCGAATGTCATTTCCACTTGGCAATTGTTCTTTGTAAGCATCTAATTGCGTGAACATGCTATCTCTCCTTATGACAAACATTTAATATAATTGAATAGTTCTAGTATATAATCAATTGAGGGGAACATGGTACGATTTTTTTGAAAGAATTCAGAAAACGGTAAAGGTGGTGTGCGAACATGGCTCGAATTGGCTTGCAATTGTATTCCGTTAAAGAACGGTGTGCGGCTGATTTTTTTGGCACATTAGACGAGGTCGCGAGGTCAGGGTATGAAGGCGTTGAATTTGCCGGATATTTTGGCAAAAGCAGCAAGGAGTTAAAAAAGAGGTTAGCAGATAACCAACTCGTGGCGGCGGGGAGCCATATATCGATCGAACAACTAACAGGTCAGTTGGATGAAGTGATTGCTTATGCAAGCGAAATTGAAAGCCCTTACATTATTTGCCCTGGCTTGCCTGAGTCTTATCGGGACAGCGCCGATGCTTATAAACGTACAGGGGAGCTGTTGACGAAAATCGGCGAAAAGGCAGCAGCGGCCAATATTGCGTTCGGCTATCACAACCATGACATCGAACTTACCCAATTTGAAGGCGAATACGGACTTGATCTGTTATTTGCCGCTGCGGACCCACGTTATCTGTTTATGGAGCTTGATACGTTTTGGTTGGAAGCAACGGGGCAGAAGTCGATTGACTGGATTCACCGTTACAAAGACCGGATTAAAATTTTGCATATGAAAGATATGAACAACCTACAGGAATTGCGCAATGTCGAAGTCGGCAGCGGCCTCATGGATTTCCACGGGATTCATGCAGCCGCAAAGCAACACGGTGTTGACTGGTACACGGTTGAACAAGAGCAGTTTGATAAAGATGAGTTTGACTCGATTAAAGAAAGCGCCCAATTTTTGCATTCATTACGATAAAAGGAGCGATTGAAATGGAAGAGCGGACAGTAAGAATTGGCATTATAGGCTGCGGAGGCATTGCCAATGGCAAACAAATGCCGAGTTTGGCTAAAGTGAAAGGCGTTGAAATGGTGGCGTTTTGTGACATTGTTAAAGAAAGGGCAGAGAAAGCGGCGGAAACGTACGGCAGCGAAGGCGCGAATGTGTATACCGATTACACCGAGCTGTTGAAGGATTCATCGATTGAAGTCATCCATGTGTGTACCCCGAATAAGTCCCATGCGCCGATTAGCATTGCAGCGATGGAAGCAGGCAAGCATGTGCTGTGCGAGAAGCCAATGGCGAAAACGGCTGCTGAAGCACGGCAAATGGTAGAGACAGCAAAGCGCACAGGCAAAAAGCTGACAATCGGCTATGACAACCGTTACCGCAATGACTCCCTTTATTTAAAGGAGCTTGTGGAACAAGGCGAGCTAGGCGACATTTACTTTGCGAAAGCACATGCCGTGCGGCGCCGTGCGGTACCGACTTGGGGCGTTTTTTTAAACGAGGAGGAACAAGGGGGCGGCCCGTTAATTGACATCGGTACCCATGCCCTTGATTTGACGTTATGGACGATGAATAACTACAACGTTAAAAGCGTTGTCGGCAATGTTTACTACAAGCTGTCGAATACAGAAAATGCGGCCAATGCTTTTGGCCCGTGGGATCCAAAAGAGTTTACAGTTGAAGATTCGGCATTTGCCTTTATTACGATGGAAAATGGCGCAACGATTACATTAGAGGCAAGCTGGGCCCTCAATACGCTTGATGTCGATGAAGCGAAAACGACGTTGTGTGGCACGAAAGCAGGCGCAGATATGCGTGACGGCTTGCGGATTAACGGTGAAAAATTAAGCCGCCTATACGTAACAAAGCCGGACTTAAACGCTGGCGGAGTCGCCTATTATGAAGGCGGGGCGGAAAGCCAAGCAGACAAGGAAGCGCGCCTTTGGATTGAGGCGATTCGCAACGGCACGGAGCCACTCGTGAAAGCGGAACAAGCGCTTGTTGTCAGTGAAATTTTGGAAGCGATTTATCAATCAGCGAAAACAGGCAAAACCATTTATTTTGATGAGGCCAATGTACCTGCGACGACCAATTAATGGAGGTGCCAATCATGTCTATTCGTTTTCGTTCCTTGAAATGGGTCGGTCTTTTGGCGGCAGTCGCGACTGTTCAAACGGCATGCAGCAGCACAGACACGGGTACAGAAGAGCTTGAGGAAGAAGTGATTACCGTCGAAGGACGGACGACGGTCACTTATTGGCACAATTATACTGGAAAAGGACTGGAAGCCATCGAACAGGTGGCTTCTGACTTTAATGAAAGCCAGGACGACATTTTTGTGCAACCGATTTATAGCGCCTCTTCTGAAGGAGACGACCAGCGGCTTTTGACAGCAATTGCTGGCGGCAATCCACCTGATCTTGCCCATTTCGACCGTTTCAAAGTCGCCCAATATGCGGCAGAGAATTCCCTTGAACCGCTGACGCCTTTTATTGAAGCCGATCAATACGATATGGGGATTTATTATGACTATGCTGTTGAAGAATCGACTTACGAGGGCGACATTTATGCCATGCCGCTCACAACCGATTCAAGGCTGCTTTTTTACAATAAAGACCGCTTTATGGAAGTGGGGCTAGATCCTTATCATCCGCCATCAACGATTGATGAATTAGAAGAGGCGATTGAAAAGCTCTCAACGATTGAAGATGGGCGCGTCCAGGAGCTTGGTATGGTGCCATGGACGGCGCAAGGGTGGTTTTACACGTGGGCGTGGGCATTCGGCGGCGATTTTTACGAACCTGAGACAGGCGAGTTGACGATCAATCATCCGAAAAATGTCGAAGCGCTGGAATGGCTCGTTTCAATTGCCGACAAGTATGACGCAGCGACAGTCACAAGTTTTGACACGGCCCAAGGAAGCAATGAGATGGACCCCTTTATTCAAGAAATTTATAGCATGAAAGTCGATGGCCCGTTCTCGATCTCTACCATTAATCAATACAATCCTGATTTAAATTACGGGGTGACCCCTGTCCCTACGCCAACAGGCGACAATTTTGCGACCTGGTCAGGAGGGATGTCGCTGATCATTCCGAAAGGAGCCAAACACGCTGAAGAGGCGTGGGAATTTATGAAATATTTTGGCAGCGAACAAGGACAGCGTACGTTCAACGAAATGGATCACCAAATGTCGGTGATTGATACGGTCAATGAAGAACTGTATGGCGATGATCCGATTATGAAAGAATTTATTGATATTTTGCCGGATTCGAATTCGCGGCCTCCGATTGCAAGCGGGCAATTGCTATGGAACGAGCTCGACAGGGCAGTGGAGTATGCGATCCACGGCAGAGATGAGCCCCAGGCGTTGCTTGACAAAGTCGCTAAAAAAGTGGCCGAAGAGGAAAATTAGGAGGGTGGAAGATGGCAAAATTGGAAACGGGAAAGGCACCGAGAGTACGGGTAAGCCGCAAGCGTTCGAATGAAAGTTTAGCTGGTTGGCTGTTTGCGTTGCCTTGGATCATTGGGCTTTTGCTTTTTTTCGCATACCCTTTGATTTCTTCAATATATTACAGTTTTACGGATTACAGCATTTTGCAAAGCGGCAAATTTATTGGCTTGGCTAATTACCGCGAGTTGTTTCAAGACGAGTTGTTTTGGATTTCGATTTACAATACCATTTATTTTGCTGTTTTATTCGTGCCCCTGAGCATTATTTTTGGCGTAGCTTTGGCGATGGTGCTGAATATGCGGGTGCGTGGCATGGCTGTGTACCGGACGATTTTCTTTTTGCCGACTCTTGTTCCACATGTTGCATTGGCAATCTTATGGATTTGGCTGTTAAATCCACAATTCGGGTTGGTCAACGCTGTTCTAGACTGGTTCGGCATACAAGGGCCGCCTTGGCTTGGCAGCACATTTTGGTCAAAACCGGCATTGATCTTGATGTCGCTCTGGGGGATTGGACAAGCGGTTATCATTTACTTGGCTGGCCTAAGCGATATTTCGCAAGAGTACTATGAAGCAGCGGAAGTCGATGGTGCAAGCTTTCTGCAAAAGACGTTTTATATTACGCTGCCGTTGTTGACGCCTGTCATTTTCTTCAATTTGGTGATGGGCTTTATCGGCGCGTTTCAACAATTCACACTGCCTTATACGATGACACAAGGTTCTGGAAGCCCTGCTGATTCATTGACATTTTACGTCATGTATTTGTATGACAACGCGTTTAGTTATTTCCGGATGGGCTATGCATCGGCAATGGCATGGATTTTGTTTGTCATCATTATGGCGTTGACGGCCATCGTTTTTTGGAGTTCAAAACGATGGGTCCATTACCAAGGCGATTAGGAGGTGCCGCATGAACACATTGGCAAAAAAACGATTAAAAAGCATCTACGCTCATACCATTTTAATTCTTGCATCGATTTTGTTTTTAGTTCCGTTTGTGTGGATGGTGTCTACTTCTTTTAAGCCGATTACGCAAGTCTTTACGTTTCCGCCAGAATTTTTGCCGCGGCCTTTCCAATGGGAGAATTATATTGAAGCAACGAAATATATTCCGTTTTGGACATACACATGGAACACCGCCGTTATTACAGGATTAAGCACACTCGGAGTTGTTCTTTCCTGCCCGCTTGTAGCCTATAGTTTTGCAAAGCTCCGGTGGCGTGGCCGCAATACGTTGTTTGCGATTACGATTGGCGTCATGATGATTCCGACACAGGTGACGATGATTCCACTTTTCTTGCTTTTTAACCAGTTAGGTTGGGTGGGAACAAACTTGCCATTGATTGTGCCAGCTTTTTTCGGTATCCCTTTTTCGATTTTTCTGTTGCGGCAATTTTTTAAAGGCCTTCCTGACACATTACGGGAAGCTGCAAAAATTGATGGGGCCAGCGAATGGCGCATTTATTGGCAAATCATGTTTCCATTAGCCAAGCCTGCTGTGTTAGCAGTCGCGCTGTTCCAATTTATGGCGGCGTGGACCGATTTTCTTGGACCGCTTATTTACTTGACTGATGAAGCGGCCTATACATTGTCGCTTGGACTCCAGCAATTCCAAAACCAGCAAGGTTCTCAGTGGCATATGATGATGGCCGTTTCGACGCTGATGACGTTGCCGATTATCGTGTTATTCTTCTTTATGCAAAAAACGTTTATTCGCGGGATCACGTTTACAGGCATCAAAGGCTAAACCACAATGAGGGAAAAACAAAAAGCGGTTTTACACAACGAAGAACAAGTGCGTGTGGCTAGAATCGCCTATAGTAGAAGCATAGGGGGCGATACGGGTGAACGAAAAACTTGCAGTAACGGTATTTACTGTTCGTGAACAGTTAAAAACAGTCGGCATTGGCCCAGTTTTTAAAGAGCTTGCACAAATGGGCTATAAAGGGCTGCAATTGTCAGGGTTGCCAGCAGGCTATGACCAAGATGAAGTCGCTTACCATTTAAAGGCTAACAATGTGGTTGCTGCCGGAATGCATGTGCCGTTTGCTCGCTTGACGAATGAGCTTGACCTTGTGCTGAAAGAGGCACAGAAATACGGGACAAACGCTTTGTTCTGCCCATATTTGCCTGAAGAGCTGCGGACGGAGGAAGGGTACCGGGCCGTTAAGGAAGGACTAAATAACGTGGCGCAACAGGCACCTGATTTTCAAATCGGTTTCCATAACCATGCTTTCGAGTTTGAGACAACGATCGATGGGCAAGATGCGCTTAGCTATTTGCTTGAACCGAGCCAAGATAACCGCATTCTAGCTGAAATTGACGTCTACTGGGTAAAAAAAGGCGGTCGCGATCCATATACATTTATTCAGACGTACAGCGGGCGAATGCCAATGATCCACTTGAAGGATATGACGAAAGATGAGGAAGAGACATTTGCCGAAGTCGGAGAAGGGTCGATTCCCTTTTTGCCGATCTTGCAATGGGGCGAACAAAATGGAGTAGAGTGGTATGTTGTCGAACAAGATGTATGCAAAAGGGACCCGATGGACAGCTTGCGCATAAGCCTCGCCAACTTACAGCATTTGGCGACACAGCTTTAACGACGAGTGTATTCTGGCTAAGCCAATGCTTAGCCAGACATGCTTTGGCGCTTGTATTGAGCAGGCGTGATGCCTGTAAATTGTTTAAACACTTTTGTAAAATGGGACGGATAATGAAAGCCAACTTGGTAGCAAATATCAGTAATGCTGGCGTCGCTTACGAGAAGTTCAATTTTCGCTTGGTTGACTCGCCGCTGATACAAATATTTAAAAATCGTTACGCCTGTCATTTCTTTGAACACTTTCGACAGATGGTATTTGCTAACGTGAAGTGCCTCTTCTATCGTTTCAAGGCCGAGATGTTCATGATAATGGCTTTCAATAAAGGAGACGACCGCTTGGACGGTCTTTTCTTTTTGGCTCATTTCCCCCTGAGGGAGCTCGTTCTGTGACGTGCCCCAATAGGAGCAAAGATAAAGAAGCAGATCCATAAAAGCTAACTGGAAGCGGGGCGCAGCCATAGGGCCGCCCCGCTTTTGGCTATCATGTAACTGGGCTAGATGCTGTTCCAATTGCTGGCGGCTGCCCCCAGTAAAAGAGAGGCGCACTGGCTTCACTTGGGCGAATGGCAAAAGGGCGTGGTCGTCACCCAATGCTTGAAACACCTCCTGAAAAAAACGGTGGTCAAAGTGAATCGTTGAGCGGACATAAGGATGGCCGTGATACAGCTTTGGGCAATGAAGTGTCAAGCCATTCATTAAAATGATATCGCCAGGGGCAAGGGAAAAAATTTGATCGCCAATTAAGTACGTGCATTTGCCTTCATGAAAATAAAAGATTTCTGCTTGTTCGTGAGAGTGAAAGGAAAGCGTCCGTTCATTTTTATGGTCTTCTTTGTAGTTGAAATTCAATGTTGGCGTTTGCACAAGTGCGCCGCTCATGTTGTTTGCTCCGATGGCATCATACGCTCAGCTTGTGCTTGGGCGCGCAAGCACAGCTCCGCTGCTTTAAAAGCATGGGCTTGCGTCATCGCGTGTTCCGTCCGGTTTAAGCAATCCAAAATCAATTCGCCAAAAAACGGAAACCCGACTTTCCCCGATAAAGCAAAATGCTGTTCGCCATCTTTGTTAACCAGATAGAGATGGTCGCCACCATTGTCACGAGCGACATCGACATACTTGCGCAGTTCGATTGTCCCCTCTGTCCCTGTAATAAACGTCCGCCCATCTCCCCATGTGCTTAACCCGTCTGGCGTGTGCCAATCTACTTTAAAAAAGTGTGTCGCGCCATTGTCACCGACGAGCGTCGCATCGCCGTAATCCTCAAGTTCAGGGTAATCAGGATTGGCATAATTGGCGACTTTGCTGTGAAGCACAGTCGCGTCGCGGGCCCCGGAAAAATACAGGAATTGCTCGATCTGATGGCTGCCGATGTCGCAAAGAATGCCGCCATACTTCTCTTTTTGGAAAAACCATTTTGGACGGCTTGGGGCGTTAAGCCGATGCGGTCCAAACCCGGTTACTTGCAAAACGCGGCCAATCGCTCCTTGCTGGATTAAATCGCCTGCAAATACTGCCGATTCGACATGCAAGCGCTCGCTGTAATAAACCATGTATTTTTGTTTAGTCCGCTCAACGGTTGCTTTTGCCTGTTCAAGCTGCTCAAGCGATGTAAACGGCGTTTTGTCTGTAAAATAGTCTTTACCGCTTTCCATTACTTGAATGCCAAGGGCGGCCCGCTCAGATGGGATCGCTGCCGCGGCAACTAAAGCGATTGTTTCATCGCTAAGAATATCGGCAACGCTACCAGCCACTTGCACATTTGGATAAGTGTCAACAAAAGCAGCGACTTTTTTAGGATCAGGGTCGTACACAGACACAAGCGTTGCCCCCGCTTCAAGCAAGCCATTGCACATACCGTATATATGTCCATGGTCAAGCCCGATTGCAGAAAAGCGAAATTCGTCTTTATTGACGACTTTGTTTGGTTTTCCTTTTGGCGCATAATTCATCCCATTTTGCTTGTTCATCGTTTTCCTCCTCAGTAGCTTTTTCGTACATCCAACGTTTGATTGGTTGTGACCGTTTTTCCTGGAGAGTTGCGGATTCGTTCGTTTAAGTTTTGCTCATAAAGGGCTTCATTTAATGGGAGTTCGACCCAATTGTCGATCCACGTTGATAAATGCATGGCATTGGATAACGTCAGGCCTTGAATGCCTTCCTCGCCTGGGGCGATTAGTGGAACGCCATGTAAAATCGCATCGACAAAATTTTGGGTAATGCCTTGGTGCCCCGTTTCGGCGCCAGCGACAGGGATATCAATTTTCCAATGTTCTGGAGCACCAAAACCACCTTTATAGGATGCATTAAACGCGGGCTCTGGCGTCCGCAACTGCCAAAAAGACAGCGTTTCGCCTTCAATAACCGCTTTTCCTTTTGTGCCAGTCACTTCAAGGCGGTTGGTCCCTGGAGCTTCTGCTGTTGTCGTAATAAACACACCGGTCGCACCGCTTTCGTACTCCATATAAGCGGTCACTTCATCCTCCACTTCAATATCGCGGTATTTTCCAAATGAGCAAAAAGCACGGATTCGTTTCGGTTCCATGCCAATTAGCCAGCCCCATAAATCTAATTGGTGTGGGCACTGGTTGATGAGAACGCCGCCGCCCTCGCCTGGCCAGGTGGCGCGCCAACTGCTTGAGTCATAATAGCTTTGGGAGCGGTACCAATCGGTAATGATCCAGTTCATTCGCCGAATCGTCCCTAGTTCGCCCGATTGGATCAAATCTTTAAGCTTTAGATAAATCGGCTTTGTCCGTTGATTGTACATTAAAGAATACACACGTCCGCTTTTTTGAGCTGCTTCATTCATTTCTCGTACTTGGCGCGTGTATACGCCCGCAGGCTTCTCGCACAGGACGTGCAGGCCTGCGGCAAAGGCTTGTTCAGCAAGGCGTGAGTGGCTGTAGTGTGGCGTGGCAATCAGGACGGCATCAACGACATTGGCGTGAAAGAAATCGCTTTCATTTGTAAATACAGGCACGTTGGCGCCAAAATGTTGTTGCACGGCACTGGCTCGCTCTCCATCTTCTTCCAATAATGCGCCAAGACATGCGCCTTTTATGCTTCCCTCTACTAAGTAAGCAGCGTGGGCGCTACCCATATTGCCAACGCCAATCACACCGATCCGCACTTGATCCATTAAACCCTCTCCTTTTGTTTGCGCTTACAAACAGTGTAGTCTTCATGGGTAGGTTTAGCTGATCTATTGTTGGGGATTTTCGATTCTTACTTATACGTGGTTGTTGTCTGTATTCATAGACAAGCGGTATTGGTGCGGCGTTGCATTGGTTTTGCGCTTGAACATTTGGATGAAATACGAGACATTCGTTAAACCGATACGCTGGCTAATTTCGTCGATAGGCAAGCTCGTCGTTTGCAAAAGGTGGCACGCTTCTTTCATGCGCCGCGCTGTTAAATAGTCGGTAATGCTACTTCCCGTCTCACGGCGAAACACTTTAGAAACATATGACTTGGACAAATACAAGTCCTGTGCCAGTAGCGACAGATTAAATGGTTCCGTTAAATGGTCTTCAATCCAGCCCATAATCCGTTCGGCGTAATGAATGTGGCGGAGCTTCTTTGTAGGAGGCCGTCCCTTTAGCTGATGCTGCATGTAACTGAGCAGTTGAATCAAGAGCAACTCTTCCCGTTCAGCCCGTTCGTTGATCGAAGCTGCTTCAGCCATTTTGTCATGCATGTCGCATAAAGAGCGAATGTAAAAGTAGTCTTCAGAAAAATCAATAAACGGATCTTGGTTGTAGCCGTTTTTCAATTGACGGAAAAATTGGACCATCGCCGGATAAGCTGTTAGGCGCTTTTCGGCATGCAATGGATCGAAATGTAGCGTTGCCCGTTCATATGGAGCAGCGGAAGCAGGCGCAACATGGTGCAATTGAAAGGGCTGGAAGAAAAAAAGCATGCCTTTTTTGATTGGCGACATTTGCTGGTTCACAACGACACTGCCGGCTCCGTCAAATACAATGAGCAATTCACAACCTTGGTGCCAATGGTAATAGCCATTGTAATCAGTCGGATAAAACAGCTTCTTATGATGCCAATCAAGCGCTTCGGAGCTTTGGGGACATTGCTGGAACAACGGCTTTTTTGTCATCACTGCCGCACTCCTTTTGTGCAACAAAACAATATTTCTTTCCATTGTATCATGATTTTTTCATTGGTGGAAGCGCTATCATGTGTATCAAAAGGAGGGAGTCAGATGGAAACAGTACAACACATCATCACCATCGATGAATTGGAACAACGCATCACAAGGATGGTCAAGCAAATGGAGAATCGTTCACCACATGCATCAGATAGCAGCGGGCGGTACGACGATATGCCTGTTAGCTGGTGGACTTCTGGCTTTTACCCTGGTTTGCTTTGGCTGATGCATGATGTGACAGGCAATGCTTTCTTTAAAAATCAAGCAGAAGGTTGGTCACGGAAAATCGAGGAAGCATTCCAAGAACATCCAATCATCTTGCACCACGATGTGGGCTTTCAATTTTTATTGACGGCGGTGATGGAGTACGAACAAACGGGAAGCGAAGACGGGCTCCGAATCGGCTTGAAGGCAGCAAATTATTTGGCAGGGCGGTTCAATCCAATTGGCGGTTTTATTAAAGCGTGGAATGGCGACGACAAAAAAGGCTGGGCCATTATTGACTGCATGATGAACATTTCTTTGCTTTATTGGGCCAGCCGCGTCACCAATGATCCGAGCTACGGACAGATCGCCTCAGCACACGCTAATACAACGTTGCAATGGGGCGTCCGCGACGATGGCAGCACAAGCCATATCCTTTCTTTTAACTCCCATACAGGGGAATTTATCGAGTCCATTGGCGGCCAAGGATACGGACCTGACTCAGCATGGAGCCGGGGGAACGCCTGGGCGTTGTATGGCTTTGCCAACGCCTGTCGCCACACAGGGAAGCGTGCCTATTTGCATGCAGCTAAACGAATTGCCCACTTTTTTCTTGCAGCACTGCCAGAAGACAATGTACCGTACTGGGATTTTCGCTGTGGCGGGGAAGAAGAGGAGCCACGTGACAGTTCCGCCGCAGCCATCGCCGCTTCTGGCTTACTTGAAATCGAAGCACAAGTGCCACAGCGAGAAAAACGAATGTACCGGCGGGCGGCAGAAAAGATATTGCAATCGCTGAGCACCCACTATTTGGCGAGTGACGAGAGCGAGGCGATCTTGACGAAGGCAACAGGCAATGCCCCACAAGGCCGCGACATAAACGTCTCTCTCATTTATGGTGATTATTTCTTTGCTGAAGCGATTGCAAAACGAAACGGTTGGCAACGGCGGATTTTCTAATTGAAAGAAAAGGAGGCCAGAAATGGATGAAAGCGAAAATGGGGGAGAGTGTTCAACTACAGACACGCCGAAATAAAGCCGCAAAATCAACGCTCACATGGTATTTGTTTTTATTGCCAACGTTATTAGGGATTGCTTGTTTTATTCTTTATCCCGTGTTTGAATCATTCCGTTTGAGTTTTTACCGCTCAAACGGGACGATCGAGACATGGATCGGTTTAGGCAATTATCAGCGTGTCCTAGGCTCAAGTGCATTTTGGAATGCGGTTTACAATACGTTTTATATTGCTTTTTTTCAGCTGCTGCTAGCGATTCCAGCCGGGTTTGTCCTCGCCTGCATGATCAATCGCATTAAACGATTTCAAAGCATGTTTAAAGTGTTGTTTTTCTTGCCCAATGTCACGTCAATCGTTGCTGCTGCGATGATTT
This sequence comes from Shouchella rhizosphaerae, assembly GCF_036700015.1. Classification (NCBI taxonomy): domain Bacteria; kingdom Bacillati; phylum Bacillota; class Bacilli; order Caryophanales; family Bacillaceae; genus Shouchella; species Shouchella rhizosphaerae. Next base: position 943,005 of record NZ_CP144921.1, on the reverse strand, counting down.
TTATGTTTGTGCTCCAACCGGAAGTCGGCCTCATTAACCATTTCTTAGACATGTTCGGCTTGCCAACTTCCCCATGGCTATCTGATCCATCAACCTCAAAAGCAGGCGTCATTTTGCTGGCTGTTTGGCATTGGCTCGGCTTTGTCATTATTATTTGTTTGGCCAATTTGCAGGCGATTTCACCGGAATTGTATGAAGCTGCTGAAATCGACGGCGCCTCCAGTTTGCAACAATGGCTGTTTATCACGATTCCGAACATGGCAGGCACGTTCGCTTTTCTGTTTATTATGGGCTGGATTTCTGGGTTACAGCGGTTCCAAGAAGTGTTTGTCCTTGGCGGTCCAGGGGGCAGCCCCAGCCGTTCCTTGCAGACAATGGTCGCCCTCATTTATGAGCGGGGCTTTGGCGGGTTTGAATTTGGCATTGCCTCTGCCATCACGGTATTGCTGTTTCTCATCATTCTTGCATTTACAGTACTGAACCTCAAGCTGACGCGCTTGAAACTATAGGAGGGGATGAAATTGGCCCAAAGCCAACAAACAAACCGGCGTGTTGCTCAAATCGTGATCTATGTCTTTCTTTTTGTTTGCGCGCTGCTCGTCATCGCTCCTTTTGTATGGATGGTGAGCATTAGCTTTGACCGAATGGCGAATATTCAAGTACCGTTCCCGCCAAGCTTCATTCCTGATTTGTTTTCGATCTTTAACTATGAATTGGTATTTGAAAATGGCCGCATTTTCCGTGCTTATCTTAATTCAGGATTGGTGACGTTTGGTTCTGTCGTGTTACAAGTATCGGCCGCGCTATTAGGGGGCTATGCCTTTTCAAAAGGGCGCTTTAAAGGGAAAAAGCTGCTGTTTCTTGTCGTGCTTGCGACGATGATGGTGCCCATTGAAGCGCGGCTTATCCCGCTGTATTCAATGTTTAATCATGTTGGCTTGCTCGATACATTTTGGCCAGTCATTTTGCCTTCGATTTTGTATGGCCTAGGCGTGTTTCTTACCAAACAATTTTTTGACCAAATTCCTGACAGTTTGCGGGAAGCCGCGTCGATTGACGGCGCTAGTGAATTCAGAACATTTTTTCAAATTTACGCGCCGCTGGCCGGCCCGATTACAGCGACACTCCTCATCTTGTCATTTATGGGCAACTGGAATGAATTTGTGTGGCCGCTCGTTGTCTTAAATTCGGAACAACTCCAGACGATTCCCCTCTTTCTCGCCAGCTTTTCGTTAGAGAACGGAACGGCATTGGCGGGGATGACGATGGCGCTGGCTACGATGAGCGTTGTGCCTATTATTATCGTATTTGTTTGCTTGCAGCGCTATATTATCCAAAGCATTGCCCTTAGTGGATTAAAAGAATAGGGGGACTGCAAAAATGAAGCGATTGATTACACATGTGGCAGCCTGTTCGTTGGTGATGCTCGCCAGTTGTGCGCCGCAAACGGAAACAGAAAATGCCCCGAGTGAAAACGCAGACTTGACCGTCGCGATGATTGGCGATTTTAAGATGCAAGATACAACAGATCCGATTACAGGCCAAAAAGCGACCGGTTTCCATGCTGCAAAAGCAGAATTTGAACGGCTTCATCCAGGCGTTACGATTGAATTCATCATGATGCCATGGAGCAACTATGTCGCCAATACACAAGCAATGATTGCCGGGAGCCAGGCCGACGTCTACCAAATGCCAGGCGTCAACGATTTTGCCGCCCAAGGTTTGGTAGAACCACTCGAACCATTCATTGAAGAAGACGACGATTTTGATTTAGGCGTCTATAACGACAACTTGGTCGAAGGCTGGAAAGTATTCGGTCCAGACGATGACACACCACAAATTTACTCCCTGCCAGTACTTGGGGACGGCCGTTTCATCCAATACGACAAGCTATTGTTTGAACAATGGGGCGTCGAGCCACTTTCCGATTACCCGACAGTGGAAGAAGTGATCGACAAAGCGAAGCAAATGACAGGCGAAAATCCAGTCACAGGTGAACAAAACTACGGCATTTACTTTCCCGGCACAAACGACACTGCTTTAACGCTCGCCAATCTTATGGAAGGCTTTGGCGGCGAATGGGGCACAGGCCAACGCTGGGAAGACATTGAGCTGCACTTCGACTCGCTTGAAATGAAACAGGCGCTCGAAGCGATGGTTGAGCTCGCCGACTACATGCCAAAAAGCTTTATTAACGGCCAAGGCAATGAACGCTGGCTGACGCCTAGCAACAATATCGCCATTGGCATCAACCAAGGAAACGGCAACTTAAAAACCATTTACGCTCAAAGTTTGCAAGACCGCTTCCCGATTGTGCAAAACTTTAAAAATGAAAACGGCGTCGGCGGCATGTTCTCCGGCAGCCCGCTCGCAATCGGAAAAACGAGCAAAAACAAAGACCTAGCTTGGGAATTTATTAAGTTCAGCGCAAGCGAATACTTCCAGCGCTTTCTATGGGAAGAATGGGGGGCTACCCCTGTCATCAAACAGGCAGCCGAATGGGAAAGCATCCAGGAGATGGAGCTAATGGAACCCGTCCTTGAAGCGATGACCAACGCCGTCACACCCCGCTATCCATGGGCCTCCTCCCAGCCACGCTACATTTTGCAAGCAAAAACCGAAGGCGCCTTAACCGGCGCGATGTCGGTAGAACAAGCCTTGGAAGAAGCGCAACAGGAAAGCGTGGAGTGGATTGAGGGGCGGTAAGGAAGAGTAGGGATGTAAGGATACTAAGAGCGTCGGGGGGCGCTCTTTTTTGGGGAGGTTCATTCGTTCTTGGAGTCTTTTCTTCCACTTCTTTTAACGTGCGATGGAGAAGTACGATGGGATAAACACAGAATTAGACAGTTTCATAAGATGCCAACCCCCGGTGTTAAGTAATTAAGAGACCAGTAAATTAACAAATGATTAAACCAATACATAAAATCAAATAAAGCTAACTTTGTACCCGTATGCTGTATTGCTGACAAACTTGAAAGCATGGCTGGACTGCACAATCATTCCCTGAGGCAGTAGACATTTTTTCATGATCGAAACTGTGATATCCATACTGATCCTTCCAATTGTTGTCGTTCTTCACTATTACCTTTGTTTGGCGAAGACTTGTTTATAAGATATCAATTACAAGTTCAACTTGGTTTAAAATCAATTCTATTATAATTGTCTGTTCTTGGGTTATGATTAATTTAGCTCTTGTATCTGTCCTTATGGTGCACCTATAGCATCACTTGATTTTCTTGCTGATGGTTGGAACACGATGGCTAAATATTTTAATTATTGGTATATTATTATTGAGTTTATAATTTTTTAGTAAGAGCAAACGTAATCATAAAGAGGATGAGTAAAATAATAAGTCTATTAAAAAAGAATTTTAGTACTTTTGATTCTGCGATATAGGGAGGGTGATGGTATGTATAACAAGGAAGCAACTATATCAAAACATGATAATGGTCCCGGTATAACTGGATCTCTTCCTTTTACTGGGAAATGGATGGTGGGCAATACTCCGGCACAACGAATACCGAGTCATGGCACAGATATGTTTGGGGTAGGTTACGCAATTGACTTTATTGCAGTTGATGACCAGAATCGAACAAGTTCATCAAGAAGTTGGAATACACTTTTGGGATCCGAGTCTCCTGAAATCTTCTATGCATTTGGTAAGCCAGTTATCTCACCTGTTTCTGGAAAAGTAGTAAGCATTCATAATGGCGAACCTGATCATGAAGCACGGCGCTCACTACTTACATTGTTACCATATATGTTGACTCAAGCCAATAGAATTCGTAAAGGGCCGGAAGCAATAGCTGGAAATTACGTAATAATTGCTCCAGATAATTCTGATTTATATATTGCAATTGTTCATCTACAGTTAGATTCAATTGTAGTGGAAGAAGGGCAGAATATTTCAGAAGGGGAATATCTCGCTAATTGCGGGAATTCTGGAAATTCAACTCAACCTCATATCCATATACAAGCAATGGATAGTTTGGACTTTTCTAAAACTCAAGGTGTCCCATTATACTTTCGAGAATTTTCTCAATGGAACAAAGGAGAAAGTGAGCTAAAAACTCGTGTGAAAGCATTTCCGGATGCTAACACTGTTATTAGTCCCAAGTAATCCATCAGAATAATGAAATTTATTATCAGCTATTGGAGAAGGAGACATAGTTATGTCAAAACAATATTGACTTCTGTTTCCGTCAATCGAGCATTTGAGATGGTGGAGTGGGCAGCAGCACAGTTGGCATCTGGTCAAATTGAGCGATGAATAGAAGTCCTTCTTTCTCACGTAAATGTTAAATATTCAGCCATGTCTAGCATCTTTTTTCCCACCTTTAGATTTCGTTACTCACAAAGATACAGGGAGATTGGGTACTTTCTCTTGGTCTTCCCCCGGTTCCGAATGCATGCCTGGTTGTTTACGACGCCTGCTTAAGAACCTTGAATTTCTGAGATGATGGAGCTGAGAAACTTTTGCTGCTCGACACTAGCTTTTTCACATAGCCCCCATAGCAACTGATTCTCATGCTCAGTCAAATCCCGTTTGAGTGTTGAACTCATTCGTTGTTTCAAGTCGAAATAGACGCCCCTTTCTTCAACTGCGCGAATATAGTGCCCGTCCGGGTCATAAAAGGTGAAATAACCGAAATCATTAGTAAATATAGGTTCTTTATCAATAGGGGTTCCAGCTTGTTTAATCCGTTCATGCAACGCAAGCAAGTCATTCGTTAATATCTCAACCATCGTCACATGTCCGGTGCTGCTTGTGATAAAGAATGAATGAGGAAAGACAAACTTCAATTGTGTGACATCTTCAGGTTTAGTTTCCATCAAAAAAATACCTGGACCATTTCTGTTTTTCAATGCAATATGTGCTTCTCCAAACGAATAATCTGTTGAAACCAATTCATAGCCCAAGACAGTACAATAAAAGTCGACTGATTTTTTCAAATTTGTGACTGGAAATCGCATGCTACAGTACCCAATCGCATCCGCATTATTCTGTTCTTTGTTCATATCCTCTACTCCTTTCTAGTTACTTCCAATTCTTTGTCGCTGATCGCCATTGCCGGTTTTAAAATCAAATTGGGGTACTTATTCGTTAGAAAAGTTTATAATCCTGCTTGTGACTTTAGGCGATTATTGAAATTTCCCGCGCATTACTGTCCTACATAAAATTAAAAGGCTTGATGAGTGGATGATGAATCTAGCGCGTTAAATATACGAATAAAGGAGACGAAAATGATTATACAGGAACAACTAAACAATAAAAGTGTACCTTGTCCAAATATCATTCAAATGGTGTTATCAAATGTTCCACCAGCAACTCATTTAGTCACCGCAGTCCATTGTCTATTATTTTTTGAAGAACGGTTAGTACTAACGAGGTTAGAGAATAGAGGCTGGGAAATTCCAGGAGGACATATGGAAGAAGGTGAAACGATCGTCGAAGCTCTAAAAAGAGAGGTATTGGAAGAGGCGGGAGGTTATATAAGTTCGGAAACCTTAATAGGGTATGAGAAAATTACGTTATTAGGCAGTAAACTAGATGGTTACCCTTATCCTTACCCATCAAGTTATCAGTTATTTTTCGCAGCATTAGCGGAGAAGTTTGTTAAGATAAATGACCCAACAGGACAAGCGAAAGAAAGGTGCTTCTTCGATTTGAACAATGAGCATGACAAAAGGAGTCAATGGGTAGTTGACCATTATCCCCTTTGTCTAGCCGCTTATAATCGTTTATTTCACACAAAGAAGGATGATTAAATGAAATTCCGGTTATTTCGCTTCAAGGCCAGCACCAACGCCTGCTCGCTTCGTTGGTGCTGGCCATTACGAATTCGTGGCACGCGTATAGTTGGTGTGATTTTAGTTGGTGCATGAAGGAGCCATTGCAGGATTCTACTCTATCGGGTTGTTTTATAGTTTCTAAATTCAGTTCAAATCAGAATGCAGATCATTCCCGGTCTCTGTTTGATAGACTGCGAAATCATCAAACTCTTCATTCTTCCATATCCAATACGCTTGATTTTTGCTGCTATAGTGATTATAGTCGACGCTATTTCCTTCATTTTCGGGGAACTCGTTTGTAATCATTAATCCGTCTTCATTCGCTTTGATGTAGTTGTTATGCAATTCATTGTTTCTAGTGTCGAAGGCTAGATTGATTTCACCGTAACCAAGATGCTTCGCGTTATTTTCTGTTAACTCATTTTCTTTAATAATGCAATTTTCCGTTCTTCCACGGTCTTCGTCATAGCCGCCAAGGGTAATGCCTGCTCCATGATTGTTATAAATGCGGTTCGTTGATACTTCCACATTTGAAGTGGCACCGCCGGCATGCTCACTTGCCAGTTCAATTCCAAAATCATTGTGGTGAACGTCATTATCGATAATTTTTACAGCTTTGCCTCCATCCACGTAGATACCGGCGGCTGAGTAATCTTCCCCATAGGCGGGGTTGCCAAAAGAGGAACTATTGTATACATGATTTTCTTGAATTACACCATTTCTAGCCTGATCTTGCGAAGGATTCGGCGCGGTCCCTTCAAAGCCGATGATGTCGATGCCGATATTGTTGTTATCGTGCACGATATTCTGCGCAATACGAAAGCCGTCTACATTTCCATTAATCGCCATCGCTTCGCTCGCCCCTAGCTTCAGGTTATACAACTCATTTTCGATAATAGCAAGCTGTTCCAATGAAGTTGCCGAGTTACCATAAACGGCAATGCCATGTGCATTACCGCCTCCTATTCGCTGATCTGCGTTCGTTCCCATATCGTGGATGCGATTCCCTATCATTTCAATATTTCTGCCGCTACCGCTCACATGAATGCCAACGGGCGTGACATCGGCGGATGATGTATAAAAATGGCGTATTTCAATGCCTTCGACACGTACATAGCTGGCATTGTCAATACGAATGACGCCATCTTCAACGTACTTTACGCCCTTGCCGTCTATTATTGCCGTTTGTCCCTGTACATTGCGCAATGATATATAACCTTGGTCAGGGGATCCTGATTTATTGATGCTCACCGTTTGGTGATAGACTCCTTCCAAAAGAAACACAGTGCCGCCTGGTTTGACTAATTCGATTGCTTTCTGGATACTGGCAAACGGGGCATTCATTGTTCCAGGATTCGTATCTTTGCCTTGTGGTGAGACGTAGTAATCTCTTGTTTCCGTTTCGGCTGTTGCTGGCAGCCTCGCCTCCGAAGTTATTGTGTCATTAGGAAATAGTTTGGTGCTGAAGTAAGCGGCACTTCCTACTAACAATACGAGGAAGCAAGTCCAAAGAATAATCGATTTCATTTTTTTGTTCATGATAACCACATCCGTGATTTTTGAATTTTTTTCCTTCTATTTCATACCTTTACGCGTTACTCGGTCTTTCTATTGAGCTGCTGTATATGTGTTTTTTCAAAAGCGTTCAGGTTCGGGAGCGAGTCATAATCTCTTGTTCCTGTTTTCACTAGCCGGTTCACGAGGAACAAAGGTGCAAGCTCTTTTTCTTTTGTATTAGAATAGACTAGTTCTCTGTCATTGTATAGAAAGGTGCTTTAAGCTATTGAAGGTGATTGCTTTTGCTACTTAAAGTGCAGGGAGAACACGTAGTTTGAGAAGTTCTCATAGGAAGCCAATTAGAATCCTGTCACTTATAGAACAAAAAGATTTGAACGATTTTATAGTCTGGAGTGAACTATATAGAAAAAGTAAGGAAAAAAATTAGATTTGTTCTTGTACTAAGGCACCTTAGAAGCGTAATAAATTTAGGACAGCCATTAATGGACTTTCCTATAATTAAAAAGTAAAAGGGGATGTTTATATGACCATTCAAATCATATTATTTCAAGGTTAAGCAGTAATTCAACAAAAAACCAAAGTGAACGTGCCAATGTAAGAGGTGCAACCCTCTCAAAGAACCAATCAAAAGAAGAAACAGCGGCAAGAAGAAAAAGGCCGAAGTCTAGTATACCTTGTGCTCTTCATAGGCTTAACTTCTTCCCCCGTTTTGGGGACCAACTAAAGAGGACTTAAGTTTCTTTTCCAAAATTGCGACACTAAAGAAAGGCCCACCTATAAAGAAGGCGGACCTTACTATTATCCTATTCGATCTCCATTCTTTACAAGGCGTTGTGGTGAAATTAATACAATCCCTTGTTCGGAATAAGAACCCGTAACTAGGACTTCTAACTGAAAATCGAAAATCAGCAACTTTCATTGGAGGGAAATCGATGATACCTACTACTTGTTTGCCGACAAGCTCTTCCTAGTTATAGCAATTTGTAATTTGGGCACTAGATTGTTTCACATCTATCTATTCTCCAAAATCAACCCAAAGCTTGTAAGCTGGTTTTCTTGCTTTAGAAATGATTCGGTCCGAATGATTTCTCTGACCCTCATGTCTAGTTATTGAAAATCATTAAATGTTGCCATATCTTTTCCTCCTATGATTAAGCGCGTTTTGTTTCTTCCATGTGTAATGTTTGTTTTTCTTGTTGGTTGTCTTTGATCACCAACAACACACCTATGATTATAAGAAGAGAACCAAGCCAAAAGGTTATGTTAATAGTCTCTCCTAATATGAGCCAGCCTAATAAGGCTCCAACCACGGGCTGAAAGAAAAAGAACACACCTCCACTAGAGGCATTAAGCATTTGTAGTCCACGATTCCATAATAAAAATGCTAGTGAAGTCGAAATAACTCCTAAATAGATTAATCCACCCCAAATCGTAGGATTCGTGAGTTGAGCTACATCCAATTGAAGCAATCTTGGTATCACGTAAGGCGTTAACACAACAACGGCTAATAAAGTCGCGTATGTTGTGACAACAATTTGTGAGTAGTCGCTAGGTAAACATTTAATAAGGACTGACATTAAAGCCCATGTTAACGCAGCGATGACTAACGAAATGCCACCAAGTGTGCTGGAGACATTGAGGTTATCAACGCCAACAATAATAATAACCCCTAACGTAGCCAAGCATACAGACATCGCTTTTTTGAAAGTTAATCGCTCCTTTAGTATGACACTAGCAAACAACACCATAAAAGCGGGTGTCGTAGCTGTAATAATCGCTCCCATTTGTGCCGTTGAAAGCATCGTTCCTGTTTCTTGTGCAATAATGGAAACCACGTATCCTACAAGCGCGATAGCCACGATAATCCTAAAGTGTTTTTTTCGGATGGACCAATTTTGTTTGGTCACAAACCCTAAAATGACTAACGCTACAAGTGCAATGACATAGCGCATCCAAACAAGCTCAACCGGAGGAATAACCTCCACTAAAATTTTCACTACAACGTACATGCCACCCCAAATGCTTGAAGCTAACACCAAAAACAAAGACCCTAGTAATGTATGTTTCATTTTTTGTACCCTCCGTTTTTTTAGGCTTATTATGCCTCACGGAGAGAGTAGCTTTTCAGTATCTCTCCGCTAGCGGGAGATTGCTACTGGTACATCGTTCTCAAATAATGGTGCATAAAACATTCTGTTTCAACTCCTTACTTAGTTATGGTCCTTAACAGTTTAACAAATTTATCTGATAAGGACTGAAAACAATACGAGAAAACAAGCCCAGAGAGTAATCGATTTCATTTTTTTGTTCATGCCCACATCCAGGATTTGAATTTTTCCTTTTATTTCATACCTTTACGCTTTACTCGCTTTCTATTGAGCTGCTGTAAAATTAGTAATCAATTTACGTATTTTATAAGCGTCCAGGTTCGGGGAGCGAGTCAAAATCTCTTCACCAGCCGGTTCGTGAGGAGCCGACCGCCCAAAGGTACAAGATCATTTTTCTTTTGTATTAGAATAGCCTAGTTCTTGGTCATTGTATAGAAAGCAGCTTTAAGCTATTGAAGGAGGAGATTGCTTTTGTTACTCAAAGTGTGGGCGAGGCACGTAACTTGAGAAGTTCTCTCCTGTTTCTGGCTATTTGAGTAATCCAGTAATGGTCGAATTTTCGAGTGGATGGAACTTCCTGGGCTACTCTCCTCATAACCCAATGAAGGATATCATTTTAAAAATCGTACATAAGAATTGACAATGTTCCAAGGATGCTCCTATACTATGAACGGAACAGAATAACTTACCTAAAACCTATTTGGGAAGTTGTGGACTTTTCTAGAGAGCAATTTCTATTTTCGCCACACAAAGGCCGTACGGTCATTGTGTGGTTTTTTGCGTTCAATAAAGGAGGAAACTGGCGCGATGAAATTATGGCACTATGCATTGATTGTTTTTTTAGGAGGCTGCAGTTACGGGGTATTGTCTACTTTTGTTAAATTGGCGTATGCAGCAGGTTTTACCGTGTCAGCAGTAACCGGAGGGCAATATCTCTCCGGGGTTGTGCTTATTTGGCTTGCAGTGTTCTTTACGAAAAAGAAAAAACCGACACGTCTACAATTTTTAAAGCTTATCGTATCTGGTATTCCATTCGGGTTAACAGGAATATTTTATTACCAAGCCTTGCAAACTTTAAACGCTTCTCTAGCGATCGTGTTTTTGTTCCAATTTGTTTGGATCGGGGCCTTGTTAGAGTGGGGATTCCATAAGAAAAAGCCGACCAAGAGGAAACTTATTTCCATCGCGTTGCTTCTGGTTGGCTCCATGTTGGCAGCCAATATTCTATTTCAGGAGCACTTGGCGTTATCATGGCAAGGAAGCTTTTGGGGAATGCTTGCAGCATCATCCTTTTCCACATTCATTTTTTTGAGTGGTTCGGTTGAAAAGGACACGCCTCCCGTTTTAAAAAGCGCTCTTCTTTGCACAGGAGGCGTATTGACCGTATTTATTGTATTTCCACCAACGTTTTTATTTGACTTAGATGTATTAATGGGGATCCTTCCTTATGGATTCGCACTGGGCATATTCGGCGTTGTCCTTCCGCCGCTTCTCTTTTCGATTGGAATGCCGCATGTCGGTCCGGGATTAGGAACCATTCTAACGTCATCTGAATTGCCGGTTGTGATTATCATGTCTTCTTTAGTGCTGGGAGAAGCGATAAGCTGGGCTCAGTGGGTTGGAGTGCTCATTATTCTCGGTGGGATCGTTTACAGCAACGCTCGATTTGATAGTTGGAAAAAATTGTCTTTAAATAAGGCTGACAGCCAGAACGTGAGCTAAAAGTGTGTGATAAAAGAGCCTGCTAAACCCAGAGGTTAGTAGGCTTTTCTATGGCTTTCCGGTTGTTGTGTTTAATCCTATCGAATCAATGTCAGTCAAGGCATCAACCGATTCATTTTTTAATTGTAGCTATCGTTGACACGGTAGCTGCCTACATATATCATTTAGTTAGTCATATAACTAACTAAATAGTGGTGGTGAACGAAAATGGCTGAACCTAATGTGGTTACGAAGCAAGATTTAATTGAATCGGCTAAAACGTGCATTATCGAGAATGGGGTCAATCAGTTAACGCTTAAGGCTGTTGCAGAGGGAGCGGGAGTGACGCAAGGAACGGTTTACTACCATTTTAAAACGAAAGAGCAGCTTATGATTGAAGTGGTAGAGGATATGTGCAAAACCTCTTGGGGGAGGTTGGAACAGATGAAAGAGGATTCGGGCCAACAAGGGATAGAGTGGATGAAAGCAGGTCTTGAAGCTGCTTATGAAAGGAATTCAAGCGATGCTTCTTATCACTCGTTATTTTTCTCATTGGTTGCGGCTGGATTGCACAATCATAACATTCGTGAGCGAATTGGCGGATTACTGGCCTATGAGAATGATGTTCTCCAAAAACAAATTCAAGCATTAGCAGGAGACGAATGTTGCGGCATGCCGCCAGACGTCTGCAGTGTGTTCGTGAATGCGCTCATAGATGGTTTGGCGGTACAGTCTTTAATGAGATCAGATTTCGATGGCAAAAAAGTGTTCGACTATCTGGAAAGGTTGCTGGCTAAACAATTGGGAAGCCGTTAGTCTTTTCACATTCATTCGCTGCCAAAGGATGTGATATAGTTTGTTTTTTCTTGTATGGGGTTTTTTAGTATGGTTAGGAGCGACAGCGGTTTTTCGTTTTTTCGGACAGTTTTTCTTCTCTCTGGAACAGCCGCTGTTGTTGGTTGCTGCGTATGTAGTTGTGATTCCGTTGATTTTGAGTCTGACTTATCCTGTTTATCGCTATAAAAAATTGGAGCGGAGGGAACGCCAAAAAGCCGCTGTTTTCATTGCTTTGCCGGGGATGGCGTTCGATGTCGTCGTGTTGTTGTTTTTTGCTAATATCTTCGTAAACTTAGATCCGGAAATGGATCGCATGTTTGCCTCATGGCTGTTATGGGCCTACTCAGCGATACTCCTTACAGGGTTAGTGCCAAGGAAAAGGAATGTTACTAAAGGTTATTAAAGGGACGAGACAGGGAAGCGTCTTGTCCAATCGGACTAATTTTATAAAAACCGATTTGACTTATAAAAAAGTGCTTCCGAACGATGCGATAAACCGAGCAACGTTTTGGGATGACACGAGTTAGTATGAAGCTGCATTAAGCAGTTCTGTTTCATACGCCCCTGCTTGGCGAAGACCTATGAAGGCGACTATCTGGAATCGATGTCGATCTGGAAATCTGGTCGTATCAAGGGGGAGTTGCTGGCAGAACTATCAACCAAGACACCCGATCAAGCAGAAGCAGATGCGCTTGAAGCTGCCTGGCTCCATGGTTTAACAGAATCCGGTTGGTTAAGCGCTGAGCAAACGTCAAAAACAAGTTTTGTGATGGATCGCTAAATAAGACCCGTAGATGTAAATATCCATTACACAAATTTCTTTAAATAAAAACAGCTACAAGAGAGAGTAGCTGTTTTTTTAACGCTTCCATTTTTTCGTGCTGTCTCGCCTGATCAACTCAGTCCCTTCAACGACCGTGCCTTTTTTGTGATTTTCATCAATAAGGGAGACTAGCTGCTTAACTGCGGTTTCCCCCATCTCGTAAAGGGGGAGTTTGACAGTCGTTAAAGCAGGTGTCATCATCGCTGCAATTTCGGCATCGTGCAAAGTGACAATGGACAAGTCATCTGGGACGCGAATGTTATGTTCGTTGCAAGCTTTTAATGCCCCAATTGCGACAAGGAGGTTTGAAGCAAATAAAGCTGTTGGCTGAACCGGAGCTTTGAAAAGCTCGTTCATGGCGTTATAGCCGCCAACCAGGCTGTACGGAGCCTCCACCATTAACGCAGGATGAAACGGGATATCCTTTTCATTTAAAGCCGCTCGGTACCCTTGAAAACGGTTAAGCCCCGTTCCCGTATAAAGAGGGCCACTAATATGGGCAATCTGTGTGTGGCCAAGCTCCAATAAGTGAGCCACAGCCTTCTTGGCGCCACCACTATCGTCGGCGACAACATATGAGTCAATGCCTTTTGAAAGACGGTTAACGAGGACGAGTGGAAGCTCATCCATCAAAGCGAGCACATCGGAATCGTCAATGTCAGAGCTGGCAATGAGGATGCCGTCAATTTGTTGTTTGATGCTCCTCGGCAAGTAATCGTCTTGCAGCTCTTTTTGCTTTAAGCTGTACACAAAAAGAGTGTACTCCAATTGGGCGGCCATATTTTCGGCACCATGGATAATTTCCGCATAAACTGTGTTGAAGAAGTCGGGAACTACCATACCAATCGCGCGGTTGGAGCCTTTTTTTAAATTTTGGGCGGCTTTATTTGGTTGGTAGTTTAGTTCTTTTAGTAGCGCTAGAATTCTGTTTCGTGTGTCATCTCGAATACTGACCGGCTTTCCATTGACAACCTTAGAAATTACAGAAGGGTGGACACCCGCTTTTTCAGCGATTTCTTTTAACGTCACCATTTTGCTGCACCTCAATTATTATTCTTGTTCCAGTATACCAATGCCTGTAGCTAATGGGAAACGCTTTAGTCGTGAGTTGTTATTTGTAGATCAAGTATCGCATCCACTATTCAGAAAAAGAAACGCTTGACATTGAAAGCGTTTTTATAATAGGATCTTTTTAAGGAAAACGTTTGACTATGTTTATCCTTTTAATAAGCGATTATAAAAATAAAACGTTTGACTAGAAAGGATGATTGAAATGCCTTCCAATCCGATCGATTCTCATTTATTAAAGGACCAATTTGGTACAGAAGCGATGCGGGCCATTTTTTCGGATGAAAAGTTGTTGCAAAACTGGCTTGATGCTGAAGTCGCTTTAGCACGAGCAGAAGCGAACCTTAAGCTTATTCCGCAAGAAGCAGCTGATGAAATCAGTCAAAAAGCGGTTGTCGCCAATATGGATTTTGAAACAATTCGTAAAGGAATAAAAGAAACCTCACACCCGCTCATTACCGTTATTCGCGAGCTAGAAAAAGTATGTGAAGGGGATGCTGGTGGTTATGTGCACTGGGGGGCAACTACCCAAGACATCATCGACACCGGGTTGGCCTTGCAGGTCAAAGAAGCCCATCAATTACTGTTAGACCAAGCAAACGCATTGTTAAACGTTTGTCTAAAGTTGAGTGAAGAACATAAGAGCACAATGATGCCAGGACGTACACACGGCCAACATGCGCTTCCGATTACGTTTGGCTATAAAGTTTCTATTTGGGCAGATGAAATAGGGCGGCATATTGAGAGGATGGAACAAGCAGGCGAGCGTTATTTGGTTGGTCAGTTTGGCGGAGCAGCCGGTACATTGGCTTCTTTAGGGGATAAGGGATTGGACGTCCAAAAGGAGTACAATCGTCTTTTGGGGCTAAAGCAGCCTACCGTTACTTGGCACGCGGCAAGAGATCATTATGCCGAGTTTAGTATGATTGTCGCCATGCTGTCTGCGACCACGGCAAAAATAGCGAACGAAATCATTAATTTGCAACGGACGGAAATTGGCGAGCTAGAAGAAGGATTTGAAATGGGTAAAGTTGGAAGCAGCACCATGCCCCACAAACGAAACCCGATGATATGCGAATACATTGTTAGTTTATCCCACGTGGTACGTAGAAAGGCATCACTTGGTCTCGACTGTATGATTCAAGAACATGAACGGGATATGGCATTTTGGCAGACAGAATGGTCGTATTTGCCGGAAGTATGCATTCTTACAAGTGGCGGGTTGGAACAACTGCAAGGCGTGTTAGAGAATTTAATTGTCCATAAAAGCCGTATGGAAAAGAACGTCTATATAACAAAAGGGTTGATTGTTTCTGAAAATGTCATGCTTGGCCTTGGAAAGTATGTAGGAAGACAGAAAGCACATGATATTATTTACGAGGCTTCAATGAGAGCATATGAAGAAGATAGGCCGCTTGAAGCGATTTTGCTGGAAAACGAAGAGCTATTAGCCTATATGGATGAAAAAACAATTCAAACTTATACCAATCCAGCTACTTACCTTGGGTTATGTGAAACATTTGTGGAACGGGTACTGCAAAAGTGGCGTACCGTTTCTTGTTAATTGATGGACCATAAAAGCAGGCGGCAAAGCCGTCTGCGCAAGGAGGAATGCAAGAATGGCGTCTATATATGTCCGTAGAGTATGGGCTTGGCTTTGGGCCAAACATGATCAAGTAAAGGATCTATTTAATAGCCTTTTGAAACCGTTGTCATTTGTGTTAAAGCTTTCTGAAGGAAAAACAACCAATCCTTCTCCTGTGGCTTCCGCGCAGCCTCCTGAGCCTCGAAAGCGTGCTTATTCGACTAGGCAACGAATTGGCTTACTATTAGGACCAGCTTTATTTGCGGCGATACAGCTTTTCTTTCGTCCGGAAAACTTGGAGATGGCCGCCATTTCAACACTGGCGATAACGAGCTGGGTCGCGACCTGGTGGGTTACAGAAGCAGTTCCTATTCCATTGGCTTCCCTATTGCCAATTGTATTGTATCCGCTGACTGGTGCGTTGGAGACGGAAACGGCCTATGCTCCTTATGCAAATAATATTATTTTCCTCATAATGGGCGGGTTTGTGCTTGCGCTTGCAATGGAAAAATGGGGATTGCATAAGCGAGTTGCGCTTTACATTGTTGGGATATGCGGCACGAGCACCAACCAGATTATTTTAGGGTTTATGGCCGCGACAGGCTTTCTTGCCATGTGGATTTCCAACACTGCCGCAACGATGTTAATGGTTCCAATGGCGCTTGCCTTAATCCAACATGTGCAATCAAAAATGGCAAAGGATAAGTCAATAGATATAGACTCTAAAGATAATGTATTTGGCAAAGTTTTGTTGCTGGCTATCGCCTACGCTGCTTCTGTAGGAGGTATCAGTACAATGGTAGCCACGCCCAGCAACGCTATCTTTGTGGCGATTGCAGATCAGCTATACGGGGCACAGATCTCGTATGGTCAATGGATGTTGTTTGGTGTGCCGACAGCCATATTATTTTCGGCGATTATTTGGTTGTTTCTAACCCGGGTCGCTTTTAAGTTGCCATTTAAAGAACTTCCTGGGGGACAAGAGCTGTTGACAAGTGAACGAAAAGCATTGGGCCGTATGTCGCCCGAAGAGAAGATTGTCCTTGTAGTTTTTATTTTGACTGCTTTTCTGTGGGTTACGCGCTCATTTATTTGGGTGCAATTTATTCCTACGTTGACTGATGCCATCATTGCCATTGCTGCAGCGCTTGCGCTTTGTTTACTGCCAGCGCCAAGCAAGCCGGGTGAAAGGATGTTTGACTGGGAGACGGGCAAAAACTTGCCTTGGGGTATCTTTTTATTATACGGGTGTGGATTATCGCTCGCTGCAGGTTTCACCCAAACTGGGTTATCAGACTATTTAGGCAGTCAATTAACTGGTTTAAACGTATTGCCAACATTTGTCGTTCTAGTTGTTGTCGTTGCGATTACTGTCTTTATGACAGAGCTTATGTCGAACGGTGCTTCTGCCACCATGTTGTATCCAATTATGGGTTCCCTTGCTTTTGCTCTTGACGCTGACCCATTTGTCTTCATGATGGCAGCTTGTCTAGCAACTTCAGCTGCATTTATGTTGCCTGTTAGCACACCGCCAAATGCGGTTGTATTCGGTACTGGCTACATCCGAATGGGGGATATGGTTCGTACAGGCTTTTTCTTAAACGTCTTTATCATTGCGTTTGTGCCGTTACTGGTTTATTTTATTTTGCCGATTTTATGGGGATTGAATGTTCATTCCTTTCCTTTCTAATTGCTGAAAGAAAGGGTGGGCCATATGGTAAAAAAAGAAAGCAGTGCACTATGAATGAACTGCTTTCTTTACCCTACTGTCAGCTTTTTTCAGCCCGTATAAATAAGTGATGATTTCGGAGGCAAAGATAAAGAAGGGCCCAATTTTTGATCAATTGCTATCCCATTCGAATACAACTGCGGGAATATGTTTTATAAATGTTTCCAGTTTGATATGAAAATACGCTTTAATCTCTCGCTTTAAGTCTTTCTCCAATGTGATGAATGCTTGAATCAAGTAATTTAAGTCAAATACAGGATAAAGCGCTTGTTCTGCCCAAATCGATTTCAGTCTAGCGTTATCGCCAAAAGGAATGATAGAGAGAATCGCCCCGTCTTCGTATTCATCAAACTCCAACGTATAGTAATGAAACTCCTGCGCTCTTTTAGACTGATCGATTGCCTTCTTCCAATTATACAAGTATGTATAAAACTCGAGAATCGGGAACTCTGCTTGATCAAAGTAAAGGTCGTCATTGATAAAAATTTTAAATCGGGCACTGACATCTAAAATCGCAGAAACGTCTTTTCTCTGTTTATCAGAAATCGCGTTTCTGTCACTAGTGAACTGATATTCAATTTTTATTTGAGTGGATTGGCTGTCCATAGCATTCATAAATTTCCACCACTCCTTTATATAGATAAAATGATGATGCGAAAAGGAAGAAGACGAATAAGAATTATTATAATCGGATATTGAATGACTTGCATCACTTTCTCATGCATGAAACCGTTCTTACTGAAACAACTAGAATAATCTCAACAACAAAAGGCACGATCCTCAACCCATAGCAGCCAGCTGTCCTAAGCAGGCTGCTATGGCTATTCAATAGCTTTTTTCACACACTACCGTTTAAACGCCTTGGCTTCCCCTTTGCCATCCGTTTTTCAACCGGTATAAACAAAGCAATGATGCCAATCGCGGCGAAAAGGATAAAGGCAAACGGATAGGAAGTTAGTTCGATTGTTTTACCTGCGAAAAAAGAGCCGATCGATTGTCCGATGCCTAAAGCAAGAAACGATAAACTAACCCCAAGTGAGGGAAAGCTTTGGAAAATACGGGTTGCCAACACAATAAACAACCCAGTTAAAAAAATATAGGAGCTGCCAAACATACTGGCAGAAGCATAAATAGCAATCCGGCTCGGCAAGAGAAGGATGATGAGGGGGGCGAGCATAATCAGTAAGGCTAATCGGTGAGACCAAGTTAAACCGATTTTTTGAATAACCCCTCCAGCAAGTCCCCCTAAAATGCCGGCAATTCCCATGACCATCCAAAAGACAATATTTTCGTTTGCGGTTGTAAACGGGACCGATGTTAGGTAGCTTTTTGAAAAGGTCCAGTAAATCGAGGAACTTGAGCCAATGATGAAAGATGAAACTAGCAAATACTTGGCACTAGCAAGTACAGAACCCCAATTTGAAATTTGCGTTGCTTGGTTCATTTTGTTTTGGTCAGAGGAAATCGAACGGGCTGCCCATATTAAGACAATGATCCCAATAATCGTGAAGATAAGATACGACAATCGCCAATGTTCGGAAAACAATAATACAACAGGCCCAGTTATGATGAGGCCAATACTTGTGCCGCTATTGATCCAAGTGTTGGCTTGATCTAACTGGTTGGAAGGCAGTTTGGCGTATGCAACTTGACTTAATACAGGCGAAGCGAGACCGCTTCCTAACCCAGCGATAAATACGGCGATGGCCAAATAAGGGAAGCTTGGCGAAAACGCAATGCCAAGCATGCCGACGATAGCGCTTGTGCCAGCAGCCAACATAATGTTGTATTGCCCGAAATAACGGATTAAACGATAAGATGCAAATAATGCAAGTGTGTAGGAAGCAAACGCAAGTGCGCCAATAAATCCGCCATTTGCTGCGCTTAGATCGAGAGAAGCAGCAATGTCTGGCAAGAATAACCCGAAGCTGAAACGAGCCAGTGCGTACGTCACTGCAATCATCGCGAGACTTGGCAAAACAATGGACCACATGTTCTCAACTCCTTTTAGATAGAACGATCATTACATTTATGGGCAAGTAAGCAATCCGCTTACTTTTCAAACAAACGCTCGGCAGAATAATGAAGTTCTTGGGCAACATCCTCCATATCTAGTACCTCTGCAAGTGCGGTTGCTCCTTCAAACAATAAGACAAGGCGTATTGCTTCTTGCTTTGTAAGTCCTTGCTCGACCATAAATGCCATTAACTGTTTTTTATGTTTGTCGGCATAATCAATAATGTCGCTTTGATCAGGATGCAATGAATATTCTTCCTTTGCCCGAAGAAACATACAGCCATTTGCATCATTGGCCCGCAGCCAATCCATATGGGCAGTGGCCAAGGCAACGGCAATGGAAGAGCTATTTTTCATGTGTCTTTTTAAAGAAGCCATATACCTTTCTTCCCGCCTTTTCAACACTTCGACAATTAAATGCTCTTTTGATTGAAAGTGATTGTAGACAGTCATTAAAGCTACGTCAGCCTCTTCAATGATTTGTTTCATTCCTACAGCATGAAATCCATGTTTATCAAATAAACGCTCTGCTGTTTCTAAAATCGCTTTCTTCTTTTCGCTCATTTTCATACCTCATTTATATAGAACGATCATTATATTTTTACCATATCATAAGCAATGATTCAAATGATTTTGGGACACTTTTTGTTGGAATGAAAAAAATGAGCAACAAGGCCTGATCTTTCCTGTTTAACTACCCAAAATAAGAAATATTCTGTATGATATAGCTAAATGAAAGGGGGAGTTCATACAGATGGAACAGGTGTTGCAAGCACCGCAAAGCTATAATGTAGCGGCTACAATTGAACGGGAAGCGATCAGAACACAAAAAGCGATTATTTGGCAAAACGAGTCCGGTGACAAACTAGAATGGACGTACGACGAGTTAATCCAAAAGATGAACCAGCTCGCAAATGCCTTAAGCCGAAGCGGCCTGAAAAAAGGCGACCCAGTGTTGTTGCTTTTTCCACGCGTGCCAGAGGCGTATGCGGCTTACCTTGCTTGTTTGAAAGGCGGCTTTGTCATCATTCCGTGTTCAGGGATGTTGCGAGCAAAGGATCTGGCTTACCGGCTTAGCCATTCGCAGGCGAAAGGCGTCCTTGCTTACAAAGGATTTACAGCTGAAATCGACCAAATTTCTGATGGCAGCACCGACGGCCTAATTGCAAAATGGGTGTTTGGCGAAGCGCCGAGCGGCTGGGAAAATGCGGATAATCGAATGAAAAATGAAAGCGCTTCCTTTGAGCGAGAAATGGATAAAGAGGAAATCGCGTTTTTGCCCTATACGTCTGGCACGACTGGAAATCCAAAAGCCGTTGTCCATACCCAAGCTTGGGCCTTTGCCCATTTGCAAACCGCTGCAACCGAATGGCTCGGTGTGGAAACAGGAGACCTTGTTTGGGCGACTGCGGCCCCAGGCTGGCAAAAGTGGGTGTGGAGTCCCTTTTTATCTGTAGTCGGCAAGCAGGCGACTGCCTTTGTTTACGATGGCCCTTTTCAGGCAAAAACGTATTTACAATTAATCGATGAATATGGCATTGGTGTGTTTTGCGCGACGCCGACTGAATACCGAATGTTGGCGAAAGAAGAGGCGCTTTCCTCTTTTAAACTTAGCAGCATCAAACATGCTGTTTCAGCAGGAGAACCCCTTAATCGAGCAGTGATTGCCACATTTCAAGAACAATTTGATATTACGGTGCGCGATGGATACGGGCAAACGGAGAACACGTTGTTAATTGGCACGATGATTGGCATGGAAGCGCGACCTGGTTCAATGGGCAAGCCAACGTCTGGAAACGGTGTTGTTATATTGAATGAAGCTGGAGAGGAGGCAGGCATTGGCGAGGTTGGCGATATTGCCGTCCATAAAGATGCGCCTGCATTGTTCCGGGAATATTACAGAGATCCCGAAAGGACAAAAGCAGCTTATCGCGGTTCGTATTATTTAACAGGCGACCGTGCTTATCGGGACGAAGAAGGCTATTTTTGGTTTGAAGGACGAAGTGACGATATTATTATTTCATCAGGGTACACGATTGGGCCATTCGAAGTCGAGGATGCATTAACGAAACATCCAGCTGTCAAAGAATGTGCCGTTGTCGCTAGCCCAGATGAAATTCGCGGCCATATTGTCAAAGCGTTTGTCGTGCTCAATCGGCCAACGGACGATCAAAACAAGCTAACAAAAGAACTGCAAGAATTTGTCAAACGTGAAACGGCCCCATACAAATACCCACGGGCAATTGAATATGTAGCCGGACTACCAAAAACGATTTCTGGAAAGATAAGAAGGATCGAGCTCCGGCAGTTAAGCGAATCTTGAATGGTTTAGGTGTGTTGATTAATGGGAACAGGCTTCCGGCTAACATTGTTGGCTGGAAGTTTGTTCGTTGTAAGCTAAATGAAAAACATTTATACAAATCCAAAGGAGTACTAAAGCAAGGAGTGGGAACGGTGAAACCAATAACAATCGCTGTGTTTGCTTTTTTACTGCTTGCTGGCTGTGAGCAGAGATTTGATAGCTTTGCCGAAACAAGAGCGTATCTCAACGAGTTAGATGAGTTTCAAGAAGCGCAACTGCTTAAAAGTGAACAAATATCAGATAAGCAGGAGATGAGCGCTTATCGAAGAGGTTCAGGGATTTTGTTTGTTTCAATTAAAAAAGAAGAGGATGAGTATGTTTGGGAGAGCAGTGACAGCGATTGGGATTTTGCTGGTGATGGCGACTTCTCTTATGAGCTGCTTGCTATCGATGGCGTTCATGTGCTGTTTGGAAAAGTGCTAAGCGAACACGAGATTAAGTCAATTTCGTTAGATGGGCAGCCGCTTCAATATGATCCAGATTCCAATTTCTTTTTTGCCTTTCGTGAAGAACCGTTTGTGATTGAAGAAGAAAATGTGGACATAACCGTTGCAATGGAATAAATCTCTTCCACCGTTCAAAGCCAACAACCATTTCTTCATGGGTGCTGGCTTTTTGTGTGGCTATCGTTTCAATTAAAAATAGCGCTAATCGACAAGGACTTATCTTCGCTACAAAGATGTTTTATACTAGAGGGGCGATACATAACATCAAGGCGGAAAAGGGGAAAATGTATGGAACATGCCAAAACGGAACCGATTTTTTTAGAGCCTGTTTTGCAAGAACGGATTTGGGGCGGACAGAAGCTAGCGGCGTACGGCTATCATCTGCCCTATGAGCGGACTGGGGAATGTTGGGGAATTTCCGCCCACCCTCATGGACAAAGCAAAGTGGCAAGAGGGCTGCTAAAAGGCAAGACGTTGGCAGAGCTATGGGATCAGCAAGGCGACTTGTTTGGCGGCAAAACGAGCGAAACGTTTCCGTTGCTCGTGAAACTATTAGATGCAAGAGAAGATTTATCTGTACAAGTCCATCCAAATGACGAACAAGCGAAGCGATTGGAGGATCATGAAGCATACGGAAAGACTGAGTGCTGGTATGTAGTCGAAGCGGAACAAGGGGCGGAATTGATTTTAGGCCATACGGCAAAATCAAAAGCGGAGTTTGCAGAAATGGTTGAAGCGGGAAGATGGGACGAGCTCCTTCGCCGCATTCCTATTCAAACAGGCGACTTTTTCCACGTGCCGAGTGGAACGATCCATGCCCTTGGCGCTGGAAGTGTGATTTTGGAAACGCAGCAAAGTTCAGATACGACTTACCGCGTTTATGACTTTGACCGGAAAGGGGCAGATGGGAAACAGCGGGAGCTGCATTTAGACAAGGCACAGGAAGTCGCGATGATTCCACACGCGCCATACCAAGCAAACACTGAAACGGTTGAAAAAAGCAATAGCCACACACTCACTCGTCTCGTCGCAACGGAATTTTTTACAGTGTATAAAGCAGTTGTGCAGGAAAAATGGGAGGCGGCGTTTCAAGCCCCTTATGTACTCGTAAGCGTCATCAGTGGCGAGGGAGAGCTAGTCGTTAACGGAAAAAACTACACGCTTGGCAAAGGCGACCATTTCATTTTGCCTGTACAAGCGACATCATTTGAAATCAACGGTCACATTGAGGCGATTTTAAGCCACACGTAAAAAAACGAGGACTTTTCATGAGTTTGTTAACAGTGTATAAAGCCCGCTAGATCTCGACTGGCCATTGCTTGGCCGGTTTTTTTGTTGGGAAAATCGCAGAAAAGGTTTCTTTTATTTTCCTTTTTTGTAACAATGGATAATAATGTCTTTGGAAGGATGATGCCCCTATGTCAACTGACATTGCTCCTGAAATGCTTGGTGCAAAAATTGTTGAATGGTATCGCTGTATTGTTGCTCGTGATATGGAACAAGTCATTACCCTCAAAAACGAAGTGGAACGCTTTGTCGAAACAACTGAAATACATGATGAAAAAGTGTTATCATTTTACTCTTTGGTCATGTTCCGATACCAGCTTCTAATGGAAGATTTTCAAAAAAGAAAGGTAGCATTTCCTGACTTGGAAATTATCCGCGATAAAGACTTTTATAATGATAAACTGTTAAAATTCCTCTACTATTTTGTCCATGGACAAGCAGAGTTTTACCAAGGCCGTTACAAATCAGCCATTCGTCTCTATCATATTGCCGAAGGTCTTGTTAATCACATACAAGATAAAGCCGAAAAAGCCGAGTTTTTCTATCGTTTAGGAGAAAGTTACTATCGTATTGATCAATATACTTTTGCGGTCGCCTATATTGAGCAAGCGATTGATTTGTTTGAACAGCAACAGTTTAATAAGGAAAAATTTTTAAACTGCAAATTGTTGTTAGCCGCAATCAATACCGAGCTTTCTTTATTTGACAAGGCTGAATTTGTTTACCAATCAGTGCTTTCTGAAGCAAAAGCTTTTCCTACTACACATGCTCTTGTTCTCCGTAGCTTAGGGATGAATCGTACACGCCAACACAAGCTTGAAGAAGCGAGGCAGTACTTTATTCAAGCACTTAATACGGGCGATCATCGGGAAAGCGTTGCCGGAATGAAGTCAAGCTGGGATCTAGCAAATATCCTTTTTAGATTACAACGAGATTATAAATATGCTCTATCTTTATTACAAGAAGCAAAAGCGAAAGCAGAGTCCTTAAATAATGAAGAGTATATAGTACGGTGTTCAATTACCGAAACCTTATTTGTAAAGGGTGGCGTAGATGAGACACTACTTCAACTAATGAAAACATTGGAGGAACATGAACTTTATTTTGAGTATGATGAGATGATAGAAGAAATTATATTATACTATCAGGAAAGAGATGATCTGCATAAAGCCATCTCTTTTACTATACTTAAAAAGTTACAAACACTAAAACGATCCTATCTTCAAACCTTTTCAGATGAACTGTAAAACCGCCTTTTAACCAGACAAGCGTCGGAAAGGTCGTTATCTCGTATAGTGAATCGATTTTCGGCAAAGCAAAGCAAGCGAATGCCTAAACGCATTCGCTTGCTTACGACTTCTACCAAAATAAAAACAACAGCAGCAATCCAAGGGCAATCCGGTACAGCGCGAACGGGACAAGCTTGATTTTGTTAATTAGCTTTAAAAAGAACCGGACTACCACAAGGGAAACGAGAAAGGCACTAATAAAGCCGGTGGCGTAAAAGGGCAGCAAGCTTATCTCAAGGGCGTCCCAATTCTTGATCAGTGACAGCGCACTAGCGCCAACCATAATTGGGATCGCCATAATAAAGGTGAAGTTTGCTGCTGCTCGGTGCGTTAAGCCAAGCATGACACCGCCTGATATCGTTGAGCCAGAACGGGAAAAGCCTGGCCAAAGGGCAAGGCATTGGAATAGCCCAATTGCCAGTGCTTGTTTGTAAGAAATGTCGTCTACTTGCTGTTTCTTCTTATTGTTCCGTTTGTTTATAAAATCGGCGGCAATCATGAGAAAAGCACCAGCAATTAAAGCAAATGCGACCGTGCGAACATGGAAAATCGACTCCATTTTATCCTCAAATAATAAACCGAGCACTGCAGCTGGCAACAAGCCGACGGCAACTTTTCCTAACGTCAAACCCCGTCCTTCGCTCTGTGTTGCTGCTTGTTTTTTAAAGCCTGCTAATTGCAAGAGGCGGTCCTTGAACAAAAGCGCCACTGCTAAGATCGATCCTAGCTGGATCACAATTTTAAACACGTAGGCATTTTGTGACCCGACCAACTCGCTTGATTTGAGCCATAAATCATCCACTATGATCATATGCCCTGTTGATGACACTGGCGCATATTCCGTCAATCCTTCGACTAGGCCAAGGATAGCGGCAACAACCCATTCCCAAACATCCATCGCAAGTCTCCATTCTATCGATTCTGTTCAAGCTAAATCATACACGTTTTATAAGAAGAAGGCGTGTTTATTCTTGTCGATTTCTGATGGGAGATTGTCAAATTGCTTCATCTTTTTAAACGTAGTTAACTAGCGTATGAATGGCGCTGTTCGTCTTTCGGTTCAGGCACTTTTGCTAGCAAAGCAAAGCCGATTAAAAACAATGCGATCAGGCTAAAGACACCTGCATTGGTATTGCCTGTCAATTGCGTCGTGAGTCCGAGCAAGAGGGGGCCCATCACGGCGGCGAATTTGCCAAACACGTTATAAAAGCCAAAAAACTCATTTGCTTTCTGTTTAGGAACGAGCTTCGCAAAATACGATCGGCTTAATGCTTGGATGCCCCCTTGTGAAGTGGCAACTAGCATCGCCAAAATCCAAAAATCAAGTGTGGTCCGTAAGAAAAACGCATACACGCAAACAACAATATAGACGCAAATGCCGGCATAAAGCATTTTTTTGCCTGTAAAGCGCTGTGACAGCCTGCCGTAAAGAATTGAACAAGGGGCAGCGACGATTTGCGTGACAAATAAGACAATTAACAAATCGGTTGCGCTAATTCCGAGATCACTGCCATAAGCAGTAGACATGCGAATAATCGTGCCTACCCCGTCAATGTAAAAGAAATAGGCCAATAAAAATAAAAACAACGGTTTGTATTGGCGCACTTCTTTGAATGTTTGCCCAAGCTGTTTAAAACTATTGGCAATCGGTCTCGCTTCCCGTTTTTTGTAGTAACGTTGCGTCACATGCTTAAGCATCGGAATCGTGAAAGCAGCCCACCACAAGGCCGTAATCAAAAATGCAATTTTGCTTGCGGCATAAAAAGAGAGTGGGATGATTTCCAACTGTGCCAATACAATCAAAGCAATGCTAATGAGAAAGGGGATGCAGCTGCCGATATAGCCGAGCCCGTAGCCCCGTGCAGAGATATCATGCATCCGTTTTTCTTCGGTTATATCGACTAAAAAAGCATCGTAGAATACATTGGCGCCAGCAAAGCCAACTGCCGTCACTGTATAGAGGATCAGGAGAATGATCCAATGATCGCCAGGCACAAACGCTAGCAAAGCGGTAGAACCAGCGCCGAGTGAAAAAAAGAAAACAAAAAAGCGTTTTTTCAAGCCTTCGTAGTCAGCAATCGTCCCTAAAATCGGGCTTAGCATCGCCAAAATGAATGTGGCAATCGCAATCGTGTAGCCGAGATACGCCGTTGACGTAGCGTCACTCAATCCTGAGTCTGTTGCAACCGCTTTAAAAAAGAGTGGAAACACTGCTGTCGTAACAATAATCGAATAGGCCGAGTTCGCCCAGTCGTAAAGCATCCAGCTTTTTTCTTGTTTACTAAACCGTCTTGTTTTCATTGGTTATCCTCCTGGCATAGTCGTTTATCGTTTAGCTGTGGCGGCAAAGAAAAATATGTTTTTGCGTACATGCTATAAGTATATACAGTGATTGTAAAGACATGTTGGCTTCTATTTAAAAAGTTTGACCAAGCAGATGGGCTGTAGGGTTTAACAAATAGGCCAAACATCGTTGGGCATGATAAACTGTAAGGATAACTATGACAAAAGGGGGCGGCGATTTTTGCTGACTGATGTGCTTGCACAAAAAATTATAGCTGAAGCGTCGCAATTGATAAAAGAAGATCTCATCATTGTTAATAGAGACGGCTACATTATTGCCAGCACCGACCCGAACCGAGTCGGCACTTTTCATGAAGGCGCCAGCCTATGCATGGCCGAACGGCGTAAACGTCTTATTACAGCCAATGACGCAACCCATTTAAAAGGAGTCAAACCAGGGCTTAATTTGCCGATTGTCGTGTTTCAGCAAGTAGCAGGGGTGATTGGCATAACGGGAGAACCTGAGCAAATGGAGCCGTACGGCGAATTGTTAAGGCGGATGACAGAATTGCTCATTCAGGAAGCCCATATGATGGAACAAATGCAATGGCAAACTCGTGCTCTGCAAGGGTTTGTACAAGAGTGGCTTGAAGCAGGGGCGCTGACCGAACCTTTAAAACGGCAAGCGGCGGCCCATTCCCTTGATGTGCAAACCGAAAAACAAATTGTCCTGATTGAGACAGGATTGGAGGAATCGATCCACTGGCGCGGTTTGGCGCAGTGGCGTGAACAGAGAAAAGGGATGATTGCCATCCCGTGGGAAAGAAAGAAGGTTCTGCTTGTATGCTCGCCGCAGACAGAAACTGCGCTTAAAGCGACTGTCCATACATTGGCGGAAAC
Organism: Shouchella rhizosphaerae; assembly: GCF_036700015.1. Lineage (NCBI taxonomy): Bacteria > Bacillati > Bacillota > Bacilli > Caryophanales > Bacillaceae > Shouchella > Shouchella rhizosphaerae. The sequence continues at coordinate 915,260 of NZ_CP144921.1, read as the reverse complement.
GCTGGCCATTGGCGGGAGCTGGTGGGGAGGAGCCGGAAGGGCGTTGCCGCCTGATGAGATTAAGAAGAGTTACGCGGAAGCGCAAGCGGCCTTAGCGGCAGCAAGAAAAACAAACCGTTTCGTATTTGAACATGAGTTGAAGTTGGAACTTTGTGTAGAGGCAATTCCTGCTGACACAAAAGCACGCTTTGTTGAACGGGTTTTAAAAAAAGTCGGCGATGAACAAGAGCTTTTAGGGACATTGGCTGCTTTTTTAGAGAACGACCAATCGTTGAAACGGACAGCAGAAGCCCTTCATGTTCATATCAACACACTCCATTACCGTTTTCACAAGCTTAAACAGCATACAGGTTTAGATGTACGAAAGAGTGAGGATTTTGTTCTTTTTTATTTGGCCCATTTGTTTTTGGAGGATTCTACAAAGAAAGCGGATTCGAACGGCGATAATTTTGCATGAGCTCCTATAGAAAAGCGATTTCCGATTTTGTAAGCTTAAGAGATTAAGAACAAAAGAGGAAGAGGGATGAGAGCATGCTGTCTCAAGCAATAACAGAAGAATTGGAGAACATTGTCGGCAACGGCAATGTGCAAACGTCTCAGGCGAGCCGCCTTGTCTATTCCTATGATGCCACCCCAAATTTTCAAGCCCTTCCTGACGCCGTGGTCGCGCCGCGCTCGACCGAGGAAGTTGCTGAGGTGGTCAAAGTGTGCAACCGGGAAAAGATCCCGATTGTGCCAAGAGGGTCAGGCACGAATTTATGCGCAGGGACAGTGCCGACAGAAGGCGGCATTGTTCTGCTGTTCAAACATATGAACAAAATCCTTGAAATTGATGAGGACAATTTGACAGTAACCGTACAACCAGGTGTTATCACATTGGATATGATTGAGGCGGTTGAAAAAAAGCAGCTTTTCTACCCGCCTGACCCAAGTTCGATGAAAATTTCTACAATTGGCGGCAACATTAATGAAAACTCCGGTGGTTTGCGTGGGTTAAAATACGGGGTGACCCGCGATTATGTGTTGGCGCTTGAAGCGGTGTTGCCCAATGGTGATATTATCCGGACCGGCGGGAAATTGGCGAAGGACGTTGCCGGCTACGACTTAACGCGCTTGCTTGTTGGAGCGGAAGGAACGCTTGGCGTTATTACGGAAGCGACATTAAAACTTGTGCCGATGCCGGAGACGAAACAGACGATGCTTGCTTTGTTTTCTGATATGGAAGCAGCAGCACGGTCCGTTTCTTCCATTATTGCCAACCGCATTATTCCCGTTACGCTTGAGTTTCTGGACCAGCCAACATTAAAAGCGGTGGAAGATTTTGCGAAAATCGGGCTCCCGACTGATGCTGAGGCCGTATTGCTCATTGAGCAAGATGGAGCAAAAGAAGTGGTGGAACGGGACATTCAGCGTATAGCTGAGATTTGTTTGAATGAAGGAGCGCTTTCGGCTGAAGTCGCATCATCAAAAGAAGAAGCGCTCGAACTGACGGCAGCCCGCCGTGCAGCATTGTCTGCGCTGGCAAGGCTACGGCCGACAACGATTTTAGAGGATGCAACAGTGCCACGCTCAGAAGTAGCGAATATGGTCCGGGCCATTAACGAGATTGCGAAAGAATACAACGTAACGATTTGTACGTTTGGGCATGCTGGAGATGGCAACTTGCACCCGACGTGCTTAACGGATGTCCGTGATGAAGAGGAGATGCACCGAGTCGAGGAAGCATTTGCTGCTATTTTTGCAAAGGCGATCGAACTTGGCGGCACGATTACGGGCGAGCATGGCGTCGGCATGATGAAAGCCCCTTATTTGGAATGGAAGCTAGGAGAGGAAGGGATTGCGTTAATGCGCGCGATCAAACAAGCGATTGATCCAAACCATATTATGAACCCGGCAAAACTGTTTGCGAAGGAAACAAGAAAACGGGTGGTGGTGAGCCAATGAGCCAAGTGGAGATGACGGCACGGGAGCAGGCGATTCAAGCTGATTTTGCAAAACGGATGGATGAAACCGAACTCCTTAACTGCATGCAATGTGGGTTTTGTTTGCCACACTGCCCAACGTATTTGGAGACTGGTTATCAAGAAGCACACTCGCCTCGGGGCCGCATTGCCCTGATGAAAGCGGTCCATGACGGTTTGATCGCCCCAGATGAGGAAGTCAAACGTTCCTTAGACTTATGCTTGGGCTGTCGCGCGTGCGAACCTGTTTGTCCTGCAGGCGTGAACTATGGCCATATGCTTGAAGAAGCCCGTGACATTTTTGAAGACCATTCCACCCATTCTGCTGGTGTCAAAACGGTGCGCAAAACCGTGTTTGAAGGGTTGTTTCCCCACCAAAACCGAATGGAAAAAGCGATGAGCCTTGTTGGCTTTTACCAGCGTAGCGGACTGCAACACATTACCCGGAAAATAGGGTTTATGAAGTTGTTTCCAGAGAGCATGCAGGCAATGGAAAGGGCGATGCCAAACGTCCTTCCTCAAAAAGAGCGGAAGGCACACAAACGTGTATATGAAGCAGAGCAAGCGCCTGTTGCTACAGTTGCTTTTTTCAAAGGCTGTTTAATGGATACGATGTTTTATGAAACCAACAAAAACACGATTATGCTATTGCAAAAGGCTGGTTGCCGTATTGTCGTCCCAGATAGCCAAGGATGCTGCGGCGCCCTCCATGGCCATAGCGGCGAGAAGGCAAAGGCGCAAGAAATGGCGCGCAAAAACATTGATGCCTTTGAGGATAGCGGCGCCGATTTTATTATTTCAAATGCTGGCGGTTGTGGCGCTTTTCTCCAAGACTATAGTCATTTGCTTAGCAAAGACCGTGATTACGCTGAGCGTGCCGCTGATTTTACAGCCAAGATGAAAGACATCTCGCAAATTTTAGTAGAAGTCGGCTTTCATGAGCGCGTGCCGCTGAAATTGGCTTCCAAGCGGATCACATACCAAGACTCGTGCCATTTACGCAATGTCATGAAAACAGCCTCTGCTCCCCGGCAGTTGCTCCAGGCAATTGAAGGGGTCGAAGTGATCGAAATGGAAAAAGCCGATAGTTGTTGCGGGTCAGCAGGTATTTACAACATCATTGAGTCAGAAATGTCGATGCAAATTCTTGACCGGAAAATGGAATATACAAAAGCGACGGACGCAACGACAGTTGTCACAGCGAACCCTGGCTGCCTTTTGCAAATGAAGCTTGGCATTGAACGCGAAGGCTTACAACAAAAAATGGAGGCTGTCCATATCGTCGACTTACTTGCAGAAGCGGTTCAATAAAAAAGCCTTGCTAGGTTGTCCTAGCAAGGTTTTTTTGCGTTTACGGCGATAATGAGGGGAATGAAACCGTTGACGGTGAAAGCGCGCTCGATTAAAATGAATAAATGTTACTATCCTTATTAATAATGTTGGTTTTATAGGTTAAAGGGGGGATCGCGATGCAAGTGAAAATTAGCCATGTGGAAAAGACATTTGCCAAAGGCAAAAACGATACGCTCCACGTTTTAAACGATATTGACATGACGATTAACGAAGGCGACTTTGTTTCGCTTCTCGGCCCTTCAGGCTGCGGAAAATCGACGATTCTCAACTTAATTGCTGGGCTTGACTCGCCGACAAGCGGTGGCGTGTTCGTTAATGGGAAGCAAGTAAACAAACCTGGCAACGATCGTGTAGTTGTTTTCCAAGAAGCAGGTTTGTTTCCATGGATGAATGTGCTCGAAAATGTCGCGTATGGACTAAAATTAAAAGGTTTTTCCAATCAAAAAAGTGCGGAAAAGGCACGTGAAGGTTTGAAAATGGTGCATCTTGGCAACTTTTCCACTGCTTATCCCCATGAGCTATCAGGAGGGATGAAGCAACGTGTCGCGATTGCACGGGCACTTGTGATGGATCCTGATATTTTGCTCATGGATGAACCTTTTGCCGCTCTTGATGAGCAAACGAGAATGGTCCTCCATAAAGAACTGTTGGAAATATGGGCAGAGACAGGCAAAACGATTTTATTCATTACTCATAATATCCGTGAAGCGGTCATGCTTTCCAATCGAATTGTGTTAATGGGGACAAGACCTGGGCGTATAAAAAAAGAGTTTATCGTTCAAGCGGCGCTGCCTCGTGATCCAGCAGATAGTTACCTAGTTGATTTGGAAAGAAGGATCATGAAAGAACTTGAAGACGAGATGGAAAAAGTGTTAAAGGAGGAGTTTGGAGATGGTTACAGCTATAAGACGGACCGTATTCGTCGCGGCGATCATAGCTATATGGGAGATCATATCTAAAAGCGGCTTCTTTCCAACCTTCCTTTTTCCTCCGTTGATTTTGCCGAATGATCCAGGCGGTGTTACCGTAGTTGGAACGCTTATCAATGGCATTGCGGACGGACGCATGTTAACAGCAACGGGCCTCACGCTCGGACGGTTGTTGATCGGTTTTGCCATTGCGATTTCTCTTGGCCTTTTGTTCGGTTATTTGATTGCCCGCTACAAATGGGTAGATGATACACTCGGCTTTTTGGTAACGGCGTTGCAGTCGATTCCAAGCATTGTCTGGTTCCCGCTAGCGATTGTGTGGTTTGGCTTAGGCAATGCATCGATTTTATTTATTGTAACGATCGGGGCGACCTGGACAATGACGGTAAGTGCCAGCACTGGTTTTAAAAACGTGCCTAGCTTGTATTTGAATGTAGCACGGACGCTTGGCTCATCAGGCACTCATCTCGTGCGGACTGTTGTGTTGCCCGCTTCTGTCCCACACTTGATTTCCGGTTTGCGGATGGCCTGGGCTTTCGCTTGGCGGGCCATTATGGCTGGTGAGCTGCTAGGTGGTTCAGGCGGGTTAGGGTATTTGCTTAATATGGGGCGTTCGCTCCAGCAAATGGATCTTGTCTTGTCTGTCATGATCATCATCGGCATTATTGGCACGTTAATGGATAATCTCGTGTTCTTGCGTGCTGAACGATCTGTCCAGAAAAAGTGGGGCTTAAAGCCAAGCCTATAAACAAAGTATATACGATAAAGAAGGGGAGAGTGGAATGAAAGGAATCATAAAAGCAGGCGCGTTTGCCTGTGTGGCAACGCTTGCCTTAGCAGGATGCGGCCAAGGCGCAACAGAAGGGGAAGTTCGGATTGGTTACTTTCCGAATCTCACCCATATTGCCACCATTATTGCGTTGGAGAATGGCTATTTTGATGAAGAATTTGGCGAAGAGACGACGATTGAAACGATGACTGTTCCAGACGGCAGCGCTTTTATGGAGGCAATGTCGACAAATGAGATTGACATCGGCACAGTCGGGCCAGGTCCAGCAATGAATACGTATACGTCCAATCCGGCCCATTCGATTATTGCTGGTGCAGTCAATGGCGGTGCTGTATTAATGGTTCGTGAGGATGCTGAAGTCGAGACAGTTGCCGATTTAGCTGGGGAACGGGTAGCAGTGCCGACACTAGGTTCGACGCAGGATGTCATGCTCCGTAAAGCCTTAGCGGATGCAGGCGTTGATGCCGAGGAGGTAGAACTCATTCCACAAGCGCCAGCGGATACGTCGACGTTGTTTAACCAAGGGGACGTATCAGCGGCAGCGACCCAGGAACCGTGGGGCAGCTATTTGGAGGAACAAACAGGGGCTCGTTTTTTGTTGGACGCTGATGCGTTTGCTTGGGGAGAGGAATCTACCAACACGGTTGTTGTAGCGACGCATGATTTTCTTGATGTCAATGAGGAGTTAGCACGGGCCTATTTGCGCGCACATAAAAAAGCGGTTGAGTTTGTCCAAGAGCAACCTGAAGAAGCAGCCGGCATTTTTGTCAGCCATATCAAGGAAGAAACAGGGAACGAGCTGAACATAGCAGAAATAGAGCAATCAATGGAGCGGTTGTTCCCAACCGTTGACGTTAATGAACAAGTATTGCAAGAGATGGCCGAAATTGCCCATGAGGCAGGTAATATGAGCTCAACGGATATTGACGGCTTGGTTGATTTAAGCTTCCTAGAAAAATAAAAACAATTGCTGGAAAGGAAAGTTTTCTTATTTGAGGCAGCCAAGCGAAACGGACTGAATCGTGAAATCTATTTTTTTAGGATTCAGTCCGTTTTGAAACAGCGGCCATATTAGAGCGAGAGAGCACTTGACGCCTGCGCTTAGCTCCGCTATTTCCTATAGATGGTTTGTCCTTCGATCGTTGATTCAAACGTGTACATGACCATATTCAGTGACGTACTGTCCTCATTAAGAAAGCGATCGTCTTATGTTTAACGGGGATCGATCACAGGGCCAGTGTCTTGCTCATGATGAAATCGATTTGTTCGTCATCTCCCATATAAAATGAGTGTGCTCCTGTTTGCACAAACCCCATTTTCTTATAAAAAGAAAGAGCATTGTCATTCTTTTCCCATACGCCGAGCCAGATGTTCTTCTTCTTCTGTTCGATTGCCATTTCGATCGCTTGATTTAACAAATATTTACCAAGCCCAAGCTTTTGGTAGTTGGTCTTTATATAGATCCTTTGGATTTCAAGTGATTCAGCCCCCATATCTTCAGACTGGGCATCATTCATATTAACTTTTAAATATCCAGCAACGTCATTGTTAAAGTAAACAAAAAAGAAATGCGAGGAACGGTTGGCTAACTCTTTTTCTAACTGTTTTTCGTTAAATGCTTTTTTCAAATAGGCATTCATATTTTCAGGTGTATTATGATCCTTAAATGTCTCATTATATGTTTCATAACTAATGTCTTGAAGTAATCGCAAGTCAGCTAATGTGCACTTTTTAATCGTGATAGTCAATTATTTGTCCACCCTTTACGAATCAATAATGTCTCTTGTTGCCCTTTTTGACAAATTCCCAATCCTTCTCTACATTTTTACTGACTCTTTGTAGCAGTTGAAATAGGGTATCTGCTTCATTTTCAGAAAATCCTGTTAAGGCAACGGTATTGGAATAGTCATTTTCTTTCCTGATAAAAGGATACACACGCTCCCCTTTTTGTGTAGGGAAGAGTTTTTTAATTTTTTTGTTATGTGCATCTTCCTTCTTTTCAATAAAACCGTTCTTTTCCAGTTTCTTTATCGCACGAGCTGCCGTTGTACGATCTACTTTTATCATCTCGGCTAGTTTTTCTTGAATGATGCCTGGGTGTTCACAGATCCTCACAAGGTATAAATACTGTCCTTTTGTAAGGTCATATTCTTTAAACTCGATATTGCTAATAGAATCTAATGCCCTTGCTATCATTCCAATCTCACGGAGAATGTCCTTCATTATTGAAACTCCTTAGTATTATTTTGTTGTAAATGCAACAAAAACAATGTGTTTATTTTACTCGAATTTTATTGTATTTGCAATAAAAAATGATCATAAAGTAGTCAAGGGTACGAGCAAAGCTTCCGAGTCACACACGGGCATTAAGTTAAGCGGGATGATTCATCACCAAAACAAAATGAACATCATTAGACAGTTTCCCGATATTTTTCACGCCATTGCCTCGTGATTTTAGGCTATAATGGGGCAACGACATTAGATCGGTTGTTTGCCTAGAGAGAAAGGAACGTCCAGCAAACGTGAAAGGAGAGGCCATGTCGCGTTTTGTTAAAATTGCCGTTGTTGTTATGCTGCTAGCCGCAGCTATTGGCATTATTGCGTATTCAAGCTCCACCCCATACGCCAACCAAGACATGAGAGGCATCCTTAGCAGGCTGCCGCTGTCGTGGCTGGAACAGACATTTATCGGCCAGATTTCTTTTGTCTATGGCGGAAGGCCAGTTGGCATTGCTCATACAGGCGTAGAAGCGTTTGTTGAATTTTTCTTGCGCAAAGGGGCCCATTTTGTTTCTTTCTTCGTGATTGGCGCTTTGGCTTGCCGGTTGTTTGCGTACATCTTCCGTCTGCGCTTTGCAAGTTTTTTCGCCCTCCTATTCGTTATGGGTTATGCTTCCTTCGATGAGTACAGACAATCGCTTGTACCAGATCGAACGCCATTAGTGGAAGATGTTTTATTGGATACAGTAGGTGGAATAACAGGCATTCTCCTTGTAGTCGTATGGGTGTCTGTTCGAAAAATGAGGCAAAGCCGAACGCTTCCTCCAGTAAGCCAAGAGCCGCGGACGAGAATGGAACGCAGGCAACGGCAACGCGCTTAGCAAAGACACAGAAAGAAGCGGCAGCCCAGCGATATCGCGGGCTGCCGCTTTGTTTTATTGTGCCGTTGGATTTGCTGATTCGTTCGTGTGTGCTGCCGTGTAAAGCCGTTCATGTGAGTAATTGTTGTCTTTATCTTTTAATCAATGGTTGTTCTTCAGGTTTTGCACAAGCGCAGCGGTTTTTTTGTGCTTTTCAAAGTGGAGCGCTTTTTCAAAAACACGGTATGCTTTTTTCTCGCCATGAAACCGGAACATGGCGTATTGATGGAGTTCAAATGTCTTTTCTATTTCAAATAGGTTAATGGCTTCTTTCAGGTTGTCTGCCCGCTGGTAAAGGAAATACGTTTTAAATTTTTGGATAGCATAGGGCTTTAAATAGTAAGGTGGAATATCGGTTTCGGAAAGAAGCTGTTGAAGTGTTTCTCTGGCAGCCGCTTTGGCCGAATCGAACTGTTGCTTTGCGTGTTCTAGTTTTTGCTTATACAAACGGCTGTGTTTAATGAGTCGGTTCATACCATACATTCCTGCAAAGTAAAGGAAAAGAGGTGTTAAAATGAAAAGGGCCAAAAACAGCAACGCCTTGTATAAAAAGAAAGGCAAAGAAAGGAGTTGGAATACAGCGATCAGCCTATTGCCAAATAACGTGTGAAAGAAAAAAAGGAATAGAATGATCGCGCAAGCAAACCAAGTGTTCAGATAGCGTGGGAGAAAAAAGTGACGCAGCGGCCCGCTTGTCAGTTGCTGAATCTGTTCCAGGCACTGCCCCTCATCTCCTTGTGCTCGTTCGTTTTGTTCAACGAGCACTTCCAGAGACTGAATATGGGCAAGCCATTGCTTTTGGTTCATACGATCCCGCCTTTCCTTGTTCTTGTCCAGTTGTTTTATTTTTATGATGTCCGTTTGGCAACAATGACTGTTTTCGCAAGAAGTTCTTGTTCCTCGGTATTTTCGAGTGAAGCCTGCATATAGATGATTCCAGAAGAAAGGAGAGAGGTAAAGATGGAAAAAACGGTTACGGTCGGACTCGAACATGGCCTCCATGCGAATGCTGCTTCGGCATTTGTACATGAAGCAGGGCAGTACAAAGCGGATGTCTACCTTAAGAAAGGAAATTCAACGATTAACGCCAAAAGCATTCTTGGCTTAATGAGCATCGTTGTCCAAAAGGGAGATGACGTGTTGTTGACTGCCGAAGGTGCAGATGAGGAAGCTGCGATTGAACGATTAAGCAGATTTTTAGAAGGAAAATAACGGAGAAGCCGATGCCGCGTGCATCGGTTTTTTTATTTAAAGAACGATTCCCTTCCTTGTAGTAAGCAAAAGTCTTGTGGCCACTTTGCCACAGCTAGAGAAAAGAGCATCATGTCCTTTTTCTGAAAAAAGATTTGACAACGCTTTCTCGAGAGAATACAATAACAAATAAGTTTATATCATATGATATAGATTGTAACATATGTTACGTAATCTAAACTAATACCATGATGTGTAACATATGTAAAAGGTGATTCGTTCTAAAAACGAGGAGGAAGATGTATGTCCATTTATCGGGAATTACAAGAGCGTGATAAACAACAACAGCCAATCAAAGTGGGAGTAATCGGTGCCGGTCAAATGGGATTCGGTTTAATTTCTCAAATCTCTCGGATCCCAGGAATGGTCGTTGGTGGGATTTGCGATGTCCATATTGAAAATGCAGAAAAAGCCCGTGATTTTTACCGTTCTCAAGAAAATAGAAAAGTGGAGACGGTTGTTTCTTCTGATTACCGGGCAGTTATCCAATCAAATACAGTAGAGGTGGTCGTCGATGCAACGGGCGTCCCAGAAGTCGGTGCCAATATTGCCTTGGAGGCGCTTCGTTCAAGAAAGCATCTTGTGCTGCTAAATGTTGAAGTAGACATTACGATCGGATCATATATGCATAGCATGTTCGATGCGGCTGGTCTTGTCTATTCTGGTTCAGCAGGGGACGAGCCGGCAGCAATTGTAGAACTTTATGAATTCGCGAAAACAATGGGACTAGAAGTAGTCGTAGCAGGAAAAGGTAAAAACAACCCACTTAAGCCAACAGCCAATCCTGACACATGTGCAGAGGAAGCCAAACAGAAACATATGAGCGCACATATGCTGGCAGCATTCCAGGATGGCACGAAGACAATGGCTGAGATGAATTTATTGAGCAATGCGATTGGGCTGGTGCCAGATAAAGTCGGGATGCATGGAGTCGACGCTAACTTAGATAATGTCGCTAAGAAGCTAGATTTGAAAGAACACGGTGGCGTCCTTGATTCACTTGGTGTTGTAGAATATGTAAACGGTTTAGCACCTGGGGTGTTTGTCATTGTCAAAAGTGAGTTGGAACCTGTAGATGAAGAACTGCGCTACTTGTTAAAAGTTAACGCCAACCATGGCCCGCATTACACGTTATACCGTCCGTACCATCTGGCAAGCTTAGAAACACCCATTACAATTGCTAAGGCAGTGCTTCATCATGATACGTCGATTCATCCCCTTGGTGCACCGGTTTCTGAAACCGTAGCAGTTGCAAAACGCATGATTCAGCCAGGTGAGAGACTAGATGGAATTGGCGGCTATAGCGTAAGAGGCATGTTGGAAACACATCAGGATATGAAGCGGAATGGCCATATACCGATTGGCCTAATTAGTGGCAATGTCGTCGCAAAACGAGCCATTGAAGAAGGGCAGTTTTTAACGATGGATGATGTCGAACTCGACACAATGACGACCGTTTGGAAACTGCGTGCATTGCAAGACCATTTATTTGCTGAATAACAAGGAGAAGGTGGATATGAAGCTTGTACTAATTGCTTGCTGTCTGTTGCTCATTCAATCAGCGTTGACTGCAATCCAAGTTCGCTATTACCAAAAATCGATGAAAGCACTAGTTGGAAAATATAAAGGGGAAAAGGGGTACCACCTTTTCTCAGGACAATCCCGCCGTCGAATCGGGCCTGGTTCTATCGTTCTCTTAGTAGTAGATGAGTCTTACATCATCCAAGAGTGCCAGTGTATGCGAGGGGTAAGCATTCTGTCTACGTTTAAAGAGATGGAAGAATACGAAGGAATGCACTTGGGCGAGCTGTTGGACAGGCTTCACACTTCAGAAAAAAAACGCAAGTCTCCTGCATTGCAAACGGCCTTACAGGCGGCTGGCGAGCAAGCACTCACGGCGATTTCAAAGACGAGGAGAACGACCTCGATTTCTTAAAAAGGAGTGAAAAAGATGGACTGGATTGAATGGTTCGGCGAGCACTTTATCGGCATGTTTAATGCAGGTGGAGAACAATTCATGAATCTCCTTACTGGCATTGTCCCAACGCTAGTCGTTTTACTAACTTTCACTTACGCACTCATTAAATTTATCGGGGAGGAACGGGTCACGAAAGCGATTCGTTTCACTTCAAAATATGCACTACTACGTTACACCCTTATGCCAATTCTATCGATTCTATTGCTTACCAATCCAATGGCTTACACGTTTGGGCGTTTTGTCGAAGAGCGCCAAAAACCTGCTTTCTTTGATTCGCTCGTGTCATTTTTGCATCCGGTTACAGCCTTATTTCCATACGCAAACGCTGGGGAGCTGTTTGTCTATCTCGGCATAGCGAATGGATTGACACAAGCAGGGTACTCGACGTCAGAGTTAGCAGTGCGGTTTTTCCTGGTCGGTATTCTGGTTATGCTGATCAGAGGGTTACTGACGGAGCAAATCACAAAATACCTGATGAAGAGAATGTGACAGGAGGGGAAACGGCATGGCATATAAAGCCGTATTTATCAGCAAAGGTTCAGGCGGGTGGGGGACTGGCCTCCGCATTGAACCGAAAGGGAAAAAGACGAAAGTCGTGTCAATCACAGGCGGGGGAATTCACCCTGTCGCCCAATGCATTGCTGAATTGACTGGGGCAGAAGCAGTCGATGGCTTCAAAAATTCAGTCCCAGAAGATGAAATGATGTGTGTCGTGATTGACTGCGGCGGAACCGCCAGGATTGGACTATACCCAATGAAACGAATTCCTACAGTTGATATTCTCGCTTCTTCTCCATCAGGCCCATTGGCAAAACATATCAAAGAAGACATTTTCGTCTCTGGTGTTACACCGAAAGAAGTGTCCTTGGCAGAAGCAACAGAGGAGAAGCACGATTCAGCCCCTGCAGAGGAAGAAAGTCGTTTCAACCCAGCAAATAAAGAAGAATTTAAGGAAGAGTACGAAAAAGTCAAAAATGAGCATCGTTCCCAAAATGATAACTGGCTCATGCGTTTTTCAAAGGGGATCGGAAAAGTCACTGGTGTATTTTATCAGGCCGGACGTGATTCAATTGACATGCTTATTAAAAATATCATCCCGTTCATGGCTTTTGTAAGCATGTTGATTGGCATTATCAATTACACGGGTATCGGTGATTTGATTGCCAATACGATGTCGCCGCTTGCTAGCTCGATTTGGGGCTTAATCATCATTGTGATGATCTGCACGCTGCCGTTTTTATCGCCAGTGCTAGGTCCAGGGGCGGTCATTGCCCAGGTAATTGGTGTCTTGATCGGTAGCCAAATTGCGCTTGGGAATATTCCGCCGCAATTTGCGTTACCAGCCTTATTTGCGATTAATGGCCAAGTGGGAGCTGATTTCGTACCAGTTGGGTTATCATTAGGAGAAGCGAAGCCAGAAACAGTGCAGTATGGCGTGCCTGCCGTCCTGTATAGCCGCTTGATTACAGGCGTGTTGGCTGTTGTCATTGCCTACGTAGCTAGTTTTGGCATGTATTAAGGAGGAAAAAGAATGTATCAAACAATCGTAAAAGAAATTGGACAGATGGCCCCCTCTTTTGCAGACGACAAAATCGTCATTCTTTTTGGGATGGAAGCGCCAGCAGAACTTAAGGAAATTTCATTCCTCCACCAAGTAGACGGGGAATTTGAAGACAACCCTATTAAAGAAGGCGGTACACTCGTTATTGATGAACAGGAATTTGTAATCGAAAAAGTCGGTTCGGCTGCAAATGAAAATTTACGGACATTGGGCCACATCTCGATTTACTTTACAGAACCGCAAGAAGAAGTATTGCCTGGTGCCGTGTTTGCCAGTCCGCATACATTTCCTGTTATAGAAAAGGGTAGCAAAATCACATTTAAGTAGTACAATAATAGTTGGAAATCTTGTAATGTAAAACTGCAGGATAGGGTGGTCAAATGTCACTTTTGGGAGATCGAAGACTTTTAGTAAAAATCGCCCAAATGTATTACGAGGAAGGGGCGACACAATCAGAAATTGCCCAGGCCATTGGTGTAAGTCGGCCGCTTATTTCAAAGTATTTAGCGAAAGCAAGGGAGTTGGGTGTGGTAGAGATTATTATTCATGATCACGACACACATCCATTTACCGGATTGGAATCGAAAGTAGAGAAACGCTATGGATTACGGGAAGTTGTTTGTGTAGAATCCAACGAAAATGATGCTTCTAAAGCGCGGATGGGACAAGCAGCAAGCCATTATTTGTTGCGGATGATTCGCGATGGCCAAACAATTGGCATGAGCTCTGGGACGACTTTGCATGAAGTGGCGATGGCATTGTCATCTAGCCAGCACTTTCCAAACGTGCAATTCATCCCTCTCGTCGGTGGAATGGGCCATGAAAGAGTTGACATTCATGCCAACCAAATTGTTGCCAAGCTGGCTGATGTCCTTAAAGCGAAGTGCAAGTTGTTGCATGCTCCCGTACTAGTCGATTCAAAGGAAGCAAAGGAGATCATAGTCAATCAGTCTTCGATTAGAGAGGTTTTTGAGATTGGCGCAAAAGCGGATATTGCCATGGTCGGCATAGGGGGAACACCAGAGCACTCGACAATGGTGAAGTCTTATCTCCAGCAGACAAAAGGCGTAATCGAGTATGAGAACATCGTAGGCGATATTTGCTACAATTTTATCGGAGAAGACGGTTGTACGATTGATAATGATTGGAATGCCAGAGTCATTTCGATGGATTTAGACCATGTAAAACAAATTCCTCTTGTGATTGGTGTAGCAAGTGGGAAGGAAAAGGTCAAAGCGATTAAAGCCGCACTTCGTGCAAAGTTAATACACGTGCTTATAACGGATGATCTGACTGCACGAATGCTATTGGATCATTAAAACGGATGAAGGCTGTTGAAAAATGAATTTCAACAGCCTTTTTTCTTTTTTGTCGATGTTCAGCTAGCTACTGTGAGATGAAACAGAAACAAGTCTGCTTTGGCCATCAGATTTAGCGAGAAACGCCGTCCGCAAACGATTGGTTAATCGTTTTACGGGTACAAAAGTAAAGGACGAGGTTGATACACCCTAAAACGATAAAGCCAGCAACGCCGGTAATCCCGTTGATTAGCTCTGGGTTTCCGCCTGCGACAAGAATGAGTCCAATTCCAGCTGTCGCATTCATGACACCATGAAAGAAAGCGGCGGGGTAGATCGTTTTTGCTTTTATCGTTATAAAACACAAAAGCGGGGACAATAGCATACAAAAAACCGTCATCATCAAAATTCCCAATAAAGGCGTACTTGGGTAATTGTGTCCAGCCAGTGTTAATGGAGCATGCCATGGCCCCCACAGCAAGCCAATCGTAAAAGACGCTTTCCAAAAGCCAAGGCTTTTTAATTCAGTCAACAACAAGCCGCGCCAAGCTGTTTCTTCACCAAAAGCAAAGAGTGCATTGAGTGTGATACCGGCAAGCACGGCATTAATGGCCATCATCCATAGTGGATGAAATGGCAACGCTTCAAAAGCAGATTCAGTGGCATTCCTCGTGGTCTCATCCATTGCGGCATAATAGGCTTCCATCGTTAAGGAAAGGCTCGTTCCTGGGAAAACGAGTGCGACTAAAAGTGTTGCCGAAACGAGGAAGAATGGCAAAAAGGCGGCGAGAACCCACCAAAGAGAAAAGCGCCCTTTTAATAGCAAAGCAGGTGCAAGTGGTTGTTTGAAGACGGCTTTTTGCGTTATCACGGCACTGACAAACGGGAAGAGCATATAAACCATCGCAAATAATTGAAAAACTAGAGGGTTTTTATAGGCACCGCTCAGCAAAAATACCGCCCCTGTGCCAAAGCTGATTCCAAAAAGAATACAAATAAACACAATCAGTTTCTTTTTATTCATAACTTTCACGTCCTTGTTTTTTTCTGTCTATATGATGTACGTATAGAAGGAAGAAAAGATTCATTTCTCTTGATATACCCCTATAGGGTATGTTATCGTTTAGACAGATACTTCATTTTAGCCGAGAAGGTGAAATAGATGAGTGAGAAAAAAGCAGCGATTTCGATTACCGGGATGACGTGTGCCGCCTGTGCAACGAGAATTGAAAAAGGACTCAACAAGATCGAAGGCGTCTCACAGGCGACGGTTAATTTAGCGAATGAGAAAGCAACCATTACCTATGACAGCAACAAAACCGAGCCGAGCGCCTTTACCGAGAAAATCGACAAGCTTGGCTACGGCGTTCGTCTTGAAAAAGCGGTTTTCAATGTAAAAGGGATGACGTGTGCTGCTTGTGCAACGAGAATTGAAAAACGGCTCAAAAAAATGCCCGGTGTCAAAGAGGCAAACGTCAACTTAGCGATAGAACGGGCAACGGTTGTTTACAATGAGGCAGAAACAAACGAACAGGAAATGATTCGCGTTGTTGACAAGCTTGGCTACCAACTTGAGCGCGAAGCGGCTAGTTCAGGAAACACTAAAGAAGAAGAAAGCCAAAAGCGTTTCGGATTGTTTCTTTTTTCAGCGATCTTGTCATTGCCACTTCTTTGGACGATGGTGACCCATTTCGAATTTACATCATTTTTATATGTGCCTGATATGTTCATGAATCCGTGGGTGCAATTAGCGCTGGCGACACCCGTACAACTAATTGTCGGAGCCCCCTTTTATAAAGGTGCGTACAAGGCGTTGGCAAATAAAAGCGCCAATATGGACGTCCTTGTTGCCCTTGGAACGTCGGTCGCCTACGTTTACAGCATTTTTCTTGGTTGGGAATGGTACCAGAATGGGCAAGTTGGCATGCCTGAATTGTACTTTGAAGCAGCCGCTGTCATTCTTACATTAATTGTGCTAGGCAAATGGTTTGAAGCAAGAGCCAAAGGAAGAACAAGCAAAGCGATTTCTACTTTGATAGGATTGCAGGCGAAAACGGCTCGAGTGATCCGTAATGGCAATGAAGTCGAGTTGCCGATTGAAGAAGTAAAGGCAGGAGATGAACTCATCATTCGCCCGGGAGAAAAAATTCCCGTCGACGGCTACGTAAAAAGCGGGACCTCTTCCGTCGATGAATCGATGATTACAGGAGAAGCGCTCCCAGTCAGCAAGAAAGCAGACGATTCGCTAATCGGAGCAACGCTGAACAAGCAAGGATCGCTGCGAATGATTGCCACAAAAGTCGGCAAAGATACAGCCCTTGCGCAAATTGTCAAAGTGGTCGAAGAGGCGCAAGGGTCGAAAGCGGATATTCAACGTATCGCCGATAGGGTGTCTGGCGTTTTTGTCCCTGTTGTCGTTCTCCTAGCGGCAGCTACTTTTCTGATTTGGTATACACTCATTGATCCAGGCAATATTCGCGCAGCGATTGTTCCTTTTATCACGATTTTAGTGATTGCCTGCCCATGTGCGCTAGGTTTGGCGACGCCGACTTCGATCATGGCTGGATCTGGCCGAGCGGCTGAACTAGGGCTGTTGTTTAGAGGCGGCGAACATTTGGAAAATACACGATCCATTACAACGGTTGTCCTCGACAAAACGGGCACGGTGACGAAAGGGACGCCGCAATTAACGGACATTGTGCCTGCAGAAGGAATAGACGAGAATGAGCTACTTGCTATCGTGGCAAGTGCTGAATTTGAATCGGAACATCCATTAGCGAATGCCATTGTGCAAGGTGCTGCTGATCGTGCCATATCCTTAAGGGAGGCTGAGGCGTTTGAAGCATTAACGGGCTATGGCATACGCGCAAAAGTAGACGGTGTTGTTATTCATATTGGCACACGAAAGTTGATGGAACAGGCAACAATCGAATACGCTATATTAGAAGAGCGCATGGAAGAATTAGAGCAGCAAGGGAAAACAGCGATGTTGGTAAGCATCGGTACAGACATTGCTGGATTGGTTGCAGTAGCCGATACAGTGAAGGAAACCTCTAAGGAAGCGGTGGAACGCCTCCACGAACTTGGGCTTGAAGTGATTATGCTCACTGGTGATAATGAGCGAACGGCAAAAGCAATTGCAGCCGAAGTTGGGATCAACCATGTGATAGCTGGTGTGTTGCCAGAGGAAAAAAGCAATGAAGTGAAACGTCTCCAAGAAGACGGCAAACGAGTAGCAATGGTGGGCGACGGCATTAACGATGCCCCTGCTCTTGCAGTAGCGGATGTAGGAATGGCGATGGGAACGGGCGCTGATGTAGCAATTGAAACAGCCGATGTCACGCTCATGCGTGGCGATGTAAACAGTGTCGCTGATGCGTTTCTCATGAGCAAAAAAACGATGCGCAACATTAAACAAAATTTGTTTTTTGCCTTTTTCTACAATTCGGCGGCAATACCAATTGCGGCAGCTGGACTCCTCGCCCCATGGGTAGCAGGAGCAGCGATGGCCTTTTCTTCTGTCTCCGTTGTCGCAAATGCCCTGCGGTTGCAACGAATCCGTATGCCACAGAGAGGAGCTGCCAGTCAATGACGACTAAACGCTGGATACTAGCAGCTGTATGCTACTTGATCCTTGTAGTAGGAGGCTACGGTTTGCTAACTGGAACCAATCCGTTCGAAAGCACGGACGTTCATGAGAGCGAGCATCACGAGTGATAAATTCAATGAGCAAAGCTCAAGCCCCTGGCGAATGGCCAGGGGCTTGTTGTGCAAGTTTTTAGTTGAGAGCGGCACGGAAGTAAAGCAGTCTCGTGATCAAAAAGTAAATCAATTGCAAGGCAGCATAAATGGAAATGACCAAGATCGCGTTTAGTACGAGATTGACATCGAGCATGTTGCTGAGCATCACATAGGCAAAGCTGGCATGGACGCTGCCGACAAGCACAGGTACAAAGAAAAGGAAACCCATTTGTTTATCCAAGATCCTGCGCTTTTCTTTGTCTGTTAAGCCAATCCGGCTTAAGGCAAACAATTGTTTTTTCGTATCGGCCAAATCGGTAAACAATTTCAAATAGAGCATGCTTCCTTGGACAATGAAGAATAGCAAGCTGACAAACAAGCCAATAAACAGAACTAAGGAGTACATTTGCAGCAGCATATGGTATTGATACGGCTTAGCTTGCAATATATAACCATGTTCTCCTGTTGCTTCCATAATTGCCTCGGATACGTCCGTTTCATTTTGCCAATCGTCGAGTTCATAGGCAATGAAACGTTCGGTTTGAATGCCAGGGGCCTGCTCCGCTTTGGCAAACGCTTCGTCTGAAAGGATAAAGGTGCTATTGCTACTAAACAGAACCTCATTGTGTACTTCAAGATCCGTAAAGGTTTGCTCAGACTCGCCAAACGTAATTGTCAGTTCATCAAATTGAGCGGGGGCAAATAGATCTTCTTGACTAAAAGCAATAATGTCATTGCCTGCTAATGAAACAGGTTCTAAACCGATGTCTTCGCTGAGCCGGTTAAAGGTGCTTTCCGAGATGACTGAACCAGACAATACCGTCTCCTCGTTCAAATAGCTCGGCGTGCCTGTAAACTCAACGTCAAGCATTTGCTCATCAATTTTAAACAGGACTTCAGAGCCGTATTCTGCCAGCAATGATTCAACCTTTTCGGTCGTAATAATATCGGCCTCATCGTCCGTTTCTTCAACCGTCCAGAAAATCGAGTACGGCATATTCCCCATTCCTTCGTTGAGGATCGCATTAAAAAACATATAAACGGTTCCCGAGGCTGTCAGGACGACGGCGCTAATGACAGATGTCAAAAACAACATGCGTGCGTAATCTTTTAAGCGAAACAAAATGTTTGTCCGCGTAATTAAAGTCGTGCCTGAGTATAAAGAGCGTTTGTTGCGGTAAAGGCGATTGTAAAGCGCTACTGTGCCTTGGGTAAAGAGAAAATAAGTGCCGACTACCACAAGCCCTAATACTGGAAACATGGTTAGCATGACGGTCATCATGTTGGTGGTGACAGCTAGCCCATAGCCAGCTGCAAGGCAAATCACCGTAAGCACGGTGAGCCAAATGGATGTCTTTGGCATCATCTTTGGCTTGCTTGCTTCTTTCAGCATTTGAATCACTTCTTGGTTGCGAAGTTTCCAAAATGAAAGGAGC
Organism: Shouchella rhizosphaerae; assembly: GCF_036700015.1. Taxonomy (NCBI): domain Bacteria; kingdom Bacillati; phylum Bacillota; class Bacilli; order Caryophanales; family Bacillaceae; genus Shouchella; species Shouchella rhizosphaerae. Next base: position 895,822 of record NZ_CP144921.1, on the reverse strand, counting down.
GAGAGAACCTGGAATAATAAGAAAAAGCCAACGCCTGTTACAAGATAAGCTACAGGCACGAACTTGAACGTAATCGGCGCGTCGACAGCAAGCAACATGGTCATGAACATCAAAAATAATTTCGAGAAAAGCGTGCCAAGCAGAAGTCCGCAGATGATGGCAACAATCGAGATAATCGTTTGCTCATAATAGACAAGAGAGCGCAACTGGCTTCTATTCATGCCAAAAAGCGTTAAAAGCCCAAATTCCTGTGAGCGAACTTGCAAAAAGACATTGTTCGAATAGGCGATAAAAAAGATCGAAAATAAGACAATGATTACTTGTGCTGCCACCATGCCGTTTTTGACGACCTGGTGCATGCTTTCCTCGGCGACGTCTGGGTGAAAAATAAACTGAGCATAGATAAAAAAGATCATGACGGTGAACACGCAACTTAGAAAATAAGCAGCATAGCGTTGGGCGTGGCCAGTAATGTTTCTACGGGCGAGTGTGCGTAGATTCATGGAAATCGCCCCCTAAAACGCTAAGCGTGTCTAAGATGTTTTGGTAAAATGTTTGTTGGCGGTCACCTTTGCGAATTTCGGAGAAAAAGGCGCCATCTTTGATAAAAATGATCCTGTCGCAATAGCTGGCCGCTGTAGGGTCGTGTGTAACCATTAAAATGGTCGCGTCCCGTTCTTTATTCATTGCCGTAAGCGTATCGAGCACTTGCCTTGCTGCTTTTGAGTCAAGGTTTCCTGTCGGCTCGTCGGCTAACACCATTGCCGGTTGGTGGATAAAGGCCCGTGCACATGCCGTACGTTGTTTCTGGCCTCCTGAAATTTCAGACGTACGCTTATCCAAAATGGAAGCAATGCTAAGCAATTCTGCAATATTGGCAAGGCGTTTTTCCATTTCTTTGTATGGCACTTTGTCCAATGCCAATGGGAGCAAAATATTTTCACGAACCGTTAAAGTGTCGAGCAAGTTAAAATCCTGGAACACAAAGCCGAGTTCTTTGCGGCGAAAAAGTGCTAATTTGTTGTTTGACAGCGTTGCCGGATTGGTGCCGTTAATGATGATTTCGCCCGCTGTTGGTTTGTCAATCGTTGCTAACATATTGAGCAAAGTCGTTTTTCCGCTGCCAGATGGACCCATGACACCAACAAATTCGCCTTTATCTACTTGAAGTTGGAAAGGGAGCAATGCCTTATAGGCGAGCCCTTCCTTTTTCGGATAATAGGTTTTCGTTAAATTTTTGACTTGAAGAATGGACATCGTGCGTTCCTCCTATCACAACGTTTGTGTAATCAGTATAGAAAAGAACGCCTGCGTTTCCCATTGAATCAGCTTTCAAAATTCTATGTTTAGCTTACATTTTTGTCATGTTTGATGAAGTGTCTTTGAAGAAAAAACAAGTGTAGCCGTCGTGCCTTTGCCAGGATCAGAATGTAAATAGAGCCTGTGGCCGAGCTCCCGGGCGATCGTTTGCGCCAAATAGAGTCCCATTCCTGTAGACTCTTGGTAGCGTCTGCCATTTTCGCCAGTGAAAAACGGGTCAAACACACGGGGCAAATCTTTTGCTGGGATGCCTACACCTGAATCGGCTATTGAAAATTCAAGTTGATGATGCTGTTTTTTAAATGAAAAACGGATGCGTGCTTGTTGCTTTTGCGGTGAATATTTTAAGGCGTTATGCAAAAGTTGGGCGATGACAACGCGCAGCCACTTGCTGTCGCTAGCGACGGGTTCAGCTTCCTCAGCATCAAGTTCTGGAAAAATGCCACGACGAATGAACTGGCGCTTTTCCTCATTAATGAGCTCCCGAGCAATTGCTGCAGGATCGACGAGCTCCGCCTTTAAGTCGAGAGAAAAGTGGTCGAGCCGAGCAAGGTGAAGCATCAGTTCAAGACCATGGCGGAAGCGGTCATTTTCGGCACTTATGTCGTCAAGCCATTCTTTGTCAGTTAGTGTTTGTTTTCCCTCTTGAATGAGCAAAGATATGACGGAAACAGGCGTTTTCATATGGTGAACCCACTGATTAATAAACATTTGGTGCCGCTTTTGCGCTTGTTCAAGCCTCTCCACTTCTCGTTGAATGTCTTCTTGTGCTCGCTTATGAAGACGAAGCCATGCTTGCGCTTCACGAGAAGGAGGATTGGCGGCCTCCAATTCATAGCTTGAATCAAGAGCTATCGTTTTTTGATGAGCGAGCCGATGCAATTTCTTTAAATACGTTTTTTGGTGGAGATAATCGACCGCCAGCCATACAATTAAGAAAAAGCTAGTCAACAACAACAAATAAAAGGCAATTGGCGCGTTGATCTGTTCATTGCTTATATGCATATACAACGATGCCGCCAAGATGAGCAACCCTGTGTTCATGTAAAAAAACAAAATCATCGCTAGACGGTCTTTTAAAAACGTACGAATCATGAGGATCGCCCACCCCAATTGACGTCCAGCCGATATCCTTGCCCGCGGATCGTTTGGATCGCATTAGTGATGCCAAGTTCTTGCAGGCGCTTTCGCAGTCGTGTCACATTTACAGATAACGTATTGTCATCGACAAAATCAACTTCATCCCACAGCGTTTCCAAGAGCTCGTCCCGACTAACAATCACATTTGGCGATTCCGCTAAACGTTGGAACAATAAAAACTCTTTCTTCGTTAATTCCAATTTGGCATCGTTATAGACGAGTTCATTTCGGTCAGGGTAAAAATAAAGGTTGTCTAGTTCTCTTACCGTTTGCTGGATGTCACGGGCATGGGCGTACTCCCCGTAGGATCGGCGCAAGGCGCTTTTTACTTTAGCCAGTAGCACTTCTAAATGAAATGGTTTCGTAATGTAATCATCGCCGCCATTCTCAATCGCCATCACTTGGTTCATGTCGTCAGTCCGGGCAGAGATAAACAACACCGGCGCATTGGAAACAGTACGGATTTGCCTACACCAATAAAAGCCATCATAAAGGGGCAAATTAATATCGAGTAAGACAAGATCAGGCTGAATCGCCACAAATTCCTGTTTGATCGTTTCGAAATTCTCCGCCCATGTAACTCGATAGCCGTACCGTTCTAAATGGTCAGCCATAATCCGGCGAATTTGCTGGTCATCCTCGACTATATAAATATGGTACATATAAACCATCCTTTTCTTACACTTTTCACTCTCTAGCATAGCATGTCCACCTGCAAAAGGGGACAATCATCCGTAGGTGTTTAAAATCTAGGAAACCGAGAATCATAAAGTCGCGAAAAACGTGATAAGGGTTCTTAGCGTCGAGCCAATAGCCATGGATGAACCCATCCGTGTGGAAAGAAGTCGTTTGTCCTCCTTTTTCAATTGACGTGTGGCTGGTACACTGTAAGTGGAGGTAGGATAAATGATGAACTCAGTTGCAGAAACACTCATTAGCCAGATCCAAGCACAGGGGAAGGAATTTATTAGCGAGTGGCAGTTTGAAGGCTACATTCCGATGGACGAAGGCGTGCTTTTGTATGTAAAAACCCGTCAAGGCCAGCCGGTTGTCATTAGCCTTAAACAAGAGAATGAAGACCGCTATCATGTGGAAATGGTGCGAAATAATGATAAGTTTGACCGCATCGTTCTAGGCGGCGACTATGACGTGCCGGAATCTGAGTTGGCTATGCGTATTGATATGTTGCTTGGCGCTGCGAAACATTAAAAGCAGCGCCTTTTTCGTTTCTACTGTATGGATTGGGTAGCATCGGTTCGTTTCACTTGCGTCTTTTGTTGGGGGAAAGCGCCGTTCGTTTTTCTGAGATGCAATCTTTTCACTGCGAGTCTGGCAAGGGAATGGTATACTAACAGAAAAAGCTCTAGTGCAGGGGGAACGAAAGTGGAACAAGTACGATATGGTGGTTTAGAAGCAGGGGGAACAAAAATGGTGTGTGGCGTCGCCAACGAAAAAGGCGAGTGGTTGGCGAAGCTGACGATTCCTACCAAACATCCACAAGAAACAATGCCGGAGATTATCGCGTTTTTTGAAGAACAACAAATTGATAGTTTAGGGATTGGCAGTTTTGGGCCACTAGATCTTGTAAAAGGATCTTCTACATACGGCTCATTGGCAAGTACGCCTAAAAAAGGATGGCCAGGTTATTCGCTTCTTGGTGCTTTTGCTCATTTGAACATCCCTATCTCAATTACAACTGATGTAAATGGAGCTGCGCTTGCTGAAGCGGCAGTCGGTGCTGCCAAAGGGCTCGACAGTTGCGTCTATATTACAGTCGGTACTGGTATTGGCGCTGGCGCAGTCGTAAATGGGACGATTTTGGAAGGGCTTAGCCATCCAGAAATGGGGCATATCCCTGTTGTGCGCCATAAAGATGACCGCTATGAAGGCAATTGCCCGTACCACGGTGATTGTCTTGAGGGGCTTGCTGCGGGTCCCGCTATTCAAGGACGATGGGGCAAAGCCGGTGTAGAGCTTGCCGAAGTGAGCGAAGTATGGGAAATGGAAGCATACTATTTAGCCCAAGCAATCGCTACCTACACATACGTACTGTCGCCAAAGCGAGTTATTTTAGGAGGAGGCGTCATGAAACAACGCCACTTGTATCCGCTAATTCGCCAAGCGTTGGCTACGCAAATCAATGGCTATGTAAAAATAGGCGATCTTGAGGAATATGTGGTGCCTCCAGGACTCGGCGATGACGCGGGCCTTACAGGAGCTGTTTTACTTGCTAAGCAAGCATTGGTACAAAAGGGGCTTAAGTCGACAAACCTATAGCCAAGCAAGGCAAATGACAGAGAAAAACGCTTAGCGGAAGACCGCTTTGCGTTTTTTCTACAAACCAAAATAGAGGAAGCGGGGATGGCGATGTCAGAACGGTACCCACATGCAAAGCGTGTCTATCAATTGACGCTGGAGCTAATGAAGCAGCCTAGCATTTCTGGAACGACACAAGAACGGGAAATGGCTGACCGCATTGTTGCGGTGCTAGAGCGGATTCCTTATTTTCAAGCCTACCCGCAGCACATTAAACGCGTTCCTTTAAGAGGCGACTCTCTTGGCCGGGAAGCGGTTGTCGCGCTATTGGCGAAGGCGCCTACGACAAAAAAAGCGACGATGTTGTTAAGCCATTTTGACGTTGTTGGCGTCGATGATTTTGGGATGTATAAAGAGGATGCGTTTACCCCTGATTTGTTAAGAGAAAAGCTTTTGGCCGAGCAAGAGGGCTATCTTGACAAGGACGCCCGCCATGATTTGGAATCTGGCCATTACTTGTTTGGGCGCGGCAGTATGGACATGAAGGCAGGACTTGCGATGCAGCTGTCCGTTTTGCAAGATATCGCTGATGATAAAGACGCTAAAGCCAATGTGTGTCTAGTCGCCGTGCCCGATGAAGAAAAGCTGTCGATGGGCATGTTTGCCGCTATCCATGAATTGAGAGCGATGCAGGAAGACGGCTGGAACTTCCACGCATGCATTTGTTCGGAGCCGAATTTTTCTGCTTATCCGAATGATTGGAACAAATACATTTATACGGGATCAACAGGAAAGCTGCTTCCCTTCATTTACTGTATCGGCAAGGAAACGCATGTTGGCCAGCCGTTGGAAGGCATTAACGCTGCTGTCATGGCTGCCCAACTCGCCGTTGAAATGGAATGGTCAGAGCGTTTTTCGAATCAAGTCGATGGGGAAGTTTCTCCGTCGCCAACATGTTTGCGCATTCGAGACCTAAAGGAAACGTACGATGTGCAAACGCCAAACGAATCTTATTTATTTTACAATGTGTTGACGCTAGACTCAGGACCCCAGGAAGTTATGGAGCGCGTAAAAGAGGCTTGCAACCTGGCCAGCACGCTCATTTATGAGCGTCTTCTCCGCCATCGCCAAGCATTTGGCGATGAATCACTGACAGCACTAGTGAAACAGCCGCAAGTCTATACGTTAACTGATCTTTATCAGCTCGGAGTCCAAAAGTATGGAAAGGATGCATTTAAGGACGTTTACGAAGAAGCGTTATCAGAAAGTGTAGCGGAAACGGCTGATTACACGACGCAAACACTTGCCTTTGCACGGCGAATGTCAGCCCATTTTTTAGACAGGGCGCCTTTTTATCTTTTGTTGCTTGCTCCGCCTTATTATCCACATGTGCGCCTAGACCAGAAACAAGATCAACGTTTGTTGGCACTTGTAGATGAGCTTAAGCAAATTTGCGCCGATCAGTTTGGCGAGCGCCTTGTGCAAAAAACTTTTTTCCCAGGCCTCTCTGATGTAAGTTATTGCCGGGTAACGAAAGAGGCAGCTGCTCCAGATACAGGCTTAAAAGAACATATGCCATTATACGAACGAAGTTATCACATTCCTTTAAGGGAAATCGCTGGGCTTGATATTCCAACAATAAACTTGGGGCCTTTTGGCAAAGACGCCCATAAGCGGACTGAACGGTTAGAATTGACATACTCAACGGAAGTCGCCCCAGCGTTGCTCCTTCACGCTGTGAAGCGGCTAGCGGAGCAAACAGAATAGCAAAAAAGAGCGATGTCCTCTGTTAAAGAGGGACACGAGAGGGCGCCACTTATTCAGGCGCCTTTTACAGGCTGTAGGAAGGAAGTAGAAGAACCCGGCTATTTGTCGTAAATTGTGATAAGCTAGGCGTAGTGTACTGGTTTTATTGAGGAGATTATACATATGAAGAAAACAAATTCGACTTCCTTTGTAACAGCAGGTTTGCTACTAGGCATTTTTATGGCCGCGATCGACAACACGATTGTAGCAACAGCAATGGGTACGATTGTTGGTGACCTTGGCAATTACGAACAATTTGTATGGGTAACGGCTGGCTATATGGTCGCGATGATGGCTGGTATGCCGATATACGGGAAATTATCTGACATGTATGGCCGAAAACGTTTTTTCGTATTTGGCTTGTTGATGTTTTTGCTTGGCTCTGTTTTATGTGGCCTGTCGCAAACAATGAATCAATTAATTGCCTTTCGCATTATTCAAGGGGTTGGCGGCGGAGCTCTAATGCCTATTGCCTTTACGATTATTTTCGACCTCTTCCCGCCAGAAAAACGGGGAAAGATGACTGGGCTTATTGGCGCGGTGTTTGGCCTTTCCAGTGTCCTAGGGCCTCTATTAGGTGCGTTTATAACGGAAGCGTTAAGCTGGCATTGGATTTTTTATATTAATGTGCCGATCGGGGCCGTTGCGCTTTTTTTAATTGCCCGGTATTACAAAGAAACGATGGAAGCGTCGAAACAAAAAATAGACTGGCTTGGTGCGGGATCCCTTGTTCTTGCAGTGAGTTGCTTAATGTTTGCCTTAGAACTTGGGGGCGGTACGTACAGCTGGGGTTCTCCAACAATTCTTTTGCTGTTTGCGGCTGCAGCGGTTCTGTTTACCTTGTTTACGTTCGCAGAACGGAAAGCAGAGGAACCGATTATTTCGTTTTGGATGTTTAAAAAACGTCTGTTTGCCACGTCTCAGCTAATTGCCTTTGCTTACGGCGGCACATTTGTGCTTTTGGCTGTGTTTATTCCGATCTTTGTCCAGGCCGTATTTGGCGGTACTGCATCTGATGCTGGGACAACGTTAATGCCGATGATGCTTGGCTCTGTGGTTGGAAGCATGATTGGTGGAGCGCTGCAGACGAAAATTTCGTTTCGGGCCATGATGGTATTTTCAGGCGTCTGCTTTTTTACAGGTATGGCACTGCTAGCGACAATGGGGACGGATGTCACAAGAATTGCATTGGCGTTTTATATCGCTTTAGCCGGGCTAGGCGTTGGCTTTTCGTTTTCGCTATTGCCTGCTGCTTCCATTAATCAATTATCGCCACGGTTCAGAGGTTCAGCCAACTCAACCAATTCGTTTTTGCGCTCATTTGGTATGACGGTCGGTCTCGCCGTTTTCGGTACGGTTCAAACGCTTTCCTTTACCAACCGATTAAACGGAGCATTTAAGGAAGCGCCAATTCAAGTGGAAAATCAAAACTTACAAGAATTGTTTACCCCAGAAGGCAGAGCGCAAATACCACCTGACGTGCTTAGTACGATTACAGAAGCGATGTCCGATTCGATTACATTTATCTTTTCCCTTGCTCTCATCCCGATCGCGATTGCACTAGTAGCGGCCTTCTTTATGGGCAATGACAAGGTGGAGACAAGCAAAAGCATGAAACGGAACCCGTCCTCGTCGGAAACATAGCATAAGGAGAATGAAGCAAGGAGACTGCACGAATGTATGGTGTTGTCTTCTTGTCTATTTATTAGGGAAGTCATTGTTAGCTGTTGGCACCTCGGCAAATCCAGAAGTTATAACTTGACAAAAAAATTTGTTTATGCTATAATTGAATATTATTGTTTTTGTTGTATAATAGGATTCTCCTGGCCAGGGGAATCCTATTTTTTTTGAAAACGAAGGAGCGTGTATGGCTTGCAAAAGGGGAGTCCTAGTTTAACTTCTATTATTTCAGCATTTGGAAGGGCCTATCATAGTCGCTTTGATCAACCGAAGGTTTTTGATGATTATTTAGCGGAACGTTTGATCTCCGAAGACGAATATGAGGAGATCAAGGCCAACATGATTCAGGGGATTGGTTTTTTTAACGAAGAATTAGCCCAAAAATGGAAAGGGCATTCGGAACAGATATTAAAATGGATTACCCAAGTACAACTATCTCCGACGCCTTTAGCGCGTGCCGCCTATTGTGAAGGTGTGCTCCTGAATGAAGTGCGGCTAGGGGCCAAACAGTACGTCATCCTTGGTGCTGGCTTGGACACATTTTGTTTTAGGCATCCTGAGCTGCAGGATACGTTAGACATTTTTGAAGTTGATTCTCCTATGACGCAGGAATTTAAGAAGAAAAAGCTAGAGCAAGCTGGTTTTGAGATTCCAAGCCACCTTCATTTCGTTCCTATGGACTTCAGCAAGGCATTTTCTGGGCAACCATTAATCGAGGCGGGATTTACTGGCAAGAAGACGTTTTTTAGCCTTTTAGGCGTTTCCTACTATTTGACGAAGGACGAGCTTTCAAGCTTGCTAGCACATTTGTTTGCCCTTGTGCCAACGGGGAGTTCGATTGTGTTTGATTATGCAGATGAGACGCTTTTTGAAGCAAAAGGGGTTTCAAATCGCGTCGAAAACATGGTGAAAATGGCTGCTGCTAGTGGAGAGCCGATGAAGTCCTGTTATTCCTATAGTGAAATGGAAAGGCTATTGGAACAATGCGGTTTGCTTATCTATGAGACGCTGACGCCTGAGAAAATCAACGAACGGTACTTTTCCAACAGGCAAGATCATTTGTCGGCATTTGAAACGATTCATTATGTTCATGCTGTCAAAAAATAAAAGTGAATGGCTTATAAAAGTAAGTGAATGGCTTATAAAAGTAGCGAATGAGAGAAAACCCATGGCGATTGCCATGGGTTTTTTATATCAAATCTGATTTTTTGAGAAAACGGATGAAACCAGCCTCTCCTGAGTCGGTATCTTTAAAGACGCCAGCATGGGAGAGGACAGATGTAAACAACCGACCCACTTCTTGCTTAAGGAGCGCTTCCACATTCGCTGTTGTAAGGTTCGGCTTTTGCTCTTTTAGTGAAAGCGCCCACTCTTTGTGTTTTGCAATGGCTTCATTTTGCTCAATTTGTTCTGCCGCGTTAGCACTTGGTAGGACAGTCGCTAGCTCAGCTAGTTCTTGTTTTAAGCGCCCAGGCAATACGGCTAAGCCCATTACTTCAATCAAGCCAATGTTTTCTTTTTTGATAGCGTGCACATCTGCATGTGGATGAAATAACCCAAGCGGATGGGCTTTTGTCGTCCGGTTATTGCGAAGGACGAGATCCAGTTCAAACATGCCGCTCTTGTTGCGGGCAATTGGCGTAATCGTATTATGAGGAGTTCCGTCACTATTTGCATAAATGTCGAGCGATGGGTCGCTGTACGTTTTCCAAGCCGAAAGGATAGCAGTAGCCGCTGCTTGCAATGATGCTGGGTCTGCGCTAGCGAGACGAATGACAGACATAGGCCATTTGACAATGCCAGCTTTTATGGTTGGATATCCTTTTAGAGTAAAAGCCTTTTTCAACGGCGCTTTCGCCATTGGAAATGTATGTTTTCCGCCTTGGTAATGGTCGTGGTTTAAAATTGAACCGCCGACTATTGGCAAATCGGCATTGGAGCCAATAAAATAATGAGTGTATTGTTGGACAAATTCGAGCAGCCTTGTAAACGTGTCGGCGGTAATCTGCATAGGCCGCTGTTTTTCGAAAAGCACAATGGCGTGTTCTTCATAATAGACGTAAGGAGAAAACTGCATATACCACTGTTCGTTGCCAAGTGTTACCGGAATTAAGCGCAAGTTTTGCCGGGCTGGATGGGTAGCCCGACCGGCAAAGCCAACATTTTCTTTGGCAAGAAGCCCTTTGGGATAGTCGGACGGAGCTACCTTTTTGGCAGCGGCAATGGCAACAGGGTCTTTTTCCGGCTTGGATAGATTGATCGTGATTTCAAGGTCGCCATAAGGGGTAGGTGCAAGCCAACTTTCATTTAAGGCGATCCTGTCTGTGCGAATGTAATGGGCATCTTTGCAAAACTGATAAAACGCAGCAGTAGCCGCTTGTGGGCCTTGTTGTTCGCACATAAAAAAAAAATGATCAATGACCGTACTTGGACGCGGCAAAAGCGCATCGATCAATTTTGTGTCAAATAAGTCCCGGTATGTGACCGTATTTGCTTCAAGGAGACCATTTTCTGCCGCCCAATCAAGAATCGGGGCAAGGATGTCGTAAATGGGCTCATTGGTCTCAGGGAGCGTTTCTTGGATCATTGGCGCATCGAGGCCAAGGCGGTCTAGTAGCTGGTTTCGGCTATAGTCCACATCAGCAAGAGGGAGCAGTTTTTTTTGAACGCCGTAAGCAAGCAATTTTTCAATTTGTGTGTAAATCTGTTTTTTCATCTGGTTGAACCTCAATCTGCCGCAGTGGCCAAAGGCAGTTCGGTTACGCCATCACCGGCGCGGCTAATGTAGAAGCTTGGTTGAAAGCCAAATTCGCTTTCGTAGCCTTTTTTAACATGTGCTTGAAACGCTTCCATTTTGTCTGTTTGTACAAGGCTGACAGTACAGCCGCCAAATCCTGCTCCAGTCATTCGTGTGCCGATGCAGCCAGGGGCTCGGTGTTGCAACTGATATAACGCATCAAGCTCTAAGCCAGTCACTTCGTAATCGTTTGCCAGCGATTGATGAGATTCATTCATCAGATGCCCGAAGTCACGGAGGTTTCCTGCTTTTAGCGCCGTTACGGCTTCAAGCACACGTTGGTTTTCGCTGACAACATGGCTAGCTCGTTTGGCAACTGTCGCCGTCGAGAAAGCGTGGTGGTGTTTTGCGAGCAACACTGGTGTGACATCACTTAATGTACGAATGCTAAGACCAGTTGCTTGAAGGTCAGCGAGCGCTTGTTCACACTCGGCCCGTCGTTCATTGTATTTGGAGTCAGCTAGCCCTCTGCGTTTATTTGAATTGGTAATCACGATATCGTAATTGCCCAATGTTAATGGCACAAGTTCGTACTGCAACGAGTCCGTTTGTAAAAAAAGCGCATGGTCAGCTTTGCCCATGCCCACAGCAAATTGGTCCATAATGCCGCTGTTCACACCGATAAAGTTGTTTTCAACATGCTGGCACGCTTTTACAAGGTCGAGGCGATCCCAATTGGCGCCTGTAAGGGAAGAGATCATATAGGCTGTCACCATCTCGATCGAGGCTGAAGAAGACAATCCTGCCCCATTGGGGATGTTTCCAAAAAAATAAAGATCGGCCCCGTCTAAATCAAAACCATGATGTTGAAAATAAGCGATCACGCCTTTAGGATAATTGCCCCAATCATCTTCTTTATTGTACGAAAGTTCTTTGTTTGGGAAAGCAACCCGTTGGCTAAAATTTTGGCTCGCTAAACGAAATTCATTGGTGTTTGTGCGGCGGACTGCTAAGTAAGTGCCCATTGTTAAAGCGGCAGGAAAGACAAAACCACCATTGTAATCGGTATGTTCGCCAATCAAGTTCACACGTCCTGGCGCGAAAAAAAGCTGGTCTGGCAAAGAGCCAAAAATCGTTTCAAATTCAGCGGCAAGCTCATTCGTGTTCATAGAGTCACTCCTTTTAACGTAAAAAGACAGATAAGCAAGTGTGATTTGACAGCGGTTGCAAAACTTTCTATGATTATATCAACAAAAACGAACAATAACAAACACTTTTTAACATAATAGAGGTGCAAGCAATGTTAAAAGAAGAAAGACTGCAACGGATAGTAAAAATGCTTGAACAGAGTGACATGATTAAAGTGGCAGATATAATGAAAGAGCTGCAAGTGGCAGATATGACAGTGCGCCGTGATTTGCAGGCGCTTGAAGAAGCAGGATTGCTTGTACGTTTACATGGGGGAGCGACAAAAGCAGGCTACAAAGAGCGATCTAATACAGAAAAGCAGAGTTTAAACCAAAAAGAAAAAAAGGCGATTGCGAAACAAGCAGCTTCACTCATTCATGACCATGACACAGTCTTTCTCGGGCCTGGTACAACAAATGAATCGATGCATGGGTATATTCAGGCTAGGGACGTAAAAATTGTGACGACTTCGTTGCCGATTTTTATGAAATTTAAAGGCGATCCTCGGTTTGAGCTATTGTTGGCGGGAGGAGAATACCGTGAACGGACTGGCTCATTCATTGGCGCTCTAGCAAGGCAGTTGTTAGGGGCACTGCGGTTCAATAAAGCATTTATTGGCACGAATGGCATTCATGGAAGTGAAGTAACGGCGGCTAATGAAGAAGAGGGGGAAGGCCATCGGATCATTTGCCATCGGACTGAACAGTTATATATTACAGCAGACCATAGCAAATTTGGAGTAAGCGCGTTTTATACATTTTGCCATCTGCAAGAGACGACGGCGGTTATTACCGATAGCATGCTTGATAAAAACACGTTGAACCAGCTGAAAAATCACACACAAGTGTTTACAGCTCAAATGCGAGAGTAAGCAAAAAAGGATAGGGACAAGGATTTTGGCAATCTTACACAATGCTTTAAAAAGTGGCTAACCCCCTTTGTTAGCTGCTTTAAAGACAAAAGGTGCTGTTATTATAATCCAATTTATTTCCAATTTCCGTTGCTAGAAAACGATTTTCCGAATATAATAGTTGACTAGTTATGAGTGTTTTATGCGATCGAAATAAGGAAATTCTATTGGAAAGAAGAGATGCCCAATGTCAAATTTAAAAAGATTGGCTTCCAAGAAGCTGATGTTTTTTTGGCTTGCTCTATTTTTATATTGGCTCAAAACATATGTGACGTATAAAACAGAATTTAATTTAGGGGTCAAAGGGCCATACCAGGAATTGTTGCTCGCCTTGAACCCATTAAGCATGGGTGTTTTATTGTTTGGGTTGGCCTTGTTTGCAAAAGGACGACGTTCCAACGTATGGATCATTATTTTTGCTTCCTTGCTTGGCGCCATTCTTTATGCAAATGTGTTGTTCTACCGCTTTTTCGATGACTTTATTACGCTGCCTAACGTGATGCAGGCATCCAATTTAAGCACGATGTCTGGAAATGTGTTTGCTGCCATGCGTTGGTATGATCTATGGTTCTTTTTCGATGTAGCGGTTTTAATTGCCCTCTATTTATGGAAAAGGGAAGTTCCTGAGATACGCTTTCGCAAAAGCGTGGCCACAACTGCGATTGTGACAGCAATTGCCCTATTCGTCGCCAATTTGGCTATGGCAGAAATCGATCGTCCACAGTTGCTTGCACGGACGTTTGACCGCAACTATATTGTGAAGTATTTAGGTTTGTATAATTACACCATTTATGATGGAATACAAACCGTGCAAGCGGAATCGCAACGTGCATATGCAAGCAGCGATGATTTAACGGAAATTGAAAATTACACGGTTTCCCGTTTCGCCAAGCCGAATGAGGACTACTTTGGCATCGCTGAGGGCAAAAATATTATTAAAATCCACTTAGAGAGCTTTCAGTCGTTTCTAATTGATTATGAGCTGAACGGCGAGGAAGTTACGCCATTTTTGAATTCATTAGCCGCCGGGGCTGAGGATATGACGTATTTTGATAACTTTTTCCATCAAACAGGACAAGGGAAGACAGCGGACGCGGAGTTGATGCTAGATACTGGTTTATTTGGTTTGCCGCAAGGTTCTGCCTTTGTAACGAAAGCGCAAAATACGTACCAGTCGCTTCCTGCCATTTTAAACCAGGAGCGCGGCCACGAGAGTGCGGTTTTACACGGTGACTACAAATCGTTTTGGAATCGCGATACGATGTATAAACAGCTTGGTATCGATCAATTTTTTGATGCAAGCTATTATGATATGAGCGAAGAAAATACTGTGAACTTAGGCTTAAAAGACAAGCCATTTTTCGAAGAATCGATTCCAATGCTTCAGTCATTGGAAACGCCGTTTTACGCTCATTTGATTTCGCTCACGAATCACTATCCGTTTAACTTGGGTCCAGAAGACGCAACAATTGAACGGGCCACTACCGGAGACAATACAGTCGATAACTACTTTCAGACGGCCCGTTATTTGGATGAAGCCCTTGAGCAATTTTTTGCTGACTTAAAAGCGTCAGGTTTGTATGAGGACTCAGTCATCATGATTTACGGAGATCATAACGGCATTTCCGAAAACCATAACCGGGCGATGGCTGAAATTCTAGGCACAGAAATCACGCCTCACCAAAATGCTCAAAACCAACGAGTGCCGTTATTGATTCGTGTTCCTGGCATGGAAGGCGGTGTGAACCACACATATGGCGGGGAAATTGATGTGATGGCGACACTCCTCCATTTACAAGGCATTAACGCCAAACCATATGTGCAATTTGGGACAGACTTGTTTTCTGAAGAGCATGATGAAATCGTTTCGTTTCGCAGTGGCGACTATATAACGCCAGCGTATACGTCCGTCAATGGCGTTCTTTACGATACAGAGACAGGCGAAATTCTAGAACCGACAGAAAAAACAACTGAAATTCAGGAAAAAGTCGACCAGCAATTAGATTACTCAGACCGCGTGCTTTACGAAGATTTGCTTCGTTTCCATGCGATCGATGGCTTTGAGCCAATTGAACCGACTGATTATCATTATGGCAATCCAAATAAAGAACCGGCAAACGAAGATCAATAAAAGAACCAGCGGAAGCTGGTTCTTTTCATCGTTTGACAAGCGTTTTCTACCAGTCTGAGGGCGGTTTCGACTTTGTCGACATACCTGCTCTTTTTTAGAACAACAACGATAAACAGTAAAATGAGCGTTTTCTGTCTAAATAAACTTTGACAACGGTTCCGCGATCATGTATATTACCCTATGGGCGAATGATTTTTGTTCTTTTATTCTATAACATTCGTTTTTAGGGGTGTGAATGATGGAAAACGTTTTTGACTATGAAGATATTCAACTCATTCCAGCAAAATGCATTGTAGGAAGTCGGGCTGAATGCGATACAAGTGTAGAACTTGGAGGCCGTACGTTCAAGCTTCCAGTTGTTCCAGCAAATATGCAAACGATTATCGATGAAAACATTGCTCGTTACCTTGCCGAAAATGATTATTTTTATATTATGCATCGGTTCCAGCCAGAAACACGTCTTGCGTTTGTCAAAGACATGCATGAACGGGGATTGTACGCATCCATTAGTGTTGGCGTAAAAGAAGAAGAATACACCTTTGTGCAACAATTGGCTGACCAACATGTAGTGCCCGAATATGTGACGATTGATATAGCCCATGGCCATTCTGAAGCGGTTATCAACATGATCCGCCATATTAAAACACACTTGCCGGATAGTTTCGTTATTGCTGGCAATGTTGGCACGCCAGAAGCTGTGCGCGAACTTGAACATGCCGGTGCAGACGCGACAAAAGTCGGCATTGGGCCTGGAAAGGTGTGCATTACTAAAATCAAAACAGGCTTCGGCACTGGAGGCTGGCAACTTGCGGCGCTGCGCTGGTGCGCAAAAGCTGCAAGTAAACCAATAATTGCTGACGGTGGCATTCGCACCCACGGCGATATTGCCAAGTCGGTCCGTTTTGGCGCCACAATGGTGATGATTGGTTCCTTGTTTGCAGGCCATGAAGAATCTCCTGGTGACACGATCGAAAAAGACGGCAAGCTGTATAAAGAGTATTTTGGTTCTGCATCAGAATACCAAAAAGGCGAGCGGAAAAATGTCGAAGGCAAGAAAATGTACGTCGAGCATAAAGGTTCGTTAGCGGAAACACTATTAGAAATGGAACAAGATCTCCAGTCTTCAATTTCCTATGCAGGAGGCAAAAGGCTAGACGCAATCCGCAATGTCGATTATGTCGTCGTGAAGAATTCTATTTTTAATGGCGACAAAATTTATTGATAAAAAAACAACCGTCTTGGGGATGTTCATAAAGAGGATAGAAAGAATGGGAGTCTGTCTTTAGGCAGGCTCGTTTTTTATAAATAAAGTTTTAGAAGAGATCTAAAAATTAGAATAGGACAAAACTGAGTTATTTTTCACTTGACAAGAAAAAAGATCGTTGGAATAATAAATTTGGAAGCGCTTTCTTTGGAGGGGAGTTATTCTTTAAAAAAAGGGACATTCTTGCCAACTTAGTTTATTTCATAAACAAACAAAGTGGATCACATAATTGGAGGAGGGGTATGTATGGGAAAAAGAGTAATGATTTTGGCTGTAGCTTTGAGTTTCTGTTTAATAGGATGCAGCGCGGAAGAAGAAGAAAAAGAGATTACGATTTGGAGCTTTACGGATGAAGGTGAGTACGCCGTTGAAGCATTTGTGGAAGAACACCCAGACGTAAAAGTTAATTTTCAGTTTATTCCTTCAAGTCAATATGAAACAAAGCTCCGCTCTGCTTTGTCAACAGGAATACGGGCACCTGATGTATTTGCACTAGAAGCCCAATATGTGCGAAAGTTCATTGACCATCCATCACTAGAATCGTTATCTGAAGCTCCGTATGACGCTGAGGCATTGATTGACAGCCATTACGAGTATATTCAAGGCATGGAAAGGGATTCAAATGGGGATGTTCGCGCAGTTGGTTATCAAGGCACGACAGGTGGTGTTTATTTTCGCAGAGATTTGGCGAAAGAATATTTAGGAACAGATGATCCAAAAGAGGTTAGTGAAATGATCGAAACATGGGATGATGTGTTTTCGATTAGCAAGCGCGTTTATGAAGAAAGCGGTGGGACAGTCCATGGGTTGCCAAATTGGAATTCAATTGGGCAAGTGCAGGACGCACTCGTTAACCAAGCATGGGTTGTTGATGATAAATTAATCATCGATCAAGCAAAGAGGGACGTGCTGGATTTAGTGGATCAAGCGATTGAAGCGGACGCATTGGCAATGTTGGATGATTGGTCTCCTGGATGGACTGCTTCTATGCAACAAGGCTCCGTCTTGTTTTATCCAGGGCCATCTTGGTATTTGCAACATGTCTTGCAATCAAATGCTCCTGAAACAAGTGGGTTATGGGGACTGGCGAGTGGTCCTGCTGCTTTTAGTGGAGGCGGGACGTTTTATTCCGTTTATTCTGGCAGTGATAACAAAGACTTGGCTTGGGAATTTGTGAAAATGTATGGATTTGATGTTGACTTCTTACAGAACTTAGCTGTAGATGAACAGTATTATACAAGTCATCGCGGAGCAAATGAAGGCGTAGCGGATGAGATTACGAGCGATTTCCTAGCGGGCCAAAATTATTTTGAATTTTTTAATGAGGAGTCAGAAAATGTGCAGGCAGTTGTCCGTTCATCATTTGATGGCGACATTAATGACATTTTCAATGAACTTATGGGTTCATACGCCAAGGGAAATTTTCGTTCGCAAGAAGAGTTTTGGCAACGGTTTAAACGTGATGTGCAAACGTATTTTCCAGAACTTACGATTGAATAACCTTACTGGCTCCTAAAGCTATAATCCGAGGAGGGTTAACATGTTCATTAACCGCATTAATAAGGGAAATTGCGGATACTTTTTTATTGCCCCGTTTTTTATCGTATTCTTATTGTTTGGTCTATATCCAATTCTCTATTCTTTTTATTTAAGCTTAACCAATTGGGATGGGCTCAACGATCCAGAATTCATCGGCTTTGCGAACTACACCCGGGCGATAATCGATCCGTTGTTTCTTCAATCACTGTTTAATACATTCTTTATTTGGATTGTATCAGTGATACCTCAACTTACTGTCAGTCTAGTGCTTGCAGTCATTTTGACGAACAAATTCTTAAAAGGCAAAGATTTTTTTAGAGCGGTGTATTTCTTTCCAAACATTGTAACGGCTGCTTCCCTCGGCTTGCTCGTCAGTCTCATGTTTGACTGGCAAACGGGCAGTGTCAATCAGTTGCTTATGTCGATTGGTTTCTTGGACCAGGCCATTGATTGGAAAAACAACCCCTTGTTTATGCAAATGCTTGTGTCCGCCATTCTGTTTTTCCAGTACTTTGGCTACTCCATGCTTATCTATATCGCGGGCTTGCAAGGAATTTCGCCAGAGTATGCCGAAGCTGCCAAAGTAGATGGAGCGTCGAAAACCCAGATTTTCTTTAAAATAACCGTTCCGCTATTAAAACCGATTATTATTTTCCAAGTGATCACTTCATTAATTGGTGGAGTGCAAATCTTTGACCAGCCATACATGTTAACGGAAGGATCGGGTTCGCCTAACCATGCGACGTTGACGAGTGTCATGTATTTGTATCGGACTGCTTTTGAACAAGGCCGGTTTGGATATGGTGCAACCATTGCGTTTTGTTTATTTGTTGTCATTGTCAGCTTATCTGTCATTTCCTATTTGGTTTCAAGAAATAGAAGCAAAATCGCTTAAAGGGGGAGTTAGCGTGAGCAAAGGGGCATTGCCTGTAAACGATGGAAAACTGTCTATGGAAGGACGCAGAAGAAAGCGGGCTCATCTCTCACTTTATACAGGATTGATTGGTCTTGCCATTCTCTGTTTGTTTCCGTTTTACTTAATGATCATGTATTCGACTCATGCAAACGCGGATATTGCCTCAACGTTTTTGTTTTTCCCGGGCGGGGAATTGGTTAACAATTTCACACGCATGGTGGAAAACGTTGATATTTTACGTGGGTTTATGAATAGTTTCATCATTGCCGGCGGTTCAACCCTATTAACGCTTTATTTCGGCGGCATGACGGCTTACGGGTTTTCGAAATTTAAGTTTCGTTTTAATACGATCTTGTTTTTGCTTATGCTGGCGACAATGATGATTCCCGCCCAGCTTGCATTAATTGGCAGCTATCGTTGGCTTGGTATGATTGGCTTGCTTGATTCCCATGCAGCTATTATTCTTCCAGCTGCGGCCAACACATTTGCCGTCTTTTTTATTAAACAGTTTTTAGACGGCAGCATTCCTGATGATGTGCTGGAATCCGCTCGAATTGACGGGGCGGGAGAGTTGAAGATTTTTCACCGGATTATTTTGCCGATGATCGTCCCTGCTCTTGCTGCGATTGGCATCTTTACCTTTATAGGAGCTTGGAACAATTTCATTGGCCCATTAGTCTTATTATTTTCCGAAGAGAAATACCCATTGCCCGTCATGGTGGCATTGATACAAGGTTACTATAATACAGATTACGGCTTAATGTACTTAGGTGTGGCCTTGTCCGTTTTACCAATTATTATCGTGTTTTCGCTATTTTCTAAACGGATTATGGGCAGTGTGGCAATTGGCGCTGTGAAAGGGTAAACGGTCTATTTCCTTCCTTTTCTTAATCACTTTTGGCTGTTTTCCATTTGTTTACGTGTAATAAAATCATCGCAGAACCAATTGACGAACCGTTTTTATTCTGGTGAAATAAAGACATGACAATAGCAAAAGCGTGTTATGAAAGGAAAAGATAGGGGAAGAGAGTGGTTCAACAATGGTTCACTATGACGGTAAGCAATTTGTGGCAAAGGAAAACAGTGAAAATGGCGAAGTTTCTTCAGCTACAGTCTTTCAATACAAACAGGAAGGCCGGATTTTGACTGGAACGTATAGCGGAGGCGAGATCCTTACAGGCACTTTAATAGGTTTAGTTGATGATCAAGCCCATTTGCGATTTCGCTATAACCATGTAAACGTCGATTATGAAATACGCGGTGGGGAATGCTACTCTATACCAGAACAATTGGCAGATGGACGAATCCGTTTGCATGAAAAATGGAAGTGGAATGATGATAGCAGAAGCGAAGGGACATCGATAGTAGAAGAAATTTTACGTTGATAGATGTTAAACACGAAAAGAACGCCTTGGGCAACAGCCCAAAGCGTTTCTTGACACTTTAAATCCAACTCCAGCCGCGGCGCCGGCCTCCATAGCCTCCGCCGTTATTCCCATTGCCATTCTCGACAACCGATTCGTATTCTGTCCGCTCTTCGACTGATTCGGTTTGCGGAAAACTGTACTCACGGCGTACGACTTGGTTATTGACATAAGTCGTATGGGTCGGATACACTTCTGGGATAATGACGACTTCCGTTTGTTCTACAACGCGGTGCTTTGTAGGGTGAATGATCGGATCACATCTTTTCACCTTTGTCGGAAGTGTTTCGTAGCAAGGACGCTCAGTCTTTTTACAATCGCATGAGCATTTC
The DNA here is from genome assembly GCF_036700015.1 of Shouchella rhizosphaerae. Lineage (NCBI taxonomy): Bacteria > Bacillati > Bacillota > Bacilli > Caryophanales > Bacillaceae > Shouchella > Shouchella rhizosphaerae. Next base: position 875,179 of record NZ_CP144921.1, on the reverse strand, counting down.
TTATGGTCGCAGCTCATTTCTTACCTCCATGAAGAATTATTTAAAGCGCAAAGCTTTATACGATAACGTATGGAAAAAGCTGAATGCTCGTACTGGTTGGCTTTCCCATTTACGGGAAAATGGCTAAAACGTGGATCAGCGAATAGGAAGCTTGTTAAGAATTGTAAAGAAACGACTATGTGTTTCGAAAGTTTCGTAAAGTTCGCTCTTTTTTGGCCGGTGTATGTTTGCCATTTGCTATACTAATCGTAAAGCAGTTCATTTCTTATTAGGAGGGACAGTATGAAAAGAGTGACTCAAAAAAGGACGATTCAGTCGGTTATCATTTTTGCTAGTTTTACAGTAGGCGTTCCGGCATTGGCAGAAAGCATTAGCGATCCTCCACCTGTATTGGAACCAAGTGACCCGAATGGAAAACGTGTATTGTTTGATAACAGCCATGGGCAAACAGCTGGTCAATCCGATTGGGTCATAGACGGAGCTTTTTCGGACTTTGCGGATGCACTAGTGGAAAACGGGTACTATGTCAAGGAACACCGTAGTGCAGAACCGCTAACTAACGCCGATTTAGACGGGTACGATGTGTTTATTATTCCTGAAGCGCAAATCCCATTTAAGGCGATTGAGCAAGAGGCGATTGCCTCGTTTGCAGGAGAAGGGGGCGGCGTGTTTTTTATTGCTGACCATTACAATGCCGACCGCAATTTTAACCGGCTTGATTCAAATGAAATTATGAACGGATGGCGCCGAGGGGCTTATGATGACATAACAAAAGGGATGAGCAACGAGGAAAAAGAAGCACTTGAAGGGGTTGTAAGTTCAGACTGGCTTGCTGAAGAATTCGGCGTTCGGTTTCGTTACAATGCCATTGACCATACAGTAGCCGATTCGATTGTCAGCCCTGAAGAGGCGTTCGGGATTACAGAAAACATTAGCGCGCTCTCCATCCATGCTGGATCAACGCTTGCGATTATTGATCCAAACGTTGCTAAAGGCGTTGCTTATTTGCCAGATGGCCTGACGCCGGAAGCGAATAAGTGGAACAACGCAGTTGACCAAGGTGTTTATCATGGCGGCGGAATGGAGGAAGGTCCTTATGCGGCTATCGGAAAAAAGGGATTAGGCAAAGCAGCCTTTATTGGTGATTCGTCACCAGTCGAGGATGCGACCCCAAAATACCGCAACGAAGAACATGGCGGGATGAAGCGGACGTATGATGGATTTATCGATCAAGACAATGGTGCTTTCCTCGTACAGGTAGTCGACTGGCTTGCTGAACAAGAATCCTATACCAACTTTGCTGAAGCAGGAATTCCTTTAGACGAACCGTCTCCACTTCTGGAAATGGAGCAGCCTGAAAAAACAACAGAACCACAGGCTGAGCCATGGCGACAGCCGCAAGGGGATTATCGATGGTATGACCGTTCTACTTTTGCAGCCGGATCGTTTGGCAGTGGACAGGAAGCACCGCTAGAAGTGGAATATGATTTGGAAACGCCAGAGGCGCTCCCACTAGGAGGGCAGACGTTTTCTGTGAGCGTAGAGCTCCGTCATTTGGCGCCGAACCAAACGGTCAACAGCCTTGACATGCAAGTATACTTACCAGGGGGACGTTCGATCTCGCAAATTCAAGGGGAGGATGGCAGTTGGCCTAGCTCTTACGGCTACCACCAAATCGGTACGTTGACTGCAGACGCTACAGGGACAGCAACGAAAACGGTCACGATGCGTCTGAACCCGTCTGTAGAGGCCGATTCGGCGATGATTCGCTTGCGCAATGACCGCCAAAATGTCGTGACGCAAACAGTTGCTCTTACTGCTGCCAGCGAAAAGGTGACGAAACTCCCGACGATTCAAAAGAGCTTAAAACGAAAAAGCGTACCAGTGGCACTAGCAGGAAGCTAGGGGATTTTTCCCCTAGCTTTTCTCGTTTACAAACAATGGAACGACTTTGCCGTTATTCACATCAATTAACCCGAAATCGGTAATTTTTAGGGCAGGGCTAACGGGCAAAGACAGCGTCGACAATGACATAATCGGATTGTAATGCTTATAACCTAATGCCGTTAGCGCTTTAACGAACGATTCGACTTTTGGCGCAAGCTCGGCTAGGGGCGCTTCAGAAAGAATACCGCCAACTGGCAGTTCCAGCATCGCTTTCACTTCCCCGTTCTCTACTACCGCACAGCCCCCTTGTGCTTGGATGACTGCGTTTGCTGCACAAACCATGTCTGGGATGTTTGCGCCGACAACGAGCAAGTTATGGTTATCGTGGGAATACGTGGTGGCCACGGCTCCGCGCTGTAGAATGTCTCCGGCGATCAGGCCGTGGGCCCGCCCGCCCGTTTTCCCGTAGCGTTCAAATGTGGCAATAAGACGAAAGTCGCTGTCTTGCCATTGAAGGAGGCCGTTTGCGACAGGCACCCTTTCTTGAGTTTCCTTCGTAAAGGTCGAGCCATCTGCCACATTCATCACCCGGCAAACATGGATGCCGTCTTGGCGGTCGGCAATCACGTGAAAATCCTCCTCTTGCAAAGGAGCAAGCTTGACGCTTTCGTAAAAATGTGGTGGAAACTGCCTTGGCTTTGGCGTTTGTTTGTGTGGGCTTGCTGCATCATAAGCGAGCATTCCATCTTTATAAACAGCGGAAAAAACAAATTGGCCGTCTTCTGCAAGAAGAATGAAGTCAGCGATTTTTCCCGGAGCAATGGCGCCCCGGTCTTCAAGCTTCATTCGCTTGGCAGGTGCCATTGTACAAGCATAAATGACGTCCTCAAACTTCATTCCTGCAGCGAGCGCTTTGTTTGCAAGAACGTTTAAGTGGCCGCGTTTATAAAGGGAATCAGCCATGACATCGTCAGTAACAAAGCAAAAATGTTCCCGAGCGTCGTTTTCAATCAAATAGGAAAGCACGTCGTCGGTCATCGATTTTTCTTGGATTTCTAAAAACATGCCAGCTTTAATGCGTGCTTCCATTCCTTCTCTCGTTTGGTGTGTATGGTCAGACCCAATTCCAGCAGCAACGATTTGATGAAGGTCGAGCCCTGTCAGCTTAGGCACATGCCCTTCGATAGGAAGCGCAGGATAGGAACGCCGGAAATGCTTGAGGATTTGGTTTGTTTTTGAATCAGGCTTTGAAAGGACATCGACATAGTTCATGATTTCTCCTAAGCATTGGATGTCCTCTGTGTCCATTAATTCATCCATTTCTGCGATTCCGATGGCGCCGCCAGTCGTTTCCAAGCTAGTAGCGGGAACAGAACTAGGGATCGCATATTTCATATCAACCGTACAGGCGGCGCTTGCCTCAATCATGGCTTTAATGCCTTCAATTCCAAACACATTGGCCATTTCATGAGGCTCTGCAACGATCGTTGTCACGCCATTTCGCAATAGTGCCCACGAAAAAGTTTCTGGTGTGACCATCGAGCTCTCGATATGCAAATGGATATCAATCAAGCCAGGAATCATTTGCTGGCCTTGGCCATCAATAATTGTATTGGCTTGTATCGATTCAAGTTCGTCGCTGTGACCGATTGCCACAAATCGGCCTTCGTCAATCGCGACGTCACTGGAGATAAATTGCTGTGTATAGGCGTTATAGACGCGTACGTTTTTCACTAAAGTATCTACATGCATAATAAAGTCCTCCAACTTCGCAATGGACAATGGTTGTATGTTGCTTTCGTATAGGGCATAACGCAGGAAGCATTATTGGGTAATAATGATTTTATTGCTTGGAAAATGAAGGACGACAGGCGTGCCAATGTCAAGAGGCGTCGCCATGTCCGTATGGACGGTAAACGTGCCAGCTGCCGTTTCTACGATACATTGGTAACTTCGGCCGAGAAAGGTGCAGACAAGCACTTTTCCAGCTATGTGGTTGGCAGCGTCCCCTTGGTTTAAATCGAGAACAAGCTCAATGTCGTCAGGGCGGATCGCTCCTGTCATGCCTAAATCCGAGGCGGCATGTTTGGCGACTGAAAAGCGTTGTGCGCCAGAGGCAAATGTCCAATAAGTCCCGTTGTCTTCCCTGTCTGAGAATGGCAAGAAGTTTTTAAAGCCGATAAATTCAGCAACAAAGCGCGTTTTTGGATAGCTATAAATATGGGATGGGGCATCGAGCTGTTCAATGATCCCTTTATTCATAATCGCGACATTGTCGGAAATGGAAAAGCATTCCTCCTGGTCATGGGAGACGTATACAGCTGTAATGCCGAGTTCTTGTTGAATGCGGCGAATCTCCACGCGCATTGTTTCACGCAAGTTTGCGTCCAAGTTGCTTAACGGTTCATCAAACAACAACAGGTCAGGTTCAATCACTAATGCCCGGGCGATCGCGACACGCTGGCGTTGCCCGCCAGACAGTTCTTTTGGAAAACGATTTTCAAACCCTGTTAAATTAACGACATCGAGGACATGGGCAATCCGTTTTTTCATTTCGCTTTGCGTTTGTTTGCGCATTTTTAAGCCAAAGGCGATGTTGTTATACACAGACAAATGAGGAAAAAGCGCATAGTTTTGGAAAACAAAGCCGAAGTTCCGTTTCGAAACGGGGACACGTGTGTAATCTTTGTCATTAAATAGAAAGCGGCCAGATTTCGATTCGAGAAAACCAGCAATGAGGCGCAATGTCGTCGTCTTTCCACAGCCACTTGGTCCTAGTAAGGAAAGGAGCTCGCCTTTCTCGATTTTTAAATCAAACTGTTTTAAAATGTCTTGTTTTTGGTAAGCGACCGTCACTTGGTCTAATGTTAGTAAAGCCATGAGAGACCTCCATTCTTTTGCAAAAGTTGCCATCAAGCATAGGAGAAACGGGAATCGGTTTCGTTATCGTTTCGTAAAATACGACAAGCCGACTAGCCTTTCAATCGCAAACATCAATATAGCTGTTAATGCCATTAACATCACCGAAATAGCCGCAACCGTTGGGTCAAAATAATGTTCAACGTACGTCAGCATTTGGATAGGCAGCGTTGAGAGCCCTGGCCCGGTAAGAAAGACGGAAATATCAACGTTGTTGAATGACTCTAGAAACGCAATGAGCACTGCCGCAATAATGCCAGATTTAATATTAGGCAAAATGACTTTGAAAAACGCGCCAAAGCGGCTTGCCCCGAGGCTCATCGCTGCTTCTTCAATCGAGAAGTCAAACGTGGCCATACTAGAAGCAATCACACGGATAATAAAGGGCAGCATCAAAATCGTATGCCCTACAAATAGCGCGACTTCAAGCGGAAGCTGATAAGCGACAATCAAATAGCGTAAAAATGTAAAACCGAGCACGGTGCCAGGAATGAGTATCGGCGATACGAACAACACATTCAAGAGCGCTTTTCCTGGAAACTCGTAGCGGCTTAATGCATAGGCAGCAGGAATCCCAAGCAACAATGCACACAGGTTGCCTAACAAACTAACAAGCATTGAGAGCTTGAACGTGTCCATGAAAGCCGACACAGCAAAAATATTTGCGTACCATTCAAGGGAAAAGCCACTTGGCGGAAACTGAAGCACTGTACTAGGCTCAAAAGAAGCAACCGAAATAATAACGAGTGGCCCGAGCAAAAACAAAAATATGAGAAAGGAAACAAACCCAAGGCCGATATGTTTTGATTGGTTCATCTGTTTACCCCCTTGGATTTAAAATCGCTGCGATTTTTTGGAAAAGACCGGTCACGACAAACGTGATGACAATCATAATTGTTGCAATCATCGCAGCAGCATGCCAATCATTTAACGTAATCGCATTTTGATATAAAAATGTCGAAATGACCCGTTGTTGGCCGCCTAGAAGCGCTGGCGTCGTGTAGGCAGTAAAACTGCCAACAAATACGAGCGTGCTGCCAATTACAAGGCCAGGTACACAAAGGGGCACCATCACTTTTAAGAATGCTTTTGCTTTTGAGGCACCAAGGCTTTCGGCAGCTAAAAACAAATCAGCATCAATGTTCTCCATTACGCCAACTAATGTAACGATCATGAGTGGCAAAAATAAATGGATGAGGCCGATTGCGACAGCGGCTGGCGTATATAAAATTGATAATGGCTCGTTTATTAGACCAGTCGCCAAAAGAAACTCGTTAAGCAAACCATTGCGGCCGAGAATAATCATCCAGCTAAAAGACCGAACAACTGGGCTGACGAGTAATGGGAAAATGGCGAGCATGAGCATGATTGCTTTTTTGCCGCCATTTAACTTAGAAATGTAATAAGCGGCGGGAAAAGCAAGAATAACGCAGCAAAAAGTCGTTAATAGAGCGACAAAAAGAGTTGTCCATAAAATTTCTAAAAAGTAGGCATCACCTAAAAAACGAAAATAACCGTCTAAAGAAAAGCTGCCGTTTTCGACGAATGTCGAGCTGATGGTGAGCACGAGTGGAATAAGCATAAAAACAGTTAAAAACAGCAGCCCTGGAATGAGCAAAAGCATGCGCATTGACCGGTTCACGAACAAATCACCTCACAGAAAAGAATGGCCCGGCTTCAAGACGCCTAAGGCCATGTTCAGTTTTGAATTGAATGCAAGAAGTACGATAAAAATGCATCGCTGTCGATCTCAGTGGCAACGTTAACGTTTGCCGGTTTTCCTAAGCGGTGTTGCCTGTCGCATACCGTCTGCCCATCGCAAAATTGGCTGTTTGTTTCTACTTCCACAAACATCTCTTCCAAATGGAGCAATTCGGGTTTTAAGGCATAAGCAACGGCAAGAGGATCGTGGAGGGCACAAGCTGCCACGTTGTTGCGCGCTTCATACAGTTTTATATAGTCTGCGGTGCACGTTTTGATAAACTGCTTGATAGGCGAGTCAACGAGCGATCCAATGTTTTCCCTAGTGAGAAGTGCTTTGCGGGTAACATCTAATCCGACTTGCACAAGGGGGGCGAAGCCGGAATGGATCACCTTGCGCGCTGCTTCAGGATCGACATACATGTTGTACTCAGCCACAGGGGTGACATTGCCATGTGTAAAGGCGGCACCACCCATATAGACGACGCCCGCCACGAGTTTTGGCAAATCAGGGCATTTTTCAAGCGCTAACGCCAAGTTCGTCAGCGGCCCTGTCATGACAAGCGTGAGTTCGCCTGGATAACGGTTTGCCTGTTCGATTATATAATCAGGAGCATAACCGTCGGCAGGCTGTGCCGTTGGCTCAAAATGAGGCAAAGCACCGCCAAGGCCGTCATTGCCGTGGACGCTATGTTCAAAAAAGCACGGGCGCCGAAGTGGCGCATGAGCCCCTTGGATAACGGGAATGTCGCCCTCTTTATGAAGAAGTGTCAACACTTTTAACGTGTTAACAGTCGCTTTTTCTAAAGAGACATTTCCGTTCACTGTCGTAATTGCAAGCAGTTGTGCGTCCGTGCTTTTGGAGGCAAGGATAATGGCGAGGGCATCATCTACGCCTGTATCAACATCAAGTAAGATTTTTCTGGCCACTCCAATGCCTCCTTAGTTGGCAATTTCTTTATTCCAGCGGTCAATCCATTCGGCTGATTCGCTGTTTACGTATTCCATGTCAAGCAGGTTTAGCGCCTCAATTGTTTCTTCCCCATAAGTGACGCCTTCCGCTTCCTGTTCAGACAACTCAACATCGATGTTCACAGGGGAGTCGACTTTCGCTTTAGCTGACGCTTCCTGGACTTCTTTGCTCAAATGCCAATTGATAAAAGCTTCCGCTAATTCTTTGTTGTCACTGTCTTTAACGACATTGACTGTATTCATGACTGCGTAGCCACCTTCTGTCGGGGTAACGAACTCAGCTTCAGGGACAGCGGCTTGCAAATCATGAAAATACATTTCCATAAATGGCCCAGCAGCAATCTCGCCTTGGGTAAACATGTTGACGAAGTCGGATGATTTATCATACTCTTTAACAATATTTCCTTTCAGGTCGGCAATGGCTGCAAATGCTGCATCGGCATTAAATTCTTCCTGTCCGGCTACGATGGAAGCTGCATCTAAAAACATTGGCCCTGTTGTCGATGTAATAGAAGGAATCGTTAAATTGCCTGCAAGAGAGTCATCCCATAAGTCGCTCCAGCTTTCGATTGGGCCTTTCGTTTGCTCAGGATTGTAAGCAATCCCGAATTGGCCAATCGTATAGGCTGGTCCGTATTCTTCGCCAAGAGGGGCTTTAGCTATATCATAAAGGTTGTCAATATTTTCGATGTTGCTGCGATCGATTTCAGCAAATAAACCTTCCTCGATGCCTTGCTGGGCGTAATAATCAGATAAATAAACGACATCTACATTAGCAGTTCCTTGGCGAATTTTGTTAAGACGTTCTGCGTTGTTGCCGATATCGACAACAATATTAACGTTGTATTCTTCTTCAAATGGCTTGTAAACTTCTTCCTTAAAAAAATCCTCTGCAAATCCCCAAGTGGAAATGACAAGGTCTGTTGGTTTTTCATTGCCGTCCCCTGAAGCGGAGCATGCGCTAACAGCGACCAAGCTTGACGTGATTACAAATAAGCAAGAAAGATGTTTTTTCATTTAGAAAGTCCTCCTAGTACACATTTTTAATAAGAAAAAAAGAAGACACACCTGTAGCAGCATTTGCCATCTACAGGTGCATCTTCCTTATGTAAACATAAGCAAAAGCAACCGTATTGAAAAGAATCGCAAATCCTCAACCAGACATGTCCAGTCTGCATTTACGAAGTGGAAAAAAGAATGTTTGTAAAAGCCCATTGCGTTTTTGCATCATAATCACGCAGCACAACCTCGATCGGGTCGTGGAAGTGCGTCGCTAATTGTTCTGCAAGTTTCCGTTTATAGAGAAGGGAAAGATGAAAATCAACTTCCATTTTTAAAGAAGGCACTTCTCCTTCAAGCGCAGTTGAACGGGCTGCCCGTTTATGCTTCGCTTGAATCGTTACAAGTGCCCCGGAGATGGAAACCTTTAATAAAGTTGTGCCAACGCCGAACATTTCTTTTGAAACATCGTTATATAGATGAGCCAATATTTTTTTATTTTCGTTTGTATCGCCTATCATCCCATCACCTTTAAACGAAAAACAAATGATGTAAACTATTGTACATAAATTGCTATTGATATGCAATAAAATGTTCGGATTTAATTGAGTGTAATTTTCTTGAAGTCGAAAAAGGATGTCAAAAACAAGCAAACGACGAACATTGATGATAAAAAACGAGATACTCTTATTTTCTATTTAGATTTTCATCTAATTAGATTATAATAAAATCACTAAGTGGAAAGGAGAATGTGAACATGAAAATCAGCCAACTAGAGAAGGAAAACATCATACGTCATTTTATAGGGAAAGATGGCCGCTTAAAGACGATACCGGCTAAATTCAAGAAAAAGCTCATTCTTTTAGAACATATGTTAACAGGATTAGAGGAGAATGTCGTTTATGAAGAACGGGAGATTAATGCTCATATTCAGTCTTTTCATGATGACTTTGCCACGATCCGCAGAGCATGGGTAGAGACGGGGTTTATGGAAAGAAAAGAGGGACGTTATACACTTGTGTCGCCAGCGAAGCGGCCAGCTTTTTTTAATGAAACTAATTAGATGGATGTCTAATTCGTTCTTTTGATCTTTTTTCATGGCAACAGGCAGCGTAATCCTAAATGAGACGATGACGTGGCAGCAGCAAACAAAGTCGTGATTTTAGGTCGGTATGACTAGTAGCATCTGAGCCTTTTAGAGCGCTCAGATGCTTTTTTATAGTCGTATTTAAAATACAAATTCAGTAGTTTTGTCAAAATTGGTACAATTGTTTTAATCTATGATGAAGGAAGTGAGTTGTATGGTTGGAGAAAAAGAGGAACCGTTTGTCGATCTGTGCCTTGAATGGCTAGGTTGCATTCGAACAGGAAATCCTGCGCAAATGACGAATTTGCAATCAAGAGCAAGGAGGCTTTTGGCCGCTGAAAGGAATGTCGATGACGCAGTCATCTCTCTTTACTTGCTCAATTCACACCTCCATTCTGAACAGTTAAAAGGCAATGGGAACACGTCTGAATTCATTAAGCTTGCTAACATTACCTATTTTTTAAGCCATTTCATCAGTGGAAGGATCAAACAGAGCAAAGCGGATTCGAATGGAGCTTTGCGAAATTATTTAAAGGCCGAACATGTGCTTACCTTTATTGAAGACAGCTGTGAAAAAGCAAAATTTTACGAAGCGGTAGCGGCTGCTTATAAAAATCTTCAGGAGGAAATCGCGGCAAACGCCTATTCGAAAAAACATAAGGAAGAGGCGGCAAAGTGCATAGTAGTGACGTAGCAGCAAATGTGGCTGCTTAGAGTTTTTCTAAGAATGTTCATAACATGAAGGCGGTAGGCGTTGCCATAGCTGTTATAATAAAAGAGAAGGATGCTTTTAAAGTCTCTAATCAGGAGGGAGTTGGAAGCATGTATAAACGAATTCTTGTTGGTGTCGATGGATCGAACCAGTCTGACCACGCCTTTTCGAAAGCGCTTTCCATCGCCGGAGAATGTAGGGCAACACTTATCATTGGCCATGTTTTGGACATTCGCAATTTTCCCAATGAGCATATGCTTTATGCAGGAGAGTTGTGGGATGAGTGGAAAGGCAAGGCCGACGCCATGCTTGCTCGTTATAAAGAACAAGCAGAGGCAGCAGGCATCAAAACGGAAATCGCGTTTGCCTCAGGGAATCCGCGCATTCAAGTCGCAAAAACATTGACAAAGGAGCATGGAGCGGATCTACTCATTACGTCAGCGACAGGGCGGAACCGAATGGAACGGTTTTTTACCGGCAGTGTCGCTGAAGCGTCCATTCGTCATGCGCCATGTGACTACTTGATGGTCAAAGACTATGAAACAGCTTCTCCGTACTATAAGACGATTCTTGTCGGCGTGGATGGCTCCGACCAAGCGGAAGATGCTTTGTCGGAAGCGGCATGGTTGGCCAAACAATATGAGGCAGCACTGACGATTGTTCATGTCGAGCCGATTGGCATTTATACAGGGGGAGCGATGGCTGCCGCTCCGTTATCCTATGAAGATAACCATCGACTAGAAGCTGAGCGCATGTTGACATCATATAAACAACAGGCAAAGGAGTCTGGAGTTTCAACTGTAAAAACGGAATACGTGCATGGGAATCCCCGTGCCAAACTTTCCACTGATCTACCGGAATCGCTTCAAGCGGATTTGCTCGTTTGCGGCGCAACTGGAACAAATACAGTCACCCGCCTTATGATTGGTAGTGTGGCAGAGGCAGCGATGCGCCATGCGCCATGCGATGTGCTAATGGTGAAGCGGGACAACAGCCGTTAGGCTGCAAGGAGCCGTCTTCAAAGAGGACGGCTCCTATTAGTGGAGTGAGAGAAAGGTACAGCCAAAGGGGACAAGCATTTGCCTTACGACACAGTATTGGACGCGCCTCAGCTATTTAGCGAAACGTGGCTACTACGTGTACACTTGGAAATAATAAAGAGTGACATAAAAAAAGAGGACGATAAACACAAAGCTTGGTAAGCCTAGCGCGAATAATATGGATAAGAGTGGTGCATATGAGCAAACCGTTATTTAACATTCCTTATAATACATTTGAACGACTTAGTGACACAGAGCGTTATTTGTTAACTTACATTCATGACCATCTGGATGAAATTGCGACGATGTCGATTGTTACATTAAGCGAACGGGCGGCAGTCTCTACTGCCACTGTTGTCCGGCTGATGAAAAAAATTGGTTTTAAAGGCTATACGTCGTTTAAATACAAGCTTGAACAGGATAAGCAAATGATAGACAAAGAAGGAAGTTTGAGCGATATTGGCAACGAAATAAAGCAAGCGCTGCAAAAAAACGAAGAGGAAGTGCGCCGTACCATTCAACTGCAAAGCATTGGCCAAATTGAGGACGCGGTCCAAAAAATGCATGACGCCAACAAAATTTACATCTTTGCCCGTGGCTTTTCGCAAATGATTGCCAAAGAGATGGCCGTTAAGTTGCAAGTTCTTGACAAGACGTGTGAGATGCATGATGATCCGAATATTATCCGCATCAAATCGCAAAAAATGCATCACGATACGGACTTGGCGATTTTTGTTTCATTAAATGGAGAGACGAAAGAACTTGTGGAAGCTTGCCAAAACTTGAGCATCCGCCAAGTGACGACCATTACGTTAACGACCAAAGTGAACTCGACACTGAATAAGTTGTCTGATATGACGTTGATCGGATACAAAAGTGAACACTCGTTAATCCCAGATTATGAAGTTCGCTCACGCCTTTCCTTAAATGTGATCGCGAGAGTGCTCCTAGACGCCTATGTCATCCGTACAAAAGAATCTGTAAAGCCGCCCCATTGAACTAGAGGGCGGTTTTTTTCTTATGAAATCAACGCTGAAGGCGCTTTTACCAAATATTGTTTTTCAAGATGCGAAAACATTTTCATGTACGCCAATGGGATAATAAAGACATCAAGGATCGCATTTCTGAGACATTAAACGAAGTTGGTGAGGGCAAAATGATTTATACATGCACGATGAACACAGCAATCGACTTATATGTACAGTTGGAAAAGCTTATGCCCGACAAAGTCAACCGCACGATGGATGAAGACTACCAGCCAAACGGCAAAGGCGTCAATGTGTCGATTATGCTAAAACGCTATGGAATTGAAAGCGTCGCCACAGGCTTTATAGCTGGTTTTACAGGGGAATTTATTCAGGACTCTTTACAGAAGCTAAACATTAAGACTGACTTTGTGCACGTCGATGGCATTACACGGATTAACGTGTTTATGAATGCAGACAAGGAATACAAAATCGTCAATCAAGGGCCGTCCATTAGTAAAGAAAAGCAACGCTTGCTAATAGAAAAAATTGGCCAATTGGAAGCAGGCAGTACGTTAATTGTTTCAGGAAGTTTGCCTGTAGGCGTGTCAGAAGCCATTCTCGCCGAGATTGGCGCCATTTGTAAAATGAATGGCGTCCATTATGTCCTTGATACGAGCATTTCTTCTTTAGATGGCGTGTTGGCCTCTCAACCTTATTTATTGAAGCCGAATGAAGAAGAGTTAGCAGGTTTCTTTCAAGTGAAACATCGATTGAGTGAGAAGGAGCTTGTCTACTATGGGTATGAACTGATCAAACGTGGAGCGCAACAAGTACTCATTTCTCGCGGAAAAGACGGCAGCATTTATTTGAATAAGGACACTTGCTTGTTTGCGACGTCTCCTAAAGGCAAAGTACTGAACACGGCTTGTGCTGGCGATGCTTTGTTGGCCACGTTCATTGGCCATATCCAGCAAGGCACACCTGTGGAAGACGCACTAGCGAAAGCAACAGCAACAGGGGCTTCTACTGCCTTTTCTAAGGGGTTAAGCGATTTAAAAGATGTTCCAATGCTTCTCGATCAAGTACAAATTACACGGAGGGGATTCACATGGCAAAAGTAAAGATTGTCGCTGCAACGGGCTGTCCTACAGGCATTGCTCATACTTTTATGGCAGCGGAAGCGCTGAAAAAAGCAGCGAAACACATGGATGTAGAGATCAAAGTTGAAACGCATGGCCAAGCCGGAATCGAAAATGCGTTAACAAAAGAAGAAATTGAAGCGGCAGACGGTGTTATTGTCGCTGCCGACAAAGATGTCAATACGGAACGCTTTCATGGCAAGCGGCTCGTGGATGTCCCAGTAGCGAAGGCATTGCGAGGCGCCGAAGAACTAATCCAACAAATTATCGATAAAAGCGCGCCGGTTTATCGAGCCAAAGGCGAAGTGTTGCCAGAAGAAGCGACTGGCGAAGACAATCAGCCAACTGGCAAAAAGAACATTGGTCGTTCACTGTATAAGTCACTGATGAATGGTGTTTCCCACATGCTGCCATTTGTAGTTGGCGGCGGCGTGTTGATCGCAATTTCCTTTTTGTTCGGCATTTATTCTGCTGATCCGAACCATGAATCGTACAATGCCTTTGCCGCATTTCTAAATAAGGTTGGCGGCTTGAGTTTTAGTGTGATGGTACCCATTTTAGCGGCATTTATTGCCGAAGCGATCGGCAAACGTTCTGGCATGGTTGCCGGTTTTATCGGCGGTTTGCTCGCGGTTGAATCGGGGGCTGGTTTTCTTGGCGGCATCATTGCTGGTTTTGCGGCTGGCTATTTAATTGTGCTGTTGCAATACCTATTCAAAAAATTACCTCGGTCATTAGACGGGCTTAAAACAATCTTCCTTTTTCCGGTACTTGGCATCTTTCTAATTGGCGCGGTCATGTATCCATTGATGTCGCCAGTCGCCGCTCTAAACGAAGCAATGATGGCGTTTTTAGCTTCCGTTCAATCATCAAGTCCGCTGCTGCTCGGCTTAATTGTAGGCGCCATGTGCGCATTTGACATGGGCGGGCCTGTTAACAAAGCCGCATACGTAACAGGGACATTGTTGCTATCTGAAGGAAATTTGTACTTCATGGCTGGCGTGTCCGCAGCGTGTATAGCGCCACCGCTTATCACCGCATTTGCGGTCTTGTTCTTCGGAAAGTACTTCAATAAAGAAGAGCGAAACTCAGGAATGGTGAACTTTATTTTAGGATCCACCCATATTACAGAAGGGGCAATTCCGTTTGCTGCCAAAAACCCGATTGTCGTCTTGCCGATATTGATGATTGGTTCAGCGATTGCAGCAATCATGACGTATATGTTTGGCGTGCAAGTGCCAGCACCCCATGGTGGCTTTCTTGTACTGCCGGTTGTGACTGGAGCGGTTAAGTGGGTGATAGCAATTTTAACAGGATCGGTTATTGGCGGGGTCTTGTTCGGGCTCTACCGTAAAAAAATAGCGAATGGCAAACCAATCGAAGGGTAAAAGGAGAGACAGACATGATTACAGAAAAGCAAATTCAATTGCACTCAAGCGCATCAACACAGGAAGGCGTTTTTCAGGCGATTGCAGATTTGGCTGTGGAAAATGGCATTGCTGTAGACAACGCTAGTGTTGTTGCTGGATTAAAAGAGCGGGAGTCCTTAAGTACAACGGGCTTCCAAGATGGTTTTGCGATTCCACATACACAGTCTGACTCGATCACAAGACCAGCAATTATAATCGTCCGCACGGAAACAGGAATTGAGTGGGAATCATTTGATGGGAAGCCAGCATTCTTTTTTATTTCATTGCTCGTGCCACATGAAGAAGCAGGAACAACGCATTTGCAGGCGTTAGCGGCTCTGTCTCGAGCCTTAATGGATGATGAGTCGCGCCAAGCGTTCCTTACTGCGCAATCCAGTGAGCAACTTGCACATTTAATTAAAAATGCCATCCAAGGAGATGAGTAATTTGGGAATTGTATCGACTACACCAATGCTAAAAAGAGCAAAAGCAAATAAACATGGGGTGGTGGCATTTAACGTCCACTCTTTCGACAGCATTTTTTGGGTGCTGGAAGCTGCGGCAGATTTGAGATCACCGGTTATTTTGCAAACAACGGTCGGCACTGTAAAAGCGCTTGGCGCTAAAAACATTGTGGAAGTTGCCCGAGTCGCATCTGAGCATTTTCAAGTGCCAACAGGCCTACATTTAGACCACTGTACCGATTACCGAGTGATTAAAGAAGCAATCCGGGCAGGCTATTCCTCGGTGATGATTGATGCTTCTATGTACCCGTTTGAAGAGAATGTGGCCCGTACAAATGAAGTCATGGCTCTTGCCCAATCGTTAGAGGTAAATGTGGAAGCAGAACTCGGCAAAGTGGGCGGTGTGGAAGAGGATATTGTCGTTGCTGAAGAGGATGCCAAAAAGGCGGTACCCGAGGAATGCAAACGGTTTGTTGAGTTGACAGGCGTACCAACGCTTGCACCTGCAATCGGAACCGCCCACGGCATCTACAAAGGCAAACCTAATATTGATTTTAAACGGATTGCCCGTATTGCTGAACTAGTTGACGTCCCGCTTGTGCTCCACGGCGGTTCCGCTGTCCCTGATGAAGATATTCGCCGCTGTGTTTCATTAGGAATGGCGAAAGTCAACGTATCCACCGAATTAAAAAATGCTTACTCTGCGGCGATCCGTGACCATTTCGCCTCCCATCCAAATAGCCTTGACCCACGCGCCTACTTGCAAAAAGCGAAAGAGGCAGCTATCGAAATGGCAAAAGCCAAAATCAGATTGGTAGGAAGCGAAAATACTGTTGTCCCAGCGTTTGCTTAAAAGCGATGCCTCCCTTCTTACATAGTAAGGAGGGATTTTTTTGCAAAGAAAGAAAATGAATCCGTACGTGCCAAGCACTAGGCGCATACACTGGTTTTGAATGAAAGGAGTGAAGGCAATGAAGCCTACAAATGAAGACATTCAACACCAATACGGGGTAGACCAAAATGCCCAACCGAGCCAACCACTCGAGGCGGATACGGTCTACAGAAATAGTCACGGGGCGGCAAATCAGATGGGAAATATGGCTCAACAAATGAACTGGCATCAGCCTGTTCAACAATTCGCGATGAACCAAAACATGCAACATACTCTTGAATATGGCAGTAACACACAGCCATTTGCATCACAAGAATATGGCAGTAACACACAGCCATTTGCATCACAAGAATATGGCAGTAACACACAGCCA
The DNA here is from genome assembly GCF_036700015.1 of Shouchella rhizosphaerae. Lineage (NCBI taxonomy): Bacteria > Bacillati > Bacillota > Bacilli > Caryophanales > Bacillaceae > Shouchella > Shouchella rhizosphaerae. Next base: position 858,617 of record NZ_CP144921.1, on the reverse strand, counting down.
TTTGCATCACAAGAATATGGCAATAACACACAGCCATTTGCATCACAGGAATATGGCAATAACACACAACCATTTGCACAGGCAGAAGCCAATCAGTTTTCACAGCAGGGGGCGATGAAAGAGAAGTGCCGCCAAATGAAAGACCATCATGTCGAAGTAAAGATGGCAAACGGCCAATCGGTTGACGGAATTTTAACAGAAGTGAGAGAAGACGGCATTACCGTTTTAGTCGGTGAGGATGTTCATCAAGAAGAATCCCGCCAATTTGGTTGGCGGTATCGCCGCTATCGCCGCCGCTTTTTTCCTTTCGGTGGATTTACGGGGCTTGGCTTTTTTCCATATTTCTTTCCGCCGTTTTTCTTCTATTGATGCAATTAGTAAAAGAGAGAGTGTGTCGAAGCTTGGCGACACACTCTTTCTTTTGGTAGTAGGCAGTCGCGCTTTTAGTTGTTGCGAATCAATCTCTTACGCCTGCACCTTCTCGGGAATGGGCGAGCCGGCTGGAAGCAGCGGCAGCGATCGCGCCGACAATATCATCAAGGAATGTATGGCATTTTCCGCCTTTATGTTTGTTTAACTTACCGAGAATGCCAGGTTTGATTTTATCGACATAGCCAAAATTCGTCAGCCCAATTGAGCCATAAATGTTAACGATCGAAAGGGCAACAATTTCATCAATGCCATAAAGGCCTTCATCTGATTGCACTATTTCTTGAAGAGGGGAGCTGAGCTTGCCTTGTTCGGCGAGGCGGTCAAGCTCGATTCCTGTTAATAACGCATTTTGCACTTCTCGCTTAGCCAGCACTTTCATTACATGAGGCCGGCACATTTCCTTCGTCAAGTCTGGAACATACGTGCTTTGCAATTCATAAACAAGATCCATAATTTCTTCAATCGTAACCCCTCGATCTTCCAATGCTTCCAACGCTAATTCAATTGTGATTTTATGTATCATCGAAACAATCCCCTTTCAAAGCTCTACCTATAAAGATACCCTATTTTTCATTGAAATACACGTTTAGCTTAAAAGGGAAGGGATTCCGGATTAGGGAACAGAAAGAGGGTGAAATGGGCTGCATCTGTTTGGATTGCTGCTTTAGTTATTGTGAAAAGGGAGGAAAATAGATGTTAAAGGATGATGGGGCTTATAGTAGGAGCATTCGCAAAAAAGAGGAGTCGTTGGATCAAAGCAGCAATCCAAGATGCAGAGATGAAACGGGAAAAGTCCGAAAACAATTGGAAAAGCGAAAAAAGTGAAGATGAGAGACAGCTAGCCGGAATTAAAGATAATTTTTCTTTAAGGAGAACACTTCTTGCTCTAGTGAGACCATTTTTGACATAAGAAAATCATGAACGGTATCTGCCCGCTTTTTGTCTTCTAACCGTTCGGCAGTGCTATGTTCAAGTAGATAGCCGACCCCATTCAATCTTTTCTCCATTCGTTCAAGCCTGTTCTCTGTGTTCTGTTGAAAAGCCTCGAATGTTTGGTTGAATTTGGTTTGTTGGTTGTTAAACTTGCGCTGATTCTCGTTGAAAGCAAGCTGCTCCTTTTGGAAATGACGCATTTCATTATTGAAAGCAAGTTGTTCCTTTTGAAAATGACGCATTTCATCATTGAAAGCAAGCTGCTCCTTTTGGAAATGGCGCATTTCATCATTGAAAGCAAGCTGCTCCTTTTGGAAATGGCGCATTTCGTCATTGAAAGCAAGCTGCTCCTTTCGAAAATCGCGCATTTCGCCATTAAAAGCGAGTTGATTTTGCTTAAAATTATCAAATTCATCAAGCAGCTTTTCTTGTTGGTTATCTAGCTTTGTCAGTATCTTGAGGATTTGTTCAGTCACTTCATTCGCCTCCATTTTGTGTATTATAGCGCATGTTCCTGGCATAAACCACCTCCTTTTAATGGCATCATAAATAAGCATAATGTGCTTTACAAAAAACGATAAGGTGTTTCATCTACATTAGGTTGGTATTACTTTAATGAGGATAGCTAGCTGCGTCGTTCGAAGTAGTCTAACAATGGAGGCACCATTGTAGCGAGTGTAGGTGATTGATGTTCGTCGATGGTTTTCCTTGTATAGCCAATATTCTACATAAGGTTCATCATTCCTCCTAAAAAAGTCAATTATTTTTATAAAAAAAGAGCTTATGAATCAGAAGCTGTTGATTTTCACGAAAAACCCGGAATGCTGCATAATTTTTTAATAACGATGGAAACTAACGGCAAAACAGGCAAGGAGGGAATGGAATGGCCAAAAGAGATGACCGCTCCAATAATCCAGAAAGAATTGAAAATATAATCGGCAACACGCTACAAAACATGGATGAGGCTAGAGATTATGCCAAAGCTCATTCAGAGGAGCTAAGTGAGGAAGAAAAACAGGAGATTGAACAAAAAAATGAACGCCGTGAGCAAAGCATCGACGGCTTACGCGAAGAATTAAAAGACGAAGTCAATGACCAAAAGAACAACAGCTAAACAATCGCTAACTGGCATCGGGAGTTCCCGGTGCCAGTTTTGTGTTAGTAGCAGTCAAACAATTAAATCAGAGCTGATTGTTAACTATGAAACCAATCTTTTTGCTCCCGCAATGCGCTAATAAATGTCTCTAACTTCCGCGAAACCCATTTATTTTTGTGATAAGCAGCGTAAATGCCAATTGGTTCTATCGGAGCCTTTGTCGGCACTTCATTTAAAGTGCCTTCTGCTAAGGCATCCCGAACAGCGAATTGAGGCAAAAAAGATTGGCCTAATCCGCATTCGACACATTTTTTGATTGCCTCGATGCTTGGAAATTCGATCTTTTTCATGCCAAATTGCGCTTCCTCAGATAAATACTGCTCAATGATCGGGCGCCAACTGCATGCATATTCCGTAACGAGCATGGTTTCAGGGATGTTACGGAACGCATGGTCAGCTGTTTCGACAAGTATTAATGTGTCACTACTAATTTTCTCGAAAGTAAGAGTTTTAGGTTGCCACTGATTTGATTCGACAAGAATAGCTGCTTCGATTTCTCCTTTTTTTAGTTGGGCAGTGAGATGTTGGTAATCAATCAGTTTAAGCGTTAATTCAATTTTAGGATAGGTTTTAGTAAAGTTCGTAATAAAAGTTGGAAGCCAATATAACAGCAATGATTCACTTACGCCAATGGTCAATTCTCCTGCTAGATCAACTGTGTTAAGGACGGCTTCTTTAGACTTGGCATAAAGATCAATAATTTCAAGGGCATATGGCAAAAAACGTTTACCTGCTTGTGTCAACACCACTTGTTTGCCTAAACGGTCGAAAAGCAAGTACCCAAGTTCATTCTCTAATTCCTTAATGTGGTTCGTAACAGATGATTGGGCATAACCAAGGGAATCGGCGGCTTTTTTAAATCCACCTGTATCTACAATTGTTTTAAACGTGTTCAAGTGACGCAGCTCCATGTAGTAGACTCCTATCAATATTAATGATCGTTTTAATTCAAAAGTTCAATTTTACAGAATCACGACTGTATTATAAACTTTTCAGTACACATTAGCAAAGAGGAGTTGGAGAGCATGAAAGTAATGGCCTTGTTTGGAAGTGCCCGTATAGAAGGGAATACAGAACAACTTGCCGATATCGCATTAAGGGGAATCAATCACCGGAGAATTCATTTGCTGGAATGCGGTTTTGATCCTATTATTGATGAACGCCATGCACCAAATGGATTTACTGCTGTGAACGATGGCTATAAAGAAGTTCTTGATGACTTTCTTAATCAAGACATTGTTCTGTTTGTGACGCCTTTATATTGGTTCGGCATGTCAGGACAAATGAAAGGGTTTTTTGACCGTTGGAGTCAGTATATGCAAGACCAGAGATTGGGCTTCCATGAGCGGATAAGGGGAAAGAAAGCGTATGTAATTGTTGTTGGCGAAAATCCTCATCCGCGCATAGCTGCTTTGCCATTAATCCAACAGTTTCATGCTATTTTTGAATATACCGGGATGGAGTTTAGTGATTATATCATTGGCAAGGGAAATCGACCAGGTGCTATTAAACAAGACCAGTTGGCTTTGGAAAAAGCTGATTTTTGGAACAAAACCTTTCATCAAAATTTTGTACAATAGTGAAACAGACCACAAGGGCCCTTCTAAAGTATACGACTTTGATGAAAACAGATTTGCTAGATTTTGCTATAAAAACACCCCTACATGTAGATGATGACTCTACATGTAGGGTGGGGATCTATCGTGGCTTTTGATCATAAAGTATGCTGGTTGTTTTCTATCAGTCAATAAAGTTCCTGCGAAGTACTGGAATACAGAAAATCAAACAAAAATCGTACAAACAGTTAAACCCCTTTGAACCACAGAACATTAGATAATTCAAATAGATTTGCTTTGTAGACCAAAAGGAACAATTCAGTCATTTCGGTGCATTCTTGGTTGGTCAATACGTAAGTGATAAAGCACCGAGTGATAGCCCTGCCGAAGTGCCAAATAATAGGACGTTGTCACCTCGGTCAATCTTGTTTGATGAAAGAAGGTCGTGAAAAAGCATTGGAATCGAAGCGGCGATGCAATTGCCGTGGGTAGCAAGGTGGTCGCCAATTTGTTCACGTTTAAAGCCGAACTTCTCAAATATTGTAATCCCTTTTTTGGATGTTTGATGTGGGATAATGAATTTATAATCTTCTTTGCTAAGCGAATTTAAAAAGAAATCCTCCAAAAATGAAGGAAGGTATCTGACAGCAGCTTTATAGACTTTTCTGCCTTCCATCTGGAATAGATTATCATTTGGCATCGTTTCCGGATCATTAGGGGGACGAAGCGTTCCGCCACCTTTAACACAAGTAAAATCTGCGCCACTGCTATATGTTTTCAACAGGAATTTATTAATTTTTGAATCGCCATTAGAGGATGTAACGACAAACGCTGCTGCACCATCACCAAAAATGGTACGCACTTCTTTTTCGCATTGGTCCAATGTTTTACTAGGGGTGTCTGAACTAATGATGAGGATATGTTGATAGACATTGTTGTTGATTAAGTTTGAAGCAACAAACAAAGCAAGTGGAAAGCTGTAGCATGTAGTGTCGACGTCAAAGCATGGAATACCGGATTCTTCTAAGCCTAGTTCACGTTGGTATAAACTTGCAGCACATGGAATTGCTTGTAAAGGAGAGCCGTTTGCGCCGATAATACAATCAATGTCCTCTAACGCAAGGCCGCTTTCGTCTATTGCCTGTTTCGCGGCAGCTACCCCTAATGTTAAGGCTGATTCATTTTTGTCAGGGTTAATGTAAAAGCGGGATTGTACGCCTGAAGCTTTCTCCATCCACCCTTTCGGCAATGACATTTCCTTTTCAAGTTCATCATTTTTCATTACGGTTGAACCGACAGCTTTGCCAGAACCTAAAATTTTGGCGTTTAACATCTTCTCCACTCCTTTTTATCTTGTTTTGTTCTGATTAATAGCAGCGCTTATTTCCTTTTATCGCCCCCTTTTAGGACTAAAAATGAGATTTTTATTGAATTTATTTTTAATACGGCCAGAAAACGAGATGAAAACGTTTCTGGCCATGCTAAAAATCATCATCCAGACTACTTGTTAGTAGCGATCCCCTCCAAAATAATGTCGATCATTTTTTCAGGTTCATCCCCGTGATCAGGTTGAAGCCCTTCGCCAAGAACTTGGTGGTAAAAGATATAGCCGAAGATGATATAAAAAAATAAATTGGCAATAACAGACTCATCCATGTCCTTAAACTCACCTTGTTCTTGTTTTTGCTTAATAAATGATTTTGTCGATTCCATCGCAGGACTAGTGATGTTCGTTACAATTGCTTTCTTAATTTCGTCCTGTGAATAAGCTTCTCGAAAGAGGACTTTTATAATCGATTGGTTTTGAGCAAGCTGTTCCAGCCTGTCTTGAAAAGCCATTGTCAACGTTTCTTTCGCATTATTTGGCTCAGGTGCACGGAAAATCTCTTGAATCGTTTCCACATATTTTTTTGAACCAAGTTCAATAAAAACAGGTGCTAAAATATGGTACAACAGATTTGACTTTGACTTGAAGTTACGGAACAATGTTACTTCGGCAACGCCAGCCTGTTTAGCGATATCGGCAGTTGAACTAGCCTCATACCCTTTTTCTGCGAATAGCTTGGCAGCTGCTTGGATAATTTGTTCTTGTTTTGCTGTTTTTTTCTTCGATTCATTTAGCGAATCTAAGAAAAGCTGAAATGCTTCTGTTAATGATGGACTATTGTCGTCGTTGTTCATTTTGATCACCTATTTACTGGAGATGCTTTTTAAATTTTGCAATTGTCGCGATGGAAAGCAGAACGGTAAATCCGAGCAATACAAAACTTTGCGGCCATAGAAGCTGTAGGGAGTTTGCTTTTAAGAAAATGCCCCTTAAAATCTCCAAAAAATACGTTAAAGGGATCAAGCCTCCTAATAGTTGAATCAGCATTGGCATCGATTCTCTCGGAAAAACAAAACCGGAGAGAATAACGCTTGGAAGAATAACGGCAAAGGACATATACATGGCTTGGAGTTGGTTTTTGGCGATGGTGGAAATGAAAATACCCATCGCTAAAGTCGCAACAAGAAATAGCAAACTTAATAATACCAGTAAGAAAGGGTCGCCGGCAATCGCTACATCAAACCAAAACACGCCTGCTAAAAGAACAAAAGCAAAAGACAATGTCCCAATGATCGTATAAGGCACTAGTTTGCCAATAATTAACTCTGCTGGACGGATTGGCGTAACGATCAACTGTTCAATCGTGCCTTGTTCCTTTTCGCGGACAAGAGCAAATGCAGTCAAAATTAATGTAACTTCTTGCATGATGAGGCCAATTAAAGCCGGAATATTAAACTCCATGCTGTCCATGGAAGGGTTATAAAACACCTGTGTTTCATGCTTTAACGGGCTATTGGGGACTTCTGTCCCACTTCGGATCAATTGTTCCGCCTGAACCGTATGGGCATAGTTTAGCAAAAGCGACTCACTTCGAAACAATGCCTCTTGCGCATAAGTCGGATCGGACCCGTCAATTAAAAATTGTACATTCGCTGTATTTGTTGTAAGTTCTTTTGAATAATTCGCTGGAATAATAAGACCTGCATGAATGTCGCCCTTATCCAGGAGGTGTTCCAGCACACTGACGTTGTGTTCATAACTCATAATGGTAAAGTCGCCTTGGCTTGTTAAACGGTCAATTAGTTCTCTGCTTTCTGCCGTTTGTGACTGGTCTAGAATAGACAAGTGAACTGATTCGACATCGTCATTCATCGCATAGCCAAGCAAGACGAGCAGCAGAACAGGGAGAACAAGAGCAATGGCAAGGCTGGCAGGATCTTTTTTTATTTGAATAAATTCCTTGCGAACGATTGCTTGTAGTCGTACGAAACGAAAACGCTTTTCTCGGTTATTCAAATGAATCACCCTTTTTTAGATGGGAAGCATGTTCTTGCTCTTGTTGTTCTACTAGCTTAACAAACAAATCATCTAAGTTTTTGACACTGTATTCGTCCATAATCTCTTTTGGCCCGCCGTTAACAAGCAAGTTTCCGGCATACATAAACCCGATGTTGTCACAAGTTAAGGCTTCGTCCATGTAATGGGTCGTGACGAGGACGGTGACGTCATCTTTTTTCAATTGATGGATGATCTCCCAAAATATTTTGCGCGAGACAGGGTCTACGCCTGCAGTTGGCTCATCAAGTATGAGCAACTCCGGTTCATGAAGCATGGCACAGCATAATGCAAGCCGCTGTTTCCAGCCACCTGACAACGCTCCGGCCCGTTGGGAAATGCGGTCCTCTAACTTTGTTAATCGCAAAAGCGTTTGGATACGCGCAGCGAGCTCTTTCTTCTTTAGTCCATAAATCGCTCCATAAAACTGCAAATTTTCAAGTACCGTTAACTCCAAGTACAAGCTGAATTTTTGCGACATATAGCCGATTCGCTGCTTAATTTGCTCTGGCTGTTCTGCAAGGCTATAACCAAGCACAGTTCCGCTCCCAGATGAGGGCGGGAGAACGCCACACAACATGCGAATGACAGTCGATTTTCCGGCTCCATTGGAACCAAGAAAGCCGTAAATCGTGTTTTTTTTCACGGAAAGGTCAAGGGGCTTGACAGCCATCTTAGAACCGAACTTTTTTGACAACGCGTTACAACGAATAGCATCCTCTGTCATGTGTTCAAATCGCTCCTGACCGCCTTATAATGAATCAATCCAAATCTCGACATCCATCCCGGCTCTTAATTGCTCGTCGTTGCTTTCAATTGTAATGTGCACAGGGAAAACTTGACTGGCTTTGTCTTCGTTTGTCTCGATCGTTTGCGAACTGTATATCGCTTCCTTTTCAATAAAGCTGACAGTTCCTTCGAATGTTTCTCCAGGCAAAGCGACAGCGCTTATTTGAACGGCCATCCCCTCAGAAAACTCGGAAAGTTGGCTTTGCGGCACATAAATCGTCGTTTCCAAAGGAGCGTCTGTCAAAATCGTTACAAGTGGTGTACCAGTTTGAACAAAATCGCCCTCATCGATTAGCCATTCCAAAATGGCGCCGTCTTTTGGTGAATGAATGCTTGCTTTTGATTGGTGGTATTGGGCCTGCTCTAGACGGGCTTGTGCTTGATCGCGTTGGCTGTTAAGAGCGTCTAATTGCACATTAGAAGCGGCCTCATTTTCTGCCTGCTCAATTTCAGCGTCGGCTAATCGTACCGATGCTTCCGCTTCTGCCGTTTGTAGCTCCAATAAACGCTCGTCTAAAGACACGAGCAGCTCATCTTTTGCAACGGCTTCCCTTTCAGCAACATGAATGTTTTGGATTTCCCCTTGTAAAGGGCTGTAAATCGTTTGTTTTTTCGCTTCAATCGAACCAGTGTAATTTGCTTCTTCGGTTTGCGAACAGCCAATTAATACAAGCATAGAGAAGGAAAAGATTGTTGGTTTTGCAAAAGACATAACAGCACCTCGTTATTGAATGTAAGTACTTACTTTCAAATATAATCGAAGAAAAAGAGAAATTCAATGGGTAATGAAAAAATTTTTCAAAGAGCATGCCAGTGACAGGATAGTCATTGGCGCCCTCATTTGGTAAAAAGTGCGGTTATTTCTTACTTTTCTTAAGGCTTTACTAGGTGCGCAATGTGTCAGATCCAAACAGATGTGCATAAAGGAGGTGGAAAACAAAAACGCATTTCAAACGTTTGCTTTGGAAGGTTGGTATTATTTTGCTATGTGGTCACTTGCCTTTGTCCCAGAACCACATAAAGGGATGACGATCGTTTCTGTTTCACAGTGTCGGTAAACGTGAAAGGCGGCGTAGGTAGCGGCGCTAGTAGGTTCCACATCAAAACCTTGCTTGGCAAGTGCCGAGCGTGCTTTCGCTATTTGTGCTTCGCTAACAGTTATGAAGGTGCCGCCCGTATTGCGGACTGCCTCTAATATTTGCGTTGCACGAGGTGGTGCAGCGATCGCAATCCCTTCAGCAATCGTCGTTTGGCCTACTATAGGCGTAATAGATGGTTCTCCTGTGGCAAACGCATGAGCAAGAGGGGCGCATTGTTGAGCTTGCACGGCCACGATTTTCGGGCATTTGCCAATGAGACGGTTCGCTAAAAGCTCAGAAAAGCCGTAATAAGCACCGAGTAAAAGGGTGCCATTGCCAACAGGGATAATCACTGTGTCTGGTGCGTCGCCAAGCTGTTCATAAATTTCGTACGCATACGTTTTCGTGCCTTCATAAAAGTAGGGATTATACACATGGCTTGCATAAAAACCGCCTTCTTCTAAGTTGGCGGCTTTTTGCTGTGCGGCACGTGCGACATCTTCACGTGTACCGGCAATGGTGTGGACCTTGGCATTGTATGCTGCCATTTGTGCTTGTTTTTTCGGGGAAACCGTATTGCTGCAAAACACTTCGCAAGCAATGCCAGCTCTTGCTGCATAGGCCGAAACGGCAGTCCCTGCATTGCCGCTGCTATCGGCAATGACAGATGTGGCACCAAGTTCTAGCGCTTTTGCGATTAGGACAGCAGCGCCACGGTCTTTAAAAGAGAGCGTCGGCATTAAATAGTCGACTTTTACATAGACATTCGGCTTATCAGCAGAAACAGGTAGAAGCGGCGTATTGCCTTCGCCTAAAGTCACGTTTTGCCAACTTTTCGCGTCTTTTTCAAACGGCAATGCGTCCAAAAAGCGCCATAGTGTAGGAGGACCAGATTCCCAAGCCGTAGGTTCGAGCAATGGCATTTGTTTGTCAAGGTCGAGCAGACCGCCACAAAGGCACTTCCAAAGATCACGCGAAACAGGGTAAGTGGTATGGCAACTGCGGCAAACGTACGATTGCTTCATCAATAGATCGCTCCTTTTGTAACATTCATAGAAAATGCCAGTTTGAGAGAAATGTTAACTTTTTTATTGGGAAAATCAAAAAACTACTAGTTTTATAAACAATGTTAATAGATACTAGATTTGAATCCATTATACCCATTATGAGGAGGCGTGATCAATGAAACGAAGTCACTTATTTACTAGTATTACATTAGCATCCGTTGTTACGTTGGCAACTGCTCCGGCAGCTTCTGCTGCTAGTTTCCTGTCACCGTTACAAGCTTTGAAAGCATCATGGTCGTATGAGGGGGAGACGGGACCTGAATTTTGGGGAGACTTAGACGAAGCGTTTGCTGCGTGTTCGAATGGAAAAGAGCAATCACCAATCAATTTGTTTTATGATCGTGAGCAAACATCAAAGTGGAATTGGGCCTTTTCATATAGCGAAGCTGCTTTTTCTGTTGAAAATAATGGGCATACGATTCAAGCTAATGTGGAAAATGAGGATGCCGGTGGTTTAGAAATTAATGGCGAAGCTTATCAGCTGATACAATTCCATTTCCATACTCCGAGTGAACATACGATTGAAGAAACATCCTTTCCGATGGAGCTTCATCTAGTTCATGCAAATCATGCAGGGGATTTAGCGGTGCTCGGCGTTTTGATGGAAATGGGCAATGATCATGAAGGCATTGAAGCCGTTTGGGAAGTCATGCCCGAAGAAGAAGGGACTGCTGCGTATTCCATTTCTCTAGACCCGAACCTATTCCTGCCGGAAAGTGTGACTGCTTACCAATACGACGGTTCATTGACAACCCCTCCTTGTAGCGAAGGCGTAAAATGGACAGTGCTTAACGACACCATTTCGATTTCAGAAACGCAACTTGATGCATTTAGGGACATCTATCCACAAAACTACCGTCCTGTCCAAGAGCTAGGCGACAGAGAAATCGGTTTTCATTATCATTAATGAGAAAGCGCCCACTACCTAGTGGGCGCTTCAGCTTAACCAAACGCTCGCACCGCCTGTGTTTTCTTTCAGTCTGAGTGGCAAACGCTTGTTGGCGTCTTCGGTTGCTATGATCTTCTATTTACTCGCATCTTCATTCCTCGTCTTACATGCGTTGATTATTCCGACGCATTCACTCTAATGAAACAGGAGACGGTACCTTTTACGTGGCCGGCCACGAAGTTTTTCCTGCCTTACTGTTGTTTCCTCTGCGGCTTGTCCTTGTTCTAATTTCTTTAAAATTCGATTGGCGCTTCGCGTCGTGATGCCTAAATGAAGCGCAAGATCATTTGCACAGACATCATGGCGCTTTGTTTTTGCAGGTATTGCCAAAATTTTTTGCAGTTGCAACACAGATACGCCAGTTTGTTTGCTCCATTTTTGCAATTGAAGCGGATCCAGTTGTAGTTCAAGTCGTTTCCCATCGCCAAGAGGGCCGAGCAACGTGCTTTCAGTCAAGATATAAGGGCAGCCGATTCTCTTTTGTTGCTTGTTGGCTGTTTTTGCGTTTGTCCGTGCTTCATGGAGTGTTTTTCCTGCGCCCCAGCCTAATTGAAACATAATTTTGGGGTGTTTGCCTTTTAAATAGGCAGATAAAGCACATTGTTGGAAGCTGTTGGTGAGGCGCTCTAAATCGCCAAACGACGTTACTAACTCAAAGCTTGTTTCATTCGCATGAACTAAAAGTGGCTCTCCTTCCATTTCTGAGTAAGAAAGCAATGCATGGTGGAGCTTGATTTTTTCTATTTCTGTTTTTGCCTTAAAAGTCAAATAGCCAATCGCGATTTGTTTGTCTGCTAATTCTTGTGTTTCTAACTGTAGCAGCAATGTTTCTACTTGTTTATGGATGGAACTAGTTGATGGCGCTAAAAAAAGTGTCGGGATGCCGTCCTTTTGCAAGACCGGCAAAATATTGCTGAACCTCGTAATTGATAATTGCGCGCCATCCATATGTGCGTGTCGATGAAAGGCAATCAGTTTCTCGTACATTTGGTCGTTGACGTCTTGAAAAAGCGAATCGCTATAGTAAAGGGGGAAATCGTCTGAAGGCACAAACGACTTTAAGTTCATATAGTCATTCTCTTTGTTGAGAAAATCAATGACCGTTCGCTTCATTTCAAAGGATCGTTCAAATGTGCAAGTGAGCAACGTTTTATAAAAGTCTTTTTCGCTTAAATCGACAAACACAGATGGCTTAGGCAAAGGGCCAATATTTTGTTCAAAATAGAGTTTTGGAATAATGCCGCCAAAAACCCAGCCATCAATGTCATGACGGTACTGCTGATAAATCGTTTTAATTTCGCTTAAGTTTTTATATGAAAAATAAATAAAGCTAGCATTTGTTTGCAAACTCATTAATGCTTTCTTTATATGGGGAGTGGTATGGAAGGCGGCCATAATGCCGATCGTTGCCATTGGTCATCCTCCAAATGTCTTATTTTTTTTAGTTTACCAGACTTTTTTAAAAAAAGTATTGGCGATTAAGGCGATTTTATAATAAAGTAAGGAAAATACATATGTCTGAAAACTGTCTTTTAATTTATAGGAGGGGGATTATGGATCAACGGCTTTTTTTAAAGCGCTATATTGACGAACATCAAAACTTATTTCAGCGGGTAGCGTTGGCCATTTGGAATTACGCTGAGTTACGGTTTGAAGAGTGGGAATCTTCAAAACTCATTAGTGGCATCCTTGAGGAAGAAGGTTTTGCAGTTGAACGGGGGATTGGCGAAATGAAGACAGCCTTCGTTGCAACGTATGGAACAGGAAAACCTGTCCTTTCATTTTTAGGCGAATTTGATGCGTTGTCTGAACTGAGTCAAGCAGGCGGTACAGCCGAGCAACAATCGATTGTTGCTGGAGGGGCAGGGCATGGCTGCGGCCACCATTTGCTCGGGACGGCGTCATTGGCGGCAGCACTCGCGACGAAAGCCTACATGGAGCAGCACGGAGTCGTTGGCACGATCCGTTATTATGGCTGCCCAGGGGAAGAAGGGGGCTCCGGCAAAACGTTTATGGCAAAAGAAGGCGCATTTGCTGGTACGGACACTGCCATTAGTTGGCATCCTGGCACTTATACGAGCGTATGGACGGCCGAAACATTGGCGAATATCCAAGCTTCGTTTGCTTTTATAGGAAGAGCTTCCCATGCTGCTGCCGCTCCCCATTTAGGGAGGAGTGGACTTGATGCAGTCGAGTTAATGAATATCGGGAGCAATTATTTGCGGGAACATCTCATTGATGAGGCAAGGGTACATTATGCCATTACAAACGCAGGCGGCCTTTCGCCAAACGTCGTCCAGCCAAAAGCAGAAGTCCTGTATTTAATGCGGGCTCCAACGCTTGAGCAAACAAAAGCTATTTATGAACGTGTCAAAAATATAGCAAAGGGCGCAGCACTGATGACAGACACAACGTTAGAGATTCGTTTTGAAAAAGCGTGCTCTAATTTTGTGCGCAACTACGTGCTTGAGGATGTAATGAATGAGGAATTGATTGCAGTTGGCCCCCTTTCTTACACGGAAGAAGAGCATCGTTTCGCTGAAACGATTCGCCAGACATTTTCGGAAGAAGACCGGGAACAAACGATGGTGGAGTTGGCAAATCTCGTCGAGAATCCGGGCCAAGAATGGCTTGGACAATTGCGTCACAAAGCATTAATTGATGAAATGGTACCTGTCTCAAAAAAGCGAACGCTCCTGGCTGGCTCGACTGATGTTGGTGATGTAAGCTGGATTGCGCCAACTGTTCAATGCTATGTGACATGCTTTGCATCAGGGACAGCATTCCATACATGGCAAATGGTTTCCCAAGGGGCAACAACGACTGCCTATAAGGGAATGAGCCACGCGGCCCTCATAATGGCTGCGACAGCCGTGCGCTTATTGCATGATCCAGACTTGGTGCGTCAAGCGAAAGAGGAATGGGAGGAACGGTTTGCCAACCTGCAATACGTTTCCCCTATTCCAAATGGCGTAAAGCCAGCTCCTATGCAGCGCTAATTGTTCGTGACAGGTTATCTGCCAGAAAAGGCATTTGCACGTTCGAAACGTGATAGACTGTTAGCGAATTAAAGACATATTTGAGACACTGGAGGAACAGCGATGACAGAACAAACTGAAAAACGTTCATTTTTTTCAAAAGTACTGGATGGAATTGAACGTATCGGAAACAAACTCCCCCATCCGTTCATGTTGTTTATTTACTTGGCTGTGTTTTTAATGGTCGTTTCAGCCGTTTTACATGCGTTCGACTTAACGGTGGTAGATCCAGGCACCAACGAAACAGTAGCTGTAAGGAGTTTGCTATCTCAAGAAGGGTTTCTCTACATTCTCTCGTCGATGCTTAGCAATTTTACAGGATTCGCCCCTTTTGGACTTGTTATTACGATGATGCTTGGTATCGGCTTGGCCCAAAAAGCGGGGCTATTTGAAACATTCATGAAGACAACGATTTTAAAAGCGCCAAAATCACTTGTTACATACGCGGTTGTTTTTGCAGGGATACTTGGCAACATTGCTTCTGACGCGGCGATGATTATTATACCGCCGGTTGCGGCCATGGTTTTCCACGCTATAGGACGGCATCCCCTTGCTGGGTTAGCCGCTGGGTTTGCAAGTGTTGGAGCAGGCTTTACAGCCAATTTTATGATTGCCGGGACAGATGCGTTATTAGCAGGCATTTCAACGGAAGCAGCTCGGACAATTGACCCTGATTTCGTTGTAACCCCTATCGACAACTGGTTTTTTATGTCGGCTTCGGTTGTCATGCTCGTTTTCCTCGGTGTATGGATCACAGAAAAAATTATTGAAAAACGGCTTGGCGCTTATGATCCAGCCTATGCAGACGAAGGCATCAACGACCAAAGCCTCGATTATCCAACAAAGCAAGAAATAAAAGCATTGCGCAATGCTGGGATTGCCCTTCTGCTTTATATTGGCGCTGTAGCTATGCTTGTTGTTCCAACAAATGGAATTTTGCGAGGCGAAGAAGGGACCATTATCCCGTCGCCCTTTATCGACAATATCATTCCGATTTTGCTTGTCATGTTTGTCGTTGTAGCGGTTGCCTATGGGATCACAGCAGGGACGATAAAGTCCACAGCAGACGTGCCGATCTTAATGGGAGACGCGATGAAAGACATGGCCGGTTATATAGTGCTTGTGTTTGCCGCCGCCCAGTTTATTGCTTACTTTAATTGGACGAATATTGCGACGTTGATTGCTGTAGGCATTGCTGATTTTTTACAGCAAGTCGAATTTACAGGGCTAGGATTGTTCGTTGTCTTTATTTTGCTCGTAACCGTGCTAAACTTGTTTATAACGAGTGGTTCCGCGCAATGGGCGCTCATGGCCCCTGTGTTTGTGCCGCTGTTCATGTTGCTTGACTACAATCCAGCATTTACTCAACTTGCATACCGGATCGGGGATTCGGCGACCAATGTCATTACGCCGATGAATCCATATGTCGTGATGGTGCTTGGTTTTATGAAACGTTATGACAGCAGGGCCGGTTTTGGCACGTTAATGTCGACGATGCTCCCATACAGTTTGATCTTCCTTGGCGCTTGGATTGTCCTCTTTATCATTTGGAACGTAGTTGGTTTGCCGATCGGTCCAGGCAGTGGCATGTTGTTAACGAAGTAACCACTATAAAAGGAATGAATGGACGGTGTATAGAATGGAAAAATTACAGAATCAACTAAAAACATGGCGCCGTGATTTGCATAAGCGTCCTGAATTAGGCTGGTGTGAGTACCAAACAACGGCTTACATTTATCATGTTTTAAAGCCTCTATGCTTCACCCTTTATCTTGGCAATGAAGTAAGTAGCAAAGAGAAAATGGGTGTCCCTTCCTCTGAAGTGGATCGCCTCCATTTCAAGCGGGCAGAGGAGGCAGGCATAGATGCAAAGTTGCTCGAGAAAATGGCTGGCAATCAAACCGGGCTTGTGGCGACTTTTGACACAGGCAAAGCAGGTAAACATATGGCTTATCGCTTTGACATTGACGCGCTGCCCATTTTTGAGTCAAACGATGCCTCCCATTTGCCGGCGAAAGAAGGATTTCGCTCTATCTATGATGGGCATATGCATGCCTGCGGCCACGATGGCCATACAGCTATTGGGCTTGGGCTGGCTCAGCTCATCCATGAACATCGAAACGAGTTAAATGGCGTATTTACACTGATTTTCCAACCAGCAGAAGAAGGAGTAAGAGGGGCGAAAGCGATTGTTGAAAAAGGCTGGCTTGATCATGCTGACTATTTCCTCGCTGGCCATATTATGGGTCAACCCCTTGGCACGGTCGTACCTGGCGTAGCTTCTGCATTGGCGACAACGAAGCTAAATGTTACGTTTACCGGAAAATCAGCCCATGCAGGAGGCAACCCAGAAGAAGGCAGGAATGCATTGTTAGCCGCAGCACAGGCTACTGTTCAACTTCACAGCATCCCTCCACACTCACAAGGGGCAACACGTTTAAATGTTGGCACGTTTCACGCTGGCAGTGGTAGAAATATTATTGCTGACCGGGCAGAGCTTGAACTGGAAACAAGGGGCGAGACGACGGAACTGAATGCGTATATGGCTGAAAACGCCAAACGAATCATCCGCCATACAGCAGAGGCATGGGGTGTTGATTATGCGCTCGATCGAGTCGGAGAAGGGATTTCGGCCAAATCTGATCCCCAGTGGCTAGAAATGGTCAAGCGAGCGCTTGCGGCAAGCAATCTAGTTGAAGAAGTTAGTGACCGCTATGAAGCAATTGGAGGTTCCGAAGATGCGACATTCATGATGGAACGTGTCCAACAACATGGCGGGCTTGCTACTTACTTGCTTTACGGCAGCACTCTAGCGGAAAAGCACCACCACCCATTTTTTGATTACGATGAACGGGTGTTGGAAATTGCAGTTGATAGTTTATGGCGTTTAACCTTGCACTTACAATAACCCATATGGATAATTATGGGGAATAAAACGTGCTCATAAGCATACTAAATGAGGCAAGTGTCTGAATGAGGTATCTATGTTTAAAGCGGAGCCTGCTTGGCTCCGCTTCAGACTGTAGACAAACGCTCGCATACTTCGTCGTTTGCCTCGGTCATATGCTCATGAACCCCCGTTCTATTCGCATCTTCCCTCGGCTGCACTCCTCGTCTGACAAGCGTTTTCTATCAGTCTGAGGGCGGTTATCGACTTTGTCGACAACCTCAAGCGGAGCCTGCTTGGCTCCGCTTTTCGTTATTCTACTCCAAAAAACGCCTCCGCCTTTTTCAAGAAAGGCTCGTCCTCTTTGCTCATTTCATATTCCTCCACGATCGCATCCACAGGACAGACGCCTTGGCAGGCGCCGCAGTCGATGCAAATATCGGGATTGATAAAGTACTGGTCATCGCCTTCTTCGATGCAATCAACCGGGCAAACCTCAGCACATTCTCCTGCCTTTTCGCCAATGCAAGGACTTAAAATGACAAATGACATTCTTGTCACACCTCCAATCTAAAGTTTGTACAAGGCAAGTTCTAATTCAATGCGGTCTTTTATTTTTGAAAGGCATTCTTCTGCAGTTTGCCCAAAAATCTTTTTGCCGTTCACAATCGCGTAAGGACGCAAGGCGCACATGCCGCAAAAAGAGAGGCAGCTGTTTGTAATGACAGCTACTTCTGGGTATTCACTTTCTAACAGCCCCTCCACATCTACAGTATGGATGAGGTTTGAATCGCATATTTCTACCACAATAATTCCCATCGTTTTCCCTCCTTTCGCGGCCTGTGCTTGCCAAGCAAAAAAGAAAGGCGGAAAGCTTGAACTGCTTTCCTCCCTTCTTATCTTTAACCGATCGCCTTTTCGTATGCTTCCGATACGGCCTCCCAATTAATAATGGAGAAAAAGTTCGCAATGTACTCTGGCCGCTTGTTTTGGTAGTTCAAATAGTAGGCATGCTCCCAAACATCAAGACCGAGGATGGCTTGTTTTCCGTCCATAATCGGATTGTCTTGGTTGGCTGTACTGTAAACTTCTAACTCTTTGCTTTCATTGACGACAAGCCAAGCCCAGCCTGAGCCAAAACGTGTCGTTGCTGCTTTAGTAAATGTTTCTTTAAAGCCTTCAAAACTGCCGAATGCTTGATCGATGGCTTCTTTTAAAGCAGCGCTCATTTCATTTGCGCCTTTTGGCGGGGCAATTACTTGCCAGAACAATGAATGGTTAAGGTGGCCGCCGCCATTATTGCGGACTGGGGTTTGAATCGATGCCGGAAGTGACTCGATGTTGGCGAGCAATTGTTCAAGCGATTGGCTTTGCAACGATGGCTCGTTTTCCAATGCCGCATTCAAATTGGTAACGTATGTTTGATGATGCTTGCCGTGATGGATTTCCATTGTTTTTCTGTCAATCGTTGGCTCTAGCGCGTCAAAAGCGAAGCCTAGTTCTGGTAATGAATGGGTAGCCATAGAATCCCCTCCAACTTGTTTATGTATTGTATACTTTATAGTATAAAAAGTATGTCTTTATAATACCGTGAAATCCTTTTAAAAATCAAGGGGGAACGCATTGCTTCTTTTCTGTTTTTATACGATATAGTAAACTAATGTGTAAGAGCAGCAGGAGGAGTGTAAACATGGAAAAACAAACAACGAAAGAGAAAATCCTCGAGTTGCTGAAAAAGCAAGTAGAGATGAGTGTCGGCGAATTAACGGATGCGCTCGGGATCACCCATATGGCTGTGCGCAAGCACTTGAATGTTCTTTTAAAAGACGGCTTTATCCAGTTTCGTGAAATAAAACAAGAAATAGGGCGGCCGCTGCAAATGTTTTCAATTTCAGAAAAAGGAGACCGCCTTTTCCCAAAAAATTATGAAGGGTTGACAGTCGACTTTTTGCACGACATTCGAGACCTTCATGGCGACGAATCCATCCATTATTTGTTTAAAAAACGGGAACTGCGTTTAACGGATCGTTATTTTAAGCGGATGGTCCATAAATCGCCTGAAGAAAAAATGGCCGAGCTAGCGAATATCCAAAACGAAAAAGGATACATGGCCGAAGTCACTCAGCATGATGCCCGGACATTTGAGCTTGTCGAGCATAACTGCCCTGTATTTGCAGTCGCCAAACAATTTAAAGCTGCCTGCCAATGCGAAACATCCTTGTTTAAAAATGTACTTGAAACGGAATCAGTCAAACGAGTGGCATGTCAATCAGACGGCGACACTGAATGTCGGTTCGTGATGGCCTTTTCAGAAAAAAGGCAAGTGGAGCATCGTTGAGCGCTATATGCGTATAAAAGCGATAGCAAGTTAAAATTGTGTAAAAGATGTTAAACGTTCGCGCCTTTTGTAAAGAAGGGCGCTTTTTTCTTTTTGGCATGACTTTGCTACAATCATGCTGTCCATACTAGATGATAGAAGGAAATGGACGGGAAGGAAAAAGGTTGTGGTAAAACGTGCTTGCTAGACATGCATTTGCTTATCTCCTCTCACACGGGGTACCGGCATTGGTCGGGTTTCTCGGCATTGCCGTATATTCACGGATGCTCTCACCAGAACAGTACGGGCGCTACGCTCTTGTGCTTGCAGTGAGTGCACTCGTCAATGCCATTGTGTTTGAATGGCTGAAAGTCAGTGTGCTTAGGCATTACAAAAGCAGCAACCAAAGCGAAGCTTTTTATATGACGGTAAAAGTTGCTTTTATAGGGCTAATGGCCGGAACGCTAGCGATCGCAGCCATAACGTTGCTCGTTTCCGAGTGGCTGTCGCCGCCACTTGTGCTTTTAGCACTGTTGCTGTGTTGGGCCCAGGCATGGTACCAGTTGAATTTATCGCTTTTGCGGGCAGAACTTTCCCCTGTGAGGTATGGAAGGGTTGCGTTTGCCCGCTCACTGCTCGGGCTAATTTTAGGGATCTTGTTTATTGCGGCTGGGTACGGGGAAATAGGCTTGGTCATTGGAATTGTGGTCGGTTTGTTGCTGCCGCTCCTCCCTTTATTTTGGCAACGGTGGGGATGGCGTTTCCATCAAAAAGCAATGGACTACACGCTTTTACGGCAATTTGCGGCGTACGGATTGCCGCTTACGCTGACGTTGTTGCTTGGGATGGTGATTCATCAATCGGACCGGATTATTATTAGCGAAATGATTGGGATAGAAGCAACGGGTATGTATGCAGTGACATACGATTTAACGGAACAAACGATCTTTACCCTGATGTTAATTATCAATCTTGCTGCTTTTCCACTTGCTGTTAAGGCGCTTGAGGAAAAGGGGGAAGAAGCAGCGCGGGAGCAAGTAAAAGCCAATACTAGTCTATTGCTTGCTATAGGTATTCCGGCGCTTTGCGGTTTAGTCGTGCTTCGTGAAGGGGTTGCCGAGCTATTTTTAGGAGAAGCGTTTCGGGAGACGGCAGTGCTGCTTATGCCTTACATTGCCGTGGGCGCCTTGTTAAAAGGCTTTAAACTCTATGGCGTCGATATTATGTTTCACTTGTATAAGCAAACAAAGCTGCAAATGGTGCCAGTCGCAGTAGCTGCCATCGCCAATGTGATACTAACGATTGCCCTTCTTCCTACTTATGGCTTAGAAGGGGCCGCTTTCGCGACGGTGGTTGCTTATGGGTTGGCGATTGCTCTTGCGTGGCTGTTTATAAATAAGCAAATGGGGAGGCTGCCATTTCCGGGTAAAGATTTTGTAAAGGTTTTGTGTGCAACAGCGATCATGCTCCTTTGCATGTGGCCGTTTTTAGGCAGCGCTCACTGGGGCATGCTTATCCTCCAAGTTGGGATCGGAGGGCTAAGCTATGGTGTTGCCTGTTTGCTGCTTTTTCGGAAACAGTACAGCGCATGTACAAAAAGGTAAATCGAAAACAAAATCAACCAGTCATTGAAAAAAGGGGAGACGGACAATGATTACATTTGTCGTGCCAACACTTGGTGAACGATGCAACGAATTTGAACGATTGCTTGCCAGTTTGGATAAGCAAACGGATAAACGGTTTGAGTTAATTGTCGTGTCTCAAGGCAATTACGACCAAGTAGAGCAATGGCTGAGCGCTTTCCAGTTGCGCTCGACCCATATTAAACTAGGGGAGAAAGGCTTATCTAGAGCGAGAAATGCAGCTTGGCCAGCGCTGAAAGGCGACATAGTCTCTTTTTCCGATGACGATTGCTGGTACCCCCCTAATGCAGTCGAACGGGTACACAGCGCATTTGCGCAAGAAGGCGCTGATGCTTACTGCTTTCAAATTTATGACCCGATCCAACAAAGCCCGTATAAACACTATGACACATCGCCTGGCATTGTCCGAGGACGACGCGTTTGGAAAAAGTCTTCCATTGAGCTGTTTTTCCGCCAGACAGCAATTGAATCGCTGCGCTTTAATGAAGCATTCGGGCTTGGCGGAACGTATCCAAGCGGAGAAGAAAACTTGTTTTTGCGGCAATTTTTAGTGGCA
Source organism: Shouchella rhizosphaerae (assembly GCF_036700015.1). Lineage (NCBI taxonomy): Bacteria > Bacillati > Bacillota > Bacilli > Caryophanales > Bacillaceae > Shouchella > Shouchella rhizosphaerae. Next base: position 836,833 of record NZ_CP144921.1, on the reverse strand, counting down.
GGCCATACACTGATGTACATACCTGAAACAATTGTATTCCATGAGAAACCGTCTCAAGCGTCGCGGCTCCAGGAGGCGCAATTGGTCAGCAAAGGCCCGTTATTTAAAACAATGTATAACGGGCCGTTTGGCTTTGTCTTGCTTACCGCATTGTTTGCTAAAAAATATAGGCATTTAAAGCACCCAGCTGCGAGCTATGCGAAAGCGGTACGGGCATTGCTGGACTATAAGCCGAAGGAGGCAAGGCCGTGAAAATCGCGTTTGTGCTCTATTCGTTTGCAGCGGGCGGGGTTGAGCGGATGACGCTTCATTTAGCAGAGGCGTTTTTACAAAAAGGCAAGCAAGTCGATTTGCTTGTTATCCATCCTGAAGGCGAATACAAACAAGCCGTTCCAAAAGGCGTCAATCTTTTCGCGTTTGGCAAAAGTACGGCAAAGGAAGCGCTGCCAGGGATGATTTCTTATTTGCGCCGGGAGCAGCCAGACGTAGTTTGTTCCGCAAAAGACTACTTAAATGTCCTTGTAATTGCTGCTAAGAAGCTGAGCTTTTCGAAAGCACAGTTAATCGTCTCATGCCGCGTCCATTTGAGCGAGCAAGCACGGAAACAGCCTGGCCAGTTTCGCCGCATTAAAACAGCAGTTCGTTACAGTTATCGCTTTGCCGATGACGTCGTTGGCGTCTCCAAAGGCGTAGCTGAAGACATCAAGACAATTGCCCAATTGCCTGATGAAAAGGTTCATGTCATCTATAACCCAGTTGTGACGAAAACGTTAGAGGAAAAGATGGAACAGCCTGTTAACCACCGTTTTTTTGAAGAAAGGAATGCCAAAGTCATTGTCACAGTTGGCCGCTTGCATGTGCAAAAAGACTACCCTACCCTATTGCGGGCATTTGCGAATCTACAACAAAATGAGTTGCCCGAAGCAAGGCTGCTATTTATAGGCGATGGGGAAGAAAACGAACCGTTGAAAAAACTCGCTTTTGAGTTAGGCGTCAGTTCTGTTGTTGATTTTGCTGGTTTCCAACCGAACCCTTACGCCTATATGAAAAAAGCGCATTTGTTTGCCCTTTCTTCCGCATGGGAAGGGTTTGGAAATGTGATTGTGGAAGCACTTGCGACTGGGACTCCTGTCGTTGCGACAGACTGTCCAAGTGGGCCAAGGGAAATTTTAGCGGACGGGAAATATGGCCAATTGGTTCCAGTGGGCGACACAGTGGCGTTGGCACAGGCAATGAAAGACGCTTTGCTTAGCCATCATGACGAAGCGGAATTAATAAGCCGTGCTCGTGAATTTACAGTAGAAGCTTGTGCTGCCGCCTATGAAACATTATTTCGTTAGGTGGGGAAAGTCTCTTCTTTGCGGCTATCCTTCTAGCCATAGGCGAACATTCCCATTTACAAATAAAAAGATAAGAGGGGCTTCCTTTATGGGGCCCCTCTTATCTTTTATGGAAACGTGAGTGCGGCGATTTTAAAGACGCCACTATCTTCTGTTTCTGTCCAATCAGCAACGTAAAGCAACTCGCCTTCCGTATCGTAACGGTAAATCCGGTTTTCGGCCAGCATGTAGCGTGTGTGTTCATGTTCAGACAGCAGCGTCTGCAGTTTTGTATAAGCGTCTTCCTCGATGGCGGCTTGTTGGGCGAGCAACGATTGGAATTGCTGCTCGGATAGTTCAGACGCATTGTTGCGCAAATAGCTGTCTCCTTCAAGGGCGCTGCGGATGACGAGCGTTTTCTCCCCACATCCTCCTAGGAATAGCAGCAACATAACTGCAAAAGTCAGCTTTTTCATGATGACATTCAGCTCCTTGCTCCATTGTGCCCTAAGTATAGCGCGCTTAGACGCAGAAGTGTAGCTGGCAGAAAACGGATTGTAAAGGCGAAAAAAGGACATGCTAACAAGAGTTACCCTCCGTCAGAAGTGGGTTTACCGATTTTAAGGCTGGCAAATTTTTTACAAAGGGCGAGAAACTTTAACCAATTCTTTACACCGCCTTTATAAATGCTCTTTGTTTGCGTGATACGATGGCGACAGTTCACGTTGAAAGGATCTTCATGTATGCAATCTTACCGAATTCCGTATGTCATTTCTGCGCATGTGCCTGCTTTTGCTTTCGCAGTGGCAGGTGTTTATGCAGCACTGGCTCCAGTAGCCGTCTCCCACGTGTTCCAACATGTTTTGTTTGTGCCCAGCTCAGTGCTATTGACTGGGTTAGCGATTTTTCTATTGGGACTAGCCTGGTTTTCGCGTAGTGAAGGAGTCTATGTAAGACAATTACAGCCAATCGCGATTAGTATGCTTGCCGCTGTCGTTATTCCAGCACTTTTAGCGACAATTGCTGCCGGCTATGCTTTAACGGTTTTCCAATCAACCGAGTACACCGCCTACATACAGCAGGCGTTGCCGCGCAGGCTGATGAACCTCGGTTTATTTACTTCTTTTACCATTCTGATCTTGCTGTTTTTAAAACAGGCGCCTTTGCGGATGACCCGTTCTCTGCTTATTGGCTATTTGACAGGCGCAAGCCTCCTTGTCATAGGAGGGATCTGGCAGTTTCTCCATTTTTCGATTGGATATCCGATGCCGGGGTTCGAAACGCGGGCGTTTGTGCATAGTGTTAGTCAAGATGTGCTCATAAATTTTCGACTAACTTCCTTTACTGATGAGCCAAGTTTTCTCGTTCCATTTTTAATTGATGGCCTAATTATCGGCGTGCTGCTTTTCACGAGAAAAAGCTACGCGTTGTATAGCATTTCGGCCGTGCTGGTCTTGTTGCTTTCTTTTTCCGTCAGTGGTTATGCCAACTTGGCGCTTGTTGGGGCGGCCGCCGTTGTGTTGCTGTTTTCCCGGGGATGGATATCGAAACGAGTCGGCCTCTACGCCGCCTTAGCGTTGCTCCTATTCGCTGTTTTAGCAACGCTTGCTTTTCCGCAAGTCGTAATGGGTTTATTTATGCCGATTATCGGCCGTTTAGACAGCCTGTTTGATGTGATGCATCATAGCCGTTTGTATATGCTCGTGTTCCCATTTGTGTGGCTGTTTGATTATTCTTTCGTCAACGCTTTGTTTGGATACGGGCCAGGAGGATATGACTTTTTGGCACGAACAAAATTTTTAAGCCACCAAGGCGCTGTTAGCGGCACATCAAACAATGTGTTTGTCGATTTGCTATTCGAACATGGGATGATTGGCGGCATGACTTTTGCTATTGTCTTTCTAGCTGTGTTTGTCTATTTGTGGAAAAAGCGAAATGGCCATTTTTACTATTCGGTTGCCTTGGTGTTGTGGCTCCATTTAGGAGTGACCTCCTTGTACCGCTCTGATTTTGTCTCACCGCGATTTTGGATTCTAGTTGCCATTACTGCTGGTTTAGCCGAGATGGCGAGGAGAGGCTTGTTTTTTCAAGCACATCAGGATCACCATACATCAGAAAAGAAGGTGGAAACGTTATGAAGCTTTGTGTGATCGGAACGGGCTATGTCGGACTTGTGTCGGGAGTGTGCTATAGCCACATTGGCCATGAAGTTGTTTGTGTCGACCGAGATCAGGAAAAGATCAAGCGTCTTAGCCAAGGGGAAGTACCGATTTTTGAACCGGGACTCGAAGATATGCTAGCAAGCAACATGGCGGCAGGGCGGCTATCGTTTACGACCCGTTTGTCTGATGGGCTGGCCGTGGCAGATGCGGCGATTATAGCCGTTGGTACGCCAGCTCGGGCAGATGGATCGGCAAATTTGGATTATGTGGAAGCAGTCGCCAAGGAGATTGGCTCATGTATAACAGCGGGGCTTGTCGTCATTACGAAAAGCACCGTTCCAGTCGGAACAAATCGCAAAGTGAAGAACTGGATTGCTGAAACTTGCGGACACGAAGATTTCGAAGTTGCCTCCTGCCCAGAGTTTTTGCGAGAAGGCACTGCCATAGCCGACACGCTTGAAATGGAGAGAGCGGTCATTGGCGTAGAAAGCGTCAACGCGGAACGGCTCCTCCGCGACTTGCACAAACCGTTTCAGACAACCATTGTCACGTGCAATCTCGAAACGGCAGAAATGGCTAAGTACGCAGCCAATGCGTTTTTAGCAACAAAGATTAGCTTTATTAATGAAGTCGCCAACGTCTGTGAACAAGTTGGCGCCGATGTCACTTCTCTTGCCGAAGCCATCGGTTTGGATCACCGGATTGGACGCCACTTTTTAAAAGCTGGCATCGGTTACGGTGGTTCTTGTTTCCCGAAAGACACGCAAGCGTTTATCCGCGTTGCCCAACAAGCAGGCTACGACCTGCAAATTGTGCCTGCAGTAGAACGAGTCAATGCCGCCCAGCGCCTAACGGTTGTCCATAAACTGAAAACAGCACTCGGTCATAATTTGGCAGGCAAACAGATTGCGATGCTAGGTCTCGCGTTTAAGCCAAATACAGACGACATGCGGGCTGCTCCCGCCCTTGATGTGTATCCAGCGCTAGAACGTGAACAGGCAAATACGGTTGCTTTTGATCCGATTGCCACCGAGCAAGCAAAAGCAGCGTTGCCTGGCATTCAACTAGCAAACACATGGCAACAAGCAGTCAAAGATGCTGATGCTGTTCTGCTCCTAACGGATTGGGAGACATTTAAGGACATTTCCTTGCCAGAGTTGAAAAAGTTGACGAAGCAACCGATCGTCATTGACGGCCGCAACATGTTCGACCCTAAAGAAATGGAAATGCACGGCTTTTATTACGATTCAGTCGGCAGGCCGGTCGTTGATGGGCGGCTTGAACGCATCCGTGAATGGGAAGATCTTGTGCTGGGGATTTATGACCGCTTCGCCAATGGATAGATGTTGAACCTGAATGATGTTGCTGACTTTGTCGGCAACATCATTCAAATTGTCTATTATCTGGAGCACGACTCTTTGTTGTAGGACAAGCAAAGGAGGAGAACCATGCTAAAAAATTCCCTAATTGCCTGTGGCATTTTGCTGTTTTTAAGTGGTTTCTTTTTTTTAGATGAGGGAGAAGCCAATCCATATAAAGAAGAAACCACGACCATTGACCAGAAGACTTTTATGGAAGTAAAGCTTGCTCATGAAGCGGCAAAATATGTACTCGAGAATCACGAGCAGCAATGGTACAGCCATCATTTTACAAGAACACTTTCGGAAGAAGAACAAGCTGCTTTTCTTGCTATTTCGTTAGAAAAAGAGGCCGAAGTTGCAGAAGAAGGGGAAGAACAGGTGGCCCTTTCTTATAATGGAACGGTCGTCTCGTATGAAAAAGTGGACAATGTTTGGAAAATAGCGCAAGTGGAGGAGGCGCATAGGCAGTGGAACAACAACCACTTGTATCAATAATTACTCCTGTTTATAATTGCGAGACCTTTTTACATGAGACGATTGAATCCGTTTTAGCGCAAACATATGCCAATTGGGAGCTATGGCTGATCAATGATGCTTCCAGCGATGGCAGTAAGTACATTGCTGCTCAATTTGCAGAAGCGGACAGCCGAATCAAGCTCATTGATTTAGAAAAAAACGGCGGTGCAGCAGTGGCGCGTAACAAAGGCCTGGAAAGGGCAGAAGGCAAGTATGTGGCTTTTTTGGATGGCGATGATCTGTGGCGGCCTCAGAAATTAGAGAGGCAAGTCGGTTTTATGGAGGAGACAGGCCATTTGTTTTCATTTACGAGTTACCGGATTATGAGAGAGGATGGCACAGAGCGCAGCAAAGTGGTTGAAGCGCCGTCTGTCGTCACGTACGAGCAGTTGCTTTCCAACACGATTATTGGGTGTTTGACTGTCATGTTAAATCAAGATGCATTAGGAACGCTGCAAATGCCTACAATAAGGACGAGACAAGATTTCATGCTGTGGCTTTCAATATTGAAGAATGGCTACTCCGCTTACGGAATAAAGGAGGAGCTGGCGGTATACCGCAAAGTAGGCAACTCAATATCAAGCAACAAATGGCAAGCGGCGAAACGAAACTGGGAAATTTACCGAAAACATGAGGAACTGCCCTGGCTGAAAGCGTGCCGTGTTTTTGTCGGTTACGCGTGGAATGGGATGAAGAAATTGTAAGGAATTTAAAGCGTTTTAAGGGTTCATGAAGAACATGTAAATTGTCCCTTTTATTCGATAGATTTTGCTATTCTTGCTTAAGTAGCAACTTGATAAAAAGAATAGCAAAAGCGAGGGTGGCAAACATGGAAGCTTACATACTTGCAATCATTAGCAGCTTTGCGGCAGCCATCGCGGTCACACCCCTTGTGATCAAATGGGCGCATCGCTTTGGCTTTGTTGATCAGCCAAACAAGCGAAAAGTACATCAAAAACCAATGCCTCGCATAGGCGGTTTAACCTTTATTTTTGGGACAGGAATCGGATTGTTGGCAGTGGCAGACCAGCTGGCGGCTGATTGGCAAACGACAGTAGCAATTTTGGCAGGCGCTTTACCAATCATAGCCATTGGCTTACTTGATGATAAGTTTGCGCTTCGAGCTAGAACGAAGTTGTTGTTCCAACTTCTCTCCGCCTCGATTGTCGTCATCGGCTCCGGAGTGTCGATTGACTTTATTTCAATCCCGTTTGGAGAACGGATTGACTTAGGCCTGTTAAGCAGTATTGTAACAGTGATATGGCTGATCGCGATGATGAATGCCATTAATTTAATAGATGGCCTGGACGGGCTTGCTGCAGGCGTCGCCATCATTGCGCTAAGCACAATGCTAGTCATTGCGGCAGGAAACCCAGCTGCTTATGGGCTTGTCTTCGCCTTTGGATTCCCTTTAATTGGTAGTATTGGCGGGTTTTTGATATTTAACTTTCATCCAGCGAAGTTCTTTATGGGCGATACAGGCTCGCTGTTTCTCGGATACATGATCGGGATTTTATCAACAATGGGCTTTTTCAAAAGTGTAACGATTGTCAGCGTCGTGGTGCCTCTGTTCATACTTGGCGTACCCATTCTTGATACCGTGTTTGCGATTATCCGCCGCAAACTGAACCGACAAAAAATTGGTTCGCCGGATAAAGGCCATCTTCACCACTGCTTATTAAACAGAGGGTACGGCCACAGGCAGGCGGTGTTGACGATTTATGGCGTTAGCCTCTTGTTCGCAGCTTGTGCAATTCTTTTGTCCATGTCAAGCTTATGGTTCTCACTGCTCGTGTTGATCGTTGTCGCTTTGCTGATCCAACTATGTGCAGAGTGTATAGGCTTAATTGGCGAAAAACGAAAACCACTTTTAAATACGATTAGAAAATGGGCAGGCGCAGGGGCGCCATTAAGAAGCAAATAACAAAGCTCTGGTGCAGTCAGCTGGCACCGGGGCTTTGTCCTTTTCAAGCGGAATGCTGGCATATCGTGGCACAGATCAGGTACGATTAGGAAAAACGCCTTGGAGGAGATAGTATGACAACGATCAATTGGGCAATACTTGGCCCAGGAGCCATCGCCAGCGATTTTGCCCAAGCACTAAACAACATCAACGGAACGATTTATGCAGTCGGTTCAAGATCGATTGAAAAAGCGCAGGGGTTTGCAAGCAAATTTGGTGTCAAGCATGCGTTTGGAAGCTATGACTCCTTGCTTCACGATGAAAACATCGACGCCGTTTATATTGCAACGCCCCATTCCAACCACTATGAATACATTAAAAAAAGTTTGCAAAGTGGAAAACATGTTTTATGCGAAAAGGCAATCACGGTAAACGGCCAACAGCTTGAAGAATTAATGAGCCTCGCAAAAGAAAAACAACTTGTGCTGATGGAAGCAATGACCCTTTTTCACATGCCGCTCTATGCCAAGTTGCAACAGGTGATTCGTTCAAATACGCTAGGGCCTGTCAAAATGATCAATGTCACATTTGGCAGTTTAAAGGAAGCGAACCCGCAAAATCGTTTTTTTAATAAAGAACTTGCCGGCGGGGCGATTTTAGACATTGGCACCTATGCGTTATCGTTTGCGCGCTTTTTTTTAGAAAGCCAGCCACATGAAGTGTTGACGACGGTCAAGCCGTTTGAAACAGGCGTTGATGAACAGTCGGGAATTGTCCTTAAAAACAAACAAGAACAGTTGGCAACAATTGCACTAGCAATGCGCTCGAAAATGCCGAAGCGAGGCATTGTCGCCTGTGAAGGGGGCTACATAACCGTCGATGACTTCCCACGGGCCCAATCAGCGCTGCTCACTTATCCTGATGGCTCAACCGAGGAAATCACAGCAGGCCAGACAGAACATGCCCTCCAATACGAAATCCAAGCGATGGAAGCAGCAATAGCCGGCCAAGGAGACACACATATAGCGCTCTCCCGCGATGTAATGGAGCTAATGGATACCGTTCGCCGCCAATGGGGCATCACGTATCCATTTGAGTAACCGCAGAAAAAGAAGTTTAACATAGCCCGATAACGTCTATTTAGATAAATACACATCTAAAAGGAGGCGTTATCGATGGCAAACGGAACAACCGACAAAATGAAAAGCGCAGCAAACAAAGCAAAAGGAGCAACCAAAGAAGCTGCCGGAAAAGCGGCAGACAATAAAAAAATGCAAGCAGACGGCAAGAAAGACAAACTAAAAGGCAAAGCCCAAGAGATGGAGGGGGAAGCTAAAGAGAGGATGAAGGAGTAAAATAGGCTTAGTATTGGGACAAGAGATATAGAAAACCAAAAAGGTTCCGATCATCTAAAAAGGATGATTAGAACCTTTTTGTAATTATTTTTGCTAGCTAAGTCCCAACCTCGTTTAAAAGCTGTCGGCCCCGCCAACCCCTCCTAAGGGCTGGTGACTATCCATAGTAGTAGGATATAAGGGAGAAGAACTTAAAACAAAGGCTACTAATAAGGCTACTGATAGTTGTCTTATCATTTTTTAAGCCTCCTTTTAGTTGAGCGTTGTTAATATCAATTTGTCGAATTCTTCAAACATCCAATAACAGACAGGAATCTCTCCTTCCTTTGCTGCAATCTTTAAAGCGTTCATATAGAAAGAAATGTTATTTGTAGCTTTAGCACGATAAAAAAAGCTATATTTTGAAGCACCGTACTTACTTTCCTGTAAATTTAACAATTCTAATGCTCTTTTTCTATTGCCTCTTACTATATGTTGGTGTGCTTGTTCCTCTAAATCAACTTTTTCATTTAAATCAATATACTTATTATGAAGATTATGCAAAAATACAATATCTTGATATAAAATACTATCTATTTGGTCGTGGGCATTAATTTCCTCATAAATAGATATTGCTAACTGAAAATGCTCATAGGATTGATCGAATTTGTTTTTTTGATATAGATAAATTTGTCCTAAAATCCTATAAGCAGCTCCTAAGAGGATGTTTTCTGAAGTTGGATTAACAACAGTGCTTAAAGCATAAAGTTCTGCCTTCTCAAAGTCAGCATGAGTATTCAAGTAGCCTAGAGCTAAGTTACAAGAAAAACGAGCAGCGAAGACAGTTTTTAAGTATCGATTGTCCAATTGACTAATCGTAATTTCAAGTTTTTGTAGTAAATAAAATGCAGTTTGTAATTGTTTCATCCTTAAAAAGGCTGTGAATTCTAAAAGCTTTAATTTTATATAAGTAGCATCATGTTCGTTCGTAGCCAACAAAGATTGGGTACTAATTAAAAGATTCTCAGCCGATATGTTATTCTCTAATAAACGCTTTCCTAAACTATAAACTTTACAGCAATGAGTCAATAATACATCGTTTTGGTGACGATTGATAAGATAATCAATAAGTGCTAAATCTTTATAAACAAAAGCAAATTCAAATGAAGAATAAACCTCTTGGAGCTTCTTAGCGTCTTTACAATATGAAATCATGAGAGGTTTGAAATGATCTTCATCCACATACTTCACGATCGTCAATATATCCTCAAACTCTAGCGAAGGATACTTTTTGGTCAATTGTATAACCGAATCGTATGTAAGCGTTTGTCCACGTTTCATGCCTTCTTTTGCCAGTAACGCCTTGTTTTCTTCACTGATCCAAGCCAAGCTGGTCACCTCCACGATATCCGGTGTACTAGCACTATAACATAAAAAAGTGCTAGCAATAGCGGGTTTGACATTGGGAAAATTCGTTTATTGCAGTTGGGAATTTTCCATTTTTGAAGAATGAAAACATGAAAAATCCTTAAAATGGCAGTTAGGTAAATGTCATTCCTATTAACTAATAGTATATTTCCCAATAATAGGGTAAGTTTGTCTGGGCGTTTATTTACTTTAAGTTAAAATTTGCGTACTGTTATTCAAACGGCCAAAGCTGTTGGTCTCAAAGGCGTTTGGGGGAACGTTTGATCAAAGAGAAACCGTCATTGTTAAAGTTTACGGTTGACCTCGCCTGTCTTAGTCCGAGGCTTATTTTTGTCGCAGCACACTTTCGACTTTATCACTTGTAATTACCTGGTTTTTTTAGGCTTGAAATAGTTAAACATGTAAATGGATTTTTTTATGCTTGATATATATGGAAAAAGAAGGGGTATATACGAATGGATTATTCAGCAAACATTACCCGGTTGAGAAATGAAGTTGGTTCGCTTCGTGGAGAAATTGCGTCCATCCAGCAAGACATCAGGCGTCTTCAAGAAGCGAAAAGCACTCTTATGGAACAACAGGTCTCTTTCCATCACGAAAAGGCACAGTTACAAGAACCAGGTTTAACCGCTGGGGTATGGCATGGAAACGAAGCATATGACCATGACACTAAGCGTTCTAGTTTAGAGACGTCTTATCGAGCCTCTGAAGACCAGTTGGAAGAGATCATTTCCTCAATTGAAAGGAAAATCAACCTTTTGCGAAGTGATATTCAACACGCACACACACTTATTGACGTTAAACAATCGCAAGTAGCGATGTTCAAGCGTCTGCAAAATGAATCAGGGTGATGAAAATGGCAGAAATCAAAGTGAATGAAAGTAACGCATTAGAAGTGTTTCAACATGTCACAAAGGCTGCAACTGGCTTAGCTTCAATAGAAGCAACAATTGAAATGGCAACATCATCACTTGATGTTCTTGAGCAACTTAACCACTTGGAGAAAGCATATCAAGCGCAGCTCAAGTCGTATATGGAAACGTTAAACAAAACGAAACAAGAGAGCCAACAGCTAATTAAAATATACGGGGAAATAGACCGGGCTTTGGCCAATCAATGAAGAAAGGAGCATAGCTAATAAAAAGTATGTTGCCTCTGATTTTTTCTCTGCCCTCGATAAGATCGACTCGGACATGAATCAGTACACAGAGACATTGAGCAACGTTCATTCTGCTATTCAAGGCGTCGTGAATTTGGGAGACAATCTCACAGGGCAAGGCGGAGAAGCGCTCAAAAACTTTTACGCCAATAACCATGTGCCGCTGCTTTCCTATTGGACGATGGCCTGCCAACAAGTTAAAATAGCTACAAAAAAATGCGGATGAACGCGCTAAGCTTTGAGAGCAGCGATGCAGTGATTGATGAAAGCTTTATTGAAGGAGAAGTCATTCCTCAATTAGAAAAAAATCAGCGAAGAATCCAACAACATCAAGACAGAATTAATGGTGTTGTTGATAGCGTCTCGGATATTGTGTCTTTGCCTAAAATTGACACAAGTGCCATACAGACAGGGATACACGAGGCGAAGCAGCATGCAATGAATACGGTTGAAAAGCTCTATGCTTTCGATTATGCGCAATCAGCAGCGGTCGACCAACTGATTTCGTTGATGGCGCCAATTAGCTCGTTTATTGACGGTTTAAATGGGGCGATTGAATCAGGTGTTAGCATTACGGCACTTGCCGGCTACATTGCTTCCCAAGATGTGCCGCCAGAAATAAAAGCGATGCATCCGATGTTAAATGGCACGTATAATGTATTGACTCCATATCAGAACTTTAACGACCAAGCGGTACATACACAGAACTTCTTGCTTTCGCCAAACCCGTTTGGATTTATTCACTTTAGCAATCCGTTCATTGCAAACGTCGCCCATCGATTTTATTTGGCCAGTGGGCATATTGATGTCGTCCATCATTACTCGCCAGATCAGAAGATTGCAGGTACAGTAGTGGATGCAAATGGAAATGAGATTGCATCTTCCGCTTACTCAGTTGACGCTGAAATTATTAATGATTGGGGCGATGGCCATATTGAGGTTCGTGGCGGAAAAGTGGACTACGATGCACTAGAGGAACAAGGAATTATTCCTAACAGATTCGTTACTAACTCGGGGCATTCTATACACTATACGGATATTGATGGGGAGCTTGTTATATTTATGGATGATCCTGATGTGCATTATTATACGAATGCTCACAAACAAACAGGAATAAATTACGGACTATCTCATTTGTCTAGTTGGAGTACAGTATTTATTGGAGCCCATATAGGCTACACACAGGCACTAAAAAAAGCGAATGGATCTAAGGTTATAGAAGAAAAAAAACCGCCTACTGTAGCTGGTGAAGCCAAAAACTATGTTTTCGGCACTTCAGGCTTATTAGCAGGTGTCCCAATTGTTACCACTCCTATCCCTTCTTCTGGATCAGAAGAACGGATTCTCTGGATTAGCACTGATGAAGGGCAAACATGGGACACTAAAATCTATGTAGAAGTTGATAAAAATGGCAAAGCAACAATGACAGATTACGAAGATAGAACACCAGAAGGACCAATTGGATGGATCTATGAAAAAACAATTAAGCAATGGATTGGGGATTCATGAAAAATATAAATGGAAAAGAAATCAAATTAAGCCGAAAAAACAAGCTTGTTGCTTTTGTTCTATTGCCGCTTTATATGATCACTGTTTTTCTAATAAGCTATACAGTGGGCCTTGAATTAGCTAGCAAATGGTATGATTCAATGGCAATCATCACGTTCATAATAGCGGTACTTGTGCTTTGTATTATATTGAACCCAGTTTTTAACGCGTTCGACTTCTATGACATATATGTTGTGAATGGGGAATTAAGCCTAAAGAAAAAAATGAAAAAGTTTAAAGCAGCTTTCATAACATTCACTCTTATTTCTGTTGTTGCAGGCTTATGGAGAGGGATAATTTAACTTGATTTTAAAATGAGAATTATAAGCACCCTCGTTGGGGTGAACAGCGGGGGCTCTTTTTTAATGGATAATTTTCCTAAAGTGTTTCTTACCCATGGGACACTATCGTTTAACTATTCATCGCAAACATTGTGACAAGTGTTATCGAACGTTTTGTCCGACTGGGTTTTGTAATTAAAGAGGGGGGCCAATTCACTCATGAATGAGAAAATAGCTAAATTAACACCAAAGAATAAACTTATTGCATTTGTGTTACTCCCCCTATACCAAATTAATAACCACCTCAATTGTCATGTATTTAAAAGGAACTTGGTACTTTGATGTATGGGGATTTTTGGGGTTTCTGACAATGGTACTTGCTGTTTGCTATATTTGCAATCCAGTTTTCAATGCATTTGAATTTAATAATATCTTTATTAGAGCTGCGGAGACGTCCCTAATTGAGAAAATTAAAAAGTTCAAGGGGATTTTTATAATATTTACGGTTGTTCCCATAATAGTAGGGCTACTTGCGCTGAATACAAACTAACACTTGCAGGATACACGGCAATCGCTATTGGTATTCCAGTTTTGGCATTGATTATGCATCACGGATAAATTTTTCCGTCTCGAAACTAAGAGATTACTCTGTATTTCGAGACGGAATTTGGTTCAAACATCATCTATAAATCTATTAGCAAATCTGTAAGGTTATATGTACCTATAAAAACATATTCTTCTGTCTATGTCCCAATCGTTGACTTTTTTACTGATGATAATGATAAAAAGTAGGTGAATGCGATGGAGGATGGACAAAAAAATCAAGAAATGACTACATCAAACAAAATCCAAGCCTTTATTCTAATGCCTGGATATATGATGATTGTCTCGTTTGTTTTATATTACTTATTGACGTTTAGTTTTATTAAGGCCGAGGGGATTATTGCAATCATTTCGTTTCCTTTGGTTTTTTGTTGGATATACGTTCCGCTTTTTAGAGAATACCAATTTAAAGAAATGTATTACAAAGATGGCGATATGCCTATAAAAGTTAAAATTCAAAAAAACAAGCAAGCAATCACTGAATATAGCATTATAGCTGTATTTACAACTGGTTTCGCATTGTTATGTCACATATAGCGGTTTGTAACTAAAAGAAGTAGGGCGATTTTGCCCTACACTTTTTTGTTGAACAAAAAGATCGTTCCTTAATAGCTAAAACTATAAATGACAAAGACCAATAAATCACATTTGCTCCATTTGTGGGCTTTCTCATAATCGTTAGCAATACAAGCCCTACAAATCACAAGAAGAAAAATGAAACTAACCCTAAATGATGAAGGTAAAACGTGGGATACGAAAGTCTACGTAAAAGTGAGTGCTAATGGGGTGGTCACAATGGAGGATTACGAAGACCGCAAAGGTGGATTTTTGGATAATATTGTTGATTTTTTTCGATCAGACTATAAAAAGTGAGTGTTAGGGGTGCCATATGACGAGTGAAAAACAGATGAGTAAGAAGGCAATGTTGCAAGCATTTTTATTATACCCATTAATGCTCGGTTTTTCTGCCAGTGTCATTATTACAATTCTGAGAGTCTTTGAACCAAGTAGTAGCAGTATTAAAGCAATTTTTTTCTTTGCCTTTGCAATTAGTTTCGGCTACGCTCCATTACTTGGAATCGATAATTTTAGACATTTTTTTATCGAACAAAAAGGTACCTTAATAGCTAAAATTAAAAATGACAAAGAACAACAATTCGCATTTGCTGCATTTGTGGGCTTTCTTGTAACCGTAGGTATTCTTTTTCATTCTAATTTGTGAATGTGATACTGTCTTGAAACTAAGATATACTCCATATTTAGAGACAGTATTTGCTTCAAAAATATTGATTCCTATTAAATCGATCCCATGTAGATTGATTGTCTATCCATTTTCGTCTAGCTACATGATTAAAAGAGAGTTAAAGAAATAAGAATGTCCTTTGTTTTAAAGCGAGGAAACAGCTCTCACGCGGGTCATGGATGATTGTACCCACATTGACGCAAATAGCACGTTTACGGCTGAAAGAGAATTGGAACGGAAGATCACGGTTTCTATGATGGGTTTAAGTATTCTCTTAATCATTTCAGAAATGTATGTATTCGCATAATATCATGGTTTATAAACGAAAAATTATTTCCCGTCTTCAACAAAGTTGTAGATTATTTTAGTTCCCAGGATGACAAGTAGGTGATTAGAATGGAACAGCATGACGAAAGAAAAATGGATTTGCGTAATAAATTTCAAGCTTTTGTATTGATCCCTGTGATTATAATAGTGCTCGCATCGATAATCTATTTGATCTTTACTTTAGGTCAGATTAAAATAGAATGTTTAATCGCAATCATAATAGCTTCTTTGTTTGTTTGCTGGATATATAATCCTGTCTTTAACAAGAATGAGTATAGGGAAATGTTCTATGAGGATGCAGATATGCCTATCAAAGACAAGATTATGAAATACAGACCAACACTAGCGGGATACGGAGGAATAACGCTTGTTATTGCTTTCTATGCTCTTATCATGCATTACTGAGCAAATTAATTCGAATGCCATCTCTAAATTAATAAAAATGTCAGACAAGGATGAGACGACATGGAAACAAGCGGTCATTATGATGATCTTACTGAGTGTACTGTTAATCATCTCAGAAATGTTTTTATTTGCTTGAAGACTCTAGCTAATGGATCGTAAAAGATAAACTAATTGGATACTTTACAAGGAATAATAAGTGTAAGGCAGGTGAGATATATGGAAGAACCAACTACATCTATGACTTTTTGGAATAAAATACAGGCATTTTTGTTGATGCCTGAGGTTGTCGACAAAGTCGATAACCACACTCAGACTGATAGAAAACGCTTGTCAGACGAGGAGTGCAGGCGAGGGAAGATGCAAATAGAACGGGGGTTCATGAGCATATGAGTGAGACAAACGACGACGTATGCGAGCGTTTGTCTACAGTCTGAGGCATTTTTGTTAATGCCTCTTTATATGATGGCCGTTTCATCATTACTGTATTTTGTTGCCTCCTTAACTTTTATAAGGGCAGAAGGAGTCATGACCATTGCGATTTTAACTATTGGTTTCTGCTGGATATATGTTCCAATTAGTAACGGATTTCACTTTAACACTCTTTATTATCAGGACAAATCCCTATCTATCAAAGCAAAAGTTAAAAAAAATAGTCGTGCTATAGCAGAATATAGCATCATTGCTGCATCATTTTCAGTTGTTGCTTTCCTATATCGCTTCACACAATAATGGAACATCACTATTTTTATCTCGATACGTATGATTTTACTCAAATATATAGAACAATTTATTTCATGGTTTGAGAAGCGTGCCTTAAGACAACAAGTAGGTGATTAGATGGAACAACAGAACGAAAGAAAGATGGATTGGCGTAACAAGTTTCAAGCTTTTGTGTTGATGCCAGCTATTATTATGATAGTAGCATGGGTGCTCTATTTTATTTTCACTCTAGGACAAATGAATTATCAAGGGGTGATTCCAGTGATTGCAGCCCCTTTAATTATTTGTTGGGTATGTAATCCCTTCTTTGAAATAAACGAATATAAGGAAATGTTTTATGAGGATGCGGATATGCCCATCAAAAACAAAATAATGAAATACAGACCAACTCTTGCAGGATATGCAGTGACCATAATGGGCATTGCAGTTTGTGCACTGATAATGCATCACGGATAAATGCATCACGGATAAAGTCATTTTCATCTCGGAACCAATAATACCCGATATTTCAAGACTGAGTTTGTTTTAAACATTAACTACAAACGTATAGCTTTTATTTTAATTATAGAATCCTGTAAGGTTTTAAAAACCAGTGACACTAGAACCTATGTACAAGTTGATAAAAGTGGCAAAGCAACAATGACAGATTACGAAGATAGATCACCAGAAGGACTCATAGGATGGCTCTATGATAAAACAATAAAGCAATGGATTGGGGATTCATGAAAAACATAAATGGAAAAGAAATCAAATTAAGCCGAAAAAACAAGCTTATTGCTTTTGTTCTATTGCCGCTTTATATGATCATCGTCTTTTTAATAGGCTATACAGTGGGCCTTGAGATAGCTAGAAAATGGTATGATTCAATCGCGATCGTCGCATTCATAATAGGAGTATTTGTGATTTGTGCCATACTAAACCCAATTTTCAATGCTTTCGACTTCTATGACATATATGTTGTGAATGGGGAATTAAGTCTAAAGGAAAAAATGAAGAAGTTTAAAGCGGTTTATATAGCATTCACTCTTTTTTCTTTTATTTTCGGTTTATGGACAGGGATATTTTAACTTGATTTAAAATGGGAATTATAAGCATCCCTCGCTGGGGCTAACAGCGGGGGCTCTTTTCTAAAGAATAATTTTCCTAAAGCGTTTCTTGCCCATGGGACACTATCGTTTAACTATTCATCGCAAACATTGTGACAAGTGTTATCGAACGTTTTGTCCGACTGGGTTTTGTAATTAAAGAGGGGGCCAATACCCATGAAGGAGAAAATAGCTAAACTAACACCAAAGAATCGATTTATTGCATTTGTGTTACTTCCGTTATACCAAAGTGTGATGTTTACGATTGGATATTTGTTTTCTTTTAATATAAGCGGAGGAAACGGTATATGGAGTTTTGTGGGGTTTCTTCTTGTGACATTTTTCGTTTGTTTTATATGTAATCCAGTTTTCAACGCATTTGAGTTTGATAATATTTACATAGAGAATGGAGATTTAACCATTCGAGAGAAAGTGGAAAAGTTTAAAGGCATTTTTATTATTTTTACAGTTGCACCGATAATAATGGGGATTTACGGTTAATCCCAATTTCACTTCTGAAATTAAGAGTGCATACACGAATTTAAGCATCCCTGCTGAATTAAAGCAGGGGTGCTTGTTTATCTCACTTTACCAAATTCACGGTTTAAGGACTAGGATATGCGGCAATCGCTAGGTATTGCGATTCGGGTATTGATTTTGCATCAGCGATAAGTTCTTTTATCGCGAAACCAAGAGGTTCATCTATATTCGAGACGGAATTTGTTTTAAACATCAACTATAAACCTATTCGCTTTTATTTTAATATAGAGACATGAACTGTTTCTTTTGTTGGTACAGAAGAACGTATTCTATGGATAAGTATTGATGAAGGGGAAACATGGGATACCAAAGTGTATATAGAAGTTGATACAAACGGAAAGGCTCATATGACTGATTACGAAGATGTTCCTCGCCGGGGGTTTTTGGTTGGCTATATGACCGATAAAGGAAGTGTTAGCACTTGGCAGATCGAAAATTAAACAAAAAAAACAAGCTTTTAGCATTTGTGTTTATGCCTCTGTATATGATTGGCTTATTTATCATTGTGTATACTGGAACACTTTTATTGAGTGGCCGGTCATATGAGCTCATTTCCATTATTGTCTTTATTTTAGCTACTTGCTTCGTTTGTTACATAGCTGGACCAAAATTGAATGGATTTCAGTTTCAACATATTTATGTAGTAAACGAACATTTATCTTTAGCCCAAAAAATAAAAGAGTTTAAAGGCATGTATATCATGCTAGGTTCTTTTTCAATGGTTACAGGGTTACTTTTTGGACTTACCTAAAATGATTCCCCTCAAAGTCGCTAAGGGGAAATACAGGATCGAAAGGTGGTAAAGAAAATGAGAGAACCTGCTAAACAAGAGATTATTGATAAACTGGAGCTTGTGCTACAAAATAAACTTACAAAAGAAGAAGTGGCTGACTGGGCCTCCAAATATGTGGTGACAGACGATTACCCTGTAACGGATTTAACTGTTTGCAGGTTTCTAAAGACTGTCTCAGGCCTAGATACGCTATTGGCCCCTGGAGAATACATGTATGATGATGGTGATATTAAGAATTGGATGAACAAGTATTCGAACAAGTGATTATACAGTCATTCCCGCAAAATTAGAGCGGCGATTTTTTTGTTTTATTCCACTCTACCTAATTTACGGTAGGGCTAGGATTCCCGTGACGGAACCTCCTTTCACTAATCACTCATTGCTCGATAAGCCTTGTCTTTCCAAATCCAAAAGCCGTGTCTTCATTTCGAATCCACCGCGGTAGCCAGTTAATGATCCATTTTTTCCTACTACACGATGACATGGTACGGTGATTAATACTGGATTCGCTCCAATCGCCGCCCCTACAGCTCGAACGGCTGCTGGTTTATTTATAGAATTGGCAATGTCGGAATAGGACCTAGTTTGTCCGTACGGAATTGCACAAAGTGCGTTCCAGACTGCAAGCTGGAATGCTGTTCCATCGTAATCAAATGAAACCGTAAAGGTTTTCCGTTTTCCTTCTAAATACTCGGTGATTTCAACCGCATAGGGCTCAAGCTTTTCAGCTGCTTCCACCAAAGGACTTCTGCTAAAGCGCTTCTTAGCCCATTCGGACAATTCCTCGAATGGTTTGTTCGGTGAGCCAACAAACACAAGTCCCTTAGATGTGGAAGCAATATAAAAATTCAAATCTCTAAACGTTAGCAAAGACCAATAAAGGATTGGTTTGTTGTTTGATTCCATTTTACCGTTCCTCCATTTTACTGATTTGACGGAATTGTGCTGGTGTATGTCCCATTTTCTTTTTAAATAAAGTAATAAAATAGGACGTGTTAGGCATACCTACACTTATGGCGATATCCGCAATCGCTTTATTTGTGCGAATCAAATACTCTTTAGCAGCGTTTAATCGAACCTGTTGGATATATTCGACTGGTGTGATGCCTTTCATTTTTTTAAACGTACGATGCAAATGATAGGGACTCCCGTGAGCAATATCTGCTAACGTTTCTAGAGTTAACTTTTCACTGAAGTTTTTATCAATGTATTCCGTTATAAGAGCTACCCATTCACGATCAGGCAAGCTCTCATTCGTAGGCTTGCAACGTTTACAAGGGCGGAAATTTGCATCGAGCGCTTGTTTTGCGTTTGAAAAAATACGTACATTTTCTTTTTTAGGAACGCGGGATTTGCATGACGGTTTACAGAAGATCCTGGTGGTTTTTACGGCATAGAAAAATTGATTATTGTACGAGGCATCATTGTCTATAATTGCTTGCCACTTTTCATTTGTCATCATGTTCTCGTCAGTCAAAACGCCGTGACCATGACTCTGTTGAAATGGATGATTGATACGATCCGGCATTCCTTTCACCTCTTTTTACAATATCCCCTTTTAATTGCGGTTCTGTATGACTATTCCTTTTCTTTTTAGCATCTTTAATACCTAACACTATAACCTTATAAATAAAAAAATATAAGGTGTTTAGAATGTAATAGCAAGATAACAAAATCAGTACTGATTATTATGTGATAAAGTGAACTTCAATCAGTGTGAGTTTTCTTGGTAATAGTCATAAAGAGAGGAGATGAAAAAGTGACATGGCATGAAATCAACGATGAGATGATTATTGCATTACCTGAAGAGTTTGACATGAATGCTAACCTAGGCTATCTAAAAAGAGAAAAAAATGAATGTATGTATGAAACTGAGAACGATCACATTACAAGAATGATAGCCATTGGGGAAATTCGGTCCTTGATACAGATAAGCGTCATTGATAATAAACAAATGGTTGTCCAGTTTTTAAATGATTCTAGACCTAGCGAAGAGTGGCAACGAGAAAAAATTGTAAAATATATTCATGAATGGTTTGATCTTAATACCGATTTAACCCCATTTTATGAAATGGCAAAAGCAGATCCATTACTTAAAAAGACGGTTGAAACATTTTATGGATTGCGAGTCGTCGGCATTCCCGATTTATTTGAGGCTTTATGTTGGGGTGTTCTAGGGCAGCAAATTAACTTAGCGTTTGCATACTCATTAAAGAAGCAATTTGTAGAAGGATTTGGCGATTCCATCGAATGGAATGGTAAAAAGTATTGGGTATTCCCACCGTACGAACGAATTGCACAGTTAACACCTACCGACCTAGCAGGTATTAAAATGACGGTAAAAAAAAGTGAATATATCATTGGAATTGCCAAGCTTATGGCAAGTGGAGAATTGTCGAAGGAAAAATTAATAAAAATGGACTTTAAAGATGCTGAAAAAAACTTAATTCAAATACGAGGCATCGGTCCTTGGACAGCCAATTATGTTCTGATGCGCTGTTTGCGATTTCCTACCGCTTTTCCAATCGATGATGTCGGTTTGCATAATGTAATTAAGCTACTCACAGAATCCGAAACAAAACCAACAAAAAAAGAAATCAAACAGTATGCTGCCGCTTGGACAAATTGGGAAGCCTATGCAACGTTTTATTTATGGAGAACCCTATATTGATGTATTGTTAAAATGGAGAATACAACACAATTTACAAGGGAGTAGGCTATACAGCCCATGAACTGGTTTGAAGGTTCATACGATACGATAGAAGATCAACAAATTTCTACCAGCAAAATATTTCAGGGTACATTAGATCGTTAGCTAAACAGAGGAGTTTTATGGATTTCCTCTTTATTCAATTCACGGTAAGGACTAGGTGGGTTTAAAACTGCCACAACCCATCCAGCTGATGCTTGTCCATTTGCCTTAATCGCAACGAAATCTGAAATAGAATCTGAAATAGGTTGCTATTTTTCATTTACGAAATAGAATGAAAGCGCTATAATGTGGTGGACTGAAGGGAGAGTGGTGACATGAAAGCGTTAAAGGCAGGCATTGTCGGTTGTGGGAATATTAGTGATATTTATTTTCAAATGAATAACCGATTTGATGCAATTGAGATTATTGCTTGTACTGACTTGAATTTTGCGCAAGCAATGAAGCAGGCGGACCGCTACAGTGGCGTGGAAGCAATGGAAATGGATGATTTTTTTGCCAATCAAGACATTGACATCGTTATTAATTTAACTACGCCGTCTGCCCACTATGTCGTCCATAAACGGGCGCTTGAAGCGGGCAAACATTCATATGGCGAAAAACCATTAGCGCTAACGCTTGAGGAAGCAGATGAACTGCAAGCGCTTGCCGACGAAAAAGGGCTGCTGTTAGGGGCTGCTCCTGATACATTTCTTGGCGGCGGTTTGCAAACGTGTAAAAAACTAATTGATGACGGCTGGATTGGAAAACCGGTTTCGGCAAACGGATTTATGATGAGCCATGGCCCAGAAAGCTGGCACCCAAATCCCGACTTCTTTTATAAAGTCGGGGCTGGTCCAATGTTTGACATGGGCCCGTACTATTTAACTGCGCTGATCTCTTTGCTTGGCCCAATTAAGCGTCTGACAGCTTCGGCTGGCAAGGCATATACAGAAAGAATGATCACGTCTGCGCCAAAATTTGGTGATACGATATCGGTGGAGACGCCAACCCATTTAGCCAGTGTGCTTGATTTTGAAAATGGGGCAATCGCCACGCTCGTTACAAGCTTTGATGTATGGGGCTCAAAGACGCCGAACTTAGAAGTACACGGCACAACAGGGTCGTTGCTTTTGCCTGACCCGAATACATTTGGCGGGCCCGTTTATGTGAAGAGGCAAGGAGAACAAGAGTTTCAAGAAGTTCCGCTCATTTATGGCTTCCAAGACAACAGCCGTGGCCTCGGCGTGCTTGATATGGTTCATGCCATTCAAGAACGTCGTCCGCACCGCGCAAATGGGCGCATGGCTTACCATGTCCTTGAAGCTATGCATGGCGTCCTTGCCTCATCAGAAAATGAGCGCTCTTATTATATGAAGAGTAGTTGTGCACAGCCAGAGGCGTTGCCACTAACAATGACCACAAGAGGGTTTTAAGAACCATACTTGCCGACCTTCCCTTATGTAGGGAGAGGTCGGCAGTTTTTTTCGTTCCTTGGTTTCGCTGTCTTTCGCCGCATAAAAATGACGCCACATTGTGCTTCGCGGCAAAGTAGGCTAAAATCGAATGTGAGACACAGTGCGGAGGGATGCATGTGGGTTATTCTATTGACAAAAAGAAGTTTAAGCTGTTCACCGTTCACTCCAATCCATTGCTGACAAATGAAATCGCTTCTTTGCTCGGTTGTGCAGTTGGAAAAAGTTCGGTTAAACGCTTTAGCGACGGCGAGGTGCAAATCAATATCGAGGAAAGTGTCCGCGGTTCAAAAGTGTTTGTCGTTCAATCAACATCACAACCTGGCAATGAACACGTAATGGAACTATTGATTATGATCGATGCGCTAAAGCGGGCGTCTGCAAAAGAAATCAATGTGGTTATTCCCTATTTTGGCTATGCTCGCCAAGACCGCAAAGCTCGGGCACGTGAGCCGATTGCAGCCAAACTGGTTGCCAACTTGCTAGAGACGGCAGGGGCAGACCGGATTTTAACGGTTGATCTGCATGCCCCGCAAATTCAAGGGTTCTTTAATATCCCTGTTGACCCACTTCAAGGGCTGCCACTTTTAGCGCGATATTTCCTAAACAAAGCGCTTAAGCAACCTGTAATTGTGGCGCCAAATCATTCTGGGCTTGGCCGTGCGCGGCGATTAGCAGAATATTTGGATGCGCCAATTGCCTTTATCGATAAACGCCACCCAGAACCAGGGTTTCCACAAGCTGTGAACGTTGTCGGCGACACAGAGGGAAGGGAAGCGATTATTGTAGATGATTTGATTGATACGGCGGCCACTGTGACATTAGCGGCCAATGCGTTGCAAGAAAACAAAGTGAGTGCGATTTATGCCTGTTGTACCCATCCTGTTTTGACAGGGCCGGCAATTGAACGGTTGCAAATGGCGCCAATTAAAGAGATTGTCGTCACCAACACGATTGAATTAGACGACGATAAAAAGGTTGGGAACTTGACTGTACTTTCAATTGCTCCGCTATTGGCGGAAGCAATTTACCGAGTTCATCGGGAGCAATCGGTGAGTACGCTGTTCCAGTAACCCCTTGCTTGGGAAAGGGAATCTCCCAAGGAGGCATATCGAAAAGAGAGAAGCGTAGGAGTGGAAAATATGTACAAATTGATTGCGATTGATATGGATGGGACGTTGTTGAATGACCATCATGAAGTGACACCGGAAGTGAAAAAGGCGCTTTTAGAAGCACGCCAAGCGGGAGCGACAATCGTTCTTTGTACAGGGCGTCCTTTAGGTGGCGTCACCCGCTATTTGCACGAGTTGGAATTGAACCAAAAGGGCGACTATGTGATCGCCTACAATGGGGCGCTTGTACAAGATACGCATACCAATCAAGTCGTTGTTTCACATACGCTCCGCTATAATGATTTAGTCGAGTTAGACGAACTGGCAAAAACGTTAAATACGCCTATGCATTATTTTGACGATAAGCGGCTTTACACTGGAGACCGAGACATTAGCCCTTATACGGTGTATGAGTCGTTTCTGACAAAAGTTCCGTTGCGTTATTGTCCAGTAAAGGAAGCAGATCCTTCGATACTCGTGCCAAAAGTGATGTATATAGATGAACCTGAAAAACTGGATCAGGCGATTGCCGCAATTCCAGCTGCTGTAAAGGAACGTTATTCCATGGTCAAGAGCGCGCCGTTTTTTTATGAAATTCTCCATCCACTCGTCAGCAAAGGCAATGCGGTCAAACATCTTGCTGAAAAGCTTGGATTTGAGCGTGAAGAAGTGATGTGCATCGGCGACAACGGCAATGACTTGTCGATGATCGAATATGCTGGCTGCGGCATAGCGATGGAAAATAGTATACCAGAGCTAAAAGCCGCTGCAGATATCGTCACAACTTCCAATAATGAGGACGGCGTCGCCCACGCGATCCGTACGCAATTTTTGCAATATGCTCATTAACAAAAAAAGGGTTGGCGGCGTTTCGCTGCCAACCTTTTTTTGTGCCTAGCTTTGGTACCAATACAAGGAGAAGTCAGTCATTGTCGAAGCATACCCTTGTTGCCTTAACATGGTTGTGATGTTGCCTCGATGATACGTGCCATGATTGGCAACATGGAGTAAAATTTCTGCGTAAGCCGTTTCTCTAGCGCCAGACCATGGATTATTCACTTGTATTTTTTGTTCTAAGTCTTTTTGGCGATTCATCCACTCGTCATACTGTGAAGCTAGTTGTTCAAAAGACTGAATAAATTCGTCTATAGAGTATCGATTCGTTTTTTCGACAAGGGCGATCGATTCTTCCAGTGCTTCTTGCATATCGATTCCTTTTAGGACGGCGAGCCACATTGCATCTACGACATAAATGTGGCTAAACGTTTGGGCAATCGTCGGATACGAACTGCGCACCTCATCGTATAGGACATTGCTTGGCAATTCGTTCATTTTTTCCAGTAATACGTGATTCGCCCAAATATGATAGTGGTACATCTTTTTTGCATGGTTCATTTTTCAGATCGACTCCTTAACGGTTGATAGCTGTAGTATAAAAAAAGATGTATGACAACAGCCTGTCATACATCTCGATAAACATTTATTATTTTTTTTGCCTCATCTACTAAAACCGTTTGTAATTCCACAGGTTTGACAATTTTAACGCCGCTGCCAAAGCTTAAAAGAATCGATTTTAACCATCGAGCATGCAAAGGTTGATACACAGAAATGGTAAACGTCATACTTCCATCACTGTTCTTAACTTTTGAAGCATGCTGGAATTGGTCCAACACTTCTACTAAGGAATCGCGACTTACCCAAATGACAACATCCTCAAATCGTTCTAGATTTTTAGCTGAAAAAGATGTATCCCTTTTCACGTCGTGATTTTTGGTAAATGTTTTTTCTGTCAGCGTAATATTCATCATACGTGATACTCTAAATTCTCTATAGTTGCCCCGTTCTTTGCAGTAGCCATATAAATACCAGTTGCGAAACTTATATTGAATGTGAATAGGCTCTATTTCCCGTGATGTCCATTCGTTTTTACTACTTACATAATCAAAGCGAATGATCCTTTTTTCTTGTATCGCATTTCGCAGACCGATTAATGAATGTGCTTCTGTTCGATGGCTTTCTAAGTCAACTGATAAAATTCCATTGTTTCCACTTGGATCGAGTGATTTTAGCCTTTCAATCGTATGGTCAATTGTTTTATCTTCAAAAATACCCGATAAACTACGAAGCACCGTAATGAGATTCGATAGGTCATAGGAACCGATTAAACTTTTATCAAATTTATACCCTTTGATGATACCGAACCCACCGTTCGTGCCTTGGTATGAAACGACTGGTATCCCAGCCGCACAAATGGCTTCAATGTCTCTATAAATCGTTCGCGATGATACTTGAAATTCATCAGCTAAACGAGAAGCGGACAAAATCTCATTGTTTAGGAGCTTGAATATGATCGATATCAAACGTTCTAATTTCAATTGTACGTTCCTTTCCTCAATAATCGATTAAGCGACCGTTGTCATTCCATTGACCGTACATGTTATTTTCTCTTGTATGTTCAATAAACTTTTTCAATCGCTTATTGAACGTGTCCGGTTCATTTCGATAACTTTGTATCGTATCGATTCGAATCCTTCTGTATAGTTCAGGAAAATGAATAAAGTTCTGATATAATTGCTCCTCTTCTTTCAAACGAGATTCTATATCTTTATCAATTGTAAAAGATTCAGGTCGCATATCGGGGAGTGCTTTCATTCCTTCTTCTCTCATCAAACCTAATTTGTCTAATCTCCGTACTCTTTCTTTGTTTAATTCTGTCCAATGACTGTTCTTTTTTCTCGGGGAAAGCCTTTGAGCTAGTTCAGTATCTGATATTTTCTTTTTTATACCATCAATCCAACCAACACATAATGCTTCTTCCACAGCATCTACATACTGGATAACATTTGGTTGTTCCGCCATGCTTACAATTATCCAACAACATTTTTCTGTAGTTGAATGTTCCTCAAGCCAATCTCTTAATTCTTGCCTTGTCTTAACGCGAAGTAAATTCTCCATTTGTGAACGTACCTTTCTTTAATTAGTATTTGTACTGAGTATCACTCACACAAAGAGTTTTAAAATTATACCATTTATCCGATTACTTCCAATAGGACTAAACCTTGATTAATACCTCTCCATATTCAGGCGGATAGAAACGCTTGTCAGCCGAGACGAACAATAGAACTTAGGCGAACCTATTTTTTATACACCAAAAGATGTATGCGCGACAGAACGAAAGGTGGAACCACATTTACACCTGCCTGCTGAAGCAGGAGGAGGCCCGTTTTCTTAAGATGAGAGTATACATCTTAGGGAGGGATAGCAATGGCAACGATTGTAATGATTACGGGAGCAACAAAAGGGCTGGGCCGTGCTTTAGCTTGGCATTACGGAAGAAAGGGGTACGCTCTTGCTGTGACAGCACGGACGGAGGATGACTTAGTGCAGCTCGCCTCGGCGCTGCAGGCTGAAAACATACCGGTCGTCGCGGTAGCAGGTGATATGGCGAAGGCTGAAGATGCGGAGCGTTTTGCTGCCCTTACGCTGGCACGGTATAAAAAAGTGGATGTGTTGATTAACAATGCGTCGATTTTCGGGCCTGGACCAAGCTTGTTGCTTGATTATCCAGATGCCGCTTTTCAAGAGGTATTGTTAACAAATACACTTATTCCGTATTTCCTTACAAAGCAAATTTTGCCGACAATGCTTGCCCGTGATAGTGGCATTGTCATTACGCTCACTTCAGAAGCAGGAAAGACAGGGTTTGCTGAGTGGGGTGCCTACGGCATTTCCAAGTTTGCAGTCGAGGGCATGGTACAGACGTGGGCCGATGAAGTTGCTGACAGCAACGTTCGTTTCCATCTCGTCGATCCTGGCGAAATGGATACAGATATGCACGCCCAAGCGCTGCCTGATTGCGATTACTTCCTTGATCCACCACAAAAGCGTTTGGCTGTCTTTGACTATTTAATTGAGGAAGGAGCCGCAAACGGCAGCCGTGAAGAAGCGATCGTCCACCAACAGAAAGAGGGGGAGCGATGATGTTGATTCCGACAGAAAAGCGGCTAGATGCAGACACGCCTCCTGAGAAACGGGGGCAAATGCGGGACGGTGTTCGTTTGCTGACGTATTGGAGTGACAGTGGACGAATCGTACACGGGGGATTTTCACAATTAGCTCATCAGCTGGAAGCGGGCGACGTGCTCGTGTTTAATAATAGTCGTACGATCCCGGCTGAACTAAAAACAGTTGATGGCATCCGTGTCCGTTTGTCCCGTGAAGTTGAAGACGGCACTTGGGATGGGCTTATTCTAGGGGAAAGCAGCAAGAAGCTTGAGTTTATGCATGGGCTAAAGGCACTTGTAACAGGCCCTGGGACAGAGCCGCCGTTAGTCAGGCTTGTTTTTTCCTGTAGTTCCAGCCGGCTCCTCCGCGAGCTTTATAGGCAAGGGGATGTGATTCGCTATGAGCATGTGGCCCGCTCTTGGCCATTGCAAGATTACCAAACGGTCTACGCTAGCATTCCTGGTTCGGTCGAAATGCCTTCTGCTGGACGGGCATTTACGTGGCGCATGCTTGCCCATTTACAAAAACACGGCATTCGCCTTGCTTTTGTAACCCTTCATGCCGGTTTAAGCTATTATGGCGACGACAAATGGCCGAATCCAGCACTCCATCCGGAAGCATTCTCCATTGAAGATGAGCAGGCGGCAATCATAAACGACGCCAAAGCGAATGGAGGACGGGTGATCGCTGTTGGAACGACAGTCGTCCGTGCTCTAGAAACAGCAAGCGATGGCAATACTATCATTCCGCAAGCTGGGGTAACGTCACTCTATCTTTCCCGTACAAGCAAGCTGACCGCCGTCGATGGGTTGTTGACAGGTTTTCACGAACAAGAAGCAAGTCATATTGATTTGTTGCAAACTTTTGCCGGTGAAGAAGGGGTAAAAGCTATTTATAAGGAAGCGGTTGCAAAGCGTTATTTGTGGCATGAGTTCGGCGACATGAATTTATTAATGAGGCAGGAGCGGTCGTGAAGATCCATCATCTAGGCCTGGCTGTCGCTGATTTACAGGCAGCCTGGCCTTATTATGTAGCAACGCTAGGCTTCAGGTGGGAATGGTGTATAAGTACGGGCGAGGAGCGCTTTGCCTTTTTCCGAAAAGGGCCGTTCACACTGGAACTCGTGGAAACAGAACTGGAAGGGCAAACGCTCCATCTCGCTTTTTCTTTAGCCGATCATGAAGCGTTTGCTGTGCTGGAAAATACCAAAAAACGCGGCTTTGCGCTTACCGAGCGGTTTCTCCTTAATCGAGACGAAGAGTCGCTTTATTTTGTCCATCCAAATGGGGAAGAAGTGGAATTTATTGTTCATCCAAAAATGAAATGGGCTTAGCAATCCCTGCTTGGATCGCAAACAACGCAGCTTGCGTCCGATCCTGAAGCTCCAATTTGCCAAGGAGATTGGAAACATGGGTCTTTACCGTTTTCTCGGAAATAAACAGCGCAGCTGCGATTTCTTTATTGCTCTTGCCAGTGCTAATTTCTTTCAGCACGTCGACTTCCCTGTCTGTCAAACGGTTCACTTTGTCAGCGACAGAATTGGCCGAGCGCGCGACATGGGTAAGCACATGCTTCATAATCCGGGGGTCAAGAGGAAGTTCCCCGCTATTAGCGGCCTGAATCGTGTAGATCAACACATCAGGTTCCACATCTTTTAGCTGATAGCCACAAGCTCCTGCTTGCAGTGCTTGGATCACAAAGTCTTTTTCTCCATAGCCTGACAACATAAACACTTTTGCCTGTGGATGATTGCGTAATATGACGTGTGTCGCCTGAATACCATCCATGACTGGCATGTCAATGTCCATTAACAGAATGTCGGGGCGGTGGCGTTCGTACAATGCTACCGCTTCTTCGCCATTGCTTGCTTCAGCAACAATCTCAATGTCGGGATGGGCTTCTAAGAAATAGGCAAGCCCTTTACGGACAACATGGTGGTCGTCAGCTAGCAAAATTCTCATTCCTTTTCCCCCTTTTTATCAGGAAAGCGAATTTCCCACGTCGTGCCACTCCCTGGTGCTGATATCAATAACGCCTGCCCGCCTAGTTCTTTTGCCCGTTTGCGGATTGAATCAAGTCCTTGTCTGCGGCTAACATGGTTTGTTTCAAAGCCTTCGCCTTGATCAGAAATGGTTAAAAGCCATTCCCCTTGTGCTTTTGTTAAAGAAATCGTTGCTTCTTTCACGCCAGCATGTTTTTTACAATTGTTTAATGCTTCTTGGATGATTCGGTAAGTAGCTAACTCTGTTTTTGCTGGCCAGTCAACCTCAGTAGGAAGGAGGAGGCGTACAGAAATGCCGATTAAGCGGCTGTACTGTTCGACTGCTTGTGCCAGTCCAGCCTCTAATTCCTCTCCTGAATGGCCTCGTATAATGGCCCGAAGCTCACCTAATGCGGCGCTAACTAATTTGGAAACGTCAGACATTTTCTCTTTCATTTCCTCGTCTTTTGTCCGAATAGCCATCCCTTGCAACGTCATGTTAACGGAAAAAAGCAATTGGTTGACTGAATCATGGAGATCCTGGGATAGGCGTTGCCGTTCATTCAATTCAGCCTGTTCCGCTTCAAAGGCAACAAGCTCCACACGTTTGATCGCTGTTCCGATTTGCAAAGCAATGAGTTCTAACAACTCCAGTTCATCTTGTGCATAATGGTGTTTTTGGGGATGGGCCACGTTTAAGATGCCAAGTGGCTCTTCACCTGCATAGATGGGAACTGTAGCGTGATGGGTAATGCCGTTTGTTTCGCCCCAGCCTCGTTCAATCGCCCGTTCCAAACGTTGGCATTCAATCATATTAACAGCCCGTTCCAATGTCCCATGTAGGAATTGGTTTTTGCACCAGCAACCGCCCTCTTTTAACGGGGTGCAATTTTTTCGTGAAAGTCCTGGCGGAATGCCGCTTGCAGCATAAAGGGTATGGTTTCCCATTTGGTCAATTAAAAAAATCCAGCCACTCGAAAAATCGAGCTCCGCAAGCAATGTGTGCAACACGTTATCAAGCATACGTTTTAAGTCATTCTCGGCATTTAATGTCTGGGAAATTTGTTTTAGCGTGTGGAGATGGCTCATTATATAAACTCCTTTGGTGAAAAGGTACAGTGTGAATTCCTCTTTCTAGTTTAGCATAGGAGTTCTTTGCCGTGCGTTTATGATGTTTAAACAAACAGCAAACGTGAAATAGCAAGGTAACACCTTTAGTTAGAAAGGAAACGAACATGAAACGACACACATTGTTGATTATTGCTGGATTTTTGCTTTTTGGGGCTCTTGTTGGCGGCGGAGCTGGCGCCGGTTTACGCTACCTTTTCCACTATTTTTGGGCCGATGGTCAGCTGCGAGGAGGCGATTTATGGGGAGCGGCAGCGATTGCTGCTGTACCGGGAATGGTGGCTAGCGTCTATTGGGGTTATTTTTACCGCAAAAAAGAACGGAACGAAACCAAGCATTTGCATTAAGTGGGACTCAACAACAAAACGTAAACGATTTGTAAAGACTCTGTGTGAAAGCATGGATTCTATTGCAGCCAACACAAGGATATCGTATAGTTAAACAAAATCTATAGGAAATTCCCAAAGGGGAGTAGCATAAAAGCAGCTGTCGTCATTACAGGAGCAATCCTCGGCACTGCTGGCAGCTCAAGCTTCATGCGCTGCTTGCGAGACCTTTGTCCATGCTGTGGGCAAAGGTCTTTTTTGCGTGCTTTTGCCTGCGGCGTCCACTAGAAAACTAAGGGAGAGATCGGTTATGTCGAAATTAACAAAGCTACTAAAATCGAAAGCGGTACGGGAAGGGGTCAAACAAGCACAAAAACATCTTTTGCCGGGTATCAAAAAAGAGTTGGCAAAGCGAATGTCAAAAAAGCGATGAATGCGGAGACGTCTACAATCTATAGAGATGAATTGGCCAACATTGTATTTGTCAAACAAGGCGGGAAGATAGCGCTAAAAAACACTCCTGCCAACTGGGAACTCATCGGCAAGGGCAGGAGTGCTTACGTTTTCAAAATAATAGGGGAACAGCGGGCGATCAAAGTGTTTTATCCGCCGTTTGAGCATTTGGCGATGGAAGAGGCACGCAACTATGAGAAAGCAGCGGGTATTTCTTTTTTTCCTCGCCTTTACGAAGCCGGTGAAGGATACTTAGTGATGGATTTCATTCGTGGAAAAACGTTTTTTGACTGCTTAGCAGAAGGTGTGGCGATTACAAGGGACCACGTTGCCCAAGTCGACAAGGCCCTTGAATTGGCAAGAAGGGCCGGCTTAAATCCGTCTGACATCCACTTGCATAACCTGCTGTTGACAGAAACAGGCGCTGTCCGCTTAATTGATATTGCTCGTTTTTCTCAAAAAAAGCAATGCACACAATGGCAAGACTTAAAAAGAGGGTATGAGCGCCATTATGGCCAATATTATTTTCCGAAACGAGTGCCAAAATGGTTGATGCGGATTGTCGCCTATTTCTATCAGTTACGAAAACGTTTGAACAGCAAACAGTAAGCTGGCCCGAAAAATAGCAACCCTCCTGTCTGTCTAGCGATTTCGCTGTTCTTTTAATTGGGCAATATCAGGAGAACCGAGGGCGCGGTTCCAGTCAACGAGCTCGATCTTTTCTCGGTTTAACGTCTGATGAATCGCTTCTGCCAATGTGGTCTTGGCCAAGCTAGCCATGTATTGTTCTTGCGCTTCCAGAAAAATGGCTTCAAGCCGTTTTGAACCGGCTTCTGCTGCAGGAATCTCAGGGAAAACATATTGAATTAAGCCTTCCGTCTGCAAGAACGGGCTTGTTCCTTCAATGGCTTCAAGAATATCAAGCATGGTGATCGCTTCAGGCGATTTGGCGAGGGCAAAGCCACCGCTATTGCCAGGGACGCTCGTAATGAGCTTGCTGATGACAAGTTTGCGCATAATTTTCTTTAAATAAGAAGGAGACACGCGGAGACGGGCGGAAATGGTATCGCTTTTGACATGTTGCTGCCCCGTTTGCGTTGCTAAAATGACAAGGATGCAAACAGCTTGTTCAACCCCGCTTTTAATTTTCATTCGATCGCACACCTTTCTATATAAAAGGTTGTTCGCTTTCCACTATACGGCTAGTTGGTGAGAACGGCAAGTTGTGATATTTTAGTAGAAAGAAAGGAAGGTGTATTCGTGTTTACTTTTATTGGCTGTGGCAGCGCATTTCATACAAAACTAGGCAATAACGGCATAATGGCAAAAGAGGGCGGTAAGCTCTTTTTGATTGATTGCGGCAGCTCGACGTTTCATCGTCTGCAATCGTTTTATGTATTAGACGGGGTTGAGACGATACATGTCGCCATGACTCATACTCACCCTGACCATATAGGCTCCCTTGGCGATTTGATTTTTTATTCCTATTTTAAAATGGAACCAGCATTTCAAGCAAAAGTAACAGTGCTAGCGCCTCAAGCATTGCTGCCGGCGATCAAGGCAGTGTTGAAAGGAAATGGAGTAGATGATACCCATGTCTTTTGGCAAGAAATAAAGGATGCCTATATGTACGAAGGGTGCGGCGGGATCGAACTCATACCCGTACAAGTCCAGCATGCTGAAAATCTGCTTTGCTTTGGCTACGAAATCAACGCGAAAGGCAATCATATCTACTATAGCGGCGATGCCAATGCAATCAGCGCCGACGTGTTGCAAAAATTAAAAGCAGGACAATATGACGTCTTTTACCAAGACACATGCACGGCCGATTATCCAGGAAATGTCCACTTGTCATTACGTAAGCTGATCGAACTTGTCCCCGAAGAGAACCGGTCTGTTGTGTGCTGCATGCATGTAGATGAGGAATTCGATTTAGCCTACGCAAAAAAACAAGGATTTCAAACGGCAACCGATTATTTGATTTCGTGATCGCGTTTTTGTTGATTGACAACGTTTGCATTAAGCTCCTATACTAATGAAGATCCAAGTACAAAGACAACTGTGGAGGGTTTCCATATGAGTTTAGACAAGCTTTTGTCTTCTGGGGTAGTGGCTGTTATGAGAAAGCTGCCTGTCGAAGACAT
The DNA here is from genome assembly GCF_036700015.1 of Shouchella rhizosphaerae. Lineage (NCBI taxonomy): Bacteria > Bacillati > Bacillota > Bacilli > Caryophanales > Bacillaceae > Shouchella > Shouchella rhizosphaerae. Next base: position 802,793 of record NZ_CP144921.1, on the reverse strand, counting down.
TGAAAACATTGCCAGTGCTCTTATTGAGGGTGGCATTAGTGGTTTAGAGATTACGCTCGATTCAGACGATGCTTTAGGTGTGATCGAGCGCTTAAGCAAGCTCGTTGGCGATCGTGCTGTCGTCGGTGCCGGTACAGTGCTAAGTTCAGAACAAGCTGAAGCGGCCATTGACGCTGGGGCTAAGTTTGTATTTGCCCCTATTCTCGACAAAGGTACGATTGAAGTGGCGAAACGGAGGGAGACGATTGTCATTCCTGGCGTATTTACGCCTACAGAAGCGTACCAGGCTATAAAATGGGGCGCCGATGTCGTGAAAGTGTTTCCTGCTGATTGCGTTGGGCCTTCTTTTATCAAATCAGTGAAAGGGCCACTGCCGATGGTGCGGATGATGCCGACAGGGGGCGTTGATTTAACCAACTTAGCCTCGTTTATAAAAGCTGGTGCAGTCGCAGTCGGTGCAGGAGGCTCTTTGCTCGACAAAAACATCATTGCTGCCCGCGATTGGCCACGTTTGACGGCACTCGCTAAACAATACGTCGATTGTGCGCAAACGGCAAGGGGCAACTAAAACAGCGACTGTCCTTATTAAGCAACGAAGCGTAAAATCGAAAACAAGAACAATGATTCATAGATAAAAGAATTTGTCCAAGAGTGGCGGGAACTAATGAGTAAGAGCGTCTAAAAAGATGCTCTTTTTTTATTGTTTTTTACTATTTCTCTCAAAGCTTGCCTGTGTGAGGAAAGCGATTTCATAACGCCACATACAAAGCTTCTTGCCATCGCAGGTGCCGTTGTATTGGTGAAAGAGTGGGAAAATAGGGGATGCCTTGGTCAGCGAGGAAAAGGTAGACAGTTGAGAAATCGAATTTCCCAACTGCCTAACCATTTGTCGTTTTATAGTGGCCCTTCGTAGTACACGTCTAGCCAATTAAATGAGATGAACGAATCGCTTGTATTGACGAATTGCCCTTCGTAGACGACTTCGTTGGAGCTTAAGTGAATGGCTTTAACATAGGCAAGGATGTCTTGGTGGTTTTGATCCACAGTAAACACATACAACACGCCGTCTTTACAGGCAACGCTAGCGATTTCCCCATTGATTTCAAAAGTGGTTGCTTCAGGAAGCCGACCATCATGTTTTTCTAAATCGATAAGATGATAGGATAAATTGCTTCCATCCTGCTGTAAAAGAATAAGCTCATTCCCGACTTGAAAATGTTCATACTTGACCATGTCTTTCATCGCCAATGCTTGCTGGACTTCCTCGCTGTTATTATTGTCTTCAGACAAGACATTAAGCTCTTCGCTATCATAGCTATACGAATAAACTTGTTCAATTTCTGTGTCGCCTTCTGGAGATACGTGTTCAATCGCCCAAGTTAAATAGCTGTTCGGCGAGAAAAAGCTAAAAGGGTATGAATCTAGATAAATATCGGCTTTGCTTATCGTACTTACGTATTCTTCAGACCCACTGAAATGGGCAAGTTCCTGGCGTTCTTCGATTTGTTTGCTTCCCGGATCAATTTTATAAAGAGAAACGACTTCGCTGTTGCCAACGGACTCGAGCAATGCAATATGCAAGAGCGAATCGCGGATCTGAACATCAACCAAGTCAACTTGCTTAGATGGCGTGGTTTCTATGCGAAAGTCCAACGACTGCCCTTCCGAGCGGTCGAGCCAGCTAATTTGAAGTGACCGTGTTTTTTCGATCGGATGAAACTGAGAGGGAACGTCAATATGGACAATAAAATCTTGATCTACGTATAACGAGTTCCATGTATCTTTTCCTCTAAAAAAGGAGCGGAACTGTTTTTGCAATTCATTAATAGCCGGATTTGGGTGCTCATCAAGCGATTCAAGAAAGGAAGGCTTGTTTAGCTTTCCATACAAAGGGACAGCATAATTCCTTTCGTTTTGCCCTCTTATGCCAAAACCTGCAATGATTTCTTCAGAGCCAGATATCGTTTTAAGCTCGATGCCATCGGCGAGTTCCTTTATATCTTGCTGCTTAAACGTGTAACTAAAAGCCAACCAACTAAAGACGACCATACTAAACACAACTAATGTCACGCTATACCAATATCGTTTCATCATAAGCCTCCTACACCGTCACATATTTGGCGATGAGCCGTCTGGACAGCAGAAGATTAATGGCGATTAACAGAGTGACTAGCGCAATCCCCACAAAGAAACGCTCCGAATCATAAATTTGCCCTGACAGCATTCCGAGAGGGACGGTCGCCGCACATAGGACGACTCCCCCATAAGAAAGCGCAAAGGCAATCCCTATTAAACGAAAAGACCGCTCAATTAAAACCATTGTAAAAATCGTTGTTAATGCGAATAGCCCACAGCCAAACATGATAAACAGATCCATAAAGTAGTTTTCAGTGTTAAACACATGGATAAAGACAAAATCAAGTGTGGCATTCAAATTGCCTGTTTCTAAAATTTCATTTGGCAGGCGCAGCGATAAAAACAAGTCTTGGAGTGGATACAAACACAATTGGAATGCATAAACAACGATCGCCATGAAAGCAATGGCCGATAGTTTAGCAAAATAAACGTGCATCCGGCTGTTTGGCAACATGAGCAGCCTGTGTATGAAAGGGTGGCTGCCATACCACTCCTTATACCAAATCAACAACGCGTAACAAAATAGTGCGCCAAATAGGAAGATCAGCGGACCTACATAAAGGGGGCTGAACAAAAACAAACTAATCGAAATAGGGCCGTTTTCCATTAAGAATTCGGCAGCAGTTCGGCCAGATGCCAAATGAGCGTTATATTCGTTTAATGTAGTTTGCGTGTAGATGAAGACGACGGCAAACTGCATGAGTGCAAACAAGCCGAGCCCCCCGAGAAACAAAGGCATGACGCGCCTCAGTTCAAAATCAAACAATTTTAAATAGCTTTTCATGACTGGTATACCTCACGCATTACATCTTCAATCGACTTCCCTTCAGCTAGGCGCATTTCTTCTGTATCGAACTGCTTAAGGACACGCCCTTCATCAAGAAAAACGACTTTGTCTATTAAATGTTCAATATCATTGATTTCATGAGTTGTAATAATGACGCCGCGATCTTCGAGAAAGCCACTGGAAAACAAATCGGTAATTTGTTCGCGACTGAAAATATCAATGCCCGAAAACGGCTCATCCATTAGCACGTAGTGTGTATCTAACGATAGGCCAAGGAGAAGGTTTACTTTGGCTGTATTCCCCTTTGATAAATCAGCAATTTTTGCCGCACGATCAAGCTTAAAGAATTTAACGAGTTCATTGGCGCGCTCATCGTTCCAGCTTTTATAAAAGTCGCGCATAAAAACAATTGCTTTGTCAATCGTCATTGAGGGCGGCATCGGGATGACGTCAGGAATGAATGTCAATGTTTCATATCCCTTTGGCGAAAGTGTGCTGCCGTCGATCTTAATTTCTCCGCCACTTAATGGAGTTAAATTCGCAATCATTTTCAGGACAGTCGTCTTGCCGACGCCATTAATGCCGATTAGCGCAGTAATTTCCCCGCGTTTGGCGATGAACGAGACGTTATGCAGCACAGCTTTGCGGCCATATTTCTTCGAGACGTTTTTTACTTCAATCATGTTCCGTTTCCCCTTCCTTATAGCTAGCTTGGATCATGGCAATGACTTCGTCGAGCGGAACTTGGATGGTGCGGATTGCTTGCAAAAATGTATCAATTGACTCCTGGATTAATTCATCACGGACGGAGTCAAGTACGTCTTGGTCATACGTAATCCGGCTAGGTTTGTTCCGTTCAGTATGAATCAACAATTGATCCTCCATTTCTTTATAGGCACGTTGCGCTGTGTTTGGATTGATTTTTAAAGTCGCGCCTAGTTCGCGGCGCGAAGGGATTTCCTGCCCGGCAACAAGCTTTCCGGTAGCAATTTGCTCCTTAAAGTAGCGGATAACTTGTGCGTAAACGGGCTCGCGGGTGTTAAATTGAATGTTCATCAAGCGCTCCCTTCTTTTTATGCACGTTCCAATTTATGGAAATGAAGATATCCATTTTCGGTTCTATACTCGGTTTTCCCATGATAGAGGATTTGTCCGTCTTCTAGTTTAACTGTGTAAATACTATAGCTGGAAACAATCGGATGTTCTTCTGGCATCGTTTCGTCTATAAGCAAGTGAAGAAAGCCGTTTTCCTCAGTGAAACCAGCTATATAGTGGTCTTCATTTTCGGTTAGTACCTTTGGCAGTTCACCGATCTGAGTGATCTTATCTGGAGAATCCGTTTCAAAACGGTAGACGATTTGTTCGTCCGTTCCCCCTAACAGTATGACACTGCCGTCTTCTGTTTCTGAAGCATTGATCATGTTTTGTCCATTGCTTGTGTCGATTTCTGACAAGTGGTTCGTTTTGAAATCGTAAAAAGCGAGCGATCCATCGATGTCCAAAATGACCGCTGGCCGCTGTTTAAAATCAAAAAATACGTAGGCACTGCTGCTGGCAACCGAATCGGTTGCCAAATCGGCAAGGCTGGCTTTTTGTATAATGGCTTGTTTCTCTAAGTCAATTACATAAAACCAAAAGCGCTCGCCCGTTGGCGTTTCCGTCATTGTTTCCATAATGACGGAAACAGTATTGCCTTCTACATAAGCGTAAGAAATATAACCTGTTTCTTCGTCTTGAAGTCCGTCAACAGAAATGGTCGCTTGCATGGAATCGCCTGTGTTGTTCTCAAGGACTGTAATCAACATTTCCTGTTGATCCTGTGTGAGGCTAATAGCAGCAACCTGGTTATTTTCGTCATTCACGTCAATGTAGGTATACAAATCATGAACAAGTGGTCGAAATAAAGACCGATGTTCAAACGCGATGCGGTCATAGTAAGGGTCATATCCTGCGTCATAGCGTTCAAGCCATGACAATGGTTCGCCAAAGGCGACAGTGTGCCCGTCTGTTTCAAATAAAAGCGAATTGCTTGTGGAATCTTGACTTTTCTGCAAGTAACCGCTTAGCTGCACTCTTTCTAAATACGATTCGTCGCCGGAAATGGTTTCCCACTCAAAGGGAATCGGTTCAATGTTTAAACGATCGGAAATGGCTACATAGAAGTAGGTGATGGTCACTGACAAAAACGCAATAAATACGAACAACACCATGTAGCGTTTCGTACTAAAATGGTTCATTAGGCACTCACCTTCTTCCGGATTAAGTAAATGCTTAGCCAGGAAGACAACACGACCGTCGTCAATCCCGTTGCTACAGCTATCAATAGTGCTTCTGACGGGAATACACGTCCATATAAGTCACCGATAAAAAAGAAACTGTTCAACCAAAAGACAAAAGCCAAATAAAGCGCTCCTAACAATGCTCCTTTGATACGGAAACTGCGTTCAAGGAGAATGGCGGAAAACAAGGCCGTTAAAAAGGCAAAACCTAGGCCATAAGCAAGGACGAATACAAATGGGTCGAGGGGAATGAGCAAGCCAAATAACCTGTTCGTTTGCATCACTTGCGCCATTGTTAACGGAGCAAGAAAGAGTTCACTCGGCACAACTGCTTCAATGATTTTGTTGCCAATTGCGGCTAGTACAATTTGCAGCGCGACTAAACCAAGAACGAGTAGAAATAGTAAAAACAGCTTAGCTGCAAATAATTGAGCACGGTTGATTGGCAACATTAACAGCCGAGTGATGACGTTGTTTTTACCGAGCCAGTCACGGTACCAAATAAGCAACGAATAAACGAGCATGATTGCAATCGCCATCATTATCGAACCAATAATAGGAAGTTCGCTGTACAAGTACTCCCAACGAATCGAATAGGACTCGGCAATTTGCTTAAGTGATACGTTTGTAATTAAAGCTTCGTTTGTGAAGTGGGCAGCCTGCGTTGAGGCCAAGACATAAATCGCAATTAGCTGGATCGCGGAGACAAGGCCGAAAAGGAAAAAATACATCTTGGACACACGCTTCCATTCAAAATGCAGCAACGATAGAAATCGCATAAGTCACCTCTTTTTGTGTGTATGTATTAAGTAATTCATACATGAGCGTCTATGTGTACTATATGCTTGATACAGATAAACTGTCAAGCTTTTTTTAACAACGTATGAAGCACGTTGTTTTTGCATAGATTGGAACAGGATTGTTTTGTTTTGACTGCTGGCTATGAAGACAAACGATTTGCCCAAGTGAACAAGCCAGAATTTCATAGGCTTTTTCTGGATTTTATCGTACACTAGAGCTACAGACCATTCGTGGCAGCAGAACAAAACATCGTCCTCATGGAATGAATAGGAGGGAGGCTGTCTTGGGAGGACAGCGAGAAATCGCGCAAGGCAGCTAGCGGAATGAGCAAAGTACACACAGATGAAAGAGAAGATATGTTTAAAACAAAAGACCATAACAATGTAGCGATTTTTATTGATTATGACAATGTGTATTGGACGCTAATGAACCGGTACAACCACAACCCTAACCACGAAGAGCAGGAAAAGAATTTATTTAATTGTTTATGGGACCGGTACGGGCAAAACCAAGTCCGCACGTTTCGCGCTTATGCGGACTTCCAGAGAATCCGTTCAAGCTTGACTGATCTCCAAAAGCAGCGCGTCCAAATACGCCACGTCTATTCAAACGATAAGGAAGGCGATTCCCGCAAAAATTCGTCGGATATTGAACTTTGCATAGACGCAATTGAAAGCACTTATAAAGACGAGAACATTTCTTGTTATGTATTTGTCACAGCGGATAGCGATATGGTTCCGATTATGAGCAGGCTGATGTATAAAGGGAAACGTGTGGAACTTTATTATTTATCAGAGGCAGCGCCAAAACATACGGATATTACAAATTACTCCCATTATAGCGAGGACTTGCGTGACTTTTTGCAACTAGAAATCAAGGAGTACCATTTGGAATCCTATAAACTGGATGCCCTTCGTTTTGTCGAGGAATGGGAACAACGCTTTGGCTCGGAAAATGAATTGTATTTAGGGGCGCCGTGGTTGAGAAACCAATTCTCGATCAAGTTTGGCATTCCTGCCAATTCAGCGAGTGAACTGATTGATTTATTGAAAGTAGAAAAGCTGCTTGGCACTGAAAACAAAGAATTGAAGAATGGGGATATTAAACCAAGTCTAGCGTTAACAGAACAAGGGCGCAGTTGGCTTGCACCCTTGTCGAAAGCGTAGTGATGTTTTAGGTGGAGATTTGTCGAATCTTAAGGGTTGACTTGTAGATAAGTCTCAAATATTATAGGGATAGACAACAGATTCGTTATAATTCGCTAAAACATTAATGCGTTAGACAAATTCGTTATGAGAGGCAAGGACATACCTTGTCTCTTTTTGTATGTTTTTGACCACTCCTTTTTAATAGGGATTCGTGCTATATGCTTTGTTCCCCAAATTGTAAAATGGTAAACCTCTAAATGCACTTATTTTCATTGGAGGTCACTGCATCGTCTGTTTTTTCGAATCTTTCTAAATAACTTCAACTGCTCCTCTAAAAATTCCTGCTCTTCCTTATCCAAATCTTTAAAATAATAGCGCTGCGTTTGTTCATTGATACGATCTGTTTCTCCGGCAAGATAAGAAATGGAAACGTGATAGATTTCGGCAAGCTGTTTTAGCTTGCGAAGGGAAGGTTCGTTCCGGCCTTGCTCATAGAAGCCGTATGCACTTTCGGTAATGCCGAGAAAGGAAGCAACATCTTGTTGGGTTAACTGGTGGGCCTTTCGCAACTCGCGCAATCGTTTATTCAGCTCGATCATAAGCATACCCTTCCTGCATGTTCGCAATAATTTACTCAACTGTTTATTTAAATTTGCACTCTTTTTTATTGTGTCATTCTATTGACTGCCAATTATTTGTTGGGTAAACTGAAACTACAACATGTTGGGGAGTGATCACATTGTGCAAAAGGGATCAATTAATTTCCTTACGAAAAAGCAGAAACTGGTCTCAACAAAAGGTCGTTAGTCTGTTGAAGAGAAGATACGACATCATCATCACGGAAAGTTATTATGGAATGATTGAACAAGGGTCTAGGCTTCCGAGTTTGTATGTGGCCCTCGCCATTTCCGATTTGTTTAAGGCTGAGCCGTCTGCGCTGTTTGGTGCCCCTAAGCGCAAACGTGAAATCCATTCTTAGGGACAATTGGTTCGATAAAAGGATGCGATAATCCTCTAGGTAAGCGGAAAATAATATAAGAAAAGCGGCCATGTTCGGGTGGGGCACATCGTTTGATTGGGAGGCATAAAAGCCTATTTTCATTGATAGGATGATAGAAAGGGAACGAAAGCTGCTTATGGAAAAAGAGTAACGCTCCCTCTTGGGACGATGTGACATTCCTCCTGTCGATGGCGCGGTGCTTGATCGCTCCGCAAAACAGCTAGCAAAAGGACAAGAAAGCCGTTTTACAGGCCATTTTTAACGGCTTAAGGGAGAGGGAAGGCCATGGATGAAGAACAAAAAAGAATGCTTGGACAGTTACTAGTCTTTGGATTTCATGGAACAACAGCGACGCCGGAAATAAAGGCGATGATCCGTAACCATTATGTCGGCAACATCATTTTGTTTAGTCGTAACATTGAAACGCCTGAACAATTGTTGACCTTAACGAGCGATTTACAAAAAGCAGCAAAGGAAGCTGGTCACGAGCGCCCGTTGGCGATTTGCGTCGACCAAGAAAACGGAACGGTACGCCGCCTAAGTGGTGTAACAGCGCTGCCAGGAGCGATGCTTCTGGGGGCAACGCACAAACGCCGTTATGCCTCCATTGTCGGGCAGTTGACGGCGAAAGAGCTTCGCGCTGTAGGTGTTAACTGGAACTTAGCCCCGGTGGCTGATGTGAACAATAATCCGAACAACCCAGTGATCGGCGTCCGTTCATTTGGTGAGGACCCAAGCAAAGTCGGAGATTTTGCGAAGGAAATGATGACGGGGATGCAGGCAGAGGGCGTCATTGCTACACTGAAGCATTTTCCAGGCCACGGCGATACGGTTGTTGACTCGCACCATGCCATGCCGACCATTCCCCATGGCTTAAAACGCCTTCAACAAGTGGAACTTGTGCCTTTTAAAGCGTGTATAGAAGCAGGCGCGGAGGCGATCATGAGCGCTCATATCCATTTCCCAGCACTGGAGACGGAGCCAGTTCCTGCGACGATCTCTTATAAAGTAATGACCGAACTTTTACGGCACGAACTAGGCTATTCAGGCGTATTGATGACAGACTGCTTAGAAATGGAGGCGATTGCCGGGTCGATCGGCACCGCCCAGGGTGCTGTGGCCGCATTGCTTGCAGGTGCAGATATGCTTGTAGTCTCACATTGCGAAAGCAGGCAACGCCCTACAGTCGCTGCGTTAGAGGCGGCTTTTGCCGAAGGGAGATTTGACCAAAAACGGCTGGACATGTCGTTTCAGCGCATTGATGCTTTAAAAGCAAAGTATTTGTCTTGGGATCGGCTGCCCCGGCGAGAGGATTTGAAGAACGTCGGATCAACGTTTCGGCAAAGCGAGGCAAATACCATTTATGCTGACGGGGTGACCGCAATTGGCGAGCGAAAGCTATCCCCTCATCAACCAGTGCTGCTATTTTATGGGAACGTTCAGCATAGAACACCTGCAGAAGAAAGGCAGGATGAAGATCATCCACTTGTAGAGGCGCTCTATAAACAAGCGGCAGTGGCAAAAGCAATCGCATTTGACGATGAAAGCCAAAAATGGGAGCGCTGTTTAGCTGAGGCAGATCTTTATGAGCAAATCATTGTGGCCACATCGAATATTGCCCAAGCGCCCTACCAGCAACGATTCATTCACGCATTAATGGCGAAAGGGCATAAGCCAATTATTGTGGCGACGCAAAATCCTTATGACTATCGCTTCGTGTCCAACTCGTTAACGTTTGTGGCCACCTATGAGCCTACGGAGCCAGCAGTTGTGGCAGCTTTAGCATACTTATTTGGCCGTGGCGAGGCAAATGGCCGCTTACCTGTATCGGTAAGCGATGACGGGAGGTGATGGCTTCGTCATCAATCAATGTAAATATCGGTTTTAAGGGGGAAAGCATATGAAAAAATGGCTGCTCTATACTACAGCAGCAAGTGTTTTACTTGTATCGCTAGCCGCTTGCAATAGCGCAGAAACAGGAAAAGACGGAAACGCAAGCAATTCAACGGACACAGTCACAGTCTGGACATACCCAGTACATGAAGAGTATGAAAGCGAATTGAAAGAGTCAATAGCCGAATTTGAAGATGCCAATCCTGATATAAAAATCGAGTATGAGATCCTTTCCTGGGCAGAAGGAGAGCAAAAGTTTGATATTGCTTTAAACACAGGCAGTCCGCCTGACTTGTATTTCGGCAAAGCACTCGGAAAATACAAAGCAACACAGCTTTTAGTAGAGCTGGACGATAGACTTAATATTGATTTAGCTGACTATGATGCTGTTGCGCTCGATCATATGCGGATTGAAGGTTCTTTGTACGGCCTTCCTCTCTATCAGTACCTTCATGTATGGGGCGGGAATAAAGCGCTGTTAGAGGAATACGGAATTGATTATGAGAAAATTCAAAATGAAGGCTGGACATGGGATGAATTTTATGAGCTTGCTGACATCGGCGAGCAAACGAACGACAATGGCGACCGCCAATACGGATTTGTATTCCAAGGCGTTGACGAGGAACTGCTTGATCATCTTGCCCGCAACAATGGCCTTCCTTACCGGATGACGGAGGACGGAATCGCTTGGACAGACGAGCGGATTTTAGAAGCGTTGGAGTTTATTGTCAAACTTCGTGAGGAAGGCATCATGCCAAATGAAACGGCAGCAATTGACGCGGCGAAACGGAATGAAATGTTTTACAATTACCAAGCGCTTTTTTATGGCAGGGCTATCCCTTATTTTGAACCAAGTGCAGAGAAACGCAACGAAGATATCCGAAACGGCGACATTGACGGCGAGGAAATCGAAGTTGTCTTATTGCCTACGCCGCATAATGAAGGTCAAGAAGAAGTAGCTCGAGGCGGGGCAGAAGGCTATTTGTTGTTTACGCAAAAAGGGGCAACGGAAGAGCATATTGCAAACAGCGTCAAAGTGCTGGAACATTTAGCTGGAGCGGATGCGATCGGGCAAGCGTCTTCTGCGCTCGCTTTGCCGATTGTCCATAAACAAGCAGCCGCTGATTACGACTTGCCTCTTTCTGAACTGAATGAACGGGCTGCCCAACGTTTAGCAGGCAAAGTCTTGCCGCCTAACAACATCAACAGTGAGCTAGCGGCCAAAGACGATATGTTTAATACGCAAGTCGTTGTGCCGACATTCCAAGCATTAATGAATGGTGAAACAACGCCTGAACAAGCGTTGGAAAAATTTAAAGCAGAGGCCGAATCAGCGCAATTCAAACCTTAAAGCATCAGGCTGAGAGAGGGGGACTCCCCCTCTCTTTAAGGAAAGGAGGAACATCCATGGCTATGACGATTCAGCCGCCTTCGAAATGGCGTTTGTTTTTTCGTAATTACGGCTGGTGCTATTTGTTTATTGCTGTGCCGATTCTCGTATTTTTGCTGTTTACGCTCATTCCCGTCATTTACGCATTTATTATGAGCTTTCAACAATACCATGTAATGGGTTCTGCCTTTATCGGGTTGGACAATTATAAAACGATGCTTCATGATGATGTATTTTGGAAGTCGATGCGCAATACATTTAGTTTTACAATTGCGACTGTGCCTGTGAGCGTCGCGATCACATTAGTGCTAGCCGTTTTGATTTTTCCACGCGGCAAAAAAATGCAAACCTTTTTTAAGGCATCTCTTTACTTGCCGACAGTCGCTTCAGGCGTAACGATGGCGCTCGTATGGTTTTGGATTTATGACCCGACGAATATGGGCCTCGTGAATATGATACTCGGCCTCTTTGGGATTGATCCGCAGATGTGGCTTGGCAGTTCAAACACTGCTTTATTTTCCCTCATTTTAATGAGCTGGCTGACTGGGCATGGGGCCGGTGTCATTTTATATTTGGCTGCCCTCGGAGGTATTCCTAAATCGCTGTATGAGGCGGCAGACATTGACCATGCCAGTCCTTTATCACAATTTTTTAATATTACATTGCCATTGCTTAAGCCGACAACGCTTTATTTGCTCGTAATGGGCATCATTACTTCATTCCAAGTGTTCATGAGCATTTATTTAATGACACAAGGCGGGCCGAACTTTGCAACCACAACAATTGCTTATTTAATTTATGTACATGCATTTGAATATTACCAATTTGGCCTTGCAGCAGCAGAATCGTTCGCTTTAGGGATCGTCATTATTGTTGCCTCTGTATTTCAATTCAAGTTAATGGCAAGCGACGTAGAATTTTAACTGGAGGTGGTTGCCATGAACCAACCAGCGGCAAACAGAAAGGCGCCTCTTAACCGCCCGCCTGAACGAAAGGCAATCGCCGCAAAAATGGTCAGTTACGCACTTTTGTTGTGTTGGATTGTTATTACGCTAATTCCCCTTTATTGGATGCTGGTCATGTCGTTTAAGGATACGGCAGTGGCGTCTTCCTTTACTCCTGAATGGTTCCCGAAGAATCCATCGATTGCCACATACGTGCGTTTTTTCACGGAAACTGATGCCGTCCGTTGGCTGTTGAATAGCTTGTTTGTCTCATCTGTGTTAACAGTAACCAATGTGTTGTTTTGCTCGTTGGCAGGCTATGCGTTTGCGAAGTTGCGGTTTCCGGGACGGAACACGATCTTTTGGCTGCTACTCGGAACGATGATGATCCCGGCGCAAGTAACATTGATCCCTGTTTATATTATTGTTGTCAACACGTTGCAGCTAGGCAATACATATACCGCGATCATGCTGCCGATGTTTGCTACAGTTGGGAACATCTTTTTGATGAAACAATACATGTCGACTTTGCCGTCATCGCTCATTCAAGCGGCACGGATTGATGGTTGCAGCGAGTGGCGTATTTTTTACAAAATCATTTTGCCGATTTCAAAACCAGGCTTAGCCGTGTTGGCTATTTTTACGTTCGTGGCGACATGGAATGAATTTTTTTGGCCATTTCTAGTTACACAAACAAGTTCGATGCGGACGATTCAAATTGGCTTGGCTAGTTTTAAATTTGCCGATGCCACTGATTTTGGGGCAATGATGGCCGGTTCTGTGGTCGCAGCGCTGCCGATGTTTCTGTTGTTTTTCTCGCTGCAAAAGTATTTTTTGCAAGGCATTACCATTGGTGCCGTGAAAGGATAGGTGGAAAATGGCGACGATTGTGTTTGACCACATTACCAAAACATTTGTGGACGAAAAGCGCGGTGGCACCTTTACAGCCGTGAAAGACGCCACATTTACGATCAACGATAAAGAATTTCTTGTTTTTGTCGGCCCTTCAGGTTGTGGCAAGACGACATCACTGCGAATGATTGCCGGTCTTGAAAAGCAGACAGAAGGAAACATCTATATAGACGACCAACTTGTTAACCACGTCCATCCGAAAGACCGGGACATTGCGATGGTGTTCCAAGATTATGCGCTTTATCCTCATATGACGATCAAAGAGAATTTAAGTTTCGGCTTAAAGAATATGAAAATCGACAAAAGCATCATTGACGAAAAGGTTCGTTATGCATCAACGATTTTAGGGCTCGATGACTTGCTGGAACGGAAGCCAAAGGAATTGTCTGGAGGGCAGCGGCAACGTGTCGCCCTTGGCCGTGCGATTGTCCGTGATCCAAAAGTGTTTTTATTTGATGAGCCCCTTTCCAACCTTGACGCGAAACTGCGTGTGCAAATGCGGATTGAATTAGCGGAGCTTCATCAGCGCCTTGGAGCGACAATTGTCTATGTTACCCATGACCAAGTAGAGGCGATGACATTAGGTGAACGGATTGTCGTTATGAATAAAGGCGAAATCCAACAAATTGCTTCGCCGCAAGAACTGTACGCCAAACCGGCGAATATGTTTGTTGGCGGCTTTATTGGTTCGCCGGCGATGAATTTTTTGGATGGAAAAATCGTTTCCGGTGAGTATCTTCAAGTGGGAAACAGCAAATGGCCTCTGGCTCCAGCATTGAAACAAAAGATTGCTAGCTATATAGGCAAAGAAGTTGTCTGCGGCATTCGTCCAGAGCATATCCGCCTTACTGAAGGCGATGGCCATGCCACTGTCACAGTGCGCGTATGTGAGCATTTGGGCTCGGAAAACTTAGTTTACTTTTCTTTAAATGGCACAAATACGATTGCAAAAGTATCAGGGGAATCATTTGTCCAGGCCGGAGAAGAAGTGACCGTTTCTCTGCAAATCGATAAAATTCATTTGTTCGATAAAACAAGCCAACAACGAATAGGGTGAGTCTATGTTTTCAGTGACAGCGCTTTTGCGAATAACGGCAAAGGATTTGTACCAATCCATTGTTTCGGTCGTTGCTATTAGTTTGTTCGTTTCGCTGATCATGTTGCCAGGTATCTTGTTTTTGCCTTGGCAGTTGGCGATTATTTTTGCCTTGTTTGCCGGAGGGCCAGTTTGGTTTGGCGCAAGCAGAGCAGTTGAGACGATGCTGCAAGAGGAAAAAGGATCAATGCTTTTAACGTTTTTAAAAGCAACGAAAACCCATTGTATCCAGGGAATTGCCTTTGCTTGCTTTTTCGGTATATTTGTGTCGATTGTCGCTTCTTCTTGGTGGTTATGGGTCGTCGAAGACACCTGGTTTGCCTTTGCGATTGCCTGTTTTCAAACGTACTTTGCTGGCATGGTTGCTTTAAGCCAGCTTTATACGGTGCCGCTCGTCATAAAATACGGATTAAAATTGCCAAAAGCGATGCTCGTGAGCATGAAACTGTTGTTAGCAAATCCCCTTTATACGATTGCCGCTTTTCTCCAACTCATTTTGTTTACCGTGCTGCTGTCTATGACGATCGTTGGCCATGCGTTCTTACTTCCCGGTGTAGCGGCAGTGTTTGTAAGTAGAATGACGAGTGGAGCAATTAGTCGATCTGAGTTAGTGGAAAATGGGGTTTTTGTTCAGCAGCAACCTAATTCACACTGATGGGTATCATGCAACTTCTCTAAACTGCAAAAAAGTCTTCGCTGTATAAGGTGTCGTACAACTTTCATTGAATCGAAAAGCGAAAATGCAGCCCATGTATTGGTTGTTTGATATATCAGTAAGAAAACGCTTTAAAAAAATGGTATAAACCAGCCCTTTTTTGTTTAAGATGCTAAAAAGGGGTGCTTGCAGATGAAGGATCGCCATATGCAAGACGGACGGTTTGTTTTAGGACTTATTTGGGGTACGTTGATTAGCTTGCCGATTTGGGTTATTCTCTTATTCATTGGTTACTTGCTTTTTTTATAGCTTGCCTATGGCCATATGGCTTTAGGCTTTTTTATTGTGTGAAAGCGCTGGCTTCATTAATATAGAAGGCAGAAGAATAGGGGGTGTTTAAAATAAAGCCGAAAATTAGCGATGTGGCCAAAGCGGCAGGGGTTTCGCCAACCACTGTTTCACGAGTAATGAACAAACGTGGCTACATAAGTGAAGAAACACGCCAAAAAGTTTATGACGCAATGAAAAAGTTAAACTATATCCCAAATGATTTAGCACGCTCGCTTTACAATAAACGCTCCAATTTAATTGGCTTGATTGTACCAACAACCGCTAACCCGTTTTACGGGGAACTAACAGCGCGAATTGAACATTTTTGCGCGCTAGCTGGATTAAAAGTGCTTCTTTGCAATAGTTTACACAATGCAGAAAAAGAAGCACATTACTGGGAAATGCTGCGGCGCAATCAAGTGGATGGCGTGATCGTCTGTACATACAACCGTGGATTAATCGACGTGTCCGAGCAAATGCCTACAGTCGCATTTGACCACTATTTATCAAGCGGGATCCCAGTCATTAGTTCCGATAATTATGCAGGGGGAGAACTCGCAGCCGCCACGCTTATCGAAGCCGGTTGTAAAAACATTGTCCATATTAATGGGCCTGCTGAACTAGAGACACCTGCCAACCTTCGGCGCAACGGTTATGAAGCAGTCATGCAACGATACGGTTTGCCCGCTATGACCTATGAAATTCGCAGCGTTTTATCGCAAGCGGAAGCGGAAGCAGCGATTTGTGCTTTGTTTGATCAGCAACCACAGATGGATGGTGTCTTTGCAAGTGACGATAGCATCGCGTTAAAGGTCATCCAAGAAGTGCGTCGCCGAAACAAGCGTGTTCCTGAAGACGTGAAAGTGATCGGATATGATGGCACGGAGTTTGTTCGTCAGCATGTGCCTGAACTAACAACAATCAAGCAGCCGATGATCACGATGGCAGAGACAGCAGTGCAAATTCTCATTCAGCAAATAGAACAACCAGAGAAGGCGCTTGAAAAAGAATATGTGCATAGCATTGAATTAGTAAGAGGGAATAGTGTATGAACAAAGCAAAGGCGAAAAACATCATTGCCGAACGTTCGGAGATGTTTTTTGCCTTCTTTTATGTCAACCGGTTGACATATGAAACCGGTTGACATAAAATCGTTTTGAAAGCGCTTTTCATAATAAAGGAGGTGGGAAACAGATGTCTGTCGTACAGCCATCACGCATTAAGGGCAATCGTGCCAGATTGGGGCACATTCAACCACAAAAACAGAAGAAGTTCGTCCGTGTGCTTCGCAGTTGGCAATTGTATGTGTTGTTGGCGCCAACGATTATTTACTTTCTTATATTTAAGTATTACCCCATGTATGGGTTGCAAATTGCGTTTAAAAATTATTTGCCAAGCTTAGGAGTATGGGGCAGTGAATGGGTCGGGTTAGACCACTTTATGCGTTTCTTTCAGTCTTATCAATTTTGGACTATTTTGGAAAACACCCTTGTTTTAAGCATTTATGAACTTGCCGTTGGGTTTCCGCTGCCAATCTTATTGGCATTAATGCTGAACATGCTTATTAGCCACAAATATAAACGATTTCTTCAGACAGTCGTGTATGCACCTCATTTCATCTCTGTCGTTGTATTAGTGGGAATTTTATTTGTTTTTTTATCGCCATCAAGTGGTTTAATCAACCATTTGATTGGACTGTTTGGCGGTGAACCAATCAATTTTATGGCGAGTCCAGAATGGTTCAAAACGTTATATGTGTTCTCCGGCGTTTGGCAAGGAACAGGCTTTGCAGCGATTATTTATTTGGCTGCATTGAGCGGGGTTGATCCATCTTTGCATGAAGCGGCGGTAATGGACGGCGCCAGTAAGTTTAAACGAATGCTGCATATTGATATACCAGCGATTATGCCGATTTCCGTTATCATGTTAATTTTAGCGCTAGGAAACTTGATGAACATTGGGTTTGAAAAGGCGCTATTGATGCAAACACCGCTAAATAAAGAATCATCTAATATTATTGCAACGTATGTGTACGAGGTCGGCATCCAGCAAGCGCAATATAGTTTTGGCACAGCAGTCGGGTTATTTAATGCCATCATTAACTTGATTTTGCTTGTCACAGTCAACCAAATTGCGCGAAAAATGTCCGACAGTAGTTTATGGTAGGGGGGGAAGATCGAATGGACAAATGGAAACGGACAAGAGGCGATAAGGCGTTTGATATAGTCAATGTCACGTTGCTGACAATTGGCTGCCTGCTTGTGTTATATCCACTTTACTTTATTGTGATTGCCTCAATAAGCGATCCAAACCGTGTCTTTGCCGGGGATGTACTCCTTTTGCCAAAGGATATTACGTTTGATGGTTTTAAGCGTATTTTTCAAGATGACAATATTGTCAATGGTTTTAAAAATACACTTCTATACGCAACACTTGGTACGGCGATAAGCGTGTCGTTGACGGTCACCTCTGGATACGCCCTTTCCCGTAAAGATTTGCCAGGGCGCCATATCATTATGATGTTTTTGGTGGTTACGTTGTTTTTCCATGGAGGAATGATTCCAACGTATCTTGTCGTTCGCGATTTAGGAATGGTGAATACGATTTGGGCAATGGTGATTCCGAATGCAGTTGGGTTATGGAATGTCATTATTTGCCGTACTTTTTTTCAGACATCGATTCCGAAAGACATGCTAGAAGCAGCACAAATTGATGGCTGCGATGATTTTCGTTTCTTTGCAAAAATTGTTCTGCCGTTGTCAAAGCCGATTATTGCAGTCATGGTGCTTTTTCATGTCGTCACTCATTGGAACTCTTTTTTTGATGCGTTGATTTACTTGAATAATGATTCGCTTTATCCGTTGCAATTAATTTTACGAAATTTGCTCATCCAAAGTGAGGCATCGACGCAAATGATTGGCGACATTGAATCGAATCAAGTACAGCTTGCTGTAGCAGAACAAATTAAATACGGAGTCATTATCGTTTCGTCTTTACCGTTGCTTGTTTTATACCCATTTTTGCAAAAATATTTTGTAAAAGGCGTGATGATTGGATCGATTAAAGGCTAACAAAAGGGGGAAAACGTGTATGAAAAAACGGGCCACATGTTTGCTTGTTTCTGTCATTGCTTTGTCTGCCTGCAATAATGAATCAAGCAACCAGGAAAATAACAATGCTGAGAAAGTAGAATTTAATGAAACGGGGCTGCCTCTTGTCGACGAAGGAGTTGATGTGTCTTTACAGTTTGTATCGCCAAAGTCTGCCTTGGCGCCAAATTTTGGAGAAATGACAATTTTTAAAGAAATAGAAAATATGACCAATGTTCACATTAATTGGAACAACATTCCTGGAGATGGCTATGCTGAGAGGAAGAATTTAATGCTCGCCAGCAATGATTTGCCTGATGCTTTTTACAATGCTGGTTTTAGTGATTATGACCTTGTCCGCTATGGCCGTGATGGCGCCATTATCCCTCTTGAAGGCTTAATTGAAGAATATGCGCCGAACTTACAAAAGATTTTAGATGAACGCCCTGAGCTGTTGGCTGTTTTAACAGCTCCAGATGGACATATTTATTCATTGCCACGAGTAGAAGAAATGGGGCTTGTTCCCTTTGCCAATTTTACAGCGATTAACCAAGCGTGGCTTGATGAAGTAGGGCTTGAAAAACCAGAAACGTTGGATGAACTCCGTGAGGCATTAAGGGCTTTCCGTGAGCATGATGTGAATGGAAGCGGCAAAGCCGATGAAGGATTGAGCTTTACGCCAAATGACGGATTCCAAGGCTATTTAGGCGACTTTTTTGCAGCCTTTGGCCTGCCTGATAACCCAAACAAACTAGTTGTAAAGGACGGGGAAGTCATTTTTACAGCCGTTCAAAATGAGTATAAAGAAGCGATCGCGTATTTCCATGAATGGTTTGCAGAAGGGCTGATCGACCAAGAAGTGTTTACCCATGACACAGGACAGTTTTTGGCTAAAGGGAAACAAGATCCTAACCCTTTAGGCGCCTTTATTTTTTGGGAAATTGAATCTGTTGTCGGCTTAGAGCGAGCTGAGGATTATGTCTTGCTTGGTCCCCTTGAGGGGCCGAATGGGGATCGGATGTATGGGCGTTCTAACCATCATGAACATCATCGCGGTGCCTTTGTCATTACATCGGCGAATGAAAATCCAGAATTGACAATGAGATGGGTCGACCAACTATATGACCCACACTTGTCGGCCCAGATTAATTGGGGACCGATTGGTGACATTTATGAGGAAGACGAAAATGGCATGCTTGTGAATAAAGAGCTGCCAGAAGGGATCACCATGGGCGAATTTCGTGAAAAAGTGGCGCCGATGGGCCCATCTGTTGTATTAGAAGAACATTTCGGCACTGTAGTAGATATGGAGCCGCGGGCCAAACAGCGACTTCAAGATATTGAAACGTATTACGCCGATTTTATTTGGGAAGAGAGTTACCCAAATGTCTTTATGAACGAAGAAGAGCTAGACCGGTTGCATTTCCTAGAAGCGGATTTAATGGATGTCGTTGAGCGAAATTATGCCCGTTGGCTTATGGAAGGCGGCGTCGAAGAGGAATGGGAAGCCTATGTAAACCAGCTGTATGAAATGGGCTTAGAAGAATGGCTGCAAATCCGCCAAGATGCGTATGACCGCTACCATGAACAAATGGAGAGCCAATGAGATTGTTTACAAAAACGCTTTTTTTGCTGGCGTTTCTGATGATAGGCACAAGTTGCACGATGCTTGAAACAGGAGGGGAAAGAATGGCGTCATTAAGAGAGGACGCTTCTTATTACACAGAACGGTATAGGCCACAGTACCACTTCTCTACCCCTGTGGGCAATTTAGCTGATCCAAATGGGCTCGTATTTTATAAAGGGGAATACCATTTATTCCATCAAAAAAATGGAACGTGGGCCCATGCTGTTAGCAAGGATTTGCTTCATTGGGAGCACTTGCCGATTGCGTTAGAACGTGATCATTTAGGTCAAGCGTTATCCGGTAGTGTAGTTGTTGATGAGAAGGATACAAGCGGTTTGTTTGGCGGGAAACCAGGGTTGGTTGCGATTTATACAAACACAGAGGGGGGCGAAGCCCAATCGATTGCTTACAGCAAAGACGATGGACGGACGTGGGAACGGTATGTTGGTAACCCTGTTATTCCGAACACTGGCATGAAAGATTTCCGCGACCCGAAAGTGTTTTGGCATGAGGAAACGGCAAAGTGGGTCATGGTAGTCTCAACGAATCAGACCGTCAGCTTTTACCATTCTGACAACTTGATTGATTGGGCATTTGCGAGCCAGTTTGGTGCCGAGGAAGGATTGCATGCTGCAGTGTGGGAATGTCCTGATTTGTTCCGCCTTCCAGTTGACGGCGATGAGGACAATCAAAAGTGGGTTCTCCACGTTAGTGTAGGCGATAATGATGAAACCAATGGCTCTACTGCGCAATATTTTGTCGGTGAATTTGATGGGACTGCCTTTACAAACGACAATGATGCCGCAGAAGTGCTGATTACTGATATAGGCCAGGACTTTTATGCAGCGCAAACATTTGCGAATTTGGATGGCCGGACGGTCTGGCTCGGCTGGATGGCGAACTGGCGGTATCCGTACCAATCGCCAACCGATCCATGGATGGGAGCGATGTCGATTCCAAGAGAGTTAGGGTTGTATACAAATTCCAACGGGCAAGTGCGACTACGGCAAAAGCCGATATCCGAACTTGACACGATTTATGCCAAACAACAGGATTTTGCTCCTTTTGACGTTGCCAACGAGGCAACTCCGCTCGATTTTAAAGGGACGACTTACCGTTTTACGGCCGAAGTTTCGTGGGAAGATTTGCGAGAATTTGGCTTGCGGCTCAGGCATGGTAATGGTGTCGAGTCACTTCTTGGCTTTGATGGAGAATATCAGAAAGTGTTTTTAGATCGTACCAATGCAGGGCTGGAAACCATAATCGATCGCAATGGCCAACCATTTCCGTTCGGACAGCGCTATGAGGCAGATTATGATGCAAAACGGGGGTTCATGAAGCTGGATGTGCTTGTCGATGAATCATCGATCGAATGGTTTATCAATGATGGTGAGCTTACGTTTACATCCCTTATTTATACGGATCCAACGAATGCAGGGATTGAATGGTATGCTGACGGCGGCTCCATCCATGTCCAGCATGCACAAGCAATCCACTTGCATAATGTGTGGCGTGCCCGTGTGACCGAGGGGCAGCTGGAGCGGATTGTGACCAATGAAGAAACAGTTCGGTTGGAGATTGGGGAAACAAGAGAGCTTATAGCCGATTTGAAACCAGATTACAACGTGGGCGAAGAAGTGATTGAGTGGGGAAGCAGTGATGAGGACATCGTCACCATTATCGATGAAACAGAACGAGGAGTGATGATTGCAGCAGTTGGCCAAGGGAGTGCCGAAGTGGTTGCCAGAGAGCAAAAAAACCGCCTCGAAAAAAGAATACGGGTTTATTCAACAGGAGAAGGAGAACAATAGGGATGAATCAAGTACACGGAAATAAAAGCCATAGAGAACGAGTGACGCAAGCTACAAAAACCGTTCAAGCAAACCAAAATGAACGTGCTGCCTATCGGCTTCGCTATCATTTAATGGCGCCTTCGGGGTGGATGAATGACCCAAATGGGCTCATTTATTTCAACGGCCAATACCATGCCTTTTACCAACACTACCCATATGGGGAAACATGGGGCCCGATGCATTGGGGCCATGGAATAAGCGATGATCTTATTCATTGGCACCATTTGCCCGTTGCTTTAGCTCCTGGTGAGGCGTATGACCGCGATGGCTGTTTTTCAGGAAGTGCGGTAGACGACCAGGGTACGCTAACACTCATATATACAGGCCACAATGTCATTGATCCTGAAAAAGATGTCATTGTGCAAAACCAAAACATTGCCCGTAGCCGTGACGGCATCCACTTTTATAAAGCAAACGCTAATCCGGTGATTCACCAACAACCAGCAGGGATGGGGCAGGATTTCCGCGATCCAAAAGTGTGGCGTGAAAACGGTGTTTGGTTCATGGTTGTTGGGGCGACTAAACATGACCAAGGGCAAGTGTTGCTATATGAATCGGCTAACCTTGAAGAATGGACATACCGAGGTGTGCTTGCCCAAAATGACGGTGGCAATGAAGGCTATATGTGGGAATGCCCGGACTTTTTCAAGCTCGGCGATAAATATGTGCTGCTTGCTTCACCACAAGGCGTTGAGCCAGAAGGAGACCGGTATTTAAATCATCATCAAACGGTTTATATGGTGGGTGATTATGTGAATGGCCAATTTATACGAAGCAGCTTTACAGAGCTTGATTACGGGCATGATTTTTATGCCGTGCAAACGTTGTTGGACGGCAAAGGCAGGCGGATTGCCATCGGTTGGATGGATATGTGGGAATCGCCAAAGCCAAGCCAGAAGCATGGTTGGGCAGGGGCGATGACTTTGCCAAGGGAATTGGTGCTTACTGAAGAAGGAAAAATAGCAATGAAACCAATTGAAGAGTTGACGTTATTGCGCCAACAATCGACCCCTATTGGCCCGCTTCACGTCAAGCACGTGCACCCCATCCTTTCATCAGGCAACCTAGTCGAGCTTGAAGCCCAGTTCGCTCTTGTTGATTCGGATGCTTCTGCTTTTGGCATCAGATTTTGCTGTGCGGCAGATGGGAGCGAGGAAACGGTGCTTCGATTTGACTTGTTGAAGCACACGGTTACGTTGGATCGATCTCGCTCAGGGGAAGGGCCAGGCGGAGCACGGACGGTTTCAATCAAGTCTGCGGCCACAATCGATGTTCGCTTGTTTATCGATCGTTCTTCGGTTGAAGTGTTCATTAATGATGGAGAAACGGTAATAACGAGCCGAATTTATCCGCAAGAAACAAGCACTGGCATGACCGTATTTGCAGAAGGAGGGAGCATCGTTATGCCAACATGCACCGTTCACAAGCTCAAGTCTATTTGGAGTGAATAAAACCGGAGCAGCCTCCAGTAGGATGGCTGCTCCGGCTGTCGTTGCCTCGCATTATTCATGATTCGGCGTTTTCCTCGCCTACACATCTCGTAGGCCAGATGTTTTCTATCAGTCTGATTGCTGTTTAAAGCAATGTCTGCGCCCCGTCAATCACGATTTCTGCGCCGCTTATATGTTTAGCGCCGTCTGATGCTAAATAAAGGACAGTGTCAGCAACTTGCTCTGGCGTGCCAGGAGGTGTCGGAAATGGCTCGCTATTTTTATGGATTGTAATCGGTTTGAGTGCTTCTTCATGGCGGTATGTCCGTTCATCGATGTGTGTGCGAATGGCGCCTGGGCAAATGACATTGACGCGTATGCCATAGTTGGCAAGTTCTAGTGCGGCCATCTTGGCAAAAGCGGCAATTCCTGCTTTTGAGGCGCTGTAAGCAGACATACCGAAGTTGGAAAAGACACGAGTGCCGTTAACCGAACTGGTCATCATGATGCTTCCGCCCTGTTTTTTCATAAGTGGAATCGCATATTTGACGCTTAAAAAAGTGCCTGTTAAATTGACTTGCACCGTTTGTTCCCAATCCTTCGGCTCAAACGCTTCAATCGAAGTGACCGTGCCGTTTATGCCAGCATTGGCAAAGACAATATCAATGGTTTTCACCGTTTCGCCGATTTCATTAAATACAGTCTCCATCCGTTTGGCGTCTGAAATGTCAGCCTGAAAACAATAAACGTGCTCTTTATCAAGCTCCGCTTTCAACGTTTTTAACCTTTGTTCGTCTTGATCGATTAAAACAAGCGTGGTTCCTTCTTTGGCAAATGCCATTGCTGTTGCTCTGCCGATCCCTGATGCTGCTCCAGTTATGACCGCTGTTTTTTGGGACATAATGCACCTTCTTTACTCCAACTTTTCAGGCTTTAGGACGACGATGCCACATCGATTCCTACTGCCTTGTTTTGCCTTGGACAGGCACTTATAGAATTGCCGTTTTTGCATCTGCCTAAACGTGTATTAGCGGCGTTTGCGGATCGTAAATTGGTCATTGAGCAACAGCCAGTTTTGCGGGAATGACAAGCCGAGCTTCCAGTAGCTAATGCCTCGAAGTTCGTTCTGTTTAATTAGGTTGAACTTCGCCTGGATGGAACGGCCATCTTCAAACCACACTTCATGTTCCCTACCGTTCGCGTCAATGTAGTGGAAGAAAGGGGCCTGTGCATCTGTGTCAAACTCAATCGCAACATTATGTTCACGCGCTAATGCAATCGCTTGCTGGGGGCTAATTGCCCGGGCGTATTCTCCGCCAGGTTCGAACGGCAATGTCCAATCGTAGCCATATAAATTTTGGCCAAGCATGATTTTATCTGGCGCCATTTCAGTTAAAGCGTATTCGACTACTTCGGTAACAGGCCCTATTGGCGAAACGGCCTGAGGGGGTCCGCCTGAGTAGCCCCACTCATAGGTCATGAGCACAACAAAATCGACAATGTCACCATGGGCCCGATAATCATGAGCTTCATACCATTGCCCTGTTTGGGCAGCGCTTGTTTTTGGGGCAAGAGCAGTGGAGACTAACAGCCCTTCTTGATGGAGCCTGTCGACTGCTTTTCTTAGAAAGGCATTATAAGGTTCTCTCATGGCTGGAGGTAAAAATTCAAAATCGAAGTGGACATCAGAAAAGCGGCCAACACGATTGGCTTCTGTGATAATCGCATCAAGGAGTGTATTTTGGATGTCAGGTGATTCTAGTACAGTCTGGCCAAGTTCGCCACTAAATGCCCCTTCCTGCAAGTTTGTAATCACCATCATTAAAGCAGTATTGTTTTCGTCGGCAATATCAGGAAGACTGCCTAAGGGAACAGGCAACAGTGCGCCTTCAGCAGTGATACGGTAACTGAACGGTGCTAAGTACGTTAAGTATGGAGCTGCTTCGCGGGCAGAAGTGAGCAACGCCTCGCTAATCGTATCCTGTGTTGGTTCAATATAGGCATTCGTTTCAATTTCCTGCTTGGCGGCAGGAGGCAAGTAAAGACGAAAACCGACAGGGAGAACTTGAGTTGGCATAAGGTTGTTTATTTCGGCCAACTGTTGGACAGAAAAGCCATAGCGCGCAGCAATGACGCTTAATGTATCACCAGGCTGGACAAAATAGTATCTTCCGTAGATGGGAATGACAAGCGTCTGGCCGACAACAAGTTCATTAGGGGCATCCAGTTGGTTGGCAGTGGCAATCGACTGGGGCGACGTACTGTAAGCTTGGGCAATGCCATAGAGCGATTCCCCTGCCTGAACGACGTGCAATTGCATGAAAAAAACCCTCTTTCCTCTTGTTAATACTCTATACCTATGTGGAAAGAAGGGCGGACATGAAAAAAGCAAAGAGGCGCTACGCGTCCTCTTTGTCCCTATTCTTAATGGCCTCGTTAAGTTGTTTCCTCACACTTGCAATTTCCTCTTCTAAAGCAGTTAGCTGTTTTACTGCTTGTGCGACATTGCCGCCAGTTGTCTCAATTTTTTCGACGTCGCCTTGGATGCGGACAAAATCGCTTTTTAATTCAGCTAGCGTGGCTTGAAGTTCATCAACAGTTTTCACAGAAACGCCTCCTTTTAACGATAACGTATCAAAAAAGCATCGTGTTGTACATGGATTCACATTTTATAGGCGTGGTTCGCTTTTTGCGTTATGATAGGAAGAAAAGAGGAAGGTGAAGCGATGAAAGCTTTGCTTGTGATTGATTATACGTATGATTTTATTGCCGATGAAGGAGCATTAACGGTAGGAGCGCCAGGGCAAGCGATTGAAGCTACGATTGTAGACAAAGTCGAGGCGTTCCACCGGGCCGGTGATTTAGTCGTCTATGCCGTTGATGTGCACGAACAAAACGATCAATGCCACCCGGAAACAGCGCTTTTTCCGCCCCATAACATCCGTGGCACGAAAGGGCGCGAACTGTATGGAAAGGTCGGCACTCAATATGAGCGGATAAAGGGAGAGGGTCATGTCCTATGGCTTGATAAAACACGCTACTCTGCTTTTGTCGGAACCAATCTTGATTTGCTATTGCGGGAAAGAGGCATTACGGATGTCCATCTTGTTGGCGACGTTACTGATATTTGCGTGCTTCATACAGCCGTTTATGCATATTCCCTTGGCTACAAATTAACTATTTATAAAGACGGCGTTGCTAGTTTCGATGAATCTGGCCATGAGTGGGCCTTGCGCCACTTTCAGCAAGCATTGGGAGCAACGGTTGTGTAGAAGTCCGAATAATAGCCCGCTATTTACATATAGCGGGCTTAACGTATTAAGAAGTATGGTTTAAAATATCAACAACGAATTTGGACCAGCTTTCTAGCCGGTCATACATCGGCTGAGCGCTTAGCTCTTCAAGGGTAACCCAACGCCCGGCAAGTTGATTTGTTTCCCGGATGGCAACGTCTGTATCCTCTTCGAGATCAAGGACGGAGAGAATACCTAGGTGGACGCGGCCGACTTCGTTGGCATCGTCGTTAATTAAGCCAATCGTCTTCATTGCTTTTTGCTTGCTTGCATCAAAAATAAGTTCTTCGTGTAATTCTCGATGTGTATTGGCTTCAAGCATTTCAATAAAGCTTGATGACATAATGGCATTCATATGGCCGCCAAAGCCAATGGAAAGTTGATTATGCAAGCGGGCCTCGCCGCCGCCGCTTAGGCGTTCGTAGGAGTAGATTTCTTTCCCACGACGAATGACGACATAAGGAATTGGCTGTTTGTAAGTGGTGTCTTCTTCTGCATTGCCACGGCGCATCTCGCTGAAGTGGCGGTTAAGGCGGTTCATAATCGTTGCGACTTGTTCCCGTTCGCTCACAACGCCTTGAAAAGCAAGCGTTTCGTTATGGAAAACGTGTTTGCGCGGTGCGACAACAATCATTTCATCCATTTTTCCCAACGTAGTTTCCCCCTGTCGAAAAAGCAGCAAGTGAAAAGGCATCGCTGCTGATCGTTGAACATGTACATTATCGTACAGCTAGGCATGCAAAGCAAGAGGATTTTTTTAACTTTGCGAAAAGCAAAAAGGAAGAGCAGGCGATTCATCCTGCTCTTGGAAGGTTATCGACAAGGTCGATAACCCACGATTAACGCTGCTCTTGCTTTGCTTTTTCCTCTGCTTCTGGAAAGAAGAAATCCTCATCACGGAGGGGTTCAACCGTTGCTTTTTTGTAGCCGTTTCCTTTCATCGAGAAAAAGTCATGTGACTTCGTTTTTGTATTCAGTCCATTGAGGACGATCGGGTTGATGTCCTCGTCTTCAAAATAAGGATCAAAGCCAAGGTTCATTAACGCTTTATTGGCATTGTAGCGAATGAATTTTTTTACATCATGGGAAAGCCCCACTTGATCATACAGATCTTCCGTATAGAGGAGCTCATTTTTATACAGTTCATCTAAAAGCTCAATCGCAAATTGGTGCAGTTCCTTTTGTGTATCAGGAGATTGCTTGTTGTAAATCTCTTGTGCCAGCAGCCCAATGTATACGCCATGGATTGCTTCATCGCGAAGAATGAGGTTAATAATTTCACCGCTTTGCATCAACTTTCCTTGGCCATAGAAATAAAGCGGGTAGTAGAAACCGCTGTAGAACAAAAAGCTTTCTAAGTAGACAGAAGCGACTAGTGCTTTAAAAAGAGAAATGTCGTCGCCGCGTTTAATGTCTTTGTAAATCGAGACGATTGTATTGGCCTTTTTTTGGAGGCGGGGGTTGACTTTGACCCATTCAAACAAATCATTGATTTCTTCTGATGTAGCAAGCGTCATGAAAATGTTTGAATAAGACTTGGCATGGACGGCGTTTTCCATC
Organism: Shouchella rhizosphaerae; assembly: GCF_036700015.1. Lineage (NCBI taxonomy): Bacteria > Bacillati > Bacillota > Bacilli > Caryophanales > Bacillaceae > Shouchella > Shouchella rhizosphaerae. The sequence goes on along the minus strand of NZ_CP144921.1, from coordinate 774,570 downwards.
ATTGCCATAAAGTTCAAAACCGCTTTGCGTTGGTGGCCTTGGACGTGTTCTGCCACAAGAGGCATGCCAGTGTTTCCTTGTTCGGTGTCGAGCAACGTCAAGCCGGCAAGCACTTTCATATACGTGTCTTTTTCGGCAGGCGTCAAATACTTCCACGTGAGAAGGTCGCCATTTAAGGCGACTTCCTCGGGAAGCCAAAACTGTTTGACGTTTTGGTTATAAAACATTTGCGTAAAATCATCTTCATGCTTGGACCAGTTGGCCGCATCGTAGACGTGCGTCATTAGGCACTCTCCTTTTTAGGTTGCATTTAAACTTTGTTAAACGACACAAGAAAGGCAGTTGTCTTGCCCTGTATCTTTTGTGCGCGCGTAGTAAAGGGTTTTGATGCCTTTATGGTGCGCATAAAGGTCGATTCGGTTCAAATCACGGGTCGTCATCGTATCCTTTAGGAAAAGCGTAAAGCTGATCCCTTGATCGACGTGTTGTTGGATCGTTGCAATCATATCAACGACTTTAAACATATCCATGTCATAGGCTTCTTTGTAGAAGAACCAATTGTTCGCATTAAGCCCAGGCATTGGATAGTATGTTTTGGAGTTGCCGTATGTCCGTTCTTCAATCCGTTCCATGATCGGCATGACGCTTGCCGTGGCCGACTGTACATAAGAAATCGAACCAGTTGGCGCGATCGCCAATCGGTAACTATGGTAAAGGCCGTGTTCTGCAACAAAGGCTTGCAAAGCTTGCCAATCTTCTTTTGTTGGCACAAACATGCCGTCAAACAGCGCTTTGACTTTGTCAAATTTAGGCGTGAAGTCATTTTCGATATACTTTTTAAAGTAGGAGCCGTCAGCGTACGTGCTGCCTTCATAACCGTGATACGTTTCACCTTGGTCCCTGGCAATCTCAGCAGACCGTTTAATAGAGAAATAGTTCATCGCCATAAAAAAGGTATTGGCAAAATCACGAGCTTCTTCGCTTTCGTAAGCAATATGCTGCTTCGCTAGGTAACCGTGCAAATTCATTGCGCCTAGGCCGATTGATTTCATCAGTTTGTTACCGCGGCGCACAGCTGGCGCATTTGTAATATTGGTTGACTCTGATACGCGCGTTAAAGCGTCTGTCGCCAGGCTAACCGTGTTTTCAAGCGATTTGTTTTCCATCACATTCATAATGTTAATCGACCCAAGGTTGCAGGAAATGTCAAGGCCGATTTCATCTTCCTCGCCGTAGTCGGTGTAAGTCGATACTTCTGAGGCTTGTAAGATTTCCGAACATAAGTTTGAAAACTTGACATTACTAATATGGCCATTTGCATGGGCCTTGTTCACGTTATCGGCAAACATAATGTATGGGTAGCCGGATTCGGACCGCAAGATCGCCAGCTTTTGGAACAGACGACGAGGGTTGATTTTTTCTTTCCGTACCCGCGGGTCGTCAACAAGCGTTTCGTACATTTCTTCCATGTCCATTTCATCAAAATGTTGGCCGTAAGCTTTATAAACAGTATGTGGATAAAACAAGTATGCATCTTTATCTTCGCGCATCAACTCAATAAACTTGTCAGGGATAACGACGCCAATCGACAATGTTTTAACGCGTACGTCTTCATCAGCAGAAATTTTCCGCGTGTCAAGAAAGTCGTTAATGTCAGCGTGGAAAATATTTAAGTACGCTGCACCAGACCCTTGGCGCTGCCCCATTTGGTCGGCATAGCGAAACGCATTGTCGAGAAGTTTCATGACGCCGACAACGCCTTTTGTTGCGTTAGCCACGTCTTTGATTGCCTCGCCTTTCGCGCGTAGCTTTGATAAGTTAAGGGCCACACCGCCGCCAAGCTTTGAGAGCTGCATTGAAATGTCGACAGCTCGGCTAATGTCATTTAATGAATCGTTAATTTCAAGCAAGAAGCAGGAAACGAGTTCGCCGCGCCGTTTACGTCCTGCATTGAGGAACGTGGGCGTCGCTGGCTGGAACTCTTGCGAAATCATGGCATTTACTAACGCTTTGGCTTTTTCAACATCCCCGTTTCCGAAGAAAAGGGAAACAATGGCGACACGGTCTTCATATCGCTCTAAAATTTTGCTTTTGTCATTCGTTTTTAGCGCGTAATCATTGTAAAATTTAAAAGCGCTCATGAACGACGGGAAACGGAATTTTTTGTTATAGGCAATGTCCATCACTGCTTTAATTTCGTCGATCGTATACAAGCGCAGAAGCTCTTCTTCGTAATAATCATTTTCAATTAAGTAGTCGATCTTTTCTTCAAGATCATGGAAAAAGACGGTGTTTTGGTTAATGTAGTCTACGAAATAGCTATGTACAGCTTCTTTGTCCTTTTCAAACTGGTAGCCGCCGTCCTTTGTAATCATTAGCTCGTTGTTAAGCTGAACCCACTTTGGAACTTGTGCCAATTGAATTTACCCCCTGTAAAAAAGCGTCGACGTCTCTAGACGTTCCGCTTAGCTCGAATTTATGAAGAACAGGAACATTGTACATGTTTGCGATGGTGTCTGCGCTTCTTGCAAAGCGGTCTCCCCAAATGCGGTTTCCACTTGCAGCTACTCCTTGCAGCTGCTCATGGTTCTTTTCAAGAAAGACGCGTGTCCTAGGCGAGAGGTCGCCAAAACCAGTCGTATACGTAATCAATACGAAAGGCTTGTCCACCGTGGTCATGTCGTCAATTTGTTCAATGTCGTCAAATGGCAACTTCGCCACAAATCGTTTGACGTTTCCCGTTTTTGAATCAAAAACAATTTTCACCTTCATCACAACCCTGTACAAAGAATCTTTTTGTGTTTGATTATTGTTTTGTATACCACATATGGTAGATGATAAACGAGAATTAATCAATATATTGATTTATCCCCAACCTGTGCACAATTAGAACAGAGGCTTGTCCACGAAGGGAAACGCTTGTGTATAACTTTTAAAAAACATTTTTTTGGCCAAAAACGAAAGGACGTTCTGTTCATGTGAACAGAACGTCCATTATAGCGCATTTTGAAAAAATGAAAAGCAAACTGCTTACTCGCCAATGAAAAATTGACTAAAAGCCGACGCCCAAAGTTCATGGCCTTCACTTGTCGGTCGCCCGCTTTCCACGTATGCGGCCATTTCTTCCTCGGCAGGCCAAGCATCCCAATGGTCCACATACGTTACAGGGAGAGAAGGGGCTTGTTCGTTTAACACATCAATTTGTCCAGGGTAGACGGTTGCTGGGCCGATTGGGTTTGTCGGCACAAGGATGATTTCAATCCCTGGAATTTGTTCGGAAACAGCGTCAATAAAAGCAGAAAGGTGGGCAATTGAGTCAGATGCTACAAGATTGCCATTGTCGTTAAGCGTCAGTGATTCGAGCACAAGCACGTCAGGCTCGGATGCTGCAATCTTTTCGGCAAACCCTTCTTCCAGAAGCTGGTCGCTTGTTGTGTCGCTTCCGACTGAAATCACTTCGTAATCGATAGCAGGCGAAGCAGCTTCATTTTTAATTTGTTCCATCACAAGCTCTGGCCAGCTTTTTCCGTTTTCGTTCTCAATGGAGCTAGAACCGAAAAAGACAATATGCGCCGAGTCATCGTCTTGGCTGTCAAGAAAATCGCCAAGCCATCCGCCGATTTCAATTGCCTCGCTATCAGGCTCCGCTTTGGTTGTTTTCTCTTGGCTGTGTGTGTCGACAGATGCTTGGGAAATAGCCTCTTTTGCAATCGTATTAACGCGATTTTGGTAATGAAAGTGGGCGATCACCATGCCAACAACACTAACCACTATCAGTGCTGTAAAGACTGTGTTCTTCAATCAATGTCGTCCTTTCTGTATGCTTAAGTCTCTATCTAGTATAAAATGGCTTTGCCGGTAATAGAAGAAAAAACAACAAAATTCCCTAAAATTCTATGCCAGTCATGTAAATGGGGGGAAGAATGTTTACTTCTAAGGCACTTTCCGGTAGTATTATCACCATTGTCAATACATGAATCAGGGGGAGAGGAAATGGGCGAGCAGACAGAACAGCGCACGCCATTTTTTTCCGTATTGCTCGTCTTACGCAACGAAGAAGCTTATATTGGTCGTCTGCTTGAGCAAGTGCTTAACCAGCAACGCAACGGTTTCGAGATGGAGCTGATTGTGGTAGACGGCCATTCGACGGACAATACACGAGAAATTGTGAGCTCATACCAACAGAAGCATCCGATCATTAAATTGGTCGATAACCCGAAACAAACGCTTCCAGTCGGCTGGAACTTAGCGATTAAGGAAGCCTCAGGGGAGTACGTTCTTCGGATTGATGGCCATACATCGATTCCTGATGACTTTCTGCTCCGCTATGCGAAGGTGATTCGTAAACGGCCTGATGCTGATGTCGTAGGCGGTATCATTGAATCTAAAGGCGAGGGCGTCCAAGGTGGCATCAATGAATATGTCTATTCCCATCCTTTTGGCGTCGGCAACTCTAAATTCCGTACATTGGCTAGTGACCAAGTTTGGGAAGGCTTTGTCGACACAGTGCCATATGGCGCTTATAAACGAAGTGTATTTCAAGAAGTCGGCTATTTTAACGAGCAATTAAAACGAAACGAAGACTTGGAATTCCACAAACGGATGCGCGCCGCCGGAAAAACGTTTTTTCTTTCGACAACCATTTGTTCTACTTACTATGTCAGAAGCACAATAGGCGGCCTTATAGACAAGTCGCTAGGCGACGGCATGTGGACGATTGTTGCCAACCGCGTGACGCCTGGCTCCCTTGGAAACCGCCACAAAGCGCCGTTATTTGCGTTTATAGCCGGCCTTGCACTGCTGGCGGCCTCCTTTTTTCATCCCGGCTTTGCGTTGTTTTTTGCTCTATGTGTAATTGCCTATATCGGCGCCAGTGCCTATGCGTCAACCGGTTTTGCGAGGAAGAAAGGTTGGAAATGGTTGCTTCCATGCATGTGGACGTTTTTTTGCCTTCATTTTTTCCGAGGCTATGGATCCTTTAAAGCTTTCTTTACAAAAGCCTACTGGACGGCGGGCCGTTAAAAGAGCGACTGCCGCCCTTCATTGCCAATATGAGAAAATATCGAGTAGCTGTGGATTTTCATTGAATGTTAAGGATCTGTAAAGACTTTCTTATATTCGTATGCTAAAATGTCGTTAGACGAAAACTACGAAACTAGGAGTCATGCAGATGCCTACTATGATCCCAAATCGAATGACCCGCGGCTTAACGATGCTTGTCGATTTGCTGCTTATTATCTCCTCATATGGCTTAGCCTTTTCGATTTTAAGGGGCCAGATGACGCCAAAGAACTACGAGGCATTTGGCTCAGTGGCTCCTTGGATTTTGCTTATTAGTGTGCTGTTTCTTGGCATTTATGAATTGGACCGTCTTGTGCAGCATGATATGTGGGATCTCGTCCGTAAATTGGCGATATCTTTGACATTTATTATGCTATTGACAATGACTGTGTCATTCTTTTTCCGGGAATTTGCGCTGCCCCGTTCCGTTTTGCTTCTAGCCCATGTGCTCGCTTTTATCTTGTTGCTTATTTGGAAAGGGGCCTATACGAAATACAGCCAGCTTTCGCGAAAAGGGAAAGTCATGTTTATCGGCTCGGAGGAAGAGTTTGCCGAAATGGAACATAGCTTGTCGACATTCTTATCGAAAAGCAGCTACGTTAGATGGTACGATAAACGCGAGTCGCTTGCTCAACTGCGGACGAAGCTAATGGAATACGATGTCGTCTTTCTCGGTTCAGGGCTAGACGAAGGCAAGAAGGACCGTCTCATGTTCCATGCGATGAAAAAGAAAAAGCTTGTTTACGTCGTACCGAAAGTGAACGACATGCTTTTGATGAATACATCGGTCACAACCATGGACGATACGATGGTCATGCAAGTAAAGCCTTTTACGTTAACGTTAACGCAACTGCTTATTAAACGGGCTGTTGACATTGCTGCATCAAGTGTGATGCTAATTGCTACGCTGCCGGTCATGCTCTTAACAGCGATCGCGATTAAGTTGGAAGATGGCGGGCCGATTTTCTTTAAACAAGAGCGGCTAGGGAAAAACCATCAACCTTTTAACATTTTAAAGTTCCGCTCAATGGTGATGGACGCAGAGGCCAAAACAGGACCTACGTTGGCTAAATCAGATGACGATCGGATTACGAAAACAGGCAAGTTCATCCGTAAAACTCGGATTGATGAGCTGCCGCAACTGATCAATGTTTTGATCGGCGACATGTCTTTAGTCGGTCCTCGCCCAGAACGGGATTTCTTTGCAGAAAAATTCCAGCGGGAGAACAAATGGTTCAACTACCGCCACGCGGTTAAACCAGGAATTACCGGTTATGCCCAAGTGATGGGGAAATATACGACGAACGTTGATAAAAAGCTCAAATTTGACTTACACTATATTCGCAACTATTCGTTTTGGCTGGACTGCATTATTTTAATGCAAACGATCTTGGTTGTCATAAATAAAGCAAAGTCAGAAGGGGAAGCGGCACCGCAGAAAGCGGGTCGTGTATACCGCAAAAGCGAAAAAGTGTCCGTGAAGTAAGCCCCATTTCGGCCATGTGAAAAACTGACTATGATGAACGTGATGCGAATAAGACCATATCCCCGCGATGATTTGTGGGGATATCTGTTTGTTTGGGGGAAACAATGCGAAAAAAAATCAAACAGCTTCCTATAATAAGGATGCTTTCCAGATTTATGTTTGCCTGTTTTGCGTGCTTGCCGGCCAAAAAAAAGCTTGTTGTGTTTGAAAGTTTTTCAGGAAAGCAATATTCATGCAATCCACGGGCGATTTATGAATACATGCGCTCCCATGACATGCCCTATGAACTTGTCTGGAGCGTCAATAAAGATCATATTGGCAAGTTTGAAGCACAGCAAATTCCATATGTACGGCGGCTTAGTGTAAAATGGTTTTATTATATGGCCCGTGCTGGTTTTTGGGTGACTAACAGCCGAATGCCCAATTGGGTGCCAAAACCGGCCCATACTACGTATGTACAGACTTGGCACGGCACGCCGCTGAAAAAGCTAGTCGGCGATATGGAACAGGTTCGTATGCCTGGCATATCAAAATCAACGTATATAAAAAATTTCCAAACTGAAGCAAGCCATTGGGATTATTTGCTTTCGCCTAACCCGTATTCTACTGCGATCTTTAGAAGAGCGTTTGCGTTCAACAAACAAATTTTAGAGACAGGTTACCCACGAAATGATATTCTGTATCAAGGAGATCTAGGCGAAGCATCACGCCGCTTGCGGAAAAAGTACGGCATTGCGAACGGCAAGAATGTGATTTTGTATGCGCCAACATGGAGAGATCACCAACATTATGGGCTTGGGTCATATAAATTCGATTTGCAATTGGACTTAGATGAGCTTTTTGCGCGATTTGGCAATGATACGATCATTTTGTTGCGCCTCCATTCTTTCATAAAGGAACAATTTGATTTAGACGCATACGGTGAATTTGTAAAAGACGTATCTGAGTTCCATGATATTAACGAACTTTACTTATTGTCCGATCTGTTAATCACAGATTACTCATCTGTGTTTTTTGATTACGCCAATACACGGAAGCCAATGATCTTTTTTGTCTATGATCTAGAAGAGTACCGGGATGAAGTTCGCGGCTTTTATTTTGACTTAGAGGCGGAAGCGCCGGGGCCGGTTGTGCGGACAACAGCAGAAGTAGCAGCAGCGATTGAGCAACTTAGCGCCGAAGGCATGAAACCATATAAGGAAAAATACGAAGCCTTTCTCGAGCGGTTTTGTCACTTGGAAGACGGTAATGCGGCTAGCAGAGTTGTAACGGAAGTTTTCAAGGAGGAAGGTTTTTAATGGAGAATAACAAACTCCCCACAACGTGGCTTGATACAAAAGCGATCTACGCCTACCGTCAACAAGCGCAATCCTACAGTATAAAAGAAGATCTTTGGTCTTGGTATGTATTGCGGCGTCTCTCCATCTATGTCACAATTGTGTTTTTAAAGTGGAAATGGACGCCAAATGCAGTAAGCTGGATGAGCGCTTTCTTTGTGGCTTTCTCGGGTTTTTGGCTATTGCAGGCTACTCCAGCTGCATTTATTGTTGCTTTTTTCTGTTATAACATAGGCTATTTGTTTGATTGCGTTGATGGTGAAATGGCGAGGATTTCCAATAACACATCAAAGAAAGGCTACTTTATTGACTTGCTCATCCAAGGAGCAACGCTCCCTGTGTATTTGGCTATGCCTTTGTCACTTATGGTGGCCTTAGACTATGTGCAATTGGATTCAGTCGGGCGAGGTATCCTGTATCTGCTCATCGTTTTAATCATTATGGCGTTATTCGTACCTATCGCCTACCAGCTTACACATTCGCAAGCGCCAAATGCACGTGACCCAGTCAATAAAATTCGTACAAAAGGGCTTCTATTTGAGGCCGCTGGCGTGTTGTTAGGTTTGCCAGGTTTCTTTTTCGTCTTGGCGCTAATTACGTTGGTGACAGGGATTCAGCCTACAACTGCGCAAAGTTGGTATATCGGCGGCTTTTTGCTCGTGTTTGCCTTAAAAGTATGTGCCCGTTTTTTCTTAACGGTGCGAAGCTTTTAATTCTACCGGATTTCCCCAAGAAATTACAAAATGCTTGCCTGTAAAATATGCTATACTGATACTATTGCAAACTAAGTGTAGAATCGACTCGAACGATAGAAGAACCGCTACAGTGACCATAGGAGGAGAGCATCTTGAAAAAAGTAATTACGTACGGAACGTTTGACTTGCTCCATTGGGGCCATATTAATTTACTAAAACGGGCGAAAGATTTAGGTGACTATTTGATTGTCGCCATTTCATCTGACGAGTTTAATGCCCTTAAACAAAAAGAAGCGTACCACAGTTTTGAAAACCGCAAAATGATCCTTGAAGCGATCCGTTATGTAGATGAAGTCATTCCTGAAAATACGTGGGAGCAAAAAGTGGAAGACGTACAAAAATATGATATCGATGTCTTTGTCATGGGAGACGATTGGAGAGGCAAATTCGATTTCTTAAAAGAGTATTGCGAAGTAGTTTATTTGCCGCGTACTGCTGGTATTTCGACGACAAAAATTAAGACGGAATTGCTAGAGGCGAAGCAAGGATAAATTCCCATTTAGAATTTCATACTAGAAAGGGAGCTCCATGCTTTAATTTAGATTGAGTGTGGAGCTCATTTTTTTTCGAGGAAGGTGGCTTTATATATATGTACGAAATTAGCATTGTCACACCTGTAAGCCAACAAGACGAGAAATACATAAAACGTTGCTATGAAACAGTAAAAGGGCAATTACAAGCAAACGTTGAATGGATTGTCATTTTAGAAGGGGATTCCCCCTTGGCTGAACAAGTTCAATTGGAGAACAAGGAAAATCCAAATGTTGATATAAAAGTTGTAGTGGACACTGAATTAAAAAATGTTAATGAAAAGCGAAATAAAGGCATTGAGGTAGCAACAGGGGAGTACCTCTATTTTTTAGATGTCGATGATTTTCTGCATGAACACACTCTATATGTACTATTGGAGTCAGCAAAGTCCAATAGTGACTCTTACGATGTTATCCTTGGAGCAATTAAAGAAACAAATGTGTCCGTTCATCTACCTTCTTCCTATAGCAGGATGTTGAAGCGCCTTTTAGACAATAGGATAGCAAAGCCGAAAACATTAGCAGTAAAAAAATACCGTGCTTCTGCTCTCAACACTCTTTTTAAGCGCGAATTTATTGTGGAGCATGGCATTTATTTTGATGAAAATGTCCTTGGCTTTAGTGATATTTTGTTTACTTCACAAGCGTATACCAAAACGACGAAGGCCGTCGTGTACGACAAGGATGCCATTTATTTAAAATTGATCCGCAATGATCCAATTAATGACCCGTCTATTGCGCAAGCGTTAAATGGCATTGAATGGTATCCGCAATCAATGGCACAGGCAATAGCTTCATTAGAGGACGGCCATCCGTTCAAAAACGTTTTGCTTAAACGTTTTTTAAAGGCTTACCACTATAAGTATTTAAACGGGATTTATAATGAGGATCCAGATGACGTATATAAGGGCATTTGGTCTGACGCATTTAAACAAATCGGGCTAGACCAATTTTCTTTTAGCCGCTCAATCCATCAAAAAGAAATCCAACTTTTGTGTGAAGGCCATTATAAGAAGGCCGCTCGAATGGCAAATAGGCGGTTGAATTTCCGTATGTTGAAAAAGATTAAAAAGAAACCAGGATCATATCGGCGGGTTCTTTATCAAAAATGGTTTACAAAGAAAATGGCCATCAAGAAAGACTATATTTTGTATGAGAGCTTTTTAGGTAGAAACTATTCAGATAGCCCAAAATACATTTATGAGTATTTAAATCGCACCTATCCGGGTAAATACAAGCATATATGGGTTTTTAATAATCCAGACAGAGAAGAACCTAAAGGGGTCGTGAAAGTAAAACGCTTTGGTTTAAAACATTTGTACTTTATGGCGAGAGCGAAATTCCACGTTAATAATATGCGTCAGCCTAAATGGTTTGTTAAACGGCCTGGACAAGTATTTCTTGCAACTTGGCATGGAACCCCTTTAAAAAAGTTAGTATTTGATATGAATGAAGTACATTCAGCTAACCCGAATTATAAAAAAGATTTCTATCTCCAATCGAGGGCGTGGGACTATCTTGTCTCTGCTAACCATTATTCGACTGAGATATTCAAACGGGCGTTCATGTTTGATAACGAGATATTGGAACATGGTTATCCAAGGAATGATTTGCTTTACGCAGAAAATAAAGAACAAATCGCAGATCAGCTGAAAGCAAAACTGCAGTTGCCAAAAGACAAAAAAATTGTCCTTTATGCGCCTACTTGGCGTGATGATGAATTTTACAAACCAGGGCAATACAAATTTAAGTTACAACTTGATCTGGAAAAATTAAAAGCAACGCTTGGTGATGAGTATTTCTTTTTGATCCGCACTCATTACTTTATAGCGGATAAATTGGATTTCTCCGGAGTAGAGGATTTTGTCTATAATGCTTCACAGTATGATGATGTGACCGAGCTTTATTTGTTGGCGGATGTTCTAATTACTGACTATTCGTCTGTCTTCTTTGATTATGCAAACTTAAAACGACCGATTTTGTTCTTTACTTACGACCTTGAGAAGTACCGAGACACGTTGAGAGGTTTCTACATTGACCTGGAAACAGACGTGCCTGGCCCATTATTGAAGACAACCGATGAAATTATTGCTGCATTAGCAAACTTGAACGAAACCAAGGAGCTTTATAAGGAAAGAATAGAAAAATTCTATGATCAATATTGCCACTTGGATGATGGCCGTGCCTCTGAAAAAATTGCTGAAAAAGTCATCGTTTCCGCAAAATAAAGGCCATCTATGAAGAGGGGCAGATAGGAGTGGGGAAAAATGGGTATCTTCAATTTTTTCGCTAAAAAGGAAGATGAAAAAGCGTACTACAACAAGGTGGATTACTCGATATTAAATGAAGCAGCGCTTAGAAATGGTACGAAGGTGTCTGTAGTAGTGCCTGTATATAATGCGATCGCTTACTTAGAGAAGACAGTTGATTCGATTGTTAAGCAAACGATTGGGTTTGAAAACATAACGTGCATTCTTGTCGACGATGGTTCAAATGACGGATCAAGGGAAGTGTTGAAGAGTTACTCAGAAACCTACAAGAACGTCGTTAGTATTTTCCTGGAAACGAACACTGGTACCCCGGCGTTTCCGAGGAACTTGGGAACGCATTTGGCAAATTCGAAGTACATTATGTATGTAGACGCAGACGATTGGCTTGCGTTAGATGGCATTCAAGTTTTATATGATTTGTTAGAAAAGACAAATGGAAAGTATGCCGTTGGAAAGTCGATTCAAGTTGATTCAAAAGGACAAAATGTTATTGGAAGATACGAATCGAGTAAAGTCAGGCACAATGTCTCCCCTTTTTCGATCAAGCATTTGTTTTACCATTTAGGGCCAAGAGCGCGGATGATGAGTTTAGATTTAATCAAACATCATAAAATCCGTTATCCAGAAATGAAGTTTGCTGAGGACAAGCAATTTTTTATAGATGTGATTTTGGCTGCAGGAGAAATCTCAACAACAACCGAGACGATTTATTATTTAAATCGAATCGATGACAACAATTCACTAACAAAACAAACGAATATTGGCGAGAAAATGGATTCGAACATTAAAGTTCTAAAATACGTATTAAACAAGAATCTGGAGCCAGAAAAAGAAAAAAACATCGTCAACCGCTTAATTGAATTTGACTGCATTACTAGGCTTTTTGACCGGAAACACTTTGTAAAAAGCAAAGATAAACAACTGTATTATGACAAATTCCATGAGGCAATAGGCATTTTCAAAAAGGCAAAACGCCCTTATGAAATTAGAGAGACGATTATTAAGCCCATAAACACTATTTATTTTGACTTGGCAATGGCAAAAGATTATGGCACGCTAGAAGCATTGGCAAAATGGTCAAAAAAAGGTGGAGAAACAAAACAGATTTTAGAGAACGGACTTCCTTACAACGTTGCTGTACTGGAAAACGGGAAAGAAGTGAAAATTCCCGTTCGGTTAAAAGCGGAATTGGAAACAGAAATGCAAGACTTAGAAAAAATTCAACTGAAAATTAAATTGACTGGCCATTCCCTGTCTCCGATTGAAGGAGTTGCCTTAATAAACAGGGCGAATGTGGAGAACGTCTACCAGCTACCGAATGCAGTAAAACAGCAAGAGGATGCTGTGGTGGTTTCACTGAAAATGGAAGAATTAAACGTTCTTCCAAAAGGCTCGTACGAGTTTACCCTGATGTATGAGGATTATGAAAAGAAACGAGTTAAAAAACGAACGGAATCCACATTGACCGCTAAACTTGATAACGGCAAAAAGTTTAATCTGTATAAAACAGTCAACAACAATATAGGCGTTAAAGTAAAATAACCGAGACCAATCAAAATGGTATAATGGCCTGCCGGTAAAGGAGTTTTTCGAAATGAAACCAATCAAAAAAGCAATTATTCCAGCAGCTGGCCTAGGAACGCGTTTCCTGCCGGCCACAAAAGCAATGCCAAAAGAAATGTTGCCAATTGTCGACAAGCCGACGATTCAATACATTGTTGAAGAAGCGATTGAGTCAGGAATTGAAGACATTATTATTGTTACTGGAAAAGGCAAACGCGCAATCGAAGACCACTTTGACCATGCGTTTGAACTCGAAGAAAACCTTGCGAAAAAAGAAAAGTTTGAGCTCCTTGAAGCGGTACAACAAGCGGGCAAAGTCGATATTCATTACATTCGCCAAAAAGAACCAAAAGGACTTGGTCACGCGGTTTGGTGCGCTCGCAAATTCATTGGCAACGAGCCATTTGCCGTTTTGCTTGGCGATGACATTGTCCAACACGAAAAGCCTTGCTTAAAACAGCTCATTGAACAATATGAGGAAAAGCAAGCCAGTATTATTGGCGTCCAGCAAGTTCCTAGAGAAGAAACAAATCGGTATGGAATCATTGACCCTGCAAACCAAGAAGGGCGCTTGTATGGCGTTAGTCGCTTTGTTGAAAAGCCAAAAGTGGAAGAGGCGCCTTCGAACTTAGCGATTTTAGGACGCTATTTGCTAACGCCAGAAATCTTTGCCCATTTAGAAAAACAAGAGACTGGCGCAGGCGGAGAAATTCAGCTTACCGACGCGATTCAAAAGTTAAACGAGGAACAACAAGTCTATGCCTACGATTTTGAAGGCAAGCGCTACGACGTGGGTGAAAAACTAGGGTTTGTGTTAACAACATTAGAATTCGCTATACAGCGTGAAGAGCTTAAACCAGCGCTGATTAAAAAAATGAAAGAGTATCTAGAACTCGAAAACATGCTCAAACAGTGAACGTGTGTGTAATAGGAATTGCCATTTGAAAGCATGGAAGCCTGTCAACGTACTTGTTGGCAGGCTTTTTCAGTATGACCAAAGACAGTGATTGGAAAAGGCTCTAAATTAAAGAGCGAGGCAACTATTTCTAGTTGCCTCGCTCTCTCTTTTTAAGGAAGCACTGCAGCGAGCGCTTCAACCGCAATCCAGCCTTCAACGCCGTTTGCTTTTACTTTTACAAAATCAGTGCCTTCCTCAAGAATCTCGATCGTATCATCTTCGAAAAGTTCAAGGAGTTGTTCGGAATCGCTAGAGGCTTCACTAAATAAGAGCGTGTTTTCCGTCAGTTGAATTTTTTGGCCAACTGTTGTTTGTTGCTCTTCCGTTGCTTCTGAAGGTTCCTCGTCTTGTTCTGAAGGGCCTTCAGCCTCTTCTGGTAATGCCTCGGCTTCATCGTCTGCTACATCTGTTTCTTCTTCTTGAACAGGTTCACTGTTTTCGTCAGCTTCATTGTTTTCAGCTGTATCGCTAACTGGACTTTCTTGGTCTTCGGAGGTACCATCAGCATCGCCATGTTCTTCCTCCGCTACCTGTTCTGCTAGATCTTGTTCGTCTGCGCTAGCATCAGTTTCAGGCTCTTGTTCGTCTGTGTTAGCGTCAGTTTCAGGCTCTTGTTCGTCTGCGCTAGCGTCAGTTTCAGGCTCTTGTTCATCTGTGCTAGCGTCAGTTTCAGGCTCTTGTTCGTCTGTGCTAGCATCAGTTTTAGGCTCTTGTTCGTCTGCGCTAGCATCAGTTTCAGGCTCTTGTTCATCTGTGCTAGCATCAGTTTCAGGCTCTTGTTCGTCTGTGTTAGCGTCAGTTTCAGGCTCTTGTTCGTCTGCGCTAGCGTCAGTTTCAGGCTCTTGTTCGTCTGTGCTAGGATCGGTTTCAGGCTCTTGAGGCTCTTCTAGGCTGCTTTCATCAGTAGAGTCATTCTCTTCAGAAGGAGCTTCTTCCGATGCTGGTAAGTTGCTTTCTTCGTTTTCAGCGTCGTTTTCCGTGTCAGTCGTTTCGCTAGCTTGCTCATTTTCATCAGCTACATGGTCGTCTTCTTCAACTGTTTGGTCATTTGCCTCGTCTGAGTGAGGAACAGTGTCGTTCTCATCGATTGATGGCTCTTCTGCATGTTCGTCTGTGTCTCGTTCTTTGTCAGGTGAAACGTCTTGTTTGTCTTCTTCTTTTTCAACTTCATCAATAGGCTGTTGTTTCTCTGATGGACTGTTTTCTAAGTCGGCAACATCGTTTTCTTCGTTCACGCTTTCGTTCGCTTCCTCGTTTGTTTCCACTTCTGGAGCAATTGGTGCGAAAGAGAACGTACGTGCCATGACTTGGACAGTCGGTTTGGCTTCTGTTAGCTTGACGTACTGGGAAGAGACCCAGCCAGTTTGTGAGCCGACTTTAACATAATACCAGCTCCCTTGTTTCTTTAAGATGTCTAGCTGTTGGCCGTTGTTCAAGGTTGTGATAATTTTGCTCGATGTATTCGGATCAACGCGAAGGTTTAGACGTGCTGTCGTTGTCCCTCTGTCGATAACCGTCTCAACTGATTCTGTTTTGGCTTGGTTGTTGCTCACGTTCAAATAGTCTGCAGAAACCCATCCAGTACGGTTTCCTGCTTTAACTTGATACCAACCACCTTGCTTTTTAAGCAACTCGACTTTTTGTCCTTTAGCAAGGGTAGTGATGATGCTGTGGTTAGTGCCTGCTCCAGAACGCAAGTTAAGGCGTGCAGTAGTAGTGGCAGAGCCGTTAGAAGGAGCGTTGTCCACATTGCCAGAGCCGCTGACATTTAAGTAGTCAACAGAAACCCATCCAGTACGGTTGCCCGCTTTAACTTGGTACCAGCCACCTTGCTTTTTAAGCAACTCGACTTTTTGCCCTTTAGCAAGGGTAGTGATGATGCTGTGGTTAGTGCCTGCTCCAGAACGCAAGTTAAGGCGTGCAGTAGTAGTGGCAGAGCCGTTAGAAGGAGCGTTGTCCACATTGCCAGAGCCGCTGACATTTAAGTAGTCAACAGAAACCCATCCAGTACGGTTGCCCGCTTTAACTTGGTACCAGCCACCTTGCTTTTTAAGCAACTCGACTTTTTGCCCTTTAGCAAGGGTAGTGATGATGCTGTGGTTAGTGCCTGCTCCAGAACGCAAGTTAAGGCGTGCAGTAGTTGTGGCAGAGCCGTTAGAAGGAGCGTTGTCCACATTGCCAGAGCCGCTGACATTTAAGTAGTCAACAGAAACCCATCCAGTACGGTTGCCCGCTTTAACTTGGTACCAGCCACCTTGCTTTTTAAGCAACTCGACTTTTTGCCCTTTAGCAAGGGTAGTGATAATGCTATGGTTAGTGCCTGCTCCAGAACGCAAGTTAAGGCGCGCAGTGGTTGTGGCAGAACCGCTAGAAGGAGTGTTGTCCACATTGCCAGAGCCGCTGACATTTAAGTAGTCAACAGAAACCCATCCAGTACGGTTTCCTGCTTTAACTTGGTACCAGCCACCTTGCTTTTTAAGCAACTCGACTTTTTGTCCTTTAGCAAGGGTAGTGATAATGCTATGGTTAGTGCCTGCCCCAGAACGCAAGTTAAGGCGCGCAGTGGTTGTGGCAGAACCGCTAGAAGGAGCGTTGTCCACATTGCCAGAGCCGTTGACATTTAAGTAATCAGCAGAAACCCATCCAGTACGGTTGCCCGCTTTAACTTGGTACCAACCACCTTGCTTTTTGAGCAATTCGACTTTTTGTCCTTTGGTAAGAGTAGTGATAATGCTATGGTTAGTGCCTGCCCCAGAACGCAAGTTAAGGCGCGCAGTGGTTGTGGCAGAACCGCTAGAAGGAGCGTTGTCCACATTGCCAGAGCCGTTGACATTTAAGTAATCAGCAGAAACCCATCCAGTACGGTTGCCCGCTTTAACTTGGTACCAACCACCTTGCTTTTTGAGCAATTCGACTTTTTGTCCTTTGGTAAGAGTAGTGATAATGCTATGGTTAGTGCCTGCCCCAGAACGCAAGTTAAGGCGTGCAGTAGTTGTGGCAGAGCCGAGGGAAGGAGATTCTTTGTCCACTCCATTGCTTGAAATTTTGACATAATCAGCTGATACCCAACCAGATTGGTGGCCAGCGCGGACGCGGTACCAGTTTCCTTCTTTTTTGAGTATTTCAAGCTTTTGTCCTAATGCAAGAGTTGTGAGAACGTTGCTAGACGTATTTGGTTGGCTGCGCAAATTAAGCCTTGCTGTTGTTTCACCGTAAGAAATCAGCTCTTGGTCAGAATCTTCGACGTTGTCTTCACTTGGCTTGTCAAGTTTCAAATAATCCCCAGAAACAAAACCAGTTGTATTGTCAACGGCGATTTGATACCAATTTCCTTGTTTTGCTAACAGCTCAACTTTTGTATCTTTATCCAAAGTTGTCACAATGGAGTGGCTTGTACCTGGACCAGTCCGCACATTTAAGCGGGCAGTCGTTGTCCCAAATGTCCCAGTTGGGAGTTGCTCCAATTTATCGTTTCCAGCGTCTCCTGTTGGCTGGTTTTTGTATACTGGAACGTCAAATGTCATTTCATAGTCGTCTACAAGGCTGTATAGGTTGGACATATGATGGGTTTGCTTGACAGCCCAGCCTACATCTGTTGCATATTGATATGTACCAGGGTTAGCTGGGTTCCAACGCATTTTATAAAGCGTATTTTGGCCGCGGGCAAAGTAGTTGCTAGAGACAAACCGTGCCCCACCAATGATGGCGTCTTCTGGTGTAAACCAGCCTTGGTTGTATGCATATTGGGCACCTGCACTGACTGCGTTCCCATCATAAGCACCAATGCCATACATGTTGTAGACCGTTTTGCCATTAACTTGCACGCCAGTAGCTAGCTGGGATTTGCCATTGCCCGTTTCTAATAGTGCGTGTGAAATTAAGTAGATTTCATTTACTCCGTAAAGCTTGCTTGCATTAATAAATGCCTGTCCTTGACCTTGTAAGATTCCCTTATCTGAAAGGAGTTGGCTGTTAATTGTTCCGGCGCTTAGTCCAGCACTGGAAGACAAATTGAGAAATTGCAGATAGGAAGAGGTTCCTTGTTTAAAGTTATTCGCGTTCATATAATAAGCCACGTCAGAGCGGCTTGCATTTTCCCATCTGCCATTTTTATCGGTCTGCGGTCGGGCGGAGAGGCCCATTTGCCGATCTACAACTGCATCAAACGACGAATTGTAATGGGTTTCTTTTACAGTAATGGAGCTTGCATAAGCAGATTGCAGTGGAAGCGCCGATGCGACTAAAGCAACAATAGACGCCGAACTGCCAGCAAGCATAAGTTTCTTTTGAATAGGGAACACCTCCAAAAAATTGCCTTCTATATTAGTATCGATTCACCTGTTTCATAAATTAATAGGTTCAACATATTTTCTCAAATTTTGTCGGATAATACAACGCCATGCAAAAAAAACGTCCATCTTCGGGAAAAAAGACGGACGTTTTTTACAGTTATTCGGTTGGGCTTGTTGTGCCAGATGGACTGTTTGTATCAGTTAACGATTCACTTTCGGGACTGGTCGGGTCTATAAAGTTAGCTGAACCCGGGTCCGTCAGTTCAAGGTGTTGTTTAAGAGTTTGCTGGATTTCGAGCAAGCTGTCTTCATGAATATCCTCATACCAGATGCTATTGCCATAAATATCAGGGCGACGAGTACCAGTAGTCTCTAATTGCATTGTTTCAATGCCGTTAAGAGACGAAGCATAACCATGGAGTGAGATAATATTTGGGAACGTTAAGTCCATTTGCAAGTTGTCACCAACGGCTTGAAAGATATCATCAAAGCGTGTGATGCTAGAAAAAGAAGCAGCTTTATCAATGATGGCTTCAACGACTTGTTGCTGGCGGATGCCACGGCCTTTATCGCCGCCGCCAGCTGCGGATTTTCGCTCACGTGCATAAGCGAGTGCTTGCTCGCCGTTTAAATGGGCTGGCCCTTTACGAAATTCAAAATTAACACCGCGGCTTTTTTCTTCAAAGTCAATGTCGTATGTGAGTTCAAGGTCAATGCCGCCTAAAGCATCGACAACATCTACAAGACCGTCAAAACGGATGAGTGCGTAATGGTCAATCGGTATATCTAGCAGTTCCTCAACGGTGTCAATCGCCATGTCAATACCACCAAATGCGTGGGCATGTGTGATTTTATCTTTAAAGCCGCCGCCTCGATAGCCGACAATTTCGACATAAGTGTCACGTGGAATGCTCGTTAGGATAATCGATCTCTCGCTTTTGTTAAAAGTTGCTACCATGACGGAGTCCGTTCGTTCGGCGCCATCGCCTTCACGGTAGTCACTTCCTAAAAGCAGCATCGAAAAATTGTCCTTACCAACATCCACTGGCTCAATCCGCCTCTCAGATTTATTGCCTCGGTCCAAGCCTTGGTAAGACCCGGCCGCTGTATCGCTTAAATGGTTAATAATATACCAAACGCCACTGCCTAATGCGAGCAAGGCGACAATGGCTGCAATTAAAGTTGTCTTTAAAATAAATTTTGTCCGTCTTTTTTTTCGGCGACGTTTTCTTGAATCTTCAACCATACGTCAATCCCTCATTTCAGTATAAGTAGGTTCCAATAAAGTGGGAACCATAGCATAAATCGACAAAGTGCGCATTTCAAAATCAAATTATATCATAATTTCGGATAAAAGATAGAGGATGAACCGTGAAAAATCGTGTTATATCTTCTTACAATGTTCTTTGAAAGGAAAGGACTTGCGTTCATAGTATAGAATGGTTGTCAGGATGAAAACAACCAATAAATAGAAAATAGGCATTAGAAGTTGGGAAAAATCGTTCAAATGGCGGATGAAGACTAGACAATTGTTTTAATATTCTAGTATAAATAGCACTGATAACAATGTAACAGTTAAACGAATTAATAAAGAGAGTTTAATCGCAATAAACAAACGGATTTTACACAATTATCCCGTTGTTTTTGATAATTTTACTGCTTATTTCACGAGAAAAGGTTTTTTTTGAAACTTATTATTGATTTCTGAAAATAATTCTTTTATACTAGTACTATAATTTTTACGAAATTAGTATCAGATTTCGCTTTTTTCTGCTAATTTCGTACCGCAGTTGGGCAAATCCAATTGGGAAAATAAGTGAGTGATGATATGGGAAAGCTAGATAAACTCGATTTCTTGATTCTAGAATATTTCCAACAAGATGGCAAGTGTACGTACAGCCAAATCGCCCGCAAGCTTGGTGTCAGCGAGGGGACAGTCCGAAAAAGGGCCACAAAAATGCGAAAAGACGGCGTATTTGATTTTATGATTCGCATTAATCCTGTAAAGGTCGGCTATTCCGTAAAAGCGTTTATCGGCATTCATTCGCAGTTGGGAAAACAACATGAAATAGGACAATGGCTAAAGACGTTTCCTCAAGTGATTTATATTGCATCTTATTCGGGCTATCATGATTTAATCCTGCAAGCGTATTTTGAAAATAATGAAGCGCTTGTCCATTTTGTCAATACAGAGCTCACGCCAGAAAACGGAATTGAAGGAATTGATGTCAGCATCCAACTAAAACAGTACAAAGATTCAATTTCTTATCTATTGTCGTAACTCAATCGAAAATGAAACACAGTGAGGTGAGCGATATGGCAGAAGACAAAAAGCTACTTAGAATTGAACATCTAACGACTTCTTTTCGAATAAACGATCAATATTATGCAGCTGTTGACAATGTTTCACTCGATGTCAACAAAAATGAAATTTTAGCCATTGTCGGCGAGTCGGGTTCAGGGAAAAGCGCTTTGGCGTTTTCGATTGTCGGTCTGCATGACAAGCTAAACACAAAAATTGAAGGCGAAATAAATTACAAGGACAATAATATAACTAATTTGCCTGAAAGAAAGCTTAATAAATTGAGAGGAAAAGAAATGGGGATGATTTTTCAAGACCCTTTAACAGCCTTAAACCCTCTCATGACTATCGGCAATCAAATTGATGAATCGTTAGAACTACATACAAAGTTAAATAAACCAAATCGAAGAAAAAAAGTTTTGGACCTTTTACAACAAGTGGGCATTCCTAATCCTGAAGTAACGTATAATCAATATCCACATGAGCTTTCAGGAGGAATGAGGCAAAGAGTCGTCATTGCTATAGCGATTTCATGCGATCCCGAATTTTTGATAGCAGATGAACCAACAACTGCGCTAGATGTCACCATACAATCACAAATATTAGACTTATTGAAGAAGTTAAAAAGCGAAACCAATAGTGGCATTATTTTGATTACACACGATTTAGGTGTTGTCGCAGAGATGGCAGATCGAGTGGCTGTTATGTATGCAGGTCAAATTGTAGAACTTGCGCCAGTGGTTGAACTATTTAAAAACCCGCTTCATCCTTATACACGTTCTTTATTGCAATCAAATCCTTCGGTAAACGAAGTGAAAACGAAACTGCATGTCATACAGGGGATTGTCCCTTCGCTAGATAAACTTCCTCGGCAAGGGTGCAGATTTAAGGATCGGATTCCTTGGCTCGCTGAGAGCGCCCATGATGAAGACCCAGTTCTTCAAGAAGTGAAGCCTGGACATTTTGTTCGGTGCTCTTGCTATAAACATTTCGAGTTTCCAAATAGCAGTGAGGAGGCAGCAAGAGATGGCGTTATTGGAAGTTAAGGATTTAAAAGTTCACTTTCCTGTGAAAGCGGGGATACTAAAACGGACTGTAGGCCATGTAAAAGCGGTAGATGGGATTTCGTTTGAACTTGAATCGGGAAAAACGTATGGGCTTGTTGGAGAATCGGGGTCAGGAAAAACAACGTCGGGGCGAGCTATCATCGGCTTAAATGATATTACTTCAGGAAAGGTCATTTTTAATGGGCACGATATTACATTAGGAAGAAAAGCAAAATTAGATTTCCGTAAAGATATTCAAATGATTTTTCAAGATCCATATTCTTCTCTGAACCCTAAAAAGCGAGTATTAGACATTATTGCAGAACCGTTGCGGAATTTTCGAAAAATGACAAAAGCTGAGGAGCAAAAAAACGTCGAAGAGTTGCTGGAAAAAGTGGGATTAAGTCGTGAAAGTATCGTTAAATATCCTCACGAGTTTTCTGGTGGCCAACGGCAGCGAATCGGGATAGCTAGAGCGATTGCGTTGAAGCCTAAATTAGTTATAGCGGACGAGCCTGTTTCGGCGTTAGATGTTTCGGTTCAAGCCCAAGTGTTGAATTTTATGGCTGATATCCAAAAAGAGTTAAATTTAACCTATTTGTTTATTAGCCATGATTTAGGAATTGTCCGCCATTTTTGTGACCGAATCGGAATTATGTATCGAGGGCGTTTTGTAGAGGAGGGTACGAGGGAGGATATTTTTGAAAACCCTCAACATATTTATACGAAACGTTTAATATCGGCAATACCGGACATTAATCCCGAAAATCGGAATAAAACGGCGGAAATGCGACAAAAAGTGAAAGAACAATACGAAAAAGGGACAACACACTTTTTTACAAAGGAAGGCAAAGTCTTTGATTTGCAAGCAATATCGAAAACCCATTTAGTCGCGCTTCCTGGGAAGGGTGAATAATTATGTGGAAATTTATTGTTCGAAGAATACTTGTCTCCATCCCGCAAATTTTTGTGCTAAGTATACTCGTCTTTATAATGGCTCAATTTATGCCAGGTGATGCGTTAACGGGGTTAATTAACGATCCGGATATTACACCAGAGGCGATGCAGGCTCAAAGGGAAAAGCTTGGTCTTGATAATCCTTGGTACATCCAATATAAAGATTGGATTGTAAATGCGGTGCAAGGAGACTTAGGAAAATCTTTTTCTCATAAAATACCAGTTACTGAATTAATTGATCAAAGAATGTGGAATACGATTTGGCTAGCATTTCTTTCTCTAGTATTCATCTATGCGATTGCGGTTCCGTTAGGCATTCTAAGCGGTCGATATAACGATACATTACTTGATAAAACCATTACTGGTTACACATATGTAGGTTTTGCAGCACCCACGTTTATTTTTGGTCTAGTAATGGTATTCTTCTTCGGCTTCAAGCTACAGTGGTTTCCGACTGGCGGAAGCGTGGCACCTGGATTGGAGCCAGGTACGTGGGAGTATGTGGTTAGTAAGTTCCAACACTTATTGTTACCGGCATTGTCTATTGCTTTAATTGGCACTGTTTCTACTGTTCAATACCTTCGGAGTGAGATTATTGATACGAAACAAAAAGACTTTATAAAACTAGCCCGATCTAAAGGGGTCTATGAGTCGAGAATATACAATAAACATATTTTCAGAAATTCATTGCTTCCAGTAGCCGCGTTAATTGGTTTTGAAGTTTCTAGCTTAGTAACAGGTTCCATTTTTATTGAAGCGATTTTTAACTACCCAGGGATAGGCCAACTCTTCTTTCAGTCGATCTTAATACGTGATTACAGTGTTGTAACCGCATTAGTCCTATTGTTCGGTGTCATCATGATCCTTGGTGCCCTGTTATCAGACATCATAATGAGCATAATTGATCCAAGAATCCGTATTAAGTGATGGATGAGAGGAGTTAAGCAAATGGAAAATACACCATTAGTAAGTACCCATCAAAAGAAAACGCCGTCTGGAATGCGTATTTTATGGAAAGAAATTGTTCGCGACAAAATCGCGCTCATTTCATTCTTTCTAGTTATGATTGTCGCTTTGGCTGTGTTTGGTATATCCCTTGTGCTTGATCAATCTGAAATTGTAAAAGTTGATTTATTTGCTATTTATGAACCACCATCTTCTCAATTTTGGTTAGGTACCGATTATGGGGGGCGCGATGTATTTGGTCAATTGATCATCGGTACGCGAAACTCGTTAGCGATCGGTATTTTAGTCACACTGATAAGCGGTGTCATTGGCATACTGAGTGGCCTAGTTGCTGGCTATTTTGGCGGGCAAACAGACAATGTGTTAATGCGCATTGTTGACTTTTTCATGGTGTTGCCTAACTTGATGATTATTATTGTCTTTGTTGCATTAGTGCCTTCATATAACGTGTGGAGTTTCTCTTTAATCATGTCTGCTTTCTTGTGGGTTTCAATTGCAAGGTTAATTCGGGCAAAAGCACTGCAAGAGTCTTCTCTTGATTATGTTCAGGCAGCTAAAACACTAGGTACCCCACATTGGAAAATTATGTTTGGTCACGTGCTTCCTAATTTAAGTTCTTTGATCATTGTCACTATGACATTAAACTTAGCTGCAAATATTGGCTTGGAATCTGGGCTTTCGTTTTTAGGATTTGGATTTCCCGAAAGTACACCAAGTTTAGGTACATTAGTTGCTTATGCGAGAAATCCGCAAGTACTTGAGTTAAGGCCATGGATCTGGGTACCGGCAGCAATACTAATTTTTGTGTTGATGCTGTGCATAAATAATGTCGGTCAAGCATTAAAACGCGCGACTGATGCCAAACAACGAAGAGGCTAAAAAAGGGAGGAAGAAAAAGTGAAAAAATATTTACGCTTTGGCAAGGTTCAGTCAGTGGCAATTGCTTCTCTGCTACTATTGGCTGCATGTGGTGGGGATGACACGAGTTCAGAAGGAGGCAATAATTCTTCAAGCAACAACGATGGCAATGGAAGTTCTGAACAAGCAGGCGATATCTTTTCAATTGAAGATTTTAATCATGAAATACGGGCAGATGGCGAAGAAATCATTGACGGGGGCACCCTGAATGTTGCTTTAGTGACAGACACGCCGTTTGAAGGAACGTTAAACAGAAACTTTTATCAAGGTGTGTTTGATGGAGACATTTTATATTGGACTGAAGAACCGCTATTAGACTATGACGAAGATTACCAATACACGCAAACAGGGGCGGCTACGTTTGAGATAGATGATGACGGCAGGACATTTACATTTACGATTCGCGATGAAGTGAATTGGTCAGACGGCGAACCTGTAAAAGCGGAAGACTGGGCATTTACGTTTGAAGTGCTCGGCCATCCAGACTATCCAGGGGTTCGATTCACAGAAGCTTCAAATGTGGAAGGTTTTGATGAATACCGCGCAGGCGAAGCCGATTCGATTTCTGGACTTGAAATCATTGACGATAAAACGTTAAAAATTACGTTCAAGGAAGCAAGCCCGTCTTTGTTAGCAAGCGGGATCTGGACATACGCGATGCCTAAGCATATCTTTGAAGACATTGAAGTGGCGGATATGGAATCTTCTCCAGCAGTCCGTGAAAATCCCGTTTTCTTTGGCCCATATGTTATTGATAGCATTACCCCTGGGGAAAATGTTGTGATGAAGAAAAACGAGAACTATTGGCGTGGTGAACCAAATGTCGATGAAGTTGTGCTCAAGACTGTAAACCCAAACGTGTTGAACCAAGCATTGCAAAATGGCGAAGTTGACATTGCGACATACCAAACAGACCAATACGCTGACAACTATGAATCATTAACAAACGTTGATTTTATTGGGAAAATAGACTTAGCTTATACGTATATTGGTTTCCAAATGGGTACATGGGATGAAGAAGAAAATAAAAACGTTATGGATCCTGACAAACAAGTGTCTGACGTCAACTTGCGTAAAGCCATGGCTCATGCCGTTGACAACAATGCAGTTGGCGAACGTTTTTACAATGGATTTAGATGGGCCGGTACGACATTGATACCGCCATCGCACCCAACTTTCCATAACGACGAGCTAGAAGGTTTTGCATACGACGTAGAGCTTGCAAACCAAATTTTAGATGACGCTGGTTATGAAGATGTTGATGGTGATGGACTCCGTGAAGATCCAAACGGGGAAAAGTTGCAATTAAACTTTGCGTCTATGAGCGGTGGCGATACAGCTGAACCACTTGCTCAGTACTATATTACCCAATGGAAAAACATTGGCATTGACGTCCAACTTTTAGACGGACGGTTACAAGAATTCAATACGTTCTATGACCGCTTAAAAGCATCCGACCAAGACATTGATGTTTATCAAGGTGCTTGGGGCGTAGGATCCGATGCCGATCCATATGGCCTTTGGGGTAGCACAGCCGCCTTTAACTATACTCGCTGGACCAATGAAGAGAGCGACCGCTTGTTAAAAGAAGGGACATCAGAAGCAGCGCTTGACATGGAATACCGCCAAGAAGTTTATAACGAATGGCAAGAACTAATGCTTGAAGAAGTCCCTGCGTTTCCGACGCTCTACCGTTCAGAATTGCATGCGGTGAACAAACGAGTCGTTAACTATTCTGAGCTTCCTGGATCTGAATTTTTCAATGACCGCTCACAAATCGGCTTAACAGCTGAAGAACCTGAAACAGCAAACTAGAGAAAAAAGTGTTTATAAAGCACTGAATGCAGTAGCCTGTTACTTGGCCCGGTCTATCGGGTAAGTAGCAGGCTTTTTAAATGTAAATGGAAAACAATTCTCTAAGAAAGTCAGTCAACTAGCATCTATATTAAGAGAAACTCGCATTCACTATGCCAACAGTTTTTTTGTTCTCTTAAAATGTAGAAAAGAGGATTTTCCCAACTTTTTAAACGTAGAAAAAGGTGGAATGGGTTTTCGAAACGAGCTATAGCGCCTATTCCTCAAGAGATTTCCCAACTGTCCTTAAGTAACTGCTCTGTTCACGGTTATGATATAATAATACAACTAATGTTAGACTAGTAGAAAACGCTTGCAAGAGTATTTGTCTACGGTCTGAATGAATGTTTATGTGTGATGGAGGACATAGCAATGAACACAATCCTTGTTTCTGGATTTGAAGCGTTTTTAACACATCAAAAAAATCCAACGGAAGCACTTGTACAAAAGTTGGATGGAACCGAGATGGACGGCACCTTAATAAAAGGGATTGTGCTGCCTGTTTCGTTTGCTCGAGCTGCGGAATTGTTGATTGAACACGCAACGGCGATCCGCCCTAATGCGATTGTTATGCTTGGGCTGGGCGCAGGTCGAAAACAGGTGACACCAGAGCGGATTGCTATTAATGTGATGGATGGACCGCCAGATAATGAAGGAGCTGTGATGACCGGTCAACCGATCAAGCAAGATGGTCCTGCTGCTTACTTTTCGACGCTTCCTATTCGTAAAATAGTCAATGAATTAAATCGTCATGGATGTCCGGCAACCATTTCCAATACTGCCGGGACGTATGTATGCAATGATCTGATGTACCGCGTTTTGGACCATTTGCAGACGGCGGCTGTACCAGCAGGCTTTATCCATGTTCCTTATACGGATGACATGGTCGGGGTTGAGGAAGTATCGTTGCCGGGGGACACGGTAGAAAAGGGGATAGGCCAAGCGTTGCGTGTGGTAGCAAGTACGCTTTAGCCAACATCCTTTTCTAAATAAACGAGTTCACCTTCGGAAAATTTTGCCTGTCCGTTCGTCTGTTCCGTCATCCATTGCTGGAACGTCTCAGTTTCTGCTTCCTTGACGTATGTCCGGATGACAACGTTATCAAGGTAGTCGATTCCTTGCAACAAATAAGGCGATTGGCGGATTTCGTTTTCAATTTTCCCTAGCCAAGTGTAATCAATGGTTGTATGGACGAGGCGCATGAGCGTCCGTTCGACGATGCCAACTGCATTTAAGCCTTCACTAACGGCACCGCCATAGGCGCGGATCAGGCCGCCTGCTCCAAGCTTAATACCGCCAAAATACCTAGTCACAACGACCGCTGTGTCTTTAAGGTTCCGCTTTTTTAGTACTTCAAGCATAGGAACGCCAGCGGTGCCGCTTGGTTCTCCATCATCATTTGCTTTTTGGATTAAATTATGTTCGCCG
The DNA here is from genome assembly GCF_036700015.1 of Shouchella rhizosphaerae. Lineage (NCBI taxonomy): Bacteria > Bacillati > Bacillota > Bacilli > Caryophanales > Bacillaceae > Shouchella > Shouchella rhizosphaerae. Next base: position 746,847 of record NZ_CP144921.1, on the reverse strand, counting down.
ATCAAGTAAGCCGAACAGTTATGCGTTGCCTGCCAATGCTGTTTTTTGATGCTTTCGATGAAAGCGATCGCTTTTTCTTCGGTTTCAGCCCGGCTAAAATGGGCAATAAAGCGTGATTTTTGGATAATGATTTCATGTTCTCCCGCTTGTTTGACTGTATAATAGTTTGGCAGCATAACGGTCCTCCATTAACAAGATGTTTATTTTCACAGTTTTACATATTCGCGAAACGACGGTGTAACACATGTCTGTTACTATAATCGGTATTCTCAGGTCCTATTAAAAAAGGAGGAGAGGTTTCGCTATGAATAGTCTTACGGTAGGACAAAAATCGTGTAAGATAAGGATAGCGGAAAGCGAATTAAAAATAAAGGCATTACACATGCGACAGTTTTTTGACTAGTTCCGTAAGTGATTGAAAAAGCGAGGAGTATTCATGACAGACGTAACGATGCTTGATCATATAATTACGCAAACGCTTGACTCAGTTGGGACGAGTCGCGAAAAAATCTTTGAAATCGGTGAACGCTCCCGCAATGAGTATGAATACTTGAAAAAGGAATTAGATCAAGTCAAAGTTAAATTAACACACGTTATTAATGATGTCGACGAAACCGTGTTAAAAACAAAACACGCACGAAACCGGTTAGCCAAAGTAAGCAAAGAATTCAATCGGTACACAAGTGAGGAAGTCCGTACAGCGTACGAACAAGCCAGCGATTTCCAAGTACAGCTGGCCGTGCTTCAACAAGAAGAGATCCAATTGCGGATTAGGCGGGATGATATTGATCGCCGCTTAAAAAATCTTCAGGATACGATCAATCGGGCTGAACAGCTTTCTGTACAGATGTCTGTGGTGTTTGACTTTTTATCAAGTGACCTAAAGCAAGTCGGCGAATACATTAAAGACGCCAATGAAAAGCAAGCGTTCGGTTTAAAAATTATCGAGGCACAGGAAGAAGAGCGTCGCCGTCTTTCCCGGGAAATCCATGACGGGCCAGCTCAAATGATGGCAAACGTTATGCTTCATTCAGAATTGATTGAACGGATTTACCAGGAACGGGGCATTGAGGAAGCACTCAAAGAAATTCGCGGGTTGCGCCGTATGGTTCGTTCTTCATTGGCAGAGGTAAGAAGAATCATTTATGATTTGCGTCCGATGGCGTTGGATGATTTAGGGCTAGTCCCTACATTGAGAAAGTATTTGGAGAATATTGAAGAGCGTCATGGCTTAAAAGTCACTTTTAAACACTTTGGCGTTGAAAAGCGGCTTGCCCAACAATTTGAAATTGCGTTATTTCGCCTTGTGCAGGAAGCGGTGCAAAATGCGACGAAGCATGCAGAACCGACTGAAATCATCGTGAAGATTGAATTGAAACCTAAAAACGTAACGCTTGTCATTAGAGATGACGGCAAAGGATTTGACCTTTCAGAAAGAAAGGAATCTTCGTTTGGGTTAATAGGCATGAAAGAAAGGGTTAACATGCTAAATGGCAAAATGACGATTCATTCCAAGCCGCAAGAAGGAACAAATATTTTGATTCAACTTCCTGTTTCTACTTAATTAACGTCAATCCTTCCTATTTAATTACGATAGTTCTGCGCATAAAAAAGCAAGATGGTTAAAGAAACATATACGGCTGTAAAAATTGTCGATTACAGCTTTAAAAAATCACAAATAATAGTATGTTTGGTAGAGAGGTGAAAACAATGATTACTCAAGAAACACAAGAAATTCGCATTGTCATTATAGACGACCATCCATTGTTTAAAGAAGGGGTAAAACGGATTTTATCAATGGAGGAAAATTTTAATGTTGTGGCAGATGGGGAAGACGGATCGGAAGTAATCGATTTGGTTCGCCAACATCAGCCAGATGTCATTTTAATGGATATTAATATGCCAAAAACGAATGGCGTCGAAGCAACAAAAGACTTGATCAAGGCATTTCCAAAAGTGAAAGTAATTATTCTTTCAATTCATGATGATGAGTCTTATGTTTCCCATGTATTACGAACAGGAGCCTCAGGTTACTTATTAAAAGAAATGGATGCGGAATCATTGGTTGAAGCTGTAAAAGTAGTGGCATCCGGCGGCGCTTATATTCATCCAAAAGTGACGTCAAATTTAATTAAAGAATACCGCCGCCTTGCTCGCCAAGATGAACAATACCAAGACTCGATCGGGTTCCGTGAAGTCGAGTATAGGAAGCCGCTTCATATTTTAACTAGGAGAGAGTGTGAAGTGCTTCAGCTTATGACGGATGGGCAAAACAACCGGGCAATCGGCGAGTCGCTTTACATAAGCGAGAAGACAGTGAAAAACCATGTTAGCAACATTTTGCAAAAAATGAACGTGAATGACCGAACGCAAGCAGTGGTAGAGTCCATAAAAAAAGGATATGTCATCGTTCGCTAAATAGGGACACTATTTCTCGGGAAATGGTCGTTCCGAGGCAGCGAATGGTGAGTCGTTGCCTCAGAATGAACGATGGAGAAATGGGCTCGCCGGAAAAGTGAGGAATGAAAATGGGAAAAACGGCTGTTCTAACAGACTCGACAGCTTACTTGGATAAACAAACATTGGAAGAACTCGGCATTTACACGATTCCTCTTTCGGTCATTTTTAGCGGCAAGAACTACCGGGAAGAAATAGATCTGTCGACAGCTGCGTTTTATGAAAAGCTTTCTACCGAGGAAGCACTGCCAACAACGTCGCAGCCTGCGATTGGCATGTTTACGGAGCTGCTGCAGGAACTTAAAGAGGAAGGATATACGGATGTCGTTTCCGTGCACTTATCGACCAAAATTAGCGGCACGCTCCAAACGGCACTCTCAGCTGGAGAAATGGTCGAGGGCATTACACTCCACGGCGTTGACTCAGAAATTAGTTGTGCCCCACAAGGGTTTCTTGCCCGAACAGCTGCTAAATTGGCTTTAGAAGGTACACCTCCAGAAAACATCGTTGCTGAGCTTGAAAAAATAAAAGCGCAAATTAGGGCGTATTTTGTTGTTCATGACTTGCACCATTTGCGACGGGGTGGACGCTTAAACAGCGCTCAAGCGCTTATCGGCAGCATGCTGCAAATCAAACCGATCCTTCATATGGAAGAGGGGCTCATTGTCCCATATGCAAAAGTAAGAACGGAGAAAAAAGCGATTAACCATATTCTTGATATGTTGTTTGATGATTTGGCTGCTGGTAACGTGAACGAAGTATCGGTTATTCATGCTAATAATCGCGCAAAGGCTATGCAATTAAAAGAAAAAATTGCCGAGCAACATCCGAGTACTACGATTCAAATCAGTTATTTCGGACCTGTAATTGGTACCCATTTAGGAAGTGGAAGCTTAGGTGTTAGCTGGTATTAATAGCTGGCACCTTTCCTCCATAAAGGAGTGGATTGTTTGGAAAGAAAGCAACTCGAAGCCGTTCGGCAATGCCTCAACGGCAGAAGGCTGCTGCTGTCAGAACTTCCTTTTGATCGTGGATGGATCGATTATTGCCTAAAAAACCACTATATCTCCTCTGAACCCGCACTCTTTCAATCGCCATCGGGCTGGCACTGCCGCCGTTGTGGCGCTACCGCTACCCATTTGTTCTCCTCTCATTTTTGCCACATTTGCCAACGTGACTGTATGTATTGCCGCCACTGTTTGAAAATCGGAAAAGCAGCTAGTTGCCATTCTTTGTTTACTTGGATCAAAGACGAGTTTTTTTATCCGGTAAAGGAAAATGCTTGTGTGTGGAGCGGCCAATTGTCAGCGCTTCAACAACAGGCAGCTGCCGTTCTCAAACATGCCGTGGAAACCGAAACATGCACCGCCCTTGTATGGGCCGTTTGCGGAGCTGGAAAAACGGAATTGTTGTATCCTGCTTTAGATGAGTGCTTTCGCTTAGGAAAAAGAGTGGCCATTGCTGCTCCCCGCACAGATGTCATCAAAGAACTAGAACCGCGTTTAAAAGAAGCGTTCCCAAGCATTGAAACGAGCGTGCTTTATGGTGGCAGGCGCAAACAAGCGATTCAAGCGCAGCTCGTCTTAGCGACAACACACCAACTCATGCGTTATTACCAAACATTTGATGTGTTAGTTGTCGATGAAGTGGATGCCTTTCCCTATTCTTACGATGCCAGCCTCCAATACGCCGTTCAGCAAGCAAAAAAGCCAAACGCGACTACGATTTTGTTAAGTGCGACACCCTCTTCCTCTTTGTTGCGTAAGAAAGACTTGCTGATCGCCAAAATTCCTAAACGTTTTCATAACCACCCCTTGCCTGTTCCGCGGACTGAGTGGATCGGCAACTGGCGTTCTGCCCTTAAGCGCAAGCGCATTCCATCGATTGTTACGAAGTGGCTTACGACATATGACCAGTACCCAAAAATGATTTTTCTCCCCTCTATCGAAACACTGCAAACTTTTTCCGAATTGCTAGCAGAAAGGAAAATCGACCATGCTGCTGTTTATGCAGAAGCGGCTAACAGGCATGCCGATATTGCCGCCTTTCGTAAGAAAAAACACAACTTGCTATTAACTACGACGATTTTAGAACGAGGCGTTACGGTTGAAAATGTCCAAGTTGCTGTACTTGGGTCAGAAGACCGAATTTTTACGGCTGCCTGTTTAACGCAAATTAGTGGACGTGTAGGACGAAAGGCTCGTTTTCCTTCAGGCGATATTGTTTTTTGGCATTATGGACGAACGAAAGCGATGTTACAAGCCATTCAGCACATTAAGCAAATGAATAAGGAGGCGTTTGCGTGAACCATTGTCTTCTATGCGGGAGCACCTATTGGGAAAGGTTGTCGCTGGCGAGGTTGGTTGTTGCCGAACGAGAATACCTATGTGGAAATTGTGCAAGGAAGCTTGAACCAGTCAAATCCGGTTGTAGAAAATGCGGCAAATGGTGTGGAGGCAGCGAACAAAATTGTTGCTTGGATTGCAAGTTATGGAGGGCGAAACATGAAGATGACCCGCTTGTTCGTAATTGTTCTCTTTACTATTATAATCCCTTTCTAAAAGAGTTATTGTCGGCTTACAAGTATCGCGGGGATGCTGCTTTGGCGCAAATGTTCGCCAGTCAGTTAAAACAAACGATACGCCGCAAGTTTCGTTGCCATTCATTAACGTATGTGCCGCTCAGTGCAGACCGTTTGCAAGAGAGGGGCTTTAATCAGTCGGAATTGCTGTTGACGGTAAGTGGGCTCCCTGCATCATCTGTATTAGCACGGGTCGACCAAGCAGCAGCAAAACAGAGTAAAAAGACCCGTGAAAATCGAATCAAATCTTATAAAAAGAATCCTTTTTGCGTTTTAAGCCGTAAAACAAGCGATATTGCCGGTAAAGATTTTCTAGTTGTAGACGATATATATACTACAGGCACGACTGTACGGCAAGCGGCAGCAATTTTGCTAGCACACGGCGCCAAGTCCGTTTCTTCATTAACGGTAGCACGGGCGAAATAAGCAGGCAAAGTCGATGCCAGCTTTGCTAAAATAGACTTAAACTGGTTTTAAGATTATCGTAGCAATCAAGTACAAATGAAATTGATTCAGGTAGGGGAAGAAGATGGCTGAATTAGCAAATTGTCAAAAATGCGGCGCAGTTTTTGTGAAGAACATTCATTCGATTTGCCGCTCTTGCTATGAAGAGGAAGAGCGCTGTTTTCAAAAAGTGAACCAGTTTTTGCGGAAACGGGAAAATCGGTCTGCGACAAAACAAGAAGTCGTAGATGGGACTGGGGTAAGCTATGATATGGTGCAGACGCTCATCCGAAAAGGACGCTTGCAGCTTCGCCATTTCCCGAATTTATATAATATATGCGAGCGATGCAAACAGCGAACGAAGGAACCGTGGATTTGCCACTCCTGCAGAGAAGAAATGAAGCGGGATTTGGCAAATAGCGAACAACAATCAAAGCCAGCGAAACGCATCGATGGGGAGCAAAGATCCTCTTATCGATTGCAAGAAACGCTTCATAAAAAAAATGAGTAGCAAAGGTGGCGGTAACGTGAAAATCAATTCTTCTCAATCGATGGTTCCCCACGCCGTTTATAAAGCAACAATGGCAAAGGTGACACCGGAAGAGCATCAACTAGCTAAAAAAGACCAAGTTGAAATCTCATCTGATGCTCGAAAGCTAAATGAGGAAATTGCAGCTGCTAAAGAACAACGAATTCAAGAGCTAAAAACACAAATCGAAAACGGCACCTACGAACTTGACCCTGAAAAAACGGCAGAAGCCATTTTACGGTCATGGACAAAAGGCGGAAAATAATGGAACAATCAGCAAAGAAATCGCTTGAAAACTTGTTACATGTCCAAAAAGAGCTGCTTGCAAGCGCACAAAAAAAGCGGCAAGCGCTGATTCAAAATCAAGTGGAGCAGCTGGCGCAGCTAACGGGAACAGAGAGTTCGCTTATATCTAAAAGTCGTTTGTTGGAAAAAGCGCTCGCTGAAGCGTTAAACGGAAAAACATTGTCTGAAATGGCCATACAAGACGAGGAGTGCCGAGTCTTGCAAACGCAATTAACAGAAGTTGTCCAACAGTTAAAAGCCGAGAATGAACAAAACCAAAAACTATTGATGGATTCGATCGCTTTCGTCCAAGGAACGTTGCAGGTTATGCAGCCGAAGGGCGATGCTACAACTTACACAAAAGATGCTGTGGCGACAGGAAAAACGAAAGCGGTGTTCGATTCAAAAGCGTAAAGGAGAAGTTATGTCTACATTTTTTGGAATGGAAACGATGCGTAGGGCAGTCAACACAAATCAAACTGCCATACAAACAGTAGGAAACAATGTGGCCAATGCCAAAACGCCTGGCTATACAAGGCAACGTGTCAATTTGCAAGCGACAGGAGGCTATCCAGCAACGGGTGTTTGGACCCAGCCAGCTATGAATGGAAGAATTGGTTCAGGGGTACAAGTGACAGGCATCGAACGGATACGTGACCAATTGTTAGACCGCCAATACCGCGCTGAAGCACATGTTGAAGGTGCAGCTTTCATTCAATATAAAATATTAGAACGTATGGAAGGTCTTTACAATGAAGCACCTTCAGATACGACTACAAGCAGGCTATCAGATCAATTCGATTCTTTTTGGAATGGTTGGAAAGAACTAGCTTCAGGGAAAGAAAGCCAAGCGGTTTTGCTCGAACAAGGGAAAGCTGTCACGGATGCGTTCACGCATTTGCAGCGCTCTTTTCAAACGGAAATGAACATGTTGGAGACGGAAGCAGAATTAACGACTGCGAAAGTCAACCAAATCCTTGAACAACTCCATGAAACGAACAAAGACATCAGAGCTGCTGAATCCTCGGGACAAGTTCCGAATGAATTGTATGATGCCCAAGACAAATTGCTTGACCAACTTTCAAGCCTTGTGCCCATTCAAGTAAGCCGTTCCCCTAACCCTCAAGAACATGCGGCAGCTGGCGCTGAAGGGCCTTATAAAGTAGAGCTCAAACTGGGTGGAAGCGAAACGATCACGTTAGTCGATGCGACGGAGGAAGCGCCGCAATTGTTGACGCTCCAAGAGGGAATGCAATGGACTGTCGGTGACAGCAATCAGCCGTTTACATATAACGGTGCTGGCGGTGGTGAGTTGGTCGGATTGCAAAAAGCCCATGAGCGAGTCGGTCAAGAACTTGAAGAGATAAAAGCGTTGGCCCAAACATTCGCGAAAGAAGTAAACCAGATCTATGCGTTTGCCTATTCTGAACAGGGTGGATTCGGGCAAGAATTCTTTACTATTCACCTCGATGACGCAGGCGCGTTCTCTCACATCAGTGTCAACAGTGAACTAAGCAACAATCCAAAAGCATTGGCAACAGCAAGATTTAATGAAGAAGGAATTAAACCTGAATACAAAGACGAATTTGCGGAAAAATGGGCTGCTTGGGAAAACGACAAAGACAATGAAGAGGCGTTTCGTGATTTGCTAGCATTTTTAAATGAGGCGGACCACTTTGTTGGTGGGAAAATGATCGTTGAGGGAGATGTCGATGTCGCAAAAGAAATTAGCCGTCTTGAGGATTCTGCTGCCATTATGGGCAAATACCGGGATATGATGGGCAAGCTCGGAGTGGAAACAAAATCGCAGCGTGATCAAACAGAGGCCTCTAACGCTCGCCTTGCCAATACGGAATCAAATCGAATGTCCATTAGCGGTGTTTCCCTTGATGAAGAAATGACGCTATTGATCCAGTTTCAGCATGCTTATAATGCTGCTGCTAGGACAATGACGGCGATGGACGAAATGCTGGACCAGATCATTAATCGATTAGGCGTCGTTGGGCGTTAAAAGGAGGAGTTTTATATGCGTGTAACACAAGGCATGATGATGACGAACTCGCTTCGTTATTCCCAAAGTAGTTATCAACGGCTTTCTACTTTATATGACCAAATAAGTGCGCAAAAGAAAATTACCCGCTTTTCCCAAGACCCCGTTGTGGCAGCGAAAAGCATGCAGCACCGTCAATCACTCGCACAAATGGAACAATACAAGCGAAATGTCAATGAAGCTCAAAGTTGGCTAAACCAAGGGGATACCTCCTTAAAGGAAGTATCCAGCATTTTAAAACGTGTACGAGAACTTGCCATTACTGGCTCTACTGATGGGTATGGCGAGGAAGAACGCAAAAACATCGCTCATGAACTAGAAGAATTGCGTAACCATTTGATTACAGTAGCAAATTCAAATGTCAACGGCAAATATATTTTTAATGGCAGTGACACAGACAACACACCAGTCCAAGAATTATCACCGTCGAAACTAAATGGTGAAAAACTTGATAACGTAAAAATTACATATGGTGGTCAAATCTATGATTATGATGCCGATGCAGGCCATTTTGTTGCCCGCGGCGGGGAAGATACGCTTGTCCTCAATGGGGAGAACATCGAAACGGGCACTGGAGACGTAGTCGCTGAAAAAGACATGTTGATTATGAGGATATCGACAAATCAAAAAGACGTTTCTTTTGAACTGCAAAAAGGCGTTGAAATCCAAGTCAATACGGATGCGCGAAAGCTGTTTTCAGACGAGCTTTACAGCGACTTTTTTATGTTTGAACAAGCATTGCTTGATCCAGAAACGTCAGCTGAAGATCTTGGAGAATTTATTAGTAAAATTGATGCCCATTTGCGCAATGCCGCAGATGTTCACGGCCAACTCGGTGCAAGGATGAACCGTGTTGATCTCATGGAAGACCGCCTTGGCCAACAGGAATATTTTGTAAAAGAAACGAAATCAATGAACGAAGATCTTGATGTTTCTGAAGCGATTATGAAACTTCTTGTCGCCGAAGGCGTCCACAATGCAGCGCTTGCAGTTACTGCACGAATTATTCAACCTTCGCTCCTTGATTTTTTACGGTAAGGTGGGGTTCGTTTGCAACTTGAGACCAGTTATTTAGGCACAGTCAAATATAAGCAGGAAGACATTATCGTTTTTCAGGGCGGCCTTCCAGGATTTCCGGAAGAAACAGAATTTATTTTACTGCCGTTTAATGAGCAGCCGCCTTTTTATATCCTTCAGTCGGTCCGTACGAAAGAGATTGGCTTTGTTTGCATCAACCCATTTTTGTTTTGGCCGGACTATGAAGTGGAACTGGCCGATTCTGTTGTGCGCCAGCTAAGTGCAGAATCTGAACAAGATGTCGCTATTTTTGTGTTCCTTACAATCCAGCAGCCTTTCTCCAAATCAACTGCGAATTTAAGAGCTCCGATTGCTGTTCATGCAAAAAAACGTTTTGCTAAGCAACTAATGCTCGATGGAGAACGGTATTCTCTGAAGGCACCCATTCACACGGCTGGTAAAGGAGGGCGATAGCGTGCTTGTTTTGTCAAGAAAGGCAGGCGAAGCGATCCGCATCATGGATGATATCGAAATCAAGGTGTTGGCTGTCGAGGGCGACCAAGTAAAGCTTGGCATTTCGGCTCCCAAATCTGTCGATGTCCACCGTGGAGAAGTATATGAAGCGATACAGGAGGAAAATAAACACGCTGCAAAACCGGTATCAGCAGAAATTTTGCAAGCGTTTATTAACCATGCCAATAAAGCAAGCACCTAACACGTGGGCTTGCTTTTGCTAAAAGACGCTTTAATCGAGAAGGGGATGCGTCCTAGCCAAACGAGAAACTGAGCTACGTAGAAGGAAGATGGCAGATTCCAGACGGAATTTAGTAAATAGGTCTACTGCAAGTGAGGTGCAGATATGAAAGCTCAATTGTCAGTCGCACTTTTACCGTTACCGGCAGCAGGGCAGCAGCCTAAGGCTTTGCAGCAGCAAAACACGAAACAGCCGCCGATCGACGGAACAAAAGCAGCCGCTTTTATAAATGAAACGTCACAACAACTAAACAAAGTCGCAAAACGGTCTCTAAATTTTCATATTCATGAAGAGCTTGATCGTATTTATGTTCAAGTCATTGACGAAGAAACAAACGAAGTTGTCCGAGAAGTACCCCCTGAAAAAATACTTGACTTAGTTGCAGCCATGTTAAAATCGGTTGGTTTGATTATTGACCGGCATATCTAGAAAGGAGATGGGATGATGAGACTCACAGGCTTGGCCTCTGGCCTTGACATTGATCAAATGATGAAGGATTTAATGAGAGCAGAGCGTATACCTGTCAACAAATTGGAGAAACAACGGACAGAGATAGGTTGGAAAACAGATGCTTACCGAGAAATCAATTTAAAAATGAGAGCGTTCCGCGATTCGATTTTTGATAATGTGTTGCGGGCTTCCAATATGAAAAAGCGGACAGTATCGTCTTCCAATTCAGACATTGCAACAGCAACCGCTTCTTCTTCCGTAGGCAATGCTGCTTTTACGTTAAATGAAGTTAGGCAGCTGGCGACTTCGGCAACTGCAAAAAGCAAAAACCTTAGCGGCCTTACAGAAAAGTCGCAATTGAAAGAGCTTGGTATAAACGATGGGGAGTGGGTTGAAGGCAAATTAAAGCGCGAAACCGTCCAAGTTTCCGATGGCAAAGTCCAGCTTAGCGAGGCACCACAGTTTGCTGGAGAGAGCATGCTCATCGTCAACGGCAAAGCGTACGCGGTTGCAGACAGTCCAGACGATCTCGCAAAAGGAGAGGTCTTTATAAACGATACCGGCGAAGTGACTTTTTCCAGTGCCGATAAAGTCACTGGAAAGGTGACCGTCGAGTATATCCAAGCAGACAGTGAAGCGACAGAACGGTATTTGAGTTCATCGGTTGCGACAATCGCGGCAAATGGTGAAAAAGTGGAGAGCTCGTTTTTCTTTAAAGAATCAGATACGATTAGTTCAGTAGTGACAAAACTGCAAAATGCCGGGGCAAAGGTAAATGCTTTTTTTGATGAAAATAGTGGAAGCCTTGTTGTTACGAGAAAAGAAACTGGCCATTTTGGTGAAGCTGGTCAAAATGAGTTGATGTTTTCTGGTGCTCTTTTTGAGCAAGGATTGGGACTGAATGACAATGTTGAAGCTGGAAAGAATGCCCAGTTTACAGTAAATGGAATTGAAACGGAGCGGACATCGAATACGTTTACGTTAAGCGGGATGACGATTACGCTAAAGGATACGTCTACACAAGCGGTGACACTTAGTGCTGCCACAGACGTCGATTCGATCGTTGAGACGATTAAATCGTTTGTTGAGGAGTACAATGCATTACTGGACCATATGAACGGCAAACTGAACGAAAAATACTACCGTGACTATGACCCGCTGACTGATGAAGAGCGCGATCAGCTAACGGAAAGTGAGGCAAAACGTTGGGAAGAAAAAGCGCAAAGTGGTCTGCTAAGGAGAGATCCTTTATTGCAAACAGCATTGACGAATATGAGGCAAACCCTTTATGAGCCAGTTGATACAGGCGGCGCTTTTACCCACCTTTCCCAAATTGGCATTAGCACGACCAAAAACTATAAAGACGGCGGCAAGCTCGAAATCGATGAAAACAAGCTTCGTGCTGCAATCGAAGAAGATGCAGACAGCGTATACACTATTTTTGCAGGCACAGACAACAATGGTTCAGGCATTGGGCAAACGCTGCGTGCCAATTTGTCAGACAGCATGTCCAGCCTTTCGATGCGTGCTGGTGGTTCAGAAGGATATTACGAAGAGCACCAATTTACGTTAGGGAAACAAACAAAGGAACTGACAGATCGCATCGCTAATTTCGAACGTCGCCTTGAACAAAAGGAAGCCCGTTACTGGCGCCAGTTTACAGCAATGGAAAAAGCGATGCAGTTGGCTAACGCACAAAGCGAGTCGCTTTACAATTTGCTATATGGAAATTAAGGAGGCACTATGAGTTTTACAAAACAAGGCGTGTATAAGCAACAGTCTGTACAAACCGCTTCACCAGGAGAGTTGACGCTTATGTTGTACAATGGCTGCTTAAAGCAAATTCGCCTCGGTAAATTAGCGGCTGAAAACGGAGAAATTGAACAAGCCAATACAGCAATAGGAAAGGCGGAGGCAATTATCCGCGAATTGATGGTCACGCTAAAAACAGACTCTGAGGTAGGCGCCAATATGATGCGGATGTATGAATACATTTTGCACCAGTTGATTAAAGGAAATATAGAGAAGAGCCCAGAGGCACTCGAAGAAGCAGAGACGTACGTGGCTGAATTCCGCAATACGTGGAAGCAAGTCATCCAATTGGAAAGGCAGAATCGCTTTCAAGGAGGACAGGCGAAATGAGCTATGCTTCTGTGAAAGGGCAGACAGAGGAGTTGCTTCATTTACTTGCGCGCCCCTTTCCTCAAGAAGATGACGAGCGTGATGATTTCCTTGAAGATGTCAACCGGTTGCTCGGACTGAGGCAATCAATGATTGAAGCAAGCACGAGCAGATTTACAACGGAAGAAGCTTCTTTTTTAATGGAGCAAGATCGTCTCTTAACAGCACGCTTAAACGTCGTTTCCGCCGCAATCAAACAGGATTTGAAAGAAATTGCTGACCAAAAGCGTGTTCATAAGGGCTATGAGCGAGGGGCCGTTCTGGCAACAAAAGGGGCGTTTATTGACGAGAAGACACGCTGAATCACATACCCAATAGCAACGGGCAAAAACCACCCAAATGGTATCGCGATTTGGGTGGTTTGTTATGGAATCGAAGGGATATCAATGTGCCCGTTATCATTGACTGAAGTCCTTGTGAGAGACATGTCTGTGCGAATAACGGTGTCGTTATCTTCAAGCACCACTTCAAAAACGGTGTTTGTTTTTTCAAGCAAGAAGCTGTTTTTGTCAATAAACAGCATATAGTCTAACTGTGACAATTGGTACTGGTCTGGTATTTCCAGCTTGCTTTCTGTCGGTAGCGCCCGTTCAATCATATCCATGTTCGCGGCCATTTCTCTCAATGTCTCGCCGCCAGCAGCAACGCTTATCACGTACAAATCGTCGTATTCGCTCACATTGACAAAATCGGAGAATGGTTGCAGAAGTTCAAGTTGATACATCGGAGTCAGCTCCAACGATACAAACCGTTCACTTGGATCACCTTTGTCGATGGGTAGCCAGCCCTCATCGTTTATATTTGTGTAGACGCGATTTTTTTCTTTTAATACCTCGACTGTTGCGAGATTTTCTAGTTCCGTCTCCTCTTTTTCCCCTTGTCCCGGTTTAGCAGAAAGAGCTGTATAAAATGTTTCTGGAGAAGCTTTATAGGCGAGATTGCCTTCAATCACATGAATCTGCGGTTCTTCGCCTGGTTCATCTCCTGTGGTTGAAATCGTATCTGTCGCTTTAAAGTTAGCTGTATAGCTATTTAATTGCTCTTCAGCATTTTTCGCTTCTTCAATGATCGATTCTGCATTTAATGTGGCGTTTCCGTTTTGATTGTCTTGTTGTGATGCAGAACTTTCTTGCATAGGAGCTGAATTAGGGGAACAGGCTCCGAGAAGGGCGGTAACGACTAAGCTGCCGTAAAGATAGCTTGTGCGTTTCAATGTTTACCACTCCCAGAAGGAATAAATTAAAGGCACTTTAATGTTACAATTTGATTACAAGTGCTGATGCCTATTGTAACAAAGATGAAATCGTTAGGGAATAGGGAATTCGTACTAACAAAGAAATACGTTCGTAAAAAGGGGATTCCAATAAAAAAAGCAAAAAAAGTTTTCGACATTCTTCATCGCTACGTTTATCTTATAAAAAGCGCGTTATTATGCTACTTTTCAAGAAAGCGCTCACAATCAAAAAGATTAGAATCGACATCAATTGACAAGCGTTGGCGTTCTTTGTTAAATAAAGAGTTTGACTTCTAAGAGTTGCGCTGTTATAGTGAAACTGTGGAAAAGCACCACAATGAATTTTCAGTAACGAAGGGAATGTGAAGCATGCAAGGAAAAGTAAAATGGTTCAATGCAGAAAAAGGTTTCGGTTTTATCGAGCGTGAAGACGGAGATGACGTATTCGTTCATTTCTCTGCAATCAACTCTGATGGATTCAAAACGCTTGACGAAGGTCAAGACGTTGAATTCGAAATCGTTGAAGGCGCACGTGGACCGCAAGCTGCAAATGTTGTTAAGCTTTAATTCACATTCCTGAACGGATATGAATGAATAGCTAATACTCAACCCGCTTTTTTAAAAAAAGCGGGTTTTTTGTCGATCTTTTGTAAAGTTTATTAAGGTTTGAGAAGGAATATTGAAGGGAATTGTAGAAGTAAGCAAGGAAAAGGAGGAGTTCTACATGCATTTTAATATTCGTGGGGAAAACATTGAAGTCACACCTGCCATCCGGGAGTATATCGAAAAAAAGGTGGGGAAATTGGAGCGTTATTTTGATACAACTCCAACCGCCGATGTAAACGTTAAATTGCAAGTTCTCGGGAGTGGCGAGTCAAGCATCGAAGTCACGATTCCAATGCCAAAGCTTTTGCTTCGTGGGGAAGAAATTAACGCGGATATGTATGCAGCCATCGACATAGTCGTGGAAAAGCTAGAACGCCAAATTCGAAAATATAAAACAAAAGTCAATCGCAAATTTCGCCAAGAAGGCAGTTTGAAATATATGTTTAAAAATGAATTGGAACCTTTGCGAGATGAAGTCGCTGAAGACGATGAACTGGAAGTTGTACGCACGAAGCGCTTTAATTTGAAGCCGATGGATGCGGAAGAGGCGATTTTGCAAATGGATTTACTCGGGCATAATTTCTTTGTTTTTTCAGATGCAGAGAGCGGCAGCACCAATGTTGTTTACCGCCGCAAAGACGGAAAATACGGCTTAATTGAACCTGAAGCGTAAGAGCAGGCAGAAAAAGAGCATCCACGGATGCTCTTTTTGCTGCTGTAGACTGTTGAAAACATAGTGTTTCATAGGGCTGCTGCCTTGTAAGCGACCGTTAGAACTGCTAATATAGAAATGATAAACGTATCATAAAGATAGGTGCAAGTCGAGGGATTTGCAGTCGCGGAGAGCAATGCCGCCAAGAGAGGAAGATGATGATGCTTGGATTACTTCGAAAAATAGTCGGCGATCCAGCCCAAAAACAATTAAAGAAAAACGAAAAAATCGTCGATCAAGTCGAGGCGCTTGCAGATGAAATGAAGCAGCTTTCTGACGAACAATTAAAGAACAAAACCACTGAATTTAAGGCAAAACTAGAAGAAGGCGCTTCTCTTAACGATATAGTAGTTCCTGCGCTTGCAGTTGCTCGTGAAGCTGCGGGCAGGGTGTTAAATGAGTATCCATACCGCGTTCAGTTGCTCGGTGCACTAGCGCTGCACCAAGGCAATATTGCCGAAATGAAAACAGGGGAAGGAAAGACGCTCGTCGGTACAATTGCCGTCTATGTCCAAGCCCTTGAAGGAAAAGGCGTTCATATTGTAACGGTCAATAACTACCTAGCCCGCCGTGACTTAGAAAACTATGGGCGGATTTTTCAATTCCTAGGGTTGACAGTAGGGTTGAATGAAAATGGCTTGACGAGAGAAGAAAAACAAAAAGCATATGCCGCTGATGTGACCTATAGCACAAATAATGAGCTTGGGTTTGATTATTTGCGTGATAACATGGTGCTTTACAAAGAACAAATGGTGCAACGGCCGCTCCATTTTGCGTTAATCGATGAAGTTGACTCGATTTTAATTGATGAAGCACGGACGCCGCTAATCATTTCTGGTTCTGTTGAACGGAAAACAAAACTTTATGGACAAGCCAATACATTTGTGCGCGTTTTAAAGCGCGATGCTGATTACACGTACGATGAAAAAACCAAATCGGTCCAGTTGACGGATGAAGGTGTCAATAAAGCAGAGCGCGCGTTTAACATCGACAACCTTTATGATCAAAAGCATGTCCAATTGAACCATCATATTAACCAATCGTTAAAAGCCCATGTGGCCATGCACCGTGATGCTGACTATGTGGTAGAAGACGGCGAAGTCGTGATCGTTGACCAGTTTACGGGACGTTTAATGAAAGGAAGGCGTTATAGCGATGGACTTCACCAAGCCCTAGAAGCAAAAGAAGGCTTAGAAGTGCAGCGCGAAAGCATCACGCTAGCGTCGATTACATTCCAAAACTATTTCCGTATGTATCAAAAGCTCGCAGGAATGACCGGTACGGCTAAGACGGAGGAAGAAGAGTTCCGCAATATTTACGGCATGGACGTAATGGTCATCCCAACCAATAAACCGGTTGCTCGGGAAGACCGCCCTGATTTAATTTATAAGACGATGCAAGGGAAGTTTAACGCAGTCGTCAATGAAATTGCCGAGCTTCACAAAACCGGGCGTCCGGTGCTAGTAGGTACGGTCAACGTTGAAACATCTGAAGTTGTTTCCAAAATGTTGACAAGAAAACGGATTCCACACCATGTCTTAAATGCGAAAAACCATGAACGAGAAGCAGAAATTATTGAAAAAGCTGGCCATAAAGGCGCCGTTACGATCGCAACGAACATGGCTGGCCGGGGGACGGACATTAAGCTTGGCCCAGGGGTCAAAGAGCTTGGCGGCCTCCACGTTCTTGGTACAGAGCGCCATGAAAGCCGGCGGATTGACAACCAATTGCGTGGTCGTGCTGGGCGTCAAGGGGATGTAGGTTCTTCTCAATTTTATTTGTCAATGGAAGATGAGCTGATGAGGCGGTTTGGCTCAGACAATATGAAAGCGATGATGGAAAAGCTAGGCATGGAAGACGACCAGCCTATTGAATCATCATTGGTTTCAAGGGCAGTGGAAACAGCTCAGAAGCGGGTTGAAGGCAATAACTTTGATGCTCGTAAACAAGTGCTCCAGTTTGATGACGTCATGCGTGAGCAACGGGAGATCATCTACAGACAACGGATGGAAGTGCTTGAAGCTGATAACTTAAAAACAATTGTCGAGAATATGATGAAGGCGACTGTAGAACGTGTTGTTCAAACTCATTGCCCTGAATCGCTCGTTCAGGAAGAATGGGATTTGGCTGCTGTTGCCACCTACATCAACGGGCAATTGCTGTCTGAAAACGGAATTAGTGAGAAAGAGCTGAAAGGGAAAGAGCAAGAGGAACTGATCGAGTTGATTACCGAAAAAGTCCTCGCTGCATACCATGCGAAAGAAGCAGAAGTCTCTTCAGAACAAATGCGCGAGTTCGAAAAAGTGATCATGCTGCGCACTGTCGACCGTAAGTGGATGAACCACATTGACCAAATGGATCAATTACGACAAGGCATCCATTTGCGCGCTTACGGCCAAAACGATCCGTTACGTGAATATCGCTTTGAAGGCTTTAATATGTTTGAAGCGATGATTGCTGAAATTGAAGAAGAAGTATCTATGTACGTGATGAAGGCTCAAGTCCAGCAAAACCTTAAGCGTGAGGAAGTAGCTGAAGGTAAAGCGGTGAGGCCGTCAGCCAATGGGCAAGAGGACAAAAAAGCGAAACGGAAACCAGTCCGCAAAGCCGAAAACATTGGCAGAAATGATCCATGCATTTGTGGCAGCGGCAAAAAATACAAAAATTGTTGTGGGGCTAACCGATAAGGAGCCCTCTGATGTAGAGGTGTAAACGATGGACATGACAGAAATGAAGCAAGAACTAGTGGCGCTCGAGAAGCGACTATCTGACTTTAGGGGGTCTCTTTGACGTCGCAGAAAAGGAAGAGCGGATCGCGGAGTTAGAAGAAAAAATGGCTGATCCTGATTTTTGGAATGACCAGGAGCAAGCGCAAGCGATCATTAATGAAACAAATGGTTTAAAAGAACAAGTCCATACATTCAAAGACATGGCTGAAAGCTATGACGACTTGGAAGTCAGTTATGAGCTTGTTCGGGAAGAGGACGACACTGAACTGGCAAGTGAACTGGAATCGGGCCTTGCTGCGCTTAAACAAAAAATGAACCAATTTGAGTTGCAATTGCTTTTAAGTGCCCCTTACGATAAAAACAATGCCATTTTAGAACTCCATCCTGGCGCAGGCGGAACTGAATCCCAGGATTGGGCTTCTATGTTGCTAAGGATGTACACGCGCTGGGCAGAAAAGCGTGGGTTTGCTGTGGAAACGCTCGACTATCTCCCTGGTGAGGAGGCCGGCGTCAAAAGCGTCACGCTGCTTATAAAAGGGCATAACGCATATGGCTATTTAAAAGCAGAGAAAGGTGTGCACCGCCTCGTGCGAATTTCGCCATTTGACTCATCCGGGAGGCGGCATACGTCCTTTGTGTCATGCGAAGTGATGCCAGAATTAGATGATGCAGTTGACATTGAACTAAATAGCGAAGACTTAAAAATCGATACGTATCGTGCGAGTGGGGCGGGCGGCCAGCATGTCAACACGACTGACTCGGCTGTGCGGATTACCCACTTGCCGACCAATACGGTTGTGACTTGTCAGAGCGAACGTTCCCAAATTAAAAACCGGGAACAAGCAATGAAAATGATGAAAGCGAAACTGTATCAACTGCGGATTGAAGAGCAAGAGCGTGAACTTGCTGAAATTCGTGGCGAACAAAAAGAAATTGGGTGGGGAAGCCAAATTCGCTCCTATGTGTTCCATCCTTATTCAATGGTGAAAGACCACCGCACTGGCTTTGAAATTGGCAATACGAACAGTGTCATGGATGGAGAGATTGACGGGTTTATTGACGCTTACCTGAGACAATCGCTGGCAATGTAGCAACGAAGCCTGAGAATGTTAAATATCAAGAGCGACCGCTTTTATAAAGGAGAACATGTATGGGAAGGGCTCGCCGAGACAGGCAATCCAGTACGGGGGCTGAAAAATGGCTAAATTATACTAGGATTTTCATTGGCTCAGCCATAGTCGGGATTTCATTTAATTTGTTTTTATTGCCAAATCAAATTGCCCCTGGCGGCGTTAGCGGTATTAGCACAATCGCCAACTATGTGTTTGGGTTTGAGCCCGCCTTTACCCTCTGGGCTTTAAACATTCCGATCTTTCTTTTAGGTGTGCTGTTGTTGGGAGGCTTTCGTTACGGGGCAAAAACGCTCATTGGCACGCTATTTGTCCCCCTTGTTGTCTTTTTAACAAGAGATTGGGTTGTCGAAGTAAGCGATCCTCTTCTCGGTGCTTTGTTCGGAGGCTTGGGCGTCGGTCTTGGCCTTGGCCTCGTTTTTTTAGCCAATGCGAGCACGGGTGGGACCGATCTACTGGCACAGATTGTGCAAAAATTTACAGGGCTTTCAGCTGGCATATGTGTCGGCATGATTGACGGCCTCGTTGTCATCACGTCGGCGTTTGTCTTTCATATCGAAATGGCCTTGTATGCATTAATTTCGCTGTTCGTAACGACAAAAACGATTGACCTCGTGCAAATGGGGATAGGCTATTCAAAAGTTGCCTATATTATTTCTTCTCAAGAGGAAACGGTACAGAAGGCACTGTTTGACTCAGTCGACCGCGGTGTGACTAGGCTCGTCGGTTATGGTGGTTATACGAACAAAGAACGGGCGGTTCTTATGTGCGTTGTCAACCAAAATGAGGTGGCGCGATTAAAGCAAACTGTAAAGAGAGCGGATCCCTATGCATTTATTGTGCTGACAAATGCTTCAGAAGTGCTAGGAGAAGGGTTTAAAAAAAGGTAAAGTTGATTGAGTGCGCTATGACGAGCGCTCTTTTTTTTTGCCCTTTTTCTCCATGTGTTTAGACTTGTGAAAATAGGTACATTTAATCATTCACTCATAGGCTAATTAGACCGAAATAAATAAAGAGTGCTCCAATGGTCGGAAATGCGATACGAACACGCAAATCAAGCAATTATCACGAAACTGAAATAAAAATGTAATGTCACCCTGTTGCTGCTGATGATATAATGACCGCGAAGCATGTCGAAATCGGAATTCGTTTGTTATTTCGGTACCAAGGTTTAAAGGTGTGGTTGAATGAGTTTGATCAAACTAAATGATGTTTGGAAAGTATACCCCAATAATGTTAAGGCGTTAAACGGCATGACTGTCCAAATTGAAAAAGGTGAATTTGTTTACGTTGTTGGGCCGAGCGGTGCGGGCAAATCGACTTTTATTCGCTTAATCTATCGTGAAGAAAAGGCCACAAAAGGTGATATTTTTGTAAATAATATTAATTTATCGACTTTAAAACATAAAGAAATTCCTAAACTTAGACGGAATATCGGAGTTGTGTTTCAAGACTTTAAGCTTTTGCCTTCTCTTACTGTCCATGAAAACATCGCATTTGCACTTGAAGTCATTGAAGAGCATCCTTCCGATATTAAAAAGCGTGTAAATGAAGTTTTAAATCTAGTAAAATTAAAAAGCAAAGCAAAGTTCTTGCCGAGCGAACTATCTGGCGGCGAACAGCAACGGGTGGCGATTGCTAGAGCAATTGCGAATCGGCCCGATGTTTTGATCGCTGATGAACCGACGGGCAATTTGGACCCTGAGACGGCTTGGACGATTATGGACTTGTTGGAAAGCATCCATTCCCTAGGTACAACGGTGATCATGGCGACACATAACAAAGAGATTGTCAATACGTTGAAACGTCGTGTCATCGCGATTGAAAATGGCCGGATCGTCCGTGATGAAGCAAGGGGGAATTACGGCTATGAAGTTTAAAACAATGCTGCGCCATCTCCGCGAAGGAATCAAGAATATTGGCCGCAGCGGATGGATGTCATTTGCGTCCATTAGTGCGGTAACGGTTATGCTTTTTATTGTAGGCTTCTTTTTAATTGTCTTTGTGAATGGAAACCACATCGCATCGACGATTGAAAACAATGTAGAAATTCGTGCCTTTATTGAACGGGGAACTGGCGAAGAGGAAGTGCAAGAACTATTAGACGAAGTTCGTACCCTTCCTGAAGTAGAAGAGGTTATTTTCATTGATAAAGAGGAAGGGTTAGAAAGTTTAATTGCTTCTACTGGAGAAGTGTATGAAAGTATAAGAGAAGAGAACCCACTGCCGGATGCATTGAAAGTTACTGCCGCCTCTCCTCAAGAAACAGAAGCCGTTGCCCAAAAAGTCAATCATCATGATTATGTAAGCAATGTATCTTATGGGGCAGATGTACTGCCTGATTTATTTAAACTAACGAATACAAGCCGTATAATTGGCCTAGTAGTTATTCTCGGCTTGCTTTTAACGGCGATGTTCTTAATCTCAAATACAATTAAACTTACAATTGTTGCCCGTAAAAAAGAGATTCAAATTATGAAACTCGTTGGAGCGACAAATGGCTTTGTACGTAGTCCATTTTTAGTCGAGGGCGCTTTGTTAGGTACCTTTGGCAGCATTGGCCCGATTCTAATTCTAAGCTTTGGCTATCAATACGTGTACAGCAATTCAGGCGATTTTTTACAAAGCTCGCTTTACTCGCTTCTTGAGCCAGGGCAGCTGATTGTGCAAGTGTCGCTGTTGCTGCTAGCTGTTGGCTTAATTGTTGGCATTTGGGGAAGTGCCATGTCTGTGCGGAAATTTTTAAATGTGTAATCGAAATAGGGGGAAAAACGGTGAAAAAACGAATGGTCACTACAACTGCTGCTTTAACCATTGCTGGCGCTTTGCTAGGCAGTAGTTTTCAGCCAGCTTTTGCAGAACCCGATATAAAGAAACAGTTGGATGACGTGCAAGAACAACAAAAAGAAAACGTTGAAAAAGCCGAAAAAACGGAGTCCGATCTAACGAAATTAGACAGCGAATTAAAAGATCTCCAAGCAGAATTGGATGAATTGAAGCAGGAAGAAGAAACAACACAACAAAACTTAGACGAAACAGAAGCGGAATTGGCAGAAATAGAAGCGGATATCGAGTCATTAGAGGAAGAAATTGCGGTTATGGAAGAACGAATAGCTGAGAGACGGGGGCTTTTGGAAGAACGGGCCGTTGCTGCCTATGAATCTGGTGGCGAAGTCAGTTATTTAGAAGTTTTACTTGGTGCGAAAAGTTTTGGCGATTTTATTGAACGGGTTTCAGCTATTTCTACAATTGCCAAACATGACCAGGAAATGCTTGATGAATACATAGCTGATGAAAAAGAACTACAAGCGAAAAAAGAGGAAGTAGAAGAAAAACAGGCTGATGTCGAAGCGCAAAAGGCAGAACTCGAAGCGTTAAAAGAAGATCTTGTTGTGCAAACGGAAGAAATAGACGAGTTGCAAGCGGAATTAAAAGAAAAGGAAGAAGAACTACAAGCGCAGTTAGGCGACATCATGTCTGAGGAAGAATCATTGCAAAAGCAAGAAGAAGCGCTGGAAGCTGAGTTAAAAGCGTGGGAAGAAGAACAGGAACGCCTAAAAGAAGAAGAGGAACGTAAAGCCCGTGAGGCCGAAGATCAAGCTGCTAAGGAACAGGAGGCGGCAAAGGCGAAGGAAACGGAGGAATCCAGCGAAATAGCCCAAGCTGCTGAAAAGCCGCAAGCAGGCGACGATAACAACAACGAGAAGAGCAACCAAGAACAAGAGGCTGCTCCTTCTGTAGAAAGTTCAGGCGCGTTTGTACGGCCGGCAACAGGATCGATTACATCGAATTACGGCCAACGCTGGGGAAGAATGCACTGGGGCATCGATATTGGTAAGAACGGCAGAGCGGGCGATGTGCCAATCGTCTCTGTGTTAGATGGAACGGTTGCTTCTACAGAATACCGCAGTGACTTTGGCAACTGGGTTGTCGTTACCCACCAAATCGACGGAAAACAACTGACAACAGTGTATGCCCATCTTGAACGGATTGATGTCAGCCCTGGTGACCGTGTTAAAGCAGGCCAGCAGCTGGGACTAATGGGCAATACGGGCAGGTCGACAGGGCCACACTTGCACTTCGAAGTCCATGAAGGGCCATTTAACTGGGACCGTTCAAATGCAGTCGATCCGATGAAATATATGTAAATACTCGAGCGCCTTGGCAAGTACAGGGCGCTTTTTTTGTGAATGCAAAATCGCTTTTTGACAGAAGCTTGCCGACAAATTAGAATGGAAAGAGAAACGAAACAGAAAGCAAGGCAATTCGTTTTATAAGTGGGAGTGGTGAGCAATTTTGAAAACAAAGCATCTCGTGTGGACAGTAGCTGTGCTGGCAGCCGTGCTGGTCGGAGGGTTTTTCTTTATAGGTGGTATGAACACTGGCTCTCCTAATCCGATTCAGCCAAACAATGGAAATGAATCGGTTGTGGAATTAAGCGATGACGAATTAATGGATAAATTTGAGCGAGCACTCGCCACGATTGAGTCGGAGTACGTGACAGAGACGGATCGCCAACAATTAATTGAAGGTGCCATCAATGGGATGGTAGAAACGTTAAATGACCCATTTTCTGACTATATGGATGTAAGTTCGGCAACAGATTTTCAACAGTCGCTCAGCTCTCATTTTGAAGGAATTGGAGCGGAAGTCGGCATGATCGACGGAAATGTTTCGATTATTAGCCCGATGCGCGAGTCTCCAGCTGAAAAAGCAGGACTTTTGCCAAATGATGCCATTATTGCCATTGACGGCGAGTCGATTGAAGGCTGGTCTGTTAATGAAGCTGTGGCGAACATTCGCGGCGAGGGCGGTACAACCGTTACGTTGACAATTGCACGTAATGGAGTGAAGGACCCTTTTGATGTTAAAATCGAACGGGATACGATTGAAGTCGAATCTGTTCGCGCAGATACGTTTGAGCAAGATGGGAAGAAAATTGGCAGACTGGAAATCACCTCTTTTTCAGAGGACGTAGGCACCCAATTTGAAGAGCAGTTGCAGACGTTAGAAGAAGACGGAATCGACGGTTTGGTCATTGATGTCCGCGGCAATCCTGGCGGGTATTTAGAAGGAGCGACCAAAATTGGTGACGCGATTATTCCAGAAGGCAAACCGGTAGTGCAAATTGAACATGGCAACGGCGAAATTGATAGTTATTTGTCAAAAATGAAAGGCAAAAAACCTTATCCTGTTGTCGGCTTGATTAATGAAAGCAGTGCTTCAGCTTCTGAAATTCTCGCAGCTGCGTTAAAAGAGTCAGGCGACTATGATTTAGTAGGCGAGACGACATTTGGGAAAGGGACTGTACAAAAATCAATCCCAATGGATGACGGCAGCGCCTTGAAAATTACGACAGACCGGTGGTTGACGGCAGGCGGCAACACGATTGATCAAGAGGGAGTCGAGCCGACCGTTAAACAACGGCAACCTGACTATTTTTATGCTGTCGCGCTTACAGTGGAAGAAACGTTTGTCAAAGACCAAGTGTCAGACCAAATTGG
Source organism: Shouchella rhizosphaerae (assembly GCF_036700015.1). Lineage (NCBI taxonomy): Bacteria > Bacillati > Bacillota > Bacilli > Caryophanales > Bacillaceae > Shouchella > Shouchella rhizosphaerae. The sequence goes on along the minus strand of NZ_CP144921.1, from coordinate 722,184 downwards.
CAATGCCCAAAAGATGCTGACTGGCTTAGGCTTCGATGTTGGCCGGGATGACGGCTATTTTGACGAGAAAACTGAAGAAGCGATCATTGCTTTTCAACAATCCCATGATTTACAAGCAAACGGCGAATTGAATGAAGAAACGGCAGGAAAACTTCAAGAAGACATTTTGTCCCATATTCGTGACACTGCTAACGATGAGCAGCTGAAACGGGCGGTTGAATTGGCTGCTGAGCAAGCGTCCCAATAGGCAGGAAACAGCCGGAAGTTTGTCGAAACGTAAGGATAGCTGCCTTTCTAGGGGCGGTTATCCTTTTTTGAATCTGTAGGAAAAGCTGGAGGATATAAAATGATAGAAACTACTTTGACAGCCATTAGTAGCTTTTTGCTGCACCCGCTTTTTTACATAGGCATTGCTGCTTTTGCCTTTATCGGCGCTGTTCGCGTTGCAAAAGAAAGAGCTTCTTTTCATACACGGGTTTACGCCAAACGTGCTGATTTTGTCCTCAGCCTCTTGCCTGGCTTGCTTGCCGGCCTGATCGCAAGCTTCGTGCTTATTGGTTATGGCTTAACACTGACCACTCCAGTTTTGCTGCTTGTTGCAGCGGCAAGCTTGTTATTACTACTAACGGGGCGGATGCAGCTACAGTCGCCTGCTTACTACATCCCTTTAGCAGCAGTTGCGCTTGCTTTGTTGCCAAGCCTCACATTACCAACATGGCTAGACGGCGAACTTGAGTCTCAGATTTTGTACCCAAGCCTATTTTTGTTTGCAGCTGTTACCCTTCTCGCCCAAGCATTTCTAGTCCGCTTTAATGGGGCAGCATTGACTTCCCCGCGCTTGGAAATCGGCAAAAGAGGGCGCTTTGTCGGTGTGCATATCGCAAACCGCCTTTGGCTTCTCCCTATCGTTGTGTTTATACCAGAGGGAATGCTTCCTGCCTTTTCCTATTGGCCGCTTATCCACATCGAGGGCATGACGTTTCAACCGCTGTTGATCCCTGTCCTTGTCGGTTTTGGCAAGAAAATCGGTTCATTGCCAAAAGACACCGTTGCTACTGAAGCCAAGGCCATTTATCCTCTCGCAGTACTTGCGTTTGTAGGCGCTGCAGCTCTCTATTTCTTACCGGAGTATTGGTTTTTGTGCTTGTGGTCCGCTTTGTTGGCGGGACTAAAACTGGCGCTTGATATCCGTTCTGCCATTGCCGAAAAAAACAAGCCAGCTTTTTTCACGGAAGAAGAAAAAGGTTGCCGTGTCGTCGGTGTTCTCCCTGGCAGCCCGGCGGAAAAAATGGGCATTGCCATTGGGGAAGAAATTACGAAAGTAAATGGCCAACCTGTCCATAATGAACAAACGATGTATCAAGCATTGCAAATCAATCCTGTATACTGCAAGCTAGAAGTAAAAGACTTAGCAGGGGAAGCACGGTTTGTACATGGACCTCTTTACAGCGGCGAGCATTACCAGTTAGGGGCGTTGCTCGTGCGCCAGGAAGAACAGCTAGCAGACTCCATTGTGTAGCGTAGCGGTCACTCAGTCATAAGAAACGCTAATTAGGCGAGGGAAGATGGGGAATGTAATGTTCATACGTATAGGGCTGCGACAAAAAACGTGTATGAGGGCGTTTGTCTACAGTCTGAAGGAGTTGTCCCAAAAGGTCATAGATAAATGACCTTTTGGGGTGGCTTTTTTGCATTTAGATAAAAAAGCACAAAAAAACCGCCCAATCGTTTAAAATGAAGGTACCACTACCAAAATTCAAACGAAAGCAGGCGATTTTTTTGCGTAACCCAAAGGTCACTTTCCAAGAGTATACCATGAATCAACTCTATCTGCCTATGGATTTTTCCGATCTTATCCCCGAACATCATGTCGCGCGTGTGGTCAGTGACGTGGTGGATGGGTTGGATGACGATTTCTTTGTTCGTGCGTATGAAGGCGGAGGCAGACCCGCCTATCATCCGAAAATGATGACAAAGATTGTCCTATATGCGTATACGCAACGTTGGTTCTCGTGCCGAGCCATGGGACAAGCCCTCAAAGAAAACCTGCCGATGATGTGGCTCGCTGCTGGACAAGCCCCGAACTTTCGGACGATCAATCGCTTTCGCTCAGAACGTTTCCAATCGTTGATGGAAGGCCTGTATACCGAAATGACGCATCTCCTAATCGAGGAAGGCTATGTCGACTTGGAGGCGTATTTTCTCGATGGCACCAAAATCGAAGCGAACGCCAATAAATACTCGTTCGTTTGGAAAAAGAGCACGCTTTCCCACGAAGAAAAGCTTCAAATGAAAATCGAGGAAACGTTAGAGGTCATTCAAGAAGCGATTGCGTTGGATACCGAAACCTTCAAGCAGGAAGATGCCACGTTTGAACGGCAACGGATCAGCCACAAACGTCTTCAAGACGTCGTCACAAAGGTGGAAAAGGAACTGAATGCGATGGACCAAGCAATCGCAGTAGCCCCATCCAAAGAAGAAAAACGCGCCCACCAAGAAGCGAGCAAGCCACTACGAAAGGCCTACCGAAGCTTAACGAAAGACCATCTTCCTCGTTTGGAAAAATACGAAGAACAGATGGGCCTCTTTGGCGAGCGCAACAGCTTTTCTAAAACCGACCCAGATGCCACGTTCATGCGGATGAAAGACGATCACATGAACAATGGGCAACTCAAGGCAGGGTATAACTGGCAAGTGGCGACACAAAACCAATTCATTCTTCACTACACGGTTCACCAAAACCCAACCGATACCCGTTGTTTGATCCCGCATTTTGAGCACTTTAAAGCGACAGGTCTGCCTTTGCCAAACTGGTTCATTGCCGATGCAGGCTACGGAAGTGAAAGCAATTATCTTTACATGGAAGAGCAAGAAACGGTCACATCGCTCATTCCCTACAACACCTATCGCCAAGAACAAAAACGATCATTCCTAAAGCAAGCCTACCATCCGTATAACTGGCGGTATGACGAACACGAGGATGTCTATTGGTGCCCAAACAACCGGAAGGTCGCCTTTAAAGCCTATAGCCGACGTACCGATCGTTATGGATTCAAGCGCGACTTCAAGATGTATGAATGCGAGTCCTGTGAGGGGTGTCCGTTCAAAGCAGACTGTACGAGGGGCAAGGGGCCTCGGCAAATCCATTACAACCCCATCTACGAGGAACTCAAAGCCAAAGAAGCGGCAAAACTACATAGTGAAAGAGGAGCCACACTCTACGCGCAAAGAAAAACGGACGTCGAGAGTGTATTTGGGCATGCCAAACAAAATCTCGGGTTTCGACGATTCCACCTTCGCGGGTTGGAAAAGGTGACGGTGGAGCTTGGTTGGCTGGGGTTGGCCCTCAATCTGAAGAAAATGGCGGGCCTTGCCCGCCATCATTCACCGAAATACCGATCCATCCAAATAAAGGGGAGTCGAGATCAAGTCAGATCTCGACTCCCCTTCTTCATTTTAAAGGCTTTTGGGACAACCTCTTTTTTATGGTAGCAGCATGAAAGGAACAGGTAGCCCTTTATGCGGAAGCAGCCCGTTTTTCTAAAGGCGGCAATACTTCTTTGGCATCCTGTTGCTTGGAAATCTGATAAAGAACAATCCAGATCAGCGCAAAGCCAAGCGCTTGGGGAAACGTAACCGTTTCTTGCATCGTCACCCAGGAGACAAGCAATCCTGCCATTGGGAAACTAAGCTCGGCAATCGTAGCCACAGAAGCTTTAATCGCCTGCAAGCCCCGGTAATAAAGTAGCATTGAGACCAAGCCTGGCAAAAGCGCTGAAGCTAGTAAGTTTATGCTAATAAAGAAGAGAGCTGTAGCCGAAGCTGGCTCGTTCCAGGCATCTGGCGAAGTTAAAACAAGGACGCTAAGCAAGGGCAAAGCCAAGAGAAAGCGGAGCGCTGTCACTGTTTCATAGCGGCATTTTCGTAAAAGCAAACGTCCCATAACGGTGGAGCCGCCCCATAAGGCTGCTGCGCCAATGGCGAACAGGCTGCCAAGTTGAAAAACATCGCCAAACCCGCTGATTGGCAAGGAAAAGCCAAATGTAAGTAAATAAGTACCAACAAGTGCGACTGGCACGAGATACCCAAAATGTTTGGGCCACGATTCTTTTAAAACAAAACGGGCAAGCACAATCGCGAAAATCGGCTGGAGCTTTTGCAAGAGCAACACCGAATTGATTTGTCCCATTCCGTGTGTCGCTGCATAAGTGAGCCCCTGTGTAAATAACAACGTAGCAATAGCTGAGCCGCCCCACGATATGAAAAGCAAGGCGCCAATGTCGACTAACGACAAATGAGCCAAGTCGCTTCTATATGTCCAAATAAGAGGAACGGCGATAAAAGCCAAAATAATATGTTCGATAAAGACAATCTGCAAAGACGTCATTGTTTCAAGGAGAAGGAGGCGGAAAAGAGGGTTAATGCCCCAGAAAGCCGCTCCTATTACAATGAACCAAAATGTTTTTTGCGTGTGCGGTTGTTGCATGTGATGTCAAAACCCTTTCGTTTGAATCGGCCCTCCTAAAAATCAAAACAGCCCTGAATGTGCACGTTCATTCAGGGCCTCTCAAATAAGCATGGGCGCGTCTTGCCATGCTTATTCGTTGATCTTCTCCCATCCGGACTTTAACCGTCGGCTTTGGAATTCCACCAAATCAGTCCCCTTATTGATAAAAGAAAAGGAGAGTCGCGGGCTTTTACCGCCGGCCAGGAGTTTCACCTGCCCCGAAGATACCTATTCATTATTTTTAGCATGTTAATCTTACCGTAATTGTCGGCATTCGTCCAGCGTCAGGAATCCAATTCAATTGGAAATTATTTTTAGTACGTATGTTCGTTAAGTTTGTAGGTATTTGCATCAGGTTATGCTATAATGAAAAGCGAACACTTGTTTATAAAGAACGACAAAGGCGGGCCACGTCTTAAAACCGCACGTGCTAAGATCCAAACAAGCCCATGCTTGACGGCAAACGTTTCGGCTATCGACCCGCCTAATATTGTTGGATAAAAATGGCTTTAGGATTGAGTGACAAATAAGCTTCATCCCTCACATGTTTGGTTGTCTGCAAGTGAGGGAAGTTTTTGTATTAATAAATAAAGGAGGAAGGTAGCACTTTTGTGAAAAGGGCGAAGCCGATTCATGAAAGTACCAAGTGATTATGGACCAAACGTTTCAGCTTGTATCAGATTATTCTCCTCAAGGGGACCAGCCAAAAGCAATTGAGCAAATTGTGACAGGCATTCAAAACGGCAAAAAGCACCAAACATTGCTTGGCGCTACCGGAACAGGTAAGACGTTTACGATGTCAAACGTGATCCAAGCCGTTAATAAGCCGACGCTTGTGATGGCTCATAATAAAACGCTTGCCGGGCAATTGTATAGCGAATTTAAACAGTTGTTTCCCAATAACGCAGTTGAGTATTTTGTCAGTTATTATGATTATTACCAACCAGAGGCTTACGTCCCGTCTTCAGACACGTTTATTGAAAAAGATGCAAGTATAAACGACGAGATTGATAAGCTTAGGCATTCGGCGACAAGTTCCTTGTTTGAACGGAGAGATGTCATCATTATCGCCAGCGTGTCTTGTATTTACGGTTTAGGTTCACCAGAAGAATACCGAGACTTAGTGTTGTCCATTCGCACAGGCATGGAAATGGACCGGAACAGCCTGTTGCGGAAATTGGTTGACATCCAATATGACCGCAACGACATAAATTTTGTTCGTGGTACATTCAGAGTCCGCGGCGATGTCGTCGAAATTTTTCCTGCTTCACGGGATGAACAGTGCATGCGTGTTGAATTTTTTGGCGACGAGATAGAGAGAATCACAGAAGTGGATGCCCTCACTGGAGAAATAAAAGGCGAGCGTCACCATGTCTCTATCTTTCCGGCTTCCCACTTTGTGACCCGTGAAGAAAAAATGAAAAAAGCAATTGCCAATATTGAAGTGGAATTAGAAGAAAGGCTTTCCGTTTTGCGCAAGGAAGAGAAGCTGTTGGAAGCGCAGCGTTTAGAGCAGCGCACCCGTTATGATTTAGAAATGATGGCGGAAATGGGCTTTTGTTCAGGGATTGAAAACTATTCTCGCCATTTGACGCTTCGGGAAGCGGGAGCAACTCCGTATACATTGTTGGACTTTTTTCCGAAGGACTTTTTGCTTATTGTCGATGAGTCTCACGTTACCCTTCCCCAAGTGCGAGGCATGTACAACGGCGATAGAGCCCGGAAAGAAATTCTTGTCAATCATGGGTTCCGTTTGCCCTCAGCCCTTGATAACAGGCCGTTAAAATTCGAAGAGTTTGAAGAGAAAGTTGGCCAGGCCGTCTATGTATCAGCCACTCCAGGACCGTACGAACTGGAACACACGCCTGAAATGGTCGAACAGATTATCCGCCCAACTGGTTTGCTAGATCCTGTAGTAGAAGTCCGCCCGATTGAAGGGCAAATCGATGACTTAATCGGTCAAATCCATGACCAAATCGCCAAGGACGAGCGTGTGTTAGTAACAACGCTTACGAAAAAGATGGCGGAAGACTTAACTGATTATCTAAAGGAAATCGGTATTAAAGTCCGTTATCTCCACTCGGAAGTCAAAACGCTAGAACGGCTAGAAATTATTCGCCAACTGCGCCTTGGGACATTTGATGTTCTTATCGGCATAAACTTGTTGCGGGAAGGCATTGACATTCCAGAAGTGTCGCTTGTGGCGATTCTTGATGCCGATAAAGAAGGATTTTTACGAGCAGAACGTTCGTTGATTCAAACGATTGGCCGGGCTGCACGAAATGCGAATGGCCGTGTCATTATGTATGCCGATAAAATGACCCACTCAATGGAAGTGGCGATTAACGAAACGAAACGGCGCCGTCAAATCCAGCAGGCATACAATGAACAGCATGGCATTACACCGCAAACGATTCAAAAACGGATACCAGAAGTCGTGCAAGCAACGTATGCAGCGGAAGAGACCGGCGATTACAAAGCTTCCTCGACATCATCGAAAAAACTAGGCAAAAAAGAACGCCAGGCAACGATTGAGCGTGTAGAAGCGGAAATGAAACAGGCCGCTAAAGAGTTGAATTTTGAACGAGCCGCTGAATTGCGCGATGTGTTGTTAGAATTAAAAGCGGAAGGATGACACGAATAAATGGCACATGAACAGATTGTCGTTAAAGGGGCACGATCCAACAACTTAAAAAACATGGATGTGACGATTCCGAGGGATAAGCTTGTCGTGTTAACAGGCCTCTCTGGTTCTGGCAAGTCATCGCTTGCATTTGATACCATTTACGCAGAAGGGCAGCGGCGTTATGTGGAGTCGCTGTCCGCTTACGCTCGTCAGTTTCTTGGACAAATGGATAAACCGGATGTTGACTCGATCGAAGGGCTGTCTCCGGCGATTTCGATCGATCAAAAGACAACAAGTCGCAACCCTCGTTCTACAGTTGGAACGGTAACAGAGATCCACGACTACTTGCGGCTATTGTATGCCCGAATTGGTCGGCCCGTCTGCCCACGTCATGGCATTGAAATTTCCTCGCAGACGATTGAGCAAATGGTGGATCGCCTCCTTGAGTATCCAGAGCGTACTAAAATGCAAATTCTTGCGCCACTTGTATCAGGGCGTAAAGGCACGCACGTAAAGACGCTTGAACAGATTAAAAGAGACGGGTATGTCCGTATCCGCGTCGATGGAGAAATGCGGGAAGCATCCGAAGAAATCGAGCTAGATAAAAACAAAAAGCATACGATCGAAGTAGTCATTGACCGGATTGTGATAAAAGAGGGCGTCCAAGCGCGAATTGCAGACTCCCTGGAAACCGCTTTGACGCTTGCTGGCGGCAGAGTGCTCGTTGACGTCATCGGCGAAGAGGAGTTGTTGTTCAGTCAGCAGCACGCATGCCCTGAGTGCGGTTTTTCCATTCCTGAACTTGAGCCACGCTTGTTTTCATTTAATAGCCCGTTCGGCGCTTGCCCATCGTGTGATGGACTTGGTTCAAAGCAGGAAGTGGACAGTGAGCTTGTCGTGCCAGACCCAAACCGGTCATTGCGTGAACATGCCCTCGCTCCGTGGGAACCGACAAGTTCCAATTATTATCCACAGTTATTGCAAGCAGTGTGCGACCACTTTGGTATTGATATGGACGTGCCGTTTGAAAAGCTGCCAGCAACGCAGCAACAAATTTTGTTAGAGGGAAGCGGAAAGGAGAAAATCTTTTTCCGCTATGAAAACGACTTTGGCCGCGTTCATGAACATACAATTGTATTTGAAGGGGTGCTCGCCAATGTAGCCCGACGCTATCGAGAAACAAGTTCTGATTACATTCGCGAACAAATGGAAATGTACATGTCGCAGAAAAAATGCCCAACGTGCAAAGGTTATAGGCTAAAAAAGGAAGCACTTGCTGTTTTTGTCGGCGGCAAACATCTAGGCGAAGTGAGCCAAATGACATGCACCGATGCGATCCAATTTGTTAAGTCGCTTGACTTGACTGAAAAAGAACGCGCCATTGCTCGTTTGATTATAAAAGAAATCGAAGACCGTCTAGGCTTTTTAGTCAATGTCGGACTCGATTACTTAACCCTTTCCCGAGCGGCGGGGACACTGTCTGGAGGAGAAGCGCAGCGTATTCGGCTCGCTACGCAAATCGGGTCATCGCTTATGGGTGTGCTTTACATTCTTGATGAACCTTCCATTGGCCTCCATCAGCGTGACAATGACCGTTTAATCGAGACATTGAAACATATGCGTGACCTTGGCAACACGCTTATCGTAGTTGAACACGATGAGGACACGATGCTGGCCGCTGACCACATTATTGACATCGGTCCAGGAGCAGGGATGCATGGTGGATATATTACTGCGCAAGGAACGCCAAAAGAACTAACAGAAAATCCCCATTCGTTGACAGGGAAGTATTTGTCAGGGGAAAAATTTATCCCTGTTCCCCGTGAAAGACGTCCTCTTACTGATCGCTCGTTTACAGTAAAAAAGGCGTCAGCCAATAACTTAAAAAACATTGATGTCACGTTCCCACTTGGCGTGTTTATCGCTGTTACAGGTGTTTCTGGCTCTGGGAAAAGCACGCTCGTCAACGAAATTGTTCACAAAGCGCTGGCGCAGCGGATTCACCGCGCCAAAGCGAAGCCAGGACCACATAAAGAAATCATTGGCATTGATGAAATGGATAAAGTGATTGACATTGACCAATCGCCGATCGGGCGGACTCCACGTTCCAACCCGGCAACATACACTAGCATGTTTGACGATATACGGGATGTGTTCGCGATGACGAATGAAGCGAAAGTCCGCGGTTATAAAAAAGGACGTTTCAGCTTCAATGTCAAAGGGGGGCGGTGCGAAGCCTGTAAGGGTGACGGGATCATCAAAATCGAAATGCACTTTTTGCCTGACGTCTACGTTCCTTGTGAAGTATGCCACGGAAAACGTTATAACCGCGAAACACTTGAAGTGACATATAAAGGCAAAACGATTGCCGATGTATTGGAAATGACGATCGAAGAAGGCGCTGAATTTTTTGCCAGCATTCCAAAGATTAACCGCAAAATCCAGACGCTCATTGATGTTGGTCTCGGTTATTTAAAAATGGGGCAACCGGCGACGACGCTTTCAGGTGGGGAAGCGCAACGGGTGAAGTTGGCCTCCCAGTTGCACAAACGCTCAACAGGACGAACTCTTTATATTCTCGATGAACCGACGACTGGTCTCCATGTTGATGATATTGCCCGGTTGTTAAAAGTGCTTCAACGCCTTGTCGACAATGGCGACACTGTCTTGGTTATTGAGCATAACTTAGATGTCATTAAAACGGCTGACCATATCATTGACCTTGGGCCAGAAGGAGGCAAAAACGGCGGCACAATCGTGGCTGAAGGAACGCCAGAGCATGTAGCCGAAACCAGTGCCTCCTATACAGGGGCCTATTTAAAACCTATTCTAGCTCGTGATAAAGCTAGACAAGAAGCGTTGTTTGCCGGGGCAGAGCAAAAAAGTTCATAAAAGCTGAAACATCTTGCCTAGCTGCTCCGTAATACAGTAATAGAAAGCCGATAAAGGAGCGATTGCCATGGAAGAACGTATGATGATCTTGAAAATGATTGAAGATGGGAAGGTTACAGCAGAAGAAGGGTTGCGTTTGCTTGAGGCGATCGGCAAGGACGAAGCCGATACAGCAAAACAGGATTCTCATCAAAGCGGGCGTAACAAAGACACGCGGGAAGAGTCGCCTCTTTCAAAGTTGAGTGGTTTTTTTGAAACAGCGATTCAAAAAGTGAAAGAGGGCGACTTGGACTTTAATTTTGGAACACTGACAGAAATTGACCACGTCTTCCAACAGCAAAACATTTCGCCTCGTTCTTTGAAAGTATCATTAGAAAACGGATCAGTCGACGTCGTTCCATGGGATAAACAAGATGTGCGCTTGGAGTGCCAAGTGAAAGTGTATCGTGTACGTGATACTGAGCAAGCAAAAGAGTTTTTCCTTAAAGAATCTGTATTCTCGGCTACAGATGAAACGTTGTTGTTTGAAACAAAGACGAAATCGATGAAAGTGGTGGCAACATTGTATGTGCCCCAATCCTCATACGGACGTATTAAGCTTTATACATTTAATGGCGCTTTAAAAGGGGAAGACCTAAAGGCGGATACATTTGAAGCCAACACAACAAACGGTTCGATTAAAACAACAAATATCGAATCGAAAAAAGCGAGCATGGAGACGGTCAATGGCAGCATATCTTGCGAGCAAAGCCAATTGCAACTTCTTGATGCTAAAACATTGAATGGTTCGGTTAAAGTATCCGGATCGATCCAAGACGCAGACGTAGAAACAGTCAATGGCTCGATCACTTATGAGATGGAAGCGTCAACCGATGCAGGCTATGTTGATTTAAAAACAACAACAGGAAGTGTGAAATTGCTTGTTTCCCCTGCTGTGCGCATTGAAGCCAAGCTAAAGTCAAATGTTGGCTCAATCAATAACCGTTTGGCTGATGTAGAAATTCTCGATGAGAAAAAAGAATTTGCGCAGCGCTACATGCAGTTGACTGGCAACCAGGCGCAAGAAAAGCGTGTCAAAGTCCATGCTGTCGCGAATACTGGCAGCATTACTGTACAAGATAAAGACAGTTAAAGGGAATGCCAACGAAAGGAATGGGAAGCATGAAGCGCCTTACAAAGTCTCAAGATAAACAGCTACTTGCAGGCGTCTGTGCCAGGAAGGCCGACTATGTGACTATCGACCCGTTCCATTGTGCGGCTTATTACGGTCACTTTAGCAATCCCAACATCGTTTTTTCCAATCGTGCTTGTCTATATAGTGGCGATGTTGCTTATGCCGATAAAGGAGCGTGTTTAATATGAGATGGCTTCTCGGTTTAGTCTTAAACGCTCTCGTGTTATGGATGCTCTCACAACTGTTTTCTGGCTTTTACTTGTCTAGCTTTTTCGCTGCACTAGTAGCAGCGTTTCTCCTGAACATTTTAAATTGGACAGTCAAGCCGATTTTAACAGTATTAACGTTGCCGATCACGATTTTGACGCTAGGGCTGTTCTTGTTTGTCATTAGTGCAATAACGCTCATGCTGACATCGATCATGATGGGCAGCGCTTTTGAAATCAGCGGCTTCGGCACGGCATTGCTTGCAGCCGTTATCATTGCCCTGTTCCAAACATTTCTCATCAACCCCATTAAAAACAACTAACAGGCCGCGAATGCGGCCTGTTTTTTATAACCTTTTTTAGGCGTCTGGCGCAAATCATGCTACAATAGCTCTAGCACGATTCGCTCTTGTAAGTGGACAAATGAGGTGAAAGAAAATGGCAAAAGTCACAGCAAATGATTTGTTAGAGAAATTTCAATTTGAACTTTTAGCTGGCGAAGAAGGAATTTACCGGCCCATAACAACAAGCGACATTTCCAGGCCAGGAATTGAAATGGCTGGCTTTTTTACATATTATCCAGCCCGTCGCCTCCAGCTCATTGGGCGGACGGAGCTTTCTTTTTTGAAGTCGCTCTCCGACCAAGAAAAGGAAGAACGGATGACCAAATTGTGTACGTATGACACACCAGGCATTATTCTTTCACGTGGTCTGGAAGCGCCTGAACAACTTATTGCCGCTGCCGATAAACGTGGCGTGCCTGTTTTGCGTTCGACATTAACAACAACGCAACTTAGTAGTCGAGTCACCAATTTCTTGGAAAGCGAATTAGCGCCTGTGACTGCTGTCCATGGCGTGCTTGTTGACATTTATGGCATTGGCGTTTTGATTACAGGCGGAAGCGGCGTCGGCAAAAGCGAGACTGCACTTGATTTGGTTCGCCGGGGCCATCGCCTTGTCGCTGATGATTCTGTTGAAATCCGCCAGCAAAATGAGGACACGTTAGTCGGGTATCCACCGCCGCTTTTGCAACATTTGCTAGAAATCCGCGGGCTTGGCATCATTAATGTCATGACGTTATTTGGGGCAGGGGCGGTTCGTCCGTTTAAACGGATTAGCCTTTGTATGAATTTAGAGCTTTGGGACCAAACCAAAGCGTATGACCGTCTTGGACTCGAAGAAGACAAAATGAAAATTTTTGATACGGAAATTACCAAAATGACCGTCCCTGTTCGTCCAGGGCGAAATTTAGCTGTTATTATTGAGGTAGCTGCGATGAATTTCCGCCTGAAACGATTAGGCTTTAATGCAGCACAAGAATTTTCGGAACGTTTAACCCAAGTGATTGAACATGGGGAAAATGAATTTTAAAGACAGGGGAGACGAACGGAATGGAAGAACAAATTGAACCGATTGACCGCGTTTTTGTCCAGCTTGGGCCCATCGCGATTTATTGGTATGCCGTCCTCATTCTGCTTGGAGTCGCCGTCGGTTATTTTATGGCGCGGCGCGAGTCGGTTAAGCGAGGACTGCCGCAGGAGACGTTTGCTGATTTGCTAGTCTGGGCGTTGCCGATTTCCATTCTATCGGCTCGAGCTTACTACGTTATTTTTCGGTGGGAGCAGTTTGCTGATAATCCAATTAGTGTTTTTTATTTGCGTGAAGGCGGAATAGCGATTCATGGCGCTTTAATTGGAGCGGTTGTCACAGCGATTGTGTTTGCCAAAAAACGTGGGTTGTCGTTTTGGAAACTCGCCGATGTGGCGGCGCCTAGCATTTTGATTGGCCAAGCGATTGGCCGCTGGGGCAATTTTGTCAATCAAGAAGTATACGGGGCGGAAGTCACAAGGGAATTTCTTGAGGGGATGTTTTTGCCTGATTGGATTATTAATCAAATGTATATTAATGGGACGTACTATCAACCGACATTTTTGTACGAATCGCTTTGGAACGTGCTAGGAGTAGTCGTGCTATTGCTCCTTCGCAAAGCAAACTTGCGCCAAGGCGAACTATTCTTATCGTATGTAATTTGGTATTCGGTTGGACGTTTTGTGATCGAAGGCATGCGGTTAGACTATTTATTAATTGGCGATTCCCTTCGCACAGCGCAGCTTTTATCGATCATTTTGGTCGTGGCAGCAATTGCCCTTTGGGTATACCGGCGCCTTTGGGTAAAACCGCCGCGGTACTTGAATCCAGACGCAGCTACAAAACAGAGAAAATAGAGAGGGAAGATACGGATGGGAATGGTGAAACGAGGCTTGTTGTCCGGCCTGTCAACAACATGGACGCTCGGGAAAATTATTTTTCCGGTTACGCTCATTGTTACTTTGCTAGGCTATACGCCTCTACTCGATTGGCTCGCTAAGCTGATCGCCCCTTTAATGGGCTTGATTGGTTTGCCTGGAGAAGCGGCAATTCCTTTAGTTATTGGCAATGTACTTAATTTATACGCAGGCATCGGCGCGATTTTGACATTTGACTTTACTGTAAAAGAAGTATTTATTTTAGCGATTATGCTTTCTTTTTCACACAATCTTATTATCGAATCTGCGGTTGCGACAAAGGTAGGCGTCCGCGTATCGGTTATTGTGGCAGTGCGGATTTTTCTAGCTGTGGCCGCAGCCTTTATCATCAATCTTGTCTGGAGTGGCGGGAGCGAACAAGCGGTCTATGGGCTGGCTTCAGCCCAAGGGCCTCAAGCAACTGGGGTTATGGGAATGGTAGCCGATGGTTTATGGACTGCCTTTTTAGGTGTTGTTCAATTAGCGGCCATTGTCATTCCCCTTATGCTTGTTGTCCAAATCATGCGTGAGCGCAACTGGCTTGCCGTTATTTCGAAAAGTTTAGCGCCGCTGACGCGATTGATTGGTGTCGGGGAAAACACTGCTGTTACACTCGCTTCTGGATTAACCATTGGCTTAGCCTACGGGGCTGGCGTGATGATCGATGCAGTCAAAGAAGACCGTGTAAAAAAGAAAGATTTGTATGTGGTGTTTATTTTTCTCGTTGCTTGCCATGCGGTTGTCGAGGATACGCTGGTGTTTCTCGTCCTTGGCATTCAAGTGTGGCCATTGCTTGTTATACGCCTTTTGACAGCACTGCTGTTAACAATGGTGATTTCCCGTCTCTGGACACAGCTTGAGAAGAGGAAACAAGGGAACTTCGGAAAGGATGCTGTTTATGACCATTAATACGTTGCTATTTGATTTGGATGGGACATTGATAGATACAAATGAATTGATTATCCAATCTTTTCTCCATACATTGGAACCAGATTTTCCAGGTGTCTATACCCGGGAAACGGTGTTGCCATTTATCGGTCCACCGCTTGTAGACAGCTTTTCACGCATTGATGCTTCCCGTGCCGAAAAATGGGTTCGCACATACCGTGATTTTAACCATCAACAACATGATGCGCTTGTAAAGGAATACCCAGGTGTTAAAACAGGCATCCAAACACTGCATAAACAAGGTTACAAGCTAGCGGTCGTGACGACTAAAATCAGGGAAACCGCGCAAATGGGCTTAGAGTTGATGGGGCTTTCCCCGTACTTTGATGTAATCGTCGCCTTGGACGATGTAAAACATGCAAAACCGCATCCCGAGCCATTATTGGAAGCTCTTAGGCAACTTGATTCAAAACCTGAAGAAGCGATCATGGTTGGTGACAATTCACACGACGTATTGGCAGGAAAAGCAGCAGGTACGAAAACGGTTGCGGTTGGCTGGGCATTAAAAGGCGCTGAGCATTTGCGCACATTTGCGCCAGATTACATACCAGCAACGATGGAAGAGCTGGTTGAAATCGTGAATCGCCTGTGAGCAGGAAGACAGAACGTTTCCCGGTAAGCGGGTCGAACTCATTGTGGCAGCTTTACCGAACCGTTTCCTTTTGGAAAGTCGCAAAAACGTTTGCCGTTGCCCAAATAGCGCGCTTCACCCCATCGCTGCGAATGAAAAACTGGCTTTACCGTGTGTTTTTGAAGATGGAAATTGGCAGCCAGACAGCAATCGCTTTAATGGTCATGGTCGATGTCATGTTTCCTGAGAGAATAAAAATAGGAGCCAACTCCATTATTGGCTACAATACGACGATTTTGGCTCATGAATATTTGATTGAAGAGTATCGACTCGGCCATGTGGTGATTGGCGACAGGGTGATGGTTGGCGCCAATTGTACGATTCTTCCAGGCGTGACGATTGGCGATGGCGCCATTGTAGGCGCGGGGACCGTTGTCCATAAAGATGTGCCTCCAGGAGCGTTTGTCGCTGGAAATCCAATGAAACAAATAAGGTAACTCCACGTACAATAGCGTTAGCTATTGTACGTTTTTTTGTAAATGGGCCAGTTGACTTTTCGTTAGGGCAATTGTAAACTAGAAAAAACTTTACTTCATTAGTGATTTAGCAAACTAAAGTAAAGGGCAGTTAGGAGCGAACGTTGTGTCTGAGCCTTTTATGTTTGAAAAACCTTTAGGCATGCGCGATGTGCTGCCGAATTTGCATTCAATGCAACGAAAATTAGGCGATCGTGTATTGCAAGAGTTTCGGTTATGGGGATACGAGCAAGTACAAACGCCGACGCTTGAATATTATGAAACAGTCGGGAAAGCGTCTGCTATTTCAGATAAGCAGTTATTCAAGTTAATTGATTTTCATGGAAATACGCTCGTTTTGCGCCCTGATATGACGGCGCCAATTGCTCGGCTCGTTTCCTCAAGTATGAAAGACATCCCTTATCCACTTAGGTTATCGTACTGTTCAAGCCTTTATCGAGCTTTGCAAACGGAAGGCGGGCGTCCTGCCGAATTTGCACAAGTCGGCGTTGAGCTTGTTGGTGATCATACCGCCAGTGCTGACGGGGAAATGTTGCTGTTGTTGAACAGAGCTCTTATTCAAGCAGGTCTTGACCATTTTCAAGTTGCCGTCGGCCATATCGGTTTCTTAAATGCGTTATTTTTAGAAATTGTTGGCACTGAAGAACGGGCTGAGCTGTTGCGGAGGCAACTCTATGAAAAGAACGATGTTGGTTTCAAAGAGCAAGTAAAGGCATTTGGGCTATCATCGATTGATGAAAAGAAGCTGTTAAAACTAAGCCGGTTGCGCGGCAATGAAGCGATTCTTGCTGAAGCGGAGCAGCTAACCGAATCAGCAGAAGGCAAACAGGCTGTGGCGGAGCTGCGAGACCTTTGGCAAGGCTTGAAAGAGGGAGGGCTTACCCGTTATATGAAACTTGACTTAAGCCTTGTCCTCCATATGAGCTATTATACAGGTTGCATTTTTGAAGTTTACCATGACCGCCTCCCCCGTCCCCTTGGCGGTGGCGGACGCTATGACCATTTGCTTGCCAAATTCGGCCGTCCTGGTCCTGCGACTGGCTTCGGGTTGCGTTTGGATCTGCTTGCGGAAGCAGTAGGCAAACTAGAAGTGCAGCCGAAAAAGCGTTGCTTGCTTTATAGCAGGGAACGGCGCCAAGAAGCCTATCGAAAAGCGACTGCGCTTCGGGAGAAGGGGATGCAAGTCGTCTTACAAGATGTGGCAGGCGTTGACGACATCGATAAAATGTCCGCTAGTTATGAAGAAATTGTTTACTTAATCGGCAAAACAGAGGAGGGCAAGCGATGACACTGACAATGGCGATGCCGAAGGGGCGGATTTTTGAGGAGGCTGTTCAGCTGCTCCGTTCGGCTGGCTATAATTTGCCAAGTTCGTTTGAGCAATCGCGCAAGCTCATTATCGATGTGCCGAATGAATCGCTCCGTTTTATCTTAGCGAAGCCGATGGATGTTCCTACTTATGTGGAACACGGTGTTGCTGACGTCGGTGTTGCTGGCAAGGATGTCATGTTGGAGGAAAAGCGTGATGTCCATGAAGTGCTCGACTTGAACATTAGCGCTTGTCATTTGGCGGTGGCGGCGCTGCCGACGTACCAACGAGGCGAATTAAATCCAAAAGTAGCGTCAAAATACCCAAACGTGGCATCGCAGTTTTTTAAAGAACAAGGGGAGCAAGTTGAGATTATTAAATTGAATGGCTCAATCGAGTTAGCGCCGATCATGGGACTTGCCGGCAGAATTGTCGACATCGTGTCAACGGGGCAAACGCTGAAAGAAAATGGCCTAGTCGAATTGGAGCAAATTAGAAAAATCACGTCGCGCTTTATTGTCAATCCTGCTAGTTACCGGATGCGCGCCGGTGAAATTCATGATATGGTTGAGCGTTTGGCGACTGTTATAGAGGGGGATGGCAGTGAAGATCATTGAGCTAAAAGAAGGAGAGGCGGTTTCCTTAAAGCGCAGCGGGCTCCATGGAAGCGAAGCCGAAATCGCCACTGTGAACACGATCATTGAAACGGTAAAAAAGGAAGGCGATCAAGCGTTAGTCGATTACACGCAACAATTTGATGGAGTGGAATTAACAGACTTGTGTGTTACGAAGGCAGAATTGGACAATGCTTACCGCCACATTGATCAACCCGTTTTGGCAGCGATTCGCCAAGCAATTGCCAATGTCCGTGCTTTTCACGAACAACAAAAAGCGAAGTCGTGGTTTCAAACAGCCCCTGACGGCACGATTTTAGGGCAGCGCGTCACACCCCTCGATGCAGTAGGCGTTTATGTACCTGGAGGAAAAGCGGCTTACCCGTCTTCGATCATTATGAATGTTGTACCTGCTCAAGTCGCAGGTGTAAAGGACATTTCAATGGTTTCCCCATCTGGCAAAAACGGTACCCTTCCGCCAGCTGTCCTCGCAACAGCGGCTGAACTTGGCGTCCATACGATTTATAAACTTGGCGGAGCGCAAGCAGTGGCCGCTTTGGCGTATGGCACGGAAACGGTGCGCCCAGTTGATAAAATTACAGGGCCAGGCAACAAATATGTGGCCCTTGCCAAAAGAGCTGTTTTTGGCGATGTGGCCATTGATATGATTGCTGGGCCAAGTGAAATTTGCGTGTTAGCCGATGAAAAAGCGAACCCTGCCTATGTGGCAGCAGACCTTCTTTCCCAAGCGGAACACGATGAGGATGCGACAGCCGTGTTAGTCACTCCTTCTCGGAAACTGGCCGAAGCGGTCCAACAAGAAACAGCACGGCAACTGGCTACTCTTCCGAGAAAAGAGATAGCAGGGCGAGCATTAGAACAGTTTGGCGCTTTGTATGTGACTGCCTCGCTGGCACAAGCCATTGAAGTCGTTAACCAATTGGCTCCTGAGCATTTGGAAATTGCCACAGAAGAGCCGCTAGCATTGCTTGGTCGCGTCAAACATGCGGGAGCGATTTTTCTTGGTTCGTACAGTGCCGAACCAGTCGGCGATTATTTTGCTGGCCCAAACCATGTACTACCGACAAACGGAACAGCCCGCTTTGCCAGCCCGCTATCAGTAGATGATTTCGTCAAAAAATCAAGCATTATTTCCTACAGCAAAACGGCGCTAGCTGAGAATGGAAAAGCGATTACGGAATTGGCCCGGCTAGAAGGGCTTGAAGCGCATGCACGCGCGATAGACATTCGATTGGAGGACATGTGATGGCTCGTAGCTATGAATTAACAAGGACGACAGGAGAAACGGACATTTCGTTGCGGCTCAACCTCGACGGCGAAGGAAAAGCAGATATCGAAACAGGCGTACCTTTTATGGAGCATATGCTCGATTTGTTTGCCAAGCATGGCCAATTTGATTTGTTTGTCAAGGCTAGTGGCGATATTGAAGTCGATGCTCATCATACGACTGAAGATCTTGGCATTTGCATCGGTCAAGCTGTAAAAGAAGCACTTGGAACGAAGGAGGGCATTAAACGTTATGGAAACGCGTTTGTGCCGATGGATGAGACGCTTGCCCAAGTGGTTGTCGATTTGAGCAACAGGCCCCATTTGGAATTTAGGGCTGACTTTCCGAGCCAGAAGGTCGGCACATTTGATACCGAACTTGTCCATGAATTTTTTTGGAAATTGGCGTTAGAAGCGCGCATGAATCTCCATATTATTGTCCACTACGGACACAATACACACCATATCATTGAAGCGATTTTTAAAGCGTGCGCACGTGCTTTGGATGAAGCAACGGCAATTGATCCACGAATTAAAGGGATATTATCAACGAAGGGGCTGCTTTAATGATTGGCATCATTGACTACGGGATGGGCAATCTCCATTCGGTCTCTAAAGCGCTTGAAAGGTTAGCGATCCCCTATTTTATTAGCAGCGACGGGGAAGAATTGGCAAAAGCCAAGGCGTTGATCCTCCCTGGTGTCGGCGCTTTTCCTGATGCAATGAATATTCTTACACAAACAAACGTCCAGCCTTTTTTGGACAACTGGGTAGCGGAAAACAAACCATTACTCGGCATTTGCCTGGGGATGCAACTCCTGTTTGAATCAAGCAACGAACATCAACCAACAGCAGGCCTTGGTTACTTGCCTGGACGCGTCGAACGTTTTTCTGGAACGACGGCAGAGGGGCACGCCTACAAAGTACCGCATATGGGATGGAATAAGCTTGAATTCCATAGGCCCACACCACTGACAGAAGGTGTTCCTGACGGCTACGTGTATTTTGTCCATTCTTATGTCGTCCGTACAGAAACGGACATCGTCGTTGCAAGCAGTGATTATTACCAAAGTGTCCCTGCTATTGTGCAAAAAGGGCAAGTGTATGGCATGCAGTTTCATCCCGAAAAAAGCAGCACTGTCGGCATGGCACTGCTGAAACGCTTTGGCCAACTAGTGGAGGGAAATTGAGATGAGCTATACGATCTATCCGGCAATTGATATCCGTGCTGGAAAATGCGTGCGCCTCGAACAAGGCGATTATAACAAAGAGACAATATATGGAGAATCGCCTTATAAAATGGCGAAATCATTTCAAGACGCAGGCGCGAAGTGGGTACATGTCGTTGATCTAGACGGGGCAAAAGCCAAAAGGCCTGTGAACGATGAAGCGATTTTGACGATCGCCCAAAAGTTAGACGTCCCCGTTCAGGTTGGGGGAGGAATTCGCACCGAACAAGATATCGACCGCTATATAAACGGAGGCGTCGCCCGTGTCGTCCTTGGCAGTGTCGCCGTTTACCAGCCTGATTTTACGAAACAAATGCTTGCCAAGTATGGAGAACAAATGGCGATCGGGATTGATGCTCGTGATGGATATGTAGCTACAGAAGGATGGCTTGAAACGTCACACGTCAAAGCGGAAGACCTTGCTGCTGAAATGGCCCGCTTTGGCGCCAAAACGTTCATTTTTACCGATATTGCCCGCGACGGCATGCTCACAGGACCGAATATCGAAGCGTGCGTTGCTCTTTCCAAGGCAGCGAATGCCAATGTGATTGCCTCTGGAGGGGTAAGCAGCATTGCCGATTTGGCACAATTGCGAGCTGCTTCTCTTGCTGGTGCTATTGTCGGCAAAGCGCTGTACACGAAGCGGTTCACTTTAGAGGAAGCGTTGGCGGAAGGAGAGCTGTAATGCTAGCAAAACGAATTATTCCATGCCTAGACGTGAAAGAAGGCCGCGTTGTGAAAGGGACGCAATTCCTCTCCTTGCGCGATGCTGGCGATCCAGTCGAACTCGCTGCTTTTTACGACAAAGAAGGCGCAGACGAGCTTGTGTTTCTTGATATTTCTGCTTCCCATGAAGGGCGGGAAACAATGGTTGACGTGGTCCGCGAAGTCGCTGCAACGCTGGCAATTCCTTTTACCGTTGGCGGAGGCATTAACACGCTCGCTGACATTCGCCGCATTTTGCGTGCCGGCGCAGACAAAGTGTCCATTAACACAGCCGCTCTGCTTCGCCCGGCATTTATTCGCGAAGGCGCTGATTATTTTGGCTCACAATGCATCGTTGTTGCGATTGACGCAAAATTTGATCAGGCGCTTGGCACGTGGCGCGTGTATACACATGGTGGCCGCAAACAGACGAACTGGTTAGCAACCGATTGGGCCAAGGAGGCTGTCCGCTTAGGGGCCGGCGAACTACTCGTAACTAGCATGGATCAAGATGGAGCGAAGACAGGGTTTGATTTGCCATTATTAAAAGCGATCAATGAAGTAGCGACAGTGCCCGTAATTGCCTCTGGTGGAGCTGGAGCGGCAAACGATTTTGTTGACGTGTTCAAATACAATTACGCAGATGCAGCCCTCGCGGCATCGATTTTCCATTACAAAGAAACGTCGATTCAAGAAGTAAAAGCCCGTTTACGGGAAGAAGGTGAGTGCATCCGATGAAACCAATCCGCTTTGATAAAGACGGGCTCGTCCCAGCAATCGTCCAAGATGCAAATAGCAAAACGGTGCTAACGCTTGCTTATATGAATGAAGAATCGCTGCAAAAAACAATGGAAACGAAAGAAACATGGTTTTACAGCCGATCACGCCAACAGCTTTGGCATAAAGGCGAAACATCAGGCAATACACAACATGTTGTTGACGTCCGCTATGACTGTGACCAAGACGCTGTACTTGTACTTGTGGAACCGAAAGGGCCTGCTTGCCATACAGGGGCATATAGTTGTTTTTCACAGTCGCTAACTGGCAGTACTAGCAAGGTGGAAGGCGATCGCTTTCAAATTTTAAACGACCTTGAAGAAACGATTGCAAAGCGGGAGGCAGAAATGCCAGAAGGGGCGTATACAACCTATTTGTTTACAGAAGGTGTCGATAAAATCTTGAAAAAAGTCGGCGAAGAGGCAGGAGAAGTAATCATTGCCGCGAAAAACCGCGACCCCGAAGAGCTGCGTTGGGAAGTAGCAGACTTGTTTTACCACGTCCTCGTTCTCTTACAGGAACAAAAGCTTCCTTTGGATAAAGTACTGGAAACGTTGAAAGCGCGCCACCAATCATAAGAGCATGTAAAAAAACAGCAACCTAAGTAACCAGGTTGCTGTTTTTTAGAGGAAACTTTAACCTTTATAAGAAGGAAAGCAAAAAGGGGGAAGACAAATGTCTGACATAGCGCTCATTCGAAAAATAGAAGCGTTATCCATGAATGCACAGCCTGCCCTGAAGACAGTGCAGCAGGACGGATGGATTTTGCGCTTTGCCAATGGTTATACAAAAAGAGCGAACTCGATTAACCCGCTCTATCCTTCCTGTGAGGAGCTTGATAGGAAAATAGAGGCTTGTGAACAAATGTACCGTAAGCAACATTTGCCCGCCGTTTATAAACTGACAGCGGCTGCTTTTCCAGGCGAGTTGGATCGTTCTCTTCATGCAAAGGGGTATGATTATGTAGGGGAGACGAGTGTGCAAATCTTGTCTTTATCACAAATCGGCGAAAAGCCAGAAGCTTATGTTGAGATTTGCCCCAGACAAGACCGAAAATGGTTTGATCATTATTGTCGTTGGAATCATGTTTGCGAAGCAGACCAGCAGACATTAAAACAAATGTTTGACAACATTGCCACCGAGACGTGCTACATGCTTATAACGGACAAAGACGGGATCCCTTGTGCTTGCGGGTTAGGCGTTCTTGAGGACGAGTACATCGGGTTATTTGATATTGTGACAAAGAAGAAGGAACAAAAACAAGGATATGGGACGCAGCTGATCCAACATTTGCTTCATTGGGGAAAAGAAAATGGGGCAGCCTTTGCTTACTTGCAAGTGGTTCGTGAAAATAAGCCAGCCCTCGCACTCTATACGAAGCTTGGCTTTGAAGAAATGTATACATACTGGTACCGAGTCAAAAGCTGAGAATAGCGATGTTTTAATAGATTAAACTGGGATTGTTGGCTTTATTCAGTAAAAGCTGGCTAGCGTCCACTCTTAATCAATGAAATCCTTAAGTTTCGGTGAATACCCTTTCTCCGAAAGAAACGAGTCTGCTTGGAAGTGCCGAACCATTAGCTGCGGTAGTGACGATGGTCATTTGGCTCCGTGAACCGTTCGGTGTTTTTCAATGGGGAGGGCTCGCTTGTATTCTTGCTATGATTTTTATAATGGCATCGCAAAAAGAGGATGTGGAGGCCCAGGCATAGAGAGGTTCTCATAGCGCAAAGCACTCCCTATTGGCTGCGAACGGTACGTTTTAAACAGAGGGAGAACGGCTACACTGGTGGTAGAGCATAAGTTAGCAGGCGAATGTGCTTGCTAGATCGTTAACGAACCCACGTATGAAAGGAGAAGGTAACAGTGGCCAGTGAAAAGGAAATCCCAAAAGAAGCAGGGATAGATAACAGTGTAGCCGTACTCCGAGAAGGGTATTTATATGGCACAAACCGAGCCCAAGCATTTCAATCGGATCTTTTTAAAACACGCTTGCTAGGGCAAGAAGCGATTTGTATACGTGGGGAGGAAGCAGCCGAACTGTTTTATGATAATGAAAAATTTAAGCGAGCAGGCGCGGCCCCAAAACGGGTTTTAAAAACGCTATTTGGCAAAGGCGGCGTTCAAGCGCTTGATGGGGAAGCACACCATCATCGAAAAGCGATGTTTATGTCGCTCATGTCGAAAGAAACGCTAGAAGACATTCGCGCTATTGCTTCAAAACAATGGGAACGAGCCGCTCAAAGATGGCAGAACCAATCAAAAGTTGTTTTGTATGAAGAAGCACAAGAAGTAATGTGCCGGACTGCGTTCGAGTGGGCTGGGATTCCCGTTGAGGAAGACGAAGTGAAAGACAAAGCGGAGTGGTTCCGCGCCATGATTGAAGCGCCAGCGGCGATCGGGCCAGCCCATTGGAAAGGGCGGCGCAGCCGGGGCAAAGCCGAAAGTTGGGTGAAAGAGCTTGTAGAGGATGTCCGTACGGGCAAGCGACAAGCAGCAGAAGGAAAAACATTGCATACGATGTCGTTCCACCGCGAATTAAATGGCGAATGGATGGACGCGCAAACAGCAGCTGTTGAAATCATCAATATCCTCCGGCCCATTGTGGCCATTTCCATCTACATTTGCTTCACGGCACTCGCTGTCCATCAACACCCGCAAGAACGGGAAAAGCTCGGATCAGACGAAGAAAAATTACAGCATTTTGTCCAAGAAGTCAGGCGATTCTATCCATTTTTCCCTTTTGTGCCTGCGCGGCCAATTAAGGATTTTACGTGGAATGGCTACCCATTTAAGAAAGGCACATTAGTGCTTCTCGATTTATACGGGACCAATCATCATCCAAAGCTTTGGGACAATCCCGAACAGTTTCGGCCATATCGCTTTGCGACATGGAACAAAAGCCCGTTTGCCTTTATTCCTCAAGGTGGAGGCGACCGCAATGTCGGCCATCGTTGCGCAGGCGAATGGATCACAATCGAGATTATGAAAGAAAGTTTGGATTTTCTTGTCAATCGAATCGATTATACTGTGCCTGAACAAGATTTACGTTTCCAATTTAACGAAATGCCAGCTTTGCCCCATAGCCATTTTGTGATGACGAATGTCCGCTTTCAATAAAAGTGTGCCTCTTTAATCGCGGATTAAAGAGGCACACTTTTTTATCTGTCAGCCCCATTATTTGCGAGCTTTATAATGATGGAAGCAGTCGCGCTTTAACATTATGCTTAAAAAGAAAGGCGAAAGCGGGATACAGCCTCCGATTTTTCAAGCAACGGATAGGAAATGGACACAAAATTTTTTCAAAACAACTTTTTTAACGGTTGTCCTTACAGAAAATCACGTTTAGTGTATACTTGACGATAGATAGATCATTTGCTTGGAGGGACAAGCTTACATGAGCGACGAATCGAAAGAAGATTCAAGGACCATCGTTCCGTTTTACCAAAATGGGGATTATTTTTTTCACAGGGGATTGCAAGCTTTTCACAAAAAGCATTTAAATCGGGCTGCAAAACTGCTAGAGCGGGCAGTGAAGCTTACTGCCACTGAACCGATTTTTAAAATACAGTTGGCTGCAGTGCTGTCCGAACTTGGTGAGTATGGGAGGTCGAATGAACTCTTACAATCCGTGCTGGCAAGTTCCGGCAGTCAACAGCCTGTTTGTCATTTTTTTATTGCCAATAATGAAGTGTACATGGGCCACTTTTATCAGGCCGAAAAGCATGTGCGTCTCTATCTAGAAAAAGAGCCAAACGGGCAGTTTGCCGAAGAAGCGCATGAATTGCTTGAGCTATTTGAAGATGACCCTTTTATGGAGGAAGAAGCGAGTTCGGAACAATTTTTAGACGACCATGAACAGGCATGGCTTTTTTTGCGAAAAGGGCAAGCAGAGCTGGCTGTGCCGTTGCTTGAGTCAATCGTTAGCAAGCATCCTCGTTTGTGGGCTGCCCAAAATCATCTTGCCGAAGCGCTATTTTGCATCGGTGAAACCGAAAGAGCGTTTGCCATTTGCCAGGAAGTGCTCGATAAGGATTCTGGCAACTTGTTGGCATTATGCAATCTCGCATTATTTTACTTTGAAATGGGCTATACTAAAGAAGCGAAATGGTACCGTGAGCGGCTTGCAAGCGTTTATCCTCTTGATTCAGGTCACGCTGCGCGCCTTGTCCAAGTGCTATGTGCTCTTGGAAATTATAAAGAAGTCCTTTCACGGCCTTTTCCTATTGATGCTGATGAAGAAGCAGCCCTTTTGCGGTGTTACGGTGTCGCTTCCTACCATGAACACAATGAAAAAGCCGCTTTAGAACATTTGAAAAAAGCGGTAGATCTTGGCGACGGAGCTTCGAAACAGTTAATGGAAGCGGTGGCCAACAAACAATCAGACGATATTTCGTTTACATTGTTTGCCGAACGTGGCTTCTTGAGCAGAACATTAGACAGTTAGCTGTTTTTTTCGCTACGATGGAAGCAGATAACCTTGAAGAGTAGAGGAGTGCAAGAAACATGGCTGAAGAGACCATTTATGATGTGATTATTGCAGGAGCAGGACCAGCTGGCATGACAGCGGCTGTGTATACATCCCGGGCCAACTTAAATACACTCATGCTTGAGCGTGGGATGCCTGGCGGGCAAATGGCGAATACGGAAGACGTGGAAAACTACCCTGGTTTTGACCACATTTTAGGTCCGGATCTTTCCAATAAAATGTTTGAACACGCCAAAAAATTTGGCGCTGCCTATGCGTATGGCGACATTAAGGAAATTATTGATGAAGGCGATACAAAACGGGTCATTGCTGGCTCTAAAGAATACCGCGCCAAGGCAGTCATCGTTTCAACGGGAGCAGAATATAAAAAACTTGGCATCCCTGGCGAGCAGGAACTGAGCGGCAGAGGCGTTTCCTATTGCGCTGTGTGTGATGGTGCTTTCTTCAAAGAGAGGGAATTGATCGTCGTAGGTGGCGGTGACTCTGCTGTTGAAGAAGCTGTCTATTTAACACGGTTTGCAAAAAAAGTGACAATCGTTCACAGGCGCGATCAATTACGTGCCCAAAAAATCTTGCAAGACCGCGCTTTTAACAACCCGAAAGTCGATTTCATTTGGAATAAAGTTGTAACGGAGATTAATGAAAAAGACGGCAAAGTCGGGGGCGTGACGCTAAAAGACACGAAAACAGGCGAAGTCTCAAACATGGAAGCTGACGGTGTGTTTGTATACATCGGCATGTTGCCATTAAATGAAAGTGTTCAGAACTTAGGGATTACGAATGAGGAAGGCTATATTGTTACGAATGAGGAAATGGAGACAAAAGTGCCTGGTATATTTGCAGCTGGCGATGTACGGGAAAAATCGCTACGGCAAATTGTCACAGCAACAGGCGACGGCTCCATTGCCGCCCAAAATGTCCAGCATTATTTAGAAAACTTGTCTGAAGCTGAAAAAGTCGAGAAATAAGCGTAGTTCTTAGAGTGAACAAGAACGAATTTGCTTTAAAGGGGTAAACCGTCATCAGCTTTTAAAGGTGCTGTAATGCAATTGAAATAACGGTTCCTTTATAATAGAAACAGTAATTGACCCCCTTTTTTAAAATATAGCTTCATTTAGGCGCAGACTTCTGCGCCTTTTTTTTGGTTAAACCGAACAAAATAAGCGCCATCATTGTCGCCTCCCTTAATTACTTGTATACTATAAAATGAGGAACGCGAGGTGAGAGGCTTGCAGCGAATAACCAATTGTATACTGGCAACAGCGGATCAATGTTTAATGCTTCAAAAGCCAAGCCGTGGCTGGTGGGTAGCGCCAGGCGGAAAAATGGAGCATGGCGAAACGATTAAAGAAGCTGTTGTCCGTGAATTTCGAGAAGAAACAGGACTATCCATTAAAGACCCTGAATTGCGCGCAGTGACCACGGTGGTCATTGTAGGTGAGGGGCAAACTATGGAAGATGAGTGGATGATGTTCTCCTTTCTTGCCAGCAGCTATGAAGGCACGATGCTCGATCAGTCTCCGGAAGGGAAGCTTGTCTGGCAAAAGCGTGATGCTCATGCGGATTTGCCAATGGCAGAAGGGGACCACCATGTCTTTAACCACATTTTAAATCAAAAAGGCGTTTTATACGGAACGTTTTATTATACAAAGGATTTTAAGCTGATTGATTATCGACTTGATCCGAAACCGATGCAAGAGAAAGGGGCAGCACTATGAACCAGTCTGAAGTCGAGATTGTCATTATTACCGGTATGTCTGGCGCTGGAAAATCCGTTGCTGTCCGAAGCTTTGAAGATTTAGGCTATTATTGTATTGACAACTTGCCTCCAGTCTTGCTGCCGAAGTTTATTGAATTGATTGAGGGCGGCATCGATAAAGTCACAAAAGTGGCGCTCGTCATGGATTTACGAGGGCAGTCCTTTTTTGATGAATTGTTCAAAGCCATTGATGAACTGAATGAAACGCCGGCAAGTAGACTTAAAATCCAAATTTTGTATTTAGATGCAAAAGATTCTAAGCTTGTGCAGCGCTATAAAGAAACGAGGCGTACACACCCATTAGCCAAAGGGGGCTTGCCACTCGAAGGCATTCAAAAAGAGCGGAATTTGCTTGAAGAAATAAAGGGGCGCGCTCAGCAAATCATTGATACGACAGAGTTAAAGCCACTCCAGCTACGGGAAAAAATCATGCAGCGTTTTGCTGGGAATGACCGCCAAGCATTTGCTGTCCATTTTGTTTCATTTGGATTCAAATATGGCATTCCGATTGATGCCGACCTAGTATTTGATGTCCGCTTTTTGCCGAACCCGCACTACGTTGAAGATTTGCGGCCAAAAACGGGATTACAGACAGAAGTGTCCTCTTATGTGTTAAAATGGAAAGAAACAAAACAATTTGTGGAGAAGCTGACTGATTTATTTGACTTTATGCTTCCCCATTACAAACGGGAAGGGAAAAGCCAAGTTGTCATCGGGATCGGCTGTACAGGCGGCCAGCACCGTTCAGTGACATTGGCTGAATACTTTTGTGCTCATTACGAAGCTAAATATGATGCGTATACGAGCCACCGCGATATTAACAAACGGAAGGCGAACAGTCGATGAAAAAGAAGGTCGTTGTCATAGGAGGAGGAACTGGGCTTTCCGTGATTTTGCGCGGGCTGAAGACGTTTCCAGTCGATATCACTGCGATTGTGACTGTTGCGGATGATGGCGGTAGCTCCGGCATTCTTCGCAAAGAGCTCGATATTCCCCCGCCTGGGGATGTGCGCAATGTGCTTGTGGCCCTTGCTGAAGTGGAACCGCTTGTGGAAGAACTGTTTCAACACCGTTTTTCAAGTGGAGACGGGCTAAGCGGACATTCACTCGGAAATCTGCTGCTAGCAGGAATGACATCCATTACAGGCGATTTTCAAAAAGGGATTTCGGCGATAAGTCGAGTATTGAATGTGAGAGGGCGTGTGCTTCCAGCAGCAAACGAGAGCATTGTCCTTCACGCGGAAATGCACGATGGCTCAATTGTCTCAGGAGAATCAAGCATCCCTCTTGCAGCTAAAGGGATTAAGCGCGTTTACTTGTCTCCAGAACATGTCTCGCCTCTACCTGAAACGCTTGATGCCCTCCATGAAGCCGATTTAATTGTACTCGGCCCTGGTTCCCTCTATACGAGCATTGTCCCAAATTTGCTTGTCCCTGGCATTAAGGAAGCAATTGCTGCTTCTAAAGCGAAGAAAGCATATATTTGCAATGTGATGACACAGGCAGGGGAAACAGACGGATACAGCGCTTCTGACCATTTACAAGGCCTGTTTAAGCATTGCGGCGGCCAATTGGTTGAGTACATCTTAGTCAACAGCACGACAATCTCTGAAAGCGTCCGCTCTCTTTATCGCTTAGAAAAAGCAGAACAGGTTGTCGTCGACAGTGATGTCCTTGAATCAATGGGGGTGACGCCTATTAAAGGCCGTTTTGTCCTTGAGGCGAATCAAAAATTGCGCCATGATGCGATGAAGGTGTCAAAAGCACTAATAAGTTTGCTGGAAGAAAAGGAACAACAACCGACATATCGGGAACGAAACCGGTGTTAGGGCGGCTTTTATGCCGCCCTTCATGAAAGAGAGGGTGAGAGGCGTGTCTTTTGCCGCGAATGCCAAAAAAGAACTGACACAGCTTGAGCTTGTTTCTTGCTGTGCTCGGGCAGAGCTTTCTGCCCTCATCCGGATGAACGGGTCGCTGTCGCTTGGCAATAAGCAAGTCGGTTTAGATGTAACAACCGAAAATGCAGCCATTGCCAGACGGATATACACACTTATCAAGCATCTATACCCTAATATCCACATTGAGTTGCTCGTTCAAAAGAAAATGCGTCTTAAAAAGAATAATGTTTATATGGTGCGCATTTCCAAAGAAGCGCGCCAGCTACTTGAGGATTTGCGGATTTTGAACGGGTCTTTTCAATTTATTCGTGACATTTCTCCGGAAATTGTAAAAGAGTCTTGTTGCAAACGTGCTTATTTGCGGGGGGCTTTTTTAGCAGGCGGCTCCATTAACCATCCAGAAACGTCTTCTTACCATTTAGAAATCTTTTCGCTTTATGAAGAGCATAACCAAGCGATATGTGAACTAATGAACGGATTTTCCCTTTCAGCTAAAACGCTTGAACGGAAAAAAGGATTTATTACGTACTTAAAAGAAAGCGAAAAGATAACGGAATTCCTGAATATCATTGGCGCCCACCAAGCACTTCTTTATTTTGAAGACGTCCGCATTATGAAAGATATGCGCAACTCTGTTAACCGGCTTGTAAATTGTGAAACGGCTAATTTAAACAAAACGGTCGGGGCTGCCCTTCGCCAAGTAGAAAACATTCGTTTTATTGATAAAACGATTGGCTTGGAAAACTTGCCGCCTAAACTACAGGAAGTCGCTAAGCTCCGAGTGAAGCACCAAGATGTGACGTTGAAAGAACTAGGGGAAATGATGCAGGGCGGGAAAGTGAGCAAATCAGGTATAAACCATCGGCTCCGTAAGATTGACGAATTTGCGGACAAGCTCCGTAACGGCACGTTTGATGCCAAAAAATTAAATACGCATAGGGGGAAATGAGGAATGGCGCAAAAAGAAGTAACCATCCAACTTAAATCAGGTTTGCAGGCCCGGCCTGCGGCGATGTTTGTCCAAGAAGCCAATCGATTTTCGTCTGAAGTGTTTATTGTAAAAGACAATGCCAAAGTCAATGCGAAAAGCATCATGGGATTAATGGGCTTGGCACTCGGCAAAGGCACGACGATCACGATTGTCACAGAAGGGCACGATGAAAAAGAAGCACTGGATGCCTTGGTTGCTTATGTGGAAAACGATGGGTAGACGGCATTTTAAAAATCGACTCCTAGCCCCTAGCTCGTAACAATAGAGGTGGGCTACAGAAACGTGCTATTCCTTGTGATTGCCGAATGGAACGAAAGCCTCTTCTCGAGCAGGTAAAGGCATGAGAGGACGAGTGGTATAGAAACATAAAAGCCAGTTGAGCACATGCGCTCAACTGGCTTAAGCTGCGTTAACATGGTTAACTGGTTTGTGGTTTCGATTGTTTAAACGGGTGTAGCTTTCTTTCAATCCAGCCCATTAACATGTCTGCAATAATCGCCATAAAGGCAGTTGGAATGGCACCGGCAAGAATAATCGCCATCCCATCTGTGGCGTTTGTCCCTGTCAAAATGATTTCGCCAAGCCCGCCTGCACCGACAAAAGCGCCAATTGCAGCAATGCCAATCCCGACGACAAGGGCATTGCGGAGGCCGGCCATAATGACGCTAATGGCCAATGGGAGTTCAACCATGCGCAATAGCTGAAAACGTGTCATGCCACTTGCACGCCCAGCCTCAACAAGAGCTTGGTCGACACCTTTCATGCCGACATACGTGTTTTGTGTAATCGGCAAAATGGAATAAAGAAATAACGTCATGACAGCAGTGTTGGGTCCAAGGCCGAGGACGAGCATAATGACGGCGATCATGCCAAGAGCAGGAATGGTCTGAATGATGTTCCCAACAGCCAGAACCCAGCCGCTTAAACGCCCATATTTGGCAATGAGCACGCCAAGGGGAATCGATACAATCGCTGCAAAAAGGACGCCATAGGCAGCCATAAGAAAGTGGCGGTAAAATTGTGCCGCAATGTAGCCGCTGTTTTGGGAAACGTATGTGATGAATTCCTGGAACGTGTCCATTAGTGGCTTTCCTCCTTGTCCTTAAAGTAATTGTTTTCTTCTAAAAAGGTTTGGGCAACAAGGCGCGGATTTTTTAATTCCACGTCAGCCATATAGTTTAATTCTTGCATTTTTTCAGTCGTGATGGTGCCAGTTAAGCGTTCTAAAAGCGGCGAAAGCTCTGGATATTGTTCAAGCACCTCATTGCGTACAACCGGCGAGGCATCGTAAGGCGGGAAAAACCGCCGGTCATCTTCAAGCACTTTTAAATTGTATTCCTGAATACGCCCGTCGGAAGAATAAGCCAATACAACATCCATATGCCCGCTAGCGTTGGCTTCATATACGAGGCCGACATTCATCGGAAACACGTTGCCAAAAGCAAAATAGCTTTCTTGAAAACCTTGGTAGCCATCGCCTTTGCGATTCACCCATGAATTATCGACGCCAAAACGGAGTTCCGGTGCAAAAGCTTCCAAGTCTGAAATCGTTTCAATTCCATGCTCATCTGCAAATGCTTCGGTAACAGAAAGGGCGTACGTATTTTCAAATCCATATGAATCAAACCAAGTTTGATCGAAGCGCTCAGAAAATTCTCGTTTCACGATGTCCATTGCTTCGTCTCGGTCAGTAACAGGGTCCATGCCAAGTGCCGCAGACAAGTCTGTACCTGTATAGCGAGCAGCCGTAATGTCCAAGTCACCTTGTACAAGCGCTTGATGCTGGACGACAGAAGAGCCTAGTTTCGTAATTAACTCGGTCTGCAAATCCGTTTCTTCTTCGATCAATAGGGCGACGATTTGCCCTAGAATTTCTGATTCGCTTGTCACCATTGTGCCAATCCGGATTGTTTGCTGGGAAGGGCCAGATAGTCCCGGCAAAGAACACCCAGTTAATATAAGCCCTGAAAGGCAAAAAGCAATGATCGTTTTTGTTGGCTTCACAGTGATTCTCCTCCCCCCTTAAGATGTTTGGGATTGTTTGTAGCCTTTTGGCGTTAATGCACGCTCTACTAACAGCAGTAAGCGGTCGGCAAGCAGCGCCAAAATCGTGGCAGGTAAAGTTCCGGCTATGATAAGCGCTGGTTGGAATAAATTGAGGCCGTCAAAAATGAAATCCCCTAGCCCGCCGCCGCCGACAAATGCCGCTAATGTAGCCCAGCCGATTAAATAGACAGTTGCTAAACGGATGCCTGCCATAATAACTGGCAATGCAAGGGGAATTTCGATTTTAAAAATCGATTCGATATTGTTCATACCCATGCCTTTGCCTGCTTCCAACACGCTTGGATTGACGCCTTTAACACCTGTGTAGGTGTTTCGTAAAATCGGCAATACGGAGTAAAAAAACAAAGCAATAATGGCCGGTACTTTGCCTGCTCCAAAAATAGGAATAAAAAAGGCTAATATGGCGAGGCTGGGGACTGTCTGCAAAATGCCGATGACAGATATAAGCCTGTCTGCCACACGAGGAACACGTGTTAGGGCAATTCCTAAAGGCACAGAGACAAGAACACCTAAGAGAATCGCCGTAAACGAAATAAACAGATGTTCCCCCGTCTTAAAAAGCAAGTCATGGCCGTATTCTGAAAAAAACGCGATCATCGTTTATCCTCCTTCTTGGGTCGCTTTTAAAAGCGCTGTACGACACATAGGCACAACACACAAGCACAATCGACTCACGGTTCTGTGGGCTCATCAAAGTCCATGCCATCGCCCCAAATGGTGTCATAGACAATATCCGCCAAACTGGTCCGTGTCACAATGCCTGCAACTTGGTGTTGGTCATTGACAACGGGCACATATTTGGCACCGCGCCGCAGCATTTTATGGATCGTATCACGCAAAAGGCTATGCTCTTGAACGGTAAAAACATCTGTTTCCATTGCCTCTTTGACAGTCAATGCTTTTTTATAAAAGGAATCGATCATTTCGACGTCAATGTAGCCGGTTAAAACGTTATCCTGGTTGACGGCAAGGAGTGAGTCGACACGCTTATCGCGCATGAGGGAGATGGCGTTGCGCAGTGTTTCATTTTCATCGACGGTAACGGCGTGTTTATTCATAACTTGTTCAACAGTGGTTACATCAGCCCGTCCTTGAATGAGGCGGTCCTTGCCGATAAAATCTTCGACAAAGGCATTGGCAGGGGAGCGCATAATCTCATCAGGAGTTCCAGTTTGGATGATTTTTCCGTCTTTCATGATGACAATCCGGTCTGCTAGTTTTAATGCTTCGTCCATGTCGTGTGTAACAAAAACAATCGTTTTGTCGAGATCTTTTTGTAATTTTTTGAATTCCTCTTGTAAAGAGTCTCTCGTAATCGGATCGAGTGCGCCAAAAGGTTCGTCCATTAAAATCAGTGGTGGATCAGCTGCGAGTGCCCGCAACACACCAATTCGCTGCTGCTGTCCGCCACTTAGTTCGTGTGGGTATTTGTCCAAATACGACTCTGGCAAATTGACTAGTTTAATCAGTTCTTTTGCCCGCTCGTCTTTTTTCGATTTCGGCCACTTCAAAAGCGTTCCAACAAGGACAATGTTTTCTTTAACAGTCATATGGGGCATTAACCCGATTTGCTGGATGACATAGCCAATTGATCGACGCAATTCGACTGGATCTTGTTTCCGTATGTCTTTGCCGTTAACAATAATTTGCCCTTCTGTCGCTTCGTGGAGACGATTCACCATTTTCATTGTTGTTGTCTTTCCGCAACCACTTGGGCCAATAAAACAAACGAATTCGCCTTTATTTATTTTTAGATTTAAATTGTCTACAGCTGGTCTGCCGGCACCATACCGCTTTGTGACATTTTTAAATTCCAACAAAACGCCCACCTCCATGTCGAATAATGTAAATTTACCAAATAAGTATAAGTAAAAACAAGTCGATTCGTAAAGCCTTATAAATGTTAAAAAATATATGCAATATATACTGCACAAAATTTGTAGTGTGTTTTCCTTCCATTTGCTTTGTTTTTCTTCCGAATTCTACCCATTATGGTTTCTAGTCGTTTACAGAGAGGCTCAAACACGGGAAGTACAGCGGTGAGACGAAAAAAGAATTGTATCCTTTTCCATTTGAGCGTATAGTAAAGGTAAGGATAAGGAGAGATGACAAATGGCCAATGAAATTATTGATTACCGCGAATATGAACCAGACGGAAGCGAGCGTATGTTGGCGATGTTGCTATATGTATTGAGCTTTCCTGCGCCTATCCTTGCGCCACTTATTATCTGGCTCGTTAAAAGAGATGATTCGGACTTTATTGATTACCATGGCAAGGAATACTTTAACTTTTTGATTTCTTTTTTCATTTACGGATTAGTTGCGAGTGTGACCATGATTATCCTAATTGGCTTTTTACTTGCGCCACTTGTCGGCCTGCTTGCTATTATTTTTACCATTTTGGCCGCAATTAAAGCATACCAAGGAGAGGAATACCGAATTCCCCTTACAATTAAATTTTTACGTTAAGCGAAGGCATCCCATAATGAGGGATGCCTTAAGGTTGTCGACAAAGTCGATAACTGAGATCAGACTGATAGAAAACGCTTGTCAGACGAGGAGTGCAGGCGAGGGAAGATGCGAATAGAACGTGGGTTCATGAGCATATGACTGAGGCAAACGACGACGTATGCGAGCGTTTGCCTACAGTCTGGAGGCATCCCATAATGAGGGATGCCTTTTTTATTAGTTCTGTC
This sequence comes from Shouchella rhizosphaerae, assembly GCF_036700015.1. Classification (NCBI taxonomy): domain Bacteria; kingdom Bacillati; phylum Bacillota; class Bacilli; order Caryophanales; family Bacillaceae; genus Shouchella; species Shouchella rhizosphaerae. Next base: position 686,618 of record NZ_CP144921.1, on the reverse strand, counting down.
CGACAGCATGGATAACATGGGCTGTACAGCGAATGCCGTTTAAAAAGTGGCGAATAGCGAGATTTTCATTTGGCGAGTGGTTGCGTTGGTCAAAGTTTGCATAAGGGACGAGAAGAGATGGTGCGTGAAGGAGCTTTGTCCATACATAGTCTGGCAGCGAGCCGCCAAGGCTTGGTTGGATAAGGGGCTCCTCATTAAAACAAGCAGAAATGCCTTTTAGCGCTTTTTGGACGATCGCTGTCTCAACTGGCGTACGGGAAGGCTCCATTGCCCCTAAAAACGTCACCTTGGCATCAGGCCGGCGTGCTTTTACGTGTGCAGTCACCTTTTCAAAAATGTCTTTAGGGTCCTGGTCCACAACGAGGCGTGCGTCGATTTTTACACTGGCTTTGCTAGGAATAATTGTCTTAATGCCATCTTCTAAATAGCCGCTTTTTAGTCCGCATATATTAAAAGTGGGTTCTAGCGCTAGTTTTCGGTAATAGCTTTTTCCATCTATATCCAAATGGGGATAGCCGATTTTTTGGGCGACTGAGTCTTTTTCAAAAGGGAGTGTGGCCAACAGCTGTTCTTCTTCAGCGCTGGCAGGGCGAATATTGTCGTAAAAGCCTTCGATTAAGACGCGCCCGTCTGTGCTGCGCATCGTCTGAAGCAGCTCCATAAGGTCCCAAGCTGGATTTGGGACAATGTTGCCTGTATTGCCAGAATGGTTGTCGAACTCGGCGTTTTGAAGTTCAATCTCAAAAGATAGAATGCCGCGGACGCCAAGAAGGACAAGGGGAGAGCCGCTATCATGAGATGGCCCATCAGCTGTGTAAACGAGGTCGGCTTGAAGCAATTCTTTGTTGCTTTGAACAAAGTCTGGCAAATGGACGCTGCCCATTTCTTCTTCCCCTTCAATAACGATTTTAATGTTGACGGGTAAAGCGCCACATGCTTCTTGATACGTTTTTATGCCGAGAAGTTGGGCAACGATTTGTCCTTTGTTGTCGCCTGCGCCCCGTGCAAAGATACGCCCGTCGCGGACTGTTGGTTCAAATGGAGGCGTCTCCCACTCACTTAATGGGTCAGGAGGCTGTACATCGTAATGGCCATAAATTAACAAAGTTGGCGCGTGTTTGTCTGTAAGAAGTTCACCGTATAGAATAGGATGGCCTTCTGTTTCAAACAGTTCAGTACGGGCACCAACTTCCTCCATGAGCGCTCGCATTAACGCTGCGCATTCGCGCATTCCTTTGTTTTGAGTGCTAATGCTTTCTTGGCGCAATAGTTTAAACAACGTAGCCAATGAATCGTCTGTTTGCTTGGCGACAATGTCGTCAATTGCTGAAATGCTCAGAATAAATTCCTCCTAATCTTAGGCGAAAGCAAAAAGGCTAGCGCCATCTTGTTTTTTAAATCGTACCATGGCCTAATGAAAAAGGGAATTGAATGAGGGCAGGCTGCAACTGGCGGCAACAAAAAAGCTTCCGCGTTTTGCGGAAGCCTTTGTCTGTTATTTCGTTGGTGTTTCAATCACTTTGTCGATTAAGCCGTATTCTTTTGCTTGTTCGGCTGTCATAAAGTTATCACGGTCTGTGTCTCTTGCAATTCGTTCATACGGTTGACCAGAACGTTCTGCCATAATTTGATTGAGTTTTTCGCGCATTTGAATGATGCGGCGGGCATGGATTTCCATGTCTGCAGCTTGGCCTTGCATACCGCCAAGTGGTTGGTGGATCATCACTTCACTATTTGGCAATGCCATCCGTTTGCCTTTCGCACCAGCAGTGAGCAAAAAGGCGCCCATGGAAGCAGCCATGCCGATGCAAATCGTTGAAACATCTGGTTTGATGAATTGCATCGTGTCATAGATTGCCATTCCAGCAGTAATCGAGCCGCCAGGAGAGTTAATGTATAAGGAAATATCTTTTTCAGGGTCTTCTGCTTGCAAAAACAACATTTGTGCAACGATCGAGTTGGCGACATTGTCGTCCACCCCGCTCCCTAGCATAATAATGCGGTCTTTCAATAAACGGGAGTAAATGTCATATGCACGCTCGCCACGGTTTGTTTGTTCAATTACGGTAGGTATTAAATTCATCGCTCTTCCTCCTCATGTCCTATTGACTAAAATCCTTGAAATTGTTGCTCTGTAATCATCATACTGCAAAGGTCAATAAAGGTCAAATGAGTTGCTTCTTTTTACAAAAGTATGTACGGCAACAACAAAAAAGCAGTTTCATTCATGTACTATTCCTTGTGATGATCAAAAAGCCCTTCTTTCATGATAGACTAAATTATAAAGATGTAAACCTCTATGTTTTACGCCGTTCACAACGTTGTTTTTTATTTTTTAAAAGGGCCAAAAGAGCTAGGCAACTGCTGAAATCTATAAGAAAGCGTTTACATTAACAAGCCATTTGGTTTATGCTATGACATGTAGAGGAAAAAGAGCATTTAAGTTCGCCTGAGCGGAATGTAAAATCAAGGCAAGGAAGTTCGAGGAGGGGTTGAATAGATGGAGATTGGCTTACTGCAACGTCAGACAACGAGTTTAGTGATGACCCAAGAGTTAAGGCAAGCGCTCCACTTGCTACAATATTCGTCCGTGGATGTCATTGCCTATTTGCGGGAACAAGCGCTAGAAAATCCTCTACTCGAATTACATGAACAATCTACTCTTTCCCGTGAACGGGAACTGGTTGGCACAAGGCCAATCAGGCAACAGATGTCAAGTGACGACAAACAGGCAGCGTTGCAAAATGTTGCGCAAAGAGGGCGAACGCTTGCTGATGAGTTGTACGAACAGTTGATTGAATCGCCGACGCTGAGCGAAAACGATAAATGCGAGCTTACTTATTTGATTGGTAATTTACGGGAAGATGGTTATCTAGGAGAAGCGCTGCCTCAGCTTTGTGCAGACCGGAACATCACTGAATCGGAAGGGGAAAGGTTGCTCGCCATATTGCAGAGTTTTGAGCCTGCAGGCGTAGGGGCCCGTTCCCTTGGGGAATGCTTGGCCTTGCAACTTAAACGTATGCCCGATTGCCATCCTCTTGCGATTGACATCGTTTTAAACCATCTCGAAGCGCTAGCTGCCCGGAAATGGAAGCAACTTGCGAAACAATACGGCGTCGTTGTTCAAGATATACAGCATCTATACGACCAATTAAAGGAGCTTGATCCAAAGCCTGGACTACGTTATTCGAAGGAAACGGCCATTTACGTCCAGCCTGATGTGCTGATGGCAAAGGACGAATCTGGAAAACTGCTTGTCTTCATGAATGATGACATACTACCCGCGATTCGCGTACACGAGGAATATGACCATTTACTGAAACAACAAGTCGAGACAAGCGCCTATGCGAAGCAAAAAAGGCAGCATGTCGAGTGGTTAAAACGCAGCCTTGAACAACGCCAGCAAACGGTGCGTCGCGTGGCGGAAGTGTTGGCGAGCGTGCAAGCAGACTACTTGCTTCAGCCTAGTGGGGTGCTCAAGCCACTGACGTTAAACGATGTGGCCCAAGTTCTCGGCATCCATGAATCAACGGTAAGCCGGGCAACATCTAATAAATATGCACAAACACCTCGTGGCTTAGTCGAATTAAAAACATTGTTCTCTGGCCATGTTTCTAAGTCAGATGCCCAATTGACCAATCACCACGTTAAAGTGTGGCTTAAAGAAATGATTAGCGTAGAGGATAAAAGCAAACCTTTGTCAGACCAAAAATTAGCGGAGCAGTTGAGAATTGATAAAGGAGTAGCTTTGTCGCGGCGGGTAGTAGCAAAATACCGCGATGAACTAGGGATTTTGCCATCTTCGAAACGGAAACGCTACAACGAAAGGACCGGATAATGAACGTCGATTTTTATACGAAAAAAGGGTGTCCCTTGTGCGACAAAGGGTACGCATTGCTGAAAGAATTAGCCGATAGTTACTCGCTTGTGATTCAATGCCATGACATCTATCAGGATGATGTGCTTTTAGAGAAGTACCAACTTAAAATCCCTGTTGTTTGTATAGACGACCAAGAAATTGGCTACGGGTTATTAGAGAAAGAGTCGCTCCAAAAACAGATCGAACGCATTCGTTCAATAAAGCAATAAGCATGTGCAAATTTGAAAGGCAACGTTTATCTGACAACACATCGAAAAACACAAAGACTGCCTGTTCCCATTCAAAGGGAATAGGCAGTTTCATGTCAAGGATCGAAAGGGTGCAGATGTAGTAAAAAAGAGAACCGATTGGCTCTCTAGTAACATTAAACGTTTAGCTTTGCCTTATGAATGAAAGTAATATCCCCTTTATCACGGTCGTCAATGGAAGTAATGTCGCCTTTATCATGGCTGTCAATGAAAGTAATGTCCCCTTTATCGCGGCTATTTATTTCACTGTCAGCCTGTGTGTTTGTAAAAACAACAAATGAAGCTGCTGCGATGAAAGAGACGACAAGTGAAACGACCAACTTTTTCTTAAACAACGGAATCAACTCCTAAAGTATGTTGGTATAAGCGTGCACCATGGGCCACTTTCATATATTTCAATGCCAGTCTCGTATTTCCTTCCTTTTCTGCAAAGTGAGCAGCTTCTTCAGCAAGTTCACTCACCTCAAAGTCCATTCCTTCTTTTTGGAGCTGTGCGATGGCTTGGTCAACCAAATCATAGTTTTTATCGATGTGAAGGCCTTCCGTAAATAAGCAGCGTGCGTTGTATTCTTTGCTTTTGTAGTAGGCGGCACCTGCTTTTGCAATTTGGAAGTGTGGGAGAGCCTCTTCGATTTTTCCTTGATTAAAGAGCACGTTGCTCAAATTGTATCTAGATTTGGCACCGAAAATGGTGTTTTTGTGCTCAGGGATGTCAAGCGCTCGTTTAAAATACGTTTCCGCCTCGTCAAACTTTTTTTGGCCTTGCTTGTTTAAACCTAGCGTCCGCAACACTTGTCCATATACAATTGGAATGCCTTTAGCACGCTCTAGCGCCTGTTTTAAGATGGCTTCGCCTTTTTCAGGGTTGTTCAACTCTTGATGAATACAAGCAGTGATGATTTGGCAGTTTATCGCTGGCTCATGATATTGAAGCCGATCGAATAGGACGTTTGCTTGTTCCATGTAGGACGAAGCAATCAAATAGTGGTTGAGACGATAATAAACAAGGCCAATATATTGATAAAACTCCGCTTCCTCCGCCTCGTCGTTTACGTATTCTAGTAGTCGTTCGGCTTTGCGAAACAGCTTTACAGCGGACCGGTACCGTTCTTGCGTAAACTCGTATTGGCCGCTAACAAAGTAATAGAGATACTTGAGAAGGTGATCGATTTCGGTCTTTTCAGAAATCGGTTCTATTTCCTCAGGGCATTCGTTTTTATCGTAACGGCTGACTAAAATCTGGTGTTTAAATTCGACTAGTGAGTAGAAGGCCATAAACTTGTCGCTTGGGTCCATCGCTGGTAGAAGCTGTTTGACCTCTTCTTTTAAAATAATCGCCTGTTCATATGACTTAGAAAGAAGGCAACTATACCATTCTGCAATCTTTGCCCCAACCGATTCAGAACGTATCGTCCTCCCCATAAAACCAACCTCCTAATGAATCCCATTAATATTCATATAATAGCAAAGAAAATAGGACTTGCCTACTATTATAAGAATTTTCCCCAAAGTTATAAAACGTTATCTCTGAAAACAAAATAGGAACATGTCCTTTTGCCAATCATCTGGATTTTGATAATAGGCTTGCCATTATCAAACGGAGGATGTTTTAGTTGTCTGTTTTCGACTTCCTTGGTACAATACAAGTGTAGTAAATGTTTTTGCTCTAACCGGGACATAATATGTCTGCGAGGGACGTTATATGTCCCGATAAACGGAGGAGGTGTTACATGCGGACGCTTATTAATCTGCAAAGACAGATTGTTCCCGAATTAATGGAAACAATGGCGAAGCGTTATCGCTTGCTGCAATATATCCGTTTAATGCAGCCAATCGGGCGCAGAAGCCTAGCAACCAATTTGCAAACCTCCGAACGTATCGTCCGTGGGGAAGTGACGCTTCTTAAAGATCAGGGGCTCATTGAACTGACGACGGCAGGCATGCGCCTAACTGAAGCAGGCGAAGCGTTGTTTTTAGAGCTTGCTGATATGATGGCAGAGCTGCTTGGGCATCGCCGGCTGGAAGAAAAGCTGAAAGAAAAACTTGGCGTCAGCCAGGCGATTGTTGTGGCTGGTGATAGCGACGAAGAAGAATGGGTGAAGCAGGAGTTAGGTAGAGCTTGCGTCGATGAATTGAAACGTGTGGCTAAGAAAGGCGACGTCTTCGCCGTAATGGGCGGTACAACGCTTGCAGCTGTAGCAAATATGGTCACGCCAGATGAGACGTTAGCGACAACGACGTTTGTGCCCGCTAGAGGCGGGTTGGGCGAAAAAGTTGAAATCCAGGCTAATACCATTAGTGCTGAGTTTGCCAGGCGCTCAGGAGCTTCTTACCGGTTGCTGCACGTTCCTGATCAATTAAGCGAAGAAGCATACCATTCACTTGTATTGGAACGATCAGTTAGGGAAATCCTAGATGTGATTACGTCTTCTGCGGTTGTCATGCATGGCATCGGCGATGCGAGGCGAATGGCAGCTAGGCGCGATTCTGGTCAGCCGTTTATCGAGACATTGAAACGGGAAGAAGCGGTAGCAGAAGCGTTCGGCTATTACTTCAATGCAAATGGAGAGATTATCCACAAGCAGCGAACAATTGGCTTGCAATTAGGCGAGCTGGAAGGCAAGTACGTGATTTCAATCGCTGGCGGGCATACGAAAGCAAATGCGATTCTCGCTTATATGAAGAATCGGCCAAGTGATGTACTTGTAACAGACGAAGGAGCAGCTAGACGGCTGTTATCTGAGTAAGATCCTGTAAAAAAGGCAACTGCCTTTTTAATAAAAAGAAATTAACGCTAGGAGGAAATCATCATGGCAACAAAAATTGGTATTAACGGATTTGGCCGCATCGGCCGTAATGTATTCCGCGCTTCCCTTAAAAACCCGAATGTAGAGGTAGTAGCAATCAATGATTTGACAGATGCCAATATGCTGGCACACTTGTTAAAATATGATTCTGTACACGGTGTTCTTGACGCTAAAGTTGAGGCAAAAGACAACTCACTCGTTGTCGACGGAAGAGAAATTTCTGTATCTGCTGAGCGCAACCCTGCTGAGATTGGCTGGGACAAGTACGGCGTTGAAGTTGTAGTGGAATCAACTGGTTTCTTTACAAAGCGTGCAGACGCTGCGAAACACCTTGAAGCTGGCGCGAAAAAAGTTATTATTTCTGCTCCTGCTTCAGACGAAGATATTACAATTGTCATGGGTGTTAACGAAGACAAGTACGATCCGGCCAACCATCATGTGATTTCAAATGCCTCTTGTACAACAAACTGCTTAGCGCCGTTTGCAAAAGTACTTAACGATAAATTTGGCATTCGTCGCGGCATGATGACGACTGTTCACTCTTATACAAACGATCAGCAAATCCTTGACTTACCACACAAAGATTACCGTCGTGCGCGTGCGGCCGCAGAAAACATCATTCCGACAACAACTGGTGCAGCGAAAGCTGTTGCCCTTGTGCTACCTGAATTAAAAGGGAAGCTTAACGGTGGAGCTATGCGTGTACCGACTCCTAACGTTTCTTTAGTCGACCTTGTAGCTGAGCTTGACAAAGACGTAACCGCTGAAGAAGTAAACGGAGCTCTTAAAGAAGCAGCAGAAGGCGATCTTAAAGGCATTCTTGCTTACTCTGAAGAGCCGCTTGTTTCTGGCGATTACAACGGCAACCCACATTCTTCTACAATCGACGCGCTTTCCACGATGGTCATGGAAGGCAATATGGTTAAAGTGATTTCTTGGTATGACAACGAATCTGGCTATTCTCACCGTGTTGTAGACTTGCTTGATTACATTGCTGGCAAAGGGCTTTAAGTAAAAATAGGCTTCAGAGGAGGAAGGCCATCTGCCTCCCTCCTTTGCGCTGTCTAGATGTCCGATAGGAGGATCAAGTAATGAACAAAAAAACGCTTTATGACTACGATTTTGCAGGCAAAACGGTATTTTGCCGAGTCGATTTCAATGTTCCGATGAAAGATGGAAAGATTACTGATGAAACGCGGATTCAAGCAGCTTTGCCTACGATTAAATACTTAAGTGAACAAGGGGCGCGCGTTTTGCTAGCAAGCCATCTTGGCCGCCCGAAAGGCGAAGTGGTAGAAAGCTTGCGCTTGGCGCCTGTCGCGACACGCCTTAGCGAGCTGTTAGGAAAAGAAGTACAAGCCGTCCAGGAAGCGCACGGTCCAGTAGCAAAACAAGCAGTGGAAGGTCTTGAAGACGGTGGCGTGTTGCTGCTTGAAAATGTCCGCTTTTACCCAGGGGAAGAAAAGAACGATCCTGAATTAGCGAAAGCGTTTGCTAGCCTAGCCGACATTTTTGTCAATGATGCATTTGGGGCGGCACACCGTGCCCACGCTTCAACGGAAGGCATTGCCCACTATTTGCCGTCAGCAGCTGGTTTTCTAATGGAAAAAGAACTGGATGTACTCGGCAAAGCGTTAAGCAACCCTGAACGTCCGTTTACAGCAGTCATTGGTGGCGCAAAAGTAAAAGACAAGATTGGCGTTATTGACAACTTGCTAGATAAAGTCGACAATTTAATTATTGGCGGCGGTCTCGCATACACGTTTGTCAAAGCGCAAGGCTATGAAGTTGGCAAATCGTTGCTTGAAGAAGATAAGCTCGATTTAGCCAAGCAGTTTATGGAAAAGGCTGAACAAAAAGGCGTTAAGTTTTATATGCCTGAAGATGTCATTGTTGCCGATGATTTTTCTGACGACGCCAACAAAAAAGAAGTGGCCATTAGCGGCATTCCAGCTGATTGGGAAGCGCTTGACATTGGGCCAAAAACACGAAAAACCTATGAAGCTGTATTAAAAGCTTCAAAATTAGTGATTTGGAACGGGCCAATGGGTGTGTTTGAGCTCGAATCGTTTGCAGGTGGCACAAAAGCAGTTGCAAATGCGTTGGCAGAGGCGTCAGATACGTATTCAGTCATTGGTGGCGGCGATTCAGCGGCAGCCGTTGAACAATTTGGCCTTGCCGACAAAATGAGCCATATTTCAACAGGCGGAGGCGCCAGCCTTGAATTTATGGAAGGCAAGGAACTTCCAGGCGTTGTCGCACTATCAGAAAAATAATGCAGCGGGGTGATACTATGCGTAAACCAATTATTGCAGGAAACTGGAAAATGAATAAAACAATCGGCGAAGCTGTTGATTTTGTCGAAGCAGTAAAAGCAAACGTTCCCGCACAGGCAACGGTTGATTCGGTTGTTTGTGCGCCAGCCTTGTTTCTTGACCGTTTGCTCCAAGCGGTAAAAGGAACTGAGTTAAAAATTGGTGCTCAAACGATGCATTTTGAAGACAATGGCGCATTTACAGGGGAGATCAGCCCTAAAGCATTGTCTGATATGGGTGTCCATTATGTGATTATCGGCCATTCAGAACGGCGAGAAATGTTTGCCGAGACAGATGAGACTGTCAATAAGAAAGTGCATGCCGCATTCGCCCATCATTTGGTTCCGATTATGTGTTGCGGTGAAACGGCTGAAGAGCGTGAAGCGGGTAAGATGGAAGCTGTTGTAAAAGAGCAAGTAGAAAATGGCCTTGCTGGTTTAAGCGAAGAACAAGTTAAACAAACAGTAATTGCGTACGAGCCTATTTGGGCGATCGGCACAGGCAAATCAGCGACAGAAAAAGACGCGAATGAAGCTTGCGCTTATGTGCGTCAAACGGTGGCCGCTAATTTTTCTGAAGAAGCAGCTGAGGCGATTCGCATCCAGTACGGCGGCAGCGTAAAACCTGGCAACATTAAAGACTACATGGCCCAACCTGACATAGATGGCGCCCTCGTTGGTGGAGCCAGCTTGGACGCAGATTCGTTTTTAGAATTAGTGGGGGCAGCAAAATGAGTAAAAAGCCAGTAGCCTTAATCATTCTCGATGGCTTTGGCCTGCGAGAGGAAGAGAAAGGCAATGCCGTGGCACATGCTCAAAAGCCGAACTTTGACCGTTACTGGAACGAGTTTCCGCATGCCACGTTACGGGCAGACGGTGAAAATGTCGGCTTGCCAGAAGGGCAGATGGGCAATTCAGAAGTTGGCCATTTAAACATTGGTGCTGGGCGCATTGTGTACCAAAGTTTAACGCGTGTGAATTTGTCGATTCGCGAAGGCGACTTTTTTAAGAATGAGACGTTCATAAAGGCAATGGACCATGTTAAAGAAAAACAATCGGCACTCCATATATATGGTTTGTTGTCCGATGGCGGCATCCATAGCCACATCGACCATATTTATGCCTTGCTTGATATGGCAAAACAACAAAACGTCGAGCGCGTTTATGTCCATGGCTTTTTAGATGGCCGCGATGTCGGCCCCACTTCAGCAGAAGTATACTTAAAAGGATTGCAAGACAAATTTGATGAAGTCGGCCTCGGGAAGCTGGCGACTGTGCACGGCCGTTACTACGCAATGGATCGCGACAAACGTTGGGATCGAGTTGAAAAGTCATACCGTGCAATGGTTTATGGCGAAGGCCCTTCCTATAAGAACGGGCTAGAGCTGCTCGATGACAGCTATAAAAACAACATTGTCGACGAGTTTGTGATCCCGTCTGTTATAACAGAAGAGGATGGTACACCTGTAGCAACTGTCAAAGACGATGACGCCGTCATTTTCTGCAATTTCCGCCCTGACCGCGCTATCCAGCTATCACAAGTTTTCACGAATGAAGACTTTCGTGGGTTTGACCGCGGGGAAAAGATGCCGAAGCGCCTCCATTTTGTCTGCTTAACGAAGTTTAGTGAAACAGTGAAAGGCTTTGTTGCCTTTAAGCCGACAAACTTGGACAATACGCTTGGCGAAGTCCTTTCCCAGCAAAACTACACACAGCTACGGATTGCAGAAACCGAAAAATACCCACACGTGACGTTCTTTTTCAGTGGCGGCCGTGAAGATGAGTTTCCAGGCGAAGAGCGGATTTTGATTAACTCGCCTAAAGTCGCTACTTACGACCTTAAACCGGAAATGAGCGCTTATGAAGTAACCGATGCGCTCGTCAAGGAAATCGAAGGCGAAAAACATGATGTGATTATCTTAAACTTTGCCAACCCTGACATGGTTGGGCATTCAGGAATGTTGGAGCCAACAGTTAAAGCGATTGAAGCCGTGGACGAATGCTTAGGCCGTGTGGTCGATGCATTGCTACAAAAAGGCGGAGCAGCGATTATTACAGCAGACCACGGCAATGCCGACGAAGTCGTGACACTTGACGGCAAACCGATGACGGCGCATACGACAAACAAAGTGCCTGTCATCGTAACCGAAAAAGGAATCACCCTTCGTGAAGACGGCATTTTAGCTGACTTGGCGCCGACTGTGCTTGATTTGCTTGGCGCGGACAAGCCGAAAGAAATGACAGGCAAGACACTTAAACAATAAATTCAATTTAGGAGTGAATTGACATGACGATTATTTCTGATGTTTATGCACGTGAAGTCCTTGACTCTCGTGGCAACCCGACTGTAGAAGTAGAAGTTCACCTAGAATCTGGCGTTATGGGCCGTGCCCTTGTGCCAAGTGGCGCCTCGACTGGCGAATACGAAGCGGTCGAACTTCGCGACGGCGGAGACCGTTATATGGGCAAAGGTGTCCAAAAGGCAGTTGACAATGTAAATGAAAAGATCGCTCCTGAACTAATTGGCGAAAACGCGTTGGACCAAATTGGCATCGACCGTTTGATGATTGAACTTGATGGGACAGAAAACAAAGGCAACTTTGGCGCCAACGCGATTCTTGGCGTGTCAATGGCCGTTGCCCACGCTGCTGCTAATGCACTAGACATTCCTCTATATGTCTATCTTGGCGGCTTTAATGCGAAGCAACTTCCAGTGCCAATGATGAACATCATTAACGGTGGAGAGCATGCCGACAACAACGTAGATATTCAAGAATTTATGGTCATGCCTGTCGGCGCAGAAAGCTTTAAAGAAGCGCTTCGCATGGGTGCGGAAATTTTCCATAACTTGAAGTCTGTTCTTAAAGCGAAAGGCTACAACACAGCAGTAGGCGACGAAGGCGGCTTTGCTCCGAACCTTTCTTCAAACGAAGAAGCGCTTGCCACGATCATCGAAGCGATTGAAAAAGCAGGTTATAAGCCTGGAGAACAAGTGAAGTTGGCAATGGACGTTGCTTCTTCTGAGCTGTACAGCAAAGAAGACGGCAAATACCACCTTGCTGGCGAAGGCAAAGTTCTGTCTTCTGAAGAAATGGTTTCCTTCTACGAAGAACTTGTTTCGAAATACCCAATTATTTCGATTGAAGATGGCCTTGATGAAAACGATTGGGAAGGCCACAAACTTTTGACAGAGCGCCTTGGCGATAAAGTCCAACTTGTTGGCGACGATTTGTTCGTCACAAACACGAAAAAGCTTGCTGAAGGCATTGAAAAAGGCATTGGCAACTCGATTCTGATCAAAGTAAACCAAATCGGCACATTGACAGAAACATTTGATGCAATCGAAATGGCAAAACGCGCTGGCTATACAGCTGTTATTTCCCATCGTTCTGGTGAAACAGAAGATGCGACGATTGCTGACATTGCTGTTGCCACAAATGCTGGCCAAATCAAAACAGGCGCGCCGTCTCGTACAGACCGTGTCGCCAAATACAACCAACTTCTTCGTATTGAAGATGAGCTTGCTGACCTCGCTCAGTACAATGGTTTGAAGTCTTTTTATAACTTGAGCAAGTGAGTCCTCAAGCGCAATGGATGTTAATGTGTCCATTGCGCTTTTCTTTGCTTATGTAGTAAAAGGAATTAAAAATAATGTTTTGACAATAAGCGTTTTATGTTTTATAGTGTGATATATCAGATTTCATATTTTAAATTGGAGCTGGTTGTATGACTGATAAGGATGAACGTTTCTTTTCTGTTGATCCAAATTTAGTAAAGTCGCTGCGTGAATTGGCAGTTGAAAAAATTCGCGAAGGAATTGTAAGCGGATACTTTGAAGTTGGTGAGCATTTAAAAGAGCGGGAATTATCGAAGATGATGGGGATTAGCACGACGCCAATCAAAGAAGCATTTCGGATCCTAGAAAATGAAGGCCTGCTTGTAACCGTCCCGCGCAAAGGTACATTTGTTTCAGAGTATGCTTCTACATCAATTGAAGAAATTCTGCTTCTGCGCGCCGCGGTCGAATCGCTATGTGCCCGCCTTGCTGCCATTAAAATGAGCGAAGAAGACGTAAACGAACTTGAGCAAGTGGTGCTTATCATGGAGAGCCTTCATAACAAAGGCGATTCAGATGCCTTGATTGAACAAAATTCACGGTTTCACCAATTGATTATCGCCAGTACCGAGAATAAGATGATGCAAACGATTTTAGCCAATATTCGCAGCATTGACAAAGCATTCCGGAAGCGTGCCCTTAAAGTCGAAGTCGAGCGCGAAGTCGGCTATCAAGAGCACAGAGCGATTTTTGAGGCGATTAAGCAACGAGAGCCAGACAAGGCGGAACAACGAATGAAAGACCATATTTTGCGGACGAAAGACAATATTTTGGCTGCAGAGGCGAGAGCACAGGCCGAGAATGGTCCGAGCTAATTTTTAAGAAAAGGGTGATCAACTGTGGCAAATAAGCCATTGGCAAAAGCATTAGAAACCATTTCTGGCATACCAATCACGCCGTTTCGAAAATCAGATGGCAGCATCGATTGGCATCACTACAAGGAAACTGTTGACAGAATCGTCGACAATGGCATTGATGTGATCGTTCCTTGTGGAAATACGAGTGAATTCTATGCACTGTCTCTTGAGGAAGCAAAAGAGGAAGTCCGGCGCACCGTGGAATATGTTCATGGCCGCGCGCTTGTCGTCGCTGGCATCGGTTATGCGACGTCAACAGCGATTGAACTTGGAAACGCTGCGAAAGCGGCCGGGGCAGATGCGGTCATGATTCATATGCCGATCCACCCTTATGTAACAGCGGGCGGTGTGTATGCCTACTTCCGCGACATCATCGAGGCGCTAGATTTTCCGTCACTCGTTTATTTTAAAGATCCTGAAATTTCCGACCGAGTGCTCGTTGATTTGGCGCCACTTCAAAACCTAGTCGGCGTCAAATATGCGATTAATGACTTGCCTCGCTTTGCCAAAGTGGTACGTTCGATTCCAGAAGAACATCAAATCGCTTGGATTTGTGGAACCGCAGAGAAATGGGCGCCCTTTTTCTGGCATGCCGGGGCAAAAGGGTTTACTTCTGGACTTGTCAATCTTCTGCCCCAAAAAGCAGTCGAGATGCTGGAAGCATTGCGAAACAATGACAACGATGCGGTTTGGCGAATTTGGGAAGACATTGTCCCTTTTGAAGACTTACGCGCGAAGTACAACCAAGGCAATAACGTCGTCGTCATTAAAGAAGCAATGGAAATGCTGAGGCAAAATGCTGGTGTGACAAGGGCACCTGTGAATGAATTAAGCAACGAAGATAAACAGCTTGTGACAGAGCTGCTTTCTAGCTGGAAGTTATTACAACCTACGAAAGGATGAGGCAAATGGCGATCAAAACAGAAGTCGTATTTGGCAATTATATTAACGGACGCTGGAAACAAGAAGCGGCTCCCCCTCTCGCAAGCATAAATCCGTCCGATGCCGAAGAAGTTGTGGGCTATGTCCAAAATTCCACCGCTGATGTCGTTGATGAAGCGGTGGAAGTGGCAAAGGGCGCTCTTTTATCGTGGCGGAAGCTGACAGGAGCGGAACGTGGCCATTATTTGTATCAAGCCGCCAATCAGTTAGAAAGCCGCCTCGATGAAATTGCGGAAACACTCGCCCGTGAAATGGGAAAAACATTGCCTGAAGCAAAAGGGGAAACAGCTCGCGGTGTCGCGATCCTTCGCTATTATGCAGGAGAAGGGTTAAGAGCAGATGGCGAGGTGATCCCTTCCACAGACAGCGAAGCGCTCATGTTTACGAAACGTGTTCCCCTTGGTGTCGTTGGTGTGATTACGCCATGGAATTTTCCTATTGCGATTCCTGTATGGAAAATCGCTCCAGCGCTTATTTATGGCAATACAGTTGTGTTTAAACCAGCAACAGAAGCTGCCGTAACAGCAGCAAAAGTAGTAGAGTGTTTTGCGCAAGCGGGACTTCCTAAAGGTGTGCTCAATTTGGTGACAGGGTCTGGCAAGGTGATCGGAAATGCATTAGTCGCCCATGAACACGTTCACGGCCTAACGTTTACAGGCTCAGAACAAACAGGTAAACAAATTGGAAAAGCAGCTGCCGCAAGGGGAGCGAAGTACCAGCTAGAAATGGGTGGAAAAAATCCTGTTATTGTCGCTGAAGATGCTGATCTTCATGTAGCGGTTGATGCGACGATTAGCGGCGCTTTCCGCTCTACGGGACAGAAATGTACGGCGACAAGCCGCGTCATTGTTGCTGAAGCGATTCTTCAAGACTTCCAGGAGCTTCTTCTGGAAAAAACAAAACAAATTACAATCGGCAAAGCCCTAGACGATGGCGTATGGATGGGGCCTTGTGCAAGTGAAGCGCAGCTTCGAACCGTTCTAGACTATATTGAAATTGGCAAAAAGGAAGGTGCGAAACTTTTATGCGGCGGCAAGAGAGTAACAGACGGAAACAGGGCGGCAGGCTATTTTGTTGAGCCGACGATTTTTACAAACGTGAACCGCCATATGCGAATTGCCCAAGAAGAAATATTCGGCCCAGTTATTGCTCTTATCACAGCGAAGAACATGGAAGAAGCGATCGAGATCGCCAATGACAGCCGCTACGGGTTAAGTGCTTCTATTTTCACAACCAACATTGAAAAAATGCTGTTGTTTATTGACGAAATGGATGCGGGCCTCGTTCGAGTTAATGCTGAAAGTGCAGGCGTTGAATTGCAAGCGCCATTTGGAGGAATGAAAGCGTCTAGCTCCCACTCTAGGGAACAAGGGCAAGCAGCAAAGGAATTTTACACATCCATCAAAACAGTATTCGTGAAAGGGCGATGAGGATGAAAATTACAGATGTGCAGTTAACGGCAATCGGTATGCCACGTTTGACTGGCTTTGTCAATAAACATGTGATCGTGCAATTGTTTACAGACGAAGGCATTGAGGGGATTGGCGAAATGTCAGACTTCTCTCATTTGCCGAAGTATGCGGTTGACATTGTTGATTTGGAGCGTACGTTAAAACAAATTCTTGTTGGCAAAAACCCATTTGACATAGCCCCGATCAATACAGAGCTAAATGGGAACTTCCCTGAAGCGATGTACTACTATGAAAAAGGCAGCTTTATTCGAAATGGCGTTGACACAGCGCTTTATGACCTTTGTGCAAAAGCGCTAGGCGTGTCTGTGTCCGATCTATTAGGCGGCCGCCAACGTGAGAAAATCAAAGTATGCTTTCCGATTTTTAGGCATCGCTTTATGGATGAAGTCGAGGCGAATTTAGAGCTCGTCAAAAAGCAATATGAGAAAGGTTTTGACGTATTTCGCCTTTATGTCGGCAAAAACGTTGATGCGGACGAGGCCTTTTTAGCAGGGGTTTACAACGAGTTTGGCGGCAAAGTAAAAGTGAAGTCCCTTGATTTTAGCCATCTCCTTGATTGGAAGGAAGCGTTACGGATTACACGGCGCTTAGCGAAATACCCAATCGATCTTGTTGAAAGTCCGGCACTCCGAAATGATTTTGCAGGACTGCACCATTTCCGTATGCGCTGTGAATTGCCGGTAAGCGAACATGTCTGGAGCTTGCGTCAGCAATCGGAAATGATTAAACATGATTCAGTTGATATTTTTAACATTGCGCCTGTGTTTATTGGCGGCATTACACAGGCAAGAAAAGCGGCTGATGCAGCGGCTGTAGCTGAAAAAAGCGTCCTTATCGGGACAACGCAGGAACTATCAATTGGCACAACAGCGATGGCCTATTTTGGTTCAACACTCGACCATTTAAACTACATTTCCGATCCAACTGGCCCAGAGCTTTATGTCGGCGATGTTGTTAAAAACAAAGTCAATTATGAAAACGGTTACTTACATTTGCCTGAACGGTCAACTATAGGGCTCGGAATGGAGCTTGATTGGGAAAAAGTCGAGCAGTATCGGGTCGAGTCCCTCAATTGGGAGGATGTATCCGTCCATCAATTGCAAGATCGAACCGCACAAACGCGCGCTTAAAACGGGAGGAGGTGTAAGTCGTGAAGTGGTTCCCTTTGCTCGTGCTGCAGGCTATTTTTCTAGTGGCCTGCAGCAACCACGACGAAACAGCCGTTACGCAAGCGGCCATTGATACGTATCCAAAGCAAACGATTGAACTTTATGTCCCAGCCTCGCCAGGGGGGCAGTCTGATGCGGGAGCGAGGGTGCTAGCGCGTCATATTAGCAAATATTTAGATAGCGATATTGTCATTGTTAATCAAGATACAGCAGGCGGTGCACTAGCGTTTGAAAATGTCTACCGCGCCAAAGCCGATGGCTACAAGCTTCTCTACTATCATCAAGCACTGCACACAAGTTATGCCGTTGGCCAATACGATTATTCGGCGTTGGAAATGACGCCGATTGGAACGTTTGCTGGCATTAACCAAGTTTTTGTCACGCGTGCTGATGCCCCGTGGGATTCATTAGAAGAACTTGTTGAGGAGGCGAGGCAGCACCCTTACGAAATCTTGTATGGTGGCCAAATCGGCGGCACTACTCATTTTATGGGGGAGCAACTTGGACAAGTTGCCGATGTCGACATAAAAGTGCTTGATGTCGGAGGAGAGTCTGACCGGATGACGGCGTTGCTCGGCAACCAAATTGATTTTGTTTCGACTGGCATTGGCAACGCCTTAAATTATATTGAATCAGGCGATTTTAAAGCGTTAGCCGTTCTATCAGAAGAACGGGATGAGCTGGCACCTGATATCCCAACTGCCCTTGAGCAAGGCTATGACGTTCAGTTTCCAATCATCCATACGTTATACGGGCCGCCTAATTTGCCTGAAGAGATCATTCACAAATGGAACGCAGCAGCAGAGCAGCTTGCAGAAGATGAAGAGTATGTACAAGACCTCGCCACCACGTTCCAGAGACATATTCAAATGGATCATAATGAAACCCTTACATTCAACCAAGAAGAACTCAAAAAAGCAGAAGGCATCGCGTTTGAGTTATTCCAAGAAGACTAGGGATAAGGGGGAGCCAATATGTCAAAACGCGATTGTTGGATTGGAATAGGAACGTTTCTTGTCGGCGCCTATATGATTTTGGAAACGCTTACGATGGATTATATGAGGCTTATGGATGATCCTGGGCCGGTTTTGTTGCCAAGAATTGTCGGAATGGCGCTTGTTGTTTGTGGTGTTGCTTTAACAGTAGGTGGATTAAAAGCAAAGAAAAAAACGGAGCGAAAAGAGGATTCGCCTGAGGCAAAAACGCGGGAAAAGAAAATGTATGTGATGTTAGGAAGTTTGTTTTTATACGCTGTCGCTTTCTCGGCGTTCGGATACGTATTAAGCACGTTCCTTTTTTTAGCTGCCACGACTTTATACTTATCGAGTAAGCGAACGAAAAAGCATGTTGTTCAAGTAACAGTGGCATCCCTACTTATTACGTTTTCAATCTATTGGATATTTACCGAATATCTAGATGTTTTATTGCCAGGCGGATTTTTTCGATGAAGGGGGGCGAAAGCAATGGATGTTTTACTTGCGAGCATAACTGACGTGTTCACCCCTTTTGTCGTTCTATTAATGGTATTAGGGGTATTCATAGGCCTTATATTTGGTACAGTGCCTGGCCTAACCTCGACGATGGCAATGGCCTTGTTCGTGCCATTTACGTTTCAATTAGAACCGATACAAGGAATTAGTTTTCTTGTCTGTTTGCATTTAGGCGGCGTTTCCGGTGGGCTCGTTGCTTCTACACTTTTAGGAATACCGGGAACGCCCTCATCGATCGCTACAACGTTCGATGCGTACCCAATGGCGAAAAACGGCGAACCGGTAAGAGCACTTGGCATTGGCATTGTTGCCTCACTTGTTGGCGGCTTGCTGAGCTTTATTGCCTTGACTACCATTTCTCCCCTCATTTCGAGGTTTGCGGTACAGATGGGGCCATTTGAGTTTTTTGCTTTAATCTTTTTCGCTCTCTCCTTGCTTGCCGTCCTTGCCCAAGGCAGCATGTTGAAAGGAATTACTGCTGGCTTTATTGGTTTAGCTATTGGCATGGTAGGGTTCGCGCCAATTGATGGGCTGCAGCGCTATACGTTTGGCGTGTTAGAGCTAAAAGGCGGCATCAGTCTGTTGCCGCTTATCATGGGCTTATTCGCTATCGCTCAACTTTTAGCGGAAATAAAGGCGGGCGATGAGCGAAAGGAAATGAACTTCTCTGTGAAAGGCATTGGCATTAAGGTGGCCGAAATATTCCAAAATAAGTGGAATATGCTACGCTCGTCATTCATTGGAATTGCATTTGGGATTTTGCCAGGATTAGGGAGCGGCACATCAAACCTTGTTGCTTATGCACAAACGAAGCAAGCGTCAAAAAACCGCGACAAGTTTGGGAAAGGGGCACCTGAAGGCATTTATGCGTCTGAATCAGCGAACACAGCAGCTGTTGGTGGATCGCTTATTCCGATGCTGACTCTCGGTATACCTGGCGATACGGTAACAGCAATTTTGCTCGGTGGCTTTATGATCCATGGCATTCAGCCTGGCCCGCTGTTTTTTGCGGAAAACCGCGAAATTGTCAATGTCGTGTTTATCGCTTTCTTCGTTGCGATCTTTCTCGTTCTTTTGTTTCAAGTGTTCGCGATGCGCTTTTTTACACGTGTGTTGATGATTCCAAAGGAATATTTATTTCCAATTATTCTTGTCTTGTGTTTTGTCGGCGCCTTTGCCACTAACTCTTCCGCTTTTGATATTGGCGTCATGCTCTTTTTCGGCGTTATCGGTTATATTTTGTTAAAGGCCAAGTTTCCGATTGCTCCACTCATTTTAGGTTTTATTCTCGGGCCTCTTCTGGAAACATATTTGCGGAGAGCGCTCATGTCGACTGGCAATGTGGCCGACTTTTTTACAAAACCATTTTCGGCGATTTTCATTTTAATTGGAATCGGCTGCGTCCTCTTTACGTTTATCAATGAAACACGCTCAACCAAGAAAGACTCGAAATCAGCAAGTATGTAAGAAGTTGACATCCAGGCAATAGAAGCGGCTGAAACTGTAGTTTTCTTTAAGGTTTGGCATTTTATAAAAGCCATGCTATCGTAAAAGGGAAAGAAAAAACGGGAGGCAGGCGTGTATGGCTGACAGTGAAATTCTTCCCCCTGCTGTAGCAACTTTTTTAAACGGTGAACAATTAGAAGAAAAGCAGCATGAGGCGATGCATTTTTTGACGGTTGATGACAATGGTTTTCCATATAAAGCGATGGTAAGCGTCGGCGAAGTGTTGGCCTATTCAAAAGACCGCATACGGATTGCGTTATGGAGTGGAACACAAACGGATAACAATGCGATGCGTTCAAAAAAAGCTGTGCTTTTACTCGTTACGTGCGAAACGGCTTTTGACATTCAGCTAATGCTTGAACCGATCGGCCGTCAAGAGGGCCTCACCCTTTACGAAGGGCGCGTCTTACGGGTGAAAGCCGATCAAGCGCCTTATGCCAAATTAGAGTCGGCGGTGCGCTTTACGTTAAAGGACCCAGATGCTTCACTCGCCCATTGGCGCCACAAACTTGAGCTTCTAAAAAACTAGCCTATTGTTTTCAAGGGCGTGGCTATGCTAAACTAGTGATACTGACGTGTTTCGTGGAGGTGTTTGTTGATGCAGCTGTTTTTGATGATCGCATTAATTATTGTTTCTGTCCTCTTAGTCGCTGTTGTCCTTTTGCAGCCAGGTCGCAGCTCTGGGTTATCAGGCGCCATTACTGGAGGGGCAGAGCAGTTGCTAGGAAAACAAAAAGCACGTGGGCTTGAGGCGGTATTGCATCGAGCAACAATCGTACTTGCTGTTTTGTTTTTTATTTTGACAGGGTTAAATGCGTATTTCCTATAAACGATGCGGAACACCTGGACTTGCCAGGTGTTTTTTCTGTTTCCTGTTTAATCGCAGCTTAAAAAAGGAACAATCGGATATAGAGGTGATGAAGTGCGCTTAAGCATTTTAGACCAAGTGCCTATAACCATAGGGCAATCAGCGGAACAAACAGCGGATCAAACGTTTCTTCTTGTTGAGCTTGCCGAACAATGGGGGTACGAACGGTATTGGTTTGCTGAACATCATGGTACAAGGGGGCTTGGTTCCAGTGCTCCTGAAGTGTGGATGGCAGCTGCTGCCGCAAGGACAAAGACGATTCATGTAGGCTCTGGAGGTATTTTGTTGCCCCAGTATAGCCCTTATAAAGTAGCGGCTCAGCTAAGACAGCTAGAAACGATGTTTCCAGGTCGAATTGACGGTGGCATTGGCAACTCCCCTGGGGGCCCTGAACGAATACGCGCGGCTCTTGCGAATGGACATACGGACGGAATCGCTACATTTTGGGAGAAAGTCGATGCCCTTTCCAAGTGGATACATGGCGGCAGGCACAAGGAAGTGACTGTTTCGCCGAAACCAGCAAGTACACCAAACTTGTTTATCCTTGGTCTTGGAGAACGGAGCGCTATCGAAGCGGGCCGGCGGGGGTTCGGTTTTGTCCATGGGCGTTTTATTGAGCCTAAACGAGGGAAGTTGGCACACGCTGCATATCGACAAGCGTTTAAGGGCAAAGGGAAACCAGATGCGTTAACGGCCGTATTTATCATTTGCGGCGAAACGGACGAGCATGCTGAAGAGTTGGCAAAGACCCAAGATTTATGGTTATTGCGGACGGAAAAAGGTTTAGATAGCCGCGTGCCAACCAGCATAACAGCCGCATCTGCTCAGCTAAGCGAACAAGACCGTGTCCGCATCCAGACGAATCGGAAGCGGATGATTATTGGCGGGCCTGAAACTGTAAAACGGGAATTAGAAAAAAGCGCGAATGAAACAGGCTGCGACCAATTTCTAGTTCTTACGAATATCGATGATTTTGATGAGAAGTGTCGCTCTTATGAACGGTTGGTGAAGGCGACAAAAAGTCAATAACATCAGCAGCCTAAACGAGTCAGCGTGCTGGCGAGAGGAGATGCGAACAGAGCAGACGCTTATAAGCATATCGGCAAGGCAAACGAATGCGTATGCGAGCGTTTGTCTACAGTTTGTATCCGCGGCTGGCAATCTGCTATCACGACTACAAAGCAACAGGAGGAACCTATTGTGATTGGGTGTCTATGTATACATGGCTTTACTGGGGATCCGTGGGAAGTACAGCCCGTTGCCGACGAACTGTCAAAGCAGCCTGGCTGGCTTGTTTACACGCCTGTATTGCCTGGCCACGGCCAAGGAAGTCTGCGGGAGTTAAAGCATGTAACATACAAACAGTGGGTATTTGCTGTGGAAGTAGCGGCTGAAGAAATGAGAAAACGGTGCGACCGCCTTTATCTGATTGGTTTTTCAATGGGTGGAATGCTTGCCAGTTACATAGCAGCCCGTTTTCCTGTTGACAAGCTTGTACTGTTAAATGCTGCTGCCTACTATATGAACCCGAAACAGTTTGTAAAAGATATGTTCTCTGCCATTCGCTACCACCTGACTGGCGAACAAGAAGGCGATGAGCTAATTGAACTTTATGAAAGGAAATTTCGGACAACGCCATTTGCCGCCGTGCACCAATTTTTGCAACTCGTCCAAAAAACAAAGCCTTATGCAAGTAAAGTGACGGTGCCAACGCTCATTATCCAAGGGGAGCTTGATGGCCTTGTTCCATTAAAGTCAGCTTATTATCTTTATGATGTAATCGGATCAAAGACAAAAGAAATCAAAGTAATGAAACGATCACGCCATATGATTTGCCATGGATATGAAGCCGATAAAGTGATTGAGGAAATTAAAACATTTTTGACAGATCGACAAACAGAGAGGGAAGATGACAATGAAATTAGTGCCACCTAAACCTTTTACATTTGAAGGAGGACAGCGGGCTGTTCTGTTATTGCATGGCTTTACAGGAACGACTGCTGATGTCCGCATGCTTGGCCGCTTTTTGCAAAAGCATGGCTATACATGCCATGCCCCTTTATATAGAGGTCATGGCGTGCCGCCAGAAGAGCTTGTAAAGTACAGCCCAGAAGATTGGTGGGCTGATGTACAGGCAGCGTTTGAACAATTGCAACAAGATGGCTATAAGGAAATCGCAGTGTGCGGATTATCTCTAGGCGGTGTTTTTTCATTAAAAGCAGGTTTCTCTATGCCTGTAAAGGGAATCATATCGATGTGTGCCCCTGTCAGGCCCAAAACGGAGGAAGCGATCAAAGTTGGGATGCTCCGTTACGCGAAAGAGTACAAGCGTCTTGAAAAGAAAGAAGACGCGGTGATCGAAGCCGAAATTAGCGCGCTTGCAGAAAAATCGCTTGAGCCGCTTTATCAGTTGCGGCAGTTGATGGATGACGTACGGGAACAGCTTGACTTGATTTATGCGCCAACGTTCGTTGTCCAAGCGCGCTATGACGAAATGATCGATACCGAAAGCGCTACGATCATTTTGGACAATGTTGGCACAGACGACAAACAGCTAAAGTGGTATGAACATTCGACCCACGTGATTACACTCGGTGAGGAGAAAGAACAGCTTCATGAAGACATACTTGAGTTTTTAAATCACTTAGATTGGTCAAACTAAAAACAAAAGCTTGAAGGAGGGAAAGAATGGCTGCTCGATTAAAAGAAGAGCTGCTTGCCTATTTTCAAAATGAGGCGAAAAAGCCTGTTACAGTAGATGAATTAGAAGAGCAGTTCGGCATAGCTTCTGGCGACGACTTTAAAAAGTTGATCCAAGGCTTGAATGAACTGGAAGAAGAGGGGAGCATTGTGCGCACGCGGACAAACCGTTACGGTATCCCCGAAAAAATGAATTTAGTGCGTGGCCGTGTCCAAGGCCATGCAAAAGGATTCGCTTTTGTGTTGCCTGAAAACGGCGAGGAAGACATTTATGTTCCACAAGGCTCCTTGGCAGGGGCAATGAATGGCGATATTGTCCTTGTCCGTATGGATGAACGGACAAGCGGCGCTCGGGCTGAAGGAAAAGTGATCCGCATTATTGAACGGAAAGTGACAGAAGTCGTCGGCGAATATAAACAGTTCTCTTCGTATGCGTTAGTGGTTGCCGACGACAAACGGATTAGCGCGGATTTCCTTGTTGTCAACGGCCAAGAAAAAGGCGCTGCCGATGGCCATAAAGTGATCGCGACGATTACCAAATATCCAGAAGGCCGCTTCGGCGGGGAAGCAGAAATAAAAGAAGTCCTTGGCCATAAAAATGACCCAGGCATGGACATTCTGTCGATCATTTACAAATATGGCATCCCTCAAAGTTTTTCCGAAGAAGCGCTTGCACAAGCGGCAAACGTGCCAGATGAGATTACAGAAGCAGACTTGCAGGGCAGGCGCGACTTAAGGAATGAGCAAATCGTCACCATTGACGGGGCTGATGCCAAAGACCTGGATGATGCTGTACAAGTAAAAAAATTAGAAAACGGCCATTTTTTGCTCGGCGTACACATTGCCGACGTTTCCCATTATGTCGAAGAAGGGTCGCCGATTGACAAGGAAGCGTCTGACCGCGCTACGAGCGTCTATTTAGTTGACCGCGTGATTCCAATGATTCCACATCGCCTTTCGAATGGCATTTGCAGTTTAAACCCAAAAGTAGACCGTTTGACGCTGTCTTGCCAAATGGAAATCGACGAAAATGGTGGTGTTGTGAACCACGAAATTTTCCAAAGTGTCATTCGAACGACAGAGCGGATGACATATAGCGACGTTAACAAAATACTAGTCGAACAAGACGAGGACTTGCGAGAACGTTATGAAACGCTAGTACCGATGTTTGAAGCAATGGAACAGTTGGCACAAATTTTAAGAGACAAACGCTTCGCCCGTGGTGCTATTGATTTTGATTTTAAAGAAGCGAAAGTGCTTGTCAATGAAGAAGGCAAAGCGACAGATGTTGTGTTGCGGGAACGCTCAGTTGCGGAAAAGCTAATTGAAGAATTTATGCTTGCCGCTAATGAGACTGTCGCTGAACATTTCCATTGGCTGAAATTGCCGTTTGTATACCGGATTCACGAAGACCCTGATGCAGATAAATTCAATTCATTTTTAGAGTTTATTACTGGGTTTGGCTACGTGGTTCGAGGCACAGCTAATACCGTCCATCCCCGTGCCTTGCAAGCACTTTTAGAGGAAATTTCCGGTGAACCAGAAGAAATGGTCATTAGCCGCGTCATGCTGCGCTCAATGAAACAAGCGAAGTATGATGTCCACCCTGTTGGCCACTTTGGGTTGTCAGCAGACTTTTATACTCATTTTACTTCGCCAATTCGCCGTTATCCTGATTTGCTCGTCCATCGCCTCATTCGCACGTACTTGATTAAAGGCAAAACGGATCGCAAAACAACGGCAAAATGGCAGGAAGTGCTGCCTGGGTTAACAGCCCACGCTTCAGAAATGGAGCGGCGCGCGATTGACGCTGAACGGGACACAGACAGCGTGAAAAAAGCCCAATACATGGAAGATAAAATTGGGGAGACGTTTACAGGAATCATTAGCGGCGTTACCAACTTCGGTCTATTTGTCGAATTGGAGAATACGGTTGAAGGGTTAGTCCATGTTAGCTATTTGACAGACGACTACTACCATTATGACCAAAAGCATTATGCGATGATTGGCGAACGAAGCGGCACCGTTTTCCGCATCGGCGATGAACTTGAAGTCCGCGTTATCCAAGTAAATGTCGAAGAAGCATCCGTCGACTTTGAAATTGTCGGTATGCAACCGCGCAAGCCGCGGAAAACGCTTGAGCGGCCAAAAGTGATTGATGGCGGAAAAAGACAGCAGCGGAACGGAAAAAAACGTGAAAAGCATCGTTTGACAGGTGATCCGAAAAAAGATGGCAGCCGGTCCAAGCGGAAGAAAAAGCCGTTTTATGAAAATGCCCCTAAAGCGAAACGAAAAAAAGGCCGTCGTAAAACGCGGAAATGACAACTTTTGGATAGTGCCCTGTCATGTATGACTAGGACATCCGACAGTTTCCTACATGTACCTGCTTGCACAATCCTTGTTTTCTCCCTTACACTACAAGCAATAAGGAGGGAGAAACGTGACAAAAACAGAAATTGGGATATTGCTTGTCCGTGTCACCGTAGGAATCATTTTTTTATTCCACGGGCTGGATAAGTTTAATGGTGGAATTGAAGGGACGGGCGCGTTTTTTGATTCAATCGGCATCCCAGCAGCAATGGCCAGCGTTGTTGCCTTTGTCGAGATCATTGGCGGGCTCGCCCTTATCCTAGGATTAGGCACCCGTATTGTTGGGGCTATGTTTGCGGCCATTATGGTTGTAGCCATCATAACCGCAAAATGGAATGCAGGCTTGCTTGGCGGCTACGAGCTTGATCTCATTTTGCTAGTAACTTCGCTTTTGCTTGTGTTAAACGGCAGCAAACTGCTTGCCATCGATCAACTTTTTGGAAAGAAAAAGCGCCGCCGCTTTTAACGCCTGTCGTCTAGTAGAAATTGACGAATCGCCGCTCCGTTGGTACGATAAAAGGAAGATGTGTTAGAAAGATGCAGGTGGAATGCATGGGAGAAACGACAGAAGGCAAAGTTGTTGCGCAAAATAAAAAAGCACGCCATGATTATTTTATCGAAGAAACATTTGAAGCGGGCATTGTCCTAACCGGAACAGAAATCAAGTCGATTCGGGCGGGGAAAATGAATTTAAAAGATTCCTTTGCCCGCATCAAAAATGGCGAAGCTTTTTTGTACAATGCCCACATTAGTGAATACGAACAAGGCAACCGCTACAACCATGAACCGACACGGCCGCGCAAACTGTTGCTCCATAAAAAACAAATCAATACATTAATTGGGCAAACGCAGCAAAAAGGCTATTCAATCGTTCCATTAAAAGTCTATATTAAAAACGGCTTTGCCAAAGTGCTTATCGGCCTTGCAAAAGGGAAGAAAAACTACGATAAGCGGGAAACATTACGGCGAAAAGACGCGAAGCGCGAAGTGGAACGGGCAATAAAAGAGCGCATGCGCGGTTAATTAAGTGGGACACTGCAAATTGTTGACATTTCAGCAGAATGTAGTATAATGAAATATCCAGGCATTGACCTGGATATTTCAAAACCAAGGGGACGTTTTGGATTCGACAGGGATAGGTCGAGCTTGCGTTGCGAGCCGAGGGGTCGGCCTCGTAAAAACGCACAAGCCAATAACTGGCAAAGAAAACAACAACTTCGCTCTAGCTGCATAAGCTAAGCGGTCTCTCCTCTCCATCGCCCATGTGGAGTGGCTGAGACTCAACTTTAGTGGGATACGCCTTTCTCCCCCCGCCTGAGGGAGAAGGAAGAGACTAATCAGGCTAGCTGCACGGAGGCCTGTCTTTGGGCTGAAGTGCTAGCGAAATACGAATACAAAGACTACGCTCGTAGAAGCGTAAGTGTCGTTATCTCTGGACGTGGGTTCAATTCCCACCGTCTCCATATAAGAGCCGCGGAAGTGTTGATTTGTCAACATTTCCGCGGTTTTTCTTTTTGGAGCGAATCAGTCTGTTTATTTTTGGTAATAATTACTTGAATTGAGCTCCGTTTGCAATTTTGATCCATTTAATAGAATTTATAGTGATAATTAGGTTGCGGTTAAATACATATTTGTGGTATAAAAATATTGAAAAATAAATCAAATCAAAAAGGAGCATAATTATGAAGCGATTTCTAGGAGTTTTTATTGTTTTTTTATCTTTTCTTGTAATTTTTCAACCGTTGTCTGTACCACTTGTTTCGGCAAAAGAGTCGGTTGATCGGGATGAACAAATAATTAATGATGCAACTAGTGGTGAAGATTTTAATTGGGATGATGTTGAATGGATAACGGTTGATGACTACATAGATAATGATGAAGAAGTTTTATTGGATGATGATGAGCTTGACGAAGATTTTGAGTATATTAATTTGAAAGAAGGCGAAGAATATTCTTCGGATTTTGATTTTGAAATTATTAATGAAGAAGATCCTAGATTTGATGAGGCTGAATTTCGACCATATCTTTGGGGCTTAATTGCCCGAGTTGTTCTTTCCGGGGGGAAATACGTAGTAAAGTATGGAAGTAAGATTTTTAAGAAACAACCTAAAAGTAAAGCTGTTAATCATACTAAAAATTTCACTCCTGCTAGAGTTAATATTGGTGGAGGAAACACGATTGTTTTACAACGCAGTAGTATGAATCATATACTACAAAGACATCACCCTAAATTTTGGACAGGAGCTACTAATAAGACACTTTTTAATCCTAGTATCTCAAGTGCAAAAATAAGAGGACAAATTATATCAATAATAAATAAGAACAGATCGAAGATTAAAAATGGTTATGGTACTATAAATGTAAAAATTGATGGTCAAAAATATAGATTAGTAATAAGCAATTATCGGGTTAATACGTTTTATCCTGTCAGGTAAGGAGTTTTCCAATTGATTCAAATTCAAACTTATATAGCTAAAACGAATTCTCTGGATGAATACTATGAGAATTTAGAGGAGCCAAGTCAATTTTTTATTAATAAAGATCATGACACTGGGCTAAAGGTTCTTGATAAAATGTTAAACGAAAATAAAGGGTCATTTTTAAATGGCACGATTTTCATTTCAATAGAAGGGGCAGAAGTTGTTACGTTTATTGATTGGGATGATTTAGACTTGATGTGGCCTGCATTATTGACGATGGTCCTGGATTTCTTAAATGATGGGAAATATGCAAGAACGGAGCATTTTAGCAACGGACAACAATGGACAATAAGAAAGGTTACATCCTCGCCAAAGGATATGATTTTATTTAAAGTAGTCCGAGATTATTCAATTTTTGAGTTTGGTTTAAACAACCTTACTGTAAATAAAGAAACGAGTGCATTATGTAAGGAAGGTGTATTTTTAAAAAGCGTTGTTGATGCTGCACAAGATTATATTGACTATCGAGACAAGGATTCTAGGTCCCAAAACTTAGTAGATGCAAAGCAAAAATTGAGGAAAATTAAAGAACGAATGATTAATTAATTTTGGGATTTAAGATTAGGTGCTTGACTGGTGTTTTATGGAATGTTAAGCGCCGGGAATACTATGGGTTCAAATTCTTATCGTCTCCATACAAAAGCCGCGGAAATGTTGGTTTATCAATATTTTCGCGGCTTTTTTGTATGATTTATTTATGAAGTTAACGCTTTTTGATGTGGTAAGTATAGTTCAGGAAAGGTGAACAAAATTCCCACCTTCTCCATCCATTACCGACTGTAAGGATTTAAAATTTATCACATTGTACATTAAATTTGTTCCCATCAGGATCATAGAAATCTAAAAATAAATTGCCGAGCCCATCATCCATATTGTTTTCTACTTTGACTGCGTTCCTTTTTAAGTGATTGGCTAACGCTTCTATATGTTTGCATTGAAAGGCAATCACGGGATGTGTTTGATTGTTGACTTTAAACGTTGCAGTAGTTTGATGAGTGGATTCAACTAAAAATAACATTTGACCAGAGGGGAAATTTAGTTGTGCTTGTCGCTCCTCTTCACTATGTAGGATTTCCTTATACCATTTGATCGCATTTTCTAAGTGTGACATAGGAACATGACAATAGAATAGTTGTTCTAACATAACGAGCCTCCTGGATTTTTGCATTTATCAGGTTCAATTCGCTCGGTTTTTTAGAAAATCCTGTTTGCACTTCGTCACTTCATTAAGTATTACAACCTCCTGTACATCCCTTCCGACTTTCAATCGATCTTGATCATCAAGTTTGCGCAGCATCGCCAAAATAAAAGATTCCTAAACGGCCATTATTTATGTATAATTATCAAATACAGAGATTAATTATACGGAATGGGTGTCTAATGTGGAATCATACAAATCGGTAAAATCAAACAAACAACGTCCTATACAATCGCGCCATCTTGCGACTTTTCTTATCCCCTCTTTAGCTGGAGCGGTCCTGTTTTTAGTCCCGGTAAAAATAGACGACAATTGGACTGTTTTCATCGGCTATTTGGCCGGTTTGATAGAAGACGGCCTTTCTGGCGTTTTGCCTAGCTTTTTATTGGCCTTGCTCGTGTTTTCCGGTGTTGCCTCTTTTTTGTGTTGGGCGTTTAAACCTGCATTTATTATGGATAAGCCAGCCTTAAAAACGTTGTTTTATACATCTTTTACTTGGACGGCGATTCGTGTCCTCGGCGCTGTGTTTGCGCTAATGGTCATGACGGGGACTGGAATGGAAATGGTGTACAACCCAGCAACAGGGGGGACAGTGTTTGCCGATTTATTGCCTGTTCTTGCCGTGTGGTCGGTTGTAATGGGGCTGCTCATGCCGCTTTTGCTTGACTACGGGTTAATGGAGTGGCTTGGTACGCTTGCCCAAAAAATTATGCGTCCACTGTTCAAATTGCCTGGGCGCGCTTCTGTTGATTCTCTTGCCTCGTGGATGGGCAACAACATGATGAGCATTTTAATTACGATCAATCAATATGAAAATCGCTATTATACTAAAAAAGAGTCTGCGGTAATCGTCACGAATTTTACGATTACATCTATAGGCTTCAGTTTAATTATCGCTAAAATGCTAGGATTGGAACATCGCTTTGTATCTTTTTACATAACTGTTCTTGTAGGCGTTTTGCTCGCTGCGTTTATTTGCCCGCGCATTCCGCCGCTATCGACAATGAAAAATACCTATCACCTCGATCAGCCTGGAGCGATTGAAGAAACGGCGGAAATAGGCTCTTTATGGAAAAGCGCTTTTGCCCGTGGTATCGATAAGGCTAAACAAGCGCCTCCTATAAGCACGGTATTAAAAAAAGGGGCTTTCAACGCATTGGACATTTGGCTTGGCATGTTGCCACTTGTAATGGCAATTGGTACGCTTGCCTTAATAGTCGCCGAATATACACCTGTATTTACGTACCTTTCTTATCCGCTTGTGCCTGTATTGGAATGGATGCAAATTCCAGACGCAGAGGCAGCTGCACCAGCCATGCTTGTTGGCTTTGCAGATATGTTTTTGCCAGCTATACTAGGATCAGGGATTGAAAGCGAGTTGACGCGTTTTGTCATCGGCGCTGTTTCGCTCATTCAACTTGTTTACATGTCTGAAATTGGCGTAATGCTTATTCGTTCAAGCATCCCGATTAACTTCTGGCAACTGTTTATCATCTTTATCCAACGTACAGTCATTGCTTTGCCTGTCGTTGTGCTGATTGCCCACTTTATGATTTATCGTTAAAGGAGTGCCCTTAATGCCACAAGAATGGAATGATTTAGCACAAACAATTCCGTACCGCCTTGCCCCAAGCATGGCGAAAGACCATCCGAACTTGCCTGTAGAAAAAGAAGAAGGCTGTTATTATTACGGCGTCGACGGAAAAACGTATTTAGATTTTACATCAGGGATTGCTGTGACCAATGTCGGACACCGCCATCCAAAAATTGTCGCGGCGATCCAAGAAGAAGCTGGACGTTTTACGCATGGGCCAATTGGCGTCATCCAGTATGAATCAATTTTACAGCTTGCCAATGAGCTGGCTGAAATCATGCCAGGTGATTTAGATTGCTTCTTTTTTGGCAATAGCGGAACAGAGGCTGTAGAAGGGGCGCTTAAACTTGCCCGCCATGTGACAAAACGCCCGTACGTCATTTCTTTTAATGGCTGTTTCCATGGACGGACGCTCGGGTCGCTCAGCGTTAGCACATCTAAGGCGAAATACCGCAAGTACCAGCCTGCACAAGGGATGGCTTATCAAATTCCGTATTATGCCACTGGCGATACGGAAGAACAAGCTATTGCCAAGCTTGAGGATTCATTTGCCTCCTTATTTGCCCACCAAGTATCGCCTGACGAAGTGGCAGCCGTCATTATTGAACCTGTTCTTGGCGAAGGAGGGTATATTGTCCCGCCCGCTTCTTGGCTGCAACGGATTCGCACTATTTGCGACGAGCACGGGATGTTGCTCATTTTTGACGAAGTGCAAACAGGATTTGGCCGGACAGGAGAGTGGTTTGCCGCACACACTTTTGGTGTCGTACCTGACATTATGGCGATTGCAAAAGGAATTGCTTCTGGGCTGCCACTTAGTGCAACTGTGGCCAATCATAAGCTCATGCAACAGTGGCCTTTAGGAAGCCATGCCACGACTTTTGGCGGAAATCCGATTGCGTGTGCGGCGGCACGGGCCACAATTGCAGTAATAAAAGAGGAACAGTTGCTTGACAATGCCAAACAAGTAGGCGCATATGCAAAACAACGTTTGAACGCCATGCAAGAAAAATGGCCGCAAATTGGCGCTGTCCGCGGTATAGGGATGATGTTTGGCATTGAAATTGTCGACCCGAAAACAGGTGAAAAAGACGGGGACACTGCTGCAAAGATTTTGGACCTTGCATTAGAAGAGGGCGTTCTCTTTTATTTTTGCGGCAATGCCGGAGAAGTGTTGCGGATGATTCCGCCATTAACGGTTACAAAAGCGGAAATCGATGAAGGCTTAGCGAAATTGGATCGGGCATTCACGCGGCTAGGCTAGTGGATGCAAATAGCGACGGCCTTTTAATTAAGTTTGGACGTTTTACAACAACGTGTAGCGTGTAAAAGGCGTAACACCTATATGACATTAAATGAAAAGCAGCAGCTGCTGCTTCAGCCTGTCGACAAAGTCTCGGTTTTACCGAGACAGTCGACAGGCTTTTTTGTACAATAAAAGAGAGAAAAAAAGGTACAGGGTGAGGAAGAATGTTGTCCAAACAGTTGGAAGATAAGCGAATGCAAATGGAAATGGTCTGGATTGAAAAGCTGGTGCCAGAGGATCATCTCGTCCGGAAGCTTGATGCGGCGATTGACTTTGATTTCATTTATGACCTTGTCGAAGACCTTTACTCAAAAGACAGGGGCCGGCCGAGTGTTGATCCCGTGGTGTTGATCAAAATGGTTTTCATTCAATACATCTTTGGCATTCGTTCGATGCGCCAAACGATTAAAGAAATCGAAACCAACGTGGCCTACCGTTGGTTTTTAGGATTTGGCTTTGAGGATAAGATCCCCCACTTTTCTACGTTTGGGAAGAACTACGTTCGTCGTTTCCGGGACAGTGATGTGTTTGAACAACTCTTTTATCGGATTCTGAAACAAGCTATGGACAAAGGATTTGTGAGTCCAGAGGTGGCTTTTATCGACTCGACTTCCATTAAAGCCAACGCCAATAAACGAAAGCATCGCAAAAAGGTCGTACGCACCGAGACGCGTGCCTATCAAACTCAACTAGAAGAAGAAATCAATGGGGAACGGGTGAAAAACGGAAAAAAGCCCTTACCTCCCTCGCAAAAAGACCCGTCGAGGGAGGTCAAGGAAAGTACCACCGATCCTGAGAGCGGTTATTACGTCAAAAGCGAGCGGGAAAAGATGTTTGCCTACAATTTCCATACGGCTTGCGATGCCAATGGATTTGTTTTAGGAACGATCGTAAAACCGGCGAATGTCCACGATAGTCAGGTTTTCCACGAACTGTTTGATCAATTGAAAACGAAAGTGTGCCAACCAAAGGTTGTCGCGGTGGATGCGGGGTATAAAACGCCTGCCATTGCCAAAAAACTTCAAGAAGAAGGCGTTCATCCCGTCATGCCATATAAACGCCCGATGACCCCTAAAGGCTATATCCGGAAAAACGAGTTTGTCTATGATGAATACTACGATTGTTTTCTTTGTCCCCAAAACCAGGTGCTTTCTTACCGAACAACGAATCGAGAGGGATATCGTGAATATATCTCCGACCCTCGGATTTGTGAGTCGTGCCCACTGCTCACCCAGTGCACAAAGAATCGGAATCACCAAAAGCTCGTCCTTCGCCATATTTGGCAGGATGCCTTGGATGAAGCAGAACATCTGAGGCATACTGAACGGAACCGAGACATCTACGCCAAGCGGAAAGAAACGATTGAGCGTGTCTTTGCCGATCTGAAACAGAAGCATGGTCTGCGTTGGACCAACCTGAAAGGGTTGGAAAAAAATGCAATGCAGGCGATGTTTGTTTTTGGTGCGATGAACTTGAAAAAATTAGCCACCTGGAGTTGGAGGAGGAATCTTCCTCCAACTCCAAAGTCTCCAATATCCACCCATCTCTTTATCATCAAAAAAACGCCTTTGAGAATTATTTTCTCAAAGGCGTTTTGTCTACGATCTGAAGCAGCAGCTGCTGCTTTTTTTTGTTTATCAACACGTCCTTCTAAAAACTTTTTCGTGATACAAAAAACAATAAAAATATCATTTTTTTAGTTGGGAAAATTCGCATTTCTATAGCGTCAGTAGCCTAATCATGTTATTTTGTAACCGATTCTATTATTCGAAGAGGAGGATGATTGTGAGATTAATTCGCTTGTCATTTTTAACTGTTCTAGTATGGTTGCTTACATGGGGAGGTGCTTATTCTTCTGAAGTCCGCGCCCAACAAACATCAAGTATCGATTTTGATAAACCAATTGTGCTCGTACATGGGATTGGAGGAGCGGGTTACAATTTCTATAGCATTGAAAGAAAGTTAAGAAGCGTTGGCTATGATCGTTCTGACTTACATGCAATAGATTTTGCCGACCGCTCCGGAAACAATTACAGGAACTCCCGACAATTGAGAGATTTTATTAACGATGTACTAACCAATTATGATGTCGACGAAGTAAATATTATAGCCCACAGCATGGGGGGAGCAAATACATTACGGTATCTTACCCAACTCGGAGGCGTTGAACATGTAGACAAAGTTATTACATTAGGAGGAGCCAACCGCTTGGGTGCAAGTTCAGTGCCAGACGGAGTCGATTTTACATCGATTTATAGCAGTTCCGATTTAATTGTAGCAAACAGTTTGTCGCGGATTGACGGGGCAAATAACATCCACGTTCCAGGCGTCACACATTTGCTTCTTTTGACAAATAACAGGGTTCAAGATCTGATTATCGAAGCATTAGAAAAGGAATAAAAACAGGTGCCTTTCTTCGGATAGGCGCCTTTTTTCAATCGCTTTGTAAGAAGCTAGTACAAACTTGTCTATTTTGCTAGGAGCAGTTTCCTTTTATTTTCCGTATCGAGAACTTGTAAGAATTTGCTTGTATGAATTAGTCAGAACCTTAATGGACGGCCAAAGAAAATGTTTACACTTGAATTGACAATTTATCTTTTAAATAAATAGACAACCCTTTTATCCAGTTTTGTTTTTTGAACCAATTCTTGCTTAAGGCATAATATATATATAAGCATAACTTTGCCTTTTTTCAGAAAGGGCAAGGCGTACATTTAAAAAGTGTGGTCTTAATCCTAATGATTATATTAATGGAAAACATTTTATGGAGTGAATGAAATGGATAGTGAACACATTTTTGATACACAAGGTATTTATATTGGCCGTTTGTTTACGCTTGGAGGATCTGCCTTGTTTTTAATAGGTTCATTTATTGCAGCTTACTTTGCTTATAAAGATTATCAAGAAGCATTAGAAGCAGAACCCGCTTCACTTCATAAAGGGAAGCGGCGCTAAACGAAAGACCGGGTTTGTGTTTTGTTTGGAAGAGAATTTATGGCGATCGACCATTTCCGATAGTGTTAAAAAGCTGTAGCCTTCATCTTGCAAGGCGGGGATAATTTCTTTAATTGCTTCTATTGTTGGCGTACGGTCACCGCCTCCGTCATGGAAAAGAATGACATCGCCAGGACGTATATTGTTTAAAACTTGGGCTGAAAGTTGCTTTTTATTCCGGTTTGCCCAATCTCTTGTATCTTGATGCCAAGACCATAAAAAAACGTCGTGTTTTGCCTCAATCGCAGTTTCAATAATAAGATCATTATAATAGCCTCCGACTGGGCGAAAAAAGGTTGGTTTGATGGCGAACAATTCTAAAAGAAGCATGTCCGTTTTGTTCATTTCAGTGGTTAAGGTTGCTTGGTTAATTGACTCATTGTAAGTGTGGGTATACGTGTGATTGCCAAGTTCGTGTCCTTCCATGATCGTCCTTTGGACAACATCGGCATTCTCTTTCACATTCTTGCCGACTACAAAAAAGGTTGCTTTTGCCTCGTATTTCTTAAGCACATCTAGAATAAGGGGTGTGTTTGTACGATCTGGGCCATCATCAAACGTTAAGGCTACAATTTTTTCATCTGTTGGAATTTCCCAGAACACATGTCCTGTCTTTTCGTACTCATGCCTTTCTCTCACTATAGCAGCGTCCACTTGACTCGGTATCAGTAAAAATAAGACATGACAAATCAATATATAACGAAACACAGTCTTGAAAGTCGGCCAATACACTTGTCTCTCTCCTTTTTTAAACACCGTTCCATTTATTATGGCTCTTTACAATGCCGTTTATCCGAACAAATTAACGTCATCACCATCCTGTTTTTGATGGAATATACTATTCAATCAGCAAGCAGGAGGGGTCGGCACATGGATCGGCAAAAAGTGTGCTTTATTAGTTGTGTCAATGATGAAGATCAGTATGTCCGGGCTGTGAGCCATATTGACATGCTTTATCCGCCTAAAGGGGTAACGGTAGAAAAAGTGGCGATCCGTCATGCAAAAAGCATGGCAAGTGGCTACAATGAGGCAATGGAAAAAAGCGATGCACGCTACAAAGTGTATATTCGCCAAAATACGATGATCATAAACCGCATGTTTTTGCATGATTTGTTGTTTTTATTTGAACAACATCCTGACTTAGGCATGTTTGGCGTCATTGGCGCAAAGGACTTGCCTGCTTCAGGTAATTGGTGGGACAGTCCCACGAAAGCCGGTAAAATGTTGGAACATCGCCATACGTATAGTTATTTATCGTTTTTAGAAGCGGAGTATGCATACCAACAAGTCGAAGCGATTGATGGTGCCTTAATGGCTACCCAATACGATTTGCCTTGGCCAGAAGTGGTTGATGGCTGGCATGTATATGACACCGTCCAATCTCTAAAATTCCAGCAAGCTGGATTCAAAGTCGGTGTTCCCCATCAACCGCACCCGTGGGTATTACATGAGTCCGCCCTTCAGTTTGACGAGTCCCCCTCGACGCGCTCTGTCTCCTTGTTTCAAAAATGGCGGGACTCCCGTGATGATGACGACTAAAGACGTGTTGCTAGATCTAAGATTTGCCGCGTTTCAGCCAAATCGTTGTATAATCGACCCAGCCGTAAGCATTTAATGCCACGTTTTTGACGTATTCCGGATACAACGCAAATTGTTTTAACCGGTAGAGGGGGAGGAGATAATGTGCTTGGCAAAGCGATGTTTCGATTGTTTGTAAGCTAGCCAGCAATGTTTCTGTTTTTAATTCCTGATGCCATAAACGCTTTGCTTTTTCCAAATCGTCTGTCCCCACGTGTGAATAAAGAAACCGGTGGCGATCAAAAAACAAGGAAAAATAGCCATACACTTTGTCATCGTAGCCAAGCTGCTCGCCGAGCAAAAGGTCTGCTTTTTGTTCGAGGGCTAATTGTTGAAGCTCATGATAAGGAAGGAGGTGCAACCGCACAGAAATGCCTTCTGCTTTAAGCGTTTGTTCAATCCAACCAGCATCCCTCTCATTGCCCGCTCCGGTGTAGCTATATAGCTGAAGCTCTTCTCCATGGTAGTTGCTCTTTAACAAGCTTGCCTGTCCTTTTAGCCTGTTACGAGTCGTTAGGACGCTTTGCCCTTGGGCGAAAACACGATCAGCTAGAATACTGCGGGTGCCGCCAATGTCTTGAATCATTGAATGTGGATCTAAAAAATGAAACAGCGCCTCGCGCAAGCGAGTGTCATTGGCACAAAGGCCGTGCTTTTTGTTTAACGAAAGGAGTTTGCAGCCTATGTCCATTGAGTGCTGCTGCTGGAAGTGATGCTCTTCTTTTTCGACGTATGGGTAATGATAAAAATTTAATTGGTTTGCGGCTAAGAATGCTGTTTCTGGTTCGTTGTCATAAAGGGCTGGAAAGATATACATGGTCACTGCATCAAGGTGTGGCCTCGTACTAAAGTAGCGCGGAAATGCTTGAAGGCGAAGGCGCTTACTTGAATGGTCCGACAAGGAAAAAGGCCCTGTGCCGATTGGAAAAGATGTCATTTCGTCTTTATAGACAATGGCCCCGCCTAATGAAGCAGCAAACGCCAGAAAAT
Organism: Shouchella rhizosphaerae; assembly: GCF_036700015.1. Taxonomy (NCBI): domain Bacteria; kingdom Bacillati; phylum Bacillota; class Bacilli; order Caryophanales; family Bacillaceae; genus Shouchella; species Shouchella rhizosphaerae. Next base: position 648,239 of record NZ_CP144921.1, on the reverse strand, counting down.
GCGGAGTAGGCTTGGAAAAACAAAACTCCACTGTGTAAGGACTAAGTGCAGATAGGCGATGCAAATGCTGGATTCCCCAATAATAGGGCGACTTTTCCGTGTGGCGTAAAAAACTGGCGCCAACTTCCTCAGCGGTACAGTGCTGCCCATTATGAAAAAAAATGTTTTTCCGCAAATAAAAAGTCCACTTTGTGTTTGTAGTGTCCGTTTCCCAATAGTGGGCCAAATCTGGAATATAACAGTCGTTTTTAGGATCATACTTAACGAGTTGGTTGAATAAGTGGCTCATCAAATGATTTTCCGTCCGGCGGTGTATCGTAGCCGGGTCTAATGCGCAAACCCCACGGTAAGTAGGGAAACGGAGATGATCCTCTTGCTCGATTTGTTCTAGGTTAATTGAATTTAAAATCGAATCAATAAAGGCGCGGCTGCTTGCGTGTGAGCGTGAATAGGTTTGAACGAGTTGAATCGCCGCATCAAGTGATTGCTCAGAAACGCGTTTTTTTGCTTCAGCTATGACGACAGCGTCATAGTCTGCCAACAAGCGAATATAGGACACATGGCCTCTGCCTTTGCCAGGCCGCCATTCAATCCAGCCACGCTTTTGCATTTTTTGGACAAGCAATTTTGCGTTCCGTTCTGTACATGAAAGCTCGTTTGCTAAAGTACGGACAGAAAGGGGCTGTCGCGCTTGTGAGTAGTTTAATCGTTTGGCCAACATGAGGTAGTGCTCAAACAGTTCCATTGTTCCGAGCCTCCTGTCTTTATAAAAAAGGGGAAAAATAACTATATCTAGTTTACACTTTTTTTCCCGTTTTGGGACCGCCATAATGGAATGAAAGAAAAGGGGCGGTTTTATTGCAAGCAAAACAGGAGGAGAAAAAAGGGGAACGCCTCCAGGCATCCCCGCAAAAGAAAGTGGTGGCGATTGCGCTATTAACAGCCGCTGCCGTGCTTGGCGATGCAATGTTGTTTATTGTGTTGCCCCTTTACTGGCAGGAGTTTGGCCTTACAGCTCTTTGGCAAATTGGCATATTGTTATCTGTCAATCGCTTCGTCCGTTTGCCAATAAGCCCCCTTGTCGGCTGGTTTTATAGCAAGTTTGAACTGCGGACTGGTGTGCAATTGGCCCTCATTTTGGCAACGGCCACGACTTTTTCGTACGGCTTTTTCCAAAGCTTTGCTACCCTTGTCGTGGCACGGGCCGTTTGGGGTGTCGCTTGGGCTTTGTTGCGTATTGGCGGCATGCTTGCTGTAGTGGAATTTTCCAGCAAAGACAATCGTGGCCAACTGATGGGCACTTACAATGGTTTATGGGGGATTGGCGGACTGGTCGGTATGTTGGCAGGAGGCATTTTCGTCGAACAGGTATCTGTATTTCCAGTCACGACTGCTTTCGCGACGATTGGCACAATTGCCTTCGTCATCGCCCCCTTTGTGATCCCGAAACGCCAACAACCAGATGATAACAAACCGCTTACTCATGTTAGGAGAGCAGAAAAAACCCTTTCGCCTTTTACGATGCTCGTGTTCGCGACAGGCCTTACGATGGGGTTCGTTGTGTTCGGACTGTTTTCGGTTACACTCAGCCCGCTTGTTGAGCGCGCAATGGGTGGGCAACAGCTGGAAGCATTTGGTCTAATCATCGGTGCAGCTTCAATTGCAGGAATCCTTCAAGCCTTGCGCTGGGCCTGGGATCCATTCGTTGCCCCTTTTTATGGGAAAATGCTAGACCGCAGGCCGCTTTCGTATTTATGGATTTACTTGCCTATACTCGGGATTGGTTGTTTATTTTCGTTATTTGCGCTGCTTGATTCATTTTGGCTTTTGTTAGGGGCCGTACTTGTATTTCAACTTCTGTCGACCTTTTTTGTAACCACTGCCGATACACTTGCAGCCCGGGCGGCGGCGCAAGGGAATAAAGTCAAAGTAATGACGATCCAGGCAGTCGTAGTCGATTTAGGAGCAGCGACTGGGCCGCTTGTATCGTTTTTCATTGTCGACACCTATGAATTGGCGCCTTTATATTGGCTAGCTGCCGCGTTTTTAAGTACACTGTCTGTTTTATGGTTTGCTTATAGCCTCAACATGCGACGCAAGCCAACTTGACGAAAAAGGACCTGTGGTAAGCAGTTGCCGAAGCTCCTCTTCAGCAACTGCCTTCCTTATTCAAAAAAAGAAAATTTCTTATTGCAAACGCTATCATAATTGACTATAGTAAAAGAAAGCCTTCTTTGAGAAGCCCTTTTTTTAACGTTAAAAATGAATGAGTGTTCATTCGGTTTGATCATTTGAGAGGAGGAATACGATGGTTCGTCCTATCCGCAAAGCAGCAGTCATTGGTGCCGGCGTAATGGGTGCAAGCATTGCCGCTCACTTAGCGAATGCTGGGATTTCCGTTTTATTGCTAGACTTAGCACCGCAAGATGATGGCAAAAGCGCCACAAACGTGGCAACGCTCACGAAAAAGCGGAGCCGCAACTACCTTGTGGAACAGGCGATTGCAAAATTGAAAAAGCAAAAGCCGGCCCCATTGGCTTCAAAACAAGCACTTCATTTGATTGAAGCCGGAAACTTAGAGGATGACTTTGACAAACTAAAAGAAACTGACTGGATTATTGAAGCCATTATTGAGAACTTGGAAGCAAAAACACAGCTATTGGCTAAAATTGACGAAGTCCGCGCTCCTGGTGCAATTGTATCATCCAATACTTCTGGCATATCGGTGGAAGCAATGTCGCAAGAAAGGAGCCTAGATTTTAAAGCCCATTTTCTCGGCACGCACTTTTTTAACCCACCGCGTTATTTAAAATTGCTTGAGGTGATCCCGACTAAGGAAACGAAAACCGAGGTTACAGAATTTATGCGCGAGTTTGCTGAAACGGCGCTTGGCAAAGGGGTCGTTGAAGCGAAGGATACGCCTAATTTTATCGCCAACCGGATCGGCACGTATGGATTGCTTGTCACAGTCGATGAAATGCTTAAAGCCAATGCATCGATTGGTGAAATTGATTCTGTGACAGGGCCACTCATCGGCAGGCCGAAAAGCGCGACATTCCGGACACTGGATGTAGTTGGACTGGATACGTTCTTACATGTGGCCAAAAATGTCTACGAGGAGACAGAGGGTACTGAAAAAGCGATGTTTGATCCCCCGGCTTTTATGAAGGAAATGGCGAAGCGTGGGTGGATTGGCGCAAAAAGCGGCCAAGGTTTCTACTTGAAAGAAAACGGGGCGATTTACGAACTAAATCCCCACACGTTTGAATATGAACCGCGCAAAAAAATGAAAGCGCCTTCTATGGAGCAAGCAAAGTTAATGAAATCGAAATCTGCCAAGTTACGTGCGGTTGTATGGGCAGATGATCCGGCAGGCAAGCTGCTCTGGTCGATTTTAAAACCGGTATTGCTTTATGCAGCCGAGAAAACAGCGGAAATAGCCCATGATTTGTTGGCGGTCGATGAAGCGATGCGCTGGGGCTTTGGCTGGGAAATGGGCCCATATGAGCTTTGGGATGCACTCGGTGTAAAAGAAACGGTGGAAAAAATGCAGCTTGAGGGCGAATTTGTGCCGACATGGGTGACGGCTATGCTTGAACAAGGCCATACGTCGTTCTACAAAGATGGCGCTTTTTACCACGACGGCGACTATCTTCCTGTCCGTACCCATAAAAAGCAGCTGTCTTTAAACGTGCTGAAAAGAGATAAGACGATTACAAAAAACACAGGTGCGTCTTTAATCGATATCGGCGACGATGTCGCCTTGCTGCAGTTTACTTCGCCTAACAATACGATTGGCCTTGATGTAATCCAAATGATCCACAAAGCAATTGACGAGGCAGAAGCAAATTACCGCGGCCTTGTAATCGGCAATCAAGGGAAAAATTTCTGCGTTGGCGCTAACTTAATGATGATGCTAATGGAAGCGCAAGACGACAACTTTTTTGAGCTTGATCTCGTTATCAGGCAGTTCCAAAAAGCAACAGCGCGTATCCGGTATGCAAATGTCCCTGTTGTAACCGCTCCTTTTGGAATGACGCTTGGCGGAGGTACTGAGATCAGCTTGCCAGCTGCAAGCATCCAAGCAGCCCACGAAACGTATATGGGCTTAGTGGAAACAGGCGTAGGCCTCATTCCAGGCGGAGGAGGCAATAAAGAACTGTACCTGCGCAATATAGCCCGTTATGGCAGCGACAATCTTGCTGATTTGCAAAAGGCGGCGCGAAAAACGTTTGAAACGATTGCTACCGCCAACGTATCCACATCAGCGGCAGACGCGAGGGAAAAAGGCTTTTTGTCTGAACGGGACGGCATTACAATGAACGACTTTTTCGTTAATAACGATGCCAAGCAGCGTGTTCTGTCTTTAGCAGAGGGGTATCGGCCGCCTGCAAAAACAAAGATCCCTGTGACAGGAAGAGCAGGTTATGCGACGTTAATGCTTGGCGCGAAAATGATGGAATGGGGCGGTTATGCATCAGAGCATGATTTGAAAATCGCCAAAAAGCTAGCGTTCGTCCTTTCTGGAGGCCAGGTGTCAGAAGGTACGCTAGTTGATGAATCTTATTTGCTTGATTTGGAAAGGGAAGCGTTTTTAAGTTTGATCGCAGAACCGAAAACGCAGCAGCGGATGCAGCATATGCTTACGAAAGGAAAACCGTTGCGCAATTAATAAAGGAGGGCGGCATCTATGAAAGAAGCAGTTATTGTGGCAGGGGCGAGGACACCAGTCGGGAAAGCGAACCGCGGCTCTTTTAAACATGTGCGTTCCGACGACTTAGGCGCCATTGCCGTGAAGGAAACATTGCGCCGCGCCAAACAAGTCGAACCGGAAGAAATTGACGATTGCTTGATCGGCTGCGCCATGCCCGAAGCGGAACAAGGGATGAACATGGCCCGAAATGTGAGCGTGCTTGCGGGCATTCCCCAATCAGTTCCAGCAGTGACAATTAACCGCTATTGCGCTTCCGGCTTGCAAACAATCGCTTATGGGGCCGAACGGATTATGCTAGGGCATGCGAAAGCAATCATTGCAGGTGGCGCAGAATCAATGAGCATGATTCCAATGGGAGGTCACGTCGTCAAACCGAACCCAACGTTGATCGACGAAGCGCCGGAATATTACATGTCAATGGGCTATACGGCGGAAGAGGTGGCGCGCCAGTACGGCATTAGCAGGGAAGACCAAGACGCGTTTGCGGTAGAAAGCCATAAACGAGCAGCGGCTGCACTTGCCAATCAGCGCTTTAACGATGAAATCGTACCTGTTCCTGTCGTTGAACAGCACTTTGGGGCAGACGGAACGGTTCAAACAACGGAACGACTTGTTGAGATGGATGAAGGCGTGCGCGCAGATACTACGATCGCTGCACTTAGCAAGCTTAAGCCAGCATTCCAGCTTAAAGGGACGGTAACAGCTGGGAATTCATCACAAATGAGCGATGGCGCTGCGGCTGTCCTGCTCATGGACAAAGAAGAAGCGGAAGCTCGGGGGTTAGAACCACTTGTAACGTTTAAAAGCTTTGCTGTTGCAGGGGTAGCGCCTGAAGTGATGGGGGTTGGCCCAATTGAGGCAATTCCAAAGGCGGTGCGTCTGGCAGGATTACAGCTAGAAGAGATTGGTTTGTTTGAGTTAAACGAGGCTTTTGCTTCCCAAGCGCTTGCCGTCATACGTGAATTGGGGCTTGATTACGACAAAGTCAATGTCAATGGCGGAGCGATTGCCTTAGGGCATCCACTTGGCTGTACAGGCACAAAATTAACGTTGTCGCTCATCCATGAAATGAGGCGGCGCGATGAACGATTTGGTGTTGTGACGATGTGCATTGGTGGCGGCATGGGGGCTGCTGCTGTGTTTGAACGACATTAAACAATTGGGGAGGCGAACCGAGAATGAGCAACACGACTGAAAAACTTTTTAAAGGTGGCGGCTTTTTGCTTGAAGATATGGAGCCTGCCCACATCTTTACATTGGAAGACTTAACCGAAGAACAACAAATGATTGCTCGTACGACAAAGGATTTTGTGGAAAAAGAAGTTTTGCCTTATGTCGATGAAATTGAACAGCATCAATTTCAACATACGACAAGGCTGTTGAAAAAGGCTGGGGAATTGGGGCTGCTTGGCGCCGATGTCCCAGAAGAATATGGCGGGCTTGGCCTTGATAAAATCAGTTCTACCCTCATTTCGGAAGAATTTTCAAAAGCCGGAGCGTTTGGGCTAAGCCACGGTGCCCATGTCGGCATCGGCACGTTGCCAATCGTTTTTTTTGGCACGAATGAACAAAAGAGCAAATACTTGCCTAGCTTGGCCAGTGGCGAGACATTTGCCGCTTATGCCTTAACAGAGCCTGGCTCAGGTTCAGATGCGCTGAGCGCCAAAACGACAGCAGTTCTAAACGAAGCAGGTACACATTATGTCTTGAATGGTGAAAAGCAGTGGATTACCAACTCTGCTTTTGCGGATGTGTTCATTGTTTACGCTAAGGTAGACGGTGAAAAGTTTACCGCTTTTATCGTAGAGAGAACGTTTGATGGCGTCAGCACCGGGCCAGAAGAAAAGAAAATGGGCATTAAAGGATCATCTACGCGTACGCTAATATTAGAGGATGTTGCAGTGCCTGTGGACAATGTCCTTGGCGAGATCGGCCGTGGCCATGTCATTGCCTTTAATATTTTAAATATTGGCCGTTATAAACTTGGAGTCGGCTGTATTGGCGGTGCTAAGCGGGCGTTGGAACTGGCAGCGACGTATGCGACAGAGCGGAAGCAATTTAAAACAACGATCGCTTCATTCGCTTTAATTCAAGAAAAACTCGCTTCCATGGCAACCGAAATTTACGCGTCAGAAAGCGCCATTTACCGAACAGGCGGACTGATTGAAAGCCGCTTTGCCAGCTTAACCGAGGAAGAAAAAAATGATGGCCGTGCCGTTGCTAGCGCGATTGCGGAATACGCAATTGAATGTTCATTGAACAAATTTGCTGGTTCGGAAACATTGGATTTTGTAGCTGACGAAGCCGTGCAAATCCATGGCGGCTATGGCTTTATGGCTGAATACGAAGTAGAGCGTATTTATCGTGATTCCCGGATTAACCGGATTTTTGAAGGCACGAATGAAATCAATCGTTTGCTTGTCCCGGGCACCCTTATGCGAAAAGCGTTAAAAGGCGATTTGCCGTTTTTGCAAAAAGCACAAGCGTTGCAAGAAGAATTAATGATGCTTATGCCTCAAGAAATTGATGATACACCGTTGGCGCAGGAAACCCATTTGTTGGCGATGGCTAAAAAAGTATTTTTGATGGTCGCTGGAACAGGTGCGCAAAAATATGGAGCGCAACTGGATCAAGAACAAGAAGTTCTTGCTGCGGTAGCGGATATTGTCAGCGATATTTATTCAATGGAGTCAGCGATTTTGCGGACGCAGAAAGCACTTGACGCGTCATCACCAGAGAAAGAGCAGCAAAAACTTCTATTAACAGAAGTGTTTACACAAGAGGCAATTAACCGGATCGAAGCAAATGCAAAAAAGGCGTTGTCTTATATGGAAGAGGGAGATACGCTGCGCACGATGCTTTCGATGTTGCGCAAGCTAACGCGTCATCAGCCTGTTAATGTCGTGGCAAAAAAACGGAAAATCGCCAAGGCGATTATTGCTGAAAAGAAATACGTCATTTAAGGTAGCAATTTTGGGGCTTTTGGCCCCAAATAAAAATACAATGCTCCTCTCGCAAGGGGTATTCTCCTCTCACTGAAGAAGCCTAATCACGGGCTTCTTCTTTCATGTGAGCCAAAAAGTTGTGTATGCGATGGTTTTCGGTAATAATAGACACGAGTCCACTGGATAGAAAGGATGCTGGAAATGGGTGTAACGGTTTATCAATATCCAAAGTGTTCTACTTGCCGTAACGCATTGAAATGGCTTGATGAACACGGTGTTTCTTATGAAGCGATCCATATTGTCGAGGCACCGCCGACAAGTACAACATTGAAGGAACTTCACCAAAAAAGCGGTTTGCCATTAAAAGCGTTTTTCAACACAAGCGGAAAAAAATACCGGGAGCTTGATTTAAAAAACAAACTCGGCGAAATGAGCGATGAAGAGCAATATCAGCTACTAGCTAGTTCAGGTATGTTGATAAAACGCCCGATTGTAACAGATGGCACAAAAGTGACACTTGGCTTTAAAGAAGATCAATTTCAAGATATGTGGTCAACTTTTTAGTGGTGTAACAAGAAGATTTCCTTTCGCTTATGAGCGATTTCCTGTATGATAAACTTCGAAAAGACCACATTGGAGGGGTTAACATGAGTAATTTACCTGAAGAGCTAAAGTATTCCGAAGAACATGAGTGGGTAAAAACGGAAGACGGCAAAGTCCGTATCGGCATCACTGATTTTGCCCAATCTGAACTAGGCGATATTGTCTTCGTCGAACTTCCTGAAGTGGGCGATGAGATTGAAGCGGACGAGCCATTTGGCAGCGTTGAGTCCGTCAAGACTGTATCTGAATTGTATGCGCCAATTAGCGGAAAAGTCGTTGAAGTGAATGAAGAACTTGATGATTCCCCAGAGCTTGTCAATGAGTCACCGTACGAAAAAGCGTGGATGATCGTGGTTGAGCCGGCTGACGCAAGTGAAGTGGACAAGCTGATGTCAGCAGGAGAATATGCGGAGATGATTAGCGAAGATTAATGCTTTAGCTCTTCTTCTGGCTGATCTTCCCTCGGATACAAATTTTCCTGGCGTGCACTCTAAAGATAGGCGTTTAAGCCAGAGGAGACTCGGGAGGAAGAAGCACGTATAGAAACGGTTGTCGCAAACGAACGGAGAAGGCTGGCCGCTTCAGGTGCCGTAGTGAATAGCTGCGGCCCTCCCATCGGCGTTGGCTTCATGGCAAGATGGACGTTTTCTATATGAGTTGCCTAGTTGGAGAGATGGAAATAATTGCTGATCGAACGCGAATCGATCGAATAGCGAAGACTTGCCTGGCAGGGGCGGGTCTTTTTTTCTGATACCGATAGGGTTTTGCTTTATTCGCGCAAGGCAGTTTAATTTATTTAAGAAAGAATTGACGCCGCCATAAAGCCATGCTATGATACGGCTACATTAGAGTTTGATAAAACAACCATATTCATTCTTATCGAGAGAGGTGGAGGGACTGGCCCAATGAAACCCGGCAACCGCAAGTTCGCTTGAAGGTGCTAAATCCTGCAAAGCATATGGGCTTTGGGAGATGAGAGGGAAGCAACAGCACCCTTTCTGTCTGTCCGGCAGAAAGGTTTTTTTATGGAGGGACATTGACAATGATTTCTCTGAAAGGAATCAGCAAAACGTTTAAAACGAAAAATGGCGCTGTCCAAGCTGTCGATAACGTCAACCTTGAAATTGAAGCTGGGCAAATTTTTGGGATCATTGGTTATAGCGGAGCTGGAAAGAGCACGCTTATTCGGTTGCTTAATTTGCTTGAGAAACCAACGGAAGGGTCCGTTAAAATAGATGGCAAGGCACTGTCGTCGCTTACGCCAAGTAAATTGCGGGCAGCTCGCCAAGAAATTGGCATGATTTTTCAGCATTTTAATTTACTTTGGTCGCGGACGGTTAGGCAAAACATTTCGTTCCCGTTGGAAGTTGCAGGAGTTCCAGCTGCGCAACGGAAGAAACGGGTCGAGGAATTGATTGAACTTGTTGGGCTTCATGGTCGAGGAGACAGCTATCCGTCTCAGTTGAGCGGCGGTCAAAAGCAACGGGTTGGAATTGCTAGGGCGCTTGCCAACAATCCGAAAGTGCTGTTATGCGATGAAGCAACTTCAGCGCTTGACCCAAAGACGACGGATTCCATTTTGGATTTGCTCCTTGACATTAATGAAAAACTGAACTTGACGATCGTGCTCATTACTCACGAAATGCACGTTATCCAAAAAATTTGCCATCAAGTGGCAGTGATGGAAAACGGCAAGATTGTCGAACAAGGGCCAGTCATTGATGTGTTCCGTAAGCCGAAAGAGCAGATGACAAAGGAGTTTGTTAAGCAGTTGGCGCAAACGGGGGAAGAAGAACAATCGCTTTGGCATCTTCTTGATGAAAAGAGCGACGGCACGATTGTCTCTTTAACGTTTGTTGGCAACCCTGCTGAAGAACAACTTGTAACGGAATTAATCCGACGTTTTCCGATCGACATTAGCATTTTGCAAGGGAACATTTCAAAATTGCAACAAGGCTCCTATGGAAAGCTGTATTTACGGCTATTAGGGGCAACGAACGAAATTGAAGCAGCGCTTGCATACATCCGCGGCAAAGAAATAGACGTGGAGGTGATTGAGCATGATCGCTAAATGGTTTCCAAATGTCGTGTGGGAAGATGTGTGGGCAGCTACGCAAGAGACGGTTTACATGACAGTCGCCTCAGCAGTTGCAACCTTTTTTATTGGCTTGCTCCTCGGCTTGTTTTTATATTTGACCGCCAAAGGCAATCCATGGCAAAACCGCTTCTTTTATAAGATCGTAGCCGCTTTTGTAAATGTATTTCGCTCGATTCCGTTTATTATTTTAATCATATTGCTTATTCCATTTACGCGGGCACTCGTTGGTTCGATTTTTGGCCCAAGTGCAGCATTGCCTGCTTTGATTATAGGCGCTGCGCCATTTTATGCCCGCATGGTTGAAATTGCTTTGCGGGAAGTGGATAAAGGCGTCGTCGAAGCTGCACAGGCAATGGGCTCAACAAACCGCCACATTATCTTTAAAGTGCTTATTCCTGAATCAATGCCAGCGCTTGTTTCTGGCATTACTGTAACGACCATTGCTTTGATCGGTTATACAGCAATGGCCGGAACAATTGGTGCTGGCGGTCTTGGCACACTTGCGTTCCAACAAGGGTTTCAGCGCACCAATCCAGATGTGATGGTTGTCGCGACTGTCGTTATTTTAGCGATTGTGTTTGTGTTCCAGTGGATTGGCGACTTTTTCACAAGTCGATTAGATAAACGCTAATAAAAAGGAGAGGACGAGAAGATGAAAGCATTTTTGAAAACATTAGGTGTCACAACAGCAGCAGTTGCACTCGTTGCTTGCGGGCAAGGCGGCAACGAGCAAGGCGGGGCAAATGGAGACGGAGGCAATGCAGACGAGCCAACGACCATTAAAATTAGCGCCTCCAATGTGCCCCATGCCGAAATTTTAGAAGAGGCAGAGCCATTGCTTAAAGAACAAGGCGTCGAGCTGGAAATCGAAATTGCCCAAGACTATGTTTTGCCAAACATTGCTTTAAACGATGGCGATGTCGATGCCAACTATTTTCAACACCGCCCTTATCTTGAAGAACAGCTTGAGCAAAATCTGGACTATGATTTTGTTGAAGCTGGGGCCATCCATTTAGAGCCAATGGGCCTTTATTCACAAGAATATGACAGCGTCGACGACCTTCCTGACGGAGCAACGGTGATGATGAGCGATTCTGTCGCTGACCACGGCCGTGTGTACTCCCTTCTTCAAGAAGCGGGTTTAATTACCCTTAAAGAGGGCGTTTCAGTTGATGCAACCGAACAAGACATAGTGGATAACCCGAAAAATCTAACGTTTGTCAATTCTGGCGTTGCTGCTGAGTTGTTGCCGCAAGCATATACGAACAATGAAGCGGACTTGATTGCGATTAATTCCAACTATGCGATCGATGCTGGCCTATCGCCAACAGAAGACTCTGTCATTCTTGAAGAAGGCGATGCCGAAAATCCATACGTTAATTTGATTGTCGTTCGCAGCGAAGATGAAAACAATGAAGCGATTCAAAAACTTGTTGAGGTGCTTCAATCTGAAGAAATCAAAACATTTATTGAAGAAAACTATGGCGGAGCGGTCATCCCTGCCGAGTAAGGAAAAAGGCTGCCGTTAGCGACGCGCTAACGGCATTTTTGCTTGTAAAAAGACAGGAGTGGTCTAACAATGGGCAAGGGGAAAGATATGCGCTATCTTTGCTATCCTTATATGCGTGAGGCGCAAACAACTGTCGATTTTGAAATACAATCTGATGCGCTGGCAGTTCGGATTGGACAAGCGGCTAGCTTAGTTGTGCCGTTAGAGGAATTACATAGTGATTTACTCAATTTGGTGGAAATGGTGTACCATTTAAATGGATCGGTACGCGGAAAGATGGCGATATCCGCTGCTGATGTACATAAGTTGAGCGATCTGTATGACCGCTATGTTGAAGAGACGGAGGAATCGATCAAGCAGTTTGTGTTGCCGCAAGGATCGGCAGCTGCCTGTGCTCTTCATGTGTGCCGCAGTGAAGCCAAGAAAACGGTACGTGCTTTGCATCGCGTCAGCTTGGAACGAGAAGTGCCAGAGAGGCTATTTGATTACGCCCATCTGTTGGCGAATGTGCTGTTTGTCATGGCTGTGTATGCAAACAAACGGCAAGGAATCGAGGAAATCCCATTTGTGAGCAAATCATACCCCGTAAAAACACGCAAAAAGGAGATTAATTAAATGAAAAAAAAGCTTTTGTTATCATCATTATTGCTTATTTGTGCGGTTGGCTGCCAATCGGACGAAGACAAGACAGAGGCCCACGAAGAACAGCCAGAGGGGCAATCGTATACAGTAACGGATGACAGAGGTGAAGACATTACGTTTGAAAAAATCCCAGAAACGGTTGTTTCTCTTGCTCCGAGCAATACAGAAATTTTGTTTGAACTTGGTGTAGGAGAAAAGGTGGTCGGTGTGACTGAATTTGATTTTTATCCTGAAGAAGCAAATGAAATCGAAAAAGTATCTGACTCACAAACAATTGATGCTGAACGAATTATTGAATTGAATCCTGATGTTGTCATTGGCTATACGATTGGGGCTCCTGATACGCTCGACCCTTTAGAAGACGCAGGGATTCCCGTGTTTGTGATTCACTCAGCCGCCAACTTTGAAGATGTTTATAGTGATATTGAACAAATTGCAGAAGTGATGGGCGTAACGGAAAGAGGCGAAGAAATCATAACGAACATCCAAGCGCAAATGGAGGAAGTGGCCACAAAAGTCGCCGAAGCGGAAGAAAAGGACGTGTATTTTGAAATTAGCCCATCTCCAGACATTTATACGACAGGAGCCAATACGTTCCAGCAAGAAATCATTAAAGCCGCTGGCTTAAACAATGTGTTTGCCGATGAAGAAGGCTGGCTTAAAATTGACGAAGAGCAAGTGATTGACCGCAATCCCGACTTGATCGCAACAACGGTCACCTATACAGAAGACCCAGTCGGCGAGATTAAAGGCCGCGCAGGCTGGGGAGGCATTGCCGCTGTCGAAAATGAGGAAATCTATTTGCTTGAAGCGGACATCATGGACCGTCCTGGTCCTCGTATCGGAGAGGCGGTCGAGCATTTGGCCCAAATTGCATACCCAGAGAAATTCGAGTAAATTGCATGCTCCTGGAACAAGTACTGCATACTAACAGTAACTTGACGGAAAGGGAGCAGAATCGATGAATCGTGAAAGTCATACTACAACAGAGCAGCACTTGGGACGATACAAAAAAGGCGTCGGTACTTATGAAGAAAAAATGCCCGCTTTTTCCCGAACATACAACGAGTTTACAGACCAGTGCTTTAAAGATGGGGCCTTGTCAAAAAAACAGAAGCATTTAATGGCGCTGGGCATGAGCGTTTATGCCCAAGATGAATATTGCATCATTTACCATACAAAAGGATGCGTTGACCATGGTGCTTCGGAAGAAGAATTGCTTGAAACAATAGCGGTTGCCACCGCCTTTGGCAGTGGTGCCGCCTTTAGTCAAGGAGCTACACTTGTACAGGAAGCCTTTGGTGAATTCGCAAAAGAGCTGCAATAACAATTGGTAACAGCCACTCTCTCATTATTGTTTGCATGTTATTCGTTTAGGGTAGAGAAAAACAGAACCGCAAATAGGCTGCTCGGTTTGCTTAGAGCTTAAATTGTAGCTTTGGTAAACGTTTGTGGTTCAAAAACAGGCATAACAAAATTGAGAGAGGGGATGAAGAACCATTCATAAGATGGATCTATCCTACACCACTGAGATGGAAAAAGGGTTGCAGCAGCGGCATGGAATGAGCTATGCCGAGTATGAGAACAGTTTAAAAAAACGACTGGAAGTGGAGAAGGCGCGGACAAAAGAGCATTATGCATGCAACCGTCTTGTTGAATCACTCCATTCCTAGTCAACGTAGATCAAAAACAGAGCCTCCTGCCCTACAGTGAAGGCTCTGTTTTTTTTGGGTAATTTATCGGGACGGGCTCCTTGAAGTGTGTGTCCATTTAGTATAAAATTAGAATGAGAATAGATTAATAATCATTAAAAAATGTCAGCGAGGTTTGCTGGAAACAGCATACCTGCTTAATTTATGGAGGGAATACACATGTCTGTACCAAACCTTAAGATTGAGAATTTACATGTCTCTATTGACGATAAGGAAATTCTTAAAGATTTCAACCTTGAGATCAACGGCGGAGAAATCCACGCGATCATGGGACCAAACGGAACAGGGAAATCAACGCTTGCTTCTGCCATCATGGGTCATCCAAAATATGAAATCACAAGCGGTTCTGTTACGCTAGACGGCGAAGACGTGCTTGAAATGGAAGTAGACGAGCGTGCTCGTGCAGGCATGTTCCTTGCGATGCAATACCCAAGCGAGATTAGCGGCATTACAAACGCCGACTTTTTGCGCTCTGCCATTAATGCGAACCGTGAAGAAGGCAATGAGCTGTCTTTAATGAAATTTATTCGCAAAATGGACGAAAAAATGGACGTTCTCGACATGGACCAATCCTTTGCGCAGCGTTATTTGAATGAAGGCTTTTCAGGCGGGGAGAAAAAGCGCAATGAAATTCTCCAATTGCTAATGCTTGAACCGAAAATCGCCATTCTTGACGAAATCGACTCAGGGCTTGACATCGATGCGCTAAAAGTTGTTGCCCAAGGTGTCAACCAAATGCGCGGCGAAGAGTTTGGCTGCTTGATCATTACCCACTACCAACGCCTTCTTGACTACATCACACCAGATAAAGTCCATGTAATGATGCAAGGCCGCATCGTTAAATCCGGCGGCTCTGAACTTGCTGAGCGTCTTGAAGCAGAAGGATATGACTGGATTAAAGAAGAATTGGGCATTGAAGACGAACGCGTTGATGCCAACCAAGAAGCGTAAGTGAGAACCAGTCGGAAGCTTTCACGATAAAACAGCAAAGGATGGTATGTATGTCAGTTGAGACGAACCCACTGATCGGTCCGGATAAGTTAAAAGAACGGTCCGAAGGAAAACAAGAACCAAAATGGCTAACGGACTTGCGTCTGGATGCATTGAATAAAGTCGAAAGCCTCGAGCTTCCTAAGCCGGATAAAACCAAAATCCACAATTGGGATTTTACGTCCTTTACTCAGGAACTTAGAGAACCAAAGGAAATTTCAAGCTTGGATGAGCTGTCCAGCGACATTCAGCAATTTGTTGATGAAGAAGCAACTGGAAACAGCTTGCTAATCCAAGACAATGGCAAAACGATCTTTCAAACAAATGCTGCTGAATTAGTAGAAAAAGGCGTTGTGTTTTGTGACTTTGCGACTGCGGTTAAAGAGCATGGCGATCTTGTTAAAAAGTATTTATTAACAGAAGCTGTTTCAGCCGACGAAAACAAGCTAACGGCGATGCATGCCGCATTGATGGAAGGCGGCGCCTTTATTTACGTGCCGAAAAACGTCAATGTTGAAGTGCCATTGCAAGCTGTTTATGCGGTTTCCGATGAAAAAGCCGGTTTGTTTAACCACGTATTGATCGTAGCGGAAGACAACAGCTCAGTCACGTATGTAGAAAATTACACAGGCTATGGCTCTGGTGCATCTGTAGCCAACTTAGTCGCTGAAGTCTATGTCGGCGCTGGTGCCCGCGTTTCCTTTGGCGGTGTCGATACGCTCAATGAAGATGCTACCACTTATGTTGTCCGCCGCGCCCATGTTGAACGCGACGGCCGCATCGATTGGGCGCTTGGGCAAATGAACGACGGCGATACGGTCGCTGAAAACATTACGTACTTGGTGGGCGACGGCTCTTATGCAGACGCAAAGCTCGTATCAGTCGGCACAGGCGAACAAAAACAAAACTTTACGACGCTCATTAAGCATTACGGCAAACATTCAGAAGGCTATATTTTAAAGCATGGCGTTATGACGGAACGTGCCCTTGGCATTTTTAACGGCATTTCAAAAATCGAAAAAGCAGCAACAAAGGCGCACGGCGAACAAACCGAACGGATTCTCATGCTCGGCGAACGTGCCCGGGGCGATGCCAATCCAATCCTTTTAATCGACGAAGATGACGTAACGGCTGGCCACGCTGCTTCTGTTGGCCGGATTGACCCGCTGCAAATGTTCTATTTAATGAGCCGCGGCATTTCACGGGCTGAAGCAGAACGCCTTGTCATCCACGGATTTTTGGAGCCTGTTGTTTCCCAGCTTCCAGTTGCGTCAGTCCGCAAGCAAATGAAAACGGTCATTGAAAGAAAGGCAAAACGATGAACGCAAAGGAGATAAAGAAGCTGTTCCCGATCCTCGACCAACAAGTAAACGGGAATCCTCTTGTCTATCTCGACAGCGCCGCCACTTCGCAAAAGCCAATCCAAGTCATTGAAAAGCTCGATGACTATTACCGCCGTTACAATTCTAATGTCCATCGTGGCGTGCATACGCTTGGTACGCTTGCTACTGATGAATATGAAGGCGCACGCGAAAAAGTCCGCGCTTTCTTGAATGCGCAAGACACGGCGGAGATTGTCTTTACTCGCGGCACAACCACGGCCATTAATTTAGTGGCGCAAAGCTATGGAACTGACCATGTCGGCGAAGGCGATGAAATTGTCATTACGCCAATGGAACACCATTCGAATATCATTCCATGGCAGCAGCTTGCCAAGCGGAAAGGGGCCGTGTTGAAGTATATCCCTTTGCAAGAAGATGGGACGATTGCATTAGCGGATGTCGAAAAAACGATAACGGAACGAACAAAAATCGTTTCCGTTGTCTACGTTTCAAATGTGCTCGGTACAGTTAACCCAATTGCTGAAATGGCGAAAGTCGCTCATAAACATGGCGCGGTCATGGTTGTGGATGGCGCCCAAGCCGCTCCCCATGTCCACGTGGATGTCCAACAATTAGACTGTGACTTTTTTGCTTTCTCGGCACACAAAATGTGTGGCCCCACTGGCATTGGCGCCTTATACGGCAAAAAAGCGCTGCTTGAAGCGATGGAGCCAATTGAATTTGGCGGGGAAATGATTGATTTTGTCGGTCTGCAAGATTCGACTTGGAAAGAGCTCCCGTGGAAGTTTGAAGGGGGAACGCCAATCATTGCTGGCGCAATCGGGTTCGGTGCTGCGATTGATTTTGTCACCGATTTAGGGTTTAATGAAATTGAACAGCACGAAAAAGAACTCGTTGACTATTCGTTTGAGCGTCTCGGCGATTTCAAAGATTTGACGATCTTTGGGCCAAAAGACCGTGCAGGGGTGATCACATTCCAGCTTGGCGACGTGCACCCCCACGATGTAGCGACTGTCCTTGATGCTGAAGGAATTGCTGTTCGCGCAGGCCATCATTGTGCACAACCGTTAATGAAATGGCTTGACGTTGTCGCCACTGCTCGTGCCAGCTATTATGTGTACAATACGAAAGAAGATATTGATGCTCTGGCAAACGGATTAGTCAAAGCAAAGGAGTATTTTAGCGATGTCTTCTCGTGATCTCGATACACTTTACCGGCAAGTGATCATGGACCACTATAAGAATCCCCGCAACCGCGGTGAGCTTGAAGGGGACACACTGACGGTAAATTTGAACAATCCCACATGTGGGGACCGTGTTCAAGTACAAATGAAAGTAGAAGATGGAAAAGTAGACCGCGCTGTATTTACAGGGGAAGGCTGTTCCATCAGCCTTGCCTCCGCTTCAATGATGACGCAAGCTGTCAAAGGCTTAACCGTCGAAGAAGCGCTGGCGCTGTCTAAGCTTTTTTCAGATATGATGCAAGGAAAGGACTATGATGAAGGCAAGTTTGACTTAGGTGACATTGAGGCGCTTACTGGTGTAACAAAATTCCCTGCACGAATTAAATGTGCGACGCTTGCTTGGAAAGCGCTCGAAAAAGGGCTGAACGACACGCATTCATCATAATTTAGGAGGGATATACGTGGCAAAAAATATGCCAGATATCGGAGAATACAAATACGGGTTTTCAGATCGTGACGTATCGATTTTCCGTTCAGGCCGCGGCTTGACGAAGGAGATTGTTGAAGAAATTTCCCGTATGAAAGAGGAGCCTCAGTGGATGCTTGATTTCCGCTTGAAGTCGCTCGAACAATTTTACAAAATGCCAATGCCACAGTGGGGCGGCGACCTCTCTGAGCTAAACTTTGACGACATCACGTACTACGTGAAAGCTTCTGACAAAACGGAACGTTCATGGGATGAAGTGCCGGAAGAGATCAAAAACACATTTGACAAATTGGGCATTCCAGAAGCAGAACAGAAATACTTGGCCGGCGTTTCCGCACAGTACGAGTCCGAAGTGGTTTACCACAACATGAAAGAGGACTTGGAAGCAATGGGTGTCGTCTTTAAAGACACAGATTCGGCTCTAAAAGAGAACGAAGACATCTTTAAAGAGTACTTTGCTACGGTCATACCTGCTGCAGACAACAAATTTGCAGCGCTCAACTCAGCTGTATGGTCTGGCGGATCGTTCATTTATGTACCTAAAGGAGTCAAAGTTGACACGCCGCTGCAAGCGTACTTCCGCATCAACTCAGAAAACATGGGCCAATTCGAGCGGACACTCATCATCGCTGATGAAGATAGCTCTGTCCATTATGTAGAAGGCTGTACTGCACCCGTTTATACAACGAACTCGTTGCACAGCGCAGTCGTCGAAATCATTGTTAAAGACAATGCGTACTGCCGCTACACGACGATCCAAAACTGGGCGCCAAACGTCTACAACCTCGTTACAAAACGGGCCGTGGCTGACAAGGGCGCGACAATGGAATGGGTCGACGGCAACATCGGCTCTAAACTAACAATGAAATACCCTGCTGTCATCATGCGTGGCGAAGGCGCAAAAGGAACCGTTCTTTCGATTGCGATTGCCGGCAAAGGCCAGCACCAAGACGCAGGCGCGAAAGTAACGCACCTTGCGCCAAACTGTTCATCAACGATTGTATCAAAATCGATTTCCAAACAAGGCGGCAAAGTCACATACCGCGGCATTTGCCACTTTGGCCGCAAATCAGACGGCTCGAAATCTAAAATTGAGTGCGACACACTCATCATGGATAACCAGTCCACATCGGATACAATCCCGTACAATGAAATTTTGAACAACAACATCACACTTGAACACGAAGCGACAGTTTCCAAAGTGTCCGAAGACCAGCTTTTCTACTTGATGAGCCGCGGCGTTTCTGAAGAAGAAGCAACCGAAATGATCGTCATGGGCTTCATCGAGCCATTCACGAAAGAGCTGCCAATGGAATACGCAGTCGAAATGAACCGCTTGATTAAGTTCGAGATGGAAGGTTCGATTGGATAATACAAGAATAACCCTTGTCACATAACATTTGTGGCAAGGGTTTAACTTGTTATTTTGCATTTTTCCACGGTAGTATACGCTGGTCCTTGATGGCTGATTTCCTTTGGTAAAATACGATGACCTGGCCAAGATGTCAATTGCTATTCTGCTAGACAACAAGTAGAGGTTGTCCCAAAAGCCTTTAAAATGAAGAAGGGGAGTCGAGATCTGACTTGATCTCGACTCCCCTTTATTTGGATGGATCGGTATTTCGGTGAATGATGGCGGGCAAGGCCCGCCATTTTCTTCAGATTGAGGGCCAACCCCAGCCAACCAAGCTCCACCGTCACCTTTTCCAACCCGCGAAGGTGGAATCGTCGAAACCCGAGATTTTGTTTGGCATGCCCAAATACACTCTCGACGTCCGTTTTTCTTTGCGCGTAGAGTGTGGCTCCTCTTTCACTATGTAGTTTTGCCGCTTCTTTGGCTTTGAGTTCCTCGTAGATGGGGTTGTAATGGATTTGCCGAGGCCCCTTGCCCCTCGTACAGTCTGCTTTGAACGGACACCCCTCACAGGACTCGCATTCATACATCTTGAAGTCGCGCTTGAATCCATAACGATCGGTACGTCGGCTATAGGCTTTAAAGGCGACCTTCCGGTTGTTTGGGCACCAATAGACATCCTCGTGTTCGTCATACCGCCAGTTATACGGATGGTAGGCTTGCTTTAGGAATGATCGTTTTTGTTCTTGGCGATAGGTGTTGTAGGGAATGAGCGATGTGACCGTTTCTTGCTCTTCCATGTAAAGATAATTGCTTTCACTTCCGTAGCCTGCATCGGCAATGAACCAGTTTGGCAAAGGCAGACCTGTCGCTTTAAAGTGCTCAAAATGCGGGATCAAACAACGGGTATCGGTTGGGTTTTGGTGAACCGTGTAGTGAAGAATGAATTGGTTTTGTGTCGCCACTTGCCAGTTATACCCTGCCTTGAGTTGCCCATTGTTCATGTGATCGTCTTTCATCCGCATGAACGTGGCATCTGGGTCGGTTTTAGAAAAGCTGTTGCGCTCGCCAAAGAGGCCCATCTGTTCTTCGTATTTTTCCAAACGAGGAAGATGGTCTTTCGTTAAGCTTCGGTAGGCCTTTCGTAGTGGCTTGCTCGCTTCTTGGTGGGCGCGTTTTTCTTCTTTGGATGGGGCTACTGCGATTGCTTGGTCCATCGCATTCAGTTCCTTTTCCACCTTTGTGACGACGTCTTGAAGACGTTTGTGGCTGATCCGTTGCCGTTCAAACGTGGCATCTTCCTGCTTGAAGGTTTCGGTATCCAACGCAATCGCTTCTTGAATGACCTCTAACGTTTCCTCGATTTTCATTTGAAGCTTTTCTTCGTGGGAAAGCGTGCTCTTTTTCCAAACGAACGAGTATTTATTGGCGTTCGCTTCGATTTTGGTGCCATCGAGAAAATACGCCTCCAAGTCGACATAGCCTTCCTCGATTAGGAGATGCGTCATTTCGGTATACAGGCCTTCCATCAACGATTGGAAACGTTCTGAGCGAAAGCGATTGATCGTCCGAAAGTTCGGGGCTTGTCCAGCAGCGAGCCACATCATCGGCAGGTTTTCTTTGAGGGCTTGTCCCATGGCTCGGCACGAGAACCAACGTTGCGTATACGCATATAGGACAATCTTTGTCATCATTTTCGGATGATAGGCGGGTCTGCCTCCGCCTTCATACGCACGAACAAAGAAATCGTCATCCAACCCATCCACCACGTCACTGACCACACGCGCGACATGATGTTCGGGGATAAGATCGGAAAAATCCATAGGCAGATAGAGTTGATTCATGGTATACTCTTGGAAAGTGACCTTTGGGTTACGCAAAAAAATCGCCTGCTTTCGTTTGAATTTTGGTAGTGGTACCTTCATTTTAAACGATTGGGCGGTTTTTTTGTGCTTTTTTATCTAAATGCAAAAAAGCCACCCCAAAAGGTCATTTATCTATGACCTTTTGGGACAACTCCTTTTCACGTTTTTAAGATTGAAACTGTTCGGCTTCAGTCGATCCCTTCAGGGCAGTGGTTGATGAAGTCCCGCCTGTTACGACTTGGGCGACTTCATCAAAGTAGCTCGTTCCGACTTCGCGCTGATGCCTTGTTGCCGTGTAGCCGTGGGCTTCGCTGGCAAATTCAGCCTGCTGAAGATCAGAGTACGCCGCCATTCCGCGGTGCTTATATTGGCGGGATAATTCAAACATGCCATGGTTTAAAGCGTGGAAGCCGGCCAGTGTGACAAATTGAAATTTATAGCCCATTTCCCCAAGTTGTTTTTGGAAGTTCAAGATGGTGTGATCATCCAGTTTGGCTTTCCAGTTAAACGAAGGGGAGCAATTGTAGGCGAGCAGTTTGCCTGGGAATTTTTCATGGATCGCTTGTGCGAACCGGCGTGCTTCTTCAATATTCGGCTCAGACGTTTCACACCAAATCAAATCGGCATATGGCGCATATGCCAATCCTCTCGCAATCGCTTGATCAAGACCTGACTTTGTTTTGAAAAACCCTTCCGCTGTTCGTTCTCCTGTTAAAAACGGTGCATCATATGAATCGACGTCGCTTGTGATTAGGTCAGCGGCATTGGCATCTGTACGAGCAATAAGAATGGTCGGGACTCCCATCACGTCTGCTGCGAGACGGGCGGCAATCAAATTACGTACTGCTGTTTGCGTCGGAAGCAGCACTTTTCCGCCTAAATGCCCGCACTTTTTCTCAGAAGATAGCTGATCTTCAAAGTGAACTCCTGCGGCGCCTGCTTCAATCATGCTTTTCATTAACTCGAACACATTTAGCTGTCCACCAAAGCCTGCCTCCGCATCGGCCACAATTGGCGCATACCAATCGATGTCTTCTTTTCCTTCCATGTGGGAAATTTGATCCGCGCGTTGCAGCGTACGGTTGATTTTTTTGACGACTTCGGGTACGCTGTTTGCCGGATAAAGGCTTTGATCAGGATACATACTCCCTGCCAAATTGGCATCAGCAGCCACTTGCCAACCGCTTAAATAAATCGCTTTCAATCCGGCTTTTACTTGCTGCATCGCTTGGTTTCCAGTTAAAGCGCCTAGCGCTGGGACGAAATCCTCTGTATGGAGAAGTTTCCACAGCTTTTCGGCACCGCGCCTGGCAATTGTGTATTCAATCTCGAGCGTGCCCCTTAGCCGCATAACATCAGCAGCCTCATACGGCCTTATGATCCCTTTCCAGCGTTCTTCATGCTCCCAGCTTTCTACGAGTTGTTTTTCTTCTAGCATCGCACATTCCCCCAATTATACGTTTTTTCATCTAGCTTCAGCTGCCCAATTAACTATCCTGCCATTATCAAAACGTGTCATCGTTGCGTCCTCCGTTTAGCGATATGAAAATTTCCCGCTCTGTAGCATTCACCTCCGCTGTGCACATAGTGTTATAAAACAGTTCTGGCTACTCACCTTTTTTAGCAAGGCAGCGCTCACATTCCATAAAGTAAGATTCAGCTTGCTCTTCCATCTGTTCACCACATTCAGGACATGTTTTCCTCGGAAGCGTTCTGTAAAAGTCAATTGGATTTTTCAAGCTCATTGGTCTCCCTCCTTTTTATATAACAGTATGTTATAATTATTTCTGTTGTGGTACAGTATACAACGCAAAAATGAAAATGTACACACCTTTTTTAAAAAATTTTTCTATTTTTTCATTCACTAAAGAGGGGACATAAGGAGAGAGGAGGAGGACAATGAAAAGGAATCGCCGACAACGAATATAAGGATGTCGGGGCGATACAAAGTGAGCTAGCTATTAAATCATGCAAATTAAGAAAGTATTTAATAACCATGTTGTCCTAGCACAGAATGAATGGGATCAAGAAATGGTCGTAATGGGCAGGGGCTTGGCTTTTCAAAAAAAGGCAGGTGAAACGATCGATACAGCTAAAATCGAAAAAACATTTGTTTTGGAAAAAAGGGGTGTGTCGGATAAGTTAGCGAAATTATTACGAGATACGTCAGAACTATATTTAAACATTGCCTCTAAGATTTTAGATTATGCGAAATCACAATTGTCATATAAACTGGATGGCTATTTGTATGTAGACTTGGCGGACCACATGAGTTTTGCAATTAAAAGCCTATCTTAAGGAAAAAAGTATTGACATTGAAATGGAAGCTGGCGATCTTGACCTCCTCCGTGAACATACGGTTGATTATATGGGCATAGTTACTACATGTTTTTTGTAGCAAGCACGGATCCAGAACAGTTAAAATGCAAACTGCCAACAATCTCTTTGCGGATGTGAAAAATCCGTACTTAGAGGCATCAAGTGGGGGTGGCAAATTGATCCAATTGGTTTGCGCACGGTGTGCAACCAACTATATGGTCTGCCAAAAGCCTCTATTTATGTTGATCGCGACAGCAATGGCAAAGGATCAAATAAACGCTATAAAAAGACAAATTTTAGCTGGTACCAAAATGTCATTGCCACAAATGGAGAACAGCTTTAGCTACTACAAGCGACTTGAGTTTTAAGCTCAAGTCGTTATTTGCCGCGCTACACGAAAAGGTTGATTTATAATAAAGGGAAGCGTTGCGCGTGCAGGTGCTCAAAATCAAACAATGGCGCTGGCTAGGAAGGAAGAGGAGACGGACAAATGAAGCAGAATAAGTATGACGATAAGGCATTCTTTGCCGCTTATGAAAAAATGCCTCGCTCTGTAAAAGGGCTTGCCGGTGCAGGAGAATGGCATGTGTTAAAGGCACTATTGCCTGATATGCGGGGGAAAGCCGTGCTTGATTTAGGCTGCGGTTTTGGCTGGCATTGCCGCTATGCCAGGGAACAACAGGCGCGTTCTGTAGTAGGCGTTGATTTATCAGAAAAAATGCTGGAAAAAGCACGAGAAAAAACAAATGACCCGTTCATTTCTTATTTAAACATGGCGATCGAAGACATCGATTTCCCAAGGGCACAGTTCGATGTTGTCATCAGTTCGCTCGCTTTCCACTATATCAAGTCCTTTAGGCCAATTTGCAAGAACGTTTACGATTGTCTAAAAGCCGAGGGAACAGTCGTTTTTTCAGTAGAACACCCGATTTTTACTTCTCGCCACCAACAAGATTGGTGTTACGACGACCAAGGAAACCGCCAGCATTGGCCTGTTGACCATTACCAATCAGAAGGAAGGAGGGAAACGTCTTTTTTGACTGAACAAGTGATTAAATACCATCGTACACTTTCTACCTATATCAATGATTTGATAGAGGCTGGTTTTCGGATCAACGCTGTTAAAGAACCCACTCCTTCTGAGGACACATCTGCCCTTAGCCGGGAAATGAAAGATGAATGGAGAAGGCCAATGTTTCTAATTATTTCTGCGCAAAAGCCATAACTGTAAACGATGAATGAGTAAAGCGCTTACGAAAATGATATAAATGCGTCACATTGCCATATACGCCGTTCCCAAGCCATGCTAAAGTATAAGAAAAAGGAGTGTCTTGCTTTATGTATACAGCAACGCCTTCACGTTATGATGATATGATATACAACCAATGCGGAAAAAGCGGCTTGAAGCTTCCAGCTATTTCATTGGGATTGTGGCAAAACTTTGGCGCCGACACGAGCCAGGCTAAAGTAAAAGAAAAAATTTTTCGTGCGTTTGATTTAGGGATTACTCATTTTGACTTGGCCAACAATTATGGCCCTCCTCCTGGTTCTGCCGAAGCAGCAATGGGCACGATACTAAACAGCGAACTAAATCGCTATCGGGATGAACTCATTATTTCGACGAAAGCAGGCTACGACATGTGGCCTGGCCCATACGGGGATGGCGGTTCAAGAAAGTACCTCATCGCTAGCCTTGACCAAAGCCTAAAACGGCTAAATCTCGACTATGTCGATATTTTTTACCACCACCGCTATGATCCCAACACGCCTCTGGAAGAAACAATGGCTGCACTTGACGCCATTGTCCGCCAAGGAAAGGCGCTCTATATTGGCTTATCGAATTACGGGCCTAAAGAAACAAAACAGGCGGCCACAATTTTAAAACAGTTAGGCACGCCTTGTGTCGTTAACCAGCCTTCGTATTCGATGTTGAACCGTTGGATTGAGGGAGGGCTGCAAGACGTCCTCGCTGAAGAAGGAATTGGCACTGTCGCTTTTGCACCGCTGGCGATGGGGCTTTTAACTTCAAAATACTTGCACGCTATTCCAGAAGGATCCAGGGCGGCTAAAAACGATTGGTTTAAAGCAAATGTGACCGAGGAGCAAGTAGGGAAAGTAAAAGAGCTTCATAAAATGGCCGAGAACCGCAGGCAAACAATGGCCCAGTTTGCTTTAGCATGGGTATTAAGGGAGGGCAGCGTCACGTCTGCTT
This sequence comes from Shouchella rhizosphaerae, assembly GCF_036700015.1. NCBI lineage: Bacteria > Bacillati > Bacillota > Bacilli > Caryophanales > Bacillaceae > Shouchella > Shouchella rhizosphaerae. Next base: position 622,261 of record NZ_CP144921.1, on the reverse strand, counting down.
TAATCGGGGCGAGTTCCATCGAACAAATCGAAGAAAATGTAGCTGCATTGAACAATTTGTCCTTTAGCCGCGAAGAATTACATGCAATTGATTCAATTGTAGGCAGCGATAAATGATGAAAAAGAGGAGAGTGATGCGTACTCTCCTTTTTTTGTGACCGCTAGGCTTGAATGGGTGTAGCGATCGAGGCAACTTTTAAGGAATCCATCATCCAGTTATTGCTATGGACAGAGCCGTGGCAAACGATTACGCTAAGGAGCATAAAGCAAGAAAAGAGGTGTTTGCATGGAACGGTACAACCAGTTGGCCCAAGCTTTTGCGTACACACCTATCCATGTTTATGGCGTCTATAAGAGCAGACTTGAAGCCAATCGCCTTTACCGTGGCCATGTTGACCAGCCGACGGCTTATGGCGGGCTTATTCTAGGGCTTCGTGGCAGCGCACGCTTTACGTTTAACGGTTCTAATTCAATCGAAGTCAACCAAGGAAAAGCAATCATCGGCGGCTATCAAATGCGTTTAGCGTTAGAAGTCGGTGAAACGGGCTGTGAATATGCGCTTATTCATTTTTTAGCAGACGGAAGGACGCCACAGGCAGCTTTGTTTCAAAAAGCCCACCAACTAGAGTACCTATTTGAACCGAGTATTTTGCAAATGGTTGATGAGCTTATACAAATCGATGCGGAGCCGGGGGAGATAGCGGCGCTGCAAAAAAAAGCGTTGTTCTACCAATTGCTTGCACATGTCCTTCGATTAGCGCGTTTGCAGCAGAAACCTAAAAACAGTGAAGTGATGGAAGAGACAATCCGTTATATCCATGCCCATTACCATGAACCGATAACATTAGGGCAATTGGCTGCTCGTTATGATATGACGCCTAAATATTTTTCTGCCGCTTTCCGGAAATGCACAGGAGTTGGCCCGATTGACTATGTGATCCATTGCCGTATGAAGCGAGCGCACCAACTACTAATGACAGGAGCGTTTACTGTCAGTGCGGTTGCCCGCAGCGTCGGGTATCAGGATCCCTATTATTTTAGCAGGTTGTTCAAAAAGCAGTTTGGAGTCGCTCCTAGCTACGTTCTTCTAGAAATGAAGAAATAATCCATCTGTAAAACAGGAAACTGTCTATTTTACATGAAGTCATTCCTTGTTATCATTTTAAATGATAATGATTATCACTATTAATAGATAAGAACGAAAGGAACGTACTTTATGCACCATTCACTTAAATCACTTGCTTCAAGCCTTTTGCTGTTAGTGCTTCTAGGAGCTTGCTCAGGTAATGTGGGTAACGATGCCAATGACGATACAGAGAAAAGCAGTGAGCCCACTGTCTCAAGCGCGTTTCCGCGGACATTGGAAGATGCGAACGGAGACTTTACTCTTGAAAAAGCGCCGCAAAAAGTAGCTATTGCCCATTGGGGATTTATCGATTCATTTCTGCTTTTTGACACGCCTTCTGCTGCGGTTGTGCTGCCTTTTTCAGCAGAACAGTCTGTTTTAAAAACAGACGTGTACGAGCCTTATGTAGAAACGTTCGACGAGCTAGAAGTGGTAGGCGAAAACCAGCAAGTGAATTTGGAAGCGTTGCTTGCCTATGAACCAGATTTAATTATTGCAGGGAACCAAGTAAATGAGGATATCGACCAACTGCAACAAATTGCGCCTGTTTTTGTCGTAGATGAGGAAGAAGTCAACGTATGGGGAGACTGGCCTGCACTCGTGTCTTTGTTTGGCGACATTCTTGGCCAAGAAGATGTTGCTGAATCATTTATTCGTTCTTTTGAACAAAAAGTCGAGGAAGGGCGCGAAAAAGTAGCGAATATAGAAGGCGAAGTTGCCTTTTTACAAGCACGAGAAGCCACTGCTTGGCTGCAAGGTACGAACTACTTGCCATTGTACTATGACCTATTGGGGCTGTCTGTTCCAGATGCATCAATTATGGAAGAAGGGGCAGAAATATCTCTTGAAGGGATAAGCGAATTAAACCCTGATCACCTTTTCATTGGCTATTTTCAAGGAGACAGCGACTCTTCTTCTTCAATCATCCATGAATGGGAAGAGACGAATGTGTGGAACAGCCTGCAAGCAGTAGAAAAAGGACAAGTGTATGAAATGAATGGCGAGCTTGCCCTTGGCTACGGGCCAATCGGGCAATCGTACGGGCTCGACCAAGTGGTAAAAGCATTGGAGTGAAAAATGCACAGCCTGCTAAACGCTGGAAAGCGCTTGGCAGGCTTTTCTTGTCATGTAGAACAGCAAGTACGACGGTAAGCAGGAATGTCGCTGATGTAACTCGAATTGAGAGTAAAATTGCTAGCAAAGCAGTGTACGATAAAAGCCGATGCATTTATGAAATAAGGGGTGGTAGCATGAAAAATAAAAGCTGTTATGCAAATGTAATCTTGTCGTCTGAAATAAAATCTGTTCAAAAGCGGAGGACTTATGGAACCAACGATCGAATTAGCGAGAAAATTAATAGCTCAACAGTTTCCAGAGTGGTCAAACTTAGAGATTAAACATGTGCAAAAAAGCGGTCATGACAATCGGACTTTTCGCCTTGGCGATACGATGAGTATACGCTTGCCTAGTCATGAGGCATACGCGCCTCAAGTTGAGAAAGAGGCAAAATGGTTGCCTATGCTTGCCCCTCATTTTGACTTGCCAATTACAGTACCGATTGCGAAAGGGAAGCCTTCTCGTTTGTACCCGTATTCTTGGTCTGTCAATCGATGGATTGAAGGGCAAACTCCTGACAGAAGCAACACTGATTTACAACAATTAGCCGTTGATTTAGCCGCCTTTTTAAAAAAGCTGTACTCGATTGATAGCACAGGCGGCCCTATAGCCGGCAAACATAACTTTTTTCGTGGCGGAGATTTAGCAGTTTATAAACATGAAACAGAAACGGCGATCGCAATGTTAGGCGAGCAAATCGATGGCGATGCATGTGCACACGTTTTTAAAGAAGCATTAAGCTCAAAATGGAGCAAACCGTCAGTCTGGGTACATGGAGACGTGGCTCCAGGGAATTTGCTAGTTAAAAACCGAAAACTAGCTGGCGTGATTGATTTCGGCAGTTCAGGTGTAGGCGACCCTGCATGCGATTTAGTGATGGCATGGACATTTTTTGACAAAGACAGCCGAAACGTATTTAAAGAGAAAATCGGTCTTGACGCAGATACGTGGAACCGCAGCAAAGGGTGGGCTTTATGGAAAGCGTTAATTACGTACAATTCCAAAGTCGATGACGTTCGTCAAAATGCTCATTCCACCATCAAAGAAATCTTACAAGATTAGCGAGTTGAAAGAGAGAGGGTTAGATAGCCTCTCTCTTTTTTTACAGGATGTTCCAGCTATGCTAGGCGGCGGTCAACTGCAATCATTGAAGCGATTAGAGGCAACTGTTTTAGCCCACAGACAAGGCTCAGAAACGAACCAATCGCTTTATCGGTAAACCAACAGCACGTTTCCGCACTGAAACACTTTTGCCTCAACTAGTGTTAGCTTTTCGTAGTATTGTTAAATAACCGTTGTCCCTATCCAATAAAACAGGATTGACGATAAGGCGGTACTCATCAATTAAGTCATGTTTCATAAAGGTTTGGGCAATGTTTGCACCGGCAAAGAGGGCATATTTTCGATTAAAATAATAAGCCTTATTTAACAGGATAAAAGTCATTCATTTGCCCGTTTATTCTAATCAAAAAGGAGGAAAATCGGACTGTTTTAACACGATCTTATTGTATGGTAAACTCGACAATAGAAGGATGTTTTTTCCAAGGGTTATATCTCCAATATTGACAAAATGATATTGGTTTTTAAATACATAAATTTAACATTCTGCGATAGGTCGAGAAATGGAGGTAGTGAACAGGTGAGTGGTGAAATTAAGTTAAATCCAAGGATTGTCCTTGATCAAGTGAGCAAGCTTCGTGACCATATTAATGAAGTAACACCAAGTCAGTCAGCTTATACCAATGAAGGAACGATACTCGAATCGATTGAACTAGCAATAGAAAATATGGAGAATTTACAACAGTTACTTACCGATTATCAGGCATTGGTGCTTGATAATGCCGATCATATTGAAAAAATGATCAATGACTTCGTTGCTGCAGAAGAGCAAGTAGCCAATCAAATAAAGGGAGGATAGGAGCATGGGCCAAAAATCACTTGATGCGGCACAGACGATTGACATGCTTCAAGCAATGGCTTCAGAAACATCCGATCAAAATGGCCAGTTTGCCGGATTCAGTAGTTGGATGATCAGTCAACATTTACAATCAGGAGGCAGGTTAAGTTCAGGAAAGACGGCAACCGCAATAGCCAACTTTTGGAGTGAAGCACACGGACCGTTTTTAAATTTACTTCGAGATGTGATGGATGATTTTTCAAACAAACTTGAGCAAATACAAAACGCCATATCCGATGCTTTTACAAGTGAAGCTGTGTTAAAAGAATCGTTTATGATGGATCAACTTTATGATGAACTAGATCAATTGAAAAACGTAGTTCGTAATTTTGGAGATGCGCTAGCAGACATTAAAAACGAGTATAGCGACGTATTGGCAATGCCGTCATTCGATGACTCCAAAATCGAACAAGGACTGACGAAATCGCAAGAAAAACTCCAAGAAACCACCGCCTACTTGTACGAAATGGATGCAAAAATGAAAACGCCAATGGAGTATATTGCCGAAGACATTGCATTAATGCATACATACGTTGACAGAATTCGGTCAATGATCTCAAACGGTTCTGTTTCGATTGAAAACTTCTCAAGAGGTCAAATAAAGGACGAAGAAGCGTATAAGAATATGAAGAGTGCGTGGACTGAAAGAAACCTTCATAATACGATGGAGTACATCAATTTATTTTTAGGAAAACCTTTTGGAGTCTTTGATAATTATATTTTGGGAACTGTAGATATCCTTTCTGGGGCGGCAATAGGTCTCAGTCATTATGCAAATACTGGGAAAGTATCATTCAAGCCTAAATCTATTGTCTCATCACACCTAAGTATGTATAAAAATTCCGCAAAAATAATAGATAAGTTTACTAATATATATAATGGAGCCAAGTCAGTTGCTAAGAACTCAATAGAAGCTGGTTATTCTAGAATAGCACAGAATACATCTGCGCAGAAATTTAGTGATATAGTCAAAAAAGTGGAATCCAAGGTATCTCTTTTTACGGAAAGTAAAGTGGGAAAGTTTTTAGGCCCAGTAGGAGTTATGTTCACTGGTCTAAGTCATGTAGATGAGTTAACAAGCCCTGATAATAGGGATAAAACCCAAGCAGTGAAAGCGGCAAGATTCATAACTGGAGTGGCAGTAGAAGCTGGAGGAGCGGCACTAGGTGCCTCAATTGGGGCAGCAGTATTAGCTCCTGTACCAGGGGGACCAATTATAGGGGCTGTAATAGGTGGGATAGTTGGTGGTGAAGTTGCTGGAAAGGCTGTAGATTATGTGAAAGATGGAGCAGAGTATGTAGTTTCAGGTCAAATGTTAGATGACATGAGACGAGTAGGAAATAATGTAGTTTCAGCAGTTAGCAATACCGTTGATTCAGTATCAAGTGTAGCGGATGATCTCATAGACAATGTAAAAACAGTTGCAAGTGATGTTGGTGATGCGGTTGAAGGGTTTTTTAGTAATGCAGCTGATAGTGTATCTGGTTGGTTTAGATAAAATGAATAGGAGATGGTACTTCCATTGGCAAATATTATTAGTTACATAATAGGTCTAGCCATTGCTTTTCAGATAATTACAGCTATGCTGCTTCTCATTCTAGGTAAAAATACGCCTTTTGTTATATTAGTTAATAAGCTATATGAAGAAACACCGAGAGGTACATACGATAAAATAATGAATGCATTTTATTATGCTTACTTTGGTATTGCTGTACTTTTATTTCAGATTGCAATCGAAAGGTTTGGAGGCATAAAAGGGAGGTTGGTTTTTCTTTTAGAAGGGATAGGGATACTTGTGGTACTTGCTATTTTAGCCAACATCCCCCACATGTTCTAAAAACGGCATTTTTTGAAAGGAGAAAAAAGATGAAGCCCTTTATGCGGTGTACGACGGAGGAATGGATGCTTCTTTTGACGATGTGTGGCTATGAGGTGTTGGCCAAGTCGTTAGGAGAGGAAGTGTTTGGCGAAAAATCAGAAGAGAGCTGGGAAACGTTGTTTGAATGTGCAGCGCATCAACTTATGCTTAAAGGGGTTTGGGATGATGAGAAGGCTTCAAAGGATGAGGTTCCGCTTGCGGATGGGCTGCAATCTTTTATTCGCAGTGTAGCTGAAGCAAAGCAATTGATCCGTTTATCAAACCCACTGACCAATGAAGCATTATTATTTAGGCGTATCGGCGACGGCCAATGGATTGAACATTACATAAAGCAAGAAATTATCCAAGAGTTTCATCCTGTTGATGCAAAGAGTATAGAGAAGAACATGCATCAGTTCATTGAATATAAAGATTTAGAACCGAGCAACGAGATTGAATTCACGATGTCAAATGGCGCTTTTACTGCGCTAAGTGACCAGCGGCATGTAAAAGAAGTAAAAATGTACTGGCTTGAAGCAACTAGGCAAAATGAAGCGTGGTTTGATGAATTTGCAGAAGCGCTTTTAGCGAATGATTGGAAGTTTTTTAATACAAGTGTGATCCATGTTTCACTTGATGGAGAACAGACAGAAACAGATTTGAATGACCTATTGTTTCATATGCCTGCACGAGATGGAGTTTGGTTTGTAAGATACAAAGATGTTCATTCAAACGAAGATGTCATTATTCAAAAAACATCTTTTTCTAAATGGAAAGAAGTGTGTAACGAATTCCTTGAACGGACAGTCTTCCACGCTGCCAAATAAAGGAGGGTGTTTTATGAACATATACAAAACATCACGAGATAAGAAGGTTGTATTTGGTTACAGTGCGTTGGTTGTGGGGTTGACTGCTATTATGGCGATTGTGTTCATGGTCGAAGACTCCATTGGGCGTTTATTGTTTTTTGGCCTTTTATTTATGATTGGAATGATTTATTTTGTTGGCGGGATGGTGTTTATTACATATGAGTTGAAAGAAGAGGGTTTGTTTGTTCAAGCTGGTTTAATTAGCCGTTTTTACTCTTATGAAAGCATGACAGCGCTTGAACCGATGGGCAGCCCTTTTTCTGGGAAAGAGCGTATCGTTGGCTCTTCTCAAGGATTTAATATCAAACATAATGGGCCAAAGGGAGAGGTGAAAGTCTCGCCTGAGCGGATGGAAGAATTTAAACAGGAGCTGCTCAAACGTGCGCCACATTTAGATGTGCAAGTGAAAGCAGATAGTCGATAGGAGGAAGACACATGTCGGTTGAATTTTATCGAAATCGAATACGGGAGACGGAAAATGCCATCCAAGCAGCCAATGAAAAAATTGCTCGCTTAAGAGCGTGCAGGGCCCACTTAATTGGACAGGAAATTATCATGGGCGATACAAAACATACTTTTAAAGAACCGGAATTAACGAAAGAGAATTGGTATGGCAAGCATGCGGATGAATTTGATGCTGAGCGTGAATCGGAAGTGGTGGGCCCTTATCAAGATCTCCTCAATGAAGTCGGCAATACAATTGAAAAGGCGACGAACGAAATCAGTGCTACACAAGATGTCATCAACTTCCAAAGTAGTTTGCTAAGCAATTATCAAATCGGTCTTGAACGGGCAATCGAGAGGGAAAAGGAAGAGTAGGATTGCCGCTGTTTTTTGGTCGCCAGCATATTTATGCATACAAACGCTCAGAGAATCGTTCTCTGGGCGTTTTTTGGTTTCCTTTCGGTAAGATTGCAGCAATGTATCAAATCTGCGTTTCGTAAGTTTGTGTATGTGGAACTAACATTTTACAAGAGATTGCGGTGAACTACCCACCACTTACCACCCTTACAGGCTGCTTGAAGTGGGGGCTTCTTGGGTAATCGCCCCTTTTGGTAGCTGACGAAATGGACCAAGCTAACCCTCTTGTTCCAAGAGTTTATCGATTCATTAGGCAGTGGCTAATAAGCGAATCCCTTCTTCGCTCGACCGATATTCATCTCCCCCTTACCGCACTGCTACGCCCTTCACACGCTTGAAGGGGGAGACTTCTTTTGGAAATATGTTAAAATAGAGAGAAATGTGCGGGAGGCGTTTTTTAGTGATTTACATAGGTTTAAGCGGCTGGGGTGACCATCATCGCTTATACGAAGGCGTAAAGCCAGCAGAAAAGTTGCAAACGTATGCGGGCTATTTTCCGATTGTGGAGTTGGATGCCTCGTTTTATGCCGTTCCACCCCAATCGTCGATCCGAAAGTGGGTAGACGAAACGCCGGCGTCCTTTCAATTTGTTGTCAAAGCGTATCAGGAAATAACAGGCCATCAGCGGGGAGAGTCGCCTTCTCCTTTTCAATCGAAGCAAGAGATGTTTTCTGCATTTATAGAATCAATCCAACCGATGGCGGAAGCAGGCAAACTAGCGATGGTTTTATGCCAGTTTCCCCCTTGGTTTGATGTTCAGAAAAAACACGTTGCTTGGCTTCGTGTAGTGCGCGAACAGTTGAAAGGTTTTCCGGTCGCGCTTGAATTCAGGCATGAATCGTGGTTTTTGCCTGCTTACCGTGAGAAAACGCTCGCGTTGATGCGCGAGGAAAATTGGATTCACAGCATTTGTGATGAACCTCAAGCCGGGGCACGCTCGATTCCAACTGTGCTCGAGCCAACCGACCGCCAAAAGACATTGGTTCGTATGCATGGACGCAATGTCCATGGTTGGAATGGGCCGAGCAAAGGGCAAGAATGGCGTGATGTTCGCTATTTGTATAATTACAACGAACGGGAGCTTGCTGAATGGAAAACGCGCCTTCAGTCGCTGCGACAACAATGTGAGCACATTTATGTGGTTTTTAACAACAATTCTGGCGGTCATGCCGCCCAAAACGCTCGCGCGTTGATCGAGATGATGGGCATCGAATATACGGACCTGGCGCCAAGACAGTTGGATTTATTTTAACAGCACGCGAACAGCAAGCGTCTAAGCGTTGTGCTGTTTCAGGGTGGCACTAGCTTTTTGGGTGTCCATATTTAAATATGATTATACAGAAAGCTGGTTTTTTAATGGAATATGTACTGCTCGTATTAGTAGGTTTTGCTGCAGCGGCGTTTGGGAGTTTGCTCGGTCTTGGGGGCGGTGTAATCGTCGTGCCTGCTTTGCTTGGACTCGGTAGCTTGTTTGCTGCTGTCGACGTCATTTCTCCGCAAACAGCTGCAGGCACGTCTTTATTTGTTATGATTTTTACTGGCATTTCTTCTGTGCTAGCCTATCATAAACAGAAAACGATTGATTGGAAAAGCGCACTTCTTTTTTTGATTGGTATTGTTCCAGGGGCGATTCTTGGGACTAGCGCCAGCAAAGTGTTGTCAACGGATTCGTTTATGGTTTATTTTGGCCTTTTTATGCTCGTTATTGCGGGTAGTTTATTTTTGCGGGGAAAGCTAAAACGCAAAGATGCGCCTGTTAAAGGGGTGATCCGTGAGAGCACGGATGAAGCTGGAAATCGTTATGTTTATGGCTATTCGCCTACTGCCGCCATTGTAGTCAGCATTGGCGTGGGCTTTTTATCGAGCCTTTTCGGCGTCGGTGGAGGGGCGTTAATGGTTCCCGTCATGATTGTCTGGTTTGGGTTCCCTGCTAAAATAGCTGCTGCAACCGCCATGCTTGTTATTTTGTTTTCGGCCGTGTCAGGTTCAGCTGCCCATTTTGCGGCTGGTCACATCCACTGGCTTTATGCACTGGCGCTTATTCCTGGCGCGTGGTTTGGTGGCAAGGCGGGTGCTTGGCTCAACCAACGAATTCGCTCGAACTTGCTCGTGTGGTTGATGAAGCTTGTCTTTATCGGGCTTGCGGTGCAGTTTATTCTCCAAGGCCTGCTGTAAACACCACACATCAGGAACAGATCGAAATAAGAGGAGGCGACTTTGTGACCAAGACGGTTACCATTTATCATACAAACGACATCCACAGCGGTTTTGCCACATGGCCGCGGATTGTCTCATATATAAAGCGGCATCGCCATCCCCTTATGCGCTATGTCGATTTAGGAGACCATGCAGACAGGGCAAACCCGCTTACAGAAGCGACTTACGGAAAAGGAAACATTGAGCTATTAAATGAAGCAGGCGTTGATTTTGCCGTGCCTGGCAACAACGAAGGTGTGACATTTTCCAAACAAATGCTTTACGAGATGTACGAGCACGCTTCATTCCAAGTGCTTGCCGCCAATTTAATTGACCAACAAACAGGGACTTATCCGCACTGGATCAAACCTTATTGGATCGATGAAATGGAAGGTGGCATTCGGATCGGCTATATTGGCTACACTGCCTCCATGATCCATTTCTATGAGCAGTTGGGTTGGGATGTCGCTTTTTCTATAGAAAGACTTCGCCAGTTGGCGCAACAAGTTGCTGCCAAGACAGATGCACTTGTCCTTCTCTCTCATCTAGGGCTGCCACGGGATGAACAAATTGCTGCTGAAATTACTGAAATTGATGTCATTATCGGTGCCCATACACACCATGCCCTCCCATATGGAAAGCGCATTAGTGGGAAACTGATCGCTCAAGCGGGCAAACATGGCCAATACTTGGGGAAATTGTCGCTTGAATTTGCAGAAGGAAGCCATAAATTTCTTTCCGCAGAAGAAGAACTGCTTGACCCCCGGAATTTTGATGAGGATCCGGGTGCGCGTACGCTCCTACAGTCGTTGCAAACAAAGGCGCAAGCTGCTTTAAGTGCGCCTGCGGCCGTTCTTACACGAAAGCTGGAAGTCAAATGGTTCGAACATTCGGCTGGGCCGCAAGCGCTGTGTGACGAACTGAGTGCTTGGTGCGGCGCTGAGCTTGGGATGCTAAATGCAGGCGTGCTGTTGGAAAGCTTGCCGGAAGGGCCAGTCACGTACGGTGATCTTCATCGCGTTTGCCCTCATCCGATTAACCCGTGCATTGTTGAGTTGACCGGTGCGGAACTGACCGAAACGATTGAGCGTGCGCAAACCGATGATATTGTACAATTGCAGTTAAAAGGATTTGGTTTCCGAGGGGAAGTGCTCGGGACGATGGTATATACAGGAATTGACGTCAAGCCTGAAGGCATCTTCGTTTGTGGCAAACCGATTGTTGCCGAACACATTTACAGACTGGCGACATTGGACATGTATACGTTTGGGTTTTTGTTCCCGAAAATTGCCGAGGCGAAAAAGAAAACGTATTTGCTCCCTGAATTTTTGCGCGATATTCTGCTGGACATGTTGAAAAAATGGCACTGATTTCTTTGCCTGCTCATATGTTGTGGTGAAACAACTTACAAAGGAGCGGGGCCAATGATTGATATTCAGCCAATTACGATTGAGAAGGAAACGTTTGTCGCCATTACGGTCAAATTGCCGAAAACAAACTTTATGGCCGTGACATGCGACACAGGATACATTATGTGTGGGGCCCTTGACGTGAAGCTGTTAAACGAAAAGCTGAAAGAACGAGGAATTATCGCAGGACGTGCGGTTGGCGTGCGCACAATCGAACAGTTGCTTGAAGCGCCGCTGGAATCTGTTACACTCAAGTGTGAGGAGTTAGGCATTCACAAAGGAATGACAGGAAAAGACGCGCTTATAAAAATGAAACAATCGATGTAAATGAATTGAAAACAGGAGTTGACGTTTTTATGGAACAATACTTGCAGTTATGCGAGCACGTTTTGCAAAACGGCTCGCCAAAATCAGATCGGACAGGCACTGGCACCATTAGCGTATTTGGTTACCAAATGCGCTTTGATTTAGAAAAGGGTTTTCCAATTGTCACAACGAAAAAATTGCATATGCGTTCGATCATCCATGAATTGCTTTGGTTTCTAAAAGGCGACACGAACATCCGTTATTTGCAAGAAAATGGCGTTCGTATTTGGAACGAATGGGCGGATGAAAACGGCGACCTTGGGCCTGTTTACGGAAAACAATGGCGCTCCTGGGAAGGGGCAAACGGCAAAACAGTCGACCAAATTACTGAAGTGGTTGAGCAAATAAAAACGAATCCGAATTCTCGCCGCTTAATTGTCAATGCGTGGAATGTCGCGGAGATTGAAGAAATGGCGCTTGCGCCATGCCATTGCTTGTTTCAGTTTTACGTAAACGACGGAAAACTTTCTTGCCAATTGTACCAGCGCAGTGCCGACATTTTTCTTGGCGTTCCTTTTAATATATCGTCTTATGCCCTGTTAACGATGATGATGGCCCAAGTGTGCGGATTAAAGCCTGGCGAATTTATCCATACGTTTGGCGATGCCCATTTGTACAACAACCATATTGAACAGACGAAGCTTCAATTAACGCGTAAACCAAAACAGCTACCTACGATGCATATCAATCCAGAGGTAACAGACCTGTTTGCGTTTACTTACGATGATTTTGAACTGAAACATTATGATCCTTATCCGCATATTAAAGCAGAGGTGTCCGTATGATTGTGTTTGTTTATGCACGAGACGCCCACTATGGCATCGGGAAAGACAACGGATTGCCTTGGCATTTGCCTGCTGATTTGCGCCATTTTAAGCGGACAACGACAGGTCAAACGATTGTCATGGGCCGAAAAACATTTGACTCTATGGGTGGGCCATTGCCGAACCGCAACAACGTTGTTCTCACGAGAAGCCGTTCCTTTCAAGCAGAAGGAGCGGAAGTCATTCATTCACTCGACGATGTCCTGCAACTTAGCAAACAGGAAGCGATTTACGTCATAGGTGGAGCGGAGATTTTTGCGCTGTTATGGGATATATGTGACAAACACATTGTCACGGTCATTGACGAAAAATTTGAAGCGGATACGTTTGTCCCCCCTCTTTCTGAGCAAGAATGGGAGCTTGTGGAGACAGTGCCTGGACCAATTGATGAAAAAAACCGCTATCCCCACGAATATCGGACTTACGTGCGTAAACAAGCAAAATAACAGGTAAGTGTCCCCTTTCTTTTGCATAGAGATGTAAGGAAAGGGAGGGGGACACATGAAACGGTTTAAAGGAGGCCCGATTAAAGGCCAAAAACAAGAAAGAGGGCCGCTTCCTTTTCGCTATGTGCTGCTCATTTCGTCCGTGCTATTCGCGCTTTTGTCCTTGCAAGGGCTTTGGTTTGTCGACCAACAGCTGCGCCCGATTATTTCGCAAATTGCCCATCGGGAAATGGAGCGGATTGCGACGTATACGATTCAGCAAGCGTTGACTGATGAGCTAGGCCAAACTGACATGAACGATATGCTCATTACTGAAACGAACGGAGACGGTCAGATTACGTATGTCACATTGGACACTCAAAAATACAACAAGCTCCTCGGCAATGTCCAACACCGTGTCCATGAGGCGATAAATGCAATCCAACGCAATGAAGACAATACATACGGCGCAAGCGAAGGCACAGTGGCGACGATCCCTTTAGGAAGAGCGCTGAACAACTCGTTATTAAACGATGTCGGGCCAGGCATTCCCCTGCGGTTTGCATTGATTGGCGATGCAAAAGTAGGCATGAAGGACGAAAGCGAGCAGCTGGGCATTAACAATACGAGGCTGTCTTTTTATGTCACGATCGAAGTAGGCATGGATGTGATTTTGCCCTTTTCTGAGACGGCAGATACAGTATCGGTTGAGTTGCCAGCAGGTTTTGCCTTTATTTCTGGGGAAGTGCCGCAGTTTTATGGAGGCCAACTGCCTATCGTCAATTATCCAGCTCTTGAGGCGAATACAGACCAACAACCTGAGGAAGAAAATGACAGTCAATAAAGTCGTATTTTGTCGTTGTCTGGCATAAAAATATGTGATAAACTGATACAGAATTGAATAGGAACACCTCATCTGCCAGATGGGGTAGAGGCGCAAACACCATCAGTACCTTTTTTGAGCGAAGGCCCGCTTTGAAGAAAAGGGAAAGGGGTTTTTGCCGAAGCAAAAAGCAGGGCCTGCTGCTTTTTAGCTGGGCTGGCATTGAAGAAGTGTCGGACTGTCACAGGGAACTGTGGAGAACTACTATGGATGGGACTGTTTATTGTACGGGACAATGATGGAAATCTCCATCATTGTCTTTTTTAATAGAGCAAACAGCCACGTTAAAGGAGAGGTTTTTTTGGAACATGCATTTGGATGGTGGTCGCTATTGCCGCCGATTCTGGCATTAACGCTCGTGATATTGACACGAAAAGTGTTAATCTCTCTCGGGATTGCAATTTTGGTCGGTGCCTTTATGGTGTTTGACCAACATATAGGGCAAGCACTGGCTGGCATATTCCAAACAATCGCCGGATTGTTGTTTTCCTTTGAAGCAGTCGATTCGCCTACATTTTCCGGTGTTGGGCAAGCCATTGCGGATGCACGGTTTGCATTAAATAATTGGGAATTGTATATCGTCTTATTCTTAATGCTGGTTGGCATGGTCGCGAGCTTAATTACATTTTCCGGCGGGGGACAAGCATTCAGCCGCTGGGCGTCAAGACGGATTAAGACGAGAAAGTCATCGTTGTTTTTGCCATTTGTGTTAGGCTTTGTCATTTTTATTGATGATTATTTTAACGCTCTTACTGTCGGCAATATGAGCCGACCATTAACAGACCGATACCGTGTGTCTCGGGCGAAGCTTGCTTACATTGTTGATTCAACGTCAGCGCCCATTTGTGTCATCATGCCTTTATCTAGCTGGGGTGCTTTCATTATCGGGACGTTGGCGACTGTTTTAACTGCTAACCAGTTAGAAGAATTCGGCGCATTCCAAGCATTTTTATACACAGTACCGATTAATTTTTACGCATTAATTGCGCTGTTGTTTATTGTCCTTATCATTTTATTTAACATCGACATTGGCCTAATGAAACGCCATGAAGACCGGGCAAAAGCCACTGGTGAATTGACGGACCCGGCAAAAGGCGATGTGCCTGGCGATTTAGATGAAGCACTCGTCATGACTAATGGCCGCGTTTATCAGCTATTTTTGCCGATCATTGCCCTTGTCATTGCCACCACTTCCCTTTTGTTTTACACTGGCGCAACGGCAGCTGCTGCGGAAGGGTTGCCGGCGACAATGCTCAATATGCTCGAATACACGGATATCGGCTATTCGCTCCTTCTCGGCAGTTGCATTGGTTTTATCGTTGCTGTTGCGACAACGTTAGCGTCTAAGCCAAATTTGCCAGACTTCGGAAAAGCATTGAAAGCTGGTTTGGCGGCAATGATGCCGGCTATTTACATTTTAGTGCTTGCCTGGACGACGATTGAAATGATTAATCGCTTAGGAACAGGCGCGTTTTTAGCATCATTAGTGAGTGACTCTGTCAATCCTGGCTTTTTGCCTGTAATCCTGTTCTTAATTGCTTGTTTTTCTGGGCTTGCGACAGGGACGTCGTGGGGAACATTTGGTATTTTGCTGCCGATTGCCGGGCAAATGGCAGCACTGATTGAGCCGTCGATGGCGATCCCAATGTTTGCAGCTGTTTTAGCCGGTTCGATTTTTGGCGACCACATCTCGCCGATTTCCGATACAACGGTTTTGTCGGCAGCTGGTTCTGGCGCTCATCACATGGATCATGTGATGACGCAGTTGCCTTATGCGGTGTTAACGGCCATAATCGCAGGTGTTGCTTTTCTCGTCCTTGGTTTCTTCGGCCCGATTTTTGCTTGGATTGCTGCTGGTGCCCTCCTCGCTGTTACGGTGTTGGCACTTCAAGCGCTTAATAAACAAGCTTCAGGCAAGAAAACAGCCCAATCATCATAACTCTAACAGCCTGCCAGGATCTCGACTAATGCGAGCGACTGGCAGGCTTATTTGTTTACGAATTGTTTTTTTTCGCGTTTTTGTCCGCGCGCTCCCATTGTTTTAACGAAGGAAATGGGTCAAATGACCATTCGCTGATACCGTTATCCCTGTACATTCCGTAATGAAGATGAGGCGGGAATTTACCTTGTGTTCCTGGTTTGCCGTAGCCTGAGCTGCCACAGTAACCGATGACTTGTCCTGCCTTTACAATCGACCCTTTCTCTAATCCTTTTTCATAGCCATTTAAGTGGGCGTAATAGTGATAAATGTTGTCAAGGTCGCGTATGCCTACACGCCAGCCGCCGTAAGGATTCCAACCAATCGTTTCAACGATGCCGTATGAAGAAGATTGGATCGGGACATTGTAATTGGCGAAAATGTCGGTCCCTTCATGAATGCGCCTACCGCCCCAGCCTCGCTTGGCTCCCCACGTGCTACGGTAGCTATAATGATGGTGAAGGGGCATGACAAAAGCATGTTGATGTAAGTCGAGCGTTTGAAACGTTTCGTATACTTTGGCATGGCCACTGACAATGTTAACGCTTTGTTCACGTTGGTAAAAATGCCAGAGGGCAATACGGAAATCCTCATCTGAGTAACCGTGAGACTCTAAATAGCGAGCAAATGTATAAAGGACGTCTTCATCATCCTCAATGTTTGCTTTCCCATCGCCATTTCCATCAAGGCCGATTCCTTCAAATAAGCTGATTGTCGTTGGATCATTGTCGTTTATGTTTGGATTAAGTGCGCCAACCCATTCTTCTTTTGGATAGTAAATAGACACAAGGCCTTTTGCTTGTTCTCGGTCCCTTAACGCTTTCCGTAAACCCCGTTCGTAGGAGTCGACAGCTGCTAAATAGGGCCAAGGGACGCTCGTAAGAACTTCCATTTTTTTATACAAAGCAAGCCTTTCTGAATATAAGTTTGGATCTGTCTGCTTTTGCGCACTTGCAGCTGTGTCTGGCCAAAAACTAGAAAAACTAAGAAGAACAACAAGCAAACATAGCCATACACGGCGTCGCAAATAAGACAATTGTGCTAGCTCCTTTCTATGGGGTTTTGTATAGTTTTCGGCCAATTGGCCGAAATGATGACAGAGAATCTTTACCAGTTGCAGCGTGTACTAATGTTGGAATAATTCCGTTTCCCTTGTTGGTTCGAGGTAGAATTCATGGTACGATAATAGAAGAGATCGGTTCATTTGCAGAAGGGTGGGAGTGACAATGCCAGAAAAAGATGAAAAAGAGCAGCATATGCGCAAACCGGACTGGCTAAAAATCAAGCTAAATACAAACGAGTCTTATACAGGCTTGAAAAAAATGATGCGTGAGAAAAAACTACATACCGTATGTGAAGAAGCACGCTGCCCGAACATCCATGAATGTTGGGCGGTTCGAAAAACGGCTACTTTTATGATCCTTGGCGATATTTGTACACGAGGTTGCCGTTTTTGTGCAGTCAAGACAGGCTTGCCAACGGAGCTTGACTTGCAAGAGCCAGAGCGCGTGGCGGAATCCGTGGAGACCATGGGGTTAAAACATGTCGTTATTACTGCTGTTGCCCGTGATGATTTAAAAGACGGCGGCGCCGCAGTGTTTGCCGAAACGGTACGAGCCGTACGCCGGAAAAACCCATTTTGCACAATTGAAGTTTTGCCTTCTGACATGCTTGGCAATGAATCAAGCTTGCAAACATTAATGGATGCGCGCCCGAATATAATGAATCATAATATCGAAACCGTAAGAAGGCTGACGCCAAAAGTTAGAGCACGAGCAAAATATGACCGCACACTCGAGTTTTTGCGGAGAGCCAAAGAAATGCATCCTGATATTCCGACTAAATCGAGCCTAATGGTAGGCCTAGGGGAAACAAAGGAAGAAATTTTAGAAACAATGGATGATTTGCGGGCTAATAATGTTGACATTTTGACAATTGGCCAATATTTACAACCTACAAAGAAACATTTAAAAGTCATTAAGTATTACCATCCAGACGAATTTGCCGAGTTAAAGGAAATCGCAATGCAAAAAGGCTTTAGCCATTGCGAGGCGGGACCGCTTGTCCGTTCGTCATACCATGCAGACGAACAAGTGAACCAAGCGCAAGTGAACATGGAAGCAAGAAAAGCACAAGGGGAGCAACAGCGCGTATAAACCGATGCTTAATAGCAGAGACAAGCAACAGTGTGGAACGATTATGCAAGATGCATAATCGTTCTCTACTGATTGCCCTGTGGGTATTGTTTAAATGTTTCGATCGTATCTTGTAAAACATGTTGATAGCCATTACCAGATGGCAGTGAAGCAAAACGCTCAATATCTCTTATGCGAGCACGGTCGTTTGCCACGTATACCTCGTAAAAACGCGGCAGTGAAGCCGATGCCGCCCGTTTAACTTGTTCGGCCACTTCTTCTTCTGTCATTTGCTGTGCTCGATCTTCATACACAACGAGCGCATATTTGTCAGTGACAAGCGTTGCGGCTTCTTCAATTTGCTCAAGGCTAAGGACTAACCGGGTGACCACATCGGCAAGCATCCCTCTATCAACTGTTAAGGCGCCAACGGTATTGTTTGCCCGTCCTACTTCGTTTTCGGTATAGCGGGAAAACCCATAACCAAAATCTCTGCCTGTTTCCGCCATAAGTGTATCATTGTCCAATGTTTGCATGCGTTGTCCATTATTATCGAGACCAGCATTGTTGCCTGTGCAAGCGCACAGCAATAGGAGGCTTGCCACAGCAGGCACAAAGCGATTCTTCATAAGAACCAGCTCCTTTCATTCATAGCATGCGCACTTTTAAGAAAAGCTAACTGTAACAAAATATGGCTAAAGGCAAGCATGTCTTTTGTTCCTATGGTAAAATAACAGCAGACCAATCCGATTTGAGGTGCGTACGATGGTGACGATTTCAGGCATTGAATATGAAGTCCTCGAAAACGAGCGCAATGGTTGGAATGAAGAGGCGTTCAAAGCGCGGTACAGCGATGTGCTGAACAAATATGATTACATCGTCGGCGATTGGGGCTACAACCAACTGCGGTTGCGCGGCTTTTTTGATGACAAAAACAAAAAATCAACATTCGATAAAAAAATAAGCACGTTACCCGACTATCTTTACGAGTATTGCAATTTTGGTTGCGCTTATTTTGTCTTGCGAAAAGTAAGGAAACAAGCTATGTAAACGGAGCGCTACTCCGTTTGAGGTTGTCGACAAAGTCGGCAAAATCACTCAGACTAAATAGAAAATGCTTGGCAGCCGAGGCGAACAACGAAGGATGCGAGCGTTTGGCTCCATTCTGAAAATAAAACGGAGCAAAGCTCCGTTTTATTTGTCGTGTGGTGGATGGTGATTCGGATATTTCCGGGGTAAGCCTGCATGAAGGTCTTTGTTTACATAATTAAAAGCACTATAAGTGCGCTGGCCTTCTTTCCATTCGGTTGTTTTATTCACGACCGGTTCCTCTTTTCCGACTGGTGCCCCGTAAGGCCCTTCAGGCAATTCTTCCGGAATAATATAAAGGTGCATTGCTTCGACATTCGTGAACTCGTCATACGCTTGTCGGGCTTTCCTTTTTGCCATCTGATCACCTCCATCCTCAGTCTGCCCGAAAAGTGGCAAACAATAGCTGGGAAAAGGAGTAGGTATCCATGTATTTTGTTGACAGGCAGCGGATCGAACAAACGCTTGATTATATGGAACATTTATTAAAAATGATGAAGGAAGAGGCGTTTGGTACGAGCGACAAGGACCGCCTTGCATTAGAACGAACTGCTTCTGTGCTCATTGAAGCAGTCATTGACGTCGGCAACCAGATGATTGATGCCTTCATTATGCGTGATCCAGGAGGATATGAAGATATTATCGACATCTTGCTCGATGAAAAAGTCATTACAGACGAAACGGCAGCAGGGTTAAAACAGTTGATTCGCCGCCGTAAAGCGCTTGTCTATCAGTATGCAAGCTTAGAAGCGAACGACGTATGGAGCTGGCTCCAGGAAAGCCAGCCAAGTTTGGAAGCTTTCCCGCCTGCTGTCCGCCAATATTTAAAAAATGAACTTGGCGTCATTACCGCTTTTCTTCCAGATAAAGACACTCGTTAACGCATAGAGGTGGACAATGAAGACCTATAAAAGCTACTTATTTGATTTAGATGGGACCGTATATCATGGCAATGAGCCAATCGTAAGCGCAATCCATTTTATCAATAAATTGGCCAACAGCCATATTCCTTATGGCTTTGTTACGAACAATTCAACGAGAAGCCCCAAACAAGTTGCCAAAAGATTAAATGGAATGGGCATCTTAGCCGAGCCTTGGCAAATTATGACTTCTAGCGTAGCGACAGCCTCTTATTTACAAGCAAAAATGCCCCATTCCGCGCTTTATATTATTGGCGAAGAAGGGCTGTTTGAAGCATTGGCAGCCTTTGCGCAGACAGAGGACAAGCCTGATGCCGTCGTCATTGGGCTGGATCGGGCGATTACCCATGAAAAACTGAGCAAAGCAGCCCGCTTTGTTGCTAATGGAGCTGCCTTGATTGCGACAAATCCAGACGCGATGATTACAACCGAGTCAGGGCTTGTTGTCGGCAACGGCGCCCTTGTAGCAGCGGTGGCGTATGCAACAAAAACAGAACCAATTGTCATTGGCAAACCAGGAGCTGCGATTGTTGAAGCTGCCATCAAACAGTTAAAGCTTGACCCGCGTCACACTGTTTTTGTCGGCGACAATTATGATACAGACTTGCTTGCTGGCATTCATGCTGGCATCGACACGATCCATGTACAAACAGGAATCACAACCGATTTATCTGCGTATAAAATTCAACCGACATATAGCATCCCTTCTTTAGACGACTGGCCAATATAAAGGGAGCTTTGCCGGTCCCTTCGTTATTGGAAAGGGTGCTGTGTGCTTCGTCCGTTTTCCGGTAATTGCCTCTCAGCTAAGCCAGCCACGATCAATGTGGCTGGCTTATTCCGTGTTCGCTTTTCTATGGGCGAGCCTGCTTGAGGCGGCCGCAGCAATCGCGCCGACAATATCATCGAGAAATGTATGGCAAGCGCCTGTCGATTTATCGTTTAATTTCTTTAATATTCCTGGTTTTTGTTTATCAATATAACCATAATTCGTGAGCCCGATAGAGCCGTAAACGTTGACGATTGACAATGCGATAATTTCATCTACGCCATAAAGCCCTTCATCACGTGCTAAAATCTCTTGCAAAGGTGATTCCAAGCATTTCTTTTCAGTTAGCAAATCTAGTTGAATCCCCGTTAACACTGCATTTTGGACTTCCCGTTTGGAAAGAACACGTTCAACATTTTCTAAGCATAGCGCTAGTGATAAGCCAGGATGGTATTTTTCTTGCAGGAAGTACACGAGAACGGCGATGTCATGCAAACTGACTCCGCGATCTTGCAACCATTCTTTTGCCTTCTCTGCCACCGCGTCTTTTCCCATTATGTTCCTCCCTTAACCTTCTTTTTATAGTCTACGTGCAAGCACACATTTTATGCGATGGGCTCATAGACTAAAGGGATTGGAGCAAGGAGGGAACTACATTGCTGGAACGGAATTTGTATGACCAGTATAAGCTTTACTGTGACGAGCGTTTTACTGTTGGGCCGTATGAAGGTTTCAGAGCAAATAACCAAGCCTATATCATTTTGCCAAAGGATGAATGCATGGCCGAGGAAGTGGAGATGATGGCGTTTTGCGACTTCATGCGCCAAGCAGGCGATGAATCTGTCCTTGAACTTGTACCAAATCGCTTCAACCAGTCTTCCGCCTTAATTGATGGCGTTGAGGCCTACGTGTTCAAAGTCCCCGAATTTAACGAATTTCGCGGCGTCCGGATTCAATCGGAGTGGGATTTAGGGGAGCAGCTTTTTACATGGCATAAGCGCGGTCAACAAGGGCGCCAACATTGGAAAAAGGCTAGTTTTCCACCATGGCAAGAGCTATGGGCGACCAGGTTGGAACAGCTTGAAGATTGGTACCAAGCGCTCGTGAACCAAGGGCCCCAGACGACAACCGATGAAGCATTTCTCTGCACATATCCTTACTTTATGGGAATGACAGAAAATGCGATTCAATTTGCTGTTGATACTCAATTAGATGTTAAAAAGGAACTACATGATGAACCGACGATTTGCCATCGTCGGTTTGGAGAGACAAGTTGGCTTTATATGTCTGAACGGGGCCACATTGTCAAACCGCCTACTGCCTTTTTATATGACCACCCAGCACGCGATTTAGCCGAATGGATCCGTGAGAACAGGCCAATGGGGGAAACTAGGCAGAACTGGGAGCGGATCGCTTCATTTTTTGGGGGGTATGAAGAGTGGCAAGTGCTTACTCCCTATACGTGGCAAATGATGTATGCCCGCTTGATTTTCCCACTGCATTATTTTGAAGTGATTGAAAACTATTACCAAGCACAGCTTCCCCATGAACAACGTGAGTATGGAAAGCAATTCCAACAGTTGCTTGATCGGGAAACAAGCAATGCCGATTTCCTCGGAGAATTGGCAGAAGAGGCAAAACTAAGCCGTTACCCACAAATGCCATTGCTTGATTGGTTAAAAGGCCAGACTTTATAGAGCGTTGCCTAAAGTAATGCTTGAATTCGCAGGCAATTCCTTTTATAATGTCCATTATAAGAAAACACATGTATTTTATATAAGGACAGTGGGGAGTGTTAGTGTGGGGGAACGAGCGATTCAAGTTGGCCTTTTAGGCTTAGGGACGGTTGGCACTGGCGTAGTGTCGATTGTGGAACGGCATCAAAATGAATTGGCGCACCAAGCCGGAAGGCCAGTCGCGATAAAAAAAGCACTCGTCAAACAAATAGATAAAGTGCGAGGATCTGAAGTAAACGGTGTGGAATTGACAACAAATCCAGAAGATATTCTTGACGACCCAGATTTGGATGTTGTCATCGAAGTCATGGGCGGAGTAAACGAGACGAAGCAACTGCTTGAAAAAGCCATTCGCCAGAAAAAGCATATTGTTACGGCCAACAAAGACCTCATGGCTGAATGGGGTGCTTCGCTGCTCGCGCTTGCGGCCGAGCAAGGGGTGGACGTTTATTATGAAGCGAGCGTAGCTGGAGGCATCCCGATTTTGCGGACGATCACGGAAGGGTTGTCGGCTGACCGGATTACAAAAATGATGGGAATTGTCAATGGCACGACCAACTATATATTAACGAAGATGAGCCAGGAAAACCGCTCCTATGAAGATGTACTCAAGGAAGCGCAAGAGCTGGGGTTTGCTGAAGCGGATCCAACTGCTGACGTAGAAGGGCTGGATGCAGCTAGGAAAATGGCGATTTTAGCGACGCTCGGCTTTTCAGCGCCTGTCCAGCTTAGTGATGTCGCCGTGAAAGGAATCACCAATGTATCGGGCAAAGACTTGCATTTTTGCGAGCAACTCGGGCTTACGATGAAGTTGATCGGCGTCGCCAAAAGAGATGAGGGGCGGTTGGAAGTATGTGTTGAACCAACACTTTTGCCATCTGACCACCCACTAGCCAGCGTACAAAATGAATACAATGCTGTCTTTGTCCACGGGGAAGCCGTTGGCGAAACGATGTTTTACGGGCCTGGAGCTGGCTCATTGCCGACTGCAACTGCAGTCGTAAGCGACCTCGTGTCGGTCATGAAAAATATGCGCCATCGCGTCAATGGCTACGCGGCCATGAAGCCATTGTACGAAGCAGTGTTTAAAGAAGAGCAGGAAAAGCAATCACAGTTTTTTATTCGCCTGCATGTAGAAGACCGAACTGGTACGTTTTCAAGCATTACGTCGTTATTTGCTAGATACGACGTCAGCTTTGAAAAGCTTTTGCAGCTTCCACTGGAAGAGGATCAAATGGCGGAAATTGTCATCATTACACATGTAACCAATCGTGCTGTATATAAGGAATTAATGGAAGAGCTTGAGCAGCTAGATGTGGTTAAAACGATAGCAAGCTCGTACCGAGTTGAGGGAGGAAAAGGATAATGGCTGCTTGGGCAGGACTTTTAAAAGAATACGGCTCGTATTTGCCGATTACGGAAAACACGCCGGCATTGACGCTTGGCGAGGGCAATACGCCTTTAATTAAACTCGAACATTTATCAGAAGAGTGGGGCGTAGAGCTTTATGTGAAGTATGAAGGGGCAAACCCGACTGGCTCGTTTAAAGACAGAGGAATGGTTGTTGCTGTCGCAAAAGCAAAAGAAGAAGGGGCGCAGGCACTTATTTGCGCCTCAACAGGCAATACGTCTGCGGCAGCTTCCGCCTACGGGGCCCGCGCGGGGCTTCGTTCAATTGTCGTCATTCCAAAAGGCAAAACGGCACTTGGGAAAGTAGCCCAAGCGGCGATGTACGGAGCAGAAATCATTGAAATTGAAGGAAACTTTGACCGCGCTCTTGCGCTCGTAAGAGAATTATGTGAAACGGAGCCAATTGCCCTTGTCAACTCGGTCAACCCATATAGGCTCCACGGCCAAAAGACAGCAGCTTTTGAAATTTGTGATGCGCTAGGGGCTGCTCCAGATGTATTGGCGATCCCTGTCGGAAATGCCGGAAACATCTCTGCTTATTGGATGGGCTTTAAAGAATACGATGAGTTGCACCAAACGGGCCGGCCGCGTATGCATGGATTTGAAGCGGAAGGGGCGGCAGCGATTGTGAAGCAACATGTCATTGAGCACCCAGAGACGATTGCCACTGCCATCCGCATCGGCAATCCGGCGAGTTGGAAATTGGCTGTACAAGCTGCGAATGAATCAAAAGGCGAAATCGACTTAGTGACGGACGAAGAAATTGTCGAGGCGTACCGGGAAATAGCGAAAAAAGAAGGCATATTTGCTGAACCAGGTTCATGTGCATCATTGGCTGGCTTAAAAAAACACATTCAAGCAGGGAAAGTAGCAAAGGGCTCCAAAATTGTCGCCGTTCTAACTGGCAATGGCTTGAAGGACCCGACAACAGCTATAGATCTTTCCAATGTGCAAACGACAACGGTTGAAGATTCAAAAACAGCGTTGGCCGATTACTTAATGGCCACAAAGCCGGCGGTCAAGTAAATGGCTTTTTCGATTACTGTTCCAGCCAGCACAGCCAATTTAGGGCCAGGATTTGATTCCATTGGCCTTGCTTTAAACCGTTATTTGCACTTGGAAGTTGAACAAGCAAGCAAGTGGTCGTTTATTTGTTCTTCGCCTGGCCTGGAGAATATAGGTACCGATAATTTAGTGACAAAAGCCGCTACGTTTGCGAGCAAAGAGTGGGGCAAGGTTTTGCCCCCGTGTCAAGTGGTCATGAAGAACGATATTCCTCTTTCAAAAGGATTCGGCAGCAGTGCCGCGGCAATTGTCGCTGGCATTGAATTGGCTGCTTCAGTTTGTGGCCAGTTTGCTTCAAAAGCGGAAAAGGCCCGTCTTGCTTCCTTATGGGAGGGACATCCAGATAATGTTGCTGCTTCAATTTATGGAGGCTTAGTGATTGGCACACATAGCGAAGAGTCGACGGAGATCCTTCATGTTGAAGCGCCAAACATCGACCTTGTTGCCCTTATCCCATCGAAGACATTGGCTACGAAAAAAGCGCGTGCGGTTTTGCCAGATATGCTATCGTACAAGGAAGCTGTTCAGGCAAGTTCAGTCGCCAATGTACTGGCAGCGGCACTTGTCAAGCAAGATTGGGAACTTGTAGGCAAAATGATGTTAGCAGACCGCTTCCACCAGCCTTACCGGCAGCAGTTGATTCCTCACTTGCCAGACGTTTGCGCTTATGCCCAGGCAGATGAGGACGCATACGGTGCAGCGCTTAGCGGTGCAGGGCCTATTATTCTTTGCTTAGTAAAAGAAGGGAAAGGCGAGGCGTTTGCAAGCCGCCTTCATAAGCAATTTCCTGCATGCCGTGCAGAAGTTATGCGCCCAGCTGTTCAAGGATCAGCCGTGTCGATTGCCCAAGCATAGTTTTTTACTTAAGGCTAGCAGGAGCGTTTGACAAATGATATGGACACGTAAAAGAAGCCGACCTTTTGGGTCGGCTTTTGTGTGCAAAACAGCAGCATGGAAACGATGCTGCTGTTGATTTTTAGCGATTAAAAGACTTGTTCAATCTCCGTAATGCCTGGTACTTCTTCAAGAAGAGCACGTTCAATTCCAGCTTTCAACGTAATCGTTGAACTTGGGCATGAACCGCATGCA
Source organism: Shouchella rhizosphaerae (assembly GCF_036700015.1). Taxonomy (NCBI): domain Bacteria; kingdom Bacillati; phylum Bacillota; class Bacilli; order Caryophanales; family Bacillaceae; genus Shouchella; species Shouchella rhizosphaerae. The sequence continues at coordinate 596,181 of NZ_CP144921.1, read as the reverse complement.
CCTAGAAGGCGAACTTTTACGACGCCATCTTCTACGTCAATCAGCTCAACGTCGCCGCCGTCACGAAGCAAAAACGGACGAAGCTTGTCAAGTACTTCTTGGACTTGCTCCATCAACTCAGTGCTTGTTTCCATTCGAACCACTCCTTTCTGCTTATTCTCCATTATAATAGGCGCGTTAAAAAAAATCCATGCATTGCTACCATCTTTCTCGATTTTTATCATACAGGCGTTGCCAGATTTGCCGGTGCTCATGTAAGCTGTAAGGAAAGAATGGGGGAGAACAAATGGCTAAATCAATCATGTTTACCATTTATGGCGCTAAACAAAAATGTGCTTCTTGCGTGCATTTGCCTAGTGCATTAGATACAAAGGAATGGCTTGAAGCGGCTTTAACACGGAAATTCCCACAGGCGCCGCTTGAGTTTCATTATGTCGATATTGACGAACCGCAGTCATCGGACGAAAAACAGCGCTTAGCTGCAGCGATTTTAAATGAAGAGTATTTTTATCCGCTCGTCGTTTTAAATGGGGAAGTGGTTGCAGAAGGCAACCCGAATTTAAAAATGATTGCTGAAAAAGTGGAAGCGATTCTCGCCTAATAAACAAGCACACTGTCGTCAAACAGTGTGCTTAACAAGTCATCAACCGGAATGGTATTTGTACATCCACAGCACGCCGCTTTTTAGAATCCGCGGCACTCTGCCTGTAAGGGGTCTTTCACCCATCATGCCAAAGCCATGTTTTTTGCCAAGTGAACCGAGTACACCTTTTAATTTAATGCGTGGCAACGTCTTAGGCAATGCCTCGCCTTTCCATTGATGTTTTAAAATCGTTACAATTTGCTCTGCTTGTGATTCGGCAAGCTGGGCGCTTGGCGCATGAGGCAGGCTTGCACAGTCGCCGACAACAAAAACATCAGGATGATCTGGTATAAAGTGTTGGGGAGTCAAGACAATCCGACCAGAGCGGTCTTTTTCAACGTCAAGAGCGCGGACAACATCAACAGGCTGAACGCCAGCCGTCCAAATAACTGCATCGGTTGCGATGCGCTCGTCATGGTTGTAAATCGCCCCAGGTTCGACTTTCGTAATGTTGGAGTTGTTGCTGACATCGACTCCGTGTTCGACAAACCAGTTTTGCACATACGTGCTTAATTTTTTCGGAAACATTGACAAAATGTAATCGCCGCGGTCAAATAGGCGAATCGTCAAATCGGGCCGACTTTCCCGCAGTTCACTAGCAAGCTCAACACCGCTTAAACCACCGCCAACAATGGAGACGACTCCCTCTGGACGAACGTTGTTGAGCGCTTCATATGTTCTTCTTGTGGCGCCCATTGTTTGAATGCTGTACGTATACTGGTCAGCTCCAGGCACGCCGTGGAAATTGTCTGTGCAACCGAGACCAATGACGAGTTTGTCAAACGGAATCGACTCGCCATTGTCAAGGTCAATCGTTGAATCGTGCAAATGGATGGCCGTAACGGTCGCGTATTTGATGCGCAAGCGCTCATCTTCGGGAAAAGAGACGCGCAAATGATGGTCCGACGCTGTTCCGGCAGCAAGAGCGTAGTATTCGGTTTTTAAACAATGATAAGGGAGCTGATCGACAAGGATGATTTCCCAGTCCTTTGGCAAGTCGTTAGGCAATAACCGCTGTAACAAGCGCATGCCACCATATCCTGCTCCTAATACGACGAGTTTCTTCATGGAAAAAGGTCTCCTTCTTTTTGAAATGGTGCCAAAACTTGTCTCTACAAGTGTCATTATTTTTTCAACAAGACCGATGCAAGTTGGTTCATGGCGGAATGCATGCAACCCATAAGCAACATGGCTGTTAATAATGTGGGCGAGTAAGCTGTGGTCAATGGCGCCAGCAACCCACTCTTCTTTCGTTTCTTCTAGCAGCTGCTTCCAATGGGTGAGCAGGCTATCTTCGTGCTCAGCAGCATGTTTCCAAATGAGCACCGTTAATGTAGGGTGAATATCGTAGTCTTCCAATAAGTAGAGCAGGCTTGCCCGAATATTTGTTAGCAGTGGCTGGCTGCCAGCACCGATGGATTGACTGTTTGCCAGCAAGAGCAGCCGCTCTTCTGCAAGCGCATGCAAAATCGATTCTTTTGTAGGAAAATGGTTAAAAAATGTCCCCTTTGCTACACGGGCATGATTGGTAATTTCTTGTACCGTTGTAGAGTGAAACCCTTTTTGATGAAAAAGGGCCACGGCCGCATTTAAAATGGCCAAACGGGTCTTTTTCTTTTTCTGGAGGACGGCCATAATGGTCCACCAATAACAGTGGCGGGTTCACCCCCAATTTGTAAGGATATGAAAAAAGTGACCTCGGTCAGTTTTGATTATACCGATTGATGAGAGATCCGACAACCGTTTTTGAACGTTTTGTTACAAAATGAATGAGTGCTTCACTGTTCTGGGGGTCTTAAAAAGGGATGATTGACTTTAGTGGACAGACAGAGTAGCATAACGGTTGAGGTGACGCACATGAGACCGATTATCGAATTTTGTTTGAGCAACTTGGCAAGCGGATCACATGATGCGATGGAAGAGCTAGAAAAAGACCCGAATTTGGATATTATTGAATACGGTTGCCTCAACCATTGCGGCACATGTGCGCTCGACCATTTCGCTCTCGTTAACGGCGAGTATATAGCTGGAGATACCCCAGAAGAGTTGGTTTCCAATATTTATAAATATTTAGAAGAAAATCCTATGTTTTAAGTGCTGCTAGATAAGGAAGCTGCACCTACTTTGTTGCAGCTCCTTTCGATGATAAAGGAGCGATAAAATGGCCTTTTTACCATTTAGCCATACATGGCCTTATGAGCAGCAAGGCAAAGACTTTTATATTGAAACATGCCCTTATTGCCAAACGGAACACGTGCTGACTCCCCTGAAAGAAAAGGATGTCGCACAGGCAAAAGAGTCATTTAAAGTTCGCCTTGTCATGCCATGTTGCCATAAAGTGATGACCATTGTTGAAGCGGATGACGATTATTTTTGGGCAGACGAACCGTTAAGAAAGTGAGGAAGAAAATGGAGTTCACAAAAATGCACGGCCTCGGCAACAGCTATATTTACATCAATCTATTTAAGGAACATTTACCCGAAGAGCGCTTAGCTGAAACAGCAGTTTGGCTAGCTGATCCGAACCGAGGGATTGGCAGTGATGGGATGATATTGATTGGCCCTTCCACTTCATGCGCGATAAAAATGCGTATTTTTAATAATGATGGATCGGAAGCGAAAAATTGCGGGAATGGGTTGCGTTGCGTCGCAAAATATAGCTACGAACATGGGTTGGTTCACGAAAAGGCCTTTTCGATTGAGACGCTGGGCGGACCTGTTTTTGCTACTGTGGAGGTAGACGAGGAAGGGCGTGTTGGAGCAGTCGCCATCAATATGGGACAGCCGCGTTTAACAAGGCAGGCCATTCCAATAATCGGCGAAGGGGATAAGCCTGTTGTCGGCGAAAAGCTAGAGGCAAATGGCGAAACAGTTCAAGTGACAGCTGTTTCGATGGGAAATCCTCATGCAGTCATGTTTGTAGAGCAAATCGAAAAAGCGCCTGTTGAGTCGCTTGGCCCTGTGATCGAAAAACATTCTGCATTCCCAGATTGGGTTAACGCCGAGTGGGTAGAAGTAGTCAGTGAAACAGAACTTCATTTTCGTGTATGGGAACGAGGTTCAGGCATTACGCAAGCGTGCGGCACAGGGGCGTGCGCTGCAGTCGTCGCCAGTGTGTTAAATGGGTATGCGAAACAGGGGGTACCGGTAACGGTCCACTTGCTTGGCGGCGATCTGACAATTGTATGGCAAGAGAATGGCGATGTGCTCATGCGTGGGCCAGCAGAGTATATTTGCACAGGGAATGTCTTTCTTTAACGGATGCTTTAAAAAGCCTGTTCCGCACGTTTGCGGACAGGCTTTTAATCTGTTAATAGCGTTTTATTTCATTGTAGAAAGTGTCGCGTTCAATTGGTGTTTTGCCAGCTGTTTTGATCATATGAATCAGTTCTTTTCTCGTGATGCCTGCAGACGTTAATGCGCCAACAGAATGGGAAATTCGTTCTTCTATTAATGTGCCATGGATGTCGCTGGAGCCAAAAGTCAACGCCATTTGCGTCAATTGAACGCCAATGTTAATCCAGTACGCTTTTATATGCTGGAAATTGTCGAGCATAAGGCGGCTGACCGCAATCGTACGCATATCATCGTATGCAGACGTACGGCGGTTTAAGCCTGCCTTTACATTGCGCGGCTGCATCGCTAGAGGGATGAAAACCATAAAACCATTTGTACGGTCTTGCAAGTCGCGGACGCGTTGCATATGAATCAAGCGCTCTTCTTTCGTTTCAACTGAGCCGTAAAGCATCGTTGAATGAGTGCGCAAGCCAAGGTTGTGAGCGGTTTCGTGTGCTTCGAGCCATTGGTCTGTTGATGCTTTATCCGGGCTCATAATAGCACGATAGCGCTCGGTCAAAATTTCTGCACCGCCTCCAGTTAAAGTGGCCAGCCCCGCATCCATGAGCGTTTGGATTACTTCTTTCATAGAAATGCCAGCAAGGCGTGAGAAAAATTCAATCTCTGCCCCTGTATACGCTTTAATCGTCACTTGCGGGTAGTGCTTTTTCAACGTTTTTACGGTATTCACATAATACTCAAAACCGACTTCATTGTTGTGACCGCCAACGATATGAAATTCGCGGATGTTGTCGTTCCAACGATCTTCTACATATTTTAATAGCGCTTCTTCATCCATTGTATAAGCGCCTTCTTCGCCTGGTTTGCGCTTAAAGCCGCAAAATCCGCAGTTGGCTTCACACACATTCGTTGGGTTGATATAAAGGTTCTCGATGAAATAAACGTTTTGCCCGTTTTTTCGCTCGTTGACGATATTAGCCAATTGTGCAACTCCGAGCAAATCAGGCGTTTCATATAAAACAAGGCCATCTTCTATCGAAAGGCGCTCGCCATGCAACACTTTCTCTTTCACTTCTTGAAGCTTCGTGTCTGCAAGTAGTACACTCATCTTCATTTCCTCCTTTTGGAACAATTCACATTCACATCGTGTTCCCTTCAAATCCGTACGAACCTATTATACTACTACCATTTTTAGAATGAAAGGAGCGTGAACCAAACTCCAGCGCAAAAGAAAACATTACAAACTAATAACAAATGGAAGATTATCGTTGCGTGGCAAGGGGATAATCTGTAAAATGTAGGCAATATGCAAAAAGGTGAATAGTGATAATAGTGGGGTGGTCGTATTGCGTTTAACATATGAGGCTTGTCTAGAAAGGCTAGAGAGCCTAAGGGCTAAAATGCTCATCGCAGCAAAGCAGTACGGCATGTCACATCCTATTGTGTTAACATATAGCAAAGAAATTGACTTAATTCATAATTACTTGTTAGAAATGGAATCGAAGCGTTCGTTTCCGAAAACTTGAGTCTTCTTACAAAACCCTCTATACTGTAAGAATAAAGAAGGGAGGCATGTGGAATGATTACTCTTACGGATTCGGCTGCAAGCCAAATCGAAGCAATGAAAAAAGAGGAAGGCGATGCGTCCCTCATGCTTCGGATTGGCGTAAAAGGGGGCGGCTGTTCGGGCCTTTCCTACGCAATGGGTTTCGACAATGAGCAAGACGAAGAAGATACGAAAATCCATGTCAATGGCATCGACGTCTTGATCGACAAAGAAAGCGAGCCAATCGTAAAAGGATTGGTGATCGACTATAAACAAAACATGATGGGCGGCGGCTTTACACTCGATAATCCAAATGCGATTGCCAACTGCGGCTGCGGCGCATCTTTCCGTACAGCTGCTAATGCAGGAACGCCGGAAGATTGTTAAAAAAACGTTGTCAGCAAAGACGAGCGTTTGTCTGGGGCTTCCTTTAAACTGAAATACGTTTGGGAAGATTGAATAGAACGATATGTACAGTCTAAACGGGCGGCAGAATCTCTCTGCCGCCCGCTTTTTAAGTTTCAATATAACGATTAAACCGTTTTTCTAAGTAGCGTTGCAACAGAGACAACAGTGAACAAATACCCCAATAAATCAAGGCAGCAACGATTAGAACGGTAAAATAATTAAATTCCCTGCCGCCGACGATCCGAGCTTGGTACATGAGCTCAGGCAAAGCAATCGTGGACGCGATTGACGTCATTTTAACCAGGCTTAAAAAAATATTGCTAAGCGGCGGCAATGCAATACGGACCGCCTGTGGCAAAATAATATGCTGCATGGCTTTTGTTTTTGACAACCCTAGGGAAGCGGCTGCTTCATGTTGTCCACGGTCAACGGCAGCCAAGGCGGAGCGGTTCACTTCAGCGACGTACGCAGACGTATTCAGGCTGAAGCCTACAATAGCTGCAGCTACTGCGCTTAGCTGAAACCCAAATTCCGGCAAAGCGGCATATAGTAAAAACAATAAGAGCAAAATCGGCACACCACGGTTGAAAGAAATAAACAGCATACACGGTATGCGAACATATGCTTGTTTTGACATACGTCCAAGCGCTAGTATAAACCCGAACACGAGTGCAATGGCCATGCTAATTACAGCCACAAAAAGCGTATATTGCAAGCCTTTTAAAATAAACGGAAAGGATTCAATGGCAAGGTTTAGATCAAATGAACGCATCTGCCAACATCCTATTGAAATTCAATATCATCAGGCAATGTTGTGACATCCTGGCCGTTAAAAAACTGTTTGGACAACTCACTGGCAGTGCCATCAGCAAGGAGCTGCTCAAGCGCTTCGTCGACTGCCTCTTTCAGACGGGTCTCCCCTTTTGCCATCATAAAGGCTTGTTCACTCGGGTCGTAAAAGAGCGTTGGGTGGACAACGACGTCTATGTCTGGCATCGCCTCAACTGTAATAGACTGCAAGTAAAAGTCATTTAAAATCACATCTCCTTGCCCTGTTTCAACTGCACGTAAGTAAACGTCATTGGTGACATTGTCAAAGAACAAAGGCTCTGCACCATACGATTCCGCTTTTTGCATATACGTCGTTGTTGGCGCTCCTAGGGCAATTTTTCCATCTAGGTCTTCTAATGTTTCAATGCCAGATAAATCATCGGCACGTACAATCGCACTTCCGTAAGAAAACTTATATGGCAACGAGAAGTCAAAGTTCTTTTGCCGTTCCTCGGTAATGGCTAAACTGTTGGCAGCAAGGTGCACCCGTCCGCTGTTTAGCGCTTGTGTCATCGTTTCGACGCCTATTTCTTCAAATGTCACATCGACACCGAGGAGATCAGCTACTTCTTTAACAAGTTCGACTTCAAACCCTGTCAGTTCATTATCGTCATCATGGTAGGACGTCGGGAATAAAGTCCCTGCAGTGGCAACGACGATCGTTCCCTTTTCTTCGATTGCATCCCATGCTTGGTTCTCGTCGCTCGCGTTTTCTTCAGCCGGCTCTCCTCCTTGGCAAGCGCTAAGCAAGGCAGCAGCAGCAAGCCCAATGTAAGGAAACAGTTGCTTTTTCATCTATCATTCCTCCTGAAAGTATACGTCCTTTGTTAGTATGGAGATAAACGGACGAACAATCAAGAAACTTGTTTCTTCCATTATAAATAAGGCCAACAAATATAATCTTGTCGCGACAAAAACGACGAAATTGCATTTTTCTTTTATTGAAGGAGATGCTAAAGGCGATTAAGATGAAGCTCGAGAGATAGCACTCATCCATTTTTATGATTATCATTCTAAAGGAGGAAATAGAATGGCTGAAAAAGGGAGCATCCGTTCTCGAGTACAAAAATTTGGCAGCAATTTAAGCAGCATGATCATGCCAAATATCGGCGCTTTTATCGCATGGGGCTTGCTTACAGCAATTGCCGTGCCGTCTGGCATTGAGTTGTTCGAAAGTTTTGTTAGCCCGATGATCACCTATTTGTTGCCGCTGTTAATCGCTTTTGCCGGCGGACGTCTCGTCCATGATTTTAGGGGCGGTGTTGTTGGCGCCACCGCAGCGATGGGTGTCATCGTTGCAGCGGATATGCCAATGTTTATCGGGGCAATGATTATGGGGCCTCTTGGTGGATATGTCATTAAAAAGTTTGACCAAGTAATGGAAGGGAAAATCAAGCAAGGTTTTGAAATGCTTGTCAATAACTTTTCTGCCGGGATTCTTGGTGCCGCTTTAGCTTTATTTGGCTCTTTAGCGATCGGACCGCTGGTCGCTGCCTTTACACAAGTATTAGAAACAGGCGTTGACGCTATGATTAGCTGGGGCGTCTTGCCGCTCGTTTCGATTTTTATCGAACCAGCTAAAATTTTGTTTTTAAATAATGCGATTAACCACGGCGTCATCGGCCCAATTGCTGCTGGGCAAGTCGCTGAGTACGGCAAGTCGATCCTTTACTTGCTTGAAGCTAACCCTGGCCCAGGGATGGGTATTCTTCTTGCTTATATGATTTTTGGGAAAGGTGCGTCACGTGCCTCCTCTTATGGAGCAGGAATTATCCACTTCTTTGGCGGCATCCACGAAATTTACTTCCCGTACGTGCTGATGAAGCCATTGTTGATCGTAGCAGCTATTCTTGGCGGAGCAGGCGGTATTTTCACTTTGTCGCTGTTTAATGCTGGATTGGTGAGCGTTCCGTCTCCTGGAAGCATTATTTCGATTTTATTGCTTACAGCGTCGGATAGTTATGTGGGCGTCATTTTAAGCGTTCTTGTCGCAACGGCGATTTCGTTTGTTGTCGCATCCATGATCCTCAAGTTTGACCGCAAAGGCGAGGAAGAGAATTTAGAGGAAGCACAAGGGAAAATCAAAGAAATGAAGGGGAAAACGACCGCTGCGGCTGAGCCGGAAAAGACAGCTGGGGTCGACTATGGAAAGGTATCATCGATTATTTTTGCTTGTGACGCAGGAATGGGATCAAGTGCGATGGGCGCTTCGATTATGAAAGACCGCGTTAAAAAAGCAGGGCTTGAAGGCATCTCGGTGGCCAATACAGCCATCAGCAACATACCGGATAGCGCAGACCTGATCATTACACACAAAGATTTAACGGAGCGGGCCAAACAAAAACAACCGAATGCGCTCCATGTATCGGTTGACAACTTTATGAACAGCCCTCGCTACCAAGAAATCATTGAGAAGCTGCAAGAAGCACACGCACAAGAGGAACAACAGCCTACAGACAAGCCAATTGAAAAAATTGTGTTTGCTTGCGATGCAGGTATGGGTTCTAGCGCAATGGGCGCTTCACTTTTAAAAGACAAGTTTAAAAAAGCGGGCATTACGGGTATCCATGTATCGAATACAGCCGTTAGCAACATTCCAGCAGACGCGGATCTTGTCATCACCCATAAAGACTTGACAGAACGAGCGAAACAAAAACAGCCTGATGCTGAACATCTATCCGTAGAGAACTTCTTAAGCAGTCCCCGCTATGACGAGCTTGTGGAGCGTCTAAAATAAAACGACATCCCCTTTAAGGGGATGTTGTCTATTTATTTAATAGGGAAGGGGGGATGAGTGTGCATATGACGGCAAGAGAGCGCGTCTTGCTCCAGGCTTTGCTTGCTAACGAGCAAGGATTGACATTGCAAGAGCTAGCTGATGTGGCCTCTGTTAGTGTACGCACGATACAACGAGATTTGCCAAGTTTAGCGAAAGTGGCCGCGAATCATCAGCTCTCATTACACAGAGGCCATTTTCTTGTATTAGAAGGGGCGTCTACGTATAAGCTAGCGTTAAAGGAGAAGCTACAAACGATCAATGCCGGTGATTTCACGAGCGATGAACGTGTAGGGTTACTATTGGCCCTGCTTCTAGATGCCAATGAACCAGTTAAGCTGTTCGCTCTTGCTAAAGAGTTGAACGTCACGCCTGCCACTGTTGGCAGTGACTTGACAAAGGCGGCCGAATGGCTGGAACAGTTTGGCATTAAATTGATCCGTAAACGGGGCTACGGCATTGCTGTAAAAGGCACGGAAACGAATATTCGCCAAGCGATGTCGGCCATTTTATCGGAAAACCTCACGGAGGAAGCATTTTATGAAGCCGTCTATTCAGGCCAAATGCAAAATGAAGTCGCTAGCCGTCTTTTGCATTTTGTTGACTTAGAAACAATCCGCCTTGTCCAGTCGACGATACAACGTGTGAAAGAAAAACATTTTGATGACATGGCTGACCAATCTTTTATTGCTCTTGTCGTCCATGCCACTTTAGCGATTGAACGAATTAAGCAAGGCGAACAAATTAGAATGGACGCGGGCCAGCTTGAAGCATTGCATAAGGAAGATAGCCTGCCGGTTGCACAGGAGTTAGCCGAAGCGCTTGCGCAAACGTTCCAAATAACGATTCCTGAAGCAGAAATTGGCTATTTAGTCATGCATTTGCGTGGCGCGAGAATTGGGCATATACAAGGCGAGCCGTTTGAGCAGTCCAATGCAGAATTGGCAGGCAGATTAAAGCAGTTTATTGCCGGAATGGAACAGGATTTGTCTGTCTCTTTAGCTGAACCGTCCTTATTCCAAGGGTTGCTCGCTCATCTGAAACCTGCTCTCTACCGGGTGAGGCAAGGAATGAAGATCCATAACCCGCTGCTTGAAAAAGTCAAAGCCGATTATGCTGCTCTGTTTGCCGTAACAGCTAAACAAGCAAGTAAGGCGTTCGCACCCCTTAAGCTGCCTGAAGCAGAAATTGGTTTTTTAACGTTGCATTTCGGGGCTGCCCTTGAGCGGCGCAAACGATCCGTGTCTTTATCCGCATTGGTTGTATGTTCAAGCGGAATTGGTTCGGCCAAAATGTTGGCGAGCCGTATTAGACAAGAATTTCCCGAAATTTCCTCTATTACAAACGCCTCTTTGTTTGATTTGGACAAATATGACCCTGCCAACTTTGATTTGTTCATTTCAACCGTCAAGGTGGAGACGAATAACAGGCAAGCGCTCCGTGTCAGCCCGATGTTAACTGCTGACGAGGCAAGTTTAATTAAAGCAAATATCGATGAGCTTTTAAATGAGCAAACGATCACGGCGGCGCCGACTATTCGCACAAACGTGGAAGAAAAGCGCTCATTTGCAGACATTAAACGGATGGCATCCTTTATCGACTCTTTTTTACAGTCTGTTCGTCTTGTTGCTGTGGATGAACTTCTTGCAGGGATTCGTGTTTATTGCGACATTCTTGAAGAAGAAGGGGCGTTATCCGAGGCCAAACAAGTGTATGATGCGCTGCTTGCGAGGGAGCGGCTAGGTGGGATTGGCATTCCTGGTACAGGGTTGGCCTTGTTCCATACTCGTTTAAACGAGATTAAGCGGCCTGTGTTTGTCTTTTTGGATCTAAAAACAGAAGCGCAAGTTGCTTCAATGGCTGATGGCAATGAACGCATTAAACGAGCGATTCTTATGCTTGCCCCTGAAGCTTTAGCAGAACAGGAGCTTGCGTTTATGAGTTTTGTTAGCATTTTGCTGATTGGATCAGATGACGAAACGGCACTTTTCTATCAAGGGAGAGAACGCGAAATTACACAGTTTCTTGAACAAAAGTGTCGCGAGTTTATGATATCGTATATAAATGAAGGAGTGGACCAATCATGAGCATTTTAAAAGCAGAGAACATTAAAATTGGTGCGAGCGTGGGCTCGAAAGAAGAAGCGATCAAACTTGCCGGACAAGTGCTGGCTGACCAAGGCTATGTGAATGAACAGTACATTGACAAAATGTTTGCCCGTGAAGAATTGACGTCTACTTATATGGGGAACTTGCTTGCTATTCCCCATGGGACAGAGGATGCCCGAGAGGATGTTAAACAGTCTGGCTTATCGATTTTATTGCTAGACCATGAAATTGACTGGAATGGCAACCCTGTGCAGCTTGTCATCGGCATTGCTGGCAAAGGAGATGAGCATTTAGAGATCCTTTCCAAAATAGCGATTGCGTGCTCGGAAGAGGACAATGTCAGAGCGCTTCTCCAAGTGAAAACAGCTGAAGACGTACTTGACTTTTTTTCAGGAGTAACAGAATGATGAAGGCTGTTCATTTTGGCGCAGGCAACATTGGCCGTGGTTTTATTGGCGCATTACTGGTCGATGCAGGTTATGAAGTAACGTTTGTTGATGTCAATGAGAAAATCATTGATGCCCTGAACGAGCGGAATGAGTACAAAGTAACGGTTGCGGGCGAAAGAAAAGAGACTGAGACGGTTACAAATGTGCGTGGAATTAACAGCAAAACAAATGAAAAAGAAGCGATTGACGCAATTGCCGAAGCGGATATCGTTACAACTGCTGTAGGACCGACTGTTTTGCCCTATATTGCTAAGACGATTGCACAAGGGTTAAAACAACGGACTGCAAGTAAGCCAGTCAACATGATTGCCTGTGAAAATGCAATCCGGGCGACTTCTCAATTGAAAAAAGACGTTTTGTCCCATCTTTCTGAAGAAGAAACGACAGCCTTGTTGAAGGATGCTGGCTTCGCTGATGCTGCTGTCGATCGGATTGTGCCGAATGTCCAATCAGATGATATTCTTCATGTCACAGTAGAACCTTTTTTTGAGTGGGTCGTCGAAAAGCCTGCTCTGAAAGGAGATGCTGTTCAACTCGGCAAAGCAGTGCTTGTTGAGGATCTAGCTCCATACATTGAGCGCAAGTTATTCACAGTTAACACTGGGCACGCGGTTGCTGCTTATGTTGGCTATCGCAAAGGGAAGAAAACGATTAAAGAGGCTTTGGCGGATGATTATATTAAACACCGTGTCCGCGGTGCTCTTAATGAAACGAAAGCGATGCTTGTAGAGGAATACCAGTTTGATGCCGAAGCCCATGAAGATTATATCGACAAAATTCTTCTCCGTTTTCAAAACCCTCATCTTGAAGACTTGGTTGAACGAGTTGGCCGCGGCCCTATCCGTAAGCTGGGACCAGCAGATCGCCTCGTTAAACCTGCGAAGTATTTAGCTGAAAAAGGGCTTCATCCTGAGTCTTTGGCAGAAACGATTTTTGATGCCCTTCACTTTTATGCGGAAGGAGATCCAGAAAGCGAGGAGCTGCGAGCCCTTGTCGATGAAAAAGGGTATGTGGACGCGTTCTGTGAAATTTCTAAATTAGAAAAAGATCATCCGCTTGTTGAAATCGTCGCTAAAGAGTAGATGGCTTTGGCGAGGGCCTAACAGAAAACGTAAAAATGAAAAGAAGCCAGTCTGGGCGTTTCCGCCGAAACTGGCTTCTTGTATGTTTTAAAACAGGCTTGTTGAATGTCCCGGGAATGCGCGAGCCGTCGGGTCAATGTATACTTTCGCATTGTTGACAGCGGTAGGCGCTTCGCCAAAACCGGTAGCAATTAATTTAATTTTGCCGTCATACGTGCTGACGTCGCCAGCGGCATAAACGCCAGGAATGTTTGTCTCCATTTTGGTGTTAACTGGAATCGCATTTTTGCGGATTTCAAGCCCCCACTCTTTAATTGGTCCTAGCGTGGACACGAAGCCAAAGTTTACGATCACATCATCAACAGCAATCGTTTCTGTCTGATCTCCTTTCACTTCTGAAAAGGTTACCGCAGTGACGCCGTTTTCGTCGCCATGAAGTTCTGCCGTTTCATAGGGCGTCAAAATTCGTACAGACGATTTTTTAAGCAAATCGACGCTGTGCTCGTGGGCGCGGAAGGCGTCACGGCGATGGACGAGCGTCACTTCTTTGGCAATTGGCTCAAGCATGAGCGCCCAGTCAACAGCTGAATCGCCGCCGCCAATAACGACAACACGTTTGCCTGTAAAAGCACTTAAGTCGCGAATAAAATAATGGATGTTTTTGTCTTCGTAGAAGTCAGCTTTTTCGACTTGGAGTTTACGCGGGGCGAATGCGCCAGCTCCGGCTGTAATCAATACCGCTTTTGTATAATGGATATTGGCATCAGTAGTCAACACAAACGTTTCATCTTCTTGCTTTTCAAGCGTTTGCACCGCTTCTTCTAAAACAATTTCTGGCTGAAACTGTTGCGCTTGGGCAGTCAGTTGATCAACCAAGTCCTGCGCTTTTACTTTTGGAAATCCAGCAACATCGTAAATGTATTTATCAGGATAAAGGGCCGAAAGCTGTCCGCCAAGTTGAGGCATGCTTTCGATCACTTTTACTTTCATTTTGCGCATTCCTGCATAAAAGGCAGCGAATAATCCAGCAGGACCGCCACCGATAATAGTTAGATCAAACATGTCTTTCTGTTCTTGCAAAACCTCCACCCCCAAGTGAAAATGAAATCCTTTCTCATTATACATGCACTTTCAGGCAAATACAAAGGACAGGTCTGTTTTTCCTTGCACCTATCCGTTTTTGTCGATGGAAAGAAACATGATAGAAATAGTGGTTACTTTTTTTTATAGGGGAGTTGAAATTTGAACAAAAAACGAATATGATTAAAGTGTTAGAGATTGTGGCGAATTATTGAAAATGGGCATTATCTGAAAGAGAAAGTGAAATGAATCACAAACACCAAAATATTTAACGAAAGCGGAAGTGATGAGAGTGAACAAGGCAAGAATTGTAATCGCTGGGGCAGGATATGGCGGCATGAATACAGCGGTTACGCTGTCAAAGAAGTTAGGGCCAAATGATGCATCCATTACCCTTGTAAACAAACATGATTACCACTACCAAACAACTTGGCTCCACGAACCGGCTGCGGGAACGCTTGAGCCTGACCGGACACGGGTCAAGATCGCCGATGTTTTAAACACAAGTCGGGTCAATTTTGTGCAAGATGAAGTGTTGGAAGTAAAAACCGACGAAAAGAAAGTCATGTTAAAAGAGGGCGAGCTTGAATATGACTACTTAGTGCTAGCGCTAGGAGCAACAGCTGAGACGTTTGGCATTCCTGGCGTACACGAGCATGCTTTCACAAAATGGACGCTTAACGGAGCGCGCCAAGTCAAAGACCATATTGATGCCCAATTTGCTAACTATAACAATGTAGAGGACAAGCATGAAGGGTTACTCACATTTGTGGTTGCAGGTGCAGGATTTACAGGAATCGAGTTTATTGGCGAACTTTCAGAGCGTGTGCCTGAGCTTTGCAAAACGTATGATGTGCCTCGTGAAAAAGTAAGGTTGTTTGTCGTTGAAGCAGCACCAACTGCGTTGCCTGGCTTCGATCCAGAACTGGTTGAATACGCTATGAACTTGTTAGAAAGCCGCGGCGTTGAGTTTAAAATCAACACACCGATTAAAGAAGTCACTGCTTCTGGTGTCATTGTCGGCGAAGGGGAAGAAATTAAAGCGGAAACGGTTGTTTGGGCGACTGGTGTACGCGGAAACCCTGTTATTGAGAAATCAGGATTTGAAGCAATGCGCGGCCGTGTCAAAGTCAATCCTGACTTGCGTGCTCCAGGCCATGATGATGTTTTCATTATTGGCGACTGTGCACTTATCATTAATGAAGAAATTAACAGGCCATATCCGCCAACTGCGCAAATCGCGATGCAAATGGCGAAAACGTGCGCGAATAACTTAATTGCCTTGAACAAGGGGAGCACGGACCTTGAAACCTTCAAGTTTGACAATAAAGGGACTGTCGCTTCTCTTGGCGGAAAGCAAGCAATTGGCGTTGTTGGCTCCCGCAAAATTTACGGCGGCACAGCAAACTTTATGAAAAAAATGATTGATAACCGGGCACTCTTTATTCTTGGCGGCCCACTCCTAACGTTGAAAAAAGGCAAATTTCCTTTTTAATAAGCGAAGCGGGACGAATTTTGCTTAGCCAAAATTCGTCCCTTTTCTATGTTCAGAAGCTCAGATTGATGCCGACTTGTTATAGTGTTTGCGGCTGACGTTCGTATGATCGTTTGCTACGGCTCGTCTGACAGGCTTTCAATCGTTTCAACTTTGTCGACAACAGGAAGCTTTTTTAGTACACTAAGTTTTGTAGGAGGGCGCTTACATGAATGAAATCCATATACTGCAACTGATCGTATCGATTTTGCTGTTTTTTGTTTTGTTTGCGGGTATCGGTTTTTTGCTTAATATGGTGCTGCGGTTAACATGGATTATGGCGTTTCTTTATCCGATTGTGGTGTTGCTGATTGTTAATGAAGAGCCTTATCGCCAATATATCGCTGCTCCAGGACAAGCATTTGCGGCTTTGTTTGAAAAAGTCGTGTCTCTTCATCTAGCAGACTTGATTATTTTGACTAGCGGCTTTTTAGGTGCCGTTGCTTCGGGGATTATTATGAAACTGCTCCGCAAAGCGGGCTATCAAATGTTTTAAGCAAACAGGCGTGATTTTAGCCTGTTTTTTTGTGCATATTCTCTCTTTTGCTGGCAATGCTGTAGAAAGAGGAGTGTGACGAATGCTTAAATCAACCCACTTAAGAAAATGGATGTTTCGCGGGGTAATGGTCGTTTTGTTTATGGCTGCCTTGCTCACAACTGTTCATATCTTTACGAATTTAACCGTTTTTCATTTTCATTCTCTACCGAACGTCGAAAAACGCACTGCTGTCCAAGCAAAGACAATTCCAGGTGTAACAGTACCCGTTTACAAAATGGTGGAAGAGGAATTGGATACCAGTCTTTATGAACGGACAAGAGTAACTGCCACGGGCTATACGGCAGGAGTCGAGTCAACTGGGAAGGCGCCTGGCGATCCTGCTTATGGCATTACTTTTTCTGGATTGCCGGTGGAGCGTAATACGTATTCCACGATTGCTGCCGATCCTGCTGTGTTTCCGATTGGCTCTATTTTATTTGTACCAGGTTACGGGTATGGGGTAGTGGCAGATACAGGATCGGCTATAAAGGGGAAACACATTGATTTATATTATCCTACCGTTTCGGATGTTTATAACGAGTGGGGGAAACAAGAGCTTGACGTGTACATGATTAAAAAAGGAAGCGGCGAATTGACGCAAAAAGAGCTTGATGATTTAAATAGCGATGCGTCTATACATGTGTTTCGTAGTCGCACATAATGGCACGGACAGGCTGTTCAAAAGCCTGTCCGTTTGCGTTTAACCTATGAACCATGTATGCAATAGCAACGCGAGGATAATTCCCAGCAACGCGCCGAAAAATACTTCAATTGGCTGATGGCCAAGTAACTCTTTTAGTTTTTGTTCGTTTTCTTTTTTAGGCCACGTTTTAATTTCTTCAACAAGCTTGTTGAAATCTTGCACGAGCTGGTTTAACACAGTGGCATGGTAGCCTGCGTGGCGCCTAACGCCTGTAGCATCGAACATAACAATAATGCCGAGGACAGCAGATACGGCAAAAAGGGAAGAGTCCAACCCATGCTCTATCGCTACGGCAGTAGACAAGGCGGTAACAGCCGCTGAATGAGAGCTAGGCATCCCACCTGTGCTTGTGAACAATGAAAAATCAAGTTTTTTTGTAGCAAAGAAGGCGAGTGGAATCTTAATCGCTTGCGCAATAATAATTGCCATAAATGCCGCCCAAAGCGGGAAATTATCCAAAATTTCCATGTTCTCTTCCTTTCGCTGATAAGCCTCTTTAATTCGTATAGTATAACATACGTTCATAGCGATTTCCTTGACGGGATATTGATTTTTTGTAAGGGATTTTAGTCGCTATGGTATACTGGCAGTGAGGAGGGAATTGCATGTTTTATCTAACAGATCAATGGACAACGGCTTCGTCTGAAGAAGTGCTCGTTGTCGGTATATGGAAGAAAAAGCCTTTTAGCGGTATAGTGAAGGCGCTAGACGAGGCATTGGCAGGACAGCTAGGAGAGTTAAAAAAGCAAACCATATTCCCAAAGCAAAGCGGCGGTATTCTTACCATTCCTACGCTTAGTTTGATTGCAGCTAAACGTATTTATGCGGTCTACTTAGGGGAAGAGGATGGATTCGGGGCAGACGAGTTGCGGGAATATCTCGGCCATGTAGGAAAGCAACTAAAAAAAGAACGTGTAGAAACAGCAGGCGTGTTGCTAGATAGCTTTGTGACAGAGGCTGTTTCGCCGGAAGACGCTGCCTTCGGAATTGGAGAAGGCCTTGCTCTTGGCAGCTACGATAAACAGACGTATAAAGAAAAGAGCAATGAACCGATTAGAAGCCTTGCAAAAGTGACGCTTTATAGCAACAGAGAAGGGCTCACCTTTTATGCTGATCGAGGATATACATATGGAAAGGGGACAAATTTGGCGCGCAAGCTCGTGAACATGCCAGGCAACCTCTTAACGCCAAGCGACTTGGCCAATGAATCTGAGGCGCTTGCTAAAAAATACGGCTTTTCGTTCAATGTTCTTGAGCGAGAGGATATGGAACGCTTTGGAATGGGGGCGCTATTAGCTGTCGCTAATGGAAGCGATCAACCGCCAAAAATGATCATTATCCGATACGATGGCAATCCTGAAAGCGACGATGTAACAGGGCTTGTCGGAAAAGGAATTACGTTTGATTCTGGTGGCTATTCGTTAAAACCTCCTGCCAGCATGCATGAAATGAAAAACGATATGGGCGGAGCGGCAGCAGTGCTTGGGGCGATGGCGATTATTGGTGATATGAAACCGAAAGTCAATGTCTTAGCCGTCATCCCATCAAGTGAAAATTTAATTAATGGCTCCGCAATGAAGCCGGGTGATGTCATCTGTTCACTAAGCGGCAAAACAATCGAAATGCGCAATGCAGACGCCGAAGGGCGTTTGGTTTTAGCAGATGGGATTACGTATGCGAAACAGCTTGGCGCCAAACGGCTTATCGATGTAGCGACGTTAACAGGCGCTTGTGTGGTGGCTCTTGGCCACGAAACGACTGGGGCAGTCGCTAACGATGATGCGCTCATGGAGGCGGTGAAAGCAGCAGGCGACAAAGCTGGAGAGCCAATTTGGCGGTTTCCAAGTGGAAAAGGGTATAAAAAGCTGTTAGAATCGAGCGATATCGCCGACTTAAACAATTCACCTGGACGCCCAGGTGCAAGCATAACAGCTGGGTTGTTTATCGGTGCCTTTGCTGAAAAAACGCCGTGGGTCCATCTCGACATTGCTGGAACGGGTTATTTAAACAAAGCAACCAACATTGGTCCAGCAGGAGCCACAGGTGTGATGGCGCGGACATTAGCCCATTATGTGGAGTCGTTAAGCGAAGCATAACTTACTTTCGTTTCCCATTTTTTGTTCTTGTACGCATGGGGAAATAAGATTATAATACGGAGTAAGGATTCGTGTGAGCAGATTGTTTCTGGACGAGGAAGGAGAACAAAATGATTGAAACGGCCTATGTCGAAATAAAGCGTACGCGCGAACTTGGCACCATGGGGCGAAAATGCCGTGTTTTTCTTAACGACCATTTTGTCGGTGCATTAAAACGAAAACAAAAAATGACGATTGAAGTTCCAGCAGGCACCCATACGCTTTTTGCTACAAATGATGCATCCTTTACGGAACCAGTAAAATTGTCTGTTCAAGCAGGCGACACTATTTCTTACCAATTAAAAGGGCGCCGCAACAAATCATTATCGTTTACAAAAATTATTGCTTTTTAATGAAACGCTAAAGGTTATGCCTTTAGCGTTTTTTATTTTGCCTATTTATATGTTTGCTGATCAATGGGAGGCGTTTTAATCTTTGGCAGCACGGCAATGGTTGACAGAAAAAAACAGCCGTGGTAACGTAGTAAATGTTTTCGTTGTTTAATGATTTAATAAGATAAAGGAATGGGTATGTATGAATGCTGTTGTCGTGGCGGTTGGCTTAATGTTGCTTTTGAGTTTGCTACGTGTGCATGTCGTGTTGGCTTTAGCGATTTCGGCTATTGTCGGCGGGCTTGTCGGCGGGCTAAGTTTTAACACAACTATCGAAGTTTTTACGGCTGGATTAGGAGGCAATGCAGAAATTGCTTTTAGTTACGCTCTGTTGGGTGGATTTGCGATTGCGCTAGCTAAAACAGGGTTACCAGACTTTTTGATTAGCAAACTCCAGCAGTGGATGGAACGAAAAGGAGAGAGCAGGCAGCAGACGTTGACAAAAATGTTGCTTTTTTTAATGTTGACTATTGTTGCGTGTATGTCACAAAATCTTATACCGATCCACATTGCTTTTATTCCCATTTTAATTCCGCCGATTTTGACCATCTTAAATCAGCTACAAGTAGACAGGCGTTTAATTGCTTGTATTCTTACTTTTGGCCTCACTGCTCCGTATATGCTTCTCCCTTATGGGTTCGGCCAACTTTTTCATCGGATCATTGCCGACAATATGGCACAAAGTGGGCTTGTCATTGATATGGCGATGATCCCTGAAGCGATGCTGTTGCCGACGGCAAGTTCTGTACTTGGTTTGGTGCTTGCCGTATTTGTAAGTTATCGCAAAAACAGAGCGTATCATAACGAACCACTTGCTGGGTTTGAGCACGCTGAAGAACAGCAACCTTATACAAAGTGGACACTGACTGCTGCTGGAGCAGCAGTAGTCGTTACAGTTGCTGTGCAGTGGGCATACAACGACTCGATGATACCAGCTGCGTTGTCTGGCATTTTTGTATTGTTGGCCACAAGAGCTGTGCAATTTCGCATAGCGGACGATATGATTACCGATGGGATGAAAATGATGGCTTTTATCGGCTTTGTCATGCTAGCCGCGGCTGGTTTTGCTGATGTAATCAGGGAAACTGGACACGTAGAAACGCTCGTGGCCGACGTCGTTGCTACGATTGGAGGCAATAAAGCAATTGCGGTAGCGGCCATGTTTGCTGTTGGGCTAGTCATTACTTTAGGCATTGGTTCATCGTTTTCGACCATCCCGATCATTGCCGTTTTATTTGTGCCCCTTGGAATGGAGCTAGGCTTATCGACCATGGCGATTATTTCGCTCATTGGTGCAGCAGGGGCAATTGGGGATGCAGGAGCGCCTGCATCTGATTCAACGCTTGGCCCTACGGCAGGCTTGAATGCCGACGGCCAACACAACCATATTTGGGATACATGTGTCCCGACTTTTCTTCACTTTACTGTTCCGCTGTTTATTTTCGGTTGGATCGCAGCAATGATCTTATAGGAAAGAATCGGAACGAAAAAAACGCAAGCGTTCGCAGGGAGCGCTTGCGTTTTGTTATTTTACAGCGTCTTTTAATTGTTTGCCTGCTTTAAATGCAGGCGTTTTTGTAGCAGCAATATCGATTTCTTCGCCTGTTTGCGGGTTGCGTCCTTTTCTTGCTGCCCGCTCGCGGACCTCAAAGTTGCCGAAGCCAATTAGCTGGACACTTTCACCTTTGCCAAGTGACTCAGAAATTAAATCAAACATGCTGTTAACGGCAGCCGATGCATCTTTTTTTGAAAGCTGGGTGCGTTCAGCAAGGGCATTAATCAATTCTGTTTTATTCATCATACCACTCCTCAAATGACTAATTGGTAAGTTCTGCTACCATCATACCCACATAGTGAGTTTCTATACGTTTTAAGCGCTTTTTTTTCGCAAATGATGCAATGTCGCGTTTATTTCCGCGCCGACAATGAGGATAATCCCAGTCAGGAAAAACCAAAACATGAGAATGATGACGCCTGCCAATGGGCCGTATGTGCTTTCGTAATTGGCGTAATTGCTGACATATAGGGAAAAGAAAAAAGAAATTAACTGCCAGCCAATTGTGGCAAAAATAGCGCCTATTAGCCCATCGCGAAAACGCTGCTTGGCGTTAGGCGCAATCCAGTATAACGCCATAAGAGCGACAATCATGATCGCAAATGCCGCAATCCAACGGAAATTATCGAGCATAGCAACAACCTCGGTCGGAAGGAGCAAAAACGCCTCAAGAAGGTTTAAAATTTGATTTCCGAATACGGGAAGCGCGAGTGTGATGATAATAAGCAACACCATACCAACAGTCAATCCAATTGCAATGCTGCGGAGCTTTAAAAAATGCCTCGTCTCTTCAATGTTGTAAGCACGATTCACTGAACGAATAAAAGCATTGATGCCGTTTGAAGCAGACCAGAGCGTGCCTAAAATCCCAATTGACAGCAAGCCCGCTTGTGGTTCGCCAATCGTATTTAGGACAATTCGGCTGAACGTGTCACCAATTTCACCAGGAAAATAGGCATTAATTAAGTTTTGCACTTCGTCATTGTTAATTTCAAAAAAGGATACACCGGCGAGCACAAAAATCATCAGTGGAAAAATCGATAAAATAAAATAAAAAGCAAGCGTAGCCGCTAAATCAGGAATAGGGTCGCTTTTTAATTGGGCAATCAATTTCTTTGTAAATAAACGAGCAAAACGCAAGTCCATATTCTCCCTCCAGACATGAAACAACCCATTGATTTATACCCGCTCTTTTAAAATCATAAACAAACACTTCGACAGGACGACTCATTATCCTATATACTAAAAGGAAATGCAAAAGGAGTGGGTACGATGCCTTCAGTAGAAAGTTTTGAACTTGACCATACGATTGTAAAGGCCCCGTATGTCCGCCATTGTGGGAAACACAAGATTGGCAGTGACGGCGAAGTGAACAAGTTTGACATTCGGTTTTGCCAGCCTAATAAAGAAGCGCTAAAACCTGGCGTGATTCATACGTTAGAACATTTGCTTGCTATTAACATTCGCCGTTTTTCAGAGGAATATGACCATTTTGATGTCATCGATATTTCGCCAATGGGGTGTCAAACCGGCTATTACTTAATAATGAGCGGAACCCCGTCTGTCGAAGAAATCATCGATGTTCTTGAAAAGACAATGACGTATTCGCTGTCAATTGAAACCGTTCCTGCGGCTACGGAAAAAGAATGTGGGCAAGCGGCATTGCATGATTTGGAAGGAACGAAAGAAGTCATGCGCAAATGGCTATCTGAAGACAAAGGTTCATTAAAGCAAGTATTTTAAATGAGAAAAAGCTGCATATCAATGTGCGGCTTTTTTCTATAGATACAAGGAAGGCAGGCGTTTTTCCTTCATTTTTCATTAGACCAATTTAGCTGCTTGTGTGGTATCATTAGGAATACAAAAATGCTGCAAGAAAGAACAAACGATGGGGGGAGAGCGTCCATGTTAGACCAAAAAGCTTATGAAATTTTACAGATTATTGAAGCGAATGGACGTCTGGAATCAAACAAAATTGCAAAAATGGTTGATTTGACTAGCGAAGAAGTTGATCAATATGTAAAAGAGCTAGAAGATAAAAATGTCATCCTTAGCTATTCGGCAGTTGTTGACTGGACGAAATTGCCTGCCAAAGAAACCGTTACAGCGACAATCGATGTGAAGGTCGCTCCAAAAAGGGGCGTTGGTTTTGATGAAGTTGCCGAGCGAATTTACCGTTTTCCAGAAGTGAAAGCACTGTATTTAATGTCTGGCGCATACGACTTGTCTGTCGTGATCGAAGGCAAGACGATGCAAGAAACAGCCCGTTTTGTGTCAGAACGCCTATCGACGATTGATTCCGTCTTATCAACGACGACCCATTTTCAATTAAAAACATATAAACATGATGGCGTAATTTTTAAAGAGCCAGAGTCTGACAAACGAATCGTGGTGAGCCCATAATGGAGAAAGTAGCGATGACTTCCTATTCCCGCTTATCAGACCGTGTTTCAGAAATCAAGCCTTCAGGCATCCGCCGCTTTTTCGATTTAGCTTCGCAAATGGAGAATGTGATTTCATTAGGTGTCGGTGAACCGGATTTTGTGACGCCATGGAATATTAGAGAAGAAAGCATTTTCTCTCTTGAGCGAGGATATACGGCATATTCAGCGAATGCCGGTTTAATTGAGTTGCGCGAGGCGATTTCGCATTACATGGAAACAAGATTTGCCGTTTCATACAATCCTGATACAGAAATTTTGGTCACAGTAGGAGCTAGCGAAGCGATTGACCTTGGCATGCGGGCGATTTTAAATGAAGGAGACGAAGTGATTATCGTTGAGCCGACTTTTGTTTCTTATGCGCCCCTTGTCACAATGGCAGGCGGCGTTCCTGTGCCGGTTGGGACATCGGCTGAAACAAATTTTGAAGTGCGGCCTGCTGATATTGAAGCAGCTGTTACCGATAAAACAAAAGCAATCATGATTTGTTACCCAAATAACCCAACCGGATCCTCGATTAGCAAAAAGTGTTTAGAGGATATTGCCGCCATCGTCCGCAAGCACAACCTGTTTGTTTTTTCTGACGAAATTTATGCCGAACTAGCCTACGACAAAGAGCATGTTTGCTTTGCGACCCTTCCTGGCATGAAAGAGCAAACAATTGTCATTAATGGGTTTTCCAAAGCATTTGCGATGACAGGCTGGCGCGTCGGTTTTGCCCTAGCCCCTCCTGATCTTTTAGGAGCGATGTTGAAAATCCACCAATACAGCCTTATGTGTGCGCCAACAATGGCCCAATACGGAGCGCTTGAAGCGTTGCAACACGGAATGGATGATGTAGAACGGATGAAGCTGTCTTATCAACAAAGACGCAACTTCTTTGTGAAAACAGCGAAAGAAATTGGTTTGCCGTGCCATCATCCAGACGGCGCCCTTTATGCATTTCCATCGATTGCCCATACAGGGTTTACGTCAGAAGAATTTGCGGAAGCCTTATTAAAGGAAGAACGTGTCGCTGTTGTGCCAGGTTCTGTGTTTGGTGAGGGCGGAGAAGGGCATATTCGTTGCTCTTATGCAACTTCGCTAACCCACTTAGAAGAAGCGCTTGAGCGGATTGGACGCTTTTTAAGAAGGCTCGAATTGCGCTAATAAACAGAGCGAAACACTTGAATAAACCGAAAGGATCGCATAGATTTAGCGTTGCTTTGCAAAATAAGGCTATGCTTGCTATGTATGTTTGGAGGGAGACAAATTGGAACTGGTAAGGCAAAACAACCCGTTAATCCACTGTATGACAAACGACGTGGTGATGAATTTTACCGCCAATGGCTTGCTTGCTATTGGCGCTTCGCCAGTAATGGCTTTTTCCGCTGCAGAAACGGAAGACATGGCCTCTGTGGCAGATGCGCTTCTCCTTAATATAGGCACACCCTCCAACGAAGGGGTCGACTCGATGGTTTTAGCGGGAAAAGCGGCAAACAGAGCAGGCAAACCTATTATTTTTGACCCTGTTGGAGTAGGGGCTACGCCGTTTCGAAACGAAATATCAAAGCGGATTTTAAACGAAGTCGACGTTGCCGTCGTTCGCGGAAATGCTGGGGAAATTGCTGCCCTCCTTGGACAGGCAGGTACGGTAAAAGGTGTTGATGGCAAGATCAATGCTGATGTGAAAGAGCTATGCCTGCAGGCCGCTAAAGCGCTTCGGACCGTTGTCGTAGTAACAGGAGAGGTGGACGCTGTTTCAAATGGCGAACAACTAGTAGCCGTTGCAAATGGTCACGAGTGGCTCACGAAAGTCGTGGGTACAGGCTGTTTGCTCGGAGGTGTGATTGCTGCTTATGCTGCTGTTCAGCCTAATAGTCTTGTCGACGCTGCGGTTGAAGCACTTGCCTTTTATGGCGTTTGCGCAGAACAAGCATATGAGCAAACTAAGAAAGAAGGAATCGGCTCTTTCCAGCAAACATTTTTAAATGAGCTCGGCAATATGACGGACGAAAAAGCGGCTGCTTTGAAACGAGTAGAACAGATTTGTTAGGAACGAAGCTAGACTTGGATCGAGCCACACGCAGCGAATGAGACTGTGTGGCCTGATCGCCTATGTAAAGGAGCAACCAATGATTAATCATTTTCAATCGGCCAATTGGCCTGATGCTATTGGCGCCAATTTGCTTGCCAAAGGGATAAAAGAGCCAACCGCCATTCAAGCTGCGGTGATTCCGGCAGCTTTGGCTGGTGGGAATATAGTGGCCCGTTCTCAAACGGGAACGGGGAAAACACTTGCTTATCTCATGCCACTGCTTGCTAAAATTGATGTTTCCAAGCAGGCGACACAAGCAGTCATTGTGGCTCCGTCCCAAGAATTGGCGATGCAAATTGTGCAAGTTTTAAAAGAAACAACGGACCATACAACGATTACAAGCATGCCGTTCATAGGAGGCGCCAATATAAAACGGCAAATAGAGAAATTAAAAAAAGGCAAGCCCCATATAGTCGTAGGGACGCCTGGGCGGCTGCTTGAACTGGTTCGCTTGAAAAAAATCAAATTGGCAATGGTCCACACATGTGTGATTGATGAAGTAGACAGGTTTGTAGAAGATGAGCAGTGGGCTGAAACGGAAGAACTGGGAAAACGGATTGGCCGAGATGCCCAATATTTGTTTGTATCGGCGACAGTCCCAGATAAGCTCGAAGAAAAATTAGCGCTATTCGCGCCTGCGATTAAACGGATTGAAGCGAAAGGTTCCCTTGTTCCTGCCAGTGTCGAGCACTTATGCTTGTGGGTGGAAGCAAGGAATCGTGTTGATGTAACGAGAAAACTGATTGCTGCTGAGAACATTGAAAAAGGGATTGTGTTTGTCAACCATTTGCAGAGGCTAAATGAGACGGTGGAAAAACTGCGCTTCCGCAAAGTGAAGGCGGTGGCACTCTCTTCTGAAAGTGGAAAACAAGAGCGGGAAAAAGCGATTGCCTCGTTTTCTGCAAATGAAGCTCATATTTTGGTGGCGACAGATGTCGCTGCACGTGGCCTCGACCTTGAAGGGGTGACGCATATTATCCAGTTAGAAGCGCCGTCCGATCCAGACAGTTATTTGCATCGTGCAGGCCGTACTGGAAGAATGCAGCGCAGCGGTAAAGTCGTAACACTTTTTGAACAGCGAGAACACTATAAAAAAGAAAAGTACGAAAAGCAACTCGGCATCGACATAAAAGCGGCTTCCCTTGTACGGGGGCGCTTGGTTTTAACCGATTAGAAGGAAAAATTCGATCATCCTTTACTAAAAGGAAGGTCCTGTGGTAAAATCAAAAGGTTAAAACATGTTTAGGAGTTGTGATTTATGGCGAATTATGAGGAAGGCAGCATCGTTGAAGGGAAAGTTACCGGTATAAAGCCGTTCGGAGCTTTTGTCGCAATTGACGAAAAAAAACAAGGGCTTGTACACATTTCTGAAGTAGCGCACGGTTATGTAAAAGACATCGCCGATGTATTGGCAGTAGGAGATGAGGTAAAAGTAAAAATTATGTCTGTAGACGAGGAGTCTGGAAAGATTTCTTTGTCAATCCGCGCGACCCAAGAAGCGCCTGCTCGCCCGCAAGGGAAACCACGTGCTGGCAAAGGGAAACCTCAAGGCACTCAACAAAAGCAACAGGGCTTCAATACCCTCGAAGACAAGCTTAAAGAGTGGTTAAAACAGTCCAATGAAATTCAAGCTGATTTGAACAAGCGCGCGAAAAAATAAGAATAAGGTAAAAGCAGCTAGACGGTCTAGCTGCTTTTTTCTTATCGTTGTGGCTCAACTTCGTGGTCACGCCCAAGTTCTTCTTTCGGCTTCATTAAGATTGAAATAGCATACAATCCGGATAAACCGATAAGAGCGTAAATGAGGCGGGAAATAATCGATGCCTGGCCGTTAAAGATAAAAGCGACAAGGTCAAAACGGAAAAAACCGATTAGACCCCAGTTGATCGCGCCGATAATCGCAAGGACCAGCGCAGTTCTTTGAATACCGCTCATCTTTTTCACCTCCCGTTCTGTGCACACATCTGTGATGTGGCTACCTTTATGGTGTGGAATAGCCTTCCAGAATATACGCAATGCTAGTTGGCAATAATCGGTTGGTTGCAATAAGCAATTGTTTTGCAACGGCGTGCAAGAAAAGATACGATAAAAAAGGATGCTTTTTAAGCAAAGGAGGAAATAAGCAAATGGATGCTTTTACTTTTTACAATCCGACCAAATTAATTTTTGGCCAAGGAAAAACCGAACATTTGGCAGAAGAGCTTGTTGTTTACGATCGCAATGTCTTGCTTGTTTACGGAGGCGGTAGCATCAAAAAGAACGGCTTGTATGAAAAAGTCACGAAACAATTAGAATTAGCAGGATGTACGGTCACCGAATTGGCAGGAGTAGAGCCAAACCCACGGCTGACAACTGTGCAAAAAGGAATTGATTTGTGCAAAGAAAAGCAAATTGGCTTTATTTTAGCAGTTGGCGGCGGCAGTGTGATTGATGCGACAAAAGCCATTGCTGTAGGTGCCCGCCATGATGGAGACATTTGGGATATTATTACTAAGAAAGAAACGCCTATGGATGCATTGCCGTTTGGCACGATTTTGACGCTTGCAGCAACTGGATCCGAGATGAATTCTGGTTCTGTGATTACCAATTGGGAAACACATCAAAAAAAGGGTTGGGGCAGCATTTTTAGTTTTCCTAACTTTTCTATTCTCGACCCAATAAATACGCTTTCGGTTCCACAAGACCAAACCGTTTATGGCATTGTCGACATGATGAGCCATGTTCTTGAAGCCTATTTTCACCCAGCGGAGAATACGCCGTTGCAAGACCGGATTTGCGAATCCATTTTGCATACAGTCATTGAAGCAGCCCCGCCGTTGTTAGATGATCTCGAAAATGTGGATTTGCGGGAAACGATTCTTTATAGCGGAACGATGGCCTTGAACGGAATCACGCAAATGGGTGCGCGAGGCGATTGGGGTACACATAATCTTGAACACGCGGTTTCGGCTGTTTTTGATATTCCACACGCTGGTGGGCTTGCGATTTTATTTCCTCATTGGCTCCGCCACAGCATTGATGTCAATCCAGAACGAAGTGCGATGCTCGCTACAAACGTGTTTGGCGTTGATCCAACAGGCAAAGACAAACAGGATGTCGCCCTTGAAGGGATTGACAAGTTAGCTGCTTTTTGGAAACAATTAGGGGCCCCAAGCCGTTTGGCTGATTACGGCATTGATGAAAGCAAACTTGAGCAAATTGCTGACATTGCTTGTGAGAACGGGATTTATGGCAATTACCATAAACTCGGAAAGCCTCAAACACTTGAAATTTTAAAGGCGGCACTTTAAAGGGGAGGCCATATTTTTTCATTCTTCACCAAGCTTTTTCCGTGTATAATGTACGGGAAGGAGAGTGAAAAAAGTGGCCAAGAAACGAGTAGGCATTATTTTTGGAGGAAAATCTGCTGAGCATGAAGTTTCACTGCAATCAGCAAAAAATATTGTTGAGGCGATTGATAAAGATCGTTTTGACGTGACATTGATTGGCATTGACAAACAAGGCCAATGGCATATAAATGAAGCGTCTAATTTTTTACTTAACGCAGATAATCCAGCTTTAATTGAGCTAAATAAATCGAATCAAGGCGTAGCCCTTATTCCTGGGAAGGAAGACAGGCAACTGGTGGGCACGGCAAACCAGTCGGTTCTTGACCAGCTTGATGTCGTGTTCCCAATTGTACATGGTACCCTTGGAGAAGATGGATCGTTGCAAGGGATGTTTCGTCTTGCCAATTTGCCATTTGTCGGGTCAAATGTGCTTGGCTCGGCAGTGAGCATGGATAAAGACATTGCGAAGCGGCTGCTTCAAGGGGCCGGCCTCCACGTTGCAAGTGGGTTGACATTTACCCGTGCTGCTAAGGAAACGATTGATTTTGAGAGCATTGCTGATCAATTAGGGCTGCCCCTATTTATAAAGCCTGCCAACCAAGGCTCTTCTGTTGGTGTCAACAAAGCAACAACTGAAGCGGAATTTACGGCTGCTATTGAAGAAGCATTTTCGTATGACCATAAAGTCCTTATTGAAGCAGCCATTAAAGGGCGCGAAATTGAATGTGCCGTTCTCGGCAATGACTACCCGAAAGCAAGCACTTGCGGGGAAATTTTGCCGCAAGATGGGTTTTATTCGTATGATGCGAAGTATATTGATGAAGACGGCGCCAAATTGGCGATCCCTGCAGATTTGCCGGAAGACGTCAATCGCCGTATCCAAGACATTGCCATTCAAGCTTACAAAACATTGAATTGTGAAGGCTTGGCTCGTGTTGATGTGTTTTTAACTGAAACAGGCGAAGTGATCATTAATGAAGTGAATACATTGCCTGGCTTTACGAAAATCAGCATGTACCCGAAATTATGGGAAGCGAGCGGTGTGTCTTATCAAGACTTGATTACAACGTTAATTGAGCTTGCCATTGAGCGCCATGAACGTGACAAACAGCTGAAAAGCTCGGTTTTTGACCGCAATTGACTTGTGTTTTTAGCCTCCGTTCGGTACATTTAAAAGGTACCGAACTTAAGGGAGGCTATTTTTTTATGGCACATATTCAATTTGACTACAGCAAAGCTCTTTCCTTTTTCGGAGAGCATGAAGTTGCCTATATGGGAGAGGCAGTCCGCGCTGCACATAAAGCGCTTCATGAAAAGACGGGCCAAGGAAATGACTTTTTAGGATGGATCGACTTGCCTGTTGATTACGATAAAGAAGAATTTGCCCGCATTCAAAAAGCGGCAGAAAAAATCCGCCATGATTCCGATGTGCTCCTTGTTGTCGGCATCGGTGGTTCGTACTTAGGGGCACGCGCTGCGATTGAAGCGTTGAACCATTCTTTTTTTAACCAACTGCCGAAAGAAAAGCGCAACGCACCGCAAGTCATTTTTGTCGGTCAGAACATTAGCTCAACGTATTTGAGCGATGTGCTTGATCTTCTTGATGGCAAGGATGTATCGGTCAATGTGATCTCTAAATCAGGAACGACAACAGAGCCGGCGATTGCTTTCCGTGTGTTCCGCGACTACCTTGAAAAGAAATACGGAAAGGAAGAGGCGCGCAAACGCATTTACGCAACAACTGACAAAGAGCGTGGAGCTCTGAAAACATTGGCGAACGAAGAGGGATACGAATCTTTCGTGATTCCAGATGATGTTGGCGGTCGCTTTTCTGTATTGACAGCTGTAGGCCTCTTGCCAATCGCTGTAAGCGGCTTAGCGATTGAAGACATGATGAAGGGGGCGGCTGATGCAAGAGAAGCTTTTTCAACAGGTGAATTAAGCGAAAATGCAGCTTATCAATATGCGGCCATTCGCAACATCCTTTACAATAAAGGCAAAACAATTGAATTGTTGGTGAATTATGAACCGCACCTTCATTATGTGTCTGAATGGTGGAAACAATTATTTGGCGAAAGCGAAGGGAAAGACCAAAAAGGGATTTACCCAGCATCCGTCGACTTTTCAACTGATCTTCATTCAATGGGCCAATATGTACAAGATGGACGCCGTGATTTGTTTGAAACGGTCCTTCATGTCGAAGCGGTCGACAAACATATTACGATTGAAGAAGCAGAAAGCGATCTTGATGGGTTAAACTATTTAGCAGGAAAAACAATGGATTTTGTCAATAAACAAGCGTTTAAAGGAACAATGCTTGCTCATACTGACGGGAATGTGCCAAACTTAGTCGTTTCCATTCCTAAATTGGATGAATACTCATTTGGTTATCTCGTTTACTTTTTCGAAAAAGCGGTTGCTATGAGCGGTTATTTGCTAGGCGTGAATCCATTTGACCAACCAGGCGTTGAAGCCTATAAGAAAAACATGTTTGCTTTGCTCGGAAAGCCAGGCTTCGAGGAAGAGAAAAACAAACTTGAAAGTCGCTTAACGGACAACTAAACATTGTGCAAACTGGCCAACGCAGTCCATTGGGCTGCGTTGTTTTTTGTGTGTTGACGGTGTATAAGTTCGAGGCTCCTTTCCCACACTAATGGCGATGGAAAAACGAAGGGAGCGATTGGCTTGATCGCACTTGAATCAACAATTGAAGGCAAACAATATAAAGCAAAAGAATTGCAAAGCGTATTGGAATCATTAGGCTACACACTCGGTGGCAACTGGGACTACGACCATGGCTATTACGATTACAAAATCTCGTCGGACAATGGTTATACGTTTTTGCGTATTCCTGTTCAAGCAGTGGAAGGGGAGCTAGGCTCAAAAGACGCTGTCATCCAAGTTGGAACGTTGTACTTGCTAAACCATGTTTATCAACAAGACAACGATGAAGAGTCGTTAAGCGGCGTTGTACCGGCGGTGGCCGAGGGGCTTGTAAACCAGTTTCAAGCGCCTGTTGACAAGGACGGGGAAGTCTCCGACAAGTACCGCTCGTTAGCGGAAAACTTAGTAGCAGAGCTTGAGCAAACGCTTGCTTGATCATCATTGCGACATGGGGGAAAAGTTGCTAAAGTAATAGCGGGAGGAGGAGTGAAAATGGGTGAAGCGCTCATCATTGCTTTAGCTATTTTTTGCGGTTGGCTAATACTCGATTTTGTAAAGGCGAAACGAATCACAATGGAAGCCGCCATCCAATCTGCAGTCGTCGGTTTACTCGGCGGGTTTGTCTGGTTTCTTATTGGTTTGTTTTTGCCTACTTGATAGTGTTTAAGACTGAACCATTTTAAGCGCAAGGCTGCGATTTTTTGTTATTTTTGT
Organism: Shouchella rhizosphaerae; assembly: GCF_036700015.1. Taxonomy (NCBI): domain Bacteria; kingdom Bacillati; phylum Bacillota; class Bacilli; order Caryophanales; family Bacillaceae; genus Shouchella; species Shouchella rhizosphaerae. Next base: position 563,879 of record NZ_CP144921.1, on the reverse strand, counting down.
ATTGCAAACAGCGGTGAGCTATGTTATATTATTGCAGTAACGTTATTGGACATACATAACCGTGTGGGGCCTTAGCTCAGCTGGGAGAGCGCAACGCTGGCAGCGTTGAGGTCAGGGGTTCGAGCCCCCTAGGCTCCATTAAAAATTAGGACGCACATGCTCTAAAAAGGAGCATGTGCGTTTTACTATTTTACAAAGGACACAGGGAAACTGCTGTCCGGCAACGCAAGGGGGACGCCGTTTTTTGCTTTAGGATTCATTGAAGGGGGGAACAAGAATGAACGAGCCAATCCCGCAGAACATTGGCGTGGTTGTGGACGGGATCTTTTGCGGCGTATACAAGCGTGACGTGTTTTTGAACCGCCATTTCGCATATTGAACCGCTCGTTTGTAGCGAATCGGGTCCTTCGACAATTCTAACTCGTATTTCTCGGTGAACATTGCGAATCGCTCCGGTCGGTGGCCGAACCATATACGCAATTCAGGACTTGGTGCAATTTCTTTCATCCATTCATCAATAGCAGCTCGCTCTTTTGACATGCCACGGGGCCAGAGCCGGTCGACGAGAATTCGCACGCCATCTTCAGGAGAGGGTGCTTCGTAAATTCATTTGACATGTATGGTTGTCCGGTTCTCTTCGTTCATTTGCTGTTTACTGGGGCGGTCGAGCACCGTAAAAGCTATCCTCCTTTTATTAATGATGCCTTGCATTGGGTGTTACTTTCTCGCCCTGAGAAGATAAGGAGAAACAAGCCAGTTGAGAACATGTCAACTGGCTTGTTTTGGATCATGTTTAGTTTACGTTGGCGATTGCTTCTGTAAGTGGCGGGACAACTTGTTTTTTGCGGGAAACAACGCCTTTAAGAACAGCTGTATGGTTTGTCAACGTTGTCTGGAAGGCTTGTTCAAATGCAGCGGTTTTGTCGCCGAGAACGAGGGCGACTGAATCATTTTCAAGGATGTCTGTAATAATAAAGACGAATAAGTCAAGCCCATTGTCATTGATTTTGGCTGTAATCACTTTTTCAAGTTCGCTTTGGCGAGCGAGTACGTCATTTATATCCACGGTATTCACTTGAGCAATTTCCACTGTGGCAGCGCCCATTGCAAATGCTTTTGCATCCATTGTCAACAGCTCACCAGCTGTTTTATCAGAAATGTCAGCGCCTGCTTTAAGCATGTTTAATCCGTATTCTTCGGCATTAACGCCAGCAATTTCCGCTAATTCTTTGGCTGCTTGCTTGTCCTCTTCTGTGCATGTTGGCGACTTGAATAAAAGGGAATCAGAGATAATCGCGGAAAGCATCAAGCCTGCAATTGGTTTAGGAATGTCCAGGCCGTGTTCTTTGTAGAGCTTTTTGATAATCGTCGCCGTGCAGCCGACAGGTTCGGCCCGATAATAAACAGGGTCAGCTGTTTCAAAGTTAGCAATGCGGTGATGGTCGATCACTTCTACAACTTGGACGTCGTCAATGTCGCTGACGCTTTGTTGGCGTTCATTGTGATCAACAAGAATGACTCGGTCTGTTTCGTTTGCTGCTTTTTCGATCAAGCGTGGCGTGCTTACACCGAATGCTTCAAGTGCATACAATGTCTCCCCATTCGGTTCACCTAGTCGTACGGCTTCTGTTTCAACACCAAGCTGTCCTTTTAAGTCGGCGTAAGCGATAGCTGAGCAAATTGTATCCGTGTCAGGATTTTTGTGGCCAAAAATAAGTGTTTTAGGCATCTAATAAAACTCCTTTTACATAGTATGTTCAACATTACTATAGTATCATCTTCGTCCGGAGACTTGAAGCGTTTGTCGGTCGATTCGGTGAATCCTCCTTTAAATCAGCGGTAAGCGATTTCACACTTTCCATTGGACCGGAAAAAGCGTATAATAGAATATGTGTGTGCGGACTGGACAGGCTGTAGCGTTTTTTCGGAAATTGGTCACAACTTCTTGACAGGACTTCGACAGTTTGTTTAAGTAGCTGCGCAATAAGCTGTCTATGCTAAAATAATACAATAGGAATAATAGTGGTTATATTACACAGTTTAATGAGACAGGAGGAAGAGGGGGTTTATGAGAACGGAAAAAATAGATAAGAGCATACACAATGCCTCTCTTGCTACGCCTAAACAAGCTTTTTCGCAAGTCCTCTCAGAAACATTAAAAACAGGGATCATTAAATCCAATCTGCTTGCGATGGCGGCGGGATTGAGCCTAGCTCTTTACGTTACGGGCATTCCGATTGGCGAAAAGCTTCCAGAAATTCTTTTTGCTATTTTTGGCTCAGCCTTTGTCATTGGGGCAGCAGGTGCCTTTAACAACATTTACGACCGTGACATTGACGCCATTATGGACCGGACGAAAAACCGGCCGACGGTAACTGGCAGGATGCAGCCTGCCAATGCGTTAGTGCTTGGCATATCTTTATCATTGCTTGGGTTGTTGCTTCTCGGGGTCGCTTCGCCACGTGCAGCATTGTTTGGTTTCCTCGGCCTCTTTTTATATGTGGTGCCTTACACAATGTGGTCGAAACGGCGTACGATTTATAATACCGAGATTGGCAGTGTTGGCGGTGCAGTCCCACCGCTTATCGGCTGGGCTGCGATTTCTGGAGACTTGGTTCACCCGGCAATTATTGGCTTGTTTGTTGTTACGGTCCTTTGGCAAATGCCTCATTTTTATGCGATTGCGATTCGTCGCTATGACGAATACAAGGCTGCTAAAGTGCCAATGCTGCCGGTTGTCAAAGGGTTCAAGCGGACGTTTATCCAAACGAATGTCTATTTGGTTGTCCTAGCGGCATCCAGCTTTTTCTTTGTTTCGTTAAGTTGGTTCATCACCATTGTAGCTCTTGTGTTGTCATTGATTTGGCTGACGTTGAGCATAGCTGGCTATAAACGAATGGAGCCTAAAAAATGGGCGACCCTTATGTTTGTTTTTTCACTTAACTATCTTACGATTCTTTTTACGGTGATCATCGGTTTTTCACTGCTTTCTCCCTTGTTTTAACAAAGTGGTGTCTTGCCTAGGCAAGGCGCCTTTTTTTAGGGTTTAGCTTTTGGTTAGAAAGGGGATGTTTCAATGGAGAACAATTGGCTGCTAATTGCCGTTCCAACGCTCATGGCAGTTGCTATGGGGAGCGCAGCGCTCGTGATCCGCATGAAAGCATCGAAACGCCCTACTTCGGCGAAGCGGATTATGGTGCCGCCGCTAGCGATGTCAACTGGCTTCTTGATGTTTTTATACGAGCCAACAAGGCCTTCAGCCTTCCATGTTGGCGAAGCGCTTATTGTCGGTGCGCTTTTTTCAATCGTCCTCATTTGGACATCGAAATTTGAAGTGCGGGATGGTGCTATTTACTTAAAACGTTCGAAAGCGTTTGCTTATCTTTTAATCGGTTTGCTTGTATTAAGAGTGGCGTTTCGAATTGTCATGGGGCAGGAGTTAAATCCCGAGGAACTGTCAGGTATGTTCTTTTTGCTTGCCTATGGAATGCTGTTGCCTTGGCGGGTAGCCATGCTCGTCCGTTATGTAAAACTCAAGCGCGATAGCGACAAGGTGGCAACGTATAAGCCGTGATCGTGTATGGTTAGCGTTTGAAAAACAGACACGCTATACTGAAATAGAAAGACAATCGTAAAGGAGGATATTCAATGAATTCTGGCGGATTTATTCAAGAGAACTTTTCCATTTTTCAAGCTTCCCACGAAGGTTCATGGGCCATTCTAGCGATATTGTTCTTAGTTGCTTATTTTCTTTTCCGTGGAGGTAAAAGCAAGGCTGGTACGATTATACATATGATTGCCCGGCTATTCTTTGTGATTATGCTCGTAACAGGCGCAAGCATGCTTATTGCCTACCAATTTGCTTATTTTTTCTTTATCAAAGGAATCCTGGCCGTATTGCTTATCGGTTTTATGGAAGCAGCGCTTGGGAAGGCGAAACGGAATGAAAACAGCCTAGGCATGCTGTTTGCTGTTCTTGTGGTGCTTGTTGTCATCGTGCTGATGGGGTATGGGATCATCCGTTTTTAAAACAAAGCATGCCACGGCATGCTTTGTTTTAGTTTGAGAATAGGTTGCTGTAATGGAGGAGTGTGCGGTAATGCATGCCTTCATGGAAGGCGACGATACTGAGAAGTTCGTCTACGGTTTGAAACGATTGGCCTCGCAAAGTAAAAGGCGCCGTTTTTTCGGTTCCTCCCGTCTCTGTGGCTAACTTCTGTGCTGCTTGTTGTTGTTTAGCTGCTGCTTCTTGAAGCGTTTCAATAGAGGGAACTTTGTCGGTCCATTGCAAAGGGCTCGAACCTTTGGCAAAAGGGTGGTAATACTCTTTTGGAATCGTTTTTTCAAAAGTTGGCGCATGCCCAAGAACATGGTCTGCGATGACCAAGATGTGCCCGTAATTCCAATGGACAGAGTTTTTGAAACCGGCGGGAATAATATCGTGTTTTTCTGCAGGGATGGTCTGCAGGGTCTGTTCATTTGCCATACGGGCATATGAAAAGGCGGCGTAGGTCATCGTATTTGCTCCCTTCGGTAGGATGGTTAAAGTATAACGAAAACAGCTGAAGATTGCATTGATTTTAAGTAGGAAAGGGGGAGTAATTATGGAAGCAGACGGTCTATGGCTCAGCTTGCTATTTGTGGCGAGCATGATTCCCTTCATCGAGTATACGCTTGCCGTACCAGTTGGTATTCTTTTCGTGAATCAACCCCCTGTGCTGACCGTATTGGTATCGATTCTTGGCAATAGCCTCGGAGTGGTGCTGCTTGTGTTGCTTAGCGAAAAAATTCGCGACTGGACACTGAAAAGACAGAACAGCCAGAAAAGCGGGCGACAGTCAAGCAAACAGCAGGAGAAGACAAAGCATTTTTTAGAAAAGTATGGGATGCCAGGCGTAGGGATTCTTGCACCGATTTTGCTAAGTAGTCATATTGGCGCCGTAACCGCCGTTGCACTTGGCGTTTCACGCAGTTATGCAATTTTGTGGACGCTTATCGGTGTTGTCCTTTGGGCCATCATTTTTGGCATTATTTGTGTGTATGCAAGCCATTGGCTTCTTCCATTTTTTGGCCAATAGAGATATGAAAAGCGCGGCAATCTAATCAGATGCCGCGTTTCTTGTTAACCTTGCATGTCTTGCGTATCAAGTTGTTCGTTCGGATCTGAAAATACTTCTTTGTCAAGGCTCCCTGTCACTTTTGAAGTAAAGATGCCGGACACCATGCTGCCTGAAACGTTTAAAGCAGTACGGCCCATGTCAATTAGTGGTTCAATCGAAATAAGGAGGCCGGCAAGGGCAATTGGAAAATCAAGTGCGGACAAGACGAGAATGGCAGCGAAAGTTGCCCCACCGCCAACGCCTGCTACGCCAAACGAACTAATGGCAATGACCACAATTAACAACAAAATAAACGTTGGTTCTAGAGGATTTTGGCCTACCGTTGGCGCAATCATAATGGCCAGCATGGCTGGATAAATCCCAGCACATCCATTTTGGCCAATTGATAAGCCAAATGAACCTGCAAAATTGGCAATGCCCTCTGGAACGCCTAATTTCTTTTGTGTTTGGATGTTCATTGGCAATGCCCCTGCACTCGTGCGTGACGTAAACGCAAAAGCGAGCACCGGAAATGCCTTTTTCACATACGTAATGGGGCTTAGGCCAGTCGCAGCTAGAATGATTAAATGAATAACAAACATGACAATCAGTGCGGCATAAGAAGCAAGCACAAACGTCCCAAGTGTCGAAATTGCCTGTAGGTCACTTGTTGCAACTGTTCTTGTCATAATCGCCAAAACACCATAAGGAGTCAACCGTAAAATTAATGTAACGACGCGCATAATGATCGCGTAAAGGGCATCGACAATGCCTTTAAACGTGTCGGCTGCTTCCGGCTGTTTGCGGCGTACACCTAAATAGGCTACGCCGAGAAAGGCAGAAAAGATCACAACACCAATTGCCGAAGTCGGTCGTTCGCCAGTTAGGTCAAGAAATGGATTAGCAGGGATTAGCTCGACAATTTGCTGCGGCAATGTCGCTGCTTCCATGCCAGCGTAACTTTCTTCAAGGGCATCGCCGCGGCTAAGTTCTGCTTCGCCTGCAGGAATGTCAATCGCTTCAAGTTGAAAGACGGATGAAGCAGTGATCCCAATAGTAGCGGCAATGGCTGTCGTAGCAATCAATGTGCCAAGAATCAAAGCGCTAATTTTCCCTAGATTCTTTGTTAACGTCATACGTGTAAATGCAGACAGAATCGAAATGAAAATTAACGGCATGACAATCATTTGCAAAAAGCGGACATAACCGGTCCCTAAAATATTGACCCAATCCATTGATTGTTGAATAACAGATGAATCAGGGGCGAAGAAAAACTGGAGCAACAGGCCATATACCACACCGGCTCCTAGCGCCAACAAAACGCGGATCGAGAAAGAGACGTGCTTTTTTTGCATGTAAAACAACAGTCCAGCTACAGCGAGGACGATCGCAATAATCAATAAAGTTAAGAACAAGTCCATATGCTCAAACTCCTTTGGTTAAAATATACAACGTTCTTTATAGTATTCTGTATAATCATATGAGTCAAGTGGGAATTATATGTGAAGTGAGTGTATCATAGATTTTGCCATCTGGAAAAGGAAAACGCTCGCGGATAAAAGAAGGCTTTTGCCTCTGATTGGCGTTTTTCTACTAAGAAAAATGGGAACGTTAAAAAGCAGTACATGGTTGTTGTATTTCATGTTAAATGGTGGTGCTTGAAATGAAAATGAATACAAATGCGCTTGTGATAAGCATCGTTTGCATAGCCTGTTTTTTAATCGTAGCTTTTAGTTTAAACACCGTTTTTTTAGAGAAAGTCGACCAGTTGGCGTTAACATGGGCTGAGTCGATTCGTGCTGAACCGGTTACGGCTCTTATGCATGGCTTTGCCTTTTTAGGGGCGACCAAAACGGTTTTTGTTTTGACAGGAGCAGTGTTGATCATTTTGCTTGTTGCCCGTGCCTCGAACAAAGAATTAGCATTTACTGCTGTTACGATGGCGGCGACAGGTCTTGTGAATATGCTCGTAAAAGAATGGGTAGAGCGAGAACGGCCAGCACAGTATATGCTAGTTGAATTGACCTCGTACAGTTTTCCAAGCGGCCATTCAATGGGAGCGATGTCGTTTTACACAGTGCTTACCTTTCTGATTTGGAAACGAATGAACAAACGAAGGCACCGTATAGCGTTTGTGGTGTTTGCAAGCTTCATGATACTCATTATGGGGTTTTCTAGACTATATCTGGGTGTTCATTATTTGAGCGATGTCATTGGCGGATATTTCCTAAGTGGCAGCCTTGTGTTTTTCTTGTTTTGGCTGTTCCAACCAAGAAAATTGAACGGATAAAAGGACAATTTCTAATTGAGAGCGAGATTCTTTCTCATTTAGACTTGATATTTTTTGTAAAAATGATAAGATAAGTACGTAATTGATAATGAGTATCATTAGCTGTAGGGCAAAGGAGGCAAGCAGCATGTTTTATTCATGTTAACATTATGAAAATAAAATATTTACTCCCTTTGCTTTTAATTTTATCGTTTGCATCTTTATTTATTGGCGTACAGGATATATCGCCACTTGACTTATTTCGTTTAGACGATGAAGATGTGCAAACACTTGTCATTAGCCGTATCCCCCGTCTATTGAGTGTATTGATTGTTGGTGTTAGTTTAAGCGTTTGCGGTTTAATTATGCAGCAGCTTACACAAAACAAATTTGTTTCGCCGACAACAGCTGGAACTATGGATTGGGCTCGGCTTGGCATTCTTGTCGCCGTGGTTGTTTTTACACAAGCGACCACGTTGCAAAGGATGTTTATTGCCTTTCTTTTTGCGTTGTTTGGAACGTTTCTTTTTATGAAAATACTGGAGCGCATCCGCTTTAAAAACGTTGTGTTTGTCCCGCTTGTCGGGCTTATGTTAGGCAGTGTGGTCAACTCAATCACGACTTTTCTAGCTTACCGGTATGATTTAGTGCAAAGCTTATCTTCTTGGATGCAAGGGAGCTTTTCACTCGTTCTTAAAGGGCGCTATGAAATTTTATACATAGGCATTCCCCTTGTTGTCATTGCCTTTTTATTCGCAAATCGCTTTACGGTAGCAGGAATGGGGAAGGATTTTTCGACAAACTTGGGCTTAAATTATAACCAAATTATGAATATCGGCCTTTTCATTGTCGCGATGATCACGGCTACGATTGTCGTCACAATTGGCTCAATTCCTTTTTTAGGGCTAGTCATTCCTAACATCGTTTCGATTATAAGAGGGGACAACTTAAAAAACAGTTTGCCTCATACAGCGCTATTAGGCGCCATTTTCTTGCTCGCTTGTGATATTTTAGGGCGTGTTCTCATTTATCCATATGAAATTCCGATTGGACTGGTCGTTGGGGTTGTCGGGAGCGCGATCTTTTTGTACTTGCTCTTAAGGAGACGATCTCATGCAGCCTAAATGGATCTATTTATTACTCGGCGCTATGTTAGCAGCATTGGTTGGTACTTTCTTGTTTATTGACATCGCCCCTGGAGCGTGGGACTATGCGTTGCCACGACGAGGAAGAAGCGTTGTGGCGATTGTTATTGTCGGCGGGGCAATTGCTAGCTCTACCTTGTTTTTCCAAACAATCACAAACAACCGAATCCTGACGCCAAGCATTATCGGCCTTGATTCTTTATACATGCTTATTCAAACGTTGCTTGTATTTTTGTTTGGGACGATCGGTCTTGTCTTGATAAACCAATATGTGAACTTTGGTCTATCCATTGTCTTTATGGTGTTGTTCGCTGTCTTGTTATATGCCTTGATGTTTAAAAAAGAAGGGCAAAATTTATACTTTTTGCTGCTTGTCGGCATTGTATTTGGCACATTGTTTTCAAGCCTTTCGACGTTTCTGCAAGTCATGATTGACCCGAATGAATTTTTGACGATCCAGAATCGGATGTTTGCTAGTTTTAGCAACATCAATGTTGATTTGCTTTGGATTTCTATCGTGATTCTAGCAGCAACTGTTCTTTACATTTGGCCGTATTTGAAATACTTGGATGCCATTTCTCTTGGACGCGACCAGGCGATTAACTTAGGCGTTCCTTACGATAGAGCGATTAAAAAGTTTTTAGTCGTCATTGCTTTGCTTGTTTCTGTTTCAACAGCTCTTGTCGGCCCGGTGTTGTTTTTAGGCCTACTTGTCGCGAACGTTGCAAGAGAGCTTATGCCAACCTATAAGCACACCCATTTAGTGATTACATCGGTTCTAGTTTCAAGCATTGCCTTGGTTGGCGGGACGTTGCTCGTTGAGCGCGTGTTCACTTACTCGGCTCCGCTGAGCGTCATCATTAACTTTGTTGGCGGAATCTATTTCATTTACTTGCTCTTAAGGGGGACGAAATCGACATGACCACCGCATTAATTGACCGAAATGCCATCCCATTGCAAAAGCTTGATACACAGCCTATAGGCATAGAAGTGAAAAATGTCAGCAAACAATACGACGGAAAAAGGGTCGTCAACGATGTATCGGTTAACGTTCGAAAAGGAACAATTACATCGTTTATTGGCCCTAATGGTGCCGGAAAAAGTACGTTGATCTCGATGATCAGCCGCTTGTCGAAAAAAGAGGAAGGCACTATTTTGATTGAAGGACGTTCGCTTGAATCGTATCACAGCAAGGAACTGGCAAAAAAAGTGTCGATTTTAAAACAGGCAAACAACATCAACATCCGTTTGACCATTCGCGAACTTGTCAGCTTTGGCCGCTTTCCGTATTCACAAAACCGGCTCACGAAAAAGGACTGGACGTATGTCGAAGAGGCGATCGATTATATGGCGCTTCGCGACATTCAAGACAAATACTTAGACCAGTTGAGCGGCGGGCAGCGGCAACGTGCTTATATTGCGATGGTGCTTGCTCAAAATACCGATTATATCATTTTAGATGAACCGTTAAACAACTTGGATATGAAGCACTCTGTCTCGATTATGAAAACGCTGCGCCGTCTTGTTGATGAGCTAGGCAAAACGATTATGATTGTCGTCCATGACATTAATTTTGCCTCTTGTTACTCCGACTACATTGTGGCGATGAAAGACGGGGCGATTGTGGAAGAAGGTCGCTGCCATGAAATGATCAACTCCGACACACTCCGCAATGTGTACGACATGGAAATCGCAGTTGAAGAAGTGAATTGCAACCGCATTTGCGTCTATTTTAACTAAATAGTAGATGTCGTTCATTTTGAAATGGAGGTGAAAAAGCAAAATCTTCAATATAGAGAAATATTGACGATCGCATTAGGGGGCCTATAGAGAGAGAATAAAGGAGGCAATTAGACATGAAAAAACCATTTATGTGGGCATTAACCGCTTTTGCAACAGTAAGTTTAGCCGCTTGCGGTACAAGTTCAGATAAAAATGAGCAAACAAGTACTGGCGAAGGAACAAGCACAGAAGCGACTGAAGAAACGATCGAAGTGGAATCAATGAACGGCGAGGTTGTCAAAGTGCCGGTTAATCCAGAAGTAGTCGTATCGTTTGACCATGGCATTACCGATTCGATTCGCGCCCTAGGCGGAGAAGTATCTGGAATCCCAAAAGCGAACAACATCCCTGACTACTTGTCTGAGTTTGAAAGCGACGACTATGAGGATGTCGGTTCGTTGTTTGAACCAAACTTCGAGTTGATTCACAGCATGGAGCCAGACGTTATTTTCATTTCTGGCCGTGCGTCTGACAACTATGAAGAATTAAGTGAAATTGCGCCAACGGTTTATATGGCCGTTGACAACGAAAACTTTATGGAATCGTTTGAAACCAATATGCGGACGTTGGGCGATATTTTTGAAGCGCAAGACGAAGTAGAAGAGCAGCTTGCAGGCATCCATGAAACAATCGACAACGTCAAAGAGCGGGCTGACAACACAGATAAAAATGCCTTGATTCTGTCTGCTGACGAAGGGTCTGCGAGCGCATTCGGCGCAGGTTCACGTTTTGGCATTATCCATGATGTACTAGGTATTAAAACAGCAGATGACATTGAAGCGGAAAACCATGGAGAAACGGTTTCGTTTGAATACATTGCCGATGTAGACCCTGATTATATATTTATGATTGACCGAGGCGCTTCTATTGGCAACGAAGCCACAGCATCACAAGTCATTGACAACGAGCTTGTCGCCCGAACCAAAGCAGCACAAAACGATGACATTTATGTATTAGACGGCGAAGTTTGGTACTTAAGCGGCAGCGGCCTTGAATCAGTTAAGCTGATTGTTGATGAAATTGACAGCATGTTTGAGACAGAATAGGACAACCTTTCTTAAGGGATCAAAACAAAGTCGATAACCTTACTCAAAAACTTGGTTCTAGTGATGGAACCAAGTTTTTTGATTGGATGCTCTATGGTATACTAAAACTTTCCTAGCGTCTCAGGAACTGATACTAGTAGAAATTTAATTTGCTTTTTAAAAGGAACGGTTGATGTGGAAAGTACTTCATTCCCCTTATGGTTGCTCGCTTTAGCCGTATTGTTGGCGGCTGTTTGGGCGCTCCGTATCGCTCTTAGAAGAAAGAAGCGGACAGACATAAGCAAAATCACAATAAAAGATATTGACCGCATGGAAGGCGGCGAGTTTGAAGACTATCTGGCAGTCGTGTTTGCAGCGCTTGGCTATGAAACGTACCAAACAGCGAAAGCGCGCGACTTCGGTGCTGATTTAGTTGTTGTCGATGAAGAAGGGCATAAATGGGTCATACAAGCGAAACGGTATAGCGCCAATCTTGGTTTAGCTTGTGTGCAAGAAGTGTATGGAGCGCAAGTTTTTTATAACGCTGACAAGTCATTGGTCATCACGTCTGCCGAAAAAGTGACAGAAGCATGCTGGAGGCTGGCAGCAGCGACAAACACCTATTTCTTACTACGTGAAGACCTCAAAGAACTGGCTAGTTTGATACGTAAAGGCAAACTTGAAGAAGCAAGTTGGGTCGTAAAAACGCCGCAAGTGCCTGAACCGGTCAAGGGAAAGCCAGCATTAATTGAAGTCGAACAGAGCCGAAAGCGCATTTCAGCCGGCGATTATTTCTACAAATAATTAAAAAACAGCGAAGGCAGCTTCGCTGTTTTTTTAGGTTAGAAATAAGTGCTTAGCTCATGAACAATTCGTTTGATACATGATTGGTCAGCAAGTAAATCGTATTCGCGAATATCAAGGCGCAAAACCGGACAGGCGGAAAAGGAAGAAATCCATGTTTCATAACGGTTGTACATTTCTTCCCAATAAGAAAGGGGCGTTTGTTTTTCCATTTCGCGCCCTCGTGCTTGAATACGGTCTAAAATCGAGTCAAAATCGCCATGCAAGTAGATTAATACATCCGGGCGGGGAAAGTAAGGCGTCATCACCATTGCTTCAAATAAGCTTGTATAAGTTTGGTAATCGGTTTGCGTCATCGTGCCTTTATCGGCATGCATTTTCGCGAATATGCCTGTGTCTTCATAGATCGAACGATCTTGAATATAGCCACCACCTTCTTCTACCATTCGCTTCTGCTCTTTAAAGCGCTCCGCTAAAAAGTAAATTTGCAAGTGAAAGCTCCACCGTTCGAAATCGCGATAAAATTTGTCTAAGTATGGGTTGTTGTCTACTTTTTCAAAGGATGTTTTAAAATTTAGCTCGTCGGCAAGTGCGTGCGTCAAAGTCGTTTTTCCAACTCCGACTGTGCCAGCTACAGTTATGATCGCATTATTAGGAATATGTAACATTGGTAAGCTCCTTACTGGTTAACAGATGTCAAGCATGCATCAATTTTGGCAAATACAAAGTCCAAATCATGCGGATTGGCGACAAAGTCAAGGTCGTCCGTGTCAATCGTTAAAACTGTTGTGTTTTCCTCTTTAGCGAGTTCTGCCATTGTCGCCTCATAATCGTCTGAAAGCTTTCGCAAATAATTGGGGTCCATTTCTTTTTCAAAAGGACGCCCCCTTTTGGTAATACGGTTGGTCAATGTGGACAAGCCTGCTTTTAAGTAAATGACGACTGTTGGCTTTGGCAATGGTTCATTTAAAATTTGAAAAATACGTCGGTATTGGCTCCATTTAAAAGCAGACAGCGTTTGGCGGGCAAAAATTAAGTTTTTGCAAATATGGTAATCCGACACGACGAGTTTGTGGTTAAGAACAGGGCCGATATCTTCTAGTTGTTTGACGCGGTTGCACAGAAAGAACATTTCGGTTTGAAAACTCCATTCCTCCATATTGTCATAAAATTTTTCAAGAAAAGGGTTTTCTTCAACGATTTCAAGCAAGCACTCTCGCCCATAGTGGGTAGCAATCGCTTTGGCCAATGTTGTCTTTCCGACGCCAATCACTCCTTCTACACATATAAATGGGGTCGTCAATCCGTTTCCTCCTCGTTTTGCATGTTTACATGTGCTAGTGTACCACGTTTTGTGGTCAAGCAGTGTGAAAGTCCAACGTCAAAAAATGTGGTACACTTAAGGAAGTAAATGAGGGAAATGAGAAGAGGAGGGAGACTGCTGTTAAGCAGTATGCGATGAACGAATTTGATAAAGTAATCGAACGCAGAGGAACCAATTCAATGAAATGGGATGGAACAAAAGCACGGTTTGGCGAAGATGATTTGTTGCCAATGTGGGTAGCAGATATGGATTTTAAAGCGCCGACCGCTGTTATTGATGCTTTAAAGGCTAAAGTGGAACATGGCGTTTATGGCTATGCGGCCCCTTCCATTGAGGCAGACGAAGCGATTGTGAATTGGGTCGACTCCCAGTATGGTTGGAAAATAGAAGCCGACTCCATCGTCCATGTAACAGGCGTTGTGCCGGCATTAAGCAATTTAATTAAAACCTTTACAAATGAAGGCGACGGAATCATTATTCAACCACCTGTATATTACCCGTTTTATGATGTGATTGAAAAAAACAAACGGCAACTTGTGAAAAATCCGCTTCTATTTGACGGAAACCACTATAAAATGGATTTAGCTGGGTTAGAGCAGGTGATCACAGACAAAACAAAAATGCTTCTGTTGTGCCACCCGCATAATCCAGGCGGACGCGTGTGGAGCAAAGAAGAGTTGCAAGCGCTGGCCGAGATATGTGAGCGTCACAACCTTTATGTCATTTCTGATGAAATCCATGCCGATTTGCTTTTTGAAGGCTATACACACACACCGTTTGCAACTGTGACAGAAACAATTGCAAACCGTACGTTTACAGCGCTTGCGCCAACGAAAACATTTAATCTCGCTGGCGTTCAAGGAGCTTACGTAATTATTGAAGATCCGAAGCTTCGCCTGGAATTCCGTAGAGAGCTGGCTGCGACATTTATGAATGGAAGCAATATGTTCTCTGACATTGCTACTAAAGCGGCATACGAGCACGGAAAGCCTTGGTTAAAGGAATTAATGGCATACATCCAAGCTAATTATCAGTATGCTGCCGACTATTTGGCCACTTATATGCCAAAAATCAAGCCGATCCAACCACAAGGAACGTACTTATTATGGCTAAATTGCCAAGAGCTTGGCCTTCACCCTGATGAACGGAAAAAATGGTTGCTGCAAGAAGCGAAAGTTGCACTTAACCATGGTGCCATTTTCGGGGAAGAGGGCCGTGATTTCGAGCGTTTGAATTTGGCAACTCCTCGAGAAACGCTTACGGAAGGGTTGGAGCGCATCCGCCGCGCTTATGAAAATAGAGGTTTTTGATGCAGGAAAGTTGTATTTTAAAGGCGAATAGAATATATAGGTGTCTTGTCATCCTAATACGTCCGATTAAAGGAGTCGTTGCCTATATGAGCAGGCCTTTAAAATCATTGTCGGAAACTTTGGAGCAGGAATTTACACGCTCATTGAACCGCGAATTAACCAAACCGGAAAAAGAACTGTTGAAATGGATTGAACAGCGGCAGCTGTATCTCACTTACGGGCAAATGAAGACATCATAACTGACACCAGGGCTAGGCAAGACGTGGGGAGGAAAGTACTTGAAGACATTTAAACTGTATGCATTGCAAGTGATTGACGGGCAAGGGGGGAAAATGGAACAACACCCCATTCCTTTTAAAGACGGGCTCATTATCAATATGGAAAATGAAGACAAGACATGGTTTCTTGACGCCGTTGTTTCCAATGAGGATGCCCATTTTTTTGAAAGAGAACAGGAAGCAGAGCGCCATATACTCGTTAGTGTCGTCATTACGAGCAAAAACAACCACCCCGCGGTCATGATTACTTCCATTGAAGCCATTACAGAATTGGATCAAGGAAAAAGTGTCGTATTAAAAGGGAAAATTGTTTCAGGCCGCGATGACGTGCTGGAGGATGTGTTTGAAGACATTCTTGCTGAAGGAATTGAACGGGCTGATGTGGTGGATGAGTTTAAACGGCGAGTCGAAAAGTTAGAGGCATATTCAGATAAAACGATTCAAGAAGTGTACCAAGACTTGAAAAAAGATAAAAATTACCATTTGCTTTAACAGAGGCAAAGGCAACGGGAGGCGCGTTCTTCCGTTGTTTTTTTCGTGGGTGGGCGTGTTGTATAGCTTTATTGCTTTTGCTCCATAATAACAGGAAAATGAGTGGAAAAGGAGCGCCGTGATTGTGGGAAAAACAAAGAAAACATGGGGGTTGCTATCCCTTGCCTCCGTGCCGCTAGTCATGACGCTTGGAAACTCCATGTTGATTCCAGTGCTGCCGACTATTGGAAAACAATTGCAAATTAGTTCTTTTATGGTTAGTCTTCTTATTACTGTTTATTCTGTTGTGGCAATCGTATTTATTCCCATTGCGGGCTATATTTCTGACCATGTAGGGCGAAAGCCAGTCATTGTCCCAAGTTTAATTATTGCCGGGATTGGCGGATTGATGGCCGGGTTAGCCGCATGGAAAATGGACAATGCATATTGGGTTATTTTAATTGGCCGGCTGTTGCAAGGAATCGGCGCGGCGGGGGCATCGCCAATCGTGATGCCATTTGTCGGTGATTTATTTAAAAACAACCAAGATGTCAGTGAAGGATTAGGCATAATTGAAACTGCTAATACATTTGGCAAAGTGCTGAGCCCAATTTTTGGGGCCGTACTTGCTTCTATTATTTGGTATTTGCCGTTTTTTTCATTTCCTATTTTTTGTTTTGTTTCGATTTTTCTTGTCTTGTTTTTAGTAGAAAGCCCGCCTTTAGCAAAAAAGCCAACAAACTTAACGCGTTTTTTAAAGTCGATGAAAAAGATCTTTAAACGGGAAGGGCGCTGGCTTTATGTGGTGTTTTTTGTTGGTGGGATGTGCATGTATATTTTATTCGGCGTCCTTTTTTATTTGTCATCGTTTTTAGAAGAGGCGCACCATATTGATGGAATTAGGAAAGGCGTTATTCTAGCATTTCCGTTAATGGCATTGTGCTTGACGTCGTATGGGACAGGGCGAATCATTGGCCAAGACCAAATCAAAATGAAATGGATGACAGTAGCAGGGTTGTGCCTGCTTGCTGTTTCGACATTTGTCGTTTCGTTTAATAAGGAATTGTATGTAATGCTGACAGCACTTTTTGCAGCAGGGGTAGGCATTGGTGCGGCGCTACCGAGTCTGGATGCGTTTGTGACAGAAGGGATTCCCATGGAACAGCGAGGGTCGGTTACATCATTCTATAACAGCATGCGCTTTGTTGGTGTGGCAATTGGCCCGCCATTGTTTGCTCTTTTTATGAAAGGGAACCATTTCTGGACATTTGCAGGGAATGCCCTTCTTGTCGTTTTATCGGTTTTGCTTGTATTTTGGGGCGTACGGCCACATAAAAAAGTGTCGCAGACTTGGCAATAATAGACGCATTAACCGCAATTGGCTATACTTTTAACAAAAGAGGAAATCGAAAAAGGCGGTTGTGTATGGAACAATTTATCGATCCCCAAGGGCAAAAGGTGAAACTCGTTCTCGGGAAGGAAGAGCGATTTACAGAGGAGGCGGGGCACGTGCTTGTACTTCCCCGTTTTCAACAACAATGGGTGCTTACTGAACACCGAGACCGTGGCTATGAATTCCCAGGCGGAAAAGTGGAGAATGGCGAGACGACGAAAGACGCGGCGATCCGTGAAGTTTGGGAAGAGACAGGGGCGCATATTGGCACCATCGTTTATATTGGCCAATATCAGGTAGAGGGGCAGTCTGGAACGTCTTTTTGCAAAGATATTTTTGCAGGCATTGTGACTGACATGGAAGAAAAAGATTGCTATAAGGAAACAAAGGGGCCTCTTTTGCTAAAGGAGCTTCCGGCTGCCTTGAAAGAGGACCCTCGTTTTAGCTTTATTATGAAAGACGAAGTTGTTCCCAAAGCGACTGCCTATGCAATCGGACAAGGGATTCTTTCGTAGCGTGAGAAAGAGTACAAGGGCATGCTTAACGGTGATGCTCGGTTATCCGTTTTTCTAAGCGCTCGACTGCCATGTACATAAGTGTGGCCAAAATCGCGATGACGAGCAAGCTCATGAACACTAAGTTAAAGTTAAATACTTGGAATCCATAGATGATTAAGTAGCCTAACCCTTGCTTGCTAACAAGGAATTCACCGACAATAACGCCGACCCACGATAACCCTACATTCATTTTTAGCGTGGAAACAATTACCGGTATCGTTGCTGGATACACGACGTGGCGGAATTGTTGCCATTTGGATGCAGAAAATGTTTGCAGCACTTTCAAATAGTTGCCATCTACTTCTTTAAATGCTGTGTAAACAACCATTGTTGTAATGATGACGGAAACGAGCATGCCCATAGCAATGACAGAAGTCATGTTTGGCCCAAGCCCAACGATCAAAATCGGACCGATCGCTACTTTCGGCATTGAGTTTAATATGACTAAAAATGGATCAAGGATTTCGGCCAACCTTTTTGACCACCAAAGCAAAGCTGCCAATAACGTCCCAGCCACGGTGCCTAAGAGAAAGCCAAGGACCGTTTCAAACATGGTTACCCCGGTATGGAGCCAAAGCGTTCCAGCGACGATATGCTCATAAAGCAAACTAACGATGCGTGATGGCATGCTAAATAGCAGCGGGTCGATTAACGCTAAACGTGAGGCTGTTTCCCAACCAATGACAAGAGCAAATACAATCGCCAGCTGTGTGAGGCGAATGAACCGTTTTTCCTTTTGACGGGTAGTCATGTAGCGTTGGTGCAGATCATGTGGTGTCAAGTCGTTCCAACTCCTTCCAAATGAGCTGAAATTGGTTGTTAAATTCTGGATGGTTTCGGGCCTCAAAAGGAGAAAGTTGTCTTAGTGCTTGTGGAACCGAAAAAATTTGTGCGACACGCCCGGGCTTTTGGGTGAACAAAACGATCCGGTCGCTCATTGCAATCGCTTCGCCAATATCATGCGTTACAAGAATGGCTGTTTTCTGTTCCGACTTCAATGTCTTAAAAACAAGCTCCTCCAGCTTGAGTTTTGTTTGTTGGTCCAATGCGGAAAAAGGTTCATCAAGCAATAGTAGCGACGGGTCAGTAGCCAACATGCGGACAAGGGCGACACGTTGGCGCATTCCTCCTGAAAGCGCTTGTGGACGCTCATGCCGTTTATCGCTAAGGCCAAAGCGGTTCAGCCAACGTAGCGCTTTTTTTGCCGACAACTCTGTATAGCTGCCTCGTATCCGTTGGCCAATCGTAATGTTGTCTTCAATCGTCAGCCAAGGAAACAGATAATCGTGTTGCAGCATATAGCCAATTTGGCCATTATTGGCGGTATCAAGAGACAGCGATCCTTCGGTCTGTTCCAGCAATCCTGCAATGATCGAAAGGATCGTTGTTTTGCCGCAACCACTTGGGCCAATAAAAGAGACAAATTCCCCTTCTTTTACTTCAAGGGAAACATCTTTTAATGCTTGAAAAGCACCTGATTCGTTGACGTAAGTGAAAGAAAGTCGGTCAATGCGTAAGGATGCCATGATCGTGCCTCCTTATTCCATTCCTTGTTTGCTAATTTCATCGTTGACAAGTTCACTAAAGGGAATCGGTTCCGGTAACTCTCCTGCTTCTTCCATGATTTCAAGCAACTGTGCCCATGCTTCTTCTGTTAAAACAGGATCTTCTGCATAAGAGCCTTGCTCTTTATAGCGTTCGACTGAACTTGCTAAAATGGCAATAGGGGTGTCTTCAAAAAAGGGCTCAATCGCTTTAGCCGTTTCTTCAGGAGACTGTGATTGGATTTGTTTTTGTCCTTCATAAAGGGCTGCGCTAAATCGGACGAACAAGTCGGCATTTTGATCCAGTACACTTTGTTTAGCCATAAAAGAAGTGTAGGGGACTTGTTTAGCTTCAGTGCCAAAAGAGGCAACAACTGTACCGATTCCTTCTTCTTCAAAAAGCGAGGCTTGTGGCTCAAACAATTGGACATAATCGCCTGTGCCAGAAGCGAAAGAACTGGAGATATTGGCGAACTCGATATTCTGCAAAAGCGTTAAGTCTGCGTGAGGGTCGATATCATGCTGTTTGAGCACATATTCACCAACCATTTGCGGCATGCCGCCTTTGCGTTGGCCTAAGAACGTACTTCCCTTCAAATCTTCCCACTGAAAATCGCCTGTATCTTCTCTGGCAACAAGGAATGTTCCATCTGTTTGCGTCAATGCTGCAAAGTTAATCGCCGGATCAGCAGCTTCCTGGGAAGCGACATAAATGGATGTTTCTGAACCCACTAGAGCGATATCGGCCCCGTCAGATAAAAGGGAAGTCATCGTTTTATCGCCTCCCCAAGTCGTTGTCAGTTCGATGTCAATCCCGTTATCGGCAAAATAGCCTTCGGCGATTGCGAGATAAAAAGGGGCGTAGAAGACAGACCGAGTCACTTCGGCAACACGCACCGTTTCTTTGTCCGTATTTTGACCACATGCCGCCAAAAGAAGGCAGGCAATCGCTGTGCCAATAGCAATATTTCGTTTTTTCACGAGTCTTTCACTCCTTTCAATTGCCTTTGCCTTTGCTTACACTATGCACGCACAAAAAAAAGGGTGTTTGCCCATTTCAATAAAAGGAGTTTTTTTATGCTCATCACAAAAGAACGTGTTCCGTCACCCCATCCGAATATTTATTTATACGAGACAGCTTACAAAAGTGGCGCGTTAACGGTATACGGTTTATTAGCAGAACCGAAGGGTCGAGACAAACAACCAGGGTTGTTGTATTTGCGCGGAGGCATTAAATCAGTCGGCATGGTCAGGACACAGCGTGTCATCCAGTGGGCTCACGAGGGATTTGTTGTGTTTGCTCCTTATTACAGGGGCAATCGCGGTGGCGAAGGCAGAGAGGACTTTTGTGGAGATGACCGTGTTGACGCATACAGCGGTTTTGATCTGCTAAGCAGCCATCCTCTTGTTGAAAAAGAGGCGGGCGTCCATGTAGTTGGATTTTCAAGAGGAGGCATCATGGCGCTTTGGACAGGGCTTATGCGGCCTGAAGCGACTAGTGTTGTCTGTTGGAGTGGCGTAACCGATATGGTGCTAACCTATAAGGAGCGCGTTGATTTGCGAAGAATGATGAAACGCGTAATTGGGGGAACGCCGTGGAAACGACCAGAACTATATGAAAAACGAACACCACTTCGCCATTTAAGCGATTTTCGTCCCCCGCTTCTTTTCATACATGGCGAAAAAGATGAGCATGTATCGATTGTACATGCTCAAAAAGGGCTTCGCGCAGCCAAGGGTAGCCAAAACGCCGAATCATGGTTTTTCGCTGATTTTTCCCATCACTTCCCAGCCGACGAGCAAGAAAAAGTATTGAGAAAGGCAGCGTCATGGATGAAGGCAAAACATCACTCAGGCTGAGGCAAGCGTGTTAGCCCGGTACGAACACGGAAACGACGACAATGGGAGTGTTTGTCTCGGTCATATGCTTTAAAACTGTCGTTTTATCCGCAAGAAAACCGTTGCTCATGAACCCCTGTTCTTTCGCCTCTTCCCTCGACTGCACTCCTCGTCTGACAAGCATTTTCTATCAGTATGATGCGGTTTATCGACTTTGTCGACAACATCAAGCAGGCAGCTAAAAAGCTGCCTGCTTGTTAAAGGTTATGCAAGGCGTGGTCCAGCAAGACGGACGCTGTCTTTTGCTGCCGGAAAGGCAGAAAAATTTTCGTGGAATTGCTTAGCAAGCTGTAAGGCGGTTGCCTCGTAAGCTGCTTCGTCCTTCCAAACACGTCGAGGGGTCAACAGCTCATCAGGGACTCCTGGGCAGTGTGTTGGGACATAAAGGCCAAAAATGGGATCGCACACTGTTTCAATCTCATCCAATTTTCCTTGTAAAGCCGCTTCTACCATGGCACGTGTATAAGCAAGCTTAATGCGTGTGCCAGTTCCATAGCTACCCCCTGTCCAGCCTGTGTTTACAAGAAACACTTGGACGTCGTCATTTTCCAATTTGTCCCCAAGCATAGTAGCGTACTCTTCTGGTTTGCGTGGCAAAAACGGAGCGCCAAAGCAAGTAGAAAATGTCGCCTCAGGTTGCGTGATGCCTCGTTCCGTTCCTGCTAGTTTGCTTGTGTAACCAGATAGAAAATGGTACATTGCTTGTTCTTTTGTCAACTTGCTAATGGGCGGCAATACGCCAAATGCATCAGCAGTCAAGAATATTATCGCTTTTGGAGGCCCGGCAACACTAGGCAGCAAAGCATTTGGAATCGCTTCAAGCGGGTAGGCAGCCCGCGTATTTTCCGTCAACTCACCGCTTTTAAAGTCAGGTTTGCCCGTGTTTGGATCGACGACGACATTTTCAAGGACTGCCCCGAAAGCAATAGCGTCCCAAATTTGTGGTTCGCTTTCTTTTGAAAGGCCGATGCATTTGGCGTAGCAGCCTCCTTCAATGTTAAAGATGCCTTTTTCTGACCAGCCGTGCTCGTCATCGCCGATTAGGCGCCTATGTTCGGAAGCCGACAGTGTCGTTTTGCCGGTACCTGAGAGGCCAAAAAAGAGTGCCGTTTCTCCTTCATCGGTTGTGTTGGCTGAGCAGTGCATTGGCAGCACGCCTGCTTCAGGGAGCAAGTAATTCATCACGGAAAAGATCGCTTTTTTCATTTCACCGGCATATTCCGTACCGCCAATTAAAATAATGCGTTGCTCAAATGAGATGATGACAAACGCTTCTGAGCGAGTGCCGTCGACGGATGGATCGGCTTTAAACGTCGGTGCGCTAATGATCGTAAATGGTTCCAAACCATTGTTTGAAGGAGCTTGCTCACGAATAAATAGCTGTCTAGCAAACAAGTGATGCCAAGCAAACTCATTTAAATACGTAATCGGCAGTTGGAAAGAAGGATCAGCGCCAGCGAAGCCAACGGATGCGTAACGGACCTCTTTTTGTTGCAAATAATGTAGCACTTTGTCTTTTAGCCGGGTGAACACTTCCGATGAAATGGGCTTATTCGTTGCGCCCCAATGGATGGAATCTCTAGACATTGGTTCATCGACAATAAACTTGTCTTGAGGCGAGCGGCCTGTGTAAAGGCCTGTTTTGACAGCAAGTGCGCCAGAATCGGTCAATATGCCTTCATTTCGTTGGAGTGCATGCTCGACGAGTGTCGAAGCGGGCAATTGGTGCAACGTTTTAGGGCTTGAAAGCAATTGTTCTAGTAAAGCTGAACGGTGAAGCATTTTCATGTTTAATGGCTCCTTTTTGCAATTTTAAGTGGCTTTAGTATAGCACATTTTATTTAATAGTCCATACTAAAGTGAATAAATAGGTCATTCTTTTTTAGATTAGGCGGCAAAGCAGGTAGGCTGGTGAAAAGCTTTTAGAAATGCCTTTTCTTCTCTGGTGGAATATGTTAAACTTAGTCGCGAAACGAACGAAGCGCCAGCATCCTATAACAAAGGAAACGTTGGGTGTTATCGAGATGCAGTTAACATAACGCTTTTATCCAGAGATGGCGGAGGGACAGGCCCGAAGAAGCCCAGCAACCAACACGTAACGTGTAAAGGTGCTAACCTGCAGAATGCTCGGCGTTCTGGAAGATAAGAGGCGAAAGGTAAATGGACAGCCCTTTTCCTCATGGAAAAGGGCTTTTGTTGTGCCCAAGGCTTTTGCGCCAACTACACGCCTTTGTAAGACAGAAACAAACGAGGCGAATAACCCTCTGTATTGTTCGTTCTATTTGGGCTAAGCAACAGGCCGTATTAAAAGGAGGAGCTGCACAATGTCTGTAAAAAGAGGTAGACATTTATTTACATCTGAATCTGTTACGGAAGGGCATCCCGATAAAATCTGTGATCAAATTTCCGACGCTATATTAGATGAAATCTTAAAGAAAGACCCGAATGCACGAGTCGCTTGCGAAACATCGGTCACCACTGGTTTGGTGCTCGTGGCAGGCGAAATTACGACAAATACGTATGTGGATATACCGAGTGTCGTCCGTCAAACGATCAAGGGAATTGGCTATACACGGGCCAAGTATGGGTTTGATGCGGAAACATGCGCTGTATTGACATCAATTGATGAACAATCTGCGGATATTGCACAAGGGGTGGACAAAGCGCTAGAAGCTCGTGAAGGTCAAATGACCGATGCAGAAATCGAAGCAATTGGCGCTGGTGACCAAGGGTTGATGTTTGGATTTGCAACCAATGAAACGGAAGAACTGATGCCTCTTCCTATCTCGCTTAGCCATAAACTTTCCCGTCGCCTAACGGAAGTCCGCAAAAATGGGACACTTGGATATTTGCGTCCTGATGGGAAAACGCAAGTGACAATTGAATACGATGAAAACGATACGCCTGTTCGTGTCGATACGATTGTTCTTTCAACACAGCATGCTCCTGAAGTGACACTTGAGCAAATTCAAGCAGACTTAAAAGAGCATGTGATTGAAGCCGTCGTGCCAAGCGCGTTAATCGATGAAGAAACAAAATACTTTATTAACCCAACTGGCCGTTTTGTCATTGGCGGGCCTCAGGGAGATGCGGGCTTAACAGGGCGCAAAATTATTGTTGATACGTATGGCGGGTATGCTCGCCATGGCGGCGGTGCTTTTTCTGGCAAGGATGCAACGAAAGTAGACCGTTCTGGCGCTTATGCCGCACGTTATGTAGCCAAAAATATTGTTGCAGCAGGCCTTGCTGATAAATGCGAAGTACAGCTCGCTTATGCAATTGGCGTTGCCCAGCCTGTTTCGATCGCTGTTAATACGTTTGGGACTGGCAAAGCAGCGGAAGATGTCCTCGTCGAGTTGGTTCGCAAGCATTTTGATCTCCGTCCAGCTGGCATTATTCGCATGCTCGATTTGCGCCGCCCGATTTATAAGCAAACCGCTGCTTACGGCCATTTCGGTCGCACCGATGTCCCACTCCCATGGGAAGCCACAGACAAGGCAGCAGCTTTAAAAGAAGATGTTTTAAAATTAGAAGCAAACTAAGAAAGCGGATTAAGCAATAAACAATAAAATGTAAAAGCCTGTCGGTTCATTTTGCCGACAGGCTTTTTGTGTATCATTTTTGTACGCTTTATTCATTGTTGATCTTTGTTTCTCGTCGCTGTCTGTTGCTGCAACGATTTGTAGTATTGGCCTTTTTCTACGTATTCCCGGCGAATCCGTGCCATTTCTTTTTTGTCTGTTTCATTTAAAGGACGGACGACTTTTGCAGGCCGGCCAAAAGCAAGTGTTCCAGGAGGGATCACCTTACCAGGAGGGACAAGACTGCCGGCGCCAATAAATGCGCCCTCGCCAATTTCGGCGCCGTCTAGAATCGTGGAGCCCATGCCAATCAGTGCTTGTTTACGGATGATCGCGCTGTGGAGCATTGCTTGATGACCTATTGTGACATCATCTTCAATCATAAGAGGCGAATGGGGGCTTTGGTGGAGCATTGATTGATCTTGAATATTAACACGTTCTCCAATGATTGTCGGCGCTACGTCACCGCGAATGACTGTATGAAACCATACGCTTGATTGAGCACCAATCGTAACATCGCCTGTAACGATCGCTCCCTCGGCTACGTATACAGATGGGTCAATAGTTGGAACAACGCCCTTGTATGGAAGGATCATGTTGTCACATCCTTTTCGTTTAATAAAAAAACAGCTATACTAAGTGTAACGCATAATGTAGCGAAGCAACAGCTTGTATAAGGAGGAGTGGCTGTGCGCTATTTTGACGTTCCAGATGCCAGAGGCGTTGCTGTTATTGTTCATGGAGCCGGGGAGCATAGCGGTCGGTACCGTTGGCTTGTGGAAAAATGGAATCAACATGGGTTTGATTGCCTGCTAGGGGATTTGCCCGGGCAAGGGGAGTCGCGGGGAAAGCGCGGGCATATCGACTCATTTCAGAAATACATAAAAACAGTGGATGTCTGGCTTAAGCATGCAAGGACAAAGCAATTGCCAATTGTGCTCGTTGGGCACAGCATGGGCGGCCTCATTTCTATTCGTACATTAATGGAAAAAGACCATTCGTTTGTGGAAGCGCTCGTGCTTTCTTCGCCTTGTTTGCAACTCGCTATGGACATTCCTGCGCCGAAAAAGGCGGCAGCAAAAATGCTTAATCATGTAGCGCCTGCGTTTAGCATGAATGCTGGTTTGTCTCCTGAACAAACGACGAGGAGCGAGCAAGTCCGTGAAGAATATGCGCGGGACCCGTTGCGAGTAACGAAAGTATCTGCCCGTTGGTACCACGAATTGGAGAAAGCAATGCGCCTTACGAGGCGCTACCCGGAGAAAATGCCAAATATCCCCGTATTATTGCTTGCTGCAGGAGAAGACTATGTGATCGATAAACAAGCAGGCATGGCTTGGTTTAATGATTTGCAGATCAACCATAAAATGTACAAAGAATGGGACGGCCTTTATCATGAGCTCTTTAACGAACCTGAAAAAGAAGAAGTGTTTCGTTTTACGATCGGCTTTGTGAATATGCTGTTTCCGTAACAGGCAGTCATCGATAAAAAGATGGCCTCGGGTGTTACCCAAGGCCATCTTTTTGCTGTCTATTTCATTTTGTTATGCGTCTTGCGGCTCCTTGGCGTTTGCCCCTTTTTGCAAATCACGTTGTAGCAAATCAAGCTTTCCTGTTTCAGGATCGATGACTAGACCGTGAACCCGTACATCCTTTGGCAAAAGTGGGTGGTTAATAACCATATCGACACTGTGGTTGACGCTTTCCGTTACATTTTCAAAACCAGTTAAAAACTTGTTCACATCTACACCTGCGTATTGGAGTGCATTGATTTCATCCATATCAATGCCCCGTTCTTCAGCCTTTTGGAGAACGGAATTTGCAGAAAGGCCTGTCATTCCACAGCCGTAATGGCCAATAACAAACACTTCTTCTGCGCCTAATTCATAAATGGCAACTAGAATGCTGCGCATGATGCTGCCAAATGGATGGGAGATGACAGCGCCAGCATTACGGATAATTTTAGCGTCGCCATTTTTTAAATTCATCGCATTATGGAGCAATTCAACGAGCCGCGTATCCATGCATGTTAAAATAACGATTTTCTTTTGCGGAAATTTGTCTGCTTTAAAGCGCTCATATTCTTTATTAGCTACAAATGCTTCATTAAAAGCTAGAATCGATTCAAGTTTGCTCATTTGGATCACTTCTCCTTCTATCTTTTCTTTAGAAAACCCAGTGTTTTCTCTTGCTCGGACGCTTAAAGATGAAATTTCGCTCGTTTTTCAATGGCTACCACAAAAGGAGGATCATTTTTTTGGTTAATAAATTGGTACGTCGCTGCATGGGCCTTTTCTTGAGGAAGCGATTCGACATAAGCCAACAGTTCGTTTTTTTCCTTTTTGCCTTGTGGGTGTCCATGGTAGACGACGAGAACAATCAGGCCGCCTTGTTTTAAACGGTTAAATAGTTGCTCAATCGCTGCAATTGTCGTTTTCCCTGTTGTTGTAACGCCTTTGTCTCCGCCAGGCAAATAGCCTAAATTAAAGATGGCAGCGGCGATGGTTGAGTTGACAAACAACGGCAAAGTCGCCAACTTTTCATGGCCGATTTGGAATAGGGATACTTGCTTGTCCAAACCTGCCTTTTGAAGGCGTGCTTCTGTAGAGGTTAGTGCGGATGCTTGGATGTCACAGCCAATCACAACGCCTGTTTCACCAACAAGTTTAGCCAAAACCAATGTATCGTGTCCATTTCCAATTGTCGCATCAACGACGGTGTCCCCTGGCTGGACAGCGCTGGTAAGCAACGAATGGGCAAATGGCAGGACGCCAAGAAGGTTCACGGCTCCTCCCCCCAAAAGGCGGGGCATATTAAAGGCTGTTTAATTAACGCAAACACGTCAGGCAAATACCAAAAGCAGCTGACTGGGAACGGGAACACGGCAACGGGATGATGAGCGATTTCGGTGCCGAGCTGGTTATTCATCATTTAGACGACTCCCTTTTCATCTAATAGCTATCGCCGTTATACAAGACAGAGGCCATGTGCGTCTCTTGTCTTTTGGCGAATTTTTTTCTTAGTTTACCATAATTGCAGCGAATGTGCTTGTTGCTTATTTGCTAAATTTCTCCTACACTATCATAGGCACAATGTGAGAAAGGAAAAAAAGAGGAGGCGCGTGTTTTGCCGAAATCAATTTGGATTTTAATGGTAGCAACAGCCATTAACATTACCGGCGCTTCGTTTTTATGGCCACTCAATGCAATCATTATGACGCAACTGCTTGGGCAAAGTTTAACAGCTTCGGGAGCTGTGCTTATGCTAAATGCAGGGGCAGGCGTACTTGGCAGCTTGATTGGCGGCAGATTGTATGATCGGATTGGCGCCTATCCTACCATTTTGCTCGGTTGTGTTCTTTCTGCAGCCTCTGCTGTTTTGCTCGCTTTCTATTATGGAGAATATGGATGGTACGCTGTTTTTCTAGCGGGGATGGGGTTTGGTTCTGGAATGATGGCCCCTTCCATGTATGCACTTGCTGGAAGTTTGTGGCCAGAAGGTGGGAGAAAGTCAGCAAATGCGATTTATGTAGCGCAAAATGTAGGTGTATCACTAGGAACGGCTTTAATTGGCGTTGTTACGCTCGTACGTTTGACAGACGTTTTTGTCGCCAATGCAGCCATGCATGTGTTGCTACTTGTCTACATTGCTGTGTTTTTTCGCCATTGGTCAGGAAGCAAAGGAAGAACGGCGGGAGCAGGAATTCAACATGCCAACAAAGCGTCTAAATACCGTTTGCAAGCGCTATGGATTGTGTCAGTAGCTTTCTTCATTTCTTGGCTTGGCTATACGCAGTGGCAGGCAAATGTGTCTGTCTACATTCAGTCACTCGGCATTCCATTACATGCTTACAGTATATTATGGACGATGAACGGATTGTTAATTGTCCTTGCACAGCCCTTGATCCGATGGGTGATCCAAAAGGGGAGGCTAACGCTTAAAGGGCAAATGGGCCTTGGGTTGTTCATTTTTGCTTTGTCCTATCTTGTATTGACACAAGCCCAAGTGTTCAGTGGCTTTTTTGTCGCCATGCTCATTTTGACAATCGGCGAAATGTTTGTCTGGCCTGCAGTGCCAACAATTGCCAACGCCCTTGCTCCATCTGGGCGGGAAGGGGCATATCAAGGCATTGTCAATAGCGTAGCCACTGGCGGACGCATGATTGGCCCGTTGCTCGGCGGCATAGTGGTAGATAGGTTTTCAATCCAAGTGCTGTTTGTCCTCATTAGTATTTTACTGCTACTGGCGATTCCGCTAGTACGTCTTTATGACCGCCCGCTATTAAAAGAGCATCAGAATGATCACCTGAACAACGCTCAATAGAGCGTTGTTCAGGTGATCGATAAGCATTTTTAACTAGTTTAAGTGCCGGTATGGGTTTAGCCAACCGCACGCGTTTTAACCGAAAAAAACATAGGCAAAGTGGTGTACTTGAAAATTTTTGTGAAATAATGCACAATATAAATGTGAATAATTTCACAAAATCCTTAAGAAGGATGTGGGCGCTTATGGTCAGAACGCCGAGTAAAGCGAAAAGGGATCGCGTTGTCGTCATTGGAACGGGGCATGTAGGCAGCAGCTATGCATTCGCACTGATGAACCAAGGGGTGGCAAAGGAGCTTGTCATTATAGATATAGATCAAGAAAAAGCAAGTGGCGACGTGATGGATTTAAACCATGGCCAGGCTTTCGCTCCTTCCGTCACATCGATATGGCACGGCAATTACGAAGATTGCAAAGAGGCTGATGTCGTTTGTATTAGTGCTGGGGCAAATCAGAAGCCAGGGGAGACGCGTTTAGATCTGCTTGAAAAAAATGTGATTATTTTTAAGGAAGTCGTGGATGCCGTTATGGCAAGTGGATTTAACGGTATTTTCCTAGTCGCCACAAACCCTGTTGATCTATTAACACAAGCGACGCAAGTTTTTAGCGGCCTGCCTAAAAAACGAGTCATCGGCAGCGGAACAACGTTAGATACAGCAAGGCTACGGTTTATGCTAGGCGAGTACTTCCAAATTTCTGCTAAACACGTCCACGCTTATGTAGTAGGCGAACATGGCGATAGCGCACTGCCTTTATGGAGCACAGCAACAATTGGAAATGTCCCACTTTCCCAGTATTTGCTCCGTAACAGAGCGTATAAAAAAGCTGATTTAGATGACATTTTTACCAATGTCCGCGATGCCGCCTATGAAATAATTCATAAAAAAGGCGCCACTTATTATGGGATTGCCATGAGTTTAGTCCGCATCACAAAAGCACTGTTAAAAAATGAACATGCTGTCATGACTGTCAGCACATTTCTTAATGGCGAGTTCGGAGCGAAAGAAGTATGCATTGCTGTACCGGCAATCGTAAACCGTAATGGTGTTCGTGAAGTGCTTGAACTGAAGTTGAACGACATTGAGCGGCAACAGTTCACTGAGAGCGTTCAGATGCTAAAAGGCACTTATAAGACTATTATGCAAACAGGGCACTCTTTTTAGAACAAACGGATCCGTGTTGAATCGAAAAGCTAAAATAGGTATATGTTTGCTTGACTTTGGAAAAGACTTTTCATACAATGAGCATATCGTAAACTAGGGAAATACAAGGATAAAGGAGTAGTAGCGTCACTTCGGAAAGCAAGAG
Organism: Shouchella rhizosphaerae; assembly: GCF_036700015.1. Classification (NCBI taxonomy): domain Bacteria; kingdom Bacillati; phylum Bacillota; class Bacilli; order Caryophanales; family Bacillaceae; genus Shouchella; species Shouchella rhizosphaerae. The sequence goes on along the minus strand of NZ_CP144921.1, from coordinate 533,767 downwards.
AGCTGGCGGACGGTGCAAGCCAGCCTGAGAAGAGATGTGAACTCGCCTTTTAGTTGTAAGAGTGAACCGCATTGCCAGTAGCTCTTAACGGGACACACCGTTATGTGTAAGTGAACAGGCGATGCCTGTTAATGTGGGTGGCACCGCGGGAATGTATGCAAACTCTCGTCCCTTTTGGGAGAGAGTTTTTTTGTTGGAAGCAGCAGAAGGAGGAAAAGGAATGTCGTTTTCACATCAGGAGATTGAAAAAAAATGGCAAGCATTTTGGGAAGAAAACAAAACGTTTAAAACAGACGAACAAGCAGAAGGGCCACATTTTTATGCATTAGATATGTTTCCCTACCCATCAGGGGCTGGTCTTCATGTCGGCCATCCAGAGGGATACACGGCAACGGATATTTTAGCGCGGATGAAGCGGATGCAAGGCTACAATGTTCTTCATCCTATGGGTTGGGATGCTTTTGGCTTACCAGCTGAGCAGTACGCTTTAGATACAGGCAAACACCCGGCTACATTTACTAAACAAAACATTGACACCTTTAAACGGCAAATTAAAGAACTTGGTTTTTCTTACGATTGGGATCGTGAAATTAGTACGACTGATCCTCACTATTACAAATGGACACAATGGATTTTTCTGAAATTATATGAAAAAGGGCTTGCTTATATTGACGAAGTAGCCGTGAACTGGTGCCCGGCACTGGGGACTGTGCTAGCCAATGAGGAAATTGTCGACGGTGTCAGCGAACGAGGAGGCCATCCAGTTGAAAGGCGCCCAATGAAACAATGGGTGTTGCGCATTACGGCTTATGCTGAGCGCTTGCTCGAAGACCTTGAAGAGCTGGAATGGCCGGAAAGCCTAAAAGATATGCAGCGGAACTGGATCGGCAAATCGGAAGGCGCTGAAGTGACATTTAAGATCAATGAACATTCCGTTAACGTGTTTACGACGCGGCCAGACACGTTGTTTGGCGCTACTTATATGGTGCTTGCCCCTGAGCATAAGCTCGTGACTGAGATCACTACCGATGAGCAAAAGGAAGCGGTAGAAGCATACCAAAAGCAAGTCGCGCTCAAAAGTGACATTGAACGGACAGATTTGGCAAAAGAAAAAACAGGCGCGTTTACTGGCGCTTATGCCATCAATCCTGTAAATGGCGAAAAGATTCCAGTTTGGATAGCTGATTATGTACTAATCAGTTATGGCACTGGAGCTGTCATGGCTGTTCCTGCCCATGATGAGCGTGATTTCGAATTTGCTAATGCATTTGGCTTGCCAATAAAAGAAGTGGTCGCAGGTGGAGATGTCTCAAAAGCTGCTTACACAGGGGACGGAGAACATGTTAATTCTGATTTTCTCAATGGGTTAAACAAGCAAGAAGCGGTTGAGAAAATGATTGTCTGGCTAGAGAAAAATGGCGCTGGGCAAAGAAAGGTCACATACCGCCTGCGTGATTGGCTCTTTAGCCGCCAGCGTTATTGGGGCGAACCGATTCCAATTATCCACTGGGAAGATGGCTCTATGTCAGCTCTGGATGAGAGCGAATTGCCGCTTGTGTTGCCTGATCTAGAGGAAATCAAACCTTCGGGTACAGGCGAATCGCCGCTTGCTAATGCGAAAGATTGGCTGGAAGTTGTTGATCCTAAAACAGGCATGCGTGGTCGCCGTGAAACGAACACGATGCCCCAATGGGCAGGTAGCTGCTGGTATTATTTGCGCTATATCGACCCGACAAACGACGAAGCGTTGGCTGATCCTGAAAAACTAAAAAATTGGCTGCCTGTCGATACGTATATTGGCGGTGCCGAACATGCAGTGTTGCATTTGCTATATGCACGTTTTTGGCATAAGTTTTTGTATGATATTGGCGTTGTGCCGACAAAAGAACCATTCCAAAAAGTGTTTAACCAAGGCATGATCCTTGGCGAAAATAACGAAAAGATGAGCAAGTCAAAAGGCAATGTTGTGAACCCTGATGAGATTATTGCCAGCCACGGGGCTGACACGCTGCGCCTGTATGAAATGTTTATGGGCCCTCTAGATGCATCTGTAGCTTGGTCAACAAACGGCCTTGATGGCTCGCGCCGTTTTCTTGAACGGGTTTGGCGCCTGATTGTTAACGAAGAAACAGGCAAGCTGAACAGCAACGTCAAAGATGTAGAAGGCAATGAAGCGTTTGTGCGCACTTACCACCAAACAGTGAAAAAAGTAACCGAAGACTTTGCCGAGCTGCGCTTTAATACAGGGATTTCCCAATTAATGGTGTTTGTAAACGAGGGAAATAAGCAAGAGGTATTGCCAAAAGCGCTAATAGAGGGCTTTGTGAAGCTTTTGTCGCCAGTTGCTCCTCATATTGCCGAAGAGCTGTGGGAAAAGCTTGGCCATACAGATACGATTACGTATGAAGCGTGGCCGACATATGATGAGTCGTTGCTCGTTGAAAACGAAGTTGAGGTCGTCGTGCAAATGAACGGCAAAGTTAAAACAAAGCTCGTTATAAACAAAGGAGCCTCAAAAGAAGAAATGGAAGCAGCAGCACTCGCTGATGAAAAAGTGCAAGCAGCTATCGGCGAGAAAACGATTCGCAAAGTCATCGCTGTTCCTGGAAAGCTTGTCAATATTGTTGTTGGTTAATCATTGTGACTAAACGGCGATTAATGCGATTCGTCCCCTATCCTCTTTAGCAAGAAGAGGATAGGGGTTTTTTTGTGGGAAACAGGCGAAATCCGAACATTAGAGCGTATGAGTAGGCGAATGTAAAGAATTCGTGTTGACGAATAATGTCGAAAGGTGTAAGATGACGAGTGTAAAACAAGGGAGGATGACAATCTGTGATCTTTGAACAGCAATACGAAGAAATTCTTGCCATCGCTCGTGATATTTTTGCCCATCCTGAACTTGGCTATAAAGAAACGCGCACGAGTGAAACTGTCCGTACATTTATTGAACAGAAAAACCCGTCAGCTCTCATTGAACCTTTTAGCACAACGGGGCTGAAAACGCAATTAACGACGGACAAGCATAAGACAATCGCGTTCATTGCCGAATTGGATGCGGTTTATGCGCCTAGCCACCATATGGCTGACAAAAAGACTGGCGCAGCCCATAACTGTGGCCATTATACACAAGTAGCCATTGCCCTTGCGTTGTACAATTATTTTGTACAAACTGGCGAGCATCTTCAGTTTGATTTTAATGTAGCTTTTGTATTTGTTCCAGCAGAAGAATACCTTGATCTTGCTTATCGGGAAGAATTGCTTAATAATGGCACGATTGGCCACTATGGAGGCAAGCCAGAAGCAATGAGACTCGGAGTGTTTGACAACATCGATGCAAGTATTTGCATCCATGCCATCGGTGGAACATTTGAAAAACGGACAGTTGAAATCAATTGTGATTTAGCAGGTTTTTTGTATAAATATTATGACTTTATTGGCGAAGCAGCACATGCAGGCTTCGATCCGTTTGCTGCCAAAAATGCTTACAGCATGTCAACGTTGTTTAATGTTGCTTTAGGACTTGTACGCCAGCAGCTAAAAGACAGTGAAAATGTTCGAATGAACCCGATTGTCTCAGCTAGCGATATGTCGACCAATGTGATTCCCAACGCGATTCGTATCGGCTCCGACTTGCGCACAAAAACGTTAGCCTATATGGGAGAAGTCGCTAAAAAAATGGACGCCGCTGCACGTGGAAGTGCCCACGCTCTTCAAGGCGACGTCGCCATTCATACGCAAATGGGCTACCTCCCCTTTGTACAAGACCGTTACTTGTCCACCTTTGTAAAACAGGCGTTTGCAAAAACAGAGGAAGTGGAAGAGTTGCTCGAAAACAACGCGATTAGTGCAGCAGGTGATATTGGCGATTTGTCGTACATGATGCCATGTATTCAAATTGGCCACAGCGGTTTTGCAGGCACCATCCACGGCGATGATTTTGTCGATGTTGATCCACATTTTCTGTTTGCAGTGTTCCCGCGGTTTCTCACTCAAGTATTTGCTGAGTTAAACGAGGCGATAGACTGGAGCCGTCTGTATAAACGGAGTTATGACGACTATTTAGCCGTAATTGAAACAGTGATGACGAGCAACACCAATTTATAAACGAACAGGGGTGCACTATGAAAGGCACATTTATTTATTTGCTTTTGTTTTCTCTAATTGTGATCGCCGTCTCTGAAATGATTGGCTTTCAAAGCATCGCGATTGGTCCCCTATCGATCAATCTCTTACCGCTATTATTTGCAATTTTAATTACAATGGTGTTTGCGTTTTCAATTTTTCGCAAAGGAATCCTTAAAAAAGTCTACAGTAAAAGCAATGTTTCTTTTTCAGGCACGTATTTAATTATCATTATGCTGCCACTTATGGCTCGCTACGGGGCAGATGTAGCCCCGCAAATCCGGGAAATCCTCAGTATTGGCTGGATTTTCATTGTTCAAGAATTTGGCAATTTAGGCACAGTTTTATTAGGCTTGCCTGCTGCACTATTGCTAGGTTTGCGGCGTGAGGCGATTGGCGCCACGCTTGGAATTGGTCGCGAAGGCGAGCTCGCCTATATTTCTGAAAAATATACGTTAAACTCTGATGAAGGGAGAGGGGTCTTGTCGCTGTACATTATCGGTACGCTATTTGGTGCGATCTTTTTCAGCATTTTGCCGCCAGTTTTGTTGCATTTCGGATTTAGCGTTGAGTCGCTGGCCATTTCTGCGGGCGTTGGTTCAGGCAGTATGATGACAGCCGCCTCTTCCTCCCTTGTAGCAAGCCACCCAGACAAGGAGAGCCTCATTCTTGCTTATGCTTCAGCAAGCCAACTACTCACAAGCTTTATTGGCACGTTTACGATGGTGTTTTTAGCGGCTCCTTTGCAACGGTTTATGTATCGCACGCTGACACGGAAGGAGGCTAAATGATGGAATTAATTATAAAAAATAAATATATGAAGATGAGCCTCATTCTTTTGCTCAGCATCATGTTGATTCTTTTTACCCATAGCATGAAGCTTCTATTTCATCCTGGCTCGGTAGGAAGCATTTCCCTGATGACAGTAGCAGGCCTTGGCTCGTTGTGGTTTTTTTCGTTGATTGGCTTGTTTATTGGCGATTTAGCTAAAAAACTCCCAATCGGCTTTGTTGCAAATTTTCCTGTTCTTGGCTGGGTTAGCATCACGTCTCTAACTCTATGCTTGTTGTTTGATGGATTTGTCCAAGCGATCCAAGCGGTGGATTTCTTGTCAATAACGACACCGATTTTAACATATGCAGGCATTTCTGTTGCTGACCGCCTAGTCGAGTTGCGGAAGCTGTCCTGGAAAATTGCGATTGTCGCGATCTTCGTTTTTACAGGCACATATTTGGCAAGTGCCGTTCTAGCCGAGGTCGGTTTGCGTATCGCGTCATAAATGAAAAGAATTTAAAAAGCCAAAAGGAAGCCATAACAGCTTCCTTTTGGTTTTTTGTTTTTTCTTTTTTCGTAATGATTTTAGCCCAGTTCAATTCCAATATGATTAAAATCAGAGTATTACTAAGGAGGCAAATTCTATGATCAAAAAGAAACTAATTGTCGTACTCGCTATGTTAACGTTGTAAAACAGCCAACAAGTACTGAATAAGGAATGTGAATAATCGATAAAAATAAAGGAGGATTAAGGCTATGAAGAAATGCTTCACGCTAATAAGTGCTGTTGCTATGTTTATCATTTTAACTGGATGTCATGTAAAGGAAGAAGCTGAACAAATTCAAATAATGGATTCAAGTGATGAAGAGCTTCCTAATCATTTAAATGAAATTATTGAGTTCTCTGACGTTATTGTAAAAGGATCGTTTACGGAATTTGTAAAACCAACAAATATGATTCGTTCAGCTAATGATCCTACAGTCGAATCAGACGAACTCTATACGGAAGGGCAAATATATACGTTTCAGATTGAAAAAACGTATAAGGGAGAAGTGGAGGGTTCCATTAAAACAGCGATCACTTACGCAGATCAAATAGCCGCCATTGATGATCAAGGAGAAAGGATTGAAGAAGTAATGGTTGAAAGCCTTGATTATGAAGAGCTTGATTTAAACAAGAATTATATATTGTTCTTAGTAGATAGCGGGTTTATTGAAGAAGGTTTGTACACCCCTGCATCTGGCGCGTATATCATTGAAATTGAAAATGACGAATCGATTCGTTTTCTATCAAAACGGATGGAAGGACAACTTGCTGAAAACCTGGAAGTCGAGGAAGGGGACGGAAGCGTACATGGAATATTAAAGACTGAATATCAGAATGAAACAGCGCTTACTATTGTCGAAGAGTTCGACATTTTTCCTAATTTCCTTGCTGAAGAAGGAATAGAAACGTTAAGTGATATTGAAGAAATGTCAGGGAAATAGCTGCCTAGCATAAAACATCAGGCTCGCCTTTATGTGAGCCTGATGCTACAGCTTACAGCTGACTTATTTGTTTGCAAAAAGGGCTGCTGACTGCCCGGCTGTATAACCAGTCGAGAAAGCGCATGTAATGTTAAAACCGCCTGTATAGCCATGGATGTCGAGCACTTCCCCACAAAAATACAAGCCTGTTGTTTTTTTGGAGTGCATCGTTTTTGGCTCAATTTCTTTAATCGATACGCCGCCACCTGTGACAAATGCTTTTTCAATCGACAATGTGCCATTGGCATGCAATGGCAATGCGTCTAATGCTGATGCTAATTTTCGAAAGGCATCATGTGGGGTATTGGCGCACATTTCACTGGAATCGATCTCTAATGACTGATATAAGTACAAAAGCAATCGCTCAGGGGCCATCCCTTTTAATGCTGTTTTTAACGTTTTTTTTGGCTCTGCCTTTGCCCGTTTGACGAGCGCTTGGAAAAGGCTCTCTGCCGATTGTTCGGGGAACAACTTAATCGTCATTGGAATCGTAGGCGTTTTGAACTTTTTCAGTGCCTTGACAACAAACTGGCTACAGCGTAATGCCGCGGGACCGGATATGCCGAAATGGGTAAAAATCATGTCGCCTTCATGGCGAATAATTTTTTTGCCATTTGGTCTTAGTACCGCTAGTTCAATTCCGCGTAATGACAGGCCTTGAAGAGACTGATCGCCGATAAAGGGATCGGCAAGGGTAATGGGCACTTCTGTCGGGTAAAGCTCCGTAATTGTGTGGCCTGCTTTTTTGGCCCACGGGTATCCGTCGCCAGTAGAACCTGTGTGGGGCACCGATTTGCCGCCAGTAGCGATAATTAACGCTTTTGTGCCAAGGCGCTGCCCGTCTTCTAGTGCCACTCCAACTACCTGCCCGTCTTCTACAATAATGTCAGCGACCCGGGCATTTGTACGGATGGTGACATCGAGTTTACGGATTTGCGCAAGCAATGTGTCGACCACAGTTTGTGCTTTATCGTTAACAGGAAACATCCGTCCTCTGTCTTCTTCTTTTAAGCGAATTCCTAAGCCTTCAAAAAAAGCGATAATCGATTCATTGTCAAATACAGCGAATGGGCTATGCATAAAGCGGCCATTCCCTGGAATGTTTTCAATCAACTGTTTCCTTTCCATCCGGTTGGTGACATTGCAGCGTCCCCCGCCTGAAATCGCAAGTTTGCGGCCGAGTTTGTTGCCTTTATCGAGCAAGAGGACGTGTGCCCCTTGTTGCGCAGCGGCGACAGAAGCCATCAGGCCAGAGGGTCCGCCGCCGACTATGATTACATCGTAGTTGTCCATTCATTTCATCCTCACTTTTTTCACTCTTACCATTGTACACAAAAAAATAGAAAACAAAAGGACAAAACAAGCAGGAGGTAACGGTTTTTAAAGCGAAATAAAAGATGGACCGATTTGGAGATTGGAGTGGAAGCAATGGAAGGAATCGCAACGAAGAAATTAGAAACGTTACAAGCACAAGTCATCGAATGGCGCAGGCATCTTCATGCAAACCCAGAGTTGTCGTTTGAGGAAGTAGAAACGCCTGCTTTTATCGTACAAAAATTAAAGGAAATTGGATTTACAGATATACGCGAACATGTAGGCGGTCGCGGGGTGGTAGCAAAGCTCCACGGCAAAAAGCCAGGACCGACAATCGCTTTTCGTGCTGATTTTGACGCATTGCCGATTCATGAAGAAAATGATGTTTCTTATGCATCGACGAAGCCGGGCGTTATGCACGCTTGTGGGCATGATGGCCACACAGCTGCTTTGTTAGGTGTTGCGGCAACGTTGTTTGACCAAGTAGATGAGCTTCGTGGGACAATCGTGTTTTTGTTCCAGCACGCTGAGGAAAAACCTCCTGGCGGCGCCCGTGAAATGATTGCTGACGGCTGTTTAGAAGGGGTGGACGCTGTATTTGGCGCCCATGTATCCTCGCAAATTCCACTTGGGCAAATAAATGCAAGCCCCGGAGCAGTTATGGCTGCAGTTGATGCATTTACTGTGCATATTCAAGGGAAAGGCGGGCACGGCGCTCATCCTCATTCGACAATTGACTCAATTGTGATTGGTAGCCAGCTTGTCAATGATTTGCAAACCATTGTTAGCCGCCGCATCAACCCTATGGATACGGCCGTTGTCACAGTTGGCGTCTTCCAAGCAGGCACAGCGTTCAACGTAATTGCAGATACGGCGCGAATTGAAGGAACAGTCCGCACCTTTCAAGAAGAAACGCGAGCTTTCATAGAAGAGGAAATTCGGGCGATTGTTTCTGGGAAGGAGCATGGCGGGCATGTCACTTGCACGATTGATTATTTAAATGGCTATCCGCCGCTTGTAAATGCCGAAAAAGAAACAGAAGTCATTCGCGACTTGGCAAAAGGGGTTTTTGGGGAAGAAAATGTATTAATGTTGCCAGCTGCACTTGGAGGCGAGGATTTTGCCTATTACTTAGAAGAAAAGCCTGGGTGCTTTTTCCACGTTGGTGGCCGAACGGAGGAAGAACGCACGCAATTTCCTCATCACCATCCTCGTTTTGATTTTGATGAACGGGCGCTTTTCCATATTGGCGAAATGTTTTTGGCCATTGCGAATCAGTATTTGCGTAGTCACTAAAGCAGATTACTCAGCCTCTTGAAAACAATCGTTAGCTGAGGAAAGAAGCGGAATGAGCCTGTTGGCTACAGTCTAAGCAAGCGCAACCGTTATGGTTCGCTTGCTTTAGTGCTCCTTTGGGAAATGGTTTGCAAATCGCTGATCGGCTGCTCGTTAAAGGGTAAGCGGATGTATAAAATTCTGTTTCAATCGAAGTTCTCCTGATTAAGTAGCAAACTAGAAGGGAATGAGCTGAGAAAAGGAGAGGTGGGTAAAATGAAACGTTATACAATTGATACTAGCAAACATAGTGACATGATTGACATTACTGCCCAAGTTGAAGCGGCTGTCAAAGCAAGCGGTGTCCATTCAGGCATAGCTATTGTCCAATCGTTGCATACAACGGCTGGCATTACTGTCAATGAAAATGCTGATCCAGATGTCGTCGTTGATTTTTTGCGCCGCCTTGATGAAGTGTTCCCGTGGGAACACCCACAGGACCGCCACATGGAAGGCAATACGGCCGCTCACTTGAAAACATCGACTGTAGGGCCGTCACAAACGGTTATAATTGACGATGGCCGTCTTGTGCTTGGCACATGGCAAGGCATTTATTTTTGTGAGTTCGATGGCCCCCGTGCAAACCGGTCGTTTGTTGTCCAAGTTATAGGGGGCGGATTATGATTCAGGCAGAAGCAGTATGGAAGGGCAAGGCGGCTCTTGGGGAAGGCCCTTTATGGGATGAAGGAGAGCAAGTTCTCTACTGGGTAGATATTGATGGTTATAAGCTCCATCGCTTTAACCCTAAAACAAATGACGATCAACAGTTTTCGTTTGCTCAACATGTGTCAGCGGTTGTCAAAAAGGCTGGTGGCGGTTTTGTCCTTGCGATGGGGGATGGCCTATACTTATATGAGGAAGAACGGCTGACACCTTATTTCCTCTTGCCGCAAGGGGGAAAGCAGCTCCGTTTTAATGACGCAAAATGCGATCCTGCTGGAAGGTTATGGGCAGGAACGATGGCCTTTGACTGCCATTCGCCGATTGGCGCCCTTTATTGCCTTGACCATAACGGCCAGATAAGCAAAGCGATTTCTGGACTCGCCATTTCAAACGGACTTGCGTGGGACGAAGAGAAAGGACTACTCTACCATAATGAAACTGCGAGCGCGTCCACGACTGCTTACCGTTTCGATGAACAGACAGGGGAAATGTCTGAACCACGTATAATTGACATTCCATATCGCTCTTATAATGGGAGTCCAGACGGTATGGCAATTGATGAAAACGGGCATTTGTGGATTGCTTTGTATGGAGCTAGTAAGGTAATTTGTGTAGACCCTGATAACGGGAATGTACTTGAGGAAGTCGTTGTGCCAGCAACGAATGTAACTTCTTGTGCATTTGGTGGCGAAGACTACAGGACATTGTATGTGACGACAGCGAACAAGCAAGGTGAGCATGAAGGAGGCAGTCTATTTGCTGCCAGAGTAGAAAGCGCAGGCTTGCCGGCACACGCCTACCTCTCACGGAAATAGCGTAATAGAAACCAGCCGCCCTTGGGGTGGCTGGTTTTTGTATGCACTTGATATGAACTTTTTCGATCGTTTTTATAAAGAGAAGCAATTCTTGTTAATCTATGCTAAAATGCGAAAGAGGTCGCCTCGTCTTGAGGCGTGTCGAAAAAACGTACGAATGAATGAAATGTGAAGGATGTAGAAACGGGGGAAGTCATGGCTGCTTCAAAGCTCATGCAAGGAACGAAAGTATTGACCGTGGCGACGCTAACGTCAAAATTGATTGGTTTTGTTTATGTTATTCCTTTTACGGCACTTGTTGGTTTGCAAGGGAATGCCCTCTACCAAAATGGCTATACACCGTATTCGATTTTACTTACATTATCTACGCTTGGCGTGCCTGTTGCCATGTCTAAGTATGTTTCAAAATACCACGCCCTAGGCGATTATGAAACAGCGCACCGCCTGTTCAAGTCAGGGATCTGGTTTATGGCCGTTACAGGCCTTCTTGCATTTTTAGTCATGTTTTTAGGCGCTCCTGCCCTTGCGTCGCTTAGTTATCAACCGAGTGAAACAGATCAGTATACGTTTGACAACGTTGTCTATGTGATTCGCATGGTTAGTTTTGCGCTGCTTATTATTCCAATAATGGCGATTGTCCGCGGCTATTTGCAAGGGTTTCAACAAATGGTGCCGACATCGGTTTCGCAAGTCGTTGAGCAGATTGTCCGCGTTGTCTTTATATTAGCAGCTTCGTTTGCTGTCATGTCTATCGGCAGCGGCGATTTGCCACGTGCAGTCGGTTTTGCGACGTTTGGCGCTTTTGTCGGCGGAATTGGCGGAATGGCTACGTTGCTTTATTTTTATTTCAAACAGCGCCCTACGATTTTGGCACGTGTACAAAGCCACCCTGCCAAAGAAAGACAAACGCTTCCGAGCATGTATAAGGAACTGATTTCGTATGCACTGCCTCTTTCTTTTGTCGGCTTGGCGATTCCTTTTTTCCAGGCTGTCGATTTGTATTCGATTGAGGGGGCGCTTTCTGGGACCGCGTATGCCAGCGAAGCGAAAGCGTTTGTCGGCGCTTTAACAGGAGTGGCCCATAAAATTGTCCTTATCCCAATGGCGCTAGCAACGGCCTTATCGATTACGTTGGTGCCGACGATTACAAAAGCATACGTTAATCAAGACAATAAGCTCTTGCAAAGCTATATTACACAAACGTACCAAGTGATTTTATTTATCGGTATCCCGGCGGCAATTGGTATGTCTGTTCTAGCAAAGCCAACTTATTTTGCCCTATTTGGCAGTACGAACTTGGAGCTAGGAGCGGAAACGCTAGGTTTTTACGCGCCGGCAACCGTGTTTTTTTCTATTTATGCCGTAACTGGTTCGATTTTGCAAGGAATGGATCGGCAAAGGAATGCCGTTTTATCCCTTGTCGTCGGGCTCCTATTAAAACTAGGGCTTACTTATGTATTCTTAAAATGGTTCGGGCCATATGGCGCGATTTGGACAACCTATATTGGTTTCGGGATAGGTATTGCCTTAAATGTTTATTTCATCGGCCGATTTGCCAAGTTTGACTATACGTTTATTTATCGAAGAACGGTGCTGATCGTTATATTTGCCGCCATTATGGGAGTTGCAGTATGGGTATTTGCCAATGGGCTTGCAGCTTTATTTCCAGAGTTGTCCCGTGTGACAACGTTTATTGTCTTACTTGTTAGCATCGGCGTTGGTTTAATTGTTTACTTCTATTTGGCCATCCGTTCCCATTTGGCTGGAAAAGTGCTTGGAGAGCGGTTTAAATTGTAACATAGCTCGTTTGTGCACAATCATAAAAAAGCAGTTGCCAAGGAAAAGACGACTGCTTTTTTACAGATTAAATGGACCTGTTTCAATTTAGTCTTGGCTGACCAAAGCGGCGGCAAAACTAGTTTATCTGCAAGGAGAATGACTTGTTCCGCAACTTTCCCATAAACTAGATGATTTTCGACATTTGTTTATAAGAAAACCCTCTTTTTCATGGGGACAAGCTTTGATATAATGAAGCAAGTTTATTCCGATTTAATGGGCGGTTTGACTCATGCCTTCAGCGTAAGCTTTTGCGCGGGCCGCTGCCACGTTTAAAAGGCCCATAGGAGGACTAAAGTGAACTATTCCTTTCGCAAAGACAATGATTGGGTATTGATTGGAGCAACGGTTGCACTGACATTGTTTGGCTTATTAATGGTATACAGCGCTAGTTATGTGGAAGGTTATTTTTTGGAAACGCCGAATCCATATTACTATGTAACGAGGCAAGCGGTTTGGCTTGTCCTTGCCATCGCAGTGTTTTTGTTTGTGATGCATTTTCAATACCGACATTATAAAAAATTAACGCCTGCCATTGTGGTTCTAGCGCTCTGTTTGCTTGTGCTTGTATTAGTAATCGGCGGAGGCAGCGAAGTCGGTGCGACACGGTGGATTCGCATTGGACCGATGAATTTGCAGCCTTCGGAGTTTGTGAAAATCGGAATGGCGATTTATCTTGCCCAAGTGTATTCGCAAAAACAAGCCTATATTAATGACTTTGTCAGGGGGATTTTGCCGCCGCTTATTATTGTCGGCGTTGCGTTTGCCCTCATTATGCGCCAACCTGACCTTGGGACAGGCACGTCGATATTGATGACAGCCATTCTTATGGTGTTCGTATCAGGGGCAAGATGGAAGCATTTAATTGGCCTTGGGTTAGTGGGCGCTACGGTATTTGCTGCACTGGCGATTTTTGAACCGTATCGTCTTGAGCGCCTTACGTCGTTTGTCAATCCGTTTGCAAGCCCGGATGATAGCGGCTTTCAGCTTATTAACGGCTATCTGGCTATTTCAAATGGAGGCGTTGCTGGCCTTGGGCTAGGGCAAAGCCTGCAAAAAATGCGGATGCTTCCAGAAGGACATACCGATTTTATTTTAGCGGTCATTTCTGAAGAGTTGGGGCTTCTTGGCCTTGTGTTTATATTTGGTTGTTATGCGATCATCTTGTTTCGTGGGATTTCGATTGGCGCCAAATGCAAAAATCCGTTTGGCAGTTTGCTCGCCTTTGGGATTGTGTTTCAGCTTGCGATTCAAATCATCTTTAATGTCGGAGCTGTTTCCGGCATGCTTCCGATTACAGGCATCACATTGCCTCTTGTATCATACGGGGGGACATCGCTGCTCATTACTCTTGTGGCGATCGCGATTTTGGCGAACATCCATCAAACCAACATGAGACAAGCACGCAAACAAGCTTCAGACGAATCGCTATCAGCATAGATGGAGGCTATCAATGGAACGAAAACATACGGGGATTGATTATACGCTGTTGTTTCTGCTGTTTTTGCTTATGTGCGTCAGCTTAGTAGCAATTTACAGCGGGGCGGGGCAGTATTTTTCCGATGACCCCACTTATTTCGTCGTTAGACAATTAATATGGTACGGTATTGGTGCGGTCGTTATTGTCGCCGTGATGTTGGTTGACTTTGACTTATTTCGAAACTTCTCCATTCCTGTTTATGCAATAGGGATGGTTTTGCTTTTGGCCGTCGAGTTTTTTGGAGAAGAACGGAATGGCGCCCAACGCTGGGTTTTTGGTATTCAGCCATCCGAGTTTATGAAGATTTTTCTCATATTGGCACTCGCTCATTTATTATACAAGCTGACAAAGGATAAGCAAAAGCGGACTTTCAAAGAAGACATGGTCGTGCTTGGAAAAATATTGCTTGTCAGCTTACCGCCGTTTTTCCTTATTCTAAAACAACCTGACCTCGGTACAGCGCTTGTAATTGGGTCCGTAATTGCAACGATGTTGTTAATGTCAGGCATACGGTGGCGGATTTTGTTGTCACTTGTTGGGATTGCGGTTTTAGGTATTGCCTTTCTCGTGTACATGCATGAAGCTCATTTTGAGTTTTTTAGCGAATATTTGATTGAGCCTCACCAGCTTGACCGGATTTATGGCTGGCTCGATCCAGACAGTGACACGAGTGGGATTGGCTATCAATTAAACCAGGCGATCCTCGGGATTGGTTCAGGCCAATTGTTTGGCGCTGGTTTTCTGGAAGGCATGCAGACGCAAAGCGATGTGATCCCTGAGATTCATACGGACTTTGTGTTTACGGTAATTGGCGAGGAATTCGGCTTTTTAGGGGCAATGGTTTTGCTCGTTATTTACTTTTTGTTGTTTTACCGCATGATTATGATATCGCTGACGTGCAACAACCTCTATGGCTCTTACTTAGTAGCGGGCGTTGTTGGCCTGCTCGTTTTTCAAGTGTTTCAAAACATTGCCATGACGATTGGCCTTATGCCGATTACGGGACTTGCTTTGCCATTCATTAGCTATGGCGGAAGCGCATTGCTAACGAATATGATGGCGATTGGCATCGTTCTAAATGTCCATTATCGTACGAAAAATTACATGTTTACAAGTGAAGACACATTTAGCTGAAACCACGTTGTTTCAGCTTTTTCTTAAAGTGAGGGGGCCTTTTCGATGAGGCTTGATAAAATGCTAGCCAATGCCGGGTATGGCACGAGGAACGAAGTGAAAAAAGCACTCAAACAAGGAGTGGTTGAAGTCGACGGTGCTGTTGTGAAAGACGGGAAGCTCCACGTGCAACCAGAGCGACAATCTGTTTGCTATGCAGGCACCCCTGTCCGTTACAAAGCTGAACTTTATTTAATGCTCAACAAACCAGCGGGCGTTGTGACAGCGACAGAAGATGCGAGGCAGAAAACGGTTCTTGATTTAATGAAAAATGAATGGGGACATATGAAGCCGTTTCCAGTCGGAAGGTTAGATAAAGATACAACCGGATTATTGTTGTTAACAACAGACGGTGCCTTTTCCCATGAGCTTATGGCTCCGAAAAAACATATTGCTAAAGAGTACCGTGCTTTAGTTGAAGGTAAAGTGACACAAGCAGACGTGGAAGCATTCAAAAACGGTGTCGTTCTTGATGACGGCTACTGCACAAAGCCAGCCCAACTAGAAATTGAAGAATCTGGCCCTTTGTCTGCGATATCGTTAGAACTGACAGAAGGAAAATTCCACCAAGTGAAACGCATGTTTGCAGCAGTTGGCAAAAAAGTCATCAAACTGGAGCGAATACGGATTGGCAGTTTGTTGCTTGACTCAAGTTTGTCAAAAGGTGGTTATCGTGAGCTAACGCCAGCAGAAATACAGCTGGCGAAAACCCCGTATATAAAAAAGAAAAGCCTTTGAAACCATGGTTTCAAAGGCTTTTTCCCTCATATTAGGACACTTTTGTTTTTTTACTAGTTGCTTTCCATTTACCCCTGGCAGAACTTGTGACTAAATTATTGTACTCCAATACATTTAAATCTCGCTGCACAGTGCGCTGTGTGATGCCGAACTCTTCAACTAATTCATTCGTCGTGACAGTTCCCTTCTGTTTGATGTACAAGTAGATGGACTTAATTCGAGTCAGCATACGATCAGTTGAAGTTTGCAAAAAACCACTCCTTCTTCGTCTTCGTCTCCTATACCTTATAGCTATCCTATGCATAAGCGCATCTGGCAGAACCGAGATTCGTCGCATAGGGGCGTCAGGTGAGGCGATGGTCCTATGTTTTCGTGCATCTTCCCGTTTGCAAATGGAGGTGCAATTTGGGATACTTCTAGTGTACACGAAAACAAGCGAAAGCGCAAAGAAGAAATCATGTAAATTCTTGGGCATTTACACTGTAAAGACAATGAAAAAAGTGTAAAACCCGAACATTTACAAAGTGAAAAGGGGAAATTTTATGGTAAACGGAATTAACCATATGACGTTTTCAGTAAGCAATATGGATAAAGCGGTTTCTTTTTATAAACATGTCTTCATGGAAGCGCCTCTTGTCTTAGGAGAAAAAACAGCCTATTTTACCATTGGCGGCACTTGGCTTGCGCTTAATTTGCAACCAGACATTGATAGAAAGGAGATCAGGCAGTCGTATACTCATATTGCTTTCTCGATTGAGGAGTCGCAGTTAGACGCTTTTTATACTCGTTTGCTGGAAGCCGGAGCCGATATTCTCCCTGGAAGGAAACGGCAAGTGGAAACTGAAGGGAAATCCATTTATTTCCGCGATCCTGATGGCCATTTGTTGGAAGTCCATACGGGCACACTTGCCGAACGGTTGGCACACTACGAAAAAACTGCGCCTGACATGCTCGTAAACATAGACGAGCAAAATAAGAAGTAGGGAGCTCTCACTGCATACGTTACTTACATGTCTCTAAAAATAACTGGTTTTAGTTTTGCGAAGCCATTCAATATATGAACCGCCCGCTTTGTCTTACTACAAATCACACATGTCTGTCCCCTCCTTACCGTTTGGGGTAACAAGCTACGCATAACCATTCATTGCAAGCGTGATGGAGCCCGAGAAAAGCTTTCCCATTCTGGATGTTATCCTCTCACATTTTATGTCTTGCTATAGAGTAAACTCTAGGCACTATACTAAAAACATCCAAAGGAAAGGGAGGATTACATGATGAAAACAATCTTGATTACAGGGACATCTACAGGGATCGGAAAAGCAACGGCCAAGTATTTTGCGGAGCGGGGGTGGAACGTCGCAGCAACGATGCGCTCCCCGGAAAAAGAAACAGAGCTCATCAATTATAACAATGTTTTTATCACCCGTATGGACGTTCAACAGCCTGAAACAATCGATCGAGCGGTAAATGAAGCCATAGAGCGTTTTGGGCAAGTGAATGTACTAATGAACAATGCCGGCTATGGAGCTGTGGGGGTATTTGAGGCTGCTACCGAACAACAGATTCATAACCAGTTTGACGTTAATGTTTTCGGGCTTATGCGCGTAACACAAGCGGTGCTGCCGCATTTCAGGGCAAACCAGAATGGAGTGATTATAAATATTTCTTCTCAAGGCGGAAGAATCACGTTCCCTCTGACCTCTTTATATCATGCAACTAAATTTGCCGTGGAGGGATTCTCCGAATCGTTGTCCTATGAGCTGGCTTCCCAGAATATCCGTGTTAAATTGATCGAGCCAGGTATTGTGAATACTCCATGGTACAGTGCAGCTGTATGTTTGAATCATGAGGCATTGTCAGACTATAATCGTTTTACTGATTTGTTTAATAACCAATTTGAAAAATTCGTTCAAAATAATGCCCATCTTCAGGCCCCACCGGAAGCGGTTGCCGAAACGATTTATAAAGCTGCGATGGACGAAAGCGATCAATTAAGATATCCTGCAGGCAAAGATGCTGAAATCATATTGAAGAAGCGGGCACAATTGAGTGACGAGGAATTCAAGGCGTACGTGAAAAACCAAGTTCTCGGCTAAGGAGGAGGTTCTTATAAAGTATTCAATCGGCCAGGTAGCAGAAGAAACGGGATTGTCCATTCATACTTTGCGTTATTATGAAAAAGAGGGGATTCTCCCTCCTATTAAACGAGATGAATTCGGTGCACGAGTCTTTGATGAGGAAGCCATGGAATGGCTGACGTTCGCATGCTGTTTGCGGGATACGGGGATGACCATTGAAGAAATGAAGGGATTTTCCCAATTAACCCTTCAAGGAGACAAAACCATTCCGGAACGTGTTAAGCTTTTGAACCGGCAGAAGGAGCGTGTCGCGAATCAGGTCAAGCAGCTAATGAAAAATATGTCCATGATTGAGCAAAAGCTTGAAATTTACAGGGAGAAGCTTTAAAGGACCTCTTATAGAGTTTGCTTTTTTTAGGATTCGGCAGAAAAAGACCATATATAACAGCAAGTTTTTTGGACCACCCTACAAAATGGTGCAATAGAAGTCGGAAGGGCGCTTCAGAATCCTGCTATTCTTACCTGAAGGGAGGTTGTTCATGTGGATTGGCTAGCGAATTTGAACAGGGCTTTGCAATACATTGAAGATCATCTTACTGAGGATCTGAATTTGAAGGAGGCCGCTAGGCAAGCTTGTTGTTCAGATTACCATTTTTCGAGAATGTTTTCATTTCTTGCTGGGATTCCGTTATCTGAATACATTCGCCGTAGACGTCTGACACTAGCTGCATTCGAGCTTCAGACTAGCGATTCAAGAGTGATGGATGTGGCGATCAAGTATGGCTACAGCTCAGCGGACGCCTTTTCTAGAGCCTTTCAAGCATTGCATGGGATGTCACCCTCACTGGCAAAGTCCAATGGTCATTTATTAAAGGCTTATCCACGTATGACTTTCCAATTAACCGTTCAGGGAGGAAGCGTCATGCATTATCGTATCGTAGAGAAGGAAGCATTCCGAATCGTCGGTATCACGAAAAGGGTACCTATCCAATTTCACGGCGTCAATTCGGAAATCGAGTCGATGTGGAGCCGTTTAACATCAAAAGATATCGCGCAGCTCAAAGCCCTTTCGAATATCGAACCGCAAGGACTGGTTCAAGCCTCGGTGAATTTTTCGGAGGAGCGGATGGAGGAGAAGGGATTGCTTGATCACTATATCGGTGTGGCAACCAGCAAGGAGTGTCCTAAGCACTTAACGAAGTTGGAGGTTTCAAAAAATACGTGGGCTGTATTCGAAGCGGTCGGCCCTTTTCCAGATACGTTGCAGAACGTCTGGGGCCGTATTTATTCGGAATGGTTTCCTTCTTCCAGCTATGAGTTGGCAAGAGGGCCAGAGATGCTATGGAATGAAAGCAAAGAGTTAACCTCGCCAACGTTTCGAAGTGAAATTTGGATACCTGTCATTCAAAAACAAGTCTGAGCTAATCTGTGAAAAACGCGATTCACGAAGAGGGGCTGTCCCATAAGGTCCATTACATGACCTTATGGGCAGTCTTTTTAGTTATCCTAAGCAGGTGCAACAACATGAGTGAAGTGTACGTAACTGATTAAACTCCGGAAAGTGGGAACACTCTAGTTGATAAGAACCTCTATTCGGATTGATACAGGTCGGTCGATAAATAGCGCTCGCCTGTATCACAGGCGATGGCAACGACGTGATCGCCTTTGTCAAGCGTCTTGGCCATTTCCAGTGCCGCAAAGCAAGCCGCTCCAGAAGAAGGGCCGACAAGAATGCCTTCAAGCCGTGCCAAGTCTTTTGCTGTCTTGTATGCATCTTCATCTTCGATCCGCCTAATCTGGTCATAGATAGCTGTATTTAGGATAGGCGGTACAAATCCAGGGCTTGTGCCGACAAGCTTATGCGGGCCAGGCTTGCCACCTGACAAAACAGGTGATCCAGCTGGCTCCACCACATGAATAAGGGCATCAGGGTAATAGGTTTTAAGCACTTCTCCTGTGCCGGTGATCGTGCCGCCCGTACCAGAGGCTGCGACAAACCCTGAAAGTGTGGCGCCAATTGCATCTAAGTCTTGTTTAATTTCTAAGGCAGTGGTACGGCGGTGGGCATCAGGGTTTGCTTCATTTTCAAATTGCATTGGCATGAAAGAGCCAGGAATGCTTTCGGCAAGCTCCTTGGCTTTTTCGATGGCCCCAGGCATTTTTTTATCGCCTTCCGTTAGCACGACTTCAGCGCCATACGCCTTTAGTAAATTAATCCGTTCTTGGCTCATTGTATCAGGCATGACGAGAATAGCGCGATAGCCCCGGGCCGCAGCATTCATAGCCAAGCCAATCCCAGTATTTCCACTCGTTGGCTCAATAATGGTGGAACCAGGTTGCAAATGGCCATCCTTTTCTGCTTGAATAATCATGGAAAAGGCAGCACGGTCTTTCACGCTGCCGCTCGGGTTATTCATTTCTAATTTTAAATAGACAGATGCGCCTTCACTATCAGGCAGCTTGTTTAAACGGACCAAAGGCGTCTGTCCAATTAAGTCAGCGATATTGTCTACTACTCGCATCAGTAATCACCTCTTTAAAGTTCCATTTATTTAGTTTAACATAAATAAGGCAAGCCAGCTTATTGAACGCTTAGGAGGACAACATGAACGAACTACACTATTTTTTAGCTTTGCCCCTTTCTGACGATATTCAATCGGCCATTTGTTCACATACTCGCCGTTTTGTGCAAGAAGAGCGATTTAAAAAGTGGGTCCATCCGGCTGATTATCATTTAACCTATCATTTTTTTGGTTCCTTACAAGCAAAAAAGTGGGCAGAAACGGAAAAAGAGCTTGCCCGATTGACTGCAACGTTCACGCCGTTTGTGTTGCAGTTTGGCGAATACGGGACATTCGGCAAGGAAGACAGTCCGAGAATTTTTTACATGAAACCTGACCCAATAGAAGATAACCTAGTGCAACAACACGCCCAAGTTGTATCATTATTGGCGCAACTTGGTTATCCAGTCGACAGCCGTCCATTTTCTCCCCATGTTACGATCGCCCGTAAATGGGTTCATAGAAAGCCCTATGTACAGCCGCCATCTCGTTTTCATTACTCAGAAAAAGTGGAGCGCTTGTGTTTGTACAAAACCGTTACTGGACAAACTCCGAAATATGAAGAAGTCTGTTCGTTTCCGTTTTTAGGTAGGGAAGAGCAGTGAAGTGGCTGCGTTTTGTTTTGCAAATTATTGGGCTATTCATCTTTAATCACATTGGCGGTTGGCTTGCTGCTGTTCTCCATCTACCACTATCAGGAAGCCTAGTAGGCATGATGCTCTTGTTTGTGCTCCTTGTGACTGGCGTAGTGAAAAGCAAGTGGCTAGAAGACGGTGCGTTGGCTTTGCTTGCATTTTTACCGCTTTTCTTTGTGCCGACGACTGTCGGGGTTGTCGCTGAGCCTGCTTTGTTTTCAATGCAGGGCTTGTTGTTGGTTGGTGTGACAATCGTAAGTACTTGTGCAGTCATGGTTGTAACTGGTTATGTTGGTCAATTATTAGCAACGAAAGAGGAAAAGGGGGAATCAGCCCGTGCTGAACAATCTGACCACCACCTTGGCCGCTAGCGGGGCTACGCTTATCGTCTTTTTGGCTGCAGTTGCTCTCTATAAACGGAAAAAAACGCTGTTGTTTTTGCCTTTGCTTGTGACAACAGCTATATCGGTTTTATTTTTATTGCTAAGCGGCATTACGTATCAACATTATCAGGAGGCAGTGAGCTGGATATCGTCCTTCCTTGGACCGGCTGTAGTTGCATTAGCCATTCCTTTGTACAGGCAGTTGCCGCTCATAAAGAAATATTTTCGCCCTCTGATCATTAGCATTACAACTGGTGCGCTGTTTGGCGTCGCGAGTGGCTTTATGCTTGGCGCATTAGTTGGATTAAAAATGGCGTTTCTTCAGCCGTTGTTGACGAAGTCCGTCACTGCCCCAGTGGCGATGGATATAATGGCGCTTTTAAATGGAAATATAACACTAGCAGCAATTTTAGTGACAATCGCAGGGCTAACAGGCGCGATTGTTTCAGGCACGTTGTTTAAATGGACTCATATTTCACACTTTATTGGCAAAGGCGTAGCTTTTGGAGCTGGCGCCCATGCAATAGGAACGGCAAAAGCGCTTGAGCATTCTGAAGCAGAAGGGGCCATTTCTTCCATTTCAATGATCGTTTGTGCGATTATCGTTTCGATTGCCGTCCCGGTTGGAGGTACCGTTTTATTGACAATCGGGTGGTAACTAACCTTTGTATACTAGCAGATATTCGATGATGATTCTTTTATATTGAAAGGGGAGCCTAGTAAAAATAACGATAACCAACAAATGATGATGAGTAGATGAAAAGAAAATTTAAGAAAACGCTTCCTTCTTTGTATGACTATTTAGTATGATCGTTTTAGATAACCGTATCTCCAGTTGACGTTCTGGACATGATTTTTTCCATTAAAGGAGGCTACAACAGTGAATCAACAAATGAGCAGAGCAATTTTGAATTCCGATTGGTATAACGGTTCTGTTAAAGCTGCTTGGAGTCGCTATTTAAGGAATGAGGAGATCTTGCAAAGTGAATTGAGAAGTGAGATTGCTCATTCATGGGAAACATCTAAAGATTTAGGGGTTAATCCGTTTCAAAGCCAAATAAACGAAATCATAAACGATCAGACGCTTGCGATTCGATTAAAACATAATAAGCAGTTGTTGTCTTACGCATCCCCTCGCATTCAGCAGCTCCTCGATTTATTTGATGATTCGAAGACGGTCCTATCTATTGCTGATAAAGATGGGACGATTCTGAAATCTGTAGGGGAAAAAAACGTTTTAAAAAGAGCAGAGAAGCGTTATATTTTTGCAGGGGGCACTTGGACCGAGAAGTCTGCAGGCACAAATGCAGTGGGGATGGTTCTGAGAACGAAGCAATCGTCTCAAGTCTTGTTTTCTGAGCATTTTTGTGAAAATGTACATGATTGGTACTGTGTTGCGTTTCCTGTTTTAGCTCCTTTTACGAAAGAATTACTAGGCATTGTGAATCTCGCAGGTAATGCAAGTGATGTTCATCGTCATTCAATTGGTTATGCACTGGCTGAAGCGAAAAATATGGCTCTATCGCTTGAACGCCATTTTTTTGAATATGCTTTACGGCATCACCTATTTTTACACACAGCACTGGAAAAGATGGATCACATCGTGTTGTCCGTAGATTTAAGCGATCAAATTCTCACTCGAAATGAGGGAGCGAATCGAAGCGAACGGTTTCAAAACGAGACGTCCATAGCCAGCTTTCCTGAATTAAAAGCATTAGTGGCTAACGTTCGGACAAATGGCCAGCAAATCGTAAATGAACAAATTCAAGACGGATCAACAAATAAACGCTATCAAGTTTCCATTTACCCTGTCCGTTTTCAAGACCATATTTATGGCGTTGTCATTTTTCTTCAGCAAGATCAGAGAGTAGTGAACAAAAAGAAGCCGTCCCCTAGAAAAGCGACAACGCGTTACAGTTTTTCCAATATGGTCGGTGTGTCCCCAACCTTTCAGTCCCTATTAAAGCAAGCGGAAAAAGCTGCGAGCTTGCAATCTACTATATTGATATCGGGCGAAACGGGGACAGGAAAGGAAGTGTTGGCGCAAGCGATCCACCAGGCGAGTAACCGTGGCGGCAAACCATTTGTAGCGATTAATTGCGGAGCGGTCCCACCGAGCTTGCTTGAAAGTGAGCTTTCTGGTTATGAAGCAGGGGCTTTTACTGGCAGTAAAGCAAAGGGGAGTGCAGGAAAATTTGAACAAGCAAATGGCGGCACCATCTTTTTAGATGAAATTGGCGATATGCCGTTAGATTTACAAGTCCATTTGCTGCGTATTTTAGAAGAACGGGTCGTGACGCGGATTGGTGGCAGCATCCCGATACCTGTTGATGTACGAGTCATATCTGCTACGAATAAAGATTTAAAGGAAGCGGTGCAAAAAGGTACCTTTCGTGAAGATTTGTATTATCGTTTATGTGTCCTGCAAATGGAACTTCCACCATTAAGGGAGCGGAGTGAAGATATACCTGTGCTCATTCAATCTTTCTTGCCTGCTCTTTGTCAGGAATTTGGAAAACAGATGATTAGTTTAACGAGAGAAACGTTAACCATCCTCGAACGTTATCATTGGCCGGGAAACATAAGAGAATTGAAAAATGTACTTCAGCAAGCGATGTTTGTGATGGACGGCGATGTTATCCATCCCCATCATTTACCGGACAGCTTCTATTCACAAACACAAAGTGATGAATATGAAAAACAAAAACTGTTGCGTGCCCTTGAACAGCAGGAAGGCAATGTAACAAAGGCAGCAGCTTCTTTAAATATATCCCGCGCTACCATCTACAGAAGACTAAAAAAATATCGCCTTGAACGCCACTAAGTATAAGCGTAGACAAAGTGACAGTTAAACACTTTGTCTACGCTTTTTTTGTTTCCTGAGACAATGGATACACAACCTGTTTCAGATGATACATATCAATATTCGACAGCAACCGCGAAGATGCGGTAAACACGGGCTCCACATAAGCAAAATAGTTGGCATGGAAATTGCAAGATTAATTGATGAAAAAGTAAGCGCTTGCTTTTAGGGCGGAAAGGAGTGTGGCTTGTCAATCGATTGAATATCAACTAAGAGGAGGGAGAAGGGATTGAAATCATTTGATTTAACCGTTGTCGGTGCGGGTCCCGGAGGTTATGTAGCGGCCATTCGAGCCGCTCAGCTAGGCATGACTGTAGCACTCATTGACCGGGGCAAACCTGGAGGAACTTGTTTGCATAGCGGATGTATTCCTTCCAAGATTATGCTGCAGCACGGGGGACGCCTTGAGGACATTCGACAAGCACAAGAATGGGGGATTGAAACATCTGTAGTCCAAGTAGATGATTCTAAACTGTTTCGGCGACAAAACACCATTATTCAATCATTATCGGCAGGCATTGCCCAATTGCTAAAGAAAAATCGCATTACGTTTTTCCAAGGAGAGGCAACGATAGATGGATCGCAACAGCTCGTTTGTGATGGTCACATCATTCAAAGTGAACATCTATTACTGGCAACAGGGGGAAAACCGTTTATTCCGCCGATTGCGCAACTAGAAACGATTGATTATATGACGACGGATACGTTTTTTCAGCAAACATCGCTGCCAAAATCGCTCGTCATCATTGGAGGGGGTGTGATTGCAGTTGAGCTCGCATTCGCCGTCTCTCCGTTTGGCACAAAAGTGACGATTTTAGAAGTGGCGTCGGATATTTTGCAAACAGAAGATGAACAGGCACGGGCGGTTGTGAAAAAGCAGTTGCAGCAGCGAGGCGTGGAAATCGAGACAAATGTCGTCATTGAAAATGTGGGACAAGGGCTTGTCCGAACGGCAAATGCTGCTTTCCCATTTGAACGGTTGCTAGTGGCGGCGGGAAGGCGTCCTAATACGAAATTAGCGGATGCCCTGCATTTACAAAAAGACGCAAACAATCGTTTCATCGAAGTAAATCCATATTATGAAACGAGTAAAAAGGGCATTTATGCGATTGGTGATGTGATTGGCAAATATGAATTGGCTCATGCAGCGAGTGCGGAAGGCATTGCGGCCGTCGAACATATGGCAGGGATAAAGCAGCAGCCAATTGACGAACTTGGCATCCCCCGCTGTGTTTATACCGATCCTGAAATCGCTTCCTTCGGTTTGAGTGAAAAAGAAGCGAAAGAACGAGGTTACGACGTCAAAGTCTCATTTTCAGCAAATGCCGCGAATGGGAAAGCGCTCGCAGAAGGGGACACATCTGGCTTTGTAAAGCTGATTACAGAGAAAAAATACGGTGAACTGCTCGGTGCAGTGATTGTTGGGAAACATGCAACTGAGCTAATAGGAGAGTTGCTGGCCACCCGAGTATCAGAGGGGACGATTTCAGAATTACAGCAACTGATTCATGCACACCCAACCATTGCTGAAGTCATTGGCGAAAGTGCACAGGCGTTTAGTAAACGAGCCATTCACCAGTAAGAAACTTCATTAGAAGGAGGAGTAAAAATGAAGAAAAAAGAAGCCTTATGGATTTACAAAAAAATGAATGAAATCCGTTTGTTTGAGGAAGAAGTACACCGGAAGTTTGGGGAAGGAATCATTCCAGGTTTTGTTCATTTGTACGCCGGTGAAGAAGCTGTGGCGACAGGTGTTTCGGTTCTATTGGATGAAGAGGATTATATCACAAGTACGCACCGCGGCCACGGCCATGCAATTGCGAAAGGCTGTGATATTAACCGGATGATGGCCGAGATTATGGGAAAAAAAGAGGGACTTGGCGGCGGCAAGGGCGGCTCTATGCACGTGGCGGATGTTGAAAAAGGAATGCTTGGCGCCAATGGCATTGTCGGCGGTGGTTTTGGACTTGCAGCGGGTGCGGCTCTAACGATTAAAACACTTCGGCAGAATCATGTTGCTGTTTGTTTTTTTGGAGATGGAGCATCTAACGAAGGTTTATTTCACGAAGGACTTAACTTAGCGTCGATTTTGAAATTGCCGGTTATCTTTGTTTGTGAGAACAATCAATTTGGCGAGGGAACGCCGTTCCGTTATGCCAGTGCTTCTGAAACGGTCGCAGAACGGGCAGCCGCTTACAATATGCCTGGAGTCCGGGTAGATGGCATGAAAGTAGAGGATGTTTATAACGCGACAAAAGAAGCGATTCGGAGAGCAAAAGCAGGTGAAGGCCCAACGTTAATTGAGTGCGACACCTATCGGCATTACGGGCATTTTGAAGGAGACGAGCAAAAATATAAATCTGAAGCGGATCAAAACCGTGATCGTGATCCCATTCCTGAATTTCGAAAGGTCGCTGTTGAAAAAGGCTGGATGACGAACAAACAAGCGGATGAGATTGAAAAAGAGGCAGCGGAAACGATTAAGAAAGCGAGCGAATTTGCTCAAAAAAGTCCACTTCCTGATGTGGAATCGTTATATACAGATATTTTTGCTTAAGAAGGGGAGGAACAAAAATGACAGAACGGATCGTTACATTTATGACAGCCATTAATGAGGCGATGGCGCAAGCAATGCGGAAAGACGACAACGTCATATTAATTGGTACCGACGTTGCTGGCGGAGCGGAAGTCGATCATTTAGTACAGGATGATGGCCGGTATGATGACGCATTTGGAGGGGTTTTCGGATTATCAAAAGGCCTTGTTACAGAGTTTGGCAGGGAACGGGTTATTGATACACCGATTGCAGAACACGGTTATTTTGGTGCAGCGGTAGGAGCAGCCGCGACAGGGCTTCGTCCGATTGCGGAGCTTATGTTCAATGATTTTATCGGCTTTGCGTTAGACCCGATTTTAAACCAAGGGGCGAAAATGCGTTATATGTTTGGCGGAAAAGCGAGAATGCCGCTTACTGTCCGAACCGTTCACGGTGCAGGCGCAGGCGCGGCTGCCCAGCATTCGCAAACGTTATACGGCATGTTTGGAGCGATTCCTGGCGTAAAAGTTGTTGTACCTTCTAATCCTTATGATGCCAAAGGCCTGATGTTGGCTGCGGTTGAAGAAGACAATCTCGTTGTGTTTTCTGAGGATAAGTTGCTTTATGGAATGAAGGGCCACGTACCAGAGGATTATTATACGGTTGAAATAGGCAAGGCCAACGTCATTCGCGAAGGAAAGGACATGACGATCGTAGCGATTGGGAAAATGGTGCAAGTAGCAGAGGAAACGGCTCAAATGCTTGCAAAAGACGACATTTCAGTAGAAGTGATTGACTTACGGACTGTTGCGCCTTGGGATGAGGAGACGGTCATGGATTCGGTTAAGAAAACTGGGCGTTTAATTGTGATAGATGAATCCAACCCTCATAACAACACGGCGACTGACATCGCATCAGTTGTTGCGGATAAAGCATTTGATTACTTAGATGGACCGATTAAAACGGTCTGTGCACCGCATACACCTGTTCCATTTGCGACAAATTTGGAGCAGGCGTATATTCCTGATGCTGCTAAAGTATTACGCGTGGCAGATGAAATTATTGCCGATTTAAAACAATAAATATGGATTTTGGAGGAGGTGAATGACGGATGGGTACAATCGTAATGCCGAAGTTAGGAATGACCATGTCTGAAGGGACGATTGTCAATTGGTGTAAAGAGGTTGGTGAGCCAGTTACAAAAGGCGAGGCCATTGTGGAAATTAGCTCTGAAAAATTAACACAAGAGCTAGAAGCACAAGAAGACGGTATATTATTAGCTAAATACGGTGATGTAGATGCCGTCATGAAAGTCGGTGAAGTGTTGGCGCATATTGGCCAAGAAGGAGAAGAAATACCAGAAACGGCTGCAACTCCTTCCACTGCGCCACAATCATCCACGTCAGAAACAGACACGGCAAGCAAAACCCCTGCCAAACAAGGGCAAAAGAAAGGCGAAGAACGTATTTTTATTACGCCATTGGCACGGAAGCTTGCAAAAGAACATAACGTAAACATCGAAGAAGTTGAAGGTACAGGTGGCAACGGGCGCATTACAAAGCGTGATATTTTGCGAGAAGCATCAAACCAAATCTCAACCCAAGCAGTCAAACAAGCAGCAAATGAAAACGCGCAAGTGGCGCACTCAGACGACATAGGGGAAGGCCTGTCTCCGATCCGCAAAACGATCGCCCGTAATATGCGCGCCAGCTTGCACAATACTGCCCAGCTTACATTGCATCGTAAGGCCCATGCAAATGCACTGCTTGCCTTTCGTCGTTTATTGAAGACAGAATCAGAGTCTCACCAGCTACAGTTGAAATTGAGCGTGACGGTTCTTATTGCCCGGGCGACGATACTGGCTCTCCAGCAAGTTGGTGCCATGAACAGCCGCTATGAGAATGGACAGCTTAAAGAATTTGAAAATGTCCATTTAGGAATTGCAACGTCGCTGGACGATGGACTTGTCGTCCCTGTTATTCGCAACGCCGACCATTTATCGATCGGCCAACTCGCAACGAAGATTGAGAAAATCGCTGCAAATGCTAGAAGCGGCCAAAGCAATCCAGATGAGTTGTCTGGCTCGACTTTTACAATCACGAATCTAGGCGCGAGCGGCATCGAATACTTCACGCCGATTTTAAACCCAGCAGAAACGGGCATTTTAGGCGTTGGCTCTTTGCAACAGGAACTCGCTCTTTCAGAAGACGGACAAGTGGAGCCTGTTCAAAAAATGCCATTCAGCTTGACGTTTGATCATCAAATTGTTGACGGTGTGTTAGCGGCACAATTTTTAGATGCGGTTGTTAAATATGTCGAAAATCCACATTTGCTTATCCTTTAAGAATGAAAAGGAGCTAGGGTAGAAAACGCCCTATGCTCCTATGAAAGTTGACAAAAAACCTGTCTTCCCAGCACCTTTATTGTTCGCTATGCAACTGACAATAGAGGTGCTTTTTTATTGCTTCATAATGAGCACTGTCCGTGCTTGGAAATGCCCCTAATCCGCGCAGGTGGCCTATTTGTATCTCATTATAAGCACCAATTATTACGACCCATTAAGCATTGCACTCTCACAGCGTCCATGATGACAGGTTCAATATAGACATTGAAGTTCGATGATGAACCCGTTATAATGAAAAAGCCGTTGTTTTTTAGAACGTTTGGGCAATCTTTCCAGTTAACTGAAAAGGTTGCTTTCTTTTGCCTAGAGCTGTTCAAAAATGAAGGAGGTATTGGATGGTTCAGGACAGCTTTCAAACGCCAGATGTAAGCCAATTCCATTTAAGGGTCCGTAAAGTATTTAATTGGCTTGGTGGGCATGAGTTTATGATTGAATTGTTAAACCGCGAAGAGTGCATTGGCTTTGGCGATACGGTTGCCGAAGCAAAACAGAATTTAAACGAAAGCATAAAGCTGTGCGTGCGCCAGCACGGAGCGGATTCGCTGCCAGAGCCGATTCAAGGTGCGCAAATTATTGTATTAGAAGCGCCGATGTCTGAAGAGGAATTCGCGGCCATTAACCATGAGTTGATTATATTAGACCAATCCTAACAGGCATGTACAAAAAATGTACGTGCTTTTTGTCAAAGTTGAAAGGAGGCAGGCGAATGGAAGAAAAGCGAGTTGTCGTTACTGGTGGAGCTAGCGGCATAGGGAAAGCGATTGCTCTTGCATTTGCGCAAAAAGGGGCGCTCGTTTTTATCCTTGATAAGGAAGAGGCACTTTTTCAAAAATGGAGTGAAAATGCGAAGAACATTGTGTTCATTCAAACGGATGTCAAAGAAGAGCGCGATATCAAGGCTGCTTTTGCCACCATTGCCTCCCAGTCTGGACCTGTGGACATATTAATCAACAACGCAAGAGTTTCAACATTTACGCCATTATTCGAACTAAGTGTGGAAGAATGGGACAATGTCTTAAATACGAACTTGCGCAGCGTTTTTCTTGCCTCAAAAGAAGCAGCTTTACATATGCAACCTACAGGGAAGCCTGCTAGCATTATTAATATTTCCTCGACACGGGCGCGCATGTCAGAGCCGAATTCTGAAGCTTATGCAGCCTCTAAAGGAGGGGTTGAGGCGTTGACCCATGCATTGGCATTATCTCTTGCAGAAAAAAACATTGCCGTTAATGCCATTGCTCCTGGATGGATTCATACAACGAATGACGCCTTAAGGGAGATCGACCATGAGCAGCATCCTTCAAAAAGAGTGGGAACGCCTGAAGACATTGCGAACGCGTGCCTGTTTTTAGCGGATGAGCGCAATCGGTTTATAAATGGCGAAACGATTGTTATTGATGGTGGTATGACGAGAAAAATGATGTATGAGCAGTAAAAGCAGAGCTGGCATGATGGCCACTCTGCTTTTATAAACGTTAAAAGACAATTGTTTTATTGTTATAAACAATCAATTGGTCATTTAAATGCCAGTTTACAGCTCGGGCCAATGCAATCCGCTCGATTTGACGGCCAGCGATTCGCAAGTCGGCGGTTGTATGGCGGTGGTTCACTCGTAACACATCTTGTTCAATAATCGGACCCTCATCCAAATCGTCTGTAACGTAATGGGCGGTAGCGCCAATCAGTTTTACGCCTCGTTCAAATGCTTTTGCATAAGGGTTGGCGCCGATAAAGGCAGGCAAAAACGAATGATGGATGTTAATGATTTGTTGAGGGAACGTGCTAACAAATGTTGGCGATAAAATTTGCATGTAACGGGCAAGAACGATAAGTTCAATATTGTGTTCATGGAGAAGTTCAATCGCTTTGTCCTCTGCTTCTCGGCGATTAGCCTTTGTAGACGGTATATGGAAAAAGGGAATGCCGTAAGCTTCCACTTCTTCTTTATTGTCAGGATGATTGCTAATGACAAGTGGGATTTCCGCATAAAGTTCGCCAGCTCGCCACTTCCATAACAGCTCTGACAAGCAATGATTTTCTTTTGAGACGAAAATCGCCATCCGCTTTTTTCGCGAAGCTTGCTCCATCCGCCATTGGTAATGTTCAGCGTCTGCAAGGACAGAAAAAGCTTGTTTGATTTCGGAAAACGCTGTTTTTTCTTCCTGCCATGCAAATTCAATTCTCATGAAAAACATGCCGCCCTCAGGGTCAGTCGAATATTGGTCAGATTGGACAATATTCGCCTCATGGTTGTATAGAAAAGATGATATGTTGGCGACCACGCCTGGACGGTCTTGGCAGGAAACGAGCAAACGCGCTCGTTGTTGTTCAATAGCCATTTTGTTGTTCCTCCAATTTTGAGCTTACACATCCCCTCCTGTCTACTTTGTTTTTTAAAAGCGCAAAGTAGAAGGAAAGGCTGACTTATTTATTGAATCAGAATCGCAAAGAATTTGTCAATCGCTTCAAGGAGCGCTTGCGTCATTTGCTGGATAAAGAGGAGGCATGTCATTTGCTTGAAAACGTAGTACTCCAAGGAACTGGCCTGGTTTTGCCGCTTAAAAGAATGTCATTGACGATTTATCTCCATCTTTGGTACCATTGATTCATCTATTGGTCAACGTGTCTATTAAGCCAGCCGCTGTCAACGAGTGCATTTGTCAAAATTGTAACGGCAGAGCCTGTCCATTGCGCTCTGCTTCTTTTAATGAATGCTTTCCCAGTACAACATGCGTTATACTAAAAAACGAGTATGCAGCAAGGAAGCGGAAGAAAAGAAAAGGAAATTGAGGGTGAACCGGGTGGAATTGTTTTTAGGAGAAGGATGGGATGTCATGCCCGCTGGTGGCGCAACAGGCGAAGCCTATGTAGCCAAACACGGTGACTACCAATTATTCATAAAACGAAATTCATCACCTTTTCTTGCGGTTCTTTCTGCCGAGGGGATTGTGCCAAAACTCCTCTGGACCAAAAGGTTGGAAAGCGGCGACGTGATTACTGCACAGCGGTGGATTCAAGGGCGGGAACTGAAGGCAAAGGAAATGATGAATGCCAGTACCGCAGCCATGCTTTCGAATATTCATCGTTCGAATGAATTGCTTGATTTGTTTAAGCGGATGGGCAATGAGCCGTTAGATCCACGGCATATGGTTGAAAACATGTATGTCCAAATCCAACTATACAGAATTGAGGATGAGCTCGTCCTCGCTTGTATGGACTACTTAGAGCGAACAAAAGATCAACTTGGCGATGCCGAGTATGCTGTTTGCCACGGCGATATTAATCATAACAATTGGATGCGAGACGAACAGGACAACCTTTATCTAATTGATTGGGACGGTGCATCTGTGGCCGACCCCGCACTTGATCTCGGTTTGATGCTGTACACGTACATTCCAGAGGAGCATTGGGCTACTTGGCTGGCTCAATATGGTGCTGAATTGGATCATTCCCTTAAAATGAGAATGCATTGGTATGTGGTCGCCCATACGATCTCAGAAATTTTATGGAACCATAGCAGGGGCCAATTCAGCCAAGTCGAGGAACTCAAAAAAGCGCTGATGTATGTCGCTTCCAAAAATGATCACTCAGACTGATCGAAAGTCTGGTAGCTCATCTTCATAGATGAGCTATCTATTTGTGTGCCATCCCTCATTATGTAAGGGATGACATTGTGTGCAGCCATTGCTGGACGGCTTCACTATCCATTGTCTCTGTATGGGAAGCGCTCGATATTTCGTCAATGGTGCTTGCCAGCGCTGGATCGAGAGCAGGATCTTGGGCAAGCGCCGTCAAAATTTGTTTCAACTGTTCAGATTCATTTGTCGTCAGGAACTTTTCGCTGACATGGTTTTGCAGCAAGTCTTGCAACAAACCTAATTTATGTTGAATGGAAATTGGCATGAGGGCACCTCCTGCCCTTATGTTTTGCGCAATAGCGGTTTTTATACCATTTAACAGTCAATAGCAGTGATGAAAGAGAGAAAGAGGGATGAAGTTTGCGTTTACGTCATAAACCATGGGCTAGTGAAGAATTGGCAAAGCGGCCGAATTTGGTCATTCAACAGCCGGAGCAGCACAAAGGGAATTGGAACAACTGCTTTTGTACAGCCCAACCATTATATGTGGAAGTGGGAACAGGGAAAGGAAAGTTTTTGACGGGTATGGCGAAACAGTTTCCGTCCATTAATTTCATTGGCGTCGAACGCTATGAGAGCGTCTTGTTGACAGCTATGGAACGGGTGGAAGCGGAAAAATTGCCGAACGTCAAGTTGCTTCATAAAGACGTTGCTCAGTTGCTGGAAGTTTTTGCTGAAAACGAAGTGGATCGCTTTTTCATTAATTTTACCGATCCATGGCCTAAAAAGAAGCATGCCAAACGGCGCCTTACGAATGAAAGGTTTTTAACAATTTATAAGCAGTTGTTAAAGCAAGATGGAGAAATCCACTTTAAAACCGATAACCAAGGGTTGTTTGAATACTCTTTGCACAGTATGTCGACTTTTGGGATGGCTTTTAAAAATGTTAGTTTAAACCTTCATCAAAGTGGGATGGAAGAGAATGTGATGACGGAATACGAAGAGAAGTTTTCGGCAAAAGGTATGCCGATTTATCGGCTCGAAGCAACATTCCGACCATAAAAAAGAAGCCCAATTAGGTTTTGGGCTTCTTTTTAAATCTCTTGTAAATCAAGCAAAACACCTGTTTTGACATCAGCCAAAAATTCATACTGGACAGGCCCGTCGGTTGTTGAACTGGTTATGCCTCCACGGTATGCTTCATATGGGAGGCCAAAGCGAGTAATGGATTCAGGCTGCATATGAATCCAAGAACCGCTAATCATATATTCTTGCTGGACAATCGCTTTTACACGTTTCAGCACGGCTTCAGGAGTAAGCTGTTCTTGTTTCCATGCTTTGCTTGCCAATACACCAATTAATACGCCCACACCTAAGCCTAGTGACAATCGTTTCATCTTTAACACCCTTTCGTTGTACAAGACCTTTTATACCCAGTATAACGAACGAGCGTGAAATTGACTATCGGGAATGGTGGAAACTGGCACGACCCACCAAAATCAGCTACAATGAATGTGCCGTTTTTGTTGCTACCGATAACCGTTAAATGCAGCAATACATAAGAGATCCCGCTACCGGGGTCTTGTATTTTATGCCTTTTTTAGCAGATGGAGGAGGTTTTTATGAACGAGAAAACAAAAGCGCTTTTTCAAACATTGACGGAGCTTCCAGGACCGTCTGGGTTTGAACATGAAGTACGCCGCTTTCTAAAAAGCGAATTGCAAAAACATACAGATGAAATTGTCCAAGACAAACTAGGCAGTGTGTTTGGCGTGTTGCGAGGCGATGCGTCAGGGCCTAAGGTGATGGTGTGTGGACATATGGACGAAGTCGGCTTTATGGTGACATCCATTACCGACAATGGCTTAATCAAATTCCAAACACTTGGCGGCTGGTGGTCACAAGTCCTGCTAGCGCAACGCGTAAAAATTGTAACCGATCAAGGCCCAATTATCGGAGTAGTTGGCTCTACACCGCCGCATTTGTTGAAGGACTCACAACGCAAGAAGCCAATGCCGATCACGGAAATGTATATCGATGTCGGCGCTGATGATAAAGAAGATTGCTTTGCGTTAGGTATAAAGCCTGGTCAGCCGATTGTGCCAGAATGCCCGTTTACACCAATGGCGAACGAAAAGAAAATTTTGGCGAAAGCATGGGATAATCGGTACGGAGTCGGCTTGTCAATCGAATTGCTTGAAGCTATAAAAGGGAAAGCTTTGCCGAACACTGTTTATTCAGGCGCAACTGTGCAAGAGGAAGTCGGTACGCGGGGAGCGCAAACAGCAAGCAATATGATTCAGCCTGATGTCAGCTATGTCCTAGATGCCAGCCCTGCAAATGACGCTACTGGAGGGAAGGACGCTTTTGGCCATCTTGGCAAAGGCGCATTGCTGCGCATCTTTGATAGGACGATGATTACACATAAAGGCATGCGTGATTTTGTTCTTGATACAGCAGAAAGCCATAACATTCCTTATCAGTACTTTGTGGCGGCAGGGGGAACGGATGGAGGCCGGATTCACACTTCTGGCAACGGCGTGCCTACAGCAGTCATTGGCGTATGCGCACGTTATATCCACACATCGGGATCGATTCTTCATGTTGACGATTATGCCGCTGCAAAAGAATTGTTGACGAAGCTTGTCCTTGCTACTGACAAAACGACTTATGAAAGTTTGATTTCGTTTGAATAGCGTGATGAGGAATAAAAAAGCAGCAGTCGGCTCGAAAAACCGCGCCAAAGTCCATGCCGTCCAAGACGTTTTGATCCAGGAACATATTGAAGTTGTCTCTGTTGCTGCCTTGTCTCAAGTGGCGGCACAGCCATTTTCGGATGATGAGACGAAAGAGGGCGCTGTAAACCGGGCTCGTGGAGCGCTTGACGCTACAGAAGCTGACTTTGGTTTTGGTTTGGAGGGGGGTGTCTCAGAATGGCAAGGGACGCTTTACTTGTGCAACTGGGGCGCGCTTGCCACCCGTTCTGGACAATTATATACGGCAGCGGGTTTGCGCTTGCCTTTGCCGACTGACATAGCCGCCCTCCTTTACGATGGGCTCGAACTAAGCAAGGCGCTAAAACAAGCCGTCCCTCATGTTGATGTTAGCCAAGGCGCCGTCGGCTATTTAACAAACGGTCTGCTTACCCGGAAAACGATGTTTTCTGAAGTGGTTCGTGCTTGTTATGGACAGTATAGGCTCGCAACAGACAAACTTCATTAAGGAAGCCAGCCCCCTCCATCCACGGGGGCTGGCTATTCAGACTGTAAACAAATGCTCGCGTTTTCTTTTTTACTCTTCTTCAAATACATAAGATAGGGCGGCAATCGCTTGCGCCGGCGTTTCGACAACTACTTGTGCTTTGTTAGACAGCTCTTTTAAAGCGTGATGAAGCTTTTCAGGGCGAATCAAAATTAACGGTTTTCCCGCTTCAATGGCAGTGGCGGCATCCATGGCTGTATTCCATTGTCTGTAATCTTCGCCGAAAAGAGCAATGACCGCGTCTGCACGCTGAAGCCAAATCCGCGTACGGAAATTATTAATGCTTGAGGCAGCTTCGTCCCGTAATACAGCGTTTGGTTGTTTGCCGAGAATGTCTTCGCCGATCGCATCGCTTTTTCCGTGATTTTCCATCGGGCCTTTAAAAACGATAGGCAATTGTTTTTCACTTGCCAAGCGTTTTATCTCTTCGCGCCAGTCAGAGTGGATTTCCCCAGCCAAATAAACAACAAGTTCCATACAAAAATGCCTCCTTATATAGACAAAACCTTGCAGCCTTCGTTTCGTCTCGTTTATATCCTTTAAATTAAAACGAGCGTTCCATGTGCGCGACAACGGCCTATGAACAACGTTCAAATTTGCATATTCGCGCTTGTTACGTGCCTCGGCTGACGTTTTCGATCTGTCTGTTGGTACATATCCAGTTCCACTCGAAGTTAGAACATACGTTTTCTTAAGCTAGTATAACATAAGAAGAAGCAAAGAGAGCAACATAATGATTGATTTTGTTTCCATCTCTCTCGGTTAAAAAATGTGTCTTGTCACATGAATAGTCATAGGATATGCTAAAGAGCGGACAGTCATTTACAAAAGGAGAGGGCATCTTGCGGGAATTTTTACGTGAAAAGGGAGTCAACCCTTCTTGGCATTTATATTTCATTAAGGCAATGGGGCAAATGACATTTGGGTTGTTTGCGACTCTTATTGTTGGGCTTATTATCAAAACGGCAGGCGAACAGTTTGGCATAGCCGCTTTTTTGGAAATTGGTGAACTAGCAATGGATTTATATGGAGCAGCGATAGGAGCAGCGGTCGCACTTGCCCTAGGAGCTCCTTCGTTTGTCGTTTTGGCGACCATTGTTTGCGGTACAGCCGGGGCGGTGTATGGCGGTCCTGCAGGTAGTTTTTTAGCCGCCGTTGTTGCTGCCGAAACAGGCAAGCTTGTGTTTGGGTCGACGAAAGTAGATATTCTCGTTACGCCGATTGTGACGATCATGAGCGGTTTTGCCGTCGCCTGGCTTTTAGGGCCTGCTATTTCATTTGTGATGGAATCGATTAGCGGGGCGATTGCCTGGGCGACAGACCAACAGCCCTTGATGATGAGTATAGTGGTGGCAATCCTAATGGGATGGGCATTGACTGCGCCGATCTCAAGTGCTGCGATCGGCCTCATGCTTGGATTGGAAGGAGCGGTTGCTTGTGCGGCTGCTATTGGCTGTGCAGGGCAAATGGTCGGTTTTGCAGTGGCAAGCTTCCGTGAAAACCGTTTTGGCGGGTTGCTTGCGCTTGGCATCGGTACATCGATGTTGCAAATGCCAAATATTTTAAAAAACCCTCTTATACTTATTCCGCCAACGATTGCTGGAGCCGTTAGCGCCCCGATCGGTACGATTTGGTTTGGGCTTATTAACAATGCCGCCGGTTCTGGCATGGGGACAAGCGGTCTTGTTGGGCCGATCATGACGTTTACGGAGATGGGCTATTCTGGATCGCTTTTCATTCAAGTCATTCTGTGCTATGTTATTATTCCAGCGGTTTGCGCTTTCATCGTGTCAGAATGGATGCGCCGCAAGGGCTGGATTAAATGGAATGATATGCACATCTCTTTTAATTAAAGGAGCGAATAGCGATGGAACACATTCAATCTGAACAGCAATTTAACGAAATAAAAGCGAACGAAACAGCCGTTTTTTTATTTTCTGCAGACTGGTGCCCTGATTGCCGGGTTATTGAGCCGATTCTGCCGCGAATCGAAGTTGATTTTCCAACGTTTACATTTTATTATGTGGACCGCGATAAATTTATTGATGTTTGTGCAGCTCATGATATTTTTGGCATTCCGAGCTTTTTAGTATATGCAAACGGCAAAGAAGTCGATCGTTTCGTTTCCAAAGACCGTAAAACTGAAGAAGAAATCGTCGCTTTCTTAACAAAAGCTGAAGCAGCGATTGATTGATAACAAGCTGGAGGGCATCCTTCAGCTTTTGTTTATTCGCTTTTCCGTTTATCGCCAAACATGTTAAACTAGAGGAGGAAAAAAGGAGGAAGAAGCGTGGACTTGCAAACTTTCCGGAAACAAATTGAGAAAAAGTTGCAGCGGGACGGTTGGACAATCCGCTATGATCATAAAGAATCAACATTGCGTATCGAAGACAAAGCGACTAAAAAAGGGGCAACACTTGCTTTAAAGCCTTTGCTTGCCAAATGGGAGCGAGAGGAATATGCGGCTGTCGACGAGGCGCTCCGCACCGTCGCGGTGGGTCTTGAATCAATGGCAAAAGCCGTTCACCTTAACGGAAACGAAAAAAACATTTTTCCAGTCATTCGCGCAGCTTCATTCCCAGATAAGACAAAGGACGGAAAAACACTTGTTTACCAAAAACATACAGCAGAAACGAGAATTTATTATGCCGTTGATTTAGGGGAGACATATACGCTTATTACGGATGAACTTCTCAATGAGAGCGGCTGGGAGTTAAAGGCATTAGCAGAAATGGCCACATTCAATGTGCGTTCCTTGCCACAGCCGTTCAAAGAGGATGAAGTTGCAGGGAATCGTTTTTATTTTCTTTCGGCCAATGATGGGTATGATGCAAGTCGGATTTTGGACCAGTCGCTTGTGCAGCGTATGGAACAAAAGGCAGTTGGGCAGCTTGTAGCCGCAATTCCCCATCAAGATGCGCTCATTTTTGCTGATATCGAAAACGACACTGGGTATGATGTACTGGGTCAAATGGCTTTGCAATTCTTTGGCGGTGGGCGTATTCCTGTGACTGCATTGCCTTTTATTGTTGAAAATGGGCAACTTGAACCGGTCTTTATTATGGCGCAAAAAAAGCCTAAAGGCTGATGGGGCGAAACGAAAACCTATGCTATACTAAGTTGGTCTAGGCGTTCGCTTCTACACGCTGAAAACGAGTAAGGAGAATAAAACATGAACGTATTTTATAATGAAAAAGGCATTGGCGATGTCCTTATGGTTACTGTTCAAGACATAAGCCGCGATGCACAGGTTGTTGAGAAAAACGGCGATGTCGTCGTCATTTTGAATAAAAGCAATCAAGAAATTGCTGGAATAAACGTATTCCACGCTTCTTCTTATGGAGCCATTAGCGGAGTTGGTGCGATTGAGCTCAATGAAGGCATAAAAGCGCTGCTAAAAGAAGCGTGCGACAAAAATGGTGTCGCTCTTGAAATGGAATGGGAGCAGAGACCTTCTTTTGTTGTCGGTTATGTAGAAGAAAAAGAGAAGCACCCTAATGCAGACAAGCTTTCCGTATGCCGTGTAAACATCGGCACGGAAACATTGCAAATTGTTTGCGGAGCCCCGAATGTGGCAGAAGGACAGAAAGTAGTTGTTGCTCTCGTTGGGGCTGTTATGCCAAGCGGGCTTGTCATCAAGGAAGCAACGCTGCGTGGTGTCGCCTCTTCCGGTATGATTTGTTCAGCCAAAGAACTAGGGCTCGAAAATGCCCCGGCAGAAAAAGGCATTCTTGTTTTGAGTGACGATGAAGTGGTCGGCACACCCTTTTTGCGGTAGCCTAAAAACGAAATGGCTGGCTGAATGAGGCCAGCTTTTTATGTAGAATGAGGCTAAGGGATAATCGCGATATAAGGTGGTGAAAGAATGAACATATGGAAAAAATGGCTTGACTGGGTTAAAGGATTGAACGAAGACGATGAAGAAGAAAACAACGATTTTGGGCGAAACGGGGAACCCATACAGAAGTCAATACAGAAACTGGAACGTGAGAACAACGAGCTTCCTGAGTTAGAAGAAGCGCGCATGACTTACCGATACGCCAATTCAAATGGGGAATGGCCAATTTCCAAGAAGAAAGCAGGGCGTGTTGCAGCGACACAGCCGCCTACTCAAAAAAAGGAAAGGCCAGAAGAGAAGCGGGACGAGCTGCCAAAAGTGGTACAAAAGAAAAGGTCTGCCGCTGGTAAAGAGCTGTTTCAAGGGACATTTAAGTCGACAGAAATCCCTTCTCCTGTCCACGGCATTCAGAAACCGGAAAAAACACATGAAAACAGTGATTACGACTGGCTCATTTTTTCAACGAAGGATAAGCAAGCTGAATACGCAGAGCGCCTGTTACACCGGCAAAGACCTCCGCAAATTGATAGAAAGCCTGCTTTTTTGCGCAAAGAATCACGCTCCCTTGAAGAGGACGTGTTGAAGCGGGTGCGTGAACATGCCCTACAGTCGCTTCCACTTGCCGAAGCACAGCAACAACAAAGCAAAGAAATCCGTCCCCAAGAAGAGGCAAGTGGTGACGAAAACGAGCGTACATATAAACACGAGGAAGCAGATATGGATGAAGGAGAAGCCATCGTTGCGACCGAAGCTATGCCAGGCGAAACAGGCCAAAAAGAAGCGAACGAACGGTATGAACGCGAGGAACCGGAGATTGAAGAGGCAGAGGTAATGTCTGGCACCGAGGCGTTGCCGGGAGAAATGGAACAAGAAGAAGCGAACGAACGGTATGGACGCGGGAAACCAGAGATTGAAGAGGCAGAAGTAATGTCTGGCACCGAGGCGTTGCCGGGAGAAATGGAACAAGAAGAAGCGAACGAACGGTATGGACGCGAGGAGCCGGAGATTGAAGAGGCAGAAGTAATGTCTGGCACCGAGGCGTTGCTGGGAGAAATGGAACAAGAAGAAGCGAACGAACGGTATGAACGCGAGGAACCAGAGATTGAAGAAGCAGAGGGAACGAGTGGAACCGACGCGTTGCCAGGCGAAACAGGCCAAGAAGAAGCGAACGAACCGTATAGAACGGAAATTGACCCAACTGCTGAAATTCCTGCTCCTTTCAACCGTAATGCCGCGGATAATGAAAGTATAGAGACAAAGCCGATTCAGCCTATTAGTGATGATCCGACAACATCAATTAGAGAGAACGAAGAAGCACTAGCTCCGTCTAGTGAAAAAACAGTTTCCCTTAGCAGTGAAACGAAAAAGCAAGATAGGCTAAGTAACCGAACGAGCAATGACAATACGCAGCCTGGCATTCCTTATAATGTGCTGATGTTGCCAAAGGACCGTAAAAAAGCGCCAATTAAAAAAGGGCAGCACACAAAAAATGGCTACGAAGCGCCACCGCTTCATTTGCTAAAAGTTCCTGAAAAAATCGATCAAGATGATTCTCTTTGGCTTGACGAGCAAGCGCAATTGCTTGAAGAAACACTATCAAGTTTCCACGTTGATGCAAAGGTCGTTAACCGGACAAAAGGGCCGGCGGTAACGCGTTTTGAAGTTCAGCCTGCCCGCGGCGTGAAAGTGAATAAGGTAACAAATTTAACAGATGATATTAAGCTGGCGCTAGCTGCTAAAGACATCCGCATGGAAGCGCCAATTCCTGGTAAAAACGCAATCGGCATTGAAGTGCCAAATCGAACGTCAGCCCCTGTGATGCTCAGGGAAATTTTGCGGCGTGATGTATTTAGGCAGCCAGATTCGCCTTTAACGGTTGGCTTAGGGCTTGATATTTCTGGACAGCCGATCGTTACTGATTTAAAGAAAATGCCCCATGGCCTCGTTGCTGGCGCCACAGGCTCAGGGAAAAGTGTTTGCATCAACTCAATTTTAGTTAGTCTGCTCTATAAAGCATCCCCAGATGAAGTAAAGCTGTTGCTCGTCGATCCCAAAATGGTCGAGCTTGCTACCTATCAAGAAGTGCCTCATTTGGTTGCTCCTGTTATTACTGATCCAAAGCAAGCGACAGCTGCTTTAAAATGGGTTGTCCAGGAAATGGAACGGCGCTACGAATTGTTTAGCCAGCGTGGCGTTCGCGATATTAGTAAATACAATCAGCGGTTCTCTGAAAATGGCAAGCCAGCATTGCCGTATCTATTAGTCGTTATTGATGAACTCGCCGACTTAATGATGGTGTCACCACAAGATGTGGAAGATGCGATTTGCCGGATTGCTCAAAAAGCACGGGCATGCGGGATTCATTTGCTCCTTGCAACGCAGCGCCCTTCTGTTGATGTCATTACAGGATTGATTAAAGCAAATATACCGACGCGGATTGCCTTTGCTGTCGCTTCACAAACGGATTCTCGCACGATTCTGGATATGGGCGGTGCGGAACGGTTGCTTGGAAAAGGCGATATGCTATTCCATGAAAATGGATCACCGAAGCCTATCCGTGTCCAAGGGACTTTTGTATCAGATGAGGAAATTGAGGATGTTGTCGCTTATGCAAAACAATACGGCAAGCCTGAATACTTATTTGATACGGAGACAATTGAGCGGACGCTCTTACAGGAAGAAGAAGAGGATGAGCTACTTGAAGAGGCATGTTTTTATGCAGTTGAACAAGGTACCGTTTCCGCTTCAAGCATACAGCGACGCTTTCGGGTAGGTTATAACCGGGCTGCCCGTTTAATGGAAATGATGGAAGCTAGAAAGATTGTATCAGGTGCTATGGGAAGCAAACCACGCCATGTGTTGGCAAGTGAAGAAGACGTAAGAGAACTGTTTGGGACGACAGAAACAGCAAGAACTTGAG
Organism: Shouchella rhizosphaerae; assembly: GCF_036700015.1. Lineage (NCBI taxonomy): Bacteria > Bacillati > Bacillota > Bacilli > Caryophanales > Bacillaceae > Shouchella > Shouchella rhizosphaerae. The sequence goes on along the minus strand of NZ_CP144921.1, from coordinate 490,933 downwards.
AAATAAAGAAAATTTCTATATGATATGGAAGGAACAAATCGTGCTACAGGAAGGCGTATGCAAATTGCAGGACCTTTTCTTAAAAATGACATATACTACTATATAATTAATGGAACGAGGGCCATGTTCGCAAGGCGTCGAATACGATTTGCTTTTTTTGATTGGAGGCTTCACGATTGACAAACTATCACTTTACCGGAATCAAAGGTTCAGGCATGAGCGCATTGGCGCAAATCCTGCATGATTTAAATGAGAATGTACAAGGATCGGACATTGAAGAAACAATTTTTACTCAGAAGCCGTTAGAACAAAAAGGCATTACGTTATTGCCTTTTTCGCGCGACAATATTAAAAACGGGCAACATGTCATTGTATCAGCTGCTTATGGCGAAACACATGAGGAAATCAAACGGGCGCGGGAGCTCGGTTTGAAAGTGGATGTCTATCCAGAATTTCTTGGCTCCTTTATTAAACAGTTTACAAGCATTGCTGTTTCAGGCTCACATGGAAAAACGTCGACAACAGGGTTGCTCGCTCATGTGTTAGGGTCTGTTGAGCCTACCTCTTATTTGATTGGCGATGGGACAGGGAAAGGTGCGGCCAATTCAACGTATTTTGTATTTGAAGCATGCGAGTACCGCCGCCATTTCTTAAATTACTCGCCTGATTATTGCGTTATGACCAATATTGATTTTGACCATCCTGATTATTTCAAGAGCGTGGAAGATGTCGTTTCTGCTTTCCAAACGATGGCGAAGCAAGTCAATAAAGCGATTATTGCTTGCGGCGACGATGAACATTTGCAAACATTGCAGGCGAATGTGCCAATTGTTTATTATGGCCTTGGCGACCACAATGATTTTCAAGCGAAATCGATTAAAAACACGCCAGAAGGGACGGCGTTTGATGCCTGGGTTAGAGGCGATCTGTTTGGGGCGTTTGTAATCCCTGGCTTCGGCGACCACAATGTCAAAAACGCTTTGTCTGTCATTGCCTTATGCCACTATGAAGGCATTGGCTATGAAGACATTGTTGAGCACTTAAAAACATTTGCTGGCGTCAAACGGCGTTTTAGCGAAAAACGTTCAGGCAAGCAAATATTAATTGATGACTATGCCCACCATCCGACAGAAATTGCAGCTACAATTGAGGCGACAAAAAAGAAATACCATGACCGAGAAGTGACAGCGATATTCCAGCCTCATACATTTACGCGGACAAAAACGTTTTTAAATGAATTTGCGGAAGCGCTCAGCCAAGCCGACCACGTTTATTTATGCGATATTTTTGGCTCGGCGAGGGAAGAACAAGGTTCTCTTTCGATCGAACAGCTACAAGCGCTTGTTGATGGCGCAAAACTGTTGACGGAAGCAGAAATTGAAACGCTCAAAGGCCACGGGGAGTCTGTTCTGTTGTTTATGGGCGCTGGTGACATCCAGAAATACCAAAAAGCCTATGAAGCATTGATCGAATCAAGTTCGTAATTGAATAGAAAAGCCAAAGTGAGTAGCAGGTATGAACATGTGGTTACATCAGGCAGCTGATTTTCAGCTGCTTTTTTTATTTTGAAGGGAAAACGCAGGCATTTGTCGAAAATGTTTCTTTAGCACATTGCAATTTAGGTTTGATCTTATTAAACTTGGGTAAAGTATGTAGGAAGGAGGGGATGATAAGTGGAAGCCATCTTATACATAAGCGCCTTGATTGTTGCACTGGCTTTTGCGATACTGGTTATTTATTTAATCAAAACACTAAAATCAGCTACCAAAACGCTTGAAAACACATCGGCAACGGTGGAAGCGCTTGAAAAACAACTGCGAGGGATTACGACTGAATCCGAATTGCTTTTGAAAAAAACCAATGTTTTAGCAGACGACTTACAACAGAAATCGGAGTCGCTCAATACCGTGTTTGGCGCCGCTAAAGAGTTGGGTGAATCGATGAAAACACTCAACCAATCTGTTCACCAAGTTTCTACCAAAATAAGTGACCAAACAAGTCGGAATGCTGAAACAGTCTCCCAAGCAGTGCAATGGGGACAGGCTGTTTTGGATTTCTATACAAAATTTAAACAACGAAAGCAACAGCTTGATCGTTGACAAACAAGGAGGAGTTAGAATGGGTGATATGAATACAAAAGACTTTTTGATTGGGACGTTAATCGGTGGAATTGTTGGCGCGACAACCGCATTGTTTCTCGCACCTAAATCAGGAAAAGAATTACGTAGCGACATAAGCGATCAAGCGAGCGCCGCTTATGAAAAAGGCAACGAATGGGTGGACATAGCTAGAGAAAAGTCGAACAATATCGCCAAAAGTGTAACAGATCAGTCTATGCAAGTGGTTGAAAAAGTAAAAGATTTGAGCGCTTCTGTCAAAAAAGAAGCAGAAGACCAAGTAAATGAAGCGGCGAGTCTTGCTGAAGATTTAAAACAGGATGCAAAAGAAGCTTCGGAAACCATTTCAGAAACAGTCAAAAATGAAATTGAAGAAGCGGAAAAAGAAGTTCGCGCCAATGCGAATACGGAAAGCTAAAAGAAAGCAAACAAAAAGCGCGATGAGACCGAGTTTTCATCGCGCTTTTCCTCTTAATCGCACTTTATTACGTAAAAGCGTCTAAGTAATAAAGAAAAAGTCCGTGACTTTTTAACGCCAGTCAGCTATAATAGACAAAAGTTAAATTTCTGACAGAGAGAAAGGTGCGGAGAGACGATATGAGCAATGAACAGTTGGATTCCCTTAGAGATGAGTTAGACAAAGTTAACCTTGCTATTCTTGAAAAGATTAATGAGCGTGCGAGGCTTGTAAAGGAAATTGGCGATATTAAAAGAGAACAAGGCATTAACCGCTTTGATCCAGTTCGAGAACGGAGCATGCTAGACCATATTGCCAAACACAATGAAGGGCCATTTGAAACAGCGACACTTCAGCATTTATTTAAACAAATTTTTAAAGCGAGCTTGGAGTTGCAAGAAGAGGACAACAGCAAAGCGCTCTTAGTATCCCGAAAAAAACAGCCTGAAAACACGACTGTTGATGTCAAAGGGGAAAAAATCGGCGATGGCCAGCAACGGTTTGTTTTTGGCCCATGTGCCGTTGAAAGTTATGAACAAGTGCTAGCTGTGGCGAAAGAGATGAAAAAGAGGGGGCAGCGCCTTCTCAGAGGCGGTGCTTTTAAGCCACGTACGTCTCCTTATGATTTCCAAGGCCTAGGTTTAGAAGGCTTAAAAATATTGAAACGTGTTGCTGATGAGCTTGATATGGCGGTTATTAGTGAAATTGTCACTCCAGCTGACGTTGAAGTGGCAACAGAATATGTCGATGTCATCCAAATTGGCGCTCGTAACATGCAAAACTTTGAACTGCTCAAAGCTGCTGGCTCTGTTAAAACGCCTGTATTGTTAAAGCGTGGCTTATCCGCAACGATTGAAGAATTTATCCACGCTGCTGAATACATCGTCTCAAAAGGAAACAGTCAGTTGATGCTTTGCGAACGTGGCATTCGTACTTACGAGAAAGCAACACGCAACACGCTCGATATTTCCGCCGTGCCGATTTTAAAACAAGAGACACATTTGCCAGTAATGGTTGATGTCACACATTCTACTGGACGCCGTGATTTGCTTCTGCCAGCCGCAAAAGCAGCTCTGGCGATCGGGGCAGATGCGGTGATGGCGGAAGTCCATCCAGACCCTGCTGTCGCTTTGTCTGATTCAGCACAGCAAATGAATTTTGAGCAATTCAATCAATTTTTAGATGGCTTAATTGAATCAGGGCTTTACAAAGCTCCAATTAAACAAGCGTAATCAAAAGCAGCTCAAAGAAATTTTGAGCTGCTTTTCTGTTTAAAAGCATCTAAAAAGGGGCATTTTAGTAATACTGTTATAATGAAAAAAGAAAACTGTTTTTCAAATGGTGAAAAAGTATGAAAGATAGTCTTTAATCATTGCAGGAAATCTTAGTGTATCGTATGATAGAAGAAACATTACAATGAAAAACAGTTATTGCTATCGTATATGATACACAATCATGAATATCGTCATAGTGAGGAGGAAGCTGCTGCGTATAAGCTGCGCGGGCAGCAAAATAAGATGAATACGACCATTTATGATGTAGCTAGAGAAGCTGGCGTCTCAATGGCTACTGTTTCCCGAGTAGTCAACGGAAACCCAAATGTAAAACCGACAACAAGGAAAAAAGTTCTGGAAGCAATTGAACGCTTAAATTACCGTCCAAATGCAGTAGCCAGGGGGCTAGCTAGCAAACGTACTACAACAGTTGGCGTCATTATCCCGGATATTTCAAGCATTTTCTTCTCAGAGCTGGCGCGGGGAATCGAAGACATTGCCACTATGTATAAGTACAATATCATTCTTTGTAACTCTGACCAAAACAAAGACAAAGAAATTCACTTGATTAATACGTTATTGGAAAAGCAAGTGGACGGTATTGTGTTTATGGGCGGCGAAATTACAGAGGAGCATGCGGAGCAATTTAAACGGGCACCTGTACCGATTGTTCTTGCTGCCACATTAGATGATGAGAAATCATTTCCGTCAGTTAATATTGATTACACACAAGCGGCTGAAGACGCGATCCAATTTTTAATTGAAAAAGGCCATAAACGAATCGGCATGTTGAGCGGTTCGCTGGAAGACCCAATCAATGGCTACCAGAAGTTTGCTGGTTATCGCCAAGCGCTTCAGAAAAACAATATTGAATTTGATGAAAACCTGATTGTCATTGGCGATTACACGTATGATTCAGGTATGGAAGCAATGGATGCATTTCTTGCCCTTGACGAAAAACCGACAGCGCTATTTGCTTCAAACGATGAAATGGCGTTAGGCGTCATCCATGGCATCCAAGATCGTGGTTATGATGTGCCTGGTGATATTGAAGTACTTGGTTTTGACAATACACGTTTGGCTACAATGGTACGTCCAACCTTAACGACCGTTGTCCAGCCCCTTTATGACATTGGCGCTGTTTCCATGCGTTTGCTGACCAAACTAATGAATAAAGAAGAAGTAGACAACTACACAGTAACATTGCCACATCGCATTGAAAGCCGTGGCTCAACGAAATAACCTTGCAAGACTGATAAAAAACGTTCGGTGATCGACGATGCCACGGGCGTTTGTTTACAAGCTGAAGCCGGATCTTAAACAGATCCGGCTTTATTCATGCTTTTCCCCCTGTTTCTGTGCTGCTTGTTTCTCTGTACGAATATGGTACAATGCTTTTTCCAACGTCAAATTGTTCTTGGCGGTAATTTCTTTTCTTCTCGGTATTTCTGGGATAGTAGCGTCTGTCCATGTCGTCGGCAGTGTTTCTTCCGCCTTGTCCTTCCACTTGTCTATCCAAGCTTGAGGCACATGGTCGTTTGCGAATGCGGTTTGCCCGCTCATTTCCAACCAAATCAATGCCCATGCCCGTGGGACAACTCGCCATTTGTCATAGCCTCCGCCGCCGACAGCAACCCATTTTCCGCCGCAATACGTATGAGCTAGCTGGTGGGCGAGCCGTGGAATTTCGCGGTACACGTTCATTGATACATGCAAATGCGATAAAGGGTCGAGATAATGGGCGTCGGCCCCGTTTTGTGTAACGATAATGTCAGGTTTGAAAAAGTCGGCGACTTCTGTAAAAGCCGACTGGTAGACGTCTAAAAAAGATTCATCTTCTGTAAACGCATCAAGTGGGACATTGATGGAAAAGCCATAGCCTTTGCCTGACCCTTTTTCTGTCACGTGGCCAGTTCCTGGAAACAAATAGCGCCCTGTCTCGTGCAAACTTAGCGTACATACATCTGGGTCGTCGTAAAAGGCCCATTGGACGCCGTCCCCGTGGTGAGCATCCGTATCGACATAAAGGATCCGCACACCATATTTTCGCCGCATGTACTCGATCGCAATCGAAGAATCATTGTAAATGCAAAAACCGGACGCTCGTCCGCGAAAGCCATGGTGAAGGCCACCGCCTAAGTGGAAGGCATGCAAGTAGCCATCGGCTAAAACTGCGTCACAAGCCCGGAGTGTTCCGCCAACTAAATGGGCAGCCGCTTCGTGCATATGGGGAAAAAGGGGCGTGTCTTCCGTTTTTAGCCCGTATGCTTCTGCTGCGCTATCTGGTAACCGTCCTTCGCCGCCTGCAATGACTGCTTCAATAAAACGCGGATCATGAATCAGCTCCAATTCTGTTTTTGTAGCTGCGCTAGGTTGAATGAGTGGCTGGTTTTGCACCGCCCCCAACTCTTCCAAGAGAGAGTATGTCAACTCGAGACGAAGGGGATGAAATGGGTGTGTTTCGTTAAATTTATACGGATATTGACTTGGTCCATATACAAGGACAGCTTCTTTGTTATTCATTGGAACCTCCCAGTGCGGGAAACAGCGGATTATAGACTTCATATCCTGCCAATTGCAGTGCCGCAATAATACGCCGTGGATCAATCGTTTGGACACGAAATGAGAGCATATATTTTTCTGCTTTTTTGCTCGGATAAGCGACAGCGCTAACAATATTGATACGCTCTTTTTTAAAAACGGCGGCGACATCTGCCAACTGCCCAGGGCGGTTGTGTACACACACTTCGATAATGGAGCTCGGCTGATCTGCGCCGAGGAGTTTGGTTAAACTATAAAGCATATCAGACTCTGTGATCAGTCCTACCAATCGATCATTGTCCACAACTGGGAGACAGCCGACGCGATTCTGGAAAAACAGGCGTGCAACTTCTTGGACGTCATCATCAGGATGAGCGGTTAACACAGGAGTACTCATTATTTTCGTAACCGGTTGCAAAAAATCAGTTGCTTCTTTGGTTACGGAAAGGGTAGAAGGCCGTATATCACGAATATCCCGGTCAGACACAATGCCAACGACAGCTGTGTGACCGTTCGTAATAGGAATATGACGAATGGAAGCGCTTTCCATTAGGGCAATCGCATCTTCAATTGTGTCAGTGTTTGTTAGTGTTGGCACATTCGTGCGCATAATTGTTTTGATTTTCATTGGCAAACCTCCTTTCTAGTACATAAAGCGGTTTACAAAGCGGAGCTGGTCGAATTTTTCAATCGAGTTCTGGTCAACATTCTTTCCAATTCGCGCCATTAAGCAGTTTGCGGGATGGGAACTAATTTCTGGATCGTCGGTTGCATACCAAATGAGCCCACCAGCGTTCATCATTTTTTCCATCACTTTTCGGTATTCCCAGACGTCGAGTCCGCTTCCTTTTAAATCCCAATGCCAGTAATACTCTGTTGTAATAATAATATAGTTTTCCATGGCTTCATCTTTCATTGATAAGCGCAACAGCTGTTTGCCGATCCCAAGCGCCCGGTATGGAGGCGCAATTTCAATCGCACCGAGTTCGAGCAAGTTTTCCATATTGCCTTCTGACCATCGTTCCAGAGGGTCAGGATAAACAAATGTCACATAGCCAACGATCATTGAGCCATCGCGGACGACGTTAATACGCCCTTCTGGCAATTCGGCAATTTCTAAAAGCGCTTTTTTTTGTTCAGTCGCTGGCCTGAAGGAAGTTAAACCTTCATGAAAATCATAACCGGCAAGTTCGTTAGCTGGAAGAGGGCCCTCTAAAACCAATTCCTTGCCTGCAATCGAATATGGTTCGCGGATCAGTGTTTTTGGATGCTCCATTGCTTCACCTCGGTTAGACAATCTATGCTTTCATTATACATTGTAGAAACGAAAACAAGAAGGTTGCGAACGAAAATCGACGAATTTATGAAAATAAATGGAACAAAGAGTGAATTTTGTTTGAAAACGTTACCTTGTTTATACTATAATGAACTTAATTTGAGAGTGAGAGGTGTGAACCTGTTATGAAAGCGCTTCCTGCTATTGAAGGAAACCATAACCTGAAAAATTATGAAGAAGCTGTACAAAACTTTGACTGGGAGAATGTCAGAAAAACGTTTTCCTGGCATAAAACAGGCAAAGTCAACCTTGCCTATGAAGCGATTGATTATCATGCCGAGAACGGCAAAGGCGAACAGGTTGCTCTTTATTATAGCGATGCGCGCCGTGATGAATCCTATACATTTGCGGAAATGAAGACGTTCTCAAACAAAGCAGCGAATGTGCTAAAAGAAGCCAACGTTAAAAAAGGCGACCGTGTCTTTATTTTTATGCCACGCACACCTGAGCTGTATTTTACGCTTCTTGGCGCCATAAAAATAGGGGCGATTGTTGGCCCGTTGTTTGAAGCTTTTATGGAAGGGGCTGTGCGTGACCGTCTTGAAGACAGTGGCGCAAAAGTGCTTATCACAACACCGACATTACTAGAACGGGTGCCGTTTGATGATTTGCCTGATTTAGAAACGGTGCTAGTCGCTGATGAAACGTATGAAGACAATGGCCCTTTTTTACAGTTAAACAAGCGGCTTCAGGCAGCACCAAGTGATGTTGCAATTGAATGGGTAGATCGGGAAGACGGGCTCATTCTCCATTATACGTCTGGCTCAACGGGCAAGCCAAAAGGGGTTCTTCATGTTCATGAGGCGATGGTCCAACATTACCACACGGCCAAAGTCGTCCTCGACTTGCAGCCAGATGACATTTACTGGTGCACGGCCGACCCTGGCTGGGTAACGGGAACGTCTTACGGTATTTTTGCGCCTTGGCTTGCAGGGGTAACCAATGTGGTGCGCGGCGGCCGCTTCTCACCGACTGATTGGTATGAGACGATTCAGCGCTACAAAGTAACAGTTTGGTACAGCGCGCCAACCGCATTTCGTATGTTGATGAGCGCAGGCGACGAACTTGTTAAACAATATGATCTTTCGTCACTGCGTCATGTCTTAAGCGTTGGCGAACCGCTCAATCCTGAAGTGGTGCGCTGGGGAGTGAAAGTCTTTGACAAACGCATTCATGACACGTGGTGGATGACGGAAACAGGAGCGCAAATGATCTGTAACTACCCGGCAATGGAAATTCGACCAGGATCAATGGGCAAACCGATTCCAGGCGTCGAGGCCGCCATCATTGATGATAGAGGCAATGAACTGCCACCGAACCGAATGGGCAATCTTGCCATTAAAAAAGGCTGGCCAGCGATGATGCGTGCCATTTGGAACAATGAAGCCAAATACCAAAGCTATTTTGAGCTTGACGGCTGGTATGTGTCTGGCGATTCTGCTTATATGGATGAAGATGGCTACTTTTGGTTCCAAGGTCGGATTGACGATGTCATTATGACCGCAGGTGAGCGTGTTGGTCCATTTGAGGTGGAAAGCAAACTGGTTGAACACCCAGCCGTTGCGGAAGCAGGGGTCATTGGCAAACCTGACCCTGTCCGTGGAGAAATTATCAAAGCATTTATTGCACTGCGCCAAGGCTATGAAGTCACTGACGAATTAAAAGAAGAGATTCGCCAATTTGTAAAGACAGGACTCGCAGCTCATGCAGCACCGCGGGAAATGGAATTCCGCAAGTCATTGCCAAAAACGCGCAGCGGAAAAATTATGCGCCGCGTATTAAAAGCGTGGGAATTGGATTTGCCGACAGGCGACTTATCGACAATGGAAGATTAACGCAAGAAGCGTGCCTCTACCTTTAGAGGCACGCTTCTTTAATCGTCATCATCTTCTTTTTCATTAGATGGTTGAGCATTTGGTTTAAAGTTCGCTTGAAACGGGGCTAGCCCCTCGATATGATCGATCATGTCGCTTCTGTATAGATCGGTAGTGACTAAGCCTTGTTCTTCGCATGCTTTTGTTGGTGGGCCGCCTGTTAAGCCACAGACTCGTTTTTCGACAATGCCATCAGGCTGCTCAAAGCGTTTGCCTTCTGCTGTCATTAGATCCGGGTCAACACCATAAGCAGCATTAGCAAGATTGGCCCAAATGGACTGTGTCCGCGCCCCTGTGCCGAGCCCGCCAACGCGTTTGCGTAAACTAATTGTTTTGTCACCGCTATAACCATTCCATACGCCTAATGTCACCTCAGGGTTGACGGCAATAAACCATGAATCATAGTCTCTGTTGGTCGTCCCTGTTTTTCCAGCCCAGTCGGCTTGAAACTGCAACTTGTTGGCTGCTGTGCGGCCGGTGCCATTTGCGCTGTACATCACATCACGCATCATATCGGCGACCAAATAGTTTGTTTGTGGGCTAAACATTGTATGCTTACTAGCAGGATGCTCATAAATGACTTCGCCGGAATCCGTTTCGATCCGTTCGATCATATAGGGTTCCATCCGGACGCCATTGTTGCCGAAAGCGCTAAAGGCGCTGACATTTTGTTCAACGGTAACATTGCCGCCACCGATAGCGACTGCTTCATTCACGCCGTGCATGTCTGGATTAAAGCCGGCTGCGTCGCGGAGTTTTACTTTTAAGTCATCAGGGACATGCCACCACGCCTCTACAGCGGGCACGTTGCGTGATTGTGCCAGTGATTCCCGCACAGTGAGATTGCCTTTGTGAGCGTGGTCAAAGTTTCTAATTTCCCTCCCACCAGCTTTGTAAAACGCTTGTTCATCAGGAATGACAAGCCCTGGTTGGGTTACTCCTGCTTCAATCGCGCCCGCATAAGCAAGAACAGGTTTGCTCGTCGAGCCTGCTTGGCGATAAGCACGTGTAGCGTGGTTATACAGATGATCTAAGCTTTCTTCACGACCACCGACAAAGCTAAGGATTTTTCCAGTTTTATTTTCGATTAAAACAGAGCCGACTTCTTCCCGTTGCCCTTGTTTGTCGGCACCAAAATACGCGTCAGATTGTTGAGCTGCCTCGTTCATGGCATCATACAAATCTTTATCAATGGTCGTAATGATGTTGTAACCACCATTGATAATCGCGTTTTCGACTTCCGCTTTAAACTGATTGCGTTCAACTTGTTTAGCAGTGTCGCTTAATTTCTCCCAACCATCGCGGTTATCGATTTTTTGTTGTACGAGCACTGCCGTTGCCCGGTTCATAATTTCTTCAGTAAGCCGCGGCCGTTCTTCCATTGGGTCAGGCGCGCTTGTTGTAAAATCAGCAGTAAGGTCGTAGTCTTTTGCATCCTCGTATTGCTCTTTTGTGATGTACTCTTTTTCGTACATGCGGCTTAAAACCGTTTGGTAACGGTTCAACCCAGGCTGCAAACCGTCTTGATCTTTAAGCTGTTGGTCGTTTGTAAAAGGCGTGTAGCCATACGGGCTTTGCGGCAAGCCAGCTAAGTAAGCTGCTTGTGGCAAGTTTAACTCGCTTGCCGAAACACCAAAGACCCCTTGTGCTGCCGCTTCAATGCCAGCAACATTTCGGCCCGAGGCATTCCGGCCAAACGGAACGACGTTTAAGTAGGCTTCCAATATTTCATCTTTTGTCATAAACTGTTCGAGCCTAAGCGCGAGCATAATTTCTGTTGCTTTGCGGTCGAACGATACTTCATCGGATAAAATTTGTTGCTTTATTAATTGTTGTGTCAATGTGCTGCCGCCTGTCTGAACAGACGAACTAGTCAGCTCTTGCATCGTTGCCCGTAGCAACGCTTTTGGGACGATGCCATTATGCTCGTAAAAATGTTCGTCTTCTGTAGCAATGATCGCCCATTTTACTTCATCGGCCACGTCATCAAGGGAGACAATTTCCCGGTCTACTTCACTGCGGATTTTTCCTAAGTAAACGCCGCCAGCAAGGTAAATGTCGCTTGTTTTTGAGAGCGAGCCTACGAATGTGCGCATGTCTTCTTCTGAATATGTTTTTTCATCGACTACGAGGGAAGCAAAGTAACCTGCGGCGGTTCCGCTAGCGAACATAAATCCTAAAAAGCCAATAATGAATACAATAAGGAATAAATTCCATAATACTTGGTATGTAATGCCGACTTTCCGGAAGAACTGAATGTCATCTAGCTTTGCTATAAAGGCATCCCAGTTGTTCTTCCACTTCGAAAGAAAGTGCTTCATCGACTCCCCCCTTAGTCGTCTTAGTATATCATAAATTGCGTGATGCGCATACGTGTGTTCGCTATGTTGACAGTGTACACACCGTATGGTAAAACTAGAAAGTGAATTGAAAACGTAAAAAAGCGAGGAAAGGCCGAAGTATGGGCGTACGCTGCTCGAAGAGAGCCGGTGGTTGGTGCGAACCGGTACACGTACGTTAGCCAGAATTACAGCCTGGAGCTATTCTTTGTTTCGGCAAAGAACGGAGAAGCCGTTATCGAATGAGTGGGAGGCACGAATGCCTTCAACAAGGGTGGTACCGCGACAAGTTCGTCCCTTATGGGGAGGGGCTTTTTTTGCGTTGAATTGAAGGAGGAACGATAGATGGATGAAAAACAACCGTTAACCCCTGAGCAGCAAAAGCTCGTTGATGAGCAAGTGGAAGCGCTTATGCGAGGAGTTGTAGAAGTCGTCCCGAAAGAGGCATTTCGGGAAAAAATTGAGAAAAGCGTTCGAACAGGAAAGCCGTTAAACATTAAGCTTGGCATGGACCCGTCAGCACCTGATGTCCATATCGGCCATACAGTTGTACTGCAAAAACTGCGTCAATTTCAAGAGTACGGCCACCATATTCAACTGCTAATTGGTGATTTTACTGGAAAAATCGGTGATCCGACTGGAAAGTCAGAGACGAGGAAAGTGTTGACTGATGAACAAGTCAAGCAGAATGCACAAACATACGTAGAACAATACGGAAAAATTTTGGACATTGAAAAAACAGAAATTCTTTACAACTCTCGATGGCTAAGCGAGCTGAAATTTGATGATGTTTTAAAGCTTGCTGGTCAGATGACAGTGGCCCGTATGCTTGAACGGGAAGACTTTAGCAAACGCTATAAAACCGGGCAACCGATTTCGGTTCATGAATTCTTTTACCCGCTTATGCAAGGCTACGATTCGGTCGCAATGGAAACCGACATCGAAGTAGGGGGGACGGACCAAACGTTTAATTTGTTAATGGGACGCCAACTCCAAGAAGCGTACGGAAAAGAAAAGCAAGTGATGCTGACGCTGCCGTTAATTGAAGGGCTCGACGGCGTCCGCAAAATGTCAAAGTCGCTTAATAACTACATTGGCATTGACGAAGCACCAAACGAGATTTTTGGGAAGGCGATGTCGATACCTGATGAATTGATGGTAAAATACTACAAATTGGCGACGGATGTGCCGATGGATGAAATCGAAGCTTTAGAAAAAGGGCTTGCAGATGGCAGTGTCCACCCTCGCGATGCAAAAATGCGACTTGGCCATAAATTTGTAGAAATGTACCATGGCAAGGAAGCGGCTGATGAGGCAGAGCAATATTTTAAAACGGTTTTCCAAAAACGGGCGCTGCCAGAAGACATTCCGGTCTTTTCCTGGGAAGGCGACAAAGAAGTGCCGTTAATTGATTTGCTTGTTACGTTAAACATGCAGTCTTCAAAAGGCGAAGCACGCCGGATGATTCAAGGTGGCGGCGTGAAAATTAACGAACAGAAAATCACCGATATTCATACGGTCGTATCGGTTGAAGATAATATGATCGTTCAAGTCGGAAAGCGCAAGTTTGCCAAGCTGAGCTTAACATAAGGAATAAAAAAACCAGCCATTTAAGGCTGGTTTTTTATTCTTAACGAGAATACCACTCAACGATAAGCGCTTCAGTAATTTCTGCTGGAAGCTCAGAACGCTCTGGGTAACGTGTGTACGTACCTTCAAGCTTTTCTTCGTCAAATGATACGTATCCTGGCGTGAAATCATTTACATCAAGTGCTTCTTTAACAACAGTCAAATTCCGTGAACGCTCACGAAGGCCAATTGTTTGCCCGGGCTTTACGCGATAAGATGGGATGTCAACGCGTGAACCGTCAACAAGCACGTGGCCATGGTTTACTAGTTGGCGCGCAGCACGGCGTGTACGGGCAAGACCCATACGGTAGACAAGGTTGTCTAAGCGTGACTCAAGCAAAATCATGAAGTTTTCGCCGTGGATGCCGTTCATTTTGCCAGCATCGTTGAACGTGCGCAAGAATTGGCGCTCGTTTACACCATACATGTGACGAAGTTTTTGCTTTTCATGAAGTTGAAGCGCGTATTCTGAAAGCTTTTTACGTTGGTTTGGACCGTGTTGGCCTGGAGCGTAAGGACGCTTCGCAAGCTCTTTCCCTGTTCCGCTTAGAGAAACGCCAAGGCGGCGGGATAGTTTCCAAGATGGACCTGTATAACGAGACATTGTGTCTCCTCCTTGTTATTTTGGTGTTGCAAAATAACAACCTAAATGACAATCTCTAAACTCCAGCCATTCCATTTTCATGCACCTTCGCTTCGACAGCTAAAAGTTACGCGATGCACCTCAATCATTGCAGCCGCTTGAGGAATGGATTGGTCAAAAGTTCGTTTGTCTTGGCTGTCACTCACACCGATCTATCATAGCGGAAAAGCGCCTACTTGTCAATGTTTGATTAAAAAAGGTTCCACTCGCTTCAGTAAACGTTCAAGCGCTTCCGCTTCTTTTTCGTGGAAGCGGCCTTTGCTCGGGCTGTCAATATCAAGAACTGCTATCACGTTCTGTTCGTGGCGGATCGGAATAACGAGTTCGGCGTTTGAAGCGGCGTCGCAGGCGATATGCCCAGGGAATGCATGAACATCATCAATGCGCATCGTTTTGTTTTCGGCCACGGCGGTTCCGCAGACACCTTTGCCAATTGCAATCCGTGTACAGGCGGGCAGTCCTTGGAATGGGCCGAGCACAAGTTCGTTTTCTTTAAGAAAATAAAAGCCGACCCAGTTAATGTCATCTAAAAACTGGCCCAACAATGCACATAAATTGGCGTAATTGGCTAGCGCATCCGGCTCATCTTCAAGTAAGGCAACAGCTTGCTGTTCCAAAAGGCGATAGGCTGCTTCTTGTTCGGTAGGATAATCAAGTTTACTAAACATCGGGTCATGCTCCTTCCATTTGTCAAAAACCGCAGCGATTCAACAAAAGCATGCGGGATTTGTCAAAAAGTTTTTGCGTAAAAGCCGCTTAATCAGACAGGAAGCGGGTAATAAAAAACGAATACTGTTTATAAGATAACACGATTTGCGGCTGCTTGCTTTAACATATTTCCGAAAGAAGTCTCCTTCTTTAAGCGTGTAGGGCGTAGCCGGGCGGTAAGGGGAGATGACTATCGGTTGGTTTCAATAACTTCATCCGGAAAATATTCTATTTCGATTCTTACAGAGTATGAAAAAGAAATTAAAGACAAAGACATTCAAAACGTTGTAGGATTAGACTTTGCGATGGATGGGCTGTTTGTTGATAGCGACGGGAAGAAAGCCAATTACCTAAGTTTTATCGACAAATGCTGGATCGATTAGCAAAAGAACAACGCAAACTATCCCGCAAGAAAAAAGGTTCTTCGAATTGGCACAACCCTTGAAGTTTGGCAAAAGTGTCGCTGATAATAGATGGGGAATGGTCACTTCTTTCTTACAGTACAAACTAACGAGCAAGGAAAAAAACTGATCAAAATCGATAAATGGTTTCCATCCACAAAGACTTGTTCGCAATGTGGCTCCATAAAAGAAATACCATTATCCGCATGTACGTATCAATGTACTTGTGGACTAACTCTTGATAGAGACTACAACTCTGCGCTGAACATCAAAAAAGAAGGAATTCGCTTATAGCCACTGCCTCATGAATCAATCAACTCTTGGAACAAGAGGGTTAGCTTGGTCCATTTCGTCAGCTACCAAAAGGGGCGATTACCCAAGAAGCCCCCACTTCAAGCGACCTGCAAGGGTGATAAGTGGTGGGTAGTTCACAACCAACTTGGAGGGATACGAATGAGCGAACAGACGAAAACGACGATTAAAGATGCAGCTATTTCCTTGTTCTACGCAAAAGGCTTCCACGGTACATCCGTTCGCGACATTGCCAGAAAAGCTGGTGTGAATCCAGCACTGATCTCCTATTATTTTGGCGGAAAGCAGGCTTTGTTTGAATCGCTATTAATTGATTTTTTTGAAGGGTATGTAAAAACGATGGAAACAGCCGCACGGGAACCAAACGGCGATCCCATCGATTCTTTAGTAGAGCTGTTTAAAAAAGTGCTGCTTTACCAGCAATCGTGTCATTGGCTAGCGCGTATGGCACACCGGGAAATGACGCTAGACTCGACCCTTGTACGGGAAGTGATGAGCACCTATTTGCGGAAGGAGCAACATTTGCTTGAACAAGCAGTCGCCCGGTGCTTACGCAGGCAAGGGGAGCCATTAGCTGCTGATTTAATTGTTGTCCAGCTTCGCAATATGATGACATTGCCTTTTTCTTCACCGCAATACTTGCGTGAACTCTTTTTGCTTACTCCGGCAGATGAGCAGTTCATCGAGCGGTATGGACGGCATGCCGATGAATGGATTCGCTCTTTGCTTAGCTCATTGGAGCAGAGGAAAACAATGGTGGTTCGCCTGACATCGTAAAGCTTAAAACATGCGGAGACCTGCGGCAGAATGGGCGTCTGAACCATAAACAAGGGGGATGCCCATCGTTTTTGCTTGCAGTGCAATTTCTTTTGGTGGATAGGACTCTCCACAATAAGGCTTGGTTAGACCTGCATAGTTATAATCAAGCTGAAGCCCGTTTTCATGGATGGCGGCAAGGATGGCGCTGATCTCTTGTCCAAACGATTGCTCAGCCTGATAGAGCTTTTGAAATTTTTTGCATAGCGTTATATGGCCGATCCGCTTTGGTTTATAGGGGCCGAGATCAGCACAAATCGAAGCTAAAACCGTGTCGTAATAAAGGGCATATAAGGCGTTCGTGCTGCCAAGATCCGCTGCGATTGCCGCAAACTCTTCTGGGCTGTAATCGATGCAGCGGTAATGGCCGCCTACTTTCAAAAAATGGACAGATAGAATGCTGTCATCAAGGGAAGGGCCAACCTCGTTTAACAGCGCTTTTGTTTCTGCTTCGTAGCCGAATATATAATCAACCTCTAAACCAATGAGGACGTCCAGTGCGTGGGCGTACTCTTTTTTTATTGCACGCGTTTCCTGCAAATAGGCATTTAAGTCTGAAGCTGCCATGGCGCTGTCTTGGTTCGGTGTAGGATCGCTAAAACCGGCGGGAAGAGGGGCGTGTTCAGCAAATGTAATCGTCTTTAGGCCAAGTGAAATCGCTTGTTCACAGTAAGATGCCAGCGTATCCGCTGAACCATGGGGGCAAAAGGGTGTGTGGATATGCCCGTCTCGGATAATCATGGAAACAGCTCCTTTATAAATAAGGTCGTGTTTGAAGATATTTGTCGAACGGCAGTGTCGGGAATCTGCACACAAATTGTCGCATTCATGGTATTATATTACGTATCAGAATAGGGATAAAGCAATGTTTTTATAACTTAACGGCAACGTTTACGATTAGTTTGGATAAACCGATTAAAAAACAGGTAAAAGAAAAGCGCAGTAGAGGGGAGTTCCATGTGGATATTTTTGTAACAGTCATCATTATAGTGCTCGTCCTTTTTATAGCAGGGACGGCAGCTGGGATTTTTCTCAGACGGCATATACATAAAGCAGTGGACGAGCTCGATGCCAGGAAAATCAATTTATTGAATCGCGACATTCCAGAGGAAATTGCCAAAGTAAAGAAGCTCCGCATGTCAGGTGAAACGGAACAGAAATTTGAAATGTGGCGCAAAGACTGGGATGAGATTGTCGAATCGATTTTGCCTAGCATTGAGAACCAATTAATTGAAATTGAAGAATGGGCCGCAAAATACCGATTTAAAAAAGCAAAAGATGCGATTGGCTGGGTAGGAAATCGAATTACGACAGTGGAACAGCAGTTGGATACGATGGTGGAAGAAATCGATCACTTGGTTTCCGCTGAAGCGAAAAACCGCCAAGAAATTAGCGAAGTCCGTGGCAAATACCAAGAGCTGTCAAATGAGCTGTTAACAAAACGGGGATCCTTTGGCGAGGCCGTGAGAGCCCTTGATGAAGCAATGGCCGATATAAAGCAGACGCTTGCATCCTACGATGAAGCGACTGAAAATGGCAGCTATCTCCAAGCGCGGAAACAGCTTTTAATGATGAAAGATCGTTTGCATGACTTAAGGGAAACAATGAATGAGATTCCGCAGTTGCTCATCCAAGTAAAATCAACCGTTCCAGCTGATGTACGCAACTTGGAGATGGGCATTGCCCAAATGGAGGAAAGCGGCTTCCATTTAAAAACATTCGCTTTTGATGTGCGCCTTACACAATTTAAAAAAGACATTGATAAGGCGTACGAGCAACTTCTCAACCTTCACGTCAAAGAAGCAAGCGAATTGTTGCAAACGATTAACGACGAGAAGGAGCAAATGTACGAAACGCTTGAAGCAGAAGTGACTACCAAAAATAAGCTAATGGAGAAAATTCCAACACTAAAGGAACAGGTGCAGGCAGCAACAGAACGATTGCAAACGTTGTTGCGTGAAACGACTCATGTACAAAAAAGCTATTTAATTGCTGAAGAAGAAACCCATTTGCAAAATGCGTTGCAAAAAGACCTTGCCAACTTGCGGAACCAATTGCATGTCATTGTCGATGTAACCGAAAACCAAAAACAAACGTACTCTTCCATTTACGAAATGGCTGAGAAATGGTCAAAAGAGATGGACACGTTCAAAGCCAATATTGATAACAGCATTGAACGGCTTCGTCGCCTTCGAAAAGACGAGTTAAAAGCGCAAGAAACCGTCTCACGGCTTCGTAGTGTCATGTACGAAACGAAACGGACGTTGAAAAAAAGCAACTTGCCAGGGGTGCCAGTAAAGCAACTGGAAGCCCTTGACTTTGCCGAAACGAAAGTAAAGCAAGCTGCCGATGCGCTAAATGAAATCCCCCTTGAAATGGAACGAGTCGAGCAATTGGTACACGAGGCGATTGAGCAAGTTGAAAAAGGTTCAGACGCAATAGAAGAAATGGTTGAAAAAGCTAGACTCGCCGAACTGGCTATCCAGTTTAGCAACCGATATCGAAACCGTGGTGAAGAAGTGCGGCAAGCACTTGACCAAGCAGAAGACGCGTTTCGCAGTTTTCATTATGAGGAAGCACTTGAGCGAGTCCAACATGCTGTTGAGCCATATGAACCAAACTTGTTGGAAAAAGTCGAAAGGCATATAAGTGCATAGTGCCTTTGCCGTGCAAGGCGAACGCCCAACACGTACTATTTATCCAGAGTTACCAGATGCTAGGCGAGGAAGATGGGGAACGTCAAATAAGTGCATGGTTTCTGGACGTATAAAAACGACGATAACCACGAACCGACGACGTATGTGAACGCAGTTTCCTTTGTGAAACTGCGTTTTTGAGTTGCGGTGCAGATTGTTGAAAGATATGCTTGCAATAGCGAACGAGGCTTGCTAAGTTAAAAGCCTGGAAGAGAGGAAAGGAGTTACACCGGATGATTTATTTGGACAATAGCGCAACCACTCGGCCCCATCCCGACGTGCTTGTTTTATATACGAAGATGGCTGCAGATTATTTTGGCAATGCTTCGTCGTTGCATACTCTTGGCATGGAAGCGGAGCAAGTACTTGATCATGCCCGTAAACGTTTTGCTGCTTATCTTAACTGCATGCCGAATCAGCTTATTTTTACCTCAGGGGGCACAGAAGCAAATGCGGTGGCCATTCAAGGAACAGCGAAAAAGCATGCAAACGGCCACTTAATTACCACCACTGTTGAACATGCATCTATTTATGAGAATGCTCGCGCTCTTGAAGCGCAAGGGTTTGAAGTGACGTATGTGCAAGCGGACGAGGATGGACGTGTGACAAGCAAAGCGATTGAATCTGCCATTCGTCCAAATACCGTTTTGGTTACGCTTGGGCATGTCCAAGGCGAACTAGGGACTATCCAACCGATCGCTGAAATTGGCGCTTTGCTTCAACGCTACCCACAAATCAAATTTCATGTCGATGCCGTGCAAAGTTTGGCAAAAGTCCCATTTTCGCTGAAAGAAGCAAACATTGATATGCTGTCTTTATCCGCCCATAAAATCCATGGTTTGAAAGGGACAGGGTTGTTATTTGTCAACAATCCTGCTA
This sequence comes from Shouchella rhizosphaerae, assembly GCF_036700015.1. Lineage (NCBI taxonomy): Bacteria > Bacillati > Bacillota > Bacilli > Caryophanales > Bacillaceae > Shouchella > Shouchella rhizosphaerae. Next base: position 470,911 of record NZ_CP144921.1, on the reverse strand, counting down.
CTCTGGAAAGTCTCCTTTACGGAGGCGGACAAGAACAACGATTGCGTCCTGGCACAGAAAATACAGCAGGTGTCGCTGCATTTGCCAAGGCGCTCGGGTTAATGGAAAGTCAGGAACAGGAACAGCAACAACGGCTGCTTGCCTTAAATGACATGTTGCGCGCCAAGCTGGAACAAATAGAGGGGCTAGTCGTTAACACGCCAACATCGGGCTATGCACCTCATATACTGAATGTATCGATTCCAGGCATTAAGGCCGAAGTACTTGTGCAGGCACTCGGTCAACGCCAAATTTACGTTTCGACACAGTCAGCCTGCTCGACGAAAACGGGCAAACCGAGCCGTGTCCTTTTAGGGGCAATGAAACCGAGAACAGTGGCTGAGAGCGCCATTCGCATGAGCTTCTCGTTTGCAACGACACATGAAGAAGTGGAAGCATGTGCAGACGCCTTAAAACAGATCATTCCAGAGCTTCAGGAGGTTGTAGGGAAATGAAAATGGACCATATTCTTGTTCGTTATGGCGAATTGGCCTTAAAAGGAAAAAACAGAGGCCATTTTGAAAAACTACTGCTCGCCAATATTCGCCATGTATTAAAACCTTTTCCAAAGGTACAAGCGAAGCGGACGTTTGGGCGGATTGTCGTCGAACTAAACAGCACCGACCATGAGCCCGTTGCAGCAGCACTAGCCAATGTATTTGGCATTCAATCATACAGCCTCGCCTTAAGAGTGGAGAATGAGTTAGAAGCCATGCAAAAAGGCGCACTCTTTATGCTTACTCAACATCCAGATGCTAAAACGTTTAAAGTCTCTGCTAGGCGGGCATACAAGCTTTTTCCGATTGATTCCCAGTCCCTTAACCACAAAATAGGCTCATACGTGCTAAAGGCATTCACTGGCGAGTTAGCTGTTGATGTCCATCATCCCGATGTCAACGTTGTAGTCGATGTGCGAGAGTCAGGAACGTATATAACAGCTGGTGTGTATGCAGGAGCAAAAGGATTGCCGGTAGGAAGCAGTGGAAAAGTTCTTCATTTGCTGTCAGGCGGAATCGATTCGCCTGTTGCCGCCCATATGCTAATGGGCAGAGGAGCAGAAGTAGAAATGCTTCATTTCCACAGTCCTCCTTATACAAATGAACGGGCCAAACAAAAAGTGATTGATTTGACAAGAGAGTTGACAAAATTTGGTCGTACGATCACGCTTCATTTTGTCCCCTTCACCGATATTCAAACGCATATCCATAAAGAAGTGCCGTCCAGTTATGAAATGACGATTATGAGACGGATGATGTTGCGGATTGCGGATCGGATCGCCAGGGAACGAGGCATCTTAGCGATTTCAAATGGTGAAAGTTTAGGCCAAGTCGCCTCGCAAACACTGGCCAGCATGAATACGATTAATGAAATGACCAATTTACCTGTATTGCGTCCGCTTTTAGCAATGGATAAAGAGACGACAATCGCTTATGCGAAACGGATTGGCACGTATGAAACATCGATTCTCCCTTATGAAGACTGTTGTACGATCTTTTTGCCGACAGATTCTAAAACAAAGCCAAAACGGGATCGTTCTGCTCATTTTGAACAATACGTGCAAGTGGAGGAAAAATGCAGAGAGGCGATTGCGGGAATTGAATCCCTTGAAGTAACAGGCGCGCACACATCGCCAACATTGGACCAGTTATTTTAAAAGGAAATGATGGGAATCCCCTACTTCTTGCGAAATGGAAGTAGGGGAAGTTCATATATTTACCAGTTATCAAGCATGTATGTTCTTTCCTCTTTCGAGCAATCTAGAAGTACCGGAGGAGGTGAGACATATGGCTAACTCAAACTCAAATAACTTGGTAGTACCTGGCGTACAACAAGCACTTGATCAAATGAAATACGAAATCGCTTCTGAATTTGGCGTAAACCTTGGAGCTGACACGACTTCTCGTGCAAACGGTTCTGTAGGTGGCGAAATCACGAAACGTTTGGTTGCTCAAGCTGAACAACAATTAGGCGGATTTCAAAGATAAGTTCATACAAAATGGCTAGGAGCAGGGACACCCCTGCTCCGTTTCTGTGTTTTTCAACGATATGGGAAGATGATATACTAGAAAGAGGCAGAAAGGGGCTTTTGTGGTAACCGCACGTTGTATACGGAAGCAAGAAAGGACTCTAGGCTGCGTGGCGAACGGAGAAACAACGATACATAAAGATGATAATGGGCAATGGGGGAGCTACGAACATTTGTAGGAGATGGCGGAGCATTTGATTTTAAGACAAAATTACAAAGGAGCGAGAGGATGAAAGCGAGAAGGTGGATTGCATTAGGAATTGGGGCTTTTATTTTGGTGTTTTCAGTCATTACATCGCTATCACTAGCGATGAATACATATTCCCAAGCCAATTGGCTAGCAGGAGCTTATGACGAAAGCGTAGTGATTCAGGAAGGAGATCCTTCCGGTTCAATTGCCCTTTTAGAAGTAAACGGGGCGATCATTAATACAACAAGCGATTCTCTGTTTTCTGCTGAAGGGTACAATCATTCAAACTTTATGGATTTATTTTACCAAACAATGAGTTCCCCAAATGTGGAAGGGATTATTATTGCGGTTGATTCTCCTGGTGGCGGCGTATTAGAAAGTGCGGAAATTCATGATGCGGTCATTGAAGCACAAGAAAATTATGGGAAACCCGTTTACATTTCAATGGGTTCGATGGCTGCTTCTGGTGGGTATTACTTGGCCGCTCCTGCTGAGCAAATTTTTGCATATCCGCAAACGTTAACGGGGTCAATTGGCGTGATTATGAGTTCGTTAAACATTACCGAATTGCTTGATAAAATCGGTGTCGAGGAAACGGTTTACAAAAGCGGTCCTTACAAAGACATGATGAGCGGCACTCGTCCGCCTACTGAAGAAGAAGATGAGATTTTACAATCGATTGTCGATGAATACTACGATGAATTTGTCGAAGTCATTGCCAATGGCCGGGGAATGGATGAAGAGCGCGTTCGTGAATTAGGGGACGGCAGAATTTATACAGGCAGGCAAGCGCTCGAAGCAGGCTTAATTGATGAGCTTGGGTCGATCAATGATGTCATTGCCGCCATGCAGCGTGATTTGGGCAGCAACTACCAAGTCATTGCGATTGAGCCGAAACAAGGATTAACGAGTATGTTTGGCCTTGCTGCTGAAAAAATATTTGGCAAAGCTGAACAAAAACAAGGACTCATGGAACTGACCGAGTACAACCAACCTAGAGCCATGTATCTGTATGATTATGAATAAGGGGGCTGAACAAATGGAAAGGCGATTCCCCTCTGCCGGATTCAAGCGTTATTTACGAAAACAGCCGCCGGTGATGGTTCCTGCAACAAGGGAGGCGGCTCAAGAAAAAGGGGCAAGCGCGATTCGTTATGCTGGGTTTTGGATGCGATTATGGGCGTTTTTATTTGATTTATTGATCGTTTCAGCTATAAACGCGGCATTAGTTCATTCGTGGCTGCCGTTTGTACAAACAAACGACCATTTCTTTGGGTTTGCGGTTACAACGGTGATTGCCCCAGCTATTCTTTACGCACTGTTGTTTTTCGCTTATTTTGCAGGAATGACAAAAGCTTTCTCGCAAACGCTTGGAAAAATGGTGTTTGGTTTAAAAGTGGTTGCTGCAGACGGCTCGCCGCTCACATGGCGAACATTGTTCTTTCGAGAAGGCGTCGGCCGCTTTATCCAGCAAGCACCCTTACCACTTCGTTTCCCGCTGCTTGCTTATATTGTTGTTGCATGCACGCCTAAAAAACAAGGCATCCATGATTTGTTTGCCGAGACATATGTCATCCATTGTGAGTAGCAAGAACAATGGTGAAAACGGAGCCTGTCGTCTAATTTTGACGACAGGCTTTAGGTTTATGGACAAGGAAACCGCAGCGCTCCAACCCCCGTTCCATTCGATTTTCCCTCGTCTGCCAAGCGTTTTTTAACTGTCAGAGTACGATTATCGACTTTGTCTTTTTTAGATAACGACCGTTTGTTTATTTTTTCGGCAATTGCGTATAGTAAAGAGAAAGGAGGGCAACGGTGTGCAAAGCTGGGTATGGTGGTTAATAGCGTCCACAGCTAGTCTGCTGCTACTAGGCATATGCCTTTTAATGGCAACAATTCGCATTCGGTGTACTTACAAACATCGACAAAAGGAAGATTTGCTGCAACTGGATGTCCGCATGTTAGGCTTTACTCTTTATCAATTGGAAGCGCCTTTAATTGAATGGAATGAAAACGAAGGCACGGTGTCGATCAGGGAAAAAAATAAAAGCCCTGTAAAAGAAAACAAACAAAAAAAGAAATGGTCGATTGAAACAATCAAGCGCTTTATTAAGAAAAGCAAAGAGTGGATTGCACACTTTCCCAGCTATAAACGGATCGCTGTTCGTTTTTTTAAAGGCTTGACTGTTGAAGAGTTCAAATGGTCCACTGAAATTGGCACAGGAGAAGCCGCCAGCGCTGCCAAAGTGGCGGGGGTCGTATGGGGGCTAAAGTCGTTTTTTTGCGGATGGGCTTCCCATAAAGTGAAATGGCGTGCTGCCCAACAATTGGACGTCGTTCCCCATTTCCAGTCTGAAACGTTCGCCCTTTCGTTTTCATGCATAGTCTCCTTTCGCGTGGGACACGCTATACGTACAGGTCTTGCGCTTGTTCTCAATTACAAGAAGAACTCTTCACAGAAGGTACAGGCGCCTGCACAAGGTGCTGTAGCAAGTGATTGAGTGAAAGGAGTAAAGTCATGTCAGAACATCCAATTCAGGGCTTGATGAAGACAGCAATGGAAAACATCAAGGCCATGGCTGACGTCAATACCATTGTCGGTGACCCTGTCGAAACACCTGATGGCAGTGTCATTATGCCGATTTCAAAGGTAGGCTTCGGGTTTGCTGCAGGGGGAAGTGAATTCCACATCGAGCAAGCTCACGATGAAATTGGCCATCCATTTGGCGGTGGAAGCGGCGGCGGTGTGTCGATTACGCCAATTGCCTTTTTGGTCGTAAATAGCAAAGGTGTCAATATGGTTCATTTAGACAGTTCGACTCATCTTTATGAACGACTGCTCGACTTGGCGCCGCAAGCTTTTGAAAAAGTACAACACATGCTAAAGCAGAACGAGCATGGTGACAAAACTAGCTATCATTATGACGATCCCCTTGCATAATTGGTTCAACAAGCTCTAAGCCAGTTGAGATCTTCTCAACTGGCTTTTCGGCGATGTGCAGATTTTATGATGCTTCCAATTCGGCATCGGCCATGCATTTTACCCCTAAGTTGTTTAATTTGCGATGATGCAACACGCGATAGGCTACGATGGCCAGAATCACAATTGAGGCTGAGATGATGTACATAAACGAATAGGTAGAGCCTGTGACAATGAGGCCAAGCACGTAAGAGCCGAGGCCGATACCAAGGTCATAAAAAATATAAAAAGTGCTTGTCGCTTGCACTGCTTGTTTTGGGGGAACAGATTGAACGGCAAGCGTTTGGAAACTTGGCAGCACAGAGCCGAAACCGGCACCCATTAAGACAGCGGCGATTAAAAAAATCGATAAGCTGCCTGCTTGCGAAAGGGTAAAGAGGCCGATCGCAAATAAAACAAGTGTTGGGTAGACAACGACATTTTCACCAAAGCGGTCAAAAATCCTGCCCGTAATCATACGGGAACCTAGGAGGACAAGGGCATACACAAGAAAAAAAGCACTTGCTGCGGATTCCATGCCGAGGCTGACAGCGTACAACGTAATAAAACTTAATATCCCACCGTAAGCAAAGGAGGCAAGGGATGAGCAAAGGCTGACAGGCACCGCTTTTATGGCAATAAACCGATCTACAGAAAGAGGTTCTGGTGCTTTTCTTACAGGCTTATACACGATAAACAATGCAAGCAATAGCCCTATAACGGATAAAAATACGGTCGTTAGAAAAAGTGCTGTGTAGGAAATGTGTTGGACGACTTGCAATCCAACGACAGGGCCGATGACCATAGCCAGGCTCATAAACATGCTGTAGTATCCGACTGCTTCTCCTTGCCGTGTTTTAGGGGCAATCATGATCGCTAGCGCACCTGCTGCTGTTGTCGCTACTCCAAAGCCCAAACCTTGTAAAAAACGCAAAAAAAGAAGCCATCCGAATGAAAATGACCAAATGTGCAAAATGGCGGTGATCACTACGACGAGAAAGGAAACGAGCAACATGTTCTTCTCTCCGAAACGATCAAGCAATAGCCCTGCGAAAAGGCGGGCAATGACTGAGGCAGCGATGAACACTCCAACGATAATGCCGACTTGTTGTTCTGACGCATGAAGCACGTCCATCGCAAATAACGGCAATGTAGGAATGAATAAGTTGAAAATCGAAAATAAAGTAAATGCGCTAAAGCATAAATACAAAAACGTAGGCGACCAAAGCCGCTGCTTAGCCATGGAGTCACATCCTTTAATTGTTTGGCACACGAAATAATTATATACGTTTATAGTGTAGAGCGAATGGCAGAAACAGTCAATGGGAAAGGCATCCTTTTTGTGCCAATCAATGTTCACGATTAAAACGTCGCAGTTGCCTAACGACTGCTTAGCCTGTACAATTTATAAAGAAAGAACCAATATGATGGGGGGAAGGGAAGCATGCAAATTACATTCAAGCAAAAACCAGTCACATTAGCTGGAACACAAGTCCAAGTAGGGGAAAAAGCGCCGGATTTTACGGTGTTGGCCAACGATTTATCTGAAGTAACGCTCGCAGATTCAAAAGGAAAAGTTCGCTTGATCAGTGTTGTGCCATCCTTGGACACAGGTGTATGCGACCAGCAGACAAGGCGTTTTAATGAAGAGGCAGCAAAATTGGATAATACGGCGGTTCTTACGATCAGCGTCGATTTGCCATTTGCCCAAAAACGTTGGTGCGCTTCCGCTGGCATTGATAATGTCCAAACGCTTTCCGACCACCGCGACTTGTCATTTGGCGAAGCATACGGTGTAGTAATTAAAGAATTGCGCTTGTTGGCCCGTTCTGTCTTTGTCGTTAATGCGGATGATGAGATTGTTTATGTGGAGTACGTGAACGAAGTGACGGAGCACCCAAATTATGAGGCTGCGTTGGAAGCAGCTAAAAATGCTTAATAGCCGAACGGCATAATCAGTTTATGTCCACTGCTGTGACAGTGGACTTTTTCTTTGTGCTTTTGTACAATACAGGACAGACAAGATGGACGGAAAAAAGAAGGTGTAAAAATGGAATCAACTCAAGTAGTACGTCTGTTTGATTATTTGGACCAAAGCGCTGACATTTTACTTAACCAGATCGAGGGAACGTATTTAGACGCTTTGGCTGCAGCAGGCGACAATTTATTTGAACAACAGATTTTGCAGGAAGTGCGTGGCGAAACCGAGGCAATGCTCGAAAAAAAGCTAAACGAAGTGAAAGACGAAAAATGGGAACGGGAAGATATGCGCAAAGCATTTCAGCTTGCCATCATAAAAGGAATGAAAGGGACCGTACAAGCAAACCACATGCTGACGCCTGACGCGGTAAGTTTGTTTATCGGCTATCTGGTTCAAAAACTAATAGACCCTAAAAAAGAGCGCTTTAAACTGCTTGATTTGGCTGTTGGTTCAGGGAATTTGTTGTTTTCGATTTGCAACCATGTAAACAATGAGCCAGAGGCAATTGGATTTGAAGCGGATGAAACATTGCTGAAAGTCGCGTTCGCAAGTGCCAATTTGCAGCAACGTGAAGTCGCTTTATACCACCAAGACAGCGTCCAAGTTACATTGCCTCACGCAGACATCGTGGCGAGCGACTTGCCTGTTGGCTATTATCCAAAAGATGATGTCGCAAAAGGGTTTGAGTTAAAAGCAGGAGAAGGGCATAGCTATATTCATCATTTAATGATCGAACAAGCAATTCGCTCCCTTCATCCCGGCGGGTATGCAGTGTTGCTTGTCCCAAATTTTTTATTCTCAAGCGATCAAGCAGAAGCATTAAATGTTTACTTGAAAAAAGAAGCAATTGTGTTAGGGCTTCTCCAGCTTCCAAGTTCGCTGTTTTCCAACAGTCAACACGGCAAAAGTATACTGTTGTTGCAAAAAAAGGCAGACAACGTCAAAACCCCTCAACAAGCATTGCTTGCGGAGCTGCCGTCTTTTTCAAACGCTGAAGCGATGCACGATATGATGAGGCAAATCAATAAATGGTTTTCAGAACAGTTAGGGCGCTAAATGAGCGCTCTTTTTTTGTTGAAATTGCCGCTCTTTTTAATTAATTCAAATGTATGCGCTTTTTTGTCGAACCGTGCTTGAAATCAAGGCTGGTGAATGCTTAAATGGTAGAGGAACATGCGTGTTAGACAGAAAAAAGGAGTCGAAAGAACCATGGCTAAAATTATTGCAATTAATGCAGGAAGTTCATCTCTCAAATTTCAACTGTTGGCAATGCCAGAAGAGACAGTCATTGCAAAAGGGCTGGTTGAGCGGATTGGCTTAAAAAAAAGTATTTTTACAATCGAAGCAAACGGCCAACAGCATGAATTGACCGAAGATATTCCTGACCATGCTGCAGCAGTAAAGCTTTTGCTAAAGGACTTAACGGGCCGCGGCATCATTGCATCCCTAGAAGAAATTGAAGGCATTGGCCACCGTGTTGTTCATGGCGGCGAGAAATTCAATGATTCCGTTGTAATTACAGATGAAGTCCTTCAAGGCATTGAGGAAGTATCAGAATTGGCTCCCCTCCATAACCCTGCCAACATTACAGGTATTAAAGCCTTTAAAGAAGTCCTTCCAAATGTACCTGCTGTAGCAGTGTTCGATACTGCTTTCCACCAAACGATGCCAGAGAGCGCATTTTTATATAGTTTGCCCTATGAATACTATGAGAAATATGGCATTCGTAAATATGGATTCCACGGCACTTCCCATAAATATGTCACACATCGTGCAGCCGAATTAATGGAGACGCCAATTGAAGAATTGCGTATTCTTTCTTGTCATTTAGGCAACGGCGCAAGCATTGCTGCGGTTAAAGGCGGCAAGTCGATTGATACATCGATGGGCTTCACGCCACTGGCAGGTGTGACAATGGGGACCCGTTCAGGAAACATTGACCCTGCCCTGATTCCTTACATTATGGAAAAAACCGGCCAATCTGTAGAAGAAGTCGTGGCTACGCTTAATAAAAAGAGCGGCTTGTTAGGGATAACTGGCTTTTCAAGTGATTTGCGTGATATTGAAGCGGCTGCGAAAGAAGGGGACGAACGAGCACAGGTAGCTCTTGATGTGTTTGCGTCTCGGATTCATAAGTATGTCGGTTCATATGCGGCACGGATGGGCGGACTCGATGCGATTGTCTTTACTGCTGGCATTGGCGAAAATAGCGCCACCATTCGGGAACGTGTTCTAAAAGGGCTCAGCTTTATGGGCGTTGATGTTGATTTGGAAAAAAATAATGTCCGCGGCAAAGAAGCGTTTATTGAAAAAGCGGGCGCTCCAGTTAAAATCATTGTCATCCCAACCAACGAAGAAGTCATGATTGCTCGTGACACGGTTCGGTTAACATCATAAGATAAGTTCGCCTTGCCCCCTCGGTTAAACCAGAGGGGGGAGGCTGTTTTTTTTATCTAGTGTTTCCCATAGAAGTTTTGCCTTTCTGGAAAGAAGTAGATAAGATAGAAGCGGAGGTGTCTGGCAATGACAGTCAATGGCTTTTATTTAATTCGTGACCGTGAAATTAAACAGGCAGCTAATGGCTCGCTCTACGCCAATTTCACACTGCTAAAACAACATACGATTCTGTCTGCGAGGCTATGGGATATAACAGACGACCAACAAGATAAATTTGTGCCAAAAGCAATTGTAAAAATTGAAGGGAAGCTAGAAACATTTCGCTCTAAACAACAAGTGACGATCCAAAAGATTCGCTTGGCTACTGAAGAAGACGGCATCAACCGCACCGAATTGGTATCGAAAAAAGGGATTTCCAGAGAGGATTTGTGGCATGAGCTGCGGATGATCATGGAAGAAATCCAATCGCCAGTTCTTCAACTTGTTATAAAAAAGCTTTATGGCGATCGATCAATTCGCGAACGCTTTACAACCATCCCTGCTGCTAAAAAATTGCATCATGCTTATTACGCAGGCTTGCTTGAGCAGACGGTAGAGTTGGCCGCTGCTTGTTTGCAACTTCTTCCTTTGTACGCTGACTTGGACAAAGACGTAGCCCTTGCCACTTGTTTGCTCGGCGACATTGGCAAAGTAAAAGCATTGGAAGATCCGTTTGCCCCTGAATACACCCGTTCTGGTGAGTTAATCGGCCATTTGGCATTAAGTTCAGAAATGATCAGCCAAGCGGCTAATGAACAGGGGTTGGACGTAAACGACCAGAAATTAGTAGCAGTCAAACACGCGATATTGGCCCAATATGGCGAAACGGAGTCAGGGTTGTCCAGTACCGTTCAAGCAAAAACAAAAGAGGCGCTTTTTTATTACTATATCAAGCGGATGAATACAGAATTACGGGCGTTGCAGCAAGCTGAGGGCGGAGAACACGACTTTGCCTATCTCGATTTGTTTAAGCGAAAGATGGCTGTCGGAAAGGCTTTTCATCAAGAGGAGGAAGCTGAGTGAAGACGGAGATTGCCTTAATGCATGATCGAGTACGTAAGTATGAAAAACAGTTATACGAACAAGCGCAAAGCCCAATGACGACGCCTGTCCCTTTGCAAAAGGCAGGGATGCGGACATTAGCTCAGTTAGAACCGTTTGTTCTCCAATTGCATCCCTTTATCACAAAAGATGAATGGTTTAATCAGCGTGCAAAGGAAACGTTTACACCACTTCCCGTTAGCGCAAGTGAACAACAGATCACTATTCATGAACAAAAGCTAAATCGCGAGGAAGCCAAAATACGACTTTTGTCTGCAGGCAAAGGAGCCTATTTAGCGAAAGGCAAAAGAATGGCATTGACTTTGCCAGCGCAACTGTATGCGTGTGGACGCGCGATTGCTCTAATCGGCCATGCTTATGGATATAAAGGAGACACAGCGCTTGAGTCGCTGTATGCGATTCGCCTACTCCACTTATCCTTTTTGCCGCGCTATGCGCGCCTCGCTGAATGGGAACTCCTGCAAAAGGAGCTGGCTGAGCATGAAAAAGGCCAACCTTTCTATCAATCAAGGGAAGATTTATTCAGTGATGAATTGCTTGTGTCTTTGGCTTTGCAATCGATGAAATGGGGGCTTATTCGTTCAGTAAGCAATAAGCAGATTGCTGGCAAAAGCTTGGCGACATCTGCGGTCGGCGCTTATAGTTTTTACAAGCAAATACAGACAACCCTCGCTGCTGCACGTGTTTTTTACCAAAAAAGGTGGCTAAATTCTAGGGAGCGCATATACTATACAAAAACCAGGCGATGACTCAATCAGGCCTGGTTATTTATATAGAATATTTGGCGAAACCCCTTGTCAAAAGAGAGGAAGCCTGTTAAAGTTATGTATATTCATTAATAGAGGCTTATTTTCTTGCAAATCGGGAAGAGGTTCCCGACTGTTTTTTGAACATTTATGTATAAAAATAACGAAAAGAGAATGATTATTCATAGCGGAGGGATTCACATGGCGAAAGAAAAAGTAGTTTTAGCTTACTCTGGGGGATTGGATACGTCTGTTGCCGTTAAATGGCTAACTGACAAAGGGTATGACGTTATAGCTGTCGGCCTCGATGTTGGCGAAGGAAAAGATTTGGAGTTTGTAAAACAAAAAGCCCTTCAAGTTGGGGCCATTCAATCTTATACAATTGACGCAAAAAAAGAGTATGCTGAATCATTTGTCTTGCCTGCGTTGCAAGCACATGCCCTTTATGAGCAAAAGTATCCTCTTGTTTCGGCGTTATCACGCCCGCTCATTTCCAAAAAGCTCGTAGAGATTGCCGAACAGACGGGAGCAACAGCAGTAGCCCATGGCTGCACAGGAAAAGGCAACGATCAAGTGCGCTTTGAAGTTTCCATTCAAGCGTTAAATCCGAACTTAAAAGTATTAGCACCTGTAAGGGAATGGGCATGGTCACGTGATGAAGAAATCGAGTATGCAAAAGCGCACAATATCCCGATTCCGATTGATCTTGACAACCCATATTCGGTTGACCAGAACTTGTGGGGACGTAGCAATGAGTGTGGCGTTCTTGAAGATCCTTGGGCGACTCCGCCAGAAGGAGCCTATGCGCTGACAGCGCCGCTTGAGAAAACGCCTGATACACCAGACATTATTGAACTGTCTTTTGAAAAAGGGGTGCCCGTTGCGATTAACGGAGAGGCATACCCTCTTGATCAGCTGATTTTGACGTTAAATGAGATCGCTGGCAAACATGGCGTAGGCCGGATTGACCATGTTGAGAACCGCCTAGTTGGCATCAAATCTCGTGAAGTTTATGAATGCCCAGGAGCGATGACGCTAATCAAAGCTCACAAAGAGTTGGAAGATTTGACGCTACCGAAAGAATTGGCCCACTTTAAACCGGTTATCGAAAAGAAACTGACTGAACTCATTTATGAAGGGCTTTGGTTTTCAAGCTTGCAACCAGCACTTCTTGCTTTCTTAAAAGAATCTCAAACGCATGTAACTGGTGTTGTCCGTGTCAAACTTTTTAAAGGCCATGCGATCATCGAAGGGCGCAAATCTGCTTACTCTTTGTACAATGAAAAACTAGCCACGTACACGCCAGATGATGAATTTGACCATTCAGCTGCAGTTGGGTTTATTTCCCTATGGGGCTTGCCTACAAAAGTACACAGCATGGTGACAAAGGAGAAAAAGGAGGTCACGCTGTGAGCAAGCTGTGGGGTGGAAGGTTTACAAAAACAGCAGAACAATGGGTCGATGAATTTGGCGCATCGATCGGTTTTGACCAACAGCTTGTTGAGGAAGACATTACAGGAAGCATTGCCCATGTAACGATGCTTGCCAAACAACACATTCTTTCTGAGGAAGAAGCGGCCCAGATCAAAAATGGGCTAAAGACGCTGCAAAAAAAAGCAGCAGCAGGAGAGCTTGTCTTTTCTGCTGCTCAAGAGGATATCCATTTAAATTTAGAAAAGCTGCTCATTGATGAAATTGGCCCTGTTGGCGGTAAACTGCATACAGGAAGAAGCCGGAACGACCAAGTTGCGACTGATATGCACCTCTATTTGCGGACGCAAACCGAAGAAATCATGGAAGCAATCCGCACATTGCAGGCCGCATTGGTTAAGCAGGCGGAAGGGCATGTCGAAACGCTGATTCCTGGCTATACCCATTTACAGCGGGCACAGCCGGTTTCGTTTGCCCATCATTTGCTTGCCTACTTTTGGATGCTGGAACGTGATTACGGCCGATTGCAAGACAGCTTAAAACGGGTGAACATTTCTCCATTAGGGGCTGGTGCTTTGGCGGGGACGACATTTCCGATCGACCGTGCTTACACTGCGGAACTCCTTCATTTTGAGGGCATTTACGAAAATAGCCTTGATGCCGTCAGCGACCGCGATTTTATTGTTGAATTTCTCGCTGCTTCGGCGACGCTAATGATGCATTTGTCTCGGTTATGTGAAGAGTTGATCCTATGGTCTGCACAGGAATTTCAATTTATTGAAATCGACGATGCCTTTGCAACTGGATCAAGCATTATGCCACAAAAGAAAAACCCGGATATGGCTGAATTGATCCGCGGCAAAACCGGACGCGTGTACGGCAGTCTGTTCAGCTTGCTGACAACGTTGAAAGGTTTGCCGCTAGCTTACAACAAAGACATGCAAGAAGACAAAGAAGGCATGTTTGACACTGTAAAAACAGTCAAAGGCAGCTTGCGGATTTTCGCAGGAATGATTGAAACGATGACTGTAAATACGGATGCGATGGCAAAAGCCGTCACAAGTGACTTTTCAAATGCGACTGAGTTGGCAGACTATTTGGCGACAAAAGGAATGCCTTTTAGAGAAGCTCATGAAGTAGTAGGCAAACTTGTGCTCACAGCAATTGAAAAAGGTGTGTATTTGCTTGATTTGCCTATCGAAGTTTACAAAGAGGCGAGCAGCCTGTTTGCCGATGACATCTACGAAGTTCTCCAGCCCAAAACCGTTGTTGGCCGACGGAATAGCGCAGGGGGCACCGGTTTCGAGCAAGTCAAGCTCGCCCTTGGAAAAGCAAACGATCTTTTGTCTCAGTCTATAAAAGGATAGTATGTGCAGGCTAAAGTCAGCTAAGCAAGATCCGAAGCCGAGTAAAGATGTAAGAGGGAGCATTGATGCTTCCTCTTTTTTATTTTTTTGTGAAAAGGGGGTAGAAAATAAATACAGGAGGCAAACTAAGGAGCAATGAAAAAGGAGGAGTGGGACAATGGAAAAAAAGCAAGAAACCAATGGCGAACACATTGAGTCTGGCGAGCAGATGGTAAATGAACAAATTATGGATTCCTATTACCAAGGGACAGCAGAGGACGAAAAGCGTCGCAGCAAATGACGTCCTGATCTCGATCGGATGACACAAACGCAAAACAAAACCCAGGCTGATTAGTAGTTAGCACTGGGTTTTGTTTTGCGTTTCCAATGGGACTCATGTATCTTTGGGATAAAAGCGTCTAGTCAAGAGGTGAACAGCAATGAGGCATGCATTGATTACGGCCGGGACGAAAGGGCTGGGCTTACAAGTAGTGGAAGGATTGCTGGAAGCGGGGTACAGTGCAACGGTTACTTATTTCAGTGACAAGGAAAAGGCTGAAACGCTCCAACAAAAGTGGGCCCATAAAAAATTGCAGCTTGTCCAAGCGGATGTCACGAAGAAAGAGGACTTGCAAACGGCAGCAGCACAAGCCCTTTCCTTCGCTGGCAGAATCGATTTGTGTATCCATAATGCCGGCCCTTACGTGTTTGAAAAAAAGAAGCTTATGGATTACAGCGAAGCCGAATGGGCATATATGATCGATGGCAACTTGAATTCAGCGTTTTACCTGCTCCAGCAAGTCATCCCCGTCATGCGGAAACAATCATTTGGACGCATTGTTTTTTACGGTTTTCAAGGCGCCAATAGCGCGCCTGGATGGATTTACCGATCCGCTTATGCAGCTGCGAAAGTCGGACTTGTTTCGCTTATGAAAACGGTTTCGATCGAAGAGGCAGGGCATGGCATTACTGCCAATATGGTGTGCCCTGGCAATATTATGGGTGAAATGAAAGAATCGACGATTCAAGAGGCACGAGAGCGAAACGACAGTGATACGCCGATTGGCCGCTCTGGGACAGGGGAAGATATTGCCAGAACGGTGTTGTTTTTATGTGAAGATGATGCTGATATGGTAACAGGAACGGTCGTTGAAGTAACTGGTGGAGTCGACGTCATTCACCGTTATCGGTAAATGCATAATCACACATGTTTTTGCCTACCTTAGTAATAAAAAGGTGGGCTCGTCCAAATGAAACACACACTTATGTATACGACGCTGTTTGCTCTATTATTGGCGGCGATTTGCCCATTGCCTGTGTCTGCTGTATCGGGGACGGAGCTTATGGAATCTTTTTCACTACGGGTGACGGTCATTGCAGAGGGAGTCGAACATCAATGGGAATACGATAACCCAAACCATTATGAGTATGAAAAAGGCAATTACGTTATAAAAGGGGAGGAAGCCCGGTCCCATGTAGAAGAAATCGTCGATTTGCTCCAAATCAATGAGGAAACGACAGAAGCAGAATACGCTGATCGGCTTTCTGCTAAATTCCCCACGATGGAACGCTTAGAAATTCGTTGGATGAATAGGGACAGCGAACGTTTTACATGGTTATGGACAAAGTAAGCGAATAAAAAAGGGTAAAGCAAAGTGGCCTGCGAGGAGAAGGCCACTTTGCGTTTTTACGAGCTGGACAGAGCGGTTATAAGCGAACAGGCACAGGGTCCAGCGTTTTCGGGTAGCTTGTCATTACCTCGCACCCAGCGGCTGTAATAACAACATCGTCTTCAATTCGTACACCGCAACGATCTGGTATGTAGATGCCAGGTTCTACTGTAAAGGTCATCCGTTCTTTTAAATGGTTTTGGTTGTCTTGGTGCATGGAGGGAGACTCATGTACATCAATGCCTAACCCGTGTCCAAGTCGGTGTGGAAAAAACGCGCCATAGCCAGCTTCTGTGATCACATGGCGTGCAGCTTGGTCAACAGCGCCAATGACTGCACCTGGCTTCGCAGCAGCGAGCGCCGCTTCTTGCGCTTTAAGGACTGTATGGTAAATAGTGGCCTCCTGTTCGGAAACGTTTCCGTAGGCAACGGTCCTAGTAATGTCGGAGCAGTAGCCCTCTAAAACGACGCCAAGGTCAAAAAGGACAAACTCGCCTTCTTGCAATTGGCGATTGCCTGGCTTTCCATGTGGTGCGCTCGCATGGTCGCCAAAGAGGACGGTTGTCTGGAATGACATTTCCCGGATGCCTTGTTGTTTCAGGCCATATTCAATCGCCGCGACGACTTCCATTTCGGTTACGCCTGTTTTTAATGCGGCTACGCCTAACTCTACCCCTCTATCAGCAAAAGCAGCGGCAGCACGCAATGTTTGCAGTTCTTCATTCGTTTTCTGAAGGCGCTGCTCCATTAAAAGTCCTTCACAGTCAGTAAACGAAACCTGTTTATCAAGGGCTTGTAAAGCGCGAATCCGTTCAAAAGAGACAAGCCGTTCTTCCACACATATAAGTGGCAAGTTACGGGGCTCGTGCTCGGGAATGCGGGCATAGATGTTTTCCCAAACATTTTCATTATCACTATATGAAAGAATATCGCCTTCGTATCCAGCTTTTCTGACCATGCTTTCTTCCATTTTAGGAACAACAAGAAAATGGCTATTTGGAAAAACAAAAAAGGCAATGAGGCGTTCATGGGGGTCCGTACGGTAACCGGTTAAATAAAAGACATTTTCTTTGCTTGTTATAAACGCAAACCAAGCTTGCTTTTCTCCCATTTGCCTTTGCAATGTTTGCAGCCGTTCCAATTTCAAATGAATCCTCCTCCTTTCTTTAAGTATACGGTAAAATAGTTTTAGTCGAAAGAAATTCGGCTATAAATCAAAAAGAGACAAACATTCGAAAGGAGCGCTTGCGAGTGAAAGTAAGTTACCATGGCCATTCCGTTGTCCAGATTGAAACAGGTGGAAAAACGATTTTAATTGATCCGTTTATTACAGGAAATGAATTGACTGATTTAAACGCAGACCATGTGGAAGCCGATGTCATTCTGTTAACACATGGCCATAATGACCATGTCGGCGATACAGTCGCGATTGCCAAGCGCACAGGGGCACTGGTTGTCGCTGTAGCCGAATTAGCAACATACATGGGCTTTCAAGGAGTTGAAAACGTTCATCCGATGTCCATTGGCGGCGCATACCAGTTTGACTTTGGCCGTGTTAAGTTTACACAAGCCTTCCACGGTTCTTCGTTCACAGAGGAAGATAGCCAAAAAATTGTCTATACAGGCATGCCAGGCGGCATTCTGTTCACTGCTGAAGGCAAGACCATCTACCATGCAGGCGACACAGCTTTGTTCAGCGACATGAAGCTTATTGGCGAGCGCCATCCTATCGACTTGGCCTTTCTTCCAATTGGCGACAACTTTACAATGGGGCCAGAAGATGCAAAAACAGCAACAGAATGGATTGGCGCCAGCTTAACTGTTCCAATTCATTACAACACTTTTCCGCCGATTAAACAGGATCCTCATGCTTTTGTTACCAGCCTTCAAAGCGGCGAAGGGCGTGTCTTGGAAGTTGGCGAAACGATAGAACTGTAAAAATACGGCTTATTTCAACAATTTGACGTTCACATCACCGATGTGGACGTTTGTTCTTTTTAAGAGCGGCAATGCATAGGCATAGGACAAGGGGGGAGCCTATGAAGCAACGTTCGTTCATTTGTTTGCTTGCAGCCATCGTTTTAGTCGTTTATGCATTCGATTATTTGCCGATACATGAAGAAGGAATCGGGCAAATGTTTGCCTATTCTTGGCTTGCATTCGCCGCGCTTGTCATTGCTGGAAATGGGGTCGCTGTGCTAGGCGGATACCGGCAAAAAGCGCAGAAAGACAGGCAACAGGAAAACGCCGAACCGGAAAAAAGACGAGAATTTGGTTAAGAAGTTGCTATGGCGCCGCGTCAAGTCGTATACTAGATAAAAGAGTGATACGGTGAAAGCGTGGTGCCAAGGTGACGACAAAGCATGAACAAATACTTGAATACATAACACAATTGCAAATAGGGGAAAAAATATCGGTCCGGTCTATTGCTAAAGCTTTAAGTGTTAGTGAAGGAACCGCATATCGCGCCATTAAGGAAGCGGAAACGCAAGGGCTCGTTTCGACGATTGAACGGGTTGGCACAATCCGGATCGAAAAAAAGAAAAAAGAAAATATAGAAAAGCTCACTTTCGCAGAGGTCGTTAATATCGTTGATGGACAAGTACTTGGCGGTCGGACAGGCCTTCATAAAACACTAAACCGTTTTGTGATTGGTGCCATGAAAACGGAGGCAATGATGCGCTATGTGACAGCGGGGAACTTGCTCATTGTCGGCAACCGCTACCAAGTGCATAAGATTGCTTTAGAAACAGGGGCAGCTGTCCTCATAACTGGCGGATTTAGCACGAGCGCCGATGCAGTCCGTCTGGCTGATGAACTTAACCTCCCTATTATTTCTACATCCTATGACACTTTCACAGTAGCAGCGATGATCAACCGCGCCATCTACGACCAATTGATAAAAAAAGAAATTGTCTTAGTAGATGACATTTTAATCCCATTGCAGGATACGTACTATTTGACAGTGACGAATACGATTGGCAAATGGCAAGAGTTCAACGAGCGGACTGGGCATAGCCGTTACCCCGTTGTCGATGAGGCAATGAGGGTACAAGGAATGATTACAGCAAAGGATGTATTTGATAAGCCGAAGCATTGGCTGATTGAAAAAGTGATGACTGGCGACCCGATTACGGTCAATGAACGTACTTCCATAGCCGCGGTTGCCCATTTGATGGTTTGGCAAGGCATTGAGTTGCTCCCTGTTGTCGACCAACAGCGAAAATTGATTGGTGTGGTTAGCCGCCAAGATGTATTGAAGGCCTTACAAACAACACAAAGGCAACCTCATGTCGGAGAGACGATCGAAGAGATCGTGACAAGCCGGATGGAAGAAAAACGAAGTGGAAATGAGTTGCTTTTCACTTGTGACATTACACCGCAAATGACCGACCATGTTGGAACCGTTTCTTACGGTGTTGTCATGACGTTGATGGTTGAGGCGGCAAGGCGAACGATGCGGAAACACAAGCGCGGGGATTTGGTGCTTGAAAACGTCACGTTGTATTTTTTAAAACCTGTGCAAATTGACAGCCATATTTCCATCATGCCATCTATATTGGAAATTGGCCGAAAACATGGCAAGTTTGATGTCGCCCTCTACCACGAAGGTGAACTTGTCGGAAAAGCAATGCTTACTGCCCAGTTGATTGAATAGTGAAGCTTGCCAGTAGGGCAAGCTCCAGACTGTAGACACACGCTCGCATCTTCGTGGCTCACCTCGACTGACAAGCGTTACAGTCAGTTTGAGTGATGTTGTCTAATCCAGTTGTGCTGCATAATGTTTATGAGCGCGAAATCCGTAAATGGCGTTCGCGAGGCCGAATATAAGGAAGACGGCTCCGACAATGAGTTGAATGGCGGTATAAAACGAAAAAAAGGCTAAGTTAACGCCAAGGGCAGTCATCGTGGCGCCTAGAGCCAAGCGGGCCCGTGATTCGAGAATCCGTTTTTCCAAGGAATCCTGCAAACGAAAGGCACGGACACGGGTAATTACATAAAACATAAATGCGGCAATCGCAATAATGATCAAAATACGGCCCATATAAACCTCCTGTTACGACTTGCATGAGTAAATAAAGCGATTTCTTTTATTGTATCGCGAATGGGAAGGTTTGACCAGCCGCACAAATAAGGAGGAACCATGTTTTCGATCATCAGTGAACACATTCAACAATATGAGACGATTATTATACACCGTCATGTGCGGCCCGATCCTGATGCCCTCGGCTCACAGCTCGGGTTTAAAGCTCTGATCAAACAGGCGTTTCCTGAGAAAAAGGTCTATGCTGTCGGTGAAGAGGAGCCATCGCTGGCTTTTTTCGGAAAAATGGATACGATTGAAGATGATGTATACAAAGGGGCGCTTGTCATTGTCTGTGATACGGCCAATACAGAGCGCATTAGCGACCAACGCTATAAATTAGGGGAAGTCGTGATCAAGTTTGACCATCATCCAAATGAAGAGCCATATGGCGATCTCGTTTATGTTGACACGACCGTTAGTTCCACAAGCGAGTTGGTCATTGCCTTTACAGAAGTAGCACGTGTATTCAAGCTTACAGAAGAGGTCGCTTTCTTGCTCTATGGCGGCATTGTCGGCGATACAGGCCGTTTCCGCTTTCGCAACACGACTGCCGACACGCTCCGGAGAACAGCAACGCTACTTGAAACAGGATTTGACAGCAATGCATTTTATCGGAACTTGTACAAGCGTTCATTGAACATGGTTCGCCTTGAAGGATACGTACTGCAAAACTTTGAAGTGATCCAAGAAAAGGTTGGCGTGATTAAGCTGACGGCAGAACAATTACACCGATTTGGCGTCACAGCCAATGAGTCTTCGTTGCTTGTCAATTGTTTTGCTGATGTGGAAGGATTGGAAGCTTGGGCTTTCTTTGTCGAAGAATCAGAGACGAAAATCCGCTGCCGCTTACGGTCAAAATCAGTATCGATAAATGAAATCGCTAAACGGCATGCTGGTGGAGGCCATCCAGTTGCCGCTGGAGCGACAGCCTACTCGTGGGAAGAAACAGACGTAATTACGACTGAACTTGTTGAAGCTTGCACGTAAGAGGCAAGTGGCAAAAAACAGGCACGTGCCTGTTTTTTGCTGTATAAGCGGTTAGCGAATGCTTTTTTCTTCAATAATTTCAACATTGAGCTCCATTTCAGTCATGGCAAAGAAGCTAATCGTTTTGACGCGGTATTCGTTGTTGTTGAGCGTGTATGTTTTATTTTCGACTGCGCTTAAGATCACTTCTTTTATGCTTGCGATGGTTTCGATGTTGGTTCCTTGCAAATGGCGCAGTTCCTTTAAAATTTGCTGTTTTAATTCATACACATTCAATTGGCTAAGGTGGTACTTGTCGCTATTCGTCAAGTTGACAGTCACGCTTTGGACAATTAGGTTCTTTAAGTTTTCCTCGTTATGCAACGTAATGTCGTTAATGAGCTGGTCATTTTTTGCCCGTAATTCATTGATGATAATGCTCTGTTTGCCCATCTCATTATACAAGTGATCATACCGTTCGCCGTACTCAGCCAGAAAAAAGCCCCAACCAATCAATGTGCCAATAAGAATACCTGAAAAAAAGCGAAGCCAGCCTCGGTGTTTTCTGTAGTTTGGTATATACATTAGACGGGGTCTCCAACAATCCACCGAAGTAGAATGGTTCCTGATTGGGCGCCGCAAAAAGCAACAAGCAGCATCGCTAGCGTTCGGTAAATGTCTTCGTGGACGCCGCTGAACAAGCCTGTTTCAATTTTGGTGATTGCTTCAAAAGAGCCGCCAATCGCTGCGACAATTGCCCATATTTTCAAACTGTTGGAAAGGCTGTAAATTTCAATTAACACCGGTTTGCCGATTAAAAAAGCGCCAATGCCGCCAATTAGCGCTCCGCCGATCATCACGCCGAAGGCAATAAAAAAGTTCATGACTAAATGCGCTAGCATTTCCTTTGTCAAAAGCATAGGTTGCTCACCTCGTCCAAGAAAGCTTTACTTTCATATATAAGGCCGAGGGCGGGGAATTATGCAGGTCAATTGTGGACAAGTCTGGAAAGTTGCATAGGGCGCCCTTTTCCATTAAAGTCATTTTTATTAAGGATTGTAGCGAAAAATAAGAGGAAGTGGTTTCGTGGATGCCCTGATTACGAATGTTTACAGCGAATACAGCTTACTCCAGTCAACGAACCGGGTGGATGAGCTTGTACAAGCTGCTAAGGAAGCTGGCTACACAGCGCTTTCCCTTACAGATAGACATGTATTATATGGGGCTGTGCCTTTTTTTCAAAGCTGTCGTAAAGCTGGACTCAAACCGTTGCTTGGCCTCGAAGTGACTGTCCGACTCGATGAAGAGATAATACCGGTACGGATGGTCGCCAAAAATGAAGAAGGTTATCGCCAACTTGTTGCCCATAGTACATCGCTTGGCTTTCAAACTAAACAGGCAGCGATTGAGCTAGAAACATGGAAAGCAAACAGCACCGCGTGTTTTGTTTTTATCCCGAAAGAAGCCTTTGTTGCGGCAAAAGGCAATTGGCTGCGCTTTTGGGAGCGCCTAGCTGGTGGGCTTGAGGCGTTTATCGAGCTTGCAGGCGGCGAAAGCGACCACGAGCTCATACAGTTTGCGAATGCCCACCAAATCCCGTGTGTGGCTGCTCCGCCAACCCGGTTTTTGCGCAAAGAGGATGCGCCTGTTTACCAACTTGTGCGTGCGATAGGGGCTGGGACGACGACGACTCACCTTGAATTAGAAGAGGGCTGGCAACGGTGGCATTTGCCGACCGCAAACTCGCTGAAAGAACGTTTTCCCGAAAAAGCGCTTTTGCAGGCAAGGGCGCTTGCGGAAAAAGTTGAACCGTATTTGCCTGAAGAAAAGCCGCGAATACCTGCTTACGATGGGCTTACGGTTGAACAAGCAGATAAACGCTTAGAAACGTTATGCCGGCAAGGTTTGAAAGCACGATACAAGGCAGTGTCAGTAGAGGCTGAAAGGCGGTTGGAACATGAGTTAGCGATTATTGCAGAACGGGGTTTTTCCTCGTATTTTTTAATTGTCGCTGACTTTGTCGGCTATGCCAAAAAATCAGGCATTTTAACAGGCCCAGGCAGGGGCTCGTCGGCTAGTTCCATCGTCGCTTATACGTTGTTCATTACCGACGTTGACCCGCTAGCCCATGATCTTTTATTTGAACGCTTTTTAAACCCTGAGCGTGCAAGTTTGCCCGATATCGATGTCGATTTTCCAGACTATCGCCGTGATGAAGTGATTGCTTATGTTAGAGAGCGGTTTGGCCATGATCGAGTTGCCCAAGTGTTAACGTTTGGCACATTTGCAGCACGCGCTGCGATTCGCGACGTTGGAAAGGCGCTGTCGATCCGCCATACTTTTGTCGATCGCGTTGCGAAGTCGTTAACCCCTGCTTCTCTCAGCCTTAATGAAGCGCAGGAAAAAGGCGTCTTTAAAGGCCTTGAATCGCCTGAACTGGACGAGTTGCTTTTTTTCGCTAAGCAAATTGAAGGGTTGCCAAGGCATGCATCGACCCATGCTGCAGGAGTAATTATTAGCGACAAGCCACTTAACAATAAAACAGCGTTGCAGTTAGGGATCGACGGCCATGCGGTGACGCAAGCGGATATGGATAGTTTGGCGCGTCTAGGTCTTGTGAAATTTGACTTTTTGGGGCTGCGCAATTTGACGTTGCTTGAACGGATGCTCAAAGTAATTGAACAAGAAGAGGGTGTCGCATTAAATTTGCAGCATATCCCACTCAATGATAAAGCCACTTTCCAGCTGCTTCAACAAGGGAAATCAACGGGAATTTTCCAACTTGAGTCGGCAGGCATGAGGCAAGTGCTGAAACAGTTGCAGCCAAGCCAGTTTGAAGACATTGTTGCTACAAGTGCTCTTTATCGGCCAGGACCAATGGCATTTATTCCAGAATACATCCGTGGCAAACATGGACACACGCAAGCTATTGTTCCCCATGAATCGCTGCGTCCAATTGTCGAGCCTACTTTTGGCGTTCTCGTTTACCAAGAGCAAATTATGCAAGTCGTGCAGGCGACGGCCAATTATAGTTTAGCTGAAGCGGATTTGTTCCGTAGGGCCATTAGCAAAAAGCAACATGATGTCATCATTCAAGAAAGACACCAATTTATTCACCGGGCTGTCGAAAACGGGTTTTTACCTGAAGAGGCAGAGGCTATATTTTCATTAATTGAGCGGTTTGCCAATTATGGCTTTCCTAAAAGTCATGCCACAGCTTACAGTTTCATTAGCTACTGGCTTGCTTATTTGCGTGTCCATTTTCCAGCTGCCTTTTTTGCTGCGCTTTTTTCCTCAGTTTGGCAAAATCACGAAAAATTGTATTCGTATATAAACGAGGCGAAAAAAGAAGGCATTCGTGTGCTGCCTCCGTCTGTTTGCAAAAGCGGCCTGCTATTTGAACTTGAAAATGGCCAAATTCGCTTTGGTCTTTTGCCAATTTCTGGTGTTAACGTCCAAGCGGTCAATGAAATCATCAGCAAGCGGCGAAAAAACAGCGACAGCAACTTGTTTATGTTTTACGCCCATGTTGCCTCAACGGCTGTCAACAAACGGGTAATGGAAGCTCTTATTAAAGCTGGGGCATTGGATGAGTTTGGCCAATCGCGAGCGACGCTGCTCGGCAACTTGGATAAAGCAGAAGCTTTTGTTGAGCAAGTCCGTTCGTTTAAAGCATCTTCAGGAGGGCTGTTTACAATCAAGCCTGCCGTTCCAGCTTACTTGGATGTGACGCCGTCTACGAAAATGGAAGATTTAGAAGGGGAGCGTGAAGTGCTTGGCTTTTATTTATCGGGCCACCCAATTGAAAATGAACTAGAGCGGCTAGCACCATTCGGTCGTATCCCTTTAGCTGAATGTATCCCTTCAAGAAAGCCAGTACGAATTGCGGGAATGGTCATCGATGTAAAAAAAATAGTAACGAAAAAAGGCGAAGCGATGGCCTTTTTGACTCTGAGCGACGAATCGGGCGAGTGTAGTTGCGTGGCCTTCCCCCAAGCGTGGAAAGTATATGAAGGGCTGTTCGCCCCCCACGCCCTTGTGTTTTTAGAAGGCGTATTAGAAGAACGGCAAGGAAAAACGCAGTTTATTATCCATAAAGCAGCTGATGTTTTGCAACTAAACAAAAACAAGAAAAAACAAACGCTCTATATTCGTCTAACGGCGGACAAAGATCAGCCTACACGCCTGAGCGACTTAAAATATGTGCTAAGCCAAGATGTCGGTTCAACACAAGTGATTCTTTACAGAGAAAAAGAACAGGCGCGAACGCGCCTTGCAGATGAATACAGTGTCGCGCCAACAAGGAAGACGCTTCAGTTATTAAAACAAATGTTTGGCGAAGAGAATATTGTGCTAAAAAGCGACGAAGAGTAAAGAGAGCCCATTTAAATCAAGATTTTTACGGGAAACCTTGCGCTACCTATTGGCGTATGGACAGGAGTTGTTTATAATAGGGAGCGTAGAATTGAGTGGTCTGACCAGTGAGCAAAACGAAAAGGAGAGAGATACGTGCCAACGACGAGAGAAGAAGCGCTTCACATGCACCGGATAAACCAAGGAAAACTAGAATCAAAAGCGAAAGTCCCAGTGAAGGATGCCCGAGACTTAAGCTTAGCCTATTCCCCAGGTGTAGCCGAGCCGTGCAAAGAAATTTTTGAAGATGTTGAAACGGTGTATGAGTACACGATGAAAGGGAATATGGTTGCTGTCGTCAGCAATGGCACAGCCGTGCTTGGCCTCGGTAACATAGGCCCAGAAGCTTCCCTCCCTGTTATGGAAGGAAAAGCGGTTTTATTTAAGTCGTTTGCCGGTGTAGATGCTTTTCCAATATGCCTCCGTTCAAACGATGTCGATGAAATTGTCAATACGGTGAAGTTGCTTGAGCCGACGTTCGGCGGTGTCAACTTAGAAGATATTGCGGCACCAGACTGCTTTGTGATTGAAGAGCGGCTAAAAAAGGAGACAAATATTCCGATTTTCCACGATGACCAGCATGGGACAGCGATTGTTACCCTTGCAGGCTTGATCAACGCTCTAAAAATTAGCGGCAAAAAACTGTCAGAAATCAAAGTAGTCGCCAATGGCGCAGGAGCTGCTGGGATCGCCATCATTAAATTGATGCTCCGCATGGGTGTGCGCAACATTATTATGTGCGATACGAAAGGCGCAATCTATGAAGGACGCCCATATGGAATGAACGCAGTCAAAGAAGCGGTTGCAAAACGGACAAACATGAATAAAGAAGAAGGCAAGCTTGAAGATGTCATTAAAGGGGCCGACGTGTTTATTGGTGTATCCGTTGAAGGGGCAGTCACAAAAGAAATGGTTGAAAGCATGAATGACAACCCGATTATTTTTGCCATGGCTAACCCTGTTCCAGAAATTATGCCAGAAGATGCGAAAGCAGCAGGCGCTTCTGTTATTGGTACTGGCCGTTCTGATTTCCCGAACCAAGTGAATAATGTTTTGGCTTTTCCAGGAATTTTCCGCGGAGCGCTAGATGCCCGTGCTACCCATATTAACGAAGAGATGAAAGTGGCGGCTGTTTATGCAATTGCCAATTTAGTTTCTGAAGAAGAATTGTCTGTTGATTATGTGATCCCAGCACCATTTGACTCTCGTGTTGCCCCAGCAGTCGCGGCGGCAGTAGCTAAAAAAGCGATGGAAACGGGCGTTGCCCGCGTAAAAGTAGACCCGGAAGAAGTAGCTGAAAAAACACGGAAATTAGCGATTATTGATTGATTGGGCGAGTGAAAAATGGCAGCTGACCAGCCAAAAAGGTATATAGAGATCATTCGGGCCGTAAGTGAGATGATTCAAAACGATGGCTTGAAAAGTGGCGATAAGCTTCCTTCTGAACGGGAACTCAGCGACCGGCTTGATGTCGGTCGCTCCTCTATTCGCGAGGCTTTGCGTGGCCTTGAGCTCCTCGACCTTATTGAAACAAGAAGAGGCGAAGGCACGTTTATGAAGGCGACGTCAAGCTATAAATTGGTCGACCTCTTGCTGTCTTTTGTCCTAAAAGACGAGCAGGCGAGGAAGGATTTGACTGAGACAAGGCGAATTATAGAGTTGGAAGCATTAAAACTTGCTTGTGAGCGAATAACAGACGAGCAAATCAGGAAGCTCGACACGTTGATTTTACGTTCCAAAAAAGAGTGGAATCAAGGAGACTTTCCTGTTGAAGAAGACTATCGTTTTCATAAAACGATTGTAAAATCATGCCAAAACGTCCTGCTATTCCACATTTGGAAATCACTCGTTGCTTTTAATAAAGAAGCGATCAAAGAATCCCTTGAACGGAGCGGCCGTCCTCCTATATCGATAAAAGAACACGAGCAAATTGTGGAGGCGTTAAAGAAGCGTGATAGTGAGCAGGCGCTATTAGCGATGCGTCTTCATTTGCAAAATAGCCGATTTTAAGCAAGGAGCCGGCTTTAGCATCAAGTTAGGAGCGAATATCATGTTAAAAGATATGTTCTCAAAGAAAAAAAGGTACGCGACGATTCCCTCTGAACGGGCTAAGCAGGAAGTGCCAGAAGGGATTATGACCAAATGCCCTTCATGCCGCACGATTATGTATACAAAAGACTTAAAAAAGAACTTGAGTGTGTGCCGGACTTGCGGGCATCACCACCGCATGAGTGCGAGAGAGCGAATTGACTCCATCATTGACGATGGCACGTTTAAAGAAGCATTCGCCTTTGTCAAAGGAGGCAACCCACTGCAGTTCCCAGGGTATGAGGAAAAGCTCGAGAGCGACCGTAAAAAAACCGGTTTGAATGAAGCGGTGGTCACTGGTGAAGGAAAGATAAATGGATATCCCGTTGTCATTGCGGTTATGGACCCCAATTTTCGAATGGCGAGCATGGGCTCAGCGGTCGGGGAAAAGCTAACGAGGGCAATTGAATTGGCCACCGAGACGAGTGTTCCGTTGCTTATTTTTGCTGCCTCAGGGGGAGCGCGCATGCAAGAAGGCATGCTCAGCCTTATGCAAATGGCGAAAACGAGCGCCGCACTTGAGCGGCTGAACCGAGCAGGAGGGCTTTACATTTCGGTTATGACCAATCCGACGACGGGCGGCGTGTCTGCTAGTTTCGCGTCCCTTGGCGATTACAATTTTGCCGAGCCGAAAGCATTAATTGGCTTCGCTGGGCGGCGCATTATTGAACAGACGATTCGTCAGGAACTTCCTGAAGACTTTCAGACAGCAGAATTTCTATTGGAGCATGGCCAGCTTGATCGTGTCATTCCAAGGCTAGAAATGAAAGAAACGCTGACTAAGCTGTTGGCGATGCATCAGTAACAAGGGAGGATATAACCATTGTCTTCGGAACAAGAATTTGAAAAACCGGTCATTGAGCTTAGGCAAAAAATTGCCGACCTCCGTGCATTTGCAATGGAGAGGGATATGGACCTCAGTACAGAAATAAAAAAAATGGAAGCCCGCTTAAGCGAGTTGGAAGAAGAAGTGTACGCCAATTTGCAACCGTGGGAGCGCGTGCAAATCGCCCGTGACCATGAGCGCCCAACAACACTCGATTATGTGGACGTTTTATTTGAGGATTTTTTGGAAATGCACGGCGATCGGCTGTTTGGCGACGATAAAGCCATTGTAGGCGGCATTGCCACTTATAAAGGCAAGCCGGTAACTGTCATTGGCCACCAGCGCGGAAAAGATACAAAAGAAAACATTGTCCGCTATTTTGGCTCTCCACACCCAGAAGGGTACCGCAAAGCGTTGCGCTTAATGAAACAAGCGGAAAAATTCAAGCGCCCGATTATTTGCTTCATCGATACGAAAGGTGCCTATCCTGGAAAAGCAGCGGAAGAGCGCGGCCAAAGCGAAGCAATTGCCCGAAATTTGTTGGAAATGGCCGGATTGAAAGTGCCGACAATTAGCATTGTCATTGGCGAAGGCGGCAGTGGTGGCGCTCTTGCCCTCGGTGTAGCTGATGAAATTCACATGCTGGAAAATGCGACATACTCAGTCATTTCTCCTGAAGGGGCTGCTGCGATTCTTTGGAAAGATGCAGGAAAGGCTAAAAAGGCAGCGGAGTCAATGCGGATCACCGCCCCCGACTTATATGAACTAGGCATTATTGATTCAATTATTCCTGAACCTCGAGGCGGTGCCCAGCGGAATTTGCACCAACAAGCAGACGAAATCGACCGCCTTTTAGAAAAAGCATTAACAAGGCTTGCTGAGAAGCCTGTAGACGTCCTTCTCGATGAACGTTATGAAAAGTTTATGAAAATCGGTCATATCCCTGAGGAAGCGGCAACTACAGGACAATAGGAAGATGGAAGTGCTTTCATTGTTTGGAAGCACTTTTTATTGTGGGACGATACTTGTTTTCGACAAATCAAAGTGGTATCTTTACTTGCAGAGACTGCAGAGAAACACAGCTGCTTTGCTTTGATATGAGTGTGTTAGGAGGATTTGCATTGAAACGGATAGGTGTATTAACAAGTGGCGGGGATTCTCCCGGTATGAACGCGGCCATTCGTGCGGTTGTCCGGAAAGCGATTTTTCATGGTTTGGAAGTGTACGGCATTTCCTATGGGTACCAAGGTTTAATTAATGGCGACATAAAAAAAATGGAGCTTGGCTCTGTCGGTGATATTATTCACCGTGGCGGAACAATGCTTTACACAGCTCGCTGTGAAGAATTTAAAACGTTGGAAGGCCAACAAAAGGGCATTGAACAGCTGAAGAAATTTGGAATTGAAGGGCTAGTCGTTATTGGCGGAGATGGTTCTTACCGCGGCGCTCAACAATTAACGAAACATGGTTTTCCAACAATCGGCGTTCCAGGGACGATTGACAACGATATTCCAGGTACTGATTTTACAATTGGTTTTGATACAGCATTAAATACAGTCATTGACGCGATTGACAAAATTCGTGATACGGCCACTTCTCATGATCGTACATACGTGATTGAAGTAATGGGCCGCCATGCAGGGGATTTGGCTTTGTGGGCTGGCCTTGCCGATGGTGCAGAGACCATTGTCATTCCTGAGGCTGAGCATAATATGGAGCAAATACTCGCAACGATTAAACGTGGCCAAGAACGTGGCAAGAAGCACAGCATTATTGTCGTCGCTGAAGGGGTCGGTTCAGGCATAGAGTTCGGCGACCGGATCAGCAAAGAAATGAATATGGAAACGAGAGTAACCGTGCTCGGCCACATTCAACGCGGAGGATCGCCCACAGGGGCAGACCGTGTTTTGGCGAGCAGACTTGGTGCAAAGGCAGTTGATTTGTTGTTAGAAGGCAAGGCTGGCATGACAGTCGGGATTCAAAAAAATGAACTTGTTTATCACCCAATTGATGAAATTTTAGACCGCCCACACACGATTGATCAAGAAATGTACAAGCTATCTCAGGAATTATCCATTTAACAGCAACACACCTATTAAGGAGGAACGTATGCGTAAAACAAAAATTGTTTGTACGATTGGACCAGCAAGTGAGTCGCTTGAAAAACTAACAGCACTCATCGAAGCGGGGATGAATGTAGCCCGTTTGAATTTTTCACACGGTGATTTTGAAGAGCACGGTGCCCGAATTAAAAACATTCGCGAAGCGGCAAAACGGACTGGAAAAACGGTTGCTATTCTACTTGATACGAAAGGGCCGGAAATCCGCACACAAACGGTAGAAGGCGGAGCGATTGAACTTGAGAAAGGGCAAGAGCTCATTTTGTCAATGAATGAAGTCCAAGGTACGAAAGAAAAGATCTCCATTACGTATCCAGGGCTTTGCGAGGATGTAGAAGTCGGAAGTACGATCTTGCTCGATGATGGCTTAATTGGGCTTGAGGTAAAGGAAATCCGCGACACTGAGCTGGTTACGATTGTTCGCAACAGTGGCGTGCTGAAAAACAAGAAAGGCGTCAACGTCCCAAATGTCAGCGTCAACCTACCGGGGATGACCGAAAAGGATGCAGCCGACATTGTATTTGGGATTGAGCAAAAAGTTGACTTTATAGCCGCCTCCTTTGTGCGCCGCGCTTCTGATGTTCTAGAAATCCGCGAGCTCCTTGAAAAGCATGGCGCTGCAGATACAGCGATTATCCCGAAAATCGAAAACCAAGAAGGCGTTGACAATATCGATGAAATTCTTGAAGTATCGGACGGCCTTATGGTCGCAAGGGGAGACTTAGGTGTAGAAATTCCAGCAGAAGAAGTACCGCTTGTGCAAAAACAGCTCATTAAAAAATGCAATGAGTTGGCCAAGCCGGTCATCACTGCCACGCAAATGCTTGATTCCATGCAACGCAACCCGCGTCCTACACGAGCGGAAGCAAGCGACGTAGCCAACGCTATTTTTGACGGGACAGACGCCATTATGCTTTCTGGTGAAACCGCTGCTGGTGATTACCCTGTAGAATCGGTGCAAACAATGCACAATATTGCCGAACGAACAGAACAAGCCCTCAATTATGAAAACATGCTGCGTCGGAAAAGCAAAGAAGTGAAAACATCGATTACAAGTGCAATTGGCCAGTCTGTTGCTTACACCGCCTCAAACTTGAATGCTGCTGCGATTTTAACAGCGACAGAAAGCGGCTATACAGCACGGATGACATCACGTTTCCGGCCGAAATCGCCAATCTTGGCCGTAACGAGCAATGAGCGTGCTTACCGGAGAATGGCGCTCGTGTGGGGGGTTACGCCAATACTTGGTAAACAAGCAAACACAACTGACGAAATGTTAGACCGTACAGTTGAAGCGGCTGTCGCTACAGGAGTGGTGAAACAAGGTGACCTTGTTATCATTACGGCTGGTGTTCCCGTTGGGGAGTCAGGCACAACGAATTTAATGAAAGTCCATATGCTTGGGGAAGTTGCAGCAAAAGGACAAGGCATCGGACGTCGCTCTGCCTCAGGAAAAGTCGTTGTTGCCCGTGACGCAAAAGAAGCGATTGCAAAAGTAACGGAAGGCTCTGTGCTTGTCACAAAATCAACCGATAAAGACATGATCGAAGCGTTCGAGAAAGCTGCTGCTGTCGTGACTGTAGAAGGCGGTCTTACATCCCATGCAGCTGTTGTTGGCTTAAACTTGAGCACGCCTGTTATCGTCGGTGTAGCCAACGCCCTTGAACGTTTCCAAGACGGCGATGAAGTGACTGTGGACTGCATTAGCGGAAACATTTACAGCGGCCAAGCCCGTGTATTATAATGGAATAATCAAACTGGCTGATAGAAAATGCTTCGCAAACCATGATGGATGCGAGCGTTTGTCTACAGTCTGAAAAGGAGAGGTGAGCCTCTCCTTTTTTACAGTCGGCAAAGGTGGTACGAACAATGAAGAAATCGATTGTCGTCGCTGCGATCGCGATTCCCGTATTGGAACTGTTTATCATTACGGCCTTTGTCAATTGGCTAGGCATATGGCAAACGCTGCTTCTTATGTTTGCTACGTCAATACTAGGCTTTATTTTTGCCAGAAAACAAGGGATGCAAGTGTACCGACTTGCTCGGCTACAGATGCAAAACAGCCAAATTCCAAGCCATGCATTGCTTGATGGGTTGTGCATTTTGTTTGGTGGCATTCTACTCGTTATCCCAGGTTTCTTAACAGACGCCATTGGTTTATTTTTCCTTATTCCATGGACACGTGCGATTGGAAAAGCACTGCTGCTGAAAATCGTTCATAGCAGCATGACAAAAGGGAACTGGACCGTGATAAAACGGCGCTAAGTTTGTCTGAATTTGTGGGATATAGCCGAATTTGCAAAACTGTGTTATGATATGAATTGCCTAGTTGAAGCTGGAGGAGAAACCATTGTTATCTCAGAGTACCTTGTTTTTGTTGCTATTAATGGCGATCGCCCTTATTGCAAAAAACCAATCATTAATCATCGCTATTTCCGTTTTGTTACTGATAAAATGGACAGGGCTTGGAGATAAAGTGTTTCCTCTCATGCAGGCAAAAGGAATCAACCTTGGCGTCACCATTATTACCATAGCTGTCCTTGTGCCGATTGCTACAGGGGATATTGGGTTCAAACAGCTGGGAGAAGCAACAAAATCATTGTATGCATGGGTTGCACTTGGCAGCGGCATCGCTGTTGCGCTCGTAGCTGCAAGTGGCATTGACTTGCTGAAAAACGATCCGCATATTACAGCTGCCCTCGTACTTGGCACCATCGTCGCTGTTTCTTTTTTAAACGGCGTTGCGGTCGGCCCTTTAATTGGTGCAGGCATTGCTTATTTGACGATGCGCGCTATCCAATACATCGCCCAACTATGGGGATAAGTGTCACGGCCGTATCATCCTTTACGACGTTTTTCGTAACCGCTTTACCAGGCGTTGTGCGCGAAGGGATCATATTTACAGAAAAGGAGAGATAAAGGTGACTACAACTCGTGGTTTAGAAGGTATTGTGGCAACACAATCGAGCGTTAGCTCCATTATTGATGATGAATTAACGTACCATGGTTATGGCATTGACGACCTGGCCGAAAATGCTAGTTTTGAAGAGGTCGTTTATTTGCTGTGGAATGGTGAATTGCCTACGAAAGAAGAATTGGAATCGTTTTCAAGAGCGCTTGCTGAACAAGCGGGCGTCCCCGATGAAATTTTCGAACAAATGAAAGCCTATCCAATCGATAGCGTCCATCCAATGGCTGCCCTGCGCACATCTGTTTCAATGCTTGGTTTGTTTGATGATGAAGCAGAATCAGTCGAGGAAGAAAAAAATTACCGCAAAGCGATTAAACTTCAAGCAAAAATTCCTACAATTGTTGCCGGCTTTGAGCGGATCCGTTCTGGCAAAGAACCGATTGCTCCAAACAAGGAGTTATCGTTTGCAGCAAATTTCCTATACATGTTAACGGGCGAAAACCCAGATGCGATTTCAGTAAAAGCTTTTAATAAAGCGCTTGTGCTCCATGCGGATCATGAACTGAACGCCTCAACATTTACGGCGCGTGTTTGTGTAGCGACGCTGTCTGATATGTATTCAGGCATTACAGCGGCAATTGGCGCATTGAAAGGGCCTCTTCATGGCGGCGCAAATGAGGGCGTCATGAAAATGCTTCTTGAAATCGAAGAATTTGAGCGAGTGGAACCGTATATCCAGAAAGCGCTTGATAATAAAGAGAAAATCATGGGCTTTGGCCATCGTGTATACAAAAATGGCGATCCTCGGGCTAAGCATTTGCGGGAAATGTCCAAACAACTAACAGACGTTATTAAAGAATCAAAATGGTACGACATGTCTTTGCGGATTGAAGAATTGGTCACCACTCAAAAAGGCTTGCTGCCAAACGTTGATTTTTATTCAGCGACTGTATACCATAGTCTTGGGATTAAACATGATTTGTTCACGCCGATTTTTGCGATCAGCCGCACATCTGGCTGGATTGCCCATATCCTCGAACAGTATGCAAACAACCGCCTGATTCGTCCGCGTGCTGAGTATGTCGGTCCGAACAAACGCAGCTACAAACCAGTAGAATCACGATAGTCCTAGGCGGAGGAAACTCCGTTCTACATAAACATCTTTAGGAGGTTTTACTATGGCAGCAGAAAAAATTCAAACTCAAAACGGTGTTTTAAACGTTCCAAACGAGCCAATCGTTCCATTCATTGAAGGCGATGGTACAGGCCCAGACATTTGGGCAGCAGCTTCTCGTGTTCTTGATGCTGCAGTTGAGAAAGCATACAACGGCGAGCGCAAAATCCACTGGAAAGAAATTCTTGCCGGTGAAAAAGCGTACAACGAAACAGGAGAATGGCTTCCAGCAGAAACGCTTGACGCTGTCCGCGAATATTTAATTGCGATTAAAGGACCTTTAACGACGCCAATTGGCGGCGGCATCCGCTCATTAAACGTAGCGCTCCGCCAAGAGCTTGATTTGTTCACGTGTCTCCGTCCAGTCCGTTATTTTACAGGAGTGCCATCTCCAGTGAAACGTCCTGAAGATACGGACATGGTCATCTTCCGTGAAAATACAGAAGACATTTATGCAGGGATTGAATTTAAAGAAGGCTCTGACGAAGTGAAAAAGCTAATTGCCTTTTTGCAAGATGAGCTTGGTGCAACGAATATCCGCTTCCCTGAAACTTCTGGTATCGGCGTAAAACCTGTATCGAAGGAAGGAACAGAGCGCCTCGTCCGTTCTGCCATTCAATATGCGCTTGATGAAGGCCGCAAGAGCGTGACGCTTGTCCATAAAGGCAACATCATGAAATTTACAGAAGGCGCGTTTAAAAACTGGGGTTACGAATTGGCTGAGCGTGAGTTTGGCGATAAAGTATTTACATGGGCTGAGTACGATAAAATTGTGGAAGAAAGTGGCCGCGAAGCTGCCGATAAAGCGCAAAGCGAAGCAGAAGCTGCTGGCAAAATTATTGTGAAAGATGCCATTGCCGACATTTTCTTGCAGCAAATTTTGACTCGCCCGAAAGAGTTTGATGTGGTTGCGACGATGAACTTAAACGGCGATTACATTTCCGATGCTCTTGCTGCTCAAGTAGGCGGAATCGGCATTGCTCCAGGAGCAAACATCAACTATGATACAGGTCATGCCATTTTTGAAGCGACACATGGCACGGCGCCAAAATATGCGGGACTCGACAAAGTCAACCCTTCCTCAGTCCTGTTGTCAGGAGAACTGCTTTTGCGTCACCTTGGCTGGACAGAAGCAGCAGATTTAATTATGGCGTCAATGGACAAAACGATTGCCAGCAAAGTTGTTACTTATGATTTTGCCCGCTTGATGGATGGCGCAACAGAAGTGTCTTGCTCAGGATTTGCAGATGAATTGATCAAAAATCTATAAATCTATTTCGTGATAAGCAGATGGACTACACACGTTGAGGAGTGTTTGGCATGGCAATTAAACGAAGAAAAATTTCTGTAATCGGCAGTGGCTTTACAGGAGCTACCACTGCGCTTATGGTTGCCCAAAAAGAGCTAGGGGATGTTGTTTTATTGGACATTCCAAACATGGAAGGTCCTACGAAAGGAAAGGCCCTTGATATGCTTGAATCGACACCTGTCCAAGGCGTCGATTCAACGATCACGGGTACCTCTAGCTACGAAGATACGAAAGATTCGGATGTCGTTGTCATTACGGCTGGCATTGCCCGCAAACCGGGAATGAGCCGTGATGATCTTGTAGCCACAAATGCAAAAATCATGAAGTCTGTCACAAAAGAAGTTGTTAAGTATTCGCCTAACAGCTACATTATCGTTTTGACCAACCCTGCTGACGCGATGACGTATACGGTTTATAAAGAATCAGGCTTTCCGAAAAACCGTGTCATCGGCCAGTCTGGCGTTCTTGACACAGCACGTTTCCGCACGTTTGTCGCCCAAGAACTAAATGTATCCGTAGAGGATGTCACTGGTTTTGTCTTAGGCGGCCATGGAGATGATATGGTTCCGCTTATCCGTTATTCAGCAGCAGGCGGTGTGCCGTTAACAAAACTGATCGCTCCAGAACGGATTGAAGAAATTGTTGAACGCACGCGCAAAGGCGGCGGCGAAATCGTTGGCTTATTAGGCAATGGCAGCGCCTATTACGCACCAGCTGCTTCGCTTACACAAATGGTCGAAGCGATCTTGAAAGACAAAAAACGCATTATCCCAACAATTGCCTACCTCGAAGGCGAGTATGGGCAGCATGACCTGTACTTAGGCGTACCGACCATTCTTGGTGGTGACGGCATTGAGAAAGTCATTGAGCTTGACTTGACAGAGGAAGAAAAGGCACAATTGGACAAATCAGTACAATCGGTGCGCAATGTAATGGCAGCATTGCCAGCGGAGTAATAGGAAAGCTAGAGGCTCTTCCAAAAGCCTATAATTGAACAATGGGAGTAGAGATTTGACATAAACTCTACTCCCATTTTCTTGATCGATTGTTTTTCAAGCGATGTTGTTATTTGGCAGACCCGTGTGGGTTTGATTGGGTGTAATCGATGTGGCAATGGACTTTCATTTCCCGTACAGCCTGCTTTGCATGGACACTTATCATCGAGCATGCCCATTCATAATCAGCTTGTATCCGTGGCGATCCGTACGTCGGCTATAGGCTATAGCCACGCCATGTTACCCAACACTCATAAAAGTGGTTCTCGAGCATGCTTATTTATGTGGGCTGCTCTTTTTCACGTCTTGCATCGTTGCCATCCCCTCATCTTCAATCGGGCTATTATTGAAGAAGACATTTAAAGAGTTTTGCTTATCAACTAGAAGGATGTTGTGATTTATGGTTTAATGAATGAAGTGTTTACTATTCATTTTGATTCAATTTGAAAAAGGTGACTGAAATGGATAAAATGGATCGCGATATTCTGAAATTGTTGCAGGAGAATGCGCGAATGACAATCAGTGAATTATCAAAAGAATTGGCGCTAAGCCGTCCTAGTATGTCGGAAAGGCTGCTGCGGCTTCAAGAGAAAGGCATTATTGAACATTTCACCACACGCGTCTCACTGAAAAAAATTGGCAAAGATATACTGTTGCTGATCCAAGTCAGTGGTTTAAAAGTGCCTGTTGCGGAATTTGAAGAAATGGTGCGACAGGAGCATGACATTATTGAATGCCACCGGGTAACAGGTGAAGTGAGCTACTTTATTAAAGCGGCTGTATCAGATGTAGGCAGCATGAGGAAATTAATTGACCGCCTTATTCCGTATGGAACGATTAATACGTCTACTGTATTAAATTCCCCAGTGCCCTATCGGATTATTTTGCCTGATGAAGAGGGATATGAGTAAAAAGTTTGCTATACTAGCATTATAAAGAGAGAGACCGTTCAAATCAAAAAGTTAGGAGTGTAGGAAGCACCTATGGCAAAGCGGATACTCGTAGTTGATGACGAACCGTCCATCTCGACGCTCTTGAAATACAATTTAGAGCAAGCGGGCTTTGAAGTCGAAACCAAATTGGATGGCCAAGCAGGTTTTGACCGAGCAAAAGAAGCAGATTTTGACCTCATTATCCTGGACCTCATGCTCCCTGGCATGGACGGCATGGATGTATGTCGGCAGCTAAGACAAGAACAAATTTTTGTGCCGATTCTCATGCTTACCGCCAAAGATGATGAGTTCGATAAAGTTCTTGGCTTAGAACTTGGGGCTGACGATTACATGACAAAGCCGTTCTCCCCAAGGGAAGTGACCGCGCGGGTGCGGGCAATCCTTCGTCGAATTGAACAAACAGGCGGAGCCGTAGCGAAGAATGAACAAGGAAAAGGCAAAAGCATTCAAATTGCCGATTTGACGATTTACCCGCAAAACTACGAAGTTTATGTGAAAAAAGAACTGCTTACATTAACGCCAAAAGAATTTGAACTGCTTGTTTATTTGGCAGACCATAAAGGGCGGGTGCTTACACGAGATCAGCTTCTGAACGCTGTATGGAACTATGAATTTGTTGGCGATACACGAATTGTGGACGTGCATATTAGCCACCTCCGCGACAAGATTGAGCCTAATTCTAAAAAACCAGTCTATATTAAAACGATTCGTGGCCTTGGCTATAAGCTAGAGGAACCAGCAAAGAATGAATAAACTCCGCAACCGTTTTATTTTCAGCATTATGCTCGTTATCACGCTTGTTCTCCTAGTATTAGGATTAACGCTTGGTTCCTGGTCAAACGAGCGCTATGTTGACTTTGTTTCAGAGCGTGTTAAAAATGAAGCAGCACTAGCGGTTTGGGCAGTCATGCGCGATGGCTATCCAAAT
The DNA here is from genome assembly GCF_036700015.1 of Shouchella rhizosphaerae. Lineage (NCBI taxonomy): Bacteria > Bacillati > Bacillota > Bacilli > Caryophanales > Bacillaceae > Shouchella > Shouchella rhizosphaerae. Next base: position 432,255 of record NZ_CP144921.1, on the reverse strand, counting down.
AGCACGCAAGCCCAACAAATTGCAGAAGAAATTGGGACTGAAATTGAAGCACGGCTAACGATCATTGATGCTGAAGGGAACGTCATTGGCGATTCATGGGCTGATCCAAAAGAAATGGAAAACCATCTTGATCGCCCAGAAATCCAGCGTGCTCGCCTCGATGATGAATTGGAACTGCGCTTTAGTGAAACCATTGGTGAAGAATTGCTTTATTACGCACTTCCTTTAGAAGAAGGCAGGGAAATGTTCGGCTATGTCCGCGTCGGTGTGTCTGTAGAGCCGTTGAACCATATGAATCGGACGGTATGGACGGTTATTGGCGTCAGCTTTTTAGGAGCATTCATTTTCATTTTGTTTTTAATTACACGCATCACCAAACAAATTATCCATCCGATTGACCAAGCGACAAAAGCGGCTATTCGCCTAGCCGAGGGCGATTATCAGACTAGGACTTATGAAGATCACCATAAAGAACTTGGGCTGTTAGGCCGTTCCATTAATGCGCTTGCGTATAATTTGGAGCAATTATCGAGACGCCACCAGGCACAGCAAGACCGAATGGCTGCTCTAATTGACCATATGGGAAGTGCGCTCTTGTTTATGAATGTTCGTGGCGATGTGGTGCTGTTGAACCAAACGACAGAGCAAGTGTTTGAAGTCGATAGCAGTGATTGGCTTTCAAAACCGTACTACCATGTATTTCCGAGCCAACCTCTTATCCAGTTTGTGCAATTGGTTTATATGACAGAGAAGAAACAGCGCAGCCTAATCGAATGGACGAAGCATTTTTCAACTCGCGTCTATGATGTATACGGCGCGCCGGTAATGGCGGATTCGGGCAGGCTCAGAGGTGTGACGCTTGTCATGCACGACATTACCGAACAAAAAAAGCTAGAGCAAGTTCGCAAAGACTTTGTTGCCAACGTTTCTCATGAGTTGAAAACGCCCGTTACATCGATTAAAGGTTTTGCAGAAACGCTCCTTGATGGGGCGATCAACGATCCCGTGCTTTCGAAACAGTTTACAGAGATCATATGGAAAGAAAGCGACAGGCTACAAATGCTAATCGTCGATTTGTTGGAGCTGTCGAAAATTGAGAATGCCCAGTTTAAGCTCGATTTGGAAGATATGTCATTGAAAGACATCACGGAAGATGTGTTTGAACTAGTGCGGGGCAAAGCTGAAGAAAAAGGCATGCACTTGCATATACAAGAACAAGGCAGCTCCGTGATTGAAGGGGATCGGCAACGGTTGAAGCAAGTTGTGTTGAACCTAGTTTCCAATGCGATCGCCTATACGCCATCAGGCGGCCATGTAACGGTCGCACTCAAAGAACAAAAGGACGCTGTTGTTCTAAAAGTGCAAGATACAGGAATTGGCATCGACCCAAAAGAAACATTGCGCATTTTTGAACGTTTTTACCGAGTTGACCGGGCGAGAAGCCGCAATTCGGGAGGGACGGGATTAGGCCTTGCAATCGTCAAGCATTTGGCCGAAGCACACCATGCAAAAATAGAAGTGCAGAGCGAAGAGGGCAAAGGAACCGAGTTTTCCTTGACGTTCCCAAAAAAACAGCCAAGCACACTTTAACAAAATCTTTACACAATGTTCATCAAGGCTTAATGGCGCGCGCTTACACTAAGGGAGAACGGTCAGTAATGAGATCGGTATCCCTCTTCCGATCAGCCCTTTTTAAAGGCAAGAGTGAAACTCTTGCCTTCTTTTTGGTTGACTAAACACGTATACTGCTTTCTCTTGTAGCAACTAGCCTCGATTCATCAGCCATTCTTCCTGCCTTCCTGCGTACGTTCGTTCGCATATGCTTTTTTCTTTTCCAGTGACTATGGTACAATAAGAATACATGTATAGATCGAGAAAGGGGCTCTCCTGCTTGAAAAAATTAGTGCTTATTGACGGCAACAGCATTGCTTACCGTGCATTTTTTGCATTGCCGCTTTTAAATAATGAAAAAGGCGAATATACAAATGCTGTCTACGGCTTTACGACCATGTTGTTGAAGGTTCTCGAAGACGAAAAACCGAGCCATATGCTTGTCGCCTTTGATGCAGGGAAATCGACGTTCCGCCATCAGACTTATGCGGCTTATAAAGGCACGAGGCAGAAAACGCCATCAGAGCTATCTGGGCAAATTCCAATGATTCACCAAGTGCTCGATGCGTTTTCGATTAAGCGTTATGAAGTAGACGAATACGAAGCAGACGACATTATCGGCACGGCGGCAACGAATGCAGCAAAAGAAGGCTTTGACGTTGTTGTCATTACAGGTGATAAAGATTTGCTTCAATTGGTTGATGACCGTGTTGAAGTCGTGCTGACGAAAAAAGGCATTTCTGAAGTGGATCGCTATAATCGTGAAAAAGTGGCTGAACGCTACGGGCTTGAACCGAGACAAATTATTGATTTAAAAGGGTTAATGGGCGATTCGTCTGATAACATTCCAGGTGTTCCCGGCGTAGGTGAGAAAACGGCACTAAAATTGCTTGCCGAATTCCGCGACGTAGAAACGGTGCTTGATTCGATTGATGCGATCTCTGGGAAGAAGCTGAAAGAACGTCTTCAAGAGAATAAAGACCAAGCCCTCCTAAGCAAAAAACTCGCCACAATTGCCCTTGACGTGCCACTTGCCGAAACGCTTGATTCGTTCGAGTATGGCGGATATGAGTATAAACAAGTTAAAGAAGCGTTTAAAGAGCTGTCTTTTCATTCGTTGCTTGGCCGCATTGACGGCAACGGCGATGAAGAAAGTGCACCACAGCAATTGACGGAACTGGATTTTGATATCGTTGAAGAACCGTTGCCTGAACATTTTTCCAGCCCGTCAGCGTTAGTCGTCGAAGTGTTAGCGGAAAACTACCATCAAGCCGAAATTGCCGGTATGGCGGTGGCGAACGAGAAGGGCTGCTTTTATTTCCCGACTGAGAAAGCAGTGAAGTCAGACGCGTTTAGGGCATTTGCCCGTTCGCAAGAAAAAAAGAAATGGCTGTTTGACGCAAAGCGCGCTGTCGTCGCTTTAGCCTGGCATGGGGTTGAATTAAACGGCGTTGATTTTGACTTGCAAATGGCTTCCTATTTGCTCGATCCATCGCTGTCATCCCACGAAATTAGCGACATTGCTACCCGTAAAGGGACAGGTGGCGTGGCTGAAGATGAAGCTGTATACGGCAAAGGCGCCAAGCGCTCTCTTCCAGAAGAGGCCGCCCTAGCCGAACATCTTTGCCGTAAAGCGAATGCCATGTTTACGTTAAAAAGCACATTGGAAGATGAACTGGCGCAAAATGAGCAGCTTGAATTGCTCAAGAAGTTAGAAATGCCATTGTCTGTTGTACTTGGCCGTATGGAAAAAGAAGGTGTCCGTGTCGACCGAGAACAACTTGAGGAAATGGGCAAAGATTTATCGGATCGCTTGAACACTCTAGAAAAGGCGATTCATAAAGAAGCTGGAGAACCATTCAATATTAATTCACCGAAACAGCTTGGCGTTATCCTGTTTGAAAAACTAGGGTTGCCGCCTGTGAAAAAAACAAAAACAGGCTATTCCACTAGTGCTGATGTATTGGAAAAACTTGCAGGCACACATCCAATTATTGAACACCTTCTTCTTTACCGGCAACTTGGCAAGCTCTATTCAACATACATCGAAGGGTTGCTTAAAGTGATCGATTCGGAAACAGGGAAAGTCCATACCCGTTTTAACCAAGCTTTAACGCAAACAGGACGCCTTTCGTCGACAGACCCGAATTTGCAAAACATCCCTATCCGTTTAGAGGAAGGAAGAAAAATCCGCAAAGCATTCGTTGCCTCGAAGGAAGGCTGGAAAATAGTTGCGGCTGATTACTCGCAAATTGAGCTCCGTGTCCTCGCCCATATTTCTGGCGATGAACGGATGAAGGAAGCGTTTTTAACGGGGATGGACATCCATACAAAAACGGCAATGGATGTTTTCCATGTAAAACGTGAGGAAGTTACTGATTTGATGAGAAGGAGCGCGAAGGCCGTCAATTTTGGGATTGTCTACGGCATAAGCGATTATGGGCTCTCACAAAGCCTAGGAATTACGAGAAAAGAAGCGAAAGACTTTATCGACCGCTATTTAGCAAGTTATCCACAAGTGAAAGCTTATATGGAGAATGTGGTGAAAGAAGCAAAGGAGAAGGGGTATGTCCAAACACTGCTTGCGAGAAGGCGTTATTTGCCTGAACTGAAAAGCCGCAATTTCAATCAGCGCAGTTTTGCAGAACGGACAGCGATGAACACACCCATCCAAGGGACCGCAGCTGACATTATTAAACGGGCGATGGTGAAAATGAGTGAAGCGTTAGAAGAAACAGGGCTTAAAGCAAACATGTTGCTCCAAGTCCATGACGAACTCATTTTTGAAGTGGCGCCTGACGATGTGGAACCGTTACAAGAGCTTGTCACAGAAGTAATGGAACAGGCACTTGAGCTTGATGTGCCTTTACAAGTGGATGTCTCTAGCGGAAATTCATGGTTTGACGCGAAATAAGGAGAAGAGAAATGCCAGAATTACCGGAAGTAGAAACGGTACGCCGAACACTTTTGCAGTTGGTTAAGAACAAGACCATTGCGGACGTGGACGTCGGCTGGCCGAAAATGATTAAAGAACCAGATGATGTAGAACGTTTTATACAGCTATTAAAGGGACAAACGATCGAAGACATCGGGCGCAGAGGCAAATTTTTGCTGTTTGTGCTCAACGACTATGTACTTGTCTCCCATTTGCGGATGGAAGGGCGCTATGGTTTGTATCAACCAACGGATGAAAAAACGAAGCATACGCATGTCGTCTTTTCGTTTACAGATGGGTCTGAATTACGTTATGCGGATGTGCGCAAATTCGGTACGATGCATTTGTTTGCTAAAGGGGCCGAACACGTTGCCATGCCTCTTGCCCAGCTAGGCGTTGAACCTTTTTCCGAACAGTTTACGGTCGAATTGCTGGAACAAGCTTATGCAAAAACAACAAGAGCGATTAAAACAGCATTGCTTGACCAGAAAACAGTCGTGGGGCTCGGCAATATTTATGTCGATGAAGCGCTCTTTCATGCAGGTATCCATCCTGAACGGACGGCTTCATCACTGTCAAAGGAAGAATATCACAACCTTCATAAGGAAATTAAAAGAACGCTTAAAGAAGCGATTGAGGCAGGGGGCAGCTCGATAAAATCGTATGTAAACGGCCAAGGGGAAATCGGCATGTTCCAACAACAGCTCCACGTTTATGGCCGTAAACAACAACCGTGCCATCATTGCGACACAGCGATTGAAAAGACAGTCGTTGGCGGGCGCGGAACTCACTATTGCCCCAATTGCCAACCACGGCCGTGAACAATGACAAAGTCCTCTCCATATACTAATGGCAACGAACATTAGACAGGAGGGGCTTCTATTGGCAACATTGGTTATGTTGGCCGCGGCAGTTAGCCTTGATAGTTTTGGTGTCGGGTTTGCCTACGGCACTCGTCGTATCAAAATACCACTCATATCGCTTTTATTTATTGCAGCTTGTTCAGGTATCTCTATTTTAATCGCTATGTCAGTTGGTTCTGCCTTATCGATGTGGTTGTCGCCTGACGTGGCTGAATTGCTCGGAGCGATCATTTTAATAGGCCTTGGCTGTTGGACTGTTTATGCAGCATATCGGCCGAAAAAAGAGCGGAAGCCGCGTGTTAAACAGACGAAAATGGATTTTACGATTCGCTTATTCGGGTTTGTTATCCATATTTTACGGGAACCAGAAAGCGCCGACATCGACCGTTCCGGCACAGTGACTGGAAAGGAAGCCCTTTTACTTGGCCTCGCCCTATCACTTGATGCCTTTGGCGCTGGGATTGGCGCTGCGTTAATGGGCCTTTCCCCTCTTGGCCTTGCGACATGTACGGCTATTTTAAGCGCCTTGTTTGTCACACTAGGTATGACGTTTGGCTACCGGACAGCACGGTTGAAGTGGGTGCAAAAAATGGCATTCATTCCAGGCTGCTTGCTGCTCATTATCGGCGTGATGAAATTGTAGGAGGAACATGTACTTATGAGAATTGGCTTAACTGGCGGGATTGCCAGCGGAAAATCGCTTGTGGCAACCTATTTGGAGAAACAGGGCATTCCGGTTGTTGATGCAGATAAACTTGCACGTCAGGTCGTAGAGCCTGGCGAGCCAGCGCTTGCCCAAATCGTCGCGACATTTGGCGAACACGTTCTCCAGGACGACGGCACGTTAGATCGGAAACAGTTAGGGGCGATCATTTTTGGTGACGAACAAAAAAGGAAGCAGTTGAATGAAATTGTTCATCCCGCTGTACGGCAATCGATGAAAAAACAGGCCGATCTATACGAACAAAGGGGCTACACTCGAGTTGTGCTCGACATCCCCTTGTTATACGAAAGCAACTTGTTTCATATGGTCAACCAAGTTTGGCTCGTGTATGTAGACGAAGCAACTCAGCTTCGGCGTTTAATTGAGCGAGATGGCTTAACTGAAACAGAGGCGAAACAACGAATTGCTGCGCAAATGCCATTAACCGCCAAAAAAGCACAGGCCGACGTGCTCATAGACAATAATGGAACGAAGGAAAACACCTACCGACAAGTATACGATGCGTTGGCTAAGACCGCCCACGAATAGGCGGTCACAGCCTGAAGACAAGCGCTCGCATACGTCGTTGCTCACCTCGTTCATATGCTCATGAACCCATTTTCTATTCGCATCTTCACTCGGTTTCGCGCCTCGTCTGACAAACGCTTTCTTTCAGTCTGGACAGTTGTCGACAGAGTCGACAACTTAAGACCGCCATTGAATAGGCGGTCTTTTTTGTGCCTAAATTGAAATTGGTTCACGTTTTTGGTTTATTTATGTTATACTATTTCATATAATATTGGTAAAAAGGATAACATAATAACCTGAAGGGGCTGGACTTTATGAATGTGAAAATGGCAATCAACGGGTTTGGACGAATTGGTCGAATGGTGTTCCGAAAAGCTTTTTTAGAAGGGAAAGTGGACATTACCGCGATCAATGCTTCTTACCCCGCAGACACATTGGCTCATTTAATCAAATACGATTCCATTCATGGGCCATTTATGGCCGACGTTTATGCGAAAGATGGGCAGTTATTCGTAAATGGAAAGAAGATTGAATTGCTCGCTGAACGGGATCCGCGGCGCTTGCCTTGGGAAGCGTTAGGGATTGATATTGTCATTGAAGCAACTGGAAAATTTAAAACAAAAGAAGCGGCCGGTGCTCATTTGCAAGCAGGCGCGAAAAAGGTGATTATTACAGCTCCGGCAAAGGGCGAAGATGCAACGATTGTCGTCGGTGTAAATGAAAGCGACTACAATCCACAAGAAGATCACATTCTCTCGAATGCCTCATGTACAACCAATTGCCTAGCCCCAGTTGCGAAAGTCCTCGACGAAAAATTTGGGATTGAATCAGGGATGATGACAACGGTGCATTCGTATACGAATGACCAGAAAAACATTGACAACCCCCATAAAGATTTGCGGCGCGCCCGTGCATGTGGACAGTCCATCATCCCGACATCGACTGGAGCGGCTAAGGCCCTATCAAAAGTGTTGCCGAATTTGGACGGCAAACTAACAGGAATGGCGCTTCGCGTGCCAACGCCAAATGTTTCGTTAGTTGATTTAGTTGTGAATTTAAAAACAGAAACCACTGCAGAAGCCATCAACAACGCCTTTTGGGAAGCTTCACAAGGAACACTTAAAGGGATCTTAGGAATTACAGATGAACCTCTTGTTTCAATCGACTTTAATGGTGAGGAACAATCGGCGGTTGTGGACGGTCAATCAACGGCAGTTTTAAACAATCGTCAAGCAAAAGTCCTTGCTTGGTATGACAATGAATGGGGCTATTCATGCAGAGTAGTTGATTTAATGAATCATGTCGCAGCCCAGATGTCGACAAAAGAAGAAATCCATTCTGCATCGTAAGCATGCTGTAAAATTGTTTAGAAATCCAGTTGCAATCGCGGTGTAAACCAAGTATACTGAATCCCGTGAGTTCGTTTAAAAACGGGATTCGTTTTTCTTGCAGCATGGGTTAGGACCTCTTAGGACTAACTTTCCCCCCTGTACGAAGACGATCCTACATGCATGCTTTTGCTGCATGGCGAATTACCGAAAAGGGGGAAGTTCATATGGATACAATGGGACGTCATGTCATTTCTGAGCTTTGGGGTTGTGACACAAACAAGCTAAACAACATGGAATTTATCGAACAAGTATTTGTAAATGCAGCTTTAAGAGCTGGAGCAGAAGTGAGGGAAGTAGCGTTTCATAAGTTTGCCCCACAAGGGGTGAGCGGAGTCGTGATCATTTCTGAGTCGCATTTAACGATTCACAGTTTCCCAGAACATGGCTATGCGAGCATAGACGTTTATACATGTGGTCCAGTTATAGATCCAAACGTTGCTGCTGAGTTTATTGCAAGAGAGTTGAATGCAACAACAAGCGAAGTGCTGGAATTGCCACGAGGAATGGGACCGGTTAAGCCAGAAAAACGATTAAGCCACAGTGCTGTTAAATAAATTAGGGGAACCGCCGAGCATACTGCTTGGCGGTTTCTTTTTGCTATAAATGGATGCGCTTTCGTGATTTATGGTATGATAAAGGCAACGTTTACACAGGGGGAGAGAGCAGGATGGGTTTTCGTGAAACAATGAACCGTATTTTCAGCACACGCACTGAAACCGGGGAAGAGCACCCAGTGAAAGAGTTGCAAACACGTTACTATAAAACAACGAAAGACAAGGCTATGCGTACAATTGAACAAGTGCTGACACAACAAGGATTGACGATAAAGCGGAGCGAAGATGACAGAGGGGAAATTGTGGCACAAACGAAATCAGGGAAAAAACTACTGTTAGTCGCATCCATTATTACAGTAAAACCGTATCGGACCGCGGTTGATTTTTCTTGTGCAACGGAAACCGTGCTTCCAAGCGATTTTGGCTACAGCCGGAAATTCATTTTAGCTCTTTACCAGAAACTTGACCAGGAATTAACGTACGTCGGTTCAGCGCTAGGCCAAGAGCTGCTGTAAGAGGCTTGCCACAGGCGCCCTTTTTTTATATGATAGAAGAAACCAATCTCATTTTGGTATTCACGTCCTTTGGGCACAGATGGAGATGATTGCAATGCGCTGTCCCAAATGTCAGCATAACGGCACAAGAGTGCTCGATTCCAGGCCAAGTGATGAAAGCCGCTCGATCAAACGGAGGCGGGAGTGCGAAAAATGTTTGCAACGTTTTACCACCTATGAGACAGTGGAAGAACGACCTCTTCTCATCATTAAAAAAGACGGTATGCGTGAGGAATTTAGCAGTGATAAAATGCTGCGCGGTCTTGTGCGTGCCTGTGAGAAACGCCCCGTTCCCCTTGAAACGCTTGAAAAAATGGTATTGGACGTAGAGCGCACGCTTCGCAATGAAGGGAAACAAGAAGTACGGAGTCAGGATGTGGGCGAACTCGTCATGGAACGGCTAGCGAAAATTGACGATGTGGCTTACGTTCGTTTTGCTTCTGTTTACAGACAGTTTAAAGACATCAATGTATTTATAAAAGAATTGACAGAGTTAATGAATAAAAATTAAAAGGAGCTATAAACGCATGGAGCGTTTTAAGCTCTTTTTTAGCGAAAGGGGTAAGGGCCATGCCTTGGCATTGGAAAGAAGTTCTTCCTGTAGACCAGTACACAGTGCGGCTGGCCGATGTTATCACAGACATGGATAACCATGTGCTTACCCTTTTGTACCAGCCTTTGATTGGCACTGAAGCTGTTGGCCTATACAATAGTTTGAGATCGCAGCTTCCGTCAGGGAAGTACCAAGGCGATATCCATACTCACCATCAACTTAGCGTCCTCCTTGACTTGAGTTTGCCTAAGCTGCTCGAAGCGCGGAAAAAGTTAGAAGCAATAGATTTGCTCAGGACATACCGAAAAAAAACAGATGACGTCCGCTTTTTTATGTATGAATTACAGCCGCCAATGAAACCGCACCGTTTTTTCCGAGATGATGTTCTTAGCGTTTTTTTGTATAACAGGCTAGGCAAACAAGGATACCGGGCAGTAAGGGAACGCTTTGCTCTGCCCGTGCTGGACAGTAGCGAGTTTGAAGAAGTGACCGAATCCTTTTCCAATGTGTTTGCCTCTTTAACTCATTCAGAAATGCAGCCAGCGTTAATGAACGAACAAGATGGTGCATTGAAAGGGGCAAATGGAGAGGCGCTGATCGGCAAGGACAGCGATGGCATTCGCTTTGATGATTTTGACGTTGAATTAATGAAGCAAGCGTTGTCTAGCTTTATTGTCCCGCCGGAAGTGTTGACTGATCGATTGATCGACTTGATCAAAAAACTCGCCTTTGTTTACCAAGTTGAGCCGTTAACAATGGCTAATTTAGTTGAGCAAGCATCTCGAGGCGACATGTTGGATGAAGACGACTTACGTAAAACGATCAAAGAGTGGTATCGTCTTGAAAATGGCACAAAACCGCCTGCGCTTGGCTTAAAAACACAGCCGCAGACAGCGCGAACGATGACGAAAGAGCCGCAAACGGAAGAAGAACGGTCGATCCAATTTTACGAGCAGACACCGCCAATGACACTCTTGGAAATGCGCCAAGAAGGAGCAGCGGTTTCTCCAGCCGACGCCCGCTTGATTGAAGAACTCATCGTTGACTATAAATTGCATCCAGGTGTGGCGAACGTGCTGATTGATTACGTCCTATTCCAACACGATATGAAACTTTCCCGCGGCTTTATGTTAAAAATTGCTGGCCATTGGAAGCGAAAAAAAGTAAAAACGGTGCCAGGCGCTATGGGGCTTGTGAAGGAAGACAAACAAAAACAGGCCAATGCATCGCTGCGGCAAACGTATAAGCGAAACGCACGCCAAGACAAACTACCAAAGTGGCTAATGGCTGAGCAAGAAAAGGGAAATAGTCAAGAAAGCAAACAAGCTAGCGGTGTGGCGGAAGCAACTGAATCCAAAACAAGCGCAAGTCAAACAGAGTCAAAAAAACGGATTGCTGCATTAATGGAGGAACGAAAACGACTAAGGGAAAAAAAGGATGAGGGCGAATGGAATCAATAGAACAGGCGCTGAAAGCTTTTGACCAGGATGGGCGCCTGCAAAAACGGATTGAGCGCCAAAGGCAGGAGCTGCTAGATAGCGCGATTGTACAAGCCTTTTTGCAAGACCATCCTGATGTAACCCGCTCGATGATCGACCGTGCCCTTAGCAAACTATACGAGTTTAAAAAGGAACGGGGGAACTGCCAAACTTGCCCTGGGTTAGACCATTGTCCGAATATGATAAAAGGGTTTCAACCGGCGCTTTATACAGAGAGAGGCAGCATTGAGATTTCTTATAGCCGATGCCAACTAAAACGGGAGCAAGAGGCTGAGCAAGCCAAACTACAGCTAATCCAGTCGCTTTATATTCCTAAAGATATCCTTAAAGCAACATTTGACGATATGGAACAAAATGAGGAACGGGCAGATGCGCTAAGTGAAGGGCTCGAATTTGCTTTATCAGCCAATCCAGGAGAAAAGGGAAAGGGTCTATACTTATACGGGAAATTTGGCGTAGGAAAGACCTATTTATTAGGAGCTATCGCAAATGAATTAAAAACAAAAAACATCCAATCCTATTTGATTTATACACCTGACTTTTTTAGGGAAATGAAGCAAGCCATTGGCGATGGGTCCTTTCAAGAAAAGCTGGAAGCTGTCCGAAAAGCCCCTGTTCTGATGCTAGATGACATTGGAGCAGAAACAACAACTGCTTGGACCCGTGACGAAGTTTTAGGTCCCATTCTTCAATACAGAATGGCTGAGAAACTGCCAACGTTGTTTACTTCGAATTACGATTACGATGAGTTAGAAGAGCAGCTTGCCTATTCGGAAAAAGGCGGGATCGAACGGCTAAAAGCAAAACGGATTATGGAAAGGATCAAACATTTTACCACATTCGTAGAAGTGGGCGGACAAAATCGGCGCAGTATGTAGCGCCGATTTTTATATTGTCGATTTTTCGACAACAGCGCTCAGGCGGGTAGAAGCTGCTTGGCAAGCGAGTGGAATTGCGGAAAGTATAGGGGTTCACGAGCGACGTATGTAAGGTTTTAGAGCAATGCTTGGTCATTGGATGTTTAAGGATAACTATGGTACGATGTATAGAGAATACTAGATTACTTGTGCTTGGGGGTACAACAATGAGCATAGATGCCATATTAGAACGGGCAGTAAACGGCGAGCGCATTTCGATGGCCGATGCCGTTAAGCTTTACGAGAGCGACGATCTCGATAAACTTGGCAAAGCAGCTGATACGATTATGAAAAAATGGCACCCTGAGCCAATAACGACATTTGTGATCGGTCGCAATGTGAACTACACGAACTTTTGCGATACATATTGTTCGTTTTGTGCCTTTTACCGACCGCCTAACCATAAAGACGGCTACGTTCTTGATGATGAAGTCATTTTTCAAAAAATCAAGGAAACACAAGACGTTGGCGGGACAGAAATATTAATGCAGGGCGGAACCAACCCTAACTTAAAGCTTGATTACTATACAAACTTGCTAAAAGGCATTAAAGAACGTTTTCCAGATATTTGGATGCATTCCTTTTCCCCTGCGGAAATCTGGAAAATCGCTGAAGTGATGGACATGTCGATTGAAGACGTGCTTCGGGAACTCCACAAAGCGGGGCTTGACAGTATGCCTGGCGGAGGCGCTGAAATTTTGACGGAAGAGACACGGATGCGCGTCAGCCGTTTAAAAGTGACAGCCGATCAGTGGCTTGATGCGATGAAGGCAGCGAAGAAAGTTGGCATGTTTGGTACGGCCACAATGGTCATTGGCTTCGGTGAATCGTTTGAAGAACGAGCCTTGCATTTGCAACGCGTTCGTGATGCCCAAGACGAAACAGAATGTTTTACGGCCTTCATTTCCTGGCTGCTACAACCGGAAAATACAGGGTTAAGAAGGCTGAAAAAATTAACGCCAGAAGATTATTTGAAAAACGTAGCGATTTCAAGGATTTTCCTCGATAATATCGCCAATTTCCAATCTTCCTGGGTGACAATGGGCCCTGAAGTCGGCAAAAAATCGCTTCATTTTGGCTGTAACGATTTTGGTAGCACCATGATGGAAGAAAATGTCGTATCTGCTGCAAATACGACACACAAAGTCAATTCAAATTTGACGCTTAAATTGATTCGCGAAGCTGGAAAAATACCAGCCCAACGTAACACAAAATATGAGATATTAAGAACGTTTTCCAATGACGAAAACGTTGAGAAAGACTTTATCATGCAAAATTGACCCGATTGCTCCGGAGCGACTCCGGAGCTTTTTTGTATGCAATTAGCATGTTTTTGTGCCACCAACATAAATTGATAATAAGCCTGTCTGGCTTCTAGTGAGCTTTAGGTAAGGTTTTGATATGTTAGGGGGAGTCATGCGTGATTGCCATTCATTTTGAAGAGCGCGGCAACTGCTCGCGCCTGTTTGATGAATTGAGGGGCTATATGGCAACCTATAAGCCATATGGTTTTGGCGGGGCAGTGGAAAAAAACAGTGAAGCGACGATCACCGTCCGTTATGAAAACAAAGACGTCGATTTTTATGAGTCGTTCCATCCTTTTTTGGCCTCGATCTTTGCGGAATATGTCATAGAAACAAAGGAAGATGAATGGTTAATGGACATTGCTGAAAACCTTTTTTACTTTACCGACGAAGAGGAAAAGCAGCAAATTGTCGCCATTGCCCAAGCGATTCTTCAAGGGGATCGGAATGATATCCCATCTGTTAAGCCGCATTTTGATAGACGTGCATTTCTATATGACGCCTTCGCCTCACACCTCAACCCGGATACGACATTTTATTACGAACCATTTCTGACATTCCGGCTAAAAGAATATGGAGAAATGTTAATTGATTGTATCGAGCTTGCGATTGACGAATATTTAATGGAACAAGATTACCAGGCAATGGTTGAAAATTTGCGCCATTATATCCGTATCACACCTGCACGGTTGCCAATGGTTTACCTCGTTCACAAGGACATGTTTACGTTTTATGATGAACATTTCCGGGAGTTGACTGCTGAAGAAATGGCTTATTATTTAAAGCAAGAACTTGTATTTGAAACAGGCCTTGATTTTTCTGAAATGGTCATTAGCCCGCTCGTTAGCATGGCTCCAGGGCATGTCCATGTATTTACAGATGAACCAGACCATGGGGTCATTTTAACGATTCAAGCGATCTTCCAAGAACGGCTGACGATTTTCCCTTTGCAAGAACGCCATTGAACGATTACAACGAACAAGCTTGCATTTTTAGCTTTGTTTTTTGTATAATGGCTGTATGAAAAGTGATGATAAGGACACCGCATTCAAGTAAGGCGTTTTTTAGAGAATGGGGCATAGGCTGGGACCCCTAAACGCGACTCGATTGTGACCACCTTTGAACTGCCCTGGGGAATGACAGTATCCAGCGCCGGCCCGCAGCCGTTATCTGTATGTAGAGCATGTAAGTAGGGTGGAACCACGAAACCACACTCGTCCCTTCGATTAAGGGGCGAGTGTTTTTTATTTTAATGCGAAAGGAAGATGAAGTATGACGGACAAACGAATGTTTACGTTTCCTGATGGAACGGTAAAATCATTTCCAATTGGAACGACGACTGAAGCGATTGCTGCTTCTATTAGCCCAGGATTAAAGAAAAAAGCATTGGCTGGAAAACTAAACGGGACATTGTATGATTTGAAAACGCCACTTCCTGAAGATGGGAACATTGAAATTGTCGTCGCAGGATCAGACGAAGGATTAGACATCATGAGGCACAGTACAGCCCATGTGCTTGCCCAAGCAGTCAAGCGATTGTTTCCAGGTGTTAAGTTAGGTGTCGGGCCCGTGATTGAGGACGGCTTTTACTATGACATCGATGCCGACGAATCGATTACGGCAGAAGATTTGCCGCGGATCGAAAAAGAAATGAAAAAAATCATTGGCGAAAATTTAGAGATCCTACGCGAAGAAGTGAGCCGTGAGGAAGCGATTGCCCGCTTTAAAGAAATAAATGACCCTTATAAACTAGAGTTGATCGAAGCCATTCCAGAGGAAGAAACAGTCACGATTTACAAACAAGGCGAATTTTTTGATTTGTGTCGTGGCGTCCATGTGCCATCAACGAATAAAATCAAAGAGTTTAAGTTACTGTCCACTGCAGGAGCTTACTGGCGCGGCGACGCGAAAAACAAAATGTTGCAGCGTATTTATGGAACGGCATTCTTTAACAAAGACGACCTAAACGAACATTTGCGCTTGCTCGAAGAAGCAAAAGAACGAGATCACCGCAAGCTTGGCAAGGAACTTGGTATCTTTGCGCTTTCACCTAAAGTAGGACAAGGGTTGCCTTTATGGTTGCCAAAAGGAGCGACGATTCGCCGTATCATTGAGCGTTACATTGTTGATAAAGAGGAGCGCCTTGGCTACCAGCATGTTTATACGCCGATCCTTGGTTCCTCTGAGCTCTATAAAACGTCTGGGCACTGGGACCATTACCAAGACGACATGTTCCCACCGATGGAAATGGACAATGAAACGCTAGTGTTGCGGCCGATGAACTGCCCCCATCATATGATGGTTTACAAGCAAGACATGCGCAGTTACCGGCAATTGCCGCTGCGAATTGCTGAACTGGGCATGATGCACCGTTACGAAATGTCAGGCGCTGTTTCTGGACTTCAGCGCGTTCGTGGAATGACGTTAAACGATGCCCACATTTTTTGCCGCCCTGATCAAATTAAAGAGGAATTCGTTCGCGTTGTACGTCTTATTCAAGAAGTGTACAAGGATTTTGGCTTAAACGACTATAAGTTTCGACTATCGTACCGTGATCCAGAAGACAAGGAAAAATATTTTGATGACGATGACATGTGGAACAAAGCGCAAGCGATGTTAAAAGAAGCAATGGATACATTAGGGTTGCCATATTATGAAGCGATTGGTGAAGCCGCTTTTTACGGGCCTAAATTGGATGTGCAAGTAAAAACGGCCCTTGGCAAAGAAGAGACGCTTTCGACTGTTCAGCTTGATTTTCTCCTTCCTGAACGCTTTGATTTAACCTATGTCGGCGAAGACGGAAAGCTGCACCGCCCGGTTGTCGTTCACCGCGGGGTTGTCTCAACAATGGAGCGATTTGTTGCTTTCTTGTTAGAAGAATACAAAGGTGCGCTGCCAACATGGCTTGCGCCTGTCCAAGTACAAGTGATTCCTGTATCGAATGAAGTCCACCTGGATTACGCCAAACGTGTCATTGAACAACTGCAACAAGCAGGTGTCCGTGTCGAGATCGACGACCGTGACGAAAAGCTTGGCTATAAAATCCGTGAAGCGCAAATCCAAAAGATCCCTTATATGCTCGTTCTTGGCGACAAGGAAGTGGCAGCTGAAGCGGTAAATGTCCGTAAGTATGGGGAGCAAGCCTCTTCTTCGCAACCGCTCTCTGTCTTTGTCGACGAGATTGGCAAAGAAGCGAGAAAATAAAGGCTGCATAAACGTTCCAGCTAGGTCAAGCCGTGGCTGGAACGTTTATTTCAATTTGGTTACATTGCTTTGAAAGGCGCAAATGCTTATGAATTTATGCTAAGCTAGTGGAGAATTTTTAGATTTGTACGAAATGGAGGAATGGCAGTTTGCATACAGAAGCTTTGAAATGGGGCATTTTAGGGACAGCTTCAATTGCAAAACGAGCAATTATCCCTGGAATCGCTGCATCCGCAAGCGGTGAAGTGGTAGCAATAGCGAGCCGTTCACTTGAAAAAGCCCAGGCATTTGCAGCTGAGCATGACATTAAAACAGCGTATGGTTCTTATGAGGAGCTATTGGCAGATGAGGAAATTGAAGCCGTTTACATTCCGTTGCCAAACCACTTGCATAAGGAGTGGGTTATAAAAACTGCCGAAGCCGGAAAGCATGTCCTGTGCGAAAAGCCGATTGCTTTACATGCAGAGGAAGCCGAGGAAATGAAAGGGGCATGCGAGCAGCATCGTGTAGTCCTCGCTGAAGCTTTTATGTACCGTTACCAAGCACGGTACAAAGACATATTAGCCCATATCGATAATGGCGACATTGGCGAAATTCGCGGGATTCGTGCTGTATTTACGTTCAATAATGCAAGCGCTTTCGATAATTTCCGTATGAAACGAGCATATGGCGGCGGCGGCCTTTATGACGTCGGTGTCTATCCACTTTCATTAGCGCGGTTGGTCTTTGGCGAGGAACCCGAAGCAGTGACGATGCATAGTTTTATGCCTGATTCCCATGACCAAGTCGATATGGTAGCAGCAGGGTTAGTTGAATTTTCGAATGGCCGCTACCTGACATTTGATTGTGGAATGTGGGCCGCATTTCGTGATGAAGCCGAAATTATTGGTACAAAAGGACGGATTACTATCCCAACCGCTTTTACTAATGAAGCAAATGGATATGATTTGTATACGAACGATGGCCACACTCATTTTTGCGGCAATGCAGTGGATCACTATGCGTTGCAGGCAGATGCGTTTGCCGCAACGGTCCGCAACGAAAAGCCGTTGCCTTTTTCAGCAGAAGATGCTGTGTTAAACATGAAAGTGCTAGACGCATGCTTGAAGTCACAACTTGAACGAAAACGAATAGAAGTGGAGCGGTGACAATGAAAGCAATCCCTTTCGAAGGCATAACAAAGCCAGTATCCGCCCTCATAATGGGCAGTGACTATTTTTCTCCAGATCATCAAGAGGCCGTTAACAACATTCTTGAGCAGTATGTTTCGATCGGTGGCAATACAATTGATACAGCATTTATTTACAATGGCGGCAAAAGTGAGGTTGCTATTGGGAACTGGCTTGACGCTGGCAACCGGTCGCGAATGAATGTGTTAACCAAAGGGGGCCACCCGAATGAAAAGGGCCATACGATTAATAAACACGACATTGCCGAACAATTAAAAATTAGCTTAGACCGTTTGCAAACAGATGCAGTTGAATTGTATGCCCTTCACCGCGATGATCCAACAGTGCCAGTCGGCGCCATTTTAGAATGGCTTAATGAACATAAAGAAGCAGGGCGGATAGGCGCGTTTGGTGGTTCAAATTGGTCGTTAACAAGGCTGGCCGAAGCGAACGAATATGCCGAAAAACATGGGCTTGTTGGTTTTTCTTTCTCCAGCCCCAATTTAAGTCTTGCCAAAGCCCAACAGCCTTACTGGCCTGGCTGCATTAGCCTTGACCAAACAGCGATTGAATGGCACGTGGAAACGAAGCTGCCTGTGTTCTCGTGGTCTTCCCAAGCACGTGGATTTTTTACTGGCCGCTTTTCTCGGGATGACCGAAGCAATGAAGATTTGGTTCGTGTGTTTTACAATGACGACAATTGGCAGCGCTATGACCGGGCAGAAGCGTTAGGAAAACAAAAAGGGGCAACGACAATTGAGGTCGCTTTAGCCTATGTCTTAAACCAACCTTTTCCTACTGCTGCGATCATTGGACCGCAAAATCAGCAAGAAATGCAGTCTTGTGCAAAAGGGGCAGCATTGGCATTAACTGCTGACGAAGTTGCTTGGCTCGATTTACAAAAATAATGATTGGCATGTAGAAGTTGTTCTTTTTATAGAGGGCAGCTTCTTTTTTAGGTTTATTTTAAAGAAAGTGGAATAAACTGAACGTAGCATCTTAATAGGAGGGGAAACGAGTGAAAAAGAATGGGCGTTTAGCATTGTTGGCGATTGTGGTAGTCTTGCTTGTATTTCCTCTTACAACCTCATTCCAGGCAAAAGAAAAAACGCCACATTTTGCAGATGAAATTGCTGCGCTATTGGAACATGAACGTTTGGCTGGCGCATCTGTTGCCGTGAGTGTCCGGGACGGCGCTACCAATGAACTGTTGTTTGAACACAATGGGAACATGCTGCTCCATCCAGCCTCTTCGATGAAAGTGTTAACTGCCGTTGCTGCTTTAACGGAGCTAGGCTCTGACCATACGTTCAAAACGACCGTGTTTACAGACGGCAAAATAAGCAAACGCGTCCTCCATGGAAATGTATACATAAAAGGGGGTGGCGACCCTACACTCATGGAAGCAGAATTAAATGAGCTTGCACAGGAGGTGCGCAACAAAGGCATCAAAAAAATAAATGGCGATATAATTGCCGATGAATCACGCTATGACGACGTACGGTTATCCCAAGATTTGAATTGGTCAGATGAATCGTTTTATACAGGGGCGCAAGTGTCAGCATTGACTCTTTCTCCGACAGACGACTATGATGCAGGAACCATCTTGGTTGAAGTGACCCCGGGAAAAAAAGCAGGCCAAAAACCAATTGTCACGACGCAGCCTGACGTTAAAGCAGTGCCGATTATAAATGAGGCAGTGACAGTAGCAGCTGAAGAACAGAAATCATTAAAAATAGAAAGAGAACATGGCAAAGCGGACATCCGCATCACCGGCAATGTGCCCATTGGGGCAAGCGCAACAAGAAGTTGGGTAGCTGTATGGGAGCCGGCTCAATATACAACTGCTGTATTTAAGCAGGCTCTTAACAATGCGGGGATTGACATAAAAAAGGCGGACGAGACAATAGGGTACGTGCCTAAAAAAGCAGTGAAACAAGCTGAACGAGAGTCGATGCCTTTGCATGAACTGCTTGTACCGTTTTTAAAGCTTAGCAACAATGGACATGGAGAAGTGCTTGTAAAAGAAATTGGTTATGTAAAAGAAGGAGAAGGGAGCTGGGATGCGGGATTGCCTCTTGTCGCAGAAAGCACCGAGCAGCTTGGGGCAAGCGGTCCTTTATTACTGCGTGATGGCTCGGGCATGTCCCATAAGACGCTCGTTGCAGCAAATGATTTAACGAGCGTGCTCTATCACGCTCAGCAGCAGCATTGGTTTACTGATTTTTACAATGGTCTACCAGTGGCTGGAGAAAAAGAACGGCTTGTTGGCGGAACGTTGCGGAATCGTTTAGGCGGGATAGAAGGGGAAGTGAGAGCGAAAACGGGCTCCCTTACAGGGGTATCAAGCTTAACTGGCTATGCAAGGACAAATGACGGCGATAGCTATTTGTTTACGATTATGGTGAATAATTTCATTGGCGAAAGCCAAACGATTCGACACATTGAAGATGAGATCGTGTTGGCGATTCTTGGCGAATCATCCTAATGAATACGAGGGGCGCGCGGCTAAAGAAAGCTGCGCGCCTTCTGACCGTGCGGTTTGTTTTCAAACAACTGCGTTCGACTAACGTGTTCTTGAGAACGACGAGATTATCCAACAAAAAATTCTAAAGTTTTTATAAAGTGCCTGGTTTTTCTAGTATTTAGCAGTATAATAGAAAAATAGAAGATGTACCGAATTTCTAGTTATCGAAGGAGAACGAGAGATGGAACAATTCAAGGAGGCACACCAGCCCGAAGAGTTCGCTTTTTCAAAAAAGCCTAATATTTTCGCCTTTCTTTTTAACCCAAGTAAACAGTTTGTGCGCATGAAAGTGGAACCGTCCGTCGGCTTTCCAATGTTTATCATCCTATGCCTCGTCTTACTTGGCTTGCTTTTTCCCGTTTTTACTGGACAAGGAGGGCTAATCGACTTAGATGCGGTTGCCTATGACGGCGACATGGATGGGATGATGATGGAAGAAGGAATCTACATGGAGGATGCTATGTATGAAGAAGAGGCGCCGCTGTTTGCTAGCTTTAACATAGATGGCCTCGTTTCAGGAATTATAATTGGAATGATTATGCTGGTTGCTTATGCTGCCGGACCGCCTCTGCTTGCGCTTATCTTGTTTGCGATTTCGAAAATGCAAAACAACCAGACGCCCTATAAGGCAATTTATTCAATGACTGTTTTTGCCACACTCGTAAGCGCCATTGGCTTTCTGTATTTGATGATTGTCAATGCGGCAAACGGAACGTACGGCTATATTTATACGGCGCCATCTGTGTTTGTCAATGAAACACACCCATTCTATTCTCTGTTACAAAGCTTGGAAATCTCTACGCTTGCGTTTGTTGCTTTTATTTCGCTGGGGCTCATTAAGACAGCCAACTTCAAAAAATTCCCAGCAATTGCGATTGGGGCGGGCATATTTGCATTGGTGTTAATTGTCAATTTATTAGGGGGGCTTTTGCGTTGAGTATGAAAAAAGCAATCATTGGTGGAGTGGTTGTTGTATCTATTGCCACATTTACTTATTTTGGACTATCTAAAGCCCGTGAAACAGGTGGCGGAGAGGCAGGATACACGGTCGATTTGGTTACACCGATGAATGAAGTAATGGACTCCAAGGTAATGGTTCCGGGGAAGTTAGAGTTAGTCGATCGCCAGTTAGTGACAGAACTGGCTGAACATAGCGGGTTCGAAATATTAGTCGATGTCGGCGATGAAGTCGAAGAAGGGACGCCGCTCGTCCAATATGAAACATCTGAGCTTGATTTTGAGCAACAGGACGTTGAACTGCAAATTGAAAAAGCCAATGGGGTGATTGCGGAACTTTCAAAGCAAGAAGAGGATGTGAAGAAGCGTAAAAATGGGCCTGATGTCAAACCGACCTATGAGACGGACGAGGAGACAGGTGAAAAAACGGAAATTGAACCGGTCGTGACCGTTGCTGAGCTTGACGCTGAGTTGGCTGAGCTTGCCGCACAGAAAAAAGAAGAAGCGTTTGAATTGACGCGGCTAAAAAACCAATTAGAAAGCATTAAAGAGCAAAAAGCACAATTGACCGTGAAAAGCAAAATTGCAGGAACGGTCATTAAGAGAAACGACACGGCAGAGGAAAGCAATGAAGGCCTCGGTGAAAGTGCGACAAATGCGTTGCTTGAAGTGGCCGACACGAGCCAATTTACGATTACAGGCAACATTTCCGAGCAGCAATCCCTCGAAGTGGAGCCTGGCCATCCTGTTATGATTACATCTGATACTGTAGAAGATGGTTTTTGGGAAGGGGAAGTAGTCGATGTCTCTTATTTCCCAACTGAAAGCGATGAATTTTACGGAGAATCGTCGAGCTCTCAATACCCAGTTACAATTAAAATAACCGAAGGCGATACGGACAAGCTCCGACCAGGTTACCAAGTTTATGCTGAAATTATAACGATGGAACACGAAGGGCTTGCTTTGCCTATGGAAGCGATCCAATATGATGAGTTTTCCTCATTTGTTTATGTTTATGAAGATGGTATCGCTGTACGTAGGGACGTTGAAATTGGAATTGCAACTGAATATTCGATCGAGATTATAGAGGGCGTGACAGAAGCTGATGAGGTCATTCTCGATTACATGGGAGAAGTGCAGGATGGCATGACGGTCACGCCAGCCGTTTACGAAGATGGCGACTTTGAAGAAGGGCTTGACGGGGTCGATGAACAGTTTGAAGAAGGGGAAGAACCGTTAGAAGCGCCAATTGACGGAGAAGAAGGCGAAGTGATTGAAGGCGGCGAGATTATTGAAGAGGACGATGAGGTATGATTGTGCTCAAACAGGTGACTAAATCGTTCCGCGTTGGGCAAGCTTGGTCGCAAGTGCTAGCTCCCATCGATTTAACGATTGAACAAGAAAGTTTTATGTCAATCATGGGCCCATCTGGTTCTGGAAAATCGACGCTAATGAATATCATTGGCTGTCTTGACAAACCGACAACAGGCGAATATTTGCTTGATGGCCAGATGATCGGCACACTAAGCGAAAAAGAACTTGCCAAGATCCGCAACGAAAAAATCGGGTTTGTGTTCCAGCAATTTCATTTATTGCCACGGCTTTCGGCATGGAAAAACGTCGAACTGCCGATGGTATATGCCGGCATCAAAAAAAGTGAGCGAAAAGAGCGGGCATATGAGGCATTGAAAAAAGTGGGCCTCGGCGACCGTGCTACATACAAGCCTGCTTCCCTTTCAGGCGGTCAAAAACAACGAGTCGCCATCGCCAGGGCGCTAGTCAACAATCCGTCGATTATTTTGGCGGACGAGCCAACTGGCGCTCTCGATTCGAAAACGAGCGAGTCGATTATGGAATTGCTCCGTGGTTTAAATGAAGAAGGGGTAACCATTTCGATTATTACGCACGAAACGGAAATTGCGGAAAAAACAGACCGGACTGTTTTTGTAAAGGATGGCAAAATCCAGGAGGCAACAGCATCCTGATAAGCTGCTTGTTTTCCGGAAAGGAACGAGGCCTGTGAACATCATTGAAAACATCAAAATGGCGTTTCATTCGATTGCTGCCCAAAAATTGCGGGCGCTATTAACAACGCTTGGCATTATTATCGGTGTTGCTGCCGTCATCATGGTGGTAGCAATTGGGCAAGGTGCTGAACAAAAATTAAAAGCACAAATCGTAGGCGTAGAGAACATTCGTGAGATTTATTTCGAGCCATCGGAATTCGATGAACAGGAAAATCCGAACATTTACGCCTTCTGGCAGTACTCGGAACAAGACGTAACAGACATTCAAGCGTTGCCTTCCGTTCAATCGGTCGTCGCTTCTAGTGCCGAACACACGACGATTTTGGCGGGTGATGAAAAGGTTGAAACGGAAGTTAACGGAATCAACATGCACTATATGGATCTTTACGATTATGAAGCTTTAGAAGGGAATTTGCTTCATCCAGTCGACTATTTAACGGGAACGAGGAAAGCCGTCATTACATCCGTGCTGGCTGAACAACTGTTTCCTTACGAGTCTGCTGTCGGGCAAACGGTAAAAGTTGGCGCTTATCCGATTGAAATTGTCGGCGTATTAGCGCCGTCTGACAGCATTATTAACTATGAAAGGGAACAATTGTTGCTTCCCTATGAAACGTGGAAACAAATTTTCTTCCGTGATGGATTTGACTCCATCCATATTAAGGCGGAAACAGTCGAAGACGTTGAATTGGCTGTAGTGGATGCAGCTGCGATTTTAAATGAAAACCACAGCACAGTTGATGCCTACAAAAGCTATGATATGAGCGAATTTATGGAAACAGATTCAACGATTACCCGTGTCATGACGATCATTATTGGTGGCATCGCTGGCATTTCGCTTCTTGTCGGCGGAATTGGTGTCATGAATATTATGCTTGTTTCAGTGACAGAACGAACGAGAGAAATTGGTATCCGTAAGTCAATGGGGGCCACTAGAGGACAAATCCTGTTTCAATTTTTAATTGAATCGATTGTGTTGACCGTGCTTGGTGGGACAGCAGGCATTTTGCTCGGGGCGCTGCTCGTACAGCTCATCGGCAACGCATTTGATATGGAGGTCGTTTTGTCTGGAACGGTTGTCTTAATTGCGACTGCTTTCTCCCTGGGGGTCGGCATATTGTTTGGCATATTGCCAGCCAATAAAGCGGCGAAGTTAGATCCAGTTGAATCACTCCGATATGAATAATGCAGGCAAAATTCAGCAACGTGCATTGACAGGAACCATTCACCATGGTAAGATACGTCTTGTGTTAGTTAATAGAGCAAGAAGAAGCGCCCGCTTCTCACCTGTACGACATTGGTTGCCAGGTTAGAAACCGTCAGTTTGTTAAAATGCTGATTAAGTGTGGGTGCCGTGCGTCCACACTTTTTTCACGTTTAGACGCGTTAATTGCTTTAGCTGCATCACAAAATCCACTGGAGGTGGCTCATTATTAGCAAGGACATGTTGGTCAATGAAGGGATTCGGGCTCGTGAAGTACGTCTGGTTGGCGCCAACGGCGACCAAATCGGCGTCAAGTCAAAGCATGAAGCACTGGAAATGGCACAAAGAGTAAATCTTGACCTTGTCTGTGTGGCGCCAAATGCAAAACCGCCTGTTTGCCGGATTATGGATTACGGGAAATATCGCTATGAACAGCAAAAGAAAGAAAAAGAAGCGCGCAAAAATCAAAAAGTTATTACAATCAAAGAAGTACGTTTAAGTCCGACGATTGAAGCCAATGACTTTAATACAAAGCTTCGCAATGCCCGTAAATTCCTAGAAAAAGGCGATAAGGTGAAAGCATCCATTCGTTTCCGTGGTCGTGCAATTACGCACTCACAAATCGGACGTGACGTACTTGAACGTCTCGCAAAAGAATGCGAGGACATCGCAACGATTGAGGCCCGCCCAAAAATGGAAGGCCGCAGCATGTTTCTCGTTATGGCACCTAAAACCGAGAAATAAGGGCAGGAATTAGTTAAAGGAGGACGTCGTTATGCCTAAAATGAAAACACACCGAGGCGCTGCTAAGCGTTTTAAGAAAACAGGAACTGGCAAGCTTAAGCGCTCACATGCTTATACAAGCCATATGTTCCGCCATAAATCACAGAAACAAAAACGCAAACTCCGCAAAGCGGCAATTGTGCATTCTGGAGATTTTAAACGCATTCATCAAATGCTCACATACAAGAAAAAATAACTGTTCGGATAGATTAAGGAGGGATTTGCGATGCCAAGAGTAAAAGGCGGTTATGTCGCTCGTCGTCGTCGTAAAAAAGTATTAAAATTAGCAAAAGGTTACTACGGTTCGAAGCATACGCTTTTTAAATCAGCACAAGGCCAGGTCATGAAATCTTTGCAATATGCATACCGTGATCGCCGTCAGAAGAAACGTGATTTCCGCAAACTTTGGATCACGCGTATCAATGCAGCTGCACGCTTAAATGGCCTGTCTTATAGCCGTTTAATGCATGGCCTGAAGCTAGCTGAAATTAACGTTAACCGCAAAATGCTTGCTGATCTAGCAGTTAACGATGAAAAAGCATTTGCTCAACTTGCTGATAAAGCAAAAGAAAGCTTAAATAGCTAAAAACACACGCAGCCAACGATTACATTGGCTGCTTTTTTGTGTGTTCGTCACGATTTTAAGAATACGACTGAAAACAACGTTGTTTTATGAGTAAAGTCTATTTGCAGAAAGTTTGTAATTGACAATATGGTAGCGTTTTCATATGATAATGACATACTGATAAACGTAGGAGGGGAAGCAGTATGCCACGAAAAAAAGGCGAAACGGAGTATGAGCGCATAACGAAAAGCGCATCCTTTGCGGAGCTGATGAAAAAGAAAAAAGCGTTTTTAGTGCCTAGTATTCTATTTTTTATGGTCTTTTACTTTTCCTTGCCAGTACTCGCCGTTTATACCACTGTTTTGGAAACGCCGGTTATTGGCGAAATCACATGGGCATGGGTGCTTGCAATTGCGCAATTTATTATGACATGGACGTTTTGCATTTTGTATGTAAAAAAATCAGCGCGGTTTGATAAGCTAGCTGAAAAGGTAGTAAGCGAGCAAGACACTGACAGGAAAGAAGGGGCGGGTTTATGAACATTACTGTCATTTCACTATTTCTAGCGATCGTTATACTGACGCTTGTCATCACTTACTATGCGGCGAAACGGACAAAGACAGCAAGTGAATTTTACACAGCTGGAGGCGGTTTGACTGGCTGGCAAAACGGGCTTGCGATTGCAGGTGATTACTTGTCTGCAGCCTCGTTTCTAGGGATAGCCGGTGCCATTGCTTTGTTTGGCTTTGACGGGTTCTTTTACAGTATTGGCTATCTAGTTGCCTACTTGGTTGTGATGTTTGTGGTGGCAGAACCACTTCGGAACTTAGGGAAATATACGCTTGCTGACATGATCCATTCTCGTTTTGATGCGAGGAAAGTCCGTGGTGTTGCTGCAGGGAGCACGATTACAATCGTGATTTTCTACATGATCGCCCAATTGGTGGGGGCTGGAGCGCTCATTCAATTGTTGTTTCAAATTCCATATACATACGCTGTGCTGTTAGTGGGCGTTATGATGACCATTTATGTGTTGTTTGGCGGAATGACAGCGACAAGTTGGGTGCAAATTGTTAAGGCTACATTGCTAATGGTCGCGACTGCGGCGATTTCGATCATGGTGTTGGTCCGGTTTAACTTTAACCTATTAGACATGTTTGCCTCTGTTGGCGCTTCTCAAGAAGAAGGGTTCCTGCATCCTGGAATGCAAGGGAGAGCTCCCCTTGACTCCATTTCGCTCATGCTCGCTCTCGTTTTAGGGACGGCAGGCTTGCCACATATTCTGATGCGCTTTTTTACCGTAAAGGATGCAAAGACAGCGCGTAGTTCCGTTGTTACTGCAACTTGGATTGTCGGAATCTTTTATATTCTAACGATTTTCCTTGGATTCGGTGCTGCTGCATTTGTTGGTTCTACCGATATTATGGCTGCCAATCCAGCTGGAAATATGGCGGCTCCATTATTAGCAGAACGTCTTGGTGGCGATTTGTTTATGTCTTTTGTCGCTGCTGTCGCTTTTGCCACGATTCTAGCAGTTGTAGCAGGGCTCGTGCTTTCAGGCGCTTCGGCGTTTGCCCACGATATTTATGGGCAAATCATCAAAAAAGGAAAAATTACGGAGAAGCAACAAGTTGTGGCAGCGCGAATAGCTTCGGTTACAGTTGCGGGTCTATCGATTGTGTTGGCGCTGTTTGCGCAAAATATGAATGTCGCCTTTCTCGTTGCCCTTGCTTTCTGTGTGGCTGCAAGCGCCAACTTGCCTGTTATTGTTTACACTATCTACTGGAAAAGGTTCAACACGGCTGGTGCCGTAACAGCAATGTTGTCAGGCTTGTTCTCAGCTTTAATACTCGTTGCAATCAGCCCGAATGTGCTATCGCCGACAGGCGATGCATTTATTACGGCGGAACCGCTTATTACATTAACGAACCCGGCCATTATTTCTGTTCCGATTGGCTTTATCGGCGGCATAGTAGGGACGTTGTTGTCTAAAAAACGGGACGATGCCAAATACGCAGAAGTGAAAGTGCGGGCCAACATTGGCTACCGAAAAGCGGAATAGATCGAGGAATGGAGGTAGTCGCCATCCTCAATCTCACTTGCTAGACGAGGAAAGGGAAGTAGCGAATAGAACTTGACGTTTGTGTCGGAACAAAGAGCTGCGAAAACACAACGTATGCGAACATGTGTTGACAGTACAGGAGGAGCGCTAATCCTAGCGCTCCTCAGGCTGTTTTGCTTGTTTCATAAACTCTTTAATCGGTGATGCCCATTCAATTGTCGCCTCTGGATAACGTAAGAGGACTTCTTCTTCAATAAAATGGAAGTCAGAAAAAGTTAAGCCGCGGAGTCTATCTGTATCTGCTTTTATATAAACGCGAACGACTTCAAATGATTCCTTTGTCGCCTCTAAATACTTCTCTCCTTCAAACATAATTCCTTTAAATGTGAGTTGGAAATTTTTGCGCACATTCGTGCTATCGTCCAAAAAATAAAACTGATGCGCGTTCTGGGCTTTTTTTAGCTTTCGTTCAGGCTGCAATGTATATTTTATTAAACTATAGGAAATGACAACAATGGTAGCTACTATCAGTAGCCGGAAGATTAGGACGAGCACGGGCTAAACCCCCTTTTTGGCATAATGGTTTTCAATATATACGGATCTGCAACAAAAAAGGTTTCACTTTTATTAATAAAAGTTTCTATTTGGCTTTTAAAAATTTGTTGGCTGCTGGTGTTTTCGCTATACTAGGAAGGAATTCATAAAAGGAGTGGAACAATTTGGATCAACAATTGCAAATGCTAAAAGCGCTAACTGATGCAAACGGGGTTTCCGGTTTTGAAAAAGAAGCACGGGACGTCATGATGTCATATATTGCTCCTTTTGCCGATTCTGTGGAAACGGACCATTTGGGCAGTTTGATTGCAAAAAAAACGGGCAATGCCGATGGGCCAAAAATTATGGTCGCTGGCCACTTAGATGAAATTGGGTTTATGGTGAAAAGCATTGATGAAAAAGGATTTGTGCGTTTCCAAACCATCGGCGGCTGGTGGGGCCAAGTTTTGCTAGCCAGCCGTGTAACAGTCATCACAGACAACGGGCCGATTCCTGGTGTTATCGGTTCTCAACCGCCCCACGTGCTGTCCCCAGAAGCACGGAAAAAACCAGTCGAGATTGAGGACATGTTTATCGATATTGGCGCCACATCGAAAGAAGAAGCACTAGAGTTTGGTGTCAAGCCTGGTAACCCGATTGCGCCTGTGTGCGAATTTACAGTGATGAAAAATGAGAAGTTGTTGATGGCCAAAGCATGGGATAATCGTATCGGCTGCGCCATCGCCATTGACGTCCTTAAATCATTACACGACGTCGAACACCCCAATGTTGTCTACGGAGTTGGAACGATACAAGAGGAAGTCGGTTTGCGTGGGGCAAAAACGAGCGCACATGCGATACAGCCAGACATCGGCTTCGCCATTGATGTTGGTGTTGGCGCAGATACGCCGAATACGAAGGGCGAAGGCACGCTTGGAGCTGGCCCGCAAATTATTTTATACGACGCTTCGATGATTGGCCATAAAAACCTAAGGGATTTTGTTGTGAAAACAGCAGAGGAAAACAACATTCCTTTCCAATATGACACCATTCCAGGAGGAGGGACCGATGCAGGCGCCATCCATTTAACTGCCAATGGCGTTCCGGCTTTGTCGATTACGATTGCAACTCGCTACATCCATACGCACGCAGGTTTACTTCATCGAGATGATTACAACAACACGGTTAAACTGCTCGTTGAGTTGATTAAACGGTTGGATGGGGAAACGGTTAAAAACATCACATTCGCTTAAAAACGGGAGGAACAGAATGAATAAGTTCGGGAAATGGTCATTCTTTCTCGCGATTATTTCGCTTGTGTTGTTTATTGCCTTTGCACTCTTGCTCACTACAGGCTATGCGTTGCGACTTTCGCCAAGCACAACGAGCGCGGTCGGCACCATTGCCGTTGTTGTTCTAGTGGCAAGCGCAATTGTTAGTTTGGTGTCTCTTGCAAAAGGGGAGACTGGCAAGTGGAAGCTTGCACCGTGGCTCTTAATTGGCGCAAGTGTGCTCATACTCGCTATCTTGCTTAATGTAGTGTGGATGAGCGGATGAATGTAGAATATTCAAAAATATCATCTTGTGAGCTCATTGCGGACGATATCTACTCCATATAAGAAAATGCTAACATGAAGCAAAAACAAAAAATGGCGAAATCCTCTTAACCCAAATTGGTCAATTGGGTGAGCGAACATAAAGAAGAGTCCATAGACAATTAAGCAGAGTGCGATTAGAGAAAATCCCCAACGTAAAATCATTGCCATTGGTCGCTCCTTCCACTGTAATAGTCTAGTGTATGGGACAGCACGCCCGTTTATTATACAAGCTGCTGTCCTTGACTAAAACGATTATGAAAAAAGCGAACAGGAAAATCCTGCTCGCTTATTCATTAAGCCCTTTGCTAATTTCAGCACAAAGCTCGTCTTTTTGGGATTCATCTGCATGTTTCCAGTAGACTTCAAAAAGCACGCCAAGTCCCGGCAACATTTTTTCTTCGCCACTTTCCATGGCATCGACGATTGTTGCTTCGACTTCTTGTTGGGAACTGCCTTGTATATTCGCCATAATCGCGTTGCGCAAATTAAAGCTCAATGAAATAACCCCCTTTAAAATGGTGAATCGACTAGTAGTATTCCCGAACGAAGGTGGATTATAAATCGAAAACAAGCTATTCTGTTAGTAAATGTCGACAACAGCATAAAAAGGGGCCATTGGTCATGAAACGGATAGAATCAGTCAAAAATGAACGTATTAAAGCATGGAAAAAATTACATAGCAAAAAAGGACGTGACCAGACAGGACGGTTTTTAATAGAAGGGGAACATTTAGTTGAAGAAGCGTGGAAATCAGATTGGAAAGTGGAAACGGTGCTTACGACTGCAGACGATGCAAGCTTATTTCCCGGGGAATGCATAGGCGTTTCTGAAGCCGTCATGAAGGAGTTATCGGAAACGAAAAGCCCTCAAGGCATTGTAGCTGTATGTCAAAAAAAACAGTGGCATACCCCAGAACGGTTGAAAGGGCGGTTTGTTCTTCTTGACCGGGTTCAAGACCCAGGCAATGTCGGAACGATTATCCGCACGGCATTGGCTGCTGATGCAGCAGGAGTTGTTTTAGGCAGTGGTTGTGCTGATTTATTTAATGCAAAAGTGATCCGAGCAACACAAGGGGCATTGTTTCATTTACCTGTTTATATGGGCGATCTAGTTACCTGGATAGAGGCGCTCAAAGAAAGTGGTATTCCGGTTTACGGAACATCTTTACAGGATGCTACGCCACATGATCAGTTCCACTCCCAAGAACAGTTTGCGCTTTTGCTTGGAAATGAAGGGGAAGGCGTGCAAAGCCATTTGTTGGATGCTGCTACGGAGAACCTATTTATCCGCCAAAACCGGAAAGCAGAATCATTAAACGTTTCTGTAGCTGCCGGTATTTTGCTATTTGCCTTGAAAAGTTAAGCTTGCAGCTTGTGTGGCAATTGATTATAATAAAAAGCAATCGTAATTGTATAGGATAAAAAGCGTTGATAGAGAGTAGTAAGCTTAAAACCGCCTTTCAGGGAGGAAATGCCAAAGACTGGAAGCGTTTCTATGGTAGGATGGGCCGAATTCACTCTTGAGCTGGCATCTCTAAAAGATGTTCCCGGTTTAGAGCCGTTATGGACAATGAAGTTGCACTTTTTTAGCAAGTGCAAACGAAGGGTGGTACCACGGAGCTTTCGTCCCTTTTTAGGGAGTAGAAGGCTTTTTTTATTGTTTAAAAGGAAAGAAAGGATACAAGGAGGCATTGCCATGCGAGAACAGCTAACGGCATTAAAGCATGAGGCGTTGGACAAAGCCGAGGTAGCGAAATCAGAGCAAGATATTCAAGCGATTCGCGTTGCCTATTTAGGAAAAAAGGGGCCGATTACCGAAGTCCTTCGCGGCATGGGGAAATTGTCAGCGGAAGAACGCCCAATTATTGGTGCCCTCGCCAATGAAGTGCGTGATGAAATCAAAAACAAATTGGATGAAAAAAGTAAAAAACTTCAAGAAGCTGCGATTAAACAGCAGCTCGAACAAGAATCAATCGACGTGACGTTGCCAGGTCGCCCGGCGCTTCAAGGCGCGATTCACCCATTGACTGCGGTTGTCACGGAAATCGAAGAAATCTTTTTAGGGCTTGGTTTTTCGATTGGGGAAGGGCCAGAAATTGAAACGGATTATTACAACTTTGAAGCAATGAATTTGCCAAAAGACCACCCGGCAAGAGATATGCAGGATTCGTTTTATGTAACAGAGGACTTGTTGTTGCGGACGCAAACATCGCCAGTCCAGGCGCGGACAATGGAAAAATTTGCAGGAAAAGGCCCAGTTAAAGTCGTTGTTCCTGGGAAAGTATTTCGCCGCGATGATGACGATGCAACCCACTCGCATCAATTCATGCAAGTGGAAGGGCTTTATGTTGATAAAAAAGTGCGTATGAGCGACTTGAAAGGGGTACTCGAAACATTCGCGAAACAATTTTTTGGCCAAGACCGTTCCATTCGCCTGCGCCCAAGTTTCTTCCCGTTTACGGAACCATCAGTGGAAGTCGATGTATCTTGTGGAATATGTAGCGGAAAAGGTTGCCGAGTATGCAAACAATCTGGTTGGATTGAAGTGCTTGGGGCAGGAATGGTTCACCCCCGTGTCCTTGAAATGAGCGGCTTTGATGCCAATGAGTATAGCGGCTTTGCCTTCGGTATGGGCGTAGAGCGTTTGGCAATGTTGAAATATGATATAGACGACATCCGCCAATTTTATGCAAATGATCTTCGGTTTCTAATGCAATTTAAAGACGTTTAAGGAGGGCGACACATTGCTCGTTTCATATAAATGGCTGCAAGAATATATAGAGATTGGTGATATTAGCCCGCAAGAGATTGCTGAGAAAATGACGCGGAGCGGTATAGAAATTGACTTTATTCATGAACGGAATAAAGGGGCAACCAATGTGGTTGTCGGTTATGTGGCTGAAGTAGCCCCTCATCCTGATGCGGACAAGCTAAATGTATGTCAAGTTGATATTGGCGAGGAAGAACGTGTCCAAATTGTTTGCGGGGCGCCAAATGTTAGCTCTGGCCAGTATGTCGCCGTTGCCAAAGTAGGGGCGCGTTTGCCTGGTGGCATCAAAATTAAAAAAGCGAAATTGCGCGGACAGCACTCCAACGGGATGATTTGCTCTTTGCAAGAGCTCGGTATTGACAGCAAACTAGTGCCAAAAGGTTATGTTGACGGGATTTATGTATTCCCGGAAACACAAAGCGTTGAACCTGGACAAGATGCGTTAGCACTTTTCGAGTTAAACGATAGTGTGCTGGAACTTGATTTAACACCGAATCGCTCTGATTGCATGCATATGCTTGGCGTTGCTTATGAGTTGGCTGCCCTTTATGATCGGCCAATAAAAATGCCGAAAACCAAAGTGAAAGAAGTCATCGAATCTGCTGACGGTTATATCAATGTGAGCGTCGAAAATGGCGAAGATACACCGTTTTATCAAGCACTTGTAATAAAAGACGTTAAAATCGGGCCATCGCCTTCATGGCTGCAAAACCGTCTCATGGCAGCAGGTATCCGTCCTATCAGCAACGTCGTTGATGTCACCAACTACGTGCTTCTTGAATATGGGCAACCACTGCATGCGTTTGACTACCATGCTCTTGCCTCGAAATCAATCCATGTGCGTCGCGCGAAAGCAGAAGAGGCGTTTACGACACTAGATGGCGAGAAGCGGACACTATCGCCTGAACAGTTAGTGGTCACAAACGGGCGCGAACCAGTCGCGCTTGCTGGTGTAATGGGCGGCCTTCATTCAGAGGTAACAGCGGCGACAACGACGGTCGTATTAGAGGCTGCCGCCTTCCATCCGACAGTGGTCAGACGCTCAGCTCGTCTTGCTGGCTTACGCAGTGACTCTAGCGCTCGATTCGAAAAAGGCATTAATCAGGAACGGGTGTCAGAGGCAGCACGACGAGCTGCTTACTTAATCCAAGAAATAGCTGGCGGGATCGTGCTAAGCGGAGCGGCCATTGCGGATGCGCGTGTTCGCTCGGAGAGAGTGATTGCCCTTGATTTGGACAAAATGAATGAGCGTATTGGGACAAATTTGTCCATCATGGAAGTTGCGGCACTAATGAGACGCCTCCAGTTTCCGTGTGAAAAAGTTGGCTCTGATCTACATGTAACCGTTCCGCATCGCCGCGGCGATATTACGATTCCAGAGGATTTGTACGAAGAAGTGGCACGCCTTTATGGATATGACGAGCTTCCTTCAACATTACCTGTTGGCAACACTACACAAGGGAAGCGGACCGCTGAACAAGCAAAACGTCGGAAAATGGAGGCGTATTTAAGAAGTGCTGGCCTTTCTGAAGCGATTTCGTATGCGTTAACCAGTTCGGAGAAAGCAGCGTTGTTTGCTGCGGAAACGATTAAGCCGATCCAAGTGGCCATGCCAATGAGCGAAGAACGGAGCACAATGCGTACAAGTTTGCTTCCTCATTTATACGATATTTGCGCCTACAATTTGAATCGAAAAAACAATGACGTCCTTCTGTATGAACGTGGCTCAGTGTTTTTGAGCGAGCAAGAAACGTTGACTGAACTGCCTACAGAACAGGAACGTCTTGCTGTCCTATTAAGTGGGACGTATATGAGCCATCCGTGGCAAGGTGAGAAAAAAGCAGTCGACTTTTATGTGCTAAAAGGGATTGCCGAAGGTTTAATGGAAACGCTTGGCCTAAGTGAACAAATTGAATACAAACCGGATGTGCGCCCAGGCTTCCATCCAGGTCGTACCGCCAATGTGTTGCTCAAAGGCGAGTCAATTGGGTTTCTAGCCCAAGTCCATCCGAGTACGCAAAAAGCACTTGATTTAAATGAGACATACGTGTTGGAATTAAATGTCGATGCGCTTTTTGCCGCTGAGACAGAGGCGCTCATATATAGAGGGATCCCTCGCTATCCAGCGATTACCCGCGATATGGCTCTAGTTGTTTCAAAAGAAACGACGGCAGCTGAATTAATGGCAATAATCCGTGAAGCTGGCGGAGAATTATTAGAAACAGTTTCCATTTTCGATGTGTACGAAGGTGAGCATATGGAAAGCGGGAAGAAATCAATCGCCTTTTCTCTCACTTACCGCCATGCGGAACGGACATTAACGGACGAAGAAGCATCTTTGGCCCATGAAGGGATAGTGGCAGAAGTGCAAAAGCAAACGGGTGCCGTGTTGCGGGCATAGGTTAAAATGGAAAGCAATAGAACAATGGAGCGATTGCATTTAGCAATCGCTTTTTAGCAGTTTCCAATTTTGCTTTCGCATGGTATGATGAACATTAGTTTTAGGGTAGGGCACAATCAATGTGCGCTAGGAGGTTCTTTCGTGGAGAAGAACAATAATAAAAAAAGAGCAACTGTCCGTATACAAGGACAAACTTACAAAGTGGTGAGCAGTGAGGAACCAGCTCATGTAAAAGAAGTAGCCTCCTACATGAATAAAAAAATGGAGGAGCTAAAGAAGCGTAATCCGTATTTGGATTCAACAAAACTAGCTGTTCTCACTGCCTTAAACATTGCTGATGAATACTTAAAATTGAAACGCCAATACGAAGGAGAATAACATGGTTAGTGCCGTTATTATGCTGTTGCTTCTAGTTGGCTTTTTAATTGGCCGGCGTAGAGGTTTTATTTTACAATTTATCCATCTGGTTAGCTTTTTTGTAGCGATATTTGTCGCTTGGAATTACTATGAGCCCCTGGCCCGTACCATCCGCCTCTATATTCCATATCCGGAATTTTCGGCTGATGGGGCATTCGGCATGATTATCCAAGCCTTTGATGCAGAAAGCGTCTATTATTCAGCGATTGCATTTGCGATTTTATTTTTTGGGACGAAAATCTTGCTTCACATTATTGGATCAATGCTTGATTTTGTTTCCCATTTGCCGATATTGCATACACTCAACCGCTTGCTTGGCGGCGTGCTCGGCTTCGTTGAGTTTTATTTGCTGCTGTTTGTATTGCTTTTTGTAGCAACAGCATTGCCTATAAACGAAGTGCAATCGGCGTTGCAATCGTCCGTTGTCGCAGAATTTATGATTAACCATACGCCTTATCTGTCTGATTGGTTAAATGACTTATGGGTAAGGCCAACGTTTTAATTGGCAGCTCGCTATAGCGGGCTGCTTTTTGGCTCCACCTAGTTTCGGTGTGCGTTTTCCGCTGGAACCACTCGATTTTTGCGGTTGCTGTTTGCGTTTGAAGAGCAAAAGTCGGTATGATAGGGAAGGAGCAAGAAGGAGAGGACGCCGATGGACAAAAAACAAGCGATCCAAGTGTTAGAAACTATCGCGACTTACATGGAAATAAAAGGGGAGAACCCTTTTAAAATAGCTGCTTACCGGAGGGCAGCCCAGGCATTGGAACAAGACGGCCACACGCTAGCGGAAATAGATGACCCAACGGCGATTACTGGCATCGGCCAAGCAACGGCCGATGTCATCCAGGAATTAAAGGAAACAGGAGCGTCATCGTTGCTGAATGAATTGGCACAACAATTGCCAGCAGGGTTATTGCCGCTTCTAACGATTCCTGGGCTTGGTGGCAAAAAGGTCGGCAAGCTTTACCGAGAACTTGGCATTACCGACGCAGAAAGCTTGCTTCAGGCAGCTAAAG
Source organism: Shouchella rhizosphaerae (assembly GCF_036700015.1). Classification (NCBI taxonomy): domain Bacteria; kingdom Bacillati; phylum Bacillota; class Bacilli; order Caryophanales; family Bacillaceae; genus Shouchella; species Shouchella rhizosphaerae. The sequence goes on along the minus strand of NZ_CP144921.1, from coordinate 395,610 downwards.
CTGGGCAAATTCGCGCGCTTGCAGGATTTGGAAAAAAATCAGAAGACAACATGATCGAAGCGCTTGCCGTTTGGAACGTGCGGCCAGAGCGCCTTCCTGTTGCTGACGTGCTGCCGTTTTCCGAGCAACTTGAACAACAGATTGCTGGCTTCGACGATGTGATACGTTTTTCTCGAGCAGGCAGTTTACGAAGAATGCGGGAAACGGTCAAAGACTTAGATTATATCATTGCGACTGACAACCCACCTTCGGTTAAGGACCAAATTTTGCAGCTTGAAGGGATTGCCAACATTATTGCGAAAGGAAATGGCAAAGTATCTGTTGAACTTGACCTTGAAGAACATACGATTTCCGTTGATTTTCGCCTTGTCCCTGATGAAGCATTTGCAACAGCGTTGCACCATTTTACTGGCTCCAAAGACCACAACGTCCGTATGCGGCAACTCGCTAAGAAACGTGGCGAAAAAATTAATGAATATGGAATTGAAACGGTCGAGACAGGCGCAATTCAAACATTTCCCGATGAGCGAGCTTTTTTTGCCCATTTTGGCTTGCCTTATATTTCACCGGAGGCAAGAGAAGATGGCAGTGAACTAGAACGCTACCGCGAGACGGCAGAAGAGGTTTCTTTCATCGATGCGAAAGCGGATTTGCATATGCATACGACGTGGAGCGATGGCGCCCATTCGCTTGAAGAAATGGCGGAAGCAGCAAAGAAGCGTGGTTATACCCATATTGCCATTACTGACCATTCCCGCTTTCTAAAAGTAGCCAACGGCTTATCGATTGAACGCTTAAAACAACAACATGAATACATCAGGGAGTACAATCAACAAAATAACGGAATTACGATATTAACAGGAATTGAGATGGACATTCTCCCTAATGGGGAGCTTGATTATCCAGACGAGCTGTTAAGTGAAATCGATTTTGTAATCGCCTCGATCCACTCTGCTTTTTCGCAAAGTGAGGAGAAACTAATGGAACGATTGCAAGCAGCGATTTTCAACCCCCATGTGGACCTCGTTGCTCATCCAACAGGCCGGCTTATTGGCAAGCGCAAAGGCTATGCCGTTGATGTGCCCACACTAATTCAATGGGCGAGCGAAGCTGGTTGCGCACTCGAATTGAATGCAAGTCCGAGGCGTCTGGATTTAGAAGTCCCATGGTTAAAGTTAGCAGCAGAAACAGGCGTGCCGATCGCCATCAATTCAGACGCACATCGAATCGGTACGCTGGCAAATGTTGAATATGGCTATGCTCATGCAAGAAAAGCGATGTTGTTGCCTGACCAAGTGTTGAATACTTGGCCATTGGAAAAATTGCAGCAATGGCTTAAACGCAAGCATTAGCTTTGAATAAAGGAGGTTGCACGATGGAACGTGTGCAGCGCGTTTTAGAATACAACAAAATGAAACAGCAACTGCTTGAACATGTTGCTTCATCCCTTGGTAGGCAGAAAGTCAACGAGCTTGTCCCTTCTACGTCTTTAGAAGAAGTCCGCCATCTCCAAGATGAAACAGCTGAAGCAGCAAATGTTTTACGGTTAAAGGGACATGTCCCTCTTGGAGGCATTTCAGATGTCCGCCCTCATATTAAGCGTGCAGCGATTGGTGGAGTGTTGTCGGCAACTGAATTGATTGAAATTGCTTCGACATTATATGGTGGAAAAAGGGTGAAGCAGTTTATCGAAACGATCATTGAAGACGGTCATATCGAAGTGCCGATTTTAGCAGGGCATGTAGAGCAAATTGAGCCCCTTTCACCAATTGAAAAAGCGATTAAACAATGCATTGATGATAACGGCTATGTCCTTGACTCAGCTAGTACGAGTTTACGGACAGTGCGGCATCAAATCCGCAGCTATGAATCCGGGATCAAGTCCAAGCTTGACCAGTTAACCCGTTCGTCCAATACACGGAAAATGTTGTCTGATGCAATTGTAACCATTCGTAGTGACCGTTACGTGCTCCCTGTTAAACAAGAATACAGGGGGACATTTGGCGGCATCGTCCATGACCAATCATCCTCTGGGGCGACGCTGTTTATTGAACCGGCAGCGATTGTGACGCTAAACAACCAATTAACAGAAGCCAAGGCAAAAGAAAAGCGGGAAATTGAACGGATTTTGAGAGAACTGTCGGCAAAAGTAGCAGAGGAAAGCGAGCAGCTGCTCCTTAATGTCGATAAGCTGGCGCAACTGGATTTCATATGTGCGAAAGCCTATTATGCCAAAGCTGTTAAGGCAGTGAAGCCAACGTTAAATGACCGTGGGTATTTGGATTTGCGGCAAGCGCGTCACCCGCTTTTGCCTCCAGACAAAGTCGTACCGAGTGATATGGCGATCGGCGACCAGGTCCGTTCGCTAGTTATTACTGGACCAAATACAGGTGGCAAGACGGTTACGCTGAAAACGATTGGGTTGCTGACGTTAATGGCCCAGTCTGGTCTGTTTGTTCCTGCTGCTGAAGAAACGGAGCTTGCCGTTTTTGAACATATTTTTGCCGACATTGGCGACGAGCAGTCCATAGAACAGAGCTTGAGCACATTTTCGTCCCATATGAAAAACATTGTCTCGATTTTAAATGAAATGAATGAAAATAGCCTCATATTGTTTGACGAGCTAGGAGCAGGCACAGACCCAACTGAAGGGGCAGCATTAGCCATTTCAATATTAGACCATGTCTATAAACGGGGAGCGCTTGCTGTGGCAACTACCCACTATAGCGAGTTGAAAGGCTATGCCTACAACCGCGAAGGCGCCTTAAATGCGAGTGTTGAATTTGATGTCGAGACGCTGCGGCCAACATATCGCTTGCTTGTCGGCGTTCCTGGGCGCAGCAATGCGTTTGCGATTTCAAGGCGCCTCGGACTAGACGAACGCATTATCGATCAGGCCAAACTGCAAATTGACAGCGATGCGTCCCAAGTAGAAAAAATGATTGCTTCCCTGGAAGATAGCCAAAAATCAGCACAAAGCGAATGGAGCCGAGCGGAGGCGGTCCGCCGTGAAGCGGAAGCATTAAAACGAGACTTGGAAAAACGGATGGCTTCTTTCGAAGAAATGAAAGAAGCGGCTTTGCAAAAAGCCGAACAGAAGGCGGAAAAAGTAGTTGCTGCCGCACAAGAAAATGCAGAATTGATCATTTCCGAGCTGCGCGATTTGCAAAAGCAAGGGGTAGCTGTAAAAGAGCACCAGCTCATTGAAGCGCGGAAACAACTGGAGGAAGCGGCGCCAAAACTTGTCTCTAAAAAGCGCAAGCAAGTAAAAAAGCAGGCAGAAAAGGCGAAACGTCTGCCAGAGCCAGGCGACGAAGTCAAAGTGTTAAGTTTTAACCAAAAAGGCACAGTCGTGAAAAAAATAGGCGATAATGAGTACCAAGTACAGCTGGGCATTATGAAAATGGCCGTCCCTATTGATGACATTCAATTGCTTGAACAGGAGCGGCGCCAGCCAGAAAAAGCAATTACGACGATACGTGGAAATGATGCACACGTCAAAGCAGAGCTCGACCTTCGTGGGGAACGGTATGAAGACGCGATGCGCCGAGTCGAAAAATACATTGACGATGCGTTGCTTGCTGGATACCATCAAGTCTCGATTATTCATGGAAAAGGGACAGGCGCCTTGCGCAAAGGCGTGAAACAGTTCGTTGCCAACCATCCACGTGTTAAATCTGCCCGTGACGGCGGCATGAATGAAGGCGGACTTGGCAATACAGTAATCGAGCTTAAATAGAAAGGAGCTAGACATGGACGTTCTCCTTCAAAATGAATGGATTCAAACCGTAGCAAACTACAGTGTAACGATCTTAATGCTAGTCGTCTTTCTTGCCGTTTTTGAAACAGTGACGCGCTATAATAACTGGGAAGAGATCAAAAGAGGCAACGTGGCCGTTGCCATGGCTACAGGCGGGAAAATTGTCGGGACAGCAAACATTTTTGCTGCGACGATCCAGCATGCCGATGGTTTACTAGTTATGCTGATGTGGGGAATTTTTGGGTTTGCGTTATTGTTATTTAGCTACTTTATTTTTGAATTTCTAACACCAGGTTTCAAGGTCGACGAGGAAATCAAAAACGACAACCGCGCAGTTGGCTTGCTGTCACTGCTGCTGTCTGTCGGCCTTTCGTTTGTCATTAGTGCAAGTATAACCGCTTAGAGAATAGGTTGTGAGTGCATGGAACGGTTGATACGAATTTTATACATTAGTTGTGGATTATTTGCCATTGCTGGAATCGTGTTCTTAATTTTATACGCATAGCATTAAGGAGCGTTTCCCTCTCGCTGGGGGAGGCGCTTTTGCCATTCGCAAGAAATGATCGCTTGGCATAAATGTGCAAAAAAAGAAAAAAACATTTGAAATAATGTAAGCGATTACAATACAATGAAAGAGAGGAGAATTTCTTGCGAAAGGGGCCTTTATAAGGAGGAGAACCATGGCGAGCGATGAAAAAAGGTGGTTTCAGCATTATCCGAAGCAAGTCCGCCCCTTTTTGGACTACGAGGATGTGCCGTTGCAGCATTTTTTCAAGCAATCAGCTAACAGGTTTCCGCAACACGAGGCGATCCACTTCTTAGGGAAAACATTAAGCTACGAGGAATTGTATGACCAGACGCTCCGGTTTGCGAATCGACTGCAAAAACTGGGCGTGAAAAAAGGCGACCGTGTGGCAATTATGCTCGCCAATAGCCCCCAATCGGTGATTGGTTACTATGCGGTGCTCATGGTAGGGGGCGTCGTCGTTCAAACGAACCCACTCTATGTCGAAAGGGAACTGGAGCACCAGCTCGCAGACGCGAGGGCAAAAGTCATTTTGTGCCTGGATTCGGTCTTGCCTAAAGTTGAAAAGGTGATGGCGCGTACGTCACTTGAATTGGTGATTGTGACGAGCATCGCTGAATACCTTCCTTTCCCCAAAAATATGCTCTTTCCCTTTGTGCAAAAAAAGCAAGGGATTCCAAAAGTGAAAGTGACGTATTCGGAGCGGGTATTGCCGTTTGCTCGGCTTGTAAAAGAGGGAGAAGCGTTGGAGCCTGAAGTTGAAATGAACGCAGACGATTTGGCGTTGCTCCAATATACTGGAGGGACAACGGGGCTTGCCAAAGGCGTAATGCTCACACATCGGAATTTGGTGGTCAACGCAGTGCAATGTGACGCTTGGCTTTACAAAACAGAAGAGAGAAGTGAACGGGTGCTTGGCGTCATGCCATTTTTCCATGTGTACGGGATGACGACAGTGATGAATTTCGCGGTTAAAACGGCAGCGACAATGGTGCTATTGCCGAAATTCAAGCCAGAAGAAGTATTAAGAACGATTGAAAAGCAAAGAATTACACTTTTCCCTGGAGCGCCAACGATGTATGTAGCCCTCGTAAACAATGAACGTATTCATCAATACGATTTGACTTCGATAAAAGCGTGCATTAGCGGTGCTTCCGCCTTGCCCCTTGAAGTACAGCAAAAGTTCGAAGCACAAACGAAGGGCAGAATCGTAGAAGGATACGGGTTAACTGAGACGTCGCCAGTTGTCTGTGCCAATCCGATCTGGGAAAAGCGGAAAACGGGCAGTGTCGGCATTCCTTGGCCAGACACAGATGTAATGGTGTATTCACTTGAAAAAGACGGGGAAGCAGAAATTGGCGAGGTTGGCGAACTGTTTGTCCGCGGCCCACAAGTGATGAAAGGCTATTGGATGAGACCTGAAGAAACGGCGCAAACGTTTCATGGCGAGTGGCTAAAAACAGGAGATATGGCCCGTATGGATGAAGAGGGTTATGTGTATATCGTTGATCGAAAAAAAGAAATTATTATTGCAGGGGGATTTAATATTTATCCCCGTGAAGTAGAAGAAGTGTTGTTTGAACATGAAGCGGTTGTCCAAGCAGCCGTAATTGGTGTTCCTGACGAGTATCGGGGCGAAACGGTGAAAGCGTTTATTGTGTTAAAAGCAGGAGAAACGATATCTGAAAAAGAGATGGAAGCGTACTGTCGACAAAAATTGGCCGCTTATAAAATTCCACGACTGTATGAATTTAGGGATGAGCTGCCAACAACGCTAACAGGGAAAATTTTAAAACGGGTGCTCATTAGTGAAGAACAAGCACGCAAGGAAGAACAAGCGCAGCAGGAAGCATAAAGGGAAGGTTTCTTTACATGCGCCCATGTAGAGAAACCTTTTTAAGCGCCGTTATCATTTGACAATCGCCCTTTCCCGTACTATACTAAATAACATGAATGAACATTCATTCATGTTACGGAGTTAAGGAGAGATGGTTTTGAGTAAAAAGAGAGGTCAAAAGTATGACCAAATCATTGATGCAGCGGTCATAGTGATCGCCAAGCACGGTTTCCATCAAGCGCAAGTATCAAAAATAGCAAAAGAAGCGGGCGTTGCCGATGGAACAATTTATTTGTATTTTAAAAACAAGGAAGACTTGCTCGTATCGCTATTTGACAAGAAGCTAGGCGCTTTTGTCGAAAAAAGCAGGAGAAGATTGGCCAAGGAACACTCAATAGAAGCGAAATTCCACCTTTTAGTTGAATCTCATTTCTCACAGCTAGAAGACAATTACGATCTTGCAGTGGTGACACAGCTTGAATTGCGCCAATCTAAATCGGAATTACGCCAACGAATCAATCAAGTTTTAAAAGGATATTTGACACTTTTAGATGAATTAATAGCAGAAGGGAAAGCAGAAGGTTGCTTTCACCCTGAACTGGACCCGCTTTTAGCAAGACAAATGGTATTTGGCGTTATGGATGAAGTTGTCTCCAATTGGGTCATGGCAGAAGGCAAGTTTCCGTTGAAGAAACAAGCTGAAAATGTCTATCATTTGCTCCTCCACGGGTTGCGAGGGTAGTAACGTTTGAGCGCAAGGTGACTGCAACACCGATAACGACTACGTTTTGACTTGCTTGAAAAGGGGCAATTGCTCTTATTATAGGTTTACAGTAAAGGAGGACTACTAGTGGAAAACATAACATGGAAAGTCACAGACGGCATCGCAGAGATCGGGTTAAAGCGGCCCCCTGCCAATGCGCTTGCACGGTCTGTGATCGAAGAGCTGAGCGAAGTTTTTGAAAACGTATACAAAGATGATGCAATTAAAGTGGCAATCATTTACGGAGAAGGCCGTTTTTTTGCGGCAGGGGCAGATATTAAAGAATTTACAGAAGTAGGCGACAGCGAAGAGTTTGCCCAACTTGGCAAAAAAGGGCAAGATACGTTCAATAAAATTGAAGCAGCTCCGAAGCCCGTTATCGCTGCTATCCATGGCGCCGCGCTCGGCGGCGGACTTGAACTAGCTATGGCTTGCCATATTCGTCTGGCGGCACCAGAGACAAAACTGGGCTTGCCAGAACTGAACCTCGGGTTGATCCCAGGCTTTGGCGGGACGCAAAGGTTGCCACGGCTTGTTGGCCAGCCGAAAGCGTTGGAAATGATGCTGACAAGCGCTCCTATTACGGCCGAAGAGGCGCTTAACGTTGGACTTGTGAATAAAGTGTGCGATGAAGATCATCTGCTGGAGGAAGCAAGGGCAATGGCAAGGACGATTGCTGCGAAGAGCCCGTTAACGGTCAAGCGCGTATTGGAGCTTACGAAAATGAGCGAAGGCGCTCTGAAGGAAGGCTTAGATAAGGAGATCGCTTATTTTTCTGAAGTTTATCAGAAAGAGGATCGCATAGAAGGCGTCAATGCTTTTATTGAAAAGCGCAAGCCTGTTTTTCGCGGCAAATAGTCACTACGAGTTTATAGGAGGAATTCCCATGAATATTTTCGTTGTGTTAAAAAGAACATTTGATACAGAGGAAGCCATTACCATTCAAAACGGTAAAGTCCAAGAAGAGGGCGCCGAGTTTATTATTAACCCGTATGATGAGTATGCTGTCGAAGAAGCCCTTGTGCTGAAAGAAGCACATGGCGGAGAGGTCACAGTCGTCACAGTTGGAGAAGAGGAAGCAGAAAAGCAACTTCGTACAGCATTGGCAATGGGAGCAGACAAAGCTGTTTTGATTGATAGAGAAGAGCTTGAAGAGAGCGATCCTGCAACAACAGCAGCGCTATTGTATACCTACTTTAAGGACAAAGAAGTCGACATTATTTTGGCTGGCAATGTAGCGGTTGACGGCGGTTCAGGCCAGGTTGGCCCACGGCTTGCCGAATTGCTTGGCATCGCCCAAGTGACGACGATTACCGGGCTTTCTATTGAGGGGCAAACCGCTCATATTGTTCGTGATGTCGAAGGGGACGAAGAAAAACTGGAAGTGAAGCTGCCGCTCCTTGTCACTGCCCAACAAGGCTTAAACGACCCTCGGTATCCGTCGCTTCCAGGAATTATGAAAGCGAAGAAGAAGCCACTTGAGGTGCTTGATTTAGACGATTTAGATGTAGAGGAAGAAGACGTAGCGGCAAAAACCACGGTAGTTGATGTCTATTTGCCGCCTGAAAAGCAAGCAGGCAAAAAGCTAGAAGGAGAGCCATCTCAGCAAGTGAAAGAACTCGTCTCGTTGTTAAAAACAGAAGCAAAAGTGCTTTAAGGGGGAGAGGAATATGGCGAAAAAAATAATTGTCTTGGCAGAAGCGAAAAACAATGAGCTACGAAATGTGTCATTTGAAGCGATTGCTGCTGCAAAAGAGCTTGCGGATGGCGGCGAAGTGACAGCCGTTCTTGCTGGGGAGGCGATTGCAAGTCTTGGCGAACAGTTATTTCAATACGGAGCAGACCGGGTTATTGTCGTGGAACACCCTGAGCTAGCAAATTACACAACAGACGCATATAAACAAGCGTATTTGCAAGTGTTTGACAAAGAAAATCCAGACATTGTCGTTCTTGGGCACACTTCAGTTGGCAAAGACCTATCGCCGCGTTTGGCTGTTAAACTGGATGGAGCGCTCTTTTCTGATGTCGTTGCAATCGAGGCAGGCGACACGCCTGTATTTACACGGCCAATCTACTCAGGGAAGGCATTTGAAAAGCGCAAAGCTGTTGAGGAAGGGCCTTACATCGTCACAATCCGGCCGAACAACATTGCTGCTTTAGCTAAAGAGGAAAGCGCTTCTGGTGAAGTGGAAACACACTCTGTTGACATCCAAGATTTGCGCGCGATCGTGAAAGATGTGGTCAAAAAAGCGACTGGCGGCGTCGATTTGTCTGAGGCCAATATTATTGTAGCTGGCGGCAGGGGTGTGAAAAGCGCAGATGGCTTTAAGCCACTGCAAGAGCTTGCGGACCTTCTTGGCGGGGCAGTCGGAGCTTCCCGCGGGGCCTGTGACGCCGAATATTGTGATTACTCATTACAAATTGGCCAGACAGGCAAAGTCGTCACACCAGACTTATACATTGCCGTCGGCCTATCAGGAGCGATCCAGCATTTAGCAGGGATGTCCAACTCGAAAGTGATTGTGGCCATTAACAAAGACCCAGAAGCCCCTATTTTCGAAGTTGCTGATTATGGTATTGTCGGTGATTTGTTTGAAGTGGTGCCCCTTCTTACAGAAGAATTAAAAGCCGTGCTTGTCTCTAAATAACAACAGCTACTTGCGCTAGCGGGTAGCACCCATGACGGCAAAAGCCGACTAGAAAGCCAGTCTTTCGCCTTATGCTGCTTGCGTGAGCAAGTGGCTTTCTATTTTGGAAAAAATCGTTTATGATTAGTCGACAGTGGGTAATCTATTCCAGAGAAGCAGCATATTTTTCTACATGCTTACGGAATGGTATACTGTAAATATGTTATCAATGAAAGGGGATTTGGCAAATGGCAATTGTCAATGCGACTGACCAAAACTTCACGGAGGAAACAAAGGAAGGCCTCGTTCTTGTAGATTTTTGGGCTCCTTGGTGTGGACCATGCAAAATGATCGCTCCAGTATTAGAAGAGCTCGACGGTGATCTTGGCGATAAGGCGAAAATCGTAAAAGTCGATGTCGACGAAAACCAAGAAACCGCAGGGAAATTTGGAGTTATGAGCATTCCAACGCTGCTTGTTTTAAAAGACGGCGAAGTGGTTGACAAAGCGGTCGGCTTCCAACCGAAAGAAGCATTGGAAGAGCTGTTGAATAAACAAATGTAATCCTAGCAGTCCGCCTTTCTTAAAAAAGGCGGACTTTTTACAGGAGGAGGAACGATTGAACGAAACCATTACCAATAAGTTGGCTCTCTTGCCTGACAAGCCTGGTTGCTATTTGATGAAAGACCGCCAAGGGACGATTATTTATGTTGGTAAGGCAAAAGTGTTAAAAAACAGAGTGCGCTCCTACTTTACGGGGAGCCACGATAGCAAAACACAACGCCTTGTTGGAGAAATTTGCGATTTTGAGTACATCGTCACTTCCAGTAACATCGAAGCATTGATTTTAGAGCTTACACTGATTAAAAAGCATGATCCCAAATACAATGTGTTGTTAAAAGACGACAAAACGTATCCGTATATTAAAATCACGAATGAGCGTCACCCTCGTTTATTAATTACGCGGAAAGTGAAAAAAGACGGGGCAAAGTACTTTGGCCCTTATCCAAATGCAGGCGCGGCTACGGAGACGAAAAAACTGTTAGACCGCCTGTATCCATTGCGTAAATGCCGGAAAATGCCGGACTCCGTTTGTTTGTATTACCACATCGGCCAATGTCTTGCTCCTTGCGTATACGAAGTGAGTGAAGAAACCAACCAAACTATGGTGAATGAGATCACAAAGTTTTTGAAAAATGGTCATAGCGATATAAAAGAGCAACTTCGCGAACGAATGGAAAAAGCGGCCGAAGACCTCGACTTTGAACGGGCTAAAGAATTAAGGGATACGATTGCACAAATGGAAAAAGTAATGGAAAAGCAAAAAATGGCGTTTGCTGACAAAACGGACAGAGACGTATTTGGCTTTTCCTATGATAAAGGATGGATGTGCGTCCAAGTATTCTTTATTCGCCAAGGCCGCCTCATTGAACGGGACGTGTCCATTTTCCCCTTTTACCAGGAGGCAAGCGAAGAGCTGTTAACATTTATTGCCCGGTTTTATTTAGAAAAAAACCATATTAAGCCAAAAGAAATTTTTGTTGCTGAAAGCGTCGATAAACAATTGCTGGAAGAGTTGCTTGAGACGCGCGTCACACAACCGAAACGAGGCCAAAAAAAAGCGTTGCTTGATTTAGCTGAAGAAAACGCTGCTCTCGCTTTAAAAGAGAAATTTTCGCTCATTGAACGTGATGAACAGAGAACGGTGAAAGCAGTCGAACGTCTCGGGGAGGCAATCGGAATAAATGCGCCTTACCGGATCGAGGCATTTGACAATTCGAACATTCAAGGCGTTGACCCAGTGTCTGCTATGGTTGTTTTTGTAAACGGCGTGCCACAGCGAAAAGAGTACCGAAAGTATAAAATCAAAACGGTAGAAGGCCCTGATGATTATGGATCGATGCGTGAAGTCGTGCGTCGCCGCTACGTCCGCCTTTTAAAGGAAAAACGGCCATTGCCTGATTTGATTGTCATTGATGGGGGCGCCGGGCAAATTGCTGCAGCTAAAGAAGTGATTGAAGACGAGCTTGGCCAAGCTATCCCTGTCTGCGGTTTGGCTAAAGATGATAAACACCGGACGTCGCAATTATTAATGGGGTCTCCTCCGGTAGTCGTGCCTTTACAGCGTGACAGCCATGAATTTTATTTGTTGCAACGCATCCAAGATGAAGTGCACCGTTTTGCGATCACATTCCATCGCCAAACACGGGCGAAATCGTTTTTGCAATCAGCACTTGACGACATCCCTGGCGTAGGGGAGAAACGGAGAAAAGCGCTTCTTAAAACGTTCGGTTCAGTAAAAAAAATCAAGGAAGCTTCCATTGAGGACTTAAGCAAACACGTGCCAACCAAACTGGCAGAAACCATTCATCACACATTAAACAAAAACAAGCCGAATGCTTAACGGCTTGTTTTTTAGTGCCCTCCTGTTAGTCGCCTACGTTGACAGTATCATTTCGGTCAAAATGCACCGTAAAAATCGTGCTGTTTCGTTTTTGCGTATATGTAACGGCCGTTGTTACCTCATGCCACACTTCAAATGTTTCCGCTAAAAAGCCAGCCTCAAGCTGGTAACAGCGCCTATCTTTTCGTCCCATCCAATCTCCTGTTAGTTCAAAAATGTATTCGCTCCGTTTTTCTTTTAGACGCTGGAGTTGCCCCCATTCGGCACGTTGAAAAAACGAAATTAATTCTTCAACGGATTCAAGTGGGTTGTCGCGCGCGACTTTTTTGCCTACCCAATAAAGCAATCTGTCGTGCTCGTCTCCGAGAATCGTGCGCAGGATATCATTACGGATTAAATCATAGCCATATTGCCCTGCTGTTTGCTCCTTGTTGTCTTCCCCGCTCATTGTCACACCTCAACCTTTCGATAGCTTTCCATGTTCCTATACTACCTGTGATTAGCGATTTTGTCAGTAGTTCTTCTGTCTAATTTTTCACGGCAAATGGAACCTAGGCGATATAGTAAAGGAGCCCAGACAGTGATATACTAACTGGTGATAAATGAGAGGTGTGCCATGGACAATAAGCATGCACGGTTAAGCAATTCATTCCAAATTATTATTACTGCCTATTTGCTGACGATTTTTTTGTTTAGTCTGCTTTTAATGATTCCCTGGTTTCATCAAGACGGCGTAACGCTTGCCTATCGCGATTCTTTGTTTACAGCGGTTAGTGCCGTCAGTGTAACGGGGCTAACGACAATATCTGTTGCCGACACGTTTAATGGAACGGGCATTATGGTGCTTTCCCTTGCGATTCAGTTAGGCGGCATTGGCATTATGACACTCGGAACATTCACTTGGATCGTATTAGGAAAGCGAATAAACCTTGCCCAGCGCATGCTTATCATCGCCGACCAAAATCGCGTCCAAAACCATATGAGTGGCCTTGTTTTGCTCATGAGGCAGCTTTTGCTACTTGCGCTTGCGATCGAGTGTGTTGGAGGGCTTGTACTCGGTACTTATTATTTGCGCTACTTTGACACATGGACGGAGGCTTATGTTCAAGGATTTTTTGCTGCGTTGAGTGCGTTTACTAACGCTGGCTTTGACCTCACCGGGCAATCACTCCAACCGTTTGCCGGCGACGCAGTTGTCCAGCTTGTGATGATCTTGTTGATCATAGCCGGCTCGATTGGGTTTCCTGTTCTTGTAGAGTGCAGGGAGTTTTTGTTAAAGCGGAAAGCCGGATTCCGTTTCAGCTTGTTTACAAAATTGACCGTTTCCACTTATTTTCTCGTTTTCGCCATTGGGGCACTTGGCATTTGGCTGTTCGAGTCGTTTGGAGCTTTTGCTGGCTTGCCTTGGTTTGAACAGTTTGGCCATTCCTTGTTCCAATCGGCCACAACAAGAAGTGCCGGGTTATCAACGATAGATATAAGTCAATTTGAGCAGTCGACGCTGCTATTTATGTCGGGACTGATGATTATCGGAGCGAGCCCTTCAAGCGTTGGCGGCGGGATACGGACGACTACCCTTGCTGTAATGGTTTTGACAATCAGGGGCTACGCTTTAGGGCGCAACCGCGTAAATGCATTTGGGCGGCAAATCCATAAAGATGACCAGGAAAAGGCGTTTATCGTTTTGTCTGTTGCAGCATTGCTCATTGCCGTTTCTTTAATTAGCATCGCTTTTTTTGAACGAGACAGCGGCATACGTTTACTTGCTTTAATTGTGGAAGTCGCCTCTGCCTTTGGGACTTGCGGCCTAACAATGGGGGAGACTGGCTCCCTTTCCTATCCAAGCCAAATCATTTTAATGTGCTTAATGTTTATTGGCAGAGTAGGGATTGTCGCTATGCTGTTCTCCTTTAAAAAGAAACATACGAAAAGCCATTACCATTATCCGACAGAACCAGTCATTATCGGCTAGCGCCAAGCAGCCGATTTCTGTCGGTTTATGTAGAAAGAACATTCAAAACCCTTTAAAATCAAGATGAATTGAATCCGTTTTCTTGACTCGGATTTTCCCTAGGAGTAAAATGAAACTGTCAAATAGATTTCACAGTTTCAGTTTTTCAATGAAAGTCATTCATAATCCATATCAGGGGGTACGTTTATAAGAGAGAGAAAAACGCACGAATTTGTATAAGGGGTCTTGATGAGGAAAAATATCGTGGAGGGAACGTGTATGGCTGAGAATCGAGAGTACTTTAATCGTAGGCTTCATTCATTGCTAGGAGTTATACCAATTGGAATTTTTCTAATTCAGCATTTAATAGTCAACCACTTTGCAACAAGAGGACCGGAAGCATTTAACCAGGCAGCCCATTTTATGGAGAGTCTGCCCTTTCGTTATGCGTTAGAATTGCTCATCATTTTTATTCCGATTCTTTATCACGCGATTTATGGCATTTACATTGCGATGCAAGCAAAAAACAATACGAGCCGCTTTGGCACATTCCGAAATTGGATGTTCCGCATCCAACGGTGGACAGGGGTTTTTCTCTTAATTTTCATTTCTTGGCATGTTTGGGACACGCGGATCCAAGCACTGTTTGGTCATGAAGTCAACTACGATATGATGGCAAATATTTTGCAAAACCCTTGGATGATGGCATTTTACATAGTCGGCATTGTGTCTGCGACGTTCCACTTTGCCAATGGACTATGGTCATTCGCTGTATCATGGGGCATCACCGTAACACCTCGTTCACAACAAATTATGACATATGTATCAATTATCGTTTTTGCAGCACTTACCTATGTAGGTGTTTCCGCTGCATTTGCTTTCGTATAAAAATCAGCAACTAGCGAATTTTTTAGGGAGTGGACTTTATGAGTAAAGGGAAAATTGTTGTAGTAGGCGGCGGGTTAGCCGGGCTAATGGCAACGATTAAAGCGGCAGAAAAAGGGGTACCGGTCGATTTATTTTCGATTGTACCGGTGAAACGTTCCCACTCCGTATGCGCGCAAGGCGGCATAAACGGCGCTGTCAACACAAAAGGAGAAGGGGATTCCCCTTACGAACATTTTGATGATACTGTGTACGGTGGCGACTTTTTAGCGAACCAGCCACCTGTTAAAGCAATGACCGAAGCAGCTCCGGCGATTATTCATTTAATGGATCGCATGGGCGTTATGTTTAACCGTACCCCTGAAGGGCTCCTCGATTTCCGTCGTTTTGGCGGTACACAACACCATCGCACCGCTTTTGCTGGGGCCACGACTGGACAGCAGCTTTTGTATGCACTGGACGAACAAGTACGCCGTTACGAAGTGCAAGGGCTTGTAACGAAATACGAAGGCTGGGAGTTTTTATCTGCTGTGATCGACGATGAGGGCGCGTGCCGTGGCATTACAGCACAAGAGCTGAATTCAGCAGAAATACGCAGTTTCTCAGCTGACGCCGTTATTATGGCAACTGGTGGACCAGGAATCATTTTCGGCAAATCGACGAATTCAATGATTAATACCGGCTTCGCTGCAGCAAAATTGTACGAACAAGGCGTTGCCTATGCGAACGGCGAGTTTATCCAAATCCACCCGACTGCGATTCCAGGCGACGACAAGCTTCGCCTGATGAGCGAGTCTGCCCGTGGAGAAGGTGGGCGCGTATGGACATACAAAGACGGAAAACCGTGGTATTTTCTTGAAGAGAAATACCCGGCGTATGGAAACCTTGTCCCGCGTGACATTGCTACAAGGGAAATTTTCCATGTGTGTGTAGACGAAAAGCTTGGCATTAATGGCGAAAACATGGTCTATTTGGATTTATCCCATAAGGACCCGAAAGAACTAGATATTAAGCTTGGCGGCATTATTGAAATCTATGAAAAGTTCACAGGCGATGATCCACGGAAAGTGCCGATGAAAATCTTCCCTGCTGTTCATTACTCGATGGGCGGCATGTGGGTAGACTATGATCAAATGACGAATATTCCTGGTTTATTTGCCGCCGGTGAATGCGATTATTCTCAGCATGGTGCAAACCGCTTAGGTGCAAACTCGCTGTTATCGGCCATTTATGGCGGTATGGTTGCTGGGCCGAAGGCAGTGGAGTACATTAGTGGATTGAACACAGCTACTGAAGATTTGTCGTCTTCGCTATTTGAAGCGCAAGTGAAAAAAGAGCAAGACCAATTCGACGCGATTTTGCGCATGGATGGTACGGAAAATGCGTATGTCCTTCATAAAGAGCTTGGCGAGTGGATGACGGACAACGTCACAGTTGTGCGTTACAATGACAAGCTGTTAAAAACAGATGAAAAGATCCAAGAGTTAATGGAACGTTACCAAAACATTAACATCCATGATACGGCTAAATGGTCGAACCAAGGAGCGGCATTTACCCGCCAGCTTGGGGGAATGCTCAATCTAGCCCGTGTGATCACGCTTGGCGCTTACCACCGCAATGAAAGCCGTGGCGCCCATTACAAGCCGGAGTTTCCAGAACGAAACGACGAAGAGTTTTTGAAAACAACAAAAGCTTGGTACAATCCGAGCACCCGCGCGCCGGACTTTGAATATGAGGAAGTCGATACATCGTTGATTAAACCACGCAAACGCGACTACTCACAGAAAAAGCAAGGAGCTGGAAGCAAATGAGTGAAAAAACAATTCGCCTTATCGTGACAAGGCAAGATGGACCAGACAGCGGCTCCTATGAAGAAGAGTTTGCTATTCCTTACCGGCAAAACTTGAATGTGATTTCTTGCTTAATGGAAATTCGCCGCAACCCTGTCAATGTTAAGGGTGAGAAGACAACGCCTGTCACGTGGGATATGAACTGCCTAGAAGAAGTATGTGGCGCTTGTTCAATGGTTATTAATGGCAAACCACAACAGTCGTGCACCGCGCTCGTTGATAAGTTGGAACAGCCCATTCGCCTTGAGCCAATGAGGACATTCCCTGTTGTTCGTGATCTTGTCGTCGACCGCAGCAGAATGTTTGATTCTCTGAAAAAAGTAAAAGCCTGGATTCCAATTGACGGCACGTATGATTTAGGTCCTGGACCGCGCATGCCAGAAAAAAGACGCCAATGGGCTTATGAGTTGTCTAAATGTATGACTTGCGGCGTCTGCTTAGAATCTTGCCCGAACGTCAATTCAAAATCCGAATTTATTGGGCCAGCGGCACTATCTCAAGTTCGCCTCTTTAATGCCCACCCAACTGGTGAAATGAATAAAGAAGAACGGTTGGCTACCATTATGACAGACGGCGGTCTTGCCAATTGTGGGAACTCACAAAACTGCGTGCAAGCTTGCCCGAAAGGCATTCCGCTTACAACATCCATTGCTGCATTAAACCGCGCGACGGCATTGCAGTCCTTTAAAAACTTCTTTGGAAGCATATGATCATACAACGAGGCTGCGAAGCAGCCTCGTTTA
This sequence comes from Shouchella rhizosphaerae, assembly GCF_036700015.1. NCBI lineage: Bacteria > Bacillati > Bacillota > Bacilli > Caryophanales > Bacillaceae > Shouchella > Shouchella rhizosphaerae. Next base: position 378,265 of record NZ_CP144921.1, on the reverse strand, counting down.
ACTATAGACAAACGCCGCTTACGTCAATCCCATTTCTATTTCCATTTTCCTCTCCATTATTCCCGTCCACTAAGCCTTTTCAATTAAGCTGAGATTTGTCAAAAAAAGGAGCGATGAACGATGAAAGTGCCTGCTTATATCAATGAAATAAGCGCATGGGAAGACTCATTTACATTTTTTGTTCCCATCAAAGTCCGCTTTTCGGAAACAGATGCATTTGGCCATGTGAATAATACGTCTGCGTTTATTTATTTTGAACACGCAAGGCTTGAATTTTTTGAGTCTTGCGGCTTAATGGAAGATTGGGCTGCGATTAGCAATGATGCCATTGTCGTTACTGCTGATTTGCAATGTAACTATGTGGCCCAAATTCAATACGGGGATACGTTACAAGTAGGGGTAAAAGTGGATAAAATCGGGCGTTCTTCATTGGACATTCATTATGTAGCAAAAAGAAACACCGATATTTGTTTAACAGGGAGAGGCACAGTGGTGCAAGTTGACAAACAGACAGGCAAAGCACTCCCTTTCTCTGAGAAGGTGCTTGCTAAACTAGCATGTAAAAAAACTACATAGCAAAAAGCCTGCATAGCAGGCTTTTTTCAAATGGTCAATTCACCTAGACGTATAAGTTCGATAACGGCTTGAGAGCGCCCCTTTACTCCCAGCTTCTGCATTGTGTTCGAAATATGGTTGCGTACGGTCTTTTCACTAATAAAAAGGTGATTAGCAATTTCTTTTGTTGTTTGGTCTTGGACGAGTAGTTCGAATACTTCGCGTTCCCTTTTCGTAAGCAAAGGTTTTGGTCCGAAGTCTGCTCCCTTCAATATGTTCACTCCTTCATGCCGGGCTAAGAGTAGGTCAACGCTGACCTGAAAGGCTTTAGTCAAGACAGTATATGTTTGGTATGAAAAAGGTGTGAGCGTTCATTTGCGAATAGGACGTTTTCATTATTGTCGAATTTAGTCGTTTTTTTGATAGGGCCCTTGTTTTTTTGTTGAAAGGGATTACCCCCCATGCTATAATGACGATGTTTATAAAGCTCTTTTATAAGAGGGTTTTGCAGCTGAATAAAGTGCATTGCTTAGCAAAAAAGAAAAATAAATTGGCTAGAGCAGCTCATTGCAGGGTACGATACTTAGTAAGAATCAGTCGTGATTTGTGCAAAGGCGACCCGCTGTACAAGGGCTTTACCAATGAGTAAATACTAATAGAAAAGAGGAATTACTATGGCTGAAAAAACATTTAAAATTACTGCAGAAACGGGCATTCACGCGCGTCCAGCTACACAACTTGTTAATAAAGCTGGCCAATTCTCGTCTGATATCACTTTGGAATACAAAGGGAAATCAGTCAATCTTAAATCGATCATGGGTGTCATGTCTCTTGGTGTTGGACAAGGCGCAGAAGTAACAATCAAAGCGGAAGGTTCAGACGCAGATGAAGCGCTTTCAGCTATTGAAGAAGTGATTAAAGAGGGACTTGGCGAATAATGCTTCATTCTCTTAAAGGCATTGCTGCATCTGCGGGTGTAGCAATTGCCAAAGCCTTTGTGCACGAAGAGCCTGATTTTACAATCAAACAAAAAGAGGCTAAAAACCCCAGTGATGAGATCAAGCGTCTGGACGAAGCACTGGCTATTTCTCGTGAAGAATTGACGGCTATTAAGGAAAAGGCGCTTAATGAATTAGGCGAGGACAAGGCTGAAATTTTTTCAGCCCATTTGCTTGTGTTAAGCGATCCTGAGTTGGTCGACGCTGTGAAAGCAAAAGTAAATGAAGACTCCGTAACAGCGGAGTTTGCATTGAACGAAGTCGCCAATATGTTCATTACCATGTTTGAAAACATGGACAATGAATATATGAAAGAGCGAGCAGCGGATATACGTGATGTTTCTCGCCGTGTATTAGGTCACCTTATGGGAATTGAAGTCGTTTCCCTTGCCGCTATCGAAGAAGACACCATTATCATTGCCCATGATTTAACACCATCTGATACGGCACAATTAAATCCTGACGTTATCAAAGGTTTTGCGACAAACATTGGCGGTCGTACGTCTCACTCTGCCATCATGTCTAGATCTTTGGAAATTCCTGCTGTGGTCGGGACGAAAGAAGCTACTGCCAAAATTGAAAACGGTGCACTTGTGATTGTTGACGGCATTGATGGCCACGTCATTGTCAACCCTACCGAAGAAGAGTTAGCTGCTTATGAGCAAAAGCAAGCTGATTATGAAGCGCAAAAAGCGGAGTGGGCAAAACTTGTCAACAAAAAGACGACAACGCAAGACACGCACCACGTTGAGCTAGCGGCTAATATCGGAACGCCTAAAGATTTAGACGGCGTGATTAACAATGGCGCTGAAGGAATCGGCCTTTATCGGACAGAGTTCCTTTATATGGGACGGACAGAGCTTCCTAGTGAGGAAGAACAATACGAAGCTTACAAAGAAGTGGTGGAACGGATGGATGGAAAGCCAGTCGTCATCCGTACACTCGACATTGGCGGCGACAAAGAGCTTCCTTATTTGGATTTGCCACACGAACTAAACCCGTTTTTAGGGCATCGGGCCATTCGCCTTTGCCTTGAAAAACAGGACATGTTCCGGGCCCAGCTCCGCGCCTTGCTTCGCGCAAGTGCACATGGCAATTTAAAGATCATGTTTCCGATGATTGCGACGTTGGAAGAATTGCGTCAAGCTAAACAAATCTTGCACGAAGAAAAAGACAAGCTGCAAGCGAGCAATGTTGATGTCAGCGACGAGATGGAAGTTGGCATTATGGTGGAAATTCCATCGACTGCGGTGGCGGCTCCACAGTTTGCCAAAGAAGTTGACTTTTTCAGCATTGGTACGAATGACTTGATTCAATATACAATGGCTGCTGACCGTATGAATGAACGAGTTTCTTATTTATACCAGCCGTACCATCCAGCAGTTCTTCGTCTAATTGACATGGTCATTCAAGCTGCCCACGCAGAAGGGAAATGGGTCGGCATGTGCGGCGAAATGGCCGGTGATGAAATTGCGATTCCCCTTTTGCTCGGTCTTGGCTTAGACGAGTTTAGCATGAGCGCCACGTCGATTCTTCCTGCTAGAAGCCAGATTAGCAAATTGTCTAAAGCTGAACTGGAATCTTTTGCGCAAGAAGCATTGACAAAAGATACGGCCGATGGAGTCGAACAACTAGTTCGCAGCAAATACAGCCAATCATAAGGAAATAAGGGCAAGCGGCAATCGTTTGTCCTTATTCCCATGTGTTTAGTCGACAATCTAAGAAATCTAGTTGATAAGAGGCGTTGAGGTTAGTACAATAGTCTTAGAATGAATAGAAACCGATAGGATTGGATGGAGGTGCAACGATTGGAAAAACCTTATGACAACAATCGTCACCAATTCGAGGAGATTGAGCGCTCTCTCCGTAAAATTGCTGACTTAGTGAAACAAAAGGGCAGAGAAATTTTAGCGCATTTCCCGATAACGACTCCGCAATTTGTTGCACTGCAGTGGTTAAATGAATATGGTGATATGACCATAGGGGAACTTTCTAATCATATGCACCTGGCATGCAGCACAACTACGGACTTAGTAGATCGAATGGAGAAAAATGGATTGGTGATGCGGGTAAAAGACAAACAAGACCGGCGCGTCGTGCGAATTCATTTGTTGGATAGAGGTCAAACGATCATACGTGAAGTGATCGCTAAGCGGCAACATTATTTAGCGGAAATGCTTGAGCATTTTACAAGTGAACAAGTGAACGATCTAGAAGAAAATTTAAATTTCCTTTTGAAAACGATGAAGGAAAAGCGTGAAGTGCGTTCATAAAGGGAGAGAAAAGACGCGTGAACAGACCGATTGGCATTATTGATTCAGGCATAGGGGGATTGACTGTCGCCTCGGAAATTATGCGTCAATTGCCAAAAGAACCGATTGTATATATAGGCGATTCCGCCCGTTGCCCATATGGACCCCGCCCTGTCGAAGAAGTGCGGGCGTTTACGTGGCAAATGATCGGACGTCTCTTACATGAAGATGTCAAAATGATTGTGATTGCCTGCAATACAGCAACGGCGGTTGTGCTAGAAGAGGCAAGAGCCCAGTTAGACATTCCAGTTGTTGGCGTGATCCGTCCAGGGGCGATTAGCGCGATACAAGTGAGCGAAAATCGCCATGTTGCTGTCATTGGCACAATAGGCACAATTGCGAGCAACGCCTACACGATGGCACTCCATTCGATTGATGAAAACGTAACGGTTGAAAGCTTGGCATGTCCGTTATTTGTGCCCCTTGTTGAACAGGGGACGATTAAAGGACCTGAAGCCGAAGCGATAGTACGCGAATCGCTCGCTCCCCTTCAAGGCGCCGGTTTCGATACGCTCATTTTAGGCTGTACCCATTACCCATTGTTAAAGCCTGTCATTGAAGCGTGTTTGCCTGGCGTTACTGTCATTTCATCAGGCGAGGAGACAGCAAGGGAAGTAAGCAGTTTGCTGTTTTACCATTCAATGAACGAACAACATCAGGCAAAGGCGACACATCGTTTCTATACGACTGGAGAAGCGAATCAATTTAAGCAATTAGCGGCGAGTTGGCTAAACATTCACACAGACTCAGTCGCGTCGATTCATCTTGATGGGCCATTGCCAGTTCAAGCAACGATGAAAAGTAAGTGAAATTCAGGCAAACCCCTTTATGTTTCTGAGGCAGGGGTGTATGCTAGAGACAGGCAGTAGAATGATTGAGAAGAAGAGACGGCTTTTTTGCTGTTTTCTTAAAAGAGGAGACTTTTAAAGGAGTGTAAAACATGGCATTTGTCATTTTGAGCCCTTGCATCGGGGAGAAAGCTGGGGAATGTGTCGATGTATGCCCAGTTGACTGCATTGAAGAAGGAGAAGACCAATACTTTATTAATCCAGATATTTGCATTGATTGCGGCGCTTGCCAAGGCGTATGCCCAGTTGATGCCATTGTGGAAGAATATGAGATGGCCCCTGAAGACCAAAAGTTCTTGAAAAAAGCGGAAGAATTTTTTGGGATTGAGTAACAGTTGGAAAGGCGCTAACAACATTTATCAAAGTAGCCCACGATAGAAAGCTCATCTCCTTAACACGGGAGGGAGCTTTTGTTTTGGTCATTTCGCTTGCTTTTGTTAAAATAGCAAGGAACTGGACAAAAAGGCGAATTTTTGTATAATATAGGTTGGTAAAACATGAGACACAGATGTGGCTGACTAGGTAAGACACCTACACATTGTATCTTGCAAATATAAGGAGATAGGTGGAAGAGTATATGTCTAAAGATTACCGTGTACTACTGTATTATTATTACACTACGATTGAAGATCCAGAAGGGTTTGCTAAAGAGCATCTCGCTTTTTGCAAAAGCTTGCAGTTAAAAGGCCGAGTACTTGTAGCAAAAGAAGGCATTAATGGAACCGTATCAGGGCTGAAGGAACATACCGATGCCTATATGGAGGCGATGAAAGCCAACCCGTTGTTTGAAGGCATTGTATTTAAAGTGGACGAAGAAGAGCAGCACGTATTTAAGAAGATGCATGTACGCCCTCGCCCAGAACTGGTAACGCTTCGCTTGAATGAAGACGACGTCAATCCAAACGAACTGACAGGCAAGCATTTATCGCCAAAAGAATGGCGTGAAGCAATGCTGGCAGAGGACACGGTTGTCATTGACGCCCGCAATGATTATGAGTATGATGTCGGGCATTTTCGTGGAGCGATCCGCCCAGACATTAAGGCTTTTAGGGAGCTGCCTGATTGGATTCGACAAAACAAAGAGCAATTTGAAAATAAACGAATTCTTACTTACTGCACAGGAGGAATCCGCTGCGAAAAATTTTCAGGCTGGCTTAAAAAAGAAGGGTTTGAAGATGTAGCTCAATTAGATGGCGGCATTGTCACTTACGGAAAAGACCCAGAAGTAAAAGGGGAATTGTGGGATGGCAAATGCTATGTATTTGATGAGCGGCTAACAGTGCCGATTAACCACGTAGCGCCAACTGTAGTCGGTAAAGATTACTTTGACGGAAAACCGTGTGAGCGGTATGTCAATTGCGCGAATCCAGAATGCAACAAGCAAATTTTATGTTCAGAGGAAAATGAGCATAAATATTTGCGCGGCTGTACACCTGAATGCCGCGTCCACCCTCGCAATCTCTATGTAAAAGAGCATCAGCTTTCTCCTGAAGAACACCAAGCGCGGCTTGACGCTCTTGGAGAAAAGCTTCCTGCTCGATTATAAATCATTGACACGCCTCCTTTTTGGGAGGCGTGAAGTTGTCGACAAAGTCGACAAACAATCAGACTGATAGAAAACGCTTGTCAGACGAGGAGTGCAGCCGAGGGAAGATGCGAATAGAACAAGGGTTCATGAGCATATGACCGAGGCAAACGACGAAGTATGCGAGCGTTTGTCTATAGTCTGACGCCTCCTTTTTGGGAGGCGTTTTTTTATTCAAGGTATAAACAAGCTGGTCTAATCTGAGAGAAAGCTCGTATATATGGAAGTACAACCATTCTGGGGAGGGAAACGTATGCGTAAATTAGCTGGAGTTAGCGCGCCTTTTGTTGTTGTACTTGCACTTACTACTACGGGCTGTTCACTTGGAGCCAATGATGCTGTGGACACACTCGATGAACCGCCAGTCACATACACGGATGCGGAAGAGGATTTTGGAAACGAAGAAAATGAACCTGAAGAGGATGTAACGGAAGAACAAGCCGATGAAAGCGAAGCAGGGGAAGAAACAGGGGAGGAAACAGGCTCAACAGATGAAACAACACCGGATGAAGCTGCCGAATCATTAAATCAGCGAGAGCTCTATTTAATTGATAGCAATGGCCTAGTCGTCCCGCAAACGTTGACGCTTCCAAAAACAGACAGTGTGATGAAACAGGCGCTTGAGTATTTAGTAGAAGGGGGACCAATCAACGATATTCTTCCTAACGGCTTCCGGGCCGTCTTGCCAGCAGGAACGGAAGTCGATATCGACCACTTAAAAGAAGAAAAGTTGGCGATTGTCAATTTTTCAAGCGAGTTTAATGACTACAACCTTGCAGATGAAAAGCAAATTTTTGAGGCTGTCACCTGGACATTGACGCAATTTCCTGACGTTGAAGAAGTGAAAGTCGAAGTAAACGGTTATGAGCTCGATAAAATGCCACAAAGTGAGAAACCGCTTGTCGGAAACCTAAGTCGCGCAGACGGCATAAATGTCGACACAAGCGAAGTAGTCGACTTTACCAACAGCACGGACATTACCCTATATTTCCTTGGGGCAAATGACGAGGACACATACTATGTACCGGTAACGAAAAGGGTTGAAAATGTCGACAATGAGCTAGAGGCGGCAATCAATGAATTGATTGACGGGCCATCGCTCATGACAAATTTGCTAACGGAAATGTCAGGCGATGTGGAACTTCTTAATGAGCCTAAACTGCAAAATGGCGAAGTCGTCTTAGACTTTAACGAAGCCATTCAATCGGCCAACGAAGGCAGCGCGATTCCGACTAGTGTATTGGAAAGCTTAGCGCTCACATTAACAGAGCAAGGCGGCATCGAAAAAGTGTCAATCAAAGTGAACGGAGAGGCAGGCGTAAATGAGGCGGGCATTGAAGTGGAAGAAGTCACTCGCCCTGAGCTCGTGAATGCTAAGCCGCTATAGGGAAGCAGACAAGGCGCTTGCATATGCAGGCGCCTGTTTAGGTATGTTATACTAGAGCCGATACAATTTGGAGGGCTTTCCATTGCTAAGGAGGAAAACAAATGCGCCAAGACGGCCGAAAACAAAATCAACTAAGAGAGGTTGAGATCATTCCTCATTTTACAAAGCATGCCGAAGGGTCTGTACTGATTTCTGTTGGCGATACAAAAGTGATATGCACAGCAAGCATTGAAAACCGCGTCCCCCCGTTTTTACGTGGGCAAAATAAAGGGTGGCTAGCGGCGGAATATTCGATGCTGCCACGAGCGACAGGCCAGCGAACGATTCGCGAAGCCGCAAAAGGCAAATTGAGCGGGCGTACAATGGAAATCCAACGCCTGATCGGCCGGGCTCTCCGGGCAGTTGTCGATTTAGAAAAGCTCGGTGAAAAGACGATTTGGATCGACTGCGACGTTATCCAAGCAGATGGCGGTACTCGAACCGCATCGATTACAGGTGCCTATGTGGCGCTTGTGCTCGCAGTTCAAAAAGCGTTCGCTGAAAAAACAATTAGCGCTTGGCCGATTACTGATTTTCTAGCAGCTATATCTGTCGGCATTTTGCCTGAAGAAGGGGCGGTGTGTGATCTGTGTTACAGCGAGGATTCGCAGGCAAAGGTCGATATGAATATCGTCCAAACAGGTTCAGGCGATTTTGTTGAAGTGCAGGGCAGTGGAGAAGAAGCTGTTTATACACGCAGTGAATTGAATGAGCTCCTTGACCTCGCTGCAGAGGGCATTGACCAATTGATTCACATCCAACGCCCGTTTCTTGGAGAGGCAGCTAGTTGGATTGAAGAAAAAAAGGGGACATGAACATTGAACGAATTGGTTGTAGCAACAAAAAACAAAGGCAAACTTGCCGACTTTCAAACATTGTTTACGGATCGTTACATAGTCAAATCACTTTATGATTACCCTGAAGTCCCTGAGATTATTGAAGACGGCGACACATTCCATGAGAATGCCGCCAAAAAAGCAGAAACGCTGGCTGCCTATTTGCAAAAACCGGTCATTGCCGATGATTCAGGACTGCTGATCGATGCCCTTGGCGGCAAACCAGGAGTATACTCTGCTCGCTATGCTGGTGAACCGAAGAACGACCAAGCCAATATTGACAAAGTTCTTTCGGAGCTTGATGGTGTTCCGACACAGAAGCGTACCGCCCGCTTCTTTTGTGTCATTGCATTGGCTGAACCAGGAAAAGAAACGATTTTTGCCGAAGGAGCTTGCGAAGGCCGCATTACCGAAAAGCCAACGGGCTCGAATGGTTTTGGCTACGATCCGATCTTTTTTGTACCTAGCCACGGACAAACAATGGCAGAGCTATCAGCCGAAACAAAAAACCAGCTCAGCCACCGCGCCCGTGCCCTCACAGCCTTAAAAGAAACAATCGAGGGAGTGTGGCCGAAATGAATATTCTTGTCATCAGCGACAGCCATGGCTGGACCGATCAGCTAAAGGCGATTATAGCCCGCCACGAACATGAGGTGGACCAAGTCATCCACGTCGGCGATTCAGAACTGCCTGAACACGCGCCAGAACTGGCTGGGGTTAATGTGGTTGCGGGCAATTGCGATGTGTTCTCTTCTTTTCCAAATGAGCTAGAATGCCAATGGGAAGGAACAACCGCTTATATCGCCCACGGCCATCACCATGGCGTTAAACAGACGCTTGCGAAACTAATCGACCGTGCAAAAGAAAAAGGCGCACGCATCGCCATCTACGGCCATAGCCATATTGCCCGGGCAGAAGAGCAGGATGGTGTCATCCTCATTAATCCTGGCAGTGTTCGCCTACCAAAACAGTACCCTGAAGGCACATATTGCTGCCTAACAATCGGAAACGAACATGTCGACATCAACTATTGGACAACCGCTGGCAAAAAAGCAACAGACTTGGACAAGCACTTCACGCTCTAAAGGGTTGCTTTTGCAAATAATGGTTGACAATCTTTTCAATGTCCTGTATAGTTATAAGCGTCGCTGCTGTAAGCGGCGCTTTGCATCTACATAATAAGGTCACCGACAATAGGCATCGAGTTGCCTCGACGCATGAACATCGCTGAATAAGCGAGCAGAGGAAGAGGCATGTTGTTCGGTGCTCGAAAAATGAGGAAAGTAATATTAAAAATGCGGGTGTAGTTTAGTGGTAAAACCTCAGCCACGAGCAACACATCCGTGAAAAGAGATCGAGTTGCCTCGACGCATAAGCCTCATCGAATAAGCAGCTAGAGGAAGAGGCATGGTATAGGGTGCTCGAAATAGAGAAAATAGCTTAATGAAAATGCGGGTGTAGTTTAGTGGTAAAACCTCAGCCACGAGCAACACATCCATGAAAAAGCCCCGAGTTGCCTCGACGCATTGGCTTCGTCGATTAAGCCAGCAGAGGAAGAGGCATAAAGTACGGTGCTCGAAATAAAGAAAATAGCTTAATTTAATATGCGGGTGTAGTTTAGTGGTAAAACCTCAGCCTTCCAAGCTGATGATGAGGGTTCGATTCCCTTCACCCGCTCCAATCATGTCCCAGTAGCTCAGCAGGATAGAGCAACGGCCTTCTAAGCCGTCGGTCGGGAGTTCGAATCTCTCCTGGGACGCCATTCTATAACATAGAAAACCTAATAAATTCAGGTCTGAGAAAAGCGAAAAGGTGTCTAACTAAAGGAAATACTTTTTCAAAAAATATCGTTACATAAATGAAACTTCCAATTGTATGGTTTGGAAGTTTTTAATTTTGTGAAAGATGAAATTTTTGGTTTTTCGATTAAATAGGATAGCAGACATTAGACAAAACACAGGTCCCCTGGCAATCGGGTAGGTGCCAGGGGCAACCTCCTTCCCCCCTCATCGCCTTTCCTTCTCTGTTTTCGGATCAATAACAACGAAAGGACGCATCATATCATAGTCTTCATGCTCGAGAATGTGGCAGTGCCATACATAGTACCCGGAAAACGGGGCAAATCGGGCAATGACGCGAGTGATTTGCCCTGCAGGGGCAGTGATTGTGTCTTTCCAGCCTCGCTCATTGATTTTAGGCGGAATAGTCGGCCCCACTAATTCGATTTGGCCATTTTCATTGTACAGCTCAACGTTAAACGCCCGGTGGTCCAAGAGTTGAAATTGGACTAGGTGGATATGCATGGGATGGGGGACGTTGGTGACATTGACGAATGACCATATTTCCGTCGTTCCTAAACACGGTTTTTCCTCAACAGGGTCACTCCACAGTTTGTTATTGAGCAAAAGGAGAGGCCTGCCGTACTCGTCCGTCGTCCCAGAAATTTTTAAGTTTCGTATCCGTTTGACGTCGTTTTGCTGAAGCGACGGGATATAAGATAGGTTTTGAGGAATGATGCTTGTGTCTTCTCCGGATAAGGGAAGAACGACCTGAAACTGCATCACATCCGCTGTGGCGTCAGTGCTTGCATTGTTTTTCAGTGTGATCGTTTGGCCTTCGAATTTACTGAAATCAATGATGACTTCAATCCGTTCGGCTGGACGGATATCGAATGCCTGCAAAGAAACAGTCCTTCTTAACAAACCGCCGTCTGAAGCGATTTGATAAAAGGGTGCTTCTGAATCAAGGGCTAGCTGGTAGGAACGTGAATTGGATCCGTTTAAAATGCGAAATCGGTACTTCCGTGGTTCAACTTGCAAGTAAGGCCAAACTTTTCCGTTTACTAAAATCGTATCGCCGACAAAAAACGGCAAGACCGACGGATTCGGTAAGTTTGGCGCGGGATTGGCTGGCTGGGCTGGGTAGAAGAGAGAGCCGTCGTCGTTAAAAGATCGGTCTTGAATCAGCAATGGAATGTCAAATTCTCCCTTTGGCAAGTTTAACTGTTCTTCTCGTGGGTCACGAATAATGTATAGACCACTCAACCCTGCATATACATTAAGGCGTGTAATTCCCATCGCATGGTCATGGTACCAGAGGGTGGCAGCCCTTTGGTCGTTTGGGTACTCATAAGTTTCTTGTTCAAAAAAAGATCCCACTTCTGCAAAATCCTTTGTAAACCAAGCTTCAGGGTAGCCATCGCTTGCTGGTGTCGTTTCGCTCCCATGCAAATGGACGACGGTGCGGACTTCTGGTTCATGGGCAACGTGGTGTATCGATCGGTCAATCGGAAGGAAGTGGGTATCAGGGAGGTTGTTCATCCATTTGATCCGAGCTGGTTTTCCCCGCATCACTTCAATCGTGGGGCCAGGGAATTGGCCATCATACCCCCATAAGCGAGTCGGGTTTAAATCCCGATGCAGTTTTTGTGAAAACTCCTTCATCTCAATTTCGTAATAGTCTCCATCCTTGCTTGTTTTTTTAGGGATTGCTGTTTTCATAATAGGCATAGGGTCGACAAATTTTTCTAATTCCATAAAAATCCGCTCCTGTCATGTAGGTAGTGGTATATGGAATGTTCCGTTTGACGGTTTTGCTTGGGCGCTTTCACTAAATAGGTAAAGCGTTTTTTCTTAAAACCGCAAAATCCGAAGAACGGATTCGGGCAATTAGGCCTTGTATTTCCTGCGCAATGTCCACAACTGATAAAGCATTAACAATGTAGCCCATCCAGTGAAATAGCTCAAAATCGTCCAGCCGACTTTTAAGTAAGGTGCTGACAAAGCAACCACTTTGGAGCTAGTGAAAAAATCCCTGAAATAGAACGCTGCAAAAACGATTAAAGCTAACAAAATGAGAAGAACAAACCACCATTCGAACAGTTTGCTCCGTGTTTGTCCTTTCTCAGCGTTGTATTGATTATGCCAGCCGTCTTTTTTGTTTTTGGAAAGCTTGTCTAGCCAAATATGAATAAAAATCGATAATTTCACCCATAAATAGATTTCAGCACTTATGACCGTGCCAGAAAGCATGACATCGATTGGCCTTCTCATTGGCGTTTTTACGGCCAAAATCAAATTAAGGAGAGAGGCGACTGCTATAGGAATGACCCAAATCCAATTCCAGGAGAACTGAGCAGTAATAAGGGAAGTAGCGAGCAAAACGACCAACAAGATCCGAATCGTTAAATCGAGCAATGACCTAAACTGCGCCCTCCAAATCCGCCATCGATGCTTTGTTTTTATGTCCAATTCGCTGTTCGTAAGCAAATCGATTGTGCCGGAATCCCATTTGTATCGTTGCTGGCGGAACGTGTGGTATGTCTTCATCGAGTCAACAAAGCAGCGAGCGTTTGGGCTGATCAGCGTTTTCCATTTCGCTTTTTGCAGCTGCCAAGTTAGTAGCATATCTTCGACGTCACTATCATCTTGCCACGGTCCGTCTAGATTGTTTCGGTTCACAATATCATGGAGTGCCTCTGGCCGAAAGAGCGTCGCTTGCCCACCTAATACGTAAGTGCTGCCCCCGTTATATTGCAATGTTAAAAGCCAACTGGCCATATCTTGTTTTTGTTGGTGCGTCCACCATCTAGTAAAGGGGTTCCCATACTGGCCGCTAGCGATTTTTTCTTCATAGTATGGATCGTCCAAAGAAAGTTCTTTTAGCTTTTTAGGCATTCTCATCGTGTACTTGGCCATTACCCCGCCAATATTTCGGGCACTCATTAAGCCTTCCCACAGGTGCAAAAGCGCTCCAGGTGCCATTCTGCTATCTGCATCCATTCCTAAAATAGCCTTTACCGATTTATTGTAAAGTTGTTGGTACGGACTTAAGTTGGATGCGTGAATGTCTAATAAATCGCCATACAAGCTTTTCCAAGCAGTGTTCAATGCTCCGACTTTTCGCTTTTTGTTGTTTCTCGTTTTTAGCACGATCAATTGCAAATTGAGGTCTTGCCCGCAATGTAAGGCCACTTCTGCCGTACGATCTGTGCAGTTATCGGCAATGACGATCACATCAAGGTCAACTCCTGCCGGTAATTGCTGGTCTGCTAACCCTTCTAAACAATCGCGAATCGACTGTTCTTCATTATGTGCTGGAATGAAGGCAACCACTCTTGGTTTCATAAACGCATTTTTTGTAATTGGAAGCAAATGTTCTGTGTTCAATTCTCTACCCCCATTTTCCGTGTATGCTTGTTTGATGTTTATGATCGATACGTAGTAAAAAATAACTATGCTTAAAAATAGATTGCTTCTCCTGCTGCGATAATCAATCTTTTCGCTCTATTAAAAAGGTAATTCATTTCTTGATAGAAAACAGATGGAATTTTTTTAGTCGAATAGATGGGAGTAGAGGCATTCGTCATGATTAGGGGAAAAGAGGAACAGGAAAAGGGCAATGGATGAAGTGAAAAGATGAAAATGACAACGAAAAAAACGCCTTATGTAAGTGAGGCGTTTTTTGGCGGGTGAACAAGCGTGTCCACTTCATATAAGAGTCGATCGATATTTCCATCAATTTGGTTATCGTCATAAAAAATGAGCGTCCAGCCTTTTCTTTCAAGGTACCTAGCGATTTTCCGCTCTTGTGTGAGAGTGGTGTCGCGCATCAGCGCTATGCGATAAGGAACGAGGGCAACATCAATCGACAGATGGTCAATTGCGTATTCTGGAGAAGCATAATAGCCTCTCTGCTGCAAAGCTCTACAAAGTTGGCGTTCCGGCTCATTTGGGCATTGCTCCCAATGGTTCGTAACAAGCACAAGGGATGGCCTATGCCGATCTGTTAAAAATTTGGCCAGGAATGGCAGTTTGACAAGCGTGTTCTTTACCCGCTTATAAAAGAAATTCATGTAAACACCCCCTTTTTTTACTATCCCCGGTTTTCCGATTTTTATAGCCTTTTTCAGTAAAAAAATAAAAAAACAAAAAACGCGGCCTGTTCACATTGGAAGCGCATTCAACGAAATTTTCGATCTTTTTATGATAAAAAACGGTTGACCGCAAAACAGAAGAAGCGTATAGTAAATTGCAATAATAGTTTAATAAAAACAGATGTCTTTCTCGAAAGGAACTCCTTTTGGGAAACGAGAGAAAACGGGAATTTATTAAAGTAGAGAGACTGAGTGAACTGGGGAGCGATTCGATGAGAAGCAACATGATTAAAAAAGGGATCGATCGAGCGCCTCACCGAAGCCTTTTGCGGGCTGCCGGCGTAAAAGAAGAGGATATGGATAAGCCGTTTATCGGCGTCTGCAACTCCTATATTGACATCATCCCAGGGCATATGCATTTGAATAAATTTGCAGAAGTGGCGAAAGAAGCCATTATTGAAGCCGGAGGCATTCCTTTCGAATTTAATACAATCGGCGTAGATGATGGGATTGCGATGGGGCACATCGGCATGCGCTATTCGCTGCCAAGCAGGGAAATTATTTGTGATGCTGCCGAAACAGTCATCAATGCCCACTGGTTTGACGGCGTCTTCTATATACCGAATTGCGACAAAATTACGCCAGGAATGCTGATGGCGGCTGTACGCACAAACGTGCCTGCGGTCTTTGTCTCTGGTGGTCCGATGGAAGCAGGCCGTACTAAAGAGGGAAAAAGCCTTTCACTTGTATCCGTATTTGAAGGAGTAGGCGCATTTTCGTCAGGAAAAATGACAAGGGAAGAGCTGCTTGAAATTGAACAGTTAGCTTGCCCAACTTGCGGATCTTGTTCTGGAATGTTTACAGCCAATTCAATGAATTCGCTTATGGAAATGCTCGGTCTGGCTCTTCCAGGAAACGGAACGCTTGTCGCTACATCTACGGAACGTCATAACTTGATTAAAGATGCAGCGAAGCATTTAATCAATTTGATTGAAAAAGATATTCGCCCACGCGACATCGTTACCGAAGAAACAATTGACGATGCCTTTGCCCTTGATATGGCAATGGGGGGATCTACCAATACAGTGCTCCATACATTGGCCATTGCCAATGAAGCCGAAATCGACTACGATTTGACACGTATCAACGAAGTGGCTGAGCGAGTGCCTTACCTTTGCAAAATTAGCCCTGCCTCTGATTACTCGATGGACGACGTCCATAAGGCGGGCGGTGTAGCTGCGATCATGAAAGAGCTGATTGAAATGGGAGCGGTCAAAGGCGACCGGATCACCATTACAGGAAAATCACTCTATGAAAATGTCGCTCATGCTCAAATAACAAATACCGATGTCATTCGCACGAAAGAGACTGCGTATAGTCCAGTCGGCGGTCTATCAATCCTTTATGGAAATTTGGCCCCGGACGGCGCTGTCATCAAAGTAGGTGCAGTGGACCCTTCGATTAAAACATTTACTGGGGAAGCGATCGTGTTTAATTCCCAAGAAGAAGCGCAAGAGCAAATTAATAACGGCGCTGTGAAAGAAGGGCAAGTTGTTGTTATCCGTTATGAAGGCCCTAAAGGCGGTCCTGGAATGCCAGAAATGCTGGCACCGACTTCAGCCATTCAAGGCAGAGGGCTTGGCACCAAAGTTGCACTCATTACGGACGGCCGTTTTTCCGGCGCTTCACGAGGAATTTCAATCGGGCATATATCGCCGGAAGCAGCAGAAGGCGGGCCAATCGCCTTCGTGGAAAATGGCGACATGATCAAAATCGATTTAATCGAACGCACAATTGAGTGGGAAATAAGCGAAGAAGAGTTAGCAAAACGCCGTGAAGGATGGACAGAGCCGGAACCAAAAGTCAAAAAAGGCTATTTGGCCCGTTACTCAAAACTTGTTACTTCAGCCAATACAGGCGGCGTTATGAAAATCTAATAACGATAACACAATGAAGAGGAAAGTAATTTTTGCTTTATCTACAGAGAGCCGTTGGTTGCTGGAAAACGGTGTTAAAGCTTAAATGAAACTCACCTCTGAGTGCGTCTCTGAACATTGTAGTAAGAGCGCCGGATGCTGTGAACGCATTCGTTATAAAAACTGCAAGCCGGATTTCGGCTTGCTAGAGGCTAACCATTGTTAGCGAAAAAGGGTGGTACCGCGTGAAGACTTTCTCGCCCCTTGCTGGATCCCAGCATGGGCGCGCAGAAAGTCTTTTTTGTTGGCGGAAAATAAATAAATAGAAAATCAAAACTAAGGGAGGCGCGAGAGACATGATCCATTCCAATGAAGCGGCAACGCCACAAGCCGCTGAAAACAAGCAGGCTGTTTGCACAGGTTCTGAGATTTTATTAAAAGCACTTGCCAGCGAAGGAGTCGAAGTCATTTTTGGCTATCCAGGCGGAGCGATTTTACCAACATACGATGAGATTTATAAATTAGGAATGAACCATATTCTAGCCCGCCATGAACAAGGCGCAATCCACGCGGCTGAAGGGTATGCGCGCATTACCCAAAAGCCAGGCGTCTGCATCGTCACTTCGGGACCAGGAGCAACAAATGTCGTTACAGGCATTGCGGATGCGATGATGGATTCGCTGCCAATGGTCGTCATCACCGGCCAAGTGGCTACAAAAGTGATTGGTACCGATGCTTTCCAGGAAGCCGATATGCTTGGCATTACAATGCCGATCACGAAGCATAATTTTCAAATCCGTTCCATAGAAGAACTAGCGCAAACAGTCAAAGAAGCGTTTCATATTGCGGTAAGCGGGCGGCCGGGACCCGTATTGATTGATTTGCCGAAAGATATTTCGGAAAAACTGGGAATCTTTGATTATGAGGAACCTGTCCATTTGCCTGGCTACCAACCAACCGTTAAACCGAATAAGCAGCAAATTCGCAAGCTTCTGGATAAGTTTAAAGAAGCGAAGCGGCCAGTCCTGCTTGTCGGCGCTGGTGTCCTCCATGCACAAGCAAGTGAGGAATTAACTGCATTTGCTCGTAAATTTCAAATCCCTGTCGCTCAAACATTGCTTGGACTAGGCGCTTTTCCTGGCGAAGAGGAATTGCATCTCGGGATGGCCGGCATGCATGGAACATATGCTGCAAACATGGCGCTCCACAAATCAGACTTTTTGATCAACATTGGCTCTCGTTTTGATGACAGATTAACTGGTGCCCTTGAACATTTTGCTCCGGAGGCATGTATTGCCCATATCGACATTGATCCTGCTGAAATTGGCAAAAACGTTCATGTCGAAATTCCGGTAGTAGGGGATGCAAAAGAGGCTTTAGCGATGCTAGTGAAAGGAAGCGGGGCTATAGATGAGCACGACGAGTGGCGCAAACAAGTTAGCGATTGGAAACGAGATTATCCGCTGTGGTTTCATCGCGACGGGGAAGTTATTAAGCCACAGGAGCTGATCCAAAAACTGTATGAACATACAAAGGGTGAGGCGATTGTTACGACGGACGTCGGCCAGCATCAAATGTGGACGGCGCAACATTTTAAGTTTAACAAACCAAATCGCTGGATTACATCAGGTGGTCTTGGCACTATGGGATTCGGGTTTCCAGCGGCAATTGGGGCGCAAATTGCTGAACCGGAATTGCCGGTATTGGCGATTACTGGTGACGCAGGCTTTCAGATGACGCTTCAAGAAATGTCGATTTTGCAAGAACTGGATTTGCCAGTCAAAATTGTGATTGTCAACAATGCTTCCCTTGGAATGGTACGGCAATGGCAACAACGTTTTCATGGCGAGCGCTATTCCCATTCGCTTTTCCCAATCCAGCCTAACTTTGCTAAGCTCGCTGAAGCTTATAACATTAAAGCGGTAAAGGTCGACAAACTGTCGATGCTGGACGAAGCGATTGCTGAAACATTGGCGCATCCAGGTCCGGTATTGTTGGAAGTGTGTGTCGCCAAAGAAGAAAACGTCTACCCGATGGTTTGCCCAGGCACAGGTCACCACTGTATGGAAGGAGTAGAGCCATCATGAAACGGACGATTACCGTACTCGTTAACAACAAATCAGGCGTGCTAAACCGCATGACAGGCTTGTTTGCAAGAAGGCAGTACAACATTGACAGCATCACTGTCGGTGTAACCGAAAATCCAACGATTTCGCGAATGACATTTGTGGTTTTTGTCGACTCGATGGAAAACGTCGAGCAAATGATAAAGCAACTTCATAAACAAGTCGATGTGTTAAAGATTAAAGACATTACCGATGAAGCGATTGTCGAGCGTGAACTTGCCCTTGTCCGCGTAGGAGCCACGCCCCAACAACGGGGCGAAATCGCCTCCCTTGCTGAAACATTCAGGGCGCAAGCAGTCGATATCGGCAAAGAGTCGATGACATTGCAAATTACTGGGAATAACGAAAAAATTGAAGCATTTATTGAATTAGTCAAACCATATGGGATCCAAGAACTGGCCCGCACTGGCGTGACTGCTGTTAATCGCAGCTCTAAAGCTAGCACCGATACGTCAAGACTAACGCTGATTAATTAGCGAGTCCATATAAAAACAATAATTGAAGGGGAGATTGAATCATGGCAAAAGTATATTATAACGGAGATGTAAATGAACAAGTATTAGAAGGAAAAACGGTTGCCATCGTTGGTTATGGCTCCCAAGGCCATGCACACGCACAAAATTTGCGCGAATCAGGAGTGGACGTCATTATTGGATTGCGTCCAGGAAAGTCATGGGATAAAGCAACGGAAGATGGGTTTTCTGTCTACTCTGTCCGCGAGGCTTCTGCAAAAGCAGACATTATTATGATTCTTTCACCAGACGAACATCAGCCGGCAATCTACAAAGAATCGATTGAACCTGAATTGACGGCTGGCAAAGCGCTTGTATTCGCACACGGCTTTAATATTCACTTTAACCAAATCGTACCGCCTGAACATGTTGACGTCTTTCTAGCTGCCCCAAAAGGGCCTGGCCACCTTGTCCGCCGTACGTATACAGAAGGCGCTGGCGTTCCAGCACTAATTGCTGTCTACCAAGATGCGACAGGGCAAGCGAAGGACATTGCACTTGCTTATGCAAAACAAATTGGCGCTGCCCGTGCAGGAGTGCTTGAAACGACGTTTAAAGAAGAAACAGAAACAGACTTGTTTGGTGAGCAAGCGGTACTATGTGGCGGAACTTCCGCATTGGTCAAAGCAGGGTTTGAGACGCTTGTTGAAGCAGGTTATCAGCCGGAAATTGCTTACTTTGAATGTTTGCATGAATTAAAGCTGATCGTTGACCTTATGTACGAAGGCGGCCTTGAGTACATGCGTTATTCGATTTCTGATACAGCGCAGTGGGGCGATTTCCAAGCTGGACCACGCATCGTGACAGACGAAACAAAAGCAGCAATGAAAGAGATTTTAAGCGACATCCAAAAAGGCAAGTTTGCGAAAGGCTGGATTTTGGAAAACAAACTGAACCGTCCTGAGTATAACGCCATTAACGAAGCGGAGAAAAATCACCCTCTTGAAGTAGTTGGCCGCGAATTACGGGAAATGATGCCATTTGTGAAAGCATCCAAATCCAAGGGAGTGGTCGCGAATGCGAAAAATTAACGTGTTTGATACGTCGCTGCGCGATGGAGAACAAATGCCTGGCATCGCTTTGACTGTAAAAGAGAAGTTAGAAATTGCCCGGCAATTGGAACGTCTAGGTGTGGACATTATTGAGGCTGGTTTTCCAGCCTCCTCACCTGGCGATTTTCAAGCAGTCAAGGAAATTGCTGAAACAGTAAAAGGTTCATCCATTACCGGTCTTGCTCGGGCCAAGAAAAGCGATATTGACTCTGCTTGGGAGGCGTTAAAATCAAGCGCTGAACCAAGAGTCCACGTTTTTCTGGCGACATCGCCGATTCATATGGAACATAAACTTAAACTGACTCCAGATCAAGTAGTGGAGCGTGCGGTAGAAAGCGTTCGTTACGCAGCGGAAAAATTTCCCCACGTCCAGTTTTCGGCAGAGGATGCAAACCGTTCAGAATGGCCGTTCTTAAAACGAATTATTGAAGCGGCGATTGATGCAGGCGCTTCTGTCATTAATCTTCCTGATACAGTTGGGTATAGAACCCCAGAAGAAATATCGAAATTGTTTGAATTTGTAACCGAAAATGTCAAAAACATCGACCGTGCCATTTTATCCACTCATAACCATGACGATCTTGGCATGGGTGTAGCCAATTCACTTGCCGCTATTTCTGCGGGGGCGGGCCAAGTAGAGTGTACAATCAATGGCATTGGCGAACGTGCTGGAAACGCGGCGCTAGAAGAAATCGCTGTTGCTTTGCAAATTCGGTCTGATTATTACCAGGCGAAAACAGGGCTAAAACTATCAGAACTAAAGCGCACAAGCGCCCTTGTGAGCAGGCTAACGTCGATGAATGTTCCTGGAAATAAAGCGGTTGTAGGAGCGAACGCGTTTGCTCATGAGTCAGGCATCCACCAAGACGGAATGCTCAAAAACAAAGAAACCTATGAAATCATTACGCCTGAACTGGTCGGCGCTACGTCTACATTGCCTTTAGGAAAACATTCTGGCCGTCATGCATTTAAAACAAAGTTGAATGAATTAGGTTTTTCTGGCTCTGACGAAAAGCTACAAACGATTTTCAGCGCGTTTAAACAACTTTGCGATAAGAAAAAAGAAGTGACCGAAGATGATTTGTATGCATTGATTGCCGATGCAACCGATGATCAAGATAGCACAGCTTATGAACTAACTGCGCTGCAAGTCACGTATGGAATGAACCACGTACCAACTGCCACGATTCGCCTTAAGAAACAAGATGACAGCGAAATCGAAGAAGCAGGGACTGGTTCTGGAAGCGTCGAAGCAATCTACAATACATTGGCAAAAATGACTGGTGGCAATTACAGCTTAGCTGATTACCGAATCCAGTCGGTAAATGGTGGAGAAGATGCGTTAGCGGAAGTTCATGTGCGCATTAAAGCAGACGATTTCGAACAAAGCGGACGGGGCGTGGCACATGATGTGTTAGAGGCATCAGCCAAAGCGTATTTGCACGCTGTGAACCGCGTAATAGCCCGGAAGCATTATGCAAAACGGGAAATGGCGAAGGTGGAAAGCTAAGGAGGAGACAATGGAAAAACAAATATTGCTTTTACCTGGGGACGGCATTGGCCCGGAAATTATTGCCGAAACCAAACGGGTGTTAGAAGAAATTGCCCGGCTGTATCACCATACATTTCAGTTTGTTGAAGGGCGAATTGGCGGTGATGCCATTGACGCAACTGGCAGCCCCCTTCCTGAGGAGACGCTGGATCTTGCCAAAGGTAGCGACGCAATTTTGCTTGGCGCAGTCGGCGGACCAAAGTGGGACGGCAATGCCCCTGAAAAACGGCCAGAAAAAGGTTTGCTGCAAATCCGCAAGGCACTGGGCCTTTACGCCAACCTTCGCCCTGTCCGTGTACTGAAACCGTTAATGGGTGCATCCACCTTAAAAGAGGAAGTGTTGGCCGACGTTGATTTGTTGATTGTACGGGAGTTAACAGGCGGACTTTATTTTGGCGAGCCGCGTGAACGGCGACAAATCAATGGAGAAGACGGGGCAGTGGATACACTCCTTTATACAAGGGGTGAAATCGAGCGGATTGTGCACCAAGCGTTTCAATTTGCAAGAACGCGGAAGAAACGGGTAGTCTCTGTTGACAAGGCCAATGTCTTGGAATCGAGCAGGTTATGGCGGGAAATTGCTGATGAAGTAGCCCGCGAGTATCCAGACGTCACGCTTTCGCACATGCTTGTCGATAATGCGGCGATGCAGCTTATTCGTGATCCAAGGCAGTTTGACGTCATCGTAACGGAAAATTTGTTTGGCGATATTTTGAGTGATGAAGCTTCGATGATTACCGGATCCTTGGGCTTATTGCCCTCGGCGAGCATGAATACGTCAAAAGTCGGCTTGTTTGAGCCTGTGCACGGCTCTGCTCCTGACATAGCAGGGACGGGCGCGGCCAATCCGCTAGCGACGATTTTGTCAGCAGCGATGATGCTGCAATATAGTTTTGGGTTAGCGGACGAGGCAAAAGCAATCGAAGTCGCAGTCGACCGTGTGCTCGCTCAAGGAGTACGGACAAAAGACATCGCAAAAGCAAGCGAAAACGCTGTTTCGACAACGGCAATAACAAATGCGGTTATGGAGGCGCTTGCTCTTAAAAGTGCCTCAAGCCGCTAAAAAAAGAGGGAGCGTTATGGCGAAAACAATTATCGAGAAAATATGGGAATCGCATACGGTTGTGGATGAATCAGGAAAACCTAATTTGCTTTATGTTGATTTGCATATGGTGCATGAAGTCACATCCCCACAAGCATTTGAAGGGTTGCGACTTGCAGGAAGAACAGTGAGGCGGCCAGATAAAACGTTTGCCACGATGGACCACAATGTCCCGACAGTGAATCGTTATGACATTCGTGATCAAATCGCGCGCACGCAAATGGAGACACTTGCTGCTAACTGCAAGCAGTTTGGAATCGAGATGGTTGATTTAGACCACCCGGAAAACGGAATTGTCCATGTCATTGGACCTGAACTGGGCTTGACTCAGCCAGGGCATGTAATCGTCTGTGGCGACAGCCATACATCGACCCATGGTGCATTTGGCGCTATTGCATTTGGGATTGGCACAAGCGAGGTTGAGCATGTGTTGGCCACACAAACGATTTGGCAATCAAAGCCGAAAACGCTCGAGGTCCATATTTCTGGGCGCCTGAACGAAGGCATATCTGCTAAAGATGTGATTTTGGCCATCATTGCCAAGTTTGGCGTCGATATTGGCACAGGCAGCATCATTGAATTTACTGGAGAAGCTATTCGCGGTATGACAATGGAAGAACGGATGACGATTTGCAATATGTCGATTGAGGCAGGGGCGAAAGCAGGTTTGATTTCCCCTGACCAAGTAACGTTCGATTATTTGCAAGGTAGAGCAAACGTTCCGAAAGGCGAGGCGTACGACGAGATTGTCGAGAAGTGGGCCCAATTGGCAACCGATCCAGGAGCCACCTATGATCGATCAGTGACGATTGATGCAGCGGAAATTGAACCAATGGTGACATGGGGAACCAACCCTGGCCAAGGGGCAGGGATTTCAAAAGCTGTACCACGGCTTGACGATGCGAAATCGGAAGTAGAACGGCGCGCCATTAGCCAAGCGCTTGATTATATGGACATCAAACCAGGCACGCCTTTGAGCGAGATTGAAATCCAGCATGTGTTTATTGGGTCATGTACCAATTCACGCTTGAGCGATTTAAGGGCAGCGGCAGCCGTTATTAACGGGCGGAAAGTAGCGCCTGGCGTCCGTGCCCTTATTGTCCCTGGCTCCCAACGTGTCAAAAAACGTGCTGAGGAAGAAGGGTTGGATCAAGTATTTAAAGAAGCGGGATTTGAATGGCGTGATTCAGGTTGCAGCATGTGTTTGAGCATGAACCCAGACGTTGTTCCTGAAGGGGAACGTTGTGCCTCGACTTCCAACCGAAACTTTGAAGGTAGGCAAGGAAAGGGAGCGCGCACCCATTTGGTTAGCCCGGCAATGGCAGCAGCAGCCGCGATCGCTGGTCGGTTTGTAGACGTCCGCAAAATGGTAAAAGCAGGTGAGTGTTAATGGAACCGATTCAAGTTCATAAAGGCAAAGCAGTTGTTTTAGACCGCGTTAATATTGATACAGACCAAATTATCCCGAAACAATTTTTAAAGCGGGTAGAGCGCACGGGCTTCGGCCAATATTTGTTTTACGATTGGCGTTTTCAAGCAGATGGTGCAGATAACCCGGCATTTGAGCTGAATCAGCCAGAAGCAAAAGGGGCAAGCATTTTAATTACCGGTCATAATTTTGGCTGCGGCTCTTCCCGGGAACATGCGCCATGGGCTTTGTATGATTATGGTTTCCGCGTCATTATAGCCCCAAGTTTTGCCGATATCTTCTATAATAATTGCGTAAAAAATGGTTTGTTGCCGATCCGCCTTTCGCCTGAAGAAACGGAATTGTGGATGGAACGGGCGAAAGAAAGCCAAGAAGAGATTACGGTCGATTTAGGCGAACAGCTCATTAAGCAAAATGGGCTAGAAACGAAGTTTGAAATGGATTCGTATTGGAAGCAAATGCTCTACAACGGCTGGGATGAAATTAGCCTTACCCTTCAATATGAAGAAGCAATTGCTAAATACGAGCACCGCCAGTCAGCAGTCAATAAATAAAAGCAACCAAAACGCTTGCTAGACGAGGCGTGGAGAGAGAAGCGCGAGGGTTGGAGCTATGTTCGATATACAGAGTCCCATTCCCTAGGGCTTTCCTAAGTAGGAATGTAGTGTTTGGCTAGAGTCTGTGAAAGTCCCCTTTTGGGGGCTTTCTTTGATTAAGTTTGATTTAAAAGGGAATAGGGAAGGAATAGCGAATAGGAGTACATGGGGATTTGTATAAGATAGAGGAGCCGTGATACATTAAAGGAATCGGGCAGAAAGCGGGCGATTGCATTGACGAATGAACATCACCATGAACCACAAAACATTATCCTTTTTCCAGGAGTCGTGAAACGGCTTGTAGAGGAAGGCATGGATGAATTAAAACAAAAAAATGGCCAAAAAGCGCTCCAGCTTTTCTCACAAGCGGAAACGTATGAGCCGACGAGCGCCCAAGCACGTTTTGGCGTAGTACTAAGTTTGATTGAGCTAAACCGTCAAGAGGAAGCGGTAGAAAAAACAAAAGCGCTATTAAACGAAGGCATTGGCGATTACTACGAAACATTGCAAGTCCATGTGTCTTTGCTTGTACAGTTATCGCGTTATGAGGAAGTCGTCCACTTGTTGGAAACGGTTCTCAGCGAAAACCGGCTGCCATCTGAACATGCGGAAACTTTTTATGAACTTCTCCATTTCAGTAGGCAAATGTCGAGCTCACAAGCATATGACGCCTCTCTCTTGGATGAAGAACATAAAAAAGAAACAGAGCTGGAGTTGCGTGCTGGCCTGCATGCAACGAATGAGCCAGCAAAATGGAAAGCATTGCAAACGGTGAAGCAGCTCAATGTGAAGGCGTTACTGAAAGACGTGCGCGAGTTAGCTGCCGATGAAAACGCCAAGGCACTTATGCGCACGTATGCCCTTGTGCTCTTGCATGATTGGAATGATCGGCTACCGATCGTCATTAAGAAGGAAGAGCGGAGCATGGAAGTGCAACCAGCCGAATTGCCGATACCAGGAGAACGGGACATAGACAAAGCGATTCGTCAAGCTTTGGAAGAACAACTTGAACAGGAAGACCCGGTGCTCTTGCAAATGGCAAGACAACTACACCATACATACTTATTGATCACGTATCCTTTCTTACCAGATCCGCCGAATCCAAAAGCATGGGCATGTGCTTTCCATTTAGTTGCTGCTGAACAGCTTGGCTTAGAAACAGATGAAGAGGACATGGTTGATTGTTATGGCTGCAAACGGTTTGACGTGCTATGTGCTTCAAATGAAATCGAAGCGTTGGAAAAGGATATTCTCCTTGAGTCACAAGATCAAAACCAATGGTTCCATACATAAGAGATTTTAGTAAGCAACTGATTGAAAGATGGCGCCTTTATGTTATAATGGAATGGTTGTCAAAAACGTGAGAAATGATTTTGCTATTTTAGTGCTGGAGGGAATAAGAACATGTCTGCAAAATGGGAAAAAACAGAAGAGAACACAGGCGTCTTAACAATTGAAGTCGAAGCAGATAAAGTCAATGATGCTTTAGATAAAGCGTTTAAAAAAGTGGTAAAGAAAGTGAATGTCCCTGGTTTTCGTAAAGGAAAAGTGCCTCGTGGCCTATTTGAAAAACAGTTTGGCGTTGAATCGCTTTACCAAGACGCGATTGACATTTTGTTGCCAGAAGCTTATGCAAATGCTGTCGAAGAAACAGGCATCTATCCTGTAGATCGTCCTGAAATCGATGTAGAAAGCATTGGCAAAAATGAACCGCTTATCGTTAAAGCTACCGTTACAGTAAAGCCTGAAGTCAAGCTTGGTGATTACAAAGGCCTTGAAGTAGAAGTGCCGAGCGCAGATGTAACCGATGAGGATGTAGAAGCGGAGCTTAAAAAGCTACAAGAACAACATGCAGAGCTCGTTGTTCTTGAAGAGGGTGAAATCGCAAATGGCGATACAGCTGTTATTGATTTCGCTGGCTATGTAGATGGAGAAGCATTTGAAGGCGGCACGGCTGAAAATTATTCATTGGAAATCGGTTCAAATTCCTTTATCCCTGGATTTGAAGAACAGCTTGTCGGCTTGAAATCAGGGGAAGAAAAAGATGTCGAAGTCACATTCCCAGAAGAATACCACGCAGAAGAACTTGCCGGAAAGCCTGCGACATTCAAAGTGAAAGTGCATGACATTAAGCGCAAAGAGTTGCCTGAACTCGATGACGAGTTTGCAAAAGATGTGAATGAGAAAGTAGAAACATTGGACGAACTGAAGAACGAATTGCGTTCTACATTGGAAGAGCAAAAGAAAACAGCTTCTGAAAATGCCGTCCGTGATTCACTGCTTGAAAAAGCGGCAGAACAAGCAGACATCAATGTGCCTGAAGCGATGATCGAAACGGAAACAGACCGTATGTTGCAAGAATTTGGTCAGCGTCTACAAGCGCAAGGAATGAACTTGGATATGTACTTCCAGTTCTCTGGGCAAACGGAAGAAGACATGCGCAACCAATTTAAAGAGGATGCTGAAAAGCGCGTTCGTGTAAACTTGACACTCGAAGCAATTGCAGAAGCGGAAAATGTCGAAGTAAGCGAAGAAGAGATTGAAGAAGAATTCCAAAAAATGGCTGATATGTACCAGCGTTCAGTGGAAGAAATCAAAGCATTGCTCGCTGCCCAAGGCGGCACAGACAATGTAAAAGGCGATCTGAAACTGCGCAAAGCGATTGACGTGCTTGTCGAAAACAGCAAAGAAGTAACAACAGAATCATAAGGGCGGCACGAGCCTTACACTGCCTTTGTATGTGAACTTGGCATGGAATTGTTCCATGCCTTTCTCCATATTTTTAGTATGTTCTGTTCCGATATTGAACATGCTGGAACTAGGCAAATTTTAAAGGGTTTTTGCATCGTTTGCTTGAATAGTATTATAATGTGGCAAAGCGAGCATCCATTCCTTTTTGAAGTCCACAATTAAGGCAAATCGCAAAATACGTACATAAAAAGCATTTTTCTAGAGTGTTAACGGCGAATATGCTACAATGATTTGACGTTAATGATTTTCTTTGTTTGAGCTCCTCAAGCAACAGAAAATAATATCCTGTAAGGGGTGAGGGCATGTTTAAATTTAACGAAGAAAAAGGCCAATTAAAATGTTCGTTTTGTGGAAAAACTCAGGATCAAGTTCGAAAGCTCGTAGCTGGCCCTGGTGTGTATATATGTGATGAGTGCATTGAACTATGCACAGAGATTGTAGAAGAGGAATTAGGCACGGATGAAGAAGTAGAAATTGAAGAAATCCCAAAGCCTAATGAAATTTGCTCTATTTTGGATGACTATGTCATTGGGCAAAGAGAAGCAAAAAAGTCCCTTTCTGTAGCAGTCTATAACCATTACAAACGAATTAATTCCATGTCTAGGTCTGAAGATGTAGAGCTTTCAAAAAGCAACATCACCTTAATCGGGCCAACAGGAAGCGGGAAAACGTTGCTCGCACAAACGCTAGCGCGGATTTTGAATGTTCCGTTCGCGATTGCGGACGCCACCTCGCTTACCGAAGCCGGCTATGTCGGGGAAGACGTAGAAAACATTTTGCTGAAGCTGATCCAAGCGGCCGATTATGATGTGGAAAAGGCTGAAAAAGGCATTATTTACATCGACGAAATTGACAAAGTTGCACGCAAGTCAGAAAACCCATCGATCACACGCGATGTTTCTGGTGAAGGGGTACAACAAGCATTGCTTAAAATTCTAGAGGGAACAACGGCAAGCGTCCCTCCTCAAGGCGGCCGCAAGCATCCCCATCAAGAATTTATCCAAATTGATACAACCAATGTCCTCTTTATTTGTGGAGGGGCGTTTGATGGGATCGAACAAATCATTAAACGGCGCCTTGGAAAGAAAGTAATTGGTTTTGGTACCGACGATGCCAAGCAAGATGATCTGAAGCCAGGTGAATATTTATCAAAAGTGCTTCCAGAAGATTTGCTGCGCTTTGGCTTAATCCCAGAGTTTATTGGTCGTTTGCCAATCATTTCAAGTTTGTCGCCGCTTGACACAGATGCGCTCGTTGAAATTTTGACAAAGCCAAAAAATGCGCTTGTTAAGCAGTATCAAAAACTTCTAGAGCTTGATGATGTAGAGCTTGAATTTACCGAAGATGCGTTGCGAGAAATTGCCAATAAAGCAATTGAACGTAAGACAGGCGCTCGCGGGCTTCGCTCCATTATTGAAGGCATCATGCTCGACGTTATGTTTGATTTGCCGTCACGAGAAGATGCAGTCAAATGCATCATCCATGGTGCATGTGTAACAGATGACGCACCGCCGATTTTAAAATCAGCAGACGGCACAGAATTAACGTTGGATAAACCGAAAGAAAGCGCATAGCTAGCCCCCCTCCGGCAAACTGCCGGAGGGTTTTTACGCTTCCTTCCTCTAAAGGTGCAATTGAAATTGGAAAAAATGAGCGTGTTGTTTTTCGGTTAACGAAAACGCTCTAGGAAATACTAACAGCATCATTCATCTATTAGGGAGGAAGGAAATTATGGGCTTTGCAACCATTGCCTTGTTTGTGCAACTGTTTTTTGGAATTATCATTGGTGTTTACTTTTGGAATTTGTTAAAAAGCCAGCGTAGCCAAAAAACATATCTTGATAAAGAATCAAAAGTGGAATTAGAGAAAATGAAACGGCTTCGTGACATTCGTTTGACAGAACCCCTCGCTGAAAAAGTGAGACCGAAGCATTTGTCGGAAGTTGTTGGTCAGGAAGATGGGTTAAAAACACTTCGCATGGCGCTGTGCGGGCCGAACCCTCAGCATGTGATCATATATGGTCCTCCAGGAGTCGGGAAAACAGCAGCAGCACGCTTAGTTCTTGATGAGGCGAAACGCCAAGCAGACTCGCCGTTTCGCTCAACTGCTGCTTTTGTTGAATTGGATGGCGCCACGTCCCGTTTCGATGAAAGGGGCATTGCTGATCCTCTTATTGGGTCTGTACACGACCCGATTTACCAAGGGGCGGGCTCAATGGGGCAAGCGGGCATTCCCCAACCAAAGCCAGGGGCTGTTACAAAAGCACATGGCGGTATTTTGTTTATTGATGAAATCGGCGAACTTCATACAATCCAGCAGAATAAGCTGTTAAAGGTGCTTGAGGATCGAAAAGTGTTTTTAGAGAGTGCTTATTACAGCTCGGAAAACGAGCAAATCCCTTCTCACATACACGATATTTTCAAAAGGGGGCTCCCTGCTGATTTTCGCCTAGTCGCTGCGACGACACGCCAGCCAGAAGAAATGCCACCAGCCATTCGTTCTCGCTGTCTAGAAGTGTTTTTCCGGGCTCTTGATCCTGATGAGATTGTGGAAATTGCAAAAAGAGCTGCTGATAAAGCGGGCATGGCGTTAACAAGTGAAGCGGCCAAAAAGGTTGCTGACTATGCTACCAATGGCCGGGAAACGGTCAATGTCGTCCAAATTGCGGTAGGAGCCGCCCGAGCCGATAAACGCACTTCCATTGAAAAGCATGATATTGAATGGGTTCTCCATTCGAGCCAAATGTCGCCACGGCCCGAACGGCGCATCCACGAACAGCCTGCCGTTGGCCTCGTCAATGGCTTGGCAGTAACAGGGCCAAATAGCGGCGCCCTTCTGGAAATTGAAGTGCTTGTACAAGAGCGGGCAGGGAATGGTACGCTGACGATCACAGGAATTGCGGAAGAAGAACAGTCCGGTTCGCAAATGCGTTCAATTAAACGAAAAAGCATGGCCCGGTCATCCGTTGAAAATGTCATTACCGTTCTGAAGCGGAAAGGGCTGCCGACTGGTGACTACGATATTCATGTCAATTTCCCAGGGGGTACGCCTGTTGATGGCCCGTCTGCCGGGATTGCCATTGCCACTGGTATTTACTCGGGTATTAAACAAAAGGCCGTTTCAAACGAAGTTGCGATGACAGGGGAATTAAGTGTTCATGGGAAAGTGCGACCGATTGGCGGCGTTATTGCAAAAGTGAAAGCGGCAAAGCAAGCCGGAGCCAAACGGATTATTATTCCGAAAGAAAATGAACAAGCGCTCTTGAAAACAATAGAAGGGATTACCATTCATCCCGTGAAAACGTTTGATGAAGTCCTTGAGCTTGCACTCGTAGAGGAAAAAATTGAAACAGAGGCGATCCCAGCGTCTGCGGTGGGATACGATCCCTCTCCAATCTAAGTATTAGACAAAGGGCGCGTAAGTAAGCTAAAATAAGTTGAATGAGTAGAAATGATGTAAATGACAGAGCGTCAATCATTTGAGTGGCGCTCTAAGCGTTGTGTGCTTGAAAGCAAGAAAACAGTATTATCTTTTCTTGCATTCGGATACACTGGTAAAACAAAAAGGATTAAGGCTTCTAGAGAAGACTGTGCGGAGGTGTATGACGGATGGGTGAAATTCGTTCGGAACGACGTGTTCCGCTCCTTCCTTTGCGTGGTGTGCTTATTTTTCCAGGCACGATCATGCACTTAGACGTTGGACGCGAAAAATCTGTCAAAGCGTTAGAGGAAGCGAAAAGCAATGGCCATCACTTATTTTTGGCCACCCAAAAAGAAACGACGTTAGATGATCCTCAACAAGAGGATTTGTATAAAATAGGAACGTTTGCGAAAATCAACCAAGCGTCAAAATTGTCAAACGGCACTGTCAGAATACAAGTGGAAGGGATCCAACGAGGGGAAATCACTTCTTTTAAAGATTATGGCGATGTCTTAGTTGTCGATGTTTCCTTATTTGAAGTAAAACGGGAAGGCGATATTGAATCAGAAGCATTGATGCGCACGCTTTTATCGATGTATGAACAATTTGCCAAACAATCGAAACGAGCTTCACAAGAAACGGTTAATTCCCTTAGAGAAACGACAGACCCTGAATTGTTTTCGGACACCGTTGCTGCGAACTTAACGTTGAAACTAACGCAAAAGCAAGAATTGCTTGAGTTGATTGATGTCAACAAAAGGCTCCATAAACTGATTGAACGATTAGGCAATGAACAAGAAGTGCTGGGGCTTGAACGGAAAATTGGCCAGCGCGTCAAAAAGGCAATGGAGAAAACGCAAAAAGAATATTACTTGCGTGAGCAAATGAAGGCAATTCAGAAGGAATTAGGCGACCGTGAAGGGCGAACGGGCGAGATTGCGGAGCTCCGTGAAAAAATTGATGCAGCTGGCATGCCTGAACATGTGTATGAAAAAGCGATCAAAGAACTAGGTCGCTATGAAAAAATGCCAGCCAATGCGGGGGAAAGCTCGATTTTAAGAACGTATTTGGATTGGCTCATCCAACTTCCATGGAAAAACGAAACAGAAGATGAGCTTGACGTCGGTCGCGCTGAAGCGATTTTGAATGAAGACCATTACGGACTTGATAAAGTGAAAGAGCGCGTTCTTGAGTATTTGGCCGTGCGCCAACTGACAAAAAGCATGAAAGGCCCGATTCTGTGCTTAGCTGGACCACCTGGAGTCGGCAAAACGTCACTGGCCCGTTCCATTGCCCGCTCATTAAACCGGGAGTTTGTACGTATGTCACTAGGTGGCGTACGTGACGAAGCAGAAATCCGCGGCCACCGCCGCACATACGTCGGCGCAATGCCAGGCCGTCTCATCCAAGGAATGAAACGAGCAGGGACGATCAATCCAGTATTTCTCCTCGATGAAATCGATAAGATGGCCCAAGATTTTAGGGGCGATCCAGCATCTGCTTTGCTTGAAGTGTTAGACCCTGAACAAAACAGTACATTTAGCGACCATTACCTTGAAGAAGCTTATGACCTTTCGAAGGTAATGTTTGTGACAACGGCAAATAATATTGCCACAATCCCTGGACCTCTGCTTGACCGAATGGAGATCATCTCAATCCCAGGCTATACCGAGCTGGAAAAGTTAGAGATTGCCCAAAGCTACTTGCTGCCGAAACAAGTGAGCGAGCACGGGTTAAAAAAGAGCACATTACAAGCAAAACCTGAAGCTCTTAAAAAAGTAATCCGCTACTATACTCGAGAAGCAGGTGTCCGTGGTCTTGAACGGCAGCTAGCAACACTATGCCGCAAAGCCGCGAAAATGATTGTGATGAATGAAAGAAAGCGTGTCGTCCTTACCGAAAAAATGGTGGAAACGATGCTAGGAAAACCGCGTTTTCGCTATGGGATGGCGGAAGTGGAAGACCAAGTTGGCGCGGCGACTGGCCTTGCTTATACATCCGCTGGAGGGACAACGCTGGCAATTGAGGTTTCAGCAGTTCCTGGAAAAGGCAAGCTGACGCTAACGGGCAAGCTTGGCGATGTCATGAAGGAATCGGCCCAAGCAGCTTTCAGCTATATCCGTTCCCGGTCAAAAGAGCTTGAGATTGATCCTGGGTTTAATGAAAAGACAGACATACACATCCACGTACCTGAAGGGGCGACTCCGAAAGATGGCCCGTCAGCGGGGATTACAATGGCGACAGCACTTATATCTGCACTGACTGGAAGGAAAGTTGACCGCGAAGTCGGCATGACTGGCGAAATTACATTACGTGGCCGGGTGTTGCCGATTGGCGGCTTAAAAGAAAAAGCAATGAGTGCTCATCGGGCTGGCATTAGGACGATCATTATTCCGAAAGACAATGAACGGGATGTCGATGATATTCCAGAAAGCGTCAGAAAGGAATTAAAGATTGTTTCTGTCTCCCATTTGGATGAAGTATTGAAAGTTGCGTTGAAAGAGGAAACCCAATGAAAGTAACAAAGGCAGAATTAGCGCATGTCGCTGTAAAAGCAGAGCAATACCCAAAGAACCAGCTTCCTGAACTTGCCCTTGCCGGCCGTTCTAACGTCGGCAAGTCTTCTTTCATCAACAAAATGCTAAATCGGAAAGGGCTTGCCCGTACGTCAGGCCAACCAGGCAAAACACAAACGCTCAATTTCTATGAAATTAACGAACGCCTTTACTTTGTGGATGTTCCAGGCTATGGATATGCCAAAGTCTCAAAAACGGAACGAGCTGCTTGGGGCAAAATGATTGAAACGTATTTGTCCGAGCGAGAAGAGCTAAAAGCCGTGTTGCAACTCGTTGATATTCGGCATCGCCCATCCGAAGACGACCAACTTATGTACAACTGGATGAAGCATTACGGCATCCCTGTCATTTTGGTCGCGACAAAGGCTGATAAAATCCCGAAAGGAAAATGGCAGAAGCAGTTAACGGCCATTGCCAAAACGTTGGACAAAGAGGCAAGTGACCCGTTGCTATTCTTTTCTTCTGCAACAGGGCTCGGCAAAGATGAGGCTTGGCGAACGATTTTGAACCATTTAAAAGTAACCGAATGAGCGGTGGAGTAAACTTCCACTGCTTTTTTTGCAAGTGATCAAGCCTAGATTACATTCATTCAAAATAAGAGCGTTTTCTTTGTTTGTTCACAAAATGTTTTTGAGTCCTTATTTAGACATGTTATAATTAAGACATGTTATAATCGATTTTGGGCAAAGTAAAGTAGAGAAACTAGAATTGGATCGACCTTTAGGGGGCTATGACATGCATACGATCGCAATAGGATTAAATTATAAAACAGCCCCAGTAGAAATACGGGAAAAACTAGTATTTAGCGAACACCAGCTTCCAGAAGCACTTAAGAAGCTTCGCTCATCTAAAAGCATGATGGAATGCGTTATCCTTTCTACTTGCAACCGGACTGAACTGTATGTAGTCGCAGATCAGCTTCATACTGGGCGCTATTTTGCAAAAGCCTTTTTGGCAGAGTGGTTTTCTGTCGATATGGAAGATGTAACGCCGTATTTGGTTATCCGTGAAAATGACCATGCTATTGAACACCTTTTCCGCGTTGCTTGTGGGCTAGACTCAATGGTAATCGGCGAAACGCAAATTCTTGGACAAGTGAAGCAGGCCTTTTTGCTCGCGCAAGAAGAGAAAGTTACAGGCACGGTGTTTAACCAGCTATTTAAACAAGCGGTTACGCTCGGCAAACGTGTGCACTCGTCAACCGAAATTTCTTCACAAGCGGTTTCTGTTAGCTATGCAGGCGTAGAACTGGGAAAGAAAATTTTCGGTACGTTTTCAGGGAAACATGTGCTGATTTTAGGCGCTGGAAAAATGAGCGAACTGACGGCCAAACATCTTTATGCGAATGGGGCAGCTTCGATTAGCGTCATGAACCGGACAAAAGAAAAAGCGGTGGAACTGGCAAGCCAGTTTGCCGGAACGGCTCGCTCTTTTGCTGAATTGAATGATGCTTTGAAAGAAGCGGATGTCGTGATTAGCTCCACAGGAGCCCGCGACTTTGTTGTCACAAAGGAAAATGCTGCAGACGCCCTTAAAAAACGGAAGGGCAGGCCGCTGTTTGCGATTGATATCGCGGTGCCACGGGATATCGACCCGGAAATTGCAACGATTAGCGACGTTTACTTATACGACATTGATGACTTACAAAACATTGTTGAAACGAATAAAAAAGAGCGCAAAAAAGAGGCTGAAAAAATCGGTGTTATGATCGAGGCAGAGATCGATGACTTTAAAGCATGGCTAAACACACTAGGGGTTGTACCTCTTATTACAGCCTTGCGTGAGAAAGCATTGCAAATCCAAGGCGATACAATGGAAAGCATTGAGCGAAAGCTTCCTCACTTATCAGAACGTGACATAAAAGTGTTGAACAAACATACGAAAAGCATTGTCAATCAATTGCTCCGCGACCCGTTGACGAGAGTGAAAGAGCTTGCAGCTGAGCCAGATGCCAAGCATTCCCTTGAATTGTTTAAGACGATTTTCGCCCTTGAAGCACAAATAGAACTGGCTGAAAAGGCAGAAGCCGATCATGCGGAACAATCTTGGAAAGAAGGGCAGCGCCCTTCCTTAAATCAAGGCATGGCGTTGCGGACATAGGGCGTGGTGAGGGCCAATGGATTTCGTTTATCCAATCACCGTCTTGCTCTATAGTTTGAGCTTAATTGGATATTTTATCGACTTTTTGACTAACAACCAAAAAGCCAACCGAATTGCCTTTTGGTTGCTTTTGTTTGTGTGGGGGCTACAAACTGTTTACTTCGTTATGCGGATGTTTGAATTGGACCGGCTCCCATTAATCACTCCGTTTGAAGGGCTGTTTTTTTATGCATGGTCGATTGTGACCGTTTCGCTTTTCATTAATTGGAAAGTGAAAATGGCCTTTTTAGTGTTCGTCCTAAATGTCCTCGGTTTTGCCGTAATGTCAGGCAGCTTGTTCGTCCCTTCTGGTGATGTGACACAAGCAACGATGGATTTGCTTGCCTCGGAACTGCTTGTCATGCATGTTGTGTTTATTTTGCTTTCCTACACAGGTTTTACTGTCGCAGCCGCTGCTGCAGTGCTCTATTTGCTGGCGCACCAGCTTTTGAAGCGGCGGCTATGGGGGAAGCGGCTCATTCGCCTTGATTCGCTGCCACAAACGGAGAAGTTTTCGTACTTCGCATCTGTGGCCAGTTTTCCGTTCTATTTGGTCGGCGTCATCTGGGGCGTCGTTTGGTCGATTAGCCAATATGACCATGTTTGGTGGACGGATGCCAAAACGATTTGGTCATTGTCCGTTCTTGCTGCTTATGGGCTTTATTTTTATTTGCGGCTGGTGATTGTCGGAAAAGGCTATCGGTCGATTTGGCTTAATATAGGCGCCTTTGCCGTTTTGCTCATTAATTATATTGTCAGCGGCCGTTATACAGATTTTCACACATGGTTATAAGGAGGAGCACATGCGAAAGATTGTGATTGGCACACGCCGAAGCAAATTGGCGTTAACGCAAACGAATTGGGTCATTGACCAGCTTAAACAGCTTGGCGTTCCCTATGAGTTTGAAGTGAAAGAAATTGTGACGAAGGGCGACCGCATTCTCGATGTGACGTTATCAAAAGTAGGCGGGAAAGGGTTGTTTGTTAAAGAAATTGAAGCAGCGCTCCGCTCTGGGGAAATTGACGTTGCAGTCCACTCAATGAAAGACGTGCCTTCCGAACTGTTGGAAGAATTCACTCTTGCTGCAATTACAGAGCGAGAAGATCCACGGGATGTGCTTGTGAGCGAAAATGGCCACACACTGGACGAGCTCCCAGCTGGTGCAATTGTCGGAACGAGCAGCTTACGGCGTTCTGCGCAAATTTTACATAGGCGCCCAGACGTGCAAGTGAAATGGATACGGGGCAATGTGGAGACCCGTTTGCGCAAACTAAAAGAGGAAGATTTTTCGGCGATTGTCTTGGCTGCAGCTGGGTTAAAGCGGCTTGGCTATGGCGAGGACGTCATCACCGAATACTTAGACAAAGACGTATGCTTGCCTGCGATTGGCCAAGGGGCGCTAGGGCTTGAATGCCGTGTGGATGACGTAGAAACAACGGAACTGTTAGCAAAGCTGCACCATGAAGAAACAGGAAAAGCCGTTTTGGCAGAACGAGCCTTTTTAAAGGAAATGAACGGCGGTTGCCAAGTGCCGATTGGCGGGTATGCAACGGTGCTTGAGGATGGCGCAGTATTCCTGACAGGGCTTGTCGGTTCTCCTGACGGCAAAACGATACTAAAAGAAGGAAAAAGCGGAATGGTTGCGGATGAGCTAGGGAAAGAGGTGTCTAGCCTGTTGACTGCACAAGGGGCTGGAGCGATTCTTGAAAAGGTCAGGAGCGAACTGGAAGGGTCATGAAACCGCTAAAGGGGAAACATATTCTCATTACGAGAGATGAGCGGCAAAACGAAAGGTGGGCAGCCGAGCTAGCTGTTTTAGGCGCTATACCTCATTCTTTGCCGCTCATTCAATGCGTTACGAGGAATTTGACACCGGCGCTGAGGGAAACATTTGCTCATTTACACCAGTTTGCTTGGGTTGTCTTTACGAGCGCTAATGGCGTGCGCGCTTTTTTTGACCTGTATAAAGGGCAGCCATTTACGGCAAAAGTAGCGGCTGTTGGCCCAAAAACAGCACAACTTCTTGAAGAACAAGGGCTCCATTGCGATTTTATTCCGAGTGAATATACAGGTGAAGCGCTCGCAAAAGAGTTGGTCCCATTGCTTGCTCCACATTCGGATGTATTGGTTGTAAAGGGACAACTGGCTAAAAGAACGGTGTGCGACATCCTTTCATCATCTGACAGACAGGCCACTGTTACAGAAATGATCGTATACGATACACTATGCCCTGCTGGTGCCGAGGAACAGGCGAAACGTTTACAACAAAAGACATTTGATTACGTTACGCTGACAAGTACGTCAGCGGCCGTACATTATGCCAATGTCGCACCTGCAGCTGGGATTCGCGCTAAAACGATTGCCTGCATTGGCCCAGTTACAGCCCGAGCAGCAAAGCAATGCGGACTATCTCCTCTAGTGACTGCGAGCGAATATACTGTTAAAGGGCTAATTGATACGATTTTAAACGATATCGGGGGAATGAAACGATGAACCAACCATTTACGCGCCACCGCCGTTTACGCCAAAGTGCCGCGATTCGCCGCATGGTTCGAGAAACGACATTACAAGCTGATGATTTGATTTATCCGCTTTTTGTGACAGAAGAAAAAAACAAGAAGACAGAAGTGCCGTCGATGCCAGGGGTCTATCAGTTTTCACTTGATCGCCTAAATGAAGAAGTGGGAGAAGTGGAAAAGTTAGGGATCCCGGCTATTATTCTATTTGGTATCCCGTCAGAAAAAGATGCTTGTGGTTCACAAGCGTATGCGGAGGAAGGCATCGTCCAGCGTGCGATTCGACAAGTAAAGCATGCGTTTCCAAATATGGTCGTGATTGCCGATACGTGTTTATGCGAGTTTACGGACCACGGCCATTGCGGACTTGTGAAAGAGGGCGATGTCCTAAACGATGAAAGTTTAGCGTTGCTTACGAAAACGGCTGTTTCCCAAGCAGAAGCAGGGGCGGACATCATTGCCCCATCCAATATGATGGACGGCTTTGTTTATGCGATCCGCAACGGATTGGATGAGGCAGGTTTTACCGATATTCCAATTATGTCTTATGCCGTTAAATATGCTTCTGCGTTTTACGGCCCGTTCCGTGATGCGGCTAATAGCGCTCCTGCTTTTGGTGACCGCAAAACGTACCAAATGGATGCTGCCAACCGTGAAGAAGCCTTGCGAGAAGCCCATTCAGACGTAGAACAAGGAGCCGACTTTTTAATTGTCAAGCCTGCGCTCTCTTATCTGGATATTGTCCGCGAAGTCAAAAATGAAACAGGCATGCCGCTTGTCGCTTATAACGTAAGCGGCGAATATGCAATGGTAAAAGCGGCCGCCCAAAATGGCTGGATTGACGAAAAAGCAATGGTAATGGAAACATTAATTAGCATGAAGCGGGCAGGAGCAGACTTGATTTTGACTTATCATGCCAAAGATGTAGCCAACTGGCTTAAAGGGAGCTGAAAGCATGGGAAATTGGACAAAGTCGATTGAAGCGTTTAAAGAAGCACAGCCGCTTATGCCAGGCGGAGTGAACAGCCCGGTGCGGGCATTTAAATCAGTAGGCATGAACCCGGTTTACATGAAAGAGGGGAAAGGCGCAAAAATAAAAGACATTGACGGAAATGAATACATTGATTATGTCCTGTCTTGGGGGCCGCTCATTTTAGGACATGCCAATGACGTTGTCGTCGAAGAGTTAAAAAAAGCAACAGAACTGGGAACAAGTTTTGGCGCTCCCCACGAATATGAAACGAGGCTTGCCAAACTTGTCATCGAGCGCGTTCCTTCGATTGATGTTGTTCGGATGGTCAATTCAGGGACGGAAGCGACAATGAGCGCATTGCGCCTAGCACGGGGCTATACAGGCCGAAACAAAATTTTGAAGTTTGTCGGCTGTTACCATGGACATGGCGACTCGCTATTAATTAAAGCAGGTTCAGGTGTGGCAACACTGGGCCTCCCTGATAGTCCAGGTGTTCCAGAAAGTGTAGCCCAAAATACACTGACGGTGCATTACAATGATGTGGAGAGCGTCCGCTATGTATTTGAGACGTTTGGAGATGATTTGGCAGCCGTCATTGTCGAGCCAGTCGCAGGGAATATGGGAGTTGTCCCTCCAGAACCAGGCTTCTTAGAAACATTGCGAACATGGACGGAAGAAAACGGTACGCTCCTGATTTTTGATGAAGTCATGACTGGTTTCCGCGTTGGCTATACGTGTGCACAAGGGGAATTTGGCGTAACGCCTGACCTCACATGCCTTGGGAAAGTAATCGGTGGTGGCCTTCCTGTCGGCGCCTTTGGCGGCAAACGGGAAATTATGGAGCAAATCGCCCCAAGCGGACCGATTTACCAAGCAGGAACCCTTTCTGGAAATCCTCTTGCGATGACGGCAGGTTATTACACACTTTCACAGCTTACAAAAGCAGATTACAGCGAGTTTGCTCGTAAAGCAGAACG
This sequence comes from Shouchella rhizosphaerae, assembly GCF_036700015.1. Classification (NCBI taxonomy): domain Bacteria; kingdom Bacillati; phylum Bacillota; class Bacilli; order Caryophanales; family Bacillaceae; genus Shouchella; species Shouchella rhizosphaerae. Next base: position 338,192 of record NZ_CP144921.1, on the reverse strand, counting down.
TTTGGAAGCTGGTCTTTCAGCCGCAGCGAAACAGCATGGCATTCCCCACTCAATTAACCGTGCTGGTTCGATGATTGGCTTATTCTTTACAGACGAGCGCGTGTATAACTTTGAAAAAGCGCAGACGTCCGACTTGGATTTGTTTGCCGCCTATTTCCGCGGAATGTTGGCAGAGGGCATCTCTCTTGCCCCATCGCAGTTTGAAGGGTTGTTTTTATCGACGGCCCACTCAAACGAAGATATTGAGGCGACCATTGCAGCAGCAGAGCGAGTCTTTCAAGCAATCGCCACGAAATAAACAGCATTCACTTGCACAAACCAGTTGAGCACAGTTGCCAACTGGTTTTTTTGTATGGGCGCCAACCATTGCTTATCATCAGTCCGCTCCTCTCACCCCCTGTTTTTCGTCAAGCTTGGCCGATTAGGAGAGGCCGCCAGATCTTTATTAACGATTTAAATAGACCGAGGCCACGCATAATCACATAAACTGTGTCATAAACGTTATAATGTACAACGTTTTTAGGACATTTGAGAAGGGGGAATTAGAGTGGCGCAGGAGCAATCATCGACGTTAACCTTTTCCATAGAAGATTCCGTATGGCTGAACCAAGGGCAACAAATTGACGAAATTCTTGGCATGACCTTAACGCCAGAGATCTTTGTCGATCAAGACGGCGAGCATGTAACGATTAAGGGTGGACTACGTTTTGTCGGTGAGTACAAAATTGACCGTGGTGTAGAAGAAGAACAGCGCATTGATGATGGAGAATCATTTGCTGACTTGAGCGATTTCCGCCAATCTGGGCAATTGACTGAGCATGAAGGGGAAGTTGGCGAGATTGAGCATTTGTTTCCAATTGATATTACAATTCCGATGGCTCGAATCCAACATATTGATGATATTTTTGTGGAAATTGCCAGCTTTGACTATGATCTGCCAGAGAAAGGCTGCATCCAATTGACGGCTGACGTTAGCATTAGCGGCATGAAAGCGGAAAAACAGGAGCTGGAAGCCGATGCAGATGACCGTGAGTTGGAACAGGAAGAAGAAGCGGAAGAAACGGCTTTTTCTTTCACTGCTTACAAGGAGCCTGACGGAGAAGAGCCGAGTTTGCAAAAACCAACAGTCGAATCCGATGCACAACAAACAGCATCAGCTGGCGCAGAAAATCCTCAAGAACATCGAGAGCAAGTGTTGGACATCTCTGCCGCTTTTGAAGCAGCACTTGAAAACAATCATGAAACATCACCGCCTTCTGAATCGGTGTCGCCAAGGTCAACAGAGAATGAACTGGACGTTGAGCAAGAGAAAAAAGCGTCTGTGGAAACGACTGAAGATGAGGTGATAGAAGCCGTAGCAGAAGAGGTTCGTTATGAGGAATCTCAACAGCAGGAAGACGGGCTAGCAGGCGATGACCAAGAACTAGAAGAAGAAGCACTTGAAGAGGAAGATCAAAAAGGTGAGCGAGAAGAAAACGCGACGTATTTGACGAGCATGCTCAGAAATGAAGTCGAGCAATTTACAAAGTGGAAAATGTGCATCATTCAAGAAAATGAAACGCTTGACACGATTGCCGAGCGGTATGAACTGTCAGCAAGCCAATTGACGCGCTATAACAATTTAGCTGATGAACAGGTATCAGAAGGGCAAATTCTCTATATACCTGTGAAAGCGGAGTAGGCAGACAATGATTGAGCAATTGAAAGCACGCTACGGGTTTGGAGATGCCACTCTGGAAAACGATCAGCTCTTGACAGACTATGGGACAAAACGGCTTGAATACTGGCAAGATAAAGCGTTATTGGATTGGCATACAAATTGGCGTGACAGTTGCAGCGTCACGCCAACTGTCTTGATGGATCGCATGATTCGCACAAAAGACGGAAAGCCTTTTATAAAAGTGGATGGCCGGTACGTCACGGTTCATGACCACATCGTTCCTAGCTGTTTGCAAAAAGGGTATGAACAGCAGTGGGGCACGCTATTAGGAGCTATGGTGGCGAACGGGAGGAAGGAAAGCAAGGATAGGGAAGAAAGGGCCAAACCTTTGGCAGAATTGGAGTGCCTGCTGCCCAGCCTCGAGCCTGAACAACAAAAGGTTGTAAAAGGATTGTGGAAGGAAGCGGAGAAGCGTCAGGCAAAAGCTGAAAAACTAGCGCAGGAAAAGCAACCGGTAATGGCTCAGATCGAAGCGCCTGAACAGTCTGGAATTCTCTTTCATATGCTTGTAGTGAAAGGGACGACTAAGCCTCCTGAAGTAGGATACGGTTCAATGATGCGCTTTTTAAAGAACTGGTACGCTGAACATGGACAAGAATCATTTTGGGCGTTGCTCGATGCATTGGATGCACAAGCAGCATTGACAACGCCAGAAAAAAAGGCGCTGTTGGCAGAAGGGCTGCAAGTGCATGAGCTTGACCCGTTGTTGTCGTACGCATCAGGCAATCGCGACAAAGAGCTGGCAGTGTTAGTGGAACGTGCCGTTTCCGATTGGGACAAAACAAGGACGTTTGTTTCAGCATTTGCTAATTGGCTAGATGAAAAGAGGGTGAAAGTATGAATCCGCTCTATGAAGCCATTTTGTTTTACTATGATTTACAGCCAAGGGCAATCGAACAAGTCGGCCAGAAGTTAATCCGTGTAGAGACGGACCAAGGCATATTTGCTTTAAAGGAGACGGATATTGACCGAATCCGCGCCGATGAATTTGTTCATGCGATCCGCAAGTTGACAAAGCTTCGTTTCAGGCAATTTATCCCTGTTTTGCCAACGAAGTTTGGCGAGTATACGCTTTTTGCTGGGGATAAAAGCTATTATTTAATGCCGTGGGTCAATGAGGTTGACTATCAAAGCCGCGTCTCGATTGAAGAAACGATTGCAGATCATCTTGGTGTCATCCACCGCATAACGGTAAAGACACAGCCAGCTGTAAAAGAGTCACTCGATGGATCGTGTGAACGGTTGTTGGCTCGTTGGGACAGGCATTTTTTAGAAATGTCCCGTTTTGCTGATCAAGCTGAACAGAATCGTTATATTTCGCCCTTTGAGTTAACGTTTTTAACCCATTACGGCTTGCTGGAACAGCTTGCTGAAGGGGCGCGCAACCAGTTGGAAAAATGGTACGAAGCAACTTTAGAAAAACGTTCCTATAGAAGCGTGCTGACACATGGAAGGCTTTCTCGTCACCATGCAATGGCGACCGAAACAAACGAACTGTTGTTGTTTAATTTTGAACAAGCAAGTTTAGACACACCAGCACGGGACTTGGCCGCCTTTTGCCGACGCAGCTTTCCTTACGCATTATGGGAAGAGGATGAAGTGTTCCGTTGGTTGCATCGCTATGAGCAACATTTGCCATTGCTTGATTCTGAAAAGCATCTCCTTTGTGCGTACTTATTGTATCCAGATCCAATTTATTACGCGATCGGCGATTATAGGCACGGGGGAAACGAACTTGAGCATGTCCGGCGCCTTGAGAAGCGGATCATGGCCATGCGCAAAGTTCAGCGTTTTGTGTCCAAACTTGCTCCAGCCGAAGAAAAAAAGGAAGCATAAGCCTTCAGCTTTCACTCTGAAGGCTTTTTCTTTGCCACCGAAGAAATAAAAAAATCAGGCTCCATGGAATATAGGTTGTCTATTCATTTCTGGCAACTAGTTGACAATTGGGTGTGCATTCCTTTTTTGCGTTAATGCTTTGCTGCAATGTTAAAGCTTGAAAAACAATCCGCTCTCCTGTTAAATGAAAGAGTCTAGATCTTAATAAAATACAACGATGAGGAGCAAAGGCAGGTGTCAATGAGCTGTGGGCAACATGTTGCGCGCAAACGATATTAGAACGAAAGCAGAGAAGCTAAGCGAAGAAAACCAACTTCTTTTTGAAGAAGTATCCCATTATATCTATTCAGCGCCGATTTCTTCGCGGCAGGCGAATCAAGTCCTCGCTGAAATCATTGCTGAATGGCTTGAGCTTGAACAGCGCCGCCTCCCTCTTCATGTACAAAAGCATAGTGTCGCTGCTTATTGTCAACAACGGCTTTTAGGTATACCGAAGCAGCCTGCAAAACTGAAAGTAGCCCAAGCGCTTGCAACAGGCATGCTCATTTTGGCGGTTGCCTTTGCTGTCCAGACAATCGTCCAATTTATTGGCTTTTTTGATGCCACTGTGCAAGCGACAAAATTTTCATTGTTTCCCCTCGTGTTACTCGCTGTTTTTGGCCTTTCAGGCATCTATATGGTGCATGGCACAAAGCAAAAAAAACGCGCGAACATTTGGAAAGTAGCTGGTGTCGCAAGTCAGCTGCTCGCTGTGTTGCTGTTTTTTACGGCAATGAGGCTTTGGGATGGGCTTCTTACAGTGATATTGGACTTCCCGAGTAGCCTGTTGTTCCTTGTGCTGTCCGTTGTCGGCTGGTTTGGCGCAAGGCGCCTTAAATACGTTTTAGAGGAACAACAGGAACAAACGCAAGATGGGCAAATGCCGGTAGCCTTGCCACCTCCCCCACACGCTACAGCCACTTTAAAAAATACGCAGGAAGAGGCAGAAAAACAAAACAATAATAACAGTTAACACAATCAAATCAAACGTAGTCGGAAAAAAGAGGGTGCGCAGAAGTTGGAAAACAATAATAGGCGGCAGCACTTGGAGCAAAATGTTTTTAAATCCCCATCCTTTTTTCGGCGGGCAATGTGGTGGGTGTGGAGGCGGAAAGCCCCGAAACCGTTTAGCCATGTTCATGACCTCCTGTGAATGGTTTGCAATAGTTTATGCAAACATTGCTTATTTGCGTGCTCCAAGAAAGGCTTCGTATAAAAAACGCTTATCCGGCAAAGCTGTTATTGACGATTGCACTGGCAAACGGTAAAATACGGACATATCCTATAAAAAGCGATGAGCAGGAAGAGTAGAATGGCTGTGCCTCAAAGAGAGGGAAACCAAGGCTGGAAGTTTCCTAGGCTACAAGCGTTTGAAGGTCGCCTGTGAGCTGTTCCGCTGAACGAGTTAGTAAGCGGAATCGGTTTTTGACCGTTACAAAAAAGTCGAGCTGCACGGTTACAAGTATGCCGTGAACAAAGGTGGCACCGCGAACACTCCCTTCGTCCTTTGAGATGAACGGGGGTTTTTTTACGTGAAGGAGGATAAAAAATGGAAGAACAGCACTCGATGCCAACTAAGTATGATCCAAGCGCAACCGAAAAAAAATGGTATACGTATTGGCTCAAAGGAAAATTTTTTGAGGCGACAGGTGACCCTGATAAACAACCTTACTCGATTGTCATCCCGCCCCCAAATGTAACAGGAAAACTTCATCTAGGGCATGCTTGGGATGCGACCATTCAAGATATCCTAGCACGGACGAAGCGGATGCAAGGGTACGACACGCTGTGGCTGCCTGGAATGGACCATGCAGGCATTGCTACGCAAGCAAAAGTAGAGGGGAAACTCCGGGAACAAGGCATCTCCAAATACGACCTTGGCCGCGAGGCGTTTTTAGAGAAATCGTGGGAGTGGAAAGACGAATACGCTAAGTTTATACGGGAGCAATGGGCAAAAGTCGGCATTTCCGTTGACTATAGCCGAGAACGGTTTACCCTAGACCAAGGGCTGTCCGATGCGGTAAAAGAAGTGTTTGTCAGTCTATATAACAAAGGGCTTATTTATCGAGGCGAATATATTATTAATTGGGATCCGCAAACAAAAACGGCTCTGTCTGATATTGAAGTCATTTACAAGGACGTCCAAGGGGCGTTTTACCACATGAGCTATCCCCTTAGCGACGGAAGCGGTTCAATCGAAATTGCCACGACACGGCCCGAAACCATGCTAGGTGATACAGCTGTAGCTGTGCATCCTGATGATGAACGGTACCAGCATTTAATTGGAAAAATGGTCAAACTGCCAATTGTAGGAAGAGAGATTCCGATCATTGCCGATGATTATGTAGATCGTGAATTTGGATCTGGCGCTGTCAAGATTACGCCTGCCCACGATCCTAATGATTTTGAAATTGGCAACCGCCATAACTTGCCTCGTGTCCTTGTCATGAATGAAGACGGCACGATGAATGAAAAAGCAGGGAAGTATGAAGGAATGGACCGTTTTGAGTGCCGGAAGCAGATTGTCAAAGATTTGCAAGCACAACAAGTTCTTTTCAAAATTGAAGACCATCTCCATTCTGTCGGCCATTCAGAACGTAGCGGCGCTGTAGTAGAGCCATACTTATCAACACAGTGGTTTGTGAAGATGCGCCCGTTAGCAGAAGAGGCATTGAAGCTTCAAGAACATGCTGATACAAAAGTGACATTTGTGCCGCAACGGTTTGAACAGACATATATACGCTGGATGGAAAACATCCGCGATTGGTGTATTTCGAGACAACTGTGGTGGGGTCACCAAATTCCAGCCTGGTACCATAAAGAAACAAACGAAATTTATGTTGGCAAAGAGCCTCCTCGTGACAGCGAAAACTGGCGTCAAGATGAAGACGTCCTTGATACTTGGTTTAGCTCTGCACTCTGGCCTTTTTCAACAATGGGCTGGCCTGACGAGGAAGCGCCTGACTATAAGCGTTACTACCCGACTAATGTGTTAGTGACAGGCTATGACATTATTGCCTTCTGGGTATCGCGGATGATTTTCCAAGGCAAAGCCTTTACTGGCCAACGGCCATTTAAAGACGTGCTTATTCACGGTCTGATTCGTGATGCGGAAGGAAGGAAGATGAGCAAATCTCTTGGCAATGGCGTCGATCCGCAAGAGGTTATTGACAAGTATGGCGCTGATTCTTTACGTTTCTTCTTGGCAACAGGCAGCACACCTGGAAACGATTTGCGTTTTTACTGGGAAAAAGTTGAGTCGACTTGGAATTTTGGCAATAAAATTTGGAATGCTTCCCGGTTTGCCTTAATGAACATGGATGGTTTCTCTTATAGCGACATCGATATTAACCAAGAAAAGTCAATTGCGGACAAGTGGATTTTAACGCGTTTGCAAGAAACGGTAGAGTCGGTGACTCGATTAATCGATGCTTACGAATTCGGCGAAGCTGGAAGATTACTCTATTCGTTCATTTGGGACGATGTATGTGATTGGTACATTGAGATGGCAAAGCTCGCCCTTTATGGGGAAAATGAGCAAGCAAAACAGGCAACTCGTTCTGTGTTAGCTCATGTCCTTGACCAAACGATGCGGATGCTCCATCCGTTTATGCCATTTATTACGGAAGAAATATGGCAGCATCTTCCTCATGAGGGCGAATCGATTACCGTTGCCAACTGGCCAGTGTACGATCAATCTCTTGTTTTTGAGGAAGCCGTAGAAGACATGGAAGCACTTAAATCGCTCATCCATGCCATCCGGACAACACGCTCGGAACTAAATGTGCCAATGAGCAAACAAATTGAGCTAAAGATCCGTCCGCAAGACGAACAAATGGCGGCACGGCTCCAAAGAGGGGTCGCTTATATTGAGAAATTTGCCAATCCAAGTCTGCTCGATATAGCGGTCGACTTGGCTACACCAGAAAAGGCTATGTCCCATGCACTTTCGGGAATGGAACTATTCTTGCCGTTGGCTGGCATGCTCGACTTAGATAAAGAAGTGGCGCGGTTAGAAAAAGAACTAGATAAGTTAAACAAGGAAGTTGAACGGATTGAGAAAAAGTTAAACAACCAAGGCTTTCTTGCAAAAGCGCCGTCCCATGTCGTAGAAGAGGAAAAAGCCAAACAGCAAGATTACGCAGCGAAGCGGCAAACGGTGATTGAGCGCATCGCTGAACTGAAGGCATAACGCATTTTTTAGCCCAGCGGCCGTTCGCTGGGTTTTTTTCAAACAGACTGATTAGGAAAGCGGGGATGGAAGTGAAAACAGCAGAGGAAGCAGTACAATGGATCCACTCGCTATTGCCTTTTGGCATAAAGCCAGGATTAAAGCGAATGGAATGGATGCTTGAAGCGTTAGGCCACCCAGAACAAAGGCTGACGGCCGTCCATGTCGCCGGCACCAACGGAAAAGGTTCGACTGTCAGTTTTTTACGTCACATCCTTACAGCGGGCGGCTTTTCAGTCGGCACGTTTACATCGCCCTACATTGAGCAGTTTTCAGAGCGCATTTCGGTGAACGGTGTGCCCATTTCCGATCGTGATTTGCTTCAAGCTGCCCAGCGCCTAAAGCCGGTTGTCGAGGAAGTGGCACAGTCTGACCTTGGGTCGCCAACAGAGTTTGAAGTGCTGACGGCGATGATGTTTTACCACTTTGCCGAAGTCGCTAAACCGGACATTTGTTTAATTGAAGTCGGCCTAGGTGGCAGACTCGATTCCACCAATGTAGTGACGCCTGTTTTATCTATTATTACCATGATTGGTCACGACCATATGCACATTCTCGGCCATACTCTGGCGGAAATTGCCTATGAAAAAGCGGGCATTATTAAGCCAGGCATTCCGGTTATTTCCGGTGTCGAAGGGGAAGAAGCGTATACAGTTATTTCCGAGACAGCTCGCCAAATAGGAAGTCCCTTGCACCAGTTAAATGAAACGTTTTTGGTTGAGAGCCTCCAAGGACGAACGTTTACATACAAAGAGGAAAAGGACGAGGAAGCCGTTCGTTATCATGCTGGGCTCTACGGGGCACACCAACATAAAAATGCCGCGCTTGCCCTTAAAGCTGTTTCGTTGCTCAGCAATTCACTGAAGCGGCAGATCGGGAAGGAAGCCAAGGCAATCGGGATTGCCAACACAAGTTGGCCAGGAAGGTTTGAAATTATCCAAGTGAATCCACCAATCGTCTTAGACGGAGCTCATAATGAAGAAGGCTTTTTAGCCCTAACAGCTGCTTTACAAGAACGTTTTAGCGACAAGAGCATCCATGTATTGCTTGCATCGACAAAAGAAAAAGACATGAACGTGTTGTTAAAGCCGTTTGCAACAAGCGGCCTTGAAGTAGCATTTTCATTCACAAGCTTTGATTTCCACCGTGCTGCGAATGCTGAAGACCTATTCAAACAAGCACCAGTCAAGCGAAAGCAGGTAGCAGCTGATTGGCGAAAAGCGCTCAAAACAATGATGGAAAACCTTGGCGAGCAGGATGTCCTTGTTGTGACAGGGTCCCTTTATTTTATTTCAGAGGTGCGGCAATCGTTGGCTTCTCACAAAGAAGGCATGTGACGTACTTATAATGCAGCAGGCTTTCATTTGCGGCTCGTCTCACATGAGTCAAAAATGGCGATATTCACTAGAAGATTGAAACATTTTTGCAGGAATTAGGCTATTTTCGTCGAAAAACGAAGACGAAAAGGAAGGAGAGGTGAAGATGTCTCTCGTCATATCCTGTTATGCTGCTATTTGTGGAGGGCTAATGGGTTCTTACCTCCATGTAGCGGCAACACGGGTGCCACTGCGCTTAAGTTTTTGGGGACGGTCGCGTTGTGAGGGCTGCCGCCGCGTATTAGGGCCGTCTGAGTTGATTCCGATTGTTTCGTATGTCATCCAATCTGGAAAATGCAAACATTGCCGAATGCCTCTTTCCATCTCCTATCCACTTATCGAAATCGCCAGCGCTGGTTTGTATTTGCTTGCCTGGCTTTTGATAGGTCTTCGCCTTGAATTGGTTGTTTCCATTCTTCTCATCGTTATGCTTCTCTTAGTGTCAATGACTGATTATAGCCGGATGATGATCCCGAATATGGTGTTGTTGTTTTTTGCCATTCCTCTTGTTTTTTTGCGCTTGTGTGTCGTGCCAGTACCGTTTTCGTGGCTTAGCGCAATCAGTACAGCAATGATGCTTCTTATTCTCGTAGCTGCGTGCCTCAATGGAAGCATGGGCGGTGGCGATTTGAAATTATTTGTCGTGCTTGCTATTGTGCTGGGGCCAAAGCTGTTTTTGCCTATGGTCGCTTGTGCTGCTTGTTTGGCTTTATTATTTGTAGGAGCGAAAACGGTAGTAGGAAAGTTTGCACCAAACACGGCAATCCCTTTTGCGCCATTTATCAGTGCCGCAGCATTGCTTGTTTATTTTGCGGCTAGGATTTGACGTTCTAAAAATAGACAAGCCTCATATAGATAAAAGCAGAAAGGGGTGTATAAAAAATGGAAAACAACAAAAAAACGATGTCTTTTCGCTTTGATCACAACGAACCACTGCCGCCCAAAAAGACACCCGCTAAAACGAGTGAACAAGAAGAAAGCCCACCGCTGGAAGTATTGACATGGGATGGGACGCCTTTTCAAAAACCAGAAGAAACGATAAACGAAAGCAGCAGTGAGGATGAATTTTTGCCGAAGCCGGACAAAGTCATTGATTTAAACAGAAAACGGGAAGAACGTGGACAAGAGGAACGTTTTTGGGATGATGGCAACCGTTCAAAGTCGCCAAAGCTGCCTCCAAAAAAACGGAAGCGTCCTACAAACTGGACGGCAAAAGCGTTTCCGTGGAACATAGTCGCTGCTGTTGTATCAGCGATTGTCGTCGGCGTAGGATTAGGGGCTGTCCTCTACCAATTTGTCATTGCAAGCCCTGCTCAAGATCAGACACCACAAGCAGTCTCGGTGGCTGCTAGTGGCCAGGTTGCCTTTCCGACAATGCAAGTGGATGTTGTGCAAGGCGCAGCATTTGACGAGCCAGGCCAAGCGGAGCAAGTCATTCAGTCAACAAAAGCAAAAGGGCTGCCAGCGACATTAATCGGCCAGGAGGAGCCATGGTTTATGTTTGTTGGCGTTGCCGGGGACCGTTCCCGCGCCGAAGAGCTTGGCACGCTTGTGTCAAACGCAGGTCAAGAAGTCTATGTGAAAACGTATACGGTCGAAGGAGGCGTGCCTGAAGCCGGCGGAGAAGCAGCCGCTGCTTGGTTCACTGACGCTTATTCTTTGTACAGCGCTCTCGCAGACTTGTCCTCTAGCCAGTTGTTAGCAACTGATAACTCTCCTTTAAACCAAGAACAGCTGCAGCAGTTGAATACAGCGGTTGCAGAGCTACGTTCCAACCGTGATGGGGCGTTTTCCGAGTTAGGCGAGGAAGCCAAACCATTCGCATTGGCGATGAGTGATGCTCTTTCTGAAGCAACAGCCAATCTTGAATCGTACCAAGAAAACGTGGAAGAACCACTATTATGGGCAACACAGCAAGCACTTTTGCAGGCATTAAGCGATTATGAAAATGCCATCGCTGCGATCAAACATTGAAGAACGCTTTTGAGCGTTCTTTTTAAGATTGTCGATGCCCCCACTTAGACGGATAAAAGACACGCGGTGACATTCTATTCCTTATTATTCTTTCTATACTCGAAGTTTCTGTTTATAATGGTAAACAGGAGGGATGCTTTGATGAAAAGCCGCGTATCTGCAGAGACACTATATGAATTAACAACAGTGACAAGCCCAGCAGTAGCGCCTGATGGCAAGAGTGCTGCAATTGTTGTCACAAAAATGGACAAGCAAAAAAATGACTACATAGCCAATATTTACGGACTGGACATGCAAAAAAGTAGTCACGTTTCTCAATGGACATTTGGGAACGATAAGCATATTTCACCAAAATGGTCCTCAACTGGGGCGCTTGCCTATCTCTCAAACCGGACTGGAAAAATGCAAGTTTATGTAAAACAAGGCATGGCGGAAGCTGAACAGCTGACAGATCTCGAAAATGGCGTTAACGCGTTTTTTTGGTCACCTGACGGGAGCAAAATTGCCTTTGCTGCTTATAAACAGCCTGAAGAAACAGGGACAAGCAATGATTGGCCAAAGCCATTAGTGGTAGAGGCAATGAAATATAAGTCAGACGAAAGAGGTTTGTTTGATGGCAGCTTGAAACAAATTGGCGTAATCGACATTGCCACAAAAAAGTGGAAGTGGGTAACAGACAGCCCTGCTGACGTAAATGTAATTGACTTTTCAGCAAATGGACGCGCTGTCCTTGTAGCTGGCAGCCATAACGAAAACAATGATTTTACTTTTGCTGTCGATGTTTGGTTTATTGACTTGGATACGGGAGCAAAAACGCAAATCACAAAGGAACCAATGGTCGTGCAAAGCGGATCCGTATCACCTGATGGTTCTTATGTCGCTCTCCTAGGCCATGAGAGAGAATACAAAAACGCGACATTGACGAAGCTATATGTTTATGATTGCCAAAAGCAAGAAATCCGTTTGCTTTCCAGCCAACTGGATGCCTCGATTGGCGACGTTGCAATTGGGGATTTTTTACAGAATATTGGATCAAATGGGCTGAAATGGGGAGAAGATGGTCAGTCCATTTATGCGCTTGTTTCAAAAGAAGGCGATGTAAATGTTTGGTCGTTTCGCCTCGATGGCACAGTGAATCAGGTCACGCATGAAAAGCGTCACATAAATGGATTTGATTTTCAAAAAGGGCAAGCGATTGTGACGATAAGCGACGTCAAACAGCTTAGCGAGGCTTACCGACTTGATCTTGCTACTGGGACGCTTCATGAACATACGTCATTCAATGACCAACCGCGGCGTACGTATGAGTTTAGCGAGCTAGAAGAAATTTGTTATAAACGGGAAGATGGCAGTTTTGTCGCAGGTTGGCTAATGAAGCCGATTGGGTTTGAAGAAGGAAAAACGTATCCGCTTGTTTTAGAAGTACATGGCGGTCCCCATGCGATGTATGCCCGTACGTATTTTCATGAATTTCAACTATTATGCGCGAAAGGGTTTGGCGTGTTGTTTACCAATCCCCGTGGTGGCCTTGGGTACGGGCAAGCGTTTGCTGATGCGGTCCGTGGCGATTATGGCGGAGGGGACTTCCAAGATTTAATGGATGTCCTTGATTTTGCAATTGGCCAACATAACTGGATTGACCAGGAGCGCATCGGTCTGACTGGGGGAAGTTACGGTGGCTTTATGACAAATTGGGCTGTTGGCCATACGAATCGGTTCAAAGCGGCTGTTACGCAACGCTCGATATCCAATTGGATTAGTTTTTATGGCGTAAGCGATATTGGCTACTATTTTTCAGAGTGGCAAATAAAAGCAGACTTGCATGATATCGAAACACTGTGGGCCCATTCGCCACTCAAATACGTTGAAAACGTGGAAACGCCATTGCTTATTTTGCACGGTGAAAAAGACTATCGCTGTCCGATTGAACAAGCAGAGCAATTGTTTATTGCGTTGAAAAAGCATGGGAAAGAGACTGTATTTATCCGTTTCCCGGAAGCTAATCATGAACTGTCAAGAAGTGGTAAGCCGAATTTGCGGATTGAACGTCTCAATGCGATAGCAGATTGGTTTTCCAAGCGGTTATGACACGTTATAGGCTAAGTGTTTATATTTGAAAGCAGTAGCGATCGATGCCGCTCGCCACTATGTTTCCTTATTTGCGAGCGGTTCGATTTACTGAAGGAGAACCTATTTTAGCTACGGTGAAAAATCGTCCCTCATAAGGCGGACGCCAAGTTTGGCACTCTTATACGCTGCCTTCATGTATATTCTCTCTAAAAAACAGTCTTGTTTTTCCAGTACACGATTTGGTAAACTAACGAAGAACCTGTACACTAGATAAAAACGATGTAGAGGTGACTTCATGAATACCTTTCTATTAGCCTCAAGTTCCCCGAGGCGCAGCGAGTTTTTAAAGCAATGCCACTATCAATTTTTTACCCAACCAAGCAATGTAGAGGAAACATTTGACCCAACATGGGAGAATGACACCATTGTAAAAGAGCTAGCGAGGCGAAAGGCGGCTTCAGTCGCAGCTAATCATCCGAATGCCGTCGTTCTTGGCGCTGACACAATTGTTGTCCATAATGGCAAGCATTTAGGCAAGCCGGCGAATGTGGCAGAAGCAAAAACGATGCTCATGGCATTGTCGAATAGCACCCATACCGTTTATACAGGTGTTGCCATCCTACATGGAAATAAAGAACATGTTTTTTCTGATGCAGCCAAAGTGACGTTTGACGAACTGACACCAGAGCGGTTAGAACGCTATTTGCAATCAGGTGATTCGCTTGATAAAGCTGGAGCATATGGAATTCAAAGCTTTGGCGCCATTTTTGTCTCGCGAATAGAAGGAGATTTTTATACAGTAGCGGGGCTACCTCTTTCAAAAACAGCAAAAGCATTGGAAAAATTTCATATCTATCCGAATATCGGTTAAAAGGGGTTGGATGATGACGTTGCTTATACGCGATGTACCACAAACAGAGCGCCCCCGGGAACGGTTTATCCGTGAAGGGGCCAAAGCATTGTCAAATCAAGAGATTGTCGCGATTTTGCTTCGAACAGGCACGAAGCAAAGCTCGGCGCTACATGTAGCGTCTACGTTATTGAGCCAGTTTCCGACGTTGGCGATGTTCAGTGAAGCGCCGTTAGAAGAAATTCAAAAAGTACCAGGTATTGGGATGGCTAAAGCAATTGAATTGTCTGCTGCGATTGAACTAGGCAGGAGAATTCAGAGAGAAACCAAGCTTGTGAGGCCCGTAATTTCCTCGCCTGAAGATGCCGCAGAGCTCGTTTCAGAAGATATGCGCGGCCTACAACAAGAACACTTTGTAGCATTGTATTTAAATACAAAAAATCATGTGATAAAGCAAAAAACACTCTTTATTGGCAGCCTCAATGCGAGCATTGTCCATCCGCGGGAGGTATTTAAAGAAGCCCTTCAATCATCCTCTGCCTCTGTCATTTGCCTCCATAATCACCCTAGCGGAGACCCAAGTCCAAGCCCGGAAGACATCAGTGTTACCAAGCGTTTGCGTCAAGCTGGAGCCATTCTCGGAATTGAATTGCTCGACCATATTATTGTTGGTGATGGTTGTTTTATTAGCCTAAAAGAACGTGGTTTTTTCGCAACAATTTCGTGAGTTTCAGACTTTGGACAGATTTTTATGCCTGGGGAACTTTAAGGCTATTTTTTTTTGCAGTTATTCGATATAATAATGGGTATGATTTCATATTATGACAAGCGATGTTTCACACTATGAATACAAAAAACAAAAGACACGAACCTACGTGTAATAAAGGGAGGCTTTCTGTTTGATCATTAGGGGTAGCAGCCAGCGTAATAGCGGCTGTATTTTGGTCGGACAGTACATATAAAATGTTTGGTAGCAAAGATATTGGAATCGATTTAGGAACAGCAAATACACTCGTTTATACAAAAGGAAAAGGAATTGTGCTACGCGAACCATCGGTAGTCGCGCTAAGAACCGATACCAATTCGATTCAAGCAGTCGGAAATGACGCTAAAAACATGATTGGCCGTACGCCAGGGAACATCGTTGCCGTCCGTCCGATGAAAGACGGCGTAATTGCAGATTTTGACACGACGGCGACAATGTTAAAATACTTTATCCAACAGGCAATGAAGAACAGCTCGATGTTTAGTAAAAAACCGGCTGTCATGGTATGTGTGCCTTCAGGCATTACTGCTGTCGAAAAACGGGCGGTTGAAGATGCGACAAAACAAGCAGGGGCTAAAGAAGCCTATACGCTGGAGGAGCCATTTGCGGCTGCGATTGGCGCCAATCTTCCTGTCTGGGAACCAACAGGAAGCATGGTAGTTGATATTGGCGGTGGCACGACGGAAGTCGCGATCATTTCTTTAGGAGGAATTGTCACGAGCCAGTCAATCCGTGTCGCTGGCGATGAAATGGACGATGCCATTATTCAATATGTGAAAAAGACATACAACTTATTGATTGGCGAGCGGACTGCTGAAACGTTAAAGTTGGAAATTGGTTCGGCCAGTTCCGACGACGAGCAAAATGGTGAGATGGATATACGTGGCCGTGATTTGTTGACTGGGCTGCCGAAAACCATTACGGTGACAGCCGAAGAAATATCCAATGCACTGGCGGATACAGTGGCAACAATTATTGACGGAGTAAAAAGCACGCTTGAGCAATCGCCGCCTGAGCTTGCTGCTGATATTATGGACCGTGGCATTGTTTTAACTGGTGGAGGGGCGCTGTTGCGCAACTTGGACAAAGTCCTTAGTGAGGAAACGAATATGCCGGTCATTGTCGCTGAAGAACCTCTTGACTGCGTGGCCATTGGCACAGGAAAAGCGTTGGAAAACATTCACTTGTTCCGGGGCAAGTCAAGTAGCCAAACAAGATCGGACTGGAAGTAAGGGTGTAAGGGATGAGGTCTTTTTTCTCCAATAAAAAGCTTATCGTCTTACTGGTGAGCATTATCATTCTAGTGGCGTTAATTGGATTCTCGATGAATCGGGATCGGGATTTGTCAGAGCCGGAACAAATTATGCGCGATGCAATCGGGTGGGTGCAAAATGTCTTTGCCCGGCCCGCCCATTTTGTTGGCGACATCTATGAAAACATTCAGGAAATCTTTGACGTCTATAATGAAAACCAACTTTTGCGGGCCCGGCTTGAAGAGTATACGCAAATCTCGGTGGAACGGGACCTCCTAAAAGAAGAAAATGCCCGTTTAGTCGATATGCTGGGGATTGACGAAACGCTAAACGATTATGATCAAATCTCTGCGGTTGTCATTAACCGTTCTCCAGACGCTTGGGAACAATACGTTGGTTTAAACCGCGGGCAAACTGACGAAGTCACTGCCGACATGGCCGTCGTTGATTCCCGAGGTGGATTAATCGGCAAAGTAAGCCGGACGAGCAAGTTTACATCCTACGTACAACTGCTCAGCGACAATGATCCGACAAACCGGGTGTCGGCACAAGTAGTGCTTGAGGATGACACGGCTGTCGGCTTCATTGAAGGTTATGATGAAGAAAATGATTTATTGATCATGCGCAAAGTTGACGTGGAAAGCGAAATTGAAGAAGGACAAACCGTAACAACTTCAGGCCTTGGCGATGTCTACCCTGCTGGTTTGTTGATAGGAGAAGTCGACCATACGGAAGCAGACGAATATGGTCTTTCTCAAAATGTATACATTCGTCCTACAGCAGATTTTTCAGCACTCGATTATGTGTTCATCGTCCAGCGTCATCTACCTTCTATGGATGAAGAGCTGCTTGAAGAAGGTGAGGCGGAATGAGCAGAACGTACTTTTCGCTCGTTCTTCTCTTTTTACTCGTTGTAGAGGGCTCTTTGTTGCCTAATTTGCTTCTCAATTATACAGGCTCTGACCAAATTGTCGTTCCTCGCTTCGCGCTTATCGTTATTGTGCTGATTGGCCTTTATTCTGGCAAGCAGGTAGGGATGTTGTACGGGCTTGCATTTGGGCTAATCTTTGATGTCGTTTATACAAACTATCTTGGCATCTATACGTTTGGCTTTGCTTGCCTCGGCTATGCGCTTGCGGTTCCTTTAAAAGCTGTAAAGGAATCGGCGCTTTGGGCTGTCGTGCTCGCTATTGTTGCTGTTTTTGCGTTTGAATACTACCAATATGGCCTATTTTATGTTTTGGGCGTAACAGAAATGCAAGGAAGCACCTTTTTTATGGACCGGCTTTTGCCAACACTTGTGTTAAACAGCGCTTTTGCGATCCTCATTGTTCTCCCTGTGCGTAAACTCGCTGCCCATGTCTTAGAGCAAGCGCGCATTCGCCAGCGCTAAAGCAGGAGTTTGGCGGATCGTGTGGAACTAGTCTTGATAGAAACGAAACGACAAAGAGATAGGTACCGAGGTGATAATGGATGACACGTGGAAAATCATTCGTCACCATCAAAGGCACAAAGGATGGGTTGACGTTTCTTTTAGATGACCGCTGTTCTTTTGATGAATTAATAAAAGAGCTTACAGACAAACTATCGGCCAATTACTACAAAAGTGGCGAAGAAGAACGGCCGGTTTACGTTAAAATGGATTTGGGCAACCGATATTTAAATGAAGAAGATAAAGCGCAGCTAGAAGCGGTTGTCACAGAAGGCCGTAATATGCGGATTGAGCATTATGACTCTGGCGTCATTTCTTGGGAAGAAGCACAATTGATGAAGGAGCATGCGCAAACAACGACTTTAACGAGAATGATTCGTTCTGGACAAGTCGTCCATGTCAAAGGAAATGTCTTACTTGTCGGCGACATTAATCCCGGTGGGCTTCTGACGGCTACAGGGAGCATTTATGTAATGGGCGCTTTAAAAGGGCGTGCTCATGCCGGGTTTGAAGGCAAACGAGATGCCCGCATTTGTGCGGCAATGATGGCGCCTGCTGGGTTACAAATTGCAGACGAATCGCTGTATTTTGTCGATAAAGACGAGGCTGTAGAGGATCATATGAAAGCAGCTTTTCTAGATGAGGTGAACGGTAGCATTCGCATTGAACGAGTGCAGCGGCTTTTGGATGTGGCAGCGGAAATCAACAAAGAAGCCGTTTCCTAGATTGACAAAAGAAAAAGGGGGATGAGAGCGTGGGTGAAGCGATCGTTGTAACAAGCGGCAAGGGCGGAGTCGGCAAAACGACAACCTCAGCGAATATTGGAACGGCGCTTGCGCTATCAGGCAAAAAGGTATGCTTAATCGACGCAGACATTGGCCTGAGGAATCTTGACGTTGTGATGGGACTGGAAAATCGGATTATCTATGACTTGGTAGATGTAGTGGAGGGCCGCTGCAAATTAAAGCAGGCGCTTATCAAAGACAAGCGGTTCGACCATTTGTACTTGTTACCTGCGGCACAGACGAAAGATAAAACCGATGTGTTGCCGGAGCAGTTAAAAAGCCTGGTCAACGAATTAAAAGAAGACTATGATTATGTTATTATCGATTGTCCAGCGGGAATCGAGCATGGTTTCCGCAATGCAGTTGCCGGTGCTGATAAAGCAATTGTCGTCACGACACCGGAAGTGTCTGCTGTCCGCGATGCTGATCGGATTATTGGGTTGCTTGAACAAGAAAATATTGAGCGCCCACGGCTAATTGTGAACCGTATTCGCAATCATTTGGTAAAAAATGGTGAAATGCTAGATGTAGATGAAATTACCTCTATTCTTGCTATTGATTTACTTGGCATTGTTGTCGATGATGACCAGGTCATTAAACATTCGAATAAAGGCGAGCCCATTGCCCTACATACATCGAGTAAAGCGTCAATTGCTTACCGCAA
The DNA here is from genome assembly GCF_036700015.1 of Shouchella rhizosphaerae. Taxonomy (NCBI): domain Bacteria; kingdom Bacillati; phylum Bacillota; class Bacilli; order Caryophanales; family Bacillaceae; genus Shouchella; species Shouchella rhizosphaerae. Next base: position 319,196 of record NZ_CP144921.1, on the reverse strand, counting down.
CATTGGAAGAAGAATTTTGGGGGAAACAGTCCCATTAATGGCGATTGAGGAAAGCAATACGATGTTTTCAAAAATAAAACGGCTGTTTGGAGTCCGTTAAAAGAATCTGCCTTTGTGCAGGTTCTTTTTTTCATGTGTACGGCCATGTTTAATTGAAAAACAGGCAGGGTATGACACAAGTAGACGCTGTTAGAGAAAGGATGAATGGACAAATGGGTAAGAAAGTCGCTGTACTTATTACGGATCTCTTTGAAGATGTAGAATACACGGATCCGAAAGAATCGTTAACGGAAGCAGGCCATGAGTTGGTCACAATTGAAAAAGAAGCAGGCAAAACGGTGACAGGTAAGCAAGGCAATGCAAAAGTAACAATTGACAAAAGCATTGACGATGTTCATGTGGACGACTTTGACGCGTTGTTGCTTCCTGGAGGCTTCTCGCCAGACCAACTTCGGGCGGATGACCGCTTTGTCGAATTTACGAAAGCATTCGCTCAGGCGGGCAAACCAATTATGGCGATTTGCCACGGCCCACAACTTTTAATCAATGCGGATGTCTTGAAAGGACGGACTGTGACAGGGGTCAAACCGATTGTACCTGATCTAAAAAATGCCGGTGCGATATTTAAAGATGAAGAAGTCGTTGTCTGCAACAATAATTTGGTAACAAGTCGGACGCCTGATGATTTGCCAGCTTTCAACCGTGAATCGTTAAACGTGTTGGCAGATTAAAGCTACCAAAAAAGCGAACCGTTTCCATATACGGTTCGCTTTGTTTATGTACGTTTTCTTGAAAGGTAACAAGGACCTAGAACAATGCTTTGAGAAATGGATTTGCAAGAGTCAAATACCGCAAGCGCTGTAACCGTGGCAGCCATGAGGGCTTCCGAATCGACAGTTGCAGCATGCCGCGCTTTTACTTCCGCTTCAATCAGCAACTCCCAAACCCCTGATCCAACTTTCCAATCAAAGGAAATGGCTACCGCCGATAACGGCTTAAAATGGCAATATGGCAAAACAGAAGATGTCTTTTTTGCCGCGAGCGTGCCCGCCGCCCGTGCGTTTTCAAGCACGGAAGCCTCGTGCAAGGCGCCTCGTTGCAAACTTTCATAAAGGTCGCGGTTCATTTGCACGCTTGTCTTCGCAATCGCTTGCTGTAATGTTGCATTTGTTTTTGGCAATTCTGTTAGCCCCGTTCGAGCCCCTTCCTGCTTACGCCACATACCAACCCTCTTTTCGCTCCGTTCCTTATTTATCCTTATCATAAGCGAGGCCTTTTAACAAAGTCAAGTTTCCGTTCGTCCATTTGTTAACCTATTATTAAAATGGGTTGACAAAAAGAGTCGATCTCCTTATAGTAAAAGAAAAACGAAAGGGAATCGGAAAGCATGAACTTAAAACAACAAATGGCGATTGCCATGATGGCAGCTTTAACAGGGGTGATGGGAGTGGTTCCCTCTATCCCAATAGGTCCAGTACCAATTACGATCCAGTCGATTGCACCGATGCTTGCTGGTGGCATTTTGGGAGCTAAACGGGGCGCAGCATCAATGATGCTTTTCCTTCTCCTTGTCGCTTGCTCAGTCCCGATTTTATCAGGAGGACGAGGGGGTGTCGGTCATTTATTCGGCCCGACAGGCGGTTATTTATTTGGCTGGATACTCGTTGCGTTTCTAGTCGGTTGTTATGTTACTTACGCTAAGCGCGTAAACGTTTGGAAACTAATGGCCGTCAATATCATCGTCGGAATGTTTATTCTCTATGGATGCGGGGCGTTGTACTTGTCGCAAGTGACAGCCACATCTGTCAGCGAAGCGCTTTTGCTTAATATCGCTTTTATTCCTGGAGATACAGCAAAAGCAGTATTGGCTGCTTTCATTGCTGTCCGTGTCCGTCATGCCTTAGGGGAAGGAACTACAGAAAAGGTTATGGCAGAAAAAAGGAGCGCCTAAAAAAGCTCACGCACCGTTTCTACGTGCGTGAGCTTTTTTTATGAACGGTGTTGCGTGTATTGGCTTTGTTTGGTGATCCGTTCGATGTTGTCGATTTCTGTCTGTAACATTGGCTTTTCCTTGCAAGAGCGGGCATTTTGTCTTAGCTGCTCTATAGAGCTGGCACCAGCTACAACTGCTGCTACTGGCGGATGGGCCAAACAATAATCGAAAGCCACTTTTGTCAAAGAGTATGTTTTTCCGTAAGTTTGCATAAGGACGTCGCGCAATTGTTCAATTTCTTTGACTGAGTAATCCAAATAACCATCAGAAGCAGCAGCAACCGTATGTAAGGGGCGTTCGCTTAAAATCCCTTTTGCTACTGGGCCACGGGCAACGACGCTAATGCCATTTTCCTGTAAATACGGAAACCATTCTTCTGGTCGCCTGTCTAAAATGCTGTATTGCATCATAATCGACACAATGGAAGACTGCTCAACATATGTGCGGATCACATTGGGGCGAATCGAGGAAATGCCGTATTCGCGAATAAGCCCTTCCTGTTTTAGTTCCTCAAATGCTTCAATGGTTTCATCGATTGGATCATCGATGGTTCCGCCGTGTAGTTGGTACAAGTCGATGTAATCTGTTTGCAGCCGTTGCAAGCTCGCTTTTGCTGCTTCCTTAATATATTGTTTCGAAGGATCCCACTCCCAGCCTTGTTTGCCCTTTTCAAAACGATTGCCAGCCTTTGTAGCTATAATAAAGTCGGGGCGTTTTCCTTTTAATGCTGTGCCAATTATTTTTTCATTCTCCCCATAATCGTACAAATCGGCCGTATCAATATAATTGACCCCAAAGTCTGCCGCCTCAGCGATTATTTCGGTTGCACGGCGTTTATCTGTCCCTAGCGACATCGCTCCAAGGCCGAGTTCGCTTACGTAGAGCTCCGATTTTCCAAGTTGCCGTTTGTTCATCGTTATCACCCCTACTTTTGTCATTCCCGCTTTTCTTTATTATTAACCTGAATACGAGTTAGGGACAAGTCATAAGATGTACAAATCGATGAGAGGGGCCTGTAAAATGGATAGAAGGAAAAAAATCCAAAAAAAGATCGCCGCTAGAAGGCAAGCTGCTCCAAAACGAAACATTGCCTTAAATGAGGCGCCGCTTTCTCCTGAAAAAGGTGATGATTTGCTGTCACAAAAGCGCCAGTCAGGAATACGCCGTTTTATTATGCAATTGGCCATCTCCGGATGCTTGTTTTTTACGATCGGCATTATTTATCAATCAGGCAATGAGCGCGTACAGCCTGTGCAAGCATTTGTTGAACAAACATTTGACCAGCATTTTCAATTTGCTGCTGTTTCTGCTTTTTTTGAAAAGCATTTAGGGTCGCCCCTTCATTTGCTTCCAGAGCAACGTGCCTCTGAAGAAGAAAAGGAACCACTTGATTACGCTTTTCCTGCATCAGGTGTTATTCGCGAAAGCTTTGATAAAGACGGCAAAGGCATTTTGCTTGAAACAGGACTAGGCGAAGAAGTAAAGGCAGTTAAAGGAGGCCATGTGATTCGTGTGACGACAAGCAAAGAATCTGAATTGGGCAATCTGATTGAACTTCAACATCCTGATGGCACATCCTCGATATACGGTATGCTTGATGATGTTTCTGTCCATCCATATGATATTTTAGAAAGCGGAGCGGTGCTGGGAACTGTATCATCTGATGAAAATCAGGCAGGCATCTTTTACTTTGCCATTCGGCAAGGAGATGACTATATTGATCCCAGCGAAGTGATGAATTTTGATTGAACTTATTAAAAGAGTTCGCGTACATCCCCTATTTTGGCTCGTCATTGCTGCTGGCATCATCACTGGTCATTTTAAAGAAGTATTGATGGTGTTCGTCATTGTATTTGTCCATGAAATGGGGCATTCAGTAGCGGCCTATATGCTTAAGTGGGATATTAAAAAAATAGAGCTTCTTCCCTTTGGCGGCGCTGCGCAAGTGGAAGAAAACGGAACGAAACCAATTAAAGAGGAACTGGCCATTGTTTTGGCAGGACCGCTGCAGCACTTATGGTTATGGGCATTGTCTTTTGCCTTGGTTGGGCAGCCTTTTTGGTCTGAGAGCGACCATGAACTGTTTGTGGCTCATAACGCCGCGATTGTCTTGTTTAATTTGTTGCCTATTTATCCACTGGATGGCGGAAGGATGGTGCAACTTGCTTGTTTAGCTGTTTGGCCGTACAAGCGGGCGATGGCAGCTAGCCTTGGGATTTCGGTTGGATTCTTGGCCGTAGCCCTGTCAATGATGCTGTTTTTGCCCTTTCATCTTAATTTGTTTGTGGTTCTTTCTTTCTTGGCACTAACGAATGGATTGGAATTCAAGCAGCGAAACTATCGATTTATGCGGTTTTTAATGGCGAAACAAACAGATCGTGCGATGAAATCTATACATGCCAGAGTTTCTGGGCAGCTGCCCATTCGTGATGCTCTGGCGCTTTTACGGAGGGGCCAAGTGCAGCTGTTTGTAATAGAAGATGGCGGCACACGGTACACAATAGCAGAGAAAGAGCTTTTGCAAGCTTATTTTGCGGAAGCGAAACTTCATGCGCCAGTAAGGACATTAGTGCCTCCAGCTGTGTAACAATTGTATCTCCTTTTGGCTTCGCGTAAAATAAGATACAAGCCAAAAAGGAGCGTAAACATGGAGCAATCGATTGTCATTACGAAAGGAATCAATAAACGCGAAGCCGTCCTTTTGGAAAACAACGAGGTGGTTGAATGGTTTTTTGAAAGCAATGACCGCCCCCAAATGGTTGGCAGCGTGTTTTTAGGCAAAGTGGAAAGAGTCCTTCCTGGCATGGAGGCAGCTTTTGTCGATATTGGCACGGGCAAGAACGGGTTTTTGCACCGTGACGAGCTTCTCGCTTTTCATCTTGACCCGAGTGACTTAACGGAAAAGCAAACAAAAAGCATCTCCCAGTTTGTATCGCCAGGCGATACAATTGCCGTACAAGTGACGAAAGAAGGGACGAATGAGAAAGGGCCTCGTTTGTCAGGCGTTGTGTCTATCCCGGGAAAATATGTTGTTTATATGCCAGAAGGCGCGTATGTCGCCGTATCACGGCGCATTGAATCAGAATATGTCCGGGCTTCGCTACACACTGCTTTAGAAAACAAGCTTCAGCACAATGAAGGGGCGATTGTCCGGACTGCTGCTGCAAATGCGCCGATTGAAGAGGTAGAGCGTGACTTGGTGTTTTTGCGGACACTGTGGCAAAAAACGCTCCGTCATCAAGAGCAGGCGCCAGCGCTTATTTACCGAGCAGCTACTTTAGTGGAGACGTTGCTATTAGGCTATCTCAATGAGCAAGTCACAGAAGTGGTCGTCGATGACATTGATGATTACCGCCTTATGAAGCAACTAGTTCAAACAGACGATAAAGACAAGGTTAAACTGTACGCGCACAAAGGTTCTTCGTTCCAGTCAGCACGAATTAGCGCCCAATTAGCTAAAGCGCAAAAGCGTCGAATTTGGCTAAAAAACGGTGCGTTTCTCGTCATTGACGAAACGGAGGCGATGACTGTTATTGATGTCAATACAGGCAAGTTTACCGGCAAATTTGCGCAAAGCGAGACCGTACTCGCTGTCAACAAACTGGCAGCGGTAGAAGCGGCGAAGCAAATTCGCCTCCGCAACTGCAGCGGCATCATTGTGATCGATTTTATTGACATGCAGAGTGACTCAGACCGCTTAGCTGTCCAGCAGACTATGGAACGGGCCCTAAAAAAAGACAGGGTCAAAACAAGTGTCCGTGGTTTTACAAAACTAGGCTTGCTTGAAATGACACGGAAGAAAACACGCCTATCGATGGCAAAAACAGTAACTGTTGAGTGTAAGGCTTGTGCAGGCACAGGCGCTGTGCTTGCAGGCCATGGCCACGCTTTTATGCTTGAACGGCTCATATTGGAGGAGCAAGCGGAAGCGCTCGTTGTCGCCGTAACAGCTGAACTGCGGTCGCTTTTAGTCGGGGGTGGCGACCTGTATAAGGAGCGGCTTGAGTCATTGGCCGGCGTAACGTTGTTTCTCGTAACAGATAACTCATTGCCACAGGCCAAGCCTTACTCGATCGATTTTGCTGGATCTTATGAAGAAGCACAGAAACGCTTTGACACCATGGCACAAGCAATTGACTAGGAAAGTCATTTATGCTATGATGAAACTTGTTGGTGATTTGGAGAAGCACCCAATGAACTTACAACCGCGCAGATTAGGCGTTAAAATGGCATGTCCTGCCTATGATGGCGAGTCTGATGTTATGAGGAGGTGCAAACAGTGTACGCAATTATTGAGACTGGCGGAAAGCAAATTAAAGTAGAAGAAGGCCAAGAAATCTACGTTGAAAAATTAGACGCAGAGGCTGGCGAAGAAGTAAGCTTTGACAAAGTTCTTTTTGTAGGAGGGGAATCGGCGAAAGTCGGCGCTCCGTTTGTAGAAGGTGCATCTGTTACGGGAACGGTTGAAAAACACGGTCGTAACAAAAAAATCATCGTCTATAAAATGAAAGCGAAAAAGAACTATCGTCGCAAGCAAGGCCATCGCCAACCTTACACAAAAGTTGTGATCGGAAAAATTAACGGTTAATCCCGATGATTTATGTTCGCATGCAACATAATGAGCATGACGATATCATCGCTTTTACGATGAGCGGACATGCAGAAGCTGGCCCTTACGGCCAAGACATCGTCTGTGCCGGCGCATCCGCTGTTTCTATCGGAACGGTCAATGCTGTCCAGTCCTTATGTGGAGTTGATCTTGTTGTCAGCTCAAAAGGAGAAGGTGGCTATCTTGACTGCGCTGTTCCTGAGGGGCTCGATGTACGGACATATGAAGATGTGCAGCTGTTGTTAAAAGGGATGGAATTATCATTTTTGTCAATGGCTGATGCGTATCAAACGTTTATTACGGTTGAAATAGACAGGAGGTGATTTCCATGTTGAAAATGGACCTTCAATTTTTCGCTTCGAAAAAAGGGGTAGGTAGCACAAAGAACGGCCGTGACTCCCACTCAAAACGCCTGGGTGCAAAACGTGCAGACGGGCAAGCGGTAACGGGCGGTTCTATCCTCGTACGCCAACGCGGCACACGCGTATATCCTGGTGAGAATGTCGGCAAAGGTGGCGACGACACATTGTTCGCTAAAATTGACGGCGTTGTGAAATATGAGCGTGTCGGCCGTGACCGCAAAAAAGTAAGTGTATACCCAGCATAAAGCTAATAAAAAACAGTTCTTTTTCATAAAGAGCTGTTTTTTTAATTGGTTCTATGTGAAAAAATGATTAAAAAGTACTATTATTTTTAGCAGCTTTTGGAATAGATTTCCGTCTTAACACTAATTTTTCCTATTAGGCTATTAAAAGCGAAAAAGATGAAGTAAACTAGATTTATACGCATAAAAAGGAAGAAATAGGAACTGCTTAAGAAGGAGACGTGAAGAATGAAATCAACAGGTATCGTACGCAAACTGGACCAACTAGGTCGAATTGTTATCCCGAAAGAGCTTCGCAGCATGCTGAATATTGAAATTAAAACCCCGCTTGCGATACTAATTGATGGCGACCAAATCGTTTTAGAAAAATACCAGCCATACAAAGCATGTATGGTTACAGGCGAAAGTTCTGATGAAAATTTAACACTTGCAAACGGAAATATTGTTTTAAGCAAAGAAGGAGCAGAGCAAATTATTAAAGAACTGCAACAACAGCTTGAAAGCACCGCAAGCCGCTAAGGTTTCGGTGTTTTTCTATTGCCGAAACATTGTATACTAAAAAGAACTCGTATAGGAAGAGGGGATCGAATGAAAGCGATTATAAACGGGCTCGTATGGACAGGCATTGCGAATCAGCCAGCTGTCCCTGGAACGGTTTTGGTGGAAGGCGCCTGCATAAAAGAAGTCGGCCTTGATGTTGTAGTGCCAGAGGGGGTTGAAAAGATCGACGCGAAAGGGGGCTGGGTGACGCCAGGCTTAATTGACGTACATACCCACTTAGGCGTCCACACACAAGGGCTCGGCCATGATGGCCATGATTTCAATGAAACAACGGCTGCATGCACACCTGAAGTCCGGGCGATCGATGGCGTTAATCCGCTAGACCCAGGTTTTAACGACGCCCGCAACTCTGGGGTTACCACTGTACAAATTTTACCAGGAAGCGCCAATGTGATTGGCGGCGAAACATGCATCTTAAAAACAGCAGGCCGTACTGTTGCTGATATGACCGTTAAAGCCCCTTCTGCGATGAAAGCTGCACTCGGGGAAAACCCAAAGCGTGTCCATGGGGGAAAAGGACGAGCGCCAGTGACGCGTATGGGGGTGGCTGCCGTTTTCAGGCAAGCCTTAATGAACGCCCAAGACTATGCCGAACGAAAGCGTGCTGGAAAATTAGAAAAACGGGATTTAGGAATGGAGCAGCTTGTGCCTGTTATCGAAGGGAAACGGCCGATGCGTGTCCATGCCCATCGTGCAGATGACATAATGACCGTTTTACGGATTGCCGATGAGTTTTCGTTGCGGCTTACAATTGAACATGCGACAGAGGGCCATCTTATTGCTGAAGAGCTAGCGAACAGTGGCGTGCGCTTTACCATTGGTCCAACGTTCTCTTCTCGCTCGAAACAAGAGCTTGCCAACAAAAGTTGGGAGACGATTCAAGTGTTTGCTGAAAAAAATGTGCCTTTTTCGATAACGACAGACCACCCTGTTATTCCGATTGAACATTTGTTAACGACTGCCACTTTTGCATTAAAATACGGGATTAGCGAGCAGCGGATGTTGGAAGCGATTACTGTAAGGGCAGCAGAGCATCTTGATATCGACGACCGTCTTGGCACGATTGAAGCAGGCAAAGATGCGGATCTTGTCATTTGGAGCGGTTCGCCATTGCAAGCGGGTACGGTTGTAAGAGAAACGTTTATAAATGGGGAATCCGTCTATACTAATTAAGTAGACCGATTTAGTGGCTTCTTAAGAAGGAACAAAGCGAAGATGGAAGAAGACAGCTCGGTGAGCGTCTGTGTTGTCTCCATTGCTAAACACGGAGCGGGCGCAGATGCTGGCTTGCGATAAAGAGAAGCTGCTTCGTTAGAAGGAGGAACAAGTCGTGTGTGCCTGTACTGATTTTGAACAAGCGGATATGGACGGCTTGTATAAACGGTTTATGCAAGCTAAAACGGAAGAGGAACGAAAACGTTGCGTGACCGAAATGGCATTGGCTATTGAACAAGCCCGGTTAAAGGAGCAAGGGAAAAGCCATGATTAGCAAACAGTTACAAGAACTAGGGAAAAAGCGAATCGCTCCGTATCCGTGTGAAGGCTTTCTCCTCGGCGGCGGAAACGAGGAGGCTGACGTCTTGTTTGTCGGGGAAGCGCCAGGGCGTGATGAATTACAAACGCACAAGCCTTTTACTGGCAGAGCAGGGGCGAATTTGAATGGTTTTTTAAAAGAAGCGGGCATAAACCGAGAGGACATTTATATTACGAGCGTTGTGAGAAGCCGCCCTTATAAGCATGATGTTAAAAGCAGCAAAAAGCCAATTGAGGAGCGTGGAAACCGAACGCCGACACAAAAGGAAATCATTGCCCACGCTCCCCTTCTCGATGAAATGATCAACCAACTGGACCCGAAGCTCATTGTAACGTTAGGGGCAATTGCCCTTAAACGCCTTGTCGGCCCGGGCCTCAACCTTCAAGATGTTCACGGGAAACCATTTTGTACCCGTTTGCTGCAATTGCCATCGCTTGAATCTAGCAAACTAGTACGAGGAGAGCGGCAACAACATGTTTTTCCGACATTCCATCCGGCTTCTGTCTTTTACAATCCAACATTAGCAACAACGATTACAAACGATATGCGGCAATTGCGGGCCGTGCTCGACTCGTTACATGAACAAGGGTGAAAGAGGTTTTCCCGTCTCATCAGCCCTATTAGGAAGATAAAATTCGACGCTTTTATCGATTGTCTTGAAGGATGGTAGCGACTTTGTAGTCTTCAGGATCAAGAGACATCCGATTGCCAAGCATTTGCTGTGCAAGAAGCATGCCAATATAAGGCCCAGTCGTTAAGCCACTTGAGCCGAGGCCGTTGGCAAACCACACGTCCTCTACGCCAGGAAGCAAGCCGAAGACCGGTTGGAAATGAGGGACGACGGGACGGAACCCGACTCGCGTTTCAAGCCATTCTGCTTTTTGTAACCCTGGGGCAACATTAAGAGCATTGGCCAGTATCGTGTGCATTCCCCCAGCAGTCACGGCTGTATTAAAGCGGGGATAATCCTCATGGGTTGTGCCTGCAACGATGCGGCCGTTCTCAAAAGCAAGCAAATAGGAATTTCCAGGTGGCATGACTACTGGCCATTCATCTGTGTTTGTTTCGAGATGTAAATGGATGATTTGTGCTTTTTGTTCCCGCACGTCCACGGCAATGCCAACGGGAGCGAGCAACTCTTTTGCCCAAGCGCCGCAAGCAACGACCATTTCATCCCCTTGCACTCGTTTTCCGTCAGCATAAACGCTGAGCTTACGGGGTGATTCACGAACAAGCGTTGCTTTTGCAGGAATAAGGGTAGCGCCAAGATTTTGGGCAGCTTGTTGCAGGGCTTTATTTAAGCTAGAGCCGTCGACACGCGCTGCGCCACTCACATGAACGGCACCAAAATCGTTGCTTAGGGGCGGAAAAAGCGTTTGCGTTTCAGAAGGGGACAAAACCGTTAGTTCACCCATTTCTGGTGCATCGGCTTGTTTTTGGCGGGCCCGCTCATAGGCGGCTGCAAGTTCTTTTGAATCTTGATGGAGCCACAATGCGCCCGTTTGCTTATAGCCTGTTTGTTTTTGCCCAAGTGCGGCCAACTGCTTGATCAAGTCTGGGTAGTAAGCGGCGCCTTGTTTAACAAGGCGGTACCATTTTTGGTTGCGGCGTTTTGAAAGCCAGGGGCAAACAATCCCTGCTGCTGCTTGTGTCGCCTTCCCATGATGGTTGTCGTCAATAAGCGTGACAGACGCACCGTTTTTAGCAAGATGGTAGGCTGTGGAACTTCCTAAAATGCCTCCACCAATTACGACAATTTTTTTCATAAACAGGAGTCCCTTCTGTTCGTCAGTAGTCCTTTTTGAGCGTAACGAAAGGGGCAAACGGTGTCAACTGAATGAAGGTCTTTAGTAGATTTTTAACAAAAGGTTCAAGACTGTGCCGTCCATACATAAACTAAAGGAGCAATCTGTGACGGGAGGAAAGCGTGTGAAACAGGTAATCATCGGCATTACATCGTCTATTGCTGAAGAAACGTTGCTCAGCACGACGCTTGCAAATATTTGGTCTGTCAATGATGCGGAAGTGCTTCCAGTCGTGCTTCCAAACATCGCGGATAAAGCTGAGCATTATGCCGACATGGTGGATGGCGTGCTGCTTACAGGTGGAGGGGATATTGACCCAGCGCTATTTGGAGAAGATCCTCATCCGTTGCTTGGGGAAATCACACCGGAACGGGACCAGTTTGAAGTGGCGTTAACGAAAGCGTTGCTGGCGCGAAACAAGCCACTTCTCGCCATTTGCCGGGGCGTACAAATATTGGCAATTGCTGGAGGCGGGGATATGTACCAAGATTTGCCGAGCCAATTTGCGAAGCCGCTCATTCAACATCGCCAACATGCGCCTCGTTCCTATAAAAGCCATCAGATTACAATCGGGCAAGGCACGCGATTGGAAATGCTCGCAAAAGGAAATACCGCTTACGTCAACAGTTACCACCACCAAGCGGTCAGGAAAGTTCCTGCAGGTTTTCAAGCTTCGGCTTGGACAAATGATGGTGTGATTGAGGCGATTGAAAACAGCGCTAGCTATCCTTTTCAAGTCGGCGTCCAGTGGCACCCAGAAACGTTAGTAGACGATGAATTTTCAACCCGTTTGTTTCATGCTTTCATCGCCTCCTGCAAATGACAAAGATTGGCGTGGCTTGTGATTGTCAAGTATAATGAGGCAGTTAAGGGGGGAGAAGCATGGATTCATCTGATTACAAACGTCTCGATGGTGTAGCGTTGGCTGAGCTCATTCAAGCAGGAAACGTTTCACCAGAAGAAGTGCTCGATGCCCATTTTCAAGTTAGCTACGAATGGGAAAAGCTGAACGCGATTGTCTCAAAGCGTGAAAAGGAAGTGTACCAAGAAGCGAAGGAAGCAGCCAAAAGCGGTGTGTTTTCAGGCGTGCCATTTTTGCTTAAAGATAGCTCCCACGCCTTAAAAGGGGCACGGCTCACGTCTGGGTCGGCTTTATTTAAACAGGAGCGAGCTAAAGTGACTAGCCACTATACGAGGACATTGCAGCAAGCGGGGTTGCTTATGGCAGGCCATACCAATGCCCCTGAGTTTGGCTTGAAAAACATTACAGAACCTAAACTCCATGGCCCAGCACGGAATCCACTCGATCTAGACTATTCGCCAGGTGGGTCTAGCGGTGGGGCTGCAGCGGCTGTCGCTAGTGGCATTGTTCCTTTGGCGGGAGCGAGCGACGGAGGAGGATCGATTCGCATCCCTGCTTCGTTTACCGGGCTTGTAGGCTTAAAGCCGACACGTGGCCGTACGCCAGTCGGGCCAGGTGTCGGCAGACAATGGCAAGGAGCGGCAATCGATTTTGTGCTGAGCCGCTCTGTCCGCGATAGCGCTCGAGCATTGGATGTGCTGCAAACAGTCCAATGGGAAGCCGCTTTTCAAACACCATTGTTTGCAAATCGTTATGAACACACACTCCAGGAGCAATTGCCACGTTTGCGGATCGCCTTTTCCGCCCAATCTCCTGTTGGGACTCCCGTTTCACAAGAAGCGATTACAGCATTGCAACAGGCAGTCCGTTGGCTAGAAAAGGCAGGTCATCATGTTGAGGAAGCAGCGCCGCCAATTGATGGCGTCGAGCTAATGAGGCATTATTATTTGATGAATGCAGGAGAAATGTCTCGTTTGCGCCAACAACTAGGCCAAGCCCTTGGCCGCTGTCTAAATGAAGATGACTTTGAAATGGAATCATGGGTATTGGCGGAGTACGGAGACAACGTCCGCGCAGCAGAATATGCGGCGAGCCTTGCTGCTTGGGACGATGCTGCAGCAGCTACCCATTGGTTCCATGAGACATACGACCTCTATTTGACGCCTGCCACGGCGAGCGTAGCGCCAAGGATTGGTGAATTAACACCAGCGCCTGCACAAGAGCGTTCTTTAAAAGCGCTTGTCCAGGAGTTGCCGCCTAAGGAACAGCTTGATCTAGTCTATGAAATGTTTTTGCCAAGCTTGACGTATACGCCTTTTACCCAACTAGCCAATTTAACGGGGCAACCGGCGATTTCAATGCCTTTGTTTAAAAATGAAACAGGGCTTGCCATCGGCGTGCAAGCAATGGCACGAAAAGGAGAGGAGCACCGTCTTCTCCAACTGGCTTATGCGTTTGAACAAAGTGAACTTTGGCAAGGGACGCAGCCGCAATAAAGAAGCTTACAGCTGGCCGGTGCCTTTTTAAAACAAAGTGTGATAAACAGTGGACAAGCTTTAGCACAGAAGTGGAAATGTTGTATACTTCTCTTATAGGCTAGATGAAAGGGTGATTCAATGTATCGTACAGTTAACGATTTTTTGCAAGAGTGGCAGGAAGAAGCAGACTTGACAAAGTCGGTAATTAGTGCCGTGACCGACGAAAAGAAAAACCAAGCGATTGCCGAAGGGCACAACACACTTTCTTGGCTTAGTTGGCATTTGGCGACAACGCCAGCGTTTTTTGCCGGAGGTGTTGGCTTGGCGCTCCACATAAGCGCTGATTTGTCAAACGAGCCTCCATCGATTAAGGAAATAGTGGAAACCTATGAAGCAGTTACCGCTGAATTAGCAAAACAAGCAAGCTCGTTAAGCGACGAAGCGCTCGAAGAGCAAGTTGACTTTATTGGAGCTAAAGTAGCACGGGGTGTGATTTTACGGAAACTAGTGAATCATCAAATCCATCATCGCGGGCAAATGACTGTTTTGCTTCGCCAAGCGGGTTTGACCGTTCCTGGCGTATACGGCCCAACGAAAGAACAGCAACTAGGGTAGCAGAAATAAAGGCAGTAGACTGACGTTGAAAGGTGAATGGATTAGCAAAAACATCTGTACGCAAAGTTTGTCTGCAGTCTGGAGCAACGGCATGTCCGTTGCTTTTTTTTATGCCTTTTTCTTTCCATTAAAATATAGCGGTGTTTGACACCTTGCATGGTGACGGCATTCATGCTGTCATCTCCCCTTTACAAAACCTTAACATTAGCCATAAATAAGCTTAATACTCGATCCTTATACTTACCCTTGTAAGACGTAAACCTATATAGGGGGAGAAACGTTAATGAAAAAAGTCCAATTAGGAGCAGTATTTGCGTCGTTTTTGTTTGTTGCCACCGCTTGCGGAGGCGGAAACGCAAATGAGCCAGCAGAGACAGATTCGGCAGAAGGCAATAATACTGAAGAAAACGAAGCGTCAGGCAGCATCTTAGTGTCAGGCTCAAGTGCAATGGAGCCACTAATTGCAGCCGCAAGTGAAGAGTTTATGAATGAAAATATCGATGCAAGCATTTCAGTGCAAGCAGGTGGATCTGGCCAAGGACTGTCATCTGTTGCAAGCGGACAAGTCCAAATTGGAAACTCCGATGTGTTTGCTGAAGAAAAAGAAGATATTCCCGCTGAAGAACTTGTCGACCACCGTATTGCCGTTGTAGGCATGGGGCCGGCAACGCATCCTGAAGTAGGCGTTGAAGATATTTCGACTGAAGATTTAATTGCTGTATTTACAGGGGAAGTAACCAATTGGAGCGAACTTGGTGGCGCTGACCAAGAAATCGTGATTGTGAACCGCCCAGATTCTTCTGGGACGAGGGATACATTTGTGAAATATGGCCTTGAAGACAACGAGCCTGTTCCAGGAGACATTACGGAGGACTCTTCCAATGCCGTGATGAAAATCATTAGTGAAACACCTGGGGCCATCGGTTATCTCGCTTTCTCTTATTATGACGAACAAGGAACGGTTTTGCCGCTTTCCGTAGATGGCGTTGAACAAACAGATGAAAACGTCATTTCAGGTGAATACCCAATTTGGGCGTATATGCATTCTTACACGAAAGGCGAACCTGAAGGCTTAACGGCACAGTTCATTGAGTATTTGCAAGGTGATTTTGTACAAGGCACGTTGATCCCAGAAATGGGCTACATTCCTGAAGCGGACATGCAAGTTGAACGAGATGCGGAAGGAAACGATACACCAAAATAATAAAGAAAAGTGAAGAAGGTCGCTGCCGGCAAGGTAGAGGCCATTCTCACGTAGGGCAAAAACAGGGCAAATCATGAGGGGGAAACTGTCATGCCGTCTTCTCAATCGGTAGCGGACCGTTTGTTAAAAGCAAACAATAAACAAGCAGCAAAAGCTGAACGCAAAGGAAAAATCATCGTTTACGCCTGCGCTGCGCTCATCATTATTACAACCATTGCGATTACGCTGTTTCTTGTTATTCGTGGACTGCAAGCATTTGTAATCGATGGCGTCAGTCCAATCGAGTTTTTGACGAGCTTAGATTGGAACCCGACTAGGGGAGCGGACGCCGGTGGGCCGTCTTATGGCGCGCTACCGTTTATTTTTGGTTCATTTGCTGTAACGATCTTATCTGCATTGATCGCTGCTCCTCTCGGAATTGGCGCAGCGATTTATATGACGGAAATTGCGCCTAGCTGGGGCAGAAAAATTTTGCAGCCTGCTGTAGAATTGCTCGTTGGCATCCCATCTGTCGTATATGGTTTTATCGGTTTATCCGTCATTGTTCCGTTTATACGCGACCATGTCGGTGGCCAAGGGTTTGGCCTCCTATCAGCCATGATTGTATTATCGATCATGATCCTTCCAACTGTGACAAGTATATCAACCGATGCACTGCGTTCGATTCCTGGCGGTTTGCGTGAATCGTCGTTGGCGCTTGGCGCCACCCGCTGGCAGACGATCTACCGGGTACTCATTCCAGCCGCTGGACCTATGTTGCTTACAGCAGTTGTCCTAGGAATGGCACGTGCATTTGGCGAAGCATTGGCCGTACAGATGGTCATTGGCAACTCGCGGACAATTGCAGAGTCGCTCATTGATTCCACAGCGACGTTAACGACCATCATTACATTAAATATGGGACATACTGTACCAGGAAGCATTGACAACAATGTCCTTTGGTCACTCGGCTTGATTTTGCTCGTTATGTCCTATCTGTTTATTATTCTTGTACGGTTCTTGTCATCTAGGAGGAAATTCTCATGAACAAAAAATGGGCGGATAAATGCGCAACGTCTATGTTTACAGTCATTGCCGCAATCATTATTGCTGTTTTAGCTGGCTTAATTGGCTATATTTTTGTGAGGGGGCTTGCCCAAATTGACTGGGCCTTTCTTACAAACCCACCAAGCTCCTACAGAGCTGGCGGCGGGATTGGGCCACAATTGTTTAATTCATTTTACATCTTATTTTTAACGATGTTGTTTACCGTGCCTCTTGGACTTGGCGGAGGCATTTATATGGCCGAGTATGCAAAGCCAGGACGCGTAACGGATTTTATTCGTACTTGTATTGAAGTACTCGCTTCTTTGCCATCCATTGTCGTCGGTTTGTTTGGGTTGCTCGTATTTGTACAGCTAACTGGTTGGAGTTACTCGATTTTAGGCGGTGCGCTTGCGCTGACGGTGTTTAACTTGCCAGTAATGGTCCGTGTGGTCGAGGATGCGATCACGAGCGTTCCGAGAGAGCAAAAAGAAGCAAGCCTTGCCCTGGGCATTACCCAGTGGGATACGATTCGGACCGTGATTTTGCCAGCGGCGTTTCCTGGAATTTTGACTGGTGTAATTTTGTCGGCAGGGCGCGTGTTTGGCGAAGCAGCAGCGTTGTTGTTTACGTCAGGCGTTACGACGCCACGGCTTGATTGGATGAATTTGAATCCTTTTTCGGAAACATCGCCATTAAACGTATTCCGTCCTGCTGAAACACTCGCTGTTCACATTTGGAAAATCAATACGCAAGGCTTGATCCCCGACGCGCGGGAAGTAGCAGACGGGGCTGCGCTTGTGCTGATTTTCGCTGTGTTGCTATTCAATTTGTTGGCCCGTTTGCTTGGGCGCTACGTGCACCGGAAACTAACGGCATCGAAATAAAAGGGGGAAAGCCAACATGACTGCTCTGACCGTTCCAAAAAAAGATACTACTGCACTTAAACAGCCATCCAAACAGGCTGAGGCGATTTTACAGGCAAAGGACATCAATATTTACTATGGCGAAAACCATGCAGTAAAACAGTTGTCGCTTGATATTAACAAAAACGAAATTTTGGCGTTAATCGGCCCGTCTGGTTGTGGGAAATCAACCTTTTTGCGCAGCATTAACCGCATGAACGATTTAATCCCGAGCGCACGGGTTACGGGCACCCTTGCCTATGAAGGACTTAATTTGCTCAGTGATGATGTAAATGTGGTTGCTTTGCGGAAAGAAATCGGCATGGTTTTCCAGAAGGCGAACCCATTCCCAAAGTCGATTTATGAGAATCTTGTTCACGGTTTGCGCTTCCATAACGTTAAGAAAAAAGAGTGGGCTGACATTGTGGAGGATTCTTTAAAGCGTGCCGCTTTATGGGATGAGGTCAAGGATAGGCTCCATGAATCGGCGCTGTCACTATCCGGCGGCCAACAGCAGCGACTCTGCATCGCCCGCACGCTTGCTTTAAAACCAGAGGTGATTCTTCTTGATGAACCAGCTTCGGCCCTTGACCCGATTGCAACAGCTAAAGTGGAAGAACTCATGGTTGAATTGAAAAAGAATTATACGGTTGTTGTTGTTACACACAATATGCAACAAGCGTCACGGGTTTCTGACCGGACTGCGTTCTTCTACAACGGTGAGTTGATCGAAGTCAATAAGACAGACGTCCTATTTCGTAATCCTGAAAAGAAACAGACCGAAGATTACATTTCAGGACGATTTGGGTAAGGGGGAAGAAGCATATGCAAGCATTAGCTGAACAAACGGAAACAAAGAACGTGTATGATGTTCTTGACTTTAATCTTTGGTACGGCAACAACCAGGCATTAAAAAACATTTCGCTTCAATTAAAGGAAAAGCATGTGACGGCGATCATCGGCCCTTCTGGTTGCGGAAAATCAACGTTTATCAAAACATTGAACTTAATGTCGCGTTTAAATCCCGATATTCGCATGGCTGGTGAATTGAATTTTCGGGGCGAAAATTTGTTGACAACTTCAATGGATTTGGCTGAGCTGCGTAAAGCGGTCGGCATGGTTTTCCAAAAGCCGAATCCCTTTCCAAAGTCGATTTATGAAAATGTGGCGTATGGGCCACGCATTCATGGAATTCGCAAGAAAAAAGAACTTGATGAAATTGTTGAATCAAGCTTAAAAGGCGCATTTTTATGGGAGGAAGTCAAGGACCGACTGAATAAAAACGCACTGTCGTTATCAGGTGGTCAGCAGCAACGGCTTTGCATTGCCCGAGCACTGGCGACAAAGCCTGAGGTATTGTTAATGGATGAACCGACAAGTGCCCTTGACCCGATTTCTACGACGAAAGTAGAAGAACTGATTACATCGTTGCGTGATTCTTATACGATCGTCATCGTCACACACAACATGCAGCAGGCTGCACGAATTTCAGACGAGACAGCATTCTTTTACATGGGCGAACTGGTTGAAATTGGTCCGACACAACGAATTTTTTCCAACCCTGAGCATAAACGTACAGAAGACTACGTATCTGGCCAATTTGGCTAACAGGAGGTCATCCTATGTTAAGAAGCATGTTTCAAGAACAGCTTGATGAAGTAGCAGGGCGAATTCAAGTGCTAGGAACCGCCGTTTTAAAACAGCTGGATGCTGCTATTGATGGTTTGTCAACAAAGAACCGAGCCGCCGTCCAGCAAATTATTGACAATGATGCCGACATCAATAAGAGTGAACTTGACATCAACGAAAAGGTGTTTGACATTATTGCTAGGCAGCAGCCAGTTGCAACTGATTTGCGACGGTTGATCGTTGTCATGAAAATGGCTGGCGACCTTGAACGTGTAGCAGACTTTGCTGTCGATATTGCTAAAGTGTCAAGACGAATTGATGTGTTCCCTAACGAAGAGTTGAAGCAAGAATTGATAGAGCTTGCTTTAGATGCGAAGGGGATGATCGAAAAAGCACTGCATGCTTATGCAACAAAAAATGTGCTTACAGCTCAACAATTGGCAAAAGCCGATGATGAAATCGACGAACGCTTTGGTAAGCTTATTAAAAAGCTGTTTAGGCAAGAGACGACAGATCAAGACGTAGAAGCGATTACCCAGTTGGCTTTTATTGCCCGTTATATTGAGCGCATTGCTGATTATGCAACAAACTTGTCCGAATGGATCCTTTATGAAGCAAACGGACAATATGTTGATTTAAACTGACAAGATTAACCAGACTGATCGAAAACGTTTGTCTACAGTCTGAAGGGAGCTGCCTTAGGCAAGCTCTCTTTTTTTCGTCGGTCCGCTGTTATCGTATGGTATAATAGACAAACGTTTAGACGAGAAAAGGCAGGCGTTAACGATGATTTCCGCACAAGCTTTCCGAGTAATTGCTGCTTTCCATAGTGGGGTTTGGATGCTGTTTTTTATTGGCGCTGCTGTTTGGCTTCTGTTCACATGGCGAGGATGGCAGCACGCCCGTTTTCTTTGCGCTTCCTTTGTGCGAACAACGGAAGCGGTCCTTCTGTTGTCTGGGTTTTTAATGTGGTATGCGTACGAGTTTGCTGCTTTTTACGCAGTCAAAGGCGCAATTGCAATTCTAATGCTCTATTTCTATGAAAAAACACGTTTGGCGATAAAGAAACAACAATATAGGCAGCTATATCCGCACGGGGTATTGCTTGTCGTAACAGCAGTCGTCGTTTGGGCGATGGGCGTCTATTGGAAATAAAGGGGGATGAATGATGAAGGCGCATATTAGGGCGGTCAGTGGGTGGCAACCGTTCTCGCCAAAGCGCTACGGGGAATGGGCACGTACACAACGGGAGACCGGTTGTTGTATTGTGCCGACGACGTATTGGGTGGAGCAAATCCGGTTGGTGGCGCCAGAACTTCGCTGCTTAACATTTGACTCGTTTATCCGCAAGTGCCAGCAACGAGTAAACGATATGGAGCTAGTTCACCACGAATGGAAGTGGGCGATGGCAAACGAAGCGAATGCGACTGGAAGAAAAAACGAGCAAATCATAAATAGTTATTTGCAATATAAGCGTTTTGGCGAATGCCGACTACCTGACAGTTTACGCTTTTTAAAACCTGAATTTGCAAAGATCAAGGCTATAGAAGAAAAGAGACGGTGGAAGACAATTGAAGATGACTACAACGCCTTTGCTCGAAAACCAGCGTCTTTGCCTTATGATGACATTGTAGTCGAAGGGTTTCATGATTTCTCTGTCAATCAGCTAGAGGCACTAGAGCGAATGGTTAAAGAGGGCGTGGGGCTGACCATCTACCTTAATCGAGAGGCGAAAGCTGCGATATCGGAGTTAGTGAAGATTGGCTTTACGGTGGAGGATGTTGACAGACAGCCAGTCACGGATGGTCAAACAGGGTGTTTGTCTCTGTATAAAGCGGTGACCGAGGAAGAAGAGCACATTGGTTTGATTGAACATATTCTTACAAGCAATACGCCGCTGTCCAACATCGCTGTGCTGTTTACGAAATCAGACGCGCGTGCCGCTTTTATGGCAAAGGCGAAGCAGGAAGGACTGCCTATTGCCGCTAGCAACCGTAGTTATTTGGCGGACACCCCTTTCTATCTATGGGTCAAAGAAGCGCTGCTCACCCCTTTGCCTTCAAAAGAAGCGCGACTGGGGGCAGTTGATTCCCTCTTTGCTGTGCTTGGCATTACTGGGCGTCGTTGCTTAAGAGCGAAGCAGGCTTTGTACGCTGGTTATGGCACTGGTGACAGCGAGGTTGACTTTTTTCTGAACCAAATCGGCAAAAGCCCCCTTGCCGAAGGGAACACGATAGCAGAAAAAGCTGCGTTGCTCGTTGACATGCTAACCAAAATGGAAGAGCGAACGGATATCCCGTATGCCCCCACAGTAAAACAAGCGCTTTTGGCCCTGGACGGCATCTCCTATGCAAAAGTGGAAACAACGGAAGATGGGTTTCGCCAATGGTTCCAGACATTTGCGCAAACACTTGTCATTGGCGAGGAGCCAAAACCGAAAGAGGGAATTTCCGTCCTCTCGTGGGCGGATGTCGCTGCCTTTCAAGGGTCGACCGTCTATGTTGCCGGGCTTGCTTTAGGTACGTTTCCACATCCTTATTCACTGCTAGGTTATTTCCAAGAAAGTGATTTAACGGAGATTAACAAACGGGGGGTGCCATTGACATCCCGTACACGTTCCGTCCAAGCGTTGCAATTCCAACAGCTCATCAACAGCGGCATGGACGTATATGCCAGCTATGTGTGCGGTCTTGACCGAGACAGTCCAGCGCTACCTTCTCCATTTCTACTCGACTTCCAACTAGTTGGCTTCTGGAATTACCAAGATAGGTTGAACAACGGAATCGGCACATATTCACGCAAAGATGGGACTGCTTACCGCGGTGAACTCGGTCACTTTCAAAAAAGGCTGCAACATTTGCAATTAGGGCAAGAATGGCTTTCAGATGCCCAACAGGCGAAAGAGAAAGCAAAACCCGCTGTTGCCGTTACTGCGTTTGAAGCTTATGCGCGCTGTCCATTCCGCTATGGTCTAGAATGGCTTTTAGGGATCAAGCCGCCAGCAGCTCAAAACGAAGGGCTTCCGGCAAATAAGATTGGAACACTTATTCACCAATGCATTGAAACATTGTATCGCCATAAATTGAATGTCATTGGCAAGCCTTTTTCCACCCTTTCGGAAGCAGAAAAAGACGAAGTGCCTCATTGGCTTGAATCAGAATGGCGCCGCCGCTTTAATGAGGATATTGTGCCATTTGTCCCATATATGAATCGTTTCGAGCTTGAACAGGAAGAAACATGGTGGGCCAACAAGCTTCGTCTTTGGTGGGAAGCAGAGCGGGCGCGGTTTTGGGATCGGAAGGAGTTGGCGGATGCTTACATTGAAGGGCTGGAAGTGCCTATTGTTCTTGAAAACTTTCCGTTGGGCACAACGAAACTAAAAGTGACTGGAAAAATCGACAGGGTCGATGTCGCAAACGGTGAAAAGGTACTCTATGATTACAAGACTGGCAAGGCGGCATTGAAACTGGAGGAAGCCTCACACGGCACAAAACTCCAGCTTCCTATGTATTCGTATATCATTGGTAAGCAATCGCCAGTAGCTGGGGCTACATATATTTCTTTGCTTGATCCAGGAAAACGGGCAGGGAACGGGGTTTGGAAGCCAGAGCATGTTGGCAAGCAATCGATCTTTGGCGTCAGTGCTCAATGCCGCAATAAAGAGGACGCTTTAGGAGAAGAGGCTTTTATGGAAAAATGGCACATCCATGAGCGTCTTCAAGAACTGTGGGAAGGAATGCAGACAAACATGCCCGTTGCCCCCCTTGATTGCGCGGCCAGCTGCCCTTATAAAGCGATTTGCCGAGTGACGGAAGAACAAAAAAGGGAGGCTCAGCATGCAATTCAACAGCGCACAAAAGCAAGCAATTGAGTCGAAACAGCCCCTTGTCGTCGTTGCTGCTGGAGCTGGTTCTGGCAAAACCAGGGTGCTAACGGAGAAGATCGTCTCCGTTATCGACGAACATTTTCATGACAAGGACTCAAATTATGGCGCTCCTATTAATGAAATTGCCGCCATCACTTTTACTGAAAAGGCTGCGAGAGAAATGAAAGAGCGCCTTGCAAGCCGGATGGGCGAAAAGGCGGAAGCGGCAGGAAATAGGGAAGAAAAACGCTTTTGGCTTGCACAGCAAGAAGAAGTAGAGACGGCAATGATTGCAACGTTTCATCGTTTTTGCCGGCAACTGCTTAGCCGTTATAGCCGATACGTTGAAGAAAATGGGGAACTGGCGGTTCTTGATGAAACCGAAGCTGCAATGATAAAAGCGGAGCTTGTTGAACAGTTGTGCAAAGAGCGTCAATTTGCCAATGAACTGAACCAACTCCGTCGGGGGCTGTCTCTTTTTGCATTGAAGCGTTCATTGGTGGCGGTTCATGATGCGGTTCGAGAACAACGAGCGGGGGATGACGTCATTTCCCACTTTTCGCCGCTGTATATGTGGGACAAGCAAATCAATGGGGCTATTTGCGAACAGCAGCAACAAGTGGCGATGATCGTCAAGGCGGTTAAACGCGCTGCAAAAGAATTACCTCCTTTGTCTCAGTTATCGAAAACCGAACAAAAGCATGCACAGTCGCTGACCACGCTTGCACAAAGTTTGCAACTTGCTGCAAACGAGGAGGAAGCGGTTGCGATGATGAACGAAGCGCTTCCAAGCAGGGTCCAAAAAGCATGGCAAGAATCGTTGCCGTCTCTGTACGTTTTTTATGAGCACAACTGGAAGCCATTCAAAAAGCAATGGAGTGAAAGGAATCAAGTCGCCAGTGATCGAGGGCTGCCTTTGCTTAAAGCGTTTGTGACGCTGTTGCAAGCATTTGCCAAACGCTATGCCGATCTAAAAGCACAGCGCCTTGTCGCTGACTTTAGCGACTTGCAACAAAAAGCGTATACACTATTACAACTACCAAAAGTAGCAGCAGCTTGTCAGTCTGCTTATACACATATTATGGTCGATGAATTTCAAGACACAAACCAAGTCCAATTGCAAATTGTTCAGGCGATCAATCCGGCCCATTTGTTTTTTGTCGGCGATGAAAAACAATCGATTTACCGTTTTCGCGGAGCTGATGTCGCTATTATGAATGAAATGGCCAAAAAGGCAGCTGAGATAAATGAAGGAGAATTGATTCATCTGCAAGAAAATTACAGAACTGCTCCGCAAATTGTTGAACTCGTTAATGAATTGTTTGCCCATGTGATGGCACCAGGAGGGGAGGACGCCCTTCCGTATGCGACCAGTTATGTGCCCCTAAAAGCAGGGAGGAAGCCTCATACAAACAAACAAGCACTTGCTGCTTTCCATCAACTTGAAAAAAGCAACGAAGCTCGCTCGTTTGCATCGCTGCTGCAACAAACAATAGCGGATGGAATGATTGAAGTGGAAGGTGAAGGCAAGGTTCGCCAAGCTCAATGGAATGATGTCGCTGTTCTACTTCCTTCGCGTACAAATTTGCCAGAGCTTGAGCAGGCGTTTGCCGAAGCTGGCATTCCTTATCGTGTGCACGGTGGTGTGGGTTTTTTTGAGAAACAGGAAGTGATTGATTTTTTAAATGTGCTTAATTGGCTCAGACGTCCATTCGAGGATGCTTATGTGGTGGCGTTGCTTCGTTCCCCCCTCTTTGGGCTGACACTAAGTGATTTGCTGACAGTGAACGATTGTAAAGAGGAACATGAAAACTTAGCCGTTTTTTTAGCGAAAGAAGAAGCGCCTTCCTTATTTGCAAACCACCCACGGCTGCAACAAGCGCTAAAGCAGTATGGCGAATGGATCGATTTGTTCTTGCCGTTTGCTTTTACAGGAAGTGTAAAAGAAGGGCTGCTTCAGCTGTTTGAGCTAACTGGCCTGCGTTATGCTGTTTTAAGCGATACGAACGGCATTCAGCGTGTCGGCAATGTGGAAAAGCTCATTGATTTGTTTGCACAATTAAATACAACTAATCTAGAAACGCTATGTTTGCAAATGAACCGCTATATAGCGGCAAGCAAAAATGTCCCTGAAGCAGAAGTGGAACAGTTGGAGGGAGAGGCCGTAACAATTATGACCGTTCACGCCTCAAAAGGATTGGAGTTTCCAGTTGTTTGCCTTCCGTATATGGACCAAAAACGACGGCCGGACACGGATGCGGTCTATTTTGACCAAGAGTGGGACATTGTTTTCCAACTAAAATTAGACGATCGTGATCCCATTTCTACGCCTGCCTATTTCCAGGCGCAAGAAAAAAGAGGCAAACAAGCGCTCGAAGAGGCAAAGCGTTTATTTTATGTCGCTCTTACTCGTGCCAAAGATTATTGCTTGTTAGCAGCCGCAGACTTGTCCGAACGCCGGTCGTGGGCAGAAATGGTTGAAGCAGCGAATGAGCAATCTCCATTGTCTGCGATTAACTGGGTTGAATCTGTAAAGAGTGGCGAAAACGTACTCAACATTTAAAGATGGAAAGCCGATAAAGAATACGAGGAGAGTCCCTCCTCGTATTCTTTTTTATCGAGGTGGGCAAGGTGACTCAATACGATTACATAGGTATGTTTTTAGAAGAGGCAGATGAGCATTTGCAAGCAATGAATGCAAAGTTGCTTCAACTTGAGCAGGATCCTTTTGATAAAGACGCGATTGCTGAAATCTTTCGTTCAGCCCATACGCTTAAAGGAATGTCGGCGACGATGGGCTTCAATGCCATGGCCGAGTTGACCCATTCATTAGAAAATCTTCTTGATGCCATGAGGGACGGAAACATTGAAGCTGGCGCAGGCGAAATCGATTTGCTGTTTGATGCAGTTGAATATCTTGAAGCAAGCGTCAGCCATGTACGGAATACCGGGGGAGAGTTAGAAGAAGCTAACGGGTTGCGGGATACGTTTGCACAGCTTCTCGGCCAAGAACGAAAGAGTGCCAATGAGGTTGCCGCTAGTCTCGACACAGACACACACGCCGTTATGGATCAAGCTGTACAAGACGGTGTCCCTGTCCAAGTGATCCATGTCGAAATCGATGACAATGCAGCGCTCAAAGGAGTGCGCGCTTTTATGGTTGCAAGTGAAGCCGCACAGTTTGGCGAATTGATTCATACGGAACCTAGCAGAGAGGAGCTTGAGGAAGGGAAGTTTGCCAGCGGCTTTACGCTCACGGCAGCTACGACGCTTCCAGATTCAGACATTAAAAAACGCCTAGAAGGCATCTCTGAAGTGAAACAAGTAACAGTTACCGCTTATAAGCCGCAGAAGAAGGCGGATAAGGCCAAGTCGCAAACGGCAAAAGCCCCTTCTGAAAAAGGGGCCGGTGCAAAAGGGGAGCAAGCGCAGCAGAAAACGATTCGTGTCAATGTCGAAAAGCTGGATTCGTTAATGTACTTGTTTGAAGAACTAGTTGTGGAAAAGGGCCGTCTAGAGCTAGTGGCCAATTCATTGCAAACAGATGAGCTGACAAATGTATTTGAAAAAGTAAGCCGCATTACGAGCCATTTGCAGGAAGTAATGTTGTCTGTGCGACTGATGCCATTAGAGCCAGTCTTCAGCCGTTTTCCACGGATGGTACGTAAAGTCTCAAAAGAAATCGGCAAGCAAATCCGTTTTGTAATTGAAGGGGAAACGACCGAATTAGACCGGGCCATTATTGACGAAATCGGTGATCCGCTCCTCCATTTGCTGCGCAATTCGATTGATCATGGCATTGAAGAGCCGGCAGTCCGCCAAAAAAGCGGAAAGAATCCTGAGGGGTTAATCGTGTTGCGCGCTTTTTATAGCGGCAGCCATGTTGTCATTGAAATTGAGGATGATGGCGCAGGAATTAAACAAGAAAAAGTCTTGAAAAAAGCGATTGAAAATGAATTGATTACGGCTGCAGAGGCGGAAAAAATGGCAAGTGATGAAATCAACAACCTGCTGTTTGCCCCTGGTTTTAGCACAGCCAATGAAGTGACGGATTTGTCTGGGCGTGGAGTCGGCCTTGACGTTGTCAAAAGCACGTTTTCTGCTATGGGCGGTGAAATCGCTGTTTCTTCCAAAGAGGGAGAGGGCACGCGCTTTTCCATTTCGCTCCCATTAACTGTTTCCATTATCGATGCGATGATGGTTGAACTTGGCTCAGACATTTATGCCTTTCCAATCGCGAATATTGCCGAAACCGCCTATGTGCAAAAAAGCGAGTTGAAGCAAGCAGATGGGCAAAGCTTGTTTGAATGGCGAGGGCAACTTGTTCCCCTTGTCTCATTAAATGAGCAGTTTGGCTTGCCAGAAAAGGAAGACGAGCAAGAGCTTGCCGTTCTTATGCTTTACCGCAACCAAACATTAATGGCTGTAAAAGTTGATCGCTTTATTGGCAAACAAGAAGTTGTGCTAAAGCCACTAGGTTCATTGCTGAAAGGGACAAAAGGAATCTCAGGCGGAACGATTCTTGGGGATGGCACGATTGCATTGATTGTCGACATTGCGCTGTTTTTTAACAATTAATCGCTTCAACTATGAATGAAAATAGCCTTGCTTTAGAGAAAGGGGGGAAACGATCGTGGAACATACGAAACAATTTACCGTATTTGCCGTAGGAGAGGAATGGTATGGCATTGATATTTTGCACCTTTCTTCAATAGAGCTCCTTGACGGCATTCGTATTGTCCCAAATGCGGACCCTGCCATAATGGGGGTCGTTAATATTCGCGGCTCCCTGCTGCCGGTAGTTGATCTACGTTATTTGCTATATCGAAAAAAAATGGAAGTGACCGAAGCGTGCCGCTTGCTTGTGTGTGCGGAAACACTTGGATCATTTGTCCTGGCCGTCAATGAAGCGAGCGACATTTGGGAAATCGATCTTGCTTCGATTGAAGAGCTGTCTGATGCCCCTTATAAAAAGGGGATAAGCCACGTGGAGGGGACGCTTGTAACCATTCTCGATGGGGCCCAGTTGGCAAAAGAGATTGAACATCAAGTCCAGAAACAATAAACTACTTGCTAGTTAGGCATATATGGATACGAAGAGGGCAATTAAACCGATGTTTAACTGCCCTCCTTGCAATGTTTAAAAATGGGCCAGCGTTTTACAGCGCTCAGCGTCTTTCTGCTGATGTGTGCTAATCAGTCGCTTGGCAACGTGGATGTCATGCCACATCATATACGTAAGGACTGTCCATAAACGGCGGCTATAATCGCCGTGGCCGTCCCGGTGTGCTTGCAGCATTTGCAGCAAAAAAGGCTTATGAAACACGTCTTCTGTATTGCTTGACTCGATAAGCTGCTTAGCCCAATCGTACAGTTCGTTTTTGAGCCATACGCGAATCGGCACTGGAAAACCTAATTTTTTACGGGGCACAATATTTGCCGGAATAAGGTCCTTCATGGCTTGCCGGAGCACAAATTTAGTTGTCTTATGGGAAAGTTTCATATCCTGGCCAAGCATTCTCGCAAATGCAAATACATTTTTATCGAGAAAAGGGACTCTTAATTCAATCGAATGTGCCATTGTCATTCGGTCAGCCTTCACAAGGATGTCGCCAGGAAGCCACGTATGCATATCGACAAATTGCATAATTGTCGATTCATCCATGCCTTTTGCCTGTTCGTACAGTGGCGCTGTTACATTGGTGTAAGGTTTGGTTCGATCATAGTCGCGGAACAACTGTGTTTTTTCTTTTTCAGAAAAAATAAAGGCATTGCCAATGTACCGCTCGTTGAGGGGAGTCGTTCCCCGTATAATGTAGTTTCGTCCCTTCAGCTTAGACGGCATATGGGCAACAACCCGCTTTAAGCCAGCGTGAAACGTAGGCGGCAACTTTTTGAACCAGGCAAGGTCAAGAGGTTCCCGGTAAATGTTGTACCCTCCGAACAATTCGTCAGCGCCTTCTCCTGACAAAACCACCTTTACATGTTTGCTTGCTTCTTGGGCGACGAAATAAAGGGGAACTGCTGCTGGGTCTGCAACAGGCTCGTCCATATGCCACACGATGTTAGGCAGTTCTTGAATAAATTCATCAGCAGATATGACTTTATGAATATTTTTGACGCCTAATGCTTTTGCTGTTTCTTTTGCGACGGCAATTTCGCTATAGCCCTCTGTCTCGAAACCAACCGTAAAAGTCAATAGGTTAGGGTGCACTTGTTGTGCTAAGGCAGCAATCGAAGTCGAATCAATGCCGCTTGATAAAAATGCCCCAACTGGGACATCAGAGCGCATATGTTTTTCGACAGAGTCTGTTAACAATTTTCGTGTTTGGTTGGCAAGCTCTGTGACCGTCGGCCCCGATCTAGGCTGAAAAGTCCGTTCAGCATATGCTTCAATTTGCACACAAAAGTCTGCATTGACCGTTAATGTATGTCCTGGCAGTAGCTTATGAATGCCTTTAGTCAGCGTGTTAGGTTCGGGAACAAACTGAAAGGTGGCGTAATGTTGGAGCGCTTCTTGCTCAATCGAGATTTGCTCAAGCAATGGCATGATTGATTTTTGTTCAGAGGCAAAGAAAAAACGTTCGTCTGTTTTCAGATAGTAAAACGGCTTAATGCCAAAACGGTCACGCGCACAAAACAATTCCTTTTTGTGCTTGTCCCAAATCGCAAACGCATACATTCCCCGTAATTGTTTAACCGCATTTTTGCCATCTGCTGCATAAAGAGCGAGGAGTACTTCGGTATCAGAATCGGTTCGAAATGTGTAACCGCGTTGAATTAATTGAGAACGCAGCTCGATGTAATTATATATTTCGCCATTAAAAACAATATGGTAACGCCCTTTGCTATATGCAAGGGGCTGGTCGCCGTGCTCTAAATCAATAATGCTTAAACGTTTAAATCCAAAACGGACTGTTTCATCTTTATAAGTACCGGTGCTGTCAGGGCCACGGTGATGAATTGCTTCTAGCGTTTGAATCCACAAATGATCAGGCAAATGGCTGCCATTTCGAATAAGCAGATCGCCGACAAAACCACACATAATGTTTCCTCCAGTTTTTTGGTGAACTAATCTTACTCCAATTAAATATAAAAGTCAATTTTTTGCTAAAAGGGTAACAGTCGACTAATAACGTAGGACAATGTTTCATTTTCATGGTTTAGGGTATAAACACATAAACCCAATTTTGAAGCAGGAGGGGGATTCTTATGGAAAAGCCATTTAGGCTAGACGGCGACGTGTACAGGCAATTAAGCATTATTAACCGTTTGGAATTGCGGGCCGATTTAACTGTCCAATCCCTTTATGCGAAAGCGGTGTTGGAATATTCCTTGTACCACTTTAGAGAACAACATTTAAAAGAACAAATTGATCAGGCGTTGGAGCAACGTGACGAACAGGCATTTTATTCACTAACAGAAGCATTAAACGACCACAGGGACCGCTATAAAGGCGGGCGTACACTGCATGAAAATGGCTTCAGGCTCCATCTGACGTTCCAGTAGCGAAAGACGGAGCAGGTGCGGGAACGGCTCTAGTACAGGCAAGCGAGACTGCGGTGAACTGCTTATTCCCTTGTGAAAAGCCCATTTTCTAATGAGACCGTTGTACATTAGCTAAAAAAGAATGAAAAGGCTTCAGGTCAGTCTGAGCGAGGTTGCCAACTATTTCGGCAACCTCAAGCAGGTAGGCCGTTTTTTTATGCCTTTTATAAAAAAAATTGTCGAACAAATGCAGAGAATTGTCGAACAAAATAGATTGTTAGATTCTATCCCTTTTAGTATCATAAATTTGTCATAATAATATGTTAAATTATGACATAATAAGGAAAATGAAAGAAGGGATGAGGATGAAACAATCAATACAAAAGTCTGTTTCCTTGCTTCTCGTGTTTTTGCTTGTGTTTAGCAGCATGCCGTTGCAAGCCATTGCTGAACAAAGCAAGCAGCCTTCTGAGGCAGGGGAAGCGGAAATTGGAGACCCTCATGAAGAGGCGGGAGAAGAGGAAACTGATGAAGAAGACGAAGAGACACCTCTTCTTTATGAGAACATCGAGCCTGATTTTCTAGCAGGCGAACATTCAGTTTATGAAGATTCTGAATGGGAGGAAGAGGATGACCCTGCACCCCTAGAGGAAGTAACAGAAGAGCGGACGGAAAATACAAAACTTTTCATAAACGACGATGGCACGTATACGCAAGAAGTGTATTTCGAGCCGATCCATACGCTTGATGAACAGTCAGGGGAATGGCAAGACATTTCAAGCGATTTGGAACAGGGGTCGTCGGGAGAAATTGCCACTGAAAATACAGACCTCACCTCCAACTTCAAGTCAACAATGGAAGACGGAGAATATGCGTCTTATACCCGGCATGGTCATACACTTACATTTTCGCTGCTAACCGCAGAAGATGAAAACGGTGAACAAATTGTGGCCAGAGATCAACAGGCTGTTTTTGGCGAAAATGAGATTACCTACTCCAATGTTTTTCCTGATATTGATTTACGCCATTTTACCTTTAACCAAAGTACAAAAGAAGATCTTGTCTTACAAACGTACAATGGAGTTCATATTTTCAACTATAAGATTGAGACTGAATTAGATGCTCAAGAAAACGAAGATGGTTCGATCACGTTTAGTGACGAAAACGGAGAAGCA
Organism: Shouchella rhizosphaerae; assembly: GCF_036700015.1. NCBI lineage: Bacteria > Bacillati > Bacillota > Bacilli > Caryophanales > Bacillaceae > Shouchella > Shouchella rhizosphaerae. Next base: position 287,846 of record NZ_CP144921.1, on the reverse strand, counting down.
GCTTTTGAGCTGCCTAAACCATTTATGGCTGACTCCAATTATGACGATGCCAAAGGAGAAACAGCAGAATCAGACGCCGTGTCCTACAAACTGGAAGCGATTGATGGCGGTTACGAGCTGACGATTGACGCAGACAAAGACTGGCTCGCAGACGAGGAACGCGTGTACCCGGTTTATATTGACCCAACAACTTCTGTCAATGTGAGCGCTGATGCGTTTGTAATGAGCGCTTATCCGACGACCAATTATAGCTCCGCCAGCAGCAAGTGGGATTCATCGCAGAATGCCCATGTATTGAAAGTCGGCAAATACGATAGCACAACAGGGACGACCTATGGTTTTTTAAAACAAAGCATCGATCCAGTCAAACATATGACGGTGACGAAAGCAACATTGAATGTCCATGTTATTCACCACTACTATGGCGATAACCCCAATGGGCTATGGCTTGATACAGTGAACAGCGATTGGCAGCCAGGATCACTTAACTGGAACAATAAACCGGGATCGACCAATATTGGCAAAGTCGATGTCGGCCGTAATAAACCGGCTAGCTTTGATGTGACAAGCACAGTCAAAGCATGGCTAGATGGCTCGAAAAAGAACTTTGGCTTTAAATTGCATACAAACGGAAATGGCAAAGAGTATTGGAAAAAAGTGATTTCGACCACAAATACATCAAAGAAACCATACTTGAGCATCACTTATACGATTCCAGCGCCAGCTGCCCCTACGTCGAAAACATATACAAACGGCGATGGCACCGGCCATGTTAACTTAAGTTGGAAAAAAATGCCTGGGGCAACGGGCTATAAAGTGTGGGTATATAACGGTAAGGACTATCAAGGATTTGACGTTGGCAATGTGACAAGCTGGTCGACGGAAGGGAAAAAGCTTTGGCCGACGGCAAGCGATATTGCTGCTGGGAAATTTAAGCTATACACAAATGGCAAAGGAGCGGAGTTGGCCGTTGACCCCTCTCCCGTTTACAAAAACTCAGGCGGCAATTTTCCAAACAGCAAAAATTACTGGTTCCGTGTCAGCGCCGTATACGGACAAGGCGAGAGCGCGATGTCGGCTGAGCATAAGCCAACCATTCCAAATTTGAAAAAACCGGACAGGCCAACGGCTAAAAGCTACAGTAACGGTAACGGCACTGGCTACATTGATTTAAATTGGCCAGCGGTCAGCGGTGCCAGCGGCTACAAGCTATATATGTATAACGGCAAAAATTATGAAAGTATTGACGTCGGCAATGTGACTTCCTACACTACGAAAGGAAAGAAAGTGTGGCCGACGGCAGCGGAAATCAAAGCTGGCAAATTCAACTTGCATCTATCAGACAACGCAGGAGCAGAATTGCCGATCGACCCATCGCCTGTTTATAAAAATTCTGGCGGGAACTATCCAAACGCCAAAGATTTTAATTTTAAAATCCAAGCATACAACAAGCATGGCGAAACAGTACGGTCTGCCAGCGCGCTTCCTTATATTCCCGACCTGGCTAAACCAAAAGCGCCAAACGGCGTTGCTTACACGAACATGAAGTCAGAAAACACTGGTTACATCATGCTCGATTGGGAAGAAATTGAGAACGCATCTGGCTATAAAGTGTGGATTTCCAATGGAAAGACGTACACCAGTTTTGATGTTGGCGATACAACGCACTGGACGACGCAAGGAAAAGGGATTTGGCCAACGGCGGCGGATATTGCCGCGGGAAAATCGGCGCTTTATACGAACGGCAAAGGGAATGAATTGGCTGTTGACCCATCGCCTGTTTACAAAAATGCCGGCGGCAATGCCAGCGCGAAAACGTATTTTATTCGACTGACGGCTTATAACAAGGACGGCGAAACGATCCAATCGCCAGACTTTAAACCGTCGATTAGCCAACCAACTGAACTTTTCGGCGAGGAAGACTACTGGTCGATTTTGACAGTCCCTTATGGCAAAGTCAATGCAGCGACGGGCAATTTAATTGTCTCAGAAGACGATTTGTCGATTGACGGGCGCGGCCCTGGACTTGGCTTCACCCGCACTTACAATAGCTTGGCGCCAACGAGCGGCATGTTTGGCTATGGCTGGCATGCAGACAGCGAAATGACGTTAAAGCAATCGGGCAACCAAGCGCTGTTTGTCGATGACGACGGTACGCTCCATGTCTTTACGAAACAAGGAGACGGCACGTACAAGCCGCCTACAGGCGTGTATTTAGAGTTAGAAGAGACAAGCGACGCCCTGATTTTAACGACAAAAGAGCAAACGAAAGCGCATTTTTCCAAGACGACAGGCAAGCTCGTAAAGCTGGTCGACGGTCATAACAATGAAACAACGTATACGTACGAGGAAAACCGCTTAAAAGCGATAGAGGATGCGTCAGGCCGGCAAGTGAGCTTTGACTACAATGCCGATGGAACGGTAAAAACGGCCCATGCGCCTGGTTCCCGTAAGCTTGTTTACCGCTATGACAAAGGCCGCCTTGTCAGCTATAGTGACTTCGACGGCGCCGTCACTACGTATGAATACGATGAAAGCGGAAAGCTTACAGCCGTCTATGAGCCAACGCACACAGACGAAAAACCAGTCGTCAACCGCTTTCTTTACAACGGCGACATGCTAAAAGAAGCAATCAACCCACGCAATGAAGCATATACACTTTCGTATGACTTGCAAAAGCGGCAATTGTTGTTCACGCAGCCGAACAATCGCAAATTATCGTATACGTATAATGCAGCGGGCAATCCGATCCGCTATGTCGAAGATGTCGATGGCCTTAAACTGACAACCGAATTCAAGTACGAAGGCAATAACTTGACGGAAACGACGGACCCGAATGACGTCGGCAGCGGCAAGCCAACCGAGTCGTTCCAGTACGACAAAGACGGCAATATTGTGAAAGCAGTGGACGATTACGGGACAGAGACGTATACCTATAACGATAACCATGATGTCATTTCCATGGTGGACACAGAAGGCGACGAAGTCACGATCGCTTATGATGGGCTTGACCCGGTATCGGAAACCGACCAAAGCGGCAAAACGGCATCGGCATCGAAATATGCCAAAAATGGAAACTTGACCGAAGAAAGCTATGAATTGGCCACTGCCGCAAATGTGCTGGCCAATGGGCAATTTGAAAATGGCACAACAAGTTGGACGCGGATCGACAAAGGTGCGAATGGTGCATTCGGAACGGATAAACAATCACCAGGTAAACTAGCCGGGCCTCATTCGTTGAAAATGACGCTTCAGTCCCAATCAACAGGCACTGTTTATCAAGCGGCGACACAAGTGGTCGAGGCCCTTCCAAATGTGTCGTACACATTTAGCTCGCTCATTAAAACCGATACAAGCGGTGCCCGGGCATTTCTCAATGTCGAAATCCTCGATTCCACTGGCAAGCGAATCAAGTGGGTAGACAACCGCTACAGCCATTTATCGGGAAAACAAGAGTGGGTGGAGCGTCAGCTGACCTTTACAACGCCAGCCAATACGGCGAAAATTCGTGTCTACTTGGAGCTGGAAAGCACGAAGCCTGATGGAACAGGGACTGCTTGGTTTGACCAGGCCCAGCTTGAGCGGGCTGAAGTCTCGTCAAGCTTTAACCCGATCGCCAATTCCAGCTTTTTAAACGGAGCGACAGGGTGGAGCGGCTCTGGCGGCACGATTGACAACGATGGCTTTGACGATGGAAAATCCTTGAAGATCACGAAAACGGCAAGCCAAGGGGCAAGCGAATACAAACAAACGGTGACGCTCAACCAAGCAGCCAGCGAAGCGCCAATCGATGTTACCCTTACCGGTTTATCAAAAGCCGATAACGTTAAGTCAAGCAACTATGGCCTAAAAGCGAAAGTGTATTACACGGACGGATCGACAGCCGACTTTGGCCCAGCCACATTCCCAGAAGGCACGCAGGATTGGAACCGGGCGAATCTGAAGATCACGAAAAGCAAACCGATTACGAAAATCGATGTGTCATTCTTTTTCCAAGGCAGTGGCACCGCTTGGTTTGATGACATCCGTCTGCTGGAAGGGTCGGTCGTCAAAAAGCAAACGTACGACGATAAAGGCAACTACGTTACCAAAGTCGAAGACGAGCTAGGCTATGTAACGACAAGCGTTTATGACGATTACGGCAATGAGATCGAATCAACCGATGCCCTTGGGAAAAAGAAGTACTACACGTATGATCTTGCCAACCAGCTGAAGCAGCTAAAACTAGACAACGGCACGACGATTTCGTATACGTACGATAAAAACGGCAACATGCTGTCAAAATCGATTGCTCCCCCTTCTGGCCAAGCGCAAACATTCACGTATGAATACGACGCTGCCGGAAAATTGATGAAAACGGTTGGCCCGTTAGGCGATGTCGTTTCCAACCAATACGATGCCAACAGCAATCTCACCAAAACGACGACAGCAAACGGCCATACAACAGAAATGACGTATGACGGCACCGACCGGATGGCGACGAAAAGCTATAATGGCGAGCTCGCATACCGCTTTACGTATGACAAAAACGGCAACGAGCTGACGGTGAAAGACGTAAAAGCAGGGCAAACAAAAACACGGACATTCGACAAAAAAGACCGGATGGTTACGCTCACTGACCGTGGCGGCAAGCAAGAATGGACCTACTCGGATACGTCCGACAAGCTCAACCAATTTACGTTGACGCACGGCTCATTCACACAAACAAACACATACGAATACAACAAAAAAGACGAAAATATCCGTATGAAAGACGGCGACGCCACGTACCATTTTGATTACGATGAAAAAGGAAACATCAAAACGTACACGTCCGGCAACGGCACAGGCGCCTCCTTTACGTACGACCCCCGTGGTCTTGTCACAACGCTGTCCGTCGGCACGACAAACGGCCCAGCGCTGCTTGAAGAATTCATGGCATATGACGCCAATGGCAACCGGACAGAAATCAAAGACCGCACAGGCAAAGCAATCACATACACGTACGGGCCGCTCGACCAACTCACAAGCGAAACGCTCCGTGACGGCACGAAAACCGAATTTGCCTACGACGGTTTTGGCAACCGTATTTCCGTCAAAACGACAAAAAATGGGCAAACAACGGAGACAAAGGCAACGTACAACGTATATAATCAACTTACAAGTTACGGCAGCGAAACGCTGACATACGACGAAAGCGGCAACCGCCTCACAGACGGCGCTTACACGTATACATGGGACGCGGCAGACCAAATCACAGCGATTACGAAAACAGGTGAAAACAAACCGTTTGTCACCTACCGCTACGACGAAGACGGCCGCCGCATCGAAAAAACGGTCGGCACCACTGTCACCAACTACCATTACGACGGCGACAGCTTAAACGTCCTCTACGAAACAAACGGCACCGGAGCAGTCACAAAATCGTATACGTATTCCGAGTCCGGCCAGCTCGTGGCGATGAAAAAGGGCAATGCCAAATACTATTACCATTACAACGCCCACGGCGATGTGATTGCCCTCACCGACAAAGACGGCAAGCGCCTCGCCACATACGAATACGACGCCTGGGGCAACCCGCTGAACGTCGAAGAAGCAGACGAAGTCAAAGACAACCCGTACCGCTACGCCGGCTACCAATACGACCACGAAACCGGCATGTACTACTTGATGGCGCGTTACTACGAACCAAAACACGGCGTGTTCTTATCGCTAGACCCAGATCCAGGCGATGACGACGACATCCTCACGCAAAACGGCTACAGCTATGCGAACAACAACCCGGTGATGTTGGTTGATCCGGATGGGCATTGGGTGTGGGCCGCTGTAGGCGGAGTGATTGGAGGAATTTCATCCTATAAAGCCGCGAAAGCGAAAGGGGCTAAAGGGTGGAAGTTGTTTGGTGCAACGGCTGGAGGAGCAGCGTTGGGCGCTATTGGTGGGGGAAAGATAAAAGCTATTGGTAAGTTTATTGGAAAAAGCAAGCTTGGGCAGAAAGTACCCTACAGAATTACGAGTCAATATAAGAGAAGTGGTAGTCTCATAAGTGTTGTAAAAAGATCAGGAAAGAATAAAGGGAGAAAATTTGGATTAGACTATCATAAATTTCGAGAAAACAAAAGAGAGTCAACTCGAAAAATTCTTCATGTACACTTTGGAAAAGGGAAAAAAATACAAAAGCACCGTGTAATTTACCCAAGACGAAGTAAAATAAAATGGAAGTGAAAAAGAGTAGGTTAGAGAGAATTCTTTCTCTGACCTACTCAGTTTTGAAAGGGGATTTTAATGGGTGATAATGAACCAGAAGTATTTGAATTAGAGTCACTAGACAGTGCACCAAAAGAAAAGGTTGAAATAATACATATGCAGCACATGTATTATTTCAGCTTTCATAATTGTGGAGAATTAATGGAGCTACTAGAACGACATTGTGAGGTTGAGATCCTCGTATGTATTGATTTATCTGTTATTATGAAGGATGAGTTTATAAGGATTGTTGCAGACAATCATGACTACCATTTTTTTAAGCAGCAAAAACGTCAATTGCAGTATGTTCAAGTTCGATTAGAGAAAGAAATGATTAAAGAAAGTGAATCTTTTTTTGAATTTATAGATGTTCTTGCAGGAATGAATGATTTCATTTTTATTGTAATTAATCCGAAAGGTGAATTACCTCATTATTTATTGAATGATAAAGTGAGAGTAGATACAAGTAAGGACGAAAAAATATATGTATTCGATTACGATGGTGCTGGTGCTTTTATTTTCTCTTAATTCTTTTTACGAATTTTGGTACATCTAAGAGTAAGTAGAACATAGCATTCGCATTAAAAAGTTTAAGATAGAAGTAGAGACTTTAATGAAGAAGAGATTAAAGCCCGCACGAAAGTGTGGGCATTTTCTAATGTACTACTTTATCCAGACCCAGGCGATGACGACGACATCCTCACGCAAAACGGCTACAGCTATGCGAACAACAACCCGGTGATGTTGGTGGATCCGGATGGGCATTGGGTGTGGCTAGCGGTTAATGCTGGTTTTGCTATATACGATGGCTATAAAGCGTACAAAGCCGGAAAGGGCTGGAAAGGGGTTGCCTGGGCAGCCGCATCGAACTTCGGGCCAGGGAAAGTGTTTAAGGGCGCGAAGAAGGTACTGGGGTTTGCGAAAAGATCTAGCAAAATCAAAGGACATACAAAGCATGGAATTCACCAATCTATAGGAAGAAATGGTGGAAGAGGAGTAAACGCCAGAGCTAAACTCGACGCTGTTAGAAATGCTAAAAAAGTAATTAAGCAAAGCAATGGAGCGACAAAATATGTTGGTAAAAAAGCAACTGTAGTTTTGGATAAAAGAGGTAGAGTAATAACTGCCTTTGGAAGTTCTAGAGCAAAGGGGTCTAAACAAGTATTTCATAAGCACGGAAAAGGAAGCCGGGCGAAACGAAGATAAATTTGTTATGAAAGGGGAGATTGTATGGCTAGGATTAAAGATAAATTAATAAAGTTAGAACTTGTTCCAAGGAAATATTTTGATTTTGAAGAGGACCCATTTATCCTATCGTACTTTGAACTTTGTTTAAATAATAAAGTTATATTCAGAGATTTTTCGGCTTTACTACTTAAGAGTGAATATGAACTTTTTTTAAATCAACTTGAGTTAATTTTATTAGGAACACAAAGCAGCACTTCCTTTGAAACGATTGAACCTTTATTAAATGTTAATATACAGCGGATTCAAGATCAGCTGATAGAGAATATTCAAATCGTAGTTGATGTATGCAGAGAAAATGAAAACGAGAACGATGGTCACGTTATAAACGTTAATGAAACTACATTAAGAAAATTCATGGATGAACTGAAACAGGAGTTGAAAATGACAAAAAAACCTTCAAAGTTGCCTTAAATAAAGAGTGATGCACCATATTCCTATAGCTTGACCCCGCCCACGGCGATGTAATCGCTCTTTGAGAAAAATATAATCTGTGTTGCGAAGGATAAGGTACATGATGAAAAAGCACTTTAAAGGTCTAACAGAGGAATCTTTAGACAACTTGTCTAATGATAAGGACCATATCATACAGTTTAGTAACAATAGAACCCCTCTTAGATTTACTAACGAGTAGTGCTATTAATGAAATTTGGGTAGCTATTGAATCAGATGATTATATGCCGGATTGGTTATTGGAAACAATCCAATCTTATCAACACAAGCTATTCAAAGAAAACGGAATAGAAGAAGAGTTTTTTCAAGTGAATTTGGAGAATAAACAGATCAAAAATAACGTTAAGTTTTTCGATTTTGTAAAGGCTATTGTGGAAATAAATGATTTTGGTTTCATTGTCTTTAACCCGAAAAAAGAATTACCTAATTATTTTCGTAATGGTAAAGTGATGGTCGACACAAAAAAATGGTGAGAGCTATATCATTTTTGATTATGATGCTTACGGGGTGTTTATCCTATGTTAATGAAAGAAATTTTTTGTCGCCAACGCATTACGTAACAAGGTTTAAAAACAGAGAACTAAGCTTGTTTATTATTAATGTTGAAAGGATTTTGGGGCGGCTCCTTTTTACCGTCTGCTCTCATACTTAGGCGTTGGCAAAGTAGTTCAATCAGTTAGTTGCTTTCTTTTTGGGTATATGTAATGGTAGAAGAAAGTTGAGGCGATTTTAACGAAAAGGAGCAATTGTTTGTGGCGAAAAAACCGATTCAATGTGAAAACGAGTATGGCCTCCTAAAGGAAGTTGTTGTCTGCGAACCGACGTTTATGGCAATTGAGGAGGCGATTAATAGAACGCAACGGAAATACATGGATGAAAATATTAATAGGGACATAGCGAGCCAACAACATCAAGCGCTCGTTACAGCTATGGAGAAAGAAGGCATTCGTGTTTATTCCGTGCCAGCACACGACCATTTGCCGGAGCAAGTGTTTATGCGGGACAGTGGTTTTGTCATCGGAACGTCCTTGTATGTAGCCAGTTTGGACAGAGAGATTCGCAAAGGCGAGGAAAGGGTGCTTGGCGAGTATTTGACCAAAATCGGCAAACCGTTTGCAAAAGCAAGTGCAGGCACAGTGGAAGGCGGAGACGTGGTCCTCGCCAATGATGAAGTGTACATAGGGGCAAGTGGACGCACAAATAAAGAAGGCATTGAGGAGCTGCGCCGTCTACATCCTGAAAAAAGAATCGAAATGGTTTCACTAGATCCAGACTACTTGCATTTGGATTGTGTGTTTCAGCCCGTTTCTGAGACGCAGGCGCTCATTTACCGTGAGGCCCTTTCTAAAAAAGCGGTCGACATGCTTGCACAGCGTTTTTCGTTAATTGACGTGCCAAAAGAGGAACAGTTCCATTTAGGCGTGAATGTCCTCTCAATTGGAAACAAGCGGGTGATTGCACTGCCCATGAATGAAAACACCAATGCCCAGTTGCAAGCGCACGGGTTTACGATTATTGAAGTCGACTTCTCCGAAATTATTAAGTCTGGCGGTTCGTTCCGCTGCGTGACGATGCCGTTAGTTCGCTCGAATTAACGTATAAATCTGCGTCTTCTGGTTATATTACGACAGAATGATAGGAGGCGCGTTTTAGCAGATGGAGCGAAATAAACGGTTAGCCGCTGAACGAGCAAGGCTTGCATCTGGCGGTGGGACAAAAAAACAGCAAGCTCAGAAACAAGCTGGAAAACAAACCGCAAGAGAACGGATTGGCATGTTACTAGACCGTGAGAGCTTTACTGAGCATCTTGCTTTTGCCAGCGGATCTGGGGGTGAGGCAGGCGATGGCGTCATTGTCGGTTATGGGACAATCTCCGGTCGCCTTGTATGTGTCTATGCACAGGATTTCACGGTCAGCGGCGGGTCGCTTGGGGCGATGCATGCCAAAAAAATATGTGCGATTATGGACTTGGCCTACGACATGCAAGCACCGCTCATTGCCCTGATCGATTCAGGAGGGGCCAGAATCCAAGAAGGGGCAAAAGCGCTTGCTGGCTACGGAGACATTTTTAAGCGAAATGTTCGCTATTCAGGCGCCATCCCCCAGCTTTCAGTTATGCTAGGGCCATGTGCAGGCGGGGCCGTCTACTCTCCGGCGTTGACTGATGCAATCTTTATGGTCGACCAAATGAGCCAAATGGTGATTACTGGCCCAAAGGTGCTTAAAGCAGCGACAGGGGCAGAAGTGAAAATGGAAGACTTAGGCGGTGCCCGCATGCATTCTGAAAAAAGTGGCGTTGCCCACTTTTGCGCAAAAACAGAAGCGGAGTTATTCGTGCTTGTTCGCCAGTTTTTAAGTTATCTCCCTAATAACGGAGCGAAAAAGCCATGCCATAAGCGTGTGAGTGAGAAAGTCAGCGCCCATTTGCCCCGCGATAGTAAAACCGTGTATGATATGGTGCCGATTATTTGCGGACTTGCTGATGAAAATTCTTTTTTTGAATGGTCGAAACGGTATGCCCGCAACTTGATTACCGCCTTTATTCGCCTAGATGGCCAGCCTGTAGGTGTTGTCGCCAATAATCCGAAGCATCTTGCGGGCTGCATTGACATGGACGCTAGTGATAAGTGTGCCCGTTTTGTCCGGTTTTGCGATTGTTTCCACATTCCTTTGCTCGTTCTTGAAGATGTCAGTGGCTTTATTCCAGGTGTGGAGCAGGAGAGCCGCGGATTGATTCGCCATGGCGCTAAAATCATTTATGCCTTTGCCGAAGCAACCGTGCCAAAAATCACTGTGATTGTGCGAAAAGCATATGGTGGCGCCTATGTGGCTTTAAATAGCAAAGCTTTAGGGGCCGATTTTGTTTATGCCTGGCCTGGAGCTGAAATTGCAGTAATGGGCCCAGCAGGGGCGGCGGCGGTCCTTCATCAAAAAGACATCCAGGCGAGCAATGACCCGGCCAAAGCGCTTTTACAATTTGAAGAAAACTATAGGGAAAAGGTCGCTGATCCCTTTTCGGCGGCAAAAGAAGCGCTGATTGACGATGTGATTGAGCCTGACGAGACGAGGCAACGATTAATTGAGTCATTTTCGATTTTAGCGTGCAAAGATGAACGTGCTAATTGGCAAAAAAAGCATGGCAACATGCCGTTATAATTGATGCTTTTTCACTCGCTCAGTATGTGATACGATACGATAGAAGCGTTATTTATTGTATGAAAGCGAGTCGTTGCCAATGGTTGTCCTTTCTGAAGGCTGGGTCCAGTTTTTATTGGCTATCAGTTGCGTTCTGCTGCTCGTTATTAGCTTGTTGGCCGTTTTTTCTTGGTTGAAGCGAAAGAAAGGCATAACAAAGGCGAAAGAACAAGCAGGCGCTTTTTTAGTATTTGTCACAGTGCTGTTAATTTATTTTGCATTGTCGCTTGCCCTCCCCCGCGCGTATGTTTCTGATGTACTCATTGGGCCAAAGACAGCAAAACAGGTCGAAGACAATGGAGTTCGGTACTTGAGTTTATCAACGATTTACAAAGTTCACGGAATTGAAACAGGAGCAGTGATCCGAGAAGCACAGGGGAAGACCGTACATATTTTGATAAACGAATATGAGCCAATTTATGCATTTGCCAAAGCGAACGAGGAAGTTGTCCGAAATGACCAGTCAATTGACGTAGCGGCTTATATCGATCAAGTCGCCGTCCCTGAGCTTGAAAAGCTAGACAACGAGGAGATTACGTTAACACAGTTGCGGGAACGTCTCCCTCATCTCCAATTTGATTTCCAATAAATGCGTTCTGCTTGCTTTGCGAGCAAACTGGCCAGTAAACTAGTAGAGGAGGTGGCGCAATATGGCCCGTAGTGAAGACGGTATCGTTCAATTGTCAACAGAAGAAATGAAGTCCTTTTTGATCAATAAAGCGGACGAGCCCATTATTATTGACGTCCGCGAAGTAGAGGAATACGAGAATGGCCACCTGCCAGGTGTACCACTCATTCCCATGAATGAAATCCCTAGTATGGTTGCTGGAATGGACCAATCAAAAAGTTATGTATTTGTGTGCCGTAGTGGCAGAAGAAGCCAAAACACTGCTTTGTATTTAAGAGAACAGGGATTTTCGAACGTCCGAAATTATGAAGGCGGAATGTTAGCTTGGGATGGAGAGCTTGAATATGGCCAGGAATGGGTCGTAAAGGACGTAGAAGAACTTTACAAATAAGGTGCGAAAAAGGCCTCTCCTGCACGACAAGAGGCCTTTTTAGGTTTATCTCTCCTCTTTTAGGGAAGACATAAGAGTAAGAAGATCATTCTATATAAAAGGGGATGGAAGACATGAAAGCCAAACAAACGACACTTGCGCTTGGAATTGCGGCCGCTGCTGGAATGGCTGTTGTTTGCTTAAAAGACGGAAACCGCAGGCAGCAAATGAAAAACAAAATGCAAGCGATGTTAGCCAAATGGAAGGGACAAAAAACGATGGCGAATGAAAATGTGTTTAAGCTCGGCAACCCTAAGCCATCGTCAGCAGACAGCAAAATGGTCGATGAAGGTTCCTTGTATAGCATTAAGCGCTACAACGAAAAATACCAAGAAGGCGTTTAAGTGCAGTCGGCACCGACTTAGAACGGAGCTCATTATCCTGTGCTGACAAAACGTGTTCGTTGAGCCATGGACGTTGTTGCCATCGCCTAGACGGATAAAAAGCGCTTGTCGGGCGAGGAAGATGCAAGTCGAATGGGTGTTCATGAGCAGTGGTTTTCCTGCTTAAACGACACTTTGTTTACAGTCTGAAGCTGCCTAAAAGGGCAGCTTCTTTTACCAAGGGAGGAAGGGAACCAATGTTTTTAATTGAAGAACGGGAGATCGGCTCTGTACCGCTATTACATATTACAAGCAATAACGGCCCTGCGAAAAAGCCAGCGCTTCTTTTCTATCATGGAATCACAAGTGCAAAAGAGCATAACTTACATATTGCCTATACGTTTGCAAAGAAAGGGTTTCGCGTTCTTTTGCCTGATGCCCTTCACCATGGTGAGCGGGAAAAAAGCGTCGTTGGGGAGAAACGCTATTTATCCTTTTGGGATATTGTTTTGCAATCGATTCACGAAGTCCCTACTATCGCCGAGCCTTTTTTGCAAGAAGGATTGATCGATGAGAACCGGATAGCGATTGGTGGCACGTCCATGGGGGCGATTACTGCTTACGGCGCATTGGCAGCTTATCCATGGCTTTGTTCAGGTTGTTGTTTCATGGGCGCCCCCCAATATATGACATTTTCGAAAGCGATGTTTGAAAAGCTGGAACAACACGGAGTGGAAGTGAAAGAAGCGCAGAAAGAAGCTGTGCTAGCAAAGATCCGCCCGTTTGACTTGACGGCTGACATCGAACGATTAAATGGGCGTCCTTTGTTTATCTGGCATGGAAAGCAAGATGACACAGTGCCTTTTATGTATGCGGAACAATTTGCCAATCGGTTGTTCAATGCTTATCAAGGCAAAACAGACCGCTTTCAGTTTATTGCAGAGGAAGGCGCCGGCCATAAAATTTCTAGAAAGGCAATGCTTGCGGCCGCAGAGTTTCTCCCGCAAGCAATAGGGAGTTCTCATGTTTCTCGTACAACATAATCTTTTTAGGGAAGCTGGAAAAATTTTCATTGTTCTTGTCGGTTCATTGCTGCTTGCTTGTTCGTTAAACTTATTTTTAATTCCCGCTGACGTGTTTGCCAGCGGTTTTACGGGCGTAGCCCAGCTTCTTTCTTATATTCTTCCTTTATCAACAGGGACGTTGCTCTTGCTTTTAAACATTCCAGTTGCCATTTTAGGTTGGCTTAAAGTTGGAAAAAGCTTTACAGTGTACAGTTTTGCTAGTGTTGCCATGACGACGCTTTTTCTTGAGCTGATTCCTGTCCATGCTTTATCGTCGGATATTATGCTTAATGCGGTCTTTGGGGGCGTGATCGGCGCAACAGGCGCAGGCTTGCTTCTTAAATGGGGCGCTTCATCTGGCGGGCTAGACATCATTGCCCTTGTGCTGGCCCGGTATACGGATCGACCAGTCGGCAGCTTTTTCTTCCTCCTCAATTCCATTATTGTCGTTGCTTCCGGGCTATTGCTTGATCCTGAAAAAGCGTTATTTACATTAATATCCATATACGTCACTTCTCGCTTTATTGATGCGATTCATACACGTTACGTGAAGCTGACAGCCATGGTTGTCACCAAAAAGCCTGATTTATTAAATAAGGCGATTCATGAACGGCTGACGAGGGGAATTACCCGAATTCCTGCAAAAGGCGGGTACACGTTTGAGGAAAAGGAAATGCTTGTCATTGTCATCACTCGCTATGAATTGTATGATTTAAAGAACATCATCGAAGAAGTCGATCCGGAAGCCTTTACGAATATTGTCGAGACAGCCAGTATCTTTGGCTTGTTCCGCAAAGATTAGGGAGGATTTTTGATGAAAAAGTGGAATGTGCTTATAGCGCTTAGTTTCGTATTGGTGCTCTGCGCATGCGGCGGACAGCCAGAAGAAGAAAATCCGGAAATTCCGGCGGGAGGAGATGCCTCAGTGAGCACTGACTGGACGTTTGACGTTCGTGCAAAGCAATCAGGCGAGATGTTGGAAGTTGAAATGGATGTCATAAACCAATCGGATGAGCAGCAAACACTTGTCTTTCCATCGTCACAAGAATACGAGCTTGTGCTTAAGAATGAGGAAGGGGAAGAGGTTTTCCGTTATTCAGAAAACCATATGTTTGCCCAAGTCATCGTTGAGCGTCAATTTGAACCAGGAGAACAAATTGAGTTGCAAAAGGAACGGATTCCAGTTGGCGATTTACCATCTGGCCATTATACATTAACAGCTGAGTTAGCTGTATCAAAAGAAACAATTGAAGCGCAAGGAGACGATAATCCGTTTGTACAAACAGTAGAAGTGGAAATCGAATAAGCGCACTAGACGCCTAAAGGGGTAGCTTTTGCTACCCCTTTAGGCGTTTTTCACTTTCTGCTTTCAAGGCTTCTATGAATGTTTGCCATTCCGGTCTCCCTTGTTCAGCAGGTAGCGAATCGATGTAGTTTTCATTCTGAATTTGTGTTTTTTCGGTGTTCCAAAAATGCTCAAACGGTGGTTTCATTCGCTGCTCCTTTCTGTATGGCTGAGTTGAATAAGGGAAAGCAATTCATCATCATTTAATTCTGTTAAAAACGCAGGCGTTTGCAGAACCCCCTCAGCAAGCGCTTTTTTCCCATTGATGAGCTGATCAATTCGTTCTTCGACAGTGCCAGCCGTCAGCAGTTTGTATACTTGGACAGGCTTTGTCTGACCGATCCGGTAAGCACGGTCTGTTGCTTGGTTTTCAACAGCTGGGTTCCACCACCGGTCGTAGTGAATCACGTTTGTTGCTTTTGTTAAGTTTAAGCCGACGCCTCCTGCTTTCAACGACAAGACAAATGCGGCTGCATGGGGGTCGTGTTGAAATTGGTCAATGGCCATACGCCGTTGGCTACGGGAGAGGCCACCGTGTAAAAAGGGCACAGGCACCCCATAGCGAGCTTGCAATTCGTGGCTAATCAACTTGCCCATCTCTTTATACTGCGTAAAAATCAAGACACTCTCGCCTTTTGAGAAAATGCTAGCGACAATGTCGAGGAAAGCATCCCATTTCCCTGATTGATGCCCCGCTATATCCCCGTCTTTATAAAATTGAGCAGGATGGTTGCAAATTTGTTTCATGCGCGTAATGGCGCGCAAGATCATTGCTTTCCGTTCCAAATGAGCGACTGTGGCGAGGCGTTCTGACACATCTTCCACTACTGCTTGGTAAAGGGCAGCTTGTTCCAGGGAAAGGGGGACAGACTCGGTCGTTTCCCGCTTGTTTGGCAGTTGTAGTCCAGTAGCAGGGTCATTTTTCGTACGGCGCAACAAAAACGGGCGTATTAACGTTTGCAACGCTTGTTGTTTCGTTTCATCATGGTCTCGCTCAATCGGGCGTATATAGGCTTTGTGAAAGCCGGCAAATGAGCCGAGCAATGATGGATTGAGCAAGTCCATCAATGACCACAATTCTTGAAGCCGGTTTTCAATTGGCGTTCCTGTTAAAGCAATGCGGTGTGTAGCTGACAGTTGGCGGATCGCTTGCCGCTGTTTTGTGTTTTTGTTTTTTATATGTTGAGCTTCATCCAAAATCAGGCCATTCCAGTGGACACTTTTGAAAAAGCGAGCATCCCTTAACGCGAGAGCATATGAAGTTAGAACGAGATCTGCTTCGGCCAGCCTCGCGTCTCCTTCTTCGAGGCGATCTTGGCCGTGATGGATAAACACCTTTAAGCTCGGCGCAAATCTTTTACATTCATCGGCCCAGTTGTAAAGCAGCGAAGTTGGGCAGATGAGGAGGAATGGCGTTGTTTGTTGCTCTGTTTGCTGTTCTTGGACATATAACATATAGGCGATTGTTTGAATTGACTTGCCTAAGCCCATATCGTCAGCTAAACAGCCGCCAAAGCCAACTTTGCGCAAATGGAAAAGCCAGTCAAGCCCTTGTTTTTGGTAAGGCCTCAACGTGCCTTTTAAGGCGGAAGGCATTGTAACCGGCTCAGGCTGCTGTTTATAGAGCGCGGTCAGCCTCTCTTCCAGCTCGTCTGTCCATTCTAGCTGGAATGGAACAGTGGAAAGAGCTTCGGGGACATCTTGTGTTTTCGTGATTTTCCAAGCATCTAAATAAGTAAAACGGCTATTGATATCTTCGAGATAGGCTTTAAGTTGTTTCGCTAACGTTGGATCCCAAGCTAGCCACTGGCCGTTTACATAAAGAAATGGTTTGTTTTCTTGTACATATTGATCAAACGTTTCCTCTGTAACTGCTTGCCCACCAATGGAGACTGTGTATTGGAAGTTCGCTAAATCTTGCCAGTTTAAAACGGGGTCTGCCCCATTTTGTGCGGTTTGGTGATCGCCAATTAGGCGAACGCTTAATGGACTTCGCTCTTTAAGCCATTTTGGCACAATCAATTGAATGCCCATTTCAGCGAGTTGCCTGTCGTAAGTGGTAAACAGCTGATACGCCTCTTCAGCACTCATCGTCTTTGTAGGAGCTCCAAGCGACAGGCCTGCTAATAGCGGAATGTGATTCGATATAAGCAATACATCGCTTTTTAACCGTGAGACAGGGTTTGTCCGCCAAGGATGACTGCCAGCCATCAGCTGTTCCATGCCTACTAATGTTTCTGGACGGTTACGATCAGCTACAGATAAAGAGACAGACCAGCTTTCCTTTGGAGACGGCGGATCGTGTAAAACAAGAGCTGTTTGAAACGGCTCCGCCTTTTTTAGGCCCAGCTGTTCTGCAAACAATGTGCTTGGCGGTGAAACTGTCTTCGAGCGTCCTGTTTCCAATGAATGCAAAAAAGGCACCATTTCCTGCGGCACGGCTTGTTTCCAAGCAGTGAAGGCAGCAGAGACGTTGTCAGCAGAAAGGAGGGAGCGTACGGCCTCATCAATAAGCGTTTTCAGCAATGTAGTTGCATGGTGCTCGATTTCGTCGCTTTGCCTATCACTGTTGGCCATTTGACTTGAGCGCAAAGAGAGAGCTGCTTTAGGCAGACTGGCAAAACAGTCTTCAAACCAAGCATCATTGATTGTTAATTTCCATAACCCGTCTTGCCCTGGCACGACAAGGCCTGCTCGTATAAATCCATAAATGCTTTCTACAATGGCAAGCCATGCTGAAAAGTCCGCCCCTAAGTGAAGCGGTTCTTTCTGTTTCCATGTCTGAAAAACAGGGAAATAAGCGATAAATTGTTTTATGGATAACGTGATTCCTTCAACTGGAAATGGGAAGGCGTCCCACCCTTCATTCGCTTGGTAAATCGTTGCCTCCCCCGCAGGTGACTGAAACAGGCGATTGTGGAGTGGGGCGTCTAGTAAAGCACGATCTGTCTCAATAAATGTGCCGTAAAAGGAATCAGGGTCTTCTTGAAAAAGAAGCAGTTTCAATTCAAATGGTGGAACCAAAAAAGGATAAATAAACCCATTTTGTCCAGTTCCTTTTCCTTGCGGTTGTTCGCCCCATAGAAAAAAACGACTGTCAATCCAGCCACCATGGATCCAAATGCTACTGCTTTTCAAGATGATTCAACTCCTCAATGAATGCCCTGTACGTTTTGTACACTTTTTTCAATTTCCCGATATACTCCCTGTAACGCACATGTTGGCCAAGCACCCGATACAATTCTTTTAAGCCAATGACATATTCAGCTGCTGCCACATAATGTTTTCTAGACCGTTTTTCCACCAGCCTGACGACAAATTGGTGATAAACAGGAAGAGCCAGTTCCGGACGGTTCGTTGCAAGCGCCTCAAGGAGCTCGATTTTTGGCGGTTGCAATGACAATGGGTTTTTTTCATACAACAAAAAATAATCCCGCGCTTGATCAAAATAGCGGTAACGGTTTAAAAGCTGTACGTAAACGATTCGCGTGGCCTCGTTATAAAGTCGTTCTTCCAGCTTAGGCAATAGGTACGCAAGGACAGATGATACTTGCTCTTGTCCCATTGCGGCTACAAGCTGTTCAAACCGTGTAAACATCGGAGCCTGGAGCCAGCGGTCCCACGTTCCGTAATGAACAGAAGTGGCTGGCTGCAAAGCAGTTTCAGACTCATCCGCATACCGCTGAAGCGAACCAAGGTGGCTTTTCTGATCCGGGAATAATTGGCTTAGCCAATGCTGAATTTGCCGATGGCGCCCCCGTTTGGCCAGGAGCATAAAGTGGTCCTCTACATCGTAAGTAGCGAGGTTGTTTGTCGCCACTAAAAACTGCAATGCTTGCAATTCCTTGCCAATAAACAAATAAAAATAGCTGGCCGCTAAGCGAACTTGTTTTGCCGCACCGTCAAAGGACGCTTTTGCAAAGGACTGCTCAATCGCTTCAAGAGAAGCCGCAGAAAAAACAGGCAAGCTGGCTTGCAACAGTTTTGGCCATGGGGACTGATCGTCTTTCAAGCTAGCTTTAAGTTGTTTGACGATCTCTTTCCCATATAGACGTTCTTCTTTGGTGGCGCTAAGTTGTTTCAAGTAGGTGAGCAAATAACTATGAATGGATTCGAAAAAGTGCTCTAAGCGCCGTTCGCACGCTTCCCAGCGCCCTTCTGTCTGCGCCTCGGCATAGATTGTCTTGATAAACAACATATAGCCGCGCCAATGGGGTTCAACAGTGGCTTCGACGCTTCGCTTTGCTTCAAGGGCAAGCACTTCTAAATGGGCAGGTGAAAAATACCTTGAAGAAACAAGCTTCCGGTATGTTGCTGAAAGCGTAGGGCCAAGTTGCATAGCAAGTGAATCTCGAAGATGTTGATTCACGCTGTCACCTCATTCACAAAAACAGTATCCCTTTATTTTACTTCTTTTGGCGGAGAAAAAAAAGTGGTGCTGCAAATGAGCGAGGGTAGAGGCACGAAAAGGCTTGTCCACGTTCAATTTTGCCCCCGTAAAAAAGCAAGCACGTTGGTTGGTGCTTGCAAAAAGCGGCTACTTGTTTAAGAGCTGCTCAATTTGCGTTCGGCGGTTTACAAGTTTTTTTAACCGCTGTTTGTGGGTGGAAATACGGGGGGCATCTTTTGCTTCTATCGCTTCAAACAACTCCATTAACACATAGTCGATTTCCAAGTTTAGCATATTATAAAGCGTACGCGGGCCGAGCGCTTTGCCATCATCTTTGTATTGAACCATCGAACCGTTTTTATTCATCATGATTTTCTCACTCCCGTCAATTTCAATCATGGATTCAACATCCCCGCCATTATAAGACGTAATATAGAGTGGTCCTTTGCTGGTTCGTTTGACAATCCCATTTCCTTTTTCTGATTGCAATAGGTTTTCCAAGGCATCTGAAAGCACATCGTCATACACATACAACACTTTTGCTTGCATCGTTAAAAATTCCTCATTGCGGATGAAGGGAAGTTCGTGTGTCAATTCCCCAAGCTCTACTGTCAAATAAATCGTTTTGGCGTCATAACGCCAGAAAAGTGCATAGTGCTGGCCCATCATGCGTTTAATAAATTGATGGAGGGCCGTTTTGGACAGATTGATTGAAAGTTCTTGAAATTCAATTGGCGTAAAGGAATCACGCATGATTCAAGCACTCCTTTTTCGACCTCAGGGCATCTTTTCGAGATTGCTTTATCCTATGTAAAAAAGCGAAAAAAAAGAAGCAAAACGCCCAGGTTCGAAAAAAATAGGCGTTTTGCTCCGCTTTAGAAGCGAAAGCTGTACCGCTTCGATACAACGTCGTAAAAGCCGAGAGAGTTGTATAATGCTTTTGTCGCTTCATTATTCATGCCAGTTTCTAATTCAATGCCTTTGATTTTGTGTTGCTCCGCCCAATAAATAATGCGCAGCAATAGTTTTTTAGCAATACCTTGGTTCCGGTACGCTTCTTCGACATACAATTCATTCAGCCAAATGTACTTTCCGCCTTTTTGAAAGCTTGTCAACGTGTTAAAAAAGGCAAATGCCACTGCTTTCCCTTCTAGTCTTGCGATAAAAAAATAGACGTGTGAGTCAGGGTGCAACGCTTCCTCCAAAATTTTTTCGATTTGTGACAATGCTTTTTTACCGGCAATCGCATGGAGCTGTTTTTCAAACAGGCTAGTCAACTCCCGCTTCGTTGTCTCTGTAGTTGTGTCTGAAGTTAATTCCAAAATTTCAATCATGCCTCATCCCCTCCCGGCAACAAGTTTATAAATGGAGCACCTTTTCCAAATAGCAGGCGATGCCGTCCTTTTCATTTGTCTCAGTCACGCAGTCAGCAACCGCTTTAATTTCGTCGATGGCATTGCCCATTGCAACGCCGTGGCCAGCATATTCAATCATTTCATAGTCATTCTCTTCGTCGCCAAAGGCAATGATGTTTCCTTGCTCAATTCCGTAATCGTTGGCGATTCTTTCGAGAGCGGTTGCTTTCGTCACATTGCGTGGGGCAATTTCTAAAATACGCGTTTCGCCTTTCCACCAGCGTTGCAGTGTTGTTTCCGTTCCCGTCTGTTGTAAGGTGTCGTGAAGGACATTGACTTTTTCGGGTTTTGGTTCAATAAGAATAGCAGTTGGTGCTTCTTTTACGAGTGCATGTAGTTCTCCTGTCCCAGCAGGTTCAACGCCGTCAGTCAGAAACTCTGCAAAAAAGCCAGCTTGTTTTTTCATATAAAACGTGTCGCCAATTTCCACCATCATATTAAAGACGCCGATGGTTTCACATCGTTTGATTAACTCCTTGCTATAAGCAAGTGGGATCGATTCTAGTATCCTTGGATAATGAGCGTCTAAGGGGTGATGGACCGACGCGCCATTAAAATTGATGATCGGCGTCGTTAGCTGTAATTCTTGATAATAACGTTTGCTTGCCCGATAAGGGCGGCCGGTCGCAATGGCGATAACATGACCCTTTTCTTTTGCTTTCATAAGCGCTGTTTTTGTCCGTGGCGAAATCTCTTGGTTTTTAAGGAGCAATGTGCCGTCTAAATCAAGAGCGATTAAATGTCTTTTAGCCATATTAAGTCCTTTCTACAAATGGTCACAAAAAGCGATCCTCATCCCAGTGCAGCAGCCCGTCACGTATGCTATAGTTATAGAAGCGAACAATTGCGAAAGGAGAACGCTTTGTATGGAAATGCTGTTGACGGAACTTGGATTCCGCGCTTTATGGACACCTGAGCTGATTATTGCTCTCGTCGGCGTTGCTTTTATATATAGCTGGTTTTTCAGGAGGACAAACGCTGGACCAAAACGAAAGCCACTCTTCTTTTTCCTCGGATTGGCAGCGCTTTACTTAGGATGGGGCAGTCCTCTTTATGTAACGGGGCATGTGATGATGACACTGCATATGTTACAAATGGTATTTGCTTATTTTATCGCTGTCCCACTTCTGTTGTTAGGCATTCCACAAGCGTGGTATGAGGCGGTTCGCTCAAAACTTGCTTTTAAGCCGCTTCGGCTGGTTTGGAATCCAATTTGTGCACTGCTTTTGTTTAATGGATTGTTTTCATTTTACCACGTTCCAGCAATGTTTGATATGCTCATGCAGTCGCCAGTGTTGCATAGTTTGTATGAATGGGTATTGCTTTTCACTGCGGCCCTGATGTGGTGGTTTATCTTATCGCCGTTGCCAAGCTCGTACAAGCTCCCCGATTTGCGGAGGATTTTTTACATATTTGCAAACGGCTTATTGATCACTCCTGCTTGTGCATTAATCATTTTTGCTCCGTCCGCTATGTATGCCACATACACAGACCCTCTTGTGTGGGCAAATGTAATGGCTTATTGTTTGCCTGGTGGGGCCGGACCAGAACTGATGTTGTCGGCATTTGGAAGCCCTGAATCCCTTTCTATTTTTGAAGCGCGAATTGATCAGCAGCTTGCTGGTGTGTTAATGAAAATTTTCCAAGAGATCGTTTACGGAATCGCAATTGGCTATGTATTTAAGCAGTGGCTGAAAAAAGAAAAATTGCAAGACGGCGAATTGACAATTAGCGATGTGCCTCATTCATAAAAACAGCTGTTAAGCTGTTTTTTCTTTTTAGTAAAATAAAATAAAAATACAGTTGAATTTATTTTTATTCAATCATATAATTAAACACATCCATAAAAAAGAACGGAACTGGCTAAAGGGAGTGGGACAATGGAAGTTGGCATTATAGGCGCGACAGGTTATAGCGGTCTTGAATTGATTCGTCTGTTGAAAAACCATCCTCAAGTAACAAATATTATGCTATATTCATCTTCGCAAAGTGGGGAAACGATCAACCGTCTGTATCCTCATTTACAAAATGAACAATGGAAGCCGTTAAAAGAAATCGACTTAAACAAGATTTCCGCTGAAATCGATGTGATGTTTTTAGCGACTCCTCCAGGTGTATCCGCAGAGTGGAGTGGTCCGTTGCTTGAGGCCGGGCTGTCTGTGATTGATTTAAGTGGCGATTTGCGTTTGACCGACCGGGGTGTTTATGAGAAATGGTATAAGCGCCCATCTGCAAAGGAAGGGCTTATAGAGCAGGCCATTTACGGTTTAAGCGAGTGGAACAAATCAACCATTAAAACTGCGAAATTGATTGCCAATCCTGGTTGTTTTCCAACGGCGGCTCTTTTAGCACTCATCCCGCTTATTCAAGCTGGTGCAATTGAGCGTGATTCGATTGTTATCGATGCAAAGTCAGGGACGTCGGGAGCCGGAAAATCGCCTACTTCGATGACGCATTTTAGTGAAACAAATGAGAATTTTAAAATCTATCAAGTCGCATCGCATAAACATACGCCAGAGATTGAGCAGCAATTGGCAAAATGGGGAGCGCAGCCACCGCTGTCTTTTCAACCTCATCTCGTCCCAATGGTAAGGGGGATTATGGCGACCATTTACGCCAAGGCGGCAAAACCCCTCAGCAATGAGTGGTTAACCGACTGCTATAACAGTGCTTATGAAAATGCTCCTTTTGTACGAATAAAAGAAAATGGAACGTTTCCGGCAACAAAACATGTTTTTGGCAGCAATTATTGCGATATTGGCTTTTGTTATGACGAGAGGACGGGACGTGTCATTGTTGCTTCTGTCATTGATAATCTCATGAAAGGAGCCGCTGGCCAGGCGGTTCAAAATTTCAATCTAATGCACGGATTTGACGAAACAGCAGGGCTTGAGGCCGTGCCAATGTATCCATAATGGGGAGTGGCGAGATGTTAACCAAACAGACAACTGGGCAAGCATGGAAGCAAATCAAAGGGTCGATTACCGATGTAAAAGGGTTCACGACAGCAGGCGCTCATTGTGGGCTAAAAAGAAAACGATTAGACATTGGCGCGATTTTCTGTGACGTGCCAGCCAATGCTGCTGGTGTATTTACGTTAAACCAAATTCAGGCAGCTCCGCTTAAAGTTACGAAGGAAAGCCTTGCTCATAGCAACGGCAAATTGCAAGCAGTGCTTGTTAACAGTGGAAATGCCAATGCATGTACAGGGGCGTCAGGACTCGTGGATGCCTATGAAATGCGGGCACTGGCAGCAGCAAAATTTGCGGTTCCAGAAGAGATGGTTGCTGTTACGTCCACAGGCGTGATCGGGGAAAAAATGCCGATGGAAAAAGTGCGCTCTGGAATTGAGGACCTGGTCCTGTCCAAGGAGTCGACTCCGTTTGCAGAAGCAATTTTGACAACGGATACTGGAACGAAAGAAGTATGTGTGGAAGTAGTGATTGATCAAAAGACAGTGCGAATCGCCGGCGTAGCCAAGGGATCAGGCATGATTCATCCAAATATGGCGACAATGCTTGGTTTTATCACAACCGATGCGAATATTGAGACTGCCGCATTAAAACGGGCGCTAGCCAAGGCAACGGATGAGACGTTCAACCGTATTACTGTAGACGGGGACACGTCAACAAATGACATGGTTCTTGTGCTTGCTTCTGGTCTTGCCGATAATCAACCTTTAGATGAAACGCACCCTGATTGGGCGAATTTTTATGGCGCTTTGTCTGCATGCGCAGAAAGTTTGGCCAAAAAAATTGCCAAAGACGGAGAAGGGGCGACGAAATTAATTGAAGTTCAAGTAGCTGGGGCTGTTAGTGATGAAGAAGCAGGCAAAGTCGCTAAGGCGATTGTTGGATCTGACCTAGTGAAAACGGCTGCTTACGGCAAAGACGGCAACTGGGGCCGAATCATTTGTGCTATTGGCTATAGCGGCTGCACGCTTGACCCGGACACGATTGACATCGCGATTGGTCCTTACGAGACACTTGTGCAAAGTGAACCTGTTGTTGTAGACGATGCCGCAATTAGCAAGTATATGGAAGCCGAAACGATCGTCATCAAAGCCGATCTCCACCAAGGACAAGGCGTCGGCAAAGCATGGGGCTGTGACTTAACATACGATTACGTCCGCATTAATGCAGGATACCGGACATAAGGAGGCGCCTGATGGCAACAGTGGTGATCAAAATAGGGGGAAGCATCCTTGAAGCGTTAGAGGAAGGATTTTATGAGGGAGTCGTTAAACGGGCTAGCCTAGGCGACAAGATCATGATCGTTCACGGGGGCGGGCCAGCGATTAACAATCTCTTACAAGCGATGGCAGTAGAATCACAGTTTGTGAACGGCTTGCGCAAAACAACGGCAGAAGTATTAACAGCCGCAGAAACAGCCTTATCCGGCCAAATCAACAAACAGCTTGTCCGCTCTCTTTATCAGGCAGGCGGGAAAGCCATTGGCTTATCCGGCAGTGACGGACATCTATTGAAAACTATCCCAATTGACACAGACAAACTAGGCTTTGTCGGAGCGGTCGAGTCGGTGAATGTTGATGTGCTTTTCAATGTTGTTAAAGCTGGCTACATACCGGTTATTGCGCCGATTGGAATGGATGCAAACTATCAACCATACAACATTAATGCGGATACGGCCGCTGCTGCGGTCGCTAAAGCGAGCAAAGCGGAGGAGCTCGTATTCGTCACCGATGTAGACGGTGTCCAAAAAGACGGGAAAGTCATTAAGGAAATGGATGAGGTTTTGGCAAAGCACTATATAGAAGAGGGCGTTATCTATGGAGGAATGGTGCCAAAAGTGAACGCATGTTTAGACAGTTTAAGCGGGGCATTGACGAAAGCACGAATTGTCAACGGCAAAAAGACGTATCACCCTTCCGCAGGGACGGCAATTGTTAAACAAAGTAACGTCCTCACATCGGGCGCTTAAAGAAAGGAAGAGCAATGGTGAGCTATTTATTCCCAACCTATTCTAAAAAAAGCCTCCGTATTAAAGAAGGACGAGGGGCATGGCTGCAAACAGAAGACGGAAAAGACTATCTTGATTTTATGGCCGGCATTGCCGTTTGCAATTTGGGGCACCGCCACCCTAAAGTCGTAGCGGCGCTCCATCAGCAAGTCGACCGCCTTTGGCACGCATCGAACCTCTTCCACTATGATGTCCAGGAAGAAGCGGCAAAACAATTGGTACAGGCAAGTGCGTGTGATTATGTATTTTTCACAAACAGCGGTACAGAAGCGAATGAAGCGGCGATTAAGCTAGCACGCAAAGCGACTGGAAAAAATCATATTGTATCGATGAAACAATCTTTCCATGGCCGAACACTTGGAAGCATGGCCGCGACAGGGCAAGACGGGATTAAAAGCGGTTTTGGGCCAATGCTGCCGTCTTTTTCATATGCTCAGTTTAACGATATGGCTTCCTTGCATGAAGCGGTCTCCGAGGAAACAGCAGCAATTATGGTAGAAATCGTTCAAGGCGAGGGAGGCGTCCATGTCATGACAGCGTCTTTTGCCGAAGCGATGGTGGCCCTTTGCAAGGAACAGAATTTGCTGCTCATTGTCGATGAGATTCAAACGGGCATGGGACGTACCGGCAAACTGTTTGCCTATGAACATTACGGCCTCGATCCAGATATTGTGACTGTTGCGAAAGGGCTAGGCAATGGCTTTCCAATTGGAGCGATGCTTGGCAAAGCGTCTTTAAAAGAAGCATTTGGCATAGGCAGCCATGGTTCTACGTTTGGCGGCAATCCTTTAGCTGCTGCAACGGCAATAGCGGTCTTAGCCGAATTAAGCGCAGATGGCTTCTTGCCAGAAGTGGAAGAGAAGGCGGAGCGTTTTGTTGCTTATTTAAAAGGGGAGCTTAGTGGCATTGCAATCGTTAAAGATATACGCCACAAAGGTTTTTTGATTGGCATTGAAACTGCGATACCGGCACTCGACTTAATTGCAGCGTGTGAGCAACAAGGTTTGCTGCTGCTTCCGGCAGGCAGCCATGTGACACGGCTGTTGCCGCCGCTTACCGTGTCAGAAAGCGAATGGCGCAAAGCTGTGGCGATCATCAAACAAGCGGCAACGATCTATGAACGAGAGAACAGCTTTTCCTCTTAAAAATAGAGGGATTGCTGCGCCTATAAATGAATTTTTATAACTTATATAGAATAAATATAAATTTTGGGGTGGTGAGCGGATGAAAGGCTCGATCGTATTGGAAACGGGAGAAACATTTGTAGGTAACTGGCATGGCGAACCTAAGCAAGTTGAAGGCGAAATTGTCTTCTTTACTGGCATGACAGGTTATCAAGAAGTGATAACTGATCCATCATTTAAAGGACAAATCGTCGTGTTTACGTACCCGTTGATCGGAAATTACGGCGTTAATGAAAGTGATTTTGAAAGCAGCAAGCCGCAAGTCGAAGGCGTCATTGTTTGCGAAGCTGCCAGTGACCCATCACATTGGAAAATGAAAAAAAGCGTTGTCGACTACTTAAGTGAACACCGCATTCCATATATGTCAGGGGTAGATACACGGGCAATTGTGAAACGAATTCGCCAACATGGAGACATGCGTGCAGTATTGACGACTGATTCCCGAAATGCCAATGTCCAGGAGACGAGGCTTTTGTCTGATAAGTTTGTTGTTGCCGATGTGAGCGTCACAGAACCTGTCGTTTACAACGCCACAGGCACAACCCATATTGCCGTACTAGACTATGGCTGTAAACAATCAATCATTCGTTCACTTGTCAAAAAAGGCGCGAAAGTGACGCAGCTTCCATACAACACAGATTTTGCTGTGCTCGAAGCACTTAAACCGGACGGTGTCCTTCTCTCAAATGGACCTGGAAATCCAAAGCAGCTGCAAGCTTTGTTGCCAGACATTAAAAAGGTGGCGGAAACGTTTCCGACGCTAGGCATTTGCTTAGGCCACCAGTTGCTTGCATTGGCTTACGGAGGGGACACACAAAAGCTCCGATTCGGCCATCGCGGCGCAAACCAGCCGGTGCTTGACAGCTGCACAGGGCGTGTGTGTATGACTTCGCAAAACCATAGTTATGTAGTGACAGAAGAATCGCTCGCTTCATCGATCCTTGAACCTCGTTTTTACAACATTAATGATCGATCGATCGAAGGCCTCGTTCATCCGAAACGGCCAGTCATGAGCATCCAGTTTCATCCGGAAGCAAGCCCAGGTCCAGTCGATTCGACTGAAATCTTTGATGCGTTTTTGGCGCCGCTTTTAAGCAAAGGGAGAGATCACCAATATGCGTAAACCACACATCAAGACGGTCCTTGTCATTGGTTCAGGGCCAATTGTCATCGGCCAGGCAGCAGAATTTGATTATTCCGGCACGCAAGGTTGCTTAGCGTTAAAAGAAGAAGGCATCCGTGTTGTGCTGTTAAACCCAAACCCAGCAACAGTCATGACCGATGATTCATGTGCGGATACGGTTTATTTTGAACCGTTATCGGTCGAGACGGTTGTCAACATTTTCGAGAGGGAGAAACCTGACGGGCTGTTGGCGACGCTAGGCGGGCAAACAGGTTTAAATCTTGCCTTAAAGCTTCATGAGCAAGGCTTGCTCGCTGCCTATGGCGTCGAACTGCTTGGCACGCCGATTGAATCGATCCAAAAAGGGGAAGACCGTGAGCAATTTCGGGCTTTAATGCATCAATTAAACGAGCCGGTGCCTGATAGTGAAATTGTCCATAGTGCGTCTGAAGCGCTACGCTTTGCTGAA
Organism: Shouchella rhizosphaerae; assembly: GCF_036700015.1. Lineage (NCBI taxonomy): Bacteria > Bacillati > Bacillota > Bacilli > Caryophanales > Bacillaceae > Shouchella > Shouchella rhizosphaerae. Next base: position 259,377 of record NZ_CP144921.1, on the reverse strand, counting down.
CAAGCTGGCTATCCGATCATTGTCCGTCCAGCTTACACGCTTGGTGGTGCAGGGGGCGGGATCGCCGATTGTGAAAAAGAGTTAAAAGCAATCATAGAAAATGGGCTCGCCCAAAGCCCGATAAGCCAATGTTTAATTGAAAAAAGCATCGCTGGCTTTAAAGAAATTGAATATGAAGTGATGCGTGATGAAAACGACACGTGCATTACAGTTTGTAATATGGAGAACATTGATCCTGTCGGCATTCACACAGGCGATTCCATTGTTGTGGCGCCATCGCAAACCCTTACCGATAAAGACTATCAAATGCTGCGTGCCGCGTCCTTAAAAATTATCCGCGCCTTAGGAATCATTGGCGGATGCAACATTCAATTTGCGCTTGACCCGAACAGCGACCGTTACTATTTAATCGAAGTCAACCCTCGCGTCAGCAGGTCGTCGGCGCTTGCTTCAAAAGCAACTGGCTATCCAATCGCCCGGATGGCGGCAAAACTGTCAATTGGCTACTATTTGCATGAATTGAAAAATCCGGTGACTGGCTATACATACGCCAGTTTTGAACCTAGCTTGGATTATTGTATTGTCAAATTCCCACGCTGGCCATTTGATAAATTTTTTACCGCTAACCGCAAGCTTGGTACACAAATGAAAGCAACTGGTGAAGTGATGGCGATTGAACGTTCGTTTGAAGCAGCTGTCCAAAAAGCGATTCGCTCTTTGGAAATTGATGTAGCCGGCTTGGAAATGCCGGTGCTTAGCGGCAGTGGGGAAAAGGAGCTTTGGCAGCACGTGCTCCAAGCAGATGACGCTAGGTTGTTTGCGCTATTTGAACTTTTGCGCCGCGGTGAAACGTGTGCCAACCTCCATGAGAAAACAAACATAGATATGTTTTTCTTGAAGAAGTTCGAAAAGCTGGTGCACTTAGAAAAAGAAACAAAGCAGCTATCGCTCGAATCCCTTTCAAAAGAAGCGCTGCACCGGTTAAAAATCGCTGGTTTTTCGGATGAAACGATCGCCTGTTACTTAGGGGCGCCAAAGGAAAAAGTGACAGCCAAACGGATCGATTGGGGAATAAAGCCAGCTTATAAAATGGTTGACACATGCGCTGCTGAATTTGAAGCAGCAACTCCTTATTTTTACTCAAGTTATTACGGAGAAAATGAAGCCATGCCGAGTACCCAAAAAAAAGTGCTCATTATCGGCTCGGGGCCAATCCGCATCGGCCAAGGAATTGAGTTTGATTATTGTTCAGTCCATGGCGCTAAAGCCGTTCGCAAACAAGGCTATGAAGCAATTATTATGAACAACAATCCTGAAACGGTAAGCACTGATTATGCCACCGCAGATAGACTATACTTTGAGCCACTCTCTTTTGAAGATGTATACGCCGTTTGCGCGTTGGAACAGCCAGAAGGCATCATTGTTACATTAGGCGGGCAAACAGGGATTAAATTAGTGCAGGAGCTAGAGGAAGCTGGCCTCCCTGTGCTTGGCGTATCTGCTGATACGATTGACATGCTTGAGGACAGACAACGTTTTTATGCATTTATGAACAACATTGGCGTCCCCCATATTCCTGGCGAAACAGCCAATGATTTGGAAGACGCTTGCTGCCGGGCTAAGGCAACGGGCTACCCAGTGCTTCTCCGCCCTTCTTATGTGATTGGCGGGCAAGGGATGGCGCTTGTTTCTAGTGAAAATGAGCTGACTTCTTATTTACAAAACCATGAGTACAGCGGGTTGTTTCCATTATTAATTGATCATTTTATTGAAGGGATCGAGATCGATGTCGATGTATTAACCGACGGCAAATCAATCCGAATAGCTGGCATGTTTGAACATGTTGAAAAAGCAGGTGTCCATTCAGGCGACAGTACCGCTGTTACACCGCCCCATACTTTATCGGCGTCTATGTTGGCGCAATTGGAAGAAGCGGCGAAAAAAATAGCGACTGGCATTCACTTTCGTGGCCTCTTTAATATTCAGTTTGTTGTTGCCGGCGACCGATATTATGTGATTGAAGTCAATCCTCGGGCTTCACGGACAGTACCACTTCTTGCCAAAATTTACGGAGAGCCATTTGTCGAACAAGCAGTGAAGCTTATGCTAGGCTGTTCCATCAATGAGCTGGCTCCACCGAAAAAACAAGGCGATTTTGTTGCCGTAAAAGCACCGGTGTTTTCATACAGTAAGCTAGCAGGGCTCGATCCACTTCTTGGCGCGGAAATGAAGTCGACTGGAGAGTTGCTCATGATTGGGAAAAGTGTAGAAGAAGCGTTTGCCAAAGTGTTTGCTCCTTTTGAAGAACCAATCTCTTTGTATAAACCAAGAGAAGAGAAATCGGTTTTTGTGGATCTTGCGGATGAGCATAAGCACGATTTTTCTGAGATTTTGCAGAAACTGGAACAAGTAGGGTGTACGTTAGTAGAAGACGATTTTGCCAATTGGCTAGAAAGCCCCCATGCGTGTGCGTTAATCAGCGTGCCGCCTCTTGGTAAGCGTGACGGAGCAAATATGCGAATGGCAGCACTGGCCAAACAATTGACCGTGATCTCAGCAAAAGAGACAGCCACAGCCATGCTCGCTTATTTTGAGCAATCGAAAAAAAGCTGCAAGCCCATCCAGGAATGGCATCGCTTGCGAAAAACGGAAATGGCAGGGGAGACGAATTAATATGGAGACGGTAAAAACAAAGTTGACAGGGAAACACTTGCTCACGCTGCTTGACTTTACGCCAACGGAAGTAGCGCAGCTGTTAGAAGAGGCTAAAGCGTTAAAAGCAGCCTTGAAAAAAGGAGAGCCTCACACTCTTCTTGCTGGTAAGTCACTTGGGATGATTTTTGAAAATGCTTCAACACGTACACGCGTTTCCTTTGAAGTTGGAATGACGCAATTAGGCGGGCACGCCCTTTTTCTTAGCAGCCGCGATTTGCAAATCGGCAGAGGAGAGCCGGTGAAAGACACGGCCAATGTGCTTTCTCGTTATGTAGATGCGATTATGATCCGCACGAATTCCCACAAGAAAGTTGTGGAATTTGCAAAGCATTCTTCTGTGCCGGTTATTAACGCTCTAACGGACGCTTTCCATCCTTGTCAGGCGCTGGCAGACGCATTGACCATTATGGAGCATAAAGGCACATTGGCTGGAAAGAAACTTGTCTATATTGGCGACGGCAACAATGTTGCTCATTCCCTGCTTGCTGTAGGCGCCAAAACGGGCATGGATGTCACAGTTGCTAGCCCGAAAGGTTATGAAGTCGATCAAGCGATTTTTGCTAAAGCGCAAGAAGCTGCTATGCAAACAGGCGCCAAGCTGGTGAGCACAAATGACCCTGAAGCAGCTGTGGCAGACGCTGATGTTCTTTATACGGACGTGTGGGCAAGCATGGGCTACGAGCAAGAGCAAACGAGCAGAGCAGAAGCGCTAGCTCCTTACCAAGTTAATCATAAGTTGGCAAAAGGAGCCAAAGACGATTATCTGTTCTTGCATTGCTTGCCTGCCCATCGAGGCGAAGAAGTAACCGCAGACGTCATTGATGGCTCCCATTCAGCCATTTACGACCAAGCAGAAAACCGCCTTCATGTACAGAAAGCAATTTTGGCCGCCCTTATTCGTTAACCGCACAATGCTTCAAGGACCAGTACGATTACTGGTCCTTTTGCCTCTCATAGAAAAGGCGATTTCTTGTTTTTAGCCTGATCTTTTTTCCCATCTTGCACATAGAATAGAATAACGACGAATAAAAGCAGGAGAGATAAAGAATGCCCGTCTATGTTCGCTATATTGACCTTAGTGGGTATACGTACAGTTATAGCTTGCCAGAGCGTCCAAATGGGTATGCAGTGTTTGTGATGGCGGACGACGACTCTCCTTATAAAGAAAAGGCACGTGTGCTTGCAAACAGCTTGATTGAAAAAGGTTACACGGTATTAACTGCCTTCCGCCTAAAAGCACATTGGGGTTCGCCAAAAGCGGTTGCTCATGCCAGGCAGGTTATTTCCCTTTTCATAAAACAAGAAACGGTGAATAAACGGATTTTTATTTGTGCTGAAGGGGCGAGTGCCCTAATTGCCAAACAACTACTAGCGGATGCAACCCTTGAAGTGAGGGCTGCAGCTTTAATCAAGCCAGTGTTGTCATTAGAAGCGGCCTTTCAAGCGATTAAAAAAGACGAATTGGCTGGCAAACGTTTTTTAAAGGAAGTCAAAGCAGCATACAAGCTAAACGGACAAATCGATGTCGCATATTTGCGCGCTATTGACCAACAGCAGCGCTTAATCGATCGCAACCGCCCACTTGCGGCAACGCGTATTTATCAATTATTTTCTGAAGCAACCGCACAACCGACTAACCTTTCAAGCGCCCAATATGCAGACTATTACTTTTTCGCTTCTTTACAAAACCCAGCAGAGTTAAGCAAGCAAATGGCTTCCTTTTTTGCTTCTTTCCATTGAAAGTTCGAGGATGATGACGAAATCGAGTAACAAGGAAAGGGGAGATAAGGACGGTGAAGCATGTCAAAATTGCAGGAGGGCTTGGGTTTATTGGCTTTCATTTGGCGCAGAAGTTGCTTGATGAAGGCTGGTTGGTTACAGCGGTTGATTCATTAGAAAATCGTAGCGAGTTAAAGCTTGCTTTAGAAATGGAGCTTGGCCGAAATGCCCATTTCACCTTTTTGCAAACAAAGATTGAACAGGTTGATTTTGGCGATGCAGATGTGGTGGTTTATGCAGCCGATAATGAAAATCGGGCTGCTTTAGAAGCGGTTTTGCGCAAGTGCCAGCCTGACTGTTTATTTGTGTTTTTGTCAACGACGGATGTTTACGAATATAGCGGCGAATGGCGGGTACAGCCTGTGACTGAATATGGGAAAGCGATGCTAGCGCAAGAAGAAAACATTCGCGTGACTTGTGCAGAAACGGGGGGCGCCGCCGTCATTATTCGTTTACCGACTGTTTACGGGCTCCATCAGCCTTATCATTTAAAACTAGGCAGACAGTTCGTATCTTATGAGGATGAAACAGGCAAAACGGAATCCATGCATGATCTTCTTTATATTGACGATGTGACAAGCGCGTTAGCTGCAGCGATGGCAATTGACAGCGGGCAGCATACCATTCATTTAGGTAGCGGCACATCCAATCCGTTTGAACGAACAGGGAAGAGCAATGGCCTTGATTACCAAAAAGCCCATGAGCTATTAGGCTTTTTTCCACGAACTTCTTTAGCAGAGGGCATTAAAAAATACCAACTTGCCCACGAAGAATGGCAAAGGCAAAAAAAACTGGCAGCGATGTACGATGAAACAAAGAGCATGGCAGCTAAGCATCCAAACACAAATCAGTGACAAAGATGACGAAAAACGGCAGTTGCATTTTTCACAACTGCCGTTTTTTCGTGTTTTACTCGGTCATACTGTCTTGGTAAAAGGAGTTTTCGTAAAAATGGAGGCCTGGATATTTATCTTGCGCTGTCCTCATTTGGAATTCATTCTCAAACAAAGCAACAATCCGGCCTTCTCTGTCGGTGACGAGGTTGCGCTGTTTCTCTTTAAATCGTTTCATCTCTTCTTCGCCGCCGCTGATCCAACGGGCAAAAGAAAACGGCAACCGTTCCATCTGGATATCGACATTGTATTCAGCGTGGAGACGGTGTTCAAGCACTTCAAATTGGAGTACGCCAACCACGCCGACAATTTGTTGTTCAACGTACTTATTATAGGTTTTAAATAACTGGATCGCGCCCTCTTCCGTTAATTGTTGCAAGCCTTTCTCATATGATTTGTGCTTTAAAGCTTCTTTCACCGTAATGCTTGCGAAGTGCTCTGGTGAGAAATGAGGCATTTCATTAAACTCAAACGATTCACCATCAACAAGCGTGTCGCCGATTCGAAATGTACCTGGGTCAAATAAACCGATAATGTCGCCAGCATACGCTTCATCAACAATGCTGCGGTTTTGCGCTAAAAATTGTGTTGGCTGCGAGAGTTTTAGCGGTTTGTTGGTCCGGACATGCTTGACGTTCATTCCCCGTTTAAATGTACCAGAAGTGATCCGCAAAAATGCGACGCGGTCCCGGTGTTTAGCATTCATATTGGCTTGCACTTTAAAAATAAAACCGGAAAAATGTTCCCGAGAAAGGGGGTCAATCGTCCCAATCGAGCTCTCCCGGGAAGCTGGCGCAGGAGAAAGCTTTAAAAAATGGTCCAGAAACGTTTGAACGCCGAAGCTTGAAATCGCCGAACCGAAAAATACAGGTGTCAGTTCGCCTTTGTCAATCCGTTCTTTGTCATATTCATCACCAGCGACATCAAGGAGTTCTAGCTCTTCCCGGAACTGACGGACCAGTTGTTCATCGCCAATTGCTTCATCCAACTTCGGATCGTCTGGCCCGCTTAGTTGAATCGTATCAATCGCCTTTGGATTGTCAGGATTGTATAATTCTAGTTTTTGCTGGTGACGGTCATAAACAGCTTTAAATGATTGGCCCATGCCAATCGGCCAGCCCATTGGGTATGAACGAATGCCAAGGAGATTTTCTAGTTCTTCCATTAATTCAAATGGATCACGCCCTTGACGGTCAAGTTTGTTAATGAACGTGAAAATCGGAATATTGCGGAGGCGGCAGACTTTAAAAAGCTTTTTCGTCTGTGCTTCAACTCCTTTGGCAGCGTCAATTAACATTGCGGCAGAATCAGCAGCAGTCAATGTGCGGTACGTATCTTCCGAAAAATCTTCGTGGCCAGGTGTATCGAGAATATTGACATGAAAGCCATTGTACTGGAATTCAAGCACAGAGCTTGTAACCGAGATGCCACGCTGTTTTTCAATTTCCATCCAATCACTCATTGCGTGTTTGCTATTTTTGCGCCCTTTCACTGTTCCTGCTTCCCGTATGGCACCGCCAAAAAGAAGCAACTTTTCAGTTAATGTTGTTTTTCCGGCATCGGGGTGGGAGATAATCGCAAAGGTACGCCTTGCTAAAATTTCTTCTTTTAATGCTGGGTTCATGAATCAACCTCATTTCCAAATCGATTTTTCCATTATAGCAAGAAACGGCCCTGCTTTCATCTTTGAAAAGCAAATCGGTCCATCCTTGCCATCGAGCAACCGTTCAGTTATCTTAAAAGAGAATACATATAAAGGGGTTATTTCAATGGAGCAACACGAAAGAAATTTGAAGTTTATGGAAATCGCCATGAAGCATGTACCTGAAGCGCGTAAATTGCTAGAAGGCAAAGGCATAGAAGTAACAATGGATGAATTGCAGCCGCTGCTTTCATTGTTGCTTCATGTGATGAACGAAGCATACGAACTTGGGTTAAACGAGCAGGAATGAAAAAGGATAACCAGTAAGCGCAAAATAGGGCACAGGTTTGTTTACAAGCATGACAGAACGAAGTACCAAAGCAGGCTGATACAAAGCCCGTGCGCTTGCTGTCATCCCAATAATGGCCTGATTCGACAGAATGAAAGTAGGGAAGAAACGATCCACCAATGGTTTAAGCATTGATGGATAAAAAAGGGGCATAAAGCTAATCGCTATCTTTCGTTTCTTTTTTACTTTGCCAAAATTCTTTGGCCGCGCCAATGATAGGCTTGACTTGTTCAATAATAGGAGAGATTGCTTGGATAAGGGCAATGACTTGAACGAGCTGGCTTGCGTTGTCTAACTCATCAGGCGTTTCTCCCTCTGTTTCTGCCGCTGTTTCTATTTCTGCTTCTTGTTCGATTGGTTCGCTTTGTCTTGGCGGCCTTGGGCCAAACATCATGGTTGAGAAGAAGTCTTGCTCGCTATTGCGCATATGTGACGCCTCCTTCTGTTCCTTTCATTTTATATTAGTGTATAGCCATTCGCCGTAATCGTGAGACGGCATGCGCCCGTTCTCGCGCATTATTTAGACAAAAACGTTCTGGACAGCAACAAAAATGGTTGCTAATATTAGGATCAGGTACTAATTTTAAAAACACGTCTTTTAAAGTAGGAAGGGGTAGACGTATGCCAAAGGCAGGAATTTTAGGGCTCGGTCGTTATGTGCCGGAGAAACGTGTCACAAATCATGATCTAGAAAAGTTTTTAGATACATCTGACGAATGGATTAAAAGCCGTACTGGGATTGAAGAAAGGCGTTTTGCTGAAGGTGTGGAAACATCCGAAATGGCTTATGAATCGGCGCTTAGCGCCTTAAAAGCTGCGAAGCTTTCAGCAGAAGAGATTGATTTAATTTTGGTGGCGACGGTAACGCCTGACATGGTTTTTCCAACGGTCTCGACAATGATCCAAGACCGCCTTGGTGCAAAGCAAGCAGCAGCAATGGATATTAGCGCAGCTTGTGCAGGTTTTATTTATGGCGTGGCTACGGCACAGCAATTTATTGAAACTGGCGCCTATAAGCATGTGCTTGTTGTGGGTGTAGAAAAACTTACGAAACTTGTGAATATGGAAGACCGTAACACTGCCGTCCTGTTTGGCGATGGAGCTGGCGCCGCTATCGTTGGACCTGTGGCAGAAGACAAAGGCATTCTCGCTTTTGATCTTGGCGCAGACGGTTCAGGCGGCATGCACATTAATAAAAAAGGCCCTTTTCTTGAAATGAATGGCCGCGAAGTGTTCAAATTCGCCGTTCGGCAAATGGGGGATGCTTCTTTACGCGTGTTAAGCAAAGCGGGCTTAGGTAAAGAAGATGTCGACTTTCTTGTCCCCCATCAAGCGAATATCCGCATAATGGAAGCCTCTCGTGAACGGTTGGAACTTCCACGCGAGAAAATGTCCGTAAATGTAAACAAATACGGAAACACTTCGGCTGCTTCGATTCCGATTGCGCTAGTGGAAGAAATCGAACAAGGAAAAATCAAAGAGGGAGATGTCATTGTACTTGTCGGCTTTGGCGCAGGCCTAGTGTGGGGCTCATTGGCGATTCGCTGGGGCCGCTAACGAAGACTAATGATGGAAAAGTAGAAAGAAAAAAGGAGCGATACAAAGTGGAAAAACGACGTGTAGTTGTAACAGGCCTTGGGGCGGTTACGCCGCTCGGGCTCGATGCAAAAACATCTTGGGAGCAGGCAAAAGCAGGAAAGTCGGGGATTGGCTATTTAACCCGCATAGATGCTGCTGCTTTTCCGATGAAAGTGGCGGCAGAAATTGCTGATTTTGACCCAACTGCTGCGATTGATCGCAAAGAAGTTCGGAAAATGGATCGCTTTACCCAGTTTGCGGTTGTTTCAGCCCAAGAAGCATTAGCGGATGCAGGGCTAGAAATTACACCTGAAAATGCTGATCGCGTTGGCGTTTGGATTGGCTCTGGGATTGGCGGGATGGAAACGTATGAAAATCAATTCCGTATCTTTTTAGAAAAGGGTCAACGCCGCGTTAGCCCATTTTTCGTGCCGATGATGATTCCAGATATGGCGAGCGGGCAAGTATCGATCTTTACAGGAGCAAAAGGCCCGAATTCGTGCTCTGTAACGGCGTGCGCATCAGGGACAAATTCAATCGGGGACGCCTTTAAAGTGATACAGCGAGGGAATGCGGACGTTATGATTACAGGCGGAAGTGAAGCGCCTATTACCAATATGGCTGTGGCTGGTTTCTCATCAGCTAAAGCCATTACAACAAGCGATGATCCGGCAACGGCTTCGAGGCCATTCGATGCCAACCGCAGCGGCTTTGTCATGGGTGAAGGAGCAGGCATATTAATTTTGGAAAGCTTAGAGTCTGCAAAAGCCCGAGGTGCCCACATTTATGCGGAAATTGTCGGCTATGGCTCAACAGGGGACGCCTTCCACGTCACCAGCCCTGCTCCCGAAGGTGAAGGAGGAGCGCGCAGCATGCAGGCAGCGATTGACGACGCCGGTCTAGCTCCTGAAGAGGTTAGCTACATTAATGCCCATGGAACAAGCACAGAGCTCAATGATCCTTATGAAACAAAGGCGATAAAAACCGTGTTTGGCGAGCATGCTTATAAACTGGCAATAAGTTCAACAAAATCAATGACAGGACACTTGCTTGGAGCGGCTGGAGCAGTGGAAGCCATTTTCTCAGTGAAGGCAATTGATGAAGACATCATCCCGCCAACGATTAACTTGGAAACGCCAGACCCTGAGTGTGACTTAGATTATGTGCCAAACGAAGCGAGACAAGCACCTGTCCATGTTGCTTTAAGCAACTCACTCGGCTTTGGCGGCCACAACGCCTCACTCGTATTTAAAAAATGGGTTGAATAACACATACAAGCGGCTGGTTCTGTTCCAGCCGCTTTGTTCCGTTGTGAAGGGCATAGCTGGGCGGTAAGGGGAAAATGAATAGGCGTTGGGCGATAGCCGAAAAGATTTTCAAACGGTATGATAGGAGCATACATTCGATAAAGTGAGGCGATTTGATTTCGATTGTATCAAACAGATGAACAGGCTTTGCTTATACGTAAAACGTTCGGATGTGTTCGCTTTGTCTATAACAACAAGATGTTAGCTGAACGAGAAGAGACGTATGCGTTACTGCCAATTACAAAAAAGAGTATGAGTGGTTGAAAGAAGTAGATTCATTGTATTCGAGTGGCTAACATTCAAGAAACGTAGCAAACCAACCAGTGTACTTGTGAACTAACTCTTGATAGAGACTACAACTCTGCACTGAACATCAAAAAAGAAGGGATTCGCTTGTTAGTTACTACCTAATGCAGATAGATATAAACTCTTTTCGTCAGCTACCGAAAGGGGCGATTACCCAAGAAGCCCCCACTTCAACCGACCTCGCAAGGGTGAAGTGGGGGGGAGTTCACTTTGATCCTAATGCAGAGGGGCTTGTCCAATTGAGGCTGTTTCTGGCATTAGTTCCAAATAAACGAGCTCCGTACAGACTTGTGGAATAGCCCGTATCTGCCGTTAGCCAATGCCGATATTCAATCGTGTTGCCGCCCACGACAGAGCTGTACGTATAGAAAGGTAAGGGGAGAGGCAACCTTGTGCTATCCCCATTTAGTGGGTTGAATATAAATGAACCCGTGTGCCCTTGTGCTTGATTAGCGTTCCATTTGTAACATGCCCATGTATTACTTGGATTGGAAGTGTTGTAACAAGTCCGACTGACCATTCCTCCCCCTCTAGCAACGGTGTTATCCCTTGACAAGCTAATGATGTCATTTGAAGTGGAGTAAATCGCATTATAGTTGTTTTCGCAGTTCACTGCGTTAGCCCCACATGCGAACCACTGAGACCATGCAGCACGGCGTTTTTGGGCAGCCGTTCCACTGGCAGAGCGATAACGGCTAGCCATGGATGCTGCAACTACTTGTGATGCGGTGTTAGTCAATACTCGATTATGGAACGCAACATTTGATCCAAGACCTGCTGAGTCTATTTGAAAAACACCAATTCCTGCATTCCAAAACGCACGTGCGTACTGACCATTGGGATTTGTATTTTGAAATGGGTATAGCCGAGAATGACCTGTGTCCCATCTGCCGACAGTCATTGGGGATGGAGTCAGTGTTCGATTGTTCCCTGTAACTTCCGGCCAAGTAACCGATAACATGATGGCGGCCAAGTGATTGGTTGTCAGTCCCGTGTTACTATTATTATTACCGGCTGCCGTAATTACGTCCGTTGTCGGAACGTCACCGAATCTTGCAGTTTGCATGACTGAAAACTCGTCTGTTGGTTCGATATCCAGAACAGGTGGCACGTTATCCTCGACATAAATTTCCTCTTGTTCCACATAACCTTTTTCACCATTTAGCCATAAAGTATACGTATAGTCACTAAGTGAGGGAGCAACGTCGCCGTCAACAAAAATATCTGCAAACGAACCCGAACCCTCAATCGGAATACCTTCTTGGAAGAATTCATTAAGTGCGGTTTCTTCAATCCAAACAACTTTTCCTTCCGAATCTAGCCATGCGGCATATAAATAAGCTTCAGACAGACTTACCCCTATATTGGCAAAGGAAGTTCCAATCTGATAGTCTAAAGAATCACGGTCTACACCTCTATAATTATCCAGCCCATAAGGGATTTCATAATCAACGTAGATCACGCCTTCCCTCGAAATCTCATTTATTTCTTCCGTTTCTATTGCGTTCCATACGACTTCAGCAACTAATGAGCTGTCTGTAGTTGATGTGAGCATAAACGGCGCTGGTTCTCCGGGACGGATGTTTTTCACAGGAGCATTGGCTGTAACCGTTTCTAAAATCACTCCATCTTCCGACAAGAGTTCCACGAATAAGTCCACTTCTCCAATAACGTTTGGGCTTTCATTGCGAAAAAGTCCCATCGCTTGCCAATCACCTGTCTCTACCACAGTCAATGAATTCTCAAGTATTGAAATTCCTTGCCCAACCACATAATTTGTGTAATTCGGGCCAACGAACCCTACTACAGACCGCTGAATGCTATCATCCATTTCGGTTTCTTCGATGCTTTGTTGCATGATTTCATTTTGATTCAGGTCTAATTCAGGAGCGAAATCCTCCGAATTAATATTGCTATAAATTTCCCAGACTTCAGGCATCTTTGGACGTTCAATTCTCAATTTGTTTGTGTCATTAGATGTAGTTAAGGGATTAATGAAGGAAACACCAAGCCCCGATTGGTTACCCGGTATGTCCGATTCAAAAGATTCCGCGTTGATAAATGAGGTGAACAGCAATGTGACAGATAGAAAGATGACAGAGGATGCTTTGAGTATTTTCATTCACTTCATCTCCTTTTTTCATTTTAGAATTTAATGACAGCTTCACGACCAATGATAAATAGAGCACCCCCTAACCAAAGTGGCTACTCTTTCTATTTTCATCACAAAAATAGTAGGCTGTTTTACACGTTTCTCTTAGCTGATTGGCTGTAATGAAAAGAGAAAAGGAGAATAACCGCCAGTTATAAATTGTTTTAACGAGAACCACTCTAATAAAAACCTAGTCGCCTCGATAAATACGCTACTAGTATACCGTATAAAAGGCAGGAGGGGATCTTTTATTTGTAAAATTCCCCGAAGATTGGCATAATTAATTGAATGAAGTAAAAATCAGTCGTCTTTGTCTATTGAAAATGGTTTGCGAAATTGTGTGACAGTTTCAGAGCATTTTTTACGTCTGTCTGCGAAAGTATACCCGAGGAATAATAGCCAAACACAGAAAAATCTAGGCAAAAAGGAGTACGCTTATCGATGTTCGATGAGCGTACTCCTTTTCATTGAATTTCTTGGCTCGTTTTGTCCCCAGCCTCTTTGTTTATGTTTTCTCAGCGATCCAAGCAAGGGCTTGGTCTTTTGTAGCAATATGCCCGTCAAGTTGTAGGCATTCGATTTCGAGCAACCATTGTGTAAATACAGGACCTGGTTGGTAACCCGCTTTGAGCAAATCAGCTCCTGTCAAAAGCGGCTTAAACTGTGTGCGTTTTTCGGCATAACGACGTAAGAGCGGGCTTAGCGGAAGTTCGGCCTCGCTATAAAAGCGAACGATTTCGCTTGAAATTCGCGCCAAGTCGCGATGTGCTTCTCCGAGTGAGGCTGTCGGCGCAAGTTGTTGCCAAACGGGCAAGCTTGTTTCTTCTACCAAGCGTTTTTCTTGCTTTGTAAGAGCGTAACGACTTGCGACGTCAAGACGAGTGCAATCAACAGCGCCAGCCAGTAAAAAGAACATGCCATCATTCAAACCATGTTGCTGCAAGTTGGCCATATGCCGCCAGGCTCGCTCGGAAAAACGGGAACCAAACAACGTTGTCCAGACATGGAGGTCAGCCAATTGGCGAAAGCCTTCAAAAAGCACGCCTTCATTAGCTAGCAAATCAAGTTCCTGCCGTAAGCGTTTAGCACTAATGTGGTGCAGAGCAGCACCTGTTTTAGTTGCTTGGTGTATCGTCTCTGAGGAGAGGCTGAAGTTTAGGCGCAGGCCAAAACGGACAGCGCGGAAAAGCCGGGTCGGGTCTTCTATGAAACTGAGCGGATGGAGAATGCGAATGTGTTTGTCGATAAGCGCTTGTTTTCCCTGAAACACATCGAGCACGTTCCCGAATGAGGATCGATTGATTTGGATTGCCATCGCATTTATAGAGAAATCCCGCCTTGCTAGGTCTTCGTAAATCGAAGCCGGGCGCACGGTAGGCAATGCCCCTTTTTGCAAATAAAACTCTTTTCTACACGTCACAATGTCAATGTCTTGTTCGTTGGCCCACGTAGCAGTGCCAAATGACTCATGGCTGCGCACGCTTCCCCCAAATGCGGTTGCCAGTTGCTTGGCAAAGGCAATTCCATCCCCTTCAACGACTAAGTCAATATCTTTATGTGGGCGCTTTAAGAAAAAGTCGCGCACAAGGCCGCCAACTAAATAGACAGGTACTTGGAGTTCGTCGGCGAAAGCACCAATCTTTTGCAGAAAGGAACATGTTTGCTTCCCAAAATAAGACGCGAGCTCAGAAGGGGCAACGGCATGCTTATTCGGGTAAAGCGAACGGACGATGTCTGTTCGAGTCACAATGCCAATCGGTTCGTTGTTGTCGCCGACGACAGGGAGACGGCCGACTTGATTGTAAGCAAGGTGGGCACAAGCGGCATCAATCGAATCGTTTGCCCGAAGCGTAATGTTAGGCATGCTCATCACTTCGGTGACTTGAGCTTCTCCCATGCCAAACTGGCGTGCCTTGGCGAGGTCCATACGCGTAATAACGCCTGCTAGTGCCCCCGTCTCATCGACAACGGGAAAACCGCTATGTCCTGAACGAAGCAGCGTTTGCCACACTTCATCAACCAATTGCGATGTTTGTACAGTTACAACAGGCTTACTCATTACAGAAGCGATTTTTTCAGCCAGTGGCGCTTGTTGCAAATAGTCGTTGACTACGCGCAAATCAGCGCCTTTCTCAAGTAAGTAGGCACAGGCATCGCCATCACTAGCCGTGGTTGAAGGGAGCGTTAAATGATGGGTGCTGCTATATAAACCTAGAGCAAAAAGCGTGGCTTCTATAGCTGTTACCGAAATTTGTTTTCGTTTCATCTCATTAATGAGGGTAGTGATCGGCACGCCTCTTTTAGTCGCTTTGATCGTTCGCCACAAATTCGTCTCAACAGCAGAAGTGGGCAACGAGCGATAAAGGCTTTCCTGCTTTTCATCTTCCCAATCGACATATACAATTTCATCTACTTCGTTCCATGAAAGCTTGCCATCATGCTGAAAGGAAAAATCGGTTTTATAGTCGTCCAAAAATCGTTTGACAGCATGTTGGTAAATAGGCGGTAGCACAACAATGGCATCCGGATGAATTTTTTGGGCCGCTGCAAGAATAGCAAGGCCATGAAAATCAAGATGGTTGAGGCTGACAATTGCTTTCATATAAGCCGCCTCCTTTTGCTTTTTTCTCTTCTCTAGTAGTATACCAAAAAAGCAGCGGGCTAAGACGCTGCTTTTTAACAGAAGTAATCCATGGCCAGCCCTTCTCCGCCGGCCATTAGGTTTATATTTGTTGGGGGGGAAGCTTGTTTGAAAGCGTCGGCTAGAATGGCCGCCTCGTCAGTGGTAAGAAACGGTCTTCCAGTTGACGCTGTTTTCGAGAATAACCCATGTTTGCTTAACTGATCGTTCAGACGATGATAAAAACGAGCTGTTTTGAAATGGCAAGATAGAGAGAATACCCAGTCGCTCACACGCTCTTCCGCTTTTTTAGCTACGGGCCGCATTTCTGGCGCTTTTGTATAACGTAACGCGTGGCCGTAAGCGAGCAGGCTATTTGCAGACGTATCGCTTGTTGTTTTTTCAGTTGATACGACCCGCTCAAGCGGTGCTACTACTGCTGCATAGTTTGGTTGGACGCCTCTATTTATATCAAGAGCCGTCACACGATCCAGGCGAAGCCCTTTTTCCATACAGACCACTCCTTTATAACTGTTATTCCCTGTTATACGCTGTTTGAATCAACGATAGCACAGCAAGCGCAAAAAAAGCCCATGCCACCCTAAATGGCATGAGCTTTCAAACTGTAGTCAAACGCTCGCACATCCTTCGTTGTTTGCCGTGGCTGACAAGCGCTTTCTATCAGTTTGTCTAAAGAAACTTAGACATTGTGTAAGTTTCATTTATTCGGTTATTGTCTAAGGCGTTACTTGGCAAAAATATGGTCGCCGATAACGAGTGTTTGCTCCCGAGTCGCTACCCAACCGCTTGTTGCTGTTTTCGGGTTATAGAAATAAAGCGATTGTTGACCTTGGCCCCGAAACGCGAGGGCTTCTGTCACAGCTCGTCTTGACTCGTCATCAGGCTCATTGTTAATGGCGCCATCCAAGACAGGGGAAAAGGCATAATGGCCTGATGGTGTCACTTCATAAATCACATCGCGCACAGTATCTGGATAATTTTCATTGTCCACTCGGTTTAGCACGACAGTCGCTACCGCGACTTTCCCTGCATACGGTTCGCCTTTTGCTTCAGCGCTGACTAGTTTAGCTAAAAGCTCTCTCTCCGCAGCAGAAACAGCTGCAGGGATCGTTAGCGTCTCGCCAGCTTCAATCGCAGAATCAGAAAGATCGTTGACTTTCATAATCGCTGCTTCTGGGACGCCATACCGTTCGCTTAGTGTATATATGGTCTCACCTGGCTGAACTGGGTGTGTAAGTTGTTTTGCATCGGCAATTTCAAGCATAGCAAAAGACAATCCAATTGAGCCAAAAATGAGGAATATAAGTTTTTTAATCATAAACCTATACAACTCCTATCAAGTAAATCTAGTGTGCACAAAGGTTGCACGTTAACACTGTAACAGATTCTCATCAAAAAAGAGCTGAAAATGTTTTCCAAGCTTCGTACAAAAGACAGCAAATGGGATCGTGGCAACGCTGAAGCCAATTTGTTACGCAATGGTTACAATTAGAGCCTCGTTTTACAGTTGTGTAACAGTTGAGGAGAATTTCCAGTTGCTTTTTTGGAATATGGCGGCGATCAAGCCGTTAATGGCCGGGCTAATTGTTCTATTACAAAACGTTTCAAGATGCCACTATATGAATCTTTTACCATAGAATCCGATTCTTTTTGTATGCTAGGATGTGTGTGTATCTGGCGAACAGGGATACGAATACACAGTACGCAACGATTAGGAGGATATTCATGAAGAAATTAGTTATCTCTACATTAGCTGCCGCTGCCATCGTAGGAGCAGGCTTTTCTAACCAAGCCGATGCTGCAGGCCAATATAAAGTTCAAGTGAAAGGGCCTTACATCTACACAGCTAGCGGTGATTGCGTGAAAGTCGACCTAAATGAGCTAAAAGAGCAATTTGGCAACATCGATTGGTCGAATGTGAATTTGGAAGATTTAGATTTTGTTACGGATCTTATCAATAAAGAAGAAGCGCCAGCCCCTGCTCCTGAAGAAGAAGCACAGCCTGAGGCACCAGAAGTAGAAGCAGGCGAGCCAACTAACACACCTGAAGAACAAGAAACGGTAGAAGAAGAGCCACAACAAGAGGAAACCGATGCATCTGGTGATGTGACTCAAGAAGAACAGCAAATGGTTGACCTTGTTAACCAAGAGCGTGAAAAAGCAGGGCTTCAACCTCTAAAAGTTGACCAAAAGCTAACCGAAGTAGCTCGTGTTAAAGCGCAAGACATGATCGACAACAACTATTTTGACCATAATTCACCTACGTACGGTTCTCCATTTGACATGATGAAGCAGTTTGGTATTTCTTATAATACAGCTGGCGAAAACTTGGCTGGAAACCAAACAGTAGACGCAGCACACAATGCTCTTATGAATTCACAAGGACACCGTGAAAACATTTTGAACAGCAACTACACAGAAGTAGGCATTGGCGTAGTTGACGGCGGTCCTTACGGCAAAATGTTCGTGCAATTGTTTAAAGGGTAACACTCCAAAAAAACTCCGTTGCTAAAGAGCAGCGGAGTTTTTTTGTTTCAGCAAGTTAATATATGGCGTTTATTTTCGCAATTGGACTTGCTCAACGCGGTGGTGAGCGCCTTTTGTTAAGATCAAATCTGCGCGAAGGCGTGTTGGCTTAATGTTCTTTTCTAAATTAACGCCATTAATGGTATGCCAAATCGATTCCGCCATTGCAACCGCTTCTTCATCCGTTAAGTCGCGGTAGCGGTGAAAATACGACTCGGGTTTTTGGAATGCTGTGTTACGGAGCAGTTGAAAGCGCTCGATATACCAAGATAATATGTCTTTTTCCTCTGCATCGACATAAATGCTGAAATCAAAAAAATCAGAGACAAACACATGGGGCATGCGCTTGCCTTTTCGGTTTACTTGTAGGACATTAATGCCTTCGACAATGACGACATCCGGTTCTATCAACGTTTGGATATGATCTTTTTCAATGTTATAAGTCAAGTGAGAATACATAGGTGCTTTTACGACAGGCGTGCCTGCTTTTAAGTCTGTCAAAAAAGTAAGCAGGCTGCGGATATCGTAACTTTCTGGAAAGCCTTTCCGTTTCATGAGGCCTCGTTCTTCCAGCACTTCATTTGGATATAGAAAGCCGTCTGTTGTGACAAGCTCCACTTTCGGAGAGCCGGGCCATCTTGAGGCCAATGCTTGAATCAGCCTTGCGGTTGTGCTTTTTCCGACTGCAACGCTCCCGGCTATGCCAATGACAAAGGGCACCCGCTTCCGTTCCCGCTTTAAAAAGCGATTTAAATCGTCATGAAGCCTAACATTATGGACCATTCGTTTATAAAGTAATTCAGATAAAGGCATGTATACATCGTTCACTTCTGCCTCAGATATCGTTTCATAAATCCCTTCGAGGTTTTTCCGCTCTTTTTCCGTGAGAGGAGCGCTATGCCCGTCATTTAGCTGTGCCCATTCTGCACGAGTGAAGTGGGTAAAAGCCTCTAAGCTTTTTGTTAATTCATCCGTTGTCATAAGGATCTCCTTTGCGGGTTGAGCTTACTTCAATAGATGAAGCGTAGCACGGCTGAAACGGATAATCAAGAATAGAACACTTGAGCGAACGTATACATGTAGGAAAAGATTTGTTCACACGCCTGACAAATCATCAGGTAGTTTTTGCAGGCTTTCTAGCAATTTTCGAGGAATGGCGAATGTGTGGCTGTTTAATTGCAATTGTTCGCTTTCGCTTGGCTGTGCCGCTTGCTTCTGCTTGACAGCACTCATTTCATGATGGATATGTTCCATTTTTTCATCGAGTGCAGCAGCTGAGTGGGCGGCTTCAGTTAATTCTGAAATGAGCTGTTTTGGTACATTCTGATTGTATTTATAAAAGATCTTATGTTCGAGGCTGGCCCAGAAATCCATCGCAATGGTACGGATTTGGATTTCTACAAATACTTCTTCTTTGCGTGCGGATGTATAGACAGGGACTTTTACAATCATATGGAGGCTACGGTAGCCGTTTTCCTTAGGCTTTTTAATATAGTCCTTTACAGTGACTACGTGCATATCGCTTTGTTTTCTCAACATTTCCTCGAGCCGGTAAATATCAGAGAGAAACGAACAAGTAATACGGATTCCAGCAATGTCTTGGATGGAATTTTTTAAGACATGCAAATGGAAAGGAATATTTTTGCGCCTCGCTTTTTCAAAAATGCTTTCCGGCGATTTCAATCGTGTTTTTACATGTTCAATTGGACTATAATCATGCATTAGTTCAAATTCTTCTTGCAAAATGGAAATTCTTGTTTCCATTTCGTCTAAAGCAAATTTATACATCATCATAAATTCCGTTAATTGTTGTTTTAGCTGTTTTGCTTTTTCGAAAGTAAGCAAAGGATCATTCATTGTCAGTCACCTCTGCCTTTCATTTTGGATTTGGCACTAAGCAAAGTCAAGTGTAACTCTGTTTTGAAGGATGTGAGAGTGTGGGAATCGTCAAGACAAACAGATGGATTGAGCTATATGTGGACCATTACGAGGAGCAATCGGTCCAAGCAAGGTATAGGCAACTATTTATCCAGCCACTTCAATCCCTTTTCGCCTATTCGACAGATCAGCAGTTGGCCACTTATTTGCAAAAAATCGGTTTATTTTTGCCCAAAACGAGGAAAAGCCGCTTAAGGCGATTTTTGCACTCAGACTGCTGGACTGTAGCTGGCGAACAATTTAATGCGTTGAAACAAAAATGGCAGGGGCCCAATGTGCCCGTTTTCTTGTTACCAGCAAATGAAGAACATAAACGGCTTCAGGCAGAACTAGGAGGGAAAATGGGGCTCGGTTTTCCTGATGGCATCGTTCTTTTTATTTCAGGTGACATTGAGGAGAACGACTTAAAAGCATTAGTCACCCATGAATACCATCATGTTTGCCGATTATGGCGCACACAGGAAACCGAGTCGTCTATTACGTTATTAGAATCAATGGTGATGGAAGGACTTGCTGAATTAGCTGTAATAGAAGAGGTCGGCGAAGCATATGTGGCACCGTGGACGAAGAAGTATGACGGCCATTGGCAAGAAGAATGGTTTGTCCGCTATTTGGAACCGAATTTATTGAGAAAAGGAAGAAGCCATTACAAGCCCTTTCTCTATGGCGACGACCGGGCAGGCATTCCGGCTATGCTAGGCTATTATTACGGTTTCAAGCTTTGTAAAGCAGCGGCTGAACATTCTAGTAAAGATACGTTAGCGTTTCTGGATGAGGATGCTGAGTCAGTGCTGCGCATTGGCACGGAAACATGAAAACGGTGTTTAAGATTTGCCCCTCGTGACCATACTGACTCCAAAGAGCATACTAGTGAGGAGGATCGATTCAGATGGTCATGATGAGAGATGTATGGGTAAATTGGTTTGAAGGCGAGGAGAATGGATACAATGTGTGCCCGTTCCATGAATGGAGAAGTGAAGACCGCATAGAAGTGCTCGATCAAGTAAAATTGTTGAAAGTGGACGAGAAGCTAATGGACTACATAGAGGACCAGCTTCTTGATTTACCAATGGAATTGCTCAAAGAAGTGTTTCAAAAGAGCTATTTGCGTAAAAACATGTCACGCATCCAACTCGATTATTGTTTTATTGCTACGGATGGGAAACGGATTATTGCAGTAGACACAATGGGATACAAAACGCCCATTAGAAAGAGCCGGTTAACGCCACGCCAAGAACAAGTGGTGTTTGAGACATTAACTGAACAAGACGTTCCTTATTTCCAATTAGAAATCCCTCTGCCTGCAAAAGACTACCATTTGCTTTCCCCGAGTCCTGCTGAGTTAGCGGGACTGACCCGCAAGGAAAGGCAGCTGAAGCAACTGTTGCTGATGGTGCTTGATCAATTGCAGACAACAGGCTCAGATGCGGAAATAAAATATTGGTGTACAGAGTGGGACCCTCTGACATACAAAAAGCTTCAGCAAAAAGGCCGTACAGAAGTGTGGGAACAATTGCTAAACGGTGTCCGTGCAGGTTGGAGCCAACGCCATTACAAACTATGTGAAGCGATGGTTAAAGGCCATTCCTTTTTCGAGAAATTATGGGAGTTGGAGCATCCAGAGCGGGTGAAGTAATGTTAGCGCGTTAAAGCAAGGGGCTTGCTTTAACGCGTCGTTTTTCTATTTACATCGTATGCGCTTTCTTTTATAATGGAAGCGACAAAAGGAGGCACGGATGGATGGAGACAATGGACTCATTTGCGTATTTGATTATGAAAATTTTAACGGTTGTTTTGTTAGTCGGCACGCTTGGACTTTCCTTTTTTGTTGGGAAAGTGTACAAGAAAACAAATGGCTATTAAGAAACAAATTATCATTACTTAAACGGAAACGACGTAGCACACGGCTACGTCGTTTTAACGTTAGGACATAAAATGCTTATGTTTTATCAGGTTATCTTCTCTTTCTGCCTAAGCCCATCGCACGCTCTGCTTTTACGAGCGTTTTTTGTGCTTTGCGGTTCGCTTTGTCTGCACCTTTGTCCAATATCGCATCAAGTTCGGCTGATTCAATCAACTCATAGTAACGTGTTTGCACTGGTTGCAGCGCTTCAATGACTGCGTCGGCAAGGTCGGCTTTAAAAGGGCCGTAGCCGGAGCCTTCATACAGTTGTTCAAGCTCTGTGACCGATTTGCCAGAGCAAAGAGAAAAAATCGAAAGCAAGTTCGAGACCGCTGGCTTTTCTTCACGATCAAAACGAATGGTACCTTCTGAATCGGTGACGGCGCTTTTAATTTTCTTTGCAATCGTCTTTGGCTCGTCAAGCATGGAAATATAGCTTTTCGCATTGGGATTTGATTTGCTCATTTTTTTATGAGGGTCATTTAAAGACATAATTCTTGCGCCGACTTTCGGGATGCGCACGTCAGGTACAGTAAAAATATCATTGTACTTAGCGTTAAAGCGCTCCGCCAAATTGCGGGTTAATTCCAAATGCTGCTTTTGGTCTTCGCCAACGGGCACAATGTCCGTTTGATAAAGAAGAATGTCTGCGGCCATAAGTGGCGGATACGTTAACAGCGCAGCCGAAACGGCCTCTTTACCGCTGGATTTGTCTTTAAATTGGGTCATGCGTTCTAATTCGCCAATATAGGAAACACATTGCATCATCCAGCCTAGCTGGGCATGGGCTGGCACTTCCGACTGGATAAACAATGTCGATTTGTTTGGGTCGATTCCTGATGCGATGTAAAGGGCGGCGAGGCTGCGGATGTTTTCGCGTAGTTTCAAACGCTCTTGTGGTACCGTTATCGCATGCTGGTCGACAATACAAAAGAAGCAATCATAGTCATTTTGCATGTCGGCAAAGTGTTTCAATGCCCCTAAATAGTTGCCAAGCGTCAACGTGCCGCTCGGTTGAATTCCAGAAAAAACGGTTTGCATACGTTCAACTCCTGTTTTGTCACTCTTCTCCATCGTAAATCAAAATGCAAGCAAACACAACTCTTCCATCTAAATAAGGCCATGCATAAAGAGGGGGAAGAGGGACATACACTAGAACGAACCCTATTTTTTACAGAGGCAGGTCGGTTAATGGGTTCGTCCTTGAAAACGTTTATATAGTAGCAAGCCGAGGTTGAGTGCCACGAGCAAGATAAACCATAAAAGCGAAAAAGGGACGTCTTGCAAAAAAAAGACGAACACCAATAAAGCGAGGCAGGCAACAGCTTGGCAAAGTTGATACTTGTTCATCGAAAGACACTCCTAATCATCCTCCAAGAAAGGGCGTTTTAGTGGTATGATCCGTTCCATCAGACGGTCCATCTTGTTTTTCATCCTAGTAGCAGCGATTCTGGCAGTAGGATGGTTCCATTTTAAAACAGAATCGATCTTTCGGCACGTGGAAGCCATTGTACATGCAATGGAAGAAGGGGTCCATGAAGGGAAAGCAGCTCCTACCTTTGCGTTGCCGACTTTATCTGGAGGCATTGGAGAATTTGATCCAAAAAAGGGAGCCCATTCGTATACAATGGTCCACTTTTTTGCAACATGGTGTTACCCGTGCCAAGAGGAAATGCCGTTGATCGTAGAAGCGGAAAAGCGACTAAGACAGCAAGGCGATCATTTTGTCGCCGTCAATTTGACGAGCGAAGAGACAAGCACACAAGAAGTCAAGGCATTTTTAACTCATTTTAACGCGTCGTTTGACCCCCTGTTAGATAAAGAGGGGGACATCCAAAAACAGTATCAAATTTTCGGTATACCAACGACGCTTATTGTCGATAGGGAAGGAAGAATTGTCCGGCGCATTAACGGGGCGATGGATGAAGGGATGCTAACCGAGCTACCGCCATTTTCTGTTGCTGGCGCCGGCCTGTAAAAAGCCGTCAATTTGGCTATCAAGTTCCGTCAATAACTGCCGTGCCGTTTTTTCCTCAATCGTTCGGTAATGATGGCTGCCTTTTGGCTCTTCATCAAGTTCATCTGCTTTTGCGACCACCGCTTGCAACGGGCTGAGGGCAAGCTCTCCGTTAGGCAAGTAAGAGTCTGTATGCAGCAAAATGGCCAATGCGATTTCTTTTGCATGACGGGGGTGTTCCCCAAGACGGATTAATAATTTATGGGCACGTTCAGCGCCTTTAATGGCATGAATATCATAGGCTTTATAAAGCGAGTAGTCCCATTTGCCGTTTTTGTACCAAGTATAATGCCCGATATCGTGTAAAAATGCTGCTTTTGCGGCCAAGTCGGGGTTGACGTTTTCATTCACCGCTAACGCACAGGCGTGGTAAGCACAGCGAATCGCATGAGCCATGCCAGAGCGTTGCAAATACTTTTGGGCGATGTGGTGGTCGTAAAGAGCAACTAGTGTTACTTCTCTCATCATCATTCTCCTTCCATCCACACATTTTTTTAATAATCTATGCTATAATGAATGCCAACCGTTGTAAAGGGGGAAGTTATTTGGCAAATACCCACGTTTTCTCGAGACGTGAAGAACTGGTCAATGCGCTCACACATGGTTTTGGTGCGCTTTTGAGCATCTTGGCGCTCGTGCTTTTAATTGTTTACTCTAGCATGCACGGTACTGCTTGGCATATCGTTAGTTTTACGATTTATGGCACAAGTATGGTGCTCCTATATTTATCTTCGACACTTGTCCATAGTTTTAAGCCAGGCAAGGCAAAAGACGTATTTGAAATTTTTGATCATGCCGCTATTTACTTGTTTATCGCAGGTACGTACACGCCGATTTTATTTATTTTAGTCGGTGGTGCACTAGGCTGGACATTATTTGGGATTGTCTGGGGTATTGCCGTTGTCGGCATTATCTTTAAAGTCTTTTACGTAAAGAAATTTTTAGTGTTGTCGACGATCATGTATGTCGCAATGGGCTGGATTGCCGTGTTTGCAATGGGTCCGATTATGTCAACCCTGCCTAGTGGAGGCATATGGCTGTTGGTGCTTGGTGGGATTTTTTACACCGCTGGGACGATTTTTTATGTCTGGCGTGGATTTTTGTATCACCATGCGATTTGGCATTTGTTTGTGTTGGCAGGCTCTGTCTCACATTTCTTTCTTGTATTTTTATTTATTTTGCCAGTAGGCATTTAAAAACGATCTGGGCAGTTGACCAGATTGTTTTTTCTTCGAGTAAATAGGGTATGTAGCAAGCAAAAGGGACAATTTCCGATAGGGGAAATGCCTGAACGATGTCATCCTTTATTGGGCGAGGGAGGGAGAGGCTGTGTATATTTCGCTACAAGAATTGGCTTCTTATCTTGGCGTTACTCAGTCTTATTTAATGGAACAAGCTCATCTTGGAAATATACGTGGCGTTTATGACGGAGAAACGTGGCTTTTTAACAAAACACAGTTTGAAAAGCTTAAAGAACAGCTGGAAAAAAGGCACAGGCAGTATATGAAAGAAGAAGAGGAGATTCCAGATGATTGGGATGCCCATGATGAGGATTAAGGATGAAAGGGAGTGTATGTGTGTGTAAATGGATGAAAGTCGGCTGCTCTGCTCTGTTATCTGCTTCATTGCTAGTTGGTGTTAACGGGGGAAGTGTTGAAGCGACATCGGGTAACGGGATGCTTGTACATGGCCATAAGCTTGTTGGCCAAACGCTGTTTGAAACCCCGAAGCTCTCAACGCGCTTTGCCAATCAGTCAGGGTACACGTTCAATTATCCAGAAGACGGAGTGAGGGGAATTTATGTGTCTGGTCACTCTGCCGGAGGAAAGCGCTTTCACTCGCTTGTTGATTTCGTCGGTGAAACAGGGCTTAATGCGATGGTCATCGACATTAAAGATGATCATGGCAATATTACATATATGCCTGACGAGAGTTCGCCTTATTACAACATTGCAAAGAAATACATAAACGACCCTGAGGAAATGATGAATGTTCTTGAAGAAAACGAGATTTATCCAATTGCCCGAATTGTTGTTTTTAAAGATACGACTTTAGCTGAAATGAAACCAGAGCTTTCGTTTAAAGAAAACGGCTCCGTCTGGAAAAATGGCAGGAAAGAAGCATTTGTCAATCCATTTTTAGAGGAAGTATGGGAGTATAATGTCGGCATTGCCGAGGAAGCAGCACAAATGGGGTTCCGAGAAATCCAGTTTGATTATGTCCGTTTTCCAGAAGGATTTGAAAACCGTGATGAAACGCTGGAATATGAGACAGGAAAATACGGAGATGACGAAATTGACAATGTGCAACGCCGTGTAAACGCAGTCACCGATTTTGTCGCATACGCCCGAGAAAAACTTAGCGTCTACCATGTAGATGTATCCGTTGATATTTTCGGCTATGCCGCAACCGTGCCTGAGGCGCCGGGAATTGGGCAAAACTTCTTGAAAATATCGGAGAATGTCGATGTCATTTCTTCGATGATTTATCCAAGCCATTGGACGTCTTTTGAAGGATTGGACAAGCCTGACTTGTACCCTTATGAGCTAACAGATGGCTATGCCAAATTGGAAAACGGGCTTTTAGAGCAGCTAGAAGATAAGAAGCCAGTGTCGCGGCCATGGATTCAAGACTTTACTGCTAGCTACTTAGGGTCGGGCAATTATTTACAGTACGGAAAAGAGGAAGTAGAAGCGCAAATCCGTGCTTTGTATGAAAATGACATTAACGAATTTTTATTGTGGAATGCAGGCAACACTTACACTCAAGGGGTCGATTACGACAATCCGTAAAAGCAGCTTCAGCTGCTTTTTTTTTGGGCCAATAGGGCAAACTAAATGATGGGTTTAGGACAAAGATGAAAATGGCTATATAAATGAGTATGTAAAAAACGAAGAAATGGAGGCATGAAAATGGCAACTTGGTATGAGAAGCTTGCTGAATATTTTCCTGTTGAGGAAATGAAGTCAAAACAGCATATGGAACTGTTATTAAAAGAAAAGGGAGACATTTATCATAAGGAAGAGAGCGATAACCATGTGATGATGTACGTCGAGACCGATGACTTTATCTTTGTCGATTACTTGTTTGTGGCAAAGCAGGCTAGAGGAGAAGGACTGGGGAAAAAGCTGTTAGAGCGATTGAAAAAAAAGCAAAAACCGATTATACTTGAAGTGGAGCCTATCGATTATAGAGACACGGATACGCAAAAGCGACAGCGCTTTTATAGTCGTGAAGGGTTTAAACATGCCAAATCAATTGGCTATCGTCGTCGTTCTCTTGCGACAAATAAAGTGACGGAATTAGAAATCCTTTATTGGTCACCAGAGAATGAAGATGAGAATAGTATATATGAGAAAATGAAGCACACGTATGAGAACATCCATACGTATAAAGATAAAACGTTGTATGGAGAATCCTATGAAGCAGTTGATGAAGTATTAACATTAAATGATTAAGACGGTGAACAGTAGGCTCCTGACAAAAAAAACGGGAGGGCGAAGCGCTATGAAACAAAAAAAGAAAGCTAAACAAAAACGAAAGCGCCTAGCGTGGAAAGATGCTTTTAAAAAGCAGCTAGACAATTTGAAAAACCGTCGTCCGCAGGAATATCCTTATCCCCAATCGAAAAAAAGCATTGCGTAATCCGCCGTACGCCGTACTGGCGGATTTTTTTCTGAAAATAGGTTTATGGTTAGGCAATGTCGGGAAGTGTGCATTAATAAGAGGATTTCCCATAGTTTTTGTTCAATCTTTGTATAAGTTTTTTGCAACGACTCTATACAACAGTTGAACAAACTTGTATAATAAAATGGTGATGAAGCGAACGATAACGGATACACTTGTCACACTTTGATTAAAGGAGAGGTTCAATAAGATGGTCACACTACTTACATCCCCTAGTTGTACATCTTGTAGAAAAGCGAAAGCATGGTTGGAAGAGCATGATATTCCTTTTGAAGAGCGTAATATCTTTGCATCTCCACTCTCTGTTGAAGAAGTAAAACAGGTTGTGCGCATGACAGAAGATGGCACAGATGAAATTATTTCAACACGTTCTAAAGTTTTCCAAGAACTGGACGTAGAACTTGAATCATTGCCTTTACAAAAATTGTTTACAATTATTAGCGACAATCCTGGTCTGCTTCGCCGTCCGATTATCTTCGATGAAAAACGTTTACAAGTAGGATACAACGACGCTGAAATTCGCCGTTTTCTACCAAGAAAAGTGCGGACATTCCAATTGCAGGAAGCACAGCGCTTAGTAAATTAATACGAACCTTCTACAGAAACCTCTGTAGAAGGTTTTATTTTTCTTGACATTGACCACGGCATGCGAGAGAATAAAGAACTAACAAAATACGTTTGCACCCGTCAGAAAGCAGATGGATTCCATTTTTCGGCTAGTTATCATACAATAGGAACAAGGAAGGCAAGCTCACTGTTTCCTTGATAAAGGCTACCTAATGTTAAGATTACAGGAGGGGGAGCGAGTATGGAAATCGAACGAGTAAATGACTCAACTATTCGGTTTTTCATCACGTATAAGGATATTGAAGCACGTGGTTTTGAGCGTGAAGAAATTTGGTATAACCGTGAACGTGGTGAAGAACTTTTTTATGATATGATGCACGAAGCAAGCGACAGGGATGAATTTGAACTAGATGGCCCGCTCTGGATTCAAGTTCATGCCCATGATAAAGGGTTGGAAATTCTCGTTACACGTGGGCAATTGTCAGATGGCAATGTAAAATTAGAAATTCCTGTGAAAGAGGACATGGAAACAGACGAGCAGGAAGATGTTCCAGTCCACACGCTTGAAGAGAACGAGCTAGATAGTCTCGAGCTGATTATTGGTTTTAAAGAGCTCGAAGATGTAATCTCTTTAAGCAAAGCCGTTCGCCCTGAGCGAGTGCTTAATACACTGTACCACTACGAAGGCCGTTATTTCTTGCATGTCCAATTCACGAACGACCTTTATACAGAGGATGAACAAGACAATTTGTTGAGCAGGATGCTTGAGTATGGCTATGAATCAGAATTAACAATTCACAGGCTTCAGGAGTATGGCAAAGTCATTATGCCAGAGACCGCTTTAGCGAAGCTCTATTCAACTTTTTCCTAAGTCCGTTCAGGCTGCTAGAAAACGCTTGTTAGCCGAGAGAGTGAAGGCAAGGGATTTACGCCAACGACGTTAGCGAGCGTTTGTTACCGTCTATAAGAGCCATAATAGGCTCTTTTTTTTGCGCAAAAAAAGGATAAACGTAAGATTGGTTTAAATAAAAAAAGAAGAAAGGAGTGTGGTCATTGCTTCAAGCTTTAGATGAAAACGATCGCCTTATTCGTTTTACCGATAAGCGCAGTTATTCAGAATGGCGGTACTTACAAAAAGCAGGGCGTTTTCGTTGTCCAATTTGCAACCAACAAGTAAGGATGCGACTTGGAACAAAAAGACGTTGGCATTTTGCCCACCAAAAAAGTGAGCAGTGC
Source organism: Shouchella rhizosphaerae (assembly GCF_036700015.1). Taxonomy (NCBI): domain Bacteria; kingdom Bacillati; phylum Bacillota; class Bacilli; order Caryophanales; family Bacillaceae; genus Shouchella; species Shouchella rhizosphaerae. The sequence continues at coordinate 230,141 of NZ_CP144921.1, read as the reverse complement.
CCATCTGGAGGGGAAGGGGAGTCGGATGAGCATGTACGTGGAAAACAATTGCTGTTTCACTGGGCGGCCAAGCAGAACAAAGCAACACAATTGGAAACGTATTTAAGGGAGTCAAAGCAACGACCGGATGTTTACATTGAAGCTTCCTCGCCGCTTGCACTGGAATTCCAATGTGCTACCCTTTCCGCCAAAACGTTATATGAACGCAATACTTTGTACGCACGCCAAGGCATTTCCCCAGTTTGGATTTTCGGGGGAAACCGTTTAAAACGGAAGCGGCGGCAAATGTTCCAAATCCACCAATTTGAATGGTATGGGCTCCAATATGCCAAAAGGGAACCGTTTTTTATTTATTTAGACGCTCATACTGAACAAGTATGTTTGCTCCGTCATGTAGTGGCTGTTCTCCCTTCGTTAGCACTTGCTACCCCATCGTTTATTGCTCTCGAACGTTTAACATTAAGCGATTTGTGCCACCCCCCGCCACTGTCTGTTTGTTATACAGATAGCTTGTCTGCCTATCGCCAGCAAGTCAAAAACAACGTTCACCGCAATCGATTGTTCGTGCACTTGCTTGGAACGTTTCAATTAACCGATATTCCGCTTACTGCTGGCTGGCCCTTGCCAACTCAACGCTATCTCCAAGTTTCCCCGTTTCTATGGCAGACATCGTTTATTCATGCTTATTTGTGTCATGCTTTTAATAGTGCTCCACGTACGCTTACCCAAATCGCTGTGTTATTGTCGTCTTGTTTGCGGCAGTTCCGCCACCCTTTCAAACCTTACTGCAACCCGAAAAAAGTCACTTCCCAACTAGCCCGCGAATATCTAGCTTTGCTTGAAGTATTTGGTTTGTTGAAAAAGATCGCTCCTGCCACTTTTATAAAAAGCGATGAGGAAATCCTTTCTTGTAGCGGAAAGGAAAAAGAACAGCATTTTCTCCGTTGCTGGCATGAATGGTTGTTAGCACACCATAAGCATGCTGGTGAAGCCGAAACGAAGCAAGGAAAAGAGGCCAGCATATAGGGACAAAAATGCATTGAAAGAAAGTGATGCAGTTAGTTGTTTAAACAATTCTTTTGTTAACGAGGACGGTATCCTTTAAAACGTGGTTTCTTTTTTAACGGCCGGAATAAGCAAAAAAGCGCGATGAATAATAGCGGAACGGCTACCCAAATTGGAAAAAGGTGCAGCAGCCCAAGAATATACAAATAAAAGGCAATGAGGACGAGCGCAATGCGAAGCAATAGTTTCCGTTTCATTTCCAATCTCCACACCCTTTTTACACAAAATAGGATACGGCGATAACGATGTTTTCGTATATGCCAGAAGCGTGTTTGTATAACATATGCCTAGGAATGGAAACTATGTGTGGTTCATTGTACAAACTTGTCAATTAAATTTCTTGTTGCTTCTGCTTGTTTTTTTCAGTAGAATAGAAGTGTTGCAACTCACATTCTCTTCGATTAATAGGAAGGCTGTCTGCTTTATAAGCGGACAGCCTTTTGGTGTTTTGGACGAAAAAGAAAGGACCCTGCCTAGGCTAGACCCTTACATTAACCATTTCCAAAAAGTCCCGTATTCATAAGGGACAGCTTCTACTTTTTGCTGTAACATGAGTGTCTTTAGCTTTTTTTCTGCTTCTTCGCTACTCAAATCCAAAACCATTGCTACTTCCGCAGTGGCTAAAAAACCATATGTTTGCAACAACCCCTCGAGAGTCGGTGGAGTCGCTTTTACTGGTACGAAGCCAAGCATGTCTTCCAATAACTGGACATAAATCGAAAATGGATACTGGCCGGAAATTTTAATGCCTGCTTCTTCCGAATTGTCATTAAAGAAAACAAAAGTCGGAACGGTGTCAACGTCCATCTCGTTCGTCGTTTGCACGTCACACTGAAGCGCTTTGGCGGCGCTCGGTGAATGAAGGTCGGCTATAAAAGCATCAACGTCCAGTCCGGCAGCATTGGCGCATGCTTTTAGCACGTCTTCATTGGTAATGTTTTGTTTTTGTAAAAACAACGTTTCTCGCAGCTTGCGCAAAAAGCGGTGGCCTGCCTTTGGTCCTTGTAGTTCTGCTGCTTTTATCGCAAGTGAAGCTTTATATGGATGAAAATCACTAAGTTTTATATCCCCGGCGTAAGGCATATTTGAGGATGATACACCTTTCACCCATACCGGCGGGCGTGTATGTTTGGCTTTGCCTGCTTCGCACGCATTCCACACATTCAACTTTCCAGCAAGCAGGACTCGTATTCGGAAATAATGACCATATTCGACTTTGAGCTTCTTTAGAATCGGCTCCATCGACCAGCATTGAGCGCACAGCGGATCAATAAAGGTGTAAATCTCCAATGGTTTTTTGGCAGGTAGCGCTTCATTTGCCTCGGGAGAAATGCCGCAAATCCCGAGTTCATGGTCACAATGGCTAGTCACGCGATGTTTGGCGTTCATGGGCCAACTCCTTTCTTTTATCCCGGCGTTGGGTGATTAACCATATGATGTGCAGTAAGCCTAAGCCGATGCATCATATAATCACGGATATCGCCTGATAAATGCACGTCGTCCATGGCACGCTCCATACAGGAAAGCCAAGCTTCAGCTTGGACAGGAGAGATGACAAACGGCATATGTCGCGCTCTTAGTCTCGGGTGCCCAAACTCTTCTGTATAGAGCGGTGGACCGCCGAAAAATTGCGTTAAAAACCGCTTTTGTTTGTATGCTGTATGAGTCAGGTCTTCAGGAAAAAGGTGGCGAACGTCTTCATGAGCCGCGATGTAGCGATAAAAAGCATCGACAAGTTCGCTTATCTTTTCTTCCCCACCTAAAGCCTCAAACGGGCTTTGTTCATTTCGTTGATCAGGCACAAATGGTCTCTCCTTTTCGTTTGCCTAGATCCATTGTAGCAACCATTGTTCCGTTCAGCAAATAAAGTGTTTTTAGAGTTAAAAAGAGGAAATCCTTTCTGTCGATTTTTCGCAAACTTTGTTATAATGGAAGAAGAAAACCGCACGGAGGGGAAATATGGAAATTTCATTTTGGCCGCAGGCATACACAAGCGAACGGGTTTCACCACAAGCATCGCAAACAGATGAAACGACTTCATTCTCGAAAATGCTCCAATCTGAATGGGACAAAAGCACGCAAATAAGCACTCCGCCACTACAGTTGCCGTTTTTGTTGCCGATGTTGCAGCAGCCGCTGTTTTTAGATGAAAAGAATACATATGAAGAGGTTGCTACTTTACAAACGAAAGCAGAAGAAGTCTACGGTACAGCAGAGCAAAAGGTGGAACAAAGCAAGGGAACAGCGCCAACAAGCAAAGCTGAATCTTATGGACCGCTTATTGAAAGCATTGCCGCGGAGTTTGGGGTCGACGCTAAACTTGTTAAGGCGGTAATTCAACACGAGTCAAACTTCAATGAAAGAGCGGTAAGCTCAGTAGGAGCTAGTGGGCTCATGCAATTGATGCCTTCTACAGCTAGAGCGCTTGGCGTTAAATCGATTTTTGATCCTGCTGAAAACATCCGTGGTGGGGTTAAATACTTAAAGCAAATGCTAGACCGTTACAATGGCAATGAAGCATTAGCGCTTGCAGCTTATAACGCCGGCCCAGGAAATGTCGATAAGTACGGCGGTGTTCCACCTTTTAAAGAAACACAGAATTACGTTCCAAAAGTGCTTAACACATATCGTAGCTACGCATAAACGTGCAGCCAAAAAGGCTGCACGTCAACTGTAAAAAGATTAACAACCCTTTTCTATCAGGCAATAGACGAGATGGGAGTTGAGCGGACCACGGGCTTCTCTTCTCCCATCTTTTTTTGGGGAGGGAATGGTTGCTCCTCTATCTTGTTCTATGGTGTTGCTTGCTCATAAAAACGGGCAACTTTGTTTTTCGCTGGTACGAATGGCACGTCAGCTTCTGCGAGTAGTTGGGTAAGGATGGATTCGGCGTGTTCAAGCGACTGTCCCTCATATTCGATTTCATAATCTTCCGTTCCTGCATAGACGCTATGGTCTAAACATAGTACTCCCCCTTTATAAGGCACCTCCATTCTATAGGTCGTTAACGATCCAAAGTGGCGAATGGTAGGAATCGTCCCGATGAGTTCTTTAATGGCGGATTGCACTTCTCCTTCAGGAAGCGCTCCACTTAAGAGCAACTGTTCATCGCTTTTGGTGAGAGGCTGGTGTGTCTCCAACAGTCCACCATTTGCTGGCGCTTTTAAGGTAAAGACGGACGAGCCTTTTTTTCTACGGACTCGTAGGGCTGCGCCTGCACTCTTTAATGTAAAGTCAGCCGTATCATAGTAATCGTTCTGTTGTTTTTCTGCTTTTGTGCCAAATTTTTCGGTTAACTGGCGATAGGCAGCTTCACTAAGCATTGATTTTGCTTCATACTCGATTTCTTTAGCCATGGTCGTTCCCCATTTCTGCGTTTTTCGTTCCTTATTATACGTAGATTGGCGTCCTTCTGCAAAACGTGGGTTTTCAGAACGTTTTGTGTTACACTGATTACGGAAAAAGCAGCTTTGGGGGAGAAGGATGAAACAGTATAAAGTATCGGCCATCGAAGTGGACGAAGAAGCGAGCACTGTTGAACTAGAAGAGGAAATAGACGCACAATTGGCGGCGCGATTAAAACCAGGAAAGCGCGTGCTCGTCGATTCTGACCAATATGCTTTTATTTACATTCTTGAAGATGAGGAAGCGTTTTACGCGATCCGTTTTGAAAAGAATGTTTGGCCAGCATTAAATGAAGCGCACAAATTAAAAACGAGTTATTATGTAAAGCTGAATGAACATACTCGTCTTGCACTCGTCGATATGGAGGAAGAGCTAGTATTTCTTCTAGAGAACATTCGTGGTAATGGGAATTATGGAGAGGCCTTTGAACAAGCAGTGAACGACGCATTTTAGTTTTTTTAAGAGGTGGAGCTTTTGGACTGGGATGCTTTTTTAACACCGTATAAACAGGCTGTTGAAGAGTTGAAAGTGAAATTTAAAGGGACGAGGGAACAATACCAGAAAACGTCGCTGCATACACCAATTGAATTTGTAACGGGGCGTGTGAAGCCAGTATCGAGCATATTAAACAAAGCGGCGCGCAAACAAATTCCTCTCGAACAGCTGGCTGATAAGATGCAAGATTTGGCTGGCGTTCGCATTGTCACTCAATTTGTCGAGGATATAGACAAAGTCATTGAGCTCATGCGTGCCCGCTCCGATTTTGAAATCATTTCCGAACGAGACTACATACAAAAGAAGAAACCGAGTGGATATCGGTCATACCACTTAATACTTCGCTACCCTGTTCAGATGATTGAAGGGGAAAAGAAAGTCCTTGTTGAATTGCAAATCCGCACACTGTCAATGAATTTTTGGGCTACGATTGAACATTCATTGCGCTATAAATATAGCGGTGAAATACCGGAAGACATCAACATGCGTTTGCAGCGGGCTGCAGAAGCTGCCTTTTGGCTCGATGAGGAAATGTCGATCATCCGTGATGAAGTACAAGAAGCTCAGCGAATTATAACCGCAAAACAACAGCAAAGCCGCTGATAGCAAGGAGTGAAACAATTTTGAAGTTTACGGTTGCCTCGCGAGGGGATACACTCTCAGATGAATTATGCGATACGATAAAAACACGACTTCTTGCTGCCGATTTGGCACATGACAGCGATAAACCGGATATCGTCATTACGGTGGGAGGGGATGGAACGTTTTTAGAGGCATTCCATTCTTATGCACACCGGTTAGAGGAAACCGCTTTTGTAGGCATCCACACTGGCCATCTCGGTTTTTATGCTGACTGGGTTCCTGAAGAAACAGAGCATTTAATTACCCATATCATCAAGACGCCGTTTCAGATTGTCGAATACCCTTTGCTTGAAGTGGTCATCCGCTATCGTGGCGGCCAACGAGAGCCGAGGCGTCATTTAGCCCTCAACGAAAGTACGATTAAAAGCACCGAAGGGTCACTCGTTTGCACAGTTGAGATTAAGGGAGAGGCGTTTGAGACATTTCGAGGCGATGGCTTGTGCATGTCCACGCCTTCGGGGAGCACGGCTTACAATAAGGCGCTAGGGGGAGCAATCTTGCATCCGTCTCTTGCATCGATCCAGCTATCGGAAATGGCTTCAATTAACAACCGCATTTATCGGACGCTCGGATCGCCTTTAGTGTTGCCTCAGCATCATACGTGTTTGTTGAAACTGCTAAATGATGTGTCCGTCCAAGTTACCATCGATCATTTTAATGTACCGGTGTTTGCAGAAAATGTCGATACGATCCAAGTCCGTGTCGCAGAAGAGAAAGTTCGTTTCGCCCGTTTTCGGCCATTTCCTTTTTGGAAGCGGGTGAAGGAGGCCTTTATTAGTGAGTAATCCGACTTTTTCATGGCGCGTCGATGAAGACGCGCCCCTGCTATTACGGACGTTTTTGCGTGAAAAAAAACAAGTGTCGAAGCGGCTTTTGGCAGCCGTGAAATTTAAAGGCGGGCTTTTGCGGGTGAACGAGATGGAAGCAACGGTGCGCCATGTGGTGAAAACAGGGGATTTAGTGACAATGGTGCTACCGCCTGAATCGCCTAGCCTAAGTTTACAACCTGAACAGCTTTTATTTGGCATCCCTTACGAAGACGAGCATATGCTCGTTGCCGATAAACCCGGACATATGGCGACGATTCCTTCACGAGATAGACCAGGAGGTTCCCTTGCCAATGGAGTGCTCCACTATTATAAACAGCAGCACTTGCAGGCAACGTTTCATGCTGTTAACCGTCTTGACCGTGGCACAAGTGGGCTGCTGATTGTTGCCAAGCATCGTTACGCCCATGATTTGCTATCTCGGTTGCAGCAGCAAGGGGGCGTCAAGCGTTGTTATAAAGCGCTTGTAACAGGGGTTCTTTCAGAAAAAGCGGGCATTATTAATGCGCCAATTGACAGGAAGCCTGGAAGCATTATTGAACGAGAAGTGGGACCAGGTGGCAAATCAGCCATAACCCACTACAAGGTGGAAGCAGAATCAAAGACACACAGCTTAGTGTCTTTGCAGCTCGAAACGGGCAGGACACACCAAATCCGCGTCCATTTTGCTTACATAGGCCATCCACTTGTCGGCGATGGGCTATATGGAGATCATGACGAGGCGTTGGCCCACCAAGCGCTGCATTGCGATCGTGTGGCATTGACGCATCCGTTTACAGACGAAGTACTTTATGTCGAAAAAAGCTTGCCGAAGGAATGGCGTCCATTCGTTGAGGGCATGCATCCCATTCATTGAAGATGTTCCGTTGTATATGGCAGGAATTAAGACAGCAAACGCGAATTTTGCATAGTACCTTGTTAGGCATTATGATAAACTATTAGTACCTGATAATAAAATGGGAGTGATAACAATTGAAAGCAATTGATTTGTCGAACCGTACATACGTAGTGATGGGTGTCGCAAATAAACGCAGTATTGCTTGGGCGATTGCTCAAGCGCTAGCAGGGGCAGGAGCAAACTTGGTGTTTACTTACGCTGGAGAAAGGTTAGAAAAAAATGTCCGTTCTCTTGCTGAAACGCTCGAAGGGGAGCATCTTGTTTTACCATGCGATATTGCGAACGATGAAGAGATTGACAAAACATTTAACGAAATTAAAGAGAAAGCCGGCGTTATTCACGGACTTGCCCATTGTATTGCATTTGCAAACAAGGAAGAGCTCGAAGGCGAATATTTAAATGTCACACGTGATGGCTACTTGCTCGCTCAAAATATTAGTGCTTATTCATTGACCGCTGTAGCCAAAGCTGCCCGCCCGTTGATGAGCGAAGGGGGAAGCATTATTACAATGACGTACTTAGGCGGGGAGAAAGTTGTCCGCAATTATAACGTAATGGGTGTAGCCAAAGCCGCTTTGGACGCCAGCGTAAAGTATTTAGCAAACGACCTCGGGAAAGACGGCATTCGTGTCAATGCCATTTCGGCTGGGCCAATCCGGACATTGGCAGCAAAAGGAATTGGCGGTTTCAATAATGTTCTTAAGGAAATTGAAGAACGAGCACCATTGCGGAAAACGACGACCCAAGAAGAAGTAGGCGATGCCGCTCTATTCCTTGCAAGTGATTTAGCACGGGGCATTACCGGAGAAATTCTTCATGTAGATAGTGGCTATAATATTCTTTCACTTGCTTAATGTTAAAAAAGCAGCGCTCATCATCAATGATGAGCGCTGCTTTTTTTATTCGTTTTTGATTTATACATAAGGCACAGCACACATTCATAATCATGTCTATTATGGGAAGAAAGGATTTTGTATCAATGATCTCACCATTTGAATGGTTCGTGCTTGCTTTTGCGACTTACCGCTTTACACGTTTGCTCGTTTGGGATGATATTACCGTATGGCTTAGGCGCCCGTTTATTAAAGAAACAGAGATGGTAGATGAAAATGGAGAAAAGGTGTTGTATTTAGAAGGCAAGGGGCAAGGGCTGCGCAAATGGGTAGGAAGCCTACTATCCTGTTATTGGTGTACCGGTGTCTGGGTTGCGCTATTCTTTTATGGAGGGTATGTTTTTTTTCCACGCGTATTTTGGCCGTTAGCCGTTCTTTTTTCCATTGCTGCTGTGGCAGCAATTTTGGAAACGATGACAAGAAAGTTGGAATAATAGAGGAGTGCCACATAGGCAACTCCCCTTTTTGTGTATAGAAAAGATAAAGGACCATACATGAAAAAGAGCTTGGCATAAGATGGTTTTGCATTCATCAAAAAATATTATTCTTTAAGCGTACAATAGGTTGCCAATCTGTTAGGGCTAAACTGTTTTCCAATTAACGATCCTATCCTTTAATCCCTTTAAAAAGAATAAAGGGAGGAACGGTTTTTTCATCTTTCCATTTTAGGCCGTACTCATCTTCCACACGTCGAATCGTCTTATTGGCAACGTTTTGTAGCGTTGGTTGTTGTGTTTCGATTTCAATAAAGCCGTTGTTAACGAGCCATGTTTCATACGTTTTTTCTGGCCAATGGTAATCTTCAATTAGCAACTGATTTCCGCCCCAACGCAATTCTTTTTGAATGATATCGCCCCGTTTGTAGGTTTTGCCTTTTTCGCCGATACGGCATGTGGAAAAAACATGACCTGTGGAATTGGGATTGGTATCTAACAGCACAAATGGAGCACCTGGTTTTAATACACGGTATACTTCTCGCAAAATGTCGTTTAGTACTGCTTCATCCCCAATCGTAATGAAAACGAAACATGAAAAAGCACCATCAATGGAGTTGTCATCTAAAAAAGCGAGTTTTGGGTCTTTCACTAAACGATAATGCACGTTTTTATGGTTGTGTTTCTTGGAAGCAAGCTGAATCATTTCTGCCGATTGGTCGACTGCAATAACGGTCGCTGAAAACAACTCAGCAAAGCGTGTTGCGATTTTGCCTGGCCCACAGCCAAAGTCAAGAATGGTCTGGCGCTCGTCTTTGTCAAAATGGGAAAACACAAATTGATACCCTAATAGTTGCTCCAAAATGTCATTATAGGCTTCGTACTTTTCCGCTACTTCCTTTTGAAAGAAAAATTCAGTCATCCCTCTATACCTCCTAGTAAACATAGTTATATGCTTGGAATTAAAAGAGTGTGCAATGAAGGTGGAAACCGGTAAAAATAAAAAAAACAGGCTTAACAACGCCTGATTTAATAAAACAGCTATACAAGGGTGAAAGCGATCGCATTCAAAGCAGGAATTCCTTCTGGATGTTCGTCGCCGTATACAAAACCGTTTACTTGCATCGCCACAGAGCTTGTTGCCGCCATAGGCAATTGAATTTCAAAATTAGAAAACATAACAGTTGATAAGGCAGGAATTTCCGCTGTTTTTGGCTTCAGCCAATACTGGCCCGTTTCTTTTGCTTGTGCATCGCCGCTTTCCTCTAAAAAAGACCAGCCATCGCTTTCATTCATTTGAGCAACATGGTCTTTAGGCGCACGGGGGCGATTGATTTTCCCAGTCAAATTAGCCAATTCCGGTTTATTAAAGGCAAGGCAAATGATAGGAGTGGACAGTGGCGCCGTGCCTTTATTTTCGATAACAAAATGGCCCTTTACAAGCACTGTTTCATCTTCTTCGAAGGTAGAAGGCGCTAGAATGGAATACGAAAAATAAGGGACGATGATCGCTTGCCTCGTAGAATTTTGTTCATAGTCGTTCGCACCGGCACCGCTGTTTTTTTCAGCTTGTTGAGCCAATTCTTCCAGCCGGTCAGTCAATCCATCGATAATTCGCTTTTGTTCAAGCAATTTCTTCTCCTGCTGACGAAGCAGCCGTTCATTTTTGACCGTTTCAGAACGATAGTGCAATAATCGCTGCTTTAGTTGAATATGTTCTTTATGAACGTTTGTTTTCTGGTTAAAAGACATAGACGCCTCCTTAAAAAGTCGGACATTGAAAACAAGTCTGGTAATACAGACTACGCGGCATCTCGTTATTGTATGTATGGCTGATTCATTTACGACGAGAAAATCCGAGCCGTCGTGAAACGGCTCGGTGGCAAAAGGGGAGATTAGGATGCGGATTTTGAATGGCTTTTGCTTTTCTTGCCAGGAAATAGAGTAGGGCATTGTGGTGGGAATTTCGTTTCTTTGCAAAGAACATCGCTAATAGGAAATTCCAACCGAGGTTTGCAATATGCCGCTTCAATTTCCAGCAAAACGTCAGCTAATACATGGACATCTAGGCAGAAGGAGAAAGAAAGGTCCAGCTGCATATAAGAGCCGTCAAAGATAAGTTCAGCATCACATTGACCTGCTGTGACGAAAGCGCACACTTCAGTGCCTTCTGGCGCGCATAAGTAGAACGTTTCGACTTTTGTAAATTCAAATGGATCGCATGACGTACAAATATGGTTGCCAGCTTCGTCGTATAGGTCTACATCGACGGAAACCTTAATGAGAATTTTCACTTTCTCAAGCGTAACCTCTTCGCCATTTGGCATGGAAACTTCTACTTGCATCCTATTATGCGGATCAGTCACTTCCTTCGTGTAAATCTCGGACTCAATCACCCGGCAGACGGCTTCACATTTCGGGAATTGTTTAATAAACTCTGTAAACGATTCTGCCTCGCTGTCCCTGCATTTAAACAGTTCGGACAAATCACTGCCGGATTTATTTCCTTCATGGTAGCATGCCGTTGGCAAATCGACTTGGCGTGTGACCCAGTCGAACACTTTAGGGACACTAATGCATACATTATGCTTTTCGTGATCTGTGCTCATGCATAAACCTCCTTATGATTTCCTAGCGTGGTTTTCTCTCTTTGTGCCCTTAACTAGGTGTTCAGGCTACTGTATAGTATGAATGGCCAGTAAAAATGTGCAGCCTGATATAAATTATTTTCGGGCTCCTATCCGTACCTTCTAGCTACAGCAACATAAGATAGTAAATACGATAAATAGAAAGAGGAGGAAAAAGCGGATGAATCAAAAAAGCAATCAGCCTCAAGCGTTTATCAAAAGAGTAACAAACAAAAAGAGACCGAAAACGGGGTACAAACCAAAGCCTACCTGTTGCGGTGGTAAGAAAAAAACAAATAAACGTTCATCTTAGACTAGGATTAAAAAGACTTGGGCCTGTATGTTCATTCAATATAAAAGGAAGGCATGCCATCTCCACGAGGCATGCCTTCAGCTGTGAGGAAGCGTTTGCATCTTTCATCTTATGTATGAAGTGAACAAGTTGGAGTCATGTCGTTTATACGTTATTGCCGCTTCCTTCATTTAAATAGAAGTTCCCCGTCAGCAAAAAAATGCAAAAGAAATACGCGTAAATAAATGAAATGGGCGTGTTTAGCCGGTAAATGAGCTGATTTTTCCGCGTGTATCACTCACTTAAGACGAGCCAAACTCATATTGTATTAGTGTCCAATAAAAAACGATGAGGAGGTTTATGCATGCAAAATCAATATCAACAATTGATAGAAGTCCTTGTTCGCCAAGTTTTAAAAAAGCATAACGTCTCTCCGACAAAAGACTTGTCAGAAGAAGAAAAAGAAAAAATCCGTAGCACTGCTTTTGGTCTGCAGCAACAAGTGGAAGAGCTGTTGAAAGAAAAACAAACGGGAACAAACGAGGAAGCAAAGAATGGCAAAGGCAATGACTCGCAGGGGAAAAGCGATCCGTTTAGTGAAATCCTAAAACGGAAAGCGGAAAAGCGGAAAAAAACAGAGTAACAAGGGCCTTAGCTGAAATTAGGCTGCTGTTCCAGGGACATACGCACAGGCAAAATAGTCGGATGAGCATAATTTAAATTAGATTCTAAATTGGAGGGAAAATCATGAGTGAAGAATTTACACGGTTTTTAGATAAACCGCGCCATCATTCATCTTCATGCGATAGCTGCTCTTGCCATAGCTGTTCACATGGTGGACACGATTCACACTGTCATTCTGATAAACACTGTCATTCGGATAAGCATCATCATTCAGATAAGGAAAAAAGAGATGACCACCACAAGAAATGGTCTGCGTTAGACCCAGATGCGTGCCATCCAATGGGCTTTGACGAAGATATCGCACAAAGAGCAACACAGGCAAACAAAGATATCCAAGTTTCCGAAGAACTCATCTATATTAAAGATTCTTGCGATGTAGAAGTGGAATCGACCGACACGAAAGCAGCGATTAATTTACAAGTAGCGATTCAAGCTGCCATTGCGTTGATTATCCGCATCTCATTAGCTGGAAGCGACAATGCCGAAGAAATCACACAAGAAATTCTTCAGGTCTCAAAGACGAAGCAAATCACTCGTCAAAAAACGATTGTCGACAATTCCAGAAATGTTCAAGTGTCAACGACGGATACGCAAGTGGCGGTCAACATTCAAATCCAAATCGCAATTCTCTTGGCCATCCTCGTCGAATTGGATATCCTTTAATACCATGGAAAGCTGTCAAGTTTGGCAGCTTTTTTTGGTATGTTGATTTCGCAGATTGGCTATTGTGCCTTGGCGGTCATTCTTTCTTCGAGCGCCCTCGATCTAAAAGGTTACGAGAGAACCAGTTTGGCGACATTTCGCTAGTTGGTTCATGTGGAGCCGCCCGATGAGCTACGTAAAAAGTGGACTCTTGTAATTTTTCTTTTGGAGACGGGTGTTCTTCTTCTTGCACCTTTACCTCAGGGCCGGCAGCAGGGGCTGCTTCTTTTGGTGGCGGTGGGTTAGTAAATGACTTGGCTTTTGCTTCCGCCAGCTCTTCTGATAATTTGTGTTTCTCGTTTAGCGCCTGCTCAAGCCGTTCCTGCAGTTGTTTGTTCTCTGCTTGCAATTGGTCGATCATGTTGTAATGATAATCATTTTTATATCGTTTCAGCTCTATTTCTAATTTAGCCGCTTCTGCCTGGGCATGGATTAATCGTTGGTGCAGTTGGGCAGCTGTTAGACGCATTGGAGATCGATTCACTCTCATCAGTCCTTTCAGCTTCATAATTGCTTAGTTTAAATGTATGAAAGCAAAACAAAAACATGAATTGAAATTGGCGGTGTTTGATTGGAAAGGGGGAAAAGTAGAGAGTGTGCTTGCTTGTTTTTGCATCATCTCCTACTGTTATACTCCTCAATGGCAAACTCATTGAGGAGTAAACGTCACCGAGGTCGTGGCATCGATTTCCGGCGTTGTTACACGAAATGGATGCCTATAAAAGGAATGAGGGAAGAGCAGACTCGTCCTAGTTTTGGCTGCGGTTCATCAAGCTGCGCACAAATCGGGTTGGGTGGGCTCGTTTGCCCCGATAATGAACAGGGGCCGAGATCGCCAATTCCTTTTTCGCACGCGTCATCGCCACATACATCAGTCGTCTTTCCTCTTGCAAGGGACCATCATCGCCTTCTCGCCAAGCGTCAAGCGCATAGTCATGGGGGAGGCTGCCCTCGACTGCTCCTACAATAAAGACATGGCTAAATTCAAGCCCTTTTGAACGATGGATCGTCAATAATTGAATGCTTTTTGGGTGGCGAGTTTGGAACGTTTGGCATTCCTGTTGTTTGGCGATTACATGGTCGATATGGATCAAAAACGATTCGACTGTTTCAAATTGTGTCGCTGCGACTTTAAGTTGATTAAAATCGTCGCTGCCTTTTTCGAATTTATTCCCTTCCTGACCTTGTTTTTTGATCGTTTCATTCAATCCTAAACGTGCTTCGGCAAAAGCAAGCGCTTCGGATGGATTCATCTTTTGCATGCGGCGGCAATCAGCAGGCAACGTTTTTAGTTTTTTTGCTTGAAAGGCGGGCAACTCTGTTAAAAAAGGGATGGCTTCAAGAAGGCTGCACCGTTCTGTTTTCTGGATGTGTAACAACTGATCGAGATGCTCTTGCTTTATAAATAAAGCTTTCAACAGTTCTGCCATCACATATGGACTTTCTTCGTTCCTGCCAATCCGCAAAAAGGAGAGCGCACGGCGTACAAATGGCCGTTCATAAAAACAGGCAAATCCTTGTTCGAGCGAGAATGGGAGCGTCGTATCAACCAAACGGTCCACGAGGGCTCTCGCGCTTGTAGACGTGCGGTAAAGCACGGCGATTTCGCTTGGACAAATGCCCTTTCCAATTAGCCTCTTGATTTCTTCCACAATCATGGTTGCTTCCTCTTCCTCGTTGTAGGGGAAGAACAAATAAGGCAATTGATCGGATGTGTGCTGAGCAACGAGCGTTTTTTCTAGTCTCGTCCGATTTTCTGCAATCACTCGATTGGCACTGGCAATAATCGGGTGTGATGAACGATAATTTTCGACTAAATGAATCGTTTTCGCTTCTGGATAGTGAGCGGTAAAACTGCGAATAAAACGAGGGTCGCTCCCCCTAAACCGATAAATCGATTGGTCATCATCGCCAACAACGCATATATTGCGCTGGGGCATCGCTAACAATTTGACAATTTCAAATTGCACAGGGTTAATGTCTTGAAATTCATCGATTAACAAGTAGGCAAAACGTTCTTGGTAGCGCTGCAAGAGGCGGTTGTTTTCCTGGAGCACATATAGGCAGCCGAGCTGCATATCGTCGAAATCAAAACGCCCTGTTTCCCGCAAGGCTTTCTCATAATATTCGTAAAGGAGGGCTGCTTTTTCTTCAAACGGATCTGTTGTCTCAACATGTTCAGGAGCGATCATATGGTTTTTCCACCAGCTAATTTGTGTTGCTGCTTGATCATAAGGAAACTCGCTCTCATCTAAACCTAGCGCTCTGCCTTGTATTTTTAACAGTTCTTGCCCTGATTTTATTAATTTTGACCCATGCCATTTACTAGAATCAGCATGGACAAGCATTGTATAGAATAAACTGTGGAATGTGCGAATCAGCAACGACTGGGCGAACGTTGGTTCAATCCCTGGGTATTCAGTCATTCGTTCCCGCATTTCTTGTGCGGCTTTTGCGGTAAACGTAACGAGCGCCATCTTGTTGGGATGAATGTTTGCTTCGCTTATCATATAGGCTGCCCGTGCTGTGAGGACGCGTGTTTTTCCACAACCTGCGCCAGCTAAAAGGAGCAGCGGCCCATCGATATGCTTGACAGCTTTCCATTGCGCATCGTCGAGTGTAAGGCCGGCTTTTGTCAGTTGTTCGCGGTAGCCTTCCATGGCCATTTGTTTAGCAGAGGCTGGCACCGTAAACGGAGCAACGTTTGACAAGACAAGAGGCGCTTTCCATTCTGGGGTGGTTTTTAAAACCGCCTTTCTTTGAGGCAAACGAAACCCATGTACGGTTGTAGCAGCTGTTTGAGATTCTGCTTGCCTTGCTTGTTCAAAAGCTTCTACTTGCTCCCTGCAACGGTTGTCGCCGCTAGGGGGATGGATAAATGAGGGCATTTGGTGAATCGAGAAGGACATAGATAAAGGGGCGCCACAGTGTATGCAATGGAGCAACCCTTTTTTACTAAGCCGGTAAAATGTATGCCATTCCCCCCGATCAAGTTCTGGCAAATACAAAGGTTCGTTTAAATAAAGTGCCGTGTTCATACTAACTCCTTTCGGGTGCAATCGTTATCGTATCAAAAGGAACAGCAACCACGCAATAAAAGCTCATAACAAAATACTATATAAAAAAACAAAAAAGATGCAGGGAATTGCTAATAGATAGCGAAAAAACTAGAAAACTGTAAAGGAGGTTACAAATGGCTGACATTGAAGCAAAAAGCACGGCCATCCTTTATGAAGCTTTTCAGTCTGAAGCGAGCGACATTCATTTTCTCCCCACTTCAAAAGGGTACCTAGTTCATTACCGGGCACTTGGTGAAATTCATGCTGGGGAAACGTTAAAGGCTGAGGATGGCTTCAGAATCGTAAGCTATTTTAAGTACGCTTGCGGAATGGATATTGGCGAACGAAGAAAACCACAAAGCAAAGCGATCTCCTACGATTGGCAAGGCAATGGTTACACACTTCGCTTCTCGACATTGCCTGCTAAACCAAGTGAAAGTTTGGCTATACGCATTTCCCCACGCACGACTCCTTATACACTCCAATCTCTTTCCTTATTTGCTTCTGATACGCGAAAGTTCACGGAGCTTGCCCATTGCCAGAACGGTCTTGTCCTCTTTACAGGGGCGACAGGGTCGGGCAAAACAACGAGTGTTTATGCATTGCTTGATTACGTGCAGCAATCGAGCACGAAAATGATTGTAACAATTGAAGACCCGATTGAAAGGCCGATTGACGGCATGGTTCAAATTGAAACAAATGAAAAAGCGGGCATCACTTTTGCAACAGCTTTAAAAGCGGTGTTGCGCCACGATCCTGATGTGATTGTCATTGGGGAAATTCGTGATCGCAACACAGCGGAACTTGCTTTGCAAGCAGCGACAACAGGCCATCTAGTAATTGCCAGTTTACACGCTGCGAGTGCTTCTCTTGCCTTTGCCCGTCTAGCGGAGTTAGGCGTAAATGTACGCGTTGAATGCGTCCGGGCAGTCATTCACCAAAAATTAGCGAAAGTCGTAAGCAAAAACAAACGTGTGGCATTTTTTGAATGGTTGCTAAAGGATTCGCTCTTAAAAGGAGCTGATTCTATTGACAAGTCAGGTGAAATAGAAGCGCTTAGAGCGGTTCGCAAGGCGTGGGCCATTGGAGCGATTGACCGGCACTCATATAACTTGCTAACAGACAAAGGGATGACGGAGGTGGGCAGTGGGTACCGTTAGGGAAAAGCAAAAAGTGGAACAAGTGCAATTTTTGAAGCGTCTCGGTGAATTGTTGAATAAAGGGTACGAAATGGACCAAGCATTGTCGTTCTTGGCTGTCCACGCCTCAAGAGAGTTGCAGGGGAAAATTACAGGTTTAAAAAAAGATTTAAGAGAAGGGAAGACATTGTGGCAAAGCATCGAGCCATTCTCCCTACCTGGAGAAGCACAATCATTTGTCTATTTCTATGAAGAGCAAGGTGAGCTTGCAGAAGGGCTTGTGTCTGCTGCTCAGTTGGCTGAAAAAAGAGCTTATACAAAAAAACAGCTGCAAAAGCTACTGCGTTACCCCATTTTTTTACTTTGGGGCGCTGCGGTTGTTCTGATCGTATTAAACCAATTTGTTGTTCCACACTTTAAATCATTGTATGCGACAATGGAATCATCGCCTCCATGGCTAACGCAGTTCTTTTTTCAGTTCCTTACTTATGTCCCCTATATGCTCATTGGACTTGCTATGGTTGGGTTTATAGCAAGTATGCTCATATGGAAGCAGTACAAAAAACGCTCTCCACACGACCAAATAGCGGTCTTTCTAAAAATAAAGCCAATAAAAGCAACAGTCCAACAAGCGATTTCCTATTATTTCTCTTTGCAACTAGGAAGGCTCCTCGAAACGGGAATGTCGTTGCAACAAGCGCTAAACGTATTTGAAGGACAAGATTATTTGCGTTTTTTTAAAGAAGAAGCACGGTGGATGAACAATGAGTTAGAAAGAGGGGAGTCATTTATTGCTTACATTAAGGAAAAGCCTTATTATCTAGATGAACTAGCTGCTATTGTGGAGAATGGTATGCGTACCGGCACAATAGCTAGTGATTTGCAGCAATACAGTGAATGGCTTTATCAAGAAATGGATGATCGCTTGCAAAAAGGCGTTGTTTGGTTGCAGCCTGTGTTGCTTTTAGCAATTGGTGCGTTTGTATTTGGTCTGTTTTTAGTAGTCATGTTGCCGATGTTTGAAATGATCGGTTCGCTTGAGTAAGACTTGACCAATCCCTATCAGAATCGGTAATATAGAAAAAGAACGAGCACAAAAATGAGTTGGAAAAACTTTTTTAAAAAAGTCCTTGCGCAATGTCTGCTCCTATGGTATATTATTAAATGTCGCTGAGGTGATAGACAAGCGGCATTACATAATCTTTCATTTTCGGGGCCTTAGCTCAGCTGGGAGAGCGCCTGCTTTGCACGCAGGAGGTCAGCGGTTCGATCCCGCTAGGCTCCACTTTTACGGAGGAATACCCAAGTCCGGCTGAAGGGATCGGTCTTGAAAACCGACAGGCGGGTTACACCGCGCGGGGGTTCGAATCCCTCTTCCTCCGCCATTCTTTTGATTTATTCTTAACAACGCGGGGTGGAGCAACGAGCGCAGCGAGTTGTCTCGACGCACCAAACATCCCTGAATGAGCAAGCAGAGGAAGAGACAGTCATCCTCTTTCAAACAATAGCACAGCAAAATTTCATTTATTTAATAACAGCGCGGGGTGGAGCAACGAACGAAGTGAGTTGTCTCGACGCACCAAACATCCCCGAATAAGCAAGCAGAGGAAGAGACAGTTATCCTCTTACAAACAATAGCACAGTAAATCTCATATTCATTAGTAGCGACGCGGGGTGGAGCAGTCTGGTAGCTCGTCGGGCTCATAACCCGAAGGTCGGCGGTTCAAATCCGTCCCCCGCAACCAAATAATGGGCTATAGCCAAGCGGTAAGGCAACGGATTTTGATTCCGTGATTCCCTGGTTCGAATCCAGGTAGCCCAGCCATATGCGGAAGTAGTTCAGTGGTAGAACATCACCTTGCCAAGGTGGGGGTCGCGGGTTCGAATCCCGTCTTCCGCTTTTTTTATTGCAAAATCAATGATAGGCGGGTGTAGTTTAGTGGTAAAACCTCAGCCACGAGCGAAACATCCGTGAGTAATCTCCGAGTTGCCTCGACGCATTCACATCGCTTGAATAAGCGAGCGGAGGAAGAGGCATGTTGTTCGGTGCTTTAAAAATGAGGACAGTAGTTATTAATATATGCGGGTGTAGTTTAGTGGTAAAACCTCAGCCACGAGCGAAACATCCATGAGTAATCTCCGAGTTGCCTCGACGCATTCACATCGCTTGAATAAGCGAGCAGAGGAAGAGGCATGTTGTTCGGTGCTTCAAAAATGAGGACAGTAGTTATTAATATATGCGGGTGTAGTTTAGTGGTAAAACCTCAGCCTTCCAAGCTGATGATGTGAGTTCGATTCTCATCACCCGCTTTTCCTGTTTAGTAAGGGCCTGTAGCTCAGCTGGTTAGAGCGCACGCCTGATAAGCGTGAGGTCGGTGGTTCAAGTCCACTCAGGCCCATCACCTTACGGAAATAGGTTGGGCGCTTTGAATAGGAGAAGTACCCAAGTGGCTGAAGGGGCTCCCCTGCTAAGGGAGTAGGTCGCGTAAGCGGCGCGAGGGTTCAAATCCCTCCTTCTCCGCCATTTATGCTACAACTGAGCTTTGGTATGCGGGTGTGGCGGAATTGGCAGACGCGCTAGAATCAGGCTCTAGTGTCCTAACGGACGTGGGGGTTCAAGTCCCTTCACCCGCATTTCAAAAACTCTTTAAGCAACGGCTTAAGGAGTTTTTTTGTGTTTGGTATGTTGGCACTCAGGGACGGGATCAACGCCACCTGGATGAAAAGGATGGCATTTTAAAATTCGTTTTATGGCAAGGTAGCTCCCTTTAATGGCCCCGTGTGTTTCGATTGCTTCAATTCCATAGGCAGAGCAAGTTGGATAGAAGCGGCAGGATGGCGGGGTAAGCGGTGAAATAAACCGTTGGTAAAGACGGATGATTTGAATGAGGAGCTTGCGCATTTGTAACTTCCTTTCATTCTATATGCTTAAAGTATAGCAAAAAATAGCGGGCAGAAACAGCTATTGGGAATGGACAAAAATTTAGTCGTTTTGTGATGCAGGATTTTCGCTTGCTGTGTCTAATTGTATCGATAACCGGAAGCGAAAGGAGGGGCGCGTTTATTGGTAAATTCCTAATAGAAAGGTGTGAGTGAGGATAAAACGACTTAAAGATGAAAAAGGGTTTACGTTGATTGAAATGCTTGTTGTGTTGATGATTATATCTGTTCTCCTTTTAATTGCCTTGCCGAATATGACAAAAAATACAGACTTGGCTGGGGACAAAAGTTGTGATGCTACACGAAAACTCGTTCAGACACAAGTGTCCGCTTATGAAGTTGAACATGGGCAATTGCCTCGCTCCCTTGATACTCTTGTTCAAGAAGGGTATGTTGACCAAGTAACTTGTGCTTCAGGAAAAACACTCCGCTTAGATGGAAAAAATGTTATCATCGTTTCGGGCTGATGATGGCTTTACGTTTATTGAATTACTCCTCACGATCTTGCTTCTGTCTGTATTGCTTCTCCTTCCTATTGTTTATATTTCCGAAAACGAACCGATTAATGAAGAAAAAGCAGCCATTGCCAAACTCCGGGAAGACCTTGTTCTTGCTCAGCATATTGCGATGACAGAAGGAAAAAAGGTAACGGTATCCTTTGAAGAAGACCGGTTAGTGGTGTTTGCTGACAAAAAAGAGCATAGCACGTTCCGTTATCCACTTGTACTCGAAATGGAAACGGTGACTATGTCTATTAACGATGTTGTTTTTTTGGAAAACGGCCATCCGCAAAGATCCGGTTCTTGGAATGTAGCGACTTCACATGTTACAGCTAGGTTCAGCCTTCAGATCGGAAAGGGGCGTGTGTCTTATCGGGAATTGTAAGGGCTTTGTGTTAATGGAAGCGTTAATTGGCTTAGGCTTATTGGCTTTGGCCACTGCGTTTCTGGTGCCCCTTTACGCGTGGGTCTATGACGCGCGAAACAAATTAGCTGATGAGATGACGATGCTTGTTGCTCTTGAGGAAAAGCGCCATCATTACTATTTCCAACAGGGCAGCCAAGACTGGCAAGGTACGGCCTATGACAATATTTTGATGTATTGCGAGGAAAGTGTGGTGAAGGCAAACAGCCAGCTTTGTGTATACACGCTTAAAAAATGAGGGCGGTTTTACATTAATCGAGCATATAATTGGCTTGCTTGTGCTATCAGTTGTTGTATTTTGCTTGCCGTCGCTATTGCAGCTAGCCGGTTACAGCGATCCTGGTGAACCGTTTGACGCACAGCCTTTTTTAAACCATGTAACTAAAGAAGCAAAAGAAGCTGAACTCATCACTTGGAAGGACGACGCCTTGTTGATTTATAAGGATGGGTCAGCTGTTAGTTATGAGTGGCGGCCACAAAAACGGATCCAACGTTTTCGAGACGGCAAGGGGGTGGTCATAATGGCAGAAGCAGTTGAACGGTTTGGCTGCGAGAAAGCTGGTTATGGCTTAAGCTGTTTGATTACTTTTGAAAATGGGAAAACGACTACACGTTCGTTTTGGACGGCAAAGGATGTGGCTTTCAATTTTCATAAAAAATGAACGAGGCGCTATTTTGCCGCTGACATTGTTGACATTCCTTGTACTGGGCGGCTATTTTTCTTATCAATTGTTCCATTATGAACGGGAGCGCCTCTTTTATGAACAACAGCTCCAATTGCTTGAATTGGAAAATGCCCTGCAATTGGCGGTTTTGGATATTCTGGCAAGCGAGGGAGATGAAACTGAAGACAAGCACTATCCAATGGGGACGGTGTCGATTGTGCAGCAGGCTAAGGAGGACAAGAGCGTTTATGAGCTTGAAGCAACTTTGAAGAATGGTGCTACAAGAAAAGCGCGTTTGGCTGTCAATGCCGATTGGGAAATGGTTTCATATGAAGAAGGGCTGTAATTTTGTCTGAATGGCGAACAAACTGGTTACACTAAACAGTGAGGTGAAGCAAATGACATTCCAGGATTTGTTGAAGTTTGCGACACAGGAAGCGGTGAAGCGAATGGAAAAACCAAAAGCTATACGGCAAGAGGAGCGCAGCAAACGAAAGGCGGAAAAACAACCACTTTCTAATTGGGCATTTGGCGTGTTGCCGATGGCTGTTTCAATCACCAGGCGTCGATTGAAAGAAGGAAGGCGCAGTTAGCGTTTAAGGTGTCGATAATATCACTCAGACTGATAGAAAGCGCTTGTCAGCTGAGATGCCAAACGGAGTGAAGATGCGAATAGAACAGGAAGTCAGGAGCAGTGGTTATCTTGCGCATGGAACGCCAGTCTCAAAGCATCTGAGCGAAGGGAGCATTGAAGGATGCAAGCGTTTGTCTACAGTCTGAGGCTTTAGCGTGTGCTTCCTTTTAAGAAAGCATTTACAAAAAATCGGCTTAGCGTATATAATGAAAGAGATGATCGCTTAAAGAAGGAGGGCAAAGAGCATGGATCGCATGTTTCGGGTTTTAGGATTTTGGACGGGCATATTTGCGGTATTATTTTATATTGGGCATATGAATGAAATGGCTTTGCTGTTTTTTGCGCAAACCGTCATTTTGATTGCGCTAGGCTACCTAGGGCTGTCTGAGAGGGTATATGTTTATATTTTTGCTGGCTATTGCACGTTATTTTTTGTTGGCTTCACGTATTATTCCGTGTTTATCCTTGTTCCAAGTTTCGGACATTAACCTACATATGCAAAAACAGCTGCTTTACATGGTAAAGCAGCTGTTTTAATAGCCGTTCAGAAACGGATTGTGGTCCATTTCTTGGCCTATCGTTGTCAACGGCCCATGTCCAGAAGCGACGATGGTTTCTTCTGGGAGTGTTAGCAGTTTGTTGTGTATGCTTTGCACTAATAATTCGTGGTTGCCGCCGAAAAGGTCGGTTCGGCCAATTCCTTGTTGAAAGAGGGCATCGCCAGAAAAGACAATGTTTTCATCGGCAACATAGTAAGATACGCTCCCAGGAGAATGGCCAGGCGTATGAAAAAGCTTGAAAGAAAAAGAACCGACTTTCAGCGTGCCTTCATCCTTGAGCAAGTGATCTGCAGGCTTTGTTTTAATCGGCTGTCTTCCCATTCGAGCTGAACCATTTTTCAAAGGGTCTAACAGCCATTGTTTTTCTGCTTCATGCAGATAGACAGGACAGGCAAATGCTTGTCTGACTTCTTCTAGTGCGCCAATGTGGTCAAAATGGGCATGTGTAAGCAAAATCGCCTGTGGTGTTAATTTTTGTTCGCGTATCCAGTTGACAAATGCAGCTCCGTCGCCGCCTGGGTCAAACAGTACAGCCTCTTTTTTCTCGTTGTAGAGGACATAGGCATTTGTTTGTAAAGGGCCAAGGGGGATTTGTGTATACATGTCTGCCTCCTAATGGTTTCTTTATGTTCTACGATACATCGTAAAAACGTGATTCTGCAAGGAAGGCGACTCGACAAATGGCATGAAAACGGGTACAATAAGAACGACCATACATACTAGTAAAATGGAGGCTTTCGCTATGGTTTTAGCCATCTTGTTTCTCTTAATCGCCATTCTGTCTGTCTTTGGCGGAATTGTGAGCGTAAAAAGGAAAAATTTCTTTGCTGCTGGCTTTAGTGGCGTGGCTGTTATCGTATTTGGATTTTTTTCAATTGCAACATTGTACGCGATTATTTTTCAAGGCACCGGCGTACCTCTCGAATAAGAACGTACAAAACAGAAGCCCATTTCCGTCCTATTCGGTAATGGGCTTCTAGCATGTATATGATTAATGGAACATTTGCTGATGTAAATAAAAGATGCCGCCATTGACGAGAGAAACTTTGATTCTCGGCTCATATAATTCTTTTAACGCTTGTTTTTCAGCGACATAGCTTTCTGGTTTGTCTTCTTCTTGCTCATAAAAAGCTTCAAGCAATGCATCATCGCTTTCCCACCGCTCCATTGCCGATTTCGCCCAATCCTTTGGTTCTTGCTCAGCAAACGTACGAATCATTTTTTGCAGGCGCTTCATTCCTGACTCGACCCGAATCATTGGTGATAATGTAAAACAATAATCTGGGATTTTTGGTGTGAGTGTTAGAGACTCAAGCCTTTCAAAAAACTGTGGCACAATTTGTCCATGGATGAGGTTTAAGCCAAGCGAAAGCAAAACATCTTTTTTGCGGTCGCATTGAAACGCTACGTTGGCATTCATGCAAAGCCACGGATGTAAAGGGTGTGAGCTTTGTCCTACAGGCTGTTTTTGTTCATACATACGGACGAATGCGCCAAGTTTCTTGGCTGATTGGAAAATTTGTGCTAACCGGACTGAACCAAAATGAACCGGTTCGCCTTTAATGCCTTCTGGACAGCGGTTGTTGTCCGTAATGAGTGTTAACGTCATCGGATTTGGCACACCACCAGTCTTTTCTAAATAATGCCAGTAAAAAGGGCGGTTCATCAGCTCTTTATCCAGCTCAACCGAGAGCTGGACTTTCAGGTGACTTGGCGATTCTTCTAGAATGGGACTGTCATTTGCAAGAAAGTAACGGCGCAAGTATTGATGGATATCAGGCGGTCTCATGGCCATCGTCCTCCTTTCCTTTTTCAGCGCGGAGTTCTTCTTGTGCGTCCGTCATAATCGCAGCTAAGTGATCAAATTTAATTTTCATTTCGCCATCTGAAGTAGACTGGGCCATGACGGATTGCACATACTCTTCTATTTCAGGTAGATCAATTCTTGCTAGAATGTCATCTAATTCACCGATCACAGACTCAAACAAATGGATTTTCTCGTAAAGCAGCTCAAGAATATGTTGCTCAACTGTATGTTGGACAGCAAAATTATAGATGCGGACATCATGCTCTTGACCGAGGCGATGCAAACGGCCAATTCGCTGTTCGACACGCATAGGATTCCAAGGCAAGTCATAGTTGATAATATGGTGGCAAAATTGAAGGTTGATTCCTTCTCCTCCTGCCTCAGTGGCGATCAGCACTTGTGCATGTTTTTGGAATAGCTCCCGCATCCAATCTTTTTTGCCGCGTTTGAACCCACCGCGAAAGGGCACGCTTGTAATGCCATGTTGTTTTAAAAACCATTGCAAGTACAGTTGGGTGGCGCGGTATTCGGTAAAAATGATGACTTTGTCATCAATTTTTTGAATCAATTCGAGTGCTTTTTCGGCCTTGGCGTGGCCATCAACTGCAGTCGCTTCGTTGAGCAATTCGACAATCGCCCCTGTCTCTTTTTCCTCTTGTTCGTATTTATCAATCATGTTTTTCAGCGTAACAAAGACCGCTTCGCGGCTAGAACATAATTCTCGCTTTAACGTAAGCAACGTAAAATGGTTGATCGTGCCGTGTAACGATTCAAGCTTTTCATAAAAGTTCCGTTCACTTTGGCTAAATGTAATCGGCACTGTATTAACGACTCGTTTGGTCCATTCAATCCCTGTTTCCTCACGACGGTTGCGAACCATTACTTTTTGTATGAGGGCACGGAGCTGTTCATCATTTTTTGCGGAACGGTTATTGGCTCGGTATTGCTGTTTAAAGCTCTCGATATTGCCAAGGTGGCCGGGCTTTAATAAAGACACTAAATTAAAAATTTCCTCCAGCTTGTTTTGTACAGGCGTTGCTGTTAACAGCAGGCAAAACTTCTTTTTCAACAAACGGATAAACTCGTAGTTTTTTGTTTTCGGGTTTTTTAGTTTATGGGCTTCATCGATAATGACCATATCGTATGGCTGGGCGAGCACAATCTCACGGTGTGGCTGGCGTTTTGCTGTGTCAATCGAGGCGACGACCACGTCGCATTGCTCCCACACATATGCTTTTTTTTGCGGAATCGCAGGAATGTAAAATTTGCTGTTTAGCTCGATCGCCCATTGTGACACGAGTGATGCTGGCACTAAAATAAGCGCTTTTTTGACTAGGCCGCGAATCATATACTCTTTTAAAATTAGACCCGCTTCAATTGTTTTGCCTAGTCCAACTTCGTCTGCGAGAATCGCTTTGCCATTCATTTTTTCGATCACGGTTTGCGCGGCTTCAAGCTGGTGCTCGTAAGGTTGTAAAGCCGGCAAATAACGGGGCGCAAGCAATCCTTGAAAGTCGGGGATTTGCTCGTGTTGTTCTGCTTCATATGCGAGTTTGAACGTTTCAAAGTTAGACCATGGCCCGTCGTCGGCCAAACGTTGTAAGAACCGAACATTCCAACTATCATCAAAGTTAATGTTAATATCCAAGTCGGTCACATCCTTTATTTCTTGGAAATTGCCGCCGCATTTTTCAAAAAATCTGTTGCGAAACGGACGATCGGTTGTTAGGATAAGAAGTGAACATGTCGTCTGTTTAGTATGTACATATTCCAATCATTTGATTCGGCAAACGCAACTGAATAAAGCGGATGATGGTAAAGGGAGAGACTGGGCATTTACGCCCAGCGCCGAAGGAGCAAGCATTTTGCGAATCTCTCAGGCAAAGAAGACTTTTACTTGACGCATCTCTGGAGAGCGCTTTTTATAAGCCACCTACGAAGACAATTCGGCTTTTGGCCGAGGGAAACTTTCTGGTTCAAGGACAGGGCATACACAGCTTGTGTTTGCCGTGTCCTTTTTTCGTCTATTGAGGGGACTTATATGACTCAATGGCATGGTTTAAAAATCGAGGAGGGTTCTTTATGGAGACTAAGCTGTTACGAACACCGCTTTATGAACTTTACGGTCAGGCAGGAGCGAAAACGGTTGACTTCGGCGGCTGGGAATTGCCCGTTTTCTTTTCAGGAATTAAAAAAGAGCATCACGCCGTTCGAAACGCTGCTGGGCTTTTTGATGTTTCCCATATGGGCGAATTGCTTGTGGAAGGGCCCGATGCGTTAAACAGTTTGCAAGCACTAGTAACGAACGACTTGTCGAAATTGCAAGATAACCAAGCCCAATACAATGCAATGTGTACGGAATCAGGGGGGACGGTTGATGATTTAATTGTTTACCGCCGCAATGAAAATGCGTATTTGCTTGTGCTCAATGCGGCCAACATTCAATCAGATATTGAATGGATTCGCGCCCATGTATCGGGGCAAGTGACCCTTACCGACATTTCTAATGAAACAGCTTTGCTAGCTGTCCAAGGTCCAAAAGCATTAGCGGTTTTGCAGACGTTGACGGATGAGCCTCTGTCTGAGATTCGCCCGTTCCGCTTTAAAGAGAACGTTATGTTCGCAGCGATCCCTGTATTAGCTTCCAGGACAGGCTACACAGGCGAAGATGGCTTCGAGCTTTACGTAAAAGCAGGCGATGCGGCTGAACTTTGGCGGGCGATTTTAGCAGCGGGCGAACCGTTTGGCCTTCTGCCATGTGGGTTAGGAGCCCGTGATACGTTGCGTTTTGAAGCGCGGTTGCCATTATACGGGCAAGAGCTGACAAAAGACATTAGCCCCATTGAAGCTGGCATCGGTTTCGCAGTTAAGACTGATAAACAGGCTGCTTTTATTGGCCAACAAGCGCTTAAAAAGCAAAAAGAACAAGGGCCGAGCCGCAAGCTAGTCGGAATTGAAATGGTGGATCGGGGAATTCCAAGGACTGGGTACCGTGTCTTTTATCAAGGGCAGGACGTCGGCTTTGTCACGAGCGGCACGCAATCGCCAACGCTTGGCAAAAATGTCGGTCTCGTACTTGCCAAAGCTGATGGGGCAGCTATTGACACGGAACTTGAAGTAGAAGTACGAGGCAAACGCCTCCGTGCTCGAGTCGTAAAAACGCCGTTTTACAAGCGTACGAAATAGGAGGGGTAACTGTGAATACACACCGCTATTTGCCGATGACAGAGGAAGATAAAAAAGAAATGCTTGCTACAATCGGCGTTGATTCGATTGAGGCGTTGTTTGCCGATATTCCAGAGTCGACCCGTTTTAAAGGCCAACTTGCTATAGAGGCAGCGTTGAAAGAGCCAGAATTAATCGCTCATTTTCAAAAGCTTGCTGATGAAAACCAATCGATTAAAACGTACACGTCCTTTTTAGGGGCAGGCGTTTACGAGCATTATATCCCGTCGATTGTTGACCATGTGATTTCTAGGTCTGAATTTTATACAGCTTATACACCGTATCAACCGGAAATTTCCCAAGGTGAGTTGCAAGCCATTTTTGAATTTCAAACAATGATTTGCGAACTAACTGGCATGGATATTGCCAACTCTTCTATGTATGACGGGCCTACTGCACTTGCTGAAGCAGCGATGTTATCGTGTGGGCATACAAAAAAGAAGACGATTCTTGTTTCAAAAGCTGTCCATCCAGAGGCACGGGCGGTTTTGAAAACGAATGCGTACGGGCAACGTTTGAATGTCATTGAAATTGACGCTAATGCGAATGTGACTGATATCGAGTCATTAAAGGCGGCTTACAATGAAGAGGTTGCTTGTGTCATTGTCCAACACCCTAACTTTTATGGCAGCCTTGAACCTCTTGCTGAAATCGAGGAAATTGTCCATCAAGGCAAAGCTCAATTTGTTGTTTCCAGCAACCCGCTTGCCCTTGGTGTCTTAAAGCCTCCTGGCGACTTTGGGGCGGACATTGTCGTTGGCGATGCACAACCGTTTGGGATTCCGGTTCAATTTGGCGGACCTCATTGCGGCTATTTTGCGACAACGAAAAAATTAATGCGTAAAATCCCTGGAAGGCTCGTAGGGCAAACCGTCGACGAAGAAGGGCGGAGAGGTTTTGTTCTGACGTTACAAGCCCGTGAACAGCATATTCGCCGTGAGAAAGCAACCTCTAATATTTGCTCGAACCAGGCGCTTAATGCATTGGCTGCATCTGTGGCGATGACTGCCCTTGGCAAGCAAGGTGTGAAAGAAATGGCAAAACAAAATGTCCAAAAAAGCGCTTATTTAAAAAAGCAGCTTAGTCTTGCAGGTATTGACGTAGTAGGCGACGGGCCCACATTTAATGAATTTGTCATCAACTGCGGCCAGCCTGTCAAAGACGTAAATCGCCAATTGCTGGAAAAAGGCATGATCGGTGGTTTTGATCTCGGCAGTGTCGAGCCAGAACGGAACGGGCAAATGCTCGTTTGCGTGACAGAACTGCGCACAAAAGAAGAGTTGGATCTCTTCGCGAACGAAATGGGGGCGCTCGTATGACACAAGCAAAAGATGTTGCATTGATTTTTGAATTAAGCAAACAAGGACGCGTTGGCCATAGTTTGCCTAACTTGGATATTGAAGAGCAGCCGCTTGAATCGCTGCTCCCTGAAGCATATGTACGTGAGGAAGAGCCTGAGCTGCCTGAAGTGTCTGAGTTGCAAATTATGCGCCATTACACCGCTTTATCAAAACGGAACCATGGCGTTGACTCTGGTTTTTACCCACTTGGTTCGTGCACCATGAAGTACAATCCGAAAATCAATGAAGACATTGCCCGTTTGCCTGGTTTGGTGCATGTCCATCCTTACCAGCCGGAGGAGCAAGTACAAGGATCGCTGAAGATGCTCTATTCGTTGCAAACCGCACTTGCGGAAATTACAGGCATGGATGAAGTGACATTGCAACCAGCTGCAGGAGCCCATGGTGAATGGACAGGGTTAATGATGATCCGCGCTTATCATGAGGCGAATGGCGATAAGAAGCGTACGAAAGTGGTCGTTCCTGATTCGGCCCATGGGACGAACCCAGCCTCGGCGACTGTTGCTGGCTTTGAATCAGTGACAGTACGTACCAATGAAGCAGGGCTTGTCGATTTAGACCATTTACGTGAAGTGGTCAACGAGGAAACGGCTGCCCTTATGCTGACCAATCCGAATACGCTTGGCTTGTTTGAAGCAGACATACAGGAAATGGCTGATATCATTCATCGTGCAGGAGGAAAGCTGTACTATGATGGAGCCAACTCCAATGCGATACTGGGCATCGCTAGACCAGGGGATATGGGTTTTGATGTAGTCCACTTGAATTTGCATAAGACGTTTACAGGCCCACATGGGGGCGGCGGTCCAGGCTCAGGACCAGTGGGCGTCAAAAAAGAGTTGGTTCCCTTTTTGCCTAAGCCAGTGTTAGTCAACGATAACGGCTTTTTCCGCTTTGATGCTGATCGGCCACAATCAATTGGCCGTGTAAAACCGTATTACGGGAATTATGGCATTAACTTGCGCGCCTACACGTATATTCGCACAATGGGTCCAGACGGATTGCGGCAAGTCTCTGAAAACGCTGTGTTAAATGCCAATTATATGATGCGCCGGCTAGAATCCTATTATGATTTGCCGTATGCACAACATTGTAAACATGAATTTGTTCTATCGGGCAAACGCCAGAAGAAACTTGGCGTACGGACGCTTGATATAGCGAAGCGGCTTCTTGATTTTGGCTATCATCCGCCTACTATCTATTTTCCGCTTAACGTCGAAGAATGTATGATGATTGAGCCAACTGAAACGGAATCAAAAGAGACGCTGGATGAGTTTATTGAAGCGATGATTCAAATTGCCAAAGAAGCAGAGGAATCGCCAGAACTTGTCCAAGAAGCGCCACACCATACGGTCATTAAGCGCTTAGACGAAACACTTGCAGCGCGCAAACCGATTTTGCGCTATGAAATGAAAAAAGAAACGGTTTAAAATGAGAAAGCAGCCGAGGCACAAGGGGCCTGGCTGCTTTTTTCAAAACAAGTGGTTCATTATTTCTTTTTGACTTTGCCTGTCCAGTTGCGGAAGCCGCCTTTTAAATAAGAAATGTCTTGGACGCCCCGCTTTTTCCGCAGCAATTTTGCCGCTTGTTTGCTTCGTGTGCCTGATTGGCAATACAGATAGACGGGCTGGTCTTGGCGGATTTCGCTTAACCGCTGCCGCATTTGTGAGAGCGGAATATTGCGCGCTCCTAAAATATGGCCCCCCTCATATTCCCGTGTTTCCCGCACGTCAATTAGCTGTGCTTTGCGGTAGCCTTTAATAAATTCGTCTTGGCTCAATGTCTTCAAATACTTCGGTTTGTAAAAACGAGATGCAATAAAAACGATGAGCACAACTGTGAGGACAATAAGAATGATTGTTTGTGCATCCATAATATGAGGCTAGATTCTCCTTTTGCAATATCGACTATCATTATTATAAGCGTGGGTCTCCTTTTTTTCAATAATTGTAGCAGGCAGGAGAAGTGGCTTTTATGCTTACGGAGAATTCCTTAGTTTGGTAAACTAATAGAGGAATGTAGCAGACACTAGGAAAAGGAAGCGATTTTATGAGTGAAGTATGGCGCTTTATTGATTCAAAAAAACAAGGGCCTGCTTATAATATGGCCCTAGACGAGGCGTTGTTGAATTGGCACAGCGAAGGAAAAATCCCCCCGACTATTCGTTTTTATGGCTGGGAACCTGCGACGTTGTCAATTGGTTATTTTCAGCGTGTCGCCAAAGAAATCCGAATGGAAGCTGTTAGAGAAAAACAGCTCGGCTTTGTGCGCCGCCCTACAGGAGGGCGCGGCGTGTTGCATGAACATGAGTTAACCTATAGCGTGATTGTGTCAGAAGCCCATCCAGCTATGCCAAAGACAGTTACCGAAGCATACCGCGTCATTTCCACAGGGTTGCTTGAAGGATTTAAAGCATTGGGCCTCAATGCTTATTTTGCTGTTCCTGATAGCGAAAAAGAGCGTGAAGCATTAAAAAAGCCAAGGTCTGCCGTTTGTTTTGACGCCCCGTCCTATTATGAATTAGTCGTGGAAGGGAAAAAAATCGCCGGGAGTGCGCAAACGCGGCAAAAAGGCGTGATATTACAGCATGGTTCGATTCTACTAGATATCGACGAAGAGAAATTGTTTGATTTATTCCAGTATCGAAGCGACCGGTTGAGGGAGAGGATGCAACGCGCTTTTTCGCAAAAAGCCGTTGCGATTAACGCCCTTAGAAAGGAACCTGTCACATTAGACGAGGCAAGCCGAGCGTTTAAACAAGGGTTCGAGAAAGGCCTAGGCATTCAATTGGTCCCTTATCAGTTAAGTGAATCGGAAGAAAAGGAAGTCCAATTGTTAGCGAAAAGCCGTTATGAGAGCGATGAATGGAATTTCCGCCGTTAATTCGCTACTTGAATGGCTGAATCGCGCTATGCTAAGATAAACGTTGACTCTTTTTGAAAGCCCTGTGGAAAGGACGTGTTGCTTTGCAATACGAAAAAGAACGCGCCGCTTATATACATGCATTTATCAGGACAAAACAAGCGATGCTCCGTGAACAATTGGAAGGCGTAGCGGGCGATGAAATGGAATTGAAGGAAACGTTTTGGGATCATGTCACCGTCAACTTTTCCAATAGCCACGAGATTCAAGAAACGATTTCCAGCATTAAACAACAAGCCGAACTTTTACATGAACGGGAACGTAGTGGCGCACTAATTAAAAAACAAATGCGGACGTTGCGACGGTTAGCTGATTCTCCCTACTTTGGCCGAATAGATTTAAAGATCGAAGGCGAAGATCAGGCGGAACCGATTTACATTGGCCTCGCCTCGCTAATGGATGAAAACGATAGCGATTTTCTCATTTATGACTGGCGTGCCCCGATTTCTAGCGTCTATTATGACTCAGAAATTGGCCCTGTTACCTATACGGCGCCAGCGGGTACGGTCAAAGGGGTGTTAGAGAACAAGCGGCAATATGTGTTTCGCCGTGGCGAGTTAAAAGCCATGTTTGATACATCGCTTGCGATTGGTGACGAACGTTTAAAGGAATCTCTTAGCGAAGGCGCTTCCCGTTATATGAAAACGATTGTTTCCACGATTCAAAAAGAACAAAACCAAGCCATACGTGATGAAAAAAGCCGGTATTTGGTTATACAAGGAGTAGCAGGCAGCGGAAAAACGTCTGTGGCGATGCAGCGTGCTGCTTATTTGCTTTTTCGCCATCGTTCTCACATCGAAGCAAACCAACTTGTTTTGTTTTCGCCGAATGAGTTGTTTTCCAGTTATGTGTCGACTGTTCTTCCTGAGTTAGGCGAAGAAAATATGAAGCAATTGACGTTTCGTGGTTACCTTTATAAGCGACTTGGGCGTGTGTATGAAGTAGAAGACGGATTTGCCCACCTTGAATATATACTAGGCGCAGCTAAAGGCGAGTTGTACCGAACGCGAATGAGAAGCATTGCTGTAAAATCAGGACGTGCATTTAAAGAAAAACTGGATGCTTTTATTGAAAAGCTGAAAGAAGGGGGACTATTCTTTAAAGACATCCGTTTTCGCAAAAAGACACTGATACCAAAAGAAGATATTGAAACGTATTTTTATTGCTTGGACCACGGCATTCCTTTGCAAAATCGGCTTAGGCTCACTGGGGAATGGTTGCTAAAAGAGATCGCCAAACAAGAAGGGAAAGAACGTTCTGAAGCATGGGTCGAAAAAGCCCGTGAGCTGTTAGACAATGAAACACTGCTGCGAACGCACTGGGAAGTAGAAAAGGCAACTGCAAACGAAGAGGGGTTCGGTACCCAGGAAAGACAAGAACAACTCATTGCTAAACAACTGGTGCGCGAGGCGTTTGAGCCATTGAAAAAGCGGATAAAAGCGCTGGCTTTTATCGATAGTGAAAAGCTATACGAACAATTTTTGTTTGATGATTGCCATCGGGATACGGAGGGGTTTGCTGCTGTTGCCTTATGGTCTAGCAGTGAAATTAGTAAAAAGCGGATGCCTTATGAAGATGCAACGCCTTTTCTCTATTTACAGGACCGTATTAAAGGGTTACAAGTAGACCGGTCCATTAAACACGTCTTCATTGATGAAGCACAGGATTACACTCATTTTCAGCTCGTCTATATGCAAATGCTCTATCCAGCCGCCCATTTTACAATTGTCGGCGACGTCAGCCAGACGCTTTATTTCCACGGACCAAACCAAACAGGCTTAATCGGTGGCGACGAGGCTGATGTCAAATACATGGCGTTCTATAAAAGCTACCGTTCTACTGAAGCCATTATTCGTTTTGCTCGGGAGATGCTGCCGAATCCAGAGGAGATTATCCCGTTTGAACGGCCAGGTGATGTGCCTGTTTTAGTGAAGGGAACAAGCCGCCAAGCTTTAATAAAGCCTGTTAAAGAATGGGTCGAACAAATGGGAGAGAGAGGCTACAGGACGGTTGCCGTAATCGTCAAAACGGCGAAAGAAGCAAACGATGTCCATGCCCAACTGAGCGAATGGCTCGACATTCAGCTTGTGGCCAAAGACCATCATGAATACAAAGAAGGAGCAGTCGTTTTGCCTGTTTACTTGGCGAAAGGAATTGAATTTGATGCAGTCGGCGTATTTGATGCGTCTGCAAGCCATTATGCTTCTTCCCAAGAACGGTACCACCTTTACACAGCATGCACACGGGCGATGGACCACTTAACCGTTTTTGCCGCAGGCGAATGGTCGCCATGGCTGAAGCCGATCCCGTCCCATCTTTATGAAGAAAAACAAGCGCTCTCCTAACGGAAGCGCTTGTTTCAGCCTGTAGACAAACGCTCGCATACTTCGTCATTTGTCTCGGTCATATGTTCATGAACACTTGTTCTATTCACATCTTCCCTCGCCTGCATTCCTCGTCTGACAAGCGTTTTCTATCAGCTGACGGTTTGTCGACATAGTCGACAAACCCAAACAAGCGCTCTCCTAAACGGAAGCGCTTGTTTGGGTGTGAATATGCTCTGCAAGTGCTTGTTGCAGCTTTCTTGTTACAGGGCCGACGGACAGTGTAGCCACTACATCGCCTTTAAACGTATGGACAGGCGTAATTTCAATCGATGTGCTAGTAATGAACGCTTCTTCCGCATGAGCAAGCACTTCTTTTGGAAACGGCTCTTCCACAACATCGATCCCCATGTTCTTGGCAATCGAGATGATTTCTTGGCGTGTAATGCCATTTAAAATTAGATTGTTTGCCGGGTGTGTGTATAAAGTCTCATTGTTAACAAGAAATAAGTTAGATGAAGACCCTTCTGTGACCGCCTCATCACGGTAAAGCACCGCCTCTGCACAATCGTGGTCGCTTGCTTTCCGTTTGGCGAGGACATTGCCTAGCAAATTGATGGTTTTTATGTCACAGCGGAGCCAACGGATATCAGGCGTTACATAAACGGAAACGCCTTTTTCCTGACTTGCTTGCATCGGCTTATCAGGGAGTGCAAAGCCAGTTAAAACAGGCGTTTCTTCACGGGTATACAAATGGTTGCGAGCGCCTGCGCCCCTTGTAAATTGGACGTAAACAGAGCCATTTTCGATTTTTTCGGTGTTCTTGTAATCGTTTAGGCGGGCTGCCAACGTTTCTTTTTGATAAGGGATGCGCATGTCGAGTTTTTCTGCGCTGGCATACAACCGGTCTAAATGAGCATCGAGCGCAAAATAACTTCCTTCATAAATGCGTATAACTTCATAAATGCCATCACCGAAATGGTACCCGCGGTCATTGTATGAAACATGGGCCTCTGTTTCAGGGACGATGGAGTCATTCACGATAATATGATTCATTTTTAGCCCTCGTTTCCTATATTTTCTTCTTGACGTCTCTTCTATTTTCCAAAAAGAACGCTTGTTTGTCAATGGGAGTAATGAAATTCACCCGAGATACACATTCTATAGGAAAATAAAAAGGAGCGTTTTGATGAGACCATTTTATCCCCAACTTGTGTACTTTGAACCACAAGCACTTAATTATCCACTTGGTAAGGAATTATACGAGAAGTTTAAAAACGCAGATGTCGAAATTCGGGAGACAACGTCACACAACCAGGTACGAAACATTCCCGGGAAAAATGAAAATCAACAATACCGAAATGCCAAATCGACACTCGTAGTGGGTGTCCGAAAAACATTAAAATTCGACACATCCAAGCCATCGGCAGAGTATGCCATTCCATTGGCAACAGGGTGTATGGGGCATTGCCACTACTGTTATTTGCAAACAACGCTTGGAGATAAACCGTACATCCGAACATATGTAAACCTCGATGATATTTTTTCAGCAGCTGATGATTATATGAAAGAGCGTGCGCCAGAAATCACCCGTTTTGAAGCGGCGTGCACATCCGATATTGTCGGCATCGATCATTTAACACATTCATTAAAGAAAACAATTGAATTTATTGGGGAGCGTGAACATGGCCGGCTTCGCTTTGTCACGAAGTACCACCATGTCGATCACCTCCTCGATGCCAAACATAACGGCCACACGCGTTTCCGTTTTAGTGTCAATGCTGCACATGTTATTAAGTATTTTGAACCAGGAACGTCCAATTTTTTAGAACGAATTGAAGCTGCTGAAAAAGTCGCTAAAGCGGACTATCCACTCGGCTTTGTCATCGCACCGATTATTTGGCATGAAGGCTGGGAAGAAGGTTATCTAGAATTGTTTGAACGCTTAGAGGCCAGTTTGCCTTCCTATGCAAAGAAAGATTTGACATTTGAAATGATCCAGCACCGTTTCACACAAACGGCGAAACGGGTCATAAACAAACGTTATCCGAAATCAAAGCTGGAAATGGAGGAGAAGGAGCGGAAATACAAATGGGGCCGGTATGGACGTGGAAAGTATGTTTACAAAGATGAACGGGCGGCCGAGTTGCGAGACACTCTTACTGGCTATATTGACAAGTACTTTCCACGTGCAAAAATCGAGTACTTTACGTGATCCCCCTGTCTCTTATCTCCATTTTATAGTAAGATAAGAAGTGACGGCTTTCGCCTGTTTGATTGGAGGGATTTCATGCCAACACCAAGCATGGAAGATTATTTAGAGCGGATTTATATGTTAATTGAAGAAAAGGGATATGCAAGGGTATCGGACATTGCCGAAGCGCTTGAAGTCCATCCATCGTCGGTGACGAAAATGGTTCAAAAACTGGATAAAAGCGATTATTTGGTGTATGAGCGTTATAGGGGTTTGGTTTTAACGGCAAAGGGCAATAAAATCGGCAAAAGGCTCGTTTATCGCCACGAATTGCTTGAGGATTTTATGAAAATCATTGGTGTGGACGATACCCATATTTATAAAGACGTAGAAGGGATTGAACATCATATCAGCTGGGATGCGATAGACCGGATTGGCGACCTTGTCCAATACTTCCAAGAAAACCAAACGAGAATCGACGATTTGCGGGAAATCCAAAAGCGCAACGACTTTCCCGAAGACGAGTAACGATCACAGTTTATTAACTCCATTTATAGCCCCCCACAAAAAGAAGGAAACCATCCTTCTTTTTTCACATATAGGTGATAAGGGGGTGACGAAAGTGAATGTAGATGCCGTGTTTGCAGGAGGAGGCGTTAAAGCGTTTGCCTTTGTAGGGGCAGTGGAAGCAGCGGAAGAACGCAAGCTCTCTTTTACACGGATTGCCGGTACAAGCGCAGGTGCGATCATAGCAGCGCTGCTTATGGCTGGCTATACGAGTAAAGAGCTGTATCGGCTGTTAGATCAGCTTGACGTCGTAAAAATGAAAGATGAACGGATGTCGTTTTTGCCTTTGCCTGTTGCCAAGTGGATCAATCTTTACTTTCGCCTCGGTTTATATAAAGGCGATCAGTTGGAAGGATGGCTGCAAGACGTTTTGGCGGCAAAAGGCATCCGTCGTTTTGCTGATCTTCCGAGCGGCTCATTGCGGGTGATTGTTTCCGACATTACTCAAGGACGGATGGTTGTGCTCCCAGATGATTTGCCTAAATATAAATATGACCCCGGCGCCTTTAGCGTAGCAAAGGCCATTCGCATGAGCTGTAGCATTCCGTATTTTTTTGAGCCGGTAAAGCTAAATGACAGATCCACGAAAAAAAAGACGTTTTATATGGTCGATGGTGGGTTGCTGAGCAATTTTCCGATGTGGCTTTTTAAAGACGGCAGCCAAGGAGGTTGGAGGCGGCCGGTGATTGGCTTTCAATTAGCGCCCCGGCTTGACGAGCGGCCGCCAGCGGTGATTAACAATGCTGTTGACATGTACAAAGCGCTGTTCGAAACGGTGACAAGCGCCCATGATGTTCGCTATATTAGTGAAAAGCATGCGAAAAATGTCGTCTTTATTCCAGTCGAGGACATCAAATCAACCGATTTTTCGCTAACGAATGAAGAAAAACGGCATATGATTCAACTCGGTCGAGAAAAAACAACTGCCTTTCTATCGACTTGGACACCTTAAAAACAGGAGGCTCTTTCACGAAAGAGCCTCCTGTTTTTAGCTAAACGCAATGGGCCGTTCCACTATTCCCCCAATTGACTTGGTGGATAAACATTACGCTTTTTTCTTGCGCTTCGGTTTCGTTCCTTTGCCCTCAATGACAGTTAACTGGGGACCTGACCGGCGTTTTGCTCCTTTTTTTAATGGGCTTTTTGCCTTTGTCGCTGGTTTGGCTCCGTTTTGTTTGAACACTCGTTTTTGTTCCTGCTTGTTTGCAGAACTCGTTCGTTGCGCTTTTTTTATTTGAGCGCGTGTCGGCCCGTCTTTCCGTTTCGGAAAAATACTCGTGCCGTACCGTTTTGCGATCACAAGCCGATAAATAAAGTAAATTGCCGCGATGGCGATCACCGCTTTGCCAACCATTGCAAAAAAGCTGCCAATGTTGCTGAAAATGCCAATTGCCGCCAGTGCGAGTAAGACAACTAAAATGGTTTTCATTGGGTTATTCACGTCCATGTCCCCTTTCTAAATAAAAGCTTAAAGCTTGCGCAAACACGTTCGCAAAAATAGCGTCCATCGTCTAAAGCGGTTCCATGGACATTCGGCCAAATGAGGAAGACACATGCACAAGATCGTGAACATGCAAGATGGGGAAAACGAAGTTCTGATTTTATCGCTCATTCATTTATAAGTAAAGTATAAAACGTCTATGAACAGTGAGCAAGGCAAATTGACGAAAATTGGTTTTTAAAAGTATGTACGGCAAATGCTTGTTTATACCTTTTTTTAGCAAAAACGAACAAGCGTACAAGTATTTTTTCATTTAGGGCATGCTAGCAAATGGAGGTGTGCAAGCATGTCAAGAAGAAAAGAGTTGCATCGGAAAATAAAAGAAGAAAAACAAATGAGCTTTACTACTAAAACGATGTTGATCGGGTTTTTTGGTGGGCTTATTTGGTCGTTGATCGGCTATTTCTCTTATTATTTCAATTTTACACAAGTCGGGCCTTCCTTTGTCTTATTGCCATGGGCTTTAGGAGAGTGGAAAACGGGCCACATCGGTCAAGTTGTTGGCGTAGGCGTCATTGCGATTTGCTCGATTGGGGTTGCGTTTTTGTACAAATGGATGCTGCAAAAAGTAAATAGCATCTGGCCTGGAGTTGGTTTTGGCGTATTGATATGGGTGATTGTTTTTTACATTCTTAATCCTTTTATACCACAATTAAAACCAGTCCAATCGTACACAGTCAATACACTGGTAACAACGTTATGTCTATTTATCCTTTACGGATTGTTTATCGGCTATTCGATTGCTTATGAGTATTCGGAACAAAACGAAGCTCGCCATTAATGAGCGCCCCGTTTCCCAGTGGCAAAAATTGTGCTACAATTTGCTTATTCAAGGATGAAGCGAGGGATAGCCATGTCGATTGTAAAAGCATTGCAAGCAAAGCTAAGCGATTATGAATTGGACGGTTTGCTCATTTCCAGCAACGTTAACCGTCGCTATGTCAGCGGTTTTACCGGAACGGCTGGCGCTGTTTTACTTACGGAAACAGACGCACTGTTTTTGACCGATTTCCGTTATACTGAACAAGCAATGAAACAAGTCGTTGATTGTTCTGTAATGGAACAAAAAGGCACGCTACCACAGGAAGTTGCCGCGCAAGTGGAACGCCTCCGCATAAAGCGCCTTGGTTTTGAGAAAACACAGCTTACATATGCAGAATTTGAAACATATCAGAACTTGCTGGACAATACGAAATTGATCCCCGTTTCGCAAGTGGTTGAATCGCTTCGTGTCATTAAAACACAGGAAGAGATTGCAATTATGCAAAAAGCGGCAGCGATTGCCGATGAAGCGTTTGCCCATATCCAAGGATACATTAAACCTGGCGTAAGAGAAATAGACGTATCCAACGAGCTGGAGTTTTTTATGCGCAAAAAAGGAGCGACGTCGTCTTCTTTTGATATTATTGTTGCTTCTGGCGTTCGTTCTGCTTTGCCTCATGGCGTGGCTTCTGAAAAAACGATTGAGCATGGTGAATTGGTAACGCTCGATTATGGCGCTTATTATAACGGCTATTGTTCAGACATAACACGGACGCTCGCAGTAGGGGATATATCGGATGAACTGCTAGCTATTTATGAAACGGTCCGGGTTGCTCAAGAGCGAGCTGTTGAGGGCATTAAAGCAGGCATAACTGGCAAGGAAGGCGATGCCCTTGCACGAGATTACATTGCTGAAAAAGGATATGGTCAATATTTTGGTCACTCAACAGGCCACGGGCTCGGCATGGAAGTACATGAAGGACCGAGTTTATCAACAAAATCGGACATAGTTTTGCAGCCAGGAATGGTCGTGACGGTTGAGCCTGGTGTTTATATACCTGGCGTTGGTGGTACGCGTATTGAAGACGACGTCGTCATTACAGAAAACGGGAACTCGACGCTGACCCATTCGCCGCGGACGCTCATTCATGTCGGTGTATAAAGACACAGAGCGAAAGCTGTGGTATAGTAAACAAGGCAAATTGTGCAAATGGAGGAAACGAAATGATCTCAGTGAATGATTTTAAAACGGGCTTAACCATTGAAGTCGATAATGGCATTTGGCAAGTGATGGAGTTCCAACATGTTAAACCGGGAAAAGGAGCAGCGTTTGTCCGTTCAAAACTGCGTAACTTGAGGACGGGCGCAATCCAAGAAAAAACGTTCCGTGCTGGCGAGAAAGTCGCAAAAGCGCATATTGAAAACCGCCGTATGCAATACTTGTATGCTAGCGGCGACACGCACACATTTATGGATAACGAAACGTATGAACAGCTTGAATTGCAAACAGCACAAATTGAATACGAGCTAAAATTTTTAAAAGAGAACATGGAAGTGCATGTGATCTCGTATGAAAGCGAAACACTGGGCGTAGAAGTGCCGAATACGGTCATTTTAGAAGTAGTGGAAACCGAGCCTGGAATTAAAGGCGATACAGCCTCAGGTGGTACGAAGCCGGCAACTTTAGAAACAGGCTTGACGGTTCAGGTGCCTTTCTTCGTAAACCAAGGCGATAAGCTTGTAATTGACACAAGATCGGCTTCTTACGTATCAAGAGCATAACAGAATGTTAGCGGCTTTTCCTGACTACCAAGGAAAAGCCGCTTTTTTAGCCTTCGATTTCATAGGCGAGGTGGAGCGATTCTTTTAAATACTCTGCGGCTTCATCGACATTGAACGCATCTGTCGAAAAGCGGGAGTGATAATTTTCATAAGCCTTGCGTCTTACCGTGTATAGTTGTTTTAATTCAGGCATCGTTTTTCCTTGGAGAATCGGGCGGTTGTCAATCAGCATGTGGACACGATCTTTCCAAGACTCAAATGAAAGATCCAAATGGATGACAATGCAGTTCGCAAGGCAGCGCTGGCGGATCGCTTCTTGTGTAAAAGCGCCGCCGCCAAGGGAAATAATTTTCAATTTTTCATTGCAAGCAGAAAAAACGGCTTCCTTTTCATGTTGGCGAAAAAAAGCTTCCCCATGTTTTTCGAAAATCGTGGGAATGCTCATGTTCAACTTTGCTTCGATTTCGGCGTCAATATCAATAAAATCACGGTACATTTTTTTGGCGAGCGCTTGGCCAATGCTTGTTTTGCCGACGCCCATAAACCCGACTAAAACAATGTTTTTTTCAATTAAAGGCACTTCAGTTCTCATAGGTGGCACTCTCTTTTACAATCAATTTGCTTTTAGTATAGCAAAAAAATCAGCAGCGTGGGGAGGCGTATGCCCGTTTTTACGAAACGGCAGGATGGGCTTGCGTAAAAGGAGAACATCCGTTAAATTGAAATAATGTCATTTTGATTTTATTGGCTAAAATGTTTTAGACGGGCCAATTAACTGTAGAGAAGCTTCATTCAAAGGAGAGAACTTTTTTGGCTACTAAAAAAAATCCTGTTTCGTTTCTAAAAAAGCCTTGGCTATCTTCTATTTGTGTATTTTTATTGTCACAAATAATTTTTATTATATTTGAGACGACAGGCTGGATCCCTTATAGGGATTTTGATGATGGAACGTTATATGGAAAAATCGTTGGATCTCCCATTTTTACAAAGTGGTTTGCTTTTTATGAAGAACCACATATGAATTTACTTACTATATTTTTTGGTATCTTTTTTCTAGTACCTGGAATTATAGGGGCAATAAAAAATATTTTTGTCACTGGGAAATAGTGGCTTCCACAACCGGGCGCGATTGTTGGCTAAAAGATACGGAGAGCTTTCTCTTGTATCTTTTTTTATTTTTGAGTGGTTTTGTCCGTTACATTGGAAAACCAAAAGGCAATAAAAATGTTCTTTTTGCTGAGTCTTGCTTCGGTCCGTAAATGGCTGCTATGAAACAGTCGTTTCATTTGCGAGAAAACCGTTGTTTATGAACCACTCGTTCTATTCGCATCTTCCCTCGCCTACACTCCTCGTCTGTCAAACGTTTTCTATCCGTCCGATTCATTTTGTTGGTGTTTTTAATCGTTTTATCCTGTTCTAAAACGGTCCATGCCTTTCATAGAGTGTACAAAGTGCTTGTCTTTCGAAAAGACCGAAATGGGGTGACCGGCAAATTGAATATGTTTGTTGCCATTAAATGGGCGCTTCTTGTCATGGTAGGGTTGAGGCTGCTTTCTGGCTTGATTGAAATTAGCGCTGCCTTGCTAATGCTCAAATACAACAGCATTGAACGCGCTGTAGCGATCAATGCTGTCCTTGCCATCGTCGGTCCTTCAATTTTTTTACTATCGATCGCCATTGGCTTGATTAGCGTTGCTGATAAACTGTCGCCAAGCAAATTAGTCTTTATCGCCACAGGCGTTGCCCTCATTTTAATTGGCATCCGCAAATAGGAGGATCGCTTATGCTTCGTGACTTACTGCGGCTGTTTCCCCAGCCGGTTCAATCCTTTATAGAAAGCCTTCGCACAACGGAATTGGAGGAGCTTGAAGAAATCCGGTTACGGGTGGGTCAACCGGTTGAATGTCTGTTTGCCTCCCGTTCCGTTTATTCAACCAATCCGCTATACCGATTTTCCGTTGCTGACGCTAGCTATGTTTTAAACCAACTTAGCCAGTATTCACTCTATGCGTTTGAAGAAGAATTGCAAAAAGGCTATATCACCGTAGCTGGCGGGCACCGAGTCGGCCTTGCTGGGAAAACCGTTTTGGAAAATGGCGCGGTCCAGACCATTCGTCCAGTTAGCTCTTTTAATGTGCGGGTTGCCCGCCAAAAAATAGGCGCTGCAGAAAAGATAATTGACAAACTGTATGATCGACAAACACGTA
Organism: Shouchella rhizosphaerae; assembly: GCF_036700015.1. NCBI lineage: Bacteria > Bacillati > Bacillota > Bacilli > Caryophanales > Bacillaceae > Shouchella > Shouchella rhizosphaerae. Next base: position 186,604 of record NZ_CP144921.1, on the reverse strand, counting down.
GTTGGCAGAACGCGTTGCTCATTGGACCACCGCAAACTGGGAAAACAACGGTGTTGCGCGATGTAGCTCGGATCGTGAGCACAGGAAGCAAAAAAAACCACATACCCTCCTGCAAAGTCGGCATTGTCGATGAACGTTCAGAAATTGCTGGCTGTGTGGCTGGTGTGCCACAGCATGAACTCGGGGTACGGGTGGATGTTCTCGATGGTTGTCCAAAGGCAGAAGGGATGATGATGTTAATCCGCTCTATGTCGCCTGATGTTCTCATCGTCGATGAAATTGGCAGAGAAGAAGACGCAAAAGCGATTCTAGAAGCACGGCATGCAGGCGTTTGCCTTATTGCCACCGCTCACGGCCATACATTGGAAGAAGTAGCCAAGCGCCCTGTTTTTAAAGGGCTGTTTGAACAAGAGGCGTTCACTTGTGTCATTGAATTAGGGAAAAGCCCGCACCCTGGTAGCATTAAGCGAGTAAGACGCCCGCAGCAAACGAGGATCATGCGATGAAATGGTTCGGTGCTGCGCTCATTCTTTTATGCTCCACTCTTTACGGGCTAGAACAGGCGAAAAAGCTAAGAGACAGACCTCAGCAAATTCGCCAGCTTCGTATAGCATTACAGGCGCTTGAAGCAGAAATGCTTTACGGGCAAACGCCTCTCGCTCAAGCTAGCGAAAACATTGCCAAACAACTAGAAGGCGCAATCGGAGACATGTTTGCCTGTTTCGCCGCCAATCTTCGGGCGCGTAAGCAAACGGCAATGGACGCTTGGAGGGAAGCGTTAGAGGCTGTGTGGGAAGAAACGGCATTAAAAAGCGGAGAACGGGAAGTGCTGCATCAGTTTGGCGCTACGCTTGGAACAATGGACCGCAGCCAGCAACAAAAACAGCTAAAGCTCGCCCAAACCCATTTGGAGCGGGAGGAGCTTGAAGCGAAAGAGACACAGCTTCGCTATGAAAAAATGGCAAAAACGCTAGGCGTGCTTGCAGGGCTGTTACTGGTCATTTTATTTGTATAAAAAGCGAAAGCAGGGAGGATGAGCAGGTGGCATATGATGTGAATACGATATTCCAAATTGCCGGAATTGGCATTATCGTGGCGATGATGCATACCGTGCTTAAGCAAATGGGCAAGGAAGATTGGGCCCACTGGGTGACACTAATCGGCTTTGTCGTTGTTTTATATATGGTTGCCACAATCATTGACGACTTGTTCCAAAAAATCCGCAGCGTGTTTTTGTTCCAGGCGTAGCCAAGGAGGTGAGCTGCGATTGAAATCGTCCAACTAGTTGGATTAGGGCTGATTGCCACATTTCTAGCACTTGTCGTAAAAGAGCAGAAACCGGCATTTGCTTTTTTGCTGACAATGTTCGTTGGCGCTTTTATTTTTCTATTCTTGATTGACGAAATTGCCGTCATGATTGAGATGATCAGCCAGCTTGCCGAAAGTGCCAACATCCATATGGTTTATTTGCAAACGATTTTAAAAATCATAGGCATTGCTTATATTACAGAATTTGGTGCACAAATTGCCAAGGATGCTGGTCAAAGCTCAATCGCTTCTAAAATTGAACTGGCAGGAAAGATTTTTATTCTTGTGCTGGCAATCCCTATCATTAAGGCTGTCATTGAAATGATTTTGTCGCTTTTGCCCATGTCGGGATAAGGAGGACAAGCGTAATGGGAAGCAAAAAAATCGCCGTTTCCTTGCTTTTCTGCATCGTTTGTTGCTTTGGCCTTCAAAGCGAGAACGCGTTTGCAGAAGAAAATAACGTCCAACCGTCAGCAGAAGAGCTCGTAAACGAGCAGTTAAATATATTAAAGCTTGATGAAATCCAAGAATACTGGGAGTCCGTCTCAGAAGAGTACGGGGGCTTTCTTCCTGAAAGCCAAAAAGGGCAATTAATCGATTTTTTAAAAGGAGACAAGCAGTTTGAGCTAAAGGAATGGGGCGTCGGCCTCGTTAAATACTTGTTCCATGAATTGATCGTCAATGGAAAACTAATGGGAATGCTGCTGTTGTTAACGATTTTTTCTTATATCCTTCAATCATTTCAAACTGCATTCGAACATCAGACAGTGAGCAAAACCGCTTATGCGGTCACGCTGTTGGTATTAGCGATGATTGCAATGAATGGCTTTCATACAGCCATTACATATGCGACAGAAGCGATTAATTCGATGGTGCACTTTACAATTGCGTTGCTGCCGCTGTTGCTGGCAATGATGGCTTCCATTGGCGGCGCATCGACTTCCGCATTGTTTCATCCGATTATTATTTTTTTAGTCCATACGAGTGGGTTAATCGTCAATGCTGTCGTTTTGCCGCTTTTGTTCATTTCGGCTGTTCTTGGCATCGTCAGTACATTTAGTGACCACTATAAAGTGACACGACTAGCGAATTTATTCCGGACTGGAGCAGTTGGGCTGCTGGGCATTTGTATGACTGTCTTCCTAGGCGTCGTTTCAGTCCAAGGGACGACAACTGCCGCTGTCGACGGATTAACGTTGCGGACCGCAAAGTTTATCGCGAGCAATTTTGTGCCAGTAGTAGGACGGATGTTTACAGATGCAACGGATACTGTTGCGAGCGCTTCATTGCTTTTAAAAAATACGATCGGCATGAGTGGGCTTGTCATTCTCTTGGCTATATGCGCTTTTCCAGCGATTAAAGTGTTGTCGATTGCGTTTATTTTCCAGGTTTCGGCTGCCGTTCTACAGCCACTTGGCGACGGGGCAATCATTGATTGTTTAGGGATCATCGGCAAAGCCGTCCTATATGTGTTTGCGGCGCTTGCACTCGTCGGCTTCATGTTTTTCTTAGCAATCACATTAATGGTTGCGGCCAGCAACATCGCTTTTTTGATGAGGTGAGGAGGCGTACAAAATCGAATTTATTAATGGGTGGGTAACGTCGATTGTGCTGTTGATTTTGCTTGCGGTCGTCCTAGAGTTGCTTTTGCCAAATACAGCGTTAAAAAACTATGTCAAACTGGTTGTTAGTTTAATGCTGCTTGTCATGATGCTCCAACCTGTGCTTTCCCTGTTTCATCAAGACCCAGAAAAATGGCTCTACAGCCTGGTAGAGCAGGCATCTCAACAAGAAAAAGCCATTGACATTGAGGAAAAAATAAATTCACAAAAAAAAGAGATAGATCAGTTCTTTGATGCATATACATCTGAACAAGTGGCTGTCCAACTAAAAGACCAAGTTGAGGAAGAGTTGGCGAGTCGTCATCAAATGTTCATTACGCACATTGCCGTGGCGGAGACAGCAGAGGAACCTGGAGTGGCAATAGAAGTCCATGTAGGTTCGTCGGAAAAACCAGAGTCCAGCTTAGGCGCGGGGAAGCCCATTGAACCTGTATCCATTGAAATCGACACAACCGACGGGCGTAGCCAGCAAAAGCCAGTTGAAAACAAGGATGAGCTTGCTCTGTTTTTGGCCGACGAATGGGGTGTTCCAGAGTCCGCAATTACATTGGTAAGAGAAGGAGGGGTGGGTGAATGAATGACAAAGAAAAAGCTGACGATTGGTTTAAAAAATGGCTACCAAAACAGCCAGATAAAAAAAAACGCAGCTTTTCGCCCAAATACATCTTACTGCTAGGCTGTCTCGGTGTAGCGTTAATGCTTTTGAGTCAATTTTTGCAACCGGAAAATGATGACGCAATGCCAACTACAAATGAGGCAGACTCGAATGAAGACGGCGAGGAGGACACAGCCCCTGTGTTTGGCCGGAAAGTCGAAGAAAATTCAATGGCTGACTATGAAATGCGCTATGAAAATCAATTGCGCGAGGCGCTGCAAGAGATAGTCGGCGTCAATAATGTCTCAATCGTTGTCAATCTCGCGGAAAGTGAAAAGCAAGTCTATGAAAAAAATGTAAAACGCGGGCGCCAAGAGACAAATGAGACAGACCGTGAAGGCGGCAGCAGACAAGTAGAGGATACGCAAGAAGAAGAAAATGTTGTGATTACCCGCAACGGCGATCAAGATGAGCCGCTTGTCATCTCGAAAGAAAAACCAGCGGTAGCAGGCGTGCTTGTTGTTGCGGAAGGAGTGGAAAATGTACAAGTAAAGGCTTGGGTAGTAGAAGCGGTGAGCCGTGTGTTAGATGTAGCGCCACATCGCGTATCTGTTATGCCGAAGAAAATGAAGGAGGAATAAAAATGGTTCTTAAAAAGCAAACGGTTTGGCTATTGACAATGTTAAGCTTAATGTTGGTTCTTGGTGTGTACTATGCCTATCCAGGTAATCAAAACGCCGGGGATGAAGGGACAGACCCAATCGCTTCAGAAGAAGCAGGGGTGGAAGTCGAAGTAAATGAAGATGGCACGGTTGATGGTGATATGATCGCAAGCCTCTCTGGTAACGACAATTACACGGAAGCGCGTTTAAAATTGAATGAGGCACGCCACAAAGAAGCAGAGCAGTATACTCGTGAAGCATCTGCTGAAGGCAGCTCAGCTGAGGAAGCGGTAGCCGCGAACGACAAATCGATTGAAATCCTTGCCGTAGGGGACAATGAGCAAATGCTCGAATCACTCTTGCGTGCAGAAGGGTATAATGATGCGCTCGTCATGTCTGAAGCAGATAGCGTACAAATCATGGTTCAAGCTGAAAGCCTTTCAAAAGCCGAAGCCAACTCCATTATGCAGCTTGCCAAAGAGCATTTGCAAACAACGGCAGACATTTCGGTCCATTTGGACGAAATAGCAGAATAATACTAGTTATTAGCGGCTTGATGCAGCCTTTGCACAAGCTGCTTTTTTTGCAACATGCATTCCTCTTCTACACATGGTATAATACAGCAATGTATAATGAAGTAAGGAGAGATTGCAGATGGAATGGTCTGATTTAACAGAGGGAGCGAAAGCTGTCCTCGAGCAGACGCGCAATATAAAAAATGACCATATTCAAATCGTCGAATTTGAAGTTGGCTTTTCTGAAGAAATCGAAGACGAAGACGGCGACCGTGTGAGCGTGTCGATCCAAGAGGAAGACTACGAAAACTTAAAGCGTTATACCCAGGAAAATGAATACGGGGAAAAGTACCATATGGCCCGCAATAAAAATATTGTTAAGATCATTTTGCTGGAAAATGGGAAAATACCGGACAACCTCTCGGAATTTCCTGTGTTTCGGCAATACAAAAAAGACGCACAAACGACAGAAGAACAAGAGTAAGGGGGAGCACTCCCTCTTACGCCTGCAATTTTACTACATAATAAAGGATTTTTCCTCGCGAACCCCGAACGTTAGTACATGATGTATGGGACGGGTGGCGCTGAAGTGGTATGACCACTAAACGAAGCAATTGAAAAGGAGCTGCTACAAGATGTTTAAAGTTGAAGAAATTAAAAGTCTAATAGAAGCACTTGATTCCTCTTCTCTTGAGGAACTTGAACTGGAGCAAGAAAATGGCAAACTTGTATTAAAGAAAAACAATGGTCAAGTTGCAGTGCCGCTCGAACAGCCGACAGCCGCTGTACAAAAAGCGCCTGCTGCAGCGCCAGCACCAGTGGCGCTGCCGGAAGAAATAGTTGAAAGCAAAGAGCCAGAAGCCGATGCAGATGGCCGGGATTTGTTTACAGTTACGTCGCCGATGGTAGGGACGTTTTATGCTGCGCCATCTCCTGATGCTGATCCGTATGTGCGCACAGGCGATAGCGTTGAGGAAGACACGGTTGTCTGCATCGTTGAAGCAATGAAACTAATGAACCCGATTGTTGCCGATACAAAAGGGAAAATTGTGGAGATTGTGGCAGAAAACGGTGAACTTGTTGAGTATGGACAGCCGCTGATGGTTGTTGAACGGAATAAGTAGGGGCGATAACGATGATCAAACGAATTTTAATAGCAAACCGCGGCGAAATTGCCGTTCGGGTCATTCGCGCGTGTAAGGAGCTCGGCATTGAAACAGTGGCCGTTTTTTCTGAAGCAGATGCTGATTCATTACACGTCCAACTTGCAGACCAAGCATTTTGTATTGGGCCAACGGAGTCTGCCAAAAGCTACTTGAATTTCACAAACTTAATGAGCGTGGCGACATTAACGGAAACGGACGCGATTCATCCTGGCTATGGCTTTTTAGCGGAAAACGCCGATTTCGCGGAAATTTGCGCAGACTGTAACATTACCTTTATTGGCCCAAGCCCGACAGCGATAAGCCGGATGGGAACAAAAGATGTTGCGAGGGAAACAATGGCGAAAGCTGGCGTGCCAATCGTACCTGGGTCAAATGGAATTGTGGAAACAATTGAAGATGCAAAACAAATTGCCCGCGATATTGGCTACCCTGTTATTATTAAAGCAACGGCCGGCGGAGGCGGTAAAGGGATCCGTGTCGCCCGCAATGAGAAAGAATTAGAATCGGGCATAAAAGTGACACAGCAAGAAGCAGAGACGGCCTTTGGCAATCCTGGCGTTTATTTAGAAAAGTATATTGAAGATTTCAGGCATGTTGAAATCCAAGTGCTTGCCGATAACCACGGCAATGTTATCCATTTAGGCGAGCGCGATTGTTCGATTCAGCGCCGTTTGCAAAAATTGCTTGAAGAAAGCCCTTCTCCTGCAATTACAGAGGAAAAGCGTCAAGAAATGGGGCGCGCGGCCGTAGAAGCGGCAAGGGCCGTTCAATACTCTGGAGCTGGTACAGTTGAATTTATTTATGACCACAATACGGGCGATTTTTATTTCATGGAAATGAATACGCGCATTCAAGTTGAGCATCCTGTGACGGAGATGGTCACCGGTGTTGATTTGATTAAAGAACAAATCCGCATCGCAGACAATGAAAAGTTGTCGTTGACGCAAGACGATGTCACGTATAATGGGTGGTCAATCGAATGCCGCATTAACGCTGAAAATCCAGAAAAGAACTTTATGCCATCTCCAGGAAAAATCGTTGACTACCTTGCTCCTGGTGGACTTGGCGTCCGCGTTGATTCAGCTGCTTACCCAGGCTGCGTCATCTCGCCATTTTATGACTCGATGATCGCCAAAGTAATCGTGCATGGCGCTACTCGGGAGGAGGCCATTGCCCGGATGAGACGGGCGTTGTCTGAATTTGAAATTAGCGGTGTTGATACAACGATTCCGTTCCATCTCCAGCTTCTAAACCATGAGGTGTTTGTTTCTGGCGATTTTAATACGAAGTTTGTTGAAGAACATGATGTGATGCCATAAAAAAATAAGCAAAGGGGCGTTTAAACATGGAAGACCACCAACTGTTAGAACTTGACGAGCAAAAAGGCGGGCTTGGGAAAGTCGAAATCTCTCCAGAAGTCATTGAAGTGATTGCCGGGATCGCGACACAGGAAGTGGAAGGTGTGGCTGCCCTAAGAGGCAACTTTGCTGCTGATGTAGCCGAACGCCTCGGGAGAAAGAACCATGGAAAAGGCGTTAAAGTCGAACTAACGGAAGAAGGCATTATTGTCGACGTATCCATTATTATTTCCTATGGCGCGGCTGTGCCGGAAGTAGCCAAATTAATCCAGCTTAATATTCAACAAGCGCTGGAAACAATGACGGCGATTCGCTTAAATCAAATCAATGTCCATGTCGTCGGTGTTTACTTTGAGTCCCCAGAAGCACAAAACTCAGTGGATAACGACTACGAATAAGCGCCTTGAGACTTGATTCGAAAAACTTGATCAGGCTAATAGAAAACGCTTGTCAACCACAACGTATGCGAGCGTTTGTCTACAGTCTGAAAAACCGGCTACTGCCGGTTTTTTCTGTTTTTACGTCGCCGCTGATTTGCGCTATACTAAACAAGACAAATCATAAAGGAGTTAATTATGAACCGACGTGTAGCAAGGCTGCGAGCTGTGCAAACACTCTACCAGCTGACTTTAATTGATATCAACGTGGACAAAGCGATCGAAAATACGCTAAATGATGAAGAAGAACCGAGCGAATTTTACAATACGCTTGTCTATGGGACGCTTGAACACCAAGATGAAATTGACGGGTATTTAAGCGAAAATTTAAAGGGGTATACGCTTGACCGACTGGGCCACGTTGACCGGGCAATCGCCCGCATGGGGCTGTTTGAGATGTTGTATTTAGACGATATCCCTGTAAATGTAACGTTGAATGAAGCAATTGAGCTTGCAAAAGCATTTGGCGGGACTGATGCGGGGCGTTTTATCAATGGGGTATTGTCCAATTCATATGATATGGCAATGAAAAACAAATAAATTAGGAGGCTCGTGGGATGGCTGGAAATGCTGGTGTCGCTGAAGCTTGGACAGTAAGCGAAGCGACACGTTACATTAAGCAATTGTTAGAAGACGATCCCCATTTGCCTGAAATATGGATACGCGGCGAACTTTCCAATTTTAAACAGCATACGCGGGGCCATATGTATTTTACAATCAAGGATGAAGGATCGAGAATGCAAGCTGTCATGTTTGCTGGCTATAACCGCTTCCTCCGTTTTAAGCCTGAGAATGGCATGAATGTGCTCATTCGCGGTGAAATCAATGTGTACGAGCCATATGGGCAGTACCAATTTTACGCCAAAGAAATGCAGCCTGACGGCATCGGCAGTTTGTTTGCCGAGTACGAGCGTTTAAAGAAAGCGCTTGAGGCAGAAGGGCTATTTGCCGAGGAACGTAAGCGCCCGATTCCCCGTTTTCCAACGCATATTGCGATTATTACGTCGCCAACTGGTGCTGTGATCCGTGATATGATGACGACATTAAAACGGCGCTATCCGCAAATACGCGTGACGCTTTTTCCTGTACTGGTCCAAGGAGAAGGAGCGCCCCTTTCCATTAGCCGCGCGCTGGAACAGGCAAGCATGGCCAATATATTTGATGTCGTCATTGTCGCCAGGGGCGGTGGCTCGATTGAAGAGTTGTGGGCTTTCAACGAAGAAATGGTGGCTCGGGCGATTGCAGAAGCCGCTGTTCCTGTTATTTCGGCTGTCGGCCATGAAACAGACTTTACGATCAGCGATTTTGCAGCTGACAGACGGGCTCCCACTCCTACGGCGGCAGCAGAATTTGCAGTGCCTGATGCCCGTGAACTAATGGAGCATATCGGCCATTTGAAAAAGCGGCTAGAACGTTCGCTTGTCGAGCAAGTGAAAACAAGACGGAGAGAGCTAGAGCGGCTGAAACGCTCCTATGCGTTTCGTTACCCTGTCCAGCTCGTCCACCAAAAAGAACAGCAACTTGACGGGCTAATGGAACGGTTAAACCGGGCCATACAAATAAAATTGGAGCAAAAGACACTGGCGTTTAAACATATGAACCAAGCCATTCTTCGTCAACATCCTGCTACCCGGGTGAGCCAATTGCAAAAAGAACGACGGCAAAACCATGCCCGTCTCGTTCGAGCAATGGCGGCAGAGACGCAAAGGAAACGGCAAAGCCTGTCTGCCGTAATCCAACAACTTCAGCTCTTAAGCCCGCTAGCAGTAATGGACAGAGGCTATTCGCTCGTTTACAAAGACGAGGCGTTAGTAAAGACGGCAAAAGACGTGGAGATAGAAGACGATATCGTAGTGAAACTGGCAGATGGAAACTTACACTGCCAAGTAGTGGGGAAACGAGAAATGAAAAATGGAGGTGAATCAAATGGCTGAAACAAAGGATTTGCCGTTTGAGGAGGCCATGAGGCAGTTGGAATGGCTCGTGGAAAAACTAGAGGAAGGCAATGTCCCTCTCGAACAAGCAATTGATATGTTTAAGGAAGGCATGGACTTATCGCAAAGCTGTCATGAAAAATTACTGAAAGTCGAGAAGCAGCTTGACCAAATTATGCATGAGGATGGGGAACTGGTTGAAGCGAATTTAGAAGAGGAGGCAAACGAGTGAGCGCATTGTTCCAAACGTTCTTAGAAGAGGCTAGGCAGCTTGTCGACAAAAAGTTGCCTGAATACGTGCGGGAGTTAGAGGCTGAGCACCGGTTAAAGGAAGCGATGCTTTACTCACTCGAAGCAGGCGGCAAACGAGTGCGTCCTGTGTTGTTGTTGGCTGTGTTGGAGGCATATAACCAACCGATTTTACATGGCCTCGACACAGCGTGCGCAATTGAAATGGTACATACCTATTCTCTCGTTCACGACGATTTGCCTGCGATGGATGACGATGACTTACGCCGGGGCCAGCCAACGAATCATAAAGTATTCGGAGAAGCAACAGCGATTCTTGCAGGCGACGCTCTATTGACACAAAGTTTCGCCTTGATTGCCAATGCCGACGCTCCCCTTTCGGCAAAAACAAAAGTTTCGATCATTGCTGCTCTCTCTAAAGCGGCTGGCGCTAGCGGCATGGTTGGCGGGCAGCTTGCGGACATGTTTGCGGAAGGAAAACAGCTTACCGTTGAACAGCTTGCCAATGTTCATAAGCGCAAAACGGGCGAATTGTTGGCTTTTTCAATCGAAGCAGGAGCGCTTATTGCCGGGGTGTCAAACGAGGAACGGAGCAAATTAAACGAATTCGGACAGGAGATTGGGTTATTATTCCAAATTAAGGACGACATTCTTGATGTAGAAGGCGATTCAATCGCCATCGGTAAGCCTGTTGGCAGTGACGCTGTCAATAATAAAAGCACTTATCCAGGGCTTCTTGGCCTTGATGGAGCGAAAACAATGCTTCACACTCATTATGATCGGGCTTTACAAGTACTCGATGAGCTTCATTTGCGGGGGACGTTGCTTGAGGATTTGGCTAAGTACATCGTTACACGTGACCATTAAACACCAAACAGGGAAAAGAGAAAGCTGGAAGGAAGATCGAACGGCTTATACAACGGGGCAAACGACGACGTATGGGAGCGTTTGCCTGCAGTCTGAACCAACCTGGAGCCGGTTGGTTTTTTTATGAACAGCGATCGTAGGTTATTGCTGTTCTTTCCGTCCATCTTTTTGTTATAATTGCCTAAACAAAGACAAGACTCATTCTCCGGTAACAGCGATTGATTTGTAGGAGAGAAGCAGAACAGAAAATGGGGGTTTCAGCGATGAACCTTGAAGAAATCCAAGACCCGAGCTTTTTAAAGAACTATTCGAATAAACAATTGGAAGAGCTGGCTGCGGACATACGTCGTTTTTTGATCGAAAAACTCTCGGCGACAGGCGGCCATATTGGACCGAACTTAGGGGTAGTTGAGTTGACACTTGCGCTCCACCAGCTTTTTGACAGCCCGAAAGATAAGTTGCTATGGGACGTAGGCCACCAAGCATATGTGCATAAAATTTTGACTGGGCGCGCACCTCAATTTGACACACTCCGCCAATACAAAGGCTTATGCGGGTTTCCAAAACGTACGGAGAGCGAGCATGATGTTTGGGAGACGGGACATAGCTCCACTTCTTTGTCAGGAGCAATGGGAATGGCGACAGCCCGGGATTTAAAAGGCACCAATGAAAACATTGTGGCGATTATAGGCGACGGTGCCCTTACAGGGGGCATGGCTCTGGAAGCATTAAACCATATTGGCCATGAACAGAAACATTTAATTGTTGTCTTAAATGACAATGAAATGTCAATTGCACCTAATGTCGGCGCATTGCACAGCATTCTTGGCCGCTTGCGTACGGCTGGGAAATACCAAAAAGCAAAAGAGGACTTGGAAACGATTATCCGCAAAATCCCAGCCTTTGGCGGGAAACTTGCAGATACGGCCGAACGATTAAAGGATAGCTTAAAGTATTTAATGGTATCAGGCATGTTTTTTGAAGAAATGGGGTTCACTTATTTAGGGCCTGTAGACGGGCATGACTTAGACGACTTAAAACACCAGCTAAGCTATGCGAAAAAAACATCAGGACCAGTATTGGTGCACGTGCTAACGAAAAAAGGCAAAGGCTATAAACCAGCAGAAGAAGATGCGACAGGAGCTTGGCACGGGACAGGGCCGTACAAGATGGAAAGCGGTGAAATGGTGAAAAAGCCAGGACCGCCAAGCTATCCGAGCGTTTTTGCAAACACATTAAAACGAATTGCCCGCGAAGATGAACGGGTTGTAGCGATTACGCCAGCCATGCCAGGAGGCTCAAAGCTCGACTTGTTTGCTGAGGAGTTTCCTGATCGCATGTTTGATGTCGGCATTGCTGAGCAACATGCAGCCACGATGTCGGCTGGCCTTGCGACACAAGGAATGAAGCCTGTTTATGCTGTCTACTCAACCTTTTTGCAACGTGGCTATGACCAAGTCGTCCATGACATTTGCCGGCAAAACTTAAATGTGCTTATTGCGATTGATCGTGCTGGCCTTGTTGGTGCTGATGGGGAAACACACCAAGGTGTATTCGATATTGCGTTTTTGCGGTCATTGCCAAATATAACGATTTTAAACCCAAAAGATGAAAACGAGTTCCAGCATATGCTCTATACAGGCATTTGCTACGACGACGGCCCAATTGCGATCCGCTATCCCCGTGGAAATGGCACAGGCGTGAAAATGGACGCTAGCCTTTCAAGGCTGCCAATTGGCAAATGGAATGTGCTCCAAGAAGGCACAGATGCCGCTATTCTCACTTTTGGCACGATGATCCCAGTGGCAGAAAAAGCGCTGGCGCAATTAAAACAAGCAGGCTATAGCATTCGTCTCATTAATGCGAACTCTGTTAAACCACTTGACGAGAAATTGCTTGAAGCGCTTGCTGAAGAAGAGCTGCCCCTGCTGACCATTGAGGAATCTGTCCTTCAAGGCGGCTTTGGCAGTGCCGTACTTGAATTTTACAATGAGAAAGGCATGCACGTGGAATTGAAGCGAATGGGCATTCCTGATTATTTTGTTGAGCATGGGAGCGTAAGTGAGCTCTATCAAGAAGTTGGATTAACGCCAGAGCGGATTGCCGACACGCTCATTAGCATGTTGCCGCAAAAGCGGAAGAGGGCCTAAGCGAATGGCAGTGAAAGAACGCCTTGATGTTCTCCTCGTTGAAAGGGGACTATGTGAGACAAGGGAAAAAGCAAAACGAACGATCATGGCCGGGCTTGTCTATAGTGACTCCGAGAGGCTTGACAAGCCGGGCATGAAAGTAGCCGTTGATACGCCGCTGCGTATTAAAGGAGAACAAATGCCTTACGTGAGCCGGGGCGGATTAAAGCTGGAAAAAGCGCTGCAGACGTTCGATTTTCCTATCGCCGGAAAAGTCGGCCTTGACATTGGCGCGTCCACTGGCGGTTTTACTGACTGCGCCTTGCAGCATGGAGCGGAGCATATGTATGCCGTTGATGTTGGCTATAACCAGCTTGCTTGGAAAATTCGTCAGGACGAACGTGTGACGGTGATGGAAAGGATGAATTTCCGCCACGCTGTACCTAGTGATTTTGGCAACGGCATTCCCCAGTTTGCGACGATCGATGTGTCCTTTATTTCTTTGCGTTTAATGTTGTCGCCGCTTTTTGCAATTATCGCTACCGGCGGGGATGTATGCGCCCTTATAAAGCCGCAGTTTGAGGCAGGGAAGGACCAAGTTGGGAAAAAAGGGATTGTCCGCGACCCGGCTATTCATGAACAAGTGATTGAAAGCATCGCCGCTTTTAGCTGTTCGATTGGATTTGATGTTGTTAATTTAAGCTATTCGCCCATTACGGGCGGTGAAGGCAACATCGAATTTTTAATCCATTTGCAAAAAGGCAGTGGGCGCATGGATATACAAGAGGGAGTCATTCGCCAAGTCGTTGAGTCCTCCCAACGTTTAAAAAACCATTAAAAAACAAAGGAAAGCCAAGCTGGCAGCAGAACGGGCAAGCTTGCCAACCGGCCGCCATGCTGGATATCTTGGAGAAGGCAGCGGCATGCGGCCTTCTTTTTTTGTAGATAAGCAAGTGTATCAATCTTGCCGAAAGCGGGCAAACCGTAGATAATATAAAAAAGACGTTGTTCGTTGCAAAAATTGAATTTAATTTGAGGTAAGGTGAGGGCATGAATAAAGGGCAACGCCATATTAAAATACGGGAAATCATTACCAATTATGAAATTGAAACACAGGATGACTTAGTGGATCGGCTAAAAAGCGATGGCTACAATGTCACGCAAGCCACGGTTTCTCGTGATATCAAAGAACTTCATTTAGTAAAAGTACCGTTGCAAGACGGGCGTTATAAATATAGCCTGCCTGCAGACCAAAAATTCAACCCACAGCAAAAGCTGAAGCGAATTTTAACCGACAGTTTTATTAGTATTGATCGTACAGGCAACCTTGTCGTCATGAAGGCGATGCCAGGCAATGCGAACGCCATCGCTGTTCTAATTGATAATTTGGATTGGAACGAATTAATGGGGACGATTTGTGGAGATGACACGATTTTAATTATTTGCCGTACCGAGCGAGATGGACAAGTTGTAACAGAACGGTTCTTGAATATGCTTTGAGGAAGGTGGCGAGAGGATGTTAATGGAACTGTCGATAAAAAATTTTGCCATTATCCGCTCTTTAACAGTCCCTTTTGAAAAAGGGTTGACCGTGTTGACTGGGGAGACGGGCGCAGGCAAGTCCATTATCATCGATGCAATCGCATTATTGTTAGGCGGGAGAGGGTCAGCCGAGTTTGTCCGCTTTGGCGAAAAACGAGCCGAAATTGAAGGCTTGTTTGCGATTGGCGAGAACCACCCGGCTCTAAAAAAACTCGACCCAATTGGCGTTGAATGCGAAGAAGGAATGCTCATTCTCCGGCGTGATATTACAGACGCTGGAAAAAGCATTTGCCGGATAAATGGCAAGCTGACAACGATTGGCATGTTGCGGGAAGTCGGGCAGACATTAATCGATATGCACGGCCAGCATGAGCACCAGTCATTAATGCGGATCGAAGAACATGTTGAACTATTAGACAGTTTCGGTGGCGAGGCCTTAAAAAAAACGCGTGCTGAGTATACAAGGTTGTTTAATGAAGTCCAAAAAATGACGGACCGGATCAACAGTTTAAATCAAAATTCGCAAGAAATGGCAAGAAAAGCCGATTTGTATGCGTATCAACTACAAGAAATCGAACAAGCGAAGTTAACGCCAGGAGAAGACGAAGAGTTGCTGGCTAAACGTTATAAACTAGCCAATAGTGAGAAGCTTTATGAGGCCTTAACCCGTAGTTATGAACATATGTACGGCGAGGAACGAGGCCTGGATTACATGAGCGGCATGCTTTCCCACTTAGAAACTGCTGCCTCGATTGACAAGGAATTAGCGCCTTTATATGAACAAATGTCTTCAAGCTACTATATGCTTGAAGAAGGTACGTATGCGATTCGTGAAGCGATTGAAGCAATTGATTTTGATCCCGAAACACTTGCGTTTATTGAAACGAGGCTTGCTGAAATCGACAAGTTGAAACGCAAATATGGTGATTCGGTTGAAACGATATTGGAATATGCCGCCACGATTGAGGAAGAGCTGGAAGCGATAGAACATAAGGATGACCGGTTAGCGAATTTAACCGAAAAACGCGACGCCCTTGTAGAGGACTTGTTGCTTGAAGCGGAAGCATTAACTGATTTGCGCAAGGCGGCAGCAGCTGAATTGATGGAAGCGATTGAAAAACAGTTGCAAGACCTGTATATGGAAAAAGCGCAATTTCAAGTAGCGATTGAGCCTTATCCAAATAAAGGAGATCTCTCCAGTTTAAGAAGGTTAGGCCAAGACCGAATCGAATTTATGATTTCGGCGAATCCAGGTGAACCGTTAAAACCTCTTGCGAAAGTCGCTTCTGGAGGGGAATTGTCGCGGATTATGCTAGCGCTGAAGTCTGTTTTTTCCGCAAAAGAAGGAATGACCTCTGTCATCTTTGATGAAGTGGATACGGGCGTGAGTGGCAGAGTCGCCCAGGCGATAGGTGAAAAAATCCAACGAATATCTGCTGGCTCACAAGTGTTATGTATTTCTCATTTGCCACAAGTGGCAGCATTAGCTGACCACCATTTGTATATTTCCAAAACCGAAACCGATAACCGCGTGTTCACAAGCGTCAAGGTTTTAAATGAAAACGAAAAAGTGGACGAACTGGCACGGATGCTTTCTGGCGTCGAAGTGACAGATTTGACCAGGAAAAATGCAGAAGAATTGCTCGCGCTTGCTCAAACAAAAAAAATGTAGAAAAGCTACCCATTTTGGGTGGCTTTTTTCTCTTTTGCATGGTTATAAATATGGCCGTAGGAGGCAACATTAATAGTACAGCCAGCATGGAGGTGTGGGTTGGGAGCGAGGAGTGAAACGTTTGAGAAAAGAGGGTGTACGATATGTAATTGGCGTCTTGCTTTTTTTATGTGTGGTAGGGCTAGGTTTTTCACCACAAATAAGGCAATTTGTCAATACGCCTGTTGACCTGACCATATTTGAAGGAAGCAATGCTGTTATTGAAATGGCTGGCGCAACTGCTAAAGGCCATGTTGTTATTAAGGAACAAGATAACCGCACTTATTTGCATGGCAAATCGCCTGGCAGCGAAGAAGTTCTTGTAAAGGCTGGCCCGTGGCCAGTTAAAGCGATTGACGTTTCTGTTTTACCGAGCATAAAAGTGATTCCTGGCGGTCAGTCGATTGGCGTCAAACTAAACACGGAAGGCGTCTTAGTCGTTGGCCACCATTTGATTGAAACGGCAAAGGGACAAAAATCACCTGGGGAATTTGCTGGAATTGAAGTGGGTGACCGGATTACGAAAATCAACGGCATCAAAATGCACTCAATGAATGAAGTGGCTAAGCTTGTTCAAGATGCCGGGGAAGCAAACAAAGAACTGACGATAGAAGTACTCCGCAATGAAAAACCAATTAAAACGGTTCTTAAACCAGAAAGAGCAAAAGGCGACCATTTGTACCGTTTAGGCCTCTATATTCGTGATTCTGCAGCGGGTGTTGGGACAATGACTTTTTATGAACCACAAAGCATGAAATATGGGGCGCTGGGCCATGTGATTTCGGACGTCGACACCCGTAAGCCGATTTCGGTTCACGATGGGCAAATTATGCGCTCTTCTGTCACATCGATCTCAAAAGGGCTCCATGGCGAACCTGGCGAAAAGTTGGCGAGCATTGCGAAAGACCAAGACATTCTTGGCACCATTAGCAAAAACAGTTCTTTTGGCGTATTTGGGCAACTGGATCAAAAAGCGAAGATGAAAAATGGCTTGTATGACGAACCGATGGCAATTACCACAGCAGATGAAGTGAAAGAAGGGCCTGCCAAAATCCTAACCGTTCTCGAAGGGGAAGAAGTCGAACAGTTTGATGTTGAAATCGTCAGCAGCGTGGCTCAAAATGGGCCTGCGACAAAGGGAATGGTCATTAAAGTGACCGATAAAAAATTGTTGCAAGAGACAGGCGGCATTGTGCAGGGGATGAGCGGGAGCCCGATTATTCAAGACGGCAAATTGATTGGCGCAGTAACGCATGTATTTGTCAATGACCCGACAAGCGGTTATGGCTGCCACATTGGTTGGATGCTGGAAGAAGCCGGCATTCATACAGGATTGCTTGAAGCTAAAGCGAGTTAATTACTCGTTTTAGCTTCTTTTCGTGTAAAATCCTTTTATTCCTATTTTTTGTGCGCCATTCTTTGATACAATGGTACTGGACAATTTATGTCGAACAAATGGGATTTTAGGAGAATACGGTCTATTTTAAATTATTTAAAGGATTGCAGCCATCCTTGTCGAATCGATTACATACACCAAAAGGAATTGGGGGAAAACGAGATGAGCAACGTTACAGTCTGCATTGCAGATGATAACCGCGAATTAGTCCATTTATTGAGTGAATATGTAGGTGCTCAACCAGATATGGAAGTAATCGGAACGGCCTTTAATGGGCAAGAATGTTTAACGGTTGTAGAAGAAAAAATGCCAGATGTACTACTGCTTGACATCATTATGCCCCATTTGGATGGGCTAGCTGTGCTGGAACGTTTAAGTCAACGGGAGAAAAAGCCACAAATTATCATGTTGACTGCTTTTGGCCAAGAAGATGTAACGAAAAGAGCCGTCGATTTTGGCGCTTCCTATTATGTATTAAAACCGTTTGATATGGATGCGTTAATGGAGAAGATCAGGGAGATAGGCGGCAGCAAAAAAGCGAAGCGGACAAGAACATCCTCTTTGTCGTTTCATACTGCTCATCGCCCTGAAGACAGGCAAATCAACTTGGATGCGAGCATTACAAGCATCATTCATGAAATTGGTGTTCCAGCGCATATAAAAGGGTACATGTATTTGCGTGAAGCGATTACGATGGTTTATAAAGACATTGAACTTCTTGGCTCGATCACAAAAGTGCTTTATCCGGACATCGCTAAGAAATTCAACACGACAGCGAGCCGAGTCGAACGGGCTATCCGCCATGCGATTGAAGTTGCGTGGAGCAGAGGAAACATTGACTCCATTTCAAATTTATTTGGCTATACAGTAAGCCAGTCAAAGGCCAAACCAACCAACTCTGAATTTATTGCAATGGTTGCTGACAAGCTACGGATTGAACATAAGGTGAGTTGAAACTTGAATAGGCAAGAAACCAAGCGCTTAAGCCGAAGTGTCTTGGTTTTTTTGCGTAAAAAGAACGAATGGGCCCATACTAAAGGAGAGGTGGTGGCTATGACACTTACAAAAAGGAAGATGTTCTTTCCCCTATTGTCGGAAAGGACAAATCGAAAGAACCCATTAAGTACAAAGGCAGAACGAGCTAATGCGGGCAATCAATGGTTGTGTGCGAAAGACGTTCGTCCATTAAAGCGTGTCGATCCTAAATGATTACATTGTTTTTATTATTGCCGCTCCTTTCCATTGCCCTGAATATTGGTTTTGCTGATGCTGGATGGGCATTATCAGACAGCGGTGGCAAAAGGAAAATGCCATTTAGCCTAGGGGCTTTTATATTATTTAGCTATGCTGCTTTATGCAGCCAACTAGCGGGGTCGGTGGCCTTTTTTTCTTATTTGCCGTTAGCGTACGCCACGCTTGTTTGGGCAATTGGTTTTTATTATGATTGGCGCAAGAGCACCGATATCACGAGAAACGTTTTCGTTTGGAATGATCCACTAATTCTTCTTGGGATTTTAGCCGCTATGTTGTTCGCTTGGCAGATGACAAGCATGGCTAGCTTCTGGCATTGGCTCATTGCAATTGCGTTGTTGGTGATGCTTCCTTACACCGGACAAAAAATGAACAAACATCCACTTTTCTTATGGAAAGCCAGCTTCTGTTTTCTTGTTGTTGTCTTTTTCGTCATCGAGACGCCTCAATTCGCCGACGTATTATACGTTGTCACTGTGTTTTATATTGCTTTTGTAATGGAGGGAGAACGTGAAGCTTGTTTTGGTACAAGCGGGGCGTTGTTGCTCGGAAGCATGGCGGCGATTTGGGCCATATCTACCCATTCTTTGACACTGCAATTTGCTTGTTTAGCCGTATCCATATTTTTGGCGTATATACCGTTGACACAACTGCCTAGCAGAATAGGTGTTTTTCGCTGGATGGGCGAATTAGGAATAAACAAGCATGAATAAAAAGCATAACGAGCTCGCTATGCTTTTTTTCGCGTAAATGAACGAGTGACTTTTCCTCGTTTTTTATCACGGTGAAAAATAAAACCGGCCAAAAACCACATCCCTAACGCAAAAAAGAGCAATCCTGCCAAAAACTGAACCCAAATGGCCGGATAAGGCGGTTGTTGAATAAAGAAAAAGGCGTCGCGCATTAGCTTGATTCCATAGCCAGCGCCGATAATCGGAATAAGCAATATGCATAAAGCGATCACTCTGCCCATGATATCCCAACTTTCAAAAAGTCGCTTTGTTTCTGGAGTATTCTTTCTCTATTGTAAAGGAGTTTGCCAAAAAAGTACATGTATTAGTTGCATCCTGGGCGTAATTGTACGATACTTAAAGAACTAATAGCAGCGTATATGACCAAGTCCTAATTTTGGGGTGATAGAGTGAACAGCGCGATTTTTGTAGGCTCTGGCAATGAATCAAAACAGTTGCTAGCCGTGCTTTTGCAATTAGAATTGTTTACGTCAATCGCAGTAATATCAAATGATGCCCCGATTCAAGTGCTTGCCAAAAAGCATCGACTGCCTTGTTACCCTGATGCACAAGAAGGGATACAACCAGCCGACGTTGCTATTAGCGATGATCCGCGCTGGGATTCATTCTGTGTAAAAAGATGGACGTTCCAAATGGCGTGGGAAAAAGTGCTGGAAGCAATCAAAGACGACTTGCTCATGAAAAAAGCAATTCATGCGATTCAAGACGGGATGATTGTTGTCAATCGTTTTGCCCAAGTTCAATTTATGAATGAAGCCGCAGCACATATGGCTGGCGTTGAACTTGCTAAAGCAATTGGCAAGCCAATTCAAACACTTTTGCCTTCGAGCGGCTTACCACGGGTGATCGAAACACAACAACCGGAGTATAACCAATTGCATGAATTTGATAATGGCACGGTTATTGTCACGACGCGTGTGCCCCTTATTTTTGGCGGCGCGTGTAGCGGCGCAATTGCAGTCTTTAAAGATGTGACGGAAGCGACGCAATTGGCCGAGCAAGTCACGGACTTGCGTAGCATTCAAACGATGCTCGAAGCAATCATAAATTCATCCAACGATGCGATTTCAGTCGTTGATGAGAACGGGACAGGCTTAATGGTTAATCCCGCTTATACAAAGCTGACTGGGCTTGACAGCGATCAAATAATCGGTCAGCCGGCAACAGCTGACATCTCTGAAGGGGAAAGCATCCATATGCAAGTGTTGCGGACGAAAAAACCTGTCCGTGGGGCACGGTTGAAATTAGGGCCCCATAAAAAAGATGTCATCGTGAATGTAGCCCCTGTAGTTGTTGATGGCGAACTGAAAGGAAGCATCGGTGTCATCCATGATGTGTCTGAATTGAATCGCCTATCGTCCCAGTTACAACATGCACAAAAACGGCTGGCAACATTGGAGGCGACCTATTCCTTTTCCGAAATTGTCGGCACTTCGAAAGAAATGGCCTTTGCGATTGAACAAGCAAAGCGCGGCGCGAAAACGTCGTTTCCTATTTTGCTGTTAGGGGAAACAGGTACAGGGAAAGAATTGTTTGCCCATGCGATACATAACGAAAGCGAACGGAAAGGGCAGCCATTTGTTCGCGTAAATTGTGCAGCATTGACTGAGACGCTGCTTGAGTCAGAGCTGTTTGGCTATGAACAAGGTGCTTTCTCAGGAGCATTAAAGTCTGGGAAGAAAGGGTTGTTTGAAGAAGCAGAGCATGGCAGCATTTTTTTAGACGAAATTGGAGAAATGTCTCCTAATACACAAGCCAAACTGCTGCGTGTTTTACAAGAACAGGAAATCGTCCGGGTCGGTGGCACAAAGCCCATTCCTATCCATGTCCGTGTTATCGCTGCCACAAATGTCGATTTAGAGGGAGCAATTCGTGAAAGACGATTTCGAGAAGATTTGTATTACCGGCTGAATAAATTGCCAATCCGGATTCCCCCTTTGCGTGAGCGGCTAAGTGATTTGCCTGCGTTAATTGACCATCTTCTTAGAAAGTTAAATTTAGATTATGGCCATAACATCCAGTCGATTTCAAAACTTGTTCTTTCCCGTTTTGAAGGGTATTATTGGCCGGGGAATGTTCGCGAACTTGAAAATGTCCTCGCCCGTTCGATGATTTACATGGACCTTGGCGCGACAGAATTAACAGATGTCTCGCTGCCCCAGGAATTTGGCCAGTCAGGCAAAAGGGAAGAAAGCGATGCTACAGCTCCAAAACAACTTCAGGCGTTTTTAGCTGAAAAAGAAAAGGAACATTTGCTACGTACGCTTGCTGAAGTAGATGGTGTAAAGACAGAAGCGGCGAAACTACTTGGGATTTCCATTCGCTCGCTCTATTACAAGCTTGAAAAATACAACCTCGCATAATTTTGCCTGCAAAAATATGCATGCCTGCAAAAACGTGCAGGAAATAGCAGCCAATGTTAGGTATTTTTATCCCTAAAAGATTGGCATATCTTTTGCATGTTTGTTTAAGGACCAAGCGGCAATAGAGCCATAGCTTGAGTGAAGGGGGACCAAAACATGGAATTATTTGCAAAGATGGTAGAGCGCGATTACGAACAAGTAGTCGTGTGTCAAGATAAAACGTCAGGATTAAAAGCAATCATTGCGATTCATGACACCACACTTGGGCCTGCGTTAGGGGGAACAAGAATGTGGAAATACGCCACGGAAGAGGAAGCGATTGAAGATGTGCTCCGTCTGGCTAGAGGGATGACGTATAAAAACGCCGCTGCTGGGCTGAATTTGGGCGGAGGAAAAGCTGTGATTATTGGCGATCCACGCTCAGATAAAAATGAGGAAATGTTCCGGGCGTTTGGCCGCTATATCCAAGGGCTTAATGGCCGTTACATTACAGCTGAGGATGTGGGCACGACCGTTGAAGATATGGATATGATCCATCAGGAAACAGACTATGTGACCGGGATTTCGCCGGCATTTGGCGCTTCGGGAAATCCTTCTCCAGTGACCGCTTATGGTGTTTATGTAGGGATGAAAGCGGCAGCGAAAGAAGGGTTTGGTTCTGAGGACTTAGCTGGGAAGACGATAGCAGTCCAAGGAGTAGGCAATGTTGCTTACAATCTCTGCAAATACCTCCATAAAGATGGAGCTGAGCTGATTGTAACCGATATTCATAAACCGTCTGTAGAGAGGGCTGTTGCCGATTTTGGTGCTACTGCCGTTGATCCAACTGAGATTTACAGCATCAAATGCGATATTTTCGCGCCATGCGCCCTTGGAGGCGTCATTAACGATGATTCCCTTGCCAAGCTGAAGGCATCAGTCATTGCCGGTGCTGCTAACAATCAGCTTAAAGAAGAAAAGCATGGTGTTCGCCTGCAAGAAATGGGGATCGTATATGCTCCTGATTACGTTATTAATGCTGGCGGCGTCATTAATGTAGCGGATGAGCTAAACGGATATAATCGTGACCGGGCATTTAAAAAAGTCGAGGGCATTTATGATAATGTCGCCCGTGTGTTTGAAATTGCCAAGGAAGAAAATATCCCTACGTTTCAAGCGGCTGACCGTATGGCCGAGCAGCGGATCGAGCGGGTCCGTTATGCAAGAGGGACGTTTTTGCAAAATGAGCATCACATCCTTTCGAGGAAAAAGTAAGCAGGAAGAGGTGGGCTAAATGGCGGAAAACTACGACCTTGTCATTGTCGGAGGCGGCATTGGCGGCTATGTGAGCGCAATTCGCGCCGCCCAAGAAGGGTTGAAAACAGCGCTCGTGGAACAAGCATTGCTAGGAGGCACATGCTTGCATAAAGGCTGCATCCCAAGTAAAGCATTGCTAAGAAGCGCGGAAGTGCTGCGCACCGCCAAAGAAGCAAGCGTGTTTGGCGTCGCAACGGGACCAGTCGCATTTGATTTTGCCGGTGCGCAAAAACGGAAACAAGAGATTGTTGATCGTTTAGCGCAAGGGGTAAAGGCGTTAATGTCAAAAGGGAAAATCGATGTGTACGAAGGAAGAGGGCGGATGCTCGGGCCATCGATTTTTTCGCCGAGTCCAGGCACCATATCAGTTGATTTGGCTAATGGCGACAATCAAATGCTTATTGGCAAAAATGTCATTTTGGCAACAGGGTCGGTACCAAGACCACTTCCGCATACACCCTTTGATGGCAAACAAATTTTAAGCTCCGATGACGTTTTGCAGCTAAAAGAGCTACCCGCGTCGATGGTGATTGTTGGCGGCGGTGTGATTGGGATTGAATGGGCTTCAATGCTTGTTGACTTTGGCGTCAGCGTCACCGTTGTCGAAGCAAGTGAAACGATTTTGCCAACAGCAGATCAAGCGGTAGCGGCAGAAATGGAAAAACAGCTGAAAGCGCGAGGGGTCGTGTTTTATACGAACGCCCAATTAGATGAACAAACGGTGGCCACGACAAGTTCAGGCATAAAGGCGACTGTGCACCAAAATCAAGAAGAACATACCATTGAAGCAGATAAAATGCTTGTCGCCATCGGCCGTGTCGCCAATGTCTCTGACATTGGCATTGACAATACAGACATCGCCTTGGCACATGGCTGCATTGCTGTAAATGAATATGGGCAAACAAAGGAATCACACATTTATGCCGTTGGCGACTGTGTCGGCGGTTTGCAGCTTGCCCATGTCGCTGCCCATGAAGGCATTGCCGCTGTTTCCCATATCATTGGCAAACAGGTCGAACCAGTTGATCCGCTTGCTGTTCCTTCATGTGTGTACAGTTTTCCTGAAGCCGCACAAGTGGGGATGACGGAAATACAGGCGAAAGAAGCAGGCCATGCCGTAAAAGTTGGCACTTTTCCATTCGCAGCGAACGGCAAAGCTCTCATTCATGGCGAGGCAGGCGGTTTTGTCAAATTGATTGCCGATAAAGACACAAGCGATTTATTAGGCGTCCATATTATTGGCACGCACGCAACGGATTTAATTAGTGAAGCGGCGCTTGCAAAATTCCTTGATGCAGCGGACTTTGAGCTAGCAGAAACCGTACACCCGCACCCGACTTTAGCAGAAGCGATCGGCGAAGCGGCGCTGGCAGTTGATGGGTATGCAATCCATAAGTAGAGGGGATGGGAAGATGACGAACAAAAAACATGAAACGCTTGGATTAAGCGATGCTGAAGTGGTGGAAATGTACAAAACGATGTTGCTTGCAAGACGAATTGATGAGCGGATGTGGCTCTTAAATCGGGCCGGTAAAATCCCATTCGTCATTTCCTGCCAAGGTCAAGAAGCGGCCCAAGTCGGCGCTGCCTTTGCCTTAAATCGCGATGTTGATTACGTTCTCCCGTACTATCGCGATATGGGCGTGGTGCTGGCATTTGGCATGTCAGCGAGAGATTTGATGCTTTCTGGCTTTGCGAAAGCGGAAGATCCAAGTTCCGGCGGCCGGCAAATGCCAGGGCATTTCGGTCAGAAGAAAAACCGGATCGTCACTGGTTCTTCTCCCGTGACCACACAAGTCCCCCATGCGGTCGGGATCTCACTTGCGGGCAGGCTAGAGGGCAAGAATTTCGTCACGTTGACAACGTTTGGCGAAGGATCGTCTAACCAAGGTGACTTTCATGAAGGGGCCAACTTTGCCGGCGTCCATAAACTTCCTGTCATTTTTATGTGTGAAAACAACAAATACGCCATTAGCGTCCCAATTGAAAAGCAATTAGCATGCGAGCATGTCGCAGACCGGGCAGTAGGCTACGGGATGCCAGGGGTAACGGTGGACGGCAACGACCCTCTTGCCGTATATGAAGCAGTCAAAACAGCAGCGGACAGGGCACGGCGTGGGGAAGGACCTTCTTTGATCGAAACCGTTTCTTACCGCTTGACACCTCATTCAAGCGATGACGATGACCGCGCTTATCGCTCACGGGAAGAAGTGGCAAAAGCAAAAGAAAAAGACCCGCTTGCCACATTTGCAACCTATTTATTAGAGTCAGGAACAATCGATGCCACTGGAATGGAAACGTTGGAAGAAGAAGTGAAACAAATCGTCGACGAAGCAACTGATTATGCGGAAAAGGCTGCTTATGCTGCCCCGGAAACCGCTTATTTGCATGTGTATAGCGAGGAGGCAAACTAATGGCCGTAATGTCCTATATAGAGGCTGTCACAAGAGCACTCGAAGAGGAAATGGAAAAAGATAAACGCGTATTTGTGCTTGGGGAAGATGTCGGCAAACGCGGCGGCGTTTTCCGGGCGACAAAAGGGTTATATGAACGCTTCGGTGAAGAACGCGTCATTGACACGCCCCTTGCGGAATCAGCGATCGCTGGTGTGGCAATTGGCGCAGCCATGTACGGCATGCGGCCAGTCGCAGAAATGCAGTTTGCTGATTTTATTATGCCAGCTTTTAACCAAATTATTTCGGAAGCAGCCAAAATCCGTTACCGCTCCAACAATGATTGGTCATGCCCGGTGACGATTCGTGCTCCTTATGGTGGCGGCATTCACGGCGCCCTTTACCATTCGCAAAGCATTGAAGCACTGTTTTCAAGTACGCCAGGGCTGAAAGTGGTGATGCCTTCGACTCCTTACGATGTCAAAGGTCTTTTGAAAGCGTCGATTCAACTCGATGATCCAGTATTGTTTTTAGAACATAAACGGGCTTACCGATTAATTAAAGGCGAAGTGCCTGAAAAGGAATACACGTTGCCAATTGGCAAAGCTGATGTAAAACGGGAAGGAGACGATGTGACGGTCATTACGTATGGATTGGCTGTCCATTTCGCCTTGCAAGCGGCTGAAAGACTAGAAAAAGATGGAATTTCGACCCATATTCTCGATTTGCGCACTGTTTATCCGCTTGACCAGGAAGCGATTAAAGCAGCAGCAAGCAAAACAGGAAAAGTCTTGCTTATCACAGAAGACAATAAAGAGGGCAGTGTCCTTGGTGAAGTAGCCGCTATTATTGCGGAACATTGCCTATTTGATTTAGATGCGCCAATTGAGCGTCTGGCCGGGCCTGACATCCCAGCCATGCCTTATGCGCCTACGCTAGAAAAAGAATTTATGATTAACCCTGATAAAGTGGAGCGTGCGATCCGCAAACTTGCTGAGTTTTAAGGAGGTAGAACCGTGGCGACAAAAATGACGATGCCTCAATTAGGCGAAAGCGTAACGGAAGGGACGATCAGCAGGTGGCTAGTTGGACCAGGCGACACCGTCCAAAAGTATGAGCCGATTGCTGAAGTGTTAACGGATAAAGTGAGCGCAGAAATTCCTTCCTCCTATACAGGTACGATTGAACAGTTGCTTGTTGACGAAAATGAAACAGTTGCTGTCGGCGTTGACATTTGCACCATTGTAGAAGAAGCGAGCAGCGAGGCCGAGGAAAGCAACAAGGAAATCAAAACGGAACAAAATCCTAATCCCCCTGCGAAAGAGCAAACAAAAGCGGAACCTAGCCAAAAAAGCCGTTATTCGCCAGCTGTTGTCCGATTGGCCCAAGAACATGGACTCGACCTTACGACCATTTCTGGAAGCGGCAGAGGCGGACGCATTACAAGGAAAGACGTTGAAGCTTATATCGCTAGCAACCATACATCGGAGCCGCAACAACCGCCAGCGCAGGCAAAGCAACAGGAACCCGTTCGCAGCACACCTTCTCAAGCAATAGCAGCCCACGACCAGGAAATCCCAGTCACAGGTGTACGCAAAGCGATTGCTGAAAACATGGTTAAAAGCAAAATGGAAGTGCCTCATGCTTGGACAATGGTGGAAGTGGACGTAACCAATCTCGTCAAGCTCCGTGATAAGAAAAAGGCCGCATTTAAAGAACAAGAGGGGATTTCGCTAACGTATTTTCCTTTTTTCATGAAAGCATGCGTCGAAGCGCTAAAAGAATTTCCAGAAATCAACGCCCAATGGAACGGCACAACCATCGTCCGCAAAAAAGACATCAATCTTTCGTTAGCGGTGGCAACGGAGGATGCTTTGTACGTTCCTGTTATTCATCAGGCCGATGAGTTAACAATAAAAGGGCTGGCCAAAAAAGCCGATGAATTGGCGAAAAAAGCGCGCACTGGGAAATTGACTGGAGCCGACATGCAAGGAGGAACGTTTACGCTCAACAATACAGGCTCGTTTGGATCAATCTTGTCACAGCCCATTATAAACAGCCCCCAAGCAGCGATCCTTTCAGTCGAATCAATTGTCAAGCGCCCCGTTGTCCGCGAAACGGAAGAAGGCGACGTCATTGCGATTCGCCATATGGTCAACTTGTGCTTGTCGCTGGACCACCGTGTGTTAGACGGCCTCGTTTGCGGCCGGTTCCTCGCATCGATGAAACGTCGGTTAGAACAAATGAACGAGGATTCGACATCCATTTATTAACCAAGTAGTTCCTGGGCAGCTTAAGTCTACAAAATGGGGACCACGGAAACGCATTGCTTGTGAAATAAAAGCGAGCAGCTTACAATAAGGTCAGAACAAAAAGGAGGGCGAAACATGCAACAGTTTAATTTTTTTATGAATGACGTCGTCCAAGAGGCGCGCAATGATATGGTTCACGCTGGTTATACGGAACTAAAAACCGCTGAAGAAGTCGAAGAGGTATTAACACAAAAAGGAACAACGCTCGTGATGGTCAATTCCGTATGCGGGTGCGCAGGTGGGATTGCCCGCCCAGCGGCAGCTTATATGAAAAATTACGAAACACAACCTGATCGTTTTGTAACTGTATTTGCTGGCCAAGATAAAGAAGCGACGGCACGGGCGCGTGAGTTCTTTACAGGATATGGACCATCTTCGCCTTCATTTGCATTGCTAAAAGACGGCCAAATCCAAACAATGGTTGAGCGCCATGAAATTGAAGGCCATGAGCCAATTGAAGTGGTGCAGAAGCTAGAACAGGCAGTCGACACGTACTGCAAATAAGCCGTTTTGGCATAGTCTTGACATCGAGCAAAAACGCTTATACAAAACTCATAAGCGAGTAC
This sequence comes from Shouchella rhizosphaerae, assembly GCF_036700015.1. NCBI lineage: Bacteria > Bacillati > Bacillota > Bacilli > Caryophanales > Bacillaceae > Shouchella > Shouchella rhizosphaerae. Next base: position 158,180 of record NZ_CP144921.1, on the reverse strand, counting down.
GCTGAAACGGTGTGCATAGGGCCTTTCCTTACAAGGGAAGGCCCTTATTTTTGCTGTAGGTCAATGCTTCAAATGCGCTTGGCAAACATGAACTTAAGATGGCAAGCAAGCAGTGCATATGCTATAATGGCAAAGTGTAAAGGGGTGTTTCTAGTGCAAGCACAGTATGAACGAATCCAACAATATTTAAATATGGATGAGGAAATTTCGTTTAAAGAATTTCAAGACTTCTACAAAGAAGTGATCAATGAATTAAGCAAAGCCCATCAAGGAATGGACGAGGCTACATTGTGGAAAGCGCTATTTGTCGTTGAAAATATTATCTCCAATGCTGACGGGCGCGCCAAAGAGACAAAGGGAGCAGAAGCAAAAAAATACAGCAAAATGTCCCAGCGCTTGCAGCTCTATGCGAAAAATTTCGGCGTACGACTAGGCGAAGCAGGCTATACAGAAGAAGATATTAATGAACGTTTCCAGCAAATGTTTGCTGAAGGAGAAGAAGCAGCCAAGTTGTCATAATAAAAAAGAGGGAGAATTGGATTGTTGACAGCTCCCTCTCAATCAAGTATACTTATACATGTCGTTAAAATACTTATAGGCGCCTATGGTGAAATGGGATATCACACGAGATTCCGGTTCTCGCGTTGTGGGTTCGAATCCTGCTAGGCGCGTCAAAATGCTTATATACCAGTACTTACAAACGTTTTACAAGGTTGAACAACACGAGATTAAGCCTAAAAAATCTTGCGTTGCCTTGAAGTCTCTTTCTACTCGAAAGGGGCTTTTTTTATATGCGAAAAAACAAGTTGGATGAAAAGGTTGTACAATCGCTCCAAACATTTGATAGGATCAAGGAAAAATCATTTGATGAAGCGTTTGAGTTCTTTTGCGAGGATAGAAGAAGGGCAGGAACTAGAGAAAGTACCATTGTTTATTATCAAAAAGAGCTATCACTGTTCAGGCGCTTTATGGTACGCGAAAAAGAAGGCGTTATTAAAGTATCGGAAATAGACAAGGAATTACTTGATGGCTTTGTGAACTATCTTAGAGACGAAAGAGGAAATAACATAGGTGGGGTCAATGCAAAAATTCGCGCGGTTAGGGCGTTTATGTTTTATTGCGCGGAAATGAAATACATATTAAACAATCCAGCAGAGAACCGGAAGCAGATTAAAGGGAAAGAACCAGCGATAAATGCATTTACATCTTCGCAAATAAAAGCATTGTTAAAGCAGGCCGACCGACAAACATTTACGGGCTTGAGGGATTATAACCTAATGCTTTTCTTGCTGGATACAGGCGCAAGGATTAGCGAAGCGCTATCTGTAAAAGTAGACGATGTTCTAAGGGCAGAAGGTCGAGTATTCCTAAGAAACACAAAAAGCAACCTAAATCGTTATGTTCCAATTTCTGATCGGCTAAAAAATGAACTTAAACAATATATTCGTGTGCATGATGGTATGAGTGAATATTTGTTTTGCAGCCTAGACGGTCAGTTATTAAATAGGAATAGGTTCAAGTTACATTCTACATACATACGGCAAAGAGGCAGAGATTAAAAATGTTAGATGCTCTCCACACACGTTTAGACATACATTTGCTAAGTTCTATATTTTGAATGGCGGCGATGCATTTAGCTTGATGCAAATAATGGGCCATTCAACATTAGACATGACAAAGAAATACGTTAGGTTATTTAGTACTGATGTTGTGAACAAGCACAAGCAGTACAGCCCAATTAACAATTTATAAGTTCGGAAAGAAAAAAGACAAAGAAAAGAACAAAAAAAGATCAAGAATGGAACAATCATTGCGTTTAACATCGTATAGTAAGGATAAGCCGACAGGGGAAATATTGCTGTAATAAATAATTTTCTGTAAACTTATAGATTATCCCCCTATTTTGTGCTATAATAAAAGTGACCAATAAGATAGGGAGTGATAAGTATGATGAAGGCATTGTTTAGTATTCTGAGAGTTATGGGTGACGCGAAAGCTGTCGGTAATGGTACTTATCACAAGTGGGTTGCACGTCGGGCCATTAGACGGCCAGTTAATAGAGCTATCAATAATTTGTTTAAATAAGCTGCTCATTCCTGTGGGCAGCTATTTATTTTGTCCTGTGTAATTTGATGCAGGGAAATGAAAAAACATGTCGAATATTACCTTTATAATCATTTAGGGGGTAATACATTTGTTAAAAGAACAAGTGCAAGAATTTCTAAATAAGGCCGAGGTCAATCATTCTGAATACGAGCGGAAAATGCAGGAAATAAGTGATTACAAAAAGGAATTGGTTCAGAAAATAAAACTTGTAATCAATGAAATGAAACCTGTTTACGATTTCATTTATTCAAAAAGATACTTGTTTCAGAATGAAGAATTAGATATTTCTTTTGCGAGAGGACCGGTTTTTGGTATAGATAATAAAGAAGATGAAATAATTTATTACGATGTTAAGACAGGCCGTCCTTATGCACAATATAAATTCAACCTAGACAGAGAACCTAGATATATCCAATATATGCAGTTAGTTGAGATGATGGATATTGACAAGTTGATTGAGCGTGCAAAAGAGCCATTGAATCATTATAAAGCAATTAATTATATACTCGAGCGAGAAATTGATAAATATTCAACTCAAGTAAAAGAATAAGGATTTTTAGCATCCACCAGCAGTGGGTGTTTTATTATGTTTTAGTCTTGAAAAAAGTTAAAGGAAAATGTCATCCACTGTCGAAGTTTGATGGTGGAGGTGGTATAGACGTTGAAAAGAGACATGGATCTTATAAGACGATGTTTGATAGAAGTTGAAGAAAACGCAACACATTCTCCTAAACCATTTGAAGTAGTAATTGAAGGTGTGGGAAGACAACTTGTTTTTTATCATTTAAAGCTATTATTAGATCAAGGTTATATAAAAGGTCTATCCTTTGACACAAAAGATGGGGTTGGTGTATACCCCACCGAGTTAACTTGGGAAGGTCATGAGTTACTGGATTCAATTAGAAGTGAGAAAGTATGGAGTAAGATTAAGGCTAAGATTAAGGAAGAAGGTGGAGACTGGACAGTTAATGTTTTAAAAGGTTTAGGTACAAAAATAATTGAACAACAATTATCTTTATAGCATCTACCAATTGGTAGGTGTTTTAATATGCTTTAGCCTTGTGAAAAAAGATGCAGGAATTTCATGTTCGCTGTCGAAATGTGGGGGCGGAGGTGCGACATCATGAGGGAGAACATTGAGTGGTTTGGTAATTGGTTTTTAGAGTTCACGAATGATCAACGTTTTTCTTGGGATGCTGTAGTAGCAATTTCGAATATAATCATAATTTTAGTGACAGTAGGCTTAGGTTTACTTTCATATAACATATCGAGATTAGCCGTTGCGTCTAAAGGAAAAATAAAGTATTCAACTAAAATACACATTTATTCAAGTAGAAACTTTAATCTTATCAATAAGAGCGCAGTACCTATTCACGTTGTTAGTTATGGTATCTTAAAATGGAAACCTTTTTGGAAAAAGAGAAAACAGGACATATTGATTTATAAAGAGACTAGAAATGCAAGAGTTGTTGAACAAGGTGGGAATTTTCAAACTCACTTTAGAGACAGTCAGATTGATGAATTTATCTCTGAAAAATTTCCTGATTTTAAAAAAGGAAAAGTGATTATTGCTAAGTATGTAGTGACCGATAATCATGGGAAATTATATTCCAGAACATTCTTGTATAAATTTGAAGGTTTTATTAATGAGTCAAGAACTAACCGTGATGAATCTGGAAAATTAAAATTGAATATTGATTGACTTGAACATCCTCAATTATGAAGGGTGTTTTTATTATGTCTAAGGAGAGGTGCTTAATGACTCAATTAAAATATGAGCTAACAATGTGTGAACTCATTTGCTATCCAGATGTACGACTTGAATCGAAGCAAGGCATTGATAATGTAATTGATAAGATGACTCGCGACCAGCGGTTCAAATTGCAAACCGGCGCTAGAAAAGCAGACAAAAAGCCCATTCGAAACGGAGAATGGGCTTTGTCTATTAGAGTAATCCAACCATTTTTAAGCCATGATCAATGCCATTTTCATGCACAGGCTTTGTTACGTAGCGGGCTTGTGCTTTCACTTTTTCAGGCGCATTGCCCATTGCTACTCCATGCTCGACAAATGAAAGCATTTCTAAATCATTTAATTGGTCGCCGAAAGCATAAACATTGGCCAAGTCTATGTTTGCGCGCTGAATAAATTTGGCAATGCCATTTGCTTTTGAACCTTCGCGAGGCAGCACATCTACAGACAGTGGATGCCAGCGGACGAAGCGAAGCGCTGGAAAGCGAGTTTCATAGTCTTTTTCTTCGCCTTCCTCACAAAAGAGCAATGCTTGATGGAGCGGTTGCTCGTTGTATAAATCAGGATTGTATTGGGGCAAGTCAATTTTTAATGTCTTGATGCTTTTAATCACATAAGGGTGGTCTTCACGGTTAGAGGTATACGTTTTTGCCCCCATAAACACTAGAGGGTGCTCCTGCGAAGACGCATAACGCTCCATCTCGGTAAATGCGTCCATATCAAGCGTGTTTTCGTAAATCAATTCCCCTTTAAAGACGACGTATTGGCCATTAAAGCAAATATATGAATCGATCTCTAGTTCTTCGCGCAATTCCTTAAAAAAGTAAGGCGCGCGCCCTGTGGCAATGGCCACTTCATGTCCTTTCTCTTTTAAAGCAGCGATCGCTTGCTTTGTTGATTGCGGCAGGCGCTTCTCTTCATCTAGCAACGTACCGTCAATATCAAAAAAAATAGTTGCTCTCTCCATCCGATCGATTCCTCCTTCACTCTGTCAATGAAAACAATACATGACTCGATTTTGCCTGTCAAATGCGATACAGGGGGTTAATAGGCACTGCTGGCGGGTAAGATGATAATAAAAGGAGTGATTCGTATGCCAGCATATAAAGTTGTGCTCAGTTTTATTGACGGGACGATGGATGAGTGGCTCTTTGAAGAAAACCCCAATTTAAAAATTAGCGAGTGGACAAAGCAACAAACAGGATGGGTTAATATCCAAGGAACGTATGTAAATACCAATACGGTAAAGCGGATTGAGACGATTGAAATTGATGAGCAGACGGATCGATAACTTTTTACTTCTGCCCTTAAGGCATGTATACTAACAAGAAAACGGGTATGAGGTGAAAAGGTTGGAAGAGCAAGTCACAGACCGGACGAGACATCGCCATACAACAGATAAAGCAAAATTGCAAAACCGCTTAAAACGGATTGAAGGCCAAGTGCGCGGCGTCCAAAAAATGATTGAAGAAGACCGCTATTGCGTCGATGTCCTTGTGCAACTTTCGGCAATCCAAGCCGCACTGAAAAAAGTAAGCATGCATATGCTTGAAGACCATTCCAAACATTGCGTGGCAGATGCGATTAAAAAAGGCGACGGCGACGAAGCCATTTCAGAATTAATGGATATCATCAGCCGCTTTTCAAAATAAGCAGCTGATTTTTTGTGTACCCTATATACCTAACGGGGGTATTGTGTTATGCTAAATAGAACAACGAAAAGGAGTGAGTAGGATGGCAACAATAACCCTTTCTGTGTCAGGAATGTCGTGCAACCATTGTGTAACAGCGATTCAAACTGCGGTTGGCGAACTAAACGGCGTAAAAGAAGTCAATGTATCTCTCGACAAAAATGAAGTAGCCGTTTCCTACGATGAAACAGCGGTGGCTAAAGACAAAATCAAGGCAGAAATCGAAGACCAGGGGTACGAGGTCAATTAGGCTCCTGAAGGCAAAAAAAACCGCAGCTTGTCCGCTGCGGTTCGTTTTTTACTCCATTTCCTCCCGAAGGAGAGAAAAGACGAGTTGGTCGACGTAACGGTTGCTTTTATATAACGCTCCGCGCAACCTGCCTTCCTGCATGAATCCAAGTTTATGTAAAGCATGAATAGAACGGTCATTATCCGGTTCGATATAAGCCTCGACTCGATGAAGACGGCGTGTCCGAAAGCCATCCGCTAAAATACAACGCAATGCTTCGGACGCATAACCTTTGCCCCAATAAGGTTTCCCAAGTTCATAGCTAATTTTCGCACTATGGTGTTCTGTTTGAAAGGTTTCAAACCCGCATGTGCCAATAATGTGACCCGTGTCCTTTAGTTTGATTACGTACCGCGAAGCTTTTCCTTCTGCCATTTCTTGAACAATCGTGCGGATCAGCGAACGCGCTTCATCAACCGTCCGGAGTGTGTCAATTTTCATATACCTTGTCACGCGCACGTCAGACCAATAAGGAAACAACGCTTCTGCATCACCTTCTAAAAGTTTACGCAAAACCAAGCGAGGGGTTTCAAAACGACTTTCACTGTCCACCAGTGGTCACCATCTCTCTCTTTATGCTTTTTTTCATATTTTAGCATGAACGACACCTACTTGCACGCTCTTCGGCAAGTAATTTAACAGTTGACTTCTATGAAAAAATCGGTTATAGTTATAAATGTCCAAGAGATGCAATGCTTATACATACTGATTGGATCCGTTAGCTCAGTTGGGAGAGCGCTACCTTGACAGGGTAGAGGTCACTGGTTCGAGCCCAGTACGGGTCATCTGCGTTAATAAACAGCGTTATATCAACGTTTTGTGAGCCGTGACGTTAGCGGTGATTTAGTCGTAGGGTTACGGTCTACCACTACCCATCGCCGCTCTCAACGTTGAGCTAAGCGCACTAACCGTCTTCATTCCGATGATTTAATCGAGAAGGAGGCGGTTTTTTGTATGGCGGAAGATATACGAAAGGGTAAACGGACTAAAGCGAAGAGATCGAGAGGGGCGCGCGACAAGTACGACTTGGACGGCCTATTCGATAAGTTTCGGCTACACCAGGCGGCGCGAGGCTACGCCAAAGCCACGTTAACACAATACGAGGACAACTACCGTTTTTTCGCGGCCTATATGGACGAGCGCGGCTTTGCGCGGGACGTACGCCTAGTGACCGAGGATATTGTGCGCGACTACATAATCGACATGCAGACGATGCACGTTAAGTTCGAGGGGCATCGCTTCAAGAAAGACGAACACATGACGGTCGGGCTCGCGGCAAGTACGATTAATACGCGATTAAAGACGCTGCGAGTTATGTTTAAGTATTTAGTAGAGAGCGGCCTGCACGGGGATAACCCAATGGTAAACGTTAAAAACGTAAAAGAGACATTGCCGCAAATTAGCATCTTAAACGCGGAAGAATTGCGCGCTTTATTCAGCCAGCCCGACCAACGCGCCTTTGCTGATTTCCGCGACTATACGCTGATGCACTTGCTGCTTGACGCGATGTTGAGGGTCAGTGAAGCTACGAAACTGGAAAAGCGAGACGTAGACTTTAGAGCAGGCATCTTGACCGTTAGGGCCGAGATTGCCAAGAACCGGAAGGAGCGCATTATACCGTTATCAAAAAAGACGCTGAAACTGATGCGCGAGTTAATAGAAGAAAACGAGGAAGACTTCGACTCGCCGTTTGTTTTTCTGTCTTACTACGGAGAGCGGTTACAGTCGAGCCATTTCCGTAAGAGACTACAGGAGTTCGGAGAGGCCGCGGGCATTGACAAGCGTATTTATCCGCACCTCATGCGTCATACCGGCGCGACAATCTTCCTAGAAAATGGCGGGGACTTGCGCCACTTGCAGAAGCTTCTCGGCCATAGCGACTTGCGTACGATTATAAGATATACGCACCTGTCCGACGCATCACTCGTAAGGCAGCACGCTCAGTATACGGCTTTAAATAACGTACTCAGCCCGCAACAAAAGCCGCGTAAAACTATTCGGAAATAACGAAAACCCCTCGAAAGGGGCCGTTACTCGCGCGGCTTATAAGATAGCAAGTCCTCGACATTGTAGCGTCTCTTCACGCCCTGGGACGCTGCTATCCGATTAAGGGCGTCGAGCAGGGCCGTCAATTGTTCGAGGTTAATGCGCTGTATGTCTCCGCTCACGTAAGCGCGCAAGGTGGCGGGGCGGACGCCAGACGCGAGCCAAAGTGCATTTTGCGATACGCCAAGCTCGGCCATGATCGCGTCCAAGCCCCACTCGTAGCGATGTTTAACGGACATTATGATGACGCCTCCTGCTTAAATACTACCGTAGCCGGGGCGTGTTGGTAATTTGGCTCTTGCGGTCTGACTCGTACAGTCATACAATATAACTAAAAAGGGGTTGGCTTGACGTTGCGAACTAACTACGCTCAATTAACGCACGGCCAAATACGACTTACGACCTACGATATTGACACGACCTACGATATCGAGAGGGTAACGGGCTGGATCGATGAAACGCACGGCCAGGCGTACTACCAGATCGGAGACGAGCTGCTTATGTCCGGCTATGATTACGATGCAGAGGCGGACGAGTACGATGTGACCGACTACGACCGCGTGCAGCTACTAAATAGTAGATCGGCGATAACGGACGACGAGTTTATAACGCTCTTTTGTCGCCTAGAAAAAATGTCGCTCCATACGTTTTTACGTAAATACTATGACCGCAAGCTCGATTACAATTTGCGGCTGGACGGGCTTTTGTAGGCTTCGGGAACTTCCCGGGCCTTTTTTCGTATGGTATATTTATAGAAACGGGAAAGGGGACGGTGATTAATATGGAGGCATTTGAAACAATCGCAGTTAAACGTAAAAAGAAAGGCGTATTTAATTTGCTAGGGCGCGTGATGCTTGGACTAGTCGGGCTGTTCGGACTAATGCTCGCGGCAATACTGATACTTACTATAATAGGTATAATTCCGGGAATGGCGTTCATGGCATCGTCAATGCTCTTTGTTGGAATCGCCTTTTTGGATATGCAGGAAGTCCGCTGCCCACACTGCCATAAAAAGGCAGGCGTCCATAAGAAAGCGGAAGACTTCGAATGTAAAAGATGTAAGCGTACAACTATAATAGATTGGGAATAAAACTTCGTCGACCATGGCGGGGTTTATTTTTTTGCGCGAAAATGACCCAACCGACCAAGTCGCCTAGCATAATAAGTGACGGACAAAAAACTTGCCGCGAAAGTGTGTTAAATGGCAAAGTCACACCGCATAACTAGTATAAGCGAAAAGGAGGTCAGAACCTTGTCGGATGCTCAGATTCGCGAAGGTAACACACGCACGGGATTCTCGCTCCTGTACAACGAGCTATTCGACCTCTACCACGACTACATCGGAGACAAGGCGCTACTCTACTACGCCTACTTGCTCCGTTACCGAAACACGGAAAAGGGGTCGGAACTATACGGTAAGTCGTGGAGGGGCCGTCGCGGTGTTGTCGAGAAGTTTCAGTTTTCATATTCGGCCTTGCCGTTGCTAGACGACGTATTAGTTTGCGCAGGCTTAATCGACATCGAGACGAAGCCTTGCGGGAGGGGCCGCGAAAAGATATTCTACATCGTCCATGACCCGAAGACGCGCGAAGAGTTTAGAGAGGACGAGGCGGACATTAAACGAAAGCTGCTCGCACTGATCGAAGAGAAATCCGGGGCGCGGTCAATCGTGGGGAAGGCGGTGAAGCCGAAGCGGAAAACACGGACAACTAGTTAGTTTAGTAACTTATATCTACTACATAGTAACTTTAAAGCTACTACGTAGTAACTGAAGAAGAACTATATATAAAGAACTATATAAGAAGACTAAATACTAGCGGGGCTAGAAGAACGAAAGTCAAAGGATTACCGTTCGCTTACGCTCACTCAGACTGCGGGATAAAAAACAATCCCTTGTCTATATAACACCGCGGGAAGACCTTTATATAAAAGAAAAGACACTCGCAGACAAGGGCGAATAAGCATGCCACAGCCGCCTGCCGCCGCACCTAGACCGATAGGCCCCGGCCGCCCGAAACGCCGCTCTCAGCACGGCAAAAACAAGCGAAAAGGAGGCGTTCTTATGAAGGACTACCCGCGGCACTATATCGTCAATGTAGGCGGCTCCGACACGGAGACTTACCGCTACTACGGCGACAACGGCTACATCTTACGCCGCACCGCCGATCTCTGTACGCTGGAACGATCATTGCCGCGCATCCTCACGCAACTAGGCGTCGTTAGTTCAACGTCGGAAGTAAGGCGTAATCGCGCGGAACTAGTCGAGGACTTGCCGGACAGTCCGCACTTTCAACGTATCAACTACGGCAAGCGAGTCGTAGACATATTCGTACATTAAAGGAGGCCAACCGCCATGCTAACGAAATTCCCTGTAACTACTGACCGCGGAGAGTATCGCGTTGACGTATGTAGTCACTACCGACATCGATTAATCCCTAATTGGACGGTTCTTATATACAAGCCGCGTATAAAACCGTCGTTATTCCGTAAATTCGATTTACTATACGAATTTGACACAACTGTTTCCGCTTATGAGCGGTACTCGGGGAACTTAATCGAACTTGCCACGGACGCGGTTAAGATGTACGAGGAAGCAATCGAAGAAAGGGATCGGATAGAGTTAGCGCGAGAGGAAGCAATCGAAGCCTTCCACGCATGGGATGGCGACATGACTACGAAGGAGGAATCGCGATGAAAACCAAACCGCTACCAATCACGCACAACTACGGAATCAAGTCGGACGGCATCCGCAACTTCCAGCTATGTGGGCGGAGAATGATCGACCCGACGAAATCGCCAAAGTGGGCGGAGAAAGTTGCGGAAAATCCCGACCTCGACTCGGCCCCCTACGAAAAGTGGGTCGAAATCGAGTCGTACCACGGCCGCCTAGAATCCGCACTCCACGCTATTGTTGTCCGCGAAACTTTGCAGTTTGACGGCGACTCAATAGCGGAATTAAAGGCGCACCTGGACGGTATACACGAATTAATCGCGGAAAGCTTGAAATTACACGATTTTAGCGAGGAGATAGCGCGATTTGAAGTGTCAGAGGGGTAACGTAAGAGAGACGCAAAATAACGCTAATAACATGGGGAGGGGACGGTAAAATGGCGAAAACTGAACCGTTAGTGTTAACGAAGGAACAAGCGGAGGCAATACAAACTTTAAATAGGCTGTCCGGCGGAAAAGATGAAGTGCTTAAACAAAAGGCTTTGGGGCGTGTATGGGGGAGGGACTTGGCGTGTATAGATAGCTTAAGCCTAGACGAACTCGCCCGCGCCCTCTACGTAGGTTACGAAATAGAGAAGACGCAGGAAGAGCGTTACGAGGACGTAAGGGAAGCGTATTTAGATTCGATTGGTCATGCGAATTTCGAAGAACGCGATGCAATCCTACTAACGCTCGACCTACTCGGAATCACCATCGAGGGGGTTAACGGCTAATGCCCGTCAAATTAACGCAAGCTCAAGCGGCCGCCATCGAATTTGTACGCCAGGCGCCCGAAAAGGAATCGATCATCACCGCGCACATCGAAATGGGGAGTAGCGGATGGACTAGCGCAACGTTGGCGCCGTTGAACGGAATGCTGCCCGCTGCCCTATTGCGCGCGGTGTACGAAGGTTACGAGGAGGCGGACGACTAATGACGAAAGTCTCAACGAAAGACTGGCGTAACTTGCCGCTCGACCGCTGGAACGTCACGACCTTTCACGCCTACCTTGTCGACCGCACACGCGAACTCTACGGCGTCGACTATGCGCCCGGTGGCGGCGGATCGAAGTCTGCCCGGTGGTCGCGCGAAAAGGGTATGCTCAAGCAGGCGCAGGGTACGTATGGCAACGCAGTTTTACGCAAATTTATCGATCTGTGCCACGACAACTACACGCCTAAACGCGAGTATCCCTATCCGGCCTTTACGTTTATGTATTCGTACCAGGATCGTTTATTTGCGCAGGCACAAACGGCAGTAGCAGCGGAACAAAGACGCGATGAAGCGTTGTCCGACGTAGAAGAACGGGCGAAGGCGCTGGCTGACGAGGATTGGGGCGATTGGTTGTGACCGCGCAGTATAACGTATTTGTTAACGGACTGTTTTACGGCAGAGGGCCGATTGAGTACGTGCATGAACTGACGTCCGACCGGATTGATACGTGGCAGGCGTTTGGAGCGGAGGACGTAATCGAAATTAAAATCGCGAAAATAAACTATGCGGAGGCGATACGATGACGAATACTTACGACAAAAGCGGTGTCCTTGGCGGAAACTACGATTCTTGCGCGCTAGATTTCGAGGCGGCGCACCAGGCATTGCTAAAAGAGGTTCGAAATAAAGCATATGCAGAGGGATACGAAGCAGGGCGCGAACATGAGCGGAACCTACCGTTTGCTAACGGACAGAATCCGTTTAAGCTAGGCAGCAGAAGTGAAGTTGAACGCGAAGCTTTCGATGTAGCTGAGGGAGTCGCGGAATCATTTACGGTGGGCGATCAACAAGCGAAAGAATACGTCGAGTCCGCCATTAAGGAAACCCGCGCGTTCAACCAGCAGGCTAGACGTGATGAGATCGTAGAGGATGCAAAGGAAATTATCGCAACGATTAAAGGAGACGTAGACTTTGTAATAAACAAAGAAAAAAGAACGGTTGTAGCATTTCAGAGAGGAACTTCGACAGGTAAAGTAATTAGCCGTGGAATCGCCAAATGTGCGCCAGGAGACTGTTTCAATAATTATATCGGGATGGTCATTGCTTGGTTTCGCTCTCTTGACGTAGAGGTGCCCGAAAAGTATCTGAACGCCCCGCAGCCGACCGAAGTACGAGTGGGCGACGTAATCGGATTTCCGTTTGATCCACTTGATGACGAGTTTGAAACAGTAATAAAGGTAGAGGATGGCAGGGCGTATGTAGGCGACGGCGAATTTTACTACCTGGCTGAATTGTTCACGATTGTCGAGCACGACCCGGAATGTGACCCGTACATTATCGACGACTCGCGCGAAACGGAGGTAGGCGAATGATTAGATGGGAGATTAGGAGGGTTATTAGGCACGACGTAGAGTATCTCGCGAATAAAGTAACGTGCAATAAGTGCGGTAAGAGTGCGGAGATTAAAGAAGGAGACGCCTCCGACATACAGTTCAAGCTAGAAGAGTTCCCGACAATCGAACTAGGCTTCGGCTACGGCAGTAAGTGGGACATGGAGCGCTGGTCATTTAACTTGTGCGAAGAATGCCTAGAGACGTTCGTAGAATCATTCGCGCACAAACCTGACGGCTACGGAGAGGACTACTATTAATATCGCGGAGGTGATAGCGCTTGACCAACGAAAGTAAATGTATTCTCGCGCCATCCTGCGCTTTTTCTGGGGACACCGAGAAATGCCACGACCGCTGCCCGGCCTTTATACAGATGCATAGCGCAAGTGGACGCCACACACTCGCGGGATTGCCGTCAGAGTACGCGCTGATCGACCTAGCCACGGCCCCGCCACGTAAAGATCAGCCTGCCGTCTATAAGTTTGTAGACGCATACGTGGCGACGTTTGAACGGCAGTTTGACGACAAGCCCGCCATTAAATCGGCCTATCTTTACAGCGACGAGCCGGGCACGGGCAAGACGACCACAGCGGCGGGTCTAATCAACGCTTGGCTGCGGGCACATTATGTCGGAGCCGCGCGGTTAGGACGGCAGCCATTACGTAAACCCGCGGAGTTCTTCGACCTCAACGAATACCAAACCGCGTACAATCTCGCAGCTATGGCGGGCGATGCCGTTAAGCTACAAGCGTTGACTAAGCGACTAAACGAGGCCGCACGGGTTCCGTTTCTTGTACTAGACGACGTGGGGATACGGAGCGCATCGGAGGCCTTTCGCGGATTTGTACACGCGGTCATTAACGCGAGGCTGGCAGCGGGACGGCCGACTGTATATACGTCCAACATCGAAATGGGCGACTTGGCTGACGTCTATGACGCGAGGCTGGCGGACAGGATTCGTGACAATTGCCAAGACTTGCCGTTTATAGGGAAGAGCAAAAGGGGGCTGCGTAGAAAATGAAGCTAAAACACATCGGCGCCATCGCTGCGGCCATATGCGCGGGCCTAGCCGTTCGTAATTACGCACATAGACGAAAGATTGACGCGATACTTGCGAAGAGAGACGAAATACAAGCGGAAGCCGATGCGCTAGAAGCGGAAGAATCCGAAGAAGAAGGCGTGAAATGGCGGGTAGATGTTTATCCGGTCTATGATGCCTACGCCCCGTTTTACGAAGTCGGCGACCCGGTTATCGTAGTCAATCCGTATATCTCTCAGTCTTACCGAGAACCCGACCATGGCGTTATCATTGACCGCAAACAAAACGAGTATGAAGCGTATGTTTATCGTGTTAGCGGCCAGGACGGTTGGATCAACGAAAACTGGTTAGACTACGACGAATTTGGGCCGAAGGAGGTACGCGAAATGGCTGCGAAAAAAGATATTCGCGCAGAAACGATAAAAGCGAAGATTGATGCCCTTTTAGACGAAATGAATGATAATACGGAATTGACACAGATTACCGGCGACGATTCGTTTAAACAGCGTAATGAAACGTTAATCCCGCGCCTAGTAGCGCTACACGAAAAGCTACCGAAGGAGGGCGTCTAATTGACGGGCGGCTACGGTGAACAGTTGCTTAGTAAAGTCGTCGATACGGGCGACATGGGCGCGCTAAAAAGGTACGGCATACAGCGCGAACACTTCCAGACGGAGGCCGAGCGGCAGGCGTTTGACTTCGTAGTCTCATACGGCTCACAAAACGGCCAGGCGCCTTCCTATGCGACTTATGTGCGCGAGTGCCCCGACGTCCTCTATATACCGGAAGTGTCGGATACCTTCGAGTGGATGTCGCGTAAACTAAAGGCGGCGGCGGCCCGTAACGACTTGGTTGAAAGGCTACAAAGCAAGGAGTTTGACACACAGTTTGAGGGCGTAGACGACGGCGTTGAACTGGCAAAGTATCTGGAATCCATCGCGCAAGAAGTAATTGAAAGGAACACGGTCACACAAGCGGTGGGCAAGACTTTAGAAGACCTTAAAGCGGACTTTGTGAGCGAATATAAACTACGAAAAGAAGGGCGGTCGTTTAAGATATGGAAAACGCCATTCGAATCTCTAAACGAAGAAATTGGAGGGCTTTATTCCGGCGACATCTACGGCTTCTTTGCGGAGTCAGGGCGCGGTAAGTCCTATTCGATAATCGTATTCGTCCACCACTTACTGCGACAAGGGGCGCGCGTACTCGTTAAGTCATTCGAAATGCACACGTATCGATGGCTGTCCCGTTTGTTTTCCGTCATGACCGCGGAAAAGGGATTCCTTAAGGACGAAAAAGGCGAAGCAGTCGGCGTCCCTAACCGAGAAATTTTGACCGGAAAGCTAGACGAAGAGTACGAAGAAGCGTTTCTGTCGATAGTGGACGAAATCAACGAGTATTATTCTGGAACGTTGATCCTGCAAGCGAAGGGGGAAACGGGGGCCGGAAAGTTGAGACGTAGCCTAGACGAACTCGACGCGGAGCTAGCGAGAGATCCCGACATTGACGTCGTTGTAATCGACCCCATTTACGGCTTTAGCGACGTCTACGGACGCAATAGCAACCGAACAACCGGAGGGGCGGCCGAACAGACAGCGCGTAGATTTGAAACCCTAGTCGGCGACCATAACGTGGTTGGCATTTACGCGGTGCAGGCGGACGTGGATAAAAAAGACAAGTCGGACGAAGATGGGGCGCACGCCATTCGTTTACCGCGGCGAGACAAAGTTAAAACGTCGAAAGCCTTACTCGAAATCGCGACGATACTGTTTTCGTTTGACTCTAACAACGACGGACTGGCGGCGATTGGAATTGAAAAGGGGCGCGACGGCGGCGAGGATTTCGAGCTGGAACTAATCTCGATGCTGGACGTCGGTGTGCTTAAAGAGCCGGAAGTGAGCGCCAGCCAATTCGAATTGGATTTTTAACGAAGGAGGTGCGGCCATGCCCGAAATAGACTACCGCGCAGAACTCGAAACGTTTGAATGGGATCGCGCAACCTGGACGGACGACAAGCTTATAGCACGCTCGCCCTTCCGCAGCGGGGACAGCACGCCTAGCTTTTACGTATGGCTTGACGGCGAAAACGCGGGCCTATGGGGCGACAGTGGGGCGCCAGAAGAATCGGAATACAAGCGGGGCGGCTTCGTTAAACTGCTCGCATATCTCCGCGGTGAGGACGAAGCAGAAACGCGAGATTACCTCGGCTTAGACGACGCCGTAGAGGACGACACGCCGCGCATTAGGCAGCTTAATCTAGCGCGCTTTAAGCGGGCGGTCAGCGGTGCGCAGCGTAAAGCTAAGATCGTGCTGGATCGCGCCATACTCGCAGGGCTACGTTATCGCCATCCGTACTTAGGGAGGCGCGGCATTAGCGAGGCAGCACAGCGTTTATTTTCCGTTGGCTACGACCGGGCTACGCGCGCGATTTCCATGCCGTGGTTTCATGCGGATGGTTCGTTAGCCGCGATTAAATACCGTTCGGTTACGCACAAGGCCTTTTGGTATCACGCAGGCGGAGCGCCGGTCTACGATTTGATTTACGGAATTGATAACGTCTATAAGTACGGCTGGCGAGACGTCATGTTGTGCGAGTCGGAAACAGACGCAATGGCAGCGGTAACGGCGGGCTGTAACGCGATTGCAGCGGGTGGGGCGTCATTTAACGGGGCAAGACGGGACTTAATCGTAAAGTCATCGGTTGAGTGCGTCTATATAGCCGCGGACAATGACGAGGCGGGCAACAAATTTGCGGAGGAGGTGATCGCACAGTTGGCGGGTAACGTAAAACTGTATCGTGTCAAGTTCGCGGAAGGAGAAAAAGACGTGGCGGAAGCGCTGAATGAAAGCGGTGTCGAACGCGTTCGCGCGCTTCGTGACGCGGCTGAATCGGTGCGGGGTCGGATTTTGTCGAAGGAAAAATACTATTTTTCAAAAAAAGGTCTTTAAACGCAAACTTTTTCGTGGTAAGATTCCTGTATAAAGTTTCCTAGTCGATTAACTTTATAAAATAAGGGACTCTATAGGGGCGATAGTAATGGAAAGCGTAATTAATAAGCTAAAGGAAGAAATGATAAACAAAGGAATTAGGCAAGTAGACATAGTAAATGCGACTGAATTAAATAAGTCGTATGTGTCAAAGGTGCTGAAAAACACTATTGAGCCTTCGTTCTCTCAGATGTTTAGCATCATTAATTTCGTTTCTCCAAAAAATTACTACGAAATCTTAGATGATTTTGCTCGTCGAGTCCAAATAAAAGATAATGTATTGAGCGCTTTTGAGTATGCGAGTTACTTTTGCCGTAACGGTTTATTGAGCGAGCTAATCGATACGCATAGAGGCAACAAAAAAGAATTTGAGGAATATGCGATTGTCTATGAGCTTGCAAATAACCGAGAAGCTAACAGAAAAGAATTATGCCGCGAAGTATTCGGAACACTCAAATCGCCGGAAATGAAGGTCAAAGTGCTGCTCGTAGAGGCAGTAGACTATTATAGTTCGGGGGAAGTATCCCTTGCTTTAGGGTTTTCTAACAAGATTAAAGAGTCTTTAGAAAGTATAAATAATACATTTTTCAGTGAAGCTCTAGAAACTCGTTTGTTTGGGATGCTTGCCAACGCGCTTCTATACCACAAATCCGACGTGGAAGGCGCAAGAAAATATTCTAGATTGGTCTTAGAGAACTCGGTGTCGTCTCTTTCTGCTCGGGTTTCTGCAACGCACATCTTAGCCCATTCATATATTTTTGATAACTACGATCAATCAATTGAGTATTTTAAAAGAGCATGTGTATTGTACTCCGATTTTAATGAGTCGATGGTGGGGGAAATTCTAACAAACGAAATCCCATTTTTAAAGAACGTTCACGGGGTGCCTTTAGAGATAGGGAAAGATGTTGTTTGTACTGAGGAGTTGCTCCATTTCCATGTCAGACAAGGTAACCGCGAGGAGGCGTACGAGTTATTAAACAGCGCCCACTTGGAAAAAGATAGTCCTTATGTAAAAGCATATATAGGGACACTAGAAAAAGACTTTACTAAGTTGCTTGAATCTCAGGTCTCTCTTATCGACCGCGGAAACAGATTCTTTATAAAGGTTGTTGAATGTCTTGCAAGAACTATTAATTAGGAGTGGATTTTATGTTTAAAAATATTGTTAAGTTTATGGGAGCAATTTTAATTTTTGGTGGTATTTTAGTTGGAGCATCTTTTGGGAGTGATTCAGCGGGACCAGGAAATGTACCCCTTCCGGGCAGTGAGATAGGAGGGCCAGGGAATGTTAATCTTCCAACTGGTTCAGAGAAACTAGACTAATAGTGTGCGGGCGCTTCGGCGCCCTTGAAAATACATAAAAGTATCCTAAAACGATCAAAATCATAATCAAGAAACTTTTAGTCTGGATATATTACTACGATCTCAGCAGACTCGACTTTCAAGTAGTTGCAAAGAGCTTGTATAGTGTCTAACCTAACGGATTCTCCTTTGCTAAATTTAGCACAAGTTGATTTACCGCAAACTTGGTAAAGGTCTTTAAGCTTCATATTCCTAGATTTTAATGTGTCAAACAAAGGTTCGTATGAAATCATCTTTACATTTACCTCCGCGAAAGGTTGTGAGGCCGAATAAAAATTAATTTATAAAAAGTGTGCAAAAACACAAAGTCATAACCCATAACTAGTATAAGGAAAAGAAAGGGGATAATAACCTTGTCAGTTGAAAACTTAATAAAGAGTAACCGCCACCTTGTAGATGTGGTAGTATCCGACTTCGCCAAGAGTCGTCCACATCTTAGAGAAGAGATAGAAAGCGGACTTATGCTTGAGCTTTGGGAATCTGTCAGAGATTACGACCAAACTCGGGGCGCTAAACTTTCTACCTACGTACTAGGTAGGTTAAAAAGAAAAGCGTTAAACTTGGTCAACCCGAAGAAAAGCGCTGTCGCTTCGTACTATAATCGTTTAGTTGCGCCAACAACTAACGAAAACGGCGAGCGATATACCGTTGAAGAATTTATCGACATCGTTTACTCAGAATGCGAAAGAATACCTAATACGACAGAAGCCGATCAACGCCAATTGATCGACTCCCTGTGTGACCCATCCCAGGTCGATGACGTAACGACTGCCATCGTTACAAATTTTCCGCGATACAAGAATCTGAACGCCCTCGCCAAAGGGCTTGGACTCCATCGCGAAGTTGTAGATCGGAGACTGCGCAAGCTAGCCCGTAATTATGACGCCGAGCTTTTCGGCGACTACCGAGACTATTTGTACGCAGTTTGACGCAAAGCTGACGTCGCCAAACGACAGTGTAGCGTCTATAGCATCGCAGACTCAAAATAATGCCTACGTAGCTACTGTTATTTGTCGCGCATTAAAAATTGCACGGTATTTACAGTATTACTAAAAACATTATAGCCCAATGTTAAATTCCCAACAAGCGAACGTAAGTTCCATATTACGACATTTCGCGTAAAACTTTCGACAAATCGCATTTTCCCAATTGACATTACGACTAAATGCCCAAAAGGAGACGATTACCGTGTACTCATATAATACCCAAATTTCCCAAGATTCAAACGTCCTTCCGACAAAAAAGCGCCCGCCTGCGCCACTAGCGCTCGCACTCGCCGACCTAGCGTATAGCGGCCCTCAAGCGGACTTCGATCCGGCCGATTACGTAATCCCCGTGAAAGGGGTGCGCGTCGGATGAAACGTTATAACGTAAGTGACCACGCAATAAAACGAGCCACAGAGCGCCTAAGAGTCAAGCGTTCGCAAGCTGTCGGATACCTTAATCAACTCATGCAGACGGCCGTTTATATCGGAGACAGAACGAATGAAGACGGCTCTATCGTCGCCGCTTATTATCACGAAAATAGCCGCACAGAAATCCGCGTATCGACTGACGGAAAAGACATCGTCACATGTATGAAGAAGCCGCGCTTAGTCGGAACCATCGAAGCGCAATTGCCAACGCCACTACTGTCCGCGGTTAAACGAGAGGCCGCGAAGCTATTACGTAATCACGGCCGCGAGCTGCGTAAGCTAGAACGGGAACTGGCCGAAGCCGAATTGTTACTCGCTCAAAAGCGGCTCAACCGCCTAAAAACGAACAATCCGCGCACCAAAGCGGCCATTGATCGCGATATTACGGATATTTCGACGAAGATTGACGCTAACAAGACGTCAATTGGCGATATTGAGGCGGCCATTTCCCAATTAAAGGCGCACGCCTAATGGAAGCCCTAGTATATTTCGCAGGCTTGGCGCTACTGGCGGTGCTATTTCGCAACGACGGCCGCTAACGCCGTCGACGGTATCCTGGCGCGCGCAAACGTTGGGGTATCGTCGCGGGCGTTAGCAAGACAGCCCGAAAAATTAACGTAAAGGGGACGGTTAATTAATGGCAGAGATTCTAAGCGGCGCTGGTGCTTTGGACGCGTTAAACAATGACGGCCAAGGAGGCGGCTCGGATAAGGACTGGACGAAGTTTAACGGCGGTTCTAAGTACGTTGTTAAAGTCATCGGCATGCACGATCTGTTCGCATTTTACAGCTACGGTATCTTCAAGCAAGTAAATTCCTTCGTCGCGAAAAATCCAAGCAAGAAGACGGATAAAGGGTTCCCTGTCGACAACTTGACGCCGTGGGACAAAGCGTTCCTTTATCATCGCGATAAATCAAAAGAGTTCGGGGATAAGCACTCAAACGAGGCCTACAAGTATAAGCCGGAGTTACGTTACGCGCTCGGATTCTTCGACCTTGATGCCGGCGAGCGAATTGTAATCGACGTATCTAAAAAGCAGGCGCAGTCAATACGGACGGCACTCGCTAAATACGAAAAAAAGATCGGAAAGCTAGCGTTTGAGTTGTCGAAGGATTCGAATGGTACCGCATCACTAACGCCAATCATCGACATGGACGAAGACTTGACGGATAAGCAGCGTAAAAACTTCGATGAGGCTCCGACCGAATTTAACATCGAAGAGTTTCACGGCATCCTTTACGAGCAGGACGAACAGCAAATGGTCGAATTGCTATCGAAGGCTGGCTTTGACGTATCGCTTATCGGCTATTCCGCTTCCGCAAACGATCCTAACGACGAAGCCGTGGAAATCTCGGAGGACGACGTTCCGTTTTAAGCGCGGGGCAGGACGGAAACTAAACGAAAAGGGGCGATTGGATGGCGCATTCAACGGAAAGAACCGGCGCGTACTCGGAGCTGGTCGCTATGACCGCTCTGACCGCGAACGGCTACACGGTATCGAAGCCGTTTACGAAGGAGAAGTACGATCTTATCGCGGAAGACCCACTCGGCCATACGGCGCGCTATCAAGTAAAAACGATCCACCGGCGCGCTGACCGTAATAATGACCTCGTAGTCTTCGCGACCACAGGCGGCGGCAAACGTTATAATCAGTCAGACTTCGATTATTTTATTGCAGTACTGGGAGATGAAAACGAGCCGCCGCGAGCATTCCTCTTTGAAAACACGGGGCAGCGCGAATATTGGGCGACTGAAAGCCGGGCTGCCAAGCGTTGGGTTGAGCTGTCAATTACGCTTAATCGCGCGCTACTGGCGGGTCTGGACATGACTACTTTAAACGAAGGAGTGACGCATTAATGGCGAAACTAAGCGGGGTTAAAATTGTAGATATGACGGCGGGCGAAGTGACGAAGGTAGCGTATGAAGGCGCGGAATATGAGCGCGCAGAACATCCGATCAAAAAGGACGATTTGATTCTGAATGTAGACGACCATGAGATCGATCTAACCATTGGCGCTTTTTACAAAGTAATATCGGTGGATAACTTTAACGAGGTACAGTTTCTTGACGACGAGGATGACGGAAGGGATCGACACGAAGACGACATCGACTTTGTACCTTTCCGCAAAGTCTCCGCCCAAGACCCAACGCTTGAGGCGCGAGTCGGCAAGCTAGAGTCCGATGTGGCTACGTTAAAGGGCGAGCAGGGGCCGACCCTGAAATTTAAAGCTGGCGATAAGGTGCGCGGTAAACCAAACGGAGAAAAATTAACGCTTAAAGAACGTATGCCGCAATACGACGGTATACACGGATTAGCGTGGAACACAGAGGAGTATTCTTCGGATAAGTGGGTCGGCGAGAACCAAGTCGAACTAATCGAAGAAAAGCCGTTGGCGGTCGGAGATTACGCGAAGGTTGTACCGCATAACAACGACATTGGATTCGGGGGCAGCCCGGGCGACATCGTGATTATTCGCGATAAAAGAGTTGACCGGTATAGAACAAAAGAACTCAGCGGTGGGAATTATCACGGAAATCCGTGGGTTAAAACGGAAGGGTTAGTCCGCGCAACTGACGAAGAGGTGGCTGAAGCAAAAGCCGCGCATTTTGAAGTCGGTGACTACGCAAAAGTGGTCGGCAGAACGTATCTAGGCGACATCAAGACGGGAGCTGTCGTAAAGATTACGGAAGACGCCGACGAGGACGGCGATTACGAAATCGAGCTTCTCGACGGCAGCGACCATGATTACGCCCAAGTAACCTCGCTTGAAAAGGTTGACGCCGATAAAGCAGCGATCATCGATAAATGGGCGAAGATCGGGCGCGGTGTTAACGAATATAAAGAGGGCGACATCGTAACCTTGCCGGGCCCTTTCGTTTTATGTTCCGCAGGGGAAGTAGATTCCGTCGGGGAGGTACTTGTGGTACGCCGGTTTGACGGGGGTTTCGACACAATGCACGCGTCAAAAGCCACGTTGATCGCCCCCGTTGAATCCCGTGTTGACCGCAACTAAGAAGGAGCGTGGTTCCTATCGCAAAGCTACGTTTAAACATCGATAAGCCTACGTCGGCGGCGCCTAATGAGCGTGTAAAGAGCGCCGTCCAGGCCCGCAAGGCAGCGGAGACGATTGACGAGGCTTGGGCGCGCATTCTATCTAACGATAAATTGGCAGCGGCCGACAGACGAAAATTGGACGAAGTAAAGGCGGCTATGGATGCGGGGGTTATCGGTCGTGATCCCCGCGACGCCGTCACGAAGGCTGGCCGTCCTAAAGCGTTTAGTAAGGCGGAAGCGCTGCGGCTGTATCCGGGCCTCCTCGAAAAGAAGCGCGCTGATATGCTCGCTAAAATGGTCGCGGAAACGCCGGACAATTACTGGCTGATTACGACAAAGGCGGGACTTGACGAATTTCTAGCGCTACTGGCCGCCGAGGATGAAATCGTATTTGACGTCGAAACAACGGGCGTCGACATCTTTAACGACTACATCGTCGGCCACGTAATCAGCGCGGTCAAAGCGGACGTACACGCGTATATACCGACCAAGCACGTTACGGAGGCGGCACAGCTCGACCATGACTACGTGACTGAGCGCCTAAAGCCGTATTATGAGGACGGACAGCTCGGCAAGATCGCCCATAACGCGAAGTTCGACATTCATATGTTGGCGCGGGAAGGCGTGACGTTGCGGGGGCTTACGTGGGATACACAAGTCGCGATGCACGTACTAAACGAAAACGAGCGGGCACAGGGTGGCAATTATCAGCTAAAGAGTCTCGTCACGAAATACCTAAAGATACCGTCCTATACGTACGGAGACTTATTCGGCTCTAAAGGATTCCACGAAGTAGGCGATCTGACGCAAGCCTTAGCATACGCGGCCAAGGATGGCGACGTGACGCTTAAATTACGGAACTTTCAAAAGGCCCACCTCGAAAAGATAGACTTGCTGAGTTACTACAACGAAGTGGAAAATCCGGTCATTGACGTAACAATCGAAATGGAGTCGGCGGGCTTCGTTCTTGATCGCGAAAAGGCAGCGGAACTAGGTGACGAGCTGCGGCAGGAGCTTGACGAAATTTCCGCTAACCTCACGGAAGAGTTCGGGGACGTTAACTTAAACAGTCCCGCGCAATTATCTAAGCTATTTTTCGAGGAACTAAAGCTCGACCGACACTTGCCTAAAGGCTACAAGCTCTCAACCGACGTTAAGACGCTTAAACTATTGGCGCCGCACCATTCCGGCATCAAGTTACTACTAGAATATCGCGAGAAATCGAAGTTGCTCGGCACATACATCGACGCATTGCCGTCACTGGTTCAGGCGGACGGGCGCGTACATGGGACGTTTCAGCAGGACGGTACGGTGACGGGGCGCTACGCCTCGAAGTCGCCAAACCTCCAAAACCAGCCCGTTTATGCGCGTAAGCTATTCGTAGCACCGCCGGGCCAAGTCATTCTTAGCGGAGACTTTTCGCAGCAGGAGCCGCGCTTTCTCACGCACTTTACGCAGGAGCCGGTGTTGTTGGACGCCTATCGAAGCGGCAAGGACTTATACTCCACGGCCGCGAGCGAACTGTTTAAGCTACCGATTGAGGAGTGTGGCGACGGATCAAAACCGCGGAAGATGATGAAAACGGGCATACTCGCGGTCATGTACGGTGTAGGCCCGAAAACCCTAGCGGAACAGCTCGATATTAGCGAAAAGGAAGCGAGAGATTTCGTTGAGAATTTTTACGAGACATATCCGCGAGTGAAAGCGTGGATTGACAGCAACGAACAGTTCGCGAAAAAGTACGGCTATGTAAAGATGTTGTACGGGAGGAAGCGCCGATTGCCCGAAGCTAAGTCCCGCGATCGTTTCGTACAGTTTCGAGCGATGCGGCAGGCAACAAACGCTATAATCCAAGGCAGCGCGGCCATACAGACGAAAAAGACAATGATCGAGCTACAGCGATTATGTCGTGCAAAAGGATGGCAGATGGCCTTCTCAGTCCATGACGAAATCGGCGTGTATGCGAACGAGGATTTGACGATAGAGGACGTACGCGACTTCGAAGCGGTCTTCTTAAATACTGTGAAACTATCAGTACCAAACAAGACCGACGTCGAAGTGAGTAGAAGGTGGGGAGAGGGTAGATCGATTGAAGAATGGTTCAATTTGTTAGCTTAGATAATAAATCGTACGCAGAATGGTCGCCACCGTACCACTTTTCTATAATTTCTTCAGTTTTAAGAGTAAAAATATCTTTAACAAACTGTGCCTCTAATTGGTTTTCGCCAGGCAATACGTAATCTTTCAACGTAGATTTTATCCAACTATGATTAGCATGATTGCTCACTAGGGGTAGTTTAATAAGGATTAAATATAGCCTTTCAGTATCTAACTCTTTTATTTTCAATATTATCACCTCTTCACAAGTTTACTAGATTATACCACACATTTATAAATTAGGAGCGTGATCTTATCGCGATAATCAAAGGACAGGACGCATTGAGCGGACTAGACGTAACCGCCCCGGAACAGAAGTTCGCGGAAATAATCGCGCAGGATTTTAACGACATGCTAGCGGAGTTCCACCGGCACCCGCAGCCTTACGATGACGAAATGGACGCGGAACTGCACGAACAATATGCGGCTGTCTTACGCGAACAATTGGCGGAA
This sequence comes from Shouchella rhizosphaerae, assembly GCF_036700015.1. NCBI lineage: Bacteria > Bacillati > Bacillota > Bacilli > Caryophanales > Bacillaceae > Shouchella > Shouchella rhizosphaerae. Next base: position 132,792 of record NZ_CP144921.1, on the reverse strand, counting down.
GTGAACGGTTGGCGCAAGTATTTGTACGCGCCGGACGGAACGAGAAGGCCCGCTTTTAGCCCGTCGTCGTCCGGCAACAGCGACCGCGAACTGTACGAAAAGGCGGTCGGAGGACGTAAGGCGGCTGATCCGCAAGTACCAACGCCTAATCAGCGCGATTGGACTGGACTTGGCAGCGTCGTGGGGGAATATATACAGCGCGAAATGTTGCTGATAGAGCGCCACTTCGAAAAGTTGACGGGGAAGAAGCCGAAGTTTCGATTTGAACGGACAGCACGAAATGAGCCAGCCTTTGAACACTTCGTTAAGGTAGTTAAGGAGTGCGAGTACGAGGGTGAGAGATTTGCGCTCAACGGGCTGCCGGACGGAATTATGATTTACACCGCGGACGACGGAACGGAATGCCGCGTCGGCCTAGAGGTCAAGTCGTTCCAAAAATCTTACGCGGAGTTTAAGCGGCTCAACGCACCTAAAGAAGGACACGTCTTACAAACGTATTGCTATTCGGAAATGTACGGACTCGATTACTACATCGTACTGAATCATCTTACGTATGGAGCTAAGTGGGCTGACGACATTAACCGAAACAAAACGTTCGGACTTTACGTTACGCAGGATAATCGCGACCAAGTGCTGACAAAGTTTGCGAGGGTAACGAAGGCTTGGCGCACTAAGGAGCCACCGGAAATCGATTTAATCAGCGAGTGGCGTTTCAACAAATATAAGACTGCGATTGCTAAGTCGACGACGGACGAAGAATTTGCGCGGCACAAACGACAGCTAGAACGCGTACTTGCGAGTAGAATGCCGGACTGGAAAAAGTTGCAGCTACAAGAGGCCGTTCAGTTTATCGAAAAAGTTCGCGAAGGGACGGCGGCCAATGGCGACTAAACCGAAGCCCTTCCGTATACTCGGACTTGACCTTTCGATCACATCGCCAGGCTTCGCGGTAGTCGACGTTAAAAAGGGCGCGCCTTCCCTCGTCACGACCGCCCACTTTACGACAGCGGCCGCCACTCCGCAAGCCTTACGGTATGAGGAGATCGAAGCCTTCGCGCTACTATTTATCCGCGATCATATGCCGTTTGATGTGGTGGTGCGCGAAATTTGGCCGCCGAGTCGCAACTATGCGCAAAACAATAAGATTCACGGAACTTGGGCGTCTGTTGAACGCGCGCTACATCGATACGGGTACGAAGTCGACGTCCATGTGACGCCTGCTAACGTTAAGAAGACGGTAACTGGAAACGGGAATGCTAAGAAGCCGGAGGTAGCGCAAGGTGTGCGAGACATCCTACGACTAGAAGAAGATTACGCGTTTAAGACGGACGACCATAGCGATGCTGCTGCGGTGGCGTTGACGTACTGTGTACGCGAAAAATTAATAACGATAGGGGAGGACGATTGAATGAAGTATTTCGGGTACCTTGGCGCAGGTTTTTGGGCGTTGTTGCTGATTTTGTTCCTGGTTGATGTTTATGATCCTACTCCGGGTGTCATTTTTAACGCGATGTTTATGTCGATACTTGCCTTCGTATTCATGGTGCTGCTTTTTAATGAGGTATGCGAACGATGAGTGACTACACGCCCGAACAAGAACTCGCTTCACGTAAGCAGTTCCTTCGTTACATCGAAGAGTCCGTCCACGATGCGCGCTTTAACGTCGAATTTCTCCGCAAAAAACTCGCAGAAGCGGAGGCCGATTACGATGAGAAAGTGCGCGGTATGGCCCGACAGTTATCGCTCATTTGCCGCTTAGAAGAACAAATTAACGCGAAGGAGGACGAATAATGTTCGCAGTTATCGCGCTCATATGCCAGGTATTCGTATTCTTTGCCGTGACCATCGCGGCCCTAAACGATGAGGTCGACAATAAGTTCGCTATTTTTATCGCATGGCTCGCCGTGGCCGTTCCGACCGTCTGGATTGCGCTGGCGGTGCTTAATTAATTTCGACTAAGGGAGGAATCTGATTGACAACTATTACAAAAAATGAAGGTAAAAGAAGATTGCCGTTTGATAGAGTGAGGCTAGAAAAATTCGTTAAACGCATGACATCAGATTACCCACAACTTAGATCAGAAACAATTACTGATCGTTTAATTCCTGCCATAGAGTCTCGTGAAGAGTACAAAGCAAGCAGCATAACGGATCAGATTATTATGGCCATGCTCGAAAACATCGATATGGGAAGGCCTGAATGGACTTTTGTTGCCGCTAAAACCTATTTACATCGACTGTATAAGGAAGCTTCCCGTAACCGTGTGTACGACGCAGAGCAAAAGTACGGAGATTTTTACGGCTTGCTAACATCATTAACAAACAAAGGAATATATTCTCCTCTAATTCTACAGCGGTACTCAAAGGAAGAAATCGCTGATCTCGCGGAAATAATCAACCCTTCTCGCGACGAGTTGTTTACCTATATAGGAATCGTCACGCTACACGACCGCTACTTAGCCCGCTATAAAAACGAAACATACGAACTACCCCAGGAGCGCTGGCTGATTATCGCAATGCATCTTATGGCCGATGAGCCTTCGGATAAAAGAATTGAGCTTGTAAAAGAAGCTTATTGGGCCTTATCTAATCTCTATATGACTGTTGCAACCCCTACCATGGCTAATGCAGGCAAGACATACGGTCAACTGTCTAGTTGTTTCATAGATACAGTGGAGGACAGCCTAGAAGGTATTTACGACAGCAATACGGACGTCGCTAAGCTGAGTAAAGGTGGGGGCGGAATCGGCGTTTACGTAGGCAAAATCCGCGCAAGAGGTTCCGACATTCGTACGAACGTAGGCGCGTCTTCCGGTGTCATTCCGTGGATGAAGCAGCTTAATAATACCGCGGTGAGTGTCGATCAAGGCGGAGTTCGTAAAGGCGCGATTGTTGCTTACTTAGACGTTTGGCACAAAGACATATTTTCGTTTCTTGATGCGCGACTTAACAATGGAGACGAGCGCCTTCGGACACATGACCTTTTTACAGGCGTTTGTCTGCCGGATTTGTTTATGGAGAAAGTCGAAGCTCGCGGCGATTGGTTCCTTTTTGATCCGCACGAAGTCCGCAAGGTAATGGGTTACTCACTCGAAGACTTCTACGACGAAAAAGAGGGAGACGGACAATTCCGTCAGCGTTACGAAGAGTGCGTACAAGAAAACGCGCTGTCCAAGGTGAAAGTCCCCGCTATCGACATTATGAAGCGAATTATGATTTCGCAACTAGAGACGGGAACGCCTTATATGTTTTATCGCGATGAGGTTAACCGGAAGAATCCGAACAAGCACGCTGGGATGATTTATAGCTCAAATTTATGCGTGGAGATAAGCCAGAATATGTCCCCGACTACGGTAGATGAGTCCTATACGGAAGACGGAAAAATTATTACGATAAAGAGTCCGGGAGACTTCGTAGTATGCAACTTGTCTTCAATCAATCTTCCAAAGGCCGTCACTGACGACGTATTAGAGCGCTTGATCGCGATAGAGGTTCGGATGTTAGATAACGTAATTGACCAAAACAACATCGAGGTTTTACAAGCTCAACTAACGAATCAGAAGTATCGCGGCGTAGGACTCGGAACATTCGGATGGCACCACCTACTGGCGCTAAAAGGAATCGAATGGGAATCGGACGAAGCTGTCGAGTATGCTGACGCACTATACGAAAAGATCGCGTACCTTACGATTAAAGCAAGCGCGGACTTAGCGGTGGAGAAGGGCGCCTACCCTGCGTTCGAGGGAAGCGATTGGCAAACGGGAGAGTACTTTAAGCAGCGGGGATATGGCGGAAACTGGGTGAGTCTGAAGAAGCAAATCGCGGAAACCGGTATTCGTAACGGCTATCTACTCGCTGTCGCTCCGAACATGTCTACGGCAATTATCGCGGGAAGTACGGCGTCAATCGATCCAATATTCAACGTGGAATATAGCGAAGAGAAGCGCGACTATAAGATTCCAGTAACGGCGCCCGACATTACGTACGAAACATGGCAAATCTATAAGAAAACAGCGTATCTCATCGACCAAAAGACGAGTATAGCTCAGAATGCCGCTCGACAGCGCCATATAGACCAGTCACAATCATTTAACCTTTACGTCACGAACGACATTAAGGCCCGAGACTTACTCGACCTGCACCTTACTGCGTGGAAAAATAAGCTGAAAACAACGTACTATATCCGCTCAACCTCAGATGAAGTCGAAGCGTGCGAGTGGTGCCAGTGACTACGGAGTGACTAACATCAAGAAAACATGGAAAAAGAAAGGGGAATCCGCTTGAATATTAACAAACGCCACATCATGGATGCCGAGGCTCCTAACAAGTCTACCGCGATCATAAACGGGTTATCCTCGAATGTCCTTAATTGGGACGACGTACGGTATTCGTGGGCTTACCCGAAATATAAGCGCATGCTGTCGAACTTTTGGACGCCATTTGAAATATCGATGTCTAGCGATATTCAGCAGTTTCCGAAGTTGTCGGATGCCGAAAAGGATGCGTTTCTTAAAATTATTGGATTGCTTGCGTTGTTAGACTCGATTCAAAGCGACTATGCCGGTAAGGTCGCGGACTATCTCACTGACTCGTCCCTTAACGCGCTCATGATTATGTTGGCGCAGCAGGAAGTTATCCATAACCATTCGTACTCTTACGTATTGTCGAGCATCGTTGACAAAGCGAAACAAGACGAGGTTTTTGACTACTGGCGAACTGAACCTACCTTACGTAAGCGAAACGATTTCGTGACGGAGGGCTACCGGGCTTTTGCCGAGGAGCCTAGTGTGGACAATTTTTTAAAGTCAATCATTTACGACGTGATTCTCGAAGGCCTGTTCTTTTATTCAGGGTTCGCATTCTTTTACAACTTGGCTAGAAATCAAAAGATGGTTGCAACTAGTACAATGATTAACTATATAAATCGCGACGAACAAATTCACGTGGATTTATTTGTCAAGATATTTAAGGAAGTTCTTGCGGAGTACCCGGAGTACGATACGCCTGAATTAAAGGCTTTCGCACAAGACACTTTCCGCCGCGCAGGTGAGTTGGAAATCGAATGGGGCCGAACAATTATCGGTGACAAGATCGATGGGATTGCGATGGCCGATCTTGAGCAGTACATCAAGTTTTACGCAAACGTACGATGCAGTCAGATGGGCTTCGGTAAAGAGGCATTCCCAGATGCCCCACACAAAAATCCGCTACGGTGGATAAAGGCTTACGAAGACGTAGATAGCGGAAAGACCGATTTCTTCGAGCAGAAGCCGCGACAATATACAAAAACAGGTATTGATAACGGATTTGATGACTTATAAGGAGGCGACGCAATGACCCGACTAGACATCGCGATAGCCGCAGCAGTCCTCGCGGTCTTCACGCTATTCAACGGAGTTTACAACGGAATATACTACGGAGTCCTAACGCTAATCGTCCTAGCCGTCTGCAATTGCGCTGATTCGCTAAGGACGATAGCTGACGAAATTAAAACGAAGGAGGGCGCAGAATGAGTGTTTTCATCTTCGGGGTAGCTTACTACGCGGTAATTAGTCTCGGTTTCCTATCTCTTATTGTGTTGATCGGATGGCTGTGGTACCTAGTCTTAAATAAACTTTATATGACGTGGAAAGCGACGCATCAGATATTTGAGTATTTTGTTTATCGTAAGAAGTTCAAGGCGTGGCTAAAAGATAACGAAACCCAACGATACCACACACCTAATGCGGAGAACGAACGTTGAACCTAAACGAAGGCCAGCGAGTATACGCACGAAACTTTCACGTTAACGGGACGGGCGTGGTCGTTTATATCGCGCCTACCCGTGATCGCGAAATGTTGCCCGTGCAGGTCGAAATGGACGAAGGTGACGAAGACGGCCATCGCATGTATCGATTTAAATATGACGAAGTGGAGGCGTTGTGATGACGAATTTAACAGCGAAAATCAAACAGTGGGCGGTTGACCGTAATCTCCATACCGCGAACCCTGACAAGCAAATGCTTAAATTGTTCGAGGAACTAGGAGAATTGGCCGAAGGTATGGCGAAGGATCGTCCGTCTCAAATAGCGGACTCTATCGGAGACATCTACGTTGTGCTAACGATTCTTTCCGCGCAACTAGGCATCGACATCGAGGAGTGTATCGCGCTCGCTTACGACGAAATCAAAGCTCGTCGCGGAAAAATGGTGGATGGAGTATTCGTAAAGGAAGCGGACTTATGAGCGAATCAATCTACGTGTTGGTCGATAAGAATGGCAAAACCCCAACGAAGTCTAGCGGTTGGAAAGATAAGCGAAAACTGCTCGTTTATACGTCAATAGGGCGAGCGAAGGCGGCTATTAAAGCGCGAAGTCTGAACGAAGAGGATTACGATATTATCGAGTATACACCGAAGGAGGATCAGTGATGGCCGATAAGCTATGGAAGTTTTCGTGGGACTGCGGTAGATCAGGAAGAGTCGAATCAGTATTCGTCGCGGCAGAGGGAGATGTTAATGGCGTTATTGGAAAGAACGTTAATTTCGGAGAAATCCTCGGTAAGCATAGCGAGGTGTACGGGACTATTGAAGAATCGGATATTACTAAACTGAATGTATCTGATGAGGTAGTTAAGGAAGTTACCGCAATTCTAGGGCGCACATGGTCAGGTCACAATCCGCTAGATTATTACGACGAGGAGGGCGATGAATGACGAAATTAGGCATTTTAGATCATGGCTATATCCGCTTGGTAGACGTAATGGGCAGCGACCTCACCGTCGTTAACGCTGCCCGCGTATCATACGCGAAAGAATCTAGCGAACTATCTGAACGAGACATCCGGCTTATTAAGTTTCTTGCGCGGGAAGGCCATACGTCACCTTTCCGCCACGCCATCGCACAATTCGAAATCTACGCTCCGTTGATGGTCGCACGCCAATGGTGGAAGTACGTAATTGGATCGGCTCATGCGGAAGGTTCCGGCGATTCCCTAGACGCTTGGAACGAAAGCTCGCGGAGATATATAACGGAGGAACCAGTATTCTACGTACCGCGTGACGATGAGTGGCGGTCAGTACCGGAAAGCTCTAAGCAAGGTAGCGCTGAGCCTATAGCAAAGTCGATTGGAGCCGAATACTCTAGCGAGTTGCATCAGTTAATCGCATTAGGAGAGACTCTTTACGATAAAGCGATAGCTGACGGTATTTGCGCGGAACAAGCACGCCTATTCCTTCCGGCTTACGGAATGTACGTCCGCTGGTACTGGACGGCCTCTCTACAATCCGTTTGCCACTTTCTCGCCCAACGGCTGGAACACGATGCGCAGAAGGAAATACAAGAATATGCCAAGGCGATCTTAAAATTGATCGAGCCGCATTTCCCTGTCGCGGTGGGTGAACTACTATCCGATTAGTCGTAGCAATAGCGCTATGTAGCGCCCAACTCGCGATACAGACGATAAACGACGTAGAAAGGACGGTGGCCGAAGTTGACGAAGAAGAACCCGCAGGCGAAATACAGCCCGCCGAAGACGGAAGCGGAGAAACTGACGGAGCTACAGCGGACGAGGACGCGGCAACAGTCGAGGAAGAAGAGTCCGACGATGTCGACGGATCAGTGGATAGAAGCGATAGCGGTGTTGAGCGTTCCGATATTGACGGTGGTAGCGATACTGCTAATGCTTCTGCCGATTGGCTAACCTACGAAGCTACGGCCTATATCGCGCTATGTGATTCTGGATGTTCGGGCGTTACAGCGACCGGCATCGATGTCCGCGGCTCGATTTATCACGGAGGTGACCGTATTATAGCCGTTGATCCGTCCAGCATAGCGCTAGGCTCGAGGGTAGAAGTACGGTTAGCCGACGGCACGACATTTACGGCACAGGCGCAAGACACTGGCGGTGCAATTAAGGGAGCGAAGATAGACGTTTTAGTGGCGACGGAAGCAGAGGCGTGGGACTTCGGTAGGCAAAGCGTAGAACTGCGTATATTAAACGATTAGGAGGCGGTAAGATGGCGAAAACACACGTAATCGATGGCGTTACTTACAAAGAGGTGGCGCGGATGGCAAAAGAAGGAGATAAGGTCGTTCACGTTGACGACGGTATTGTTACGGAAGTGGAAGATGTTGGGGTTAGCATATCGGGATACACTTGTCCGGAAACCGGAGACGAGGTCATCAGAATAAGCGAGGGCTATTACCGCGTACTCGAACCAACAGCGCCGACCGACGAACTACTCGAAATCACCGCCAATTTAACTCGCCGCGTCCACGAACTTGAGCGCGAAAATAAGCGCCTACGCGACGATGTAACGGAAACGCTCGGCACTATTACAGACTTACTAAGACGCCGCGACCATCGCATTGACGAAATCGAACGGAAGGTATTCGACACTTCCGCACTTAAAACGTATAGCTTAGCCGATTTAAACGGAAAGCAAGTAACGTTATTGCACGGACAAGACGGCGGATACGAAATCTTGTCCGCGAAAGATGAGGACGGAAACTTTTATGTAATTTCCGAAAAGGAGGCGTGCGAATGACGCTAAAAATCGCTTTGACTGGCGCTGCTAGGAGCGGTAAAGGCGAGGTGGAACGCATTCTATGTGAAGATTACGGGTTTACAGCGTTTGCATTTGCTTCCGGCGTCAAGGACGGTTTCCACAAGGAGAATCCGCATATACCGCGCCATCCGAAGCCTCGCCGCGGATACATCTTATACGGACAGTATAAGCGCTACACACACGGAGAGGATTATTGGATTCGTGAAGTATTTAACAAAATTTACGATGAGCAACGCAGGCGAGCTGCCCTTGCACTTGCGCCGCTATTTCCGGTGTTGGGCGACGTCCGCCAACGTAACGAATACGACCGTTGCCGCGCGGAAGGTTACACGATCATCCGCGTTGAGGCCGATGACGTCACGCGCCTAGAGCGTATGCGTGCGGCTGGCGACCGTTTCAATATTGACGACCTTAAGCACGATACCGAAACGCAGCTAGACGCATTTGAGGCGGACTATGTCATCAATAACGGCGCGGGCGTTACGCTAGACGATTTAAAGCGCCAAGTGGATGCGATTATGGGCGAACTAATCACGCAAAGCAAACGCGTAGGTGCCGGGCGGGTACGCTAAATGAGCCTGTTTAGACGCTTCGCCGTCTCCGATCATATAAAAGCGAATTGGCGGCGCATGCTTATCGAGATTAGCGCCCTTTAGGATCGCGGCTGCACGTTTACAATAGGCGCGGTTGTCGAACTTGAACGGCTCGACGTCGGCGGAAACGTCCTCAGGCTTGGCTACGATAAGCCTCTGCGCCTCTAGGTCGTAGCCCATCGTCAGGAAGAAGCCGGTCTTATCTGGCAACTTGATTATACGCCGCGCATCAGCGGAAACATAAATACGGCCCTGCGAGTCCAGCGTAATGTAGGCGGCGGTATTATGTGAGCTTATCCACGTTATTGACACGTTATCACCTCGATTATTAACGATTATTACGACTATTTTATGCGATAAACGTACGAGAGTCAAGCGAAGGAGGGCGTTATGGGTAAAGCTGACCGCCGTCGATGGGACGGCAACGTAAAGTCGATGGAGATTATTGCAAAGCCTCTCGACCAAATAACAGAGGATGACTTAATCTTTTTGCGCGAAAATTATACGTCAGCGGGTGGGTTGCTGCCTAACGCGTACTCAGGCGGCGCTTTCTTTACGCCAACACACGTAGCTCGCTTTATGTGGGACGCGCTAAAGCCGCTATTGCCTGCGAAACCGCGCGTACTAGAGCCGTCTGTAGGAGCGGGCGTATTCATAGAGCACGCACCGTCGGACGCGGAAATAACTGCGCTCGAACTCGATAAAACCAGCGCAAAGGTGACGTCCTTACTTTATCCGTCCGTGGCAGTAGTCGAAGGGGATGCGCTAACACACGACCGCCGCGACTATTACGATTTGGTTATCGGCAATCCTCCGTATGGGGTTAGCGTCGAGTTCGCGCCGCCATTTGAATTGGAGGAATGGACGCTATCAAAGGCGCGAGGTAGGCGCAAAGGGAAGTCAGAGGTTGCGTTTATCGAATTAGCGATTAAGGCCGTTAAGCCGGGCGGTTATGTCGCTTTTGTATTACCGACGGGGCTTGCGTTTGCTAACTATGCGAAAAAGCTGCGGGCGTATATGCACGAAACCTGCTGGCAAGTCGCTACTATCCTACTGCCGGGCGAAACTTTTGCCGCGACAGGTACGACGATAGCCACGCAGATATTGATTATACGCAAGGCGCCGCCAAACGCGAAGCTAGTCGAGCCAGCAACGAAAAAGTGGGGCAGCAACTTTAGGCGGTCGGATTTCGGCGACATTACCGACTATGGCGCGAAGTTCCTCGAGGGCCAGACGCCAGCATACTTTGCGAAAATAACAGACATCGGCATCGACAAACACGGAAAGGTGACGATACCGGACGGGGAAGAATCGCAACTAGACGCTCTGCTCGAAGACTTTACGGACGGCGGTCTTGTCCGCGAAAACCTGTACCCGCACATACCGTCATGGTACGGAGTGGATAAAGGGAACGAAGCCTTTTTCTTCTCGCACGGGAACGGGATGTGCGACGGCATTAGAGACGCAGAATACACGTACAGCGACGGGCCGCTACGTTGGCAGGAATTAACGCTAGGTGCTGGCGAGGAAATTGACGGGCGCGGTACGTGGTTTGACGCCTGTTTAGAGTGGCAGGACGACACATTAAAAAGCTCCGCTACAAAAACGTAACGAAACTCGGCAGCCGCAAATAACCCGCCTTTGTAAGGTTGCGGTACTTCACGCGACATGGGATCGGTTCTCTTAAACGCGCTATCCCTTTCACCTCGTCCGCAATGGCCGCGCGATAAACGGCATGTCTAGCGTCGGCCGGGACGCCAAGCTCAAGTATTCCGGCGGGCCTACCGTCTTCAAACGCGAGCAACCAGCCGAAGTCGCCAGCGGTACGATAGCCGGTTATTAATACGTCCTCCTGCGCGTAATTAACGTGCTTGAGCCAGTTTTTGGAGCGTTTATTAATGTAATAAGACGAGTCAGCGCGCTTAACGACGACGCCCTCAAGATTACGCTCCTTGACCGCGTTAAAATAAGCAGCACCGTTGCCTTCGACGTAGCTTACCGGAGCAACATTGGCGGGCTGTACGGCTAAGAGCGCGGTCAGCTCGGCCTTGCGGTCGATTAACGGCAAGCGCGTAATAGAGCGACCATCTACGCGGATAACGTCAAATGGGCAGTATATTAGCGGACGTGTCACCGAGGCCGACGCCACCTTTAGTGCGTTCGTGACGTGGAACCGCTCCATTAGCGCCTCAAAGTCGGGCGCTCCGCTAGAGTCCGACAATATAACTTCGCCATCAACTACGGTATCGGGCGGCAAGGCGCGGGCAAAGTCGTGTAGTTCCGGCATGCGGCGAGTGACGTCCGTTCCGTGACGTGTAAATATGCGGAAGTCCTTGGTCGGGGCCTTGACGATGATCAGACGGATGCCATCGAGCTTGAGTTCCGTAATATAGTCCGCGCCGTCGAAGGGGTTATTTATATCAACAACTTTGTGCAAAAGCATTGGTTTAATAGGTTTTATATTCATATGACGATTTTATCATTAAAAAGTAGTTGTTAGGTTAGGAGACTAATGGAAAAGGGGTGTTTATTATATACGATTACCCAGCGCTATCCCAGCCGCAACAAGTACGGTTATTACTCAGCGACATACATGCGTTACAAGCCCGCGCCAACAGCGGTGATTACACGGCCGTTGACGTCCTAGTCGACTTGGGCGCGGCCATTAAGCAAGCGAATTTAACGCGCAGACAACGCGAGGCCCTGCATTACGTATATATACGCGATATGACGCAAGCGGCAGGGGCGGCCGAAATGGGATCGCGCCAACAACGTGTTGCGGACTACGTAGCCGGAGCCGAGCAAAAGATCGCGGACGTGTACTATTATTGGGCGGGACATAAGGAGGGTTATGACGTATGAGGACGGCGAAGGACGTGATCGACGAAAACTTGGACGATGTAAAGGCGCGCATGGACGCGGTAGAAGCGTTTTATGTAGCTGCTCGCCTAGAAAGACGGAAAGTAAGCAGCGCCGACATAGACGCGCTTAACTCGTATGTACTGCGTGATGACTTACGTTGGAGCCATCCCGACAAAATGACGCTTATTGATTACCCGTTTGAGTCGGACACACAACGTAAGCGGCGTGATAATAAAAAGGCGCCTTACACGGTTGATGTGCTGGAAATTGGCGCTGACGGGCGGAGTCATCGTCTACCAACGCGCAAGAGGCGGTCGGCCTACGAAAATTGGTACGTTAACCACCATGCGAAAGCGCGTAATAAAGAGAGGCGCCGCCGCTACAATGCGTTTATTAAGACACAGCCAGTCGTAAGTTACTCTTTAAAAACGGGCGAATAAGCCCTTTTCTTTTTTATTTTTAAATTTTATGTGTACAGCGTACACTTTTTATGTTATACTTAAGGTAACAAATAAGAGGAGTTGGTTTCTAATGAAAAAACTACTTACGGCTACACTACTTGGCGCGGCACTCTTAACGGCTTGTTCGGCGCAAGCAGACGAAAAGGATGTGACGATTGACGCATTAGCAACGGAGATTAACGAACAAGCGGCTGAGATCGAATACCTCAAGAGCCATCGCGTTTATGTCGAATATGAACTCGTAGACATTACGACAGATGACCGCGGCCTAACGCAATATACGCTCAAAGCCGTTGACGAGGCGGTCATATACGACGATGACATGCCGGAAGGCGCGGAAGTAGGCCAGCGCTACAGATTCGAGGTTGATCCGAGCGGTGACGATGTAGTGGACGGCATTACGGCGGTCGAGCTTATTGATTAAATCGCTATTTCGCCGTATCCTAAAGGCGGAGGGGACGGCAATGTCTAAAATACCGAAGCTGCTGACTAAGTCCGATATGTCGACGCGCTGGAACTTGAAACGCAACGCAATAAAGAATCGCGAAGATAGACACGATGACTTTCCGCCGGTCGTACAACGCGTAGATAACGGCCGGACGCCGCTGTACTTAGAGGAAGACGTAATTAAATACGAGCAGAAACACGGATTGGCCCGCAACGATTAGCGGGTCTTTTTTGTGTCCGCGTTTAAATAATAGGCCACGACGCCTTTCACACGCTTCTTGACGAGATATTTCGCGCCACCGACATCGCCTATGCGGCCACGGTGCCAATACGTAAATGAGACGGTATTGCCCTGCGCAGTCGAGCGCGGTTTATCGTCTACGCGCAAGTTAGCCCGCGCCATGTACGCTTTAATGTCGCGCATGTCGGCAGATAGGCGAGCCAGCGCGTCTTTTATGAGGGCCGCGTAAACAGACGGATACTTAACGGGCAGGGCGGCGTTTTCGAATAGCGCGAGTTCCCGTTCGAGGATGGCGCGGGCGTAACGTGTATAAACGTAGGTGCAGGCGGTTAGCTCAGGCGAAGGGTCGGCGCCTTTGGACGGGGCAGGGACGCCGAATATCGCCTCTACTTCTTCATCATATGCGCTCATTACGAAACCTCCTTAACGTTATTATATGCGAATGAGCGTTCGTATACTAGCGGAAATTTACGGTAAAAAGCGGTAAAGTGTCCGATCGGTCGCATTAGAGTAGTGAAGGCCCCAAAGAGGGCGAATAAAACTTAAAAGGGAGCTGATTTACATGGCGGCTGAAAAAGAAGCGCGCGTAGTAGAAATGACCAGCGAGGGGCTAACGGTTAAATTAAACGTAGACGTATCGGAAGCGTTGACGGGGCTTAAGGCGGTGCAGCGCGAAGCTAAGATGGCTACGAGGGCCGTTGCGGAATTGGGAGCGTTCGGGGAATTGCGCGATATTAATTGGGATAGGCATGAAAATTTTATCCTGATTCTCGCCGCGAAAGAAGAAGGTATGACGTATTCTGACCGCGAGTTTGTTATCGTGTATCCGGCGGACGTGGCCGACAAAATAAACGATTTGCGCAAAGAAGGTTATAAAATCTTTACCGTGCTACAACCGCTTGGTGTCGTTGATGACTTTATGGCCGAGCATGAAGGCCGTAGAGAAAGATTGACTTCGAAGAGGGCGGTGCGTGATTAGTGATACGTGTAGCGAGGGTCGGAAACGAAATAATAGTCGTTGACAATGAAGATCAACTTGAGTTCGCCAGGGAACTAGATCGCGAAGAATTGCTGGCCGCGGTCAAAGAAGCGATTAAAGAAGCGACGCAAGATTTAAGTGCCTTAAAATATAAAAGCGAATAGGGGCGATATTATGACGCTAGACGAACGAATTAAGCATACAAGCGAACAGCACAACGTATCTGTCGAAAATATCCATGACGCGCTGGATTATTACGTAGGGGATTGGCCGGAAGAAAAGACGTTAGAGGCGATTGGCGTATTAGGCGACGGAGGCATTCACGGAAAGCGAGCGGGATTTGATTTGACGACAATCAGCAGAGGAATCGCCCTAAAAAGAACGCTTGCCTCGCGCTGTATCCTGCATGACGCGGGTTTATTGGAGGAATATCCGGATGAGCTACGCTAGAATTAAAACCGACGTTGTGGAGGCGTCAGTGGACGGAGAGTTGGCCGAAATAAGGTGCCTAGAGACCGGCAAGGTAGATTGGTACCGCCTAAACGTAGAGCCTGTCGAATACAGAAACGTCGAGAGGTGGATAAACAGCGTGATTAAGTCCGTACAGTCAATAACGATTGAAGTGTCCGGCGATTACTTTACCATCGAAAGTAATTGGGCGTCCGAATAGGGCGTCTTTTTTGCGTTTGGGTAACGAACGAGGCGGGTAAGTTCCGCCCGCCCTTCGCGTAAATAAACGAGGAGGGGAACGTTATTAAAGATTGGGCGATGATAAACCGGACAACCGGAGAGACACGAGAATTAACGGAATTTGCAGAGGCTAAAAAGCGCCAAGCGGACGGCCTTAAACGCCACCAAGAAGGGCGCCAGCAGGAATTTACATTCACCGACATGCGTTCGATTCCGAAGGTGATCGGCGCGATAAACGATAAGCATTGCGGCTATCTTCTGTACTTACAGTGCTTTATTTCGTTTGACGGCGGCATCCTAACGAATCCTGGCCGCGGCAAGACGCCAATGACCAAAGCGGACATACAGCGCGTGCTCGACTTAAAAAAGACGGCCTTCTACGAATTCTTTTCGTCGATGACGGAAAACGGAATTATTTACGAAGTTGACGGCAAATGGGCGGTTAACGACGCCTACCATTTCCGCGGCACTAGCGATAACCAGCACGTCATTAAATCGTTTACGACGAGAGTTCGCGAGCTGTATACGGCCCGAAACGCGAAGAAGCTCGGCTTTATTTACAAGCTGCTGCCGTACATTCACTTCGAAACGAATACGGTGTGCGCGAATCCTTACGAGGCGGCCGTTGAAAAGACGCAGCAGCTATCGAAGCAGGAAATCGCCAAGCTAACGGGCGTGAGCGAGAAGACCGTTTACTCGTATTTGAGGACGATGAAGCTAGGCGACGAGCACGTATTTGCGGAAATTAGGCGCGGAAAAGAGCGTTACTACAAGCTGAATCCGTTTATATTTTATCGCAAAAACGGACAGCCTGACGCTACTTTACGAGAGATGTTCCGGCTCGGTTTCGGTAACTGACGAATCGTCATCGGTAAATTCGCGGACAAAATCGGGGGTTCATCGGTAAATTCGCGGAAAAAACGGATAGAGTAGCATTAGGGAGGAAACGGGAGCATACGGGCGATTACGTAGGATTTTCGGCATATTGGATCGCGGAAAATCGGATATTATATCTTAGTCTTTAGTTCCGCTAATAACGATAAGGACAAAAGAAATTCGGGGGAAGACCGCCCCTCAGACTTCATTCGCTAACGCTCATTCGTCCATACTGTTTATCGCGGAATACCTTACTTAAATGATTATCGCGAAGAAAGGAATATTGACCGACGCCGTTAGGCGGAAGGTTGAGCCCTGGTTTTGGGCGATATGGTTTAAATGATTACCGTTCGCTATCGCTCACTTAGACTGCGGGATAAAAAGCAATCCCTTGTCCAATAAAACAAACGGAGGTATCACGAATATGAACGAAAATATTATCGAACACGCAAACGCAATCTCGACGTGGCTAAAGGAAAACGTTAATCCGCACACGGCCGTTGTTATCACGGACAGTGGCGTTAAGGTAGTCGCGGACGAAGCGTATGTGCCGCTCAATGATCGATAACCACGCGTTGCTCATTGCCGCTAGTTATTATGGCATAGGCGTATCTCAGGCGTTTAAAAATGCGGACACGTTACGCAAATCTAGCGTTTACAATATCGCAAGAATGGGCGTCGCTTGGCGCGATATTAAGCACGAAATAAGGAGGGCGTTACTATTAAAGTCTTACAAGCAATCCCATACTTAAATGACGAAAAGGTTCCGCACTGTACACATTTCGAAATTAAAGACGGCGAGAGTTATATCAAGTTTTTACTGACGGATGATACTCAGTATCTACTTAGTTCGCCTACGTCCTGTCTAAAGTTTAAGGTCGGAGAGTCTACCTACGAGGTTGGACAGATGGTCGTAGAGCTTTCGCACTTAGTATCTCCGGCCTCAGCTAACGAATTTACCGAAGTCACATTACGCTTAAGCAATTAACGATAAGGAGGAACGTACTTAAATGGCAAATCGAAAACTATCCGAAAAACAATGGGCGGCAATTGCTTTGCTGGCCCTACCGAAAAAGGGCGGACTTACTAACTTACAAATCGCTGAGCGAGTAGGAGTCGCGGAAAAGACGATCTACGAGTGGAAGAAGTCGGACTCATTTACGAACGCGCTGAAAGAACAGATTATGCGGAACACACTCGACCGCTTACCCGAAGTTATGGACAGCGTGCCCGACCATATTATTAACGACGGCAATGCGGCTATGTTGCGTACGTTACTACAGGCCCATTCGATGCTTACCGAAAAGGTGGACGTTAGTAATACGTCTGATCGCGCTAGTCTCGATGAAATGCGGGAACAAGTTGCGAAATTACGTGGGGATAAAAGCGGGGAATAATCCGGTAATTATTTGGCCTATTTTTCGCGGGTATTAATGCCGGAATTATTTAGCCGATTATTTGCCCGTATTTTTGGCGGATTATTTGCGGGCTATTAGCGGCTATTTTCACAGGGGTTATTACGGTATTAGACGGCCAATTAAACCGTTATTAACACGGGTATAATGCGGCAATTATATGGCGGATTATTACCGGCAATTATTCGGGGGATTACCGCGGCTATTATACAGTAGGAAGGAAGCCGGAATTGTGGGCGGTATTGTCCGCGTAAGGTTGCGTAAGTGGTCGCCTATTTTGCCCGGCGAGCGCCCTTCCCGCGTGACCCCTCGATCACTTTCGGACGCTCACCGCTGCCAGCGATTACCAGCGTATGCAGTATCGTATACATCGCGCAGTCCACGCTAGACGGACTGGTGACGCAGTGGCGCGGCTTGCAGCGTTGCATAAACGTTGTAACGTCGTGCTACGAAGGCGAACGCGGAAACCGTTGATACGAAAGGGTTCGCAAAAGTCGCTAGTTTACGTAATAACTTATTACCGGAACCAATTTTTGTATGCGGATGTATACCGTATGCAGGGGCGGATTCGCAATTTTGCGGGGCGGGTCGGCGAGACGGAAGGCCCCCGGGGGTGGGAAACGCGGCTGCCCCGACGCCAGGCGGATTTACCGCGCGAGAATCAAAAAATCACTTTGGTTTATCGTAACATGCCCGCCCTATCGTCATCAAACGTAATTTTGCCATCCTAAACGCATGCTATTAGCCGTTTTTATCGCGATCAGGTATAAACGGTCTACCCACGCTAAAAAACGCTAATAAGACGTAAATAACACGGAAAGGAGGCGTTGCTTATCGCGTGGCTAGATGGGCGCTGGCTTAACGCTAAAGAACGCGCCGAATATATCGCAACCTACACGGAATACCTCGATGCCCTCGACGAGGCTTACCCGAGCACCGCGGACATGGACGAGGACACGATGCTCGACTATCTCGAAAAGGCAGCGGAACTCGACCGCCTTGAGCGTATTCACCGCTGCGAGGGGAACTTACTTGAGTTCGCGATTGAATATTTCTCGGACGCTCGCAACGACGGCAACGACGGCAACTGGGACGGATTCGACGTTGAAAGCGTCGACGAAGCCCCGGCCTTTCACCGTGAGCTGACCGACCTAATGAACACGGTCTCTAACGATGAGCCTAACGCGAAGATAGCCGCAGCGGCGCCGCGGTCACACGCTAAGTCAACGTATCTTTCGAAGGCGTTTCCGGTGCATGAAGTCGTCTACAGGCGGCGCCGCTACGCCATCATTATTTCGGAAACGCCCGCCGTCTCTAAAGCGAATATGGAGTGGATACGGAACCAGTTGAAATTTAACGCGAAACTAAGGGCCGACTTTGGGCCGCTGCTCTCGCCATCCGACCAGGCGAACATCCGCGACAATAGCGAGGCCTTTATCGCGTGGTATCCCGACGGAGATCACCGCAAGCAGGTCGCTCTGGTTGAAGCGACATCGACCGGTCAGGCGTTGCGGGGACGTAACTGGAACGGATCGCGGCCGGATTTGATTATATGTGACGACTTAGAGGACGCCAGACCGGGCGGTAACGCGTCCACGCCGGAACAGCGCGCAAAATTGAAAGATTGGTTTTCGCAGACGGTCATGCCGCTCGGTGATCCGAAAGGCAAGCGAACAGCCTATGTCGTGATGGGGACTACCGTACACATGCAAAGCTTGTTAATGCACATCCTTTACAAGCGCTCGGATTTTAAGACGAAAGTTTATCGCGCGATCATTAAGGAACCGCGCAATATGCGCCTGTGGGACGAGTGCCGGGCGATTTATATAGACCGCAAGAATCCCAACCGTTTAAAAGAGGCTGACGAGTTTTATGCCGTCAATGAGGCCGCGATGCTAGAAGGCAGCGAAGTCCTGTGGCCGGAAGTGCAGCCGCTTTTGAAGCTGATGAAGTGGAAATGGGACAACGGCTCGAAGGCCTTTAATACGGAATACATGAACAATCCAATTGACGAAGAATCGATGGTCTTTAATCCGAATAATTTCAAATACCACAACGGAAATATTAACTGGCTCAAACACGACGTCGCCCTTGCGGTCGATTTCGCGATGGGCAAGGAGCGCGGAGACTATTCCGCAATCACAACGGTCGCACTCGATAAAGAGAGCGGCCTTATTTACGTTATAGATGCGTTTGGCGAGCGCCTAAAGCCCGATGAATTTTTGAAAGTAATCGTCGATAAGGTCGTTAAATATCAGCCGACTGTTATCGCGGCAGAGGCGCAGGCGGCGCAAGAGTTTTTTGTGGACGAACTTAAAAAGCAGCTACAGGCGGTTGGCTATCCGTCTGATACGCGCGTCAAGAAAATCAAGCACCGTAGCCGCAAAGAACTACGAATCGAAGCGCTTTTGCCGTCAATTGAAAACGAAACAATCCATTTTGATCGTAACCATGCGCTGCTACTCGAACAATTTGAGCAATACGGCACGGGCGCACACGATGACGTCATTGACGCGTTGGAAATGGCGGTATCCGCCGTCCACAAAGCGAATCGCAAAAAAGCCGGAACCGTCGGCACACTACGCTAAACCACACGAAAGGAGGCGATACCCATTTACGTTGACCGCAACTTAATTAATCCGTTCACCTTCGCGTCGCCGCTCGAAAAATTTATCGGCAGCCGCGAGTTTAATCGGATTTGTGAGGAAATTAAGCTTTATAGACGCTATGAAGGCGACTTGACCGTTTGGTCTGACTACGTTAAGCCGGACGACATCGACTATGATCCGTCGCAGATTACGCTTAACTACCCACGCAAACTGATCGACACTATCGCGGCGTGGCAGTTTGAGAAAGAGCCGAAGGTAGTCGTGCCGCCCGACGTCATTGACGACCCCGCGCAGATGGTGCAGCCGGGTTATACGCCTAGCGCCGAACAACAAAAAGAGAACACGCGGGCCAAGGCGAAAGAGCGGCTATTGACGTGGGTATGGGACGATAACAGAATGCACGAAAAGCTACTCGCAGCGGCTAAGGATCGCGCAATCACACGCACAGGCGTCTATGCGCGCTTACATTACGACAAGCGACGCGGAGATATTCGAATCTACTGGCATCCATCGACGGAAGTTATCCCGGTTTACGACGAATGGGACTGCGATGAGCTTAAGGAAGTCCACTTTGCGGCGTTTTTAGACGAAGAACAGACGCGCTATTGGCGGCTCTCTTACTATCTCGAATGGGATGAAGCCGCGCAAAACTACGATTGCAAGGTCGAAGAGTGGATTTTGGACGACCGTATGCAGCCCGTAGAACAACGCACACCTAGACAGTCGATGGGACTCGACTTTATACCGGTTGTACAAGTGCCCGCCGACAAGCTGACTGGATCGACAGAAGGATTTTCGGAATTGGAAAAGATAATCGACATATCTGAGGAGATCGACCGCAAGCTCAGCGACTTTAGTGACGCGCTAAAATTCGAGATGTTCGCAATTACGGTGCTTAAAAACGTCGACGAAGATCCGAAAAATCCGCTCAAAAAGTCGCCAGCGGCCATATGGAACCTGGGCGAAGGAACGCCGGAGACGGGAATGCCGCACGCTGAAAAGTTGGACGGTGGCTTTCAGTTTAAAGAGGCCATCGAAGCCTACATTGATCGCATGTATCGCGGCATGCACGATTTAATTGAAGTCCCCCTCTTAAATACCGCGGACATGAAGGTCGGCGGCCTTAACGACGTCGCTTTGCAGCAGCTTTACGCGATGATTATTAGTAAAACTCAACGCGCTTGGGTCGTTTGGCAATCGCGGCTCCAAACGCTTAACGAATATATTCTCCGATACATGAAGGCGCGCCAGGATCATCCGCGTTTTAAGTACGACAAAGAAATGCTCAAGCAAGTCGACGAATACTACGACAGCGAAATCGTGTTTAACTTGCCGATGCCACAAGACCGCGAGGCACTTATAACACTACTTGGAGACGAACTCGCGAACGGCATGGAATCGATCAAGGGCGCAATAGCACGCAGCGGCAAAGAGAACGCGGAAGCGAAGTTTTACGAAATCATGGAAGAGCGCAACTTCATGCAAAGGGCATCTGATCCGTATAATACAGCCGAGGATGAGACGCGTATCGACGAAGAAATCGAAGAGGAAGAAGAATAACGCGATTGTTTTGACCGACACGCTTATGTCATTAAACTGCGCGGCCGTGTTATTCGCAATTTATAGCCGACGGGCTTTAATCGGGAGGTTTTTATGCCAACAGAAGAAGAGTTGAAACAAGAAGCTGAAGCGACTGAAACCGAAACTACGGTTGAGGAACCGGAAAATAACCCGAAAGATACGGAACAGTCGAATGAGAAGACATTTACGCAAGCCGATATTGACCGCATTTTAGCTGATCGCCTTGAAAGAGAAAAGAAAAAGCAGGCTGAAACAGCGGAGAGGCTTAAGAAGCTAGAAGAGTACGAGAAGGCCGAAGAAGAACGCAAAAAGGCGGAAATGACCGAAGCCGAGCGTTTGAAGGCCGAAAAAGAAGAAGCGGACAAGAAAGCGGCAGAAGCCGCGGAGGAAGCAAAAAAGGCGCTAGAAGCCGCGAACAAACGGATTATCGATACTGAAATCCGCGCAATCGCACGTAGCCTTAACGCGAATGATCCGTCTGACGTACTCGCGCTCATGGACAAATCAGGCGTAGAGATTAACGAAGACGGCAGCGTAAAAGGCGTAGAAGAAGCGGTGGCCGCCCTAAAAGAGGCGAAGCCGTGGATGTTTAAGGCTCCGGTTGGGGCCGACGCAGCAGGCGGAAGCAATCCGGCCAAGACGAATGACAACACGGAGATTGCCGCGAAAGAGCGGGAATTGGCCGAAGCGAAGGAAAAAGCGCTTAAGGACACACGCTTCGCGGGCGCAGTTACGAAAATCTATAACGAGCTTATCGCGCTCAAATCTAAAAAGTAATTAGTCGTCCATAGGGCGGCTTTTTAATTACAAAACAAATACAAATCGAAAAGGGGAAAAATAATGGCAGTAGCAACTACTTATGATTTTCAACAGCAAGTACGTCAAATGCAGGCGAATGTCGATCTTATTTTAACGAAAGCGCCGGTGCTATTCGGTCTTATCGGAAACGGTGAAGGGTTAACGCAAACGAAGTTCGAGTGGCAGAACGACTATCTTAACTCTGATACAGGCGAAGTAGCGGCAGCGGCCGACGCAGACGCAACGGAAATCGAAGTCAAAGAGGGCGACGGTGTTAAATTTACCGTGAACGCGCTCGTACAAAACGGCCTGGAAGTTATGAAAGTAACGGCTGTAGATGGCGACAAAATCACGGTGCAACGTGGTTATGACGCCACTATCCCGGAAGCAATCGATGCTGACGCGGAACTAAAAGTAATCGCACGCCCACGTCCAGAAGGCGAGGAAGCGTTTAGACACAACGAAATCCACGACCGTATCGTATCGTTTAACTACTCGCAAATCTTTAGCCGCTACGCGAAAGTGTCTCGTACTCAACAACAAGTACACACATACGGCGTAGCTGACGAGTTGAATTATCAAGTTAACTTGCGTCTACAAGAAATGCTGCGCGAAGTTAATAATACGCTAATTTATGGCCGTAAATTCCAAGGTGCTGGCGACTCACAACCGCGTACAACAGGCGGCCTATTTGCGTTCGCCCAAGAGCAAGGCTCGGTGTCCGTCGATATGGGTGGCGGCGAGATCGAAGCCAAGAAGCTAAATGACGCTGTCGAGGGAACGTTTAAGCGCGGCGGCCACGTAAACACAATCGTCTGCGGCCCGAACGTAGCACGTCAAATCACGAAGCTTGGCGGCGATACTATCCGCACAACTCGCGGTGAGACTACGAGCGGATACCAAATCCTATCGTTTATGTCTGACCTACCAGGTGGCGCGGTATCAAGCGTAGTTGTCGACCTTAACATGCCGAAAGATCGCGCGTTGTTAGTTGACACGAACTTGATTAAAGCTCGCTACATGCAGCCGTTTTACGATCAAGACGCTACTAACCCAGGCGCGGACTACTTTGCGCGTGTTATCCGCGGCGAACTCGGATTTGAGATCAAAAACGCTAAAGAATCAGTCGCGGTATTAACTAATATCTCTAAGACTGTCAGCTAATTAACGGGGCCTCGCGCCCCTCTGACGATTAACTAACGAAAGGAGACGATAATTTGTCGTTAACAGATAAAGACGTAAAACGACTTAACCTGTCGATGCCAGTCGCAAACGACGTCAAGTTAGGCGAAATCCTAAAGGCGCTACAAGAAGCAACTGGCGGAGATGGCGGCGAAATTACAGTAGCTTGGGCGGACGTAACCGGAAAGCCTTCGACATTCCCTCCCGCCGCACATACACACACTATCGCTCAGGTAGACGACTTACAAACGGAACTAGACAGTAAGCTCGAATCTGTCGCGTGGGGAGACGTCGGCAGCAAACCATCTACATTTCCTCCGGCCTCACACACGCACACTATCGCGCAAGTAACCGGACTACAAGCGGCTCTCGACGATCTACAAGCGGAGATTGACGCTTTAAAAGGTGACGGAGGCGGATCTTAATGGAGCGCGCGACGTTTAAAGCAGGCGTACCCAACTACGAATACAACCGAGACGGTATATACGCGCACTTTAACGGGCAGGGGTTGCTCGTAACGAACGACGCGAAGGTGATCGCAGCATTATCGACAGCCCAGCCGTTTATTAAGCGGGTCGATGAGCAGCCGAAAGCAGCGCCTAAAAAGACGCGCGCTAAGACACCGAAAAAATAACGAAGGAGGCGACGCCATGACGGTAGAGGAACGGCTGAAAACGCGATTAAAAAAGGTGCCCGGCGTCACTGAGACGGACTTGGCCGAATGGGTCGCCGAATCCGTTGCGGAATCAGGATTTACGGAAGAAGAGAATCCCAACGCGGTACTATATTTAGCGCTCGCTATCGCGTACGAAACGATTGCAGGCGATGCGGCGCGATATTTTTCTTATGTAGACGGCGAAGAATCCGTTGACAAATCGATGATATTCGCCAACTACATGAAGATGGCGGCACAAGCGCGGAAACAGTATCGAGGCTATTTACGGGGACGTGGCGCAAGCCAAACGCACCTAAGACGGGCAGATGAATCGAAGCGGGTGAGCGATTGTGACGAAGACAGCGCAGGAACGCCTTAACGACATTTTTGAGCGGATGGCGAAGGATTACAAAAAGCTGAGCGCCAAGGAGCAACAATTTGCGATTAAGGAGTTTGCGCGAGTCAGAGGTGATTTGTCTGACCTGTTATCGGACTTTGCGACCAAGGACGGAACTATCAAGCGTCAGCGCATTAACCGACTACTACGCGAATTGGACGAAATCGAAACGGCCTTGAGGCGTTACGGCATGGACGCAATGAATCACGCTATTGACTCCTCCGCAGCCTTTGCGACAGAGCGAATAAATAAAGCGTTTGAGCGCGTAGTTGGACGTCCGGCCATCAGCGGCTCCATGGCGCGCCTTAACAGAGACGTGGCTTTATACGTAACAAAGCGATTTGGCTACGACGGCCTAGTGCTGTCTGACCGCGTTTGGCGCTTGGCGGGCGATCAACGGGACGATATCGCTAAGGTATTGCGCTCGGACATTTTGCAAGGCGAATCGACGAGTAAGATGATCGCGGACGTGCGGAAAGTACAAGACAACGAAACGTGGAAAATCAAGCGGTTAGTTATAACGGAGGGCAATACAGCTTATCGAGTTGCGACGTCATATAACGCAAGGCGCTCTAGTCTCGTTAAGGCGCTGGAACTCCATCCGGGCGCTAAGCGGTCGCCCGCCTGTTCGGATTTGTCAAACGAGGATCGGTACGGATTAGGTCGCGGCATCTTTTTGCCGGATGACCCGGACATTTACAATCCGCATCCGCAATGTACCTCTTACTTGACATACGTACTCGACGGAAGTGATTACGAAGATTAAGGAGGCGTCAAATTGTTAAACGAAAGCGACATCGATTTTATATATGAAACGCGCATGGACGTAGTACAAGGGCGCCGTCGCCGTATCATCGTTTATTACGAAGTCGAGGGCGAAAAAGACCCGATCACGGGCGAAGGTGGTACGGAAACGCTCGATCGCGCGGTCGAAAGCGTCGTTACGGAAGTCGACTCTAAATTTAAGATGAAGCGCGAACTATTTGGCGGGATCGAGTTGTTGAAAGGTGACATCTGGTTTAGCGTGGAGATCGACTTAATACACGATATCGACACGAAAATTGTACGCGTAAAGTACGAAGACGTAATTTATGAAGTACTCGCGCAAGATCGCAAAGGGATAGGACGCCGCAACCGTTGGGAGTTTCTAGGGAGGCGACAGTCATAGCGAATATATCGATAAAAATTGAAGGCCTTGACGGCGTACTCAAATCGCTGTCTGACGAGGTTGCGCGGAAACAGTTCGACTTGGAGACGGAACGCACAGCCCGAAAAATGGCGAACGCTGCCGCTAACAATGCGCCTCGCGAAACTGGCGCGCTTAAAAACTCGCTAGTGGCGTCCGTGCGCAAAGAGGCTGACGTTGAGTGGTCGTTTGGCTCCGACTTGCCATATGCGCAGCGACAAGAGTACGAACACGCGACGAAAAAGGCGTTTGTACGCCGCGCTATTTGGGACAATGAAGACGCTTATCGACGGGCTATGGCTAAGATAGCGGGGAGGATCGGAAAATGAATCAGTTGGACATACAGCATTCCCTCCGTACCTACTTCGCGGCCAAGCACGACATGGAAGTCGTTTGGATTTTCGACGGCGTCAAGCTGCCGACGGTAAAGCCGTTTATGACGATTGAGCAAATGCAAAACAATACGTCCGTCCTGTCTAAGATGCGCGACGCTGTCCAAACGTTGTATCGCTTCCAAGTCGGATTACAAGCGGTATCGGCGTCACAGCGGGCGCAATTACAGGAGCAGATACATCGCGGACTTTTGTTCGATAGGATTCCGTTGCTCGACGCAAGTAACCCGAGCAGTCCCGCATCGGGCTTTTTTGTCGTTGAAGGCGACATTTCGGTCACGCCGATTAGCGCGGAAGACGTATCGGACAAAACGCAATATCACAAGGTTTACTTCGACGTTACCGTCCGCGCGACGTTTAACGCGAAAACTATACAAGGGGGAAAATAAATGTCGGCTATTGAGTACAAAGGCGATGAGTTTTTATATGCGGTGGCAGTAGAGGACGACGAAGGCGAAACGCTAATTCGTCCGTTTAACCAAACGGGCGGTAGTACGAACATTTCGTCTGACAGCATCGACTTGGCGACGAAGGATAAGAGCGGGTCAGATTACGGCAACGTGACGCAAGAGGTATCGTTGGAGGGCTTAGTTACCGAGGGCGACCCGTTTGTGGACTACGCTAAGAAAGCGATCCGCAAAAAGAAATTCCTAAAAATTTACGAGATCAATACGCGCACGAAAGTCGCAGAACATGGCATGTACATGATTTCGTCATTCGAGCGCAGCTACAGCAACGGAGAGTTCGCGACATACTCGCTGTCCGGTACGCTTAACGGGGACGTAACAGAAGAGACATTGACGGAAGTGCCGGAGGGCGCGCCTACTACGGACGACAACACCGACACGCCCTAAGCAGCCCGAAAATCTCAGCGTAACAGTCACGGACACGGAAGCCACGTTAGCTTGGGATTAGGGCTAAAACAGAAGGAGGCTAAATAATGGCGACAACTTATAACGTTTATCGCGATGGAGTAAAAGTAGCAAGCGGCCTGACAGCAAAAAGCTACACGGACACAGACTTAACACCTAGCACGACATATGAGTACTACGTTACCGCGGAAAATGAGTACGGTGAGTCCGACCCATCCGCTACGGTTGAGGTAACGACAGATGCACCGCATGAGCCGCCTGCTGCGCCGGAGGGTCTAGCAAGTACGGCACAAACAGACACGACAGCAGACTTAGAATGGTCTTAATTTAACGGCGTCCTTGCGGCGCCTTTTTAAATACGAAAATAACCGAGAGGATGATAATACATGGCAACTTTTACGATGGACGGCAAGGAGTACGAATTAAAACTAACTTATCAAGGCGTAACACATTTAAACGATACAGTGGAGGGCGGTTCATTTGGTTTAATCGGTAAAGCACTCATGGGCGACATCGGAGTATTCGCGAATATTGTTCATGCGGGCCTGATGCACCACGGCAAGAACTTTTCCTTTAACGAAGTCAAGGAAGAGATCGCTGACCAGATCGAAAAAGAGAAGCTCGACGCGCAAGATATTTTTCGCATCAGCAACGAGGTTGTAACGGATAGTTTTTTCTACAAAAGTCAGGCCGAGAAGTTAATGGCGGACAATCCAAAAGCAGCCGAAGCATTGAAAAAACTGAAAGCCTAAGCGAACTCGAAGGCCTAACGGAGGTAGAACGTCAGCTAGCGGATAGCTGGCGCTATTTGCGTTTGGAGCCGACGCAGTTTTATCGCCTAACGCCGCGCGAGTTTCAAATACTCCTAGCCGCCCAACGCGACCGCATGCACGACGACTTTGAAAGAGCGGCACGCATAGCGCTTATGCACGAACAGGCAGCGCGCGCGAAAAAGCCGAAGCTGTCCGACTTGTATCAGCGTCCGACTGCGACGCACAACGACGAGATGCTTGCGGAAAAAGCCAAGGAAGCGGAACACGCGCAAGAATGGCTCGACCAGTTTGCGTTCGAAGCGCGTGAATAACGAACAGGAGGCGATTTAATGGAGCAAAACATCCTCGTCAAAATAGGCGGGGACATATCGGGGCTGTCGCAATCGTTATCGCAGGCTGGATCGCAGCTATCGCAGTTTACTCGCGACACGCAGTCGGGCTTCCAAGCCGTGGGTACGGCCGGAAAGTGGATAACGGGGGCTGGCGCGGCGCTAGCGGGCGGCCTCGGAATGGCGGTCAAGACGGCGATGAACTTTGAGACGCAGATGTCACGGGTAGGGGCGCTGAGCGGGGCGACCGATAAGGAGTTAACGAGCTTAACGGATACCGCGAAGCACCTCGGTAATACGACAGTTTTTAGTGCAAGCCAAGCTGCCGATGGAATGGCATTTCTGGCAATGGCTGGATACAAAACTAACGACATAATTTCGGCAATGCCAGGACTCTTAAATATGGCTGCCGCAGGACAGACCGAATTGGGTGAAACTGCTGATATTACCAGTAATATCCTGCAAGGGTTTGGTTTGCAAGCAGAAGAGACTGGAAGAGTAGCCGATGTCTTGACGAAAGCTTTTACCAATTCTAACGTAGATTTACAAATGTTAGGGGAAACTATGAAATATGTCGCTCCCCAAGCGGCAGCAGCGGGATTTTCGTTAGAAGAAATGGCAGCGGCCAGTGGTCTATTGGGAAATGCTGGAATTCAAGCATCCATGGCGGGCACAAGTTTACGTGGAATGCTCGAACGTTTCTCCGGCCCTGTCCCGAAAGCTAAAAAGCTTATGAAGGAACTCGGAATCGAAGTCGTAAACGCGGACGGATCGATGAAGTCCCTCGCAGACATCGTCGACGAGGTAACGCGAGCCACCGACGGCATGGGCGAGGCGCAAAAACTCGCCGCGGTCAAGACCCTAGTCGGCTCACGGGCCTCGGCGTCCTTCCTCGCGCTAATGGAGGCGGGCGGCGACTCATTACGTGACTTCACGAAGGAACTCGAAAATAGTGCGGGCACGGCGGAGGAAATTGCCGCGAAGCAGCTCGACAACTTGAACGGTTCCTTCATCTTGCTTCAATCCGCGCTAGAGGGCGCAGCCATCGCGCTATCGTACGCGCTAGTACCGGCCATCCGATTTGTGGCCGACTTTTTAACGACACTGGTATCGATGTTTAACGGGCTGTCCGAAAACTCAAAGGCGCTAGTCGGAGTTCTTTTAGCGTTAGCGGCAGGCTTCATGCTTATAGTTGGCCCGCTTATGATCCTTATCAGTATGATACCGGGCTTTATCGCGGGCTTTGGCGCAATCGCCGGCATGCTCGGCATCACGTCGACCGCGTTAGCCGTTATACTCGGAAAAATCGCGCTAGTCGCAGGCGCAATCATTCTTATTCCGTCCGCGTTATACATCGCGTACCAGGAGTTCGAGTGGTTCCGTAATGCGTTGGCCGCGATATGGAACGGAATAGTAGCGTCTGCAAATTGGGTGTGGAACGCGCTTAAAGCGGGAGCGACCGCAGCTATTAGTGGACTTTCCGTCGCCTTTAGCGGTCTTTCCGCCGCTGCCGACAACGTTGTGCCTGCGTTAATGGCGGCGTGGAAATGGTTAACACAGACCGCGGTCGTTATCGGAGAGCGTTTAATTCCCGTAATCGATACGCTAAAGACGGCCTTTGCGGGCCTCGGCGTTTTGTTAACGGGCGACTTCGGTCGGGCGGCGGAAATACTTGCGCAAATACTACCGGAGCCGGTCGTCAGCGCGATTATAGCTGGCGCGGAGTACGTAAAGGGGGCGCTGACTAATCTCGTAACCGCGGTATCAAACGCTTTTCTAAACGCGGACTTTACGGGCATAGTGCAGTACATTCCGGCGATTATCGGCATCTTTCTCGGTGGTCTGCCGCGGCTAGTGCTCGCAGGGGCATCGTTTTTGCCGCACCTTGAGCAAGGTATTAAGACGTATCTACCGGCGCTACTCGACGGCCTAGTTAACCTCGTACAGTCGCTAGTTGATTCGTTTGTGCAAGCATTGCCGGGCTTTCTCACCGCGGGCATGGAGATCGTGCACACGCTCATCGAGGGCATTTTGATGGCGCTGCCGGTTATCTTAGAGGCGGCCGTAATGCTAGTAACGACATTGGTGCAGATGATCGTCGAAAACTTGCCGATGCTGCTCGAATTAGGCGTAAGCATTATTACAACTTTGTCCGAGGGCATATATACGGCGATCCCGCTGATTCTTGAGTTAGCCAACACGCTATTATCGTCTATCGTAGAGGCGATTACGACGTACCTACCGCTCATCTTGGGCGCGGGTGTCATGCTCGTGGGCGAGTTACTAAACGGTATACTCACTGCCCTTCCGCTTGTCATCGAAATGGCGACGAATATTATGAACTCGATGGTTGACACGATATTAACGTTGTTGCCTTTGCTGATTGAAACAGGAATGACGTTACTCATGACGTTGATTGAAGGCCTCGTTGCCGCGCTACCTGAACTACTAAACACGGCGCTAGACTTAGTGTTGGCGGTCGTAAATATGATTATCGATAGTTTGCCGATCATTATTGAGGCGGGCATACAAGTCGTGCAGGCGCTTATTGAGGGCATTGTCGCGATGTTACCTAGTCTCATTTTAACAGCGTTGGAACTAATTATAACAACCGCGGGCATAATTATGGAGAACCTCCCAACGATCTTGCAGGCGGGCGCGGAAATACTAATAACCCTCGTTAAAGGTATCTTTAGCATGCTTCCGACTTTAATAATGACGGCGTTTATGTTAGTCGCGGAAGTAGGGGCAACGCTTATAGATAACCTGCCGACAATACTAGACGCGGGCAAGGAGTTACTACTAGCGTTGATCCGCGGAATAACCGAAGTCCTACCTATGCTTATCCAAACAGGCTTTGAGCTTATATTTGAGTTGATAGGCGCGTTGTTTACGTTGCTGCCTGAGATACTCGCTGCGGGTGGTGTATTACTTTGGGAGTTAATAAAAGGTATCGCTGCGTTGATTCCTGAGCTAATTTCCGCTGGTTGGGATGTAGTAGTCGCTTTGGCAGGAGCCATCGTCGAAAGCGTCCCGAAACTCTACGATGCTGGCGTCGACCTAATCAAAGGCCTGTGGGAAGGTATCGGCTCGGTGAAAGACTGGATCATGGGCAAAATCGGCGGCTTTATGGACGACATCGTGGGCGGCATTAAAAACTTCTTCGGCATCAAATCGCCATCACGATTGTTTCGCGACGACATCGGACAGTGGCTTCCGAAGGGCCTAGCGGTCGGCATCGAAGGCGACCTCGGCTCTGTCGACAAAGCAATCGGAGCCATGACCGCGCTTGTACCGCGTCAAATCGATCCGCCCCGCATGAAACCGCTAGAAGTCGCGCGCCCGAACGTTAGAGGCAGCGGAGGGTTAACAGGCGTCATTGAGCGTCAAGATACGGCGACCAACGCAGCCCAAGCGCGGCAAGGCGGAGGTATTACGCTCGTCTACCAAGGTAGCGGAACACGCGAGCAAGCCGATGAGTTTGCGGACTGGATCAGCGAACGCCTCAGCGCACAGGCGCGCATGAGCGATTTATACAACGGCATTAGATAACGTGGAGGTGAACACAATAGGAGAATTTGAACAGCTTGATTTATACGTGCAAAAGGCGGGGTCTTCCGAGGCTCCGCTTTCTTTATTAGCGGCGGGCATCGTTCCTCGCGACTTTATAATCGAGTCGCCCGAACTGATGACGACGTATGAAGAGGCGGCTGGCCTTAACGGCGCTGTCGACATGGGCGCGGTATATGGAAAACGCTACATGGTCGGAGACTTTTACGCCAAGGCCGCGGACGAGTACGACTTCCTTGCGATGCGCGACGAAATATTTGCGCTGTTTAACGGCCCGGAACCGTTCTATATTGCGGAATCACGTGAGCCGGGGAAGCGATGGCTAGTGCGCACAGAGGGGCGCTATTCCCTCGACAGGCAGCGGACTTACGGCTTTTTCCAAGTAAATTTCGTATCCGCATCGCCGTTTTCTGAGAGTATAGGCCTAACTACAGACCCAGCCACTTTCACACACCTAGACCTACCAGTGTCAAGTTTTAATTACACGTCCATACAGAGCGGAGATTTTAGGGTCTACAACGCTGGTACAAAGATAGATCCGAGAAACCCTAACACAACGCTCAGAATTATTTACAAAGGGTCTTCGGAGTCTCTGCGATTATACAATCACGCAACGGGAGATTACTGGCGATACGATGGCCGCTCAAACGATGACGACACTATTACGATAGATGGCGTAAGGTCGCTAAAAAACGGACTCAGTATTGTGCGTAATACAAACTTAGGGGTTATCACACTTGCTCCTGGTTGGAACAGAATTGTCGCGGAGGGAGTTCCTACTCCTGTTCGGCAAGCGGTTCAAGCCCAATTACCTCGACCGAAAACAAATCTAATGAATCCATTTCGGTTTGAGTTTAAATACAACTTTATATAAGAGGTGATTTAATGGCATTTAATACTAAGCCCCTGCTAACTGATTCAGGGGGCAATTTAGTTCCTCAGACATATAATCCTCTCCACGACAGGTGGGAAGTTTTAACAGATGTAAAGGTTGAGTATTTTAAGTTTCAAGATTCTGTAACCGCACCTGGCGTCGGGGAACCATTTCATGTTCGCGACTTTAAGAAAATGAACATAGAAATACATGGAAATTCCACCTCAAGGCTTATTAGATTTATGGGGTCACAAGGCAGTGGTATTAGACGTCCAGTTATGGCTGCTAGGTTGTCTGATTTGCATTTAGACACGCAAACATATGGCACGGGAGAGTTGTGGCAAATCGATTTAACGGGGTTAAACACTCTGTTTATAGACGTGGTAGAGGTCACTGGTGGCACAGTGACCGTGGAAGGGAGAGCGGTGGTTTAATGGATATTATCACATTAGGATATGCGAAAAAGGTAGATGAAAAGTATGAAGAGGAACTGAATCTTGTATCCGAATCATTAGGTTTTAGTAGTGTTGCAGAATTACAAGACTTATATTCCGTACCAAGTATGGTATTAAGTTTTGATGAAGATGGAACATTGTTGTCGAGGTTTATTAATAAAGATTTAGCAAATGCGCCTATATTATTTAAAGATGGCGTTACACAAATATCTGTTGAGTATCTAGGAACAGCGAAATACCTAACCCTGGGAGGAGGCAATAATTTATATACTGCCATAAGTATTGCGGATGATCAATATTTTGGAAGAGTC
Organism: Shouchella rhizosphaerae; assembly: GCF_036700015.1. Taxonomy (NCBI): domain Bacteria; kingdom Bacillati; phylum Bacillota; class Bacilli; order Caryophanales; family Bacillaceae; genus Shouchella; species Shouchella rhizosphaerae. The sequence goes on along the minus strand of NZ_CP144921.1, from coordinate 99,698 downwards.
GTCGATTTCTACGGAACTGGATTTAACATAATTACTGCTAGAGCGATACCTGGAGAAGTAGTTGGTGCCCACGCTAATGATTTTATTAAAGTGACTTATGCAAACGAATCCTATAGATTTGAGATAAAAAGAAAAGATACACCGGATTATATAGATTGGTTTACATTGTCCGTTGCGTCTTTGCCTAGTGCTCGCGGTTGGTTAATTTCCACCCGCCTTGGATTTGCGCGGTTTGGAGAAACTAACAGCGACGTTACTGTCAATCAAAAAATGTACCGAAATATTTCCTTTTATCGTAAATATGGAAAGAACTTTGAGCCAGACATTTTGCGAATAGAAGAAGAAATAGCGGAGCTGAAAAACGAAATCTCCTATACTCCGAAATTCGAAAAATGGGCAGTTTTAGGCGATAGCATAACTAAAGCGAATGGTATACAAGACCCTTACTACAATAGAGTGGCAAGGGCATTAGGCATTAAGACAGTACTTAATTACGCAGTATCGGGCACTCGTATCGCTAAAAATTCCGATGACGATGATAGTGCTATGTCTGTCAGGTACGCAGAAATGGACGATACCGCCGACTTGATTACGGTGTTTGGAGGTACTAATGATTTTGGGCATGGTACCGCCCCTTTAGGTGAACTTGGCGACACAGACCCGTCCACTTTTTACGGAGCTTGCTACCATTTGATGGACGGTCTAATCAAAAAGTACCCAACCGCAACTATAGGTTTCATTGCCCCTTTACAACGCAATTTAAATGGTGACGAAGCGAAGGAGATACGAGGATATAAATTGATACAGTTTGTGGACGCTATTAAAGAGACCGCTGAGATTTTTTCTATTCCGGTGCTAGATTTAAATAGGGCTGGAAGTCTTTACCCGGACGTTGATCTTGTCAGGGAATCTCTTATGCCTGACGGTCTACATCCAAATGATTTAGGCCATGGTAAATTAGCTCAAAAAATTAAGCCTTTTTTACAGCGTATCTAAATAACTTCCTAAGCAAACGTGGTATAATCTACCTATCACGTTTGTTTTTGGGAGGTAAAAATGAGAAATAGATTTCTGATTCCGGTATTTGTTGTTTTTACTGGATTGGTATTAATAATTTCATACACGCATTGGCAAAATAAAGTATCGCACATCGCAGCATCAGCAAGTAAAGAAGAACCTGACTTTTCTAATCCCTATGAAAGAAAAACATTTAAGGAAAAGTTAGAAAATGGGCTGTCGATAAAAACGTTAATCATAGGAGATAGCATCGGCGACAGCATGGGAACGGGCGACGAAGAACATTTTTGGTATAATCAAATTCGCGAGAAAATCGAATCAGAACACGGATCAAACATGAGATTCGAGAAGCTAACAAGAGGCGGAGCCACAACATTCGATGGGTTGTTTGATCTAATAGGATCACCCAACCGGAATGTGTATGACCTAGCAATAGTTGTATATGGACAGAATGATAAAGGTCTATTGTCTGTCAATGAGTTTGAGAGCAACTACAAAAACCTAATCTCCTTAATAAACATGTACCATCCGGCATCTGAGATTGTAACTGTAATAGAAAATAGCTTAGACCCCGACAATGAATATGCCGACATTATAAACTCGCTTGCGGATGAGTACGGAACTATTTTGGTAGATATGAGAGAGCCGTTTACATCAACTAACGGTAATCTAACAGTAGACGGTATCCATCCTAACAACGATGGGTATAATTTGTACGCTGACGCGATTTATGAAGCTATTAGCGAGTATAGCGGGGATTCCGAAGTAAAAACTGAAGAACCTGTATACACAGAGAAGCTAAAGTTATCTTTTAAAGACAGCCAGGGCTTTACTGCACTGAATGGCTCTTATTATTCAGACGAAAAAGGATCTTTTATCGAGTATGAATTTGAAGGTAACGCTGTTGCTGTAAGTTTTTCAGCGACCGAGAATAGCGGCACCGCTAAAGCGTATATTAACGGGGAGCTTGTCAACGAATTTAATTTATATGCGCCAGACGGTAGGCCCAAACACTTTCTTGTAGCGAATGAGTTAGGGGACGGCCAACATACATTAAAAATAGAGGTAACCGGAACCCCTTCCGTGAATTACGACGGAGATAGTACGGAAGGAATTGAAGTAAATCTACTAGGAGCATATCTTCTGCGATAGGAGGGATTTACAAGATTGTTATTAATCACAAATATATACGGAGAATCCGAACCGCTCACGCAGTTCCGCGGTCTCTCCCGCACACGTTCGGTCAATGGCGAAAAGTCGTTGACCTTTTTTGCGTTGCCCAATGACGTAGCCTACCCGTTAATCGAGACGGAATCCACCGTCCTTTTCGACGGCGTGGAATACGTCATCCGCCAGGCAAACGAAACGAATTCCGGAAATCGCACGATCAAAAAAGTCGAAGCCGTCGAGCGCTTCTTCGTCGATATGCTAGACGCACCACAGCCTCGGCTCCATACCGGCTCGATGACGTTCAACGCCGCGCTAAATTTCGTGTTTGAGTACACGGACTACACGTTTAACATCGTTGACCCATTTAGCGCGGAACGCTTCGAAAACTTCGGCCGCACCAACGCGCTTGCCTTATTTCGCACGGTACTAGAACGCTACGGCGCGGAATTTACCGTCAACTCGAAAACGGTGACGCTATACAAAGAGCGCGGCGCCAAGACGGACTTCCAGTTGCGATACGGCATGAACGTTAAGGCAATCGATAAGCAAGTCGAAACGCACGATCTCGCGACAGCTATCGAAGGTTACGGCGGGGAGCCGGACGACGACGGCAATTATCCCGTCCACGAAACGTACATCTCGCCGAATGCCGACTTGTATCCGACGCTGCGCTGGGCTGAACCTGTCGTGGACGAACGCTTTACGACTGTGTCCGGCATGAGGGCGCATCTAAAAAGTGTCTTGATCGACGAGCCGCAGATGTCGATGACCGTTGACTTCGCGGACTTGAGGGCGGCAGGCTATACGCCCCTGGTTCCGAACGAGGGCGACTGGGGCTATATCGTCTACGAGCCGATGAATTTTACGGCTGAGGCGCGGATCGTGAAGATAACGGAGCAGTTTGACGCGTTGCTTAGGCCGCAAGCTACAACGGTCGAGGTGTCGAATATAAGGCAGCGCTTGTCCGATACACTGACGCGTTTCTCGCAGACGACGAAGGCCGTTAATCAGTTATTGTCCGGCCAAAAGAAGCTACCGTTTAATGTGCTGGACGACGCGGTGAAAATCGCGACGCGGGCGCTACAATCGGCTCAGACAGAACTTAAATTTGAGAACGGGATTATCGCGATTGACAAGACGAACGCGAACAATCTCGTTCTTTTTAATTCCGCGGGCATCGGCATTTCCGACGACGGCGGCGCGACATTTAAGACGGCAATGACCGGCCACGGCATCGTCGCTGACGTCATAACCGCAGGACAGCTTAACGCAAATAATGTCACGGTTTACGGCGGCGCAACGGACAACTACACGAACATTAGCGGAAATACTATCGAGTCATTCGGCATCCACGACCGTACGTGGTTCGGAGAAACGGTCAGAGAGCGCGTACGTCTCCGTTTACAGTGGGGCTACTTTATCGCGGAATCAATGGACGAAGACCAGCGCCTTTACTACTCGAACAAAGGTATATCAACGTATCTATATGGTTCGGACGCGGACGAAGAAGGGGGCGGTGAATCCCAATATGCGGGTTCGGGCGTTATCGAGTTCTTTTCGCACCGCTATGATCCTGACGTACGGGGCGTCACTATGTCGTCTAACCGCGGCATCGTAGCGCTAAAGACGTACACGCGCGACGTCATACTCGACGGCGACCGCAGCGTCAAGCTTTGGTCTAACCGCGGCGACATCACGTTTAGGCCGAATTCGACGAACAGGCCCGGCAATAACGAGTTCCAAATGTACGTCAAAAATAACGACAGCGGCAGCGAAACTGATGGCGTATTGGCTTACGGCTCATGGTCGACTAGCGATCCTTACGCGTCGGGGCTACGCTTTCAAAAGACGCAGGCGGGCGAGGCGACCGTTTGGGTGACGAATGGTAGCGGGGACAAAGGTACTGGCACGTTAAGCGCTAAACGGCTTCATACGTACGACTGGTACGAGGGCCATATCCGCGCTAAAACAAGCAATGTGTATGCGCTTGTTGACAATGAATTGCGCGTTACGAATTTCAACGGCTTAACGGATTCAGACATTTTTTACCGCGACTTGGCGTGCCGTGACATTCGCGCGAACACCGTACGAGTCAACGGCGGCACTCACTTTTATATCGCCCCAGCATCCGGCGGAGAGGCGAGAATCACAAGCGCGGCGTTTAACAGCGGCAGCTCGATCACTTGGCGCGCCTTAGCAGCGTCAGACTTGCGGGCAAACTCGCTTGTGTCAAATACGATTGACGATTTGTACTTGGGTGTTGCTAACGGGGCTGAGGTAAAGGTAACAACTAGAGCACTTGGAGGAGGCGCGGTCTATAGGCCGATTCGAGCGGCAGAGTTAATTGAAGCATCCAGTCTTGAGCATAAGCAAAATATTGAGCCGCTTAACTATAACGTTCTGCCGTTAGTTCGCGGTCTGGATGTCGTGAAATACAATCTTAACTCGGACGTAGATGTGGGGATTTATCACAATAAGCAAGTCGGCCTGATCGCGGAACTCTCCCCGGAAGTAGCGAGCCGGGACGGAAAGGGCGTCAGCCTTTATAAACTTGCGAGTTATAACACGAAAGCGATACAAGAACTCGCGGACAAAATCGACGAATTGGAGGCTATTGTACATGGATAATAACGACAAACAACAGCAATTAGGCGCACAAATAGAGGCGGACGTAGCGGCAACACTTGGCGGACTACAGCTCAAGGTAATCGAACTTAGCCGAACGCTTGAGTTAACGTCGTCTGAACTCGCGGCAAAAGACGAAAGGATTTCGGAGCTAGAAGCGTTACTCGACGCGGCTACTAAGGATGAGGAGGCGTAATCCATGACCGAGCCGTCCATATACGATCTCCTACAGAAGATCAGCGAGATGCAAGTCCAACTCGCGGAAGTGACGAAGGAGGTACAGCATCAGACGAAGCGAATCGAGGAATGGCACAAGGAAACGCTTGAGATCGCGAAAAGAGCGGACGCGGCCGAAGACAAAGCGGAACTAGCACTAAGCCGCGCCGACCAAGCGCTCGAAGAAATCGAAAAGGAGCGTGCAGCTACGGCCTTGGCGCGGAAAGAACGCAAGATAGATCGGCGCTGGCTGATCGGTACCGCGCTGACTTTTCTCGGCATCTTAGCGCCGCTACTCATACGCTTTTATTTTAATTAGACGAAAAGGGGACGATAACTTGGCTAAGATAGACGACATTAGGCATCGCACAAAACGTTCAAATGGGACACGCGCATTGTCTAAAATAACGACGATTGTCCGCCATCATTCGGGCGGATCAAGCGGTAACTTTGATACGTTTTGGTCGTTCTGGAACGGTGAGCGCGGTTGGGGAACCGGTGGCTACCATGAAATAATTTTGCGCGATGGCACAGTACAACTATGCTATGACCCAAACGAAATCACTAACGGAGTAGGCGGACAAAATTCGTATACCTATCACATCTGCTTGGTCGGTAACGGACAGTTTACGGATGCTCAAGAAGCGGCGTGGGACGAACGGATTGCCTATAACATGCAGCGGCTAGGCATTAAAGTCGGCAGCGTAAAAGGTCATCGCGAAATGCCCGGCGCCTCAACCGCGTGCCCAGGCATCGATATGAATATTGTTCGCGCTAGAATCTCAGGCGGAGCTGTGGGCGGTGTACAAATCGAAAATCCTGCGTCAACTAAGCACAAACTAGGCGACCGCATCTTGCGCAATCAATCACCGATGATGAGAGGCGACGATGTAAAGACGTTACAAAAAGCGATTGGCGTAACGGCAGACGGCATCTTCGGCCCATCAACGGAGACGGCCGTTAGAAAATACCAGGAGGAGCGCGGATTGCAAGTCGACGGTATCGTAGGCCCCGCGACAGTCAAGGCGATCAATAATAAAGCGTCAAAGTCCGCGGACAAAAAGAAAAAATATCCGCTACCTTCCGGCGTCCTTAAACGCGGCTCCAAAGGCGAGGCCGTACGCCAGCTACAGACCGCCCTCAATGCGGCCAATTTCCGCGTGGGTAACGTTGACGGCGACTATGGCCCGAAGACAGAGGACGCGGTTCGACGGTTCCAGTCCGTATACTTGCCGCGTGGGGTCGATGGTATCTACGGGCCGAATACGCGGAAAGAACTCGACAAAGTCGTAAATTAACGAAGGAGGACGAACAAATGAAGAATATTACAGCGGGCACGGTGACGCGGTTTATCGTGCTTTTAATTGCGCTTATTAATAGCGGACTCTCAATGGCGGGGCATTCACCGCTGCCGATTGACGAGGAAGGGGTCGCAACCTTTATCGACCTGGCGTTCCTCGGCGCGGCGTCGTTGTGGGCGTACTGGAAGGATAATGACGTGACCAAGCGGGCTAGGGCGCGGAAGGGAAAGACGGGGGAGTGACGAGAAAGGCTCCGCCTGTTTTTGTCACACCTTTTTAGGATGCAGCATATCATTTTATTAGCGAATTGCTTGAACTATATGCCTCGAAATTTCTAACCGGGCTGGTAAATCCAGCCCCTATTTTAGCTGTTTTCTGTACCGAAAGCTTCATCAAGTTCTGTGTTTATGGCAGAAGCTTGATATTCTAACTCGTTATCACCAGCGTTCCTAATGACCTCATTTACCTTATCTTTTCCATGCTCTTCAGATAACTCGGCGATGCGGTCTTCTAGTGCCTGTTGATCGTCTAGTACGCGTTTCCACCAGTCGAAGTTTTCTTGGCTTGTGATGTATACCTCACTTTCTTCATCGTAGGCGAATTGGTGATCCTCTTTGCCTAATCCATCGTAATTGCCAATAAGATCTCTTGCACAATCTACCCCTGTTTCGCGATCAATTAATTGGAGCGTCTCTCTTATGCCAGTTTCTTTAATAAGTACATTCATCATTTTATTTCCTCCTTGATTAACTCAGCCGCAAGGGCTTTTAATTTTGATTCGTATTCTTCTTCTGTGATGTCCTCGCATTCGAAGTCATCCATGATTTCTTCAACTTGATCGAGGACTTCGGTGGCTTTTACTTGCTTGATCGTTGCGGTGCAAGTAGCCAAGTCTTCGCCGTCCGAACCTTCGTGATCTAGTAGTTCCCCGCGGAAGATGGTTAGCTGTTTTTGGTCCCATCCCCAATAAATTGATGTTAGATACTCAACTAATTTGACTAGACCTTCTCCTTTTTCGAGGCGATAGCAAGAAATGCCGCCTTCGTAAGCAGAAGGAGTTTGTTCTTTGAAGGAGACCATTTTGCCGTCTACTACTTCGTAGTCAAACCATTCTTCGTCTGGCTCCCCGAATCTGCTTTGGTGCTCGGTACCGTGCCAGCCGCCAATTTCGTCAACTCGTACAAAAATCGTGTTTTCCATCTTAACCGCTCCCTTTCGTTTATCTATATATAATATACCATGGTATTATATATATATGGTCAAGGGGATTTGGGGAGTTTTTTGGTTTTTTATTCGACAAATGACGACATTAGCTGTCAGCCCAATTGACTGACTCGAAGCCGTATCCGTTAGGGTTTAAGAACGCCTCTTGTCCGTCCTCGGCGCGGTAATACTCAATGTATACCTCGCTAGACTCAGACGCTTCCTCGGCCAGTTTCCGTGCCTCGTCCTCTGAGTAGACAGGGCGCTTGCGGCCGTCAATAATCACTGTCCAAATTTCCTTGTACGTTTCTCGGCGACGCTTTTCGGCTTGACGAGCATAAGCCTCAACGTCATCTCGATGGTAGAGACGGACGCGGCTGCGGCCCTCGCCGTGATCATAAAAAGGTTTTAGATTCCCGCTTGAAATTGTTTGGTCAAAACCCTTAATATTTTGACCCGTTGCGCGCATAGCCTCTTGCTTGGTCAAAAGGTTAGCGTCGATGTATTTTTTGATTTCTTCTTTATTCATTATTGTCCTCCAATAGTGGTTTGTGGTATTTCTCTTCTGCTGCCTTTCTCGCCGCGGCAGCTTCTTCTAAAGTGTTAAATAGCCCTAGATGAATATGCTGATTTTTTACGGTTATCCTTGCTTGATATTTGCCGTTTTTGGTTATTGTGACACCTTTTACCCCCGTCTTGCTGTCTGATCTTACCTTGCTAGTCAAGAGGTGGGTATATACGCCATCTTTTATTAAATGCTCTTTGTTATATTGTTGCATCGCTTTGCCCGCATCAGAACGAGCGCAACCGCAGGAGATGATTGAACCAGAAAGTAAATGATGAGATTGAACTTCTGTGATTGCTTCGCATTCGCAACGGCAAACCCACAACGCCCTGCCACCTTTCGAGCGTTTGGGCGATCTATGCAAGACCTCTAGCTTGCCGAATGTCTTACCCGTCAAGTCTTTAGCTTTTGCCATTACGCAACAGCTTCCATCACTTCGTATTCTTCGACGCGCTCAACCTGACCGCCTGTTACACGGACAAAATAGCGAGTGCCGCCGTCACATACATCATAAAAGCCGTCTGTCACTACAAACGTTTTGTCCGCCCATTCGTCGTCTTGCTCAACAAGAAATTGGCGCTCTAACTTGAACTTAGGGTGCTTACCAACGATCTTAGCGACCCAAGACTTGTGCTTACGGCTACCAGATGACGTTACGATAGTAGCTTTACGAGTCTCAGCCCATGCCATTTTAAGCGCTGACGCGAAATACTCTTTTACTTTACCGCCAAACTTAGCTGCTCCAGCTTTAGCAATCTCCCAAGCTCTTGTCATAACGTTTTTCATCTTAATCGCTCCCTTGTTCTTTGTTACATATATAATACCATGGTATATTGTACATGGTCAATAGGTTTAGGGAAATTTTTTGAAGAAATTTTCGGAAGGGTAGTGCCCCTACTTGTTGCGCGGTTGCGGCGCTGCGTGCTATAATCGCGGGTATACGGAATGAAGACGGTTTGTGACCGCTAGACGTTAACGTTGATTTATCGGGTGATTTACCGGTGAAGGGCACGTTACCAGTATCGGAAAACCCTTGACAGGGTAGAGGTCACTGGTTCGAGCCCAGTACGGGTCATCTGTTGAAACCCTTATGTGATAAGGGTTTTTCTTTTTGTTATGAACCGAAAGTAACCTCAAAAAATATTATCGGGGACAAATTGGGGACGAACTATTTTACTCGTTTTAACTGTGGCTTTGAATGAGTTGTGGAAGTTTCATTGTTTCGAGCGAATTTATCAAACTTGCCAGTCCGTCCGTTTTTTAACTTTTTTCGTTATATGCACATAAATATCCTCGGTAGTGGATTTTCGAGAGTGTCCAAGACGTTCTTGGATTGCTTTAAGCAATGAATCTACGTTCGGGTCATCGTCTTCTATTAAAAGGGTTCCCATGCTATGCCGTAAGCCGTGAAACGTTATATACCTAATGTTATGCATTTTACAAAATCTTTTCCACCATTTAGAAGGGTGCTGGTAATAATAAGATTTCCCAAGTCCGTTGTGAAAGACAAATTCACGATCCATACCTTCCCATTTACTGCCCAAGTCTTTTCGTTCTTGTTCCCATTCTTTTTTGTAAAGGGCTAACTCCTCCATATACCATTCCGGCATGTCAGCGAAGCGATAAGAACTGATTGTTTTGGGGCCTTTCTCTATAGCTTTTCCATCTTTAGTTAGTGGGATATTGTTTTCCACTTCAAGGCCTTTCTCCTCGTCAAACTTTACATTGTGCCATTCCAAGCCGATTAGTTCTCCTCGACGGAATCCTCCGATCATAGAACCAAGAATTAATAATCTCCATTTCCGAGTCTCTTGAGACAATGCGTCAATAACTTGCTGAGCTTCTTCTTCCGAGTAATCATTAGGTTTCTGTCTCTGCTTTTTCGCTTTGACGACTTGTTCTTCTCGGTAGTACCGGTTTATCGATTTCTTCCATTGGTTTGGAAACAATAAACCTCCATTTTTCAGCGCAATCAAAAACGTTTTTTAATGTACGATAAATGTATCGCACGGTTTCAATATCGAGCGAACCTTCTTTCCCGTCTTTTCGGGCGCCTGATGTTGTAATTCTTTTAAAAAGGTTACAATTTGGATAGTAGTAATCTTGTCAATATGTCGATTCCCAAAGCCGGGCAGTATTCGGTTTTTTAAGGTGCCTATTATACACTTCCAATGTAGTAGGGGAGAGTTCGTATTTCGCATACTTCTCTTTCCGTTCCTTTTGATGCAACGTCAGTAAAAGACAAGCTATGAGGTGGAGAGATGACATAGTTTTAGCAACTGTGGAGTTGTTAGGATGGAGATGATGCCACTATCATGTCACTTTTGGGGTCTAAAAACGTGATACTATGATAGCGTGGAAAGTTGCGAAAAAAGTGCCTAGCCAGTAATTATGCCAGGCACTTTTTTGATTACTCTTATGGAAATACCTAGTCCTGTAGTGGTAATATTTACTTAGTGATGACACGGGGAGAGGGTATTGGCGATGAAAAAGGTATTATTAGTTTTATTAAGCGTATTTATGTTGGCAGCATGTGGCGGAAAAAATGAACCTGTTCAACTATCATTTGATGAGATAGAGGATTTAAATTTAGACGATCAGGTCAAAGCTATTATTGATAATACAGAACTGCTAGAGGACTACGAAATAGTTATAGAAAATAATTCAGTAGCTATAATTTATCCAGCGACTCACATTTCGGATTCAAGTCTAGCACTAGATGATAGCAATGAAAGCTTTCCGAATGTAGCTATGACGTTAGTAGAACATTTATCCGTTTTAGAATTTGATGAAACAGTCATTACGTCTTACGAACCAACAGAAACCACTGGAATAACGGGTTTAACGAAAGTTTCAGCTTTATTCAATAGAGACACTGTTAAGGAATTGGACTTTGAAGAATGGAAAGATGAAAGGGAAAAGTTCCCGCAAAGGTTTTATAGGTACTCTGATGGCTACTTAATTAGAGGCACTGTTTGGGAGAATTTAGGGGAGGAGAAACAAGAAGCAATTGGAAATGAATCTAAGAACGCAGTTAACTCAGATAGCCAATTTTGGGAGTATTATGGGAGTTATGTAGAATAACTATCAAAGCATCCTAACGGGTGCTTTTTGTTTAGGTAAATAGGTGGAGGATTTTCTCTTTTCCTGTCGAATAGGTTCGATGGGAGGGGTTATATTTTGGAACAAGAAATATTGTTTATAGAAAAAGGAAATCTCCAAGGTTTTAAGGTATTACCAGGAGTTGATCCTAAAAGAGTAATAATTAGAGAAAACGGGTCTGCCAAATTAGATTTAAATATTTCTGGCACAACTATTGCAGTAGCTAGTTCAGGAGTTGATGAGGGCAATGCTCACGAATGGTTGTGGGGTATAGGAATGAAGTTTTTAGAAAAACACGATTTCCAGTACACGAAAATTTTAGTAACATCAGATATGGTTTTAAACGGGGAATTAATAGTCCCTTGGGAAGCAGTTATTAAAGAACAGAGATAAATAACATTAAGCACCCATCGCGGTGCTTTTTCTTATTCCCAAAACAAACACAATACATGGGGGTGGCAGGTAATGCAGGATGGCAGATAAACATATTCAAGCTGAGAAAGACTATAAAAAGGGTATGAAATATAAAGACATTGCTGAGAAACATAACGTGTCGATTAATACCGTAAAGTCATGGGAACGTCGGTATGAGTGGTCACGTGAAAAGGGTGCACCCTCTGAAAAAAGTGTGCACACAAAAAAGAAAGGCGCACCAAAAGGGAATATAAACGCAAAGGGTAATCGGGGCGGCACATCATCAAATATCACATACCGTACCAGGGGCAGGAGTTGACAACAGCAAACGGCTTTTGTCCGCTTGTGCGAGGAAGAGCGTGCACGACCTTATAGTTCATGCGCGCTCTTTTAAAGTTAATGTTTTTGCGCTTTGTGATTGGCTAAGGTTTTACCGGCATTTGTTTTTTGAGTCGGAGATTTGCTTGTGGCGAGCGTTTTTCCGGCTTTGCTGACTGTTGGACTTGGATTACACTTTTTAGACTGTTTAGCTATTGCAATCACCCCCTTTCTCACTTCAAATTATATCATTTCAGGAAGGGATAACATTGAAAATACCGGAAAAAATAAAAGTTGCTGGCGTTGTATATGAAGGAATAAACCGACCATTTATAGAGATTGATAGTAATCGGAATTATCAAGGTGCATGCACATACCCAGATACCGAAATAAGCATCCTTGATGATTTAAGCGATGAACGAAAAGAAGATGTGTTTTTCCATGAATTAACACATGCTATTTTATATGAGGCTGGTTACGAAGAGGCTGACGAGGAAATGGTAAATCGTATCGGTAAAGTGTTACATCAGGTATTCAGGTATTCAAAGACAACGACTTAAATCAATACAAGGATTTTACTAAAAAGGGTGTATGAGCCATAAGGCCGTATGCGCTTTTTTGTTTAACTGAATACAAGATATTGGTTAGATTTATTTTCCATTTCGTAGTTAATAGACGGGTACTATGGTACATAACTTAATAATGGAGGACGCCCTAATGCTATTAACAACTTTAGCTATTATAGCTATCTTTGTGGCACTTCCTTCTGCTATCGATGCTGGCCGTTCAACTTACTGTAGTTGCATACGCTATTTGCCTAATAGTGGGTGTCAAACGGTTAGAGCGAAAACCCTAAAGAAGGATAAAACAGTCTGAGATTAACCAACATTACACGCGTTACTTGTCTCAGAAAAAGTTACTTTGGAAGAGGAGGGGCTAAGTGTAAGGGGCGGAACACAGGATGTTCCGCAACGAAGAAGAGGAGGGCTTTTGCTCTTCTCTTTTTAATTTGCAAATAGGCGTCCTAACGGGCGTCTTTTTATATAGGAGCAGAGACTATGAAGAAAGTAAGCGTTGAGGGTAGAGTTTTGTACCAGGTGATTGGACAATAAATATGATTTATTCGACTAACGTAATTGAAGGAAATTCGCCATTTCTGTCGAATTAGAGGGGCGGAGGTGAGTGAACTGTTATTAACATTCGCTATTATATTGTTGGTTTTATCAATCGTGTTAACTATAAGGAATAGTAAAAAGAAAAAATCTGAAGAGTTACGCTTGATAGCTGAAGAGCAAGCGGCAACTCTAGAAGAAAAATCCCCACCTAAGCCAACGCATGAACACTTTGAATTTAAAGTTGTTGGTGTTACGAAGAAAAATGAAGATGGAAAAGAGATACAGGCAATATTAAAAAAAATAGCTAGTTCTTATAAAAAGAGTGGAGAGCTTGAATCCTACGACGGCATGACTAATAAAGAGATTGCCGAATGGGGTTTAAGTGTAGGTGAGTTTGAAGGTCAATATGTCCATCATAAGATTGAATTAAGGCCAGATCCGGACAATGAGTATGATAAGAATGCAATTAAGGTTTACTTGAAAGATGCTGAAGGCAATAATTATCATGTTGGTTATGTGGGGGAAGAGCAAAATCTAGCTCTAAAAAACATCTTAGATAATGAAAATATAACTGGTATATCTGCAGAATTCATAGGCGGGAAATACAAACATGCCGATTATGACCCAATAAAAGATAAAGACATAGTAACAATTGGAGAAGAGGTAACAAGAGGATTAAAAGTTGATTTAAGTTACAGGATTTAGCACCTGAAAAGAGGGCTACCCTACGGGGTGGCCTCCTTAATTGAACTGCCCCCATCAAGTAGACTGTGGAAAATAAAAAAATGATTTAAGCGGCTTTAGTCCTATATTCCATAGGACTAAGGCCGTCTAATCGTTTTTGGTATCAATCATGATTATAAAAATGGATGTATTCGTCTATCGCAAGAGAAAGTTCCTCAAATGTCTTATATTTATGTAAACGATACTTCTCGCTTTTCAGTGTTCCCCAAAAAGATTCCATTGGTCCATTATCAATACACCGACCAACTCATGACATACTTTGTGTCATCTTGGCCGCAATGATCTTCCGTTTAAATCCTTTAGAATATATTGGAACCCTCTGTCACTATGGATAAGTGGATGTTCACCAGTTAATTGTTCTGTGGCTTGGTCAAGCGTCTTGAATACAAGTGAATTATTATTGGCATGCCCTAGCACATAACTGACAATGATCCATCATAAAGGTCACGTATGGCGCTTAAATAGGCCTTTTTTGATGGGCCATACTTCAATTCTGTCACATCCGTCACCCATTTTTCATTTGGTTGAACAGCTGTAAACTCGCAGTTTAATCGGTTTTCAGCCACATGTTGAGGGGTGGATCGTTTATATGGTTTCTTCTTTAGCCGAATAACCGAGCGTAAATGAGCCAAGTTCATCAGTCGATAGATTCTCTTGTCATTTAATGTCTCTTCAAACGCACTATTCATGTGTAGCGTCATTTGACGACAGCCAAAGGTGCGATCCACTTTTTCATGGAGGACTTTCATCTTTTTTATGATTTCCTCATTGAAACGTTCTCGGTCAGAAGGGGTTCGTTTCAGCCATTTGTAGTAAGCGGCTCTAGAAATACCGGCAATCTCACAAAGTAGAAGAATCGAAAAGCTCTCTTCCTTTTGAAGCTTTTGAATGGCGATATAGTTATCTTCAAATCGGCTTGATTTAGTTTCGCCTCCTTTCGACCTCTTCCAACTTTTTTAGGAAGACATTCTCCGCACGTAACCGTTCATTTTCTCTTTCTAACTTTTTCATTTGAAGTTGGATTTTCTCTTCTGGAGTGAGGAGAGCCTCTTCTTTTTTACTACCACGTTTATCTTTTAACGCTTCCTCTCCGCCATTTTCATACTTCTTCACCCATTGATAGACTTGTTGATAAGAAACATGATACGTACTGGCTGTTTCTTGATAAGCTTTTCCGTTCTCCAAGCAAGCCTGTACAATGTGGATTCGTTCTTCCCAAGTCGTTTTTCTTCCTTTCGTCATAGAGCTCGTCCTTCCTGGTGACGTATCTTTTAATTCACTATGACTAGTATACTTCCAAATTTCAATCTCTGAGGTCAGAGGCGTCCGAGATTTCATACATACGAGTAACCTCTCGTATCGAATACATACCAGACAGATACTCTTTTACGGCGGCTAGCTTCAGATCCTTTGAATACCCTTTCCAGGTAGAAGACTCTTTTAGACCTTCCACCATGTTTATCATATTTATATTCCATTCCAAAATCGTTGAATCGTGTATGTTATAGATTGCCTTTAATTCATTTATTGAATAATCCGCTAATGCGTTTAATACCTCGTATTACTTTTTTACTGAGTAAGACCTTTTGGAAATAACAAATACTCCCCTATAAGTAGCCAGATTTTTATATTTTAATCTGTCTACCTAAAGGGGAGCATATCGACTTTAGGGGGTGTTTTTTCTAAAACCCAGCCTTATACTGAGTAGGAGCCTCAACAGGAAGCTGTAATTCAGACGCAGCGCCAAGGGCCCAGTATGGGTTGGCTAACAGGCCGCGGCCAACGGCGATGAGATCGGCTTCTTCATTGCCGATTACGGCATTGGCTAAAACAGGGTTTTCGAGGCGGCCGACGGCGATGACAGGGACAGATAGTGCCTGTTTGATCTGTTTTGCCAGCGGCGTTTGGTAACCTGCGTGGCTTCCAGGCAGCCCTCTAGAGCCGATTGGCCCTTCGCCGCCAGAGCTGACGTCGAATACGTCGACTCCTTCGTCTTTTAAAATCTGTGAGAAGCGGATGGCTTCTTCTATATCGTAGCCGCCATCGACATATTCGGTTGCTGAAATACGCATCAATAAAGGCATGCTGTCGGGGATGACGCTTTTGACCGCGCGAATGACTTCTTTGGCGAAGAGCGTGCGGTCTTTACCGTAACGGTCTGTTCGTGTATTCGTATATGGTGAAAGGAATTGATGGATTAAATAGCCATGGGCGCCATGGAGTTCAATCGCGTCAAATCCCGCTTCTACTGCTCGGCGGGCTGCTGCCTTAAACGTTTGTACCATCTCAGCGATTTCGTTCTCTGACAGCGCTCGAGGGGTTTTGTATGTTTCGTCAAATGCCTGGGCGGATGGCGCAACGGGTTCAGGTGCGTCTTCCGCTTTTCTGCCAGCATGGGCGATTTGAATGGCGATTTTGGCACCATATTGGTGAGCTGCATCGACAATCGGCTTAAACGCATCGCGATGGGCGTCTGACCAAAGGCCAAGGCAGTAATCGCTAATCCGCCCATTCGGCTCGACATTGGTCATTTCCACAATAATTAGGCCAACGCCGCCAATTGCTCTGCTCGTGTAATGGTGCAAATGCCAGTCAGTCGGCATTCCGTCTTTGCCTATAGCCGAATATTGGCACATAGGCGACATGACGACACGGTTTTTCAACGTAAGCTCTTTCAGTTGAAAGCTGTCCATTAAGTTTGGCAAAAGAACCCCTCCCATTTTTCGTTTGTTCAGGCTTATCGTAAAGAGATGTTGCCCGCAATTCAAGCAAAATGCTTGCAAGGGGGCGTTTCAGTACGGTTAACTAGAATCTATAGAAGCCATTTTTGACTAAAGGGCGAGGCTAGTGGAGCGACATGCTGCGGTTGGAATCGTGCCTTTTGGCGAAGAGGAGGAGAGCGTTTTGCAGAAGGAATTACATAAGCAGTTTACAACGATGATTGCTGAACCACGTGTTCAAGAAGGGTTGGCTTTTTTAAAAAACGATGACAGGCAAACGTTGCATGAACAAATGACGATCGCTGAAATTCCCGCTCCGCCGTTTCAAGAAGAAAAGCGGGCCAACTATGTGCAAGAACAGTTTAAGAAGCTTGGTTTAACAAACGTAAAGCAAGATGAAGAAGGCAATGTCTATGGGCTTAGGCCAGGAAAAAAAGACGTGCCGGCGATTGTGGTGTCTGCCCATTTAGACTCTGTCTTTTCAGAAGAGACGGATGTCACCGTAAAGGAAAGGGACGGTGTCTATTATGGGCCAGGCATAACCGATGATGCCCGGGGCTTGGCGGCATTGCTGTCCGTTATTCGTGCTTTCCAACATACAGGTATTCAGACGGAGGCTCCGATTGTTTTTCTAGCTACAGTTGGCGAAGAAGGACCTGGCGATTTGCGTGGTGTAAAAGCATTTATTGATGGAAATGCTAATATTGCTAGTTTTATTTCGATTGATTCGGTTTCTCCTGAAGAAATCATTTACCAAGGCACTGGCAGTTTCCGCTATGAAGTAACGTTTTCTGGGACGGGGGGCCATAGCTTCCAGCATTTTGGCACGCCGAGCGCTGTTCACGCAGCTGGCCGGGCGATTGCGGCGATTGCTTCGTTGGATGTGCCGGAAACGCCAAAAACAACGTTTAATGTTGGTGTGGTGGAAGGGGGAACGATCCCAACAGCTATTGCTGAAACGTGTACGATTAAATTGGATCTTCGTTCCAATGGCCGAGCTGAATTGGATAGCATTGCTGAAAAAGCGCTCTTGTTGTGCGAAACCGCCTGTTCGCAAGAAGGAGAAGGCGATCAAACCATTCGTTTATCTTCGAAAAAAGTCGGCGATCGTCCTGTGGGTGTTCAATCAGCTGACTCTGAAATCGTTGAAATGGCTGTTTTGGCAACAGAAGCACTCGGCCTTACTCCAGAGTTAGCACCGCCAAGTAGCACAGATGCCAATTATCCGATTAGCAAAGGCATCCCTGCCCTTACCCTTGGAGGGGGCGGAGAGGGCGGCGGTTACCACTCGCTGAATGAATGGTACAAACCGGTGAACAGTTATTTAGGGCCGCAACGTGTATGGCTTGTGGCGTTAGGGCTTGCTCGGGCCATACCGGGAAGTCAAAACAGCTGATAGCATTGTTTTGTGAGCTATGTAAAGGGTATAGAAAAAACAGATAGAGGAAAGGTGGTAGGTCAAGTGAGAGTACTTGTAATCGGTGCAAACGGACAAATTGGCAAACAGCTTGTCGAAAAGATTGAACAGCAATCGCCTCATGAAGCACGGGCGATGGTACGTTCAAAAGAACAGTTGGAATCGTTTCAACAGGCAGGAGTAGACGCTGTGCTGGCGAACCTTGAAGGACCAATTAGCGAATTGGCTGAAGCGGCAAAAGGCTGTGACGTAATTGTTTTTACGGCAGGTTCTGGCGGGCACACAGGCGCAGATAAAACGATGATGATTGATTTGGATGGCGCGATTAAATCAATGGAAGCTGCAAAGCAAGCAGGCGTAAGCCGTTTTGTGATTGTCAGCGCGATTGGCGTTCACCACCGGGAGAAATGGATGTCCTCTGCCCCTTATTATAGCGCCGCTAAGCATTATGCGGATGAATGGCTAAGAGCCAGTGGGCTTGATTATACGATTGTTCGTCCAGGCGGTTTAACGAATGAAAAGGGAAATCAGAAAATCAACGTTGCGGTAGATTTACAGCGTGGCAACATTCCTCGTGAAGATGTCGCGAATGTCCTTCTTGCTGTGTTAGACATGAAGAACACGATCGGCAAGTCGTTCGATGTGGTTAGCGGGGAAGAAGACATTGAAGCTGCTCTTTCTTCTCTATAAAACAAAAAAAGGGTCTCCAGCGCAATCGCTGGAGACCCTTGTCTTTTATACATTTTCTCCTTTTGCTGTTGGTTCCTCTGGGGCATTTAAACGGAACAAACCTGCTTCTATTGCCGAGCGGACAGCAATGTAAACAAAAGGCCCAAAAATCAATCCCATGACACCGAAGAATACAAAACCAAAGTACATCGACAGCACGGTTGGCAATGCATTTAAACCAATTGAGTCACCTAAAACTTTTGGTTCAATGATACGGCGCAAAATCAACAGCACGAGGGCAAGCACCATCAATTGAATGCCCATTGCCGTATTCCCAAGTATGATAACGACCAAGCCCCATGGTACTAGAATAAGGGCAGGTCCGACGTACAATGGAATAATGTCGACTACCCAAATCAAAATCGACATAATCAAGGCAGAGCTTGGAGCAATAAATAATAAGCTGATATAACAGGCTAGGAAGACGCCGATGCTTAAAATAAATTGCGCTTTCCAATAGCCTAAAAATACTTTGCCCATGCGTCGAAAAACGAATTGCAACTTTTGTGACGTTTCGTCTTTAAATAAATTGAACGTGTTGCTGAGCAGACGCGGCAAATCAAGGCTAAATAAGAAAAGGGTGATGATGTATACAAGAGTAACAAACAGCAAGTTAGGAATCGATTGAAGCCATGCTGCAATCGTTGTAATGACTGTGGCTGTGAATCCTAGCACGGTGTCAACAGCTGTCTCAGAAAGGCGTTGCAGTTCCGCAACAATGGCCGCTCCTTGAGGAATACGATCCAACGTATCTGTGAAGTCACTAATAAGCTTGTCAGCGAACTGCTGGATTTCAAATGCATATTGGGGCAGCTGTAATGTCCAACCATAAATAGATTCAATTAAATAGCGAACCGTTATGTATAAAAGAACACCACTGACAAACAAAAAGCTCAAAAACACAATCGTCACCGGCAAGAGCCGTTTTTCTTGTTTCATCTTCTTCTGTAAAAATTTTACGAATGGCTCAAACACCATCGCTGTTAGCAGCGCCAGCAAAATCGGCATAAACGCTGAAAGATTAAAGTAGACAAATAATCCAGCGGCTGCAATGACAACAATCAAAAAGATTTTCTTCACGAGTGAACGGTTCAACTATTGAAAACCTCCTACGCATACAAAACAAATGGAAAGTGCTCCTAGATATGAGAACATCCTTTTAAAAAAAGAATGATCGACGGACAAAGGTGCCTCTTTCCATTATAGCTTAAACCGTCCAATCTAAAAACGAAAAGCACTGGAATCACGCAGAAAATTTTTTTGCTGTTTGGTTGGCTCAGACTGTAGACAAACACTCCCATACGTCATTGTTTGACGAGTGTTTTCTAACCGCCCGAGTCATTTTTATGATTTGCGTTTGCGTAACACGGTAAAAATGACGAGCGCTACAATAAAAAGGCCAGCAATAATGATAGAAAGCCAAAGAACAGACGTGCCAGCTGTGTTTGTTTCATCCTCTCCTGGTCCACTTGCTTCGTGGTCACGATCTTGCTTCACTTCGTTTTCGTTTGCGGCATTTTCTTCCGCTATGCTTTCATCCTCAGGAGTTGTTTCTTCCTCTGCATTTACTTGAAACGAAAAAGATCCATCCAAAGAATGGCCGTCGTCGCCAATGTTTTGCCATTCAACGGTGTATGCCCCATTGCTTAGAGGTTCCTGCAAAATCGCTATCATCGATGTGTTATCTACATCAATGGACTCGATCGCTGCCTCTTCATCTGTGTCGGTGTTTGTGATCGTCATATCCGCTGTGCCAATTCCGCCATCAAAAGAAACTTGGACTTCCGTAACAGGTTCATTGACTTCTTCATTTTCACCAGGTGTTGACGATTGAAAATGGGAGTGTGCCCCGGCTGTGAGTGGGAAAACAAACAATGGCAACAACAGAAAAACTGCAAGACTTAACCGTTTAAAAAACATGTAAGAATATCCTCCATTCATCTTTAAGTGCGATGTTAGTATAACAAGAAATTGTGAGCACTTAATGAAATTAGCCGTTGTTTATAAATTGTTCACAATGTAAATGGACTAACAACTTGTATGCAAGCTAGGCGGTCATTTCGCTTAATAACCATAGTATAGACAAATGTTAACCCGTTCATAAGGGACCGTGCTTCTGTCAGCCGCCAATCTCCTGTTCACATAAACGATTGTTTTTACGCGCAAGCTACTTCCATCTGGATCGGAAAGGGGGATGTCTGTGAAACGGCAGTGGGTGGCGGCAGCGGTTGTGTCTTTCTATTTGGCTGTCAAGTGGGCAAGCCGAAAGGAGGCAATCAAACGACAGGCAGTGCCTCGAAACGAAGAATTTTCAAATGAGTTTTACCCGCTGGATAGCGATGGGCTAGTAACTAGCTCGCACATTGGCAAGCTGCTACGGCAACTCTTGCAATAGCCTCGTCCACTAGATCATGTTAAAATGAAGCGGTACATTTTGTTAAGAGAGGTTTTTGCCATGAACACCATCTGGAAGAACATAACGGACTATTTGATTGAGTTTCCGTGGATGAACCTGCTCACAGCAATCGGGCTGTTTCTTATTTTTCTCCTGTTTCGCAAACTATTCACGAAGTATTTGTTTAAAGTCATTTTAGCGACTGCGAAAAAAACCAATGTGTCTCTTTTAACGCAGCTGCTCCTTTCGTTTGAGCGGCCGTTGCGTGTCTTTTTTATCGTGATCGGCACTTACGTTGCTTTAAATGCGCTGGGCATCAATATGAGAGAACTGGCCTTACTAAACAACGTTTATGGCAGTGTATTGATTGTGCTTGGCGGTTGGGGGCTCTATAATTATGTTTCCACTCATGGGACATTTATGGCGTTTGCCAAACAAAAATTGCATTTAAGAGACGACCATATGCTCGTTCCCTTTATTTCAAACATTCTTCGTTTCGTAGTGATTGCTTTGACAATCGTTGCTTGCTTGTCAGCGATGGGCGTGAACGTAAACGGATTTATCGCTGGCCTTGGTCTTGGCGGATTAGCATTTGCGTTAGCTGCCCAAGAAACGGTTGCCAATTTGTTCGGCGGTGTAGTTATTATTTTGGAAAAGCCTTTTAAAAAAGGGGATTGGATTTCTACGCCATCTGTTGAAGGCGTTGTAGAAGACATCACGTTTCGTAGCACGAAAATCCGCACGTTTGCGGATGCGGTGGTGATTGTCCCGAACAAAACGTTGTCTAACGAAGCAATTACCAACTGGTCGGAAATGAATATGCGGCGTGTAAACTATTCGATAGGCGTCGGTCAAGAAGCAACAAGATTCGAGTTGCAAAGAGCCGTGGAGGAGATTCGCGAACGGATTCTTAACCATCCTGGCGTTGTCCAAGATACAGTCATGGTTTATTTTGACGAATTTGGTGAATCGAGCTATAACATTTTTGTATATTACTTTACGAAAACAGTCGCTTGGTCTGAATGGCATGAGATTAAACAGGAAATTAACTACGACATTCTCGATATTTTAAAGGACGAAGGAATATCTGTCTTAAAGCCAATTGTTGTGTTAGATCAACAAGATGATGAACAGTTTCAAAAAGCTGGCGAATCATCTTAGCCGAACGAATAGAGAACGCTTGGAGCCGAGGGGAGCAATGAAGGATGCGAGCGTTCGTCTATAGTTTGAAACCTTGCCTAACAGCAAGGTTTTTTAGCTTAGATGCCTTTACCGAAGGGCGTTTTAGCGTTTCCCCTTTCTTTCGGGACAAGAGTTCGTTATAATGAAAAGGCAATCATTCGTGACGTAATTTGAAAAAGAGGAGGGGCCTGGCTGCGATGCCAGGTGTATCTTTGTATGAGGTATGTCAACATTGAAGATGTTTTGCCTGGCGCATCCCTTGGGAAAGAGATATTTTCCATGGACGGCCAGGTTCTGCTAAGTAAAGGGGCTTCTTTAACAGCTAACCATATTGCAAGATTGCGAAAATTTGGTGTCCATATAGTGCCCCTTGATCTTCCAGAGGAAAGCAATTTTGAAGAGGAGGCGGCGTCTCCTAAAACGCAAATCGATTCTATTTTTGAAGAAGATTCCCTTCGTTTTATTGGCTATGGGGAAGAGGAGTGGAAAGAGCGTGTGTTAGCGGTGATGGAAAAAGTAGTGGAAACCGCCAAAGCACAGGAATTTCTTCAGTTTATTCGAAACGGAAGCGATTCTCTTTATGCCCACGCGCTTATGGTTGGCCTTATTTCGACTACGATCGGTGCCCGGCACGGGTATTCAGATAAAAAGCTAGAGCAACTGGCGATTTCTGCTCTGCTTCATGATATCGGAAAAGTGCTGCCTGCATCCTATGACGAGCCTGGCGTTGTGCATGGTTCAGACCATACGTGGAGAGGATACAACTTTTTGAAAACGGTCGCTGAGTTTGGCAAAGTTGTCGCCCATGTTGCCTTATGCCACCATGAGGACTTTTCGCAAACAGGCCATCCCCGCAAAGTGGCTGCTTCGGCTGTCCATGAATTTGCGCAAATTGTAGCGATCGCCAACGCGTTTGACCATTTGACCCACCGGCGTAACGGAGAAGCATTAATGGAACCTGGGGAAGCATGCGAATTTATGTTGGCTTTTACGAATAAACGTTTTAGCCATGTGTTTATGAATGACTTTTTGCGGAGCGTGGCCCTTTATCCAACTGGAAGCCAAGTCGTGTTGTCCAACGGCTTGCACGGCATTGTTGTAAGCCAAAATAGCGGTTTGCCGCAACGCCCTGTTATTCATATTTTGCATACGAATAATGGAGGACAACAAATTACAGTGCAAACGATTGATTTGGCTCAAGAGAATACGGTGTTTATTGAGGAAATTATCTCTTAAACGAAAGTGTTCGTTCGTGTGTGTTGCTGACAACGTTGGCAACACACGCAGACTGAGCGCTTATGGCGAGAGGAGATGCGAAGAAACGTGTTTATGGGCAATACGTTTTCTTGCCTGTGCCACAACTATTCTAAAGCATAAGAGCGAGGCAAACGGACGTTTTCGTTCGTTTTTTGTTTTTAAGGAAGGTGTTCTGATGGGGATTTTTTTGCAAGTCGTATTGCCCGTTTGTTCCATTTTTGCAGCAGGTTTTTTGCTGCAGCGGGCGTTTATGCTCGACATACGTTCGGTGTCGTCTGTAGCAATTTATATTATGACGCCGTGCCTCGTTTTTCGTACTTTTTATACTGGGAATCTTGACGCCCAATATGCCTATATGGCCTTGTTTGCCCTTCTCTTGCTTGCGTCGTTAATTGTCATTACAAAAGGGTATGCAAAACTGCGCAAACTAAGTCTCAGTGAAGAAAGCGGGATGATCTTAGCCACTTCCTTTATGAATGTAGGGAATTACGGAACGCCGATTATATTATTTGCTTATGGCGAGGGTGCCTTTGACCTCGCTGTTTCATTTATGGTGTTGCAATCGATTATCATGAATATTTTCGGCGTGTATTACGCAGCTAGAGGCAAAGCCGCTATGAAAGGGGCCGTGTTAGCGGTTTTAAAAATGCCAGCAACGTATGCAACGGTTCTAGCACTCGGACTCAATGTAGGTGACGTCGCACTGCCGCCAAACCTCTTTCAACCGATTGATATCGTCGCGGAGGCGGCCATTCCGACGGTAATGTTAATTTTAGGGATGCAACTAGCAATGATTCCATTGCGTGGGTTTGCGTGGGAAAAGCTGACCGTTGCGACAGTCATACGGATGGCGATTTCCCCTGTTGTCGCGTTTGTGATCGTTTCCTTTTTGCCTATTAGCGAAATCCTTAGCAAAGTGTTGATTATATCGGCGGCAATGCCAAGCGCGGCCACAATCGTGATGTATGCGGTCCAGTTTGATTCAGAACCAAAACTTGTCTCCTCGATTACGCTCGTCACCACACTTGTCAGTTTGTTTTCACTGACGTTCTTTCTAGCGATTTTAAGCTAGTCCATTGCAATTTTAAGCGTGACACTTTATCATAATGACAGAACAAAGGAGGCTACATACATGAAAATGATGGATGCAAACGAAATTATTGAGTTTATTTCTAAATCTGAAAAGAAAACTCCTGTAAAAGTTTACATAAAGGGTCAACTTGACAACCTTTCCTTTGGCGAAGGCGTGCAGTCATTTATAAATGGCAACACGGGCGTGGTCTTTGGCGAATGGAGCGAGATTGAAGCTGTCCTTAACGAAAATGCTGCGTTGATTGAAGATACTGTTGTTGAGAATGACCGCCGCTATTCAGCAATTCCGCTCCTCGATTTAAAAGGAGTAGAAGCGCGAATTGAACCAGGCGCCATTATTCGCGACCAAGTGGAAATTGGAAAAGGGGCCGTTATTATGATGGGGGCAAGCATTAATATCGGCGCTGTCATTGGCGAAGGAACAATGATTGACATGAATGCTGTCCTTGGCGGGCGTGCGACTGTCGGGAAAAATTGTCACGTTGGTGCTGGTGCTGTGTTGGCTGGTGTTATCGAGCCACCATCAGCTTCTCCTGTTATCATTGAGGACGGCGTTGTCATCGGCGCAAATGCCGTCATTTTAGAAGGTGTCCGTGTAGGCGCTGGTGCTGTAGTAGCAGCTGGTGCGATTGTAACAGAAGACGTTCCTGCCAATACAGTAGTTGCTGGGACGCCAGCACGCGTGATTAAAGAAATTGATGAGAAAACAAAAGGCAAAACGGAAATAAAGCTGGAGCTTCGCCGTTTAAATGAAGACCAATAACGTATCGTGTGCAGCTTTGCCTAAGGGCAAAGCTGTTTTCATAAAAAAGGAGTGGATTGGTAGTGGACTGGATTGCGCGGGATAACGCGGCGATTATGGGGACGTATGGGCGGTTGCCCCTTGTTATAGACCGGGGAGAAGGCAATTATTTAATTGATGAGAATGGCAAATCCTATTTAGACTTAATTACAGGTCTTGCTGTCAATGTGGTTGGCCACTCTCACCCTGAAGTGATAAAGGCTCTTCAAGAACAAGGTCAAAAATTTCTGCATATTTCCAACTTGTATGTAAACAAGCCGGCGGTTGAGCTTGCCGAACAACTGAGTGAGGCTACGCTTGGCGGCAAAGTGTTTTTTGCGAATTCCGGCGCTGAAGCGACAGAGGCGGCTGTTAAGTTGATCCATAAATGGAGCATGGCACAAAAGACAGCGAAACGAGGCATTGTCGTTTTAAAAAATAGTTTTCATGGCCGAACGTTAGGCGCGTTAAAACTAACGCGGCAAAAAGGCGTCTACCAAGACTTTCCGAAACATGATTTGCCTGTCTATGAAGTGGAGAGGGAAAATGTCGATGAGTTGCGAGCAGTCATCAAAAAGAACAAGCCTGCTGCACTGCTTATGGAACCGGTGCTTGGCTCAGGGGGAGTCATCCCATTATCCCATTCATTTTTACAAGAAGCACAGGCGTTATGTAATCAGGAAGGCATGCTATTTTGCATGGACGAAATCCAAACGGGTATGGGGCGCACAGGCAAGTTGTTTGCCTACATGCATGCCGACTTAAGCCCAGACGTTGTCCTGTTTGCAAAAGGAGTAGGCGGAGGGCTGCCACTTGGTGGCATCATTGTCAAGCAGGATTGGAGCGGGTTGTTCGCCCCTGGGGACCACGGTACGACGTTTGCTCCTTCGCCATTAAGCTGTGCGCTCGGCCTTGCCGTGCTCCGTGTGCTCCAGCAACAAGGCGCCCTCACTGCTAGCCAACAAACCGCAGCCTACTTGCATGATACATTAACAAAGTTGCAACGGGAATTTCCAAACATTTTAGAAGCGTTCCGCGGCAAAGGGATGATGATTGGCTTGCCGACCAAATTAACGGCGGAAAACACGAAAAAACTTCAACAAATGATGATGGAACAAGGGGTGCTCATTGACGTCACCCAACAAACGATCGTTCGTTTGCTTCCGCCACTTACGCTTACAAAAGCCGAAGTCGACACGTTTGCTGGCCACTTCCGCAACGCATTGGCGCAAATTGACGGAGTGGTGGCATCATGAAGATGAACGATCTCATTCACATACGGCGTGCTTTTCATCAAATTCCTGAACTCGGATTTAACGAATTTAAAACACAACAACTCCTTTTAGACACCATTTCAAACATGGAGCAAACGCGCCTGCAAATCAAAACGTGGAAAACAGCCGTGTTTGTCCGCGTCGAAGGCAGACAAGACTATACGATTGCCTATAGAGCCGATATGGACGGGCTGCCTATTACCGAGGAAACAGGCTATTCATTTGCCTCTAAGCATGAAGGAGCGATGCATGCTTGTGGGCATGACTTCCATATGACGATTGCCCTTGGCTTGCTAGACCATTTTGCCAGCCACGAACCAGAATGCCATTTGCTGTTTATTTTTCAACCGGCAGAAGAAGGGCCAGGAGGAGCAAAACCGATTATAGAAGCAGATGTACTAGGTGCTTGGCAGCCTGATGAAATTTATGCGCTCCATATTGACCCGAACCTTCCTGTCGGGTCAATCGCCACGAAACCAGGGTTATTGTTTGCCAATACTTCTGAGCTTTTTATTGATTTTCAGGGCAAAGGCGGGCATGCGGCTTATCCCCATACAGCGAACGATATGGTGGTTGCTTGTGCCCATTTTGTTACACAAGTGCAAACGGTCGTCGCACGCAACATTGATCCTCTTGATTCAGCAGTTGTAACACTCGGCGTTATAGCAGGAGGCACGAAACAGAATGTCATTGCCGCAACGGCCCGGTTAGAAGGGACGATCCGGACGCTGTCGATGGCATCAATGGAAGTTGTCAAAAGCAGGCTTGAAGCGATTGCTGCTGGTATAGAGGCAAGTTTTGCGTGCAAGATTGCGATTGATTACGGCTCCAATTACTGCGAAGTCTACAATGACCCAGAATTGGCAGAAGCGTTTGCCGCTTTCTCAAAAACACGAAAAGGCATTACGTTTGTAGAGGCAGAAGAAGCAATGACAGGGGAGGATTTTGGCTACTTTTTAAAACAATACCCCGGCGTCATGTTTTGGCTTGGCGTTGATAGCCCGTACGGCTTGCATGATAGCCGCCTGCAACCAAGCGAAGAAGCGATTGGGATTGCCATCGAGCATATGGTCGCCTTTTTAAGCGCGAAAAAGCCCCGCTAATAAGCATGGTATAAAGCCTTCGTTTGCAGCGCATACTAATGTGGAAATAAACGAGGGGGTGCCATATGGCTAAAATAGGGGTACAATCCAATTTGTCAGATGTACAGCAAGAGCTTCAGTCTAAAGGCTATGAAGTTGTACAAATTGAAAATGAACAAGACGGGCAAGACTGCGAATGCTGTATTGTTTCTGGAAGAAATGCGGATGTTGCCGGCATCAGTGTTCCTGGGCAAATGAGCATTATCCACGCAGAAGGTTTAAGTGCAGAAGAAATCGGCCAACGTGTCGACGAAATTGTGACTCAACACTAAAAAAATACCAGCAAAAGCTGGTATTTTTTTTATTCATTTTCTGGTTGTGAAAAGGCATCGTATCGTTGCCGGATCGCTTGGCGGATTTCGCGTTCCACTGCCCATTGCTCCATATTATCCGTTTTGGCAATCACACGGATTGTCGTCGTCGCTAAATCGTCGCTTTCGACGCCTAACACGTCAGGGCCAGATACAATAGCTGGATGGCTAAAGTTTTCTAGTGCCTCTTTCACCATTGCTAGCGATTCGTCTAATTTTTGCCCAGCTGGGATGGAAATGTCGACGAGGGCACGCATATTGCCGCGGGAATGGTTGTCCACATTGGCAATGTTGCGGTTTGGCACGTAGTGGAGTGTACCGTCAAAACCGCGAATCAACGTCGTGCGGAATCCGAGTTCCTCGACAATCCCTTCAACCCCGCCCGCAGTCACATAATCGCCGACTTCAAGCTGACGTTCTAACAATAAGAAAAAGCCAGTCACCACATCGCTTACAAGGCCTTGTGCGCCGAAACCAACGGCAAGCCCTACAACACCTGCACCAGCTAAAATCGGCCCTAAATTGAAACCGAGTATTTCTAAGATCGTCATTGCTACAATAAACAACAACACATAAGAAAATACATTTTGAGTCAGGCTTTTTAACGTTTTCAGTCGAGCTTGTGAGGCGCGGATAGAACGGTTAAATGCCCCGGCGATCAGTTTACGCCCTAAGGCGCGGACGATGAAAAAAATGACGACCACAAGCGCAATTTTCCAAACGGTATGCACAAGCGGATGGGAAAGCCATTCGTTAATAGTACTGTTCACTGATAACCCGCTCCTTCCTCAATATCATTGCTTTGTTGAGAATAGCATAAATCGACAAATCTTTCAAAGACCGCTATGTAAGTAAGGCAGGAATGTGAAGATTTATGTTTCTAGATTAAATTCATTCTCAATTAACATTGACTCCAAAAAGCAAGCCCGTTATAATAATGATTGTATTGGATTTGCAAAGGAGGAGTTAGACTTATGACTGAAAAACGTATGGTTGGCAAACAAGCACCTCGTTTTGAAATGGACGCAGTGTTGCCAAACAAAGAATTTGGTAAAGTTAGCTTAGAAGAAAATATGAAAAATGACAAATGGACAGTGTTGTTCTTTTATCCAATGGATTTCACGTTCGTTTGTCCGACTGAAATTACGGCGTTGAGCGACCGCTACGACGAATTTGAAGACTTGGACGCTGAAGTAATTGGTGTTTCTACAGACACGATCCATACACACAAAGCGTGGATTAATACGTCACGTGATGACAATGGATTAGGCGACTTGGCTTATCCACTTGCTGCTGACACAAACCATGCCATTTCAAGAGAGTATGGTGTGTTAATTGAAGATGAAGGTGTGGCGCTACGTGGGTTGTTCATCATTAGCCCAGAAGGTGAATTGATGTATTCTGTAGTGAACCACAACAACATCGGCCGTGACGTTGATGAAACGTTGCGCGTGCTACAAGCGTTACAAACTGGCGGACTTTGCCCAGCAAACTGGAAGCCTGGACAAGCTACGCTTTAAAGGAATAGTGGCAAGGGCCTAGCGTGTTGTTAGGCCTTTGTTTTTCGGAAAAAGAATAAGTTTCGAGCGTGTGCGCTTTTTATACAGGAGGGAAACGAGATGGCTTTGAAACTACGGTCGGAAATGCCAGAATTGACAGGCGCGACTGAATGGCTGAATGGAGAAGTAGCGAAAGGGGACTTAATTGGCGACAAACCAACGCTCATCCACTTTTGGTCCATTAGCTGTGGCTTGTGTAAAGAGGCAATGCCAAATGTCAATGAATTTCGTGACCAATACAAAGACGAGCTAAATGTCATTGCTGTCCATATGCCGCGGTCTGAAAAAGACTTAAACATTGATGAGATCAAACAAGTTGCCGATGAGCATGGGATCACGCAACCAATCTTTGTTGATAGTGAACATAAGTTGACAGATGCTTTTGAAAATGAATATGTGCCAGCTTACTACGTGTTCGATAAAGAAGGGCAGCTGCGCCACTTCCAAGCAGGAGGCGGCGGCATGAAAATGCTGACCAAACGTGTGAACCGAGTACTCGGCATTAAAGAAGAAAAATAAGCAAAGACGCGCCTCTTTTTAAGGAGGGGCGTCTTTGCTTATTGGCCGATTGTTTGGTACAGTCAAGTTACGATTGAGCAGCGGAGGGCCATTATGAAAAAACAGTTTGCGATTATCGGCTTAGGACGCTTCGGAGGAAGTGTCACCAAAGAGTTAGTGGAGCAAGGCGCTGATGTACTGGCCATTGATAGCGACCGAACCAAGGCAGACGAATTTCGTGACATTGCCACACAAGTGGTGATCGCCAATGCTACAGACGAGCAAGTATTAAGGGAACTAGACATCCCGTTGTATGAGCATGTTGTAGTTGCAATCGGCAATGACATTGAAGCGAGTATTTTGGCAACGTTATTATTAAGCGAAATGGGCGTTAAACACATTTGTGTAAAAGCAGAAACCGATCATCACGAAAAAGTGTTGAAAAAAATCGGCGCCCACCGCGTCCTTCATCCTGAACGGGAAATGGGCGCGCGGCTTGCCCATCACCTTTTATCCGCCAACATTGTTGATTACATCGAGCTATCGTCTCAGGATACGATCATTGAAGCAGTAGCAACGCCTTCACTAATAGGGCAGACGATACAAGATCTTAACATACGCGCCCTTTACGGCTGTACGATTATTGCTATCCGCAGGCAAGGGAGGTTGATGGCTGCTCCTCAGGCCAATGAAGTGATTCAAGCAGAGGACGTACTTGTTTTGCTCGGGCCAAAAAAAGCCATTTATGCATTTGAAAAAGACTTTATTGCCAACTAATAGCTGCTAAACAAGCCTGCCGACAATGGCTTTCATTGTCAGCAGGCTTGTTGTTATACTTCCATGATAATCGGCAAAATCATCGGTTTGCGTTTCGTACGCTCGTACAAAAATGGTCCGAGAAGCTCGGTCATTTCGTTTTTAATTTCAGACCACTGAGACGTTTTCTTTTCCATGACGCTGTTTAAATGTTTAGCGAGCATTTTTTGGGCTTCATGAATCAAATCGCCTGATTCCCTCATGTACACAAAACCGCGGGAAATGATATCTGGCCCAGCTGTGACTTTGAATTCCTTCATATCTAAGCTAACGACAACGATGACTAAGCCTTCCTCTGAGAGAATTCGGCGGTCACGAAGCACGATATTGCCAATATCGCCGATGCCATTCCCATCCACATAAACAGAGCCAGACGGAATTTTGCCGACGACCCCTGCTTCATTAGGATGGAGCGCGAGGACATCGCCGTTATCCATAATAAAACAGTTTTCTTCTTTAACGCCACAGTCTTGAGCGAGGCGGTTATGAGTGCGCAGCATCCGATATTCGCCATGGATGGGTAAGAAGTATTGCGGTTTCATAAGCCGCAACATCAGTTTCTGTTCTTCCTGCCCGCCGTGCCCAGAAGTATGGATATCACTAAGTGGGCCATGGATGACATTTGCACCAACACGGTATAGTTGGTTGATGATTTTTCCAACGCTAAGCGTGTTTCCTGGAATTGGCGAAGAAGAAAACACAACCGTATCCCCTGGAATAATTTGAATTTGGCGGTGTGTTCCAAAAGCTATCCGTGATAGGGCTGCCATCGGTTCACCTTGGCTTCCTGTACAAAGAATCGTTACTTTGTTATCAGGGAGTTTGTTTAACTGTGAGTGCTCAATGAACGTATGTTTAGGCGCATTGATGTAGCCAAGCTCTTGGCCAATGGTAATGGCTGATTCCATGCTGCGGCCAAATACACATACTTTGCGGCCATAGTCAACTGCGGCCTGGATCACTTGTTGCAAGCGATGGATATTCGAAGCGAACGTGGCAAAAATAATGCGCCCATCGACTTTTTGGAAAACGTTGTTGATGCTTTCGCCTACTTTTCGTTCGGACATTGTAAAAGTCGGAATTTCGCTATTGGTGCTGTCAGACAGCAAGCAAAGTACGCCTTCATCGCCGATTTTCGCCATTTTCGTTAAATTTGCCGGTTCGCCAACAGGAGTAAAGTCAAATTTAAAATCGCCTGTATGGACAATGTTTCCTGGCGGCGTTTTGACAACAACGCCATATGAGTCAGGAATGCTATGGGTTGTCCGGAAAAACGATACCGATGTTTTCGTGAATTTGACGACTTGGTCTTCTGCAATCTCGTGAAGCTTAGCGCTGCGTAGCAAGCCGTGTTCTTCAAGTTTTCCTTTTAAGAGGCCGAGTGCAAGCTTGCCGCCATAGACATCAATGTTGATTTCCCGCAACAAATAAGGAATTCCGCCGATATGGTCTTCATGGCCATGGGTAATAAACAAGCCTTTGATTTTGTCCCGATTTTTGATTAAGTACGTATAGTCGGGAATGACATAATCGATGCCAAGAAGCTCGTCTTGAGGAAACATAATTCCAGCATCAATAAGAATAATTTCGTCTTGGAACTGAACACCGTACGTATTTTTGCCAATTTCGCCTAAGCCGCCTAAAGCGAAAACAGCTGTTTGGTTGTTTTTTACTTGTTTCATGGTTAAATGTTCACGACCTTAAAGTCGCTGTTTGCCTGCTCATATTCTAAATATGCTCCAGTTACAGCTGTTACGTATTCAATGTTGAAGTTTTGCTTGGCCAACTTAAGGCGGACGTCTGCTTCGCTTTCGCCTTCTATGTACAATGACTTTGTCCGTTCCCGTACAGGCATCTGCGCGGCATCTTCTTGATAGTAAACTTTAAAAATCATTCTTACCTCTCCTTTAAATGTAGTCCTTCCATTATAATAGAAGTTCGCTTATATTTGAATGGTTTCCTTTATTCCCTGCTGCAATGATAAAAAGCCAACCTGATTGAAAGGCTGGCTTTCTTAGTTTTTCCAAGTTCGACATTCATTAAACGTCAAGCAATAATGACTTCGGCAGGAGGTTTCGGCAACCTTTGACTAGTTTTTTCCGCCACTTTCTTAACATCCCGTTCCACTCCTTTTCAATGCCCTTGTACATGTAGTGTATGCACGTAGGCATTGAAGAATCGAGGGAATTGTTGGCAGCTGTTAAAGCGCAAATCCAGGCAATGGTTTTTTGAAAGGGTCTTCGAGTCCCTCAATTCGGTCGTAAAACATAATGCCGTCTAAATGATCCAACTCATGTTGAAAAACAATGGCAATATATCCCCGCAAGCGCATACGCACGTCGTTGCCTTCATGGTCGACTCCAGTGATCGTTAAACGGGCACGCCGAGGCACAAGGCCGGGAACGTCACGGTCAACAGAGAGACAACCTTCGCCATTTTCAAGTTCATTGGTTTCAACAGAATGGCTAACGACTTTCGGATTGGCGATTCCCATGCTGTAGAGGTTGCCGTTTTCATCTGTGGCATGGATGGCAAATAGCCGTTTAGAAATGCCGATTTGTGGCGCAGCTAAGCCTACGCCAGGACGGAGCCCGTATTTTTCCGCGATTTCAGGGTCTTGGCTGTTTTTAATAAACTCGAGCATGTCGACCAATGTTTGCTTGTCTTCATCTGTTAATGGCAATTCGACCGGCTCAGCGACTTTACGTAAAATTGGATTGCCTTCGCGAACAATGTCGTCCATCGTAATCATATGTACCACTCCTTATTTTCTCTATATAGTTTAAGGATATTCAGTAGCAGGCGCAAGTAGAAAAAGCGAGCAGACGACAGGCTGCTCGCACATATGGCTTGCGTTATTTGTGAGGGCCAGGTCCTGGGCCTACTGGGCCGCACTGTTCTTCGCCGCCGTAGCCAAACCAAGATGCGCCGACAATGATCAAGAGAATAAACAGAACGACAATTAAGGCAAAGCCCCTACCGCCGCCGTAGCCGCCGCAGCCATAACCATAACCACCATAACCACCATAAGCTTCAGGGCCGTAGCCGTAACCACCATATCCGTAACCCATAAAAAAATTCCTCCTTTTTCGTCATCGCAAATATGTTAGGCGATTCAATACACATCATATGCCTCCACCTAATAAACGATTGGATATTCGCCCAGTTTTTCAGAAAATAGTTGAAGCATCTTGCCAAATTTGACCATGTCCGATAATGTGGTATTTAGGCGAAAAAAGCTTAAATCGTCGAAGGAGGAGAAAATGTGTCGAAGACAAAACTTGCGACAATCGGCGTAGGATCGATTTTATTGCTGACTGCCTGTGGCGAAAACGCAACGGAAACCATTTATGACCATTTAGAAAATGCTGCGCAAATTGAAAAAGAAGGGTTTGAAGTGCAGCAAGAACCGCTCGTTCAGGCCGAGGAACATGAGGCTGACTTATATAATCAAATAATGGAACTGGATATGGAACAGTTCGAAGAAATCGTTTCTCTCGCTGATGAGGCGATTGCGTCCATCGAAACAAGGCGAGAACTGTCTGCCAACGAGAAACAAAGCATTGAAGAAGGGTACGAAGAATTTTCAGCAGCAAATGAGGCGTTCGCTGCTTTGGAAGAGGAACCGCTTGCTGAATTGGGACAAACTCTTAAAGAAGCGATGGAAGCTCGCTATGAAAGTTATCAAAAATTGCATGAAGTGTATGCGGAGACGCTTGACCTAGACGAACAACTTTACAATTTGTTAAAAACAGAAGACCTTGATGTCGAGACGTTAACAAACCAAGTAGAGGAAACGAACGCCAAATATGAGGAGTTTCAAGAGGCGACGGACTTATTTAATGAACATACAAATACATACAACGACGCAAAACAAGCATTTTACGAAGCGTCAGATTTAGATGTGCGCTTTGAATAAGCGCACATCTTGTATCTGTATTAGTTCACCGTCTCGATATTGTATAACACAGTTTCATTTTCTTACTAATTAATCATTTGTTTTAGGGAGAAATAAAGAAAGCAAGCAAAAGGATTGACGCATTGTTTCCTTTTCATGTAGACTTATGTCATAAGGTGAGTTGTACTACTGATAAGCAATTTTTTTTGTAACAGTTGAACGAATGCTCAGCCCCGTATCAATGGCTTGTGTAAAAGGGGCCAGCCGCGGTAATGTATCTTTTAGGTTTGGGCATGCTAATGGGGATTTTATAGATGCATTAGGTCATGGATATAAAGAACAATTACCGCTTACTAACGAAAGGATTGGTGGACAAATTGAGTACGAAAACAATTGAGCAAGTCGAAGAACAATTTGAAACCTTCCAGATCTTGAATGAGGAAGGCGAAATCGTGAATGAGTCAGCAATGCCTGACTTAAGCGATGAGCAATTACAAGAGTTAATGCGCCGTATGGTTTATACGCGCATCTGGGACCAACGGGCCGTTTCTTTAAACCGCCAAGGCCGCTTAGGCTTCTATGCGCCAATGGGCGGTCAGGAAGCATCCATGCTTGGCTCTCAATTTGCCCTTGAAAAAGACGATTGGATTTTGCCTGGCTACCGGGACATTCCGCAAATTGTTTTCCATGGCTTGCCTCTCTATCAAGCGTTTCTATGGTCTCGCGGCCACTTCCATGGCGGCCAATTTCCTGACGGCCTAAACATTGCTGTGCCGCAAATCATTATTGGCGCGCAAATTGTACAAACAGCAGGGGTTGCTCTAGGGCTAAAACGGAAGAAAAAAGACAACATTGTCATCACGTATACAGGCGATGGCGGATCTTCACAAGGGGACTTTTATGAAGGCATGAACTTTGCTGGTGCCTACAATGTTCCTGCTGTTTTTGTTGTTCAAAATAACCGTTTTGCGATTTCCGTTCCAGTGGAAAAACAATCAGCAGCAAAAACAATAGCACAAAAAGCCGTTGCCGCTGGAATCGAAGGCATCCAAGTTGATGGCATGGACGTTCTTGCTGTTTACAAAGCAACAAGCGATGCCCGCAAACGTGCGCTTGCTGGCGAGGGGCCGACATTGATTGAAACGCTCACGTACCGTTATGGCGCTCATTCTACTTCTGGTGACGACCCGACTCGCTACCGTACTTCTGAAGAAGAAGACGAATGGGGCAAGAAAGACCCACTTATTCGCTTCCGTAAGTTTTTAGAAAGCAAAAATTTATGGAGTGAAGAAAAAGAAAACGAAGTGGTTGAACAAGCAAAAGAAGAAATTAAAGCTGCGGTGAAAGAAGCAGACAAAACGCCTAAACAAAAAGTAACTGACTTGCTTGGCTTTATGTTTGAAAACCCTCCTGTAAACATTCGTGAACAATTGGAAGAGTATACGGCAAAGGAGTCGAAGTAACTTATGGGTAACTGGACAATGGCTCAAGCGATCACGAACGCGCTTGCTAATGAATTAAAAACGAACGAAGATGTTCTCATATTCGGGGAAGACGTTGGCCAAAATGGCGGTGTTTTCCGGGTAACAGAAGGTTTGCAAAAAGAATTTGGCGAAGACCGAGTATTTGATACGCCTCTTGCCGAGTCTGGAATCGGCGGCCTGGCAATTGGCCTTGCACTGACAGACCATCGGCCAGTAATGGAAATCCAATTCTTTGGCTTTGTGTTTGAAGTGTTTGACTCAATTGCTGGACAAATGTCACGCTGGCGTTACCGCACTGGCGGAAAACAAACGATGCCGATTACCGTACGTTCTCCATTCGGCGGTGGCGTAAAAACGCCAGAAATGCACTCTGATTCTCTCGAAGGTTTAATGGCGCAAACACCAGGAGTAAAAGTCGTTATTCCATCAAACCCTTATGATGCAAAAGGATTATTGATTTCTGCCATCCGCGATAATGACCCGGTCGTGTTTTTAGAGCATATGAAACTTTACCGTTCATTCCGCCAAGAAGTGCCAGAAGAGGAATACACCATTGAGCTTGGCAAAGCGGATATTAAGCGAGAAGGAAAAGACATCACGATTGTGGCCTATGGAGCAATGGTTCAAGCTTCCTTGAAAGCAGCAGAAGAGCTTGCGCAGGAAGGCATTGAGGCAGAAGTGATCGACTTGATGACCATTAGCCCATTTGACGTGGAAACCGTTGTCGCTTCAGTTGAAAAAACAAACCGCGCGATTGTAGTCCAAGAAGCACAAAAACAAGCAGGGGTGGCTTCCCATATTGTCGCTGAAATTACAGAACGGGCGATTCTTTCCTTGGAAGCGCCGGTGCTTCGAGTTACGGCTCCAGACACGGTTTATCCATTTGCTGCTGCTGAAGATGCATGGCTGCCAAACCACCAGACGATCGTAGAAAAAGTTAAAGAAGTTATCAACTTCTAAATAAGCGATTAAAAAGAAAGCAACGAAGCTGGGGAAAAACCAGTATCGTTCTTTCTTTTATAGAAGATGATTTAGAGTTATAATGAAGGAGGCGTTTTAGCCGTGGCTTATAAATATAAACTGCCTGAAGTGGGTGAAGGAATTCACGAAGGCGAAATTGTGAAGTGGTTTGTAAAAGAAGGGGATGAAGTCAAAGAGGATGACATTTTGCTTGAAGTGCAAAATGACAAATCTGTCGTTGAACTTCCTTCTCCAGTAGATGGAAAAGTGCTTGAAGTGAAAGTGGAAGAAGGCACGACAAGCTATGTTGGCGATGTCATCTTAGTCATTGATGATGGCTCTGGCGATGATGACGCTGAAGAAGAAAGCAAAGAGGAAGCGCCGAAAGAAGAAAAACAAGCAGCCTCTGAGCCTGAAAAAGGACAATCTTCTTCTGAAGAAAGCGATGAAGAAGAAGGTTCACGCGTCATTGCCATGCCTTCTGTTCGCAAATATGCTCGTGAAAAAGGCATTGCCATTTCTAAAGTAAAAGGATCAGGCAAAAATGGCCGCGTATTAAAAGAGGATGTAGATGCCTTTGCATCAGGCGGGCAAACGGAAGAAGCAGCGGCTCCGAAAGAAGAAGAAAAGACTGCTTCCTCAAAACCAGCAGCTACAGCACAAGCTGGCGGAAACGAGCAGTTGGAAGAGCGCGTACCGCTTAAAGGCATCCGCAAAGCGATTGCAAAAGCAATGGTGAACTCAAAACATACGGCTCCACACGTGACACATCTCGACGAAGTGGACGTGTCAGCCCTTGTTGCCCATCGCAAACAGTACAAACAAATTGCTGCAGACCAAGGCACGAAACTGACGTATCTTCCATATGTCGTCAAAGCTTTGACGTCCGCTCTTCGCAAATATCCGGCTTTAAATGCGTCAATTGATGACGAAGCAGGCGAAATCGTCTACAAAAAGTACTTTAACGTCGGAATTGCAGCAGACACTGAGCAAGGCCTCGTAGTTCCTGTCGTCAAAGATGCTGACCGTAAGTCTATTTTTGCGCTTGCTGATGAAATTAACGAGTTGGCTGGAAAAGCCCGTGAAGGCAAGCTGTCAAGTGCAGAAATGTCAGGTGGATCGGCAACGATCTCCAACCTTGGATCAGCAAGAGGACAATGGTTTACGCCAATTATTAACCACCCAGAAGTCATGATTTTAGGCATCGGCCGTATTGAAGAAAAGCCTGTTGTAAAAGACGGCGAAATTGTTGTGGGCACTATGCTGGCACTGTCAATTAGCTATGACCACCGCTTGATTGATGGCGTGACAGCACAAAGCGCGCTTAACCAAATCAAGCGTTTGCTAAACGACCCACAATTACTATTAATGGAGGGGTAACAGATGGTTGTTGGAGATTTCGCACAAGAAGTAGATACACTCGTAGTTGGCTCCGGCCCAGGAGGTTACGTTGCGGCGATCCGTGCTGCGCAACTTGGGCAAAAAGTAACCATTGTCGAGAAAGGCAGCCTTGGCGGCGTTTGCTTAAACGTCGGCTGTATCCCATCAAAAGCGTTAATTCAAGCTGGGCACCGCGCTCATCTTGCCAAGTCTTCTGAAGACATCGGCATTCGCGCTGAAAACGTTGCTATTGATTTTGAGAAAGTCCAAGAATGGAAAGGCTCTGTTGTGAAAAAGCTAACGGGCGGCGTCGAAGGCTTGCTCAAAGGCAACAAAGTCGAAATCATCCGTGGCGAAGCCTATTTCTCCGGTGAAGACACTGTGAAAATTATGGATGAGAAAAGCTCAAGCACGTACAAGTTCAAACATTGCATTATCGCGACTGGCTCAAGCCCAATTGAAATTCCAAACTTCAAATACACAGATCGCGTTATTAATTCCACAGGCGCTCTTGCTTTAAATGAAGTGCCGAAAAAATTGGTTGTCATTGGCGGCGGCTATATCGGAATTGAGCTAACAGGTGCCTATTCAAACCTTGGATCAGAAGTTGTCGTTCTTGAAGGCACAAAACAAATTTTGCCTGGTTTCGAAAAACAAATGGCAAAACTTGTTGAGCGCAAGTTGAAGAAAAATGGCGTTACGTTCCATACAGAAGCAATGGCCAAAGGCGTGGAAGAAACGGATAACGGCGTAAAAGTAACAGCCGAAATCAAAGGCGAAGAAAAAGTGATCGAAGCTGATTACGTCCTTGTGACAGTTGGCCGTAAACCGAACACTGAGGAAATCGGCCTTGAAGGCATCGGGGTAGAAATGGATGACCGTGGCTACATTAAAGTAGACAAGCAAGGCCGCACGAGCGTGAAAAACATTTTCGCGATCGGCGATATTGTTCCAGGTCCAGCTCTTGCCCATAAAGCTTCTTATGAGGCTAAAGTAGCAGCAGAAGCGATCAGCGGCGAACCTTCAGAAGTTGATTATCTCGCCATTCCTGCCGTTTGCTTCTCTGAGCCAGAATTGGCAACAGTTGGCTACAATGAAGCACAAGCAAAAGAAGCTGGTTATGACGTTAAAGTGGCGAAATTCCCATTCGCTGCAAATGGCCGCGCTTTGTCTTTAAACGATGCTGACGGCTTTATGAAGCTCGTTACACGTAAAGAAGACGGC
Source organism: Shouchella rhizosphaerae (assembly GCF_036700015.1). Lineage (NCBI taxonomy): Bacteria > Bacillati > Bacillota > Bacilli > Caryophanales > Bacillaceae > Shouchella > Shouchella rhizosphaerae. Next base: position 59,789 of record NZ_CP144921.1, on the reverse strand, counting down.
CTTGTTATTGGCGGACAAATCGCTGGGCCAAATGCATCAGATATGATCGCTGAAATCGGTTTAGCAATTGAAGCAGGCATGACAGCTGAAGACATTGCATTAACCATCCATGCGCATCCTACGCTTGGCGAAATTACGATGGAAGCGGCTGAAGTTGCCCTAGGCACGCCAATCCACACATTGTAAAAATATTGATAAATAGTTGGAGCACGGATTGCTTTTAATCCGTGCTCTTTGTCATAGTTCTGGCTTGCTATATGTGATAAATTTATTTATAGAAAGTCGAATTTTGTAATTTTTTTAATTGAAACGCAATGAATGAATTGCTATAGTAATAGCAAACGAGTAGCAATTAAAGGTGGTGGAGAAACAATTTTCTAGATTTTTTGTCAAATGAATACAGCTAATTATTTCTTATAATTATGTATAAGGGAGGAGCGTGGCTAGAGACAACTAAAGACATTAGAATTTGGTTTAAGACGATTAGTAAGGTTGGAATATAATGTTAATGAAAAAGAAAAAATGCAGTATAAATGGAGGCTATCAATATGACTAAAATTGCAATTGTAACGGGTGGAAATAGTGGAATAGGAAAAGCAATTGTTAAACAATTCATTGAAGAAGGTTTTAAAGTATTTATTATTGGGAGAGATGAGGGGAAATTGAGAAATACGGAAAAGGAATTTGGTGAAAATGTCGTCGGATATCAAGTCGATATTTCGAAGCCAAAAGAGATAGAAGAATTTGTTAATGATATAGTGAGGCAACATAATACTATTGATGTATTAGTGAACAATGCAGGTTTTGTTAAAGACACTGAGCTAACATTAAGCTTGGAGGAATTAGAGGCTAACTGGGATAGTATGGTTAATACAATGTTAAAAGGAAGTTTTTTAATGACGGCAGCTACAGTTCCGTACTTTAAAAAACCAGGAGGAAGAATTATAAACATAAGTTCTATCGCGGCATTTACAGGAGGAAGAAATCCTGGGGCTTCAGGTTATGCAGCTGCAAAAGCTGGAATTCATGGCTTGACGTACGGGTTTGCAAGAGAATTAAGCCCTCAAGGAATAACGGTTAATACGATAGCTCCTGGTTTTATTGCGGATACTGGATTTACTGGGCAATGGCCAGAAACGGTAGTAAAAAGTTTCGTTAATATGACGCCTGTGAAAAGGGCTGGACATGTGGATGATGTTGCTGCTGCTGTGAAATATTTAGCTTCTCCAGAAGCCTCTTTTATTTCAGGAGAAATATTAAATGTAAATGGAGGACAGTTATTTGGAAGAGGATAAAATTTTTATTTAACAAATATTCGGATTTATGTTATTTATCGGGGCCATTAAAAACTTGTGTAAATGAAAACTGTAAAAGAGAAATAGTGCTTAATTCGGATTATTTTATTAAAGTTAAAATCGACTAGAGGGTTAGTTTTCTAACGATGAACGTGTTAAAACGTATTGTTGATCATGGCTTTCGACTCTTCGACCGATCACATCAGTCATTTCCCCATCAACTGAATGTTTAAGCGAGGGTAAGAAGATTTACGAATGTGAAGAAGATAAAACTGCATAACAATAAAGAGAAGCCACACTTTACGTGCATAAAACAGTGGTAGAGAGTGGGTTAGGGTATGCTGCACAATCTCTCAAAGGGGAAGGTAATGCTTGATTCATTGGTTCTCAATCTAAAAAGTCATTACCGAAAATAATCGTTTTTGAAGAAGAATGGGAAGAGAGACCTGACTTGATCTCTCCTCCCATTCTTTTATAGAGAAAAGCAATGTGAGAAAATCTATTAAGAAAAATAAAAAAACAGAAAAAAACTTGCCGAAAAATCATTCGTTTGTGCTATACTTATCACAAAATTTACCTAGTACTGATGGAGGATAAACATGGCAGAGCCTTTACTTCGACTGCAAGATGTGAAAACATACTTTCATTTGAACCAATCACGCACTGTTAAAGCAGTAGACGGCGTTACGTTTACCATTCATGAAAATGAGACGGTAGCGCTAGTCGGGGAATCGGGCAGCGGAAAAAGCATGACGTCCATGTCGATTATGGGATTAGTGGATGAACCTGGAAAAGTAGAGGGGTCGATCCAGCTTGAAGGACAAGAACTGTTAAAGCGAACAGAAAAACAACTTGATCACATCCGCGGCGCACAAATCGCGATGATTTTCCAGGAGCCGATGACTTCCTTGAATCCTGTTTTTACAATCGGAAATCAGATAATTGAAACGATCAGAAAACATAAACAAGTCTCAAAAAAACAAGCGCATAAACGGGCAGTCGAACTGTTAAAGCTAGTTGGCTTTGCCCGCGCCGAGGAAAGCATGAAACAATATCCTCATCAACTTTCAGGAGGGATGCGGCAACGGGTCATGATTGCCATTGCTATATCATGCAACCCAAAGCTGTTAATAGCGGATGAGCCCACTACGGCTCTTGATGTCACCATCCAACAACAAATTCTTGATTTAATGTTAAAAATAAAAAATCAATTTCAGTCTTCAATCCTGTTGATTACCCACGACCTTGGCGTTGTCGCTGAAACAGCTGATCGCGTCCTTGTTATGTATGCGGGTCAAATCGTGGAAGAAGCGCCTGCTTATGATTTGTTTACGAATCCGCTCCATCCGTATACGCAAGGGTTGCTGAAAAGCATGCCGAAGCTTGAAGACAACAAAGATAGGCTTGAGGCCATAAGCGGAATGGTTCCGCCAGCCCATCGTTTTCCACAAGGCTGCCGCTTTGCCTCGCGCTGTGAGTTTGCCACTCCATTATGCGCAGAAGCGATGCCTGAACTAGTGAACGTAAGCAAAACGAGGGATGTGCGCTGTTATTTATACAAAGAAGGCAGTGTAGAACCTGACAAGCAGCGGCTTAAAGAAGGAGCGATCAGCTAATGTCCAATGTGCTACTAGAAGCAAAAGGGTTAAAGATGCATTTTCCGATAAAAGCTGGCGTGATTAGACGTACAGTCGGCTATGTAAAAGCAGTAGATGGCATTACGTTAAACGTCTATAAAGGGGAGTCTCTTGGTATTGTCGGCGAATCTGGTTCAGGCAAATCAACACTAGGGCGAATGCTTTTAAGGTTGCTTGATCCAACCGAAGGCGAAGTTTATTTTAATGGGGAGCAAATTTCAAATCTTTCAAATAGAAAAATGCGTCCTTATCGCCGTGATATGCAGATGGTTTTTCAAGACCCGTATGCTTCGTTAAATCCTCGCATGACGATTGGTGAATTGCTTGAAGAGCCACTGCTTGTACATAAAACAATGAATACAAAAGCGGATCGGAAAAAACGGGCTGAAGAATTGCTAGAGACTGTTGGTTTGCCGAAGTCGTCTTACAATAAATACCCACATGAATTTTCTGGTGGGCAAAGGCAACGAGTCGGCATTGCCCGTGCCCTAAGCACTAAGCCCAAACTGATTATCGGCGACGAACCGGTATCGGCGTTGGATGTTTCGATTCAATCACAAGTGTTAAATTTGATGAAAGACTTGCAAGATGAATTTCAACTTACGTATTTGTTCATCGCCCATGATTTGAGCGTCGTTAAACATATTAGCGACCGCGTCGCCGTTATGTATTTAGGTAGAATTGTCGAAATTGCACAGAAAGACTCTTTGTATGAAACGCCGCTTCATCCTTACACGGAAGCACTTATATCCGCTGTGCCTTCAACCGATGTCACAGTTAAAAAAGAGAAGATTTCCTTGAAGGGAGAATTGCCAAGCCCGGCGAATCCTCCAAAAGGCTGTGCGTTTCATACACGTTGCCCACATGCTTACGAACGTTGCAAACACGAACGCCCAGAAATGACGGAGCAAAAGGACGGCCATTTTGTCGCCTGCCATCTTTATACGGATTCAAGCCCATCACCAGTATAATGGCTCACTTTAAGTGAAGGAGGTGGTGCTCAATCAATTCAAGCAAGCTTAAATGAACAAAGGGTTTGTTTCATGAAAGAAAAGGGGGAAATTGTGTTGAACAAAAAACCATTTTACACGTTTTTGCTGGCAACTGCTTTTGCAGGTACGCTAGCTGCGTGCAACAGCGATACTGGCGGTTCAGACGAAGGCACTGACGGAGGAGAGGCCGTAGAAGGCGGCAATGTCAATCTTGGAATGATGTCACCACCAGACAATTTATTCAATCCGATTTTTTACACATCTATGTATGACTCTCATATTCTTGAAATCACTCATGAAGGTCTTGTCCAACAAGATGAAGAATTTAATTTCATTCCTGAATTGGCAGAAGACTGGGAATTTAGTGATGACAACCGTGAGTTGACTTACTTTTTGCGTGAAGATGTAAAGTGGCATGATGGCGAAGATTTTACTGCCGATGACGTCGTCTTTACGTTTACGGCCATGGCCGATCCCGATTATGCCGGTGCAGGTGGGATACGCCAAAACTATGTAAACACCCTTGCTGGCTATGAAGACTACGTAAGCGGCGAAAGCGACACATTTGCTGGCGTTGAAAAAATAGATGACTATACAGTTAAATTTATTTTTGAAGAACCGAGTGTAAAGGCACTAGCTGATACATCAATGGATATTATTCCTGAGCACATATTTGGCGACGTGCCAGTTGCTGACATTCCATCTCATGCTGGGTCGATTAACGCTGGCGAAGTGATTGGCACAGGACCGTTCCAATTGACTGAAATGCTTGAGAATGAGCAATACGTATTAACCGCCAATGAAGATTACTATAAAGGCGCGCCGAAACTAGATACGATCACGTGGAATGTTGTCTCTGCTTCTGTTGTCGCAGGGATGTTGGAACAAGGCGAGCTCGATTACGTGCCTCGGGATTTTCCAGCTGCTGATGTCGATACGATTGACGGGAATGATAATTTGACTGTTTTTGAACAAGCGCAGCTAGGCTATCAATACTTAGGCATGAAAATCAATCATGGCCCTAATGACAGTCTAACTAATCCAGATTCTTGGGAGCCAAACGAAAAACTGCAAGATGTTGAGCTCCGCCAAGCGATTGTGCACGCGATCAATCGCCAGGAATTTATTGACGGCTTTTTACGTGGCCACGGTGAATTATTGGATGCGCCATTTCCAAGTGCGTCATGGGCATACAACCCTGATGCGGTTGAAGGCTTAGCATATGATCCAGACCTTGCCAAGCAAAAGCTAGCCGATGCAGGCTATGAAGATGTCAACGGCGACGGCTTTGTCGAAGATCCAGACGGCAATGAACTCGTTCTCAACTTAGATTATCCAACAGGCAACCCAGTACGTGAACAAGTCGCGCCTGTAATGAAAGAACAGCTAGAGGCAGTTGGCATTCAAGTCAATTTAAATACACCGCGTGAGGCGCCAGCTCATTTTGAAATCATTGAGCAAAACGACACGGATGTCGATTTATTCTTAGCAGGTTGGTCCCTTTCTTCTGGCGACCCAGACCCATGGCCAATTAATGGCGGCACAGCAGGTTATAACTATTCGCGTTTCCTTGACGAAGAGCAAGAAAAATTGTTGCAAGAAGCGGTTAATCCAGAATTGGCATTTGACAACCAAGAGTTCCGTGCAGAAAAATACGGAGAATGGGCACAACTCTTTATTGACAATGCTTATACAGTTCCGCTTTACGCTGAAACAGAACTTCATGTGTACAACAAACGTCTGGCAGGCTTGACGATCAAACCGTTTACCTTCAAAGACGAGACACATGAGTGGCACTTAACCGAATAGCGCGTGTCTGCACATTGAAGCAGCTGTAAAAGCTGCTTCAACTTTCTTCAATTTGCTGGAATAAGAGAGGTGGCCCGGATGCTTAAATATATTGTGAGGCGTGTTCTGCAGTTTATCCCAATGGTCTTCATTTTATCAGTAATCGTGTTCTTATTTGCATACCTTGCTCCAGGGGACGCGTTGAGTGGAGAAGTGATTGACCCAAATACGCCACGAGAAGTAATTGAGGAACGCCGGGAAGCATTAGGATTGAACGATCCGGTACATATTCAATATTGGAGCTGGCTCAAACGGGCAGTGACAGGCGATTTAGGGATGTCGACTCATTTCACCGGTAGGTCTGTCAGCGAGCTAATCGGGCAACGGCTCGGCAATACATTCTATTTAGGCGCATTTGCGCTTTTAATTACACTCATTGTGTCGATTCCAATTGGTATTTATTCTGCACGTAAAAAATATTCTGTTTTAGATTATGCGGCGACGTCATTTGCCTTTATTGGCCTAGCGACGCCAAACTTTTTTGCCGGATTGCTGGCGATTTATGTGTTTTCTTTTGGGCTTGGTTGGTTTCCAACACAAGGGTCGATCGGTTCCCCTAATTTAACGGGGTTTGATGCTTTTGTGAGCCGGATTCAGCACTTAATTTTGCCTGGCCTTACACTTGGTTTATCAAGTACAGCGATTTTTATGCGGTATATGCGCTCAGAAATGCTTGATGTAAAAGGGAGCGACTTTATCCGCACTGCTCGGGCTAAAGGCGTTGGCGCAAAGTCGGTTTTGTACAAGCATACTCTCCGCAATGCGATGATTCCCATTATTACGCTACTTGGTATGGAAATCGGCGTGCTATTGAGCGGCGCGTTCATTGTCGAAACCGTATTTAATTATCCAGGTATCGGCACGTTATTTTTATCCGGCATGGCCAATCGCGATTATCCAGTCATTATGGCGATTAACTTGTTAATTGGCTTATCTGTTTTAGTCGGAAACTTATTAGCAGACATCTTTTATGCGGTGGCTGATCCGCGCATTCGACTTGATTGAGGTGAACGAAGAATGGAACCGAGATTAAATGAAACACCGAGTGTGTCCCCTCCGACGCCAACATTGTCAGAAGAAAAAAGCGTCAGCCCTACGGTCCTAGCTTTTCGCCGGTTTCGCAAAAATAAATTGGCTCTAGCGGGCATTGTCTTTTTATCGTTTATCGTGTTGGTCGCTATTTTTGCTGATGTCATTGCGACACATGATCCGACTGCTTCCCAGCTCAGCAAAATCGAAGCGAAAGCAGATGGCGAAAACTGGTTAGGCACAGACGGTTCTGGCCGCGATAACTTTTCAAGGCTTGTTTATGGCGCGAGAATCTCTCTTACGGTTGGCTTTTTTGCAATGTTGTTTACGGTGTTAATTGGCGGAACACTTGGTTCAATTGCTGGTTATTATGGCGGGAAAATCGATTCTGTCATTATGCGTTTTACGGACATTGTCCTTATTTTCCCATTTATTTTGCTGTTTATGACGATTGTGGCGATCCTAGAACGGACGACAGTACCGATTTTTATTCTCGTTATCGCGATTACATCCTGGCCGCAAGTTTGCCGAATTTTACGAGGTACGTTTCTTTCCATTCGTGAAAAGGAGTATGTGTTAAGCGCCCGAAGTATCGGCTGTTCCGATTGGCGTATCATCCGCAAGCATTTTTTACCTAATGCGGTCGGACCGATCATCGTCAATGCAACGATCGTCATGGCGACGATGATTGTCGCCGAATCAGCATTAAGCTTCATCGGTTTCGGCGTGCCTCAACCTACACCGACATGGGGAAATATGCTAACAGAAGCACAAAGCGTCCGCTTGCTACGCAACAATCCAGAAGCTTGGTTGCCCCCTGGATTATGCATTTTGCTTACTGTTCTTTCCATTAACTTTATTGGCGATGGTCTCCGGGACGCATTTGATTCAAAAGCGTAATAGAGCAAAAAGAGCAAAACCAACGCTTTTCGCGGTGGCTATGCTCTTTTTTATTGTTTTAAGGCTCCTTCAAGCCGGGCGTATAAGTCTGTGATGTCGTGTTTGCCGGAAATGCGCAGTTTTTCGTCATCACCCTTATAAACAAGCATCGCTGGAAATTCATCTATGTCATAATAGTTGATAATATGGCGCTCGCTTGCGTCACAAATGACTAACTCTGTTACCTGTTCTCCTAAATCCTGTTGGACTGCTAATACCGCGTCATAGTAATTGGCTTCATCTGAAAGTCTGTCAGGATCGGAAAAAATAAGCGTAACGGGATCCTCTTTCTCGTTAGAATGCAGCTGAGGAGACGAAAAGGCAGGTAAAATGGAACAGCCTTGCAGAAAAAAGATGAAACAGCCGATGAACAGAAGGCGTACCCCTTTATTTTGCATTTCTTCTCCTCCTTTTTGGTTAATAAGCAGTCGCAGCAATAACTGAAATCAATTTTAGCATAAGGAAAACAGTCTTTTTCTAGCGTCATAAAAATGTAAAACGACTGTGAATCGATTGTAAATATCGCAAAAAAAGCTCCTAGATCGATTGCATCTAGGAGCACACCAAGTTAGTCTTTTTTTCTGTCCTTCTTCTTGTCTTTTGTTAGTTGCCGAAGTTTTTGTTGTTCTTTGCGAAGCAACATCTGTTCCCGTTTAATGCGTTCCCGTTCATTGCGCAAAGCTAGGCGCTCTTGCCGGAGCCGTTCACGGTTTACTGCCAGTGCTGCTTTTTCATTGCGGAGTTCTTTAAAAAGCGACACAATCATTAAAATGATAATCACAGCAAACGGAAAAGCACCAATAATCGATGCCGTTTGCAGCGCGGCCAAACCTTGTTCGCTTGTTAGCAGTAGTACAGCAGCTGTTCCGGAAATAATAACGCCCCACACCAACTTTACCGCATTAGGCGGATTTAGAAGGCCGCCAGTTGTTTGCATACCGAGCACGACCGTTGCCGAGTCGGCTGATGTTACAAAAAAGGAGGCGATTAGAATGACGGTAAGAATGGAAACGAAAAAGGTCAATGGGAATTGCTCAAGCAAGGCAAACAATGCCATTTCCGTGCCGCCTGTTTGCATTTGCCCATAAAGGGCACCTGTTTCGTTTTCAAAAAAGATGCTAGAGCCGCCAAATACGCTAAACCAAAAAGCGCCGAACAAAGACGGCAGTGCGATAACGCCAATGACAAACTCGCGAATTGTGCGCCCTCGTGAAACACGGGCAATAAATGCCCCGACGAAAGGGGACCACGAAATCCACCATGCCCAGTAAAACAATGTCCATTCTTGCACCCAAGAAGATTCTGGGTTATAAACATCCATGCTAAAACTCATGCCAAAAAAGTTTTGGGCATAGCTGCCAATGCCTTGTGTAAAAACGCCCATTATGTAACTGGTCGGACCGAGAAGCAACACAAAGGCCATTAAAATAATAGCAAGTCGTACATTAAAATTGCTCAATATGCGAATGCCTTTGTCGACGCCGGTTGCCGCCGAAATACAAAAGAGAATTGTTACAATGGCAATGACAACCAACTGAAATACATTATCGGAAAACGAATTTAATGCAGGAAACAAATAGCGAAGACCGGCTGTAATTTGCGCGGCTCCGAAACCAAGTGATGTCGCCGTTCCAAAAACGGTCGCGAACACGACAAAGACGTCAATGACCTTGCCAAGCGGCCCTGTAATGCGGTGGCCAATGAGCGGCCGGAATGTCGAGCTAAATAAAGCAGGCTCGTCTTTACGGTACTGAAAATAGGCGAGTGCCAGCGCCACAACAGCATAGATGGCCCATGGATGGATGCCCCAATGAAAGATCGCATACCGCATCGCCTGGGCAGCTGCATCTTGCGTGCCTGGTGCAGCATCTGGAGGAGCAAAATAATGGGACAGTGGTTCAGCCGCTCCCCAAAAAACAAGGCCGATGCCCATGCCGGCTGTAAAAAGAAATGCAAACCATGTCATATAGCTATATTCAGGTTCTTCCTCAGGTTTACCGAGTTTAATACTTCCATAAGGGCTAAAAATTAAGTAAATGCCCACGCCTACATAAAAAGTGGCAGAGAGCAAATAGAACCAACCAAGTTCAGATGAGATAAAGCCTTGGATGGAGTCCATTACGGTCGCCATATTTTGAGGGAAAAACACTCCCCAAAGGATAAAGGCGCTTGCAATTGCAACAGCCGTTCCAAATACTGAAGTTGTTTGTTTCATTTGTACAATCTCAACCTTTCCTTGTTGTCCACAAGTCGTCATCATACCATAGGATGGCAAACAATCCAAGGGAAGATACGCCGATTTTCATCGCGATCGCTTTATCATACCCGCTTCATTGGGCGAATAAACGCAATTTATCAAAATATATGGTTGGCTTTCCAGTTGTCGGATGAAGGCAATTTTTGCTAACATGGCTACAACTGAAAGGGGAGGAAGAACTAACATGAAAAAATGGTTGGCAGTTCCCGTCTGCTTGCTCGTGCTAACAGCTTGCGGAAATGAGTCTGATAACTCATCGCAAACGGCGACAGAGGCAAACGAGAACGAAGGCGACAAAGAGCACGCTATGACAGAAGATGAAAATAGCAGCGAGGATCTTGAAAAGCCAGAAGAAAATGAAGTCGAAGAGCAGGATCAGGATAGTGAACCTTTATACGAAATCAATTCAAACAGCTGGACAGTAGAGCCGATTGAAGGTACAGACGCTAATGAAAAAGTGGTGCTTCTAACGATTGACGATGCTCCTGATGCCTACGGACTCGAAATGGCGCAAACACTGGAAGAGCTCGACGTGCCGGCGATCTTTTTTGTCAATGGCCATTTTATTGAGGATGAAGAGGGGGCGGATGAACTCAAACAAATTCACGACATGGGTTTTGCCATCGGCAATCATACAATGAGCCATCAAAAGCTTGATGATGTGGGAGAGGAAGTGCAGCAACAAGAAATTGTCGAACTAAATGACCGGATCGAAGACGTAATTGGCGAACGCCCCCGTTTTTTCAGGGCTCCTCATGGCATTAATACGGAGTATTCCCGTAGCCTGGTTGAGGAAGAAGGCATGCTAAACATGAATTGGACATATGGTTATGATTGGGAAAGCGAATATCAAAGCGAAGAAGCCATCGCCGACATTATGGTCCATACTGAACTTCTTACCAATGGCGCTAATTTGTTAATGCACGATCGTGAATGGACGGCAGGCGCTCTTGAAGAAATTGTTACTGGTTTGCGGGACAAAGGCTATGACTTTGTCGACCCCGCCCAATTAAACTAATGCTCAAGCCACCCGAACTGGGTGGCTTATTTATTTTTAATGTGACATGCTAAAGAGCCTTGACGAATTAAATGAGCCATACTATTATAAACATAAGCAATAGAAAGCGATTCCAACCTAATGAAGAGGAGCGATGCAAGTGGGTACAATTGTTTGCCAACATTGTAATGAAGCCGTGGAGCATTTCGAAGGGGAAAAAGTCAGCCGTTTGTACGCGGTATCATCTTGCTCACGTTGCCAGCAACAAACGACTGAAACGCTCGCAAATAAATAGACGATAATGAACACCTTGCAAGAATGACTGCAAGGTGTTTTTTTGTTTACGCATAAGCGCTGACTTCTTTTTAGATAAACGTTTTATTTTCAAATAGATTCCAATTAACCAATTCTATTGATGCGGGTATTTAGGCGAATTCTAAAGGATTTCTAAAATGTGACGATGCTGGATTGTGTCGCTATTTATCGAATCGTATACTAAATAGCGTTCAAATATCACCATGAGGAAAGAAGGAAGAACCAAGTGAATGAATCAGCTATTCAGTCACCACGAGAGACACCCTATTTTATTATTTGCCTCTTATTTAGCATTCTCGTCTACATTCTTGCAGTCATCTCCATTATTGGCATCGCTATTGTATTGACTGTCTTTGCGATCTTGTATGTCACTCAATTATTAGCAATCGGATCTATTCGTGGGAACGGCGTCCGGATTCACGAACATCAATTTGGCGATGTCTATGAGCGTGTGGTCGCGATTTCAAAGAAGATGGGTGTTGAGAACGTACCTGATGTGTTTGTCGTTGAAGCGGAAGGTCTCATGAACGCATTCGCAACACGTTTTTGGGGCAAGCATATGATTTTACTCACCTCTGACGTATTTGACCTTGCCAGGGGAGCTGGTGAAGCGGAACTCGATTTTATTATCGCCCATGAATTGACCCATATTAAACGCAATCATGTATGGAAAAATGTCCTTATTGCACCAGCTAAGCTCATTCCTTTTTTAGCACAAGCGTATAGCCGCTCATGTGAGTATACATGCGACCGTGCTGCTACTTACTTTACAGGAAATGTGGCTGCTGCAAAACGGGCTTTAGCGATTTTTAGCATTGGCAAGCGTTTAGCGCCAGAGTTAAATGAGGAAGCGTTTAGACAACAAATCGAAACCGATTCAAACGGAGCGGTTTGGCTTAGTGAAGTGTTGTCGACACACCCAAGGCTACCAAAACGGATTCAATCCATTGCTCTGTTTGCCAACGAACAAGAAGTCAGTGTTTATAGACAAAATAACGGTGTGATTGTTCTCGGAATTGGATTGGTCGTTATAGGTGGCGTGTTTGTGTATGGGGCGGTCCTGCTCGCAATTGTGTTCGGCTCTCTCACATACGGATTGTTTGATGATAAATTCGATCCATCCTTTTCTATTGGATACAAGCAATTTAATTGGAGCAGTACGGATACGACAAATGTTGGGGGCGCCGTCGATAGAAGTTCTAGCGACAGGTCGCCATTGTTCCAAGCTGTCATTGCAGAAGACCATGCAAAAGTGAAACAACTTTTGCAAACGGGCAATTTTGACGTGAACGAAATGGACCGTTATGGGAACTCGCTTCTCTATCATGCAACCTTTTATGAAAACAAAGAGCTAGTAGAATTGCTTCTTGAGGCGGGTGCGGATCCAAATGATTATTTTCAAGATGATAGCCCCCTCGTTTCCGCCGTTTATTACGATGATTATGACACAGCGTTGCTTTTGCTTGACTACGGGGCAGACCCTTATTACGAAGATTCTTACGGCGATAGTGCCTTATCGCTAATGGATGCAGAAAATGAAGAAGAACTTAGAGACAAATTAGTTTTTTATGCAGAGTGAACCACCCACCATTTATCACACTTGCAGGTCGCTTGAAGTAGGGGCTTCTTTTGGAAATGTGTTAAATAGAACAAAAAAAGCGTGCTGAAACTGTCCGATTTTCAGCACGCTTTTTGTGCTTCTCTACTCTCGCTTAACACTAGCAACACGCACGTGCGTATTTTATCGAATGGCGCGTTGCTCTTTAATCACTTTCAAGTTGGAAAGTGTAGCGTCTTCTGGACCTTGGACAGGAAGGCCAGCTTTCAAGTTTTCTTTTACATAAGCGAGGTTTTCTTCACTGATCAATTCCCCTGGGCTAAGAATAGGGATGCCTGGAGGATAGACCATAATAAACTCGGCAATAATCCGGCCAACTGATTTATCAAATGGCACTGTTTCTGTTTGCGCATAAAAGGCTTCACGCGGCGAAAGGGCAAGCGTTGGAATATTGGCGACATGGACGGGTAAAGACGCACAACGATTAGCTGTTGAAGAAAATTCCAGCGCCAGTTGCGTTAATGCTCTCAGCAACAAAGCAAGCTTTTCCTCTGTATCGCCAATGGTAATGATGCAAAGAATATTGTACAAGTCGGAAAGTTCAACTTCAATATTGTAATGGTCCCGTAGCCAAACTTCTGCGGCAAAACCAGAAATGTTTAAGCCTTTTAAAGAAATTAACAGCTTCGTGGGGTCATGGGAAAATACAGCGGATCCATGGAGTTTTTCGCTGCCAAGGCAGTATAGTCCGTCAATCTCATTAATTGCATGGCGCATCCAAGTCGACAAGTCGATGGTCTCATCGAGGAGTTGGGCTCCTTTTGTAGCTAGATGTTTTCTCGCCGCATCCAGGGAGGCAAGGAGCAAATAAGAAGTCGATGTGGTTGTCAGCATGCTCATAACGGCCGTTGTATGTTCAACGGATACAAGCCCGGCACGAACATTTAATATGGAACTTTGTGTCAGCGAACCTCCTAATTTATGCACGCTCGTCGCTGCCATGTCTGCTCCTGCTTGCATTGCGCTTACCGGCAGACGCTCATTAAAATGGATGTGTACGCCGTGTGCTTCATCAACAAGTACAGGAATGCCCGCTTGATGGGCTAATTCGACAATCGCCTTTAAATCGCAAGTAAATCCGTAGTAAGTAGGGTTGATCACAAGGACGGCTTTTGCGTCAGGATGAGCGCGTATCGCTTTGGCAACTGACTCTGTCGCTACCCCGTGAGCAATCCCATGTTCAAAGTCGAGTTCTGGATGGATAAACACAGGCAATGCCCCGCAAAAAATAATCGCTGACATAATGGATTTATGAACGTTGCGAGGGACAATAATTTTATCGCCTGGCCCACATACGCTCATAATCATAGTCATGATGGCCCCGCTTGTGCCTTGTACAGAGAAAAATGTATAATCAGCTCCAAATGCTTTGGCTGCCAATTGCTGAGATTGATCAATAATGCCATGAGGATGGTGTAAGTCATCGAGAGGGGCAATGTTAATCAAGTCAATGGACAGCGCTTCTTCGCCTATAAAAGTGCGAAAATCGGCGTCCATGCCTGCTCCTCGTTTATGGCCTGGTATATGAAAAGGGATTGGCTCTTTTTTGGCATATTCGGTTAAACCCGTAAATAACGGGGTTTGTTCTTGGTCGTGTCCCATGAAGGCCACCTCACTTAAGGAAATTGAAGCTTATACAAAGCAAACAAGAAGAGTATAGCAAAATGGAGCGCATTTGCCTACGGATAGAAAAAAGGAAAGGGGGATGGACATGAATATTCCGATTAGGTACGACTGGTCACAAGAAGAGATTGTCGTTGTCGCTGAGTTTTTTGACTGTATCGCGCTTGCTGTAGAGCAAGGCGTGACCGCCGGGGAAATCAAGGCTCACTATAACCGGTTCAAAGGGGTAATCCCTGCAAAGTCTGAAGAAAAACAGCTTTTTCGGGAAGTAGATGAACAACTAGGTATTTCCTGTTATAAAATCGTGAAGCGAGCACTGGAAGCAGCCGAACATGAACTTATAAAAGGCTAACGATAAAAGCCAGTCGGACAAGAATCGACTGGCTTTTCGTCAACGTGTAGGGGCACCAGCTGTAAGCGAGAGCTGATAAAGAGGCAACAGCGTTTTGACTGTTTGGCGAATCGCCTCCATAAGCTGCTCGCCATTCTCGACTGTTTCGCTCCCTTTTGCAAAATGGCGTCCAACGAGCCATTCTGCTTTTTTGACGTCGCGGAACCGTTCAAGAGATTGGGTTAAATCAAGCTCTGACAGTGGGTTTGCTTCTTTTTTTGTGTGGTCAACGGAAACAACATAATCAGAAGGGACGACCTCTTCTATAAGCGGTTTGTTTTCCAAAAAGGTTTTGGCGATGTTGCCTTTTTCCGGCAGCTCGTAAATAAACGCTAGCCAAATAAAGAGATGGTCATCAAACAACCCGACTTGAAAATGGGGGTGTTTTTTGTAGCCCCGTTTATTGCCTGCAACAGCAAGCCACGTATCATTCGGTGGATTTGTCGTTCTCCTTGCATGTTGGGCAATGTGCAAAAACATCTCATTCCCTAATAGCGTCGAGAGCTCGTCTCTAAGTTCTGCGCCAATCACTTGGAATTTTGGCTGTATATTTGAACGGATTGCGGCCATTCTTTCCTCTAGACCATCGATTAAAAATGTCTCAAAGTCTGATTTTGTAAACCCAGGTAGCGGCATACGTATACACTCCTTTCGTCTATAGGATAGCTTGATGAAGAAAAAAGATCAAATCGCTTGTTTTGCCTTTCCGTTTGTTTTGTTTTCAATTTATGCCATAATAGAAGCAACAGTAGATAAGATATAGGAGGCTTGTATGGAGACGACATGGGTAGAACTTGAAAGGCAAGCACGTGCGTGGATCGTTGAGGCGGGAGACGCAATTAAGCAAGCGCTTCACCGGCCGTTTCACATTGATGCCAAATCGGGTCCTAATGATTTGGTAACCGATGTGGATAAAAGCACGGAATCGTTTTTTTATGACAATATTGTAGCCACGTATCCAACCCATCATTTCCTTGGCGAAGAAGGGATTGCCGATCGCCTTGATACGCTAGATGGCATTGTCTGGATTATCGATCCGATTGACGGCACAATGAACTTTGTCCACCAAAAACGAAATTTTGCGATCTCTGTAGGCATTTACGAAAACGGAAAAGGGAAAGTCGGGCTTGTTTATGATGTGATGTCAGGCGAGCTGTTTCACGCAATCGAAGGCGTTGGCTTTTTCATCAATGACAGAAAACAATCGCCTGCGAAAGGAAATGAGTTAGCTCAGTCCGTAATCGGCATTAATGGCAATTGGCTTGTGAAGGACAACTTGCCGATCCAGCCTGACTTGGTAGACATCGCTAAAACATGCCGGGGAACACGCAGTTATGGATCTGCTGCCCTTGAAATGGCTTATGTAGCGAGCGGTTTACTGGATGCATACATAAGTCCAAAATTGTCCCCATGGGATTATGCTGGCGGTGCAGTTTTGTTGCAAGAAGCAGGATGCAAGACAACTCGCTTTAATGGAGAGGCATTGTCGCTGCTGGAAAGAGGGTCAATCGTTGCCGCAAAACCGTCTTTGCATGAAACATTAGTATCCACGTACTTGCATAAGGGGGAGAGCACATGAAAGTAGGATTTATTGGCCTGGGAACAATGGGGTTGCCGATGACGCGCCATTTAGTGGAGGCAGGCTATGAGACATATGTTGTCAGCCGCAGCCGTGGGCCGATTGAAAAAGCGCTTGCATTTGGCGCTGTGGAAGCGAGCTCGCCAAAAGCGTTAATGGAAACCGTTGATATTGTGATGACATGTTTGCCGCTACCGTCAACGATTCATGATGTGTATGACGGTCCGAACGGACTTATTGCCGGTGCTTCCGCAGGCAAAATCGTCATTGACCATTCCACTGTGGACCGTGCGACCAACGAATGGGCGAGCAGCCGCTTAAAAGAAAAAGGAGCTTCGTTTCTAGATGCACCAATTAGCGGTGGGCCAATGGGAGCAGAAGCCGGCAATTTAACGATTATGTGTGGAGGCGAGGAAGACGCATACGAAAGGGCGCTGCCTGTGTTAAAGGCATTTGGCGACTACATTGTCCGCGTTGGCGAGACAGGGAGCGGCACGACGGTAAAGTTGCTCAATAACATGCTTATTGGCGTTCATCAGTCGGCGCTGGCAGAATGTTATGTCATGGCAGAAAAAGCTGGTGTTGATCCGGCAGTTGCCTACGAAGTTATTAAGCGAAGCGCTGGCTTTTCCAAAAGCATGGACTGGGCAGTAAATGCGATTTTGGACAGGCAGTTTGAAGCCCGTTTTTCCATTAACTTGCTTCATAAAGATATCGGCTTGGCCTTAAAGTTGGCAGACGACATTGGCATGCCACTCGACGTCGTTAAATTAGGGGCTGAAAAAGTCGCAAAGGCAAAAGAAAAGTACGGAGACCAAGATGTGAGCGCTATTATTCGACCACTAGAAGAAGCAACAGGGACGATTGTGAAACGCCATAAAAAAGAGAGCCATTGACCGGTCAGTGGCTCTCTTTTCATTTTAAAAAGAGTTATGATTCGATTCATTTTTTTTTCTGCGGCTAAAGCCGAGTCCCATTGAAAGGAAAATACCTAAAATCGCAACAATGGCTATAACGAGACTCCGCTCTGCCACTGCAACGCCAATTGCCATAATGCACAATACCGTTATAATTGAAAGCGTTAAAAACAATAGATTTTCTTTTTTCAAAACGGGCCTCCTTCCCTCGCTATTGATTAGTGTACCGTGATCCGCGAAAAAGGGAAAGTAAAGACTGTGACAAAACGGAAAACATTTCGAATCACGATCTTTACGACATTCTTCAGCAATTGAAGTAGGAACGGGGCTCAATTTGTGGTATACTTGTACAGTTAAAAGCCTGAATGAGAGAGAACCTTTCATCCATGATTGCCCATGCCTTCCAGTACGGATGACCAAAATGGGCTTAACATAGAAGGAGAGAAAAAACATGACTGTACGCGAAGAGTTGCGTAATATTGCGATCATTGCCCACGTTGACCACGGAAAAACGACATTAGTGGATGAACTCTTAAAACAATCTGGCACATTTTTGCAACATGAAACTGTGCAAGAAAGAGCAATGGATTCGAATGCGATTGAAAAAGAAAGAGGCATTACCATTTTAGCAAAAAATACAGCAATCAATTACAAAGGGACACGTATCAACATCATGGATACGCCAGGACACGCCGACTTTGGAGGCGAAGTTGAGCGGATTATGAAAATGGTTGACGGTGTTCTTCTTGTCGTCGATGCTTACGAAGGCTGCATGCCGCAAACGCGTTTTGTTTTGAAAAAAGCACTTGAGCAAAAGCTGGCACCGATTGTAGTCGTGAATAAAATTGATCGTCCTGCAGCCCGGCCGAATGAAGTCGTGGATGAAGTCATTGATTTGTTTATCGATTTAGGAGCAGATGAAGACCAGCTTGATTTTCCGGTTGTCTACACTTCTGCTATAAATGGGACGGCATCCTTATCGCCAGAAAAGCAAGACGAAAACATGGATGCTCTTTTCCAAACGGTTGTAGAGCAAATCCCGGCCCCAGTAGACAATAGCGATGAGCCGTTGCAGCTGCAAATTACGTTGCTTGATTACAACGATTATGTTGGCCGTATTGGGATTGGCCGAGTATTTAGAGGCACGATTAAAGTGGGCCAGCAAGTGGCTCTCATGAAGCTTGACGGCACAGTCAAACAATTTCGCGTCACAAAGCTGTTCGGCTTTCTTGGCTTAAAACGCGCTGAAATTAGCGAAGCAAGAGCTGGCGATTTAGTGGCTGTTTCGGGAATGGAAGAAATCAATGTTGGCGAAACGGTTTGTCCGATAGAGCATCAAGATGCGTTGCCACCGTTACGGATCGATGAACCGACACTTAAAATGACTTTCCTAGTCAATAATTCACCTTTTGCTGGTCGTGAAGGAAAATTTGTAACAAGCCGTAAACTAGAAGAACGGCTTAAAGCCGAATTAGAAACCGATGTTAGTTTGCGTGTGGAAAATACAGATTCCCCTGATATGTGGGTTGTCTCAGGGCGTGGCGAGCTGCACTTGTCCATTTTAATTGAAAACATGCGCCGTGAAGGGTACGAACTACAAGTATCCAAACCGGAAGTCATCATCCGCGAAGTCGATGGTATCCGGTGCGAACCGGTAGAACGTGTGCAAATTGATGTGCCAGAGGAATACCAAGGTGCCGTTATGCAATCTCTTGGGGAGCGCAAAGGCGAAATGGTGAACATGGCCAACACAGGAAGTGGACAAGTTCGGCTTGAATTTCTCGTACCTGCTCGTGGGTTGATCGGTTATACAACTGAGTTTTTAACGCAAACACGAGGATACGGGATTTTAAACCATTCATTTGATTCCTATCAGCCAGTTACTGCTGGCCAAGTTGGCGGTCGACGCCAAGGAGTGCTTGTTTCCATTGAAACAGGAAAAGCGACCCAATATGGAATTATCAATGTAGAAGACCGAGGCACCATCTTTGTAGAACCAGGCACAGAAATTTACGAAGGCATGATTGTGGGCGAACATACACGGGAAAATGATTTGACTGTCAACATTACGAAAATGAAGCAGCAGACAAATGTCCGTTCTGCCACAAAAGAGCACACGGTCACGATGAAACGACCACGCATTTTGACGCTAGAAGAAGCGCTTGAGTATTTGAATGACGATGAATACTGCGAAATGACGCCACAATCGATTCGCTTGCGCAAAAAAATCTTGAACAAATCAGAACGGGAACGGGAAGAAAAACGGAGAAAAATCGCTTCAAGTAAGTGATGATTATTGGTGAGGAAGGGCTGAAAAGAACATGGAATTTCTAGCTGAGCAAAAAACGGTTCCGCTTGAAAGCATGCCGTGGCTTATGCAAGCGACCTATGAGAACCCATGGATTGGTTTTATTGCTTTTGTGGCGACAATTGTCCTTTGTGTGATTGTTTTCAATCTCGGTTTTGCGAGGAAACTGCCGTTATTGAAAATGGTCGTTATTTACGTTTTGTTAGTAATTGGCAGCTTTGGGCTCTGGTTTTTGGAATTCGTTTTTGGCGCGCCGATTTTAGCCGTATTAGCCATTTCTGCTGTCGTGCTAGGCATTTATCGTTTTCGGCTGCACCTCCACCGCAAAGAAAAATCGCAAAATGTATAAACGGAAAGTGATCGTACCAATCAGGCGGATGAATACGCCTAGCGTTTTAAAAAGAGTGACTGGCTTTTATGGCCAGTCACTCTTTTCTTTTTGATGGGGGGTATAAAATAAGCCAGTCGCTTTACGCTCAATCGTCCGTTTTTCAATTCTTGCTTTACAAGAGTCGCACATATAGGTATGGATAGGACGGTTGCGCAGCCGTTTGGCAAGGGTGCTAAAATCTTCAATATCATTAATTTTGTCGCACATGACACATTTTACTTTCAATTTTGGCTGCACCTCCTCGAGTTTTATATGGATCAATTATCCAATTTCTTTTAAAAAAACAGGCACATACGGATGGAGGAACTTGAACCGTTATTGTTATTGTAAACAATTTACGAAAAAAAAGAAACGCCTGCATTTCTTTCTAAACTTTCGTCTAAGTTGTTTTGCTCCTACATACGATAATGAAAAGGAGGCTTGCCTTAAAAAGGAAATCGAGCTGCACATGTCGGGAGGCGTATGATTTGGGGAAAGCTAATCAAATTTATGTATTAGACACAAATGTCCTGCTTCAAGATCCATATGCGATCTACCAATTTCAGCCGCATGAAGTGGTCATTCCCGCTGTCGTATTGGAAGAAGTGGATTCTAAAAAGCGAAACATGGATGAAATCGGGCGCAATGCGCGTTTGATCGCAAAAATGGTCGACCAATTGCGTGATGGCGGCAAACTCCATCAAGGGGTCGTCCTTGACCGGGGCGGGGTGTTCCGCGTGGAGCTAAATCATCGCTCTTTCAAGCATTTAAAAGATAGCTTTGCTGAAATGACAAATGACAATCGCATCATTGCGGTTGCCTTAAATTTGCAGAAGGAAGAGAATGAAAAAGCAAACGGATGTGAAGTCGTCCTTGTCAGCAAAGACGCGCTAGTTCGTGTTAAGGCAGATGCGTTTGATTTAAGAACAGAAGATTTCCTAAATGACCGTGTGATTGAAACAGATAAAGGCTATGATGGTTTTGAAACTTGTTATGTCGACCAGGAAGTCATCGACCAATTTTATAAAAGCGGTCAAGTGTCGGTGACAATGTTGCCAGACCGCTCCTTTTTCCCAAACCAATTTGTCGTTTTAAAAGACCACGTCCAACCTTCTAGTTCAGCGCTTGGAAAAGTCGATTTGCTTGGCCATTCGATTAAACCGCTTGTAGGCGAGCATGAGCAAGTATGGGGAATTCGCCCACGTAATGCCCAGCAAAAGATGGCACTGGAGCTTCTGTTGCGGACAGACTTGCCACTTGTGACGATGATTGGGAAAGCTGGGACAGGCAAGACGTTATTGGCGCTTGCTGCGGGGCTTTTGCAGACGGAAGACCTCCACCTTTATAAAAAGCTTGTTGTCGCCCGCCCTGTTGTTCCACTCGGCAAAGACATCGGCTATTTGCCAGGCGAGAAAGAGGAAAAACTAAAACCTTGGATGCAGCCTATTTACGATAATCTTGAATTTTTATTTGACACAAAAAAGCCAGGCGAGCTGGATCGGATTCTAGCGGGAATGAGTTCGATTCAAGTAGAGGCGCTTACTTACATTCGGGGCAGGAGCATTCCCGACCAGTTCATCATTATTGATGAAGCGCAAAACTTAACGAAACACGAAGTGAAGACGATATTAACGCGAGTGGGGGAACGCAGTAAAATTGTGTTGATGGGGGACCCTGCACAAATTGACCACCCGTATTTGGATGAATATACAAATGGGCTAACGTATGCAGTGGAAACGTTTAAAAAAGAAGCGCTGAGCGGACATGTTCGATTGATCAAAGGAGAACGCTCAGCGCTAGCGCAACTTGCCGCAGATTTGCTTTAGATGAACACGATTTCGTGCACGCGGCGAACGGGTTCTTTGCTGCTGTCATCGGCAAGATAGACATGGACAGGGCCATCCTCTTTTAAAGGCTGGCCTTTTTCGGAAAAAGCAGCAATGAACGAATCGCCCTGCTCAATGCTGAAAGGAAACGTTTTGCCATCCGTCGTGCGTATTTCGATTGCTGTTGCACTTTCTTCTGGAGCAGCGTTGCGGATGAAGGGCTTTAGTGGCATGCCAAAAGAACCATTTGTCCATTTTTGCCGTTCAAAAGCAATTTGATTCGAATCACGGTTCGGGTTCGGTGGCTCAGAGCCTTCAAGCATTTCCTTATCCCATTTTTTTGCTACTGCTTTCGTGTAGCTTACTAAATCATTGTCATCAGGCAAGCCTTCTTCACTTTGAAAAAACGCTTCCAAATCAATTTTTCGCTCATCAAATATCCATACAGTCGGGTCAATCGTTAGTGGTCTAGCGACTTTTCCTGAAATAAAAAACACAAACTCTTCCATTGAAGCACCCTCCATTTTTACACCGTACCAAAAGTATAGCGGGGAATAGCGCAATTGTCACGGCTTCTGCCTGTTCGAAACTGGGGAAAAAGATTGCAATTTCGGGGAAACAAAGATACTATGTAAGTAGAACGAACATTTAGCCAAGGAGGGGACACCTTGACGACGAATGCTGTGACTAGCCAGAGCGAGAAAGCGTACGCGCTCTTGCAGGCAGATGCTGAAAAAATTCAGAAACTCATTGAAGTGCAGCTGGAAAATTTGACGATGCCGCAATGCCCCCTCTACGAAGAGGTTTTAGATACGCGGATGTTTGGCTTGTCAAGGGAAATTGACTTTGCCATCCGTCTTGAATTAGTAGAGGAAGAAAAAGGGAAAATGATTTTAAGCGAATTGGAACGCAAACTTGCGCTGCTGCATGAAGCTTCTATGAGAAAATAAAAACCGGGCAACTTGCCCGGTTTTTCTGCAATCCAAGCATCGATGATGGACGAGTTAGGAGCGAAATAAAAATTTTAGATTGACAGAAAGGCAAGTAATATAGCGGATCTAGCTTTTTTTTTTAGCCTGAAACGAAAAAATTTTTAACTTTATAGTTGCCAAATCGACAAAAATCGTTCAAAGTATAAAAAAAGAAAAAAGCTTGTTTGAAACGAGTTGGGGAGGTAGTCGTTATGAACGCATTAAAATCGATTAAAAAAGTGCTCGTTGCAAATCGTGGGGAGATCGCTATTCGGATTTTTCGAGCATGTTCAGAGTTGAACATCCGCACTGTCGCTATCTATTCAAAAGAGGACACAGGTGCTTTTCACCGCTATAAAGCGGATGAAGCGTATCTCGTTGGCGAAGGAAAAAAGCCGATTGATGCTTATCTGGACATTGAAGACATCATTGCGACAGCAAAAGCACATGATGTTGATGCGATTCACCCAGGCTATGGGTTTTTGTCAGAGAATATCGAATTCGCCAGACGTTGTCAGGAAGAAGGGCTGATTTTTGTCGGGCCTGAGCTTGAGCACCTTCGGATGTTTGGTGACAAAATACAGGCACGGGAACAAGCATTAAAAGCAGGGTTGCCTGTCATTCCAGGAAGCGATGGCCCAGTTGCTAGCTTAGAGGAAGTCCAAGCATTTGCGGACGAACACGGCTATCCGTTCATCATCAAAGCTTCCTTAGGCGGAGGCGGTCGCGGTATGCGTATTGTCCGCGAAGAAAAGGATGTAAAAGAATCGTATGAACGGGCGAAGTCTGAAGCGAAATCAGCGTTCGGCAACGATGAAGTGTATGTAGAAAAATTTGTCGAACGCCCTAAACATATCGAAGTGCAAATTTTAGCTGATAAGCACGGAAATATTGTCCACTTGTATGAACGGGACTGTTCGGTGCAACGGCGCCATCAGAAAGTAGTCGAAATTGCGCCAAGCGTATCCCTGTCCGATGAAGTGCGAACCAATATTTGCGATGCAGCCGTCAACTTGATGAAAAATGTCGGCTACGTAAACGCCGGTACGGTTGAGTTTCTCGTCACCGATGACGGAACATTCTATTTTATTGAAGTCAATCCTCGTGTCCAAGTGGAACACACGATTACGGAAATGATTACTGGCATCGACATCGTGCAGTCGCAGTTGAAAATTGCCGACGGTTACAAACTCCATGAAAAAGAACTCGACATTCCTAAACAAGAAGATATCGCTTGTTTTGGCTACGCGATCCAGTCACGGGTAACGACGGAAGACCCTGCAAATGGGTTTATGCCGGATACGGGAAGAATCAATGCCTATCGTTCAAGTGGCGGCTTTGGTGTTCGCCTTGATGCTGGAAACGGGTTCCAAGGCGCTGTTATTAGCCCCCACTACGATTCGTTGCTCGTAAAAGTATCAACGTGGGCGTTAACGTTTGAGGCTGCAGCCTTGAAGATGGTACGCAATCTACGGGAATTTCGGATTCGCGGCATTAAGACAAATATTGCATTTTTGGAAAATGTCGTCACGCACCCGCAGTTTTTAAATGGCGAATACAATACTCATTTTATAGACGAAACACCTGAGCTATTTGTCTTTCCTAAACGAAAAGACCGGGGGACAAAAATGTTGTCCTTTATCGGAGAGACGGTTGTGAATGGCTACCCAGGTTTGGAAAAAGGGGAAAAGCCGCTGTTTGACAAACCGGTTGTCCCTGCATTTAATAAAAACGAGCCGATACCAGCGGGCACAAAGCAACTTTTAGATGAGCGTGGGCCAGAAGGATTAGCGAAATGGGTCAAGCAAGAACAAAAAGTGTTGTTGACCGATACGACATTCCGCGATGCCCACCAGTCACTGCTGGCGACACGTGTGCGCACGTATGATTTAAAGAAAATTGCTGAACCTACAGCGCGCTTGCTTCCTGATTTGTTTTCTCTTGAGATGTGGGGCGGAGCGACTTTTGATGTCGCGATGCGTTTTCTGCATGAAAATCCGTGGGAACGGCTTCTTACATTGCGTGAAAAAGTGCCTAATGTGCTGTTCCAAATGCTTTTACGCGCTTCCAATGGCGTCGGTTATACAAGCTATCCTGACAACGTCATTGCTGATTTTGTCCAGAAGTCGGCTGAAGCAGGCATCGACGTTTTCCGGATCTTTGACAGCTTGAACTGGGTGGAAGCAATGAAGCCAGCCATTGAAGCTGTGGGGGCGAGCGGAAAAGTGGCAGAAGCGGCTGTATGCTACACGGGCGATATTTTGGACAAAAATCGCGATAAATATGATTTAAATTACTACAAAAAAATGGCCAAAGAATTAGAAGCGTCAGGCGCCCATATTCTTGCCATTAAAGATATGGCTGGATTGTTAAAACCGGAGGCGGCCTACCAACTTGTCTCTGAGTTAAAAGAAGCAGTCGACATTCCGATTCATTTGCATATGCACGACACGAGCGGCAACGGTATTTTCACGTATGCCCGTGCCGTCGATGCAGGCGTTGATATTGTCGATGTCGCCGTCAGCTCAATGGCAGGCTTGACTTCGCAACCAAGCGCAAACAGCTTGTATTATGCATTAGCTGAAAAAAGCCGCCAACCAAAAATGGATGTTGGCAATTATGAAAAGCTCGATCAATTTTGGCATGACACACGCAAATTTTACCGTGGGTTTGAAAGCGGCATGAATGCTCCGCATACAGAAGTGTACGAGCATGAAATGCCAGGGGGTCAATATAGCAACCTTCAGCAGCAAGCAAAAGCAGTTGGACTGTACAACCGTTGGAATGAAGTGAAACGAATGTACCGTCGCGTTAACGACTTGTTTGGCGATATTGTAAAAGTAACGCCATCCTCCAAAGTAGTTGGCGATATGGCCCTTTATATGGTACAAAATGATTTAACGGAAGAAGCGATTTTTGAGCGTGGCGAAAGCCTTGATTTTCCTGATTCCGTAGTAGAGTTTTTCCAAGGGCACTTAGGCCAGCCGTACAAAGGCTTTCCTGAAAAGCTGCAGCGCATTATTTTAAAAGGCAAGCAGCCGATTGAGGGGCGCCCTGGCGAACATATGAAGCCAGTGGACTTTAAAGCAGTTGGCAAAAGCTTATTTGAAGAGCTTGGCCGTCAAGTCACGAGCCATGACGTGCTTTCCTATGCCTTATATCCAAAAGTGTTTATGGAGTATGAGCAATTTTGCCAACGATTTGGCGATGTGTCCGTCCTGGATACGCCGACATTCTTTTACGGCCTCCATTTAGGCGAGGAAATTGAAGTTGAAATCGAACGTGGGAAAACGTTAATTGTCAAGCTTGTATCTGTGTCAGACCCACAACCAGACGGGACACGGATCGTCTATTTTGAACTGAATGGGCAACCTCGTGAAGTTCATATTCAAGATTTGGATGTGAAGACAACAACCGTGACACGTCCGAAAGCAGAGAAAAACAACCCGAGCCATATTGGCGCTTCAATGCCAGGAACGGTCATTAAGGCCCTTGTAGCTGAAGGCGACAAAGTGGAAAAAGGCGACCATTTGATGATTACAGAAGCGATGAAAATGGAGACAACTGTCCAAGCAGCAATTAGCGGTACGGTTAAAAAAGTGTATGCACGAGATGGAGAGTCGATTTCAACAGGCGACTTGCTCATTGAACTTTCCGAGTAGCTTGTATGAAACGTAGACGATGATCAAACAGACAGCGCTTGGCCGTCAAGGCGCGAAACCGAGTGAAGCTGCGAATGAGCAAAATGAACGAGGGAGCAACGTAGAATGGGAAACCGAGCGTTTGTCTACAATCTGAAAACCGGCTGGGCACTAGCCCAGCCGGTTTTTGCGTTTTTTATTTAGCTTTGTGCCGCGTGACAAGCATGACCATGTAACAGAGCAGTGTAAATAAGAGCGAAATGAGCAACGCATGGAAAATACCGAGTGTTAGCGTTGCATTGTATGTCAGGACAACGGCAACACCTGAAGCGGCTTGACCAATAACGAGCAGCATTGCTAGGCTTGCGCAAACGACGAGCACGCGGGAAGCGCGGAACGTTTTTACCGTCCAAATAAATAAAACGAGCAAGAGCAGTGAAAGCAAGATCGCAGCGCTTCGGTGTAAGAGCTGGACGCCGATCGCTTCAGTAAACACATCAGGAACCCATTGCCCATTGCAAAGGGGGAAGCCTGAGCAAGCAAGCGTTGCGTTCGTATGTTTCACATAAGCGCCTGTGTAGATCGCTACATAGGAATAAATCGCTACAAAAATAACATAGCCTTTGTATGCCTTTGAGACAATTGGTGCATACTGCTTTTGGGGATTGCTATCTTCAAAAGCGAGCCTCGTTAATAGCACAACCGATGCAAATGACAAAGCGGAGAAGCCGAAGTGAAGCGCCATGATTAAATCAGACTGGCCAAACACAACCGCGCCTGCTCCTAGCAAACCTTGAAAAATGATCATAAAGACGGAAATAACCGCGAGAAAGCGAGTCTCTGGCATATGCTTTAGGCGACGCCAAGACCAAATCGCCATTAAGATCACAAGCATGCCGACGATGCCGGCGACAAGGCGGTGTGAGAACTCAATGACCGTCTCAGGAGGCGGGTCCAGAGGGATGACTTGGCCAAAACATAAGGGCCATGTTTGCCCACAACCTTCACCAGAACCTGTATTCGTGACGAGGGCGCCTTGGATGAGCACCAACAGCACGCCGAGCGAGGTGATAACGCCTAATCTTTTTAATCCTTTATGCAATCGTTTCACCTTTCCTTCTATAATCTTATCGAAAAATATGGTAAAGTTAGAGTGGGTCTTGAAAATGCTTCTTCCATCTTAAAAAAGGTACTAAGTAAAGTCAATTTTTCAGCTGCGAACATTCTTTGACGGTTTCAATTGTGACATTTACGTGAACAAAAGGAATATGATGAAACCGTCCCCATTTTGCGTTATAATCAAAAAGACAGTTTTTACAAGGCTGCCTGACAACTAGGCACCAATCGTTAGCACAGTTTGCAATCCTAAGTGTTTTCTGTTTAATCGGAGTGCTGAAAAATGAATACGGTTGCGTAAAGTGCTTGTAAAAACGAGTTTTCGTTCGCTGTTGGCAAAAAAAGAGATCAGACAATGTGAAAAAGAAAGTGAGGGGCTTTGATGAGAAAACAGATATGGCGGCTTGTACCGGTAGCATTAATGCTGTTTTTGCTTTCAGGCTGTCTAGGGGAAGAAAACCTGACTGCGCTTGACCCTAAAGGGCCTGCAGCACAATGGATTTATGACAACATGCTATTGTCGATAGCGGTTATGACGTTCGTCTCCATTGTTGTATTTGTGATTTTTTTCCTCGTCATTTTTAAATTCCGTCGCAAAGATGGCGATGAAGAACTGCCGAAGCAAGTGCACGGGAATACGGCGATGGAAATTACATGGACCGTCATTCCGATCATTTTGCTAATTATTTTATTCATCCCTACCGTTACAGGAACGTTTGATTTCCATGTGAACGCGGATCCAAGCGAACATGAGGACGCAGTGTACATAAAAGTAAATGGTCATCAATACTGGTGGCAATTTGATTATGAAGAAGGCTTTACAGCTGGACAAGAGGTGTATATCCCTGCAGGGGAAGATGTCGTATTTGAACTGAATGCCGAAGATGTAATCCACTCTTTCTGGGTGCCGGCTCTTGGCGGGAAAATCGACAATATTCCAGGGGTAACCAATGCGTTAACGCTTAATGCCGACGAACCAGGCGTCTATAAAGGCAAATGTGCTGAACTTTGTGGACCGTCCCATGCACTCATGGATTTTAAAGTAATTGCTTTGGAACGCGATGAGTATGACGCTTGGGTGGAAGACATGCTTGCCGTTGAACAAGAAGCTACGGCGGCCAATGCCGAAGCAGGCTATGAAGCTTTCCAAGAAAATGCCTGCATTTCTTGTCATGCCATTGGCGGACAAGGCATGGCGACAGGACCAGCGCTGACCAACTTTGGTGATCGCCAAACGCTTGCTGGCGTCTATGACATCGACGACGACGAGCTGTTGAAAAAATGGATTCGAGACCCACAATCTTTGAAGCAAGGCAACAACATGCCAGCTCATCCCGACATTAGCGATGAAGATCTCGATGCGATTGTCGAGTATTTGCGTTCGTTACAAGTGCGGGGAGCCGATCAAGAGTATTAATATAGAAAGAACGGGTAAAGGAGGGTCTTAGATTGGCTAGTTATAAAAAAGAAAAAAGCGTTATTTGGGATTGGCTGACGACAGTCGACCATAAGAAACTCGGCATTATGTATTTAATTGCCGGAACGCTTTTCTTTGTTAAAGCAGGGTTGATGGCTGTGTTTATGCGGATACAGCTCATGTTTCCTGATAATACGTTTTTAAGCGGCCAGACATTTAATGAATTTATTACAATGCATGGCACCATCATGCTGTTTTTGGCAGCGACGCCTTTGTTGTTTGGTTTTATGAACTACTTCATTCCTTTGCAAATTGGCGCCCGCGACGTCGCGTTTCCGTTTGTAAACGCGCTCGGATTTTGGATTTTTATGTCGGGCGGGCTGCTTTTATCACTTAGTTGGTTCTTTGGCGGCGGCCCTGATGCAGGCTGGACAGCTTACGTGCCGTTGTCACTAAATGAAAACCAGCTTGGGCTTGACTTTTACGTACTCGGTTTACAAGTCTCGGGGATTGGGACATTAATATCTGCGATTAACTTCCTCGTGACGATCATTAACATGCGTGCACCAGGTATGACAATGATGCGTTTGCCGTTGTTCGTTTGGACATCATTCGTCACGTCCACGTTGATTTTGTTTGCTTTTACACCTCTAGCGGCCGGGCTTGCTTTGCTTATGCTTGAACGCATATTCGATGCCCAGTTTTTCAACCCGACAGCAGGGGGAAATGTCGTCATTTGGCAACATATTTTCTGGATCTTCGGGCACCCAGAAGTGTACATTCTCGTTTTGCCGGCGTTCGGAATCATTTCTGAAGTCATTCCGGCCTTTTCACGCAAACGGCTTTTCGGTTACACGGCGATGGTATTCGCGACAATGATCATTGCCTTCCTCGGGTTCATGGTGTGGGCTCACCATATGTTTACAGTCGGCATCGGTCCAGTGGCTAATTCAATCTTTGCGATTGCTACAATGACCATTGCTGTTCCGACAGGTATTAAAATCTTTAACTGGCTCTTTACGATGTGGGGCGGCAAAATCACATTTAATACGTCGATGCTATTTGCTTCTTCATTCGTGCCGACGTTCGTGCTTGGCGGCGTTACAGGGGTCATGCTCGCAATGGCGCCGGTAGACTATTTGTACCATGATACGTACTTTGTCGTTGCACACTTTCATTACATCATTGTCGGCGGGATTGTGTTTGCGCTATTTGCCGGATTGTTTTATTGGTATCCGAAAATGTTTAACCATAAGCTGA
This sequence comes from Shouchella rhizosphaerae, assembly GCF_036700015.1. NCBI lineage: Bacteria > Bacillati > Bacillota > Bacilli > Caryophanales > Bacillaceae > Shouchella > Shouchella rhizosphaerae. The sequence goes on along the minus strand of NZ_CP144921.1, from coordinate 29,443 downwards.
ATGAGAAGATGGGAAAATGGTTTTTTGTTCTGTTTACAATCGGATTCCATTTGACTTTCTTTATCCAGCATTTCCTTGGACTGATGGGAATGCCGCGCCGCGTTTATACATACCTTGGCGGCCAAGGCTTGGATGATTTCAACTTAATTAGTACAGTAGGCACGTTCTTTATGTCGGCTGCTGTCATTTTGCTTGTCATTAATATTATTTATTCAGCGTTTAAAGGGGAGCGTGTCATTGGCATAAACGATCCGTGGGATGCACGGACGCTTGAATGGGCAACGCCAACGCCTGTGCCTGAATACAACTTTGCGCAAACGCCGCAAATTCGTTCTCTCGATCCGCTTTTCTATGAAAAAGTGCATGGTGACGGAACAATGAAACCGGCAGAACCTGTTGGCGACATTCACATGCCAAACGGTTCAATTTTGCCGCTTATTATTTCAATTGGCCTTTTCTTTGGCGGTTTTGGCCTGATTATGTTGGAAATGGATAACCCAATTGTCAGCCCATGGATCGTTGTTGCCGTAGGTGCGATCCTCACGTTCGGATCAATGGCGCTCCGGTCGATCAAAGACGACCATGGCTACCATATTCCAAAAAGCGTCGTTCAGGCCGATTTGAAAAAATGGGGAGGTGGCAAATAATATGGCTGGATCTGTAGATGCTACAAAAGGACTGCCCTCCCATCCAGAGCGGGCAACACTGGAAGGCAAAAACAAGTTTTTAGGCTTCTGGTTTTTCCTTGGCGGAGAGACCATCATGTTTGCAACCTTTTTCGGCACCTATTTAGGGCTTCGCAATGGTGTCGGCAACGGTCCCGCTTCGACCGATTTGTTCACACTGCCGCTCGTGTTCCTCATGACGATGCTGTTATTGACAAGTTCAATGACAAGTGTGTTTGCCATGTTTGCGATGAAGAAAAACAAATTCAAGCAAATGATGACGTGGATGATTATTACAGTCGTGCTAGGATTGGCGTTTTTAGGGTTGGAAATTTACGAGTTCCAACACTATGTCCATGACTATGAATTCGGCTTTACGACTAGCGCGTTTTCATCGGCATTCTATACGCTAGTTGGTTTGCACGGCGCCCACGTGTTGTTCGGACTCGGGTGGATCACGCTTTTGATTATCCGCAACTTCCGTGCTGGCATCACATTGACCAATGCACCGAAGTTTTACGTGGCTAGCTTGTATTGGCACTTCATTGACGTCGTTTGGGTATTTATTTTTACGGTTGTTTATTTAATGGGAGTAGGAGGGTATTAAGATGGCGGATGACCATTTGAGTAAGCCGTTTGATAAGAGCGCAATGACGGAAGCAGAAAAACGGGAAATGAAAACGGAAATCCGCAATCAAATCGTCGTGTTTGTCCTCATGTTGTTTTTAACCGTGCTGGCATTCGCGGCGGTTGGTGCCGATATTATTCCAACGAATTTCGCTGTACCGTTTATCCTTATTCTTGCTGTTGTTCAGCTACTGCTTCAACTGTTGTTCTTTATGCATATGAAGGATAAAGACCATACTTGGGCAACGGTGTTTATCATTACGGGCATCTTTGTCACAGTACCAACGATTGTGTCGCTTATGCTGCTAATCGGTATTGTGAAATATTAGTAGGAAAAGCCTTGGCTCCTTAGTCAAGGCTTTTTCTATATTTCATCAAATTGCAACATCAACAAGCGCTGAAATGCCCGTATGTATTGTAGTATACTTAGTAGGCAGTAATTGGAGGAGTGATGGACATGGAAAATGGCTCAAATCAATACAAACAAAAACGGAATTATCGACCAGCGATTATTACCATCTCGGCCATCTTGATTGGCGCAATCATGATTCTATCGGGAATGCCAGGTGTAGAAGACTTTGATTTGTTTGACGTCACCATTTTGCCGATGTTGAATGCGATATTTAATTCTTTTACCTTTCTATTCTTGCTTTGTGCATTGATTGCCATTCTGAAGCGGAAGGTAAACGTACACCGACGTTTTATTTATGCTGCCTTTTTGACGACAACGTTATTCTTGGTGACGTATGTGGCCCATCACGTCTTAGCTGAGTCGACAGCTTATGGCGGCAGCGGCTTTATGGCCGTGTTTTATTATTTCATTTTGATTACACATATTGTGCTTGCCGCAGCCATTGTCCCGTTGGCACTAACAAGTGTTGCAAGAGCTTGGAACATGGAAAATGAGCGCCATAAGCGGATTGCCCGCTGGACGATGCCGCTATGGTTGTATGTCAGTTTTACGGGTGTGCTCGTTTACATCTTGATTTCACCTTATTATTAATGGTTTCCTTAACGGCTTCCTTTCAGGTATACTAGAGGTGCGGCATCAGCGAACAGAAGGGACGAGAAGGAATGGCAGTGACATCTATGTGGAAAAGGCAAGTTGCCGTCGCACTATTGGCAGCGGCTTTACTCGGCGGGTGCAGTGATCCGAAGCCGGGAGCACTCCATGCCGTTCCAGACGAGACTGCTGAGCGTGTTTCAGCGTTTGTAACAAGCTACAAACAAGATATGGTAGCGGCGGTTAATGATCACGAATTGGCTCAATTGGAAGCGGACTATTTGCTTCCGAATACATCCTTTTTCCATGCGTTACAACGCTACGGAGAAGAGCTCCAAAAAAATGGCTCAACGAAAGAGCTTGTTTCATTTGAAGTAGAAAACGTATATGAAGACGACAAGGAAGGCGACTATTTTGCAGATGTCATTGAGCAAGTCCATATTATGACAGACGACCAAGTCGATGACATTACTAGAAACGTCCGTTATTGGGTTGTGGAGGGAGCTGACCAGTCATTGCGGCTGTATACGATTATCGACAGGACGAATGAAAGCGATTGATTTATCGGTCTCTAAAGTTATTTTGGCAAAAAAATAAGGCGAGATCCTACTCCTGTAGCATCTCGTCCTTTTTTGTAAAGATGAAGCGGCTCGCTCCTTACCACTCAGCTTTAATCGTCTTTGCGAGAAGAGCCAACTTGTTATTGCATTTGTCAATAACTGCTTGTGGGAAAGTTTCCCCTTCGTATTCGACGCCGTGAGGGTAGTAATACTTACCAAGAATCGGCGTCATAATTTGCACAATCGTGGAAGGTCGTGGAATTTCTCCTTTCACAGCATAGGCAGGGACACGCAAATAAAACGTGCCTTCATGGTGGACGATTTTGTAGTCGAACATAACCCGTTCGTAGTCCCACTGGTCGACATGGATAAAGCCGAGCGATTTGGCTGCGTGATTCACGATTGAAAATGCTACTTCTTTTTCTTCAAGTCCTGTATCCGGAAATTTCACAGGTTTTCCCCCTTCATTCGACAGCTGTTTCTCATTCCTAATGATAGTATGAAACGCTTTCTTATGCAACGGGAAACGCAATTTTCCTAGACTGGATGTAAGACAGAAAAAGACACCATTCCTCAAGACTAGAGAAAGGAAAATCGGCAGTTGGTGCCAATTTTATAGCTAAAGGTACGGAAGGGATGTGAGAAGATGCTTAAACGCTCTGCACTTCTAATGGTTCTACTCGCGATATTGGCAGTGCTTGTTTATGAACAACAAAACCAGATGGCGCCTGCGCCGGATGCTTCAATCGGTCAAATGGCAGCTGAAAAAAGAAAATCTGGCAATGGCGGCAAAGACAGTGCCCAAACAAGCCGCTTTGCCACTGAAGAAAAGAAAGATGACGTTGATGAGGGAACGGATGAGGATACAGGCGAATCAGACGCCAAAACGGAGCAAGCTTCCGCTTCGCTCGTTAATGTCTCTGCTTTAATGGGAAAGCAGGAGAAAGATGTGATTGCCACATACGGTGATCCAGTGCGAAAAGACCCTTCTGCCTTTGGTTATGTGTCATGGGTCTATACAAATGTGGATGATGGGTATTTAGTCGTCTGCGTTGAACATGGCGAAGTGGTGTCTATAGTTGCTAGTGGCTCCGCTGCCGCGGGATTTTTAGGAAATGAGCGCGCCAGTTTTTCTGAATTAGAGAAAGCCTACTCTTTTGAAGAAAACGTACCCGTCGAAACAGATGATGGCCAGTTCACGTTCCGTTTAACAGGGGAAGATTACAAGATGCGACCGCTCGCACCAGTTGATGATTACTGGCTGCAAGTTTATATGGATATCCATACCGACGAAGTGTCAAGCATCCGTTTAATGACGGACGAGGTGCTCCTCAAACAAAAACCGTACTCATTAAGCTATACAGGTACGCTTCCAGAGAGGCCAGAATTGTCGGAAGAACAAATGAAGCAAGTGGAAGCTGCCAATGAACAACAAATCTTTGAACGGACTAACCACATACGCGCTTACCATGGCTTGCCTCCATTTGAGTGGTCCGAAGAGGTAGCGGATGTCGCTTATTTGCACAGCAAAGACATGCACGATGAACAATATTTTGACCATGTCTCGCCAGTTAAAGGAAACTTGGCCGACCGTTTTAACACGGGCGAGGTGCCATTTGCGATGGCAGGAGAGAACATTGCTTTGAAATACGTCGATGGCATTGCAGCAACAGAAGGTTGGTTAAACAGTGAAGGGCATCGCGTCAATTTGCTTCACGAGGAGTTTACGTTTTTAGGCGTTGGCGTGTACGAAGATTACTATACGCAAAATTTTCTGAAGCCCCAATCGTAGCGATAGCAACAAGCCAGTAGGTGCACAAACGCGCCTACTGGCTTTTTATGCCGACTAGCGGCGAGGAATGACAAAAAACGTAGCAGTCGCTTTGGCAAGCAAACGTTCTTGGTCATCAAACGCTTCCCCTTCTAAAACAATGAGCTGTTTGCCTTTATGGACAATTTTGGCTATGCATCGCATGAAAGAGCCTTTTCCAGGGCGAAGGTAATGGATATTGAGCTGGGAAGTAACCGCCGTTAAATGGGGCGGGAGGCTGTTCATAGCAGCGCCGCCTAGAGTAGAATCAAGGAGGGTAGCAGTCATGCCGCCGTGGACGATTTGAAGGGGATTATGGACAAGGGGGCCTAGCGGCATCCGCATTTCAAATGTTTCATTGTCGTGTTGGCTTATTTCTGCTTTCGTAATCCCGGATAAATAGGTAAGTTGTTCATTTTGTTGTTTGGCGAGCAGCCCGTCTGTGATTTGCTCAAGGACAGCCAGCTCTTCTTCTGTTGCATGTTCGATATAGTGGTTCAATTTTTCTTTAACATCCATGTCATTCACCTTTTTTCACATATCTAGTTGGTCTACATACTCTAGTAGTGTACCAAACATTAAAGTGCTTGCGCAAAAAAAGATGAACGTTGGACTCGGTGGGCGGATATACTACTATACATAATCCATTTAAGAGAGGATGGTACAGATGGAAGACAAGGCGAATCTGCATCCTTCAGTTGAGGAATTTAAAGCGTTTGTACGGGAACATCCGAGGCTCATAAAAGAAATAAAAGAAGGGAACAAAACACTCCAGCATACCTATGAGGAATGGACGGTCCTTGGCAGTTCACATGAACACTGGGCTCCTTATAAAAATAAAGATACGACTGCTTCGTCCGCTGCCAATGAAAAAGAAGAAACTGCCGACGAGTCTTCTAGCACGGGTACAGAATTTATCAATCAATTGATGGGCATGGTTAAAAAAATGAATATCCAAGATTTGCAATCACACTTAAACCACTTTAGTACAATGCTTACCAATGTCCAAGGCTTGATACAAACGTTCCAAAAGCCGTCAGAACCAGTGCGGCAAAGGGAAAGCGAATCGCCTTTTTCTTTTAGAAGAGATTAAGGGGGGCAGCAAATGAGAGAAGAAGTACAGCGAAAAATTTTTGAACAGCCAGAATTAAAGGCATTTATCCGCTATCATCCTGAATGGTACCGCCGACTTGGGCGACAGCCTGACCAGCTTGCGGCAATGGAAAGAGAAGCAAATTATTTTTATGGAAAAACATGGCCGCAACGGGTTGAAAAAATGCAAAACAATGTCAGCATGGTCATGATGTTGATGGAAATGTTGAAAATGGGGCAAAACACAGTAGCGGAGACAGTCCAATCCGTAACGAACAATTAAATGTCCGTTGCGGATTTTTTGATGGCCTCGTAAATGAATGATTCTGGGTGCAAACCTTGCTCATGGAAGCCTTGGTTGCCGAAGAGCACATTGAATTCAAGGATATAGAAACGATTTTTAGCAACGAGGACATCAAAGCCAGCGTGGTTGATGTTTAATGCTCTGGCCACTTGTTCAACGAGAGCGACCGCTTCTTTTGGGATGGCTTTAAAGGAAATCGCGCCTCCTTGAGCGATATTGTTGCGAAACCCTGACTCATTTATGCGCCAATAGCTGTTGACAACGCGATCTCCAATCACACATAAGCGCAAATCACGGTCGCTTTCAATGTATTCTTGAATGTAAAGGACTTCATGGCTGTCAGCGTAAGCGTGGAGTTGTTGTTCATTTTCAATAAAGAACACGCCTTGTCCCATCGATGAACGCACCGTTTTGGCGATAAAAGGAAAAGAAAAAGATTCAATGATTTTTTGAACCATGGCGTTACTCGAGCCAACAATCATCGTGTTCGGGACATTGTCTGGACAAACAGCCCATAACGCACGTGTCATTTCGATTTTGCTATAGCCAAGCTGAATGCTTTCAATGCTTGGGAAAATCGGTTTTTTAAAGCCATAGACGAGGCTCGTCACTTGCCAATTTTCAGGGAAAAGGCATAGATCGGCGTTAGTAATCTTTTGGCGTTCCTGAAACATCGCTTCAGGCTTTATGTAATCAATGCCTGGTATGCCGATTGTCCGGAATGGGTTAAATGTAACAAGGTTCAAAGTATTTCCTCCTCAAGGAAAAATAGGTGTTGGCAACAAAGGAGAGAAGCAATTAACGGAATGAATTATAGAGAGGTTTTAGGTGGCTTGTCAACGTATAAATGATTAGCCTAAAAAGAAATAATCGTGCTACAATGGAAGAGGAGGTGTGCCATGATTGCTACAATTGATGCGATGGACATGCTTCAAGCGTCAGATGAGCTGGCAGCAATGGTGCTGCAATCAAGCGTGTTTGCTAACTATCGCTTATCCCGTGCCCGTTTTGAAGAAAACCGTGCTGCGCAAGCAAAGGTAGAACGCTTTAAAAAAGTGAAGCAAGCCCATGAGGAAGTGCAGCGGTTTGGCAAATATCATCCCGATTATAAGTCGGTATCCGCGGAAATTCGGATCGCAAAGCGCGAGTTGGATAAAGATGAGGTCATTTCCGCTTTTAAGCAAGCAGAAACAGAACTGGAGTCGCTCTTGAATGAACTCAGCACCATCATCGCCCATAGCGTTTCTTCTTCTATAAAAGTACCTACAGGTAACCCGTTTTTTGACTCAATGCCTTGTAGCGGCGGCTGTGGCTCAGGAGGGAGCTGCAGCTGCGGCTAGGCAGTTTTAGGCCTTGAAACGTGGATAAAATCAATGTAGGATGAGAAAAATGATAGCAACGCAAATTGATTTGATCAAAAGGGGAATGGAAGATGATTAGCCCAAATCGGCAAGGGATTGTTGTCTGGCTTACGTCGCTTAAATATGCACGCCAGCTAAGACGGTTTGGACATGTCCAGTACGTCTCAAAGAAAATGAAATACGTCGTTTTTTATTGCGACCAGTCAAAAGTGCCTGAATTGGTTGACAAGCTTTCCAGCTTTCATTTTGTTACGGACGTTAAACCATCCATGCGCCCGTTTATCAATACGGAGTATGAAGGGGCGAAACCAGATAAAGCGAAAGAATACGATTACAAATTAGGCATATAGCCTGGAAGGTGGTTGATCCTTCCAGGTTTTTTTATGTCGATTCCTTAACTTAACGGTGGTAATATTCGCTGGAAGCGGAGTAAGCCAACAAGGTATTGGTCGTATAATTCGATATCGTAAAAGGCCCTTTTTGGCTTCACTTCCAGTTTGAAAACGGTAAAGCCAAGTTCGGAAGCGAGTGCATAGAAGGCAGCTAGTCGTTTATTTTGGCGATTGTTTGCCTGAAACCCTTCCCTACATATGTAAATCGGCATAAATTGGCTGTCTCCGGCTGGCTTAAAGCATACGGCCAAGGAGGAACGCCCTTCTTCTGTTTGCAATTCTAAAAAAGCATGGGCGCGCTTGGCATTGCTTTTTGCCAGTTCTAGCAGTTCAAAGAAATCAGTATAGCCATTTCCTAGTTCGATAAATCGTTGAATCATCGTGCATTTCCTCCAACTACGTTTGAGTGCAGAATAGCATGGGAGCGAGCCTTTGTCGAGCAAAAAATAGGCGCCCTTCATGAAGAAGAGCGCCTTGCCATGATTTTCACATGGCTATGGGAGAGGAGAAACCGGAGGAAGAGCTTATGGGGAAACGTAAGCCTTCTCCGCGGTTGTCGCAACACGTACTGTGCTGCTAACATCCAGTATGGTCATGGAATCGGCGCTTTATACACATCTTTTAACAGCTTTTTGAAACAAGTCGTTTTGCTCTAGTGGGGAGGGGACGAATGATCCGGCTATTCGAGCCTGGAAGTCTTATTGCTCTCGTTTGTAGCAATTTGCTATCATCAATGTTAACTAGAGATAATGTTGCTGTATGAATAAAAGAAGAAGATGGAAATCATTTAGTACTGAGCTAGCTCTTCATCTGTAGATTGTTCGTTTGGCCCTAAAGCGATTGTCTGCGTGTCCAATCGATCAATACAGCTTGGACTGTATGCGTGTTGCAAGTAGGAGCGGTTCATATATGGTACGATAGAAGAAAAACAGATGATTAGGTGATGGAAATGAGGGTTATTGCGGGTGAAGCACGGGGCTTACAGTTAAAAGCTGTTCCTGGAAAAACAACACGGCCGACGACAGATAAAGTAAAAGAAGCGATGTTCAATATCATTGGCCCTTATTTTGATGGAGGGAAGGCGTTAGACCTTTATGCAGGTAGCGGCGCTTTAGGGATCGAGGCGCTGAGCAGGGGGATGGAATCATGCATTTTTGTTGACCAGAACAAGCAAGCAATTGCAACAATCCACGCTAATTTAAGCCATACCGGCTATACAGATAAAGCAGAAGTATACCGCAACGATAGCTTGCGCGCTTTAAAAGCAGTCGGTAAACGAGATGTCGCCTTTGAGCTGATTTTGTTAGATCCTCCGTATGCCAAGCAACAAATTGCGACGATTTTTGGCTTGATTGACGACTACCATTTGCTTGCACCAGCAGGCGTAACAGTTTGTGAAACAGCGCTACATATACAGTTGCCAGACACAGCAGGGCCTTTAATTAAAGAGCGGGAAGAATGCTATGGCGATACAAAACTAACGGTTTACAAGAAGGGTTGATGAGATGAAAAGAGCAATTTGTTCAGGGAGCTTTGATCCTGTCACGAATGGCCATATTGACTTATTTGAGCGGGCTGGCGCCCTGTTTGACGAGATCATTATTGCGATTTTAATCAACAACAAAAAAAAGCCGCTTTTTCCATTGGCAGAACGGGAGCGGCTGTTACGGGAATCGATTGCCCATATAAAAAACGCAACCATTGATTCATTTGATGGCCTGCTTGTCGATTATGCGAGAGAAAAGGAGGCAACGGCGATTGTACGAGGCCTTCGCTCAAATGCTGATTTTGAATATGAAAAAAATATTGCCACCATGAACAAAGAACTGGCGCCACAGTTAGACACCCTTTTTTTAATGACAGATCCGAATTATTCTTATGTCAGTTCCAGCATTGTTAAAGAGGTGGCGAGCTACTCCCAAGATGTGTCAAAGCTCGTGCCACAGCCTGTTGCTCATGCTCTTAAGGAAGTATACCGGCGCTAGTCGGTTTCCCGTAACAAAACGCGGGCGTTGGCGAAAATAAAATACAACAACGCACATAGGGTGATCATGCCGCCGTAAGCAGCGAGCCATTCCCAAATACGTTCGCCAAACAAAGCAGGGGCGTTGGCGCCAAAGCTTCCTGTTTCGTGGGCATTCGGTTTATAGAGTGGTTGGAAAAGAAGTGCAGCTAGCAAAGCAGCAAACACACCGTGCAAAAAACGGGCGAAAAAAAATGGGCGGAAGCGAAGGTCTGACTCAGTCAAGATGCTGGCCACTTGGGCCTGCACTGAAAAGCCGCCGAACCCAAGGATGAAAGAAACAACAATGAGCTGAAACCATATAGATACGCCGTCTGTGCTGCTTATTTGTTCAGCGCCAATTGTGATTTCAAACAGACCAGCTAAAAAAGGCTTAGCTAGTTCAGGCGGAAGCCCAACAAGGGAAAAGAGCTGTTGGACTGCGAATGCTACAAGGCTAAGAACGCCTAGTAGTGACAGCATCTGGTTTAATACGGAAAACAAGATAATAAAACCGCCAATCAACAGCAGCGTTTGGATCGATGAGCGAACCGCATCGCCGAGCAACTTACCGAGCGTGCGCCCGTCTTTTAAGCGTTCTTCATGCAAAAGCAAGAAAGCGTCTGTTAGCTGTAGCCCCTTTTTGCTGCGGCTTCTCTCGTCCGTTTCAGAAACTCCATAAAAACGCATGGAAAGCCCGACTAACACGTTGCCGCCATAGTGGGCAATTGCTAAAACCATTCCTAATGCAGCGTCGTGGAAAAAACCGACTGCAATCGCCCCAAAGATAAACAAAGGATTGGACGAATTGGTAAAAGCGGCAAGGCGTTCGCCTTCTATTCGCGTGACTTTTTTCTGTTGGCGCATGCGGACAGCTAGTTTAGCTCCTGCAGGGTTGCCGCTGGCTAGCCCCATTGCCCAAACAAAGCCGCCAATGCCAGGTACAGAGAAGAGCGGGCGCATAAGCGGTTCCAATAGTACGCCTATAAACGAAACGACTCCAAAGCCGATCAGCAATTCGGAAACGATAAAGAAAGGCAAAAGCGACGGAAAGACGACATGCCACCACATCTCAAGACCGCGAGTAGACGCGTCCAGTGCCTCTTTAGGGAACAGCATGAGCGCACATGCAAGCACAATTGCGGCGCCCGCAAGGAAACCAGTTTTAACGAGCGATGCAAAGTGGGCTTCTTTCATGAATGGGCGTCCTCCTTTTTCATAGCCGATGCCTGTCCTCTTAAATATACGCATAACGGTTTGGTTTAGACCATAAGATTGAAACACGTTAAGCGAACGAGTACAATAAGGAGGAAATGCCTATGGGCGCCAAAAAGCCAACGATTGGACTGGCCCTTGGGTCTGGCGGGGCTAGAGGCTTTGCCCACATTGGTGTGTTAAAGACGCTTACAGAAGCGGGGGTTCACATTGATTATTTAGCTGGTAGCAGTATGGGTGCATTGGTGGCGACTATGTATGGCGTAGGCCATTCGGTTGAAACGATGGAAATCTTTGCGAAACATTTCAAACGAAAATATTACTTGGATTTTACGGTCTCAAAACAAGGGTTGATAGCTGGACAAAAGATTGAAAGCCTTATTCGTCTACTAGCTAAAAGAAAAAAGCTGGAGTCGCTTTTTCCGCCAGTTCAAGTGGTAGCAACTGATCTTTTAAGCGGCCAAAAAGTGGTGATGACAAAGGGAGACGTCGCCAAGGCCGTTCGAGCAAGCTTGTCGATTCCAGGCATTTTTGTCCCTGTCCAACGGGACGGGCAGCTTTTAGTAGATGGCGGGGTGGTAGAACGGGTGCCTGTATCTGTTGTCCGGCAAATGGGGGCGGATATTGTCATTGCTGTTGATGTTTCCTTTTTTCGCACAACCCTTACATCGCCCTCAATCTACGAAATTCTTATGCAAACAATGGATGTAATGGGAAGGGAGTTAGCCCGGAAACAGGAACATGCTGGTGACATTTTGCTGCGGCCGATTTTGAAACACTCGTCTCCGTTAGATTTTTCAGAGACAGACCAGCTCATTAAACAAGGGGCAGATGCATGCAGACAACAACTCCCGGGGATTTTGAAGTTGATTGACCAATGGAGGTAGGAGATGGAAGGGACGCGACGTACGTTTGCTTGGAAGCGTTGGGTGCTATTATTTATTATTATCGTTGTTCTTGGACGGCTGGAGCTTCCTTATTATTATAGTCAACCTGGGATTGCCCAAACGTTGGAGGGGATGATTGAGGTAGAGGAAGGCTATAAAGACGACACGGGTGCCTTTATGCTGACAACGATCAGAAGTGCAAGGGCGACACCGTTGCTAGCAATTTGGTCGCTGTTTAGCCAATTCCGCTCACTTTCTCCGGCTCCTAAGAACATTTCAGATGAAGAATATGATGAGCGGCAAATTATGCTGATGAACAATTCGCAAGAGAGCGCGAAAATAGCGGCATATCGAGCTGCTGGCAAAGGCGAAGTGGAAATTGACTACAACGGCGTTTTCGTCACAGGCGTGGTTCCTGGTATGTCGGCTGACGGTGTGCTGGAAGCAGGCGATTTGATTACTGCTGTAAATGGCGAAACGATCGAAACAGTCGAAGAGCTATTTGACCACATATCCAATTACAAGGAAGGGGAAACGGTAGAACTAACGTATGAGCGGGGTACGGCTATCCGCACAGATACGTTTACCTTTTCGACTTTTCCTGTAGATCAAAGCGTTGAAGACGGGCAAGTAGGCATTGGCATTGTCGGGCCAGTAACGAAACGGTCAGCAAGGTTTGATCCGGATGTCGAGATTTCAGCGGGATCCATTGGCGGGCCATCCGCGGGATTGATGTTTGCCCTTGAAATTTATAGTCAGCTTCTTGAAATTGATTTAACAAAAGGGTACCAAATTGCAGGAACAGGAACGATTGACGATGATGGGAATGTTGGGCCAATTGGCGGAGCCAAGCAAAAAGTGGTTGCCGCTGATCGGGAAGGCGCTGATTATTTCCTTGCTCCTAATGAAAATGGGGCGCACAATTCCAATTATAAAGAGGCGAAAGCAGCCGCCGAAGCGATTGGCAGCAAGATGGAAATCATTCCAATCGATACATTGGAAGAAGCATTAAGCTTCCTTAAAGGGCTTCCCCCAAAAGAAAGCGCAGCATCTTAGCTGCGCTTTTCCCAATTAATCGGTTTTTGCTGGAATTCTCGGGTGACCTCCTGCTTTAGCGCCTGTGGAGGCAATGGCAGCCAATAACATTGGCTAATGCGGAGCTCTTGCTCTCCTGCTTGCCCGTAGCGGCGCAGTTCCCCTTGTCTTGTAACGAGGGGCAAGGAAAAGGTTTTTTTGTTTTCTCTTATGTATGTTTTGCCTGTTTCGCTCATACCGAGAAGGCGAATGTAAGCGGGGCCGCTTTGCTGGATAGCCGCATTTTCTTCTGCGGTTGTGCCCGTTAACAAATGGGCAAACAAACGTTGGAGCCTCGTTTGTGTATAACGTTTCGATTTCGTAGCTGATAGCCAGCCTTGAAAGGAAGAGGCGCTAAATAGTGAATCTCTTAAGCGGTGCTCAAGCCCTTCGCTGCATTCAGCCGTTTTTGCTAATTCAGCAAGTGGCGTCGTCAGCACTTTGTGCTGGAGAAAGGGGAAATAATGTTCCCATGTATGCAGCAACCGGTAACGGCGCTTATACATTTGAATGAGGCGGGCTGTATGAGCAGGTACGGCTGTCTCAATGTTTTCGCCAGACAATAACGCTTTGCGGATTGCCGTTGCGCTTGCAATGGGCCCGGCAAACTCCTTGTCATGGTAACCGGCTTGAATACGCAACGTTGTCGTTGCTTCCATGCTGATTCCAAGGCGTTGGATCGCTTTCACGTAATGGTAACCAAGAATATTGTTCGGCTGATCTAACGGCAGCAATTTTTCGTGTCCAGACAGCATTGAAAAGGCCTGTGCGCTTGCTTTTGGGTATGAAACCCCATCTTTTAAAAACTGTTTCACATGGTGGTTAAACGCTACTTGGTGATCGTTCATAAACTCGGCAAGTGCATAAAAAGGAGCAATTTCCCCTTTCTCACTGCCGAAGTTTAGTACAGAACAACGGAGTGCCGCTAAGATCGTCACTGCGCCTTCGGCGAAGCGCTCTGCCGTCTGTACGGAAAAAGCATAAGGGAGTTCAACAACGAGGTCTGCTCCAGCAGCCAATGCCATTTCTGCCCGGTACCAGCGTGATAAAAGCGCTGGTTCGCCCCGTTGCAAAAATGTGCCACTCATGACAGCGACGACCACGTCTGCGCCCGTTTGCTGCTTTGCTTGTGTCAAGTGGTGCAGATGGCCATTATGAAATGGATTGTATTCTACAACTAAGCCAAGTGCCCTCACGCCAATAAGCCCTCCTCTTGATTTTGCGCATGGTCATCCCACATGCTAAAATGGGACGTACTTGGGTAAATTATAACCTATGGTAGCGTTAAGGGAAACGCCAGTAGCTGTAAAGAAAAAAGATTGACATTATGAAGCCTTGGTTTTATAATGATTCTTGTTGCCTTATGAGGTGAATTAAGTATGGAATGGAATGTTCAGCAGTTGCAACAGGCTCGCTTTGAGCCCATTCATTTCGAGCAAACGATCGAAGTGGAAGACGGTCTTACTGAACATCAAGATGTACGAGCGGCGAGCCCCATTCAAATCAATGGGACAGTGTCGGCAAAGCGCAATGTATACTCGTTTTCATTTACTTTAAAAGGTGAGCTGACGCTTCCTTGTTCACGGACATTAGCCGACGTCGTTTGGCCATATGAGCTAAAGGAAGAAGCGCATTTTGTGCCCGAAGGTGAAGTGCCTCCGCCGGAGCTTGAAGTAGAGGATACGTACACGTATACAGGTGAAAAGATTGATTTGCTGCCAGTTATGAAAGAGCGGATCTTTGTCAACATACCGATTCAAGTCTTTGCGGACAATCCTTCAGATGTGCAGGCACCCCCGTCAGGAAATGGTTGGGAGCTTGTGACGGACAAGGAGAAAAAAGAGCGGATTGACCCGCGGCTCGCTGATCTAGCAAAATTTTTTGATAAAGAGTAGTACTGTATCGTCCGAATGCTTGAAGGAGGTGTTAATAATGGCAGTACCGTTTAGAAGAACTTCTAAAACAAGGAAAAATAAACGCCGTACGCACTTTAAATTAGAAGTGCCAGGTATGGTGGAATGCCCAGAGTGCGGAGAGTACAAACTTTCTCACCGCGTCTGCAAAGCGTGTGGAACATACAAGGGTGAAAAAGTAGCATCTAAGTAAGCAGAGAGCCTCCAGGCTTTCTGCTTTTTTTTGAATAATATTCTGCAAAATAGGGTAATCTGGTTTAATAGAAAACGTCTATTTAACCAGAGGAAAGCATAGATTTTAGTAAAAGAACCGATTTTTTCGTCTATCGCCATGCTATACAACAAGCCGTTTAGCTAGGTCGTTGCCGTTTTGATTCGATCGCCTAGAGTCGGAGACAAGCAGCTTTGCTAAAAACCGTACTGATCCATCCCAAATAGAGGAAAATGCGTGGCGAGCGTCCATCGGCTTTCACTGGGGTAGTTTAAGCCCATTAGTATAGGAAGAAAAGAGGAGGACAAACAATGACAGCTAACCGCCAAGACGCGTGGGCGCAGGAAGATGATTTGCTCCTTGCCGAAACGGTGCTTCGCCATATTCGGGAAGGCAGTACTCAGCTTGCTGCATTTGAAGAAACTGCAGAAAAATTATCACGGACAAGTGCAGCTTGCGGATTTCGTTGGAATTCCACGATTCGCAAAAAGTACGAAGCCGAGGTGGCGCTTGCCAAGAAAAAAAGGGCTGCGAAGAAAAGGGAGCAAGCAAAAACAAAGGCAAAGACTGGAACGACTAGCGATAACGCCGTTATGCAAAGAGCAACTGAAAAAAAAGCAGTGCCTGCATCCAACAACATAGAGTTAGCCGATGTAATTGCATTTTTACAAGGGCTTAAAGAGCAACAACATAGCCAAGCAGAAGCGAAACAGTTACAAGAAGAAAACGAACGTTTGAAACAAGAGTTAGAAAAAATAAAAAAAGAAAAACAAGTAATTGCAGACGATTACCGTGCCCTGTTGGAAATTATGGAGCGGGCGCGAAAATGGACGAACACAGATGGAGAGGGCAATGTCTAATGGACGATGTTGCACTTGTCAACGAAAAAACAAGCCGCTATTTAAGTGAACGGCTTGTTTTTTTGATTATTCCGCCCTTGCTTGCTCAGGCTTTGTTGTTTGTTCTTGCACCCCTTGAGGAAACCATACGTATGGGCTCTCGCCCCGGTCTCGTGCTTCATTGTAAGTGATAGGTTCGAAGCCAAGTTTGTTCCAAAATTCGCCTGTGCTTTGACGTGCATTCGTTTTAACTGGCAGGCCGAAGCTTTTGGCAAAGTCAACGAGTGCCCGCCCGTAACCTCGTCCGCGGTAAGGCTCTAGCACTTCTAGTTTCCACAGTTCCAAGTAGTCTTGCGGAGGGTCAAAATAGCGGTCGAAGTTGCCGTCAATTTTGTATAAACTCATTCGTGCAACCAGTTTTTTTCCGTAATAAATACCATAAAAAGGGGACTCGCTGTCATTTTCAATTATACTGTTCTTTAAATCGTCTTTCATGGAAAGCTCAGCAGCGCCATATTCTCTGAAATGGCGAAACTCTTCTAATGTCTTGTAGTTGACGAGCAAGCGCTCAACTTTAATGGTCATAGTCATCCTCCTCCAGTACCTTTACTCTTCCTCTTCTATTTTACTAGAAAACAAATGAAAACGCATTAAAAACAAAAAAGTTTGCCAACGATGGCAATCTATGAACTTGGCTGTGATACAATAGGACCAACTAAAAAAAGAGGGGTCATTTTGTGAAAATTGCAGTAATCGGAGCTGGGGCTGTAGGCTTATTTTTGGCAGCTAGTTTTAAGCGCCCAGGACAAGATGTTGTTTTAGTAACAAAACGGGCAGAACAAGCCGCTCTATTAGCAGACCGCGGCATTGGAGTAACAGGGAAAATAAAAGCTGAGAAAAACGTGCAGACGCAAGTAGGCATCGGCACGAAACGATTTGACCTAATTGTGTGCGCTGTCAAATCTTATGATGTAGCTAGCATAGTAGCGATAGGTCAGTCATTGGCGCACGATGAAACAAGATGGTTGTTTGTACAAAATGGCATGGGCCATTTAAAGGAGATTGCCGATCTAACGGGAAAGGTGGCAGTCGGAGTATTGGAATACGGGCTGTTCAAAGAAGGCGACACTGTAGTTGAGGTAAGAGGCCTCGGCAGTCTGAAAATCGCTCCTTTTAAAAGAATGACAGAACAAGATATCACTGTCATTGGCGATGCAGCCGATGGGCAGGTTTTGCACATACAAACATTTCCCGACTACAACCCGATCCTCGAAGAAAAACTGATTGCCAATGCGTGCATTAATCCATTAACAGCGATTACTGGTGAAAGAAACGGCGCTTTCATTAAGCAACAAGGCTATATGGCAGCAATGAAAAGCGTATTCGATGAAGCGGTAGCTGTACTTGGGCGCAATAATGACGAAGCGCTCTGGCATTACGTAGTAGCGGTATGCAAGAAGACAGCGAATAACGAGTCATCGATGCTTGTCGACTATCAGCAGGGGCGGAAGCTAGAGCTTGATGCCATTTTAGGTTATCTTATCCACCTTGGCGAAAAGAAACAAATTGATACGCCACGCTTATTATTATTGTATCAACTTTTGAATAGAGGTGAGACGAAATGACGACAGCTGTGTCTGCTATTGTCGCGACATTTGTCACATTCCCGCTCTTGCCTTGGCTACTTATCTGCTTCGTTTTGCTCCGTTGGCAACCTAAGCAAAAAGCAATCCGCCATGCGAGCGATTGGACGCTGCCGTTTTTCTTGCTGGCTGTTGTTTTTATATGCCATGAGCTATGGCCAGGACATGGAGCTTGGCTCGCAATCATTTTTATTGCCATTTTAACAGTGTCGCTGCTTTTGTTTATGCATTGGATCCATCCGACTGGAACGCCAAAAAAGAAAACGACTGCGGCTTGGCGCAGTTTATTTCTCATCGCTGGCCTTTTGTATCTTTTTTTGCTAGGGGCGGCATTTTTAGACCGTGTCGTGTTTGCTTAAAGGCGCAAAGCAACTTATTTGGTTGCGCTTGCTGTTTTTGCTATGATGGAACACGATAAGGTCATAGGAATTGAGGGGAATTGAAAATGAGAATTGAGGCGTTGGACACACGGCGTTTAACGGGGTTTTTAGCTGAATATGTCAACCAACCAGATCAATGCAGCGATCTGTTCTCGTATAGATGGAAAACGAATGGCTGGGAGCAAGAACGGAGCGAAGATTTGGCGAAGCGCTCTTTTTCCCATCGTCAAGCGCTTTGTCGCTTGCTTGAAGCACGCCATGCGCCATTAAGGAAGCGAGAGGCTTGTATGGACAACATACATAAACTCAAGCAGGAAAATGCATTAGTCGTTGTGGCGGGGCAACAAGCAGGGCTCATGACTGGCCCCCTATATACAGCTTATAAAGCAATGAGCGTCATTTTACTGGCGAAACAATATGAGGCAACGTTAAACCAACCTGTTGTACCGCTTTTTTGGATAGCCGGAGAAGATCATGACTTAGACGAAGTTCGTTATGTCCATTATTTAAAAGGCGACATGTGGAAAAAGTTGATGTTAGGAGACGAACCGAACGGAGAAGCTGCTAGCACAAAAGTTCTTCCTAAAAAAGAGTTGGACACATTTTTGGCAAAGCTGTTTGCCTCTTTGCCTGAGACGAGCTACACAAACACGCTGAAAGCAATGGTTACGCAGGCTGCAGCTACAGCCGGTACTTATACAGAATTCTTCAAATTGCTGATGCATGAGCTTTTTTACCGTGAAGGCTTGCTCTTTTTAGATAGCAATGACCCAGAATTACGTGCCATTGAACGTCCTTTTTTCAAGCAATTGATACGCAAAGTCGACGCTTTGCAAGAATGCCAGGCCGCTGGGGAAGCCCGTTTCGTAGAGAAAGGCTATCCATCTCCAATCGCGACAGAAAAACAAAACGCCCATCTGTTCTATACGCTCGATGGCAAACGGCGCCGTCTTGATTATGAAGCTGGCCGTTTTTATGTCAGGGAAACCGAACGGCAATTTACAAAAGAGGAGTTGCTTGCGGAAGTCGACAGCCATCCACAACGTTTTAGCAATAACGTCGTCACGCGCCCGCTTATGCAAGAATGGCTGCTACCTACGCTTGCTTTTGTGGCTGGACCTGGCGAGCTTGCCTATTGGGCGACATTGAAAGACGTGTTTGCGCTGTTTGATTATAAACTGACCCCTATTATTCCGAGATTATCGGCCACATTCGTCCCTTGCCGAGTCGAAAAGCATTTGCGCGAACGCAAAGAAGCAGCAGAAACCTATATTTTGGGCGAAGGAGAAAAGCTCAAGGAAGCGTGGCTTGCGAGCCAACATTCTTATCCAGTCGCGCAAAGGGCACAAGCGGCCGCTGAAGCAATTGAAGCAGCCCATCTGCCTTTTAGGGAACTGGCCGGAGAAATTAGCCCGACATTGAAAAAAATGGGCGAAAAAAACCGCGCATTTATTCAAGGGCAAATTGCCTTTTTGAAAGAACGGATGGAACGGGAAATACGGGAACAGCATCAAGTGGGACTGAGCAAATACGATGAAGCAATGACGTGGCTACATCCGAAAGATGCACCGCAAGAGCGAATTTTACACTCGTTCATTCTGTTAAATACAGCAGGGATAGACATCTTTTCCCGCTTGCTTGAGAAAAAACCACCCCATACGGGCGCCCATCTTGTTTTTTACGTGTAATCTTGTCAGCTTGTGTCAATCGAAAATGTATGTGAAATCCTGCTCCGTGAGCAGGATTTTTTTTAATTCTGTGGAAAATTACACGATAAGGTGGTGAAAAGTGGAGGGTTGTGGTAAGTTAAGGGTAGAAAGTGGGGGAGGAGGCAGGCAACAATGTTTTTAGGGGAATACCGGCATACAATTGATGAGAAAGGCCGGATGATTGTGCCTGCTAAATTTAGGGAACACCTCGGCACTCCTTTTGTGATTACCCGTGGCCTAGATAATTGCTTGTTTGTTTATCCCCAAAGCGAATGGGACAAATTGGAAAGCCAATTAAAAGAACTGCCTTTCACAAAGAAGGACGCCCGTGCTTTTACGCGCTTTTTCTTCTCAGGCGCAAGTGAATGCGAGCTTGATAAACAAGGGCGAATGAATGTACCCCAACCCCTTAGAGAATACGCAAAGCTAGAAAAGGAATGTGTGGTGATCGGCGTTTCTAACCGGATGGAAGTATGGAGCAAGACGCTTTGGGAAGACTATGTATCCCAGTCTGAAGATTCCTTTGCCGACATTGCCGAGAACTTAATTGATTTTGATTTATAAGATAGGATGGGACGTATGTTTTCACATATAACGGTACTGAAAGAAGAATCTGTAAATGGTCTCGCGGTGAAACCTGGAGGCGTGTATGTGGATTGCACGTTAGGAGGCGGCGGCCATTCAGAGCGGATTTTAACGGCGTTAGCAGGCGAAGGCCATCTTTATGCCTTTGACCAAGATGAAGCCGCCCTTTCGTTCGCAGCAGAGAAGCTCTCTCGTTTTAAGGAGAATATCACATTCATACGCAGCAATTTCCGGCACATAAAGGAAGAGCTGCGAATGAGAGGCGTTGACAAAGTAGATGGAATTCTTTTCGACTTAGGTGTTTCATCCCCACAACTTGATGAAGCAAGCCGAGGCTTTAGTTATCATCAAGACGCCCCACTTGATATGCGGATGGACCAGAGCGCATCGCTCACAGCCAGAGAAGTGGTCAATACTTGGCCGTTTGCCAAGCTCCATTCGATTATTTCAAGATACGGCGAAGAAAAGTTTTCTAAACAAATTGCCCGCAAAATTGAAGCATACCGGCTGAAGCAACCGATTGAAACGACTGGTGAATTAGTGGACATCATTAAAGAAGCGATTCCTGCCCCTGCTCGACGTGCAGGAGGACACCCAGCAAAACGGACATTTCAAGCCATTCGGATAGCCGTCAATGATGAACTAGGCGCTTTTGAGGATGCGTTAACGGATGGATTTGAACTATTAAACGAAGGCGGGCGCATGGCTGTCATTACCTTTCATTCCCTTGAGGACCGCTTATGCAAGCAAATGTTTAAGGAGAAAACGAAGCTGCCAGATTTGCCTAAAGGGCTGCCTATTATACCTGCCGATCAAAAGGCGCCATTTGCCTTGATCACTAAAAAGCCGATTGTAGCCAATGACGAAGAAATAAAAGCAAATAACCGTGCACGCTCTGCAAAACTGCGCATTATTGAAAAAGAAAAACAGACAGATTAAGGAGGCGTTTACATGGGAGCACAACGACACTATCAACCACATCCTCAGCGGCACAAAGAAGGATTGCGAAAAGAAAAGCAAATTGTCCGCTATCGGGCACGTATTACCCTCGGCGAAAAAATTATAGCTGGCTTTTTGGCAGCGGTGCTTTTTCTCATGCTCACTTTCATTGTACATAATTATGCGACACTCTATGGTTTGAATGTATCGATCCAAAAGGATAAAGAAGTCATTAGCGAGCAAGTACTAACCAATGCAGGCTACCAAATGCAGCTTGACGAATTAAGCTCACCTGAAAATGTGCTTGACCGTGCACAAAGAATTGGAATGAAATCTTCTGGAGAAAACGAGTAACGGTTCAAGACGAGTTCAAGCGAGCTCGTTTTTCTTACTTAGGAAAGGTGTGGTGGAAAGTGGAAATAAAACGGGCGGTGACAAATAGACGTGCCGTCACCCTTTTGTTTGTGTTTCTTGGTTTGTTCACTATTTTGCTTGGCCGCATGGCGTATATTCAAATAACCAAAGAAGTAAAAGGCCATGATTTGGTCGCTATGGCAGAGGCAAAGTATAACCGCTCCCAAGTGCTCGAAAGCGAACGAGGGGCTATTTTAGACCGCCACGGCAGCGTGCTTGCTGAAGACGTGCCAGCTTATAATGTCATTGCTGTTTTATCCGATTCACAAGGCCCAACCCAATATGTGAAAGATCCACAAGAGACAGCGCAAAAACTTGCGCCTTTAATTGGAATGGAAGAAGGCGAGTTGGAAGCGCGTTTGACGGATGCGAAAGAAAATGGTCGTTTTCAAATTGAATTAGGAGCAGGGGCAAGAAACCTTACATATGAGCAAAAAAAAGAAATTGAAGAGCTGAATTTGCCTGGTATCCTAATTCAAGATACGAAGAGGCGCTACTACCCGAAACAAACGTTTGCTTCTCATGTAATTGGTCACCATAATAGCGAAGACAGCGCCTATAATATGGGCTTGGAAGCAAGCATGAATGATTACTTGCATGCCGAAGACGGCCATATCGAATACACGAGTCTTGGCAAAGGGCTCTCGTTAGGGGCGGGGTCAGACCGGGTAACGTTGCCTAAAAATGGAGCAGATATTTATACAACGTTAGACACGTCGATTCAGGCTGCAATGGAGCAGGCAATGTCGCAAGTTGAGGCAGAATACGAGCCTGAAAAAATGACCGCGATTGCTGCCGATCCTCGGACAGGGGAAATTTTGGCGATGTCGAATCGGCCGAGCTTTAATCCGAATGATTACCGTAATATTGAAAATTACTTAAACTTGGCTGTTCAGGACGTGGTTGAACCAGGCTCCACGATGAAAATGTTTACGATCGCAGCAGCGATAGAAGAAGGGGAGTTTGAGGACGACAGTACATACCAGTCAGGGCGGTATGAAGTTGACGCCAATTCTCCACCTATTAATGACGTAAACCGTTCTGGCTGGGGAGAAATCTCCTACGCTGAAGGGTTCCAGCGTTCTTCCAATGTGCTCATGGCAAAGCTTGTCCTCGAACGGCTAGGGATGGAACGGTTTTACTCGTATTTGAAGCAGTTTGGCTTTACTGAACAAACAGGCATTGACTTAGCGAATGAAGCATCGAGCAATGTCGTTGAAGGAAGGCGTGCCGATGCTGCCCGCACCGCTTTTGGACAAAACTCAACGGTGACTGCGATCCAAATGATCCAGGCAGCAACAGCGATCGCAGGCGACGGAAAAATGAAAAAACCTTATATCATTAAAGAAGTAGTTGATGAAAACGGCGACAAGCTCCGGGAAACAGAACCAGAAGTGGCTGGGGAGCCAATCTCCGAGGAGACAGCCAAACATGTGAGGGAGCTGTTACGTGGAGCGGTAGCAGAGGATCACGGCACAGGCAAGGCATACAACATTCAAGGACTTGAGGTCGCAGGCAAAACAGGGACAGCGCAAATTGCTGAAGACGGAAAATACTTATCAGGCCATGGCCAATACCTTTACTCTTTTCTCGGCATGGCTCCTGCTGATAATCCGAAGGTAGTCCTTTATGTCTCTGTCACAAAGCCGAAATTAGATGACAACGAATCAGGCAATGCCCCTGTCTCGATGATATTTAACTCTGTTATGCAGAGCAGCATGACGTATATGGACTTGGAGCCAAATGAAGAGGAATTGCTGCAAGAAGCAGAGGAGCAAGGTTTTGAAATGCCTCATCTGGCCGGTGAACGGGTAGACAAAGCAGCCGAAACCATTCCTGGTGAAGTCGTTGTCCTTGGTGAAGGGGAACACATTACGGACCAACAGCCAGCGCCAGGAACGAAGGTTCTTCCAGGCGATCGGATCGTCTTGCGAACAGATGGCGAAGTCAAAATGCCAGACATGGCAGGCTGGTCATCGCGTGACGTGATGAAAGTAGCTGCTTTACTTGACTTAACACCAGAATTTAAGGGCAATGGCTATTTACAATCCCAGAGCATAGCTCCTGGTGAGCCTATAGAGGAACAAGCCCTTCTCGATGCTGAATTTGCCTCGAACAATGAACGAGATAAACAAGAGGACCATGATCAAGGGGAAGCCGACGCAAATGATGAGCAAACAGACGAACAACTCGAACGAGCTTTTGAGGGAGTAGAGGAACCGGTGTCTGAAGGAGATGTGGAAGCAAATACAGAGGCGGAAGAGAACGATGGCGATCAATCTGAGTAACACTCTCGCCTTTGTCTATAGTTTGAGGAGCTTGCCAAACGGCAAGCTCCTCTTTGTTCTATCACGTGGTGAACAAGCATAGGCTAGACCATAAACCCGTCCAGTGCAGAAAGTGAGGGATAGCCGTGCGCGTATCAAATGTGACTGTCAGAAAGCGGCTGCTACTCGCCTTTTTCATCGGTGTAGCCGTGTTTGCGATCATTGCTGTCCGCTTAGGCTATGTCCAGTTCGGACAAGGCGTCTGGCTGACTGAACAGGCAGAAGATTCGTGGGGAAGAAACATTCCGTTTGAACCAAAACGAGGCGATATTACCGATCGAAACGGCGTGGAGTTAGCTACCAATATTAGCGCCCCGTCTGTCATTGTTTTTCCACGGCAAGTGACAGACCCGGTGGACGCAGCTGAAAAGTTGGCTGCTGTTTTGGAAATGGATCAACAAAAAGCATATGAATCGTTGACGAAGTCTGCTTCGAGCGTTTGGCTGCGTCCAGAGGGACAGAAATTATCGCAGGAAAAAGCGCAAGAAGTGCGGAGCCTCAACCTGCCTGGTGTTTACATTGCCGAAGATTCAAAACGCCATTACCCATTTGGCAGCTACCTCTCTCATGTCCTTGGATTTGCCGGCATTGACAACCAAGGTCTGACAGGGCTTGAGCATTATTATGACGGGAAGCTCAAAGGCGAAAAAGGCTATGTCTCCTTTTTTTCGACCGCTAAAGGAACGAAAATGCCCAACTTGGCTGACGAATATGAGCCTCCCATTAATGGCCTTAATTTAACGTTAACGATTGACAGCCGTATCCAAACGATTATGGAACGGGAGTTGGACCAGGCAGAAGCAAAGTATGAGCCAGATGGAGCGATGGCAATCGCTATGGACCCCAATACAGGAGAAGTGTTGGCGATGAGCAGTCGCCCTGACTTCAACCCGGAACATTACCGAGAAGTGCCGGCAGAAGTGTACAATCAAAACAAACCCGTTTGGATGCAGTATGAACCGGGTTCCACTTTCAAACTTATTACACTTGCCGCCGCGTTGGAAGAAGGTGTCGTCGATTTAGAAAACGATACCTTTCACGACCCTGGTTACATCAATGTCGCGGGAACAAAGCTTCGTTGCTGGAAAAAAGGCGGGCATGGACACCAAACATTTTTAGAAGTCGTGCAAAATTCTTGCAACCCTGGGTTTGTCGAACTTGGCCAGCGCCTCGGAAAGGATCGTCTGTTCGATTACATTGAGAAATTTGGATTCGGCCAAAAAACAGGCATTGATTTACAAGGAGAAGGAACAGGAATTTTGTTTAACCGCGACCGTGTCGGTCCTCTTGAGCAGGCAACAACCGCTTTTGGTCAAGGGGTGGCCGTAACGCCGCTCCAACAAGTAGTCGCTGTTTCGGCAGCTGTAAATGGTGGATATTTGTATGAGCCTTATTTAGCGAAAGAGTGGACGGATGGAGAAACAGGAGAGGTCGTTGAGTCGATTTCGCCTGTGATGAAACGGCAAGTGATTTCCGAAAAAACATCAGAGCAAGTCCGCTATGCAATGGAAAATGTAGTCGCCAAAGGCTCTGGTAAAAATGCGTTTATTGACGGCTATCGTGTTGGCGGCAAAACAGGAACAGCACAAAAAGCCAAAAACGGCAAGTACTTGGAAAACAACTACATCTTATCGTTTATTGGCGTCGCACCAATGGATGATCCGCAAATTGTCGTCTATGTCGCAATTGATAACCCTAAAAATACGATTCAATATGGTGGGGTAGTGGCGGCACCAATCGCAGGCGCGATTATCGGTGACAGCCTTGAAGCGATGGGAGTGGAAAAAAGGGATAACCAAATTGAAAAAGAATTGACGTGGGCTGATGAACCGTTGGTGGAAGTTCCAGATTTGATCGGTCTTTCAAAACGGGATATTTATGAGTCCCATTATGATCTTCGCCTTGATGCCTCGGGTGAAGGCAATACTGTGTTGCGCCAGTCTCCCCAACCGGGGACACGTGTTGCAAAAGATTCAACAATCCGTGTGTATATGGGTGACAAAATGAGCGGGAACGACTAAAATGGATACGTATGTTTTTATTCTGCTCATTCATCGTTTTCCAATACGGTGGACTGTCAAAACTTTGGAGGCATTAACATGGAATTGAATGAATTGCTTCGTGTGCTTCGGGGCATTACACCTTTAAAAAAAGAACACCAATCGATAGAGATTGCGCATTTAGAAATGGATTCGCGCTTAGTGAAACAAGGAACATTGTTTTTTTGCATTAATGGCTATACCGTTGATGGGCATGACTTTGCAAAGCAGGCTGTAGAAAAAGGGGCGGTCGCCGTTGTTGCTGAGCGCCCTCTTGCCCTTGACGTCCCTGTCGTGATTGTCCGTGATACAAAACGGGCAATGGCGCGGTTGGCGAGCCATTTTTATGGAGAACCAACGAAACGATTGCAGCTGATCGGCGTGACGGGCACGAATGGGAAAACATCGGTTACGCACATTTTGGATACGATGTTTCGGGAGGCAGGTCAGAAAACCGGCCTCATCGGCACGCTTTATACCAAAATTGGCGATGAAACAATTGAAACACGGAATACGACGCCTGAATCACTTGTGTTGCAGCAGCGGTTTGCCTCAATGGTAAACAAGCAAGTCGAGACAGCGGTAATGGAAGTATCTTCCCATGCCTTGCATTTAGGTCGTGTGCGCGGCTGTGATTATGATATTGCCGTGTTTACAAATTTAACCCCTGACCATATTGATTATCATGAGACAATGGAACGTTACCTTTATGCAAAAAGCTTATTATTTTCACAACTAGGAAATACATATGACGGCAAAACCGCTGTCATAAACAGCGATGATCCTGCCAGCGACCGGCTTATTCAAATGACAACGGCAGACGTTGTCACATATGGCATCAAAAAACAAGCGGACGTTTACGGGGAAAACATTAAAGTAAGCGCTGCGGGCACGCGGTTCACATTACATGTTTTTGGTGAAAAAACCGATGTTCAGCTCAAGCTGATTGGCTTGTTCAATGTCTACAACGCCCTTGCTGCTGCTGCCAGCGCTTATGTCTCAGGTTTGTCTCTCTCTACGATTAAGGCTAGTCTAGAAAAAGTCACAGGTGTAGCGGGGCGTTTTGAACCTGTTGATGAAGGGCAAGACTTTACCGTAATTGTTGACTATGCACACACGCCTGACAGCCTCGAAAATGTGTTGCAAACCGTCCAAGACTTTGCAGATAATGATATTCATGTAGTCGTAGGCTGCGGAGGAGATCGCGATGCGACGAAGCGTCCTGTTATGGGGCGAATTGCCGTGCAATATGCGGATCGAACGATATTCACGTCAGATAACCCTCGCACCGAAGACCCTGATGCGATTCTTGCCGATATTACGGAGGGGCTTGACCCCGACCAATACACCGTCATTGTTGACCGGAAAACGGCAATCGAGCAAGCGATTGCTGCGGCAAATACAGGAGACATTGTCGTGATTGCTGGCAAAGGGCATGAAACGTATCAGGAAATTGGCCGTCAACGGATTCATTTCGATGACCGAGAAGTGGCCCGTGATGCGCTGAAGGAGCGGATACAATGAAGATCGATGCAAGTTTGCTGAAATCCATTGCGAAAGGAAGCCGTTTGAAGGAAGATAGGCGCGGCTTTTCGGGCGTTTCGACGGACACGCGGCAGCGCATGGAAAATGGGCTGTTTGTGCCTTTAAAGGGAGAACGGTTTGATGGCCATCGCTTTATTGAACAAGCGATTGAAGCTGGGGCAACAGGTGCCCTTTGGAAAGAACAGGAGCCCGTGCCTGAGCAGTTGCCAGAGACGTTCCAGCTCTACTATGTGGAAGACACGTTGAAAGCATTGCAGGCTTTGGCGCAAGCGTACCGTGAAAAAGTGAATCCGTTTGTGATTGGCATTACGGGCTCAAACGGAAAAACGACGACAAAGGATATAGTTGCTAGTGTGCTAGCCGGAACGGCTGCTGTCCATAAAACGAAAGGGAATTTAAATAACCATATTGGCGTACCGCTCACATTGTTGGCCATGCCAGAAGACTGTACTTATGCGGTCGTTGAGATGGGGATGAACCATGCCGGTGAAATTTCGACGCTTACGCAAGTAGCGAAGCCAAATGCGGCGATTATAACAAGCATTGGCGATGCTCATATCGAGCATTTAGGTTCCCGTGAAGGGATTGCAGCTGCAAAAATGGAAATTGCCGATGGGCTCATAAAGGAAAGCTGGCTGTTATTCGACGGAGACGAACCATTGCTAAGTCCGTATAACGAACAAGCGGAAACGACAGTTGGCTTTTCGGATCAGGCGGCAACCAAAATAAGTGACGTCAAAACGCTAGAAAATGGCTATGTCTTTTATTTGAACGGCGCACGCTGGCAACTTACAATGCTAGGCAAGCATAATGTTAAAAATGCCGCTTACGCGATTTTGCTTGCGCAAAAGCTAGGTTTTAGCAATGCCATGATCCAAAAACAACTTTCTTCCTTGGCAATAACGGGTATGCGGCTAGAGAAGCTTAAAGGGCCAAACGGCTCGACCATTATTAATGACGCCTACAATGCCAATCCAACATCGATGAAAGCGGCAATTGAGACTGTGAAAGAGCTGCCCCATTATAAACGGCGCGTTCTTGTCTTAGGAGATATTTATGAGCTAGGCCAAGATGAAGAAGCTCTTCATAAAAGCGTGGCTACTGCCATTGAGCCGCCTATCACAGACGTTGTGACAGTCGGCAAAAAAGGCCGATGGATTTACGAGGCCCAACTTGACAAAAAGGACAGCCGCATTTCGCTTGTCCATGCTGATACGGTTGTGGAAGCAGCCGAAATTTTGAAACCTTACTATACGAAAGATACCGTTGTATTAATAAAAGCTTCACGCGGTTTGGCGCTTGAGGAAGTTTTACCGGCGGTCAAAGGAGGCAATTAATATGGAAGAATGGACGCTGTTGTTCGTTCTCATTCTCTCATTTGCGGCTGCTGTTATTATGTCACCGCTGTTTATTCCCTTTTTGCGGAAATTGAAGTTTGGCCAAAGCATCCGTGAAGAAGGGCCGAAATCCCATCAGAAGAAAAGCGGTACGCCAACAATGGGCGGCATTGTTATTGTCTTATCGATTTTCATCAGTGCCCTCGCGATCGGCATCGCCATCACCGGATTTACTCCGGAATTGTTGTTGTTGATGGTTGTGACGCTTGGTTATGGGATCGTCGGTTTCGTTGACGACTATTTAAAAGTGGTGCGCAAGCACAATCTCGGCTTGACCTCTAAGCAAAAGCTAGCAGGTCAGCTAGTCATTGCCGCTATTTTCTATATCGGATTGCTTGCGATCGGCTTTGATACATTTATTGCGATTCCAGGCACGACGTTTGGCTTTGATTTAGGCTGGCTCTACCTCATTTTGATTGTCTTAATGCTGCTCGGGGCGAGCAATGCCGTCAATTTAACTGATGGCCTTGACGGGCTCTTGGCTGGCACCGGCTCCATTGCTTTTGGCGC